>NZ_JBSPKX010000001.1:0-2616738 GCF_053848045.1 Mesorhizobium sp. BHbdii | reverse complement strand
AGGAAATGCTGGCGCGAATGAATGCAAAACCCGATCGCGTGCTGTTTCCGAAGAGCAATTTGAGGTGAACTTCCTCACGCCCCGCCCGCGTCGCGGCAGGCAAGCCCGGATGACCGACTATATGGGCTCCGTTGATCGGGCTCGCGCATGGATGTATCGCGGGGACAATTCGTTGATCCGGTATCTGCAGGGCAATAGTGCGAGCTGGCGGGGCTTTCATGCATGACAACACCCGTTCTTCGCCGGGTGCACCCATTTCCGGGAGCCGAATGCATGCGAGATTGTCGCGGATGAAATCAGCCCTGATGGCTGGTGCCGCTTTTACAAGGCGCGGCCCGGCCTGATCAGTCGAGCCGTCCTGGTATAACACCCCCAACCGACAACACTGTATCACCGTTCCTCTGGCGGCTTGAGGTGCCGGAATTGCATCAGCAGCAGCAGGTCATAAATGATCTTTAGGGCACCACAGATCAGGAGGGGCCATGCCCGGAACGAGGCAGCGAACAGAGCGCCCGCCAAGGCGGGACTGGCTGTGGCGGCTAGGCTGCGCGGGACAGATGTGAAGCTCGCGGCCGCCGCCCGCTCTGCCTCCGTGACGACGGCCATGACGTAAGACGATCGCGTCGGGACGTCCATCTGCGAAAGCGCAGCGCGGATCAACAGCAGGGCGAGTGCCAGAGGCAGCGTAGGCGCAAGCGCCGCCAACATCAGAGCAATGCTGGACGGAATGTGAGTGAACACCATCGTGTTGATGAGCCCGATGTGCCGGGACAGCCAAGCAGCAACGGGGAATGAGAACGCCGAAAGTACGCCGGACCAGAAGAAGAAAAAGCCCGCTTCCGACAGCGACAGGTCGAATGTTTCGAAAAGCCACAGGGCAAGCAGCGACTGGACGACGAAGCCGCCGGCGAAGGCATCAAGGCTAAAAAGGGCCGCGAGCTTGAACACAATATTGCGCGAGGGGCCGAGCGCGGACGCGGTGCCGGAGTCCGACGCTGGACGGCGCTGCGGGATCCGCGCGTAGAGAAGGCCGCCGAGCAGGCCCAGAAATGCATAGAGCACGAACATCGCCTTGATGCCGGTGAGTTGGTCGAAGCCGGCTGGAGCCAGAAGATCAGGTGTCGCCGAAGCAAGCGCGCCAACCGCGCCTGCGAGCGCACCCACCAGGCTGTAACGCGCGAACATTTTGGTCCGGGCGGCATCAGTGACTTCGCGCGTGAGCACGGCATGCTCTAAAGGCACGAATACGCTGACGCTGCCGGCCGACGGGTTGATGGTGCCTGCGAAGGCGATCACCAAAAGCAGCGCGTAGTCGTGGACCACAGCAAGGGCCACACCTGTGGCGACCATCAGACTGGCCGCGGCAAGCAGGAGTTGGCGGTGATCGTGTCGGGCACCAAGGAGTCCGGCGGCGATGGTCATGAGCGCTGAACCGAGCAGCGATGCGGTTGCTATGATGCCGACCTGCAGAGGCGCGAAGCCTAATGCCAAGAGATAGACCGGCAACAGAATTGCCACGAAGCCGTCGCCCATGTCGCGCAGGGCTCGTGCCGCAAAAAGAAAAGTCGCCGGGCGGATCTGCTGCACTGATCTAGCCTGCCCTCATCACCTCGGCGTCACCGGCTTTGGCAGCGTCGCTCGACGGGGCCGGAAGATCATGAGGAGTCGCATTAGGCATTTCAGCGAAGCGCATATCGGCTTCAATCCTTAGGCTACCGCCCAACAACGCTGATTCATATCGCGTCAACGGCTTGTAACGACCGAAGACGCAGCTGGCGCATATTGCTCTTGGCTGTCAAGGGTAGGGTTGGGGGTCAGAATACCTGCTCGTCATCTTGCATTTAGGGAAGGTCCGAGAGGGGTCAGTTCACGTCGATGCACGCAGGGCACCAAAATGTCCGCTTCTGACATTCCGAGCCTCGAAGCCGCAAGTCCGCTTGCGGCCCAGAACGCGACGTTAGAGTATCTGCTCGGCAATAACGGCTTCTGGCGCTACCCGCGCATTGCGGTATTGGGCCCGGACGGCAAATCCCACCCAAAGCGGTGTCCAGCTCGGGTAGCAGGCATCAGGTTTTCACCACTGGTCAGGCCGCCTTGACGAGCCTGGTTTCCGGCGTCGATGAGTCCCGCCGATCGTCCTCGGTATCTTCCCACCAGTCGCCCAGGGCCTCGATGAGCGGCACAAGCTTGAGACCCGCTGCCGTGAGATCATAGTCGACGCGTAGCGGATAGCCGGCATACGCCGTTCGACGCACGATCCCGGCTTCCTCCAGCTTACGCAGTTCCAGCGCCAGAATGCGGTGCGACACGGTCGGGTTGTCACGCCTCAGGTCGCTGAAGCGCTTGGTCCCGTCCTTGAGATAGTAGAGCAGCAAGGTGGGCCAGCGACCGCTGAGCACACGCATGGTCTCTTCGATCGGGCAGCGTGAGACGACATCTTTCATGGCGGGTCCCTGGTTACAGAATAGTGCGTAATTTACATGGGACGACCAGCGTTTAGGGTCAAGCTTCGCTGCGCAGCGTGATCCCTAACATGGAAGAGACAAAGAAATGGAACCTATCCTCCTCTACGGCGTCCCGGCGGGAAGTTCGATGGGGCTCGTCGCTGCTTTTGAACGCCTCGGACAGCCTTACCGCCTGTGTCGCGTCGACATGCTCACTGAAATGAAGAACGACGCCTATGCCAGCATCAACGGTCGTCAGGAAACGCCGGTGTTGATCACGGACGAGGGCAGGGTGCTCACCGAGACCATGGCGATTGCCGCCTGGCTCGAAGCCCGTGACACGCAACGTCGCATCAGCTTCGATCCTCGCTCGCCGGAAGCCGACCGGATGCATCAGCTGATGGCTTTCGTGAACACCGGTTTCACCGCCGCTTTCACCCCGCTCTGGGCTGCATATGAAATGGAATCGGCCGAGCCTGTCCTGCTGGCGACCTTGCGCGACTTTGGCCGCAAGGCCGTTGCCGAACGCCATGACCGGCTTGAGGCGATGATCGTCGACACGGACTTTCTGGTCGGCGATCGCCTGACGCTGGCGGATACCACGCTGATTGGCGTGGCACGCTGGGCGGAGTTCCACAAGGCGGTCGACGGGGCGGCTTATCCCAAACTGGCCGCCTTGCGCGGCAGGATCGAAAGCGATCCGGACGTGCGGTATGCGCAGGCCATCGAGGACGGCGAAAAGCCGGCGGGTTCGGGTGCCTGCCTTGGCCACATTCCCCTGGCCGAGGTGATTGAACGATCTGGTGCCTAGACTAGCACACGCCAGCCGCGCGGCACGGACGCGCCCTGTGCCGCGCGGCGCTTGCTCCGACACCACCCGATTCGCGACAATCACATGGAAGTCGGCTATTATGCCATCGCTTTTGAAATGGCAGCTACGGGCGGCCATCCTGGCGGTGGCCGCCCCGACACACGGGAGAATGGTTATGGCCAGCTTTCATGTCATGTCGGACG
Source organism: Mesorhizobium sp. BHbdii (assembly GCF_053848045.1). Taxonomy (NCBI): domain Bacteria; kingdom Pseudomonadati; phylum Pseudomonadota; class Alphaproteobacteria; order Hyphomicrobiales; family Phyllobacteriaceae; genus Mesorhizobium; species Mesorhizobium sp. BHbdii. The sequence continues at coordinate 2,613,280 of NZ_JBSPKX010000001.1, read as the reverse complement.
CGCGTGGAATGCACGTGCAGCCCACGGTGCGCCGCATCACCACGGCAGACCTGATGGATGTGCTACGGCTCGGCGTCGAGGATTTCTGGGCAAAGCCATCGCATTACGTGTTCATGTGCCTGATCTATCCGGTGGTCGGATTGATCCTGGCGCAGTGGACGACATCCGGCTCCAACGCCATCCAGCTCCTCTATCCCCTGATGTCCGGCTTCGCCCTGCTTGGACCCTTCGCCGCGATCGGCCTCTACGAGATCAGCCGCCGCCGCGAACTCGGCATGGACACGTCCTGGTGGCACGCGCTCGACGTGCGCCACTCGCCGGCGCTGCCGGCGATCGCGGTTATCGGCGTCATGCTGGTGGCACTGTTCCTGCTCTGGCTGTACACCGCGCAATCGATCTACACCGGCCTGTTCGGCAATCAGCCGCCCGCCTCGATCGGCGGCTTTTTGCGCGAGGTGCTGACAACGCCCAAAGGCTGGACGCTGATCCTGCTCGGCAATGCGGCTGGCTTCGTCTTCGCCGCGATCGTGCTGGCGACGACCGTCGTCGCTTTCCCGCTGCTGCTCGACCGCGATGTCGGCGCGGTCTCGGCAATCGAGACATCGGCACGGGCGGTGATGACAAATCCGCTGCAGATGGCGCTGTGGGGCCTGATGGTGGCCGTGCTGCTGGTCATCGGCTCGATCCCGCTGTTTGCCGGGCTCGCCGTCGTCATGCCCGTGCTTGGCCATGCGACGTGGCACCTCTACCGCAGGGTGGTCGAACCGGAGCGGGCGCAGCAGGACCGGCGGCCGATGTAGGCTACGGCGGCGGTGCCGCCGCATCGGATTTCTCCCAAAACCGGTACCCACTTTGGGTCCGATGCTCTTAGTTAACGCTGCGCGTCGGTTGCCATCTTCAGGGCCAGTGCGGTCAGCACCGTGCCCATCATCCAACGCTGGATCACCAGCCATAGCGGTCGGCCGGCGAGGAAGACGGCGATCGAGCCGGCCGTAACCGCGATGATCGCGTTGACGGTGAGGCTGATCGCAATCTGCGTGGTGCCGAGCACCAGAAGCTGCGAAAGCACGTGGCCCTTGCCGGGGCTGATGAACTGCGGCAGCAGCGAAAGATAAAGCACCGCCACCTTCGGGTTGAGCAGATTGGTCATCAGGCCCATGGCGAACAATTTGCGCGGCCTGTCCTTCGGCAGTTCCCGGACCTGGAACGGCGAGCGTCCGCCTGGCCTCACTGCTTGCCAGGCAAGCCACAAAAGGTAGAGCGCGCCGGCAAAGCGCAGCGCATCATAGGCGTAAGGCACGGCAAGCAGCAGCGCGGTGATGCCGAATGCCGCCGACAACACGTAGAAGACAAAGCCGAGCGCCACGCCACCGAGCGAGATCAGGCCGGCTTTCGGCCCCTGAGACAGCGATCGCGAGATCAGATAGATCATATTCGGGCCAGGCGTCAGCACCATGCCGAGGCAGACCAGCGCGAAGGCGAGATGATTGGCGGCTTCGGGCACAGGTGCATCTCCGGATGGCGACTCCGCGCCTCCCGATGATCTCCATCCGATGGCACGGTCAGGCGAACGCTCCAAGTGCCCTCGCTGGTCCGCACGCGCAAGAGCATGACAGCGCAATCCATTGCGCCAGCCCGTCGCATCGCCGCTTACATGTCAGCCGACGATGCGCAGGTTTGACAATTCGTTGGCGATTTCCTTGAAATTGTCCGACAGCGTCGCCCCGGTCGCGTTCCAGAACAGCTTGGCCGGTTTGGTCGGATCCGTGGGATCCATGCGGAAGCGCGAGTCCGACGAGCATGCCTTTAGCGCATCGAGCGCTTTCTTATCGCCGGCATCGGTGGTCGACAGGTCGAGCGCGACGGTCATGACGAGAATGTTCGAACTCTTCGCGTTGGCGCAAAGGGTCTGCATCTGCTCGTCCAGAGCGGCGGTGTAATTGGAGCCGGTATAGGTGGTCTTGCCGATGTCCGTGCTCGTGTTCATGAACAGGCGCGTCACGCTTCCAGAGCCCGGATATGTCAGGCCGGTGTAGCCGTAAGCGGCATAGGTCGACCTGTTGTTGGCATAGCCGCTGTCGCTGACGGCGCTGTAGGTATTGGCGCCGTCAGTCAGCACGATCACCACTTTGTCGTTGCCCCTTTCGGTGTTCGGCCGGCCCTCGGTGAAAGGTTCGTTGCTCGACACCGTCCGCCAGCCCCAGGCAAGGCCTTCCGGCACGTTGGTGTTGCCGTTCGGCGCCATGGCGTCGATGGCGTTCTTGATCTCGTCTTTCTGGGCAATCTGGCTCACGTCTTTGAGCGGCGTGATCGGGTTGGTCGTGCAGGACGAATTCGGGCCGTCGCCCGAGGCAGCCGACTGCGAGCCGTAAGGCTTGACCAGGAAATATTTGCGCATGTCCGACTGCCGCTGTGAAGCGGTTGGGCTGTCGGTGTAATTGGGCCAGTCGGCCCACCAGTTGTTGCCGTAACCATAGGACAGATAGGTCACGTCGTTAGCGCCGTCGCGGTTGAAATCGAGCCAGAGGGTGCCAGCCTCGTCCGGCGCAAACATCGGCACGAACAGCGTGGCAGGCGTGGCGGTGTTCGGCGTCGTATCGTCGTTATTATACGGGTGCGGCCTCGCCTCGACGCAACCCTGCCAGCTCGCATAGCGACTGGTGGTGTAGATATATTCCGGAGTGGTCCAGTGGCCCCTGCTGCAGTTGCCTTTTTTGTTATAGGCGTCGCAGATATACTGTTTCGTGTTAGGCACTTCTTCGCGGCCGGACTCGACCGTGATGTCGGCGTAAAGGCTGAAGCGGGTCAGTGGTTGATCCTCGCTGTCGCCCCAGCCGGCGCCGCGCTTGTACCAGACGCCGTTGAGCTTCTCAGCGTATTTGTCCGGATCGTTGGCGGGGGTCATCTTCGTCCAGTCGAAATCCTCGTGCTGGATCGGGGAGATGCCGTCCTGGTCCATCCAGCTATCCTGGTCATGGGTGGGACCGACATTGACCGAAGCAGCGAACGGCACCAGGGAGAACTGCACCGGTTTAGTGACCTGCTTCATCTGCTGTGCCTGCAGCGCCAGCGTGTCGACAAGCTGCTTGGCGGCAGTCTTCAGCAGGTCTATTCGCTTCGCCCCGGTGCCGGAACCCAGATTATTCATCGAGCCGGAATTATCGAGCACAAGGGCTACTTCCAGCGTGTTCTTGAGGCGGATTTCCGAGCACGCCGTGAAGGTTGTATCGCTGGTGGTCCCGCCGCCCATCAGCATAGCGGCGGCCGGCAGAAAATAGGGGCGATACGTCAGGGCGCTGCAGAGCTTCAACGTGCCGCCACCCGCATTGCTGTTGGGCAGGGTGACGGTAAGCAACGTATTGGCCGGATCGACAGGGCCGAGATTGGCTTCGAAGAAAGTCTTGGCATAGGCCTTGGCGTCGTCGTCGCTTGCGCCGGAGACGACCTTTTGGGCGGTAGCGAGGCCGGCGCCGTCCAGGGCATTCAACGTAGCGTTCTTCTGGCGGAGCAGTTCCGAGTAGTCGACGCTGAGCGCCAAGCCGCCCATGAGCGGCACCATGGTGATGACCGTCATCAGCGTATAGTTGCCACGCCGGTCCCTACCGAATTTTCGGATCATTGCCGTCAGCACCCCGCCAGAACCCCTTTGTCGGCGAACGATGCCACCAATCCTTAAATTTCAGATTGCTAAAATATGTCCAAGATCGACACACTTTTTCAAAGCTCGTTAACCACGCCGCCGCTGGGGCCAATGCCGGCCGCGATCGGGATCGCCGCCGAGCCTCCTGAATCGGCTAAAGCTCTGGAAACGAATATTTTTGTGCTTTGCGATTTTGCCTTCATCGCTTGAGCGGCATGCTGAACGCAGCGAAAGCTGATGACAGGCGGAAGAGCTTCGGTTAATGCGGTTCGGTCGCTGCGGATCGTCGGCGGCGGCGCTCGCAACCATCATGACTTGGGAAACGATATGGCGGATTCGCCCGATATCATCGGCTCGCTCGCGGATTTGTCTGCAGCCTATTCTGCCATCCTGTGCGATGTCTGGGGCGTGGTCCACAATGGCGAACGGCATTTTCCGGCCGCCGCTCTGGCGCTGGCCACCGCACGCGAAGCGAAGATACCTGTGGTGCTGATCACGAATTCGCCACGCCGCAGCGCCGATGTGGTGGCGCAGATGAATGCGATCGGCGTTCCTTCTGCGGCCTATGACCGTATCGTCACCTCGGGCGATGTGACCCGCGACCTGATCATCGAGGGCCCGCGAAGAATCTTTCATATCGGCGCCGACCGCGATTTCACGCTCTATGACGGTCTTGACGTCGAGCTCGTCGAGGAGTTCGAGGCATCCGGTGTGGTCTGCACCGGGCTGTTCGACGACGAGGTCGAGAAGCCGGAGGACTACGCCGATCTTCTTCGGCGGCTACGCGCCAGGAACCTGCCCTTCATCTGCGCCAATCCCGACATCGTGGTCGAGCGCGGCGAGCGGATGATCTGGTGCGCCGGGGCCTTGGCTCGCGACTATGCCCAACTCGGCGGGCGGACGCTGATCGCCGGAAAACCTTATGCCCCGGTCTATGATGTCGCGATGAAGGAGATCGCCGACCTGCTCGGCCGCACGGTCGAGCGCTCGGACGTGCTGGCCATCGGCGACGGTATGATGACCGACATCAAGGGTGCTGCCGACAACGGCTTCGACGTGCTCTACGTGTCGGGCGGCATCCATGCCCGCGACTACGGCGATCCGCTACAACCGGATCCGGCCAGGCTAATTGCCTTTCTGGAAAGGCACGGCTACCGGCCGGTCGCGGTCATTCCGAGACTGCAGTAGGGTCGCTCGATGACGGAAGCCTCCGAACGCGTTTCTGCAATCTCGCCGCTGCCGGCCCATTTGCGGGGTGGCGTGGTGGCGATCGGCAATTTCGACGGTGTGCACCGCGGCCACCAGGCGGTGCTCGAGCGCGCGCTTGCCGAGGCCCGCCGGCGCAGCGTGCCGGCTCTGGTGCTGACCTTCGAGCCGCATCCGAGAAAGGTGTTCCGGCCTGAGATACCGCTGTTCGTGCTGACGCCGCCGCCGATGAAAGCACGGCTGTTGTCGTATCTAGGCTTTGCCGCACTCGTCGAACAGCCGTTCACGCGCGACTTCGCCGCATTGTCGGCGGAAGCGTTCGTGACCGACGTGCTGGACAGGAACCTCGGCATCAGTCACGCAGTGACCGGCTTCGACTTCCACTTCGGCAAGGACAGGCAAGGCGGCCCGGCCTATCTGATGGCGGCCGGCGAACGCCACGGCTTCGGCGTCACTCTGGTTGACGCGTTTCGCGACGAGGGCGCCGAGGTGGTGTCGTCGAGCCGGATCCGCGCGCTGCTGTGCGAAGGCGCGGTGGCCGAGGCCGCCGGCCTGCTCGGCTACCGCTTCACGGTCGACAGCGAGGTGATCGGCGGCCAGCAGCTTGGCCGGACGCTCGGCTTTCCAACCGCCAATATGAGGCTTTCGCCGGAAGCCACTCTGAAGGAAGGGATTTATGCCGTCCGCTTCCGTCGCGCCGACGGCACGCTTCATGATGGGGTTGCCAGCTTCGGCCGCCGCCCGACCGTCGATGACAACGGCGCGCCGCTTCTGGAAACCTTCGTCTTCGACTTCTCCGGCGATCTCTACGGCGAGATTTGCGCTGTGTCCTTCTTTGGTTTCCTGCGCGCCGAGGTGAAGTTCGACGGGCTCGACGCGCTGGTCGCGCAGATGAAGCGCGATGAGGTCGAGGCGAGGGCGCTGCTTGCCGGCGTCCGCCCGCTTTCCGATCTCGACGCGGCCATTGCTTTTTGAGCTTATTTTTTTAGCGCCAGGCCGACCGCAATGAAGGCCCAGCCCTGGAAGATCAGGTCGACGGCGAGAAACAGCCCCAGCACCCATACGCTGTTGACTGGCCAGCCCATAGCGATGACCAGGCCTGCCAGCGCGCTGATGACGCCGGCCGCCACCAGCCAGCCCCAGCCTTTTTCCGGTCTGTGCTTGTACCCGACCCAGGCCCTGAGCACGCCAGAGGCGAGAAGGGCGACCGCCAGCAGGAAGGTCAGCACCGCCGACGCCAGCAGCGGATTATAGAAGGCGAAGAACCCGGCGACTGCATAGAGAAGGCCGCTGAGCAGCCAGTAGAAGAACCGGCTCCATGTCTTCACACCGAAGGCATGCATGATCTCGATGATTCCGGCCATCAGCATCAGCCAGCCGACGACATAGACCGAGGCGACCGTGGCGACGAACAGATTGCCGAATGCGATGCCGCCGAGGATCAGAAGCAGCACGCCGAGCCCGACGAACCATCCCCATTTCGCCCGCGTCTGACCAATCGCATCCTTTAAAACATCGCCTTGCAGGGTCATTGCCGCCATCTCCATCGAGGTCGCCTGGCATCTTGCCGATTTGGAGGGTAGCGCCGAAGGCCTTGCCCGTCCAGCGAGCAGCTTGCACCGGACGCACGCCAAAAAAGCGAGGCAGCGTTTCGAATTTAAATCAAAGTTTACTGAACCGTGGCTCTTGGCCAGGCCGGTCGTTCCCGCCGGCGTTTCGTGCGTATGGAGTGACGATGCGTTCCGTCAGGGTCTTTCAGGTGGTCTTGGCCAGCTTCGTGCTGTGCGCGCCCGGTGCCGCCGAAGCTGGCGAGGGCGCTTTGGGCTGGCTGTCCGGCGACTGGTATCTGACGGTCGGCGCCACCGGCATGGTCGCGCCGAACTTTGAGGGCGGCAAGAAGTACCTGCTCAGCGCCCAGCCGATCATCTCGCTCGGCAAGGCCGGTCCTGCGGCCCGCTTCACCTCGCGCAACGACAACATTTCGCTGGCGTTGATCGACGACGGCGGCCTCCGCGCCGGCGTGACCGGAAAATTGCTGTTTTCGCGCGAAGTGACGACGCCGACGAGCTGAAAGGCCTCGACCCGGTGCGCTGGGGTGGCGAAGCCGGCGGCTTCTTCGAATTCTATCCTTTTGACTGGTTGCGCGCCCGCGCCGAATTGCGGCGCGGCATTCGCGCCCATAGCGGCTTTGTCGCCGACATCGCCGCCGACGCATTCTATGCTGTGACGCCCGACGTCGGAATTTCGGGCGGGCCGCGCGTCTCGTTTGCCTCGTCAGACTATTTCGACGCCTATTACGGCGTCAACGCCGAGGAAGCCGTGGCTTCGGGGCTCAGCCAATACCGTCCGGGCGGCGGAGTGAAGTCGGCGGGCTTCGGCGGCGCGGTGACCTGGAAAGTGACCGAGCCGATGACGGCCAGCCTGTTCGGCGAATATTCACGCCTGATGGGCCCGGCGGCCGATTCCAGCCTGGTCAAGGAGCGCGGCTCCAGAGATCAGTTCATGATCGGCGTATCGACGACCTATCGCTTCGATTTCTCGATGTGAGTGCTTAGCCCTGGCAATCGCGTATCGGCCGGATGCACTTGACGTCACTAGCCGCAATGAAGGCACCGAGAGTTCGGGCTTTTCAATATCGCCTGTCTCGGCTAAAAGCCCAGCCATGACGAGCGTTTCGCGCCCTCTCGCGATTGCGATACGAATTACGAGCCCGGTGTTCCGGACGGCTTGAGCGCCGCCGGAGCCGCCGGGAATTCTGCGTGCGGCCTCTCGCGCTTTTTCCAGATCATGATAGTTCAACGCCCGGGCTCTTTTGCCGGGCAATGCATATGGCAGACCAATGACCGATACCCCAATGACCGACACTGTTGAAACGATCGACTATTCCAAAACGCTTTATCTGCCGCAGACGGATTTCCCGATGCGCGCCGGCTTGCCCGAGAAGGAGCCGCTGCTGGTCAAGCGCTGGCAGGACATGGACCTTTACCGCAAGCTGCGCGAAAACGCCGCCGGCCGCGAAAAATACGTGCTACATGACGGCCCGCCCTACGCCAACGGCAACATCCATATCGGCCATGCGCTGAACAAGATCCTCAAGGACGTCATCACCCGCTCGTTTCAGATGCGCGGCTACGACTCGAACTATGTGCCCGGCTGGGATTGCCACGGCCTGCCGATCGAATGGAAAATCGAGGAGCAATACCGCGCCAAGGGCAAGAACAAGGACGAGGTCCCGGTCAACGAGTTCCGCAAGGAATGCCGCGAGTTCGCCGCGCACTGGATCAAGGTGCAGGGCGGCGAGTTCCAGAGGCTCGGCGTCGTCGGCGACTTCGACAATCCCTATACGACGATGGCGTTCCATGCCGAGGCGCGCATCGCCGGCGAACTGTTGAAATTCGCCATGTCGGGCCAGCTCTATCGCGGCTCCAAGCCGGTGATGTGGAGCGTTGTCGAGCGCACCGCACTGGCCGAGGCTGAGGTCGAATACCAGGACTATGAGAGCGACACGATCTGGGCGAAGTTTCCGGTCGTCAGCCTCGCTCGTCAGGTCACCAACGTCGAAGATGGGCAGCCGGCCTTGGATCCAAAGCTGACGCAGACGTCACTGGACTTGCTGGAGGCCCATGTCGTCATCTGGACGACCACGCCGTGGACCATACCCGGCAACCGCGCCGTAAACTATTCGCCACGCATCAACTATGGCCTCTACGAGGTCACTGCGGCCGAGAATGCTTTCGGCCCGCAGCCTGGCGAAAGACTGATCTTTGCCGACGCGTTGGCGGACGAGGCTGCGGCCAAAGCCAAAGTGACGATGAATCGCTTCCGTAGCATTTCGGCCGAAGAGCTTGGAAGCCTTACACTTTCTCATCCCTTCAAAGATTTGAATGGCGGCTACGACTTCCCCGTCCCAATGCTCGCCGGCGACCACGTCACCGACGATGCCGGCACCGGCTTCGTTCACACCTCGCCCAGTCACGGCCGCGAGGACTTCGATGCCTGGACGGACGCTGCATCGGAACTGCGCCAACGCGGCATCGACACGGCGATCCCGTTCCCTGTCGACGACGCCGGCTTCTTCACCAAGGACGCGCCGGGCTTCGGCCCGGAGCGCGAGGGCGGTGCCGCGCGCGTCATCGACGACAACGGCAAGAAGGGCAATGCCAATCAGGCGGTCATCGACGAGCTGATCAAGCGCAACGCGCTGTTCGCGCGCGGCCGGCTGAAGCATTCCTATCCGCATTCGTGGCGGTCGAAGAAGCCGATCATCTTCCGCAACACGCCGCAATGGTTCGTCTACATGGACAAGGAGCTCGGCGACGGCACGACGCTGCGCAGCCGTGCCTTGAAGGCCATCGACGACACCCGCTTCGTGCCGGCCGCCGGCCAGAACCGCATCCGCGCCATGATCGAGGAGCGCCCCGACTGGGTGCTGTCGCGCCAGCGCGCCTGGGGCGTGCCGATCGCCGTCTTCGCCGATGCCGACGGCAATGTCCTGCGCGACGAGGCGGTCAACCAGCGCATCATGGACGCCTTCGAGAAGGAAGGCGCCGACGCCTGGTTTGCGGCCGGCGCCAAGGAGCGTTTCCTCGGCAACCACGATGCCTCGAAATGGCAGCAGGTGATGGACATCCTCGACGTCTGGTTCGATTCCGGCTCGACCCATGTCTTCACCCTGGAGGATCGTCCTGACCTGAAATGGCCGGCCGACGTCTATCTCGAAGGCTCCGACCAGCATCGCGGCTGGTTCCACTCCTCGCTGCTTGAAAGCTGCGGCACCAGGGGCAGGGCGCCTTACGACACCGTCGTCACCCATGGTTTCACCATGGACGAGGAGGGGCGCAAGATGTCGAAGTCGCTCGGCAACACCGTGGTGCCGCAGGACGTCATCAAACAGTCGGGCGCCGATATCCTGCGGCTATGGGTGGTGACGACCGACTACTGGGAGGATCAGCGGCTCGGCAAGAACGTCTTGCAGACCAATGTCGACGCCTACCGCAAGCTGCGCAACACCATCCGCTGGATGCTGGGCACGCTTGCCCATGACGATGGCGAGGACGTGCCGCTGGACAAGATGCCGGAGCTGGAGCGGCTGATGCTGCACCGGCTTTCCGAACTCGATGAAGTCGTGCGCGCGGGCTATGACGCCTTCGAGTTCAAGCGCATCACCCGCACGCTGCTCGACTTCATGGTGGTCGAGCTGTCGGCCTTCTATTTCGACATCCGCAAGGACGCGCTCTACTGCGAGGCGCCGTCCAGCGTAAAGCGCAAGGCGTCCGTGCAGGTGGTACGCCATCTGTTCGACTGCCTAGTGAAATGGCTGGCGCCGATGCTACCCTTCACTATGGAGGAGGCTTGGCTCGACCGCCATCCGGACGCCGTCTCGGTGCATCTCGACCAGTTCCCGCCAATCCCGTCCGACTGGAAGAACGGGGCGCTGGCGGAAAAATGGCGCAAGGTGCGGCAGGTCCGCCGTGTCGTCACCGGCGCGCTGGAGATCGCACGTGCCCAGAAGGTCATCGGCTCGTCGCTGGAAGCGGTGCCGGTCGTCATGCTCGACGATGCGGCGCTCGAAGCGGCGATATCAGATGTCGACATGGCCGAAATGGCGATCACCAGCGATCTGGTCATTGCGCATGGCGACGCGCCTTCTGGTGCCTTCACGCTGGACGACGTCAAGGGCGTCGCCGTGGTGGTCGAGAAGGCCGAGGACCGGGGCCTAGTCAAATGCGCGCGCTCATGGCGCTACACGGCCGATGTCGGGCAGGACGAGGAATTCCCCGACGTTTCGGCGCGGGACGCGGCGGTCCTGCATGAATTGAAGGCGCTTGGTCGTATATAAGGCGGTGCACAAATGCCACGGCGGGCGGCTGATCAGCCCCCGCTCGTTGCCCTTAACGAGTGGTTGAGGTAAACACGCGAAACTCCGGCCGACAAATTGTCGCCGGATTTCCGTCGGAAGCATAGGCGATGGGGGACCGGGCCTTTGGCCGGTGGCGATCGAGAGGCTGCTAGAGTGGGACTTTTTGCCATGACCGAAAGAACTTGCGCGCGCGTTGCGCTGCTGGCGCCGCTTGTCGTATCCGGCTTGGCCCTGTCCGGCTGCATGGGCTCGCCGACCTACGGGACTGACAAGACCGCCTCCGCCCAGCTTGCCGGCGATCTCACCAGCGCTTTCACAGTCATGCCGAAGAACAAGGAAAAGATCGACTACAAGCCGCGCCCCGAACTGGTGAAGCCGGCGCCGGGTCAGAAGGAACTGCCGCCGCCGCAGGACAGCATCGCGACGGCAAGCGCCGATTGGCCGGAATCGCCCGAGCAACGCCGCGCTCGCCTGCGCGCCGAGGCGACGCTCCATCAGGACGATCCGGACTACCAGGCGCAGATCGTCGATGACGTCCAGACTGATCCGTCGGCGGTCAAGACTGCGATGGCGCAGTCGGCTTCCAGTCATCCGCCGGCCTGGACGCCCGCGGATTCGGACAAGGGCCGCGCCGCCGAGGTCAAGCGCCGCCTCGCCGAAGCCAAGCAGGGTGATCCGAACACCCGCAGATATCTGAGCGAGCCGCCGGTGCAATACCGCGCCGCTGCCGCCACTGCGCCGGTGGACGACCTCGGCGAGGACGAATACAAGAAAGCACGCCGCCTCAAGAAGGAAGCGGCCGCCAAGAACAAGAGCGGCGGCATGTTCGACTGGCTGCCGTGGTAAGCTGCCGGCGCCAGGGAAATCCGGCGACGCTACGGTTCGCGTCGCTCTCTGAAAAAATCCTTCAGGAGCAGCGCCGCGTCGCTTTCGGCCATGCCTGGATAGATGTCTGGCACATGGTGGCACGTCGGTGAGGCGAAGAAGCGCACGCCGTTGACCACGGCGCCGCCCTTCTCGTCGGCGGCGCCGAAATAGAGCCGGCGCAACCTGGCGAAGGAAATGGCGCCGGCGCACATGCCGCAGGGCTCCAGCGTCACATAGAGATCATGGCCGGTGAGCCGCTCGCTCGACAGCTTGCGGCAGGCCTCGCGGATCGCCAGCATCTCGGCATGGGCGGTGGGGTCGGAAAGCTCGCGGGTGCGGTTGCCGGCACTGGCAACGACCATATCGCCGCTGGCGATGACCGCGCCGACCGGCACTTCGCCGCGCAAGGCGGCGGCTTCGGCCTCCTTCAGCGCCAGCGCCATGAAATCCGGCCGCTTCAAGCGGTTTCCATTCCTATTATCTCCTCGCTACTCCGGCGTGATCCTGTTATCTAGCGCATGACCCCGAAAACCGGAATCGGTTTCGGAAGGATCATGCGCCAAATCAAAGTCCTACAGCGTCCTTTGCGCGTCCGTACGGACGCGCGGCGCTGTAGTGCAAACGAGCAAAAGCCACATGGACGACAAAGACAAGAAATTCCCGCGCCAAAAGGGTCCCCGCAAGAACGGCCCGAAACCGTCGGGCCCGCGGGGTCGTGATACCGCTGCAGGCAAGGGCGGTAAGCCGTCCTTCGGCGCGAAAAAGCCGTACGCGCCGCGCGGCGATCGACCGATGGCGGCTGGCGGCGAGCGGCCGAAGCGTGACTTCAAAAGCGGCGACCGGCCGATCAGCAAGGGGCCGCGGCCTGAAGGCAAGCCCTATGAAAAGCGTGAGGGGCCGCGCAAGCCATACGCCCCGCGCGGCGACCGCCCGATCGCGGCTGACGGCGAGCGGCCGAAGCGCGACTTCAAAAGTGGCGACCGGCCGTTCGGCAAGGGGCCGCGCCCTGAAGGCAAACCTTATGAAAAGCGCGAGGGGCCTCGAAAACCGTATGCGCCACGCGGTGACCGGCCGGCAGCTGCCGCAGGCGAGCGCGGCGAAAGGCGCTTCGACCGTCCCAAGGGAGACTTCAGTGATCGCCCCAAGCGCGATTTTGCCGGTGATCGGCACCAAGGGGCATCGGCCGGCGGCTTCAAGCCTCGCCCGCGTCCCGCCGAAGCGACGGAAGAGGCTGGTGAGCGCATTGCCAAGCGGCTGGCCCGCGCCGGCCTTGCCTCGCGCCGCGATGCCGAGGAGCTGATCGCGGCCGGCCGCGTCAAGGTCAATGGAAGGGTGCTGTCCTCGCCCGCCTTCAATGTTATGCCTGGCGACATCATCCATCTCGACGGCATGGAGATCCCGCCGATCGAGCGCACCCGGCTGTTCCTGTTCCACAAGCCGGCCGGCGTCGTCACCACCAACCGTGATCCCGAGGGCCGCAAGACCGTCTTCGACGTGCTGCCGGCCGAGCTGCCGCGGCTGATGACTATCGGCCGGCTCGACATCAACACCGAAGGCCTGCTGCTGCTCACCAATGATGGCGGACTGGCGCGCGTGCTCGAACTGCCGGCGACCGGCTGGCTCAGGCGCTACCGCGTGCGCGTCCACGGCAAGGTCGAGGAAAGTGCGCTCGCCGGCTTGCGCGAAGGCATTGCCGTTGACGGCGTCTTTTATGGCGCCATCGAGGCGACGCTCGACCGCGAGCAAGGCACCAACGCCTGGCTGACGCTCGGCCTGCGCGAAGGCAAGAACCGCGAAGTCAGGAACATACTGGGCTCGCTTGGCCTCGACGTGACGCGACTGATCCGCATTTCCTACGGACCGTTCCAGCTCGACGACCTGCCGGAGGGCCATGTGCTGGAGATCAAGGGCCGGGTGCTGCGCGACCAGCTCGGCGAACGCCTGGTCGAGGAGTCCGGCGCCAATTTCGACGCCGACATCACCAAGCCGTTTTCCAACAGGCCGGTGCGGCGCGAAGCGGTGCGAGAAGAGGAACCTGAGCGGCCGAAATTCACCCGCGACGGCGAACGCCGCCCGATCGGCGAAGGCGGATTGATCAAGAACCGCAAACGGCGCGAAGGCAGCCGCGATGAGGCGCTGGGCAAGCTGTCGACAAGTCCCGGCAGAAGCTTTGGGCCGGAAAAGAGCTTTGGTGAGCGTGGCCCAAAATCTGAACGCAGCGGGCCTGAACGCGGCGGCTTTGGCGATCGCGGCCCCAAATCTGAACGTAGCGGGCCGGCCGGCTTTGGCGGAAAACCGGGCGGCGGGAAAAAGTCCGAACGCGAGCAGCGTCCGATCGAGCCGCCGGGCCAGCGCAAGGCCAATGTCTGGATGGCGCCGGGCGCGCGGCCGATCGGCAAGGGCAGGGCGGACGCCGATGCCGCCAAGGCGGCCGAAGCCAAGGAACGCAAGGCCTCGTTCAAGCCGTCTTACGGCAAGCCGGCCAAACCCGGAGGGGCAAAGCCGTTCGGCAAGCCGCATGGCGAACGCCCATATTCCGGCAGCAGTGATAGCGGCAAAGGCGGCGACCGGCCGCGCAGCGGCCCCAAGGGATCAAGGGGAGGCAATGCGGATCGTCGGCGGTGAGTTTCGCGGGCGTCCGCTGGCGACGCCCCGCTCAAGCGCCATCCGTCCGACCACCGACCGCACCCGCGAGGCTGTCTTCAACGTGCTGGCGCATCGCTTCCCCGACAGGCTGATCGGCGCGCGCGTGCTCGACCTGTTCGCCGGCACCGGCGCGCTCGGACTCGAGGCGCTGTCACGCGGCGCATCTAATGGCGTCTTCATCGAAGAATCGGCGGAAGGGCGCGGCCTGATCCGCACCAATGTCGAGGCCTTCGGCCTCACCGGGCGTACCAAGATATTTCGTCGCGACGCTACGGCCCTGGGCGACGCGGGCACGATCGCCGCGTTCGGCCTGGTGTTCGCCGACCCGCCCTATGGCAAGGGACTGGGTGAGCGTGCCTTGCGCTCGGCCAAGGCCGGCGGCTGGCTCGCCCCCGGCGCGCTCTGCGTCGTCGAGGAGGCGGCAGCGGCGCCGTTCGAGGCAGGGCCGGGCTTTTCGGTTGTCGACGAGCGCAGCTATGGCGAGACGGTTATCCGCTTCATCGAAGCCGCCTGAGTTCGGCCTCCTTTGCGCGCGAAAATGACGAACAAATCACTTTGCCCGTATCGCCATCCCCGCCTATCGTCCCGCCCATGACAACCGGAGCCATTGATGACACCTCACGCTGAATGGCTGCGCGGAACGCTCTTGGCGCTGGCTCTCGTGATGACCGGCCCGGTGCTGGCCGACAACAACGACGGCAAGGTAACGAATTTCCTGCTCGACAACGGCATGGAGGTTGTCGTCATTCCCGATCACCGGGCGCCGATCGTCACCCATATGGTGTGGTACAAGATCGGCAGCGCGGATGAGCCGCCCGGCAAGTCCGGCATCGCCCATTTCTTCGAGCATCTGATGTTCAAGGCGACGACCAATCACGCGGCCGGCGCGTTCGACCGCGCCGTCTCCGCGATCGGGGGTTCGAACAACGCTTTCACCTCCTATGACTACACCGCGTTTTACGAGACGGTGGTGCCGCAGGCGCTCGAGCAGATGATGGATTTCGAGGCTGATCGCATGCGCAACCTCATCCTCAACGACAATGTCATCGCCACCGAGCGCGACGTGATCCTGGAGGAACGCCGCTCGCGCATCGACAGCAATCCGCAGGCGGTGCTCGGCGAGGAGGTCGACGCCACGCTGTGGCAGAACCAGCCCTATCGCATTCCGGTGATCGGCTGGATGCAGGAGATGGAGAAGCTGAACCGCGCCGACGCCAAGGCTTTCTACGACAAATATTACACGCCCAACAACGCCGTGCTGGTGGTGGCCGGCGATGTCGAGCCGGAGGTGGTCAAGGCGCTGGCCGAAAAGACGTATGGCAAGATTGCGCGTGGTCCAGACCTGCCGCCGCGCATCCGTCCGGTCGAACCCGAGCAGAACACCAGGCGCACGGTGACGCTCACTGACGCGCGTGTCAGTGTGCCGAACTTTTCGACGCAATGGGCGGTTCCCTCCTATCACACTGCAAAGCCGGGCGAAGCGGAAGCGCTGGACTTGCTGGCGGAGATCCTCGGCGGCGGTAGCCGCAGCCGGCTCCACCAGCAGCTTGTCGTCAAGCAGGGCATCGCCGCCGAGGCCGGCGCCTTCTTCCAGGGCACCATGCTCGATGCCACCAACTTCACCGTCTATGGCGCGCCGCGCGGCGATGCCAAGCTGGCCGATGTCCAGGCGGCGGTCGAGGCCGAGGTCGCCCGCATCGCCAAGGACGGCGTCACCTCAGGCGAGCTGGAGAAGGCCAAGGATCGTTTCGTCCGCTCGATGATTTTCGCCCGCGACAAGCAGGATTCGATGGCCAACATCTACGGCGCGACGCTCGCCACCGGCGGCAGCGTCAGGGATGTCGAGGAATGGCCGGGCCGCATCCGCAGGGTCACCGCCGACGAAGTCAGGGACGTTGCAGCTCGCTATCTCAATCTCAACCATTCGACATCAGGCTATCTCTTGCCGCAGACACAGGCGGGGAATTGATTTGATGAGGAACTTGAACGTTGGCGCTGCACCTCACCTGCCTGCCGGCATCCTCTCCGCGTATAGTGACGGGGAGAGGGGCGCTCTCGTCGGCGGTTTCGCCAACCACCAGCGTTGCAGAAACAGCGCTGGGGTTGCGGCCAGGCCCCTTCTCCCCGTCACGATACGGGGAGAAGTGCCCGGCAGGGCAATGAGGGGCGGCGCTGACACCGACAGCTATTCGTCTCGAACATTAGTTGGAAGCTACCATTTGTCCGAAGCGACTGTCCTGAAGCGTGCCGCCACCCCTCTATTCACCCTGCTCCTCTCCCTATTCTTCCTCATCCTGCCGTCACTCACCGCTCGCGCGGCCATGAGCATCGAGGAGGTGACGTCGCCAACGGGCATCACCGCCTGGCTGGTGGAGGACTATTCCGTGCCGTTGGTCGCCATCCGCTTCGTCTTCGACGGCGGCACGACGCAGGATCCCGCTGGGAAGGAAGGGCTTACCAATCTGATGAGCGGCCTGTTCGACGAGGGCGCCGGCGATCTTGACAGCGAGGCCTTCCAGATAAAGCTGGACGACGTCGGTGCCGAGATGAGCTTCGAGGCGGCGCGCGACGGCACCTACGGCTCGATGCGCATGTTGGCCGAGCAGCGCGACGCGGCGTTCGACCTGTTGCGGCTGGCGGTCACAGAGCCGCGTTTCGACCAGGCGCCAATCGACCGCATCCGCGCGCAAGTGCTGTCCGGCATCATCGCCAACGAGCTTGACCCCGACACGCTCGCCCAGCGCAAATGGCTGGAGGCACTATACGGCACCCATCCCTATGCGCGGCCCGACCAGGGCACCAGGCAAAGCATCGCCACGATCACGCCGGACGATCTCATCGCCTTTCACAAGGCGAACTTCGCTCGCGATGGTCTGCATGTGGCGGTGGTCGGTGCCATCGATGCCGAGACGTTGAAGAAAAAGCTCGATATGGTCTTCGGCGGCCTGCCGCAACACCAGGCGCTAGCGCCCGTCGCCGATGTCGATCCGAAACTCAACCAGCAGCTCGAGGTCAATTACGACCAGCCCCAGACGTCGCTGCAACTCGCCTATCCCGGCGTCAAGCGGAGTGCGCCGGATTTCTTCGCCGCGGTTCTGATGAACGAGATCCTCGGCGGCAGCGCCTTCACCTCGCGGCTGTTTGAAGAGGTGCGCGAAAAACGCGGCCTGGCCTACAGCGCCAGCTCCGACTTGGTCGACCACCAGCACGCCAACGCCCTGGCCATCACCACGGCGACCCGCGCGGACCGGGCGGCGGAGACCTTGGCCGTCGTGCGCGACGTGGTGAAGCGCATGGCCGAGGAGGGGCCGACCGAAGCGGAACTGGCGGCGACCAAGAAATACTTGATCGGGGCCTATGCCATCAACAATCTGAACTCCTCCGGCGCCATCGCCGCGACGCTGCTCGAACTGCAGCTCGACAAGCTCGGCATCGACTACATGCAGCGCCGCGCCGCCCTCATCAACGCGGTGACGCTGGATCAGGTCAAGGCGGCGGCGAAAAAACTGCTCTCCGCCGAGCCGGCCATCATGATCGTCGGGCCAAAGCACGGCGAGGCCAAGGAGGAATGAGCCCAAATGGGGGGCAAGTAATGAGCCCGAGCTTCGGCATCGCCTTCGGCGGCGGCGGCGCGCGCGGGCTGGCGCACATCCATGTCATCGAGGCGCTGGACGAGCTGGGTATCAGGCCGGTCGCGATATCAGGCTCATCGATCGGCGCCATCATGGGCGCCGGCATGGCTTCGGGCATGGCCGGCAGCGACATTCACGACTATATGCGCTCGATCCTCGGCCGCCGCGCCGAGGTGGCGGCGCGCATGTGGCGGGCGCGGCCAGGCACCTTTGCCGAGGCGCTGCAGGGCGGGCTGCGTGTCACCCAGTTCAATGTCGAGCGCATCCTCAAGGCATTCATGCCCGACGCCATACCCGAAAGCTTCGCTGAGCTGAAAATACCGCTGAAGGTGACGGCGACGGATTTCTTCGGCCATAAGCTCGCCGTGCTTAGCGACGGCGACCTGCATTCGGCGCTTGCCGCCTCTGCGGCTATTCCCGCGGTATTCCGCCCGGTGATGCGCGACGGCAGGCTGCTGATCGACGGCGGCATCTACAATCCGGTGCCGTTCGATCTGATCGAGCACGACGCCGATATTATCATCGCCGTCGACGTCGTTGGCGCGCCGACCAAAGGCGGGCGCAAATACCCGACCTCCGTCGACCTGATGTTCGGCGCCACGCAATTGATGATGCAGTCGATCATCGCCGCCAAGCTGAGGCAATGCCAGCCGGACATACTGGTCAGGCCGGCGGTGTCGAAATACCGCGTGCTCGATTTCATGAAGATCGACGCCTTGATGGCCGAAACGGCTGATATCAAAGATGAGCTGAAGCGGGAGATCGAGAAGGCGGTGGAGGCGCGGGCCAAGGTCGACACGGGCAAGCGCACCAAGCAGGTGGGGGGCGTGGCGCGGAAAGTCTGACGTTTGGTGGCCTCAATCGAACGAGCGCACTGCGATAAGCCCAGCAGACCCTTTCGCGATATAATTATTCCGCTGCCGCCTGAACCATTCGCAGGTCGATTGAACGGTTGAGGATCAGCGCCCCGGCATGGGTTTCGCACGCTGTTCGCGGCTGTTGCCGCACATCCGGGCAGATCGCAGCCAGCCCCTCCATCGAGAGCACGTCGGGTATTCTGGTGTGGCTGACGCAAAGCGCGCCGTCGGCACCCCAAGCCGCCTCGAACGACATATCAGGCGCGGCCTCGTCCTGTTGAATGCCCTTGCGATCGTAGATCACGATCGGCGTTCCGTTGCGGGTATGGCCGACGCCATCGCCGCAATAATCGGCGCGGATCATACGGGTGCATGCCTGATGATGATCCCACAGCGGTGTGCCATCCGGCGACTTTTCCCAGGGCCGATATCCGAAGCGCACGCATTTCGCCTGCGCGCCGCCGGTGCAGGTAATGCTGAACGCAGTGTCGGACGGCAAATGGCGGCCGTCCTGTGTCCAGGTGCCGGCGAGCGGAAAGCCCATGCGCCGGCCCTCGATGTCCGGTTCGCAAATGTTACGCCATGAACCGCTAGCCGCGTCGCGGCTGGACATGGCGTAGAGCATGATTCCGCCATCCGGATTCCTCGGATCGATCTCGACCGCGTCGATGCGCAGCGGCACCTGGTTTTGTCCATCGCCAATCGTCAGAACGGCGCCGACGAGATCCGCTTGAGGAACAACGCGACCGTCTCCCATCGACACCTCGAACCTTGTGCCGACAACGGAGATCGAGCTGATCGCTTGCCCGGTCCCGGCCTCTGCGAGAGGCACCGCTGCCATGCTGGAAATGGCTGCGGCGACGGCGACCAATGCGCGGCGGCCGATATGGGCAAGGCGAGGCGTGACATTGTTGGCTCCTGAAAGCACGTCTTGCGAGCGGGGATCGGGTGAAGCGCGGCCAAAGACCGGCGCGTTTCGTAGCTGTATCGTTTGACGCAGAACGGAGGGCGCGAGGCCGTCCGTTCCGTTGACAAGTAAGGCCTAGCGCCTCGGCGAGGGGGTCGGCCGATCATGGTTGGTCCCGGCGCCGTTGC
This sequence comes from Mesorhizobium sp. BHbdii, assembly GCF_053848045.1. Classification (NCBI taxonomy): domain Bacteria; kingdom Pseudomonadati; phylum Pseudomonadota; class Alphaproteobacteria; order Hyphomicrobiales; family Phyllobacteriaceae; genus Mesorhizobium; species Mesorhizobium sp. BHbdii. Next base: position 2,593,477 of record NZ_JBSPKX010000001.1, on the reverse strand, counting down.
CAGTGCCGTGCTGGCCGGACGGAAGGCCGTTGCTTTTCTTACTGGCGGTCGATGACCGGACATTGCCCTTCTGCACAGCCGGCAAACCACGAACGTTCGGGTCAACGATTGAACGGAAGTTCGGGTCGATGACGGAGCGGTCGTTCGGGTCGATGATGGAGCCGCCGGCCTTAGCGAGGCTTTTCACCAGGACGATGCCGTCAGCTTGCACTCCGTTGAGTGCATAGACGCCGAGGCCGTTGCTGGTCAGTGAATTGCTGGTCAGCGAGTTGCTGGTCAACGAATTGAGCCGCAGGCCGTTCAGCGATTTGCCGTTCCCGCCGACGGGCCACTCGGCGCTGGCCGGTGCGACGAAGCAGGCCAGTGCCGAGGCAGCAGCCATATAAGTTTTGAAGCGATTCATTTCGATTTCCTTTTTCGTTTCAGCGGAGCCGTCCCGTCGGGTTCGCTCCATGGGGCGGCTTCTCGCTCCCGACTGTTTCGGACGAATGCCGAATTCGGTCCGCATTGTTTCAATTGTTGCGGTCTGGCGGGTCATGCACTCGACGAGCGAACGTCCGCCTCGTCGTGATGCGGGCGGGCATGACGCCCCGCGTCTGCATCCCCTCAAATGACGACAATCGCGGCGTGCGCCCGGCGCGGCGACACAAAGGAAACCTTTAGCCGGCAATTCGGCAAATCCGCGCAACATCCCTGCGTCATCGGTGACGCCAGAAACGAGGAGATTTCTGGCGATGCAACCTTTGCGAAAAACCACTGACCGATCGATTGGCGAGGCGACGGCTGCCCGCACGGCACGTCTGGCGGTGCTGGCCGGCACTCCGGGCCTGCTGCTGACGGCATATGCGGCGGCGACGTCCACGTCGCTGACCATTCGCGCCGATCTCGCACTGACGCTGATGGACATGCTGGTGCTGGCCACCGTCGCGATCGTGACTGGCGGCCGCAACAACGAGGGCACCGGCCGCAAGCGTCAGACGGCCTTGGCTGAGACGCTCGCCAATGCGTTCGCTGCGCTGGGCATGTGCCTTTCAATGGCTGTCGTCGCCAGCATCGCGGTCCAGCGGATCGCGGCCGGCGGTATCGAACCCCATGGCCAAGGCGTCGTTCTCGCCATGGGTCTGAACCTGACCTACGCAGTGGTCAATTTGTGGATCCTGAGCCGCTGGAAAGCGCGCAATGCGCTTGCCGCCTCCGCGCTGGCACGCGCGCAAATCTGTCTGTTCTCGGATAAGCTCTCATCGAACCTGCTGATCGCGGCATCGCTCGCAACAGCCATGATCTGGGAAGGCACGATGATAGCCCGCTTCATCGATCCGGTTGCCGGTCTGCTGATCGCGACGATGACCGCGCGCTGGACCATTCCTGTGGTCCGCGACGCCGTTCGAAGCCTGCGAAGGGAGTTTCGCAGGCGCGCGGGCCAGCCGCGCGGGGCTCGGCCGTGAACGTGCTGTGACCCATTCCGGAGCATACGCTCTAGCGGCGCCGCGCCTCAGCTTGGGCAGGCTCGTAGACATAGCCTTCGCCGCGAACCGTCACCAGGACCACCGGCGCATCGGGTTCGGTCTCGAACTTCTTGCGCAGTCGGGTAATGCGGATGTCGATGCTCCGGTCGCCCGGCTCGAGGTCGCGGTTGTGGGCCAGCCTGCACAGCTGGTCGCGCGACAATATCTGCCGGGGATGGCGCGCGAAGACGCATAGCAGGTCGAATTCCATGGAAGTCAACTGCACGTCGACGCCGTCCGGATCCACCATGGTGCGGCCGTCCATATCGAGGATGCAGCCGCCGAAACGGATGCGGTTTTCCGGCATCCGCTCTTCTTCGCCCAGGCGCCGGATGACGCTCCTGACACGCGCCAGAAGTTCGCGTGGCTCGAACGGCTTGGCCATATAGTCGTCGGCGCCGGCGGCAAGACCTTCCAGCCGATGCGGCAGGTCACCGACGGCGGTCAGCATCAGGATGCCGGCGCGGCTCTGCTTGGCAATTTCGCGGGCAAGGTCATAGCCGCTTTCGCCGACAAGATTGACATCGAGAACGACCAGATCGGGGCCAAAGCGGTCGAGTTCGGTGTGCATTCCCGCTCCATCCGCAACGGATCGGACATCGAAGCCGTGCATGAGCAGGTAGTCCGACAGCATCTCGCGCAACGGCGCTTCGTCATCGACGATGAGCAATTTCTGTTTTGTCACGTTTCGGCCTCTTCCATTGCGCCGGTCTCCATCGCCCTTAGGCGTTCCATCACGAGCCTGCGAAAGGTCTGCGGATCGAGCGGCTTCTCGATGACCGGCGCGCCGGTCTCGCCGATGAAGCGATCGATCTCGGGTGCCAGCGTGTCGCCGGTCACGAACAGCAGCCGGCTGGCGAGTCCCGGACGCAATTGTTCCAGCGCGCGGTAGAGGCCGGGGCCGTCGAGGCCAGGCATGCGTATGTCGCTGATCAAAAGGTCTGTTCCATCCTCACGCACAGCCTTGAGGGCGGCATTCGCGTCGTCGGCGATGGTGACGTCGTGGCCATCGCGGCGCAGCATCTCGGCGATCATCGAGGCGATGTCGGAATCATCGTCGACCACCAGAATTCGTGCGGCCGAGGGCGCAGGCGGTATCCTGCCTGCAGCTTCGGGCGGAGCAACCGTCTCGGCTCGACCGCTCGGAAGCCGGACCGTGAACCGTGCACCGCCGCCCTGCGTCGAATCCAGCTTTATGCTGCCGTCGTGCGCCGTCACGATGCCCTGGCAGACCGATAGCCCGACCCCGGTGCCTTCGCCGGCCAATTTGGTCGTGTAAAAAGGCTCAAAAGCACGCGCGCGGACCGTCTCCGGCATGCCTGGACCATTGTCGGCGACAACGACCTCGACGACATCGTTTTCCCCGGTGGTGACAATGGTCAGCTGCCGCGGGTGCGGAACCTGCAGCAAAGCCTGCTGCGCGTTGACCACCAGGTTGGTGACCACCTGATGAAGCTGGTCCCTGTCGCCCCAGATATTGGGAAGCGGTTCCGCCAGTTCGGTGCGGATCTCGATCCCGGCCGAGCGCAGGCTGTAGGCGGCCAGTTCCAGCGAAGCGACGACGACTTCATTGATGTCGACGGCTCCCCGTGTCGGCGGCTTCTTGCGGGCCATCGCCAGAAAGGTGCGGACGATCCGCGAGCATCGCTCGGCCGCCGTGTGGATCTTGTCGGCGCGCCCCACGGTCGCCTCGTCCGTCGAGAATTCCTTCAGCATCGAACTGTAGCCGATGACCACGGACAGCGGATTGTTGAGTTCATGCGCCACGCCGGCGAGCAACGAACCGAGAGCGGAGAGTTTTTCCGACTGGTACAGCGTCTCGCGCTGGCGTGCGATCTCCGCCTCGGCTTCGCGCTGTCGCGTGATGTCGGTCACGGCCGCAAGCATGGCCGAACGACCGGCCTGCGTGATCAGGCGCGCCGAAACCAGCGTATCGATTCTTGAGCCTTGCATATTGGTCATGGCGGCTTCAAATGCGTCGACGATTCCGTCTCTCAGCAAAAGACGCAGCAGATCGTCTCGCCGCGAGAGATCTTCCCAGGTCGCCGTCGCTTCGGCTCCGATCTGGCCGACTTCGATGCCGAGCGTCTTGCGCGCCGGTTCGTTGACGAACAGGATTTCGGGCCCTTCGATTGCCGAGATGATGATCGGCAGCGGCACGCCTTCGGCCACGGCGCGAAACTGCGCCTCTCTTTCGGCCAACAGCTTCTCGGCTTCCAATCTGGCTTGCTCGGCCAGGACGCGGTCGGAGATATCGCGGCCGACGGACTGCACTTCGACAAGGCGCCCGTCGCTGTCGAAAATGCCATGATCGTTCCAGGCGAGCCATCGGCGCGAGCCATCCGGCATCGCATTGAGAAGTTCCATGCTGGCATCCGGCGCTTGCGGAGTGAGGCGGGCAAGATGGTCCAAAAACCTGCGCCTTTCGTCGGGCGGCAGCACATCGAGTTCGCACCACGACGGGTCGAGAAGCTGTTCGCGGGTCATTCGGCACGCCCGGCAATAGGCGTCGTTGACGAAGCTCAAATGACCCTCCGGCGACATCCGGACGACGAATTCTGTCTGCAGCTCGACCACGCTGCGGTAGCGCTGCTCGCTGGCCTCGAGTGCCTGACGGGCGAGTTTCTGCTCGGCTATGTCGCGTCCGATCGACTGTATTTCGATGAGCTTGCCGCTGTCGTCGAAGATGCCGCGATCGGTCCAATGGATGTGGATCTCGCGCCCATCGTACAGGGCGCCGGTCTCTTCCACTTCGCAAACGGGCCGTTCCGGGGTCACTCGACCGATGATTTCGTCGAAGCTGCCGAAATCGGCGGAAAACGAGTTGAAATAGTGCCAGTCCGGGCTCAGCAACTCTTCGCGTGTCTTGCCGACAAGGCGGCAATACGCGTCATTGGCGAAGCTCATGCGCCCATCCGGCGCAACCCGGATGATATATTCCGTCTGTGCCTCGACTACATTGCGGTAGCGCTGTTCGCTGTCGGCCAGTTCGCGCAAGGCAGCGCGGTTTTCGGCGAAGATGCTTGAGGCCATGTCGATCCAGGGCTGCCAAAGCGCCGAGCTTTTGAGGGCGGCCCCGCGGTTGTCGGTGGGCTCGCCGACGGCGCCGGAGCGCACATGGTCGACGAGCGAGATCGCAGGATCGACGATCTCCCTCAGAAGCACTCTGTTCAAAGCATATACGCAGACAAGCGACCCGATCAAAATGACCGCATAAGGAATAAACGACTGTTGCTGGGCGTAGGACTGGTAGACGCCGATGCCGACGACAAGCACGAGCAGCGGCAGAACGCAGGCTGCCATCAACAACGCGTAATGCCTGGACAGCTTCGAGGAGGTCGGCACGGCGAGGTCTCCACAGACGGATGCGCCGTCACGACGGTTGCTGTTCCCGTGCGGCCAGTGGACTGAACGGCCCACGGCCTGTCAAGCCGGCCTGCCCGGCCTTCTGCCCGACGTCGTTGAACATAACCGTGGGGATGTTTCACGATGATGCCGTACGACCGATTTCCCGGCTTCTATTGTTTCAATTGTGTCGAACCCGCCCGAAATCGCCAGCAGATGAGGTTGCCCTGCGATTGACCCGGGGTGAATGCGCCATGTAGGTTTGCGCCGTCGCTCGCCGCGGGGGAACGCATGGCCGACATCATTATCGTGGACGACGAGACCGACGTGGCGTTCATGATCGCTGACTATTTGCAGGCGAAAGGCTACCGCATTCGCATGGCATCCGGCGGCGCCGAATTGCGCGAGGCGATCGCGTCGGCGAAGGCCGATCTTGTCGTTCTCGACCTCAACATGCCGGGCGAGAACGGCTTTAGCCTGGCCCGCTGGCTGCGCGAACATCACGACACCGGCATCCTGATGCTGACCGGTGCCGATTCGGTGTTCGACAAGGTGGCGGGCCTCGAGATCGGTGCCGACGACTATCTGGCAAAGCCCTTTGCACCGGTCGAGCTGGAAGCGCGGATCGCCGCGGTGCTGCGCCGGCGCAGGCCGAAGGGGTCGAACGATGCCGACGCTTTGCCGGCCGGGCATTTCGCCTTCGGAACCTATGTGTTCGAGGCCCGCGCGAGAAACCTCGTCGACGCCGACGGCGTGGCCATTCCGCTGACGCCGATGGAGCTCGATCTGGTGGCGGCCTTCGCCACCCGGGCCGGCCAGGTCATTGGTCGCGACGAATTGCTCGATCTGGCGCCGCCCAGGGGCGACGAGCCGTTCGATCGCAGCATCGACAGCCGCATCACCCGGCTGCGCCGCCGGCTCGAAAAGGACGCGGCCAAGCCGGAACTGATCAAGACGATCCGCGGTGTGGGATACCTGTATCCAAGACGGTGAATGAGTGTGATCAGGGACCAGGCTGCCCCGCGGGTGGAACGATCTGCATGACAAGGCGCATCAGGTCGGCCTGACGGGAGGCGCCGGTCTTCTGGAAGATATTGTCGAGATGCGTCTTGGCGGTCGCGTTGGCAATATGAAGGCTGGCGGCGGTCTCGGCCAGGGTGTGCCCGGCCACAAGGCTGGCGAGCACACGGGTTTCGGCCAGCGTAAGCCCAAAGGCTCTCGCCAGCATTCCGGCGGCGTCATGCTCGTCCGGTGCATTGCCGATGAACACCGCGGCTACCGCCGCGGGTTCCATGCCGGCGCGCAGGTCGCCGCCGGCCATCGGCAGCACGCGGGCGAAGACGGGCGGCAGGCCGGATTCGGTGAGGAGGACGGCAAGCCCTGTCTTGCCGATGCTGACCTCATCCTGAGCCGCAAGCATGATGGCGCTGTGAAGTTCCCTGGAAGCCGACGGGATCTTCGCTTGCAGAATGCCCCGGACATCCTGGATCGGGCCGCCGCTCTGCAGCATGTGCTTGGCCGAGCGGTTGGCGTGCAGGACGGCGCCACGTTCATTGGTGAGGACCACGGCGCATGTGAGCGCATCGAGCGCCTCGGCCATTCCTGCGCGCTCGACAGTGCCGATGTCCAGCATGTTGCTGATTATCACCGAACGGCGCACGTGCGGCAGCAACAGTCTGCCAAGCTTGATTTCGCGCTCGGTGATAATGCCTTGCCGCTTGTGTCGGGCAACGGCGAAGCCGGCAAGACGGGTAGGGCTGTGGATCAGGAAGAACGACATGACGTCGATCAGGCCTTGCGGCTTCAGCCACTCCTGAAAATATCGGGAGGTCTCCAGGTAGGTCTGAGGGATATGACGCGAGACCAAATGCGGCACATCGAGCGAAGGCCATGTCGAGAGATCCTCGAGCAGCCGGGCGTGGATCTCGGGGATATATTTCGCCTGTTGCTCCAGCCAGTATGGCTCTATTCCCACGGTCCTGTAGATCAGCAGCCGGTCGTTGGCGAGGTCGTCAAGGTGCAGGACCGCAGTCTGGGCATCGAGCGCATCCCTGATCCCAGCCAGCGCGTGTTCCCATCGCCCCGGGTTGAGTGCGCAATCGTAGATTGAGCCGATCAGCTTCGACAGATCATGATGCGACAATGCCTTGGCCATCGACGGCCCCCCGCATGTCGACAGCGCGTCCGACGCGGAAAGCAGCGCGCTCTCACAGGTGCTCTCGCCTCTCCAAATGTTAGCGATCGCTTAAATTCTGATTATCTCCCCCAAACAGGGGATGCGCAAGCACCCGGGCGGTGAAATACTCGCGCCCCAGAAGACAAGGTCACACTTAGCTGTGACACCAGTGCGGTTCAGCGCGTTCCTGGCTCGCGGGCCTTCGCTACTGTGATGCAGCCGGGGGGATTAATCAAGAATTCTGCCTGCGTGCGCCGACTATCACGGCGCGCGACCGCCTATTGCTGAAACGTTAAGCCGGGCTCGACCCGGACAATTCGGGATGGAGCAGCATTATGTACAGATACATTGCTTTTGCAGCACTCTGCACGGCGGCGATGCCCGCGCATGCCGACGAGCTTGGAGCCATGAAGGCTGAAAGCATCGATCTCGCCGGCTTCCTTGGTGTCGTCTATTATACGCCTCAGGAGGACGGCTATCGGGTGGTCACCACAATCGCGCAGGGCGAGGCTGGCTTGCCCGTGCGTTTCGTGGCGACACTGACCGAGAACCAGATAGTCGCGGTCTCCGTGCCGGGCAAGCTGGGAGAGTCGGACCAGATCATCAAGATATCCCGTGTCGGCGGCAAGCTTGTCGTCAGCCCACAACCGATAGACGGCATCGTGGTTTCTTCTCCGAAGCCCGCCGTCGACTGATGACCGCCGTCGAGTGATCCAAGGTCGAGTGATCCGGGGGCATGCGCGTTGCGACGGCGCTGGATGAGCCTGCAACGTGGGCGACAGACGATGCCCCTGTGGCTCGTCCTCCCGTCTGTCGCCGTCTTTACCGTCGCCGCCGGCTTCGGCGCGTCTTCGCAAGCCGAGCTGGCCTCGGGCAAGTTCTACGAAATTGTCGGCGGCAAGGTCGATGCGCGGACTTATAATGGCTTCCGTCGCTACCATGGCAGCTGCAATCACTGCCATGGTCCCGACGGCATGGGCTCGACGTTCGCCTCGGCCCTTGTCGACCGGCTGCCCGGCATCGAGGTCTTCCGGCGCAGCGTTCGCGACGGCGTGCGCAGCGGCCCTTCAGTGATGAAGGGCTTCGCCGACGACCCCAACGTCGCTCCTTACATCGACGACATCTACGCCTATCTGCAGGCCCGCGCCGACGGTGCGCTTGGCCGAGGACGGCCTGAGCGGCTTGAACGCTAGATATCGCAGGCTGCCAGCTTCACCAAAGGACAGTGAGACGGTTATCGAGCGCCACATGAGTGCCGAAGGGCGAACTCTCTCGCTCAAGCACGGCCGCGAGCCAGGCGACATCTTCGGGCGAGGCGCGGTTTAGCCGGAATTTGCGGAGCTCGAACGGCACCAACTCGAGCGAAAGAAGCCTGCCCTCAGGCATCGCGAGCCGCGGCAGGTACATCAGCGCAAGCCCACCGCGAAAGATCTTGTAGCCTGTGATTCCCTCATAGTCGGTGAGGAAGTCGCCGCATCCATAAAGGATCAGCCGGCCGTCATGGATTTCGATCGGCTTGGGATGGTGGGAGGAGTGCCCATGCACGACGTCGAAACCTGCAACATCGATGAGAGCATGGGCAAGCGCTCGTTCTTCCGTGGGGACTTCGTAGCCCCAGTTGCCGCCCCAGTGGATCGAGGCCACCGCGAGGTCGCCAGGCTGTTTTACGGCCTCCACGGATCGGGCGATCTGCGCGAGCGAGCGGGCCGAGACATCCGCCAGCAGGTTGACCCCTGGCTTGTAGGTTCCGGCTGCCCATGAAGCCGGAACGCCGCTCGTCTCGAGCGCGAAGCCGAAGGCGAGCACGCGGCCTCCGCCGGCCAGTTCGATTACGGCAGGCGCCGCCGCCTCATCCGCGTCAAGCCCGGCCCCGGCATAGGCGAGGCCGGCATGCCGGAGCGTATCGAGGGTTTCGACGAGGCCGGGCTCATCCCAGTCGAGCACATGGTTGTTGGCGAGCACGCAACAGCTTACCCGCGCCGCCGCCAGGCAGCCGATGTTTGCGGGGTTCATTTTGTAATTGATGCCCTTGGGCGCCAAAGACAGGCTGGTGGTAATGCTGGTCTCGAGGTTGATGATCCGCGCGTCGGGAGCTTCACGGTCCAGTTCGGCGAGTGCATCGCCCCAGACATACGCATCGTCGACCTTTCCCGGGATCGGGCCATTGGTGCGTTCGGCAAGCTCGACATAGGTCGTCGCGGACCTGACGTGGCGCTCGTACAGGTGCGGATCACCCGGATTGGCGAGGATCTGGTCGATCCCGCGCCCGAGCATGACGTCGCCGCACAGGAACAGCTTTGCGCTGCTTCGGACAGGCCGTTCAGGTCCTGCGGCGGCATTGTTCGCGATCTGCGGCATCCCAGACCTCCTTCCCCGCCAACACCCCGTGACGCCAAGGGTTCCAGCCCAAGTTGCGCGGATCGGATCGCGCGCCCAGTCGTTAACGCAGGAGAACCGAGTTAACCAAGGAGAACCGACAGCCGAGGCCAGAAATGACCGACCCAGCCTTCTCCTTCATCCCGCGCGCCGCACGCTCTCCCAAGCCGCGCAAAACCGGCCTGACCGAGATTCGCGGACCCTATTACAGCGCCTATGGGCCGCGCCATTTGGCCGACCTCCTGGAAACCATGGGCAACTGGATCGACGGCATCAAGTTTGCCGGCGGATCATTCGCCCTGATGCCGCCGGAAGCGGTGAAATCGATCAACAGGCTGGCGCACGATCACGATGCCTATGTGTCGACCGGCGGCTGGATCGAGAATGTCCTCCGCTTCGGCCCGGACGCCGTCGACCGCTACATCGAGGAAGCCAAGGCGCTCGGGTTCGACGTGATCGAGATCTCGACCGGCTTCATCAGCCTGCCGACGGAAGCGCTGCTGCGCCTGATCGAAACGGTGAAAAAGGCCGGGCTAAAAGCCAAGCCGGAACTGGGCATCCAGTTCGGGGCCGGTGGCGACGCATCGGCCAGGGAGCTCGAAGCCGAAGGCACCAGGGATGCCGGCTGGCTGGTCGCGCAGGCCAGGCGCGCCCTCGACGCCGGTGCCGACATCATCATGATCGAGAGTGAAGGGATCACCGAAAACGTCACGTCCTGGCGCACCGAAATGGTAGCCCGCATAATCAACGAGCTCGGCCTGGAGAAGGTGATGTTCGAGGCCGCTGACCCGGCGGTCTTCGAATGGTACATCAAGAACTACGGCAACGAGGTCAATCTGTTCGTCGACCACAGCCAGATCGTGCAGCTCGAAGCGCTACGCTCCGGCATCTGGGGAACCAAGAGCACCTGGGGGCGGATTCAGAATATTGGGTGAGAGGGCTGAGCGGCCTCGTTCCAGCTTGGGTTCCTCGCCCCACGAAAGTGGGGAGAGGTGGCTCGGCGAAGCCGAGACGGAGAGGGGACTGCGCCTTACGAAAGCCCTCTCTCCGGCCGCTTCGCGGCCACCTCTCCCCCACCTTTCGGTGGGGGCGGGGAACCCAGGTCGTGCCCTCAGCCCCACTTCATCTCGCCGGTGGCGACCTTGGAGCCGATGTCGAGCGCAACGCCCATGCCGAGGCCGGGGAAGCGGGCCTCCATGGCGCCCTTGAGCGCGGCCGCGTCCTTGGCCTTGGCCAGCTCTTCCTCGAACGCGATGAGATAGGATTTGGTGTGCTCGACGCCCGAAAGGTCGGTGGCGGCCTGCGGCGTCATGTGGCCGGGCACGACGATTTCAGGCTTGGCGGCAACAATCTTTTCGAGATTGGCGAGCCAGGCGGCGCGCTGTTCCTTGCTCGACGTGTCGGCGGTCCAGACATGCACGCCCGCAAAAATCATCACCCCGCCGAACACCGCATTCAGCGACGGCACCGAGAGATAGCGCCGGTTGGCAAGGCCTTCCGCGTCGACGATCTCGATGGTCTCGCTATCGACGGTGAGCGCCTTGCCGTCGAAGACTTCGGGGATGACGACATCGGCGAGCGCCTGCGGGCCGTTCTCCTTGAGCTGCGGCCCCCAGACGGCGATTTTCTTGTCGACGCTGCCATTGATGGCGGCCACCGTCTCGGCAGCGGCTATCACCCGTGCCTGCGGAAAAACCTCCTTGATGGCCTTGAGGCCGAAATAATAGTCCGGGTCGGACTGGCTGACATAGATGGTGGTGAGCGTCTTGCCGGTCGCCTTGATCGCCTCGGCCACGGCGCGGCCGTCGGAATAGGTGAAACCGCCGTCGATCAGCAGCGCCTCGGAGGCGCCGGTGATCAGCACGGGGGCGCGAAAGAAGCCGTTTTCGCCGGCCGGAAAATGCTTCCAGGAAAGCCCTGCGGCGGCATGGCCAAGCCCGGCGGGAGCGAAGACGGCGGCGGCGCCGGCGGCGAGGGTGGTTTTCATGATGGCTCTCCGTGTGAACATGGATGTCTCCTGGGAGATGCGGAATTCGGGCGAGGCGGGCGCATCTCCCCCACGCAGCCTCGATGTCCGGAAGATGGCAAAGCCGGAATGCGTATTGAAGGCCAACAAAATAGACGTAATGTATGCCATTGCCTGACAATAGGATCGCCCCTGCCATGAACCACGCATGAACCTGAACCGGCTGGCCTATTTCGCCGCGCCGGTCGACGCCGGCTCGTTCACCCGAGCTGCCGAGCGGCTGGGCATCACCAAGGCGGTCGTCAGCCAGCAGGTGGCGCGGCTGGAGCGCGATGTCGGAACGACGCTGCTGATCCGCACGACGCGGCGCGTCCATCCGACCGAGGCCGGCCGGACATTCCATGCCCGCTGCCTAAACGTCCTGCAGCAGGCCGAGGATGCCTTCGACGAGTTCGCGCAGGCGGCCGCCGAGCCGACCGGCACGCTCAGGATCGCGGCGCCCAACGACTACGGCACGTCGGCGGTGGTGCCGGTGGTCGCCGCCTTCAGCGCGCGCCATCCCGCCTGTCGGGTGGAACTGACGCTGGGCGACGAGACCATCGACCTGGCGTCCGGTGGAATGGACGTGGCGATCCGCGTCGGCTGGCTGGCCGATTCCAGCCTGCAGGCGCGGCGGATCGGCACATTTGGGCAATTCATGGTGTGCGGCGCCGAGTTCGCAGGGAGCTTTAAGGCCGGCGAACCGCAAGACTTGGCCGGGCTGCCCTTCGTCGCCAACATGGCGCTGCGCGAACCGCTGCTATGGCAATTTTCGCGCGGCGACGCCGTGCAAACCGTGCCCATGCAGGCAACGATCGCAATCGACGCGACGCCGGCAGTGCTGGCGGCCGTCCGCGCCGGCGCCGGCCTGTCGGTGCTGCCGGATTTTTTGGTGCGGAATGAACTGGCCGCAGGGCGGCTCGTCCACATCCTGCCCGAGTGGCGGCTGCCCTCCGGAGGCATCTACACAGTCTACCCCGCCGCGCGTTTTCGGCCGCCCAAGGTGACGAGGTTTGTCGAGATGCTGGTCGCGGCCGAGCAGGAGATGGGGCCGGTCGGGCAGGGGCGAGGAGGCTGAAGCTGCCGATCTCCCCCCTTGAGGGGGAGATGGCCGGCAGGCCAGAGGGGGTCGTCTAGCGTAATGCGCCAACCTCCACTGTCGCAAGAGAGGAGGCCGGGCCCGGTCGAACCGACCCCCTCTACCCTGCCCGGCATCAACCCCTCAAGGGGGGAGATTGGCCGTCATCCGCGCCTTCGCCGATCACCAGTGTTGCAGGATGAGCGCCAAGACCCGAACAGCCGATCTCCCCCCAAGTGGGGGAGATGGCCGGCAGGCCAGAGGGGGCGCTGTCCCGCCAACCACTTCGAAGCGCTCAACCGCCAAACCAATCCGCCAACCCTAGGCGCTTCGCCTGAAAGGAAACGTCATCGCCTGAAGATGTGAATCGCGCCTCCGGCGTCGTCGGATACGAGCACGGAACCGTCCGGCGCTTCCTTGACATCCACGGGCCGACCGACGCCTCTGAGGAAAGTCGTCGCCGAGACGGGCCGGCCGCCCTTGAAGCGCACGCGCACGACCTGACGTCCGACTGGAACTGACCTGTTCCAACTGCCGTGCTCGGCGACTAGAGCGTCGCCGCCGAGGCTGCGGAAGAAATGGATTCCGAGGGTTGCGACATGCGCTTGAAATTCGAAGACGGGCGGAATCTGCTGCGCGGGCGGCCGTGCGTCCCGGAACCCTTTAAGCCGAATTCGGCCTCCGAAGTAGGGAAAGCCATAAAAGCCGCCCGGCCGAAGCGCGTTCAGCTCATCCGGCGGGATATCGTCGCCCATTCGGTCGGCGCCGTTGTCAGTGAAGAACATGGTGCCGCCGCGCCAGTCGAAGCCGACCGAATTGCGAACGCCCCAGGCGACGCGTCGAAGATCGGACCCGTCCTGGTTCATGCTGACGATCATGCTTTGCAGTCCACGCGGCAAACAAATGTTGCAAGGCGATCCGAACGAGACATAGAGCCGGGAATCGGGGCCGACGGCAATATAGCGAAGACTGTGGGCTCCCGAATTCGGCAGCCCTCGGCGAATGTCGCGCCTGCCGCTCAGAGCGCCCCCCGGCCCGATGTCGAACGCGGTCACGCGGTCGCTCGAAGCTACGAACAAACGACCGCGTGAGCATGCGACTCCATTCGGAGCGGAGAATCCGGAGGCGACCCGCCAGGCGCGGCCGCCGGACACCGGCACCGCGTAGACCGAAGAACGTTTGGTTCCGACGAACAGTACGTTGCCGCAGACCGCCATTTCGCGCGCGGCGGGAACGCGGGCGAGAACCTCAGCCCGCGCGGGTCCGGGGGCGAGAGCCACGCCAGAGGCGGCCGCCGCGACCGAGACGAGAGCGAGAAGCCCAATTCTAGCGGAAAGGAACCCGGCCTTAGGGGAAAAAACGTCCATGGGCGCCCTCCGAATACAAGCTGACTTGCTGGAGGGAATTGGGGCGGCTTGTTCTCGTTTCAAGCCGGAGCCCAGGCCTCGTTGCGGCTGAGCAGCAGATGGGGTGAAACGGGGAGGGGCGAGGAGCGGTAAAGCGTATTACGACCTCGCTATTACCGGCGCATACTCAAGCGCAACCACGCCGTTGCTGAATGGCGTGGCCGAAATGAGCTCGAGCGGCACTGGCTCGCCGGGCGGGAACAGCGGCTTGCCCTGGCCGACGGCGCCGGGATAACTGAGCAGCCTGACGCGGTCCACCAGACCATGGCGCAGCAACTCCTGCGCCACGCTGAGGCTGCCATGCACATAGATGTTGCCGCCGTTGCCTTGCTTCAGTTCCCTGACCGCATCCGGCAAGGCGCCCTTCAGCAGATCGGCCGGCTTCCAGTCGAGCGCCTTCAAGCTGGTCGACGCGACATATTTCGGCAGCGCGTTGAACCGGTCGGCGAAGTCTCCGGTTTCCTTGGGCCAGGAGCCGGCGAAGATCTCATAGGTCGTGCGCCCCAAAAGCATGGCGCCGCTGTCGGCAAGCTCGTCCTCCTTGAACCTGTTCATCTCATCGTTCCAGGTCACGCCAGGCAGCTTCTCGACCTCGGCGATGCCATCGACGCTGATGAATTCGGTGACGATGAGTTTTCTCATGGCGCTCTCCTTTTGGCGGAGGACGGATGGCGCGGGGCTGATGCGACACGCTACGTGAGAAAAATGGCGCAGCGCTTTGTTGTTTTTGGCCGATGTCAGGCACGAGCTTCGAATCATCGACCTCGTGCCTGGCGCCAATTGGTGATTGCAATTGATTCATAGTGCCAGAGGCAGATCATGCGAGCACATGCCAACATGGCACTTCGCTCCAATAGCGACAACTCCGCTCGAATGGCGAATCTTTTTGCACTCGGATAGGTATTTGTAGCCAACGTTTCGCACCCCTGCCAACTCAAACGAATTGTGCTTGGATGAAGCTGATCGATCCGGATTGGACCGCGCCCCGCATCGGTCAGGACTGGCGCGACGAAGAATTGATGCTCGCTGTTGCCTGGCTCAAGTCCTTTGTGCCGAGCAGGGACATGGAACGTCGAATTGACGCCGTGAAGGCCTACCTCGCAGCGTCGCGAGAGCGCATGCGTGACGGTGTGCTGACGCCCCTCTACGATCCGGCAGATACGATGGCTTGGTACATCCTTCAGGCGGAAACCTTTGCTACTGACCGCGCCTACTGGAGCCCGGAAGGTGTGATGCGGGTCGTTCCCTTTCTCACCCGAATTGGAAAGGAGCTCCCGCTCTTGCTGAGAGTGAAAGACGTTGAGGAACGAGCGGCTCGCACAATGCTGGCAGAACGACGCCAGCCTGATGGCGGCATATTTGAGTTGCTCGTCGCGCTAGCGTACCAGCGGGGCGGATGGGAGCGAGTGGAGTTTGTAAAGGAAACCCCGGGGCGTGGACGAACTCCGGACCTGCACGTTTTTCGGCCAAAGAGTCGGTGGGCGGTGGAATGCAAGCGGCTCGCACCGTCGCCGTACGCGGCGCGGGAAAAGCTGCGCGGCATGAAGTTGGCCGATCCGATCCATGCCATTTCACTAGAAACGGGCGTATCTGTTGTGGTCGAGGTGAATTACAAGATCGAGCTTGCTGACGTACCCGAAGATTATCTTCTCGCGCATGCACGAGGGGCTATTGAGAAGAGAGTTTCGAGAACTTGGGACGATGAATTCGCCACAGGGCGCATCAAACCTGTCAGCTGGTCACTAGCGCGAAAGGTGCTAGCTAAGGACGACGTATACTTCGGTGCTAGCCGGATGATCGAACTCTTGGTTGGTTACTATATCCACGAGGCAGATCACAGCATGGCTGCGAAGTGGCGGCCAGCTCCATCAAGACCCTCGTATGCAGAAGCTGTCTACCAAGCAAGTGTCGTCAGTTGGCGAAGCCGGTCGAGAGCAGCTATTCGCCAAAAGGCGCGGCATTTCCGTAGTGTTCTCGCGAATGCCGAGGGACAGCTGCCATCCGATCGGCCGGGCGTGATTCATATTGGCGTAGAAACCTATGCTGGCGCGAATGTTGATCTCGCACGCCACATTTTCAATACTTTTGAGGCTCGCTCTTTCGAACCAAGCAAGTCGCGTCTACGATGGGTCTATGGGAACTACTTCGTTCCTGAGGCAACAACGCGGAAGGATGAGAGTTGGGCTATCACTGAGACGATGGTGCCATACAAGATCGGATCTCATCGCACCCGCTGGCCATTGCCAGGACATATGCTGGTTTCACCCGAGGGCGAAGGGCGCGAAGGTGTACATTGGGCTGAGGAGTCTGATTGATTGCGGCATCTACAGCCCGTGCCGTTCGATCTGATTGAGCCGTTCGATCCGATTGAAAAGGCCGCAGACATCAGAAGGTGGTGGAGGAGGTGCCGAGAAGCGAGGAAATATCAGAGGTGCCAATAGATAGCGTCCAATGTTCATGAGTTCGCATCGGACCGCAAGGATGAGAAGGAAAACGCCAACGGGACTTACGCTCAGCCCTTATCGGCAAAACGCTTGCTGTTTATGCGGCTCTGCCAGCGACTTGACTGGCGAGCATAAGATAAAGGCGTCTGCTTTGCGGACGGAGTTTGGTGCAGATCAAATGATGATCGGGGGTTTCGGCGAACAGAAAGAAAGCATGAGGTTAGCCCAAGGAGTAAAGTCGAAAGTTCTTCACTTCGCCGCCCGGATGTGCGGCCCCTGCAACAACACTCGCACGCAACCCGCCGATCGTGAGTTTGACTTCTTTCACAAAGCTGCACGTGAACTTATGGCCAGGGGAGAGGATCCCAAGCTGGTTTTCAAAGATAAGCGTTACGAGGTGGGATCAGAAACCTACTTAAATGTATTTCGCTACTTCGCAAAGTTGTTGTGCTGCCATTTGGCAGATGTTGCCGGTCCTTGCCCTCAACATCTGTCTCGCTTTGCACTCGGTCAAGCGAGGACAAATTGCGTTTGGCTCGATGTGGATCATGACTGGACTTACAAGCAAATCTCAGCTGAGTTTGGCGCGCATCGATATGCTGCACACGGTGGCTTGGTGATCTACGGGGACAGGAAGACCGGTGGCCCTAACGCTTTTCATTCTACCCTTACGGTCGGGCCGCTGCGTTATATCTTTTTCTCGCGCCTTAACCTGTTTGAGCGACTCGAACTGCGACTCGTTCATCGCGGATTCTACGATTGGTGCCGCACGCAAGTGCAAACATCTGTGGATCAGCCAATTGCTGAGACGGACCGATTGCGACTAGGTCTGCCGGCAGTGAAACCGTCGGAAGGTTAACTTGAACCGTCGATGCCGCCCGGGTAAGGATGTAACCGATCATAGCTAACAAGCTAAGGTGGTATCCAGACGTTCGTCAGGATATGTGCGAAGTAGATCGAGGAAGAGTACTGTTTTTTAGTAAGTGATATGTTGCTCTTAGATTTTGAACTGAGAACGTTACTAACCAACCGTATGCCATAGGCTGGATTGGTCCAAACTTCTTACCACGTTCCATTGCGTTCGCCAAAGCGGTCACACCTTTTAAGAAGAATTCGAAGTCGCGGTCATTACTTGTCACGACTACAATGTTCTACTAATGTTCACCAACGGACACGTAGAATGGAGCCTTTTATGGCCAAACAGCCGACCTCGAAGAATGGAACTTCACGCATTCGGTTCATCATGCTCGACGCTGAGATTCCAGAGGGCGACCTGAGTCAGATCACCTTGGCTATCCAAAATGCCCTAAAGCCGACAACTACAATCGTCCAGCGACGTTTACTTTCCCAAACGCCTGCCGCCTTGCAGAATGGTGTGCAGGACGAAGAAATGGAGGCGGAAGATGAACTGGTCGATGCTGGCGAGGACGCCCAGACGGAATCTGCCGCTGTACGGCCCTCACGCGAAGCGCGCCCTCGCAGGCCGACCGTACCGAAGGTTTTGGAACTAGACCTCACTTCCGGAGCTTCGTTCGAGGCATTCGCTAGCGAACATGCGCCCAAGAACGACACAGAGCGCAATCTCGTCGTGCTCGCATGGTTTAAAGAGCATCGTCCGGACGAGGCGGTAACTGCGAACCACGTTTATACCTGCTATCGCGCTATGAAATGGCCTTCAGGGATCGATGATTTCTCGTGGCCACTGCGAGCCTTGAAGAAGGAGCAACTCGTGACAAGCCCCCACCGAGGGCAGTATGCCATCAACCACCTCGGCATCGCGAGAGTTGAGAAGTTGGGCGCAGCCTCTTGAGCGCCATCGCTGATTTTGCTGGCTCTTCACCGGGTTTCTATCGCAAGACAGCGGTTGATCAACTTTTAGCGCTCGCATGGTTCGTGGAAGCACGTCAGCAGCGCGCCTGCTTCGACGGCGCGTACATACGACAGTGTTTTAAAGAAGCAGGTATCGATCCCCCTGATACGAGCGTTTATCTGCCGCGGTTAGCCGCGAAGAAGCCTCCCCAACTCATAAGGGAAAAGGGCGGCTATCGGCTTGCAGGCGCTGTTCGTCGTGTACTGGATACGCGCCTCGGCGGCGATCCAACCGTGGCCGCTGTAACGAAAGCTCTGACCGATCTTCCCGCACAGGTACCAGACTTGGCAGAGCGAGAGTTTTTGACCGAGGCGCTGAATTGCTATCGCGTTCGGGCATTCCGTGCGACCATCATCATGGCGTGGAATCTTGCCTACGATCACCTAGTGCGCTGGGTGTTCAGTGACCCAAGCCGTGTACAGTCCTTTAATGCTGGGATCGCGTCAAAATATCCGAAGAAGAATCTAGTGGTGGCGAAGCACGAGGATGCGGATGCATTGAAGGAATCTGAGTTCATCGAGTCCGCGCGAGCTGCGAATCTGCTCGACAAGAACACAACTCAAATCCTTAAGGACAAATTGGGCCGCCGCAACATGGCTGCACACCCTTCGCGGGTTACAATCACCCAGCACCAAGCTGACGACATGATAACGGACCTAGTGGCAAATGTGATCCTAAAGCTGGGCTAAGTCCCCCTTGCCATCCCTTGCTCCTTCCCCTAATCTTCCTCTGAGAAAACCTTTCCCAAATCGCCCCGCGCTCGCTGACCTCACCACTCAGCACCTTGCAGGCCAACAAGAGAAAACCTTTTCCCAACTAAGGAATCCGCCGCGCACTATGGCATCCGACACCTCGCCAGTGCCCGCCCCCGTCACTCTCCGCGAGGTGGCCGCCGGCGTCAGCGTGGCCACGGCGTCGAAGGCGCTGAACGGGCCGGGGCGGATGACGGCCGACACGCGCGAGCGTATTCGCGAGACGGCGCGGCGGCTCGGCTTTCGCCCGAACAGCCTGGCGCAGAGTCTTTTGCGCCGGCGTTCCTTCACCGTCGGGCTGCTCACCAACGACACCTATGGCCGCTTCTCGCTGCCGCTGATGGCCGGCGTTTCCGATGCGCTGGTCGATGCCGGCGTCTCGGTGTTCCTCTGCAATGTCGAGGACGACCAGCGCCTCGGCTGGCACCGCGACCACTGCTTCAAGCAGTGAAGCACCGCCGGCGTGGCAGCGTGTTGGTAGGTGAGTGGAACGGCCGCCTCTGACCCTAAGCCGCCCGTCTTTCGGTCATGCCACAAGGTCCGAATCGGGTGGGGCCGGTCTTTTTTGCCTGTCCCCGATTGGATGTGGTTCGCAGTTGCGGGCTGGCTACAGGTCGGCAATACCGGCTTTCAGCAGTCCTTCGCGGACGTGCTGCACATCAGACTCCTGGGCGAAGTGCAGGGTGGCGATAAATGAATCGAGGTCGAATTGCGGATCGAGCGTTCTGATCTTGCCTAGATGCGCCGCGGCCGCGATTTCGTCGCCGAGCCAGCCGTAGCAGGCAGCGGCGAAAGCGTGCTGAACCGAGTCCATGGTTGACAGATGCATGAAAGCTTCGATCGCCTCGCCATACTGGCGCGCGGCGAAATGCGCCTTTCCCAGATGGCTCCAGAACCTCTCCGGGTGGTGCGGGTTCAGCTGCATTGCCTTGCGGATCCATTCAATTCCCTCTTCCGGCCTCCCCAGCCACGTCAATAACTCGCCTTGCTGCACCACCACGAGGTCGTAATTGGGATTGAGGGCGAGGGCGCGCTCTTGATGGTAGCGCGCTGTGGTCAGCTCATTGTTGTTCACGTTCACTGCGGCGAGGATGCGGTGGACATCGGCATCGTTGTCGTCCAGCGCCAGCGCCCTGTCCAGCGCTGCCATGATTTCGTTCCAGACGCCATCCCTGTCTTCGCACCAGTTATGGACCCAGGCCTGGCCAAGGATGCAGGCCCGCCAGGCATGGGCATGAGCATAATCGGGGTCGAGCGCGACGGCCCTGCCAATCAAAGTTTGCGCGCGTTCATTATCCGCAATCGTGCTTCGGTGATGCAGCACCTTGGCAGCAAGCACACATTCATAGGCGGCCATGTTTGCAGGTTTCGCCCGCGCGAGCTGGTCCCGCTGAGCCGCCTCGACACGACCGGGCAGCGTGGCTGCGATCGCCGCGGTCACCTCATCCTGAATCGCAAATATGTCGTCCAGCTTCCGGTCATATTTGTCTGCCCAAATATGAGCGTCATTCGCCGTGTCGATGAGCTGAACCGTCACGCGCACCCTGTCGCCGATCTTGCGGACGCTTCCCTCCACCAGGTATTGGACGTCGAGTTTCTCGGCCACCTCGCGCACATTCACGGCGCGGTTCTTGTAGACGAAGCTGGAATTGCGCGAGATGACGAACAGCTCATGGTGGCGGGACAGTTCGGTGATGATGTCCTCGGTCAGTCCGTCCGCGAAAAATTCCTGCTCGGGGTCGCCGCTCATGTTGTTGAATGGCAGCACCACTATCGAAGGTTTCGAGATGGATCGCTTTGCCTCGACTTCCGGCAGGACAGGACTGTCAAACCCAATGCGATAGAGGCGAACCGGGCGGCTGATGTTCTTTAACGTCTTCTCGCCCAGGTCCTCCATGGCAATTTCGAGACGGTCGGCAATTTGGGTCGCCACCGCTGCGGTCACGCAGATGCCGCCGACGTCGGCGAGTTGTTCAATGCGCGAGGCAATATTGACGCCGTCGCCGAAAATGTCCTCATCTTCGAAAATGATGTCGCCGAGATTTATGCCGATCCTGAATTCGATACGCCGTTCTTGCGGCACATCCGAATTGCGGCGTTTCATGCGCTGTTGGATTTCCACGGCGCATTTCACGGCATCGGTCACGCTCTGGAATTCAACGAGCATGCCGTCTCCGGTGGTCTTGATGATCCGGCCCTTGTTCTTCGCGATGGCGGGATCGAGCAGTTCTATGCGATGGGTCCGAAGGCGCGCGAGCGTGCCGGATTCGTCGGCCTCCATTAGCCGACTGTAGCCCGCCATATCGGCAGCCAGAATTGCGGCTAGTCTCTGTTCCATCGCTTGAACCAAAAACCAAGCCTATCCTTCCTGGGCTGCCAAATCCAGCAATTTGGGCTTGCGGCTGAATCAAGAAGTCTTCCTACCGCAGCAGCAAGAAAGGGCGGATCAGAACCTTCCTCTTCCGCCAGGTGGCTGCGAACTCGATCGCATCAATGGCGGGAGGGATCCGCGCGGCGTCAGACCGGAAACGTCCGATATGAACACGAGTTTGGGCCATTGTGGCTGCACTCGCTGACCTCTGCAAATGGCGCCCTAGCAAGAAATCTTAGACACGCCCAAAACCAAAGCTGTTCCTCTTGCCATCCCGGCATCCTTGCACTAATCTCTCTGAGAAAACCTTTTCCCAAATCGCCCGCATCCGCTTTCACCAGTCAGCGCCTCGCAGGACGATAAGAGAAAACCTTTTTCCAACTAAGGGGATTCGTCGCGCACATCATGGCTTCCGACGCCCAGCCAGTCTTCACCAAGCCCGTCACCCTGCGCGAGGTGGCCGCCCTTGCCGGCGTCAGCGTCGCCACGGCCTCAAAAGCGCTGAACGGGCAGGGGCGGATGACGGCCGAGACGCGCGAGCGCATTCGCGAGACGGCACAGCGGCTTGGCTTTCGCCCGAACAGCCTGGCCCAGAGCCTGTTGCGGCGGCGCTCCTTCACCGTCGGGCTGCTCACTAACGATACCTATGGCCGCTTTTCGCTGCCGGTCATGTCGGGCATTTCGGATGCGCTGGTCGACAAGGGCGTCTCGGTGTTTCTCTGCAATGTCGAGGACGACCAGCGCCTCGGCCAGCTCCATGTCGACGCCATGCTCGACAAGCGCGTCGACGGCATCATCGCCACCGGCAAGCGCATCGATCGCCATCTGCCGGTCGACCTGTCCAATCTCGGCGTTCCCACGATCTATGCTTTCACCCAGCCCGATCCCGGCGCCATCGCCTTTGTGTCTGACGACGCCGGCGGCGCGCGCCTGGCGGTCGAGCACTTTTGCCGGCTCGGACGGCGCCGCATCGCCCATGTCACCGGGCCGGCGAGTTTTGCGGTGGTGCACGCGCGTGCACAGGCCTATCGTGACGTGCTGACCGAGAAAGGCTTGCCGGTCATGGAACCATTGCTCGGATCTTGGTCGGAGGCCTGGGGTCACGAGGCGGTGAAGAAGCTCTTCGACGGCCGACTCTTCAAGGGAAATGGCGAAAAACCCGATGCCGTCTTTTGCGGCAACGACCAGATCGCGCGCGGCGTCATCGACGCGCTGCGCGAGCGCGGCCTTGGCGTGCCGGACGATGTCGGCGTCATCGGTTTCGACAATTGGCAGATCGTGGCCGAGGCAACCCGCCCGCCGCTGACCTCCGTCGACATGAACCTGGCGGCACTCGGGCGCGAGGCCGGCCTCACCTTGCTTTCGCTCGTCGGCGGCGAACCCGCCGAGCCGGGCATCCGAAAACTGCCGTGCCGGCTGGTGGTGCGTCAGTCATGCGGCCGTCTGCCGGACGGCTGAACGAATGCATGTCGCCCAAAAGTGCATAGCGGTTTTGGGATAATGACATGCATGAAACTAGAGGCAGCCGTGCCGATAGTCACCCGCTTGGGAGCGCGGCCGCAGGAACACAAAACCATGAGGAGGAGAACATGAGGACCATCATTACCGGGCTCGCCTTTGCCGCGAGCGTTTTGGGCACGCTCGCAACAGTCGGGCCGGCCGCCGCCGACACTGCCAACATCTGGGTTCGGGCCGACGGCTCGAACTTCATGCCGCGCATCGTCGACGCCTTCAACAAGGGGCATGAGAACCAGATCAAGCTGGACATCATCCCCAATGCCGAGATCATCCCGAAATACGGCGCGGCCGCCGCTGGCGGCACAGCACCCGATGCGCTGTCGCTCGACCTGATCTACACGCCGTCCTTTGCTGCCGCCGGCCAGTTGGAAGACATCACCGACTGGGCGAAATCGCTGCCTTATTTCGCGAGCCTGTCGCCGGCGCACGTCAAGACCGGCACCTACAAGGGCCGCATCTACGGGCTGCCGTTCTCGGCCGATAGTTCGGTGCTGATCTGGAACAAGAAGCTGTTCAAGCAGGCCGGGCTCGACCCTGAAAAGGGCCCGACCAACTGGGCCGAGATCGAAGCCTATGCCGAAAAGGTCAACGCGCTTGGCGGCGACACCAAGGGGTTCTATTTCTCCGGCAATTGCGGCGGCTGCAACATCTTCACCTTCACGCCGCTGATCTGGGCCTCGGGCGGCGACATCCTCACCGAGGACGGCTCGAAGGCGACGCTCGACAGCCCGCAGCTGCGCGGCGCCATCGACCTCTACCGCTCGATGGTCAAGAAGGACCTGGTGCCGGCAGGCGCGCAGACCGACACCGGCTCCAACTTCTTTGCTGCGTTTGCCGCCGGCAATATCGGCATCTCACCGTCTGGCGCCTTCGCCATCGGCGCGCTGAACACGCAATACCCAGACATCGACTACGGCGTCACCTTCCTGCCTGGCAAGGATGGCGGCTGGTCGTCGTTCGCCGGCGGCGACAATTTCGTCGTCACCAAGGGCACCACCAAGATCGCGGTGGTGAAGGAGTTCCTCGATTTCGCCTATTCGCTCGAAGGCCAGACCATCCTGGCGAAATATGGCAGCCTTCCGGTGCGCGGCGACATCGCCAATGAGGCGCTGAAGGAGCTCGACCCGCGCTACAAGGTCGCCGCAGAGGCCATGGCCAAGGGCCGCACGCCCTATTCGGTGGTGTTCAACGACCTGATCAACTCCGCCAACGGTCCGTGGAACCAGATGGTCAACGAGGTCTTCTTCGGCGAAGACGTCGATGGCGCCATCGCCAATGCGCAGGAAACCATGCAGTCGATCATCGACTCGGCGCCGCAACAGTAGGCGCCGTTACCTCCCCCTCGAGGGCAGGTCGGACGCAGGTCCGGGTGGGGTCATCTCGGCAGTGCTCGACGTTCTTTTGCGTCGGCGCGCGTCGGAGGCGACCCCACCCCCGGCCTTCGGCCGGACCCTCCCCTCAAGGGGGAGGGGGACGTAGCGCTAACGGAAGAACAGGCATGACCTCCATCGCAGCAATTTCCACCCCAGCGCGTCGCCGCAAACTGGTCGGCGCCGGCCGCCGGCAGTGGATCGGCCTGCTCTACGTCGCACCGGCCGTCGCCCTTGTCGTCGTCTTCTTCATCATCCCGCTTTGCATGACGGCGTGGATGTCGCTGCACAACTGGCCGCTGATGGGCGCGCACAGCTTCATTGGCTTCGACAATTACTGGGCGATCCTGCGCGACACCAGGTTCTGGAACGCACTCAAATTCACCGGCTACTACACGGTGGTGGTGACGATCGCGATCTTCGCCGTCGCCTTTCCGCTGGCGCTTTTCATCGAAAGGCCGCGGCCGCTGACCGGCTTCTACCGGACGTCGTTCTTCATGCCGGCGGTCATCGGCTTCGCCTCGGCCAGCCTGCTCTGGTCTTGGCTTCTCAATGTCGATTCCGGCCTGTTCAGCCCGGCCGCCTTCGAACTCGGCCTGACCGAGAAGAAGGTCAATCTGCTGGCGACGTTCCAGCCGGCCTTCTGGTCGATCATCGCCATGGTCGTCTGGAAGGTGGCGGGCTTCACCATGATCATACTGATGACCGGCCTGCAATCCATCCCGCCGGATCTGCAGGAGGCGGCGATGATCGACGGGGCAGGGCCGCTGGCGCGGTTTCGCGCCATCACTCTGCCGTTGATGCGCCGCACCCTGGCGCTGGCATTGATCCTGTCGGTTGCCGGCTCGGTGCTCGCCTTTGACCAGTTCTACATCATCCTGCGCGGCGGGCCGCGCAACCAGACGCTGACTGCCGTCTACTGGATTTTCAACCAGTCATTCGTGTCGTTCAAGCTCGGCTACGGCGCCGCATTGTCGATGATCCTGCTGATCATCCTGGTCGCGCTCAGCCTGATCCAGCTGCGGCTGCTGCGCCAACCGGAGGGCGTTGACTGATGGGGCAGGCAAGGAGCCGCAAAACCCGCATCGGCATGCAGATCGCCGAGCACTCGACGGGCATCATGGCCTCATTGCTGTTCCTGGCGCCGATCGTCTGGACCGTGCTTTCGGCGTTCAAGCCGGCGCAGGAGTCGCGTCAGCCGCCGCTGCCGCCCTGGCCGACGACGGGTTTTTCGGTCGAGAATTACGCCACGCTCAACACTTTCGGCGACGGCCTCTGGCTGCCGGCGCAAAACAGCATCTATGTCTCTGCCATGACGGTGGTGCTGTCGGTGATCGTCAGCGTGCTGGCCGGCTACGGTTTCTCGCGCTTCCGCTTTCCGCTGAAGAACCTGCTCTTCGTCCTCATCCTGTCGACGATCATGATCCCGTTCCAGTCGATCCTGACGCCGATCTTCCTGGTGCTGACCAAGATCGGCCTGCACAACACGCTGACCGGGCTGGTCTGCGTCTATGTCACGCTGCAGCTGCCGTTCTCGATCTTCATGATGCGTAACGCCTTCGACGCGGTGCCGCGCGAGATCGAGGAAGCCGCCCGCATGGACGGCGCCAACAATGTCACCATGCTGCTGAGGGTGATGCTGCCGCTGGTCTGGCCGGGCATCGTCACCATCGCGCTGTTCGCATTCCTCGGCGCCTGGAACGAATTCCTGGCGGCGCTGGTGCTGATGACGGACCAGTCCAAATTCACGCTGCCGATCATGATGACTGCGCTGCAGTCCGGCCGCTTCGGCGCCATCGACTGGGGCGCGGTGCAGGCCGGCGTCACCGTGATGATGGTGCCATGCCTGGTGCTCTTCCTGTTGCTGCAGCGCTTCTACATCCGCGGCCTCATGGCAGGGGCCGTGAAGTGACCAATCGAATCGAACCGGAGTAAATTGATGACAGCATCGCAATCCGTCAGTCAGGGCACTACGCCGGGCCAAACCAGCAAGTTGGGCAAGCCAAAACTCGCCTTCCGTCCGCTGCCCGTGCCGCAGGTCGATGTGCGCGGCTTCTGGGGCGACCGTGTCGATGCCGTCGCCACTAGGACCGCCGACATCCTCTACGAGCGCTGCGTCGAGGCGCGCATGCTGGAGCAGATCGACCCGGACCGGCCATCGCCGGGCGTCGTCATTCCGTTCCACTCACCCTCGCCGGACGAGGCAGCCACCGCCGGCAACGAGTTCACGGGATCTACGGTGACGACCCAGATGTTCTGGGACAGCGATTGGGGCAAGACCATCGAGACCGCAGCCTACTCGCTCTATCGCCTTCGCAATGACGCGCTAGAGAAGAAGATCGACGCCGTCATCGACATGTACGGCAAGCTGCAGCAGCCCGACGGTTATCTGTCGAGCTGGTACCAGCGTATCCAGCCCGGCCTGCGCTGGACCAACCTGCGCGACTGTCACGAGCTCTATTGCGCCGGCCACCTGATCGAGGGCGCGGTCGCCTATTACCAGGCGACGGGAAAGCGCAAGCTGCTCGACATCATGTGCCGCTATGTCGACCATATCGCCGAGACGTTCGGTCCCGAGCTCGGCAAGAAGAAGGGTTATTGCGGCCACGAGGAGATCGAGCTGGCGCTGGTCAAGCTCGCGCGGGTCACAGGCCAGCAGAAATACATGGACCTCGCAAAATACTTCATCGACCAGCGCGGGCAGCAGCCGCATTACTTCGACGAGGAGGCGCGTGCCCGCGGCGCCGACCCGAGAGCCTATCATTTCAAGACCTACGAATACAGCCAGTCGCACAAGCCGGTGCGCGATCAGGACAAGGTCGTCGGCCACGCGGTCAGGGCGATGTATCTCTATTCGGGCATGGCCGATATCGCCACCGAATATGGCGACGACACGCTGCGGGTGGCGCTCGACCGGCTGTGGGACGATCTCACGACCAAGAACCTCTACGTCACCGGTGGCATTGGACCGTCGTCGCACAATGAGGGTTTTACCGCCGACTACGACCTGCCCAATGACACCGCCTATGCCGAGACCTGCGCTTCGGTCGGATTGGTGTTCTGGGCAAGCCGCATGCTCGGCATGGGTCCGAATGCCCGCTACGCCGACATGATGGAGCGAGCTCTCTACAACGGCTCGATCTCGGGCCTGTCGCTCGACGGTTCGCTGTTCTTCTATGAAAATCCGCTGGAAAGCCGGGGGGAGCACAACCGCTGGAAATGGCATCGCTGCCCGTGCTGTCCGCCCAATATCGGGCGCATGGTGGCTTCGATCGGCAGCTATTTCTACAGTCTGTCGGACGATGCACTCGCCGTCCATCTCTATGGAAACAGCACGGCTCGTTTCGATATCGCGGGGACGCAAATGGAGCTGACCCAGGCCAGCAATTATCCGTGGGACGGGGCAGTTTCGATCACGATCGAGCCCGAGGCGCAGACCGAGTTTACCTTGCACCTGCGCCTGCCAGCCTGGTGCCGCAAGGCGGCGCTCAAGGTGAACGGGGAGGCGGTCGATCTGGAGGATGTAATCAGCGACGGCTACGCCGCAATCCGCCGCGAATGGCGCAAGGGCGATCAAGTCGAGCTCGATCTCGAAATGGCCGTCGATCGGCTCTACGCCAATCCGGAGGTCCGGCAGGATATCGGCCGCGTCGCGCTTGCCCGCGGTCCGCTGATCTATTGCGTCGAGGAGACCGACAATGCCGGCCAGCTGCATCGCATCGCCTTGCCACGGACGGCAAACATCGAGGCGCGTGAGGAGCCGAACCTGTTGGGCGGCGTCGTAACGCTCTCGGCAGTTGCCGAGAAAGAGGTCTTTGAAAACTGGAAAGACGGGCTCTACCGCACCGAACCACCGGCGGTGGAGGAGACGAAAGTCACCGCCGTTCCCTATTTTGCCTGGGACAACCGCGATCCCGGCGAGATGCTCGTCTGGCTGAGAGACTCGTGATCCGGGGACGAAGATGATGCCGCCGACGAAAGGGATGTCTTGAATTTGCCCCGGCGGCGCTAGTTTAGACGGGAGAGTGGCGCCAGCCACTCGAATGGGTGGAGGCAGAGTTGGCGCTCGAAGATGTCGCGCGTGCAAGCGCTGGCGCTCGCGCCATGGTCCTGACCGTCGCAGCGGTGCCGTTGCTGTTCGTGATCAGCGGACTGGCCATTCGCTACGCAGCATTTGCTTCTGTGTCGGAGGAACCAGGTTTCGCGGCTTATGCCCGCGCGCTCTGCCGCTGGGATTGCGCCTGGTATATTGACATCAGCGAACAAGGTTACGAGCGCTTTCCCATTCCTGACCACAGCAATGTCGGTCGCTGGGGCTTCTTCCCGCTCTACCCGATGCTGGTGGCGACGATTCGGGTTATCTTCCCTTTCCAGACGATACTGGTCGCCACCATCACCTCCATTGTCTGCAGCTACGCCGCCTGTCTGGTGGCATGGCCGCTGCTCGACAAGAACATGCGGGCCTATGTGCTGTATTGCGCTTTTCTGCTCAGCGGCCCGTTCTCCTTTCACTTCACGACCTTTCTGAGCGAACCTCTTTTCGTGCTCCTGACCTCGTGCGTTTTTCTGGCGCTCAAGCGCTCCAGCTATCTCGCCGCGGGTGTTTCATCCGCGCTGCTGTCGGCGACCAGGCTAGTCGGGGTCTTCGTCGTATTTGCGACCGTGATTCAAATGTTCAGGGAGCACCGCGAGCAGGGCGGGTCGACGCTGTCTTTCCCGCGCTGGGTGCTTGGCCGGCCGGATCTGCTGGTCGCTGTCCTCATCTCGCCTGCCGGTTTGTTCGCTTACATCCTGTTTCTTTACCTTACGGTCGGGGACGGCTTTGCGTTCTTGCACGTCCAGCGCGCCTTCGGACGCGTGGCCGGCAATCCGCTGGTCTTCCTATGGGACGGGCTCTCAACTGTTCCGACCATCGGATGGCTGCCCACGGCGCCGCAATGGAGCGCGCTGGCCGCGATCACCGGATTGGCGCTGTCGGCCGTTCTGGCGGCTCGAAGACAATATGGCGCGGCACTCTTCTGCGCGCTCTGCATCATCCTGCCGCTGATCACCAACCTGGCCTCGATGGTCAGATATGTCGTTGGGCTTGCGCCTCTGACAATGTTGCTCGCCGTCCTGTTGTCGGCGTCGAGGCTCATTTGGCTCGCAGCTTTGGTTCTCTTCCTCGGCGCCTGTTATTTCACGACGGTGGCGTGGATCGGAGGCTACCTTGCCTTGGTCTGACACTCTGGGGCCTTACAGATGCGCCGCCTCGCTCGGCGGCTACGTGCTCGCGGCGGTTCTGGCCGGGTCCGAGATTGTCATCCTAACGCTTGCTCTCAATCCGAACGTCAATGCCGATTATCGTGCATATTACATCGATCGGACGACGACCTGCCTCAACCGCGATGCCGTCGGCAGCTACACACTTGGCCAGACGATATCGTTCCGGAACGACGGCGCCAAGCAAGCAGCCGGCATAAAGGTTTGCGGCTGGTCGGGACCCGTCGCCGACGGCACCCATTCCCTGGGCGAGACCTCGCGGCTCCGCGTGAAAATACCGCCGCTGCGCAACGGGCTGACAGCCACGCTGCAGATGGCCGCCGTCATTCGTCCTCCACAGATCACGCAGAGGGTTGTGATCTCGGTGAACGGTGTTCGAGCGCATGCGGTGACGCTGTCTGGCAAAGAACCACGAATGGTCTCGTTCGTCATTCCACCGGCGGCGCTCGGCAAGGCCGATACACTCGAAATTGCCTTCGATTATCTCGACGGCATTCCGCCAACTCCGGCCGCCAGCAACATCTATAAGCGCTCGATCAAGCTGGTGGCGTTCCGGCTGGATGCCATTGAGGTGGATTAGGTAGAGCGGTCGCCTTGCTGGCCGGGTCTACGCTGCGCAAAAACCCATCGGTCGAGCATGAGCAGATTGACCGCTGGAATAAGCAGGCATGTAACCAGAATGGCAATGATGGGCGGCAGGCCGAGCTTCGCGGTCAAAAGCGCCGGCGCCGCGTAAGCCACGGCGAAGCCTGTCGCCGTCAGCAGGAGAAAACGCGCAGCTTCCGATCGGTGCGATCCACTCGACATGAACGTTACTGACTTATGGGCGAGATACGAGAACACGGCAGCCGCGGCGTAAGCTGCAAGCGATGCTTGGACGGGCGAGAAGCCGATCCATTCCGATTTGACCAAACCGATAGCCAAGGCAGCATACAGGATTGTCGCGGCGATGCCGACCAACCCGAAGCGGGCCAGCAGCTTCAGCCCGATGCGGGCGGTCGAACGGCCCTCAGACATACGCACTGCACGCGTACTGGGCTCCAAGCGGCATGGGCGCGAGCACGCGTTCGAGTCTTCGGGCGATGGGCCTGGCCGAGGGCAGCAGCAGGAAATGCTCGGATCGGATATCGCTGAAGCCCGTCTCCTGAAAGAGAGACCTTGCTTTGGCCGCGTTGAGCAGGACCGCGTCCTGATCGAACGGACACCGCAACACCGCAAGACGCGTCAGCAGGTTATAGGGATTGTGTTCGATGATGCAGGCGACGCCGCCCGGCCGCACCACGCGTCGCATCTCCTGGAAGAAATCGAGCCAGGAGACGGGCGGAACATGATGGACGACGCAACTGGCGAAAGCCAGATCGAACGCGCCGTCCTCGTAAGGCAGGCTCGGCGTGGTACAGGCGCGGTAGGCCACACCTGGATTGTCCTGGCCGGCGCGCAGGATCGATTCTTCCGAGACGTCGCAGCCATCCAGGCGCTCGAAGACGCCTTCGAGATAAGGGTGGAGCGACCCGACGCCGCAGCCGACATCCAGCGCCCGCACACCGGCACCACTCTGCCGAAGCCTTCGCTCGACCACGAGACGCCGCAGCAGGTCGGCCTTGGCGATCAGAAAGAAGTCGTGCTTGAGTCCGGAAAACCGGATGGATCCTGCGACCGCCTCGCCATAATTTGATTTATAGCTGTCGAAGAGTTCGGCCATCGGCCGAGGCTCCGTTTCTGGGTTTCCGAAACGATCGACGGCTATCACCCGGGGTGGCAGCACGCACTGCCGTGTCGAAGCCGGCGACCCGATCGATCACGTAAAGCGGACGGCGTTTGACCTCGGCGTGGATACCGCCGACATAGAGCCCGACCACGCCGGTCATGAAAAGATTGATGCCGCAAAGGAGCGACACGATCACCACAGTGGATGTCCAGCCGGCAATGATGCCGGTTTCAAAAATCCAGGCGAAGATGGCGAAGGTACCGAACACCAGCGCAAGCGCGGAGATGGCCAATCCGCCCCACAGCGCCATGCGCAGCGGCTTCTCGGAGAAGCTGACGATGCCGTGAACGGCAAGGTGCATCATCTTCCAGAATGGGTATTTGGTCTGGCCAAGGGTCCGCGCGGGGCGTTCGAAAGGCACCGCCGTCTGCTTGAACCCCATCCAGGCGAACATGCCCCTGACGAAACGATCACGTTCGGGCATTTGCTTGAAGGTTTCCAGAGCCTTGCGCCCGACCAGGCGAAAATCGCCGACGTCGCGCGGGATGTCGACCGACGTCATCTTCTCCAGCAGGCGGTAGAAGAGACTCGCCGTCAAGCGCTTGAACCAAGATTCGCCCTCACGCTTGACACGGCGGGCATAGACGATCTCGAAGCCTTCCTTCCACTTCGCCACCAGATCGAGAACCACCTCCGGCGGGTCTTGCAGGTCGGCATCCATGACGATGACGGCATCACCCGCAGCCGCGTCCATGCCTGCCGTGATCGCGACCTGATGGCCGAAATTGCGGGAAAGCTCGATCAGCCGGAAGCGCGGCTCGACGGCGACGACGTTCCGAAGGTATTCGACGCTCCCATCGAGGCTTCCGTCATCGACGAAGATCGCCTCAGCCTCGCCGTCCAACCGGCAGATCAGCGAACTGATCCGCTCGATCAGTCGAGGCAGCACCTGTTCTTCATTGTATATGGGAAGGACCAGCGAGTACCGCGGCGGCGACACGTTCACCGCAGTCCTGATGCTTTGGATCACAGAGTCTCGCATGCGATTGAAAATGGAACGCAAGCTACAAAGTTCCAAGGACACACAAGAAATCGCTAAATTTAGCGGTTTCGGGCAGGTGCCGATCATGAGTGGAAAGGACAAAGGCGTTACTGCAATCGCACGTCCGCATATGGTCGGAGAACGGCGTCAAAGGGCCATCGGCCAGTCCGAAATCGCTGCGAAGCAGCCTTTGAGGACCCGCTCCGATCATGCCGACTAAAGCCGAGTGTCTGCTGGCCGATCTGTCCTGCGTGCCACTTCTGCCATTGCACAAGCCACATCGGAACAATAGATGGTGCGGAGCGGCCGCCCGGCGGGAAAACAGGACTATGCACATGACCGATACGCTGGACTCAGCGAAATTGACCGACCGCGTCGCGGCCCTGGTCGAGGCTGCCAAACGGGCCGGCGCCGACGCCGCCGACGCGGTTGCGGTGCGCGGCCGTTCGACCGGCGTGTCAGTGCGGCTTGGCAAGGTCGAGGGCACCGAGGCGTCCGAGAGCGAGGATGTTTCGCTACGCGTCTTCGTCGGCAAGCGCGTGGCGAGCGTCTCGGCAACCGCTGCCTCCGACCCGAAAGCGCTAGCCGAGCGCGCCGTGGCGATGGCGAAAGTCTCGCCGGAAGATCCCTATCAGGGCCTCGCCGATCCGGCCTTGCTGGTCAAGAAGCCGCGCGACCTCGATCTGTTCGATCCAACGGAAATCTCGGCCGACCAGTTGAAGGAAGCGGCGCTGGCCGCGGAAGCGGCGGCCCTTGCCGTCAAGGGCGTTACCAATTCGGCCGGCAGCGGCGCCAGCGCCGGGCTTGGCGGGCTGGTGCTCGCCACCTCGCACGGCTTTGTCGGCCACTACGTCGCGTCGCGCTTTTCGCGCTCGACCAGCGTCATCGCCGGCGAGGGCACCGGCATGGAACGCGATTATGAATTCTCCTCGCGCCAGCATTTCTCCGACCTGGACGCGCCCGAGGACATCGGCCGCAAGGCCGGCGAACGCGCCGCGCGGCGCATCGGCGCGCGCAAGGCAGCGACCGGGCCGGTCGATGTGGTGTTCGACCCGCGCGTCGCCCGCGGCATTGCCGGTCATCTCGCCGGCGCCATCAACGGCGGGTCCGTCGCGCGCAAGACCAGCTTTCTGCGCGACATGATGGGCAAGCAGGTGGCGGCGGCCGCGGTCACCGTCACCGACGAGCCGCTCCGGCTCCGCGGCCAGGCGTCGCGTCCGTTCGACGGTGAAGGCATCGAGGGCGAAAAGCTGCTCATGGTTGAGAAGGGCGTTTTGAACCACTGGTTCCTCTCAACCTCGGCCGCGCGGGAATTGGGGCTGACCACCAACGGGCGCGGTTCGCGCAACGGCTCCTCCGTCTCGCCGTCATCAACCAACCTCGCTATCGAGCCGGGCGAGCGGACGCCCGAAGACCTCATCAAGTCGCTCAAATCAGGCTTTTACGTCACCGAAGTGTTCGGCCAGGGCGTCGACATGGTGACTGGCGAGTACAGTCGCGGCGCTTCCGGCTTCTGGATCGAGAATGGCGAGCTCGCCTATCCGGTTGCGGAAGTGACCATCGCCTCGAACCTGAAGTCCATGTTCCTCAACATGGTTCCGGCGAGCGATCTCGATCGCAATTTCGGCACCGCCGCACCAACGCTTCTGATCGAAGGCATGACCCTTGCCGGAGCTTGACCAGGTCACCTCCGCCGGGGCTCGCGAGGATCTGTCACTGCTGCGCGATGCGGCCCGCGAGGCGGGCGCCATCGCCATGCGCTATTTCGGCAACAATCCGCAGGTGTGGATGAAGGGCGGCACCTCGCCGGTGAGCGAGGCCGATCACGCCGCCGACGCCTATCTGCGCGAAACCTTGCTTGCAGCGCGGCCGGACTATGGCTGGCTGTCGGAGGAGACGGCCGACGATCCGGCAAGGCTTGCCGCCCGCCGCACCTTTGTCGTCGATCCGATCGACGGCACGCGCGGCTTCCTCGAAGGCCTTCGCTCCTGGTGCGTCAGCGTCGCGGTGGTCGAAGACGGTCGCACCCTTGCCGGCGTTCTCGAATGTCCCGCCACCGAGGAGACCTATTGGGCGCTGCCCGGTGAGGGGGCGTTCCTGAATGGCCGTCGCATTGCCGTGCGCCGCCCGGCAGCAATGGTCGAAATCGGCGGGCCGAAGCCATTGATAGGGCTGATGCCGGCGGAATGGCAGGGCCGGCTGAGCCGCGTGCCCTATATTCCCTCGCTCGCATACCGGCTGGCGATGGTCGCCAATGGCAGGCTCGACGCGACCTTCGTCAAACCCAACGCCCATGACTGGGACATCGCCGCGGCGGATCTCATCCTGCGCGAGGCCGGCGGCGCATTGCTCGACCAGAATGGCCGCGCACCGCGCTATGCCGGCGAAGTGATCCACCACGGCGCGCTGGTTGCCGGCAGCGGCGAACTGCTCGCCGTGCTCTCCGGCATCATCGCAGGACTGGACGGTTGAACATATCATCAAAGGTTCCAAAGTCGGCGGCTTTGGTCTAGACCTGTCACAAACTCACGATATGTGAAGGACCGACATGACCGCGGAAGACGGAAAGAAGCAGCTTTTGCACCTGGTGTTCGGCGGCGAACTGAAGACGCTGGGCGGGACAGAATTCCGTGATCTCGACGCGCTCGACATCGTCGGCATCTATCCGGATTATCAGTCCGCGCAAACGGCGTGGAAAGCCAAGGCCCAAGCCAGCGTGGACAACGCCCACATGCGTTATTTCGTCGTTCACCTGCACCGGTTGCTCGACCCCGACAACAAGGCCGCCGGTTGACATTGATGGATCATGAAGCCGTGAAAGGGCCGCCCACGAGGTCCGCGGTAAGGGGGCGCCGCGGTGGCACCTCGAAGACATTCTGGCGCAAAATACGTGAACCGCTGGCGCAATCGCGATTCGTCAAGAACGCCATCGCCAGCCTATTTGCGCAGTTCGTTCGCATCATCCGCCTGACCAACCGTGTCGTCGACGGGTCGGCGCAGATGTCGGGCGGCGCCTACTCGCAGTTCGAACCCATCATCATCGCGCTATGGCACGGCCAGCATCTTCTGACTCCGGCCTACTATCCCAAAGGACGGCCGCTGGTCGCCATGGTGTCGCGTAGTGCCGATGCCGAGCTCAACGCACTGATGATCGAGAAATTCGGCATCGAGGCGGTGCGCGGCTCGGGCGGACGCGAAAGCTCGAAGCGTCGCGACAAGGGCGGCGCCACAGCGCTGATCGCCCTGAAAAAGTCACTCGCCACCGGCAAGAACGTCGCCATGATCGCTGATATTCCGCATGGCACGCCGCGCGATGCGGGGCTTGGCATCGTTCTCCTGGCGCGGCTTTCGGGCCGACCGATCCTGCCCGCCGCCATCGCCACCAGCCGCCGCAAGGTGCTGGAGCGCAGCTGGGACAAGACCACGATCAACCTGCCGTTCGGCCGCTCCTCGATTGTCGTCGGAGCGCCGGTTTTCGTTCCGGCCAATGCGGATGAGGCCGAAATGGAACGCAAGCGCCAGGAGGTCACGGCCGCGCTCAACGCCGCGACCGCCGAGGCCTATCGCCTCGTGGATGGCTCAAAATGAGCGAGCGCTGGGCGCGCACCTTCCTGACGGCGTATCGTTTCGCAGGCGCAGTCGCCTACCCGCTGATCGGACCCTATGTCGCCTGGCGCACCTCCAGGGGCAAGGAGGACCGAATTCGCCGGCGCGAACGCTATGGCATCGCCGGGCGCGAGCGCCCCGAGGGACCGGTGATCTGGATCCACGCGGCGAGCGTCGGCGAGACAATCGCCGTCGTGCCGCTGGTCGAGAGCATCCTCGACTACGGCGTCAACATCGTGCTGACGACGGGGACTGTCACCTCCGCTCAGGTTGCCGACGAACGGCTCGGCGATCGCATCATCCACCAATATGTGCCGCTCGACCTCAAGCCGGCGGTCAGCCGCTTCCTCGACCATTGGCGGCCGGATCTGGCGATCATCGCCGAATCGGAGATCTGGCCGATGACCATCCTGGAGCTTGGTGCGCGCCGTGTGCCGCAGGTGCTGGTCAATGGCAGGCTGTCGGACCGTTCGTTCAAATCCTGGAAGAAACGCGCCAACATCGCCGAGGCGCTGTTCGAGAATCTCGCCCATGTTGTTGCCCAGTCGGATGTCGACGGCGAGCGCTTCCTCTCGCTCGGCGCCCGGCCGGTCACCGTATCCGGCAATCTCAAGGTCGACACCACGCCGCCGCCGGCCGATGAAAGGGCGCTGTACACGCTGAAGCGCCAGATCGGCGCCCGCCCGACCTGGGCGGCGATCTCGACCCATGACGGCGAGGAGGTGGTCGCTGCCGAGGTTCACGCGATGCTGCACAAGCGTCACCACGGTCTTTTGACGATCGTCGTGCCGCGCCATCCCGATCGCGCCGAAGCGCTTGCCACGCAGATTTCCGGCATGGGCCTGAAAGTCGCTCGGCGCAGCAAGGGCGACCGGATCATCGCCGATACGGACATTCTGCTCGGCGACACGATGGGCGAGATGGGGCTTTATCTCCGGCTGACAGAGATCGCCTTCGTTGGTCGTTCGCTCACCTCGGAGGGCGGCCAGAACCCGCTGGAGCCGGCCATGCTCGACACGGCGGTGCTGGCCGGCCGCAATGTCCAGAATTTTCGCGAAACCTATCAGCGCCTGCTCGACAGCGGCGGCGCCAAGCTGGTGCGCGACCGCGACATGCTGGCCGGCGCCGTCAATTTCCTGTTGAGCAACGAGGTGGCTCGCCATGAGATGATGGCGGCCGGCGCGGCGACCGTCGACGAGATGCGCGGCGCGCTGGCGCTCACGTTGAAGTCGCTCGAACCCTACATTCAGCCGTTGGTCGTCAAGTCGCGCCTCAAGGGCGCCAACGGCCGCTAAAATGGCCAGCGAAGCGCCCCCCTTCTGGTGGGAAGAACCGGACTGGCGGGCGCTGGCGCTGGCGCCGCTGTCCGCGATCTATGCGCTCATTGCCGGCCGCCGCATGCGCTCAGCAGCGCGCGAAAAGATCGAGGCGCCGGTGCTGTGCGTCGGCAACTTCACCGTCGGCGGCACCGGCAAGACGCCGGTGGCGATCGCCCTGGCCCGGCAGGCCAGGCGCATGCAGCTCAATCCCGGTTTCCTGTCGCGCGGCCATGGCGGCTCCTTCGCGCAGCCGCATGTCGTCCATCCGCATCATGACGCCGCCAAGCATGTCGGCGACGAGCCGCTGCTTTTGGCCGAGCACGCGCCGGTCGCAGTGACGCCGAACCGTGCCGCCGGCGCGCGCCTTCTGCTGGAAAAGCATGGCTGCGATTTCCTGATCATGGACGACGGTTTCCAGAGCGCGCGCATCCATATCGACTATGCGCTGGTCGTCGTCGATGCACGCTACGGCGTCGGCAACGGCCATGTCATTCCTGGCGGTCCGCTCAGGGCTGGTATCGTCGACCAACTGGTTTTCACCAGCGCGCTGCTGAAGATGGGCGAGGGCCTTGCTGCCGATGCGGTCGTCCGCCAAGCGGCGCGTGCCGGCCGGCCGATCTTCGAGGCGCGTACACGGCCAAGCAGCAAGGCGGGGCTGGCCGGCAACCGATATCTCGCCTTTGCCGGCATCGGCCATCCCGACAAATTCTTCGACACGGTCCGTGAGGCCGGCGGCGAGATTGCGCTGACCCGGTCGTTTCCGGACCATCATTTCTATGGCGAGGACGAGCTTGCCGAACTGGCAACGTCAGCGCGAGGTGCCGGACTTGGCCTCATCACCACCGCCAAGGACGCCGCCCGGCTGCGCCATGATGCCGCGTCCGCCGATTTCCTCGGACAGCTCGATGTGCTGGAGATCGACACCGTGTTCGATCCCGACCACGTGCCTGAACGCATCATCGACGAGACGCTGGATGCCTGGCGGCAGCGCAAGCTTCAGGGCTGACTTTGCAGCCGATCCGGAAGCTGGTTTAGCGCCGGCTGCGCATTTCGGGATTTGCCTCGATCTCGCGGCGCAGCGAGGCCGCGGCACTCGCATAGGGCTCCTGCCTGGCGACGCTCCAATATTTGAGCTCATCGAGCGGGATGCTTTCGCCGGTGACCGCGCAGCGCACGAAGGCGCCGGGGCTGGTCACCTGGAAGTCGCCGTCTAGGTAGCGGATACGGGCTTCCTTGCCGCCGGGGCCTTCGAAGCGGTTCATCATGACAGGGAGCCAAGGTTCATGAGGATGTCATCGCCACAAAATGCCGGCAAGGTCAAGCTTGGAGCGAGGCAAGATTGGGTTTGGTCGGCTCTGTTTCAGACGACAACCAGCCGAGCAAGCCGGCTAAGTGGATGTCCGGCACCCTACTGCTCGGCTACGATGAAATCCTCGATCTTGTCCGGCGCCAGCCCGGCCTGGGC
This sequence comes from Mesorhizobium sp. BHbdii, assembly GCF_053848045.1. NCBI lineage: Bacteria > Pseudomonadati > Pseudomonadota > Alphaproteobacteria > Hyphomicrobiales > Phyllobacteriaceae > Mesorhizobium > Mesorhizobium sp. BHbdii. Next base: position 2,554,859 of record NZ_JBSPKX010000001.1, on the reverse strand, counting down.
CGCAATGCGCCGGGCAAGCTCGGCGGCGGCGGCGCGCGGTCGCCCTATAGGCCGGTCTAGCCAGTAGGATATCGGGCTGAGAACGATGCGGTCGTCCACAGCGACGATGCGGCCTGACTTCAGTTGATGCTCGATCATTGGCGGCCGCGCCAGCGCAATACCGAGGCCGTGGGCGGCAGCATCGAGCACCAGATTGTAGTCCTCGAAGCGGCGGTCCTGTGGACGCGGGCGATAGTCCATGTCCTGGGCGGCAAACCAGGCGCGCCAGGCCGAAGCATCCGAATCATTGATCAACGGAAATTTGAGCAGCCGGGCTGGGTCGCCACGGCCGATCTCCCTAGCGAGGTCCGGCGAGGCGACCGGAAACACATGTTCCTCGAACAGCTGTACCGAGACGCGGCTGGGAATGCGGCCGCGGCCGCAGCGGATGGACAGATCGATGCCCTCTTCGGCAAGATCCGCCTGACGGATATCGACGTCGAGCACGATGCGCAGCTTGGATGGGTTGTTTTCCAGCGCCGCCATGCGCGGCATCAGCCACAGCCCGCTGACCGAGGGGATAGAGGTCAGCCGCACCACGGCGGTGCCGCGCGGCTCGATCCAGCGGTCCGAATTGCTGGATATCAGCGCAAAGGCCTCAGTGGTGCGCAGATGCAGCCGGTTGCCTTCGATCGTGAGCGAAACGCCGCGCGCGCCGCGATCGAACACTTTCAGCCCGAGCCAGTCCTCGAGCTTGGCGATCTGCCGGCTGACGGCGCCATGGGTGAGATTGAGTTTTTCGGCAGCGGCCGAAAAGCTGCCCGTCCGCGCCGCGGCGTCGAAGGCGCGCAGGGTTTCAAGCGGCAACATCGCATCCGAGCTGTGATCCATAGTCACAGGTGATCCTCGATTTGGTCGTTTGTCAACCGGCCAGGAAAGGCGTTTGTGTCTTCAGGACAATAAAGGCCCGAGGGTACGAGATGAACGCCTATACCGGCACGTTGAATTCGACACAGCGGATGGACACCACAGCAGTCATTGCTGTGGCACTGACAGTGGTTGGCTGGGCCTCCGCCTTTCCGGCGATCCGCGCCGGCCTCGCCGCCTTCGGGCCGCTGGAACTCGGCGCGCTGCGCTTCGCCATCGCGGCGGTACCGGCGGCGATCTTCCTCGCCGTCAAGCGGCCGGCACTGCCCCGGCTCGATGAATTTTGGCGCTTTGCCTTCGGCGGCGCCGTCTTCGTTGCGCTCTACACGGCAATGCTCAATTTCGGCGAGCTGACCGTCTCGGCTGGTGCTGCCGGCTTCATCATCAATGTCAGCCCGATCTTTACCGCGATCATGGCGATGGTGCTGCTCGGCGAACGCTTCTCAGGCCTGGCCTGGGCCGGCACCGCGATTTCGTTCGCAGGCATCGGCATCATCGCCATGGGCGAGGGGCAAGGCTTGCATTTCAACACTGGCGCGCTGCTCATCCTCGGCTCGGCGCTGTGCTCGGCCGTCAACACCATCGTGCAAAAGCCGCTCTTTGCCCGTCATCATCCACTGACCATTTCGGCCTCGAACATGGTGCTCGGCGCGCTCTGCCTGCTGCCTTTCCTGCCGAGCAGCCTGAAGCAGGCGGCGGTTGCCGATAGCGCCGGCCTCGGCGCCGTGATCTTTCTCGGCATCGTGCCCAGCCTCATCGCCTACGCCGCCTGGGCAACAGCACTTTCCCGTCTGCCTGCAGCCCGTGCCTCGAACTTCCTCTATCTGGTTTCGCCGGTGGCGACGCTGATCGGCTTCTTCTGGCTGGGCGAGGTACCGACGCTGCTCGGTATTCTCGGTGGTGCACTGGCGCTGGGAGGCGTGATCGTGGTGAATTTGAAGAGGTGAATCTGAGGGTTGGGGCTGTGTCTTGACTCGAAAGAGCCGCTGTACAGCGGCTCTTTCGGACCCACCCGCTGCTTCGCAGCGACCCTCCCCACAAGGGGGAGGGTAAGCTCTTCGCGAAGCGTCCGCGGCTAAGCTCCCTACCTCCCCTTGTGGCGAGGCCGGACCGAAGGTCCGGGCGGGGGTCTGCGCCCTGCGAGTTCCCTACCGCCTTCCAAAAAGTCTCTCAATGTCGGCAAGCTTCAGCTCGATGTAGGTCGGCCGTCCATGGTTGCAGGTGCCGGACCCCGGCGTCGCCTCCATCTGGCGCAGCAGCGCGTTCATCTCCTCGGCCTTGAGCAGGCGGCCGGACCTTACCGAGCCGTGGCAGGCCATGGTCGCGGCTATTTTGTCCAGCCGCTCCTTCAGCGTGTCGACCGTGTCGTTGTCGGCGATCTCGTCGGCAAGGTCGCGCACCAGCTGCTGGACATTGGTTTCGCCGAGCATCGATGGCGTCTCGCGTACCGCGACCGCACCCGGGCCGAAGCGCTCGACGGCGAGGCCAAAGCGTGCCAGCGTTTTGGAATGCATGGCAAGCCGCTCGGCATCCTCTTCCGGCAGGTCGACGATCTCGGGCAAAAGCAGCATCTGCGACGGCACGGCGCGCGCATGCAGCGCGTTCTTCAGCGCCTCGTAGACCAGCCGCTCATGCGCTGCATGCTGGTCGACGATGACAAGCGAATCCTTGGTCTGCGCGACGATGTAGTTCTCGTGCACCTGCGCGCGTGCGGCGCCCAGCGCCATGCCAAGCAGCGTCTCCGCCGCTTCGGCTTGCCCGGCACGCGCGTCGGCGCTGTGAAGCGGTCCGGCGTCGAACGCCGCCTGATCGTTTTCGCCGAAGCCACCATTTCTGAATTCCGTGTCTTCAAGCCCCATGTCCAGCGGTCGTTGCGGCGAGCGGGAGGCGTCGAAACCGGCGAAGCCGGAGGCCCGGTAGGCCGCTTCGTAGCTGCGATGGCCGTTTGCCGGACCGGCATGGGCATAGGACGCCGCGCCCGGCCGGAACGCCGCCATCATGCCGGCCGCCCCGGTGGAGGCGGCACGGATGCCGGCATTGGCCAGCGCCTCGCCGATGGCGCCGACGATCAGCCCGCGCACCAGCCCCGGATCGCGGAAGCGGACATCGGCCTTGGCCGGATGGACATTGACGTCGACGATGGCCGGATCGAGCGTCAGGAACAGCACCGTCACTGCATGGCGGTCGCGCGGCAGCACGTCGGCGAAGGCGCCGCGGATAGCGCCGGCGATCAGCTTGTCCCGGACCGGCCGGCCATTGACATAGGCGTACTGCTGCAGCGCATTGGCGCGGCTGAACGACGGGATCGAGACGTGACCGGCGAGATGCACGCCGTCCCGCACGGCGTCGATGGCAATGGCATTCTCCGGAAAGTCGGCGCCCATCACTTGCGCAACGCGGCGCAGCCGGCCTTCCGGGCTGTCGTCGGTCGCCGGCAGTTCCAGCGTCGAGCGGTCGGAACCGGCCAGCGTGAAGCGCACGGCGGGGAAAGCGATGGCGATGCGCTTGATCACATCGCTGGTCGCCGAGCTTTCGGCGCGCTCGCCCTTCATGAATTTGAGCCGCGCCGGCGTGGCGAAGAACAGGTCGCGCACCTCGATCGTGGTGCCGCGATTGGCGGCCGCCGGCCTGACGGCGGACACGCGCCCGCCCTCGATGCCGATCTCGGCGGCGCTGTCGCCGTTGGCCGTGCGCGAGCGGATCGACAGCCGTGCCACCGAGCCGATCGACGGCAGCGCTTCGCCGCGAAAGCCGAGCGAGCGGATGTCGTGAATGTTGTCGGCGAGCTTCGAGGTGCAATGGCGTGCGATCGCCAGCGCCAGTTCATTCTCCGGGATGCCGCAGCCGTCGTCGGTGACGCGGATCAGGTTGAGCCCGCCTCCGGCGGTGACGATCTCGACTCGGGCAGCGCCGGCATCGAGTGCGTTCTCGACCAGTTCCTTGACCACGCTTGCCGGACGCTCGATGACTTCGCCGGCGGCGATCTGGTTGATCATCGTTTCGGAAAGCTGACGGATGGGCATGAAGGCACTATACGCGGATTCGCCGCCCATGCGGGAGAGGCAGAATTGAGGAATCCGCGCCGCCCGCCGCACTCCTGCATTTCACGTCATCAGCCTGGGCAGTGCTGCCGCCAGCGCATCGACGGCCAGACGGACCTTCAGCGGCAAGTGAGGCGTCTGCAGCCATAGCGCATAGGCGTCGTAAAGAAATCCCGGCTGTTTCGGCAGCAGCACGAGAAGTGCGCCGGCCTGAATGTGTTCACGGACCAGCCAGTATGGCAGCCAGGCAAGCCCCATGCCCGCTGCCGCGGCATCGGCGATCGCAGCGAGGTCGTCGAGCCGCAAGCGGCTGACCGGCATGACCTCCACCGCGGCCTGTTCATCGCGCGGAAACAGCCACGGTTGAACGACACGGCCCGAACGGCGGTAGATGATGGCCTGGTGGCTGCCGAGATCCCCTAGCTGCCGTGGCCACCCGTGCATCTCGAGATAGGATGGCGACGCGCAGACGACCATGCGCTGGCGCGCGATGCGCCGGGCGATCACGCCGGCCTGATCCTCCAGATTGCCGGTCCGGATGGCAAGATCGCAGCCATCCTCTGCAAGATCGGCGATGGGATCGCTGAACGACAGGTCGAGTTCCAGAGCAGGATATCGCTGCGCAAGCTCCAGCAGGATCGGGGCTACGCAGCGCCGGCCGAAATGCACAGGCATGATGACGCGCAGCTTTCCGCGTGGTTCGGAAAGTTGATCGGCCGCGAGTGCATCTGCAGCCTCGGCTTCAGCGAGCACCAGCCGGCAGCGCTCATAATAGGCGCGCCCGAAGTCTGTCAGGCTCTGGCGGCGAGTGGTCCGGTTGATGAGGCGCACACCCAGACGCTCTTCAAGAAACCGGACATGCTTGCCGATCATCGGTCCGGACAGATCGAGAGCGGCAGCAGCCGCCGCGAACGAGCCCAGATCAACGGCTTTGACGAACACGGCCATGCTGGTAAGGCGATCCATATTCAAAACTCTCAGTTTCTACTGTCTTGCCCAAGCAGCTATTTATCCGTCAGGCGGCTGTTGGCATAGCGTATTCGGTTCAAGTATTTTGGAGTTATGGCAAGATGGCACGCGTTGTTCGTTTTCATCAGCATGGTGGTCCCGAGGTTCTGCGCATCGAGAATGTCGATATTCCCAGGCCTAGTCGGGGCGAGATTCAGATCCGGGTCAAGGCGTTGGGGCTCAACCGGGCCGAGGCGCTGATGCGTTGGGGCACCTATATCCAGACGCCGCCATTGCCTTCCGGTCTTGGCCTTGAGGCAGCCGGTGTCGTCGAAGCGGTCGGCGAAGGCGTGGGCGGTTTTGCGCCAGGTGAGGCCGTCAGTGTCGTGCCGCCACCATCGATGGCCCGCTGGCCCGCCTATGGTGAGATTGCCACATATCCCGCCCATCTCGTGGTCAAGCACCCGCCATCGCTCAGCTGGGAAGAGGCGGCAGCCGTCTGGACGCAGTATCTCACCGCCTATGGCGCACTGATCGACATTGCCAAGCTCAGCAGGGACGATTTTGTCGTCATTACCGCGGCATCAAGCAGTGTCGGCCTCGCCGCGATCCAGATTGCCAACATGGTTGGCGCGACCCCGATCGCGGCCACGCGGACATCTGCCAAGAGAGAGGCCTTGCTCGAGTTCGGCGCCGCCCATGTTATTTCTTTAGCGGACGAAGATCTGGAAGCCCGGCTGAAGGACATCGCCGGCCCGGAGGACATCCGAGTGGTGTTCGACGCAGTCGGCGGCCCGATATTCGCGCCTCTGACGGCGGCGATGGCACGGGGTGGCATTCTCATCGAATATGGCGGCTTGAGCCCCGAGCCAACGCCGTTCCCGCTATTCGCCGTGCTGGCCAAGACGCTGACGCTGCGCGGCTATCTCGTCCACGAAATCACTGGCGATCCGGCGCGGTTGGAGGCCGCCAAGACGTTCATCCTTGACGGGTTGATGTCGGGGTCGCTTCGGCCGGTGATCGCCAAAACCTTTCCATTCGAGCAGATCGTCGAGGCGCATCGCTTTCTCGAGTCGAACGAGCAATTCGGCAAGATCGTCGTGACGATCTGACGAGCATTAATGGGAGCCTCGCGCTTGCGCGGCCAGCCAGTCCCGAACCTTGCGGGCGTTGTCGCTGAGCTCGCGGTTTCTCGACCAGATGATATGAAATCCCTTGCCGGTCGTCATCGTGTGGCCGGTCGCGCGCACCAGCAGTCCTGACGCCAGCAGCCGCTCGGCGAGGTGACCCCAGCCGAGCGCAATGCCTTGGCCTTCCATGACCGCCTGGATCACCAGCGCATAATCGTTGATGCGCAAGCCGCGCCCGGCATCGGCGATGTTGACCCCGGCCGACTGGAACCACTCGTCCCAGCTCGCGGCATCGCGAAACGGCTCTTCGAGATGGATGAGCCGGTGTGATGGGAGATCCTCGACCGTTTCCGGCAGCCCGAATCGCGCCACATAGCTCGCGCCCGCAACTGGGAATATTTCTTCATCGGCCAACGGCAGCGAATGATAGTCCGGCCATTCCCTCGGTTCGCCGCCGCGAACGCCGAGCGGGATGTCTTCGGCGATGATGTCGAGATCACGGTCGGCGGTCTGGATGCGCAGGTCGATACCCGGCAGTTCGTCGCGAAACTGCTGCAGGCGCGGCATCATCCAGAACGAGGCGAAGGCCGTCGACGCGGCGAGCGTCACATGGCCGCCGGTCGCCTGCTGGCGCAGGTCCTCCGCTGACCTGCGGATGTGCGACAGGCCGAGCGAGACGTCGGCGTGGAAGCGGTCGCCGGCTTCGGTAAGGCTGACCTGCCGATGGCGGCGCTGGAACAGTTTCGCGCCCAGCTGCTCTTCGAGGCCGCGGATCGCATAGGACACGGCAGCCTGCGTCATGCCGAGCTCTCGCCCGGCGGCGGTAAAGCTCGACAACCGCCCGGCGGCCTCGAAAACGATCAGGCTGCCGGCCGACGGCAGCAGATGGCGCAAGCTTCGCATAAGCTGAGCTTATACAAGAGATCAGGATTTTCCAGCGTCACAGCCATATTTTCTCTCGCTACGCTGGTCATCATTGGGAGGATAGAGTTGCCATGAACGCACCGGCCGCCGAAGTCACCGAACACGCCAGCCGCCGAGGTGGCGGCCGCCTGGGCCGCAAGGCGCTGCGGGGAACTCCCATGGCGTCGTTTCCGACGCTCGTTCGCAACATACCCGCATACCAAATCGTCCCGGACGAGGCTGTCGAGCTTATCCACCAGGAGTCGCTCGCCATCCTCGAAGAGGTTGGCTGCGAGTTCCGCGACGACGAGGCCATAGCACTGTGGATGGCCGCCGGAGCCGATGTCTCTGAGACGCGCGTCCGCATTGACCGCGCGCTCTTGATGGAACTCGTCTCGAAAGTCCCGCCGGAGTTCACGCTCAATGCGCGCAACCCTGAGCGCTCGGTCCGCGTCGGCGGTAAGAATTCCATCTTCGTGCCGATGTATGGCGCGCCTTACGTGCGCGACCTCGACAACAACAGGCGCTATGGCACGCTCGCCGACCTTCAGAATTTTCATAAGCTCGCTTACATGGCGCCAGCGCTGCACTCGTCGAGCTCGATCATCTGCGAGCCGATGGAAATTGCGGTGCCGAAGCGTCACCTCCACATCATTCATTCGGCGCTGAAGCATTCCGACAAGCCGTTCATGGGCATCGTGACGTCCAGGGAGCGAGCCGAAGACACGATGGCGATGGCAGGCATCGTTTTCGGCGAGGACTACGTCCGTGACAACCCTGTGTTGGTGGCGATCACCAATTGCAACTCACCACTGGTATGGGACGCCACCATGCTGGACGCGATGAAGGTCTATGCGCGTCACAACCAGCCGCTGATCCTGGCGCCGTTCGCCCTCTGCGGCGCCTCGACTTCGGCCTCTGCCGTAGGTGCGGTCGCGCAGGTCAATGCGGAAGCGCTGGCTGGCGTCGCGTTCACACAGCTCCTCCGTCCAGGTTCGCCGCAGATCTACGGGCAGTTCATGGTTACGGTGGACATGAAGACCGGCGCTCCCATGGGCGGCACGCCTGAGGCGGCCCAGATGATGTATCTGATGGGGGCGCTGGCGCGGAAATACCGGCTGCCCTGGCGCACGTCGGGCTTCCATGTCGGATCGAAGCTGAATGACGCCCAGGCGGGCTACGAGGCGAACATGCTGATGCATGCCGCCATCCTTGCCGGCGCCAACTACATCTGGCACTCCGCCGGATGGCTCGAGGCCGGCCTGACCTGCGGCTATTCAAAATTTGCGACGGACTGCGAACAGCTTGTTGGCTGGTACAAATATGCTGGCGGCCTTCCGTTCGACGATTTCAAGGAAGCGATGTCGGCGATCCGCGAGGTAGGGCCGCAGGGCCACTTCCTCGGCACCCAGCACACGCTTGAACATTTCGAGTCCGCCTTCTTCATGCCCAGCATCATGGATTTCAATTCCTACGAACAGTGGAAGGCTGAAGGGGCAAAGGACCACGACACGCGCGGCCGCGAGAAAGCGCGCAACATGCTCGCGGATTATGAGGAGCCGAAGCTCGATGAGGGCATTGCCGATGGTCTCGAAGATTTGATTGCGCTGCGTGAGGAGAAGCTGCCGGACAGCGTTAGTTAATAGGACAGGCGAAGATCTGACGGGAATCAGACGGGAGGAAAAAATGACAATCTTCAGAAGCAACGGCGATCGCGTGCCGAATGCGATCGAGGCAATGGCGGCAGAGACGCGTGCAGGCCGGATGGACCGGCGCGAGTTTCTGGCGCTGGCAAGCGCCTTTGGGGCATCGACGGCCCTTGCCTACGGCATGATCGGTCTGGCCGTGCCGGAGCAGGCTTTGGCCGAGGAACCGAAGAAGGGCGGAACGCTGCACGTTTCGATGTCGGTGAAGGCGCAGAAGGATCCCCGCACTTATGACTGGGTGGAGATGGCAAACGTCACCCGCACCTGGCTGGAGCCGCTGGTGCGCTACACCAAACAGTTCACCTTCGAACCGGTTCTGCTCGAAAGCTGGGACGTCAATGACGACGCCACCGAATATACGCTGCACCTGCGCAAGGGCGTGACCTGGAACAATGGCGATGCCTTCAACGCCGATGACGTTGTCTTCAATCTGACGCGCTGGTGCGAGAAAGGCGCCTCGGGCAATTCGATGGCCGCGCGCGTCGGCGCGCTGATCGACGCAAAGACCGGCAAGGCAAGGGATGGCGCCATAACCAAGGTTGACGACAACACCGTCAAGCTGAAGCTGAACGAGCCTGATATCTCGCTGATCCCGAACTTCACCGACTATCCGGCGCTCGTCGTCCACCGCAACTTTGACGCCGACGGCGCCGACCCGATCAAGAAGCCGATCGGTACTGGACCTTTCGAGCTTGTCTCTTATGATGTCGGCCAGAAAGCGGTCGTCAAGCGTCGTGAGAACGGCAAGTGGTGGGGCGGCGAGGCGCCTCTCGACAGTGTCGAATTCATCGACTACGGCACCGACTTCAACGCCACCGTGAACGCGTTCGAGTCCGGCGAGATCGACATCAACTTCGAGACGCCCGCAGACTTCATCGACATCCTCGACAAGATGGATTTGGTGAAATCGGAGGTCGCGACAGCGACCACACTGGTTGCCCGCACCAACATCACCCACAAGCCCTATGACAACCAAAAGGTGCGCAACGCGCTGCAGATGGCGGTCGACAACGGCGCCGTGCTGCAACTTGGCTATGCCGGGCGAGGGACCGTCGGCGAGAACCACCATGTCAGCCCAATCCATCCGGAATATTATCCGCTGCCCAAGAAGACGCGGGACGCGGCCGGCGCCAAGAAGCTGATGGCCGACGCGGGGCAGGCGGACTTCGAGCATGAGCTGATCACCGTCGAGGACGAGTGGCAGAAGAACACCGGCGATGCGATCGCCGGCCAGTTGCGCGATGCCGGCATCAAGGTGAAGCGAACGGTGCTGCCGGGCTCGACCTTCTGGAACGACTGGACGAAATATCCTTATTCCATGACGATCTGGTACATGCGCCCGCTAGGGGTTCAGGTGTTGGCGCTCGGCTATCGCACCGGCGAGGCCTGGAATGAGACGGCGTATTCGAATCCCGATTTCGACGCCAAGCTCAAGCAGGCCCTGTCGCTCGTCGACGTGGAGAAGCGGCGCGAGGTGATGAAGGACATCGAGCAGATCCTGCAGGATTCGGGCGTCATCATTCAGCCGTTCTGGCAGAAGCTGTACAGCCACATGGACAAGAAGGTGAAGAATTACGCTGTCCACCAGACTTTCGAGATGGATCTCCAGAACGTCTGGTTGGACGCCTGAGTTAGCGCCCAAGAGGATTTCATGGGCCGCAAAAAATCCGGGATGCAGGATTCGTGGTATTGAACGGTTCTCACCACGAAAACCTGGAGATTATCGGATGAGACTGACTGTTCTTGCCGCCGCTCTCTCGATCGCAGCGCCTGCGGCCGCCCTGGCCGGGCCGGCAGCCAATGCGGTGAAGTTCTTCTACTTGCCCGAGGTCAAATTCGAGCCCGACGCGAAATACCGCGACCGTTTCACCGAGCCGGTGACCAAGTTGTTCGGCCTCAACGACCAGGCACAGAAGAACAAGCCGGACGAGGTGCCTTGCATCGACTTCGCCCCCGGTCTCGACGCGCAGGACTATGACGAGGAGACAGTCGCCAAGACACTGAAGCTGTCTGAAACAGTGGATGGCGACAGCGCCAGCGTGACAGTGACGTTTAACCTTTTCCCGGAAGGCGATGACTCCAAACGCGAAATGGTCTGGTCGCTGAAGAAGGTTGACGGCAAATGGAAGGTCGCCGACATCACCTCGAAGACCAGTGGCTGGACACTGAGTGCGCTCGAGTGCCTGGCTGGCCAGACTCCGGAGTGATGCTATGGCCCGCGCCCTGGCCCTGGCGACTGTGTGCCTGCTGGCAGCGGGGTTGAGCAGCACCGCCGCTCAGGGCCTGTTCGGCGCGCCGCCCGCAAATGCGCCGGCCGATAATGCTGCAACTTCGCCGACCGCGTCCCAGCCCAGTGATAGCGCCCCGGCAGCGCCGGTGCGGCTGGGTTCGCCAACGGCGGTGGTGAAACCGTTCTACGAGCATGTCGGGCTCGAGCTCGATCCGGCCCAGCGCAGCCACTTCGCCGATCCCGCGAAGTCGGTGCTCGACAAGAGCGATGCGCTGCGGAAATCCGGGCAGGGCGAATGCCTCGATCCCAACATGGCGCTGGACAATGCGGAATACGACAAGACCGAAATCGATAAGAGCCTGAAGACCATTGAAGCGGTCAAGGGCGACGAAGCCAAGGTGGTCGTCGCCTTCGTCGTCGCCGGCATTCCGCACCGGCTGGAGTGGAAATTCAGGAAAGTCGACGGCGACTGGAAGGTATCAGACCTTCTGTCGGTGACCGGCGAATGGGCGCTCAGCCAGTACCAATGCGAGTAGGCAGACGATGAAGATCACCAACATCCGCGTCACCCATGTCAACGTTCCGCTAGACGCGCCATTCTGGTGGACGGCCGGACTTTATGGCGGCGCCTCGAAGTCGATCATCGAGGTCGAGACGGACGAAGGGGTAGTCGGACTAGGCGAGGCGCCGTGGTGGCATTTCGGCGAGGTGATCAAGGCCGAGATCGCGCCGGCGCTGATCGGCGCCGATCCGCTCGACATTGCCGACTGCGAGGCGCGCTGCGTGCCGCCCTGGCAGATTACCGCCAACACCGGCGAGAATGCCGCATCCGTGGCGTTCGGAGCCGTCGAGCTGGCGCTGTGGGACATCAGAGGCAAGGTCTTCGGCATGCCGCTCTACAAAGTCCTCGGCGGCGCGGTGCGCAAGGACATTCCGTTTTCGGAATATTTTTCGTTTCGCGCCGCGCAGAATGGAGCGGGCGGCGAAATGACGTCCGAAGCGATCGTCGAGTACTGCCTAAAGATGCGCGAGGAGCATGGCTCGACCATCTTCGAGGGCAAGCTGATCTTGGGCGATCCCGAGCTCGAGATCAGGACCGTGCGCCTGCTGCGCGAGGCGCTTGGCGATAAGGCGCAGATCAAACTCGATTCCAACATGCAGTGGTCGCTGACCACGGCGCGCTGGGTGCTGCGCGAGATCGAGCCGTTCAACATCCGCAATTATGAGGATCCGGTCGCGACCTTCGAGGAGATGGCGGCGCTGCGCCAGCATTCGCGCATTCCGTTCTCCACGCACATCCCGGACCTCAGACGGGCCGTCGCGCTTGGCGCGCCGGATTACTTCGTCTGCAATTTCGCAGCACTCGGCGGCTTGTCGAAAACCCTGAAGTTCATTGCCGCCTGTGAGGCGATGGGCAAGGGTTTTTGGTGCTATTCCAACGACCTCGGCATCATGACATCAGCCTATCTGCATGTCGTGGCGGCGACGCCATGGATTACCGAAGCATCGCAATCGCTGTTTCGCTGGCAGATCGGCGACGTTATCAAGGACGGTCCGTTCCGGCAGGCGGGCAACACGGTGCGGGTGCCGGAGGGCAACGGATTGGGCGTTGAGCTTGACCCCGCTGCGATGAAGCGCTGGGCGGGGCACTTCGCCGAGCATGGGCCGATGGGCCATTTCAGCGACCCGAACAACCCTGGCCGCTACCGGCGGCTGCCGCTCAACTGATGCAACGCGCTGCAGGACAAGATCGATCGATGAGACGAGGCGTTGTGCTCACGGCTGCCTTTGCGGGGTTTTGCATCGCGGTGTGCGCTGCAACCTGGACCGTGGGAACCCATGCGGTCGCCCGCGAACCCCAGCAAAGTTTCATGCTGCCTGCCAGTTTGCTCGTGGAGCGCGTTGTCCTGAAGCAGGATGGCGCGCCCGGTCTTGCCGGCTGGGTCGCTGATCGAAAGGGCAGTTGCGGCACAGTCGTGTTGTTGCATGGGCGAGGCTCGAACAAGCGGGCCATGGTTCCAAGGGCAAAATTGCTTTTCGAAACAGGCTATTCCGTCATGTTGTTCGATTTGTCAGGGCATGGCGAGAGCGACGGCAATGTCCGAGGCTTTGGTTATGCAGAACGGCAGGATGCCAGCCGCATCCTCGCTTTCGCGCGGCAACGCTTCGCCGGCCACAAGGTCGCGGCCGTCGGCTCATCGCTCGGCGCTGCGGCCTTTGTGTTTGCCGCGCCGCAACAGCATGCCGATGCCTATGTGCTGGAGCAGCTCTACGCGACCTTGCGCGAAACCACGGCATTGCGGGCGCCATTGGCAATGCTGCGTGACGTGCAGGCGACCGTCCTGTTGGCGCAGATGCCGATGCGCCTTGGCTTTGGCGCAGCCGATGTCAGGCCGGTCGATTACATCGGCACAATCGATCGACCGATATTGCTGCTTGCCGGCAGCGCTGATCCCTTTGTCGATCGCACACAGACACTGGCGCTGAAAGATGCCGCCGACGCCGAACTGGTCTGGTTCGATGGCGCGCGGCATGTCGATCTCTATCGCTTCGACGAACAATCTTATCGCGATCGCGTGGTGCCATTCCTGGAGAAAAACCTGTGCCGGACCGAGGTCAACTGAGCCGCCGTGCCCGCTCAGCCGCGCCCGCGATAGGGTGCGACGCCGGTGTCGGGCAGCCAGGCGCCTCCAGGCGGCGCGCCGGTCTGCCAGAACACATCGATCGGAATGCCGCCGCGCGGATACCAGTAGCCGCCAATGCGCAACCACAGTGGTTTGGTCGCGGCGATGATGCGGCGGCCGATCATGACGGTGCACTCTTCATGAAAGGCGCCGTGGTTGCGAAACGAGGTCATGAACAGCTTGAGCGACTTCGATTCCACCAGCAGCGTATCGGGTGCATAGTCGATGACGATATGGGCGAAGTCCGGCTGGCCGGTGACCGGGCAAAGCGACGTGAATTCCGGGCAGGTGAAGCGGACGATGGCCGGGGGCCCGTCGCCGCGGGAAAACGGCACGGTTTCCAGGACTGCCGCCTCAGGGCTCTGTGGCGTCTCGACGTTGGTGCCGAGCTGGGTAAGGTTTTTCGTATCGGTCATGGGCGGGTTCCCTACTGCATGTCGCCCAAAGCCTGCCCACGGGCCAGACCCGAGGGTGCGCAGCGGTTTTGGACAACGAGCGTAAAAACAAAAATTTGCCGCTCTTTAGCACAATTTGAAACAGTAGGAAGACCATGACCACCAACGATCCGCTTCTCCGGCCTTATCAGCTCAAACATCTGACGCTGAAGAACCGGGTCATGTCGACCAGCCATGAGCCGGCCTATTCCGAGGACGGCATGCCGAAAGAGCGCTACCGGCTCTACCACGCCGAAAAGGCCAAAGGCGGCATGGCGCTGACCATGACCGCCGGTTCGGCGATCGTCTCGCGCGACAGCCCGGCCGCCTTTGGCAACCTGCATGTCTATGACGACCGCATCATGCCGTGGCTCACCGAACTCGCCGATGCCTGCCACGAGCATGACTGCAAGGTGATGATCCAGATCACCCATCTCGGCCGCCGCACCGGCTGGAACAAGGCCGACTGGCTTCCGGTGCTGTCCGCCTCGCCGGTGCGCGAGCCGGCGCACCGCGCCTTCCCAAAGACCATCGAGGACTGGGATATAGAGCGCATCGTCGCCGACTACGCCGCCGCCGCCCAGCGCTGCCAGGCCGCCGGCCTCGACGGCATCGAGTTCGAAGCCTATGGCCACCTGATGGACGGCTTCTGGTCGCCCGCGACCAACCAGCGTGACGACGATTTCGGCGGCTCGCTAGACAACCGCTTGCGCTTCACCGGCATGGTGCTCGACGCGGTGCGGGCAGCGGTCGGCGACAAATTCGTCGTCGGCATCCGTATGGTCGCCGACGAGGATTTTGAGAAGGGCCTGTCTAAGCAGGAAGGCGTCGAGATCGCTAGGCGGCTGGCCGGCTCCGGCAAGGTCGATTTCCTCAACATCATCCGCGGCTCGATCGAAACCGATGCCGCGCTGACCAGGGTCATCCCGGTGACCGGCATGCGCTCGTCGCCGCATCTCGACTTCGCCGGTGAGGTCAGGGCGGCGACGAAATTCCCGACCTTCCATGCGGCGCGGATTGCGGATGTCGCCACCGCGCGTCACGCCATCGCCACCGGCAAGCTCGACATGGTCGGCATGACCCGCGCCCACATCGCCGATCCGCACATCGTTCGGAAAGTGATGGAGGGCCGCGAGCACGAGATCCGCCCTTGCGTCGGCGCCACTTACTGCCTCGACCGCATCTATGAAGGCGGCGAGGCCCTGTGCATCCACAACGCGGCAACCGGCCGGGAGGCTGATATCCCGCACATCATCCCCAGGACCGAGGGACCGAAGCGAAACGTGGTCGTCGTCGGCGCTGGGGCCGGCGGGCTGGAGGCGGCGCGTGTCGCTGCCGAGCGCGGGCACCAGGTCACGGTGCTGGAAGCGTCGAGCCAGGCCGGCGGCCAGGTGCGGCTGGCGACACAGAACCCGCGCCGCAAGGAACTGATCGGCATCATCGACTGGCGGCTGGCCGAACTCGACCGGCTCGGCGTCGAGATCCGCTATGACACCTGGGCGGAGAAGGACGATGTTCTGGCGCTGTCGCCCGACGTAGTGGTGATAGCCACCGGCGGCCTGCCCCAGAACCCGCCGCTGGCGGCGGGCGACAATCTCGTCACGTCGAGCTGGGATATCATGGCCGGCAGCGTCAAGCCGGCCGAAAACGTGCTGCTCTATGACGACAATGGCGGTCATCAAGGCATGGGAGCCGCCGAGCTGATCGCGGGCAGCGGCGCAAGGCTGGAGCTTGTTTCGCCCGAACGCTTCTTCGCCCCGGAAATGGGCGGCATGAATCACGTGCCGTATATGCGCGCCTTCCATGAGAAGGGCGTCACCATCACTATAAACACACGGCTGCGCTCGGTACGGCGCGAGGGCAATCAACTGGTTGCGGAGCTCGGCTCAGACTTCGCCGACGGCTGGCGCGGCGAGCGGCGGGTCGATCAGGTGGTGGTCGAGCACGGCACGCTGCCGCTCGATGACCTCTATCTCGCACTGAAGCCGCTGTCGAAGAATGGCGGCGCGGTCGACTACGAGCGGCTGGTCAATGGCGGCGACATTTTTCCGGCGCGCAATCAGCAAGGCGGTTTCGTGCTCTTCCGCATCGGCGATGCGGTCGCCTCGCGCAACATCCACGCCGCAATCTACGACGGCATCAGGTTCGGCCTGAGGATCTGAGGATCGCTTTGGATTGGTGGCGCGCAGCCGAACCTCCGTACGGAGAGCCACCAGGCAAGTCGGACCGATCTGCGCGCCACCCGCCGCCGGCTTGCGGCCGGAAATCGTACGATCTTGTCAATTGCGGCGGGCCCCGCTCAGAACAACCTGGCGGTAGCCATACAAAGTACGGTGATGACCAGCAGCCCACCAGCGATGCGTTCGCCCCTTGTCATTTTCGCGCGCAGCTGGGTTTCCGTCGCCGCGTCGGTGCCGGCGAGCTGCCTGCTGGCAGAGCCGACCAGCGCGCCCTGGACGCCGGCGGCAATCAGGGCTGTGGCGATACCCAGGGCCAGAACCATTTCCATCGAACCGAAATAGCCGCCGTGGAAGAAATACCAGAGGAGGGCGCCGGTCAGGAAAACCATGCCGGCCGCCCGCATTTGCGGCCGGAAAAACCGTTCGATCCGAATCTCCGGATCGCGGGCGACAGCGATGGTCGTTCCAGCCCAGAACACACCGGCCAATACGTGAAGGCCGAGGACAATGATGTAGACATACTGCATGACCGCATTTCCTCCTTTCCCCACGCTCACCATAAGGTTAGATATCTAATGATTAGGTGTCAATGTATAAGCGTGCGCCAGTTCCATCGGCCTTTCCCTTGCTCTAGTGTCGGATCATGACGCCTTTTGATCCCCCGCCAATCGGGATGAATCTCGCCCGCACCGCAAAGCTTGTCGCACAGGCATTCGACGCCGCCTTGGTCGAGGCTGGCGGCACGCTACCGGTCTGGGTCACTCTGTTGTCGATCAAGTCGCGCGAGCTGGCCAACCAGCGCGAGCTCGCCGGCATGATCGGAATCCAAGGCGCGACGCTGACCCATCATCTGAACGCGATGGAGACGCAAGGCCTGCTGACCCGGCGCCGCGATCCGGAAAACCGCCGGGTCCATCAGGTCGAGCTGACTCAAGCCGGAGAAGCGTTGTTCCTGAAATTGCGCACCGCCGCGTTAGCCTTCGACAAACGGCTGCGGAAAGGACTGTCCAACGACAGGCTGGCGGAGTTTGCAGAGGTGCTGGCTGCGCTACGGGCCAATGTCGAGGGTTAGAAATTAGGATAGGAAAACGGATCTACGCCCGGCAGCCCTGCAGCACCGTTAGCCTGGCTTTCTTTGGCGTCCGTGCCACCAGCCAGTCGCGCACCCGCTCCGGCGGCATCGGGAAAGCGATGGAATAGCCCTGCACCTGGTCGCAGCCGATCGCCATCAGCGAATCGAGCTCGGCCTCGGTTTCTGCGCCCTCGGCGACGATCGAGATGCCGAGGCCGCGGGCGAGTTCGGTGATGGCTCGCACGATCTTGGTGTTGTCGCCGTTCTCATTGATGTTCTGGACGAAGCGGCGATCGATCTTCAGCCGGTCGATCTCGTTCGGGTTGACGTGGCTGAGCGAGGCGTAGCCGGTGCCGAAATCGTCGAGTTCGAGATGAACACCGGCGGCGCGGATGTGCCGTAGCTTTGCCGCGATGCCGGTCTTCTCGTCGTCGAGAATGACGGATTCGACGATTTCCAGCGAAAGTCTTTGTGGCGGCAGGCCGGCCTTTTCCAGCGTATCGAAGAGGAAGGCGTCGAAATCGGGCTCGCGCAATTCGCTGCCGGATACGTTGACCGCGAGCCGTCCGAAGGCGACGCCGGCGTGGTTCCACTCGGCCGCCTCGCTGATTGCCTTGGCGATGACAATGCGGCCGATCGCAGGCATGAGTCCGCATTTCTCGGCGACGGGAATGAACTCGCCCGGTGCGATCATGCCGCGCTCGGCATGTTCCCAGCGAACCAGCGCCTCGATGCCGCCGATCGTACCGTTCGACAACGAAACCTGTGGCTGGAAATAGACCTGGAACGCCTTCTCCGCGATTGCGATCCTGATGTCATGCTCGAGCTGCTTGCGGTAATCGAGTTCATGCCGCAATTCCTCGGAGAAGAATGAGAGACTGCCACTCTGCTTCTTGGCGGAGTGGAGCGCGAGGTCGGCATGGACGAGCAGATCTTGCGCATTGTCGGCGTCGACCGGATAGACGGCGACGCCGGCGCTGGCGCCTGGAAGGATGGTCGTGCCCTGAAAGACGATCGGTTCGTTGATCTGCGTCAGGACGCGCCTGGCGACCATGTTGATGTCCTCGGTGCCGCCGGCACCATTGAGGATCATTACGAACTCGTCGCTGCCGAGACGCACGCAGAGATCCGATGCCCGGCAGGAATCGCGCATGCGCTGCGCCGTCACCACCAGCACATAGTCGCCGGCGGCGTGGCCAAGCGTGTCGTTGATCTGCTTGAACCGGTCGAGGTCGAGGTGGACCGCCGCAAGCCGCTCTCGCCGACGCTGTGCACCCTTGATCAGCGTATCGAAATGGTCGGTCAGGAACGTGCGGTTGTGCAGGCCGGTAAGGCCGTCATGCACGGCGATGAAAGCCATGGAATTGCGGGCATCGATCAGTTCATGTGTCTTGCGCAGAATGGCCTTCGACATCGGCCTGAAGATGAAAAGTGCCACCAGCACGATGACGCCGATGGTGGTGTAGAACAGCGTTCGATGGAGATCGAGAAGTGTTTCCGATCGCGCATCGGCATGGGCGCTGATGCGCTGGCCGAGTGCCGCATAGCCCGACAGGGTCGCATTGGCGATGGAAGCGTCGAGGTTGACGCGTTCGCCGCCGCCCTTGTAGCCGCCATTATCTGCCATACCGAGTCGTGATTCGAACGCCGAAACCAGGCGTTGGCCGTTGGCGATAAGCCCGACCGAGAAGTAGTCGAGATGAAACGGCTTGGCGAAAAGCACGCTCTCGACTGATTTCGGATCGAACCTTGCCGGTGACGCCGGGTCGGCGACGACCCGCTCGAGCAGAAGGTCATAGTTCCTCTCGAACTCCGCCGTTGCCTGTTTGAATGCGGTGACCAGAGCCGGTTGTTGGTTGCGCGAAGCAGTACCTGCCGCGTTGGCAAGGAAGACAATGCGTTGCGACAGCGTCTTTTGCATGCCGACAATATTGAGCAGCGTATCGTCGTGCCGCTGGTCAGCCATCATCTGCTGGAGAAGGATGAAGGAGGCCATCACCATGGCTGCAATGATCAGCAGCGCCAGCCAATAGCCGGCCTTGATCAACAGTATAAGCCTGCCCGAAATGGTTTGCGCCGGTTGCTGCGACATTCTCTGAGGCGGTCCCTCTCGCCGACAGATTGTTAGGTGTGAGAACCATTGGCTTGAAAGTGTTAACAGCTCTGGAAGTCGACAGAGCTGCGACAGCGGCGGCGGTGGAAAGCTCGCGAAATGGTTATCGCGTTCTTTCGCGCCGCAGCTGCATTTGAGCATCCGCCAGTTGGCGGCATTCTGGGGCCACATTCTGGTCACTGAACGTCGCATCACCGAAGCGGTCGCTTTTGCGGTGGATTTTTCGCCCGCGCGGGGCGACAGTCCATTCAATCTCAACAGGGCCTGATCATGAGTGCGGCATTCCTCTCCCATATCGATAGCGAGCTTCAAGGGCTGAAATCGGCCGGCCTCTACAAATCCGAGCGGGTGATCACCTCGACGCAGTCGGCCGAGATCGAGGTGGGCGGCGAAAAGGTGCTGAATTTCTGCGCCAACAATTATCTCGGCCTCGCAGACAGCGCCGAATTGCGCGACGCGGCCAAGCAGGCACTCGACCGCTATGGTTATGGCATGGCGTCGGTGCGCTTCATCTGCGGCACGCAGGAAGAGCACAAGCAGCTCGAGGCGACGATTTCTGGCTTCCTCGGCATGGAGGATACGATCCTCTACGGCTCGTGCTTCGATGCCAATGGCGGCCTGTTCGAGACGCTGCTGGGCGAGGAGGATGCGGTCATCTCCGACGCGCTGAACCACGCTTCGATCATCGACGGCGTGCGGCTGTCGAAGGCGAAGCGCTTCCGCTATGCCAACAACGACATGGCCGATCTGGAGGCGCGGCTGAAGGAGGCAAGGGATTGCCGATTTCGGCTGATCGCCACCGATGGTGTATTTTCCATGGACGGCATCATCGCCAATCTGAAGGGCGTCTGCGATCTCGCCGAGAAGTACGATGCAATGGTAATGGTGGATGACAGCCATGCAGTCGGCTTCGTTGGCAGGAACGGCCGCGGCTCGGCCGAGCATTGCGGCGTTGAGGGCAGGGTGGATATCATCACCGGCACGCTCGGCAAGGCGCTGGGCGGCGCGTCGGGCGGCTATACATCGGGCAAGAGCCAGGTGGTCGACTGGTTGCGCCAGCGCTCGCGTCCCTATCTGTTTTCCAACACGCTGATGCCGGCGATTGCGGGCGCCTCGATCCGGGTTTTCGAACTGATCGGCAATGGCGATGCGCTGCGTCAGCGCCTCTATGCCAATGCGGCGCGCTTCCGGTCTGAAATGGGTAAGCTCGGCTTTACGCTTGCCGGCGCCGATCATCCGATCATCCCGGTCATGCTGGGCGATGCGACGCTGGCGCAGGAGATGGCGGCGCGCATGCTGAAGCGCGGCATCTATGTCATCGGCTTCTCGTTTCCGGTGGTGCCGAAGGGCCAGGCGCGCATCCGCACGCAAATGTCGGCCGCCCATTCCAGCGCCGACATCGATCGCGCGGTCGAGGCGTTCGGCGCGATCGGGCGCGAACTCGGTGTGATTTCCTGAACGGCCGGCAGAAAAGCGATTCGGGTCATTCGGATCAAGAGATTCAAGGGACAAAAGAATGTCGAACATGATGAAGGCGCTGGTCAAGGCCAAGGCCGAGCCGGGCATCTGGATGGAAGAGGTGCCGGTGCCGGAAATCGGCCCGAACGACGTTCTGATCAAGATCAGGAAGACAGCGATCTGCGGTACCGACGTTCACATCTACAACTGGGACCAGTGGGCGCAAAAGACCGTGCCGGTGCCGATGGTGACCGGCCACGAGTTCGTCGGTACGGTCGCCGACTTCGGCGCGGCGGTCACCGAATACAAGGTCGGCCAGCGTGTTTCGGGCGAAGGCCATATCGTCTGCGGTCATTGCCGCAACTGCAGGGCGGGCAGGGGGCATCTGTGCCGCAACACGCTCGGCGTCGGCGTCAACCGGCCGGGCGCCTTCGGCGAATATCTGGCGATCCCGCAGCACAATGTCGTGCCGATCCCCGACGACGTGCCCGACGAGATTGCCGCAATCTTCGATCCCTTAGGCAATGCCGTGCACACCGCATTGTCCTTCGATCTCGTCGGCGAGGACGTGCTGGTCACCGGCGCCGGGCCGATCGGTATCATGGGTGCGCTGGTGGCGCAGTGCGTCGGCGCGCGAAAAGTAGTCATCACCGACATCAACCCGGTGCGGCTGGCACTGGCGAAAAAGCTCGGCGTCCAGCATGTGGTCGACGCGTCGAAGGAAAAGCTGCGCGATATCATGCCGGCGCTCGGCATGACCGAAGGTTTTGACGTCGGCCTCGAAATGTCTGGCGCCGCACCCGCCTTCCGCGACGTGATCGACGCCATGAACAATGGCGGCAAGATCGCCATTCTCGGCATCGCGCCGACCGGCTTCGAGATCGACTGGAACAAGGTCATCTTCAAGATGCTGCATCTCAAGGGCATCTATGGCCGCGAGATGTTCGAGACCTGGTACAAGATGATCGCACTGGTGCAAGGCCCGCTCGACGTCACCGGCCTCATCACCCACCGCATCGGCATCGACGATTTCCAGACCGGATTCGACGCGATGCGCAGCGGCAATTCGGGCAAGGTGGTGATGGACTGGTGAGCGCCTAATCCTTGCCCAGAGCCTCCTTGAGCGCACCCAATCCATTTGTGATCGCGGTGCGCTCGCCAGCACTGAGCTTTGCCAGCAATTCCTGCTCGAACGCCTTTGCTAGCGGCACCATCTCGCGATAGGCGGCAAGGCCCGCTCCAGTCAGCATCAGGTGCTCGATTCGGCGGTCATTTTCATCCGGTTTTCGCGTGAGCCAGCGGCGCCGTTCGAGCTCGGCGACGGCGCGCGAAACCTTGGTCTTGTGCATCGCCGACTGTTCGCCGAGCGCCGTTGCGGTCATGCTGCCGTGCTGTCCGAGGCCGGCCAGCGTGCGCCATTCGGGCCGCGTCAGGCCGTGGCGATCCTTGTAAATCCTTGAGAATTCGCGGCTGACGGCATCGGCGAGCCGGTAGAGCCGGTAGGGCAGGAAGCTTTCGAGTTCCAGGACGTCCATGATTTTGTATCCCGGCAGACACCGCGGTTGATAGTTACATTTTCGATGGTTACAAATGAAACCAATTACGTCAATGCCAGCGTGCCGCAACCGTTGGAGGCGAGGAGCGCTCTGTCAGTTTCCAGGGAGGATGCCATGGCCTATTCCTACATGCCGGGGTTCGGCAACGACTTCGAAACCGAAACCTTGCCTGGCTCGCTGCCGCAGGGGCGGAATTCGCCGCAGCGGCCGGCCTACGGTCTCTATGCCGAGCAGCTTTCCGGCTCGCCCTTCACCGCGCCGCGCGGCACCAACGAGCGCTCCTGGCTATATCGCATCAGGCCGAGCGTCAGGCACACCGGCCGCTTCAAACCAGCGAACTATCCGCTGTGGAAGAGCGCGCCGAATGTCGGCGATCACGAACTGGCGCTCGGCCAATATCGCTGGAGCCCGGTGCCGATGCCGAAGGAGCCGACCGACTTCATTGCCGGCATCCGCAGCATCACCACCGCTGGCGACGTGCTCGGCCAGACCGGCATGGCGGCTCATGTCTATGTCGCCAACCGTTCGATGGTCGACGACCACTACTTCAACGCCGACGGTGAGCTGCTGGTCGTGCCGCAGGTCGGCAGCCTGCGCTTCGTTACCGAAATGGGCGTCATCGAATTGCGACCGGGCGAGATCGCCGTGCTGCCGCGCGGCCTCGTGTTCAAGGTCGAACTGGTCGATGAAACAGTGCGCGGCTATGTCTGCGAGAATTACGGCGCCAAGCTGACGCTGCCGGATCGTGGCCCGATCGGCGCCAATTGCCTGGCCAATCCGCGCGATTTCAAGACGCCTTGCGCCTGGTTCGAGGACAAGGAGACGCCGTGCCGGCTGACCGTGAAATGGTGCGGCCAATTCCATGTCACCGAGATCGGCCATTCGCCGCTCGACGTGGTAGCGTGGCACGGCAATTACGCGCCCTATAAATATGATCTTGCGACCTTTTCGCCGGTCGGCGCGATCCTGTTCGACCATCCCGATCCATCGATCTTCACGGTGCTGACCGCGCCGAGCGGCGAGGAGGGCACCGCCAACATCGACTTCGTCATCTTCCCGCCGCGCTGGCTGGTGGCCGAAAACACGTTCCGCCCGCCTTGGTACCACCGCAACATCATGAGCGAGTTCATGGGCCTGATCCACGGCCAGTACGACGCCAAGGAGGAGGGGTTCGTTCCGGGCGGCATCAGCCTGCACAATCTGATGCTGGCCCACGGGCCTGACGCGTCTGGCTTCGAAAAGGCCTCGCGCGCTGAACTGAAACCGGTCAAGCTCGACAACACCATGGCCTTCATGTTCGAGACGCGATTCCCGCAGATGCTGACCCGCTACGCCGCCGAGCTCGAAACCCGGCAGGACAATTACATCGACTGCTGGGCCGATCTGAAGAAGCGTTTCAACGGCACGCCCGAGGGCGACTGGTCTTGAGTGCTGATCCAACGCGGGATCGGCTGGTGCTGCTGGGCTCGAAGGGCGGCCCGGCACTTCGGCCGGGCGGACCGTGGCCGAACTCGTCGGTGTTGGAGATCGGCGGGCGCAACATCGTCGTCGATTGCGGGCTTGGCGTGACGCGCGGGCTGGCCGACTCCGGCATCAGCCTGAAGGCGCTAGACCTGGTCTTCATCACGCATCTGCATTCCGACCATGTGCTGGAACTCGGTCCGCTGGTCCACACCGCCTGGACGGCGGGTCTGGCGACACCGGTCACCGTGTTCGGCCCGCCCGGCACCGGCCATTACTGGCAGCGTTTTTGCCAGGCGATGGAATTCGACATAGAGACACGCATTGTCGACGAAGGCCGGCCTGATATCGAAGATATGGTTTCGATTGTCGAGTTCGGCGAAGGCCGGGTGATGGAGGAGCGCGGCCTGAAGGCTTCAGCGCTATGCGTCGACCATCCGCCGGTGACCGATTGCTTTGCGCTTCGCTTCGAGCATGCCGGACAAAGCGTCGTGTTCTCCGCCGATACGGCATTCTTCCCGCCATTGGCCGACTTTGCCAAAGGCGCCGATATCCTCGTCCACGAAGCCATGCTGGAGGAAGGCATCGAGCGGCTCGTCGCGAAAACCGGCAACGGCGCGCGGCTGAGGGAGCATCTGCTCGCCAGCCACAGTTTTGCCGGCGAGGCGGGGCGAATCGCCACCGATGCCGGGGTAGGCAGACTGGTGCTCAACCACCTCATTCCGGCCGACGACCCCGAGATTGGCGAGGCCGACTGGATCGCCGCTGTCAGGAAAACATGGGCCGGCGACTTGACGATCGCCCGCGACGGCCTTGTTGTGGGGCTTAGGGAGTGAGGATGGCCAACGACTAGCTTTGGGAAGAGGTGCGCGAATCCGAGGAGAGATCCGCGACGCAACTCTCGATGCTTCTAGAGAAGGTGCAGGATCTGCCATCGTTCGTCCGGTTGATCGACGCGCTGAGCAAGGACCGTAAGGACGCGGACCGCAAGGAGGCAACGACGCCAGCAGGATCTGATACCGGCTGGAACGGATGGAATAATGGCTCGCTCAGCACATTTCTTGAATCAGCGGTCGCTTGGTTCGAAGACAATGGGCGGGGCGACTCGGCTTTTTTGGCGGGTGACAATCCCTGGAAAGCCGCAGCCAGAGTTATCTATGCCGGCAAATACTACGAGTAAACGCCCTGGGAGGACACATGAAGCTTGCCACATTGAAGGACGGGACGCGCGACGGAAAGTTGGTCGTCGTCTCGCGCGACCTGACGCGCTTTACCGATGCCTCGTTCCTCGTGAGGACGCTGCAGGCCGCGCTCGACGACTGGAGCCGGATAGCGCCGCATCTCGCCGCCATGGCGGAATCGCTGGAGAATAATGCGGTGCCGTCAGCGCGCTTTCACGAGCATAACGCCCATTCGCCGTTGCCGCGCGCCTATCAATGGGCGGATGGCTCGGCCTATGTGAACCATGTCGAACTGGTGCGGAAGGCGCGCGGCGCCGAGATGCCGGCAAGCTTCTGGACCGATCCGCTGATCTATCAGGGCGGTTCGGACGCCTTCATCGCGCCGCGTGACCCGATCCGGGCGGCCGACGAGGCCTTTGGCGTCGATATGGAAGGGGAGGTCGCCGTCATTGTCGATGATGTCCCGATGGGAGCAAGCCTGGATGAGACGCGGGCCGCGATCCGGCTGGTCATGCTGGTCAATGACGTCACGCTGCGCTCCCTCACTGCGCCAGAGCTGGCCAAGGGCTTCGGCTTCTTCCAATCAAAGCCGTCCTCCGCGTTTTCGCCGGTCGCCGTGACCCCGGACGAGCTCGGCGAAGCCTGGGATGGCGGCAAGATCAAACTGCCGCTGCTGGTCGATCTCAACGGCAAGCCGTTTGGCCGGGCAAACGCCGGCGTCGACATGACCTTCGATTTTCCGGCGCTGATTGTGCACGCCGCGAAGACCCGGCCGCTGGCCGCCGGCACGATCATCGGTTCGGGCACGGTCTCCAACAAGCTCGACGGCGGCCCGGGCAAGCCAGTCTCGGCGGGCGGCGCCGGCTATTCCTGCATTGCCGAGTTGCGTATGATCGAGACCATCGAGGCCGGCGAACCGAAAACGCCATTCCTGCGCTTCGGCGACACGGTGCGCATCGAAATGAAGGACAGGACCGGACATTCGGTTTTTGGTGCGATCGAGCAGAAGGTCGAGAAGTACGCAATTTGAAGCAATCCTATATCTAGCGTCGTTCCGAAGCGCTGGCAGGATCAGGATGCCGTACACTGCTACTTATCTCTGGTTTGTGGGAATTTGTGGCATCGCTACTGCCTGGCTTCTAATTTCGGCAATCCGACTTTGCCATCAGGTTGAGGACCGATCTGAAAGACTCCGCAACTTCAGCAGCGTTGCGCGTCGGGCGAAGCTTATTTACGTCGCTTTGAACCGGGACGTTTGCAAGCGATGTTGAAACGCAAGCGCTGCGGCGCGGCATGATCGCTCGTCTGCTAGCTATAGGTGCTATCGGTATTGCTGTGAACTTGATTGCCGGGGCTGGTTGGGCGAGTATGTGACGTGGACCTGCTGGACCATAATCGCCGCATGGCGCGCAACAACCTCTGGTCGAACGACCGGCTCTATCGCGCCGTTCTGCAGCTTAAGCCTGGTGAATTCGAAGCCGAGCGAACCAGCTTCTTCCCGTCAATCAAGGAAACGCTCAATCACATCCTGGCGGTCGATCATCTCTATCTCGATTTTCTCGAAGAGGGCGGCGTAGGCGCCGCGGCCCATGACGATTTCGTGCCGATCGATGAACCACCAGCGCTGTTTGCCGCCCAAGTTGCGGCCGACCGGCGGCTGATCGACTTTTGCGATCATTTGTCGGCGGATGATCTCGACCGCAGCGTCATCACCGACCGGCGCGAGGATGGCCGGATACCGGAGCGGGTCGGCGATCTGCTCGCTCATCTCTTCATCCACGACATCCACCATCGCGGGCAGGTGCACGCGATGCTGTCCGGCACTTCGGTGAAGCCGCCGCAGCTCGACGAGTTCTTCCTCGATTATGATCTGAAGCTGAGGAAAGAAGAGGTCGAGCGGCTGGGACTGTAAGCCACTCGACCGGCCGCTTATTCCGCAGCCTGCACCTTCAGCACGCCGCGCTTGATCTGGTCCTGCTCGATCGATTCGAACAAAGCGCGGAAATTGCCCTCGCCAAAGCCTTCGTCGCCCTTCCTCTGGATGAATTCGAAGAAGATCGGGCCGATTACGGTTTTTGAAAAGATCTGCAGCAGGATCTTGGTCGTGCCGCCGTCAACCACGCCTTCGCCGTCGATCAGGATGCCGTGCTTTTTCATCCGCTCGATCGGCTCGTCATGGCCGTGCACGCGGGCATGGGACATCTCATAATAGGTTTCCGGCGGGCCCGGCATGAACTTCAGCCCGTTAGCTGCCAGTCTGTCGGTGGCGCCGTAGATCTCGTCCGTGCCGACGGCGATGTGCTGGATGCCTTCGCCATTATATTTTTTCAAATATTCGGCGATCTGGCTGGTGTCGTCCTTGGACTCGTTGAGCGGGATACGGATCTTGCCGCAGGGCGAAGTGATGGCGCGGCTGACCAGGCCGGTGATCTTGCCGTCGATGTCGAAGAAATGGATCTGCTTGAAGCCGAACAGGTCGCGATAGAAATCCCACCATTTGTCCATGTTGCCGCGATAGACATTGTGGGTGAGGTGGTCGAGATAATAGAAGCCGACGCCTTCCGGCTTCGGGTCGCGCGCGCCCAGCCAGTCGAACTCGGCATCATAGGCCGAGCCTTTCTTGCCGTAGGCTTCGATGAAATAGAGCAGCGAACCGCCGATGCCTGATATCGCCGGCACATCGAGTGCCTTGTCCTTGCCTTCATAGGGTGTGGCGCCCTTGGCGACGGCATGGTCGAAGGCATGCTTGGCGTCAACCACCCTCCAGGCCATCGAGGCAGCGCACGGCCCATGCTTGTCGACGAACTTCATCGCATGCGAGCCGGATTCGGCATTGACGACATAGTTGATGTCGCCCTGCCGCCAGACGGTGATGTTCTTGGTGCGATGCTTGGCCACCGGCATATAACCCATGCGGGTGAAAAGCTCGGCCAGCTTTTCCGGTTCGGGATGCGCGAACTCGACGAATTCGAAGCCGTCGGTTCCGGCGGGATTGGCCTTGCTGATCTTTGCGGGCGGTGCGTCGTGCGGGAAGGGACCCATGGCATTTTCCTCCAAAAAAGCTGGCGTGGCCAGAAAAGGCCACTTCAACCCGATTATAGAGCGGAGCGGGTGCATGGTGCTTGCATTCAAACGCTTGAAATGATCAGGTGATGCGCGGACTGTGCATACATAGGAAGTAATCCATGGATGATGCGCGTGTCGATCAGTTTGACCGCAAGATAATGGCTCTGTTGCAGGGCGACGCGCGGCTGACCAACAACGATTTGTCAGAACGGGTGAACCTGTCGGCGTCGCAATGTTCGCGCCGGCGTCAGAGGCTGGAAGAGGACGGTTACATCAGGGGCTATCGGGCGGTGCTCGATCGCGACAAGCTCGGCTTCTCGCTTGTCAATGTCATCTCAGTGACGCTCGCCACCCACAACCGCGACAATGCGCAACGCTTCGGCGAATTGGTGGCGCGGCTGCCGGAAGTGCAGGAGGCACACGCGCTGACCGGTGAGATGGACTACATCCTGAAGGTGGTGACGCCGGACCTGAAGTCACTGTCGGAATTCGTCAACGGCGTGCTTCTGCCGCACGAATCCGTGCAGCACGTGAAGACGGCGATCGTGCTCGAAACGCTGAAGGAAACCGGCGCGCTGCCGATTTAGCCCTTCGACTGCTGGATCAGTCCGTAAAGATTGGTGCAGCGTGCGCCCGAACGGCAATAGGCGAACACCGGGCCTTCGAGTTCGTCGAGGGCCTCGGCCTGGTCCTCGACGTTTTCGGCCGTGATCTGGCCGCTGATCACCGGGATGTAGCGGAAGGCAAGCCCGGCTCCCTCCACTGCTGCCTTGACGGTGTCGGCCGATGGCTGGCCGGGTTGCTCGTCGTCGGGCCGGTTGCAGATCACGCTCTTGAAGCCGGCGTCCTTGATGGCGGCGACGTCCTCGGGCTGGATCTGGCCGGAGACCGAATAGTCCTCGCTGATCTGACGGTATTCCATGGCTCTGTCCTCGCAATCTGAATTTAGCGGCAGTCTTGCCACTCCCTGGCATGCGCGGCAATCCGCATCGGGGGAATTCTCTGCCAAATAGATATTGCAGGCCGGAAAATCCAACCGGGGCGATAATGCCCCCGATCGCATAGACACGCTCGAGTCAGCTTCCGAGGATCGCGCCTTTGATCTGGGCGATGTTGTTGTGCATCAGGTCGATATAGGTCGAGGCCGGGCCGTCGGGCTGCGACAGCGCATCCGAATAGAGCGTGCCGCCCACCTTGATGCCGGTCTCGCTGGCGATCTGCTCGATCAGCCGCGCGTTGGTGATGTTTTCGATGAAGACAGCCGCCGCCTTGTCCTGCTTCACCTGGCTGACCAGCTTGGCGACGTCGGCAGCGGACGGCTCCGACTCGGTCGACACCCCCTCGGGTGCCAGGAAGGTGAGACCATAGGCCTTCTCGAAATAGCCGAAGGCGTCATGCGAGGTGATGACGACGCGTTTCTCTTCCGGGATCGACTGGATTGCCGCCTTCACTTGGCCTTCGACCGCATCGAGCTTCGCGGTGTATGCTGCGGCATTGGCGTTGTAGCTGTCGCAACCCGCGGCGTCGGCGGTGCAGAAGGCGTCGGCGATGTTCTTCACATAGATTTTGGCATTAGCAATCGACTGGAAGGCATGCGGATCGGTGGCCGTTTCGCCATCGGTATGGGCGCCTTCAGCGGCATCGGCATCGGCGAATTCGGGTTTGAAGTTGATCGGCGTGACGCCCTTGGTCAGAACGGCGATCGTCGCCTTGGTGGCGCTGGCGTCGACCAGGCGCTGCAGAAAGCCTTCGAAATGCAGGCCGTTTACCAGCACCACATCCGCACTCGCCATCGCCACCGCGTCAGCCGGGCTCGGCTCGTAGACATGGGCATCGCCATCCGGCCCGACGATGGTGGTCAGATTGATGCGGTCGCCGCCGACATTTTTTGCGAAATCGGCAATGATCGTGAAGCTGGCGACCACTTTCAACGGCTCCGCGACGGCCGATGACGCACCAAAGGCAGTTAACGTTATAACGCTCATTGCCAAGGCGGCGCGGATCGATTTCAGCATGGACAGCTCTCCTCTGTTGATCAGGCGGTTCTGTGGCGGTGATGGATAATACGGGCGCGCAGGATACCGCGCGTGCCGAACAGGATCGAGGCAAAATAGACGACGCCCGCAGACAGGATGATGGCCGGGCCGGAAGGCAGCGACACGTGATAGGACAGAAGCAGCCCCGCGACGCAGGAGGCAAAGCCGATCAGCACCGCCAGCACGCACATCGGCTCGACGCGCATGGTCCAGAAGCGGGCGGCGGCCGCAGGCAGCATCATCAGCCCCACGGAAAGCAGCGTGCCGAGCGCCTGAAAGCCGCCGACCAGGTTGAGCACGACGAGGCCGAGGAAGATGAAATGCACCGGACTGCCTAACCGGCTAACCGAACGCAGGAACAGCGGGTCGAGACATTCGGCAACCAGCGCCCGCCAGAAGATGGCGAGGCTGACCAGCGTAACCAGCACGATGCCGCCGATCAGCGTCAGCGCTTCATTGTTGAGCGCCAGCACGGTGCCGAACAACACATGCATGAGATCGACACTGGAGCCGCGGATCGACACCATCAGCACACCGATGGCCAGCGAAATCAGATAGAAGGCCGCCATCGAGGCATCCTCGCGCTGGATGGTAAAGCGCGAGACGGCGCCGGCGCCGAGCGCGACGATGATGCCGGCAATCAACCCGCCGATGGTCATCGGCAGGATCTCCAGCCCATAGAACAGGAAACCGGCGGCGGCACCTGGCAGGATGGCGTGGGCCATGGCGTCGCCGGAAAGGCTCATGCGGCGCAGCATCAGGAACACGCCGACCGGGCAGGCGCCGAGCGACAGCATCAGCGACCCGGCAAGCGCCCGCTGCATAAAGGCGAAATCGGCAAACGGAGCGATGAAAAGACCGTAGAGCGTGTCCATCATGCCGCCCTCGGCCCGGAGCCGTGATTATGGTCGTGAGCGTGATCATCGTGCTCGTGGTTGTCGGGCTCGCACCAGGGCGCGTTCTCCTCCCAGGCTTCATGGAAGCGGCGCGCGCGCAACAGGTTTTCCGGCCGCAGCGTTTCCTTTGTCTCGCCCCAGGCGATCGGCTGGCGCGCCAGCAGCAGCGTTTCGGGGAAATTCTGGCGCACCAGATCCAGGTCGTGGACAACGACCATGATGGTGCGCTCCTCACCATGCCAGCGCTTGATCAGTGCGATCAGGTCGCCGACGGTCTTGGTGTCGACGGCGTTGAACGGCTCGTCGAGCAGGATGAGATCGGCATCCTGCAGCAGCACGCGGGCAAACAGCGTGCGCTGCAACTGGCCGCCCGACAGCGTGTCGATCGGGCGTTTCTCGAAGCCGCCGAGGCCGACGGCCATCAGCGCCTGGCTGACCGACTCGCGATCTTCCCTGGTGTAGCGGCCGAGCAGCCCGCGCCGTGGCCACAGCCCGAGCGAAACCAGATCGACGACCCTAGCCGGAAAGGAGCGGTCGAGCTCCGACTGTTGCGGCAGATAGGCGGCGCGCACGCCGGGCGCCCGGACAACCGTTCCGGCCATCGGTTTCAACACGCCAACGATACCCTTCATCAGGGTCGACTTGCCCGAGCCGTTGGCGCCGACGACGGCGGTCAGCGATCCCCGGCGGATCGTGCCGTCGAGATGATGGATTGCCGGATGGCTGTTGTAGCCCAGTGTCAGGTCGCGGAAGGTCAGGCAGGTTTTGGTCATGTGACGATCCGTGGGACACGACTAATACGGCAGCGGCGGTTGATATGTGATGTTATTACATTAGTCAACAAGTCAATCCGGCGGAATTGCGGCGACCGGAGCAATTTGGCGTGTGCCTATTTTCGCCCCACGCCTGCTGGCTCAAGAGGATTCGCTCATGCAACCTTGCCCCCGGCGGACCGCGACTCTAAAGAGGCGCGACCCACAAAGGAAGGAAACGTCCCATGAGCATTCGTCGCATCGATGTTGGCCCGCGCATGAGCCAGATCGTCATCCACGGCAATACCGTCTATCTGGCCGGTCAGGTCGGCGAGCCGGGCGGAAACGTCGGCGCCCAGACAAGGGACATACTGGGGGCCATCGACGAATTGCTGGCCAAGGCCGGTACCGACAAGACCAAGATCCTGCAGGCGATCATCTGGCTGGCCGACATGAGCACGTTCGCCGAGATGAACGCGGAGTGGGACAAGTGGGTGCCGCAGGGCCATACCCCGGCGCGCGCCACCGGCGAGGCCAAGCTTGCCGGACCGGAATATCTGGTCGAGATCATTGTCACGGCCGCGATCTGAGGCAGAGCTCTTTACCCTCCCCCTTGAGGGGAGGTCGGGCGAACAGTCGAAGCGAAGCGGAAACTGCGAGACGGGGTGGGGTCGGCGAAGCTGCACCGACCCCACCCCGCGTCGCAAAAAGCCGCCCTGCGGCATTTGCACCGCGACCCTCCCCTCAAGGGGGAGGGTAAGAGTTACCCCTGCGAAGGCGTGAATCTTGCCACCAGCGTGTGGCTCTCGGCCGCATAGGTGAAACGGGCATGGGTGACGGGGTGCTCGGCGCTCCAAGTCCGCCGCTCGACCACCAGGCACGGTGCGCCGGCCTCGATGTCGAGTGCCGCCCCAATGTGCCTGTCGGCGGCGACGGCGCGGATGCGGTGCTCGGCGGCGCTCCATGGCACGCGGGCGATCAGCCACGGCCCGGGCGCGATGGCATGAAATTCCTCGTCGGCGGCCTCGGCCACGGCGGCCAGGTTGATCAGCCGCTGTTCGTGGGCGAACGGCCGCTTGCCGGCGAAATGCCGGCATTCCAGCGCCAGCACAGGTCCGGCAGAAGCGAGTTCCAGCAAGGCGCGATCCTCCGCGCTGCTGCGCCTTTTATGTCGCGCCACACGCTCGTAGCGATAGGGCAGGCCGAGCGCTTCGACCTCGATCCTGATGTCGTGGATTTCCAGTACCGCGGCTTGCGAATGCGGCCGCCGGACAAAGCTGCCGGAGCGGCGGCGGCGCTCGATCAGCCCGGCCTTGGCAAGCTGCGACAGCGCCTTGTTCACCGTCATGCGCGAACAGTTGTACTCGGCCGTCAGTTCGTGCTCGAACGGAATGCGGTGGCCGGGCGCCCAGGCGCCGGACAGAATCCGCTCGCTGATGTCGGACAGGATGCGCTGATGCAGCGAGAGAGGCTCGCCGACGTCCACATCGATTGTTCCGATCATGCTCATGCCGAAAGCGCCGTCATCACCTTGCGAAAACGCTCGGCAATGGCATCGCGCCTTGCATGCCTGCCGCCGCTGACCAGTTTCTTGCCATGCACCCAGACGCAATCGACCTTGGTGGCGTTGGCGAAGATCCAGGCGTCGAGCACCGCATCGCCCGTCTTGCCGGCAAGCGAAGGGTGATCACCGTCCAGCGAGACGAAATCGGCTGAGGCACCAGTGGCGATCCGCGAGAGGCCTGTGCCAAGCGCGGCGCTGCCGCCGTCGAGCGCGGCATCGAACAGTGCGCGGCCGGTCGAACCGCCGGCGACCGCCAGCATGTTGCGGGCACGGTTGGCGAGGCGCTGCGAATATTCAAGCTGCCGCAATTCGTCGGGCAGGCCGATCAGCACGTTGGAATCGGAGCCGACGCCGAAGCGGCCGCCATGTTGTTTAAACAAAGGTGCTGCAAAGGTGCCGTCGCCGAGATTGGCCTCGGTGATCGGGCAGAGGCCGGCGATGGCCCCGCTTTTCGCCATGGCCGCGGTCTCGGTCTCGGTCATGTGGGTGGCGTGGATCAGGCACCAGCGCTTATCGACATTGGCATTGGCGAGCAGCCATTCGACCGGCCGCGCCCCGGACCAGGCAAGGCAGTCCTCAACCTCCTTCACTTGCTCGGCGATATGGATGTGGATCGGTCCGCCGGGTACCATTGCCGCGATGTTTTCCAACTCCTCCGGTGTCACGGCGCGCAGACTGTGCGGGGCGATGCCGACGACCGCGTGATTCAAGGTGCGAACGGATTCGCGGCATTTCTCAACAAGCCGCGAGAACCGTTTCACATCGTTGATGAATCGCCGCTGGCCTTCGTTCGGCGCAGCGCCGCCGAGGGAGGAATGCGCATAGAAGACCGGCAGCAGCGTCAGCCCAATGCCGGTGTCGGCAGCCGCGGCAGTGATGCGCTCAGCCATCTCGGCGACGTTGGCATAGGGCTGGCCGTCACGGTCGTGGTGGAGATAGTGAAACTCGCCGACCCGGGAGAACCCGGCCTCAAGCATCTCGACATAGAGCTGGGTGGCGACCGCCTCGACCTGGTCCGGCGTCATCGACAGCGCGAAGCGGTACATCACCTCGCGCCAGCTCCAGAAGCTGTCGGCAGAAGGGCCGCGCAACTCGGCGAGACCGGCCATGCCGCGCTGAAAGGCGTGGCTGTGCAGGTTCGGCATGCCTGGCAGCAGAATGGCATGGCGTTCGTCGCCGGGCCGGGGGGTGGTGTTAGGTTCGACCGTGGCGATGCGGCCTTCACTGGCGACGATCCGGGCATTGGAATGCCAGCCGTCGGGCAGAAGCACCTGTTCCGCAAAGATCGCCGTCACGTTTTTCTCTCCGATTCCCTGTGTCCCGTGCAATGATACCACTTGCAGTGCATCTCAATATGTATATACATAATCGCCGCAGATTGAAACGGAAAAGATGATGGCTGGAGAGAGCAAAGGTCGGGCAGGGGAGGTTCGCCTCTGGCGCAATGCGCGTCTGGCAACCATGGCTGACAGCGCCGCCGCACTGGGTATCGTCGAAGACGGCGCGATCGCCGCGCGCGATGGCCTGATCGTCTATGCCGGCCCCGAAGCCGACATGCCGGCAGCGCTGGGCCAAGCAGCCGAGATTATCGATTGCGAAGGGCGTTGGATAACGCCGGGCCTGATCGACTGCCACACTCATCTGGTCCATGCAGGCAACCGCGCTAACGAATTCGAGATGCGGCTGGCCGGCGCGACTTATGAGGAGGTGACTCGAGCGGGCGGCGGCATCGTCTCGTCGGTCAAGGCGCTGCGGGCTGCCAGCGAGCACGAACTGGTTGCGCAGTCGGTGCCGCGCCTCAACGCGTTGATCGCGGAAGGCCTCACCACCATCGAGATCAAGTCGGGCTACGGGCTCGATCTTGAAAACGAGAGGAAATCGCTGCGCGCCGCGCGGCTCCTAGGCGAACATCGTCCAGTAACAGTGAGGACGAGCTTCCTCGGCGCACATGCCCTGCCGCCTGAAGCGAAAGGCGACAAGGACGCTTTTATCAATCTGGTCGCAAACGAGATTTTGCCGGCCGTCGCTGCCGAAGGCCTGGCCGATGCGGTCGATGGCTTTTGCGAGGGCATCGCCTTTTCGCCCGAGCAGATTTCTCGCGTGTTCGACGCGGCCAAGCCGCTAAGTCTGCCGGTGAAACTCCACGCTGACCAATTGTCCAATCTGCACGGCGCAGAACTTGCGGCGCGTTATGGCGCCCTGTCGGCCGACCATCTCGAATACACTGACGAGGCGGGTGCGGCGGCGATGGCGAGGGCAGGAACCGTGGCGACGATCCTGCCTGGCGCCTACTATTTCATCCGTGAGACCAAGAAGCCGCCGATCGGTCTGTTTCGCCAGCACGGCGTCAAAATGGCGGTCGCCACGGACTGCAATCCCGGCACATCGCCGCTGACCTCGCTGCTGCTGACCATGAACATGGCGGCGACTTTGTTTGGTCTGACTGTTGACGAATGCCTTGCCGGTGTCACCCGCGAGGCTGCTCGCGCGCTGGGGCTGCTCGGACAGACCGGCACGCTGGAGGCCGGAAAGTCAGCAGATCTGGCGATCTGGGACATCGAGCGCCCGGCCGAGCTCGTCTATCGTATGGGTTTCAACCCGCTGCATGCCCGAATCTGGAGAGGACGATGAGCGAACTCAAACTCAAGCCGGGCAATACAACGCTGGCCGACTGGCGCGAAATCTATCGTGGCGCCGTGCCGAAGCTGGACGCTGCCTGCCGGCCGAAGATTAGGGCGAGCGCCGAGGCGGTTGAGCGGATCGTCGGCAGGGGTGAGCCGGTCTATGGCATCAACACCGGTTTCGGCAAATTGGCCAGCGTCCGCATTCCCCCTGCCGACCTCGAGACGCTCCAGCGCAACATCGTGCTGTCGCATGCCGCCGGCGTCGGCGAGCCGATGCCGGTTGCTGTTTGCCGGCTCATGATGGCACTGAAGCTTGCCAGCCTGGCGCAAGGCGCCTCCGGCGTTCGGCCGCAGACCATCGAATTGCTGGAAGCAATGCTGGCCAACGACGTCATTCCGGTGGTGCCGGCGCAAGGCTCGGTCGGCGCATCCGGCGACCTTGCGCCGCTGTCGCATATGACGGCGGTGATGATCGGCGTCGGCGAGTGCTTTACCCCGCATGGCCGGTTTCCGGCCAAGGTCGCTTTTGTCTCACACGGGCTGGAGCCGGTCACGCTTGGCGCCAAGGAGGGGTTGGCGCTGCTCAACGGAACGCAGTTCTCGACCGCCTATGCATTGGCCGCCCTGTTCGACTCTGAAGTGCTTTATCAGTCGGCGCTGGTCACCGGCGCGCTTTCGACCGATGCCGCCAAGGGCTCCGACGCCCCCTTCGATCCGCGCATCCATCTGCTCAGGAAGCATCCTGGCCAGATCGAGACGGCAGAGGCGCTGCGCAACCTGATGGCCGGCAGTGCCATCCGTGAATCGCACCGGGTCGGCGACGAGCGGGTGCAGGATCCGTACTGCCTCCGCTGCCAGCCGCAGGTGATGGGCGCGGCGCTCAGTGTCCTGCGCCAGGCTGCCGACACACTGGGCACCGAGGCCAACGGCGTCACCGACAATCCGCTGATCTTCGCCGAGGACGACACTGCGCTTTCCGGCGGCAATTTCCACGCCGAGCCTGTGGCCTTCGCTGCTGACATGATCGCGCTCGCCGTCTGCGAGATCGGTTCGCTGTCGGAGCGGCGCATTGCCATGCTGGTCGACCCGGCGCTGTCGGGCATGCCGGCTTTCCTGACACCGAAGCCCGGCCTGAATTCCGGTTTCATGATCCCGCAGGTGACGGCGGCAGCACTCGTCTCGGAAAACAAGCAGAAGGCTTATCCGGCCAGCGTCGATTCGATCCCGACCTCTGCCAATCAGGAAGACCACGTCTCGATGGCGGCACATGGTGCGCGCCGGTTGATCGGCATGGTCGAGAATGCGACGGCCGTCATCGGCATTGAATTGCTGGCCGCGGCGCAAGGTTGCGATTTCCATGCGCCACTCGCATCGAGTGCGCCGCTCGAAGCGGTGCGCAGGCTGGTCAGGGCGGAAGTGCCGCATCTCGACAATGACCGGCATTTCCATCCCGACATGGAAAAAGCCATTGCTATGGTGCGCAGCGGCGCGGCGGTGAGGGCGGCGAGCGCGGTGGCGCTGCCGGCGATTTCTGGAGCCGCATGATGAACGAGCGCGACTGGCTTACCGTCCGTGAGGGAACCAAGCCGCTGCTTGTCAGCTTGCCGCATACCGGCACCGATCTGGCTGGTTTGGAAGATCGGTTCGTTTCGCCGTGGCTTGCACGTCGCGACACGGACTGGTGGATCGAGCAACTCTATGACTTTGCGGCTGATCTTGGCGCCAGTGTTGTCCGGACGTCGATCTCGCGCAGCGTCATCGACGTCAATCGCGATCCGGCTGGTGTTTCTCTGTATCCCGGCCAAACTACTACCGGTCTTTGCCCAACGGAGACGTTTGACGGCGATCCGCTCTATCGCCCCGGTTTGGAACCAGACGCTGAAGAGATAGAGCATCGGAGCCGTCGCTTTTTTCATCCGTATCACAGCGCAATTGCTGGAGAAGTTGCGCGGATAAAGGGCGCTCATGGCAGGGCCGTGGTCTATGACTGCCACTCGATCCGCTCGGTGCTGCCGCGGCTGTTCGAGGGAACGCTGCCGGTGTTCAATCTCGGCACCAATGACGGCAAGAGCGCCGATCCGGCCTTGCAGGCGATGGTCGAAGAGATCCTCGCCGGAACCGGCGAGACATACGTTGTAAATGGCCGCTTCAAGGGTGGCTGGATCACGCGCCATTTCGGCCAGCCGCAGAACAACGTCCACGCGCTGCAAATGGAACTCTCCAACCGCGGCTATATGCGCGAGCCCGAGGGCAAGGGGACGCCCGACAATTGGCCGGTGCCTTACGACCCCGCATTCGCCGCGCCGATCCGCGCCACGCTGAAGCGGATCCTGGAAAGCGCGATTGCCTGGGCCGGGCGCTGACGCTCCGCCGCGCAGCTCATTCGAAAGGAAAGTGACGCCATGACCGATCCTCGTCATAACATCCGCGAAGTCCGCAGCCCACGCGGCAGCGAGCTCAATGCCCGCTCGTGGCTGACGGAAGCGCCGTTGCGCATGCTGATGAACAATCTCGATCCCGACGTCGCCGAAAACCCCAACGAACTGGTCGTCTATGGCGGCATCGGCCGGGCGGCGCGTACCTGGAACGACTTTGATCGCATCGTCGCCTCGCTGAAGACGCTTGGAGATGACGAGACGCTTCTGGTGCAGTCCGGCAAGCCGGTCGGCGTGTTCCGGACTCACACCGATGCGCCGCGCGTGCTGATCGCCAATTCCAACCTCGTGCCGCACTGGGCGACATGGGAGAAATTCAACGAGCTCGATAAGAAAGGCCTGATGATGTACGGCCAGATGACGGCCGGCTCGTGGATATACATCGGCACACAAGGCATCGTGCAGGGCACCTATGAGACCTTCGTCGAGGCCGGCCGCCAGCATTACGGCGGCAATCTCAGGGGCAAATGGATCCTGACCGGCGGCCTCGGCGGCATGGGCGGCGCCCAGCCGCTGGCCGCGGTGATGGCCGGCGCCTGCTGCCTGGCGATCGAATGCGATCCCGACCGTATCGATTTCAGGCGGCGCACCCGCTATGTCGACGAGCGCGCCGACACGCTCGACGAGGCGCTGGAAAAGATCGAGCGCTGGACCAGGGCCGGCGAGGCGAAATCGGTCGGTCTGGTCGGCAACACCGCCGACATCGTGCCGGAACTGGTGCGGCGTGGCGTGCGCCCCGATATGGTCACCGACCAGACGTCGGCGCATGATCCGCTCAACGGCTATCTGCCCAAGGGCTGGTCGCTCGCCGAATGGCGCGAGAAGCGCACCAGCGACCCGAAGGCGGTCGAGAAGGCGGCGCGCGCGTCGATGCGCGAACATGTCGAGGCGATGGTGGCGTTCTGGAACGCCGGCGTGCCGACGCTTGATTACGGCAACAACATCCGTCAGGTGGCGAAGGAGGAAGGATTCGAGAACGCCTTTGCCTTCCCGGGTTTCGTGCCGGCCTATATCCGACCGCTGTTTTGTCGCGGCATCGGCCCGTTTCGCTGGGCAGCCCTCTCCGGCGATCCCGAGGACATCTACAAGACCGATGCCAAGGTGCGCGAATTGACGCCCGGCAACACCCACCTGCACAACTGGCTCGACATGGCGCGCGAGCGTATCGCCTTCCAGGGCCTGCCGGCGCGCATCTGCTGGGTCGGTCTCGGCGATCGCCACCGGCTCGGCCTCGCCTTCAACGAAATGGTGGCGAAGGGCGAGCTCAAGGCGCCGGTGGTCATCGGCCGCGATCATCTCGATTCCGGCTCGGTTGCATCGCCGAACCGCGAGACGGAATCGATGAAGGATGGCTCGGACGCCGTGTCCGACTGGCCGCTGCTCAACGCGCTGCTCAACACCGCCTCCGGCGCAACCTGGGTGTCGCTGCACCATGGCGGTGGCGTCGGCATGGGTTTTTCGCAGCATGCCGGCATGGTTATCGTCGCCGATGGCACGCGCGAAGCGGCCAAACGCCTGGAGCGGGTGCTGTGGAACGACCCCGCAACCGGCGTCATGCGCCACGCCGATGCCGGCTATGATCTCGCCATCGACTGCGCCAGGGAGCACCAGCTCAACCTGCCAGGCATCCTCGGCTGAACCGCGCCTTGCGCATTCTCCGGGCAGCCGAATACCGGTCTATGCCGTGGAAGAACGGCGGCGGGGTGACGACGGAAATCGCAGTCTCGCCCGCAGGTGCTGCGCTCGACGATTTTGACTGGCGCATCTCCATGGCGCGCGTCGAAAGCGGTGGGCCATTCTCCGGGTTTGCCAAAGTGGATCGAACCTTGGCCGTGCTGGAAGGCGAGGGGATTGTCCTTGACATCGCCGGCCGCCCGGCCGCTACGGTGACCAAGGCTTCCGCCCCGCTTGCCTTTCCGGCCGATGTGCCGACGCAAGCGGCGCTGATCGCCGGTCCGATTATCGATCTCAATGTCATGACGCGGCGCGGACGGATGACCCATGCCGTCGAACGCGTGATGATTTCGACCTCGACGGATATCCACTCGGTGGCCGATGTGACTCTCATCCTGTGTTTTGACGGCGAGATCACGGTGGCCGGTGCGGCGCCTGTCCGCATCGGACCGCGCGATACGCTGTTGCTCGGGCCGGACGCCTTGAAGTGGTGCCTGGAGCCTGCGCGACCGGCGACGCTGTTCGTGATCCGCATCGATCGCGTTGCTGCAAACGATTAACGCCTGTTTCGAAACATGATCACAACCCCGGCAAAATATGCCGTAAGCTCAAGCCCAGATCACGAAAAAGCCCGAATCCTTCCGTCGATCAAGTCCCTGCGGGAGAGGTGGTTCGTCTGTAAGTTGCGGTGCGAAAACAAACTTTCGGCCCTTGTTTCGATGCAACCATTGCATTTCAATCGGTTTCAGGGACATTGCCGTGGCGGTGACGCCGCTAACGCGTCCCCCATACGGAATTTTCAATGAATATCCAAACAGACCCCACCCAAATGGAAAAGACGAGCGCGAGCTTCCCGGCCATCACGGAAGAGCCGATACGCTCCAATTTCCTGCCGGAAGAGCGCCTGCGCACGCTGGGTACAACCCTCGCCAAGGGCGACGTCAAGGATCTGTTCGGCCTGGAGCCGTTCGATTTCCAGCCACGCGTCCGCGACAGTGCCAGCAAGATCCTCGAAGTCTACCGCTCGACCAATGCCGCGCAGGCGAGGGGCGAGACGATCACGCCGGCCGCGCAATGGCTGCTCGACAACAACTATCTGGTTGAGGAAACCATCTTCCAGGTCAAGCGCGACCTGCCCCGCCGTTTCTATCGGCAGTTGCCGACGCTGAAGCTGTCCGACGGCGCCAGCGTGCCGCGCGCGCTTGCGCTGGCCTGGACCTATGTCGCGCATTCGGACAGTTCCGTCTCGGCTACCATGTTCAAGGCGATCGTCGAAGGCTTTCAGTCCGTCGAGCCGCTGAAGATCGGCGAACTCTGGGCGCTGCCGTCGCTGCTGCGCTTCGTTCT
Source organism: Mesorhizobium sp. BHbdii (assembly GCF_053848045.1). Classification (NCBI taxonomy): domain Bacteria; kingdom Pseudomonadati; phylum Pseudomonadota; class Alphaproteobacteria; order Hyphomicrobiales; family Phyllobacteriaceae; genus Mesorhizobium; species Mesorhizobium sp. BHbdii. The sequence continues at coordinate 2,513,462 of NZ_JBSPKX010000001.1, read as the reverse complement.
GATCGAAAATCTTCGCCGGATCGCGGTCCGGGTCAATCGTACCCGGCAGATGCGCCAGATTGCCAACGAGGTTGCCGACCGCGTGCTGGCGGTCGACGACAGCGCCGACCGTCAGGCGATCCTGTCGAACTACGTCGCCCATGCACAAGACACCACCTTTGCCACCCAATTGCTCTACCGCCTGCGCGACGGGTCGCAAAATGCCGGCAGGGCGCTGGAATGGCTGGAGGGCGAACTCGAAAAGTCCGGCTCCGATGCCGAGGAAATCATAATCAGCGAGCATCGCACGCTGTCCGGCGGCAATGTAACCACCGGCAACATCATCCGTGGCCTCAGGCTGATCAACGATATCGACTGGACGGTTTGGTTCGAAGGTGTCAGCCGCATCGATACCTTGCTGCGCGAGCGCACCGATTTCGCCGCGCTCGATTTCTTCTCGCGCGACCAGTACCGGACCGCGATCGAAGAAATGGCGCGCCGCTCCGATCGTTCCGAATTCCGCGTTGCCGAAAAGGCGATCGAACTCGCCGGCCATGCCGCTGTCGCCGATACCACCGGCACCGGTCCGACCACTCACACCGACGTCGGGTTCTTTCTGGTCGGGCCGCGTCGGCTGGAACTGGAAAAGGCGATCGGCTATCGGCCGACCGTCAGCGTCACGATCAAACGGGCGTTCCGCAAGATCGGATGGCTGGGCATTGTCTTGCCGGTGTTCGCGCTGACGGTCCTGCTTCTGGTCCTCTCCGGCAACGCCCTTGCCAATCTCGGCCTGTCCAAATGGTCGATCGCCTTGATGCTGGCGCTGTTTGCCGTGCCGGCCAGCGAAGGCGCGCTTGCCTTCTTCAACACTGTCGTATCGTTGTTCCTGAAGCCCACGCGCCTCGTCGGCTACGACTACAGACGCGGCATGCCGCCCGAGGCCCGAACGCTGGTAGTGGTGCCGTCGCTGATCGGCTCGCGCGACGACGTCGAGGAGAACATCCGCAATATCGAAGTGCATCACCTAGCCAACACGGCGGACGAAATCCATTTCGCTCTGCTTTCGGATTGGCCGGACAGCAAAACCGAAATCGATGCGGCGGATATTGAGATCCTCCAATATGCTCGCGACGAGATCGCACGGCTGAACGCCCGTTATCCCAGCGAAGGGGCGCCGCGCTTCTACGTCCTGCATCGCCGGCGGCTCTACAATGAATCCCAGGGCGCCTGGATGGGCTGGGAACGCAAGCGCGGCAAGCTGCACGAACTGAATCTTCTGTTGCGCGGTGACAGCGACACCACCTTCCTGCCGCTGGATGTGCCGTTGCCAGAAAACGTTATCCATGTGATGACGCTCGACGCCGACACGCGCACCACCCGCGATGCGGTTGCCAGTTTGGTTGGCAAGCTTTGCCATCCGCTCAACCGCCCGCATTACGATGCGGCAAAGCGCGTTGTCACCGCCGGCTACACCATCCTGCAGCCGCGCATCACCGCTTCCCTGACCAGCGGCGACGATGCATCCTTCTTCCAGCGGGTGTTTTCCGCCAATCGAGGCCTTGATCCCTACGTATTTGCCGTCTCGGATATCTACCAGGACGTCTTCGGCGACGGCTCCTTCACCGGTAAGGGCCTCTATCATGTCGACGCCTTCGAAGCGGCGCTGAAGGGCCGCATCGACGAAAACACCATCCTCAGCCACGATCTGCTCGAAGGCGCCTTGGCACGCGCGGCACTGGTCACGGACGTCGAACTGGTCGAGGACTATCCGACCCGCTATTCGGTCGACGCGTCGCGCCACCATCGCTGGGCACGCGGCGACTGGCAGCTTCTGGGCTTCATTCTCGATCCGCGCTCCGGCGTACCGGCGCTGTCGCGCTGGAAGATGGTCGACAATCTGCGCCGCTCGCTGACGCCGATCTTCTGGGTGATGGCGGCGATCGCCGGCTGGACGTTGCTGCCTTTCACGCAGGCCGCGCAATGGCAGGCGCTGCTGATCCTCACGCTGTTCATGGCGCCGACATTCGATATCGTCCACGCCATCCTGCCGAAAAGCGGCGACCAGACGCCGCGCGGCCATTTCTCGGCGCTGGCGCGCGACGTTGTCTTCGGCACCGCCCTGGTGGCGCTGAAGATCGTGCTGATGGCGCATCTGGCCTGGATGATGGGCGACGCCATCATTCGCACACTCTACCGTCTGTTCGTCAGTCGGCAGAATCTGCTCGAATGGCGCACTGCCTCGCAGGCGCACAAGAATGGCGACAACGATCTCGGCTCCTATTACGGCATGATGTACGGCGCGGTGATTGTCGGGGTCGTCGGCCTCGCCATCCCGGTTCTGGCCGATTCCACCGGAGCTTTCGTCGCATTCTTCTTCGCGCTGTTCTGGATCGGCTCGCCGGCGTTCGCTTTCTGGATCAGTCGCTCGGCCGAAACCGAGGACCGTTTGCGCATATCGGCGGCTGACATCCATGCGCTGCGCACCGTTGCGCGGCGCACATGGCATTATTTCGAGACCTTCGTGACGGCCGAGCATCACAACCTGCCGCCCGATAATTTCCAGGAAAGTCCGGCGCCTGTCGTGGCGCCCCGCACCTCGCCGACCAATATCGGCGTCTATCTCCTGTCGGTGATTTCAGCGCGCGACTTCGGCTGGATCAGTCTGTCCGACGCGACCACCCGCATCGACGCGACGATGTCGACCATCGAGAGCATGCCGCGTGAGCGCGGCCATCTCTTCAACTGGTATGACACGACGACGCTGAAACCGCTCTATCCGCTCTATATTTCCGCCGTTGATAGCGGCAATCTTGCCGGCCATCTGGTGGCGGTGGCGGCCGCCTGCGCCGAATGGGCGGAAGCGCCTGCAGTCCACCTTCAGGGCGACTTCGAGGGTATCCTCGATACGGTGACGATCCTCGACGAAAGCCTGGCGGAGTTGCCTGACGACCGTCGCCAGTTGCGGCCGTTGCGCCAGCGGCTCGCCGATCGCCTCGACGGCATGCGGCGCGCGGTCGAATCGATCAAAGCACAGCCCGAAATGGCATCGATCCGCACCATCAACCTGGCCGTTCTGGCCGGCGAGATTCGCAAGCTCGCCATCGCCATCCATACCGAGGCCGCATCGACACAGAGCGATACCATTGCCGACTGGGCGGCGAGACTGGAAGCAACCTGCGAAGCGCATGTCCATGACGCGCATAGCGACGACAATGCCGTCGAAGCCTTGCGGGCCAAGCTTCTTTCGCTGCGCGAGCGTACGCGTCGCTTCGCCTTCGAGATGGATTTCTCCTTCCTCATGCGGAAGGAACGCAAGCTCCTGTCGATCGGCTACCGGGTCGAGGAGCATCAGCTCGACGAAAGCTGCTACGACCTCCTGGCTTCCGAGGCGCGGCTGACCAGCCTGTTCGCCATCGCCAAGGGCGATCTGCCGACGGAGCACTGGTTCCACCTCGGCCGGCCGATCGTCGAGATCGGGTTCAAGGGCGCACTGATGTCCTGGTCCGGCTCGATGTTCGAGTATCTGATGCCGCCGTTGGTGATGAAGGAGGCGCAAGGCAGCATCCTCAACCAGACCAGCAAGCTCATCATCAAACGTCAGATCCAGTACGGCCGCTCGAAGAACGTGCCCTGGGGGATCTCGGAAGCGGCCTACAATGCCCGCGACCGCGAACTGACCTACCAATACACCAATTTCGGCGTGCCCGGGCTGGGCCTGAAGCGAGGTCTTGGCCAGAACACGGTGATTGCGCCTTATGCGACCGTGCTGGCGGCGCAGTTCACCCCGCGTGAATCGGTGCAGAACCTTGCCAGGCTGAGGCGGCTTGGCGCCCTTGGCCGGCACGGCTTCTACGATGCGGTCGATTTCACGCCGCAGCGCGTGCCGGAGGGCACCGACCATGTCGTCGTGCTGAACTACATGGCCCACCATTCCGGGATGTCGATCGCCGCCGTTGCCGACGCCATCTTCGAAGGACGCCTGCGCGATCGCTTCCACAGCGATCCGGTGATCGAGTCGGCCGAGTTGCTGCTGCAGGAAAGAGCACCGCGCGACATCCCGACCGCCACCGTCAGGACAGAGGCCGACGAACGGTCGAAGGACGAAACGGAAGTCGAGAGCCCCGATACGCGCATCGTGCTCAACCCGCTCAAGGCGCTGCGTTCGACCAGCGTCATGTCCAATGGCCGCTACTCGGTCATGGTCACCGCGACCGGCTCCGGCTATAGCCGCTGGGGCGAGCTTGCCGTCACGCGCTGGCAGCCGGATCCAACCGAGGATCGGCTTGGCTCCTATATCTTCCTGCGCGACGCCGGCACCGGCGACTGGTGGTCGGCCACCGCCGAGCCGAAGCGTGCCACCGATGAAGAAGTGCAAACGCTGTTCTCCGACGACAAGGCGAGCTTCATCAAGTCGGTGGGATCACTGCGTTCGGAGGTTGAATGCATCGTCATCTCGGAAGGAAACGGCGAAGGCCGGCGGGTGACGCTCTACAATGACGGCCCGGTCGATCGGCATATCGAAGTGACCTCCTTTGCCGAACTGGTGCTGGGCTCCGACGCATCCGACAACGCGCATCCGGCCTTCTCGAAAATGTTCGTGGAAACCGAAATCGCTGCGAATAACGGGGCGATCTTCGCCACAAGACGCAAGCGGGAAACGGACGAGCCTGATGTCACCATGGTGCACTTCGTCACCGACCCGTCTGGGTCGACGCGCGACGCCGAGGCCGAAACCGACCGGCGCGCCTTCATCGGCCGCGGCCGCACCATAACCGAGGCCGCCGCCTTCGATCCCGGCGCCAAGCTTGGCGGCCATTCCGGCTTCACGCTGGATCCGGTCGCAGCACTTCGCCGACAGGTGCGCGTGCCGGCCAACAAGAAGATATCGCTGACCTTCTGGACTGCCGTCGGCGCCAACCGTGCCGAACTCGAAGATGCCATTGCGCGGCTCGATCATCCGGAAGCCTTCGCCCGTCAGGCGATGCTCGCTTGGACCCGCTCGCAGGTGCAGACCCGTCATCTCGGCCTCAGCCTTGCCGATGCCGCCAATGTGCAGAATCTGGCGCGTTATCTGATCTATCCTGATCCGTTCCTGCGCCTTCCGGCCGAATCGATCGCCTCCGGGCTCGGTAAGCAGTCCAGTCTTTGGCCGACCAGCATATCCGGCGACTTTCCGATTTTCCTGGTCAGGATCGGCGATGTCGCCGATCTCGAAATCGTTGCCCAGGCGCTCCGCTTCCAGGAATATATGCGCGCCCGCGGCATGATGATCGACTTTGTCGTGGTCAACGAGCAGGCTTCATCCTACGTGCAGGATCTGCAACGGGCAGTCGAGACGCTGTGCGAAAACAGCCGTCTGCGCGGCAAGGAGCTCGGACCCCGCCAGCACATCTTCGCCGTGCGCCGCGATCTCATGGACGAAACGACCTACAAGACGCTGCTCGCCGTCGCCCGCGTCGCCCTGCACACGCGAAACGGCACCATCTTCGATCAGATCGAGCGCGCCGAGGCCGCTGCGCTGCAAGCACGGGACGCTTTGCAGCTGGCAGGTGCAGCAGCGCTTCGCGAACCGTCTCCGCAGGTGCCGCAGCCATCGGCTGCCCAAGTCACGATCGAAGGCAGTGCCGACGGCAGCGGGCTCAACCAGTGGAACGGTTTTGGCGGCTTCGAGGGCGACGGACGCCACTATGTCGTGCGCCTTTCTGGCCGGCGCACGACGCCGCAGCCCTGGATCAACGTCGTCTCCAACGCCTCGTTCGGTTTCCATGTTTCGGCTGAAGGCGCTGCCTTCACCTGGAGCCGAAACAGCCGCGACTATCAATTGACCCCGTGGGCGAACGACCCGGTCACCAACCGGCCCGGCGAGGGCATCTATATCTACGATCACGCCAACGGCCGGGCGTTCTCGCCGCTGGCCGCAGTGGTGCGCGATCCCGCCATGACCTACGAAACATGGCACGGACAGGGTTTTTCGACCTTCCGTTCGAAGCGCGGACCGCTGTCGATGGACCTGACCCATGTGGTGGATCCTGTCGATCCGGTGAAAATCTCCCGATTGCGCATCCAGAATTCGGGTTCGGTGCCGGCGCGCCTGCGCGTTTATGCCTATGCGGAATGGGTTCTTGGCAGCCATCGTTCGCGCACGGCGGCGACCATCGTTCCGTCCAGGGATGCTGCGACGGGCGCGTTGCTGGCGCAAAATCCGTACGGGCTCGACTTCAGCGACCGGGTCGCCTTCCTGGCCACCGACAGCGCGGCACATTCTGTGACGGCCGACCGCGGCGAGTTCATCGGCCGGCACGGCACCAGCGAACTTCCGCATGCCGTGCTCAGCGGCGCCAGCCTGTCGGGCCGCGTCGAGGCCGGCGACGACCCTTGTGCAGCAATTGCTCGCGACATCGACATCCCTGCCGGCGGGGACGTGACGCTGCTCTGGCTGCTCGGCGATGCAGCCTCTGCCGGGGAAGCCAGCGCACTGGTGCAGCATCATAGCAGCAAGGATTTCGATCAGAGGCTGGCTGACAACGAACGCACCTGGCGGGGGTTTCTCGACACCATCCAGGTCGAGACGCCGGACAAGGCCCTCAACGCCATGGTCAACCACTGGCTGCCCTATCAGAGCCTTGCCTGCCGCATCCGCGCCCGCTCCGCGTTTTACCAGGCGAGCGGCGCTTTTGGCTTCCGCGATCAGTTGCAGGACACGCTGGCTCTGCTTGTCCATGATCCGAAATTGGCGCGCGACCAGATCCTCAACGCGGCGCGGCGGCAATTCCCCGAAGGTGACGTGCAGCACTGGTGGCTTCCGCGCACCGAGGCAGGCGTCCGCACCATGATTTCCGACGACGTTGTCTGGCTCGCCCACGCCACGTCACACTACTTGCAGGTGACCGGCGATACCGCGATCCTCAGGGAACAACTGCCCTTCATCGACGGGCCGCCTCTGGAAGAAGGCGAGCACGACGCCTTCTTCACCCCGGAGATCTCGAAGAAGACCGCTTCACTCTATGATCATTGCGCACGCGCACTTGACCTTGCGATCAAGCGCAGCAGCCCCGCCGGACTGCCGCTGATCCTCGGTGGCGACTGGAACGACGGCATGAACCGTGTCGGCGAGCACGGTAAGGGCGAGAGCGTCTGGCTGGGCTGGTTCCTGCTGAAGACGCTGGGCGACTTTGCCCCTGTCGCCAAGGCGGAAGGCGATACCAAGCGCGCGCAAGCCTGGACAAAACACGCTGACGTGCTGAAGCGGGGGCTCGAAAGCACGGCTTGGGATGGTGAATGGTATCGTCGCGGCAGCTTCGACGACGGCACGCCACTTGGGTCGCGCGGTTCGCAGGAGTGCAAGATCGACTCGATTGCCCAGTCGTGGAGCGTGCTGTCGGGCGAGGGCGATCCGGCGCGGTCGACGACGGCGATGCAGCAGGCGATGAAAATGCTCGTCGACGACGAGCTCAAGATCGTCAAGCTCTTCACCCCGCCCTTCTCCAGGACGGAACAGAATCCAGGCTACATCAAGAGCTACCCGCCGGGTGTCCGTGAAAACGGCGGCCAGTACACCCACGCGGCGACATGGTTCGTCATTGCGCTCGCCGAAATGGGGCGCACCGACGACGCCTATCGCTGTCTCTCGATGCTCAACCCGGTCAACCACGCGCTCGACGAGGCCGCTGCCGAGCACTACCGCGTCGAGCCTTATGTCGTCGCGGCCGACGTCTACGCCGGGCAAGGCAAGGGCGGCCGCGGTGGCTGGACCTGGTACACCGGCTCGGCCGGCTGGCTTTATCGCGCGGCGGTCGAGGGCATCCTCGGCATTGAGCGCAGGGGCGAGCGCATTCAGTTCAGGCCGAAACTCCCCAGCCATTGGAATGGTTATACAGCAACGCTCAAGGTGCTGGGGGCCGAACTCAGGGTTCGCGTTGTCCGCGACGCCAAGGTCAAAGCCATCTCGTTAGAGGTAGATGGTAAAAAGACGAAGGCTTCGTCTTTCGAACCGAAAGCCGGCGACAAGGCCGAGGTGGTCGTCAGGATACCGGCGTAGCTCCAAGGATTTTGGCGTTTTTGCACGTCTTGGGGATGCGCGTTGTTTAAGGTTCTCTCTAGAAATTCTATTGCGCATGAGCTTTCCCAAAAGCCGGTGCAGCCTTTAGGGATTCGTACATGACCGGTTGCTGATTAAAATTGCGGCAGTGCTTGCAGCCTGCCACGATTTTGCCGCAGGGCTGACATTTTACCTTTTTTCTCAAACCGTTAGGTGATCACGACAGATTTCGCAGCGTCGCCATCTTTTGTTCGCGAATTGGGAACTGAAGGGGTACACGAGCATTGTTTCGCGACACGTCAACGGGTACGTGTAGAAAATGATGCAGTGCACAATAACAATTTGCCGGAGTAGCTGAAGTGTCCCTTCTGCAGATCTACTGGAGAGCGCTTGGTTATCTCGCTGCCGACAGAAAACGCGTAGCGTTTATCTGCGGGGCGAATGTCGCGCTGGCCATTATCGCCATCCTTGAGCCGATCATGTTCGGACGGGTGATCGATGCTATTTCGGACGGCGGCTCGGTCTTTTCGACGCTCGCCGTATGGGCCGGTATAGGCGTCTTCAACGTCGTCGCCTTCGTTCTGGTGGCGCGCGGCGCTGACCGCTTTGCCCATGCACGACGCAGCGAGGTGCTTTGTCAGTCATTCGAGCGCGTGATCACCATGCCGCTTGCTTGGCATCATCAGCGCGGCACCTCCAATTCTCTGCATACGCTTCTGCGCGCGGTCGAGACCCTGTTCAGCCTCTGGCTCGAGTTCATGAGGCAGCATTTGGCCACTGTCGTGGCACTGGTCCTGCTGGTGCCGACGGCGCTCAGCATGGATATTCGCATGTCGATGGTCCTGCTGGCGCTGGGCGCGCTCTATGTCGGAATCGGGCGGCTGGTGATGCGTCGTACCAGGGAAGGCCAGGCGTCCGTGGAGCGGCATTTTCACCAGGTGTTCGCGCATGTGAGCGACTCGGTCAGCAACGTCGCCGTGCTGCAGAGCTACAATCGAATCGGCCACGAGACCGACGCCTTGAAGCGTTATGTCAAGAATCTGCTTGATGCCCAATATCCGGTGCTCGACTGGTGGGCATTGGCCAACGCCCTGCACCGCCTGTCGTCCACCATTTCGATGATGGTCGTGCTGTTGATCGGCTCCTATCTGGTCATGCATGGCCAATTGCGTATCGGTGACGTCATCGCCTTTACCGGCTTTGCAACGCTGCTGATCGCCCGGCTCGACCAGATGTCGGCCTTCGCCAACCAGATTTCGGAGGCCAGGGCCAAGCTCGAGGAATTTTTCCGCCTCGAGGACTCCGCGGCCGACGCCGCCGAGCCGGACGGGTTGCGTGACCTCGGCAACGTCACTGGTCATGTGCGTTTTGAAAACGTCAGCTTCGAATTCGCCAATTCGGGGCAGGGCGTGAACGACGTGTCGTTCGAGGTCCATGCCGGCCAGACCGTCGCCGTCGTCGGTCCGACGGGCGCGGGCAAGACCACGCTCATCAATCTTTTGCAGCGCGTCTTTGCGCCGTCCAGCGGCCGGATTCTGATCGATGGCATCGATACCCGTACGGTGACCCGCAAGTCGCTGCGCCACTCGATCGCCACCGTGTTCCAGGATGCGGGCCTGCTCAACCGCTCGATCGAGGACAATATCCGCGTCGGGCGCGCCGAGGCGACCTATGATGAGGTCCACGCTGCCGCCAATGCCGCTGCCGCGCAGGATTTCATTCTGTCGAAGAGCAACGGCTACGACACGGTCGTCGGCGAACGCGGGGGACAGCTTTCGGGCGGCGAGCGCCAGCGTATCGCGATCGCGCGCGCCGTGCTGAAGGATTCGCCCATCCTGGTGCTCGACGAAGCGACCAGCGCGCTCGATGTCGAGACGGAAGACCGCGTCAAGGAAGCGATCGACGAATTGCGGCGCGGCCGCACTACCTTCATCATCGCCCACCGCTTGACCACCGTTCGAGATGCCGATCTGGTTGTGTTCATGGACAAGGGCAAGGTGGTCGAAATGGGTGGCTTCGCCGAATTGTCGATGCGCAATGGCCGCTTCGCCAGCCTGCTGCGCGCCGGCGGCCTGCTCAACGACGAGGAAGTCCGCCGCCTCAGTCGCGCCATCACGGACGAGGCCGCCTGAGCGGCCAGGCTGCCTTCCCTTCTCACCTGTCCTATGGGAGAAAGGAAGGCAGCCTGCGACACCACCACTCGATTGCCCCAAAAGCGTCGCCGGTTTATGTAAAGCCGCATGAGTTACCTGACTTCACGCCTCAGCGGCTGGATGGATTTCGCCAACCCGACGCGGTTTGTCTGGTTGGCCGACAAGGTGGTGCCGTGGCTGGCGACCATCGCCGCACTCATCTTGGCCGCCGGGCTCTATATGAGCTTCGCTGCGCCGGAGGATTTCCAGCAAGGCATCACCGTGCGCATCATGTATATCCATGTGCCCTTCGCCTGGCTGGCCATGATGTGTTTCACGCTGATGGCGGTTTTCGCGTTGGGCACGCTGGTATGGCGCCATCCGCTGGCCGATGTCGCGCTGAAATCGGCGGCACCCATCGGCGCCGTCTTTACAGCACTCGCGCTGATCACCGGCTCGATCTGGGGCAAGCCGATGTGGGGCACCTGGTGGGTGTGGGACGCGCGGCTGACCTCGGTGTTCGTGCTGTTTCTGATGTATCTCGGCATCATCGCGCTGACGCGGGCACTCGACGATGCGGCGCGCGCCGCCTGGGCCGCCGCAATCATCACCCTGGTCGGCTTCATAAACATCCCGATCATCAAGTTCTCGGTCGACTGGTGGAACACGCTGCATCAGCCGGCTTCGGTGTTCCGCATGGGTGGCTCGACCATTGACCCCTCTATGCTGAGGCCGTTGCTGGTGATGACTCTAGGCTTTACCGTGCTGTTCTTCGCGTTGCATTTGATGGCGATGCGCACGGAAATTCGCCGCCGCCGCGTCATCTCCATGCGCCGAGTCGCGGCGAGGCAGGCAGACAAGCCCGGCTAGGTTGCACCCTGACTACCGGTCTTTGAGCCTTCATTCGAATGCACCCGACACGATGAGGCGCAAGTAAAAATGTTGCAACTTTGCAACAGCGATTTCCGGAGGTCGACCCCACCCTGGTTTCCACGTTGACAGTTCAGCCATGCACTGGACGTTATGCGTGCACTGGACGTGATATTTGCCTGTTAATTGTCGTGGGGGATTTGTCGATGAAAATGCGCTTGCTGGCTGGCGTGTCCGCAATGGCCCTGATGCTTGGCTGGAATTCGGCCAATGCCGCCGAAGCGGCGGTCGAAATTCCGGCGGCCCAGGATCTCTGGTATGTCACGCTGTTTGGTGGCGCCAGCTTCCCGAATCGCGTGAAAACACATGCCGATTACTACAACAACGACTTTTCGATGGACTTCGACACCGGCTTCGTGATCGGCGGCGTCGTCGGTAGGCGGATCAACGATGTGTTTCGGGTCGAAGGCGAACTGTCCTATGCCCGCTACAAGGCGAATTCGTATCAGGAGGGTGTGAGTGCCTGGTTTCCGGCTGACGGCGATTTGTCCGCTACCTATCTGCTCGCCAATGTCTGGGCCGACGTTGCTCATTTTGGAGATGCCAAGCTCTACGTCGGCGGCGGCATCGGCGCCGCCCATGTGACCGCCGACACAACTTGGGGTGGTCACTTGTACGGATACGGGCGTGGTGGGTGGGGTTTCGCCGGCCAGTTGGGAGCCGGCGTCACCTACGCGCTGGCGCAGAATATCGACCTCGATTTCGGCTACAGGTTCAAGGCCGTTTCAGGCGTCGACTTCGATTCCTCCCGCGAAGGCGATGCTGTATTCTCGAACGGCAAGTTGAATTCCCACAATCTGCAACTTGGCGTTACATTCAAATTCTGATTGCTTCGAATTCCTGTTGGTTCAGGCTGACTGCCGTCGCACGCAGCGATTGGGGGTGAAGGATGCCGCATCTGCCGCGCCGGCAACCCTTCGGCGTGCCGGCCATGGTCCAGGGTTTACTGCCGAGCGCTGGCGAGCCGGCGCCGGAGACATTGCAGCGCGGCATCGACCTGCAGCGCCGCAAGCGCTTTCGCGAAGCCGAGTTCTGCTATCAAACCGTGCTTCGACGTCAGCCCAAAAATGCCATGGCGCTCAATTTGATGGGCACGCTGGCGATCGAGGCCCAGCAAAATGAGACGGCCATCGACTTCATGAAGCGTGCGGTCAAGATCGAACCGGGCAACGCCATTTTCCGCAACAATCTCGGCAACGCCTACAACCTGATCGGCAACATCGAGCTGGCGCGCAAACAGCTGAGAAAAGCGATCGAGCTCGACGGCCGGCTTGTCGAGGCATTGTGCAATCTCGGGAAATCCTACCGGAGCCAACTCGAGGGCGACATCGCCGAGGGTTTCTATCGCCGTGCGCTGGCGGTCGACAGCAAATCGCTGACGGCGCTGGTCGGTATGGGCGACCTGCTCACCGACATGGGCCGGCAAGCCGAGGCGGTCGAATGCTTTGGCCGTGCCATCGCCATCGACAAGGCAAATGTCGAGGCGCTGTCCGGGCTGGCGCTCGCGCGTCGGGCCGTCAAGGGCGATCCAGCTCTGGCTTTGGTGCAGGCCCGCCTCGAACTGCCGATGACCACCGATCGCGAGCGGGTTATCCTGCATCACGCCGCCGGAAAAATCCTCAACGACCAGCACGAGTATGGCCTGGCCATCCGCCATTTCGCCAGGGCCAAGGCAATCTCCGGCAATGATTTCGACATTGCCCTGCACACGCGGCTGTATGACAGTTTCATCGAAACTTTCGACGCCGGCTTTTTCGAAGCGCGGCCAAATTTCGGCAATCCATCCGAACGGCCGGTCTTCATCGTCGGTATGCCACGTTCAGGAACGACGCTGACCGAGCAGATTTGCGCCAGCCATCACGATATCTATGGCGCCGGCGAGTTGCCGACCATCCGTTCATTGGTCGGCGAACTTGGATTCGACCAGCCTGATCCGGCGATTTTCGCCAAGGCCATGGTTTCGCTCACACCGACGAAGGCGAAGGAGCTTGGCTCGAAATATCTAGGCCATCTCAATAAGCGCAACGGCAAGGCGGCGCGTGTCGTCGACAAGATGCCGCATAATTTCGAGCTGCTGGCTTTCATCGGTCTCATTTTGCCAAATGCCCGCATCGTCCACTGCCGGCGTGACCCGATGGACAATTGCACGTCCTGTTTCATGCATAATTTTTCCGATGCCCACGGCTACAATGCCGATCTGACCAAGCTTGGGCAGTATTACCGGCAATATGATCGCTTGATGCGCCACTGGGCCAAGGTCGTTCCGCTGGCCATCCACGACATGCCTTACGAAGAAACCGTGGCCGATTTCGAAACCCGCGCCCGTGGATTGATCGGATTTCTCGGCATGGAATGGGACGATGCTTGCCTGCATTTCCACGAAACCGAGCGCACGGTACGAACGCCAAGCCGCTGGCAGGTGCGCCAGCCGATCTATTCGTCCTCTGTAGAGCGCTGGAAACTGTACGGCGATGCCCTCGATCCATTGAAGGCTGCACTGGGTCCGCTTGTCCAACTTTGATTAAACGGTCGTTCGGTCCGAACGACGTCGACCTCATCCCATGCGGCCACGCGCCGCCACCGGCAGCGTCTCCAGCACCCGTTCTCCGGCGATCAGGTGGACCTCGTCGAACAGATTGGTGACGACGCAGCAATGGTCGGGCACGATTCGCACGCGATCGCCGATACGCAGCCTGGCGTCGCCGGAAAGCGTGACGTTGCCGTGCTCTTCGCTGAGGCCGGTGACGGTAGCGCCCGGAATACCCAGCAATTCGCCGAAATCAGGCAGCCCCAGCGTATCGCTGGACAAGGCCTTGCTGCCGGCATCGAGGATGGCCCGTGTCGGCGTCGGATGGCTGACCACCGTCGACAGCACCGTCAGCGCGCAGTCGTCGAGACTGCCGACGCCTTTGGCGACCTGGTAGCGGTCGAGATAGATGTAGGTGCCGGGGCGGTACTCGGTAACGACGGAAGCCTCGTTTGAGCGCCACATATCCGGCGTGCCGCCGCTGGAGATGCATTCGCAGCCAAAGCCGGATGCGGCGAGCGCTTGGCGCGCGCCGGCGAGCCACGTCTCGGCCTCGGCAGCGCGGCGTGCCGCTGGATAAGTCATCAGCCCGCCGAAGGCGAGCCCCTTGGCCTTGTCGATCTCTCTGGCCAATGCGACCGCCTCGCTGGCCGACTGGACGCCGCAGCGGCCCATGCCGGTGTCGCATTCCACCAGCACCTGTAGCGGCTGGCCTGGATCGGTGAAGGTGGCGGCGAGACCCGCAAGTGTTTCCAGGCTGTCTGATGTCACCGACAGCGTCACACGACCGTGCAGCGCCTTGAGGCGCTCCAGCTTGGCCTTGCCCAGAATGTTATAAGGGAGAAAAATATCGGTGAGGCCGGAATCGGCCATCACCTCGGCTTCACCGATCTTCTGGCAGGTGATGCCGACCGCACCCGCTGCGATCTGCTTCTTTGCCCAGTAAGGCAGTTTGTGGGTCTTGATGTGCGGCCTGAGCTTCAGACCATGGCGATCGGCATGGGCCTGCGCCCGCGCGATGTTGGCTTCGGCGCGGTCGACATCGATCAGGATCGCCGGCGTATCGAGATCTTCTATACTCAGCATGGAATGCCATCATCAGGAAACTGGTTGCCGTTATGACCTCGATCGAACCGGATGTCATGAGGCCAGCTCATGCAGTTTACGTCGACACCGGATCGGCGTTCGGCTATTCGGTTTGGAGATCGCCTAGGCCGACTGGAAGGAACCACGATCATGAAACGCTCCGCTATCAACGACATCATCCGCGACGCCGACACCTTCATTCGCTCGTTCGGCTACATAATGCCGCCCTTCGCCTATTGGTCACCCGAAGAGATGAAGGCGCGCCGGCAGGATTCGTCGGCCATCTTCTCGTCCCGGCTTGGCTGGGACATCACCGATTACGGCCAGGGCAAGTTCAGCGATCTTGGCCTCTTCCTGTTCACTGTCCGCAACGGTCGCTACGAGGACATGAAGAAGGGCATGGGCATGCTCTATGCCGAGAAGATCATGATCTCGCGCAAGGATCAGCTGTCGCCGATGCACCGCCACAACATCAAGGCCGAGGACATCATCAATCGTGGCGGCGGCAAGCTTGTGCTGGAACTGTTCATGCACGATCGCGATGGCGGCATTGATCCGAAGGCCGAGGTATCGGTGCCTGTCGACGGAACCATCCACAGGCTGCCTGCGGGCGGGCTGCTGAAGCTCGACCCGGGCCAGAGCGTCACGCTTCTTCCGGGTGTCTGGCACGCCTTCTGGGCCGAAGGCAAGGACGTGCTGATCGGCGAGGTCTCGACCGTCAATGACGATCTCACCGACAATGTCTTCCGCGAACCGATCGGCCGCTTCGCGGACATCGACGAGGATGTCGCGCCGCTGCACCTGCTCGTGTCCGACTACGAGAAGTGGGTGGGGTAAGGCAGCGGCTTGAGAGGTCGGCCGGTGGCTAGTCTTCCCAGTTCAACTGCTGATGAAACGTCCAGATACTGATTGTGCTGTCACTGTGCTCACTCGTGCTGTGCAGTGAAAGTACGATATCCACCTCCGGTGGCGCCTCTATCCTTGTTATTATGAAGCGGGCTCCGTCTGCTAGGAGTTCGATGCCGGAGCCCGTTTTCCAATTTCCTCCCGCCTGCTGAAGTCGGCGGGAAGAATCGTCGAATTGCTCCTTCATCGATTCGTCGTTTGGAAAAGGTGCATCAGTGAGTCTGCTAAACTCTTCCCAAGACCCAGACACTGCTGCCTGAATTGCGCGCTCAATTCTGGATTCTTCAGTCCCGCTTATTTTGATCTGCATCGCCTCCGGCCTCTTCAGTCTACCGCGCACATGCTTGTCGGCCTTGCGGTTGCCGAGCAGCAGCTTCCGCTCGAGATGGGCTCGGAGCTGCCGTAATACGCCGTCAGGAACGGGCGGGCATCATGCGCCTGCGGCGTTGAGCCGATCTTGCGTCCGATCCTCGGTCGCCACCGCGGTTAGCTATGTCGAGTTGCGGCAGGTTAAGGAAGGCACCAGCGTCGATGAATTGGCGGAAATCTTCTCCTGACGAGAGAGGTCGCTCCCGCCTACCACATCATGAATGCGACATCCGCGTCGGAGACCTTACCTGCCGTCCCGTCGGCGATCGCCTGAAAGACCGCGCAGGCGGCCTCGTAGCATAAGCGGGCAGCATTCTCCGCGGCAGGGGTGACAGCAACAAGCGAATAGCGTATATTGACATAAAGATGTCTTTATGTCGCTTAAGCGCGACTGTCGCCTCGAGGACGGAATATGTCGCAAACCCCATCATCGCTGGACGACCTGTTCGGTCACGCCGCGGCTGCGCCCGATAGGTCGGAAGTCCGTGCGGCGCTGACGGCGGCGGCGCGCGAGCGCATCCTCATTCTCGACGGCGCCATGGGCACGCAGATCCAGGGCCTGGGCTTCGACGAGAACCACTTCCGTGGTGACAAATTCGCCGATTGCGCCTGCCATCAGCAGGGCAACAACGACCTGCTGATCTTGACGCAGCCCAGGGCGATCGAGGAGATTCACTATCAATACGCCATCGCCGGGGCGGACATTCTTGAGACCAACACCTTCTCCTCGACCGCCATCGCCCAGGCGGATTACGGCATGGAGGATGCGGTCTACGCGCTGAACCGCGACGGTGCGCGGCTGGTGCGTAGGGCAGCGGTGAGGGCTGAGCAGGAGGACGGCAGGCGTCGTTTCGTCGCCGGTGCGCTGGGGCCAACCAACCGCACCGCCTCGATGTCGCCGGATGTCAACAATCCCGGCTACCGGGCCGTGACATTCGACGAATTGCGCCTTGCCTATGGCGAGCAGCTGCGCGGTCTGATCGACGGCGGCGCCGACATCATCCTGATCGAGACCATCTTCGATACGTTGAACGCCAAGGCGGCGATCTTCGCAGCAGAAGAGATCTTCATCGAGAAGGATATGCATCTGCCGGTCATGATCTCCGGCACGATCACCGACCTGTCCGGCCGCACGCTGTCCGGCCAGACGCCGACGGCTTTCTGGCATTCAGTCCGTCACGCCAACCCGTTCACAATAGGCCTCAATTGCGCGCTGGGCGCCAAGGCCATGCGCGCGCATCTGGACGAAATTTCCGGTGTCGCCGACACCTTTGTTTGTGCCTATCCGAATGCCGGTCTGCCCAATGAATTCGGCCGTTATGACGAGAGCCCGGAATTCATGGCCGCGCAGATCGAGGAGTTCGCACGCGACGGATTGGTCAATGTCGTCGGCGGCTGCTGCGGCTCGACGCCGGACCACATCCGCGCCATCGCACAGGCGGTGAAGGAATATCCGCCGCGCGCTGTTCCCGACATCGAGCCGAAGATGCGCCTTTCGGGGCTCGAGCCGTTCACGTTGACCAACGAGATTCCATTCGTGAATGTCGGCGAGCGCACCAATGTCACGGGCTCGGCCAGGTTCAGGAAGCTGATCACGGCGGGCGATTATGCCGCCGCGCTCGAAGTCGCCCGCGACCAGGTCGCCAATGGCGCGCAGATCATCGACATCAACATGGACGAAGGCCTGATCGATTCGAAAAAGGCGATGGTCGAATATCTCAACCTGATCGCAGCCGAGCCGGATATCGCCCGCGTTCCCGTGATGATCGACAGCTCCAAATGGGAGATCATCGAAGCCGGCCTGAAATGCGTGCAAGGCAAGCCGCTGGTGAACTCCATTTCCATGAAGGAAGGCGAAGCGGCCTTTCTGCACCATGCGAAGCTCGTCCGCGCGTATGGCGCGGCAGTGGTCGTCATGGCCTTCGACGAAGACGGTCAGGCCGACACACAGGCGCGCAAGGTCGAAATCTGCACCCGCGCCTATAAGCTGCTGACCGAGCAGGCCGGATTCTCGCCCGAGGATATCGTTTTCGACCCGAACATCTTTGCCATCGCCACCGGCATCGACGAGCACAACAATTACGGCGTCGACTTCATCGAAGCAGCACGGCAGATCACCGCGACGCTTCCCCATGTCCACATATCGGGTGGCGTGTCGAACCTCTCCTTCTCGTTTCGCGGCAACGAGCCGGTGCGCGAGGCCATGCATGCCGTATTCCTTTATCATGCCATCCAGGCCGGCATGGACATGGGCATCGTCAACGCCGGGCAGCTTGCCGTTTACGAGTCCATCGATCCGGAACTGCGCGAAGCCTGCGAGGACGTCGTCAACAACCGTCAGCCGAAGGGCGGCGGCACAGCGACCGAACGCATGCTGGAACTCGCCGAACGCTTCAAGGGCACAGCGGGCAAGGAGGCGCAGGGACGCGATCTCGCCTGGCGCGACTGGCCGGTCGAGCAGCGCATTTCGCACGCACTGGTCAACGGCATCACCGAATTCATCGACCAGGACACGGACGAAGCACGACTTGCCGCCGAGCGCCCGCTGCATGTCATCGAAGGTCCTTTGATGGCAGGAATGAATGTCGTCGGCGATCTGTTTGGTGCCGGCAAGATGTTCCTGCCGCAAGTGGTGAAGTCCGCCCGCGTCATGAAGCAGGCCGTTGCCGGCTTGCTTCCGCACATGGAGGCGGAGAAGCTGGCGAACGCCGCCAATGGCGTCGACACCGGCGAGCGCCAGACCGCCGGAAAGATCCTGATGGCGACGGTGAAGGGCGATGTGCACGATATCGGCAAGAACATCGTCGGTGTGGTTCTGGCCTGCAACAATTACGAGATCATTGACCTCGGCGTCATGGTGCCGGCGGCGAAGATCCTGCAGACGGCGCGCGAGCAGCAGGTCGACATCATCGGCCTATCCGGCCTGATCACGCCTTCGCTCGACGAGATGGCGCATATGGCCGCCGAGATGGAGCGCGAAGGTTTTGACATTCCGCTGTTGATCGGCGGCGCGACGACCAGCCGCGTGCATACGGCGGTAAAGATTCATCCGCGCTATATCAGGGGCCAGACGGTCTACGTCACCGATGCCAGCCGCGCGGTCGGCGTGGTGTCGGCACTGCTGTCGAACGAGACCAAGGGCGGCTATGTCGACAACGTTCGTGCCGAATACAAGAAGGTTGCCGATGCGCACGCGCGCAGCGAAGCCGACAAGCAGCGCTTGCCGCTCGTCAAGGCGCGTGCCAACGCCCACAGGATCGACTGGTCGGCCTACGCGCCCCCGAAGCCGTCCTTCCTCGGCGTGAAAGTCTTCGAAGGCTGGGATCTGGCCGAGCTCGCGCGCTATATCGACTGGACGCCGTTCTTCCAGACCTGGGAGCTGAAGGGCCGTTACCCGAAAATCCTCGACGACGAGACTCAAGGGCCGGCGGCACGCCAGCTCTTCGAGGACGCCCAGGCGATGCTGGCGAAGATCATCGCGGAAAAATGGTTCGCGCCGAAGGGCGTCATCGGCTTCTGGCCGGCCAACGCTGTCGGCGACGACATCAGGCTGTTCACCGACGACGCGCGATCGCAGGAACTGGCGAGCTTCTTCACGCTGCGCCAGCAGCTGACCAAGCGCGACGGCAAGGCGAATGTCGCACTCTCGGATTTCGTCGCGCCTTTTGACAGCGGCAAGGCCGACTATCTCGGCGGCTTCATCGTCACCGCCGGCATCGAGGAAGCGGCAATCGCCGAGCGCTTCGAGCGGGCGAACGACGACTACTCGTCCATCATGGTCAAGGCGCTGGCCGACCGTTTCGCCGAAGCCTTCGCCGAGCGCCTGCACGAACGCGTGCGCAAGGAATTCTGGGCCTATGCCCCGGATGAGGATCTGGCGCCGGACGAGCTGATCGGCGAACCCTATCGCGGCATCCGCCCGGCGCCCGGCTATCCGGCGCAGCCCGATCACACCGAGAAAGCGACGCTGTTTCGCCTGCTCGACGGCGAGCGCAATGCCGGCGTCAGCCTGACCGAAAGTTTTGCGATGTGGCCGGGCTCCTCGGTGTCCGGCATCTACCTGTCGCATCCCGAAAGCTATTATTTCGGCGTGGCCAAGGTCGAACGCGACCAGGTCGAGGATTACGCGCGCCGCAAGCGCATGCCGCTCGCCGAGGTCGAGCGCTGGCTCGGCCCGATCCTGAACTATGTGCCGGCGCAGGGGCTGGACGCCGCCGCGTGAAATCGCGCCGCGAGGCTGATAGGGCGAGAAGCCGGCACCTTCATGACAGCAGCCTTGTCCTGATTGCGCGCTCGTTCTGCACCGACACGTGACGGGCACCTCCACCTTGGCCAGGCCTGGCCTGCAGCGATGGTGCACCGGCCCGCCTCGGATTGACGCGCGATCCTTAAGCTGCAAAGTATATTAACGTTCTGTTTACCAAATATTAGTCTCGGCAGGGACTGGGGGGGCAATTTGGAACCGTTTCTGGGTGCGAACCGCCTTAATTGGGATGATCGGGCCGAACTGCATTCGACCGACACAACGGGCAGCTACCACATAGAAAATGTGCTGGCAGGCGGATCCAATCTCTATGAGTTGGAAACGCGCGAGGTCGGTGACATTCTCGGCAAAGATATCGTCCATCTGCAATGTCATATCGGGCTCGACACAATCAGCTTGAAGAACCTGGGCGCGGGCAGCGTGACCGGCCTCGACTTTTCGCCGACAGCGATCGCAGCGGCGCGGGATTTCGCTGCAAAGGCAGGGACTAATGTGCGCTTCGTGGAGGCGCCACTGTTCGAGGCAGTCGAGGCGCTCGGCCGAACCTTTGACATCGCTTACGTTACCTGGGGTTCGGTAAACTGGCTGGACGACGTGTTCCGCTGGGCGCGAGTGGTTGCCGATCTCCTGCGCCCCGGCGGCCGGCTCTATCTGGCCGAGGGCCACCCGTTGATGTTCCAGTGTGACCGCAAGGCTGCGGCGCTGGAGTTCAAGCATGACTGGCGAACGCCAATAGCTCGACCACTCGCATGGAATGAGGAACTCACCTATACCGGCGACGACCGCATCTTGAAGCATCCTCGCTACTATGAGTGGATTCATCCGGTCAGTGACGTGGTGAACGCGCTGATTTCAGCTGGGCTGACGCTTGATTTTCTCAATGAGCATGACACGGTTTCGTGGCAGCACTTTTCATTTGCCGTGAGGGCCGGCAAGGATATGTACGGCTTGCCAGAGAACTCTCCCAAGATCCCAATGGCCTATTCCATTGGCGCGACGAAGCGTAGCGTCGGCAAGATCCCATATCTTGTTACCCCCAAGACAATTGAGGGCCACTAATCCTACTCTTATTCCAGATTTTGCATTGTCATCTCGTCGATCTGATGCCGGAAAGGTGAGCACGGTTATCCCTCCACGAGAGCAACCCATGCACCTTCAGCAACTGCAAGCAATTCTGAGGTGTCAAGCGAGCCGCAGGTCTGTTCCAACCACTCCGGCGGCCACCAGGCGGTCGGAAAGTGCAAAAATTTTAGGACCCGTGAAGGTCAAAATTAAATATTGATAGCTAATATTCCTTGGTCGGGTTGCCCGAGAACCTGAATAGCAGCTGAGGAATCGCCTATTGGCTCTTTTCCGCGCTAAGTTCGGCGGTATTAAGAAGGCTGTTTTTTCGTCGGCAAATATCCCGGCGGCAATGGCAGTGATAGTTATTGCCGTTGGCGCAGCGTTTGCGGACCACCAGAACAAAGTCGTCTCGGATCAAGCCGCCCGTGCGGATGTCCTGGCCAAGGTCAATCTTATCCGCGCCAAGCTTGAAGGTAACATCAACGGAAACCTTCAACTGGTGCAGGGCCTGGTCGCGGCAGTCGTGACTGAGCCCTATATGGGACAGCAACGCTTCGCCTCGCTCGCGAGCAACCTGTTTGGCGGGGGCTCGCAATTGAAAAATATTGCCGGCGCGCCCGATCTGGTCATTTCCCTGATGTACCCGATGGAGGGCAACGAGAAGGCGATAGGCCTCGATTACCGCAAGGACGAGCGCCAGCGTGTGGCCGCGCTAAGGGCGCGAGACGAGCGCGAGCTAATTCTTGCCGGTCCCGTCGACTTGAGGCAGGGAGGGCAAGGCTTCGTCGGTCGTATTCCGGTTTTTGTACGGAGTGCGGGCAACACCGAAAGGTTCTGGGGCATCATTTCGGCCGTTGTCGACGTTCAGCGCCTTTATAAGGCGAGCGGCCTGCTTGACGACGATCTCGGGATTGACATAGCGCTGATCGGCAAGGACGCTCTCGGTCCAAGTGGAGATCAATTCTTCGGCAATGAGGGCGTCGCCAAAAGCAATCCGGTGACAGCCGACGTTCTGCTCCCGTCCGGTTCGTGGCGTATCGCAGCCATTCCCAAAAACGGCTGGCCTTCGACGCCCGACAACGCGTTGTTCTTGCGCGCAATCATGGCGGTGGCCGGGGCGTTGGTTGTGATCCCATTCCTGGTTACGGGTCGACTGATTGGCGAGAGACAGCGCAACTATGCGGAACTGAGTCGATTGTCGAGACGCCTGGAACTCGCCCTGGAAGCGTCAGCTATTGGCGTTTGGGAACACGATCTCGCGACCAACGAACTTACGTGGGACGACCGCGTCAACGAAATATACGGCAAACCGACTGGGGAGCACCGCGGCTACCTGGACTGGGCGGGAGCAATCCACCCGGATGATTTGGCTGGCGCCCACGCCGATTTCGACAGCGCGATGGCCGTCGGCGGGCCATATTTGTCGGAGTACCGGATCATTCGGCCGGATGGCGAGATTCGCCATGTCCGATCCAAAGCGATAATTCACCGGGTCGCAAACGACACCCCAAAAATGATTGGCGCCGAATGGGATGTGACAGCCGATGTCCTGCTGAACAAGGACCTGGTTCGCGCAAAACAGCTTTCCGAGTCGAAAAACGCAGAACTCGAGTCGGCCAAGGCGCGCATAGAGCACATTGCGCTCCACGATTCGCTGACCGGTTTGCCCAACCGGCGTTACCTCGACCAAGTGCTGGAAGATTACGCAGCAAACGCCAGGCGCGCCGGCGGGTATGCGGCACTGCTTCACATAGATCTGGATCGGTTCAAGCACATCAACGATACGCTTGGCCACGCCGCAGGCGACGCAATGCTTGTTCACGCGTCAACTGTCCTCCGATCCAAGGTCGATGGTGAGGGATTCGTCGCTCGGATCGGAGGAGACGAATTCATCGTCCTGTGCGTGGTGCATGACGATGTCGAGCAACTGGCGCGGCTCGCTGACCGGATCATCAGCCAGATGCGCGAACCCGTCTACTATCAGGGCCATCGATGCCGTTTTGGCGTGAGCGTGGGAATTGCAGTCGACAACGGAAAAGATGTCGAAGCCAAACACCTGCTGGTCAACGCTGACATCGCGCTTTACCGAGCAAAGGGGCGTGGGCGCAATCGATACGAATTCTTCACCGAGGCGATGCAAAGCGAAATCGTCGACACAAAACGGATTGCCGACGAAATTCTCGGCGGCCTTGAGCGCAACGAGTTCATTCCCTTCTACCAGCCGCAATTTGACGCAAAAACGCTCGAAATTGTTGGGGTTGAGGCGCTGGCGCGATGGAGACATCCGGAGAAGGGTATTTTGGCGCCCGATGTATTCCTAAGGATTGCGGAAGAACTGAATGTCGTCTCGATCATCGATCGAACCATATTAGAGCAATCGCTTTTGGATTTCGAAGGGTGGTCTGCTGCGAATCTTCACATTCCGCGGGTGTCAGTCAACGTTTCGGCGCGCCGCCTTCAAGATGACGAACTCATAAAGAGTCTTAGGAAGCTGAATATCAAGAAAGGAACGATTTCATTCGAGCTCGTTGAGTCAATTTTCCTTGACGAAAATGATGATTTTGTTACCTGGAATCTTGAGCAGATAAAAGATCTCGGCATTGACATAGAAATAGACGATTTTGGTACGGGCTATGCCTCAATAGTCAGCTTGCTCAAGCTGCAGCCTCGCCGGCTGAAGATAGATCGCCAGCTGGTCGTCCCAATTGTCAAATCGCCGCAACGAAGGCAGGTCGTCTCGTCGATCATTGAAATCGGCAAATCCCTGGGTATTGAGGTCGTAGCGGAGGGTGTCGAGACGATGGAGCACGCACAGACACTCAAGAGCTTGGGCTGCGACATACTGCAGGGTTATGCCTTCGGGCATGCGTTGGATTCCGAAGGACTAAAGGCCTTTGTTCGATCTCGGCGTCTGCGCACGGCCAGCTAACTGTTGACGTCCGCCTCAAGGCCTCCGGCAGGGAAGCGGCTGGTTCTGCACGCACACGACGAGGCTTGTACGGCAGCGGTGTATGACTGGCTTGGTGCGTGAATCTGTCTTTCGACCGGTTCAGTCTCGGCGATGGATACGCATCTCGATGATGTTGCTCTCGACCAGCGACTGCACTCCCGCGCTTCCAATGCCTGAAGCGTAATCGGCGAATGCCCAGATGCCCACGTTGAAGGTGTATTCGCCGGGGTCGATTCGTCCTCCCATGCCACTGGGGAAGACGCTCGTGAAGTTGGTCCGAACGCTCTCATTCTCTGAGAGGCTGCTCCCGCGCCTGCGCCACCACGGAAAGGTGCCCGCCATCAAGACCTGGCCACCCTTCATAAAAGTCGTCTCCAGGCCACCCTCCGAGGTGGCGCTCGCACCAATGCCGCGTGCGCCAATGGTGAAGGAATGGCGCGATGAGCGCGGCGCGAACAACTCAACCGCGATCGGACGATCGGTCCGCACGATGCAGCCGACGCCGATGTGTGCGTGGACAAAACGGCTGGCGCCGCCTGCGACCCCGCCGCCGGCCCGCGCATCCACGCCGAGGCGTCCCCGTTGGTCGCCGCTCTGGCTGAACGGAGGGGCCCCTCCGTTGTGATGCCATCTCCAGGCGAAGTCGTAGGGAGGAAGCCGCTGCTCGACGCTGCTGTCGGTCGGCGACGCAGGGATCACGTGATCGCGCCCTCCGCCAGGCGGGCCCTGCAGGCGCAGGCTGTCCTTAGCCTTGAATGGCCGCATGCCGACCCCTTCGCGCGCCTCTGCAACTCCGGGGTCCGCTCGGATCAGCTTCGCAAGGCGCGCCGTGATCGCGTCATGCAGCTTGTCCTCCTCGGCCGCTCGCTCGCGCGCGGCGTCGGCCTCCGCACGCGTGCGCTCCACCGCCGACGCGATCGACCGCTCGACTATCTCGCGCTGACCCGGTGCCAGGCTCGCACTGAAGTAGATTTCGATGCCGTCAGGCATGGCGATATCCCCCCGTTTGAACCCCATGATTTTGGTGCTGGCGAAGCGATCGTCAAGCGTAAAATTAGCGATCTCTAATGATTGTCCGTCAGCAGTGGGAGTGCCATCTCGCGCTTCCCCGCTGCAGGTCGGGCCTAATCCGATCGCGCCCGCTCTCCGCCAGAGGCGCTGGCCTTTTTCATTCGTTCGTCCGATGCGCGTGCCTATGGCGAAGATAGCATCGAGAGTCCGTTTGCTGTTCTCAGCGGCGGCTTTCAAGAATTACTGCTGCGCGCAGCGTTGCACCGGAGATGGGTCGCCGACGGGTGCCGCGGTTGAAGCGATCCACTCTCTTCTCACGTAAGTTATGCCAGCCGGCGAGCCTGTGCCGATTGCGATCACTTTGCGCTGGCACGATGGGGGGCGCAACCGCTTTGATTGGGCAAGATAGCAATCGTATATTTGAAGATTCTAATTTGAGGTATGCTAATATTTCGACGAGGAGACGGGGTCTCTGGCATGATCGATTCAGACGTGTTCGACTTTGTCGAACGCTGCAGGAAGCACACAGCTACCGGGCCGCTGCTGAGCGACCTTCTTGAAACCGTGAGGAATCTCGGCTTCGAGCATCTTATCCTGAGCGGTGTGCCGCTCAGTGGTCAGAAACTTGCACCGATGGTTGAACTGAATGGCTGGCCGGCCGGCTGGTTCGAACGCTATGTCGAAGCCGAGCATGCCGCGGTCGATGGTGTTTGCATCTACTCGGCAAAGACCTTGAAGCCGTTCCTTTGGTCCGAAGTCCCGGCAAAGTGGTCAGATACAGAAGGCTCACGACGCGTCGCCGGCGAGGCGACGGAGTTCGGCATCTGGAGCGGCTTTGCCGTCCCGATGCTCAGCGTCCACCATTGGCAGTCCGTTCTGTCGTTTGCGTCGTCCGCAAAGTCCTGCATCCTGTCGCCGCGACATCAAGTGCAACTGGTCACCATGGCGGTCTATGCCGGCATGTCGATCCAGGCTTTGTCGAATGACGTTGACGGCGATGAAGGCCTGCTGACCGACCGGGAAAAAGAGGTGCTCTTGTGGGCTGCGGCCGGCAAGACATCGGCGGAGACATCCCAAATCCTTGGCCTGACCGAGCGCACTGTCAAATGGCATTCGATGCGAGCTCGCGAGGCATTTGGCGTCGCCACGACCACGCAAGCCGTCGTTGAAGCAGTACGCAGGCGCCTGATTCATCCCTGAACGCGTCAACTGTCCGATCGGACAGGTGACCTATATTAGGAACACTGCAACTATCCCCCGAGAACGATCGGGGGATCGCGGCCATGATCACGGCTCACGTAATCAATGCGTACAACAAGCATCTGTACGAGAACGAATTCGACGAATTCCTGCGCCGGCGGCACGATTTTTTCGTGCATCAAAAACATTGGCGCCCTCCGAGCCCGGACGGTCGCGAGCTAGACCAGTTCGATACGGACGCGGCGACCTACCTGCTGGGTATTGAAGACGGTCGCGTCGTGACCTCGGCTCGATTGATCCCAACGAGCGAGCCGCACATGGTCTCGGAGGTCTTTTCTCACATGTGCGAAAAATCGGGCGTCCCGAGACGTCCCGATTGGGCCGAATGGACACGCACCTTCGTCGTTCCCGACAAACGCTCGACCGGGTTGCGGGGGACGCTGACGCAGCTGTGCTGCGCGGTTATGGAATACGCCCTCGATGAGGGTCTCAGCGCCGTCGGCGGCGTCCAGGAAACCTACTTCATGCCCCACCACGGTGCCCTCAAATGGCGAGTCGAGCCGATGGGTATGGCCAGGGAAGAGAACGGCGAATGGTACATCGTCGCTTATATCGAGGTGAATGAGGCGGCACTGGCGAGTGTGCGGAAGATACTTGGGATCGAGCATTCGCTGTTGGTTCGTCGCGGAACGCAGCCTCCATTTCTCACTTGGCCCGAGAAGCGCTTGGAGACGATGGCTGAACATCAAACGGCGGCTAAAGACGCCGCTTTTGGCGCAACATGCTCGTTCTGCAGATGAGCCGAGCGGCAGCTTTCCAGATGGAATGTGGCCGTCGGGGCAGATGTCATCGTGGCATACGAATGGTAGAGATCCAGACATTATGATGTTCAATGGCCGTGCTTCGGCTGTAGCCGGCGCCTGTCGCGCATCCGAATGCAATTCACATCCTCAGCGTGCCCTTTGTTAATTAACTACTACTTTTAGGAGTGGTCCAACTGCTTGCTAGCCAGAGAGGGAGGTTCTGATGAAAAGACTGTCTAGGCGCTCTGTACTGGGAATGGCTCTTTTAGCCAGTACGGCCAATCTGCGGGTCCGTGGATCATTTGCTCAAGAGCTGAGTTTCAACGGCATCGGTCTTTTCAGCAACATCAAGCCTGACGCCAAGTTTTACGCTGTCAGGTTCTGGAGTTTTGCCGCTTTAGACATGATCGCTCTTGATCATTCGGTTAAGCCGGAACAGGCCATCGCGCCTGGACCATGCGCCTCGTCTCTCGCACTTGCGTTGGTCCACGCGGCTATAGCCGATGCGGCGCGCTACGCGTACGGGGCCAGGTATGAGCCCCAGTTCCACAAGGGCGCTAAGCCGGGTCCGATCGATCATCCAGCTGCGTTCGTAGGGGGCGCAGCATTCCGCGTTCTCACTGCGATTTTCGAGAATTCCCCGCTCCATGAATCGGAACTCGATGCGAGAAAAGGAACATTCCGTAGGGCGTTAGGGGAAGGGGACCTGCGGGTTCCTGTATCGTGGAAGGGCGGGCAAGATTTCGTTAGTGCCGAGTTCTTGAAGAGGTGGGACGCCAAAGTCATCAAGGAGAAGCTGTTCCAAGACTATGACACCAAACCGGGCAAGCATAATGTCGATCCTTTTAATAAAGGGCAGGGGTTCTATGGGGCTGGCTGGGGCTCACACCCGCCTCTGGTTCTTACAGCGAGCGATGTGAACCCGGACAAGGGCCCGTTGGCTCCTCCGCCTCCGCCTGCAATCACGCCCAAGGAGATCGCATTTGTCAAAGCGAAGGGCGGGCTGAATCCCGTTGACGTCGACGGCGAAAAAGCACGAACAGGCCCGGAGACTAACATTGGACTCTTTTGGGCTTACGATGGCGCCCGGTATCTCGGTACTCCTCCCGTTCTTTACAATGAGATCTTATGGCAATACGCAGACACTGATACGTCAATGACAGACGCTTCTGTAGCCCGCCTGCTGGCGTTGTGTAACATAGCGATGGCAGATGGGGGAATTGTAGCTTGGGCGTCTAAATACTTCCACGAAGTTTGGAGGCCTGTTCGCGCGATTTATGAGATGGGCGATACAAACTGGCATCCGCTCGGCGCACCAAGGACCAACTCTGGCCTGACCGCACCGGGGGCTGCAGAGTTTGAAATAAATACGACTCAGGTCCTGCTAGGTGCAACTCGGTTGGAGGCTTTGCCCTCAGAAGCGGCACCAGCGGCGATGGAGGTTGTGACCGGCACGCGTAAAATTCCGTACCCAATGGCTGCGTTTACACCGAATTTCCCAGCCTATCCATCAGGTCACGCTACTTTCGGAGGTGCTTGCTTTGAGATGCTGCGGCTTATCAGGAAGGAAACCCTTATCAGCGAAGGTGCCGCTAACAGAATCCGTTTGCGAGGAGTGCGATCAGGAGAGGTTAATCGAAGAGTCGCCGACAACATCATCTCACGTGATAACTTCACCGGGATTGACCGAGACAAAGTGCTTATGAATTTTCATACAATTGACGATCTCGATATGGGCAACTCCATTTCACGCGTCTTCTTAGGCGTGCATTGGACCTTCGATTCGACTGAGGGGTCTGCGAGCGGCAAGAAGATTGCGAACCGGGTATTTGGGACGGCGTACGGCCCCACTGTGTAGCCGAAGCTAACAGCTGTTCCAAACTTAGATCTTCACGATTGCCGGGCAGGATCAGCGAGTAACCGCAATCCAGCGTTAGAGCAGACTGCAGTTCGTTGCGCTTAATACGATCGCGCAGCCAGAAGGATCAAATGGGCGAAACGGAACAGGATTTTTCCGAGAAGCTCCGCGAGCGCATCAGAGAGAGTGCCCCAAACGACCGCGGTGAACGGGCCGGTCTACAGCTAGTTCGCATGGCTATCGCGGGCTGATCGGAGGGTGCAATCCCGATCTCGCAGCACAGGAGATGCGCAGGACCCGAACCGCCTTCCGTTGCGTTTGTTTCAGACGCAAAAAGCCCGCCGCACCTTTCGGCACGGCGGCGATAGCTCCCGGCAAACCGGACTGGTTCAACATTCGGGACAATCTTCTCGGGTTTTGGTGCTTTGTCTAGCTCCAGGGAGCGGACCCGGCCATGGCGGCAGTTTGGGCTTTCGATATCGATCCGGGTAGCGCTTGCATTCTTCCCGAACACGATTGAGCCAAGTCTCATACCAGCACCAAGTCTTGCCAACGGCAATTGCCCGTAGCCTTTCACGGCTTTTTTGGCCTCAAGCTTCTTCCACAGCTTGTTGTGAGCATCTTTAGTAAACCCGTTCCACCCTTCGGCGCGGATGATTTTCACCACCTCCCTAGGAAAGGTACCTTCTCTTCTCTACCTCTTTCAGGACGATGTTGAGCTTTTCCTCTATCTCCGATCCAGGCGGGACGATTTGGACCGCAAGATCCTTAATTGCGTCGTTGAAATTGATGCAGCAGGCTTGGAGCTTGGCGCTCACCGCATCGTCAATACGGCTCGTGGACCTATGGACAATCCCGAACAAATTCACCGACTGCTAACCGTCCGGACGCCGGCGCGAATTTGCGATGATTGCATGGCCAGCATGACAGGCACCTCGCCTCGACAGCAGGTGAATGTGGTTGCCCGTTCGCTTGGCTTAACTACCGATTTTGATAGAAGCACCGGTCAGTGTTCGGAGTGTCGTGCTGACAAACTAGTGACAAGATCACTTCGTTATCGTTGAGTCAGGAGATGGGATCCGATCGTCAACGAAAGAGGCGAAATAGCCGGGGTCCAAGTGAGGCGCGGAAGTCCGACGATGTGACAACTGTCACGCCCCAAGTGGAGGCCCCGGTGACGATAGCAGAAACTCTGCCGCTGACCGAAACGGAAATGCGCCTCCGCAAAAAGGCGCTAGCGGCCACTCTGCCGAACGCTAATGCGTCTGAAACATCGTCGAATGATCGAAGCGCCCGCCCATAAAGATCGCCATGGAGTAGAACAGTGGCTGGCTACCGCCTAACTGGAATTGCCGAATGGGATGAGGAGGTACGACGCGACTATCGAGAGGCGGCTCAGGCCGGCTCGTTCCTATTCAATGCAAGCCGGGGTGACGACCCCGAACTCTTCTGGCAAGCTATCGATGCGGTGAATGCGGCGGATGGCTGGTCGCATGGGCTTCGGCGCATCGTGCAAGCCAACGAAGTTGCCAATCCGAAAATCGCGGCGGCATTTCTCGAAATCTGGATTCAGTCCAAGCAGCTGGCATACAGGATAGGCAACCGGGCCCTGACGGCTTCTGCCCTTCGGCTACTTATGCCGCGCGCCTATTCAGGCGGCCCCCTCACACTCTACCGCGGAACGCGACAATCCGAGCGTACTCGCCGCATTTACGGATTTTCATGGACAACCGACAAGGAAACAGCTCGAGGCTTCGCTCTTCATTGGTCTGATGTCCTTGGAGACGGCGTGATCCTGGAAACAACTGTTCCGGCAGAGGCCGTGTTCGTGTTGCGCGCAGACGAGTCCTACTATGATGAGCGCGAGGCAATTGTGGACCCATATCGGCTGGGCGACGTGAAAGTGGCCGAACGTCTTAGAAATCCCGCTCCCAAAAGTGTCCGTGTGTGATCGGCAGGTACGACCGATTTCGGCAGCCGGCCAGGGCGCCATGGCATAGGCGGCTTTGATCTCTATAACGCCCTTGGAGCTAACGCTCAGGGGCGTGAGAACCCCTTCAGGTGGCGGCATCAGTGCTGCCGATACCCGCACTCTCCGACCAAGGTCGGGGAGGCATACGTGTATGTCCAGGCGAAAGCCTAAAGACGTATGCGGCCTTCCACCTGAAGGCTTCTCAACTCCCCGATCTGGTCAACGGGGGAAATTAATGAGGAACGCTGTTTTTGCTTTGGTTGGGGTTGCTGCGGCCGTCTATGTCGGCCAATTCGTATGGTCGTCTATTTCGGAATCATACCAAAAGTCGACTGCGGAAAAGCAGGCCAAAAAAGATGAGTTCGACCATACCGTGTTGGAGAGAACAATTCGTCTTTGTAAGCAGGCGGGCTATGATCCGGTGTCGTCTTTCTGCCAATCTGCGACTGCCACGTGCATCAAAGACCAGGCGAGGTTTCCCGATCTTTGCTAGTTGTTGCTGTCGCATGAACTCGCCAATGCGCGACCCGTCATTTCTTACTACAAATCGGCTGGCGATCACCGCCAGATCGATTCAGCTTTCGACTTGCCTTGAAGCTCGCCGATCGGCTCCGGGCGACGCCGCGCTGAATCAGCTCTAAGATCGATTCCGACCACATTCTTGAGCGGTGGGCCGCAGGCGCGCGGCAACGTCGCGCCAATGCGAACTGTCACGGGGATTTCGAATGACCGGTCGACGTTGGTCATCGAAGTCAGATCAGGCCAGT
This sequence comes from Mesorhizobium sp. BHbdii, assembly GCF_053848045.1. Taxonomy (NCBI): domain Bacteria; kingdom Pseudomonadati; phylum Pseudomonadota; class Alphaproteobacteria; order Hyphomicrobiales; family Phyllobacteriaceae; genus Mesorhizobium; species Mesorhizobium sp. BHbdii. The sequence goes on along the minus strand of NZ_JBSPKX010000001.1, from coordinate 2,481,605 downwards.
GCCGAAATTTATCAAAGCATCAAAGGCCAAATGCTGCTCAAGTCTCACTTGCACATGGTAAGTGCCAGATGGAAACTTCGCTTCAATCCTCCAGCGCTTACCGCCAGGAGGGCGAGCTTTCATCGCTTTGTTGCCAAAATTTACGAACACAACGCCCTTGGAATTTTGCGCTGTTATCTGCACATCAACTTCAGCCAGATCGCGCCTCGAGTTCAGCTGAAATACCAAGCCCTCTGGTCCGATCGTTACATCTTCAACGAAAACGAAATCACGCAGGAACACGAGCAGATCATCTGAAACGATAATCCTCGAAAGCCAGTTCTTTGCGGCCGGTCCGAGCAGATGCAAAAGGGTGGCGCGCTCTGCGACACTTCTGCAGTATACCCATTGGAGGGATCCATCGAGCATCAAAGGCGAGGGCACCAAAACCTCTGCGCACCGGTGAGCAACTATCGTCCGATCGCCGCCGATACCGCCCTCATGGTAGACCTTACCGAATGGGATGACCTCGAAATAGGCATCTTCGTCACTGGGACAGGCGTCACCCAGTTGCATATTTCGGTCCGATACCATTACCCCCTTTTGGCTAAGAACCGCACGTGCGTCGAAAACCATCATGAAGAGGACAGGTGCATGTGCATCTGGTCCGTAATTGCATTCGTTGCTCTTGCGGATGCCCTCGATGTGATATTGCGTCGGGGTTCTCGGTCGAAAATAAAGCCGAGCCGAGCTATGGGCGTGTGTCCGAGCATCTATCACCCCGGCACCCGCGACATCGCGTCGTTTGGTGTTTTTTGGGTCCTGCCGAGAACGCAGACACCCGTCTCTAAGAATGTCTACCGCATTCTCCAACGGAGCGTGATGAAAGAGCCTACTCGGCCATTTTTTTCGAAAAGAATAGAAAGGCCGGTCGAGATTAGCCTCCCATGTCGTTATATGCCTCTCTATTGCGTCGAGGCTCAGTGCCATGAAAGCTGCATCTGAGAAGATGGGGCTGGAACAGTCTCCGCTCCAGTGCCGCCACGTTGGACTTCGACGGCTAGCTCAGGCTCCGAGTTCAGTCGTTGAATTTGTATTGGGCGAATGTTCGGTAGCAGGCTGAGAACTGAGAGAAGTGGTTTGCCTGCCTCCGATGCAGACCAACCAGCCTTGTCCTGGGTGAGAAGCCCTTTCTGAAGCGCAACCCAAACACCCCATAAATCTTCCGTATCAAATTTCCATACCCCGCGAGTTGTTCGCAGCGTAAGCGCCCCCTCTCGCATTTCGGCGCCGATCGGCTCTTCGGTTTCCAAGTCGGCCAAACAGTCGTTTGAGATTGAGGTGGCTCGTTCCAGAGCCGTGACGAAGCCCTTGAACGAGAAATCATCGGTTTTTTGGCGGCGAAGCTTTCTGGCCACCTCTTCAAGATGCTCGGGAATACCAATGTCTACCGTGTAATCGTGGATAAAAACTTGGATCGCGAGCCTTGAGAGGTGCCGCTCCATAAGCGGCTGGACATCTTTCCAGTCCAGCCCTCCGTTCCCGCAGCCTAGCCGCGGGAACGAAATCTCGCGTATGCCTGCTTTCTCGTGGGCGGCGACGAATCTCCTTAATCCAGATTCGATCCATTCAATCTTGGATGGGTTCCTCCAATGTATTTTCGTAGGAAAATTTAGCACCCATTGGGCCGCTCCTTTCCAGAGCCACAGCTTGCCGGGCTGCAGCTTTTTCTGCTCGCATATCTTTTTGTAGGCGAGAAACATATCAGGCTCGCGCTCCTTGAATTCGCGAGCGATGCCCTTTCCCATCACCCCCACGCAGTTGACGGTGTTGACTAGGGTTTGAGCAGAGGATTCTAGAAGGCTCGTGCGGCGATATATCAACAAATTGTCAGCTCCTGCTTATTGCCACAGCCTACAGTGAACAATGTAAGAACACCACATGCTTATGCCGAGCTTGCGCGTGACGACAGGTAGCGTAGCTTTCCGCATTCGGAAAGCCCTGTCGTCGACGACCGCACAACGATTTTGGACCGATCTCCGCCGGTACCAGTTTGGAGGCGCTTCCAAGGCAAAGAGTTTGCCATTTGAGATTGTCACATTTTTCTGGGCACATTGCGATGGTCGACTCTGGTCACATCAGATATTAGGTGCTCCATGAGCCACCAGCCCATTGATCCTCGTGCTATCTGCAATCTCATGCTGGACGAGGCAGCGCGAGATGGTATTGGAATTAGCAATTTGGCTCTGCAAAAATTGCTCTATTTTTCGCACTCCAGGCATCTGATTGAGACGGGGCGTCCGCTGGTTTCTGGATATTTTGAAGCTTGGCAATTCGGTCCCGTCCATCCTGCGGCATACAATGCTTTCAAAGCAGCAGGTGACCAGCACATCTCGTTCCGGGCACAGCGCCAGAACCTTCTCACAGGGAAATTAGATACGCTCCCCACGCCCGCCGACACCTCAACGATTCGTCTGGTGAAATGGGTCATCAGCTCATACGGCAAGCTGACGCCGGGCAGGTTGGTGGAAATATCCCACGCCAAGGGTGCGCCTTGGGAATATGTCGTGGATCAAGCCCGGTCCAAGATGGCTTTCGGACTCCGAATCCCTGATAATGTGATTCTTGAGCGATTCAAATTTCACAAGGTCAGCGTAGGCGCTGTGCCGATGAGTGGAGAACCCGGTGAAGATACGCCCTTTGCCTGATATCGATCTAGCTCGCATCGCCCCACTACCGCGTGACCAAAAGATCCGCGCCCTCGAAAAAATGAAGGCTGGGCGACCTCCGTATTCCTACGACTCCGTGCGCAAATCAGCGCTGGAATTGCTCAACGTCGATGCCGGTCCTTTAGGTGTGGTTGGGCGTGCGTCATGGACAGAGTTGTCGGCGGCTATTTCGCGGCGCTGTCATTCACCGGAAGAAACTAAAGCCAATCTGGGTGTGGCCAAGGCGCTGTTTGATTTTGCCGAAGTCACGCATCTTCATGGCCGCCGTCACGATTTCTTTCCGCTTTCAATAGGCCTTTCGGAAAAAGTGAAGTTTTGGCTTCCTGCGGTTGGAGCGCTTGATGATCAGGCAGTTGTTCCGTTCATCGATCCCCGGCAATCGAAGAAGCTTACCGCCGAAGGCCGCCGGTTTGCATTTTCCGTGATGCACGAGCGAATCCGGGCTGCGGACGAAGACTTCGCGGACGTGGAATTCGCAATCTTCCAATTGGATGCGAATGATGACGGTTCCCGCACGACGCGGCTCCACCTGTCGCGCGGCGTTGATCTGTATAGCTTTGACGATTTGGATTTGATGGTCCGCGAGACATATGATCTGTGGCGCGCGATCCTAGAGGAAAGGGAGCGGGAAACCCGGCGTAAGGGCGCCGGGGGGCGCGGATCCCTGATCTGAAAGGATCAATTGAATGGCCCTTGAGGGCCATTTCTTCTTAACCAACAATTCGCAGCGCGCTGCGGGCATCCTGGCTGAGCCGCTGCCGGAGCGCTCTGCGGTGAAAGAGATTGTCGACGGCACGAGCCTCGTGCTCGTAAAGGATATGGCCGTAGCTTAACCCTCCCATCATGCCCACGAGTTCTTTGGCATGCTGCGGGTTCGCCTTCAGCATCTCCTCAATTTTGGCGTCGAGGATCGGCTTCCAGTTCTCGATATCAGCCATGACCGCGGCACTGGCCTCGCGCCGCAGCTGGGCGAACACGGTACGGACATCCCACTCCTTGTTCATCTCATGATAATTGAGGCGCCGCCGGCGGGCATCGTCGACGAAGTTCTCAAACAGACCCTGATCGTCCCCGGTGGTGGCGTCGATGATGTTAGGTAGCTTGGACAGTACCATGGCGCCCACGCCAAGGATGCCGGGGGCAAACAAAATAAGGTCAGACCATGCCACAACATTGCCCTTTCATGTCGCGTCCATGTCGCGTCGAGTTGCCGCGAATGGAAGCGAACCGTTAAGAATCAAGGAGAATGTGTCGCAACCTGTCGCGGCACGAAATCGCGTAAATTGGAAATCCAGGCAGGACTAAGCTGCTGTATTCACTTAGGAAATTGCTGGCTGGGGAACCTGGATTCGAACCAGGACTAACGGAGTCAGAGTCCGTGGGTCTACCGTTAACCTATTCCCCAGCAGGGCGCGGTTGAAGAAACTGCGCGGGCAGGGCGACGATGGTCGCCGCGCGTGCCTTGTAGCCGCCGCCGGAAAATAGTCAAGCCTGTGCCATGCTTCATTTGGGCAATCGTTTCAGGTTTTTTTGATGCGTCCCTCACCCTTACACATTCCGGGCGAGATAGTGAAGCCACCGCATCGCTGCGTTCTTCGGCTACTGTAACGGCATGGATCCTAGGGTCTCCGCGATGGCCGAAACAAGACTCCGTTCGTCATCCTAGGGCGGAGCAGGAGCGAAGCGACGTCGCGGAGACCCTAGGATCCATGCCGTGACTTCTGTGCGCTGAGGCGTTGAACAGCAGGGCGGCGCCTCGCCCGGCGTTGGGATTCTTCGCACGCAGTCCGAAACGATTGCCCGGCATCTCAATTCTCACTCCGGCCGAGTTGCGAGTGCTCAAAATACAGCACGACGCCGAGCGCTATCACCAGCGGGATGATCAGGTAGAACAGCCGGAACACCAGCAGCGCTGCCAGCACGCCGACCGGGTCCATACGCGAAAGCCCGGCGAGGAAGACGACTTCGAACACGCCGAGTCCGCCCGGCGCATGCGAGATCTGAGCGACCGAGAACGACACCAGGAAGACGCCGAGCACGACGAAATAGCCGGGATTGCCAGCCGCAGGCAGGGCGAAGTAGATGATCGCCGCCGCCGCCAGAAGCTCGATCGGGCCCATCAGCAATTGCCGCGCGACGATCGGCAGGGCCGGATAATGAATCTGAAAGCTGCCGATCTTCAGCGGCCTGAGATGCAGCCAGCTGCCGAAGACATAGGCCGCCACCAGCAGCAGCATGGCGACGCCCGCGGCCATGGTCAGGCCATGATGCGGTGCGCCGGAGAACCGGTCGATGATTTCAGGCTCGAAGACCAGCACGAGGCCGGAGACGAGGATCGTCGACAGGACGAAGGTGATCCAGCAGATCGCCACCAGCACGCCGACATCCTTTCCGGTGAGGCCCCTGGTTCCGTAGGCGCGGTAGCGGATCACCGCGCCTGAAAATACCGAGCCGCCGATGTTGTGCGACAGCGCATAGGTAGTGAATGAGCAGAAGGTGACGAAGAGCCAAGAGACCTTCTTGCCGATATGCAGGAGTGCGATGTGGTCGTAGCCGGCCAGCGATGCATAAGCGATAACCGAGCTCAGCGCGGCGAGCATCCAGCCGCGGGCAGGGATGGCGACGATGCCGTCCCAGACATCGTCGAGCGAGATGCCGCGCAGTTCGTGCAGTAGCAGCCACAGCGAGAATACGACCGCCGCAATGCCGACGACCGGCCAGAAATAGCGCCTCCAGTTCATGGCGTGACGATCATGCGTTGCAGCCCCGTTGCCCTCTTTCGGTTCGCGTCAGGGAAACTGGCCGCGATTCCGAATGTTCCATTCCGCCATTTCAGAAATGCCTTATCGAAGCCGGCTATTCAACCGGCAGCGCGCGGCTCTTCCTGCTGCCGCTTCATGCCGCCGGCAAAATTCGGCCTCTGCGCTCTTGGTGATCTGGCCCGGCGCTGCTAGTCTGGCGGCAACTTAGAACACATGAAAGCGCCTGCTGCGTCCGATCTCCGGTTCGCGCGGCGCCGGAAGGAACTGAAGTGGAAGACCACGACACCGGCGCTGGCGCGCCGGAAGTGGGCGTGTCCAGGGCTTCGCCGCCGCCTTCAGGCCAGGCAAGCCCATCCGCCGGCCGGCAGAATGGCCGCCCGGTGCAGCCTTGGTCCGGTCACGGACAGGCAGGCGACGCGTCCCAGCATCAGAATGGCCAGAATCAGAAGGCCAAGACCAGGAAGCGGCGCAAACGCCGGCGCGGCCGCAAGGTTTTCGTGCGCGATGACGCTCACTTCGCAGCCGCCGGACTGTCAGCGCCTGCCGCAACCGGCGCTCCCGCCAGCCGTCCGCCCGAGGTGACGGTCGCGCCTTTGCCCTCAGCCTTGCAGGCAAGGCCGGAGCAGGATGTTCGCCGCCCACCGCTGCAGGAACTGCCGGTGTTTGCCGCACTCGATCTCGGCACGAACAATTGCCGGCTGCTGGTGGCGGTGCCGACGCGCCACGGCCAGTTCCGTGTCATCGACGCTTTCTCGCGCATCGTCAGGCTGGGCGAGGGCCTCACCGCCAATGGCCGGCTCGGGCAGCCCGCAATGGACCGCGCGGTCGAGGCGCTGAAGATCTGCGGCGACAAATTGCGCAGCCGCAGGATCAGGAAGGCAAGACTGATCGCCACCGAAGCCTGCCGTACTGCCGCGAACGGCGCCGAGTTCCTCGACCGCGTCGAGCGCGAGGCGGGCCTGAAGCTCGAAATCATCGACCGCCAAACCGAGGCGCGGCTGGCGGTGTCGGGCTGCGGCTCGCTGGTCGACCGCGACACACAAGGCGTCGTCCTGTTCGACATCGGCGGCGGCTCCTCGGAAATCGCGCTGATCGACCTCACCGGCCACCGCTCGCCGAGGCTCGCCAACCATATCGTCTCCTGGACGTCGCTGCCGGTCGGCGTGGTTTCGCTGGCCGAGCGCTTCGGCGGCCGCACCGTCACCCGCGAGGTTTTCGCCGCCATGGTCGAAGATGTGGCTGTGCGCCTGCATGCCTTCGATGGGCGCGACCGGCTCAGCCATGTGCTCGCCAGCCCGAAATTTCATTTGCTCGGCACCTCGGGCACGGTGACGACGCTGGCCGGCGTCCACCTTGACCTGGAACGCTACGACCGCCGCCGGGTCGACGGGCTGTGGATGGACCGCGACAGCGTCGACCGGATGGTCGAGAAGCTGGTCGGCTGGGATTTCCAGCAGCGCGTCGCCAACCCTTGCATCGGCGCCGATCGCGCCGATCTGGTGCTGGCCGGCTGCGCCATCCTGGAAGCGATCCGCGCGGTGTGGCCGTCCGAAAGGCTGCGTGTCGCCGACCGCGGCCTGCGCGAGGGCATATTGAGCGAATTGATGGCCGACGACGGCGTCTGGCGCAGCAATGGGCGTGATAGGCGATGACCAAGAAGCCGGAAAAACCAGGCTCAGCCGGCATTCGCGTGCTGAAGACGCGGATCAAGAAGAAGAGCGGCCTGAAGGAATCGTCGCGCCGCTGGCTGCAGCGCCACATCAACGATCCCTATGTCCAGCGCTCCAAGGCCGACGGCTACCGCTCGCGCGCGGCCTACAAGCTGATCGAGATCGACGACAAGCACCATCTGCTTAAGCCCGGCATGAAGGTCATCGACCTTGGTGCGGCACCCGGCGGCTGGTGCCAGGTCGCCGCCGCGCGGACGAAATCGACGGCCGAACACCCGCATGTCGTCGGCATCGACTATCTGGAGATGGACGCGGTGCCCGGCGCGCCGGTGCTGTTGATGGATTTCCTCGACCCGCAGGCGCCGGAAAAGCTCGCCGAAACGCTCGGTGGCCAACCGGACATCGTTTTGTCCGACATGGCGGCGCCGACGACCGGCCACCGCCGGACCGATCACATCCGCACGATGTATCTGTGCGAGGTGGCGGCTGATTTCGCCCTTTCGGTGTTGAAGCCGGGCGGCCATTTCCTTGCCAAGACGTTTCAGGGCGGCGCCGAGAACGAATTGCTCGCCAGGCTCAAGCAGAATTTCCGCTCGGTCCATCACGTCAAGCCGCCGGCCTCGCGGGACGAGTCGGTCGAGCTTTATCTGCTGGCGAAGGATTTTAAGGGTTAGCGTCTTTCCCTTCTCCCCTCGTTGTGGGAGAAGGTGGCCTCGCGAAGCGAGGTCGGATGAGGGGTGTTCCAGCTTGGCAACACGCCTGCAGTTATCATTGCCTCGTTCTTGCAACACCCCTCATCCGTCTCGGCGCTGCGCGCCTCTCCCACATGGGGAGAACGGAAGGAGCCTCAACTCGCCGGTGGACCCGCCTCCAGCGCCTTGGGCGCCGTCAGCCCGCCATATCCTGACACGGCGTTGCCGGCGTCCGGCGCCAGCCGCATGAATGACAGCGATGCGGCCGCCGACACCGCCGCGACGATGAAGAACGCGATGTGGAAGTCGCTCAGCATCAGCGGTCCGCCATGGATTGTCGTCGACACTTCTAGGATGCCGCCGGCCAGCGCCACGCCGAGCGCGATCGACAGTTGCTGGAACACCGCGGCGATCGGCGTTGCCTTGCTGGTGTCGGCGGTCAAAATCTCGGCATAGGCAAGCGCGTTGATGCCGGTGAAAAACATCGAGCGGATGAAGCCGCCGACGAGCAGGGCGGCCAGGATCAGCACATAGGGCGTGTTGGGCGTGAACAAGCCGTTGATGGCGATCGACGCCGCCGCTATCAGCGAGCCGAAGATCAGCACCCGGCGGAAGCCGGCGACCCTGAAGATCAGCGCCGTGACGAATTTCATGCCGATCGCGCCGATCGCCGCCACGAAGGTGATCATTCCCGACTGGAACGGCGTCAGCCCGAAGCCGATCTGGAACATCAGCGGCAAAAGGAAAGGCACGGCGCCAATGCCGATGCGGAACAGCCCGCCGCCGAGAACCGAGGAGCGGAACACCTGGTTGCGGAACAGCTCGAGCGCCAATAGCGGATTCTTGGCGCGGCGCGCATGCAGGAGATAAAGCACGGCTGACGCCAGCCCGACAGCCACGGTGAGAAAGCCGGCAATCGGCGGCAAAGCGGGCAGGCTGACCACCGACAGGCCGAACACGATGCCCGATGCCGCCAGCCCGCTCAGCACGAAGCCGATGAAGTCGAGCGGCGGCGTCTGCGCCGATTCGGTCTCCGGCAGGAAGCTCGTGGCGAGCCAGATGCCGATCAGCCCGATCGGCACATTGATCAGGAAGATCCAGTGCCAGCTGCAATAGGTGGTGATGAAACCGCCGACCGGCGGACCGACCAGCGGCCCGACCAGCGCCGGGATGCTCAGCCAGGACATGGCGGCGACAAGCTCGCTTTTCGGCGTGGCGCGCACCAGCACAAGCCGTCCCACAGGCGTCATCATGGCGCCGCCAATGCCTTGCAGGAAGCGCGACATCACGAAAGCCGGCAGCGAATTGGACACGGCGCAAGCGACCGAACCGACGATGAACACGGCGATCGCCGCCCGAAACACGTTCTTGGCGCCGAAACGATCGGCCATCCAGCCGCTGATCGGAATGAAGACCGCCAGCGACACCAGATAGGCGGTCAGCGCCAGCTTGAGCGCGACCGGGCTGGTCTGGAGGTCGGTGGCGATCGCCGGCAGCGACGTTGCGATAACGGTCGAATCCATGTTTTCCATGAACAGAGCGGCCGCCAGGATAAGCGGAATGGTGCGGTTCATGGAACGCGTCCGGATTTGAATGTTGCGTCGTCGATTGCTTTGCCGGTCCAGGGGAGGGGCAGGCCGACAGGCAGGGCGGGTTACCACGGGTTGGGTCGGATGTCGCCTTAATTTGCCGTCACATTTGTGCGACCCTGGCAGCCGTGCCAGTCCGAAGCCTTGCGAAGAATGGCGCTTATAATAAAAGACCCGCCTCGGCGGCGGGTCGGTTGGGGCAAATCAGCACCATGCACAAATCAACTGCCGCCAAAAGCAACGGATCACGAGCGCGGAAGCGCCGGGAACCGGAACGGGTTTATCCGAGTTAAACTCCTTTGAAGTGAGATGCGTCATGAAGATGCTAGGCACCATACTTGCCGCGTGGGTTGCAATCGTCGCAGGCAACAGCGTGGCTGCTGCCGATCCGTGGAAGGACGAGAGCGGCCATGGAAAATGGCAGGACCGCTACCGATACGAAGATAATTATGAGCGGAAGCGGGAACACTACAGCTACAAAGAGGAATATCGGCGCGGCAACTGCACGATCGAGCGCAAGTGGGAAGGTGACGAATACAAGGAAGAGATCAAGTGCAAGCGGGGCAAGCGGCGCGTTTACGATTACTATTAGGCCACCATCGCCTGCCGGCGCTCAAATTTCAACCTGACCCACTACCCGAGCGACTATCCGAGCGCGTATCTTTCCCGCTGCGCTCGCAGAGCAGCGGCGAATGCCGGTCACCAATCCATCACCGCGAAGGCACCAAGCTGAGTTCGCAGCCCTGCCGTGCACAAGCAATCGGCTTTTCATCGGCGACGGGACGTGTTACGAGCCAGCGCCAATCCTGAAAGGGAAGAAGACGAGTCGGCGCTGTCCATCCGGTCCAGCGCTTTTCATGCATTCCGAGGGCTGGCCATGGCAAAGATTATCGAAACGTCCACGGGCGCATTGGCGCTGACCTTTGACGATGTGCTGCTGCAGCCGGGTCATTCCGAGGTCATGCCGGGCGAGACCGACATCCGCACCCGCATTGCCGGCGACATCGACCTCAACGTGCCGATCCTGTCCGCCGCCATGGATACCGTGACCGAGGCGCGTCTTGCCATCGCCATGGCCCAGGCTGGCGGCATTGGCGTCATCCACCGCAATTTCTCGCCGGCCGAACAGGCCGAGCAGGTGCGGCAGGTCAAGAAATTCGAATCCGGCATGGTGGTCAACCCCGTTACCATCGGCCCCGACGCGACCCTCGCCGACGCCTTGGGGCTGATGCGCACCTACAGCATCTCGGGCATTCCGGTGGTCGAGAATGGCGGCGCCGGCGGGCATAAGGTCGGACGGCTGGTCGGCATCCTGACCAACCGCGACGTGCGCTTCGCTTCCGACCCGGCCCAGAAAGTCTACGAGCTGATGACCCGTGAGAACCTGATCACGGTCAAGGAAAATGTCGATCAGGACGAGGCCAAGCGGCTCCTGCACCAGCACCGCATCGAAAAGCTGGTCGTGGTCGATAGCGACGGCAATTGCGTCGGCCTGATCACCGTCAAGGACATCGAGAAGTCGCAGCTCAACCCGCACGCCACCAAGGACGTGCAGGGGCGCTTGCGCGCGGCGGCCGCCACCAGCGTCGGCGATGACGGGTTCGAGCGCGCCGAGCGCCTCATCGATGCCGGCGTCGACCTTCTGGTGATCGACACCGCCCATGGTCATTCGCAACGCGTGCTCGATGCGGTGACGCGGGCTAAAAAGCTGTCCAATTCGGTCCGCATCCTGGCCGGCAACGTCGCCACGTCAGAAGGCACGCTGGCGCTGATCGATGCCGGCGCCGATGCCGTCAAGGTCGGCATCGGGCCCGGCTCCATCTGCACCACCCGCATCGTCGCCGGCGTCGGCGTGCCGCAGCTTTCGGCAATCATGTCGGCGGTCGAGACAGCGCAGAAATCGGGCGTCTCGGTCATTGCCGATGGCGGCATCAAATATTCCGGCGATCTCGCCAAGGCGCTCGCCGCCGGCGCCAGTGCCGCAATGATCGGCTCGCTGCTGGCCGGCACCGACGAGAGCCCGGGCGAAGTCTATCTGCACCAAGGCCGCTCGTTCAAAGCCTATCGCGGCATGGGCTCGGTCGGCGCCATGGCCCGCGGCTCCGCCGACCGTTACTTTCAGGCCGAGGTGCGCGACACGCTGAAACTGGTGCCGGAAGGCATCGAAGGGCAGGTGCCCTACAAAGGACCTGTGTCCGGCGTGCTGCACCAGCTTGCCGGCGGCCTGAAAGCCGCTATGGGCTATGTCGGCGGTCGCGATCTTGCCAATTTCCGCGACCGCGCCACCTTTGTACGCATATCCAACGCCGGACTTCGTGAAAGCCACGCCCATGACGTCACGATCACCCGCGAAAGCCCGAATTACCCCGGCGGAGCCTAACCAACTCGCACGGAGCCTGACGGCAATGACGCTGCGGCTGTCGCGCCACGCTGCCGCGCTCTGTTTTGCCTGCGCGGCGGTTTTCGTCGCCATGACCGCGATGGAATTCCTCTATTTCCGCCAGCTGAGTGGTGGCCTGCCGTCACTCGATTTGCGCTGGACCGGCTTCACCCCGGATGAGGGCATGGCCTGGCTGACGGCGCTCGGCCGGCGCGGCAGCGAGATCATTCTGGTCTGGCACTACCTGACCTTCGACCTGCTGTTCCCGGCGCTGCTGTCGCTGACGCTGGTCAGCTTGATCCTGGCCACGGGGCGGCGGTTGAAGAACTTCCGGGCTCTGCCCGCGCAGCTCCAGTCGCTGTTCGCGCTTGTCCTGGTGCTGCCCTACACGCTTGCCGATTATGCGCAGAACATCGCTGTGGCCCGCCTGCTCTCGGATTTCCTGTCGGCCAATCCGGATTCGCTGTCCTTCGCCTCGGCGCTGATCGTCACCAAATTCGCGCTTCTGGCGATACCGGTCATCGTCATCGCGGTTTTGCACCTGACGGGTCAGCCGCGCCAGCGTTGACTTTCCTTCTCCCACAACAAAGGGAGAAGGATGTGGCAGACGTTACAAATCGAACAGCGCGATCTTGCGCTTGTCGAACTTGATCGCAATCTCGCCGCGCACCAGTTTGAGCGCGGCCTCGCCGAACACGGCGCGTCGCCAGCCTTGCAAGGCCGGCACGGCGGCGGCCTCGCCCTCGGCGGCGATGCGGTCGATGTCGTCGCTGGAGGCCAGCACCTTCGAAGCGACGCCCTCCCTTTCGGCGACGATCCGCAACAGGACTTTCAACAATTCCGCGGCGGCATTGGAGCCTTCGGGCGGCTGAAAACTCTTCGGCAGCTTCGGCATCTCTTCCCTGGGCAAGGCAAGCGCGCTGTTGATCGCGCCAAGCAGCGCCGTTGCCGTCGCCGACCGTTCCCAACCCTTCGGCGTGGTGCGCAGCTTGCCGAGTGCTGCCGCATCGCGCGGCGCCTGCTGCGCCACCTCGTAGATGGCGTCGTCCTTGAGCACCCGGCCGCGCGGCACGTCGCGTTCGCGCGCCTCGCGCTCGCGCCATGCCGCCACCGCTTGCACGATCGCCAGCTCCTGCGGCTTGCGCAGCCGCATCTTCAGCCGCTTCCAGGCATCCTCCGGATGCGGATCGTAGGTCTCACGCGCAGTCAGCACCTCCATCTCTTCGTTCAGCCAATGAGCGCGGTTTTCCCGCACCAGTTCGGCGCTGAGTCGCTGGTAGACCTCGATTAGATGGGTGACATCGGCGAGCGCGTAGTCGAGCTGCTTTTCGGAAAGCGGCCGGTGGCGCCAGTCGGTGAAACGTGAGGACTTGTCGAGCCGAGCGCCGGTGATCTTCTGGACGAGCTGATCATAGGAGACGCTGTCGCCGAAGCCGCAAACCATCGCCGCCACCTGGGTGTCGAACACCGGATGCGGGACCAGGTCGCCGAGATGAACGATGATTTCGATGTCCTGGCGCGCAGCATGAAAGACTTTGACGATGGCCTCGTTGGCCATCAGCCTGAAGAACGGCTTCAGGTCGATATCGGGTGACAGCGGATCGATCAGCGCCGTCACCCCGGGCGCCGCCATCTGGATCAGGCAGAGGATCGGCCAAAAGGTCGTCTCGCGAATGAATTCGGTGTCGACGGTGACGAAATCCGACTTTTCGAACGCGGCAACAGCGGTTTCGAGCTCTTCTTGGGTTGATATGACGTGCATCAAATCGCTTTTGGCAAAGGAGGTCTCCTTCAATTTCAGCCGCGCGGGCTTTCGTCAAGCGGCAGCCCCGGGTTCAAGACATCGGGGACCGTCATCATTGCTTCGCAGGCCCGTCGGAATCATCGTTGCGCTTGGCCAGTCGGGCGAACACCGTCGATGTGCGCAAAAGGCCGATGAAACGGCTGCGATGGCCGGCCGGCACGCCCGATCGCACCTGCATCCGGTACAGGATGACGACGACAAAGATGGCGTAGACTGTGGCGGTGAACACGAACAGCGCGCTTGGCCCGAAATACTGCATCGCTGTCGAGGCGGCGAACGGCCCGCCAATGGCGCCGAAGGAATAGAACAGCATCAGCGCCGCGTTGATCAGCACAAACTCGCCCTTGTCGGCGCGGTCGTTGGAATGCGCCGCCGATAGCGAGTAGAGCGGCATGGCGAAGCAGCCGAAGATGAAGACGATCACAAAGTTGAGGGACGGGTCGCTGCGCGCCCAGAACACCAGCGCCAGCGATGCGAGCAGCGCGCAGCACGTCGTTATCAGCAGCACGGAACGCCGGTCCCAGCGGTCGGACAGATAGCCGAGCGGATACTGGATGATGGCGCCGCCGAAGATGCCGACACTGACGAAGGTGACGACGTCGGTGACCGACATGCCGATCTGTTCGGCATAGACCGGCGACAATGTGCGGAAGGCGCTGTTGGTGACACCGACGGCAATGCAGCCGAAGCAGCCGAGCGGCGAAATCCGCCAGACGCGGGCCAGGTCTAGCTTGACGTCGTCCGGCGGGGTCGGGTTGGAGCGGTCGCCGAGCGACACCGGCACCAGCGAGAGCGTGATCATGATCGACATGACGGCGAAGATGGCGAAACCGCCGGCGCCGACGATCGGGATCAGGAACTGTGCGCCTGTGACCGAACCGATGTCGACCATCCGGTAGATGGCCAGCACCCGCGCGCGATCCTTGTTGGCGGCTCCGGAATTGAGCCAGGCTTCCATGATGGTGAACAGGCCGGCGAAGCAGAAGCCGCCGGCGAGGCGCAACACGCACCACATGACCGGGTCGACGACCAGCACCAAAAGCAATGTCCCGGCGGAAGCGATCGCCGCCAGTGCGGAAAAGGCGCGGACATGGCCGACGGCCTTCATGATGTGGGTGACGGCGAGGCAGCCGAGCAGGAAGCCGGCGAAATAGAACGTGCCCATCAGGCCGATGGTCGAGGCCGAAAATCCCTCCTGCGCACCGCGCAGCGCGATCAGGGTGCTCTGCAGGCCGTTGCCGCCGAGCAGGATGCCGGCGGCAATAAGGAGCGGGATCAGCGGGCGCATGGAGGACATGAAGGAAGGCCTGTCGTTGATCCTTCTTGAACCATCGCCCGCGCCAATGCCAGCGGCAAGTTCCGGCGATTAGCAGACCAGCGCCGACAATCAGTTTCTCGGTTTGATTTTTAGCTGAGGGGCGATCTTTCGCGCTCCCGATGGCGCTGGGGTGTGGGCGTCCTACCGCAGAATTCTGTTTGTCATCAGCCATTTCACGGAGCGGGGCCACGCGTAGTTCGGACCCATGCGAAGATCGGTAAAGCCCTGCGAAACAGGTTTCCCGGTTTCAGCGTCGAGGATGCGAATGAACATGGTATGTTCTGTTCGGTTGACGCGCGTTACGACGCCTAGCAAGGCAAGAGATGCGCCGTGCTCTTTGGCGATTTTGCTTTCACAGCCACCGCAATTGCGCAATCCGTGCGGTGCAACCGCCTGCTCATCTGTCGCCGGCGCATCAACCACTGTAAAACGTCCGGACTGGGAGAGCATGTCCTTCGCCACTTGTGCCGACTCGGACAGATAGCGCCTATCGTGTTCATCCGGCGGAATTATTCCCGCCCCAGCGCTCTTGTCCTCCAATTCGAATGGAAACACCTCGATTGACATCGTCTTTGTCTGAGCGTGTGCAAATGCGCAGGTGCCGACAAGCAGCGTCACCAGGACAGTCAATGTGCGAATGCTCATGGTAGTCCTCCCGTCCGTGTAATGGCCATTGTACACGGCTTGACCACCCCGATCACGATCAAGCGGAGCAAATTCTACGCTTTGATTGTGGTGTGGAGTTTTCACACAGCCAGGGTTTACAAGCCGAAGTTCAAACCGAGAGATGCTGCCCGTGCGCCGCCTGCCTTGACAAAGGCGGCCTCTCATGTGCTTTTCGCCCAAATTTTCGGGCCGGGCCATCATGCCTTGGCCGCAATCAACATCCGGACTTATCAATGACAATGCATCGTTACCGCAGCCATACCTGTGCCCAGTTGAGGAAGAGCGACGTCGGCTCTTCCGTTCGCCTGTCGGGCTGGGTGCATCGCGTGCGCGATCATGGCGGCCTGCTCTTCATCGATTTGCGCGACCACTATGGCCTGACCCAGATCGTCGCCGATCCGGATTCGCCGGCCTTCAAGATCGCGGAGACGGTGCGCGGCGAGTGGGTCATCCGTGTCGACGGCGAGGTCAAGGCGCGCCTGGCCGAGACCGCGAACGCCAACCTGCCGACCGGCGAGATCGAGGTTTTCGCGCGCGAGATCGAAGTGCTGTCGGCGGCCAAGGAACTGCCGCTGCCGGTGTTCGGCGAGCCGGATTATCCCGAGGACATACGTCTCAAATATCGCTTCCTCGATCTGCGCCGCGACACGCTGCACAAGAACATCGTGGCGCGTACGAAAATCATCGCCGAGATGCGCAAGCGCATGGGCGAGGTCGGCTTCACCGAATTCTCAACGCCGATCTTGACCGCTTCGTCGCCTGAAGGGGCGCGTGACTTCCTGGTGCCGTCGCGCATCCATTCCGGCACCTTCTACGCGCTGCCGCAGGCGCCGCAGATATACAAGCAACTGATCATGGTTTCAGGCTTCGACCGTTACTTCCAGATCGCGCCGTGCTTCCGCGACGAGGATCCGCGCGCCGACCGCCTGCCGGGCGAATTCTACCAGCTCGACGTGGAAATGAGCTTCGTCGAGCAACACGACGTGCTGGCGACCATGGAGCCGGTGATGCGCGGTGTGTTCGAGACCTTTGCCGCCGACAAGCCGGTGACGCAGGAGTTTCCGCGCATCGCCTATGACGTCGCCATGCGCAAATACGGCACCGACAAGCCGGACCTGCGCAACCCGATCGAGATGCAGGCGGTCTCTGATCATTTCCGCGATTCCGGCTTTAAGGTGTTCGCCAATATCCTCGCCAACGACCCGAAGGCCGAGGTCTGGGCCATTCCGGCCAAGACCGGCGGTTCGCGCGCCTTCTGCGACCGCATGAATTCCTGGGCGCAAGGCGAGGGCCAGCCGGGCCTCGGCTATATCTTCTGGCGAAAGGAGGGCGAGAAGCTCGAAGGCGCCGGTCCGCTCGCCAAGAACATCGGCGAGGAGCGCACCGAGGCGATCCGCCAGCAACTCGGTCTTGCCGATGGCGACGCCGCCTTCTTCGTCGCCGGCGACCCGAAGAAATTCGTCTCGTTCGCGGGCGCGGCGCGCACTCGCGCCGGCGAGGAGCTGAACCTTGTCGACCGCGACCGCTTCGAACTGTGCTGGATCGTCGACTTTCCCTTCTTCGAATGGAACGAGGACGAGAAAAAGATCGATTTCGCCCACAATCCGTTTTCCATGCCGCAAGGCGGCATCGACGCGCTCAACGGCGAGGATCTGCTTGGGATCAAGGCGTTCCAGTATGACATGGTCTGCAATGGTTTCGAGATCGCGTCTGGCGGAATCCGCAACCATCTGCCGGAAACCATGGTCAAGGCGTTCGAGACTGTCGGGCTGGACCGCGAGACGGTCGAGGAGCGCTTCGGCGGCCTCTACCGCGCCTTCCAGTACGGCGCACCGCCGCATGGCGGCATGGCGGCCGGCATCGACCGCGTCGTCATGCTGCTGGTCGGCGCCAAAAACCTGCGCGAAGTGACGATGTTCCCGATGAACCAGCAGGCCTATGACCTGTTGATGAGCGCGCCGTCGGAAGCCAGCCCGCAGCAGCTCCGCGAACTATCGCTGCGCGTCGCCGTGACCAAGAAAGAGGCTTAAAAACCTCCAGCAACCGATTCTAAACGCTGTCGGTTTGCGCTGCCCCTCATTGCCCTGCCGGGCATTTCTCCCCGTATAGTGACGGGGAGAAAGACGCCGTCACGAATGGTTTCGCCAGCTGCCTGCGTTGCAAAATGGGCGCCAAGGTCGCGGCCATTTCCCTTCTCCCCGTCACTATACGGGGAGAAGGTGCCGGCAGGGCGGATGAGGGGCGGCGCTGACACTTCCAATGTAAGCGCATTTTGCAGAACCGGCCAGAGACGTGCCGGTCAGTCTTCGTTCGCCTTGACCGTCACGCCAAGCGTCTTCGGCAGGTCGAGCGGGTTGGACATGGCGCCCGCCATGATCAGCGCGAACGGCACTGCCGCCGGCGGCTCGGCCAAGATCTCGAGGCTCTGCGGATCGTCGAGAAATTTGCCGACTGCCGCCGACACCTGCGCCGTCAATTCGGGATTGTTGAGCTGCGCCATGCCGAAAGGCACGATCGCCTTGGCCTGGTTGGCGATGTCCTTGCCGGACATGCCTTGCTGCTTGCCGACGTAGTCCAGCACCTTGTTGGTCAGCGAATCGTCGTCGAAGCGAATGGAAGCGCTGTTGAATGAAAGCTGCTGCAGGACGCCGAGCATGGCCATGCCTTGCGCCGAGTTGTCGGCGCCTTCGGGCTGAGCCGCTATCTTCTTCTGCATCTCCTGCAGCGACTTGATGACGTCCAACGTGTAGCCGCCGAGACCGAAGGTCATGCCGAGCGTTCCGGCATTGTCGACGGAGATGTCGTATTTCGACAGCTCCATCTTGCCGTCCGCAGGCTGCCAGCTGCCCTTCATTGCAAGGTTCCCGGTGATGTTCTGGTAACCGAGCGCGTTGATCACGTCCTTGGACTTCGGGTCCTCGACCAGCGTCAGGTCGGCATTGAACTTTTCCGTGGTCCCGGAAAATTCCATCGCCTTGCCGTCGGCCGGTGGAGTGATTTCGATGGCGAGTCCGTCCATCGAGAATGCGGTCTTGTCGGCAACCTTGACCGTCATGTTGTCGAGTTCGGCCGATTTATACATCATCATTGAGCCCAGCGGGCCTGTGGCGCCGTCGGCCGGAACCGTGATGTCGTGGATGATGAATGGGCTGAGGTCGACCGTGACGCCGTCCTCGCTGTGCCGGAACGCCGTAGTAGAGACGGTTTCGATTTCATAGCCGCCATTGGCTTCGGTCACGCCTTCGAGTGTGACGTCGCCGATCTTGAACGCTTCCTTTTCGGCCGCCGGTTTGAAGGCCACGCCTTGCAACACCATGCTGGAGGCATCGCCCGTCACCCCGGTCCAGGAGATGTCGACGCCCTGGGCGGCGAGAGCCGCCTTCAGCCGGTCGGCGACCGCCGCATCCTGCGCCAAGGCCGCGTTCAGCGGCAGCGCCAGCAAAAACGTCGAAAAAGCAAGCTTGTTGAGTGTCGAGCGTCTGATCGTCATCGCGAGTCCCCTGAGAGTGTCCTGAAGATTGTTTTTTCAACTCGTTGCGCCGTCACCCTTCCGTGATGAACTGGACGGGAAAAAGGCGTTCTCCCGCACAATGGTCGAAAACCATGGCGAAAGGCAAATCCGATCCATTGCCATAGAGCCGGGATGTAACCGATTGATGTTGGTCGGCGCAGCAGTGCGTCCAGTTCGTGTTGCGGAAGGAGGCGCAGTCAAGCGCCTCTTGCCGCGAATCACCCGCTCGGCTAGTCCCAGCCCATGGGAAAAAGGCTTTTGCCGCCTGGCGATGGCGGTGGCGACAACATCGAGCCGGTCGATCTGAAGAAAGCGCTGGAAGAGCGCTATCTCGCCTATGCGCTGTCGACCATCATGCACCGGGCGCTGCCGGACGTGCGCGACGGGCTGAAACCGGTCCATCGCCGCATCATGCATGCCATGCGGCTGCTCAGGCTCAACCCCGACCAGGGGTTCGCCAAATGCGCCCGCATCGTCGGCGAGGTGATGGGCAAGTTTCATCCGCATGGCGACCAGTCGATCTACGACGCGCTGGTGCGGCTGGCGCAGGATTTTTCGATGCGCTATCCCCTGGTCGACGGGCAGGGCAATTTCGGCAATATCGACGGCGATAACGCCGCCGCCATGCGCTACACCGAAGCGCGCATGACCGATGTCGCGACCGAGCTGCTGTCCGGCATCACCGAGGATGCGGTCGACTACCGGCCGACCTACAATGAGGAGGACGAGGAGCCGGTCGTGCTGCCCGGCGCCTTCCCGAACCTGCTCGCCAACGGCTCGTCCGGCATTGCCGTGGGCATGGCGACCTCGATCCCGCCGCACAATGCCGCCGAGCTCTGCGACGCCGCGCTGCATCTGATCGAGCACCCCGATGCGCCGGTGACGGCGTTGATGGACTTCTTCCAAGGTCCGGATTTTCCGACCGGCGGCATCATCGTCGATAGCCGCGCCTCGATCCTCGAAGCCTATGAAACCGGTCGCGGTGGTTTCCGCGTCAGGGCGAAATGGGGCCAGGAGGACCAGGGCAGGGGCACCTGGAGCATCGTCGTCACCGAAATCCCCTACGGCGTCCAGAAGGCGCGGCTAATCGAAAAGATCGCCGAGCTTCTGATGGCGCGCAAATTGCCGCTGCTCGAAGACATCCGCGACGAGAGCGCCGAAGACGTCCGCGTCGTGCTGGTGCCGAAGAGCCGTTCAGTCGATCCCGGCATCCTGATGGAATCGCTGTTCAAGCTGACCGAGCTCGAAAGCCGCTTTCCGCTCAACATGAACGTCCTGTCGCGCGGCAAGATACCCAACGTGCTGTCGCTGAAAGGCGTGCTCAAGGAATGGCTGGAGCACCGCCGCGAGGTGCTGATCCGCCGCTCCAGGCATCGCTTGGGCGAGATCGAAAGGCGGCTGGAGATCCTCGCCGGCTATCTGATCGCCTATCTCAACATCGACGAGGTGATCAGGATCATCCGCGAGGAGGACGAGCCCAAGCAAGTGATGATGGCGCGCTGGTCGCTCACCGACAACCAGGCCGAAGCCATCCTCAACATGCGGCTGAGGGCCCTGCGCAAGCTCGAGGAATTCGAGATCCGCAAGGAATTCGACGGCCTCACTATCGAGAAAAAGCAGATCGAGGCGCTGCTTGCGTCCGACGCCAGGCAGTGGTCGACGATCAAGTGGGAAGTCTCCAGCATCCGCGAGAAATTCGGACCGGAGACCGAGCTCGGTAAGCGCCGGACCCAGTTCGCCGACGCGCCCGAACATGACCTGACCGATATCGCCCATGCGATGATCGAGCGCGAGCCGGTCACCGTGGTCGTTTCGGAAAAGGGCTGGCTCAGGGCGATGAAAGGTCACCTGACCGATCATTCGTTGCTGACCTTCAAGGAGGGCGACAGCCTCAAGCTCGCCTTCCACGCTCAGACCACCGACAAGGTGCTGGTCTTCACCACCGGCGGCAAGTTCTACACGATCGGCGCCGACCGGCTGCCGGGCGGGCGCGGCCATGGCGAACCGATCCGCATCATTGTCGACATGGACAACGACCAGGACATCGTCACCGCCTTTGTCCATGATCCCAAACGCAAGCTGCTGCTGGTGTCTCACGACGGCAATGGCTTCATCGTGCCGGAAGAGGAAGTCGTCGCCAACACCCGCAAGGGCAAGCAGGTGATGAACGTCAAGGCGCCCGACGAGGCCCAGCGCTGTGTGCCGGTCGCCGGCGACCATCTCGCCATCGTCGGCGAGAACCGCAAGATGCTGGTCTTCCCGCTCGCCGAGATCCCTGAGATGGGTCGCGGCAAGGGCGTTCGCCTGCAGAAATACAAGGATGGCGGCGTCCTCGACCTCAAGACCTTCACGCTCGCAGGCGGTCTCTCCTGGCAGGATTCGGCCGACCGCACCTTCGTCAAGTCACGCGAAGAGCTGATTGAGTGGATCGGTGCTCGAGCCTCGGCCGGACGCATGGTGCCGAAGGGCTTCCCGAGGGCGGGGAAGTTTGGGTAGGTAATCTCCCCCTTGAGGGGGGAGATGGCCGGCAGGCCAGAGGGGGTCCCCGCGCATGAAGCGCCAGCCTCCCCTGTTCGCAATAAGAGGTCGCGTCTGAACGTCCCGACCCCTCTGTCGCCCTGCGGCGACGTCTCCCCCTCAAGGGGGGAGATTAGCGCCTCCATGCAAACATTTGGAATGTCGTCACGATTGCTGCACTATGATGGTACATAAGCATCGCTACATAAGGCGGGACACACGCCTTTGGGAGAAATGGGCATTTGAAAGAAGCCAGGATTAAGAAACCGGAAGGGCAGCAGCGCTTGTTCGGCCTGTCGACGCCGGTCAGATCCGCCGTCATTCCGCCGCTGTCGGCGGCGCGCTGGCTCCTGGTGCTGATCGTTGCCGCCGGGGTCTATTTCTTTCATGGTTTCCTGGTCCCGGTGCTGGCTGCTCTCGTCATCGCCTTTGCCAGCTGGCCGCTCTATCGGCGGCTGCTGGCTGCTGTCGGCGGCAACCGCACGATCGCCGCGACATTGGCGATCCTGTTCATCCTCACTTTCCTGGTGGTGCCGATCGCGCTCGCCGGCGCCTACGCCAGCAACGAAGTCCGCGAATGGGTCGGCTGGGCGATCGAGACCAACCGCGAAGGCGCGGTGACGCCGCACTGGATCGCCACGCTGCCTGTGGTGGGCGACTGGCTGAACGAGCAGTGGACGCGCAATCTCGGCCATCCCGGCGGCATCGGCGAACTGATCCAGCTGATCAGCGGCGCCAACATCGGCAGCATCTACCGCGGCGTGCTGGCCGCCGGCGGCAGCGCCTTCGGCCTTCTGCTGGCGCTGCTGTTCATGATGATCGCGCTGTTCTTTGCCTATCGCGACGGCGAGCATTTTGCCGGGCAGGTCGACCGTCTCGGCGAACGCATCCTGCCGACCAGGTGGGAGCGGATTTCACGCGTCGTGCCGGCGACGATTTCCTCGACGGTAACCGGCATGACCATTATCGCCATCGGCGAGGGAGTGGTGCTGGGCGTGGCCTACTGGCTGGCCGGCGTGCCGTCGCCGGTGACGCTCGGCGCCCTGACCGGCATCATGGCGCTGATCCCCGGCGGCGCACCGCTGTCCTTCACGCTTGTTTCGATCTATCTCGCCGCCAGCGGCTCGCCGATGGCCGGGTTGGCGCTGTTCATCTGGGGGAGCGTCGAACTGTTCATCGTCGACAAGACATTGCGCCCGAAACTGGTCGGCGGCCCGATAAAGCTGCCGTTCCTGCCGACCTTTTTCGGCCTGATCGGCGGCGTCAAGACGATGGGCTTTCTCGGCCTGTTCATCGGCCCGGTGCTGATGGCGTTGCTGGTCGCGATCTGGCGCGAATGGCTGCGCGAGGTTGAATTGGCCGACGAACTCGCCCCCGCAGCACCGGCGGAGCTGGAAGGGTCGCCGCCGCAAATCGAAATCGTTGCCGAGAAGAAGTCTCAGGCCGGGTGACTGACCGCAAGGCTTGCGCGGCGCTTGCGCCCCTCATGCAGCTGCCACAGCGAATGGGCGACCAGCGTGACGATCAGGATCGCGCCGCCGATCAGGCTGTTGCGCGACGGCGTCTCGGCAAAGATCATCCACATCCAGACCGGCGCCAGCACGGTTTCGAGTAGATAGAACATCGCCACTTCCGGTCCGGAAATATATTTCGGCCCGTTGGCGAGGCAGAAGAACGAGATCGGCATGATGACGGCGCCATTGAAGATGATCCACCACGGCGCGTTCACCTGAAGGCCTTCGCCTGAGACCATGAACACTGCGACGGCCAGGGGCAGGATCACGCCGACCAGCGATGTGAACCCCATGTCCTTGCCGCTGGCGCGCGAGATGGTGATGGCCAGCGCGATGAAGAAAGCCGAGCACAGCGCCATGAGATCGCCGAACAGGTGCCCGGTGCCGATCGAATCGCCGACGATGATCGCGACGCCGACAATCATGACCAGCATCGCGGCCACCGTGACCAGTCGTGGCCGCTCCTTCAGGAACAGCCAGGACAGCAGTGCCGCGAACACGGTGTTGAAAGCCAGGATGAAGACCAGATTGGCGGTCGTGGTATAATAGATGCTGGTGACGAAGGTGACCGAGGTCAGCCCATAGCATATCGCGACAACGAGCCCCGACCAGCCGGGGATGAGCTGCGGCGCGTTCCTGCTCAGCGAGCGCCAGACGGCCCAAATGATCAGCGCCGCGACCAAGGTGGTGCCGGTGCGCAGCAGGAGGATCGTCCACGCGCCGCCGTCGGCGAGCCGGATCAGTGGAATGTCGATGGTCAGCGTCAGCCCGCCGATGGCGGTGATGAGAAGGCCCTTCTGGTGATCGTTGTGGGACGACATGGCAATTCTCGCAATGATGTGGAGGCAGGCGCAAAATTGGCCCAGCGTCTGTCGTTCCAGCCAAGCGGCCGAAAACCAGCGGCATCCTCCTTGAAACAGTTTTAAGGATGGTTGGCGAAAGGGCGGATCAGCGCGAAACCGCTTCGTGGTCGTAGCGTTCCCAGCCTTTCGGGCCGAGATGCTCCTGCGGCATGAAGCGCATCTTATAGTTCATCTTGCGCGAGCCGTTGACCCAGTAGCCGAGATAGACATGGGGCAAGCCCATCGCCCTGGCGCGGGCGATGTGGTCGAGGATCATGAAGGTGCCGAGCGAGCGGTCCTCGAAGTCCGGATTGAAATAGGAATAGACCATCGACAGGCCGTCGGCCATCTTGTCGGTGAGCGCCACCGCGATCAGCTCGCCCTGGCCCTTGCCGGTGATGAAGCTGTCGGGGCCGCGGCGCCGGTATTCGATGACCTTGGTATCAACATGGGTGTCCTCGACCATCATGGCGTAGTCGAGCACCGTCATGTCGGACATGCCGCCGCGGCGATGGCGGGCATCGAGATAGCTGCGGAACAGCGAATACTGCTCGGTGGATGGTTGCGCATCGTGCATGGCGCCGATGAGGTCTGAATTGTGCTGTATCACTCGCTTCATGTTGCGGCTGGCAGTGAATTCCTGGGCCAGGATGCGTACCGAAACGCAGGCGCGGCAGGTCTCGCAGGCCGGCCGGTAGGCGATGTTCTGCGATCGCCGGAAGCCGCCTTGCGTCAATAGGTCGTTCATCTCCGGTGCCTTGTCGCCGACCAGATGCGTGAACACCTTGCGCTCGAACTGGCCCTCAAGATATGGGCACGGCGACGGCGCGGTCAGGAAGAACTGCGGCGACTGGGTAGGATGGTGCGTCATCGAACCTTGGAAACACTCCTGCGAATCATCATACCTTTGGCGCGGACGGCAAAAAATTCAACAGGATTGTGAAGGCGTGGGGGAGCGGAAGCCGTCACTTTGCACATAAAAGCTCGCGGGACTGATGAAAAGCTGATCTTAGCGGTCACTGCGGCTGACCACTGTGCCCAGCAGCAGGTCGTGCAACGTGCGTTTGCGGTCGGCAAACAGCGACACCAGAAGGACCAGCGGCGTCAGGATGACGTTGCCGGCCCAGAACAGCACCGAATGCACCACCGCCGTCAGCCCGTCGATGCGGGTGCCGTCCAGACGGTCGAGCCGGATCCCCATCATCTTCATGCCTGTCGTGGCCTGGTCGGCGCTGCCGAGCGTATTCCAGATGTAGAGGATGGCTACGGCCGGCACGAGGACGGAAAACAGCATCCAGCCGAGGCCGAGTGTCAGAATCCCAAGGAAGAATACCAGGATCGCGAACGGAATGGTGAGCAGCGCGACGATGCAATAGTCGATGACGAAGGCGAGGACACGCCGCGTGCGCACGCCGTCATAGGCCCTGATATCATCGAGCCGGGAGGTGATGATTTCGCCGTCGAGAACGCGCGCGTTCATGTGATTTCCTCGCAATCAGGCCCGGGATAGGGTGCGGGCCGCCTGGTTTTGAAATGGTGAAGTCTTGCGACGGAATCAAGATCGGCGTTTCCGCGGCAGGCGGTGGGAACCAGCACCGGGTACAGCCGGAATCGGTTGAATTTGCAGCGCCGATAGCGCTAGCTTGCTGCAGCGCAACAAAGTGCAGGCGAGGGACGGGGCGACATGGATTACGACATGCTGGTCATCGGCTATCGTCGGCGAGGGCGCGACCGAACTGATCCATATCGTCCAGGCGGTGATCAATCTCGATGGCACCGTCGATTTCTTCGTCAACAACACCTTCAACTATCCGACGCTGGCCGAAGCCTACAAGATCGCCGGGCTGGATGCCTGGAACCGGATGGGCGAGGGTAAGATCTCGGCTCATCAATTTGCCTGCGCAATAGTGGTTGCGGGGCCGGCCAGCCATTGCCTGACGATTTCAGCATCGCGATCGCCGATTTCATGGCCGGAGGCGATCGTGTGGGCCTCGACCTCGGCACCATGCCGGCCGAGCAGTCCGACCAGCGCGAGTGCGAAGGGCCCATAGGTCAGGTCGGCGGCGCCGGATATGATTGCCACCCGTGCCTTGCGGAGATCCGCCGGCGGCACCTCGTCCAGCACGGGCATGGGCCGCAGCAATGCTGCTCGGGCGATGAGCTGCGGATGCAGCAGCATCACGCTTGAAACCAGGTTGGCGCCGTTCGAATAGCCAAGAAAAATTGCCCGGGAAAGGACGAGGTCGTGGCGTTTCGCCACCTCGGTGATGAAGGCCGCGAAAGCGTCCGCCTCTTTGCGGATGCTACCCTGTTCGAAGCGTATGGGCGAGATCCGTCTGAACCAGCGGAAACCGTCCTCCTGAGCGATACGGCCACGCACCGCCACCAACAACGCGTGCGGCGCGATTTTCTGCCCCAGCGCCACCAGCGTCGTCTCGTCGACACCGGATCCATGCAGAAGAAAAAGGCATTCGCCGGTTGATTCTGCTGGTCTGTAGAGGCGATAGAAAAACGGCAGGTCGCGCCGCAAAAAGCCGTCTTCCGGAGGTTTTTCGGCCATAGTTGCATCCTTTTGATTTCGCGTCGTTTTTGTTCATTTGCCGGCTTCAAAACGGAATATTTTCGGGCTCCTTCAAAGTTGATTGGACCGGGCGCATTTCCGTCCGTTTGTTCGCGATATGCTCCTGCGGGGAGGAATCGAAACGGTGCGTCGGGCGGTCGCATCGATCGCCGGCATGAACAACCAGCTTTGAGGCCTTTTATCGATGACCATGCCAAATTCGGAACGCGATACGCGTATCGATGTGTTCCGCGCTCTCGCTCTGCTGATCATATTTGTCGACCATGTCCCGGGCACGGTTTTCGAAACCCTGACCTACAAGAATTTCGGCTTTTCGGATGCCGCGGAAGCCTTCGTGCTGATCTCCGGCATGTCCGTTGCGCTCGCCTATGGTTCAAAATTCCAGCCCGGAAACCGGCTCATGGCGATACTGAAATTGTGGCGCCGCGCCGGTGTGCTCTATGTCGCCCACATCGTCACGACGATGGTGGTGGTGGCCATTTTCTGCGCGGCGGCGGTGTTCGAGAAGCGGCCGGACATGCTGACGCTGATCAACATCGAACCATTGATCAGGAACCCGCAGCAAGTGCTGATCGGCATCGTCACGCTTGGCCATCAGCTCGGTTACAACAACATCCTGCCGGTCTATGCGGTGCTGCTGCTGATGGCGCCAACCTTCCTGCTGTTCATCAGCTACAGGCCCGTGGCGGCGCTCGCGATATCGGGAGCTCTGTGGCTGGTTGCCGGGATCTATCAGATCGCGCCGCCGAATTATCCTGAGCCCGGCTTCTGGTTCCTCAATCCGCTGTCGTGGCAGTTCCTTTTCAACATCGGCCTGGCGAGTATGCTGCATATCAAGCGCGGCGGCACCATTCCGGTCAACCGTTGGCTGGTCGGCACGGCGGCGGTCTATGTCGCGGCGGCATTGATTTGGGTGCACAGCCCGCTATGGGGGCACGTATCGTGGCTGAACCTGCCCGTGGTGCTGACCGGCTTCGACAAGACATTCCTGTCGCTGCCGAGGCTGGTCCACATCCTGGCGGTGAGCTACCTGATTGTGGCCTTTCCTTCTGTCTCGAACCTGTTCCGGACCAGTCGCGACCATCCGCTCGCCATATTGGGCAAACGTTCGCTGCCGGTTTTCATCGCCGGCACGGTGATCGCTATGGTGGCGCAGGTGATGAAGCTGATCAACCCGGGCGGGTTTGCCTATGACAGTTTGCTTATCGCCGCCGGCATCGCCATGCAGTTCGCGCTCGCTTATTATCTTGAATGGCTGTCGGGTATTGGACAGTCCGGTAAGAGCAAGCCGGTCCGTAGCGAGGCGCCGCCTGTCCATACGCCCTTCGGTGTGGGGGCCATGGCGACTAGCAATCCGTAAGCGTCCGGATTCAAGCTGTTTTGGGCGGCGGTCCGGAAGATGCCCTGACGACAAGCTCGACGCCGAGCGTCTCACGCCGCACCGTGCCGTCGAAATCAAGGATCGTTCGTGCCGCCCGGCGGCCGATCTCGGCGATCGGCTGGGCGATCGTGGTGAGCGCAGGATCGCAAAGCGCCGCGTCCGGCACGCCATCGAAGCCGACGATGGAAACGTCACCGGGAACCGAGAGGCCACGTGCCTTCAGCCACTCGATGGCGATCATGGCGATCCTGTCCGACATCGCCAGGATGGCGGTGGGCGGCTCGGCCGAGGCGAATACCGTTTCGAGGCCCGCTCTGGTGCTGGCCTCGTCGTTCTCGGTCTCGAAGACCGGTACGCTGGCTGTATCCACGCCGAAGCGGGAGAGCTCCTCGAAATAGCCTGCATAGCGGTCGCGTGTTCCCGTGTAGACCGCCGAGCGGACCTGCTCTGGTGTGACCAGACCGGTGCGACCGTCGGCGAGGGCAAGCGACAGCACGGCGAAGCGGCGATGACCAAGCTCCGCCAGATGGCGTGCCGCCATGCGGGCGCCGACGACATTGTCGACGCCGATCGCCGAGACGGTGTCGTCCTCGGAACCGAGCTCGAGCGCAACGAAGGGGAGCTTGCGTTCGCGTGTTAGCTCGACGAGGCGCGGACCTCCCTCGATGCAGAAAAGAATGAAGCCGTCGACCAGGGCGCTCTGGATGTTCCAGGCAAGCTTCTCCTGGTTGCCGGCCGATACCAGCGCGATGCCGGCGCCGGTGGCGTCACATGCCTCGGAAATCCCGGCCATCATCGCGCGGGCAAAGGGGTCGTCGAAGAAATAGGCGAGGGGCTCGGTCGTGGCGACGCCGATCGCGTTGACCTTGCCGGCGCGCAGCAGCCGGCCCTTGGGGTCGGGCCCGGCATAACCCAGCGCCTCGGCGGCCGCCTTGACCCGTTCGCGGACCTCCTCGCGCACGATCTCAGGGCGGCTGAACACGTTGGAGGCGGTGCCGTGCGAAACCCCGGCGGCCTTGGCGATGTCGGCCAGCCGGATGGGTCTTGTATTGCTTTCGGTGGATGACGCCATTGTTTGCCTCCAGACTCCTGTCTATCACTTTCGTTGGATCGATTCAAATTTTTGCTTGACATCGGTGCGGTTGGGTGTATTTTTGAATCGATCCAAGTCCAGTGCCGTCTGTCAATTAGCTCGATTCAGGAAGGAGACAGCCATGCATCCCGTCAATTATCTTTTCGAAGACATCTATCGCAACGACTGGAGCATAACCTCGAACGCGGTGACCCGGACACGTCGCGGCAGGGCGGGCCCGTGGATCCGCGATCTGCGTTTTCTGGTGGAGCGCAGGCGGAGCTGATCGGCACGGCATTTTCGGGCGTGTCGATTGGATCGATTCAAGTTGAAAAAGGAGCCCAGCCATGCATCCGATCAATCATCTGTTCGAAGACATCTATCACAACTATTGGGGCATCTCGCCGGCCATCGATAGGCCGGAGCGGCGCCGCCTGACCAAGCCGGCTGCACGCAATCGCGACCTGCCGGTCCGGCCCGAACGCCGGCAGGATTGGTCATCGTCTGACTGATCGTCGTTTGGCGGAAACGGGCCCCGGCCGTTTGCCCGCAAGCGCATCTCAGGAGCGCGGCCGCATGAGCGCCGAGGCTGCAACCGCCAGCCAGCCGGCGATGAGCAGGGTGCCGCCGATCGGCGCCGACATCGGGAAAAGCCGCGAGCCGAGAAAGTCACGGGCGAGGAGATCACTGCAGAACAATACAAGCCCGACAAGAAGGACAAGGCTTGCGCTTCGCAGGATCCGGTTTGCGCCGACGTGGCCGACGGCAAGAAAGACCGGCGCATGCATGAGCAGGAAGGACGCGGCCGTGCCGACGAAAGCGCCGCCCAGGTGCGCGGCCGCGGCGGAGAGTGCCACGCCGGCCGCGCCGCACAGGCCGCCGGTGAAAATGAGAATGCGGCCACTGCCGCTTGCTGGCTGCTCGGCCGTGCTCATGTCTGTGGTCTCCGTCAAATAATGATAGCTCGCGAACGGTGTCACGACTTGCCCGCCTGCACCAGCATGTCGCGCGCGCGTCGCGACTGGACCAGCCAGTTATACGCAGCTCCGCCCGCCATCAGCACGGATGTGCCGAGAAACACCGCGCGCATGCCGAAATGACCGCCGACGAAGCCGCCGAGCAGTGGTCCGGCGACCTGTCCGACATATTGCGCCGAGATCGATAGGCCGAGCACATTGCCGCCGACGCCGTCCGGAACATTGTGGCGGATGACGCTGGTGATGCAGGGCAAAAGACCGCCAAGCGCCAGCCCCATCAGGAAACGCAGGCCGACGAGCTGCCAGCCCTGCGTGACGAAGGCTTGCGGGATGAGCAGCAGCGCCGAGACGGCAAGCGCCCCAATGATGACGTTCCAATGGCCGACGCGGTCGGCGAGTTTTCCGAGACGCGAGGCCGACAGAATGGCGCCAAGTGCTGCCGCCGACATGACGACGCCCGAGATCAGCGTGACGCGGCTTTGATCCGCTATGAGCTGTTGGACGTAGACCGTGATGATCGGCTCGATCGACATTGTGGCGAAGCTCAACAGCGTGCCGGTCGCCAGCATGGCGACGACCGGGCGCTTGTCCGAGATTTGCGACCAGCCGCGTTTCGGCTTCTCAGTCGATGCTGATTTGTCGGCTACTGGGCGAGGGTTCTCCTCGATGAGAAAAGTCGTTGCCAGGAACGCCAGGAAAATGACGCCGCCGGCGAGCAGGAAGGTTGCGCGGATGCCGATCAAAGGCGGCAGCGCGCCGCCGAGCAGGGGGCCGACGAGGGCGCCTGCGGTGATGCCGGCCGACAGCACGCCAAGCGCCCAGCCTGACCGGTCCTTCGGCGTCTGCATGGCGACGAGAATGGTCGAGCCCGAGGAATAGCCGCCGGCGAAACCGATCAGCAGGCGCAGCAGCACCAATTGCCAGACAGTCTCCACCATGCCGGTCAGCGACATGCAGACGGCCATGCCGAAACTGGCACGCACCAGCATCAGCTTGCGGCCGTGGCGGTCGCCCAGCCGTCCCCACAGCGGCGCCACCAGCGCGGCGGCGAAGAACGTCGCGCCATAGGCGATGCCGGACCACTGCACGATCGCCGCGTGCCCCTCGGCACCCAACTGCTCGACGTAAAGCGGCAGGAAGGGCAACAGCAGCGTCATCGCGACAAGCGTGCTGAACGAGCCGGCAAAGCACACGGCGAGATTGCGGCGCCAGTGGATGTTGTGGGCGCCTTGCGTGGCAGGGGTCGCGTCTTGCGGCATGTCCTGTCCTGTCCGGCAAGTCTGTCGGCGGCTTGCTGCAGATACCGTTTTGGGATACCAAGTTGGTACCCGTCATGGACGCAAGCTCGACGGCTGTCAATGCGGCGCTCTCAACGCTGAGCAGCGACCAGATAGCCAGAACAAATAGCCAGAACGGAACACCATGTCGCAGATGCAGCATGTCGAAAAACAGCTTCGGGAGATGATCCTCGGCCTTGAGGTCGGTCCGGGCGAGCGGCTGACAGAACGCTGGATCGAAAGCCGCTTCGGCGCCTCGCGCACGCCGGTCAGGGCAGCATTGCTGCGGCTCGAAACAGAAGGTCTGGTCTGCCGCGACGGGCGCGGCTGGACGGTATCGCCGATCAATCTCGCCGAGCTCGAGCAGATCGCCGTCTACCGCGAGGCGGTCGAGGTCGCGGCACTCAGGCTGACTTGTGCGCAGAGTGACAGAGGCGGCGTTGATGTTATCGAAGCGATGCTCGATTCCTGCGACCAAAATACCCCGCGCGAGGAATGGCACCGCGTCGGCATGGATTTTCACATCGAGCTGGCAGGCCTGTCCGGCAATGAGTTCCTGTTCAAGGCGGTTCGCGATGCCATGACGCGCCTGTCACGCGCCCGTTGGCTGGAGGTGCGCGACGAGGCGGCACTCGGCCGTGCCTGGGCCGAGCACCATACCATTCTGGCAGCGGTGCGGACCGGCGATGCCGATGAGGCGGCACGGCGGCTTTCGGCCCATATCGTCGGCAGCCGCGACCGGCTGGTGATGTCATTGCACAATGACCGGCGCGGCCTGCGCGCCAGGGGATTTGCCGTCGTCGCGGCGTGATTGCGGAGGCAACCACTTTCGCCCTCGCTTCGCGAGCGCCGATGGCGTAAGAGCGGCGATGGAAAACAACCGATTTGAAATACCCGTGACCGTCAAGTCGGGCGCGGAAGGAACCACTCAGCTCTTGCGTACCGTCCGCGAGGCTTCCGACTACCTCCTCAACAGCTGGCCCGGCAAGCGCAGTCCAAAGCATCGCGAAGCGCTGCAGGCCTGCCATGATGCGCTGGCCGGGGACAAACCGGCGATGACCGCAAGGCGCGCCTTCATCGCCGCCGCGCGCGAGGTGAACGTGTTCGTCAGCGACAAGGCGCCGGCCTGAAGACGCAGCGGGATTCCTAGGCCAAATCCGATCCGCCTCGCGGGCCGGATGCGTTTTACTCTGCCGTTTCCGTTTCGGTCTCGGACGTGGTCTCGTCTTCGGGTTTCGAACGTTCCTTGGCTGCCACTTTGGCCACCTGCTTTTCCGCCTTCTTGGCGGCCTTCTGCCGGTCGCGTTCCTTGCGTTCCTGGCCGTAATTCGGTGCTCGCGCCATATCTCTTCCTTTCACAATCCCAAGGTTCTTAGCCCTGCCTAGGAGCATTGGGCTCCAAACACAACACCGCAAAGAGCGATCGGCTCCATACACAGCCGGCAGGCTAGCTGAACACGGTTCTGTGGCTTGCAAGATAGCTGGCACAATGGTGTAGGAGGGGCCGGGGGGCAAATCACAAGCCGACTTTTTATCAAGTGACCGATGGCCACCCTTCAAAGAAACGCACAGAAGCTATTCTACTATGCGCGCAATGCCGTACGCGATTTTGCACCGCAGGCGATGTTCCGCCGCAGGCTCGCCGGGCTGCTCGATCAGGCCAGGCTTTCGGATGGATCGGTCCGCGCGCGTCTCAATTATTACAATAGGTTGCAGGACCCTTTCGCGCCGAGCGCCGGCGCCGTGCCGGTCAGCCGGCTGCCGAGAGGTCGGAGCATGTATTACTACGATCTGAAGGAATTTGCCCGCTACTTCGATCCCGATTTGCGCATCGACCTCGAATTCGGCGACGTCATTGAAGTGCCTGCGATGCCGTCGATCGTCAAGGATCGGCCGATCGCCGGCGACAACAGGAACGGGGTCCTGTTCAAGCTCAACAAGTTCCGCCACTTCCACATGCCCGCCGACGATGTAGCCTTCGCGGACAAGCTTCCGGTTGCGGTGTGGCGCGGCGAGCTCAACAACCCGATAAGGACCTTGCTTCTGGAGGCCGCGCGCGATCTGCCCTTTTGCGATGTCGGCACGCCCAAACCGACGGCAGCGCCGGAATATCGCAAATCTTATCTGAGCATCGATCAGCAGCGGCGCTGTCGCTATATCATTTCGCTCGAAGGCAACGATGTGGCGACCAACCTAAAATGGATCATGAGTTCGAATTCGCTGTGCCTGATGCCGCCGCCGACGTATGAGACATGGTTCGCCGAAAGCGAACTCATGGCCGATGTTCACTATGTGCCGCTCGAACCTGATTTCACGGATCTTGCCGAGCGGGTGCAATATCTCGAACGTCATCCGACTGAGGCCGAGCGCATCGTTGCCGCCGCCAACGCCTATTGCCGCAAGTTCGCCGACGAACGGGCCGAGCAGGCGATCTGCTTGCTCGTGCTCTACAAGTACTTCGTGCTCAGCGGCCAGATCGAGCCTGATCCCGAGGTCTGGCGTTTTATCTCAGGCTAACCCGCGGCGACCTTCGACCTGATCAGGACCGTTGTCAGATATCTTCCCGGTCAAGAACCAGATCGGCCGGACCAAACCGGTCCTTTGCCGTGAATTGCTGGTGCCAGTAGGGATACAGAACGGGCGGGCGGCTCACAGCGTCCAGGCGTGCGCGCTCATCGCTGGTCAGCACCAGGCTTGCAGCGGCGATATTGTCCTTGAACTGCGCTTCGGTCCGTCCGCCGATCACCAGCGAGCTGACGGCCGGCCGGCCTAGCAGCCAGGCAAGCGCCACCTGCGCTGCCGAGACGCCATGGTTCTTGCCGATATAGGCAAGCACATCGACGATCCGCCACAGCCGGTCTCCATCACGGATCGGCGGTTCCGTCCAGCCGCTGAGCTGGCGGGAGGTGGCCTGGTCGCGGTGGTATTTGCCGGACAGCAGTCCACCGGCGAGCGGGCTCCACACCAACACGCCAAGCCCCTGGTCGACCGAGATCGGCAGCAGTTCATATTCGGCTTCGCGTGCTTCCAGCGTGTAGTGGATCTGCTGGGTGACGAAGCGCGGCTGGTGCTGGCGGTCGCTGATCCCCAGCGCCTTCATCACTTGCCAGCCGGAATAGTTGGAACAGCCGACATAGCGGACCTTGCCCTGGCTGACGAGCGTGTCGAGCGCGGCGACGGTCTCCTCGAGCGGCGTCGTGCCGTCCCATTCGTGCAGGAAATAGATGTCGATGACGTCGGTCCTGAGGCGCTTCAGGCTCTTCTCGCACTCGCGGATCAGATGGTAGCGCGACAGCCCTTCGTCGTTGGGGCCCGTGCCGATCCGCATCCGCGCCTTGGAGGCGATCAGCACATCGCCCTTGCGTTTGCCGCCGAGCGCTTCGCCGATGATCTCTTCCGAAAGCCCGTTCGAATAGACATTGGCGGTGTCGATGAGATTGATGCCGGAATCGATGCAGAGGTCGATCATCCGGCGCGCCTCGTCGAGATCGGTCTTGCCGACCGCCGAAAATGCGCCGGCGCCGCCAAAGGTCATGGTGCCCATGGTCAGCGTCGAAACCTTCAGCCCGGAACGGCCGAGAGTGCGGTATTCCATGTCAGATCCTCGCAATTGCGTTGAGAAGGGCTGCTTCGAAGGCCGCCCGAGGGGAGCCTGGCATTTGTAGGACAATTCGAGCCGCTTGTCGTGCATGCCATGGAGGCTGATCGATCATATCTCACGGATTTGCGCGACCGGCACACAGGCCGGCTGCAATAAAACCGTCATTGGCCGGCCTGTATGCAAGTCGGCTCAAGGTGTTCGATCTTGGCCGGCACGCCGGACGCCGACAGGGGCTCGCACGCGGAGCAGCATAAATGACCGAAGCAAAACAGAATTCTCCTGCCAAGGACTGGCTGGAGGCGGAGCTCGCCGACACACTTGACGAAGATTACGAGCTGGAAATGTCGGAACCGGCGCTGTCGCTGGAGATCGCCAAGATCTACAAGAAAGCGCATCCGCCCTCGATGGATCGCCAGCAATATTTTCGCGACCTGATCACGCTGCAATCCGAATTGATCAAGCTGCAGTCCTGGGTGGCATATCACAAGAAAAAGCTGGTCGTGATTTTCGAGGGCCGCGATTCGGCCGGCAAGGGCGGCGTCATCAAGCGCATCACCCAGCGGCTCAATCCGCGCATCTGTCGCGTCGTAGCCTTGCCGGCGCCGACCGAACGCGAAAAGTCGCAATGGTATTTCCAGCGCTACGTCCCGCATCTGCCGGCAGGCGGCGAGATCGTGCTGTTCGACCGCTCCTGGTACAACCGCTCCGGCGTCGAAAGGGTGATGGGATTTGCCAAACCGGATCAGGTCGAGGAGTTTTTTCGCGACGTGCCGGAGTTCGAGCGCATGCTCGTCCGCTCCGGCATCACGCTGGTCAAATACTGGTTCTCCATCACCGACGAGGAGCAGCAGATGCGTTTCCAGATGCGCATCCATGATCCGATGAAGCAGTGGAAGCTGTCGCCGATGGACCTGCAGTCGCGCGTGCGCTGGGAGCAGTACACCAAGGCCAAGGAAGAGACGTTCGCCCGCACCAACATTCCCGAAGCCCCCTGGTTCATCGTCGAAGGCAACGACAAGAAGCGGGCGCGGCTGAACTGCATCGATCATCTCCTCAAGCAGATGCCTTATGAAGAAGTGCCGCACGAAGAGATCACGCTGCCCGACCGCGTCTTCAATCCCGAATACGAGCGCCAGGTGCTGCCGCGCGAGCTGTATGTACCCGAGAAGTATTGAGGCAGGGTTCCCTTCTCCCCGTCAGTATATCGGGAGCCGCCCCTCATTGCATTGCCGGGCATTTCTCCCGGTATAGTGACGGGGAGAAATGGGCTTTCGCCAATCACCAACGTTGCAGAAGTGCCGCTAAGCCCGCTTGATGATGACGTGCGTGGCAAGCGGCGTCACCGCCTGTTCGGTGCACTGATAGCCGAGCTTGAGCATGTCGAGGCCGGCAAAAAGGTTCTCACCCTTGCCGAGCAGCAGCGGCGACACCGCAAGGTGCATCTCGTCGATCAGCTTCTCCTGCAGATATTGACGGATGGTGGCGACGCCGCCGCCGACCCGAACATCCTTGCCGCCGGCCGCCGCCTTCGCCTGTTCCAGCGCCGAGTGGATGCCGTCGGTGACGAAATAGAAGGTCGTGCCGCCTTCCATTACAATAGGGTCGCGTGGATGGTGGGTCAGCACGAAGACCGGTACGTGGTAAGGTGGATTGTCGCCCCACCAGCCTTTCCAGTTCTCGTCCGGCCATTCGCCGCGGATCGGGCCGAACATGTTGCGGCCCAGGATCCAGGCGCCGACATTTTCGAAGCTGCGCACGGTGAACGCCTCGTCGGTATCCATGGTGCCGCCCTCCTTGCCGACCATCTCACGAAATGTGCGGGTGCCGACCATCCATTTGTGCAGATCTTCTCCGCCGACACCGAGAGGATTGCTGAGATCCTGGTCAGGACCGGCGCCGAACCCGTCGAGCGACAGGGTGAAAGCGTTGACGCGAAGTTTGGACATGAGAGCCTCCTCGATAACCAGTTGCGTTTTGCAATCAGTTATTGGGTAGCTTAACTGATTGCGAATTGCAAGCTGTTTTCTGGAACACGGCAAGGCGAGAGCGAAGGGCCAGGCGACTCTCGCTGCGTTTCACCGGCCGGAAACTGAAATTGTCCTGTATGTCGAAGCGGATCGCCGGCTATTGTTCGCGCCGCGAACCAATGTTCGGCTAAGGGGATGCTACCCCTTCAGCATCGCCGCCACTTCGGGCGCGAAATAGGTGAGGATGCCGTCGCAGCCGGCGCGCTTGAAGGCTAGCAGCGATTCCAACATCGCCTTGTCGCCGTCGATCCAGCCATTGGCAGCGGCCGCCTTGATCATCGAATATTCGCCCGACACCTGATAGGCGAAGGTCGGCATCCGGAATTCGTCCTTCAGTCTGCGGACGATGTCGAGATAGGGCAGGCCGGGCTTGACCATCAGCATGTCGGCGCCCTCGGCGAGGTCCTGCTCGGCCTCGCGCACGGCCTCGTCGGAATTGGCGTGGTCGAGATAGTAGGTCTTCTTGTCGCCCTTGAGCAGACCGGCGGTGCCGACCGCCTCGCGGTAGGGGCCGTAGAAGGCGGAGGCGAACTTCGTTGCATAAGACATGATCGCCACATCGGAAAAGCCGTTGGCGTCGAGTGCGTCGCGAATGGCGCCGATGCGGCCGTCCATCATGTCGGAAGGCGCGATGATGTCGGCGCCTGCCGCCGCCTGGATGACGGCAGCCGCGGTCACCTGTTCCACCGTCTCGTCGTTGACAATGATGCCGTCGCGCAAAATGCCGTCATGGCCGTGCGAGGTGAAGGGGTCGAGCGCGGCATCGGTGATGATGCCGATCTCCGGCACCGCGTGTTTGATGGCGCGCGTGGCGCGATTGATGACGTTTTCCGGATCGAGGATATGCGAGCCGGTCTGGTCGCGCAGGCCTAGCTCGACATTCGGGAAGGTGGCAATCGCCGGAATGCCGAGCTTTGCCGCGCGCTCGGCCTCCTTGACGGCAAGGTCGAGCGACAGGCGGAAGACGCCGGGCATGGCGGCGATCGGTTCGCGGATGTTCTTCCCATCGACGACGAAGATCGGCCAGATCAGGTCGTCGACGGAGAGCCGGTTCTCCTGGACGAGGCGGCGCGACCAGTCGGCCTTGCGCATGCGGCGCAAACGGTGGCTGCCGGTGATCTCGTCGACGCTGCGCGCGCCGGCAGGCTTTGCTGGGGTGAATTTGTTCATCGCCAAAACTCCAGATCGGCAGCTTTTACCACGAGCTTCCGCCGCTGACCAATGCGGCACGATTGTGCCAGGCTGGCATTACCTGGATATCGGTATACCAAATCCGGCTGACCGTTGCAGGACAGGATTGACCTTGGCATTGACGCACCCATGCGCCACGCTTTAGCACTTCAGTCCCGGCGGCGCAGGGAGGGAATGTCAGGCGATGGATTTTGGCGGCAGCGACGAGATCCGCTTCGAACGATTGGACAGGGCCCGCATCGTCACGCTGACGCGACCGCAAGCGCTCAATGCCGTCACCCACCGCATGGTCAAGGCGCTCGACAAGGCGCTGCGCGCCTGGGAGCGGGACGACGGCGTCGACGTCGTCGTCGTCAAGGCCGAGGGTAGGGCGTTTTCGGCCGGCGGCGACATCCTCCACATCTACGAGGCCGGCGGGGCGGGAAAGCCGCCGGTCGATTTCTTCGCCGACGAATACCGGCTGAACGCCCGCATCGCGCGGTTCAAAAAACCCTATGTCGCCCTGATCGACGGCATCGTCATGGGCGGCGGCGTCGGCATCTCGTTCCACGGTTCGCATCGGGTGCTGACCGAAAACGCCCAATTCGCCATGCCGGAAGTCGGCATCGGCTTTTTCCCGGATGTCGGCGCCAGTCATCTCCTGCCGAACCTTGGCGGCAGTTTCGGCATGTATCTGGCCCTGACCGGAAACCGCATCCGCTATGGCGACGCTTTGTGGTCGGGCCTGGCGACGCATACGATCAAGGCGCAGGACCAGGCCGGTTTTCTCGACCGGCTGGTCGCGACCGGCGACCCGGAATCGGCGCTGCGCGGCTTTTCCGTCCCGGCCCGCCGCGAGACTGACAGTCGGACGCTGGAAGCGATCGCCCGGCATTTCGCGCAAACGTCGCTGGGTGACGTCATCGGCAGCCTGGAGCGCGCCGCACCCGCCGATGCGTTCGCGACAAAGACGCTGGCGACGATCCGTACCCGCTCGCCGACCAGTCTGCATGTCGCCTGGCGCGAGATCAACGCCGGGCTGACGCTATCGATCGACCAGTGCATGCGGATGGAATTCCGCATCCTCAACCGCATGCTTGCCGGCCACGATTTCTACGAAGGCATCCGCGCTGCCATCATCGACAAGGGCTCGACGCCGCAATGGCGGCCGGCAGGCATCGACGGCGTCAGTGCTGCCGAGGTCGATGCCTATTTTGCTCCGCTTGGCGAACGGGAACTCGAGCTGTGAGCGACGTCACGTCGAGACGCGTCGTGCTCCAGCCCTCGACGGTCGAGGTCATCTTCGCCTGGTTCCAGCGCGTCATATCGGGCTA
This sequence comes from Mesorhizobium sp. BHbdii, assembly GCF_053848045.1. Taxonomy (NCBI): domain Bacteria; kingdom Pseudomonadati; phylum Pseudomonadota; class Alphaproteobacteria; order Hyphomicrobiales; family Phyllobacteriaceae; genus Mesorhizobium; species Mesorhizobium sp. BHbdii. The sequence goes on along the minus strand of NZ_JBSPKX010000001.1, from coordinate 2,442,212 downwards.
CTGCCTGTGGTTCGGGATTTTGTACTGGATCCGGCTGATCGGCTTCTATCCCGGCTCGTTGTGGCGCTTCGACCTGATGCCGGTGCATTGGCAGGTGGCGGCGGTGACGCTCGCCGTCTTCTTCCCCTTCGCCGCCGCCGGTCTGTGGATGCTGGCCTCCTGGGGGCCGGTGATCTGGTTCATCTGCGCGGCGACCGAGATCGTCATGTATGCCGGCTTTCCCGAGCTCTTCGGCCACCGGCCGCTGATCCTCGCCTCGCATGCGGCGGTGGCGCTGCTCTACATCGTCTTTCGCGTGGTGATCTGGATGCAGAAGCGCCAGAGCCGGCAATAGAGCATCGGACCGATACTCAACAAGAATAGCGCCGCGCGTCCCATTGGACGCGCAAATTTCGCCCGGAACCATTGGCTAAATCTTTAGGTTAATCATCCTTGTTCGGGTGACCCTTCGTTAAGCCTCTTTCGAAACCTCTTACCGGTAAGCTCTTGTTAGCCCTAGCGTTTAAGTCGAATTTTATGAGTATTCGATAGTGTCGCGATCAAGGTGAAAAACAAAAAAATCACCAGGCGACAAACGAGAGGCAAAGACAATGATCAATTCCCGTCCGGCGGCGAAGACCGCCAACGTATCCGATGACCGCCGCGAGGCAATCCGTTCGCTGTACATGGAATCGCTGCAGCTGGTGGAGCGGCTGCACCGCCGTCTGCTTGACGTGATTAAGGACGAATTCGACCGCAACGGCCGTTCCGACATCAACGCCATCCAGGCGCTGCTGCTCTTCAACATCGGCAATTCGGAACTGACCGCCGGCGAACTGCGCTCGCGCGGCTACTATCTCGGCTCGAACGTCTCCTACAATCTGAAGAAGCTGGTTGATCTCGGCTTCATCAACCACCAGCGCTCGCGCATCGACCGTCGTTCGGTGCGGGTCTCGCTGACGCCGAAGGGCAGTGAGGTGGCGGAAGTTGTCGGCGGCCTCTATGAGCGCCATGTCGGCTCGATCGAGCAGGTCGGCGGCATCAACACGGAAGAATTTAAGCAGATGAACCGCGCCCTGCAGCGGCTGGATCGGTTCTGGAACGACACGATTGCGTATCGGATGTAAGGCGCCGCATCGAGATCGGGAGCCGCCCCATAGAAGCGCGGTCGGGGACAGCCAATCAAGGACCGGTGCCGAAAAGCATCGGTCTTTCCGTTTCGTGATACCGGCCGATCCAAATCACGGTCAGGGCCACGTTGCCGCCATATTCCCGGTGAAAGCGAGGATGCGGGTGATGTTGCGGCGAAAACCGGCGTCTCCCTGAACGCGCGTCGCCCCCGGCGCGCTCTCACGAAGTGATAGGGGTCATGGTTGGCGAATTGTTAACAATGCCAACCCTAGAGTGCGGGCGGCATCGCCCGGTGAAATTGTTACAGGAATGTCTGGAGCGTACATGAGAACCAGTCGCCGTTTCTTCCTTTCCGGAGCCTCCGCGTTGGCCGCGACGATGCTTGCCGGTGGTGCCAGCGCGCAGGACGTGATCGCGGATATCCTGAAATCCTCAGGCCGCGGCAACTGGAACGACCAGTTCGACGCCCGCGCCAGCCAGGGCGGCAAGGTGGCCTCGACGCTGCCGATCGTCAGCCTGCAGACCGTTGCGTACACCGAGCAGGCGATAGCGCAGTATCAGAACATTGTCGCGCAGGGCGGCTGGGAGCCGGTCCCGGATACCAAGAAATTGCAGCTCGGTGTTGTCGACCCCGACGTGGTGCCATTGCGCAGGCGCTTGATGATTTCGGGCGACCTGGCGCAGAGCGCCGGCCTGTCAGAGGCCTTCGATTCCTATGTCGATGCGGCGGTCAAGCGCTTCCAGGCGCGCCATGGCCTGCCTTCCGACGGGACCCTGGGCCAATATACCTATGCGGCGATGAATGTTTCGGCGCAGGTCCGGCTTGGCCAGCTGCAGACCAATTTGCAGCGGCTGAACGAACGCGCCGGCACGCTGGGCAACCGTTATGTGTTGGTCGACATCCCGGGCGCCCAGATCGAGGCGGTCGAGAACGACCGCGTCGTGCTGCGCCACACCGCCGTTGTCGGCAAGATCGACCGCCAGACGCCGATCGTCGATTCCAAGATCAACGAGATCATCGTCAATCCCTACTGGAACGCGCCGGTATCGATCGTGCGCAAGGATATCATTCCGCTGATGCGGAAGGACCCCAACTACCTCAAGGACAGCAAGATCCGCCTGTTCGCACCGGATGGCAGCGAGGTCGATCCGCTCACCGTCGACTGGTCGACCGACGACGCGGAGAAATACCGCTTCCGTCAGGACCCGGGCGCCGACAACGCAATGGCCTCGGTCAAGATCAATTTCCCGAGCCCGGACGGCGTCTACATGCACGACACGCCGCAGCAGAGCCTGTTCGGCAAGATGATGCGCTTCGATTCCTCGGGCTGCGTGCGCGTCCAGAACGTGCGCGACCTCGTCACCTGGATCCTGCGCGACACGCCGGGCTGGAACCGCCAGTATTTCGAGTCGGCGATCAAGAGCGGCGAGAACATCCCGGTGCAGGTCACCAATCCGGTGCCGGTCTATTTCCTTTACATCTCGGCCTGGTCGACGGGGCCTGGCGTCGTGCAGTTCCGCGACGACATCTACGGGCTCGACGGAGCCAACGAGCTGCAAATCACCTCTGCGCTCTAAGCGACTGATCTTCTTGCTGAAAGGCCGCCGGTGAGGGCGGCCTTTTTGTATCCGGCTGGAGGGCGCGCTTCGCGCCGGGTCCGGAAAGCGCCGTTCGGTACAGAGCCATGCAAGTCGCCATCTTCATCCTGGTCGTGCTCGTCTTCGTCGCCGTTTCCGGCGCGCTGGTCCGGCTGGTACGGGTGCCGTTGCCGGTGCTGCAGATTGCCATAGGTGCCGCACTCGCCTGGCCGATGCGCGGCATCCATGTCGAAATCGATCCCGAGCTTTTCCTGCTGGTGTTCATTCCGCCGCTGCTGTTCAGCGATGCCTATAGCGCGCCGAAGCGCGAACTGGTGGCGCTGCGCGGGCCGATACTGGATCTTGCCATCGGGCTGGTCTTCTTCACCATTGGCAGCTTCGGCTACGCCTTGCACTGGCTGGTGCCGAGCGTTCCCCTCGTCGTCGCTTTTGCGCTTGCCGCGGTGCTGTCGCCGACTGACGCGGTGGCCGTGTCCTCGATCGTCGACAAGAATGTGGTTCCGGCGCGGCTGATGCACATTCTGGAGGGCGAGTCGCTGCTCAACGATGCGTCGGGGCTGGTCATGTTCCGCTTCGCGGTGGCGGCGGTGTTGACCGGCAGCTTTTCCTTCGCCGCGGCATCTCTGACTTTCCTCTACGCCGTGGCAGTCGGCATCCTGGCCGGCGTGGTGGCATTGTTCGTTGCCGCCAAGGCGCTGCAATTGCTGAGCCGCATCGGCGGCGTGCCGGCCGAGGCGCAGGTCCTTGTCATGATCCTGCTGCCCTTCGTCGCCTATCTCGGCGCGGAGCATTTCGGGGCTTCGGGCATTCTGGCAGCGGTCACCGCAGGCGTGCTGACCGGCGGGTCCGGGATTTTCCGTTTCCTCGGCGTTTCGGCTCGCATCCAGACGATGTCGCTGTGGACGACGCTGTCCTTCGTTTTCAACGGCGCTCTCTTCATTCTGCTCGGCCTGCAGCTTCCCGACATCATCGGCAACGTGCCGCCTGAGCTCAGCGGCCGCTATCCGGTCATCCAGCCGATCCTGACGGTGTTGGCGCTGACGCTGTGCCTGATCGCGCTGCGCTTTGTCTGGATCTGGATTGGCGATATCGCGGCCCGCGCCGTAGCGCGATTGCGCAAGCGCAAGGCCGAGCCGTTCGGGCTACGTATCCGGCTCGCCGGCTCGGTGGCTGGGGTGCGTGGCGCGATAACGCTGGCCGGCATCCTGTCGCTGCCACTCGCCATGCCAGATGGCTCGCCCTTTCCGGCGCGCGACAAGGTGATCTTCCTGGCCGCCGGCGTCATCATCAGCTCGCTGGCCATCGCCAGCCTAGCGCTGCCCCGGATAGCGCGTGGACTTGTCGAGCCGGGCGAAGATGCCGGCGCTGCCGAGGAACGCCTGGCACGTGTCGGCGCGGCCAAGGCGGCCATCGCCCGAATCGAGAGCATCGCCAGAGCCGAAGACGGGGACGAAGGCGAGGTGCCTGGTATCAGGCTTGCCGCGGCCGACAACATTGTCGCCGGCTACCGCCGCCGCATCGCCGCCTCCGACGAGGCCGATGAGGCACGCGCTAAGGCCCGTGAAGCCGGACGGCTGGAGCTCGAAATGAGACTCGCCGGCATCGAGGCGGAGCGCGCGGCCGTGCTCGCCATGTTTCGCAGCCGTCAGATCAACGACCATACGAAGCAGGCGCTGCTGACCGAGATCACGCTCACCGAGGCGTTGCTGAACGGCCGGCAGGCAAGAAAATAGGTGGCTCTTTGGCCTGGCTGCCGCAATCCGACCAGCAAATTTCGCGCCGCAAACGTGGCGGGGCGAAATCAACTGTGTTAATGGCGCGGCAGACCCCCCGGACGACAAGGATCTCAAGCATGGCAACAGCAGCGGCAGCGTCGAACAAATTCGAATCCTTCTTCGAAACCACGCTTGCCGATGCCGACCCGGAGATTTTCGGCGCGATCCGCAACGAACTCGGCCGCCAGCGCCACGAGATCGAGCTGATCGCATCGGAAAACATTGTCTCCCGCGCCGTGCTGGAAGCGCAGGGGTCGATCATGACCAACAAATACGCCGAGGGCTATCCGGGCAAGCGCTACTATGGCGGCTGCCAGTTCGTCGACGTGGCCGAGGAACTAGCCATCGAGCGTGCGAAAAAGCTGTTCGGCTGTAACTTCGCCAACGTCCAACCGAATTCCGGCAGCCAGATGAACCAGGCGGTGTTCCTGGCGCTGCTGCAGCCCGGTGATACCTTCATGGGTCTCGACCTGAACTCGGGCGGGCATCTGACCCATGGCTCGCCGGTCAATATGAGCGGCAAATGGTTCAAGGTCGTTTCCTACGGCGTGCGCAGGGACGATCATCTGCTCGACATGGATGCGATCGAGAAGACCGCCCACGAGACCAAGCCGAAGCTGATCCTGGCCGGCGGCACCGCCTATTCGCGCGTCTGGGACTGGAAGCGCTTTCGCGAGATCGCCGACTCGATCGGCGCCTATCTGATGGTCGACATGGCCCATATTGCCGGCCTGGTCGCCGGTGGCGTGCATCCGTCGCCGCTGCCCTATGCCCATGTGGTGACCACCACCACGCACAAGTCGCTGCGCGGCCCGCGTGGCGGCATGATCCTGTGCAACGACGAGGATATCGCCAAGAAGATGAATTCGGCCGTGTTTCCGGGCCTGCAGGGTGGCCCGCTGATGCATGTCATCGCCGCCAAGGCGGTGGCCTTCGGCGAAGCGCTGAAGCCAAGCTTCAAACTCTACGCCGAGAGCGTTGCCGCCAATGCCAAGGCGCTTGCCTCCAGCCTAAAGGAAACCGGTCTCGACATCGTCTCCGGCGGCACCGACAACCATCTGATGCTGGTCGACCTGCGCCCGAAGAACGCCACCGGCAAACGCGCCGAGGCAGCGCTTGGCCGCGCCAACATCACCTGCAACAAGAACGGCATCCCTTTCGATCCCGAAAAGCCGTTCGTCACCTCGGGCGTGCGGCTCGGCACGCCGGCCGGCACCACGCGCGGTTTCGGCCAGGCCGAGTTCCGCGAGATCGGCAAGCTGATCGCCGAGGTGCTGGACGGGCTCAAGGCCGCGAATTCCGACGAGGGCAATGCAGCCGTCGAGGCAGCGGTGAAGGCGAAGGTGGCCGCGCTGACGGATCGTTTTCCGCTCTATCCCTATCTCGGTTGAGCTCACGCAAAGTGTCGTCCCTTATCAGCCGGACGAAAAGCACTGTTTCAGTGGGGACGGAGTCCGGACAGGAGCCTTGATGATGATGCAGATTTTCCGTGTCGCTGGCTTTGCCGCGCTTGGCGTGTTGGCGACACTGACCACCTTGCCGCTGTCCGCTTTGGCACAGTCTGCGCCCACCCCAGCCGCACCGAAGACCGAAACCTTCGGCAAGTGGTCCACCACTGTGGACGAGATCGATACCAGTGAGGATCTGCGCAGGACCTGTGTCGCCTCGACCGCCTTTCTCGACGCGAGCGGTGCCAGCGGCACCCTCACGCTCGCCATCTCGAATGGTGATGCACTGCCGCCCGATGGCTATCCAATCCTTGTCATCGCCATGAAGAACAAGGACTTGCCGACTGGCGAGAACATTCCGGCGGTGTTCGGCGACAGCAACGGCAAGGTCAAGGCGACCGTCGATGCCATGGCGGGTGCCGGCGGAAAATGGATGTTGAAAAACAAGCCCGAGATCAGCCTGGCGCTGCTGCGTGCCATGCGCCGCGCCAGCGCACTCGATGTGATCTTCGCCGACACACCGGTCGCGACGGTATCGATGGACGGCTTCACAAAGGCCTATCGCAGCCTCGGCGTGTCATGTGGATTCCCAACCGTCGACGTCGCGCCGTAATCGGCCGGTGTTGCCGATGGTATGATCTGGCAATTTTCCTCGCGCCTCGCTATCTCTGAGACGCGAGAGACCACCCCGATACTTTGCCATCGCGGCAAAAACCTCTAAGCCTTTCGCTCCACGAGAATCGCGAACACAAGGCTGTCCATGCGCTGTCCCTACTGCCAGTCCGAAGATACGCAGGTGAAGGATTCGCGCCCCGCCGAAGACGGCGCGGCGATCCGCAGGCGGCGCGTCTGCCCCGATTGCGGCGGCCGCTTCACCACGTTCGAGCGTGTGCAGTTGCGCGACCTCGTGGTGGTAAAGAAGTCCGGACGCAAGGTGCCGTTCGACCGCGACAAGCTGCTGCGCTCGGTCGAGATCGCGGTGCGCAAGCGCAATGTCGATCCCGAGCGCATCGACCGCGCGGTGACCGGCATCGTGCGCCAGCTCGAAAGTTCGGGCGAGACCGAGGTCGCCTCGGGCGAGGTCGGCCGCCTGGTGATGGAGGCGCTGAAATCGCTCGACGACGTCGCCTATGTGCGCTTTGCCTCGGTCTATCGCAATTTCCGCGAGGCCAAGGATTTTCACGACGTGCTGGGTGAGCTCAAAGGTGACGAGATCAAGGAAGAGGACGCCGGCTGAGCATGGCAGGGCCCGGGCGTAGCCAAGCCGAACAAGAGGTTCTTGATCGCCGCTTCATGGCGGCAGCACTCAGGCTGTCGCGCAAAAATGCCGGGCGGACCGGGACCAACCCTTCCGTCGGCACGCTGATCGTGCGTGACGACGGCACCGGACCGGTGATCGTCGGCACCGGTGTCACCGCTGTCGGCGGCCGGCCGCATGCTGAGACCGAGGCGCTGGCCGAGGCCGGCGAGCTCGCACGCGGCGCCACCGCCTATGTCACACTGGAGCCCTGCGCCCACCATGGCCGCACGCCGCCTTGCGCCAATGCACTGCTCAATGCCGGCGTCACGCGGGTGGTTGGGGCTGTGAGCGACCCCGATCCACGCGTGTCCGGCAAGGGCTATGCGATCCTGCGTGCCGCCGGTGTCGAGGTTGTCGAAAGGGTGCTCGCGGCAGAAGCCGCCGAGCAGATGGCCGGCTATCTCATTCGATCTCTGAAAAAACGTCCGGAAGTGATCCTGAAACTTGCGCTTTCCAGCGACGGCAAGATCGGCATGGAAGGCGAGGGGCAAGTCTCGATCACCGGCGACATCGCCCGGCGCGAAGTCTATCTGATGCGGGCCGAAGCCGACGGCATATTGATCGGCATCGGCACGGCGCTGGAGGACGATCCGGCGCTGACGGTGCGGTTGCCGGGGCTGGAAAACCGTTCGCCGGCGCGCATCGTGCTCGACCGCCAGATCAGGCTGCCGGACACGTCGAAGCTGGTCGCCGGCGTCGACCGGGTTCCGCTCTATGTCGCCGCCTGCGCCGAAGCCGACCCATACCGGCGGGCCGCGCTGGAACGCGCCGGCGTGCGCTTCATCGGCACCGAGACGTATGAAGGCGATATAGCGTTGCCGGAACTGCTCGAGGATCTGGCGGCGCTTGGGATGGCGAGCGTGCTGGTCGAGGGCGGCGCCAAGGTGGCCAAGGCCTTCCTCGCCGAAGGGCTGGTCGACCGCATCGTGCTGTTCCAGGGGCAGGAGCCGATCGGCAGGAGCGGCATTGTATCGCCCATCGACGCCAACCATATCCCGGCAGGATTTCGCAAATTGCGCGACATGCGTTTCGGCGAAGATAGCTACGCGGAGTGGATAAGGGACATCTGATGTTTACCGGGATTGTCACCGATGTCGGCACCGTCGCTGCGGTGAAGCCGCTGAGAGAGGGCGTCGGCCTGCGCATCGACACCGCCTATGACCCGCAGACCATCGCCATCGGTGCTTCGATTTGTTGTGGCGGCGTCTGCCTGACGGTGACGGCCTTGCCGGAAAGCGGCGCCAATGCGCGCTGGTTCGAGGTCGAGGCCTGGGAAGAGGCGCTCAGGCTGACAACCGCCATGGGCTGGAAATCCGGCACGAGGATCAATCTGGAGCGGGCGCTGAAGATCGGCGACGAGCTTGGTGGCCACATCGTTTCAGGCCATGTCGACGGCACGGCCGAGATCATCGAACGCAAGGACGAGGGCGATGCTGTGCGCTTCACGCTGGAAGCGCCGCGCGACCTGGCCAAATTTATCGCGCCCAAGGGTTCGGTCGCGCTCGACGGTACCTCGCTCACCGTCAACAAGGTTGAGGGCACGCGCTTCGACGTGCTTCTGATCCATCACTCGCTGACGGTGACCACCTGGGGCGAACGCCAGGTCGGCGACCGGGTCAACCTTGAGATCGACACCATGGCCCGCTACGCGGCGCGTTTGGCCGAGGCCGAGAAAGTGGGGCTTTGATGATTGAGGGCAGAAGGACTTCCAGACAGGAAGAGCAACTGACGCGCGAAGCGTTAGCCGATGTTGACGCCGGTAATGTGATTGACCACCATGTCGTGCAGGCTTGGGCTTTGAGCCTTGATCCCAGGGATCGGCGTCAGACTCCGCGCCGGAAAATAAAATAGTTTCGGCAGACCTCCCGCATCTCCACCAATCTTCTGCTTGCGATCAAACCGGCTTCGGCCTAAGTCACCGGCGATCCCGGAGACATCTATGGCTGGCACATCCCAACACGGCAAAGCGTTCATTCGCCCGAAGAAGAAGGCCCACCTTCTTATCATCGAGGCACGCTTCCACGACGATCTTGCCGATGCGCTGCTCGAAGGCGCGACAAGCGCGCTCGAGGAAGCGGGCGCGACATACGATGTCGTCACCGTCCCGGGCTCGCTCGAGGTTCCCGCGGTGATTTCCTTCGCGCTTGACAGCGCGGCCGAAGGCGGGCCGAGCTATGACGGTTTTGTCGCCCTTGGTACCATCGTGCGCGGTGACACCTATCATTTCGACATCGTAGCCAATGAATCGAGCCGCGCCCTGATGGACTTGTCCGTGCAGGAAGCGGTCTGCATCGGCAACGGCATCCTGACCACCGAAAATGACGAACAGGCCTGGACGCGGGCCAAACGCTCGGAAGGCGACAAGGGCGGCTTTGCCGCGCGTGCGGCGCTGACTATGATTGCCCTCAAACAACAATTGGGAGAGCGATCGTGAGCGGGCCCGCATCACCCGGCCAGGCCGCAGCACGCCTCGCCAACAAGCGCGGTGCTGCCCGTCTGGCCGCAGTGCAGGCGCTCTATCAGATGGATGTGGCCGGCAGCGGCGTCTTCGAAATCACCGCCGAATATGAGGCATTCAGGCTCGGCAAGGAAGTCGACGGCGCGCTCTATCGCGAGGCGGACGCACAATGGTTTCGCGCCATCCTCGCCGGCGTCGTCGAGAACCAGAAAACCATCGATCCGGTCATCCGCCAGGCGTTGACCGAGGACTGGCCGCTGTCCAGGCTCGATTCGACGCTGCGCGCCATATTGCGCGCCGGCGTCTACGAACTGGTGAAGCGAGAGGACGTGCCGGTGGCTGTCATCGTTTCGGAATATGTCGACATAGCCAAGGCGTTTTACGAAGAAGACGAGCCGAAGCTGGTCAACGCGGTGCTCGATCGCGTGTCGCGCCGGGTGCGCGGCGAAGGGCGTGGCAAGGACGCTTCATGACGGCCGTCGCTATCGCCGAGGCTGGCAGGGAAGCGCGCCGCACCGCGCTCATCCTTGCCGCTTCGCAGGCGATTATCGGTTCGGCCGCACCCATCGCCATTTCCGTGGGCGGGTTGGCCGGACATTATCTGCTCGGCTCCGACAAGTCGCTGGCGACCGCACCGATCACCGGCTTCAACGTCGGCGTGGCGCTCGGCGCCTTGCCGGCCGCCGCCATCATCAGCCGGCTCGGCCAGCGCGACGGCTTCATGACCGGCACGATCGTCACTGCGCTCGGTGGTCTGATCGCCACGCTGGCGCTGTTTCAAGCCAGCTTTTGGCTCTTCGCCTTCGGCCTGCTGGTGATCGGCATCGGCGGTGCCTTCGTCCAGCAATTCCGCTTCGCCGCCGCCGACAACGCTCCGTCTGAATTCAAGGCGCGCGCCATCTCCTTCGTACTGGCCGGCGGCATCGTCACCGCCATCCTTGGGCCGCAGATCGTCATCTTCACCCGCGAATTGTTTGCGCCGGTGATGTTTGCCGGCTCGTTCGCGTCGATCCTGGGGCTGGCAGCTGTCGGCGCCGCCATCCTGTCGTTCCTGCGCATCCCGGCCAAGGCAGCCGGCAAGGTGGAAATCGCCGACAGCGATGCGCGGCCGCTCTCCGAGATCGTCACAAGGCCGCGCTTCGTGGCGGCGCTGTTTTGTGCCGTCGGCAGCTACGCGCTGATGAGCTTCGTCATGACCGGCGCACCGCTCGCCATGGTCGGCTGCGGCCTGTCGACGGACGACGCCACGCTCGGCATTTCCTGGCATGTGATGGCGATGTTCGCGCCGAGCTTCTTCACCGGCTCGCTGATCTATCGCTTTGGCGCCGAACGGATCGTCGCAACCGGACTTGTGTTGCTCGTCGGCTGCGCAGTGGTGGCGCTGTCGGGCTTGGCACTGTGGCAGTTCTGGACAGCGCTGATCCTGCTCGGCCTCGGCTGGAATTTCGGCTTTATCGGCGCCACTGCCATGGTCGCCGACAGCTACCGGCCATCCGAAAAGGGCAAGGTCCAGGGTTTTCACGACTTCGTCCTGTTCGGCTCCGTCGCTTTCGCATCGCTGATGTCGGGCGCCGTCTACAACGCCTGGGGCTGGGAGATGCTGAACTGGATCATCTTCCCGGTGACGGTGCTGTGCTTCGTGGCACTGGGTGTGTTGAAGATGACAAGCGCGCGGCCGACCAGCGCATGACCCCGAACCGAAGGTTCGCTTCGGCGAAATCGGAATCGATTTCGCTGGGGATCATGCGCAAAATCAAAATTGCTACAGCGTCCTTTGCGCGTCCAAGCGGACGCGCGGCGCTGTAGTGACATGACGCTGTCATGACGAGGCAGCCGCGAGCTCACCCGCTTCTGAACAATTATTGCGCCCATGCCCCTTCTTATGAAACCGTGTACCCCGACGGAGCATTGAAGCCATGCTCATATGCGGCAGCCGTAGTCCGGTTCTCAGCAAGGGATTTGTGAAATGTTTTCAGTCAAGGTTTTGGCCGGCGCGGCTCTGGCGCTCGGCATCACCGCAGCCTCGGCGCGCGCTCAGGTGGTCGTGTCGTCGAAAATCGACACTGAGGGCGGTGTGCTCGGCAACATCATCCAACTCGTGCTGAACGCCAACGACATCCAGACCACCGACCGTATCCAGCTCGGCGGCACTCCGGTGGTGCGCAAGGCGATCACCGCCGGCGAGATCGACATTTATCCGGAATACACCGGCAATGCCGCCTTCTTCTTCGAAAAGGCCGACGACCCCGTGTGGAAGGATGCCGCCAAGGGCTATGAAATGGCCAAGAAGCTCGACTATGACGCCAACAAGATCGTCTGGCTGTCGCCGTCGCCGGCCAATAACACCTGGGCGATTGCGCTGCGCAAGGATGTCGCCGAGACCAACAAGCTGGCGACGCTGTCCGACTTCGGCAAATATGTCGCCGGCGGCGGCCAGGTGGTGCTGGCGGCCTCGGCCGAGTTCGTCAATTCGGCTGCCGCGCTGCCGGCCTTCCAGACCACCTATGGCTTCACGCTTAAGCCGGACCAGCTGATCACGCTGTCCGGCGGCGATACGGCGGCGACCATCGCCGCTGCGGCGAACCAGACCAACGGCGCCAATGCCGCCATGGTCTACGGCACCGATGGCGGCATCGCGCCGTCCGGCCTGGTCGTGCTCGATGACGACAAGGGCGTGCAGCCGGTCTACCAGCCGGCTCCGATCATCCGCGAGGCGGTGCTGAACGAGCATCCCGAGATCGAGACGCTGCTGAAGCCGGTCTTCGCCAAGCTTGACCTCGTCACCCTGCAGGAACTGAACGGCCGCGTGCAGGTCGGCGGCGAGCCGGTCAAGGGCGTCGCCGAAGACTTTTTGAAGAAGAACGGGTTTTTGAAGTAGGCCGTTCCTGAAATCGTGACATCGGTGCGCGGCGCCCCCCTCTGGCCTGCCGGCCATCTCCCCCTCAAGGGGGGAGATCAGATGTCGCGACGGCTTTCGCCACCTTTCAGCTGTGCAAGGTGTATACCGGCGCTGACGCTGCCAATCTCTCCCCTTGAGGGGGAGATGGCCGGCAGGACAGAGGGGGGCGCGACGGAGCGCGACGGTCCTGACGTCAGATCCTCAAGTCGCCGCGATCGCACATGCAAGTCATGACAGTCCGGTTCGACAAGCTCGGCGTGGTCATTGTCGCGATCGTTGCCTATGCGGCGTTCGCAGCACCCTTCGCCACCTTCCGCGCCAACCGCATCGTGCCCGGCGAGGCGCGCTCGATCCTTGATTCCTTGCCGGCGGCGGTCGGCCCATTGCTGCTGGCGATCCTCGTCATCGCGGCAATCATCGCGCTCTTGAAAACGCCGCTCGTCCTGCGCCTTGTGGCTAGCGTGATCGCGCTTGCAGCCCTTGCCATACTGATCGGCGTCGCCGGCAGCTTCCTGACGCCTGAGGGTAATACGTTCGCGCGCATTTCGCCTGCCTCGGGTTTCTGGCTGCTCATCTTCGCCTTCACGCTTTTGCTTGCCGATGTGCTGACGCGATTGAATCTGTCGCCATGGGCACGCCTCGGCGGGCTCGTCATAGCTGCGCTGGCAATCGGCCTGCTTTTGGCTTCGGGAAGTTGGAACAGCCTGTCGATCCTCAAGGAATATGCGAACCGCGCCGACACTTTCTGGGCGGAGGGCTCCAAGCATGTGACGCTGGCGCTGGGCTCGCTGGCGGCGGCGGTGGTCGTTGGTCTGCCGCTCGGCATCCTCTGCCACCGCGTCGACAAATTTCGCGCCGGCGTGCTGAATGTGCTCAACATCATCCAGACCATTCCTTCCATCGCGCTGTTCGGCCTGCTGATCGCGCCGCTCGGCTGGGTCGCCACGCATGTGCCGGGAGCGGCGGCGCTTGGCATTCGCGGCATCGGCACCGCCCCCGCCTTCCTCGCGCTGTTCCTCTATTCGCTGCTGCCGGTGGTGGCCAACACCGTGGTCGGCCTTGCCGGCGTGCCGCGCGCCGCCAACGACGCCGCCCGCGGCATGGGCATGACCGATCGCCAGCGCCTGTTCGGCGTCGAGTTTCCGCTGGCTTTTCCGGTCATCCTCACTGGCATCCGCATCGTGCTGGTGCAGAACATCGGCCTCGCCACCATTGCCGCGCTGATCGGCGGCGGCGGCTTCGGCGTGTTCGTGTTCCAGGGCGTCGGCCAGACGGCGATGGACCTGGTGCTGCTCGGCGCCGTGCCGACGGTGGCGATGGCCTTTGCCGCCGCTATCATCCTCGACGCAGTGATCGAAATGACCGCCACCAAGCGCAGGGTTAAAACGGCATGATCGAGATCGAAGGCATTACCAAGCGCTATGACGCGACGACCGTCGTCGACGACGTGTCGATGCTGATAGAACCACGCACCATCGCCGTGATTGTCGGCACTTCCGGCTCCGGCAAAACGACGCTGCTACGCATGATCAACCGGCTGGTCGAGCCGACCTCGGGCGTCATCAAGCTAGACGGCGCCGACAACCGTTCGCTGCCCGGCTACGAACTGCGGCGCAGCATCGGCTACGCCATCCAGGGCCACGGCCTGTTTCCGCACCGCACGGTGGCGCAGAACATCGCCACCGTGCCAGTGCTGCTCGGCTGGGACAAGGCTCGCATCAAGGCCCGTGTCGAAGAGTTAATGACGCTCTATCAGCTCGACCCCGAGGCGTTCGGGCCGCGCTATCCGCACGAGCTTTCCGGCGGCCAGCAGCAGCGCGTCGGCGTTGCCCGCGCGCTTGCCGCCGAGCCGAACGTGCTTCTGATGGACGAGCCGTTCGGTGCCCTCGACCCGATCATCCGCAATAAGGCGCAGGAGGATCTTCTGGCGATCCAGAAGCGCTTTGGCACCACCATCATCCTCGTCACCCATGACATGGAGGAGGCGGTCCATATGGGCGACAAGATCGCGGTGATGGATGCCGGCAAGCTCGTGCAATATGCCAAGCCCGCCGAGATCCTGGCGAAGCCGGCCAGCGCCTTCGTCGAGACACTGGTCGGCGCCAGCGAAAAACCGTTCAGACTGCTGTCGCTCGGCCGCGTGCGCGACGCGGTGGAGACGGGCACCGCCGAAGGCGAGGCGATCCCCGACGACGCCAGCCAGCGAGATGCGCTGGCTGAACTCCTCTGGTCGGGACGCCCGGCGCTGCCGGTGAAAGGCGCCGACGGCAAGCCGCTCGGCCGCGTGACCGTGGACGGGCTGGTGAAACGCGCGGCGAGGCCGGCGTGAAAGAGGCCGGTGTAAAAGCCTGGCTTCCGTCGCTGCTCAGGCTTGTCCTGGTGGTGTTGCTGGTTGCGTTCGTGACCAATCCCGGTTGGTTCGAGCCGCTGCTGAAGCCGCTGACCGAGAACAACGCGCCGGCAATCTACAATCAGGGCAGCCTTTTGACGTTGACGCTGCTGCATCTGCGGACCGTGCTGATCGCGACGGTGGCGGCGACCATCGTTGCCGTGGCGCTCGCCATCCTGGTCACCAGGCCGGCCGGCGTCGAATTCCTGCCGCTGTCGCGCAGCCTGGTCAATATCGGCCAGACCTTTCCGCCGGTGGCGGTGCTGGCGCTAGCCGTGCCGGCGGTCGGCTTTGGCGAGAAGCCGACACTGATCGCGCTGTTTCTCTACGGCCTTCTGCCGATCTTCGAGAACGCGCTGACCGGGCTGACGACGCTGCCGGCCAACGTGGTCGAGGCGGCGCGCGGCGCCGGCATGACCGGCTGGCAAAGGCTGGTCAAGATCGAGCTGCCGCTCAGCGCGCCGATCATCCTCGGCGGTATCCGGCTGTCGGTGGTCATCAGCCTCGCCACCGCGACGATCGGCTCGACCGTGGCGGCCAGGACGCTGGGCGAGGTGATCATCGCCGGTCTGTTGTCGAACAACCTCGCCTTCGTCCTGCAGGGCGGCCTGATCGTTGCCGCCCTTGCCGTGCTGATCTATGACGGGCTGTCGGCGATCGAGCGCTACACCGCGCGCCGCATGGGGCAGGAGACGGCGTAGCCGACAAATCAGCTCAGATATCGCCTTGCTTATCTCGACGGGAACAGTGATTTCCATGACCCGACCGGGTTCTGAAGTGAAAGATAGCGGCTCTACCGAGAGGCTTTAGGCGAAAGCCGGGCAAAAACCGAACAATATCTTGACGTTCGCAACCCTGTTTCGCATAAGCCGGTGCGAAGGGAGCGGATTCCGCGCGCGGAATCCGCTCCCCTGTCTCAACGGCCCAGGGAGGGGTTCTTTTGGGTCATCAAGCGAGGAAAATCCGGCAATGACTATAATTTCAGCTGTCATCGCCTGCGGTCTGCTTTCAGTCCTTTACGCCATCTGGGCGACACGTTCGGTCCTCGCGGCCGATCAGGGCAATGCACGCATGCAGGAAATTTCCGCGGCCATCCGCGAAGGCGCGCAGGCCTATCTGGCGCGCCAGTACACCACCATCGCCATCGTCGGCGTCGTGGTCCTGCTGCTCGCCTGGTGGCTGCTTTCGATCACCGCCGCCATCGGCTTCCTGATCGGCGCCGTTCTGTCGGGCGCTGCCGGCTTCATCGGCATGCACGTCTCGGTGCGCGCCAATGTCCGCACCGCGCAGGCGGCTTCCAACAGCCTCGCTGCCGGCCTCGAGATCGCCTTCAAGTCGGGCGCCATCACCGGCATGCTGGTCGCTGGCCTGGCCCTGCTCGGCGTCTCGATCTACTACCTGATCCTCACCCAATTCATGGGCCTTCAGCCAAACGACCGTGTCGTCATCGACTCGCTGGTTTCGCTCGGCTTCGGCGCCTCGCTGATCTCGATCTTCGCCCGTCTCGGCGGCGGCATCTTCACCAAGGGCGCCGACGTCGGCGGCGATCTCGTCGGCAAGGTCGAAGCCGGCATTCCGGAAGACGATCCACGCAATCCAGCCACCATCGCCGACAATGTCGGCGACAATGTCGGCGACTGCGCCGGTATGGCCGCCGACCTGTTCGAGACCTATGCGGTGACCGTGGTCGCCACCATGGTCCTCGCCGCCATCTTCTTCGGCGGCACCGCCGTTCTCAGTGCCACGATGCTCTATCCGCTGGCCATCTGCGGCGCCTGCATCCTGACCTCCATCGTCGGCACTTTCTTCGTCAAGCTCGGCTCCAACGGCTCGATCATGGGCGCGCTCTACAAGGGCCTGATCGTCACCGGCCTGCTGTCGATCGTCGGCCTCGGCATCGCCACCTCGGCAACGCTGGGCTGGGGCGAGATCGGAACGGTCGCCGGCATGGCCATCACCGGCACGAACCTGTTCATCTGCGGCCTGATCGGTCTCGCGGTGACCGGCCTCATCGTGGTGATCACCGAATACTATACCGGCACCGGCAAGCGCCCGGTGAACTCCATCGCCCAGGCTTCGGTCACCGGTCACGGCACCAATGTCATCCAGGGTCTTGCGGTCTCGCTGGAATCGACGGCACTTCCGGCGATCGTCATCGTCGGCGGCATCATATCGACCTACCAGCTCGCCGGCCTCTACGGCACCGCGATCGCAGTCACCACGATGCTCGGCCTTGCTGGCATGATCGTTGCGCTCGACGCCTTCGGCCCGGTCACCGACAATGCCGGCGGCATTGCCGAAATGGCCGGCTTGCCCAAGGAAGTGCGCCAGTCCACCGATGCGCTCGACGCCGTCGGCAACACCACCAAGGCGGTGACAAAGGGTTACGCCATCGGTTCGGCCGGTCTCGGCGCGCTGGTGCTGTTTGCGGCCTACTCCAACGACCTGAAGTTCTTTGCCGCCAATAGCGACAAATATCCTTACTTCCAGGGTATGAGCGAAGTCTCTTTCGACCTCTCCAACCCTTACGTCGTCGCCGGCCTGATCTTCGGCGGTCTGATTCCGTATCTGTTCGGCGGCATCGCCATGACCGCCGTCGGCCGTGCGGCGGGCGCCATCGTCCAAGAGGTGCGCAAGCAGTTCCGCGAGGATCCGGGCATCATGGCCGGCACGTCGAAGCCGAACTATGCGCGTGCGGTCGATCTTCTGACCAAGGCGGCGATCCGGGAAATGATCATTCCGTCGCTGCTGCCGGTGCTGGCGCCGTTGGTCGTCTATTTCGGCGTGCTGCTGCTCTCGGGCTCGAAGGCGTCCGCCTTTGCAGCACTTGGTGCCTCGCTGCTCGGCGTCATCGTCAACGGCCTGTTCGTCGCCATCTCGATGACCTCTGGCGGCGGCGCCTGGGACAACGCGAAAAAATCGTTCGAGGACGGCTTCACCGACAAGGACGGCATCAAGCACCTCAAGGGTTCCGAGGCGCACAAATCCTCGGTGACCGGCGACACGGTCGGCGATCCCTACAAGGACACCGCCGGTCCGGCTGTCAACCCGGCGATCAAGATCACCAACATCGTCGCCCTGCTGCTGTTGGCCGTGCTCGCGCACGGCTGAGGCCGCTCGGCCCTTCCGGGCCCGAAATCCAGAACCGAACCCGCGGGAGCTATCCCGCGGGTTCTTCTATTTTGGACGTACAGAGCATCAGGGCATTGATGCCCGTGACGGCTCCAAAGCTCGCGTTCAAGTCGTCTGCGGCCCGCAGCCTGCGATGATGGCTTGCTGTCTCAAAACAAAAACCCGCAGGATCGCTCCCGCGGGTTTTCGGTCGCCTGAGATGTTGCTGCTTCAGGGAAGCAAAAGGAAGGGATGAGAAGCCGATTCTGTCGGGATGGATCAGGTGCCGCCGAGCGAGCTGCCGCCGCCGCCAGGGAGGCCGGGCGCCAGCTTGCTGGCGCCGTTGATGATCTGACTGAGGAAGTTCTGGTCCTTGCCGCCGGTCGGCGTGGTCCTTGAGATGAAGTCGAACACCTTGCCGTCCTTCAGGCCGTAATTGGCGATCTGGGTAACGCGCCCGTCCTCGCCGAAATAGACCGCCAGCACCTTCTGGTCGACCAGCCTCGGCTTGTCGAAGGCGACGTAACGCTTGCGCGTCTGCGAGATGTAGTAGAAGGCCTCGTTGTCGAAAGTCGCCTTCGTCGACGGGGTGCCGAGCGCCAGAAGCACCTGTTCGCGGCTCGAGCCGACCGGCACCAGGTCGATCGCCTGCTGGTCGATCACGTAGCCCTGCGTCAGCGTCTCGCTCGGATTGAGATCGCCAATCATTTTCGACGAGTTGCAGGCGGACAGCGCCGATGCAACCACCAGCAGCGAGACCGCGCGGGTGGACCTGGACAAAGCGGACCTGGACAGAAAAGTCGACTTGAATTTCAGCGCGCGCAACTACAACTCCATTAGCTGGCCGCAACTTGCGCTGGGCCGCAAAACCGGTAAACCAGCTTGGTCGCCGATGCAACAAGGCCAATTCAAACAAACGGTCCCCAGGAGACCACCCTCAATGTTCCAGCGCCTTTTTGGTCGCGAACGTCACGCCAACCGCGCTATCACCGAGGCGCTTTACGCACAAATCGTGGCAGCGGCGCGGCAAACCGTGTTTTATTCCGACTGGAATATACCGGACACGCCGCTTGGCCGCTTCGAGATGCTGTCGCTGCACATGTTCCTGTTTCAGCACCGGCTGCGCGGCGAGGGCGGTGTCGCCGGAGAGGTCGCGCAGGTGCTGATCGACGAATTCTTCATGGATGTCGAGCATTCGCTGCGGGAACTGGGCATCGGCGACGTCGGCGTGCCGAAGCGCATGAAGAAACTGGCGAAGATGTTCTATGGTCGCACCGCCGCCTATGACGATGCGCTGGAACGAAACGACCATAATGCACTCATCGCCGCCCTTGCCCGCAATATCAGGCCCGATGCCGCCACCTGGCCGCAAGCAACGCAATTGGCCGGCTACGTCGCCGACGTCTCCAGGCGACTCGCAGAACAGCCGACCGAATCGATTGTTTCCGGCACGGTGGCATTCCCCATGGCCAAGACTATCTAAGGAAAAGATGAAACACGCCGATTCCCAGAGCCCCGATCACCAGAGCCCCGTGTCCTTCGTGGCCAATGTCGCCAAGCTGCCGCAAAAGGGACTGCCGGTGGTGATCGAGGCCGACGCCGCGCAGCGCGCCGCGCTGGCGGGCGAGCACGAGTTGCTCTCGGTCGAGAACTACCGCGCCGAACTGCTGGTGGCGCCATGGAAGCGCAACGGCGTCAAGGTCAGCGGCCGCGTCGAGGCCGATATCACCCAAGCCTGCGTCGTCACCCTCGACCCGGTCGAGGCGCATATCGACGAGGCGGTCGACGCACTGTTTCTGCCGGAGCAGTCCAAGCTCGGGCGGCAGGGTTTCGAGGGCGGCGGCGAGATAATGCTCGATGCCGAAGGGCCGGACAGCCCGGAAACATTTTCCGGCAATACGATCGATGTCGGGGCGCTCGCCGAACAGTTCTTTGGGTTGGCGATCGATCCCTATCCGCGCAAGCAAGGCGTTTCAATGGAGGCTGCCGACGATGCCGGGACTGCGGAAAGCCAATTCCAGCAAAAGCTGCGTTCCCTGCTGGGAAAATCCTGAAAACCCGACCCAATCGGAGAAAGCCGGTTGTGCGGCAGCCCAAAAACGCTATTTTCGCCGAACCTTCGCGAGCCCCCAAAACCGTTGCCAGCGCCAGGCGCTCGCTCAAGCAAACTGTGAGATGAACACCGCGTGATCAGGATTTCCATCGATGCCATGGGTGGCGATCACGGACCAAGCGTGGTCATCCCGGCGCTCATGACGGTCGCGACCCGGCGTCCCGACATCCGCTTCGTCATCTATGGTCGCGAGGAGGCGGTGCGCCCCGAACTCGCAAAACTCCCCAAGCTGGCGGAAGTGAGCGAGTTCATCCACTGCGACATAGCAGTCAGGATGGACGACAAGCCGAGCCAGGCGCTGCGCCATGGCCGCTGGAAATCGTCGATGTGGAAAGCGGTCGAGGCGGTCAAGGCAGGCACTGCCGACGCCTGCATCTCGGCCGGCAACACCGGCGCGCTGATGGCGATGTCGAGATTCTGCCTTCGCACCATGGCGACCATCGACCGTCCGGCGATCGCGGCGCTCTGGCCGACATTGCGCGGCGAAAGCGTGGTGCTGGACGTCGGCGCCACCATCGGCGCGGATGCGCATCAACTGGTTGATTTCGCCATTTTGGGCACCGGCATGGCGCGCTCGGTGTTCGGCATCGAACGGCCGAGCATCGGTCTGCTCAACGTTGGCGTCGAGGAGATCAAGGGCCAGGAAGAGGTCAAGGAAGCGGGCCGCATGTTGCGCGAGGCCAACATGGCCTCGATGAACTACCATGGTTTCGTCGAGGGCGACGACATCGGCAAGGGCACGGTCGACGTGGTCGTCACCGAAGGATTTGCCGGCAACATCGCGCTGAAGACGGCGGAAGGCACGGTAAGACAGATCGCCGGGTACCTGCGCGCCGCGATGGACCGGACGCTGATGGCCAGGATCGGCTATATATTTGCCAAGGGCGCCTTCGATCGCCTGCGCGAAAAGATGGATGTCGGCCGCTCCAATGGCGGGGTTTTCCTGGGTCTGAACGGCATCGTGGTGAAAAGCCATGGCGGGGCTGATTCGGACGGCTTCGCGGCGGCGATCGAGCTTGGCTACGACATGGTGCGCAACAATCTGCTCGATCGCATCGAAGCCGATCTCGACCTGTTCCATGCGCGCAATCCGCATGCCCAGACTTCCAGGAAATCCGACGTCGTTGCCGACGCAGAGGAATAGGAAAGAGCCTTGATCAGATCAGTCGTGCGCGGCACAGGCGCCGCGCTGCCCCGCCGCATCATGAAGAATGCCGATTTCGAAGGCATGGTCGAGACCTCCGACGAATGGATCGCCCAGCGCACCGGCATCCGCCAACGCCATATCGCGGCCGACGACGAGACCACGGCTTCGCTCGGCGAGGCGGCGGCGCGCGCAGCCCTCGACAATGCCGGCCTGATGCCTGCCGATATCGACCTGATCGTGCTGGCGACGTCGACGCCCAACAACACCTTTCCGGCGACCGCCGTCGACATCCAGAAACGGCTCGGCATGCATCACGGCTTCGCCTTCGATCTGCAGGCAGTGTGCTCGGGCTTCGTCTATGCGGTTACGACAGCCGATCTCTATATCCGCGGCGGTCTGGCCAAACGCGTGCTGGTGATCGGCTCGGAAACCTTCTCGCGCATCCTTGACTGGAGCGACCGCTCGACCTGCGTCCTGTTTGGCGACGGCGCCGGGGCGATGGTGCTGGAGGCAGGAGAGGGGGCGGGCAGCATTGCCGACCACGGCGTGCTGGCGGCCAGCCTGCGCTCCGACGGGGCCCACAAGGACAAGCTGTTCGTCGATGGTGGACCGTCGACCACCGGAACGGTGGGGCATCTCAGGATGGAAGGCCGCGAAGTGTTCAAGCACGCGGTCGGCATGATCACCGACGTCATCGAGGCGACGTTCTCAGCTGCCGGCATCACCGCTGAGGATCTCGACTGGTTCGTGCCGCATCAGGCCAATAAACGGATTATCGACGCTTCAGCCAAAAAGCTCGGGATAGGAGAGCAAAAGGTGGTGGTTACGGTCGATTTGCACGGCAACACCTCGGCGGCTTCCGTGCCGCTGGCTCTGTCGGTGGCGGTCGCCGACGGCCGTATCAAGAAGGGTGATCTGGTGCTGATCGAGGCGATGGGCGGGGGCTTCACCTGGGGCGCGGTTTTGGTTCGCTGGTAAGTGCCGAACTGACAGGTTCGGTCCTTGACCTTGCCGGATCAATTACTTAGGCTCTATCTTTGCTTATATAGAGTTATGTTTTTGAGCGCTGATGGGGACGGTTCGCATGGGGGGAAAGACACTTACGCGCGCCGATCTTGCTGAAGCCGTTTATCGCAAGGTTGGCTTGTCGCGCACTGAATCGGCCGAGCTCGTCGAAGCGGTTCTGGACGAGATTTGCGAAGCTATCGTTCGCGGTGAGACGGTGAAATTGTCGTCGTTCGCGACATTCCATGTCCGCTCCAAAAACGAGCGCATCGGGCGCAATCCGAAAACCGGCGAGGAAGTGCCGATCCTGCCGCGCCGCGTGATGACCTTCAAATCGTCGAATGTGCTGAAGAACCGCATCCTGCGCGCCCACCAGAACAGCAAGGCCAAGGGCAGCAAATAGCGCCTGCGCTTCAAAAGCCCGGTTGAAAACGGTTGCCCCCTTTGACGCCGGGCTTGAATATTGTTTTATAAACCGCTGAAATATGGCCCGATTCGGCAGAACAAGCCGGATCGGAATGACTCTTTGTTGAGCGTGATCTTGGTCGAAAACCGATTCCCACTTTTCGGGATCATGCTCCAGCGTGAGGATTTCGCCCATGGACAAGAGCCCCGATGCTTTCCGCACCATCAGTGAGGTCGCAGAAGATCTCGACCTGCCGCAGCATGTGCTGCGTTTCTGGGAAACGCGTTTCAACCAGATCAAACCGATGAAGCGCGGCGGCGGCCGCCGCTACTACCGGCCGCAGGATGTCGAACTGATCAAGGGCATCCGCCACATGCTCTACGACCAGGGCTATACGATCAAGGGCGTGCAGAAGCTGCTGCGCGAGAACGGCAACCATTTCCTGGTCGCCATCGGCAGTGGCGACATGGCGGCCGTCGAGGCGATCTCGCAACGGCGACAGGCCGATGCGGTGCCGCTGACGCCGGCGGCCCAGCCGCGCGGCGCCGATGACGAGATGCTGGTCGGCGAGCCCAAGGTGAAACCCAGCCGGCGCTTTTTCGGCCTGGGCAAGGCCGACGACGAAGGCCCGGTGCAGCCAGGCACGTCGAAACTCTCGCGCGACAATCGTGCCTTGCTGCAGGAAGCGCTGTTTGACCTGCTGGAATGCAAGCGCCTGCTCGATCAGGTGCGCTAGCGCATGATCCCAAAAATCGGAATCGATTTCGGAAAGGATCATACGCAAAATTAAAGTGCTACAGCGACCTTTGCGCGTCCAATAGGACGCGCGGCGCTGTAGTCCATGTCGCCCAAAGGCATACCCTCAGGCCTGACACGAGGGCGCGCAGCGGTCTGGGATAACGACATGGATAAAAGAACTTAAAGCGGGTCGCATGAACCCCTTCAGACGCGACGCGCTTTAAGGGCCGACCGATTGCGTCAGAAACCGGAACTGCTTCCGAAATCATGCGTTCCTTTTCGCAAAGGAAGGAAGCATATCATGGTATCATTTTCGACCCTCTCCGACATTGACCTTGAAAAGCAGGTCGCAGCCCTCTCCAGGGAACTGGCGGCGCTGAGAAAAGCCGTGTCCAGGCGCGGGAGCGCCTATTACGAGGACGGGCGTGACACCGCCTCTGACTACTATTCGGATCTTGCCGAGCGCTTCAGTGAGGCTCTGCCTGCGATCAGGAGGCATAGCAGAGTGATAGAAAAGACAGCCCGCGATCACCCGGCGACAGCGGCTGCTGTCGGGCTGGTTGTGGTCGGGCTCGTCGCAAGCCTGTTCCTCAGCCGCCAGCAGAAAACGTCGCGAACGAGAACGAGATCGGCACGTTGAGACAAGAAAATGGCGGCGCTGACGGCCGCCATTTTCGTTGATAACAAGTTGATCAACGCGCGAGCTTGAGCTTGTTCTTCGGGCTGACCTGCGCGGTCTGGCTGCATTTACCGTAGACGGTGCCGTTGGAGTCGGTGGCATCCGTGTATGTGCCTTTGCAGTCGAGCTGCAGCACTAGGCAGTGACCCGCGCCCTTACAAACCGCGCCGCCGCCGCTCGGATGCGTGCCGTTGGCGAAGGCCGAGCTCGGAACGGAAATGGAGCCGAAGTCCGAGACAACAATGGCGGCGGCGAGCGAAAGGCGCTTGAAGTTCGAAATATCAGTCATTTGAGCATTTCCTTCTCTGCATCGAGGATCGCCGTCAGGGCGTCCTTCCCGGTTGGCTATCGCCTTATGGCGTCTCATACCGTCTTGGTGCGACCCGGAGAGGAAAGGTTCACGCGTCGGTCAAAAAAAATTCGCAGCCCTGATGCGTTCTGCGTTGCATCAGGCTTCCGCCGTCCTTTCAAAACGGCTGCCGAGCCAGCGACAGCCGGTTAAACAAGGGAGGTCGAACAATTTCGGCGATCGGCCAGTCAAAGAACTCGATCGGAATGGCGGTCCCGTGCCGGTGCCGCCCAGGCCTGCCGGGGTTGCGCCGATCGGTATCACGATGCTGTGACGGCACCTTTGGCGCTTGGCAAATCACTACCGAGAGGGCATTCTCTGCGCCGTCTCAGGCAACATCTTGATTTGATCAAACTCTTTAAATCCACGGAGTTGCCAAATGCCCCAAATAGCAAGAAGCGAAGCTTTTTCCGAACTGTCGGCGACCGAAGCTGCGCCCGACCACAGCGCCCTCAAGGCCATCCGAGAAACCAGGGGATACAGCATGGAAGAGCTGTCTCTGACGTGCGGCCTGGCGATCGATGAAATCGCGGACATCGAGAACGGCAAGAATGCCGATCCGTCGAAGCTTCGGCGAATAGCCTCCGCGCTTCGGCTTCCGGAAAACGCGCTGATCAATACAGCCGTGCTGACGCAATCCGTGGAAAATCAACGACCCGTCTGATAGCTAGCGACGCCAGAGGATCAAGCCAGACAAACGAGTGTAATTCTGGATTTGAAGTTTCTGAATGTTGACGACGTCCAACAGAGCAGGAACTTCAAATCCACCGTGCTGGGCATCGGCGTGACGGCCGCCGAATTCGGTTGACCCGAACCGGGTTATCACGATACATCGCGACCGGTCCGGAGTGTAGCGCAGCCCGGTAGCGCACTTGACTGGGGGTCAAGGGGTCGTCGGTTCGAATCCGGCCACTCCGACCATTTCAAAACTTCGACTTGCCCCCAGAAATCCATCATGCCTTAGCCGCCGGCGCGGTCAGCTCCACCGGCCGCAACTGCCGCTGGTGACGGTATTCCAATGCGATGGCGCCCCAGATCAGGCCGAGCAGCAGATAGACGTGGCGCCAGTGATCTATGTCGATGAAGGTGCCCAGCCCGATATTGCCGACGAAGGCGACATAGGCGCACAGAAGATAGGGCTGCCACGGCCTGTCGCGCAGGAGAATGCGGAAACCGGCCGCTATCGTCCAGCAGGTCAGCGTCAGGAACGACACGAAGCCGAGCCAGCCATAATCCATCAGCATCTTCAGCCAGATGTCGTGCGTGTCCTCGCCGAAAATCGTGCCGAAGACGAGCGGGCCGATGCCGAGCGGATGCTCCAGCGCCATCTGGAAACCGATCGTGTAGCGGGCGAAACGGCCGAGGCGGGCGGTATCGTAGCTCTGTTCCAGCTGGGCACGGCTGGAAAACATCTCCGAGACGCCCGGCAGTTGCAGGATGACGAGCATCGCAATGACCAGCAGCGAGACGGCGGCGATGGTTATGACGGCGACACGCAGCCGGAACTTGCCGCTGGCGCTCTGCAGGAACAGGGCGCCGGTAAGCAGGATCGCCGAAACGCCGAACATGCCCCAGGCGCCGCGCGAGAAGGAGAAGAAAATGCCGGCCGTGATGATCAGCAGCGGCACCGCTAGCAACGGCATGCGTGAGATAGGGCCTGTCAGCAAGAGATAGAGCAGGTAAATGCCGGGCAGCACCAGGAACGGCCCGAACACGTTCGGATCCTGAAAGGCGCCGGTCGCGCGGTCGTATTTGGTGAAGATCTCCGCCCCGGGAAAGGCATGGAAATAGCCTGCTATGCCGAGCAGCGAGGTCAGCACCGCCGACATCACATAGGCCAGGAAGATAACCCGGTAGAGGTTTGGCTGGATCGATGTCACCGAGGCAAAGAACACCGCGGTGAAGGCCAGGAACAGCGACACGGAGAGATAGAGCGGGGTGCCGGCAATATCCGACATCTGGGTCATCGAGATCATGCCGCCGATGTTCATGACCACCAGCAGCACCAGCAGTGGCGCCGCCGCGCGCGATATGCGCAGGCCGAACAAGGCCCACACTGCCATCAGCCCGACCATGTAGAGGTCGTGTGGCGCCGGCTCGGCGATGACGAAGCCGGACAGGAAGGCGCCGAGGAAAACCGCGGTCGACGCAATCAGCGCGATCAGCTTGGCGTTGACTGCAGCCGGCGGCAGCTCATGCGCGACGGCGCTCAATAGGCATTTTCCGTATTGAGCAGCCGGATCGGTGTCAGGAACAGGATTCTCAGATCGAACAGCAGCGACCAGTTCTCGATATAATAGAGGTCGTATTCCGTCCGCATGCGGATCTTCTCGTTGGTGTCCATCTCGCCGCGCCAGCCATTGATCTGGGCCCAACCGGTGACGCCGGGCTTGACCTTGTGGCGTGCGAAATAGCCGTCGACCACCTCATTGTAGAGAAGGTTGTGCGACTGCGCGGCAATGGCATGCGGGCGCGGCCCAACCAGCGACAGCGAACCGAAAAGCGAATTGAAGAACTGCGGCAGCTCGTCGATCGAGGTCTTGCGGATGAAGCGGCCGACGCGGGTGACGCGCGGGTCGTTCTTGGTCACCGTCTGCTTGGCCGTCGGATCCGCCTTGTCTGTGTACATCGAACGGAACTTGTAGACCTCGATGATCTCGTTGTTGAAGCCATGCCGCTTTTGGTGGAACAGCACCGGTCCCTTGCTGTCGAGCTTGATGGCGATCGCGGTCACCAGCATGACTGGCAAGAACACGATGATGCCCACGATCGAGAAGACGATGTCGAAGGCGCGTTTGGCGACCGAATCCCAGTCGTTGATCGGCTTATCGAAGATATCGAGCATCGGCACCGAGCCGATGTAGGAATAGGCGCGCGGCCGAAATTGCAGCGCGTTCGAATGCGCCGAGAGCCGGATATCGACCGGCAGCACCCACAGCTTCTTCAAAAGCTGCAGGACGCGCGATTCGGCGGTCAGCGGCAGCGACACGATCAGCATGTCTATGCGGGCGATGCGGGCGAACTCGATGAGCTCGGAAACGGTGCCGAGCTTCGGATAGCCGGCGACGATGGGTGGCGAGCGCTTGTCGCCGCGGTCGTCGAAGATGCCGCAGATACGAATGTCGTTGTAGGGCTGCTTTTCGACGGAGCGGATCAGGACTTCCGCCGCCGTGCCGCCGCCGACGATGACGGCGCGGCGCTCCATGCGCCCGTCTCGCGCCCAGCGCCGGATCAGCTTCGACATCAGCAGCCTCAGGCCGAAGATCAGCATGAAGCCGACGACGAACCAGGTGCCGAAAAACAGGCGCGAATAGTCTTCCGACATCTTCATGGCGAATGCCGTCAGCGCCATCAAGGCGAAGGTGCCGGCCCAGACCAGCAGGAGACGGCCGAAATTGGCGAGCGGCCGCATCAACGAGGCGACCTGGTAGCAATCGGTGACGTCGAGCAGCACCACTGCGAGGAACGAGGCGGCGGCAATCGTCAGCGGGTATTGCCAGGCGAGATGGCTGAAGAAGCCGACATAGTAGAAATACACGCAGAGGCCCGACAGGAACAGCAGCGCGAATTCGACCATGCGCAAGACGCCGCTGACCATGATCGGCGACATGGTATCGCGCCGGTATTGCGACGCGACCTGACGGGCGACGTCGTTCATCCCGCCAAGGTTATCGCCGCTGGCCGGGCCGTCGAATTTGCGCACCGCGTCTATCGAAAAGCGGCGTGCGGGATTGATCTCGTTCATGGGTGCATCCGCAAAGCTTCCCTCAGGTGAATAGCAAAAGAGAGCTAAGAAACCCTTGAAACAACAGGTGGCTTTAGAGAAGCTCTGGGGTTAGCGCCCTTTAGGGGTTACCGCTTGAGCGCGGCGAAATAGGCCGTCTCGATCGCGGCGGCCATCACGTCGGCGCCGAATCGCGTCTTGAGGTCGGCGCTGTCGGGCATCAAGCTGCCGTAGGCATTGAGGTTGGCCAGCGCCGCGCTCATCTTGTTGCTGAGTTCGCGCGGGTCAGGCCGGATCAGGGCAGGGGAGCCGGCGCCAAAGATTTCCGGGATGCCGCCGACGGCGGTGGCGATCATCGATTTGCCGGCGGCGAGCGTTTCCAGAACGATGTAAGGCATGGCTTCCGCACGCGAGGGAACGATAACCAGTTCGGCCAGCGCGAAGGCTTTGCGCGCCGGCATCGGCGGCAGGAAGCGCGTATGGCCTTCGAGACCGAGGCGCTTCACTTGCGCATGGTAGCGCGGCAGGTCGTCGCCGTCGCCGACCATCACCGCTTTCACCGGGCGGCCGAGCCGCGTTCCGGCAAGGACGAGCGCATCGATGAAGATGTCCGGTCCCTTGAGGTCGCGCATCATGCCGATATAGAGGACATCGGCCGCATTCTGCCCGGTTCGCACCGGCTCGAACTCGGCGGCGCTCAAGCCGTTGTAGACAAGGTTGTTCGGGATGGGCGGTTCGCCGACCTTCCTGTGATATGTCTGCCTTTCATAATCGGAGACAAACAGAAGATAGTCGGTGAAGCGCGCCATGAACCGTTCGAGCGCGAAAAACAGCTTCCCCGTGGCGGTAGTCTCGTCATAGTGAAGAGAGCCGCCGTGAGGCGAATAAAGGCGGGCTACGCGAGACCTTGATACCCGCAACAATGAGCCGAACAGGCGGGCATAGGCGCCACCCTTGGCGCCGTGCCCGTGGAGCACGTCCGGCCGCAATCCCTTGATAAGCCCGAAGGTGCGCCAGGCCGAGGCGAGATCGCCCGGTCCGACATGCCGCTGCATTGGCGTCCGATGGATGCCGAGCGCCATTTTGCCCTTCATTTGTTCGAACAAATGTTCCTCAAAATCGCCACCCGTCGTCGAATCGCAGACGATGCCGACGGCATGCCCGGCGGCGACCTGCGCCTCGGTCAGGTCGCGCACGTGACGAAAAATCCCTCCGACAGGTGAGCGAAAGCAGTGGACGATCCTGAGTGTGTCCGCCACGTGGTCTAGAACAGGCGTTCGCGAACGTAGACCGTGTCGCCGGGCAGGAGTGGGTCGGAGGTGGCCACGCGACCGGTCATGACCTTGCCATTGATGTCGCGGGTGATGTCGACGCTTTCCTGGTTGGCGCGCGGGCTGAAACCGCCGGCGATGGCAATCGCCTTTTGCACGGTCAGGCCGGGAACATAGGAGTACTGGCCCGCGGCACCGACTTCGCCCATGATGAATATCGGCCGGTAGCGGTCTATCTCGACCGAAACGTCCGGATCGCGCAGGTAGCCCTGGCGCAATTTGTCGGCGATCTCGCCTTCGAGTTGCTGTGCGGTGTGGCCGCGCGCCGGTACGGCGCCGACGAGCGGGATGGACAGGTAACCGGATTGGTCGACGCTGTAGACGTTGGTCAATCCTTCCTGCTCGAACACGGTGACGCGGACCCGGTCGCCGGCACCGAGGCGATAAGGCTGGTCGAGCATTTTATGGAAGGCGGCCGGCGCCGGCCGGTAGCTGGAGCAGCCGGCAAGCAACGACACGGCGAGCAGCGCGCGGAAGAGGGAAGCAGTGCTTTTCATGGCCGGACACGTACCTTCGATTGGCCGCTGTTACCGCGGCAAACTCTGGGGATCGAAGTCCGTTATCATCCCGTTAGGGTTAATGGCCGGTAAAGGCGGGCGGTCCGAAGCGGCGGCAACCGACAAAACACGGCCGGTTTTAATGCTTTTGTTGCCGCTTGCGAGCAAAACCTAACAGATACTTACCGCGATATTAACGGCTGAGTTACCATAGTTGTTTACGGTGCATCCTGACCAATGCATGTCGCCCAAAAGTGCGCAGCGGTTTTGGGACAACGACATGCATGAAAACAAGAGCTTAAAGCGGGTCGTATCAATCTGTTCAAACGCGACGTGCTTTAAGTACCGGAGCAGGATGCATGTCCGTTAAATCCGTGGCCGCAGATGTCGACGTCGATCTCAGGCAGCTCTTCGCAAGCCTTGCGAGAAATTGGCTGCGCATTCTTGTCGTGGCGCTGTTGATAACCGGCCTGGCGTTCGCGCTCACCTGGCTCGCCACGCCGCATTACAGGGCCGAAACACGGCTTTTGATCGAGACGCGCGAATCGGTTTACACGCGCCCCGACGGCACCAATGACAACGACAAGCCGATTCTCGACGAGGAAGGCGTGACCAGCCAGGTCGAGGTTGTGTCTTCGACCGACATCCTCAAGCAGGTGGCGCAGAAGCTCAATCTGTCGCGGCTTCCCGAATTCGACGAGACGGCGGACATGCCGATGTTGAGCCGTCTGCTTGTCATCGCCGGCCTGAAAAGCGACCCCAACGAGATTCCGCCTGAACAACGCGTGCTGACGACGATGCGCGAGAAGCTCAACGTCTATCGCGTTGAAAAATCACGGGTTATCGTCATCGAATTCTCTTCGGAAAATCCTAGGCTCGCCGCCGAAATTCCGAACGCCATCGCCGACGCCTACATCTCCGTCCAAGGCAATGCCAACATCGAATCGAATTCCGCCGCAACCGACTGGCTGGCGCCTGAGATCGCCGACCTGTCGAAGCGGGTGAAGGACGCCGAGGCCAAGGTAGCAAGCTACCGCGCCCAGTCCGATCTTTTGATGGGCGGCAACAATTCGGTGCTCGCCACCCAACAGCTTTCCGAACTGTCCAGCGAACTGTCGCGGGTGCGGGCCAATCGCGCATCGGCGGAAGCGACGGCCGACAGCGTGCGCAGGGCGCTGCAGAATGGCGGCTCGCTGGATGCGGTACCAGAGGTGCTGTCTTCCGAACTCATCCAGCGGCTGCGCGAGCGGCAAGTCGAGCTCAAGACCAATATCGCCGACCTTGCCACCTCCTTGCTCGACAATCATCCGCGCATCCGGGCGCTGAGATCGCAGCTTGCCGATCTCGACCGCCAGATCCGCAACGAGGCGGAAAAGATCATGAAAGGGCTGATGACGCAGGCGCAGACGGCCCAGGCCCGCGAAAACCAGCTTGTCGCCGACGTCAACACGCTGAAGGCTGCATCGGCGCGCGCCGGCGACCAGCAGGTCGAACTGGATGCGCTGCAGCGCGAAGCGACCGCCCAGCGGCAGTTGCTCGAATCCTACCTGACCCGTTACCGTGAGGCGTCTTCGCGCAAGGACAGCAACTATCTGCCGGTGGACGCCCGTGTCTTTTCCCGCGCGGTTGCGCCGTCCGAGCCCTATTTCCCGAAGATCCTGCCGATCACCGCTGCGGCCTTCGTCGGCTCATTGCTGCTCATGGCGATCGTGACGCTTCTGCAAGAGCTGTTTTCGGGTCGCGCCATGCGGCCGGCCGCCGGCGCCCGCTTCGATCAGATCGAACAGGTCACAATGCCGGTTGCCCACGAACCGTCCAATCACGAACCGGCCGATATCGAAGACCTCGAGGATCGGACGGCGGAAGCCCAGGCAGAGCCGCAGGCGGCTGGCGCGGCGCCAGCAACTGCCCCGGCAACTGGCGAGGACGTCAAGTCGGCGCGCCCCACCCTTGGCGAGGTCGAAATCGACAAGGCGGTGGAAAAACTGATCACAACCGGGGCGGCGCGCGCCATATTCGTGTCGCCGGAAGGCGACGAAGCGGCCGCCTCGTCGGTGCTAGTGGCGCGTGAGGTCTCCGACGCCGGCCTGCGTGTGCTCCTGCTCGATCTCACCGCCTCGGGCGCCGCCTCACGGCCGATGCTGGACAGCGGGCTGTTCCCGGGCATTACCAATCTGCTCGCCTCCGAAGCGCAGTTCAGCGACGTGATCCACCCCGATCTCTATTCGGACTGCCACGTCATTCCCGTCGGCACTGCCGATCCGGTCCGCGCCATGCGCGCCGCCGACCGGCTGCCGATCATCATGCAGTCACTCACCACCGCCTACGATCTGGTCGTGGTCGAATGCGGACCCGCCGACGCGCAAGGCATCGACCGCCTTGTCGGCGAGGGCACCGAGGTCTTCCTGTCGCTGCTGGAGCCGAACGACGAGGTGGCGCAGGCCGCAGTCGAGCTGATCGAGAGCGGCTATCCCGACCTGACGCTGGTGACGCCGGTCGGCTATGAAACGCCAGGGACGCCGGTACCCGGACGACGCTCCGCCGCCTGAGACGGGTTCGATAATTCTGCTCAAACGCTCCGGAAATCTCGGCAGCGGTCAGCTGTCGTCTTCGCCCGCGGCACGTGCTGCCTGTCCGGCCGTCTTGCGGCGCAGCATCTTGGTCAGCTTCCAGATCGTCGGGCTGTTCTTGACGAAGGTTTTCAGGCGCGCGCCTTGCCGCAGGACAAGCACCAGCGCGCGGCCCTTCATCGTCAGCGGAATCAGGACCTCGAAATGCTGGGTCTCGATATCGCACCACAGTCGCTTGTAGGGTTCGTCGCCGACCGAGAAATCATAGACTTCGAATCCCCTCGCGCAGGCTTCCTCGATGTTGTCGAAGAACAGGAAGTCGCCGGGGCTGGCATGGGCGAGGTCGTCGTCGGCGATCGCTCCGAACTCGCAGATCAAGCGTTTTCCCGAGCGGCTCGATCCGGTGACGGCGCGAAGCTTGCCGGCGACTTCGAGCCCATGCAACACGAAGGACGGCTTGTCGTCGGAAAGCGCTTCGACGAACAACGCGCTGAAGAAAGCACGAACCTCCGGCTCACCGAAGACGTTGGCGATGCCCATCTTGCGGAAGCGGAACTCCTTCATCTCGAAAAACGCGTCAAGCAGTCTGTTCGCCTCGTCCGCTGTCTGGGCCTCGATGCGGCGGTGGCTACCGACGGCTTCTAACTTGCGCGCCTGCGAGCGGTGCCTCTTACGCCGGCGCTTGCCGCTCGCGCGGGATAGCAGTGCATCAAAGCCTCCCGCCAAGTCGACGGCCAGCGACAAGTTGGGGCTGGGAAAATGCGCAAGCGAGGCAAGCGGATTGGCAACGCCGTCGAGATCGGGCAGCAGCCGTTCCAGTGCGACGAGGTCGATGTCCGGCCGCGCCCTGGCGACCGCCGCCAGCATCGACCGGATTGCCGCGCCATCCGCCCTGGTCAGCCAATCCGGGTCGGCGGCGGCGAAATTGCCGTTGGCATGGCGGCCGCCCATGAAACGGGCGACGCGGAACGGACCGCGGCTGGTGACTTCCAGCGCCAACGAAAAAGCCGGCCTGCCTTCAGCGTTCAGCGTCGCCAAAACAGTATCCGCTTCGGCATATCTGGCCCAGTTCAGGATCCAGGCCGGGCTCTGCGCCGGCGCGAACAGCGCCGAACGGCAGAACTCGGCATAGGCCGCAAGTGCCGCACCGTCGGCGACCGAGACCGACAGGCCGGCATGATCCGCAGGCAACGCGCGCGGCGTCGCCTCCATTGCTTCGAGCCGATTGCCGTCAAATGACGCGGTGGCGTCAACCATACCTCAATCCTTTAGGGCGTATTCACCGCGATTGGGGCCCGCATAGGCGCATTCCGTGCTTGGATGAGCCTAGGCGCAAAAGGTGAATGAATGATCGACGGGGGCGAGGCAATCCGGAAACTGGCGCTCAACGTCGTCCGTTATACCGGTCTTGCCCCGCTGGCCAAGCCGTTCGTCGGCGGCATCGGCGCCATCCTGATGCTGCATCGGGTCACCGCCACGCCGGAAAAGCCTGATGGCGTCAACCGGCATCTCAACATCGCGCCTGAGTTCCTCGACGCCGTGATCGCCGACATGAAGGCGCACGGCTATACGTTCGTCACGCTGGACGAGGCGATAGAGCGCATCAAGGCCGGCGGCAAGGGTGGCCAGTTCGCGGCGATCACCGCCGACGACGCCTACCGCGACAACATGACCGAGGCGCTGCCGGTGCTGGAAAAGCACGGCGCGCCGGTCACCATCTATGTCGCGCCAGGGCTGATAAACGGCGCCGCCGATCTGTGGTGGGAGGTGGTCGAGGACATCGTCAGCGCGCGGGACCGGTTGATTCTGACAACACCGAACGGTCCGGTGACGATCGACTGCTCGACCCCGGGCAGGAAACTTCAGGCCTTCGCGCGCCTGCACGACTATTTGACGCTGGACGTCCGCGAGGACGACCAGCGCGCGGTGCTGCGCGAATTGACGCGGTCGAACGGTATCGAGTTGGGCGCGCGCCAGAGCATGTTGATGAACTGGGACGAGATCCGCGCCATTGCAGGGCATTCGCTGGTGACGATCGGCGCGCACACCGTAAATCATCGCAATCTGAAGCGGCTTTCCGAAGCCGATGCGCGGCACGAGGTCGACGACGTCAGGCGCATATTGCAGGCCGAACTCGGCGAGGCGCCGCGCCATTTCGCCTATCCCTATGGCTATGCCAGTGCCGTTGGCGACCGCGAAGTCGGCTTTGCCCGCGACGCCGGCTATGCCTCGGCGGTGACGACACGCCACGGCGTGCTGCGCGCCGAACATGCCGGTTTCCTGCAAGCGCTGCCGCGCATTTCGGTCAACGGTCGCTATCAGAGCGTTGCCCATATCCGCACGATGCTGTCGGGTGTGACGACGCCGCTGGCCAATGCCGGCAAGATGGTCGTCACCATCTAGTGGTGAAAGTCCGGCAAGAACCGACGTCTTGAGGACCATCCCTGATGGGAGGGTCAAGGGAACGTCGTGACCCGAAGGCGACATTTTTCTGGACCGTCGGTAGGTCTCGTCAGGGTGGAAACCGGAAGTTCGACGCGGACCCAACAGAGAACTCGCCGGCTGTTCACAGCTGCTCTACGCGCTCAGTCCTCGGACAACCCGGCCAGAGAACTATCCTTCCAGAAGCGACGCGGGATCAAGGGACGTCGCCTGGCCGGACGTGACGCGCAGGAGAGGGCATCTTTGCAAACGCGACGATCACTCCGGCACGCCGGCAATACCCAGCGCCTCGACGTAGCGCTCGGCGAACACCTTGTCCCGCCATGGGTTGATCTGCCTCTGCAGGGCGAGCGTGTAGGTCGGGAACGCTTCCATCAGCCGCCGCGCCGCCGCCTGCGCTTCGTCCGGCCGATTGAGTTTGACCAGCGCCATGATCACCACCCGGTGCGAGGAGCCGTAATTCGGCATCTCGCGCAGCGCTCGTTCTCCCCAAGCCAGCGCTTCCTCGTAGCGTTCGAGCATCAGGTAGCTCATCCCGATGCCGGAGAGCGCGATGCCCTTCTCGGGGTCGACCGGGCTCAGCCGCATTGCCCTGTGGAAGTGCTCGATCGCGACGAGGGGGCGGCCGGAATGGGCGTTCACCCAGCCGCTGCCCGTATAGCCCTGCGCCGAATTGGGATTGAGCAGCAGGGACCGTTCGATCGTGTCCAGCGCCGTCTCGTAATCCTTGGCGCTGTAGGCGATCACCTGCGCGGCGAAACGCAAGCTTGTCGGGTCGTCTCGCGCGTCCGCCAGCACCTCGCGGGCCATGCGCACGGCGACGCGGATATCGTCGGGCTCGTGCCAGCACTGACTCACGGACAGGCTGCGGATATAGGCACCGAGTGCCTTCGCCAGGGTGAAACCTGGGTCGATGCTGAGCGCCTCGTTGGTGAGCCGGCGCACGTCGGCGAAGCCTTCGCGCGTCATGCTGTAGAAGCGCGGCAGCGCACGAAGGTAGAGGTCGTAGGCACCGATGTAGTCGGTCGGCTTCATGCGCGCTTGCTTGATCTCCTCCAGCCGGATGCTCGGCTCGGCCGCACCGACGACGCTCTCGGTCACCTTGTCCTGTAGGTCGAAGATGTCGCTCACGTCGCCCTCGAAGCGGTCGGCCCAGACATGGTGTCCGCTGATCGCGTCCACCAGCTGCCCGCTGATACGCACCCGCGATCCTGCTCTGCGGATGCTACCTTCGAGCACGTAGCGGACGCCCAGCTCACGCCCGACCTGGCGCAGGTCCACCGCTCGGCCCTTGTAGGTGAAGGACGAGTTGCGGGCGATCACGAAGAAGGAGTTCACCCGGCTCAATCCCGTGATGATGTCCTCCACCAGTCCGTCGGCGAAGTATTCCTGGTCGGGATCGCCGCTCATGTTGGTGAAAGGCAGAACCGCGATCGAGGGTTTCGCGGGCAGGGGAGGCAGTGCAGCCCCCGAGGCGCTGGCGTCGGTCTCGACGCGGTAGGCGCGCACAGGCCGCTCGATGTTCTTGAGGCGCAGGTCGCCGAGCAGTGTGAAGCCGCCGTCGAGCTTGCCCTGAAGGTGGTCGTAGGCGGTGCCCGAGACGACCACGGTGCCGGGATCGGCGATGCTTTCGAGGCGGGCGGCGATGTTGACCCCGTCGCCGTAGAGGTCGCCGTCCTCCTCGCAGACCACGTCGCCGAGATTGACGCCGATGCGGAAGCGAATCCGCTCTTCCTCGGGCGTCTCCGCCTCGTGTTCTGCCAGGGCCTGCTGGATCGCCATCGCCGAGGTCACCGCGTTGACGACGCTCGCGAACTCGCACAGCATCCCGTCGCCGGTGAGCTTGACGATCCGACCCTGGTGCTCGGAGACCAGCGGTTCGAGGAGGTCCTTGCGGTATGTCTTCAGCCGCTCGAGCGTGCCGCGCTCGTCGCGCTCCATCAGGCGCGAATAGCCGACCACGTCGCAAGCCAGGATCGCTGCGAGGCGGCGCTGCGCGGTCATTGCACCGCCCGGCCAGGCGCGTGCACGCGGGCTGCCTCGCGCCCATGCCCCGCCAACTTCCAGACGCTCAACGTGCATGGCATCCATCTCTCCCAGCCGCCGCCCGTCGCCGATTCAGAACGGAGAACGCAGCTTGACCTTGCCTTCACGAGATTTCGCTATCCCGCTTGCGAGGCGTGGAGCGATCCAGTCGCCGCGCTAACAGCCAACCGGCGACACGCCCACGCAGCCTCTGGGGACGCTGACCCGCACTCCCAGAAGGCCGGAGATATTTCCTGCTCTGTGTAACCGGTTGACGCCACCGTGGCGGTGCTTTTGTCACCGCGATGTAACAGCGAGATGCCCTATGAACGCCCGCATCGGGCATCACACCAGACGTTCGCTTAGAGGTGCTGAGGTCGGCAAGAGGCGCTATCTGCGCGTTCCGATGGGCGACACGGAAGGCAGAAGACCACCCTGAGTTGCCCTACACGTCGGGTAGCAAGCGTCAGGCTTGTCACCATCTAGCGGCGGCAAGCGAGCGTCAATTCTTCGGCCGCGGCGGCTCCAGGATCAGCCACTTGATGATGCCCATAGCCGGCAGCACCCACAGCATGCCGCTCAGCAGGAAGAACAGAAAATGCGCCCACGGTCCCGATTCTGCCAGTTGGGCAACCGCCACGATCGATGCGACCAGTGCGTAGACGATGACCAGCGCCACCAGCAGGAAGGTTCCGATCAGCTTTTTCAGGCGAATGGGCATTTCGCGATCCCGTTGATCTCTATCGCTTAGGCCCAACAAAAGAGACACGCAACCCGCAAGAAGCGGCGCGACGGCGTGCCGCGCTGTCCGGTCTTGCCAGCGGGGTTGCGATGGTTCACCAATCCGCGACTGCAACCTGCCGGGACAAGCCTATGGCTGCCATCTCAGCTGCCGCGCCTTTCGTGGCTCGCGACCGCGACCTGCACAACCGGGCGCTGGTGCGCGGCTGGCTCTACGCCGTTCTTCTGGTGCTGTTTGTCCTGGTGCTGGTCGGCGGCGCCACCAGGCTCACCGAATCCGGCCTGTCGATCACCGAATGGAAGCCGATCCACGGCATCATCCCGCCGCTCAACGACGCCGAATGGCAGGAGGAATTCCAGCGCTATCAGCAGATCCCGCAATATGCCGAGCTCAACAAGGGCATGAGCATCGAAGCGTTCAAATCGATCTTCTGGTGGGAATGGGTGCACCGGATCCTGGCGCGCGGTGTCGGCGTGGTTTTCGCCGTGCCGCTGGTGTTTTTCTGGGCGACGCGCCGCATCGAACGCGGCCTTGGGCCGAAACTATCAGGCATTCTTCTTCTCGGCGGCTTGCAGGGCGCGATCGGCTGGTGGATGGTGGCGTCCGGATTGGTCGACCGGGTCTCCGTCAGCCAATACCGGCTGGCAACGCATCTGACGCTGGCCGCGCTGATCTTCACCGCGACCATGGTGGTGGCGCGCGGGCTCGCGCCTCATTCCGAACCGGCCGCCGACCGTTCGACGCAGCGTCTGGCCGGCTTTCTGGTACTGCTGGCGCTGATCCAGATCTATCTCGGCGGGCTGGTCGCCGGCCTCGATGCCGGCCTGAGTTACAACACCTGGCCGTTGATGGACGGCAAGCTCATCCCCGGCGATCTGATGATCCTCGAGCCGGCATGGCGCAACTTCTTCGAGAGCCCGAAGACGGTTCAGTTCATCCACCGGCTCGGCGCCTACGCGATCTTCGCCGCAGCACTTTGGCACATGATCGCGACACACCGCCGCCAGCCAGGCACGACGCATGCGCACCGCGCGACGTTGTTGTTTCTGCTGGTGCTGGCGCAGGCGTTGATCGGCATCGGTACGCTGCTGATGCAGGTGCCGCTGCACATGGCGCTGACGCATCAGGCATTCGCGCTTGTCCTGCTAGGGTTTGCCGCAGCGCATTGGCGCGGCACCAAAGGCGCTTATCCGCTGCCCAACCAGATCGCCGTCAGGGGCTGAGCCGCACCGTCCTGATCGCCGTGGCAATGGACAACTCGCGGCTTTCCTCGATCGCGTTGCCGTCCTCATGATGCCACGATGCCGACAGGCAGCCATAGGCGATGGCATGATCCAGGATGGCTGGGGGCGTTTGGCCGAGTGTTACGGCAAAGATCTCAGCCATGTGGGCAATCCGCCGGGGATCGCTGCAAAGGTCGTCGCGGTCGAGCGGGTTGTAGAACATGTTCGCCGCATCGAAGCCGGGATCGCCGAGAACGCCCTTCGGGTCGATCGCCAGCCAGCCGCGCGGTCCCTGCATGATATTGTCGTGATGCAGGTCGCCATGCAGCGGCAGCACGTCGACAGGATCGGCCAACAGCCGTTCCGCGGTCGCAGCGGCTTCGACGTAGAGGCTTTTTTCGCCGGCGTCGCGATCGATCTTCGCCTTCTTGAACAGACTGGAAAACCGTACCCGCAGCGGCTGCAGATCCGGTGGGGCAGGGTGGTCAGATGGCGAGAACAGGCTTGCCATCACCTCGGCCGCGATTGCTGTGGCGGCATTGTCTCCCTGCTCCGCGAGAACCTGCGACAGCATCCTGTCACCGGCATATTCGAGCAGCATGCAGTGGCCGTCGCTGCCGAGCAGCTGCACTGCGCCTTCGCCACGCCGCCAGGCGAGAAAATGCTCGCCGCGCAACTCGTCTTCGACATCGTCGAAGGGTTTGAGAGCCTTGACGATCGCCGGCGCGCCATCCGCGCGAACAACCTTCCAGATGCGGCTGCTGAACGTCTCGGCAATCAGTTCTGGCGCGCTGACCTTCCAGCGTTCTGGAAATGTCGGAGCGTCCATTCAGGGCTTGAGGCCGATCATCAGATCCATGTTCTGCACGGCAGCACCCGAGGCGCCCTTGCCGAGGTTGTCGTAGACGGCGAGCAGCAGCGCCTGGGCCCTGTCGTCATTGGCGAAGACATAGAGCTTCATCCGGTTGGTTCCGTTGTAGATTTCGGGGTCGATCTCCGGCACGCGTTCAAGATGCGCGTAGGACGCCACCTCGACCACGCCGCCATCTATCGCGGCGAAATGGTCGGCAATCGCCGCATGAAGCTCGGCGCCGGTCGGTACATAGTCGAGGCCGCCGAGCTGCAACGGTACCACGGTGATCATGCCTTGCGCGAAATTGCCGACCGCCGGCTGCATGATCGGGTCATGCGACAGCTTCGCATAGGTCCTGAGCTCCGGCACATGCTTGTGCTGCAGGGTGAGCCCGTAGGGCAGGAATTCCGAGGCATTCTCGCCCTTGGCGACATAGTCCTCGATCATCGGCCGGCCGCCGCCCGAATAGCCCGAAATGCCATTGACGGTGACCGGAAAATCCGGCGGCAACAGCCCGGCTGCCACCAGCGGCCTGAGCGTCGCGATCGGGCCTTGCGGCCAGCAGCCCGGATTGGCGACGCGCTTCGCCGAAGCGATTTTCCGCGCCTGATCCTTGTCCATTTCGGCGAAGCCATATTCCCAACCTTCGGCGACGCGATGCGCGGTCGAGGCGTCGATAACCCTTGTGGTGTCGTTGGTGATCAGCGAAACGCTTTCTTTTGCGGCTGCATCCGGCAGGCACAGGATCGCGACATCGGCGGCGTTGAGGAACTCGGCTCTAGCTGCCGGTTCCTTGCGGCGCTCGGTCGGGATGGAGATGATCTCCAGGTCGCCGCGTTCGGCAAGCAGCGCCCTGATCTGCAGACCGGTGGTGCCGTGCTCGCCGTCGATGAAGATTTTCGGTTTCATTGCCTGCCTGAATTCCCTGATATTTCGAAGTTATATGCCACTTGCCTGATTCAATGCGGCGACGGCGTGATTGCCGCTGTTCAGCTCTTCGAGTCGAGCCTTTCGTTCCGCCAGGAGCCCGAGATAGTGCATGGCGACTGTCGACCCGGCAATTGCCGTTATATCGGCGTGATCATAGGCCGGCGCAACCTCCACGACATCGGCGCCGACGATATCGACCTGATTGATCTGGCGCAGCACCGACAGGATTTTTGCCGAGGACGGCCCGCCGGCGACCGGGGTGCCGGTGCCGGGCGCGAAGGCCGGGTCCAGGCAATCGATATCGAAGGTGACGTAGGCTTTTTTGCCGCCGGTACGATCGACGATGGCATAAGCGATATCGGACGCGCGCATTTCCTCAACTTCGTGGCCGTGCAGGATCTTGATGCCGAAGGTTTCGGGCGCATGGGTGCGGATGCCGATCTGGATCGAACGGTCGGGGTCGACAATGCCCTCCTTGACCGCACGGCCGACGAAGGAGCCGTGGTCGATGCGCTTGCCATCGTCCGGCCAAGTGTCCTGGTGGGCGTCGAACTGCACGAGGGCAAGTGGGCCGTGGATGGCGGCATGCGCCTTGAGCAGCGGCCAGGTGACGAAATGGTCGCCGCCGAGCGATAGCAGGAAGGCGCCGGATTTCAGGATCTTTGCTGCCTCGCGCTCGATCGTACCCGGAGTCTTCTGGTGATTGCCGCTGTCGAGCAGGCAATCGCCATAGTCGACCACGGCGAGATATTCGAACAGATCGCGCGAAAACGGATACTGCGGATCGTTGTCGAGGATGGTCGAGGCGCGGCGAATCGCCTGCGGCCCGAAGCGCGCGCCCGGCCGGTTGGTGACGGCGGCGTCGAAGGGGATGCCCCACACCACCGCGTCCGCGCCCTTCACGTCCTTCGTGTACTTGCGTCGCATGAACGACAGCGCGCCGGCATAGGTCGGCTCGAAGGACGCACCCGTCCTGGCCCGGGCGGTGAAGGCGTGGTCGATGTTGCTGTTCGGCATGAAGCGATCTCCTGTGCGTCGAGGCGCAACCTTATTGGATATAATTCTCAGAAATGCGACCCCTTCCGGGGCCTGGGCCATTCGAGCCCGGTCACAAATTCTTGCTTGTCAGGTGAGCCCGCATGGCCAACCCGGAAATTGCTTAGGTAAGCATGAATGCAACCGTAAGTAGATAGCCGCCTCCGCATGGGATGGTGTCGGCCGCGGAGCGGAACAGATATGGGCGCGCCAAGCATCTCGGCAAGCTGATTGCCGGCGACCTGCTGATTGCCGGTTCGAGGTTTCAGAACGGCCGCTTCAGCCGGCATTGACCCGGACTTCCGGCATTTGCGAAGCCGGCTTCGTTCACCAGGCTGTCACGTGTGTCGCTTAACCGGGTTTGCATCCGGTACGGAGCGATTCTCATGCGAACGACCTGGCTGAACCTGCTGCTTGCCGCCGCCTCGGTGCTCTTCACAGGCACGGCATCGGCAGGCGAAACACGCGCCAGACAAATTCTCGACCGTTTCGAACACGCCAACCAGTGGCGCGACCATGTCATGGTGGCGGCACACCGCGCCGGCAGTATGCAGGCCCGCAAGACGCTCTATGCGGAGAACTCGATCGCCGCCGTCGAGGCATCGATCGCGCTGGGTGCCGAAATTGTCGAGGTCGACGTCAGGCGCTCGAAGGATGGCCAGTTCGTCGTCATGCATGACAGCTGGCTCGACCGCACGACGAATTGCAATGGCGAGGTGATCAAGCGCACGCTGGCCGAGCTCAAAACCTGCAGACTGGTGATCGAAGGCACCGGCGCTGTCACCGATGAGCCGGTTTCGACGCTGCGCGAAATGCTGATGGCGACCAAGGACAGGATACTCATCAACATCGACAACAAGCTCGATGTCGACAGCCTGGCCGGCATGATCGCAGTCGCGCGCGATCTGGGCATGGCCGAACAGGTGATCGTCAAGGAGAACCTGTGGAATCCGGCCAGAATCACCACTGTCAAAGCCGCCATGGGCGCGATCGGCAGTGGTTTCCAGTTCATGCCGATTATCGCCGATGACGCGGTTCGCGACGCCGGTTTCACCGAGAAAGTCAGCGGGATCTTTTCGCCGCGCGCGGTCGAGATGATCAACTGGCGCGCGGGATCGGAGACGCTGACCGACACCGGCGGTCCGCTGTTCAGCCCCCGTATGCGCGCGGCCGCGATAAGGGGCGACTGGCACATCTGGGCCAATACCTACGCTATCGTCAATAAGCCGGGCGGCTTCCTTGCCGGCGGTCGCGGCGACGAGTTGGCGGTGCTCGCCAGTCTACCGCGCGAGACGTACGGCTTCTGGGCCGAGCGCGGCGCCACCATCATCCAGACCGACGAGCCGAAAGCGGCGATCGACTGGCTGGCAACGAACGGCTACCGAGTGCCTTATTCTGATGAGACGCGGCCGGCGGAGCCGGCGAACACCGCAAGCATCAACTGACTGGATCGGAGCGGGGCAAGGGAGCCGCTTCCCTGGCTG
Organism: Mesorhizobium sp. BHbdii; assembly: GCF_053848045.1. NCBI lineage: Bacteria > Pseudomonadati > Pseudomonadota > Alphaproteobacteria > Hyphomicrobiales > Phyllobacteriaceae > Mesorhizobium > Mesorhizobium sp. BHbdii. Next base: position 2,398,830 of record NZ_JBSPKX010000001.1, on the reverse strand, counting down.
GTCGCCAGCCTGCTGTCAGGCGGCCATCGCTACTCCGTCCAATTCCCTGGCGGCATCCTCCGGCAGATCGAGTTCGGCTGCGGCAAGGTTCTCAATGAGATGTGCGACCGATGAGGTGCCGGGAATGAGCAGGATATTGGGCGCGCGACCGAGTAGCCAGGCGAGCGCGACCTGCATCGGTGTGGCGCCGAGGCGCTGAGCGACGCCGGATAGGGTAGACGACTGCATCGGGCTGAAGCCGCCGAGTGGAAAGAACGGCACATAGGCGATGCCGTCGCGGGCGAGTTTGTCGATCAAGGCATCGTCGTCCCTGTGCGCTAGATTGTATTGGTTCTGCACGCAGACGATCTCGGCGATCCGTCGCGCCTCTTCGATCTGTGCTGACGTGACGTTGCTTAGCCCGATGTGGCGCACAAAACCGCGTCGCTGCAGCTCGGCCAGCACAGTGAACGGCGCCTCGATCGATCCTTCGGCGGGCCCATGCGCGTCGAACATGATCCTGAGATTGACCACGTCCAGCACGTCGAGACCGAGATTGCGCAGATTGTCGCGCACCGCCAGGGTTAGCGCTTCGGACGAGAAGGCGGGGAGCCACGAGCCATCCGCGCCGCGACGCGCACCGATCTTGGTGACGATCGTCAGATCGTCTGAATAGGGCGCGAGCGCCTCGCGGATCAGCAGATTGGTGACGTGCGGGCCGTAGAAGTCGCTGGTGTCGATGTGGTTCACCCCGCGCGCAACGGCTTCGCGCAGCACGTCCAAGGCTGCGTCGTGATCTCTAGGCGGACCAAAGACGCCGGATCCTGCGAGCTGCATGGCGCCGTAGCCGAGCCGCTTCACGGTGCGGTCGCCGAGAGTGAACGTGCCGGAAAAGTCGATGCTGGACATAGTCTATCTCCGTTCAAAGATGACGCTGAGATAGGCGCTGTCCGATCTTACGATAATTGGCTACATTCCGCACGGGCTGTACGGAATATCGAACAATGAAGATCGATCTCGGAGACCTGAACGCCTTCGTGGCCGTGGCGCGGGCCAAGGGTTTTCGCGATGGCGCCCGCGCGAACGGCGGCAGCGCGTCGGGCTTGAGCGAGGCGGTGCGCCGGCTCGAGACGCAGCTCGGTGTCAGGCTGCTCAACAGGACGACCCGCAGCGTCGTCCTGACAGAAGCGGGTGCGAGCTTGCTGGCCCGGCTCGGTCCAGCCTTAACCGAGGTCGAGGCAGCACTTGACGTTGTGAACGGCTTCCGCGAACCGGCCGGCAGGTACGTTGCGCCTTAATGTGCCGGTCAGCGCGGCGCGGCTGGTGCTGCCCGGCATTGTTCCGCGGTTCCTCGCCGCCTATCCCGGCATCCGGCTGGAGGTGATCGCCGAGGAGAGTTTTGTCGATGTGTTGGCGGCGGGGTGCGATGCCGGGATCCGTTACGATGAGCGGCTGGAACAAGACGTGATCGCGGTGCCGATCGGGCCGCGCGTGCAGCGCTTCGCCACCGCTGCCAGCCCCGCCTACCTTGATCGCCAAGGCCGGCCTGAGCACCCGCGCGATCTTCTCGGCCACGCCTGCCTGCGCGGCCGCTTCGCCAGCGGCGCGATGCCGCTTTGGGAATTCGAGCGAGGCGGCGAGGTGGTGCAGGTCGATCCGGCGGGGCCGCTTCTCGTGACCCTGGGCGGGCGGCCGATCTCGCCGTCGATGCAGCCATTGCCGGTACCGGCATTGTCAGCCTCTTCGAGGACTGGCTTCGCCCGCATTTCGAAAGCGGTGTGCTCGAACCCGTCCTCGAACCCTGGTGGCAGAGCTTCTCGGGGCCGTTCCTTTATTATCCCGGCCGGCGTCTCGTGCCGGCTCCACTGCGCGCGTTTATCGACTTCATCAAGGCATCGGCCGATCGATCCCGACATTCAGCGAAGTCGGCACAAAGAAAAAGGCCACCCGAAGGCGGCCTTTGACCTATGCGGCTGCGTAGAGTTTAGCGCTTGGAGAACTGGAAGGAGCGGCGGGCCTTCGCCTTGCCGTACTTCTTGCGCTCGACGACGCGGCTGTCGCGGGTCAGGAAGCCGCCCTTCTTGAGCACGGCGCGCAGCGCCGGCTCGTAATAGGTCAGCGCCTTGGAGATGCCGTGGCGCACGGCACCGGCCTGGCCGGAAAGCCCGCCGCCGATGACGGTGGCGACGATGTCGTACTGGCCGGCGCGGTTGGCGGCGATGATCGGCTGGTTAAGGATCATCTGCAGGACCGGACGCGCGAAATATTCGGCGAACACCTTGTCGTTGACGACGATCTTGCCGGAGCCGGGCTTCACCCAGACGCGCGCGATGGCGTTCTTGCGCTTGCCGGTGGCATAGGCGCGGCCCGACTTGTCGAGCTTCTGGACATGGACGGGTGCAGCCGGCTGCGTGTTGGTGTTGCCGGTGGCAGTTCCGAGTTCTGCGAGCGAGGAAAGCTCAGCCATTTTACGAAACCTTCTTGTTCTTGGCGTTCAGCTTGGCCACGTCGAGCGTGACGGGCTGCTGGGCGACATGCGGATGTTCCGTGCCTGCATAGACGCGGAGATTCTTCATCTGGCGACGGCCGAGCGGGCCACGCGGGATCATGCGTTCGACGGCCTTCTCGACGACACGCTCGGGAAAACGGCCCTCGAGCAGCTGCCGCGCGGTGCGCTCCTTGATGCCGCCGGGATGGCCGGTGTGCCAGTAATAGACCTTGTCGGTGAATTTCTTGCCGGTGAACACCACCTTGTCGGCATTGATGACGATGACGTTGTCGCCGTCGTCGACATGCGGGGTGAAGGTGGGCTTGTGTTTGCCGCGAAGATGATTGGCGATGACAGTGGCGAGACGGCCGACGACGAGACCCTCGGCGTCGATCAGCACCCACTTCTTCACCACATCCGCAGGCTTCTGCGAAAAGGTTGCCATGAATTGTTGCTTTCGGTTCGGACCTTCCCCATCGACGAACGACAAGGAAAGGCGTTTCTTGTTGCTTGGATTGACCGTGAGCGCTTGCCCGCCGCCAATAACAAAACGGCGGCCTTGTGGGGCCGCTGCTTCGTGAAGGCTTATAGGGGAGGAGAGTTATGCAGTCAAGCTACTTTTCCCGTCACTCTAAAAGGATTATGGTGTAAAATCAACGGGTTGTAGTTGAGGTATTATTATACCGCATTCGAATCCATCAAACTTGGTTTAGCGCCGGCCCGGAATAATTGCGGCCAGCAGCAGTTTGATGCCGACGGCGATCATGATCGCACCGGCCAGGCGTTCTTGCCAGACAAGAAAACCGGAGTTGCGTGCCAGCCAGGCGCCGACCGCACCTGAGGCCAAGGCCACAGCCCCCAGGACCAGAAGGCCCGTAGCCTTCATGGTGGTCCCGAGTACGATAAACTGCATCGCCGACGATCCTGTGGAGGCATGGACGAACTGCGGCAGCACTGCGAGCATGAAAACGAGTGCGGTAGGGTTGGTCAGGTTGCAGATCATGCCTTGCTGAAAGGCGCCCGCCAGGCCTCCCTCCTTGGCCGCGACGATGCTGTTTGTTTCCGCTTCGTTGCGCACGAGCAAGAACTTTGTCCCGATTGCAATGAGGTACGCCGCTCCGAGCACTTGCAGCAGGCCATACGCGATAGGCGAGGACGTGATTAGCGATGCAAGTCCCATTGCCAGCAACGGAATCTGGATCACGCCTGCGAAAACGCAGCCGGTCGCCGTTGCCAGCGCCGCCCGCCGGCCCTCTCCGATACCGCGGCTGATCACCAGAAGCATGTCCGGTCCGGGGCCGGACAGCTGATAGCCAAGCACTGCGACCAGGAACGCCAGATAGGTGGGAAGTTCGGGCATGTTTTTGCGGGTCTGATTCGTGCTGCGAACGTTTTGTCGGACGTTTCGTTCCGTTGGGTTCGCTTGGAACGAGCGCAAAACGTATTCGCCGGCAAATCAGGCTTGCGATTGAAAGCTCTTCCTCGGCGGGATCGAATAGGTTCCCGTGGCGTGCGCCACCGTGTGTCCGTCCGGTCCGGCGACGATGTCGATATCGAACACCATCAGGCTCTTGCCCAGCTTCAGGATGCGGCAATGGCCGTCGATCGGCCCGGCCTCGGCCTTGCGGACAAAATTGATATTGAGATTGGTGGTGACAGAAAGCGCATCGGGCCCGGCATGCGAAAGCACGCAGACATAGCCGCCTATGTCGGCCAGTGTGAACAGCGACGAGCCGGACACCGTTCCGCCAGGGCGCAAATGCCGCTCGCCGGCATTCAGCCGCACCGTGCAGCCGCCCGGAAACACGTCGATCGCCTCGTAGAAGGTGAACTGGTTGTTGAGCTGGGGATAGACGCTTGCCATCAAGGCATTGACTTCGGTCGCGGTTAGCACCGGTTTGAGGTTGCTCTGCTCGGCCATTATGTTCCTCGTTGATGGTGCTGATCTCGGCTTGCCGAATAAGGCGGCTGGGCCAATTGTTGCTCATGAGAAAACACGTCTGACGACTGTTCTTCAATCGGCAGCGTGCTAGTTCTTTTGTTCCATGGCCCGCGCATGCGATGCCGCTGGCCGATGAAGAGGTTGGAGAAATGGCTGAAATCGTCGCGATCAAGCCGGCTGTTGCCGAAGGTCCTGTCGTCGCAAAGCTGGACAAGGGCGTACTGCGCCTCACGCTCGCCAATCCGCCGGCCAATGCCCTGTCGCTGGCGCTCATGGCGGCGCTGACGGCGGAACTCGACCGCGCGAAATCAGACAGATCCGTCCGCGTCATCATCGTGGCGGCCGCCGGAAAGGTGTTCTGCGCCGGTCACGATCTCAAGGAAATGACCGCGCACCGTGGCGATCCCGACCGCGGCAAGGCGTTCTTCGAGGAAACGTTTACCGCTTGCGCCGCACTGATGCAGGCGATCGTGCGCCATCCCAGGCCGGTGATCGCCGAGGTCGATGGTCTGGCGACGGCCGCGGGGGCGCAACTGGTCGCGAGCTGTGATCTGGCGATCGCCTCGCATGAGGCGACCTTCTGCACGCCAGGCGTCAATATCGGCCTGTTCTGCTCGACGCCGATGGTGGCGCTGTCGCGCAATGTCTCGCGAAAGCACGCTATGGAGATGCTTTTGACCGGCGAGACGATCGATGCTGCGACGGCCAAGGAATTCGGCCTCGTCAACCGGGTCGTGCCGCGCGAATATCTGAATCCGATTGTCACCAAATACGCGCAAACCATTGCCGCCAAATCATCTTTGGTCGTGAAGACCGGCAAGGAAGCCTTCTACGCGCAGGCCGAGATGGGGCTTGCCGAGGCCTATGCCTATACCGGCCGCGTCATGGTCGACAACATGCTGGCGCGCGACGCGGAAGAGGGGATCGGCGCCTTCATCGGCAAGCGCAAGCCGGAATGGACGGAGGAATAGAGATGGAGCCTCGCATCTCCATTATCACCATCGCCGTCGACGATCTGGAGCGCGCCACACGCTTCTACGAGGCGATGGGCCTGACCCGCCATGCTGGAATCACCGATGGCGTCGCCTTCTTCCAGATGGGCGGCGTCATTCTCGGGCTGTTTCCGCGCGAAAGCGCCGAAGAGGATTCAGGCATCACCTTCGGCACGGCGCCGTCGGCGATCTACCTCGCTTACAACACCCGCTCCGACACGGAAGTCGATCACATGCTTGCCATGGCCGAGAAGGCCGGCGGTCGTATCGTCAAGCCGGCCGGCCGCGCGTTTTGGGGCGGCTGGTATGGCTATTTCGCCGACACGGAAGGGCATGTTTGGGAAGTGGCGCACAATCCGGCTTTTCCGATTGCGGAGGACGGCAGCATCTCGCTGCCGGGCTGACCGCCGCCGCATGGCTCCTCGCAAGGAACTGGCGCGGCTGAATGCGCCCTATCTCAAGCGCATACTGATCGAGCCCAGCCGTGTCGCAGATTGGGAAAAATATCCCTGGAATCTGCCGATCTTCCGCAGCCACGATTTCGAACTCGAATTCACCACGCCGATCACCATCATCGTCGGCGAGAACGGCACCGGCAAATCGACGCTGCTCGAGGCGATCGGCGCGCTGGCCGGATACGATGAAGCCGGCGGCGGCAAGGGCTACATGCCCATCGACCACTCCCGCGCCATCGACAAGAGCGGCGCGGCGCTCGCCGCAACGCTGCGCGGCCACTGGCTGCCAAAGGTCACCGCCGGCTGGTTCTTTCGCGCCGAATCTTTCTATTCGGTCGCCCGCTATCTCGACCAAGCGGCGCTGGATTCTGGTGCGGCGCCGCCCGACTTCCTGTCCTGGTCGCATGGCGAGGGCTTCATCCGCTTCTTCGAGGAGCGCTGCCGTCGGCAAGGCATCTACATCCTCGACGAGCCCGAAAGCGCGTTGTCGCCGACGCGTCAGATCGAGCTGATCAGGATGCTGCGGCGGATGGATCTATCAGGCACGGCGCAAGTGGTCATGGCGACGCATTCGCCGCTGCTGATGGCCTGTCCCGGCGCGCGGCTGTTCCGCATCAGCCGGTTCGGCCTCGACCCGACCGATTTTCACGATACCGATCATTTCCGCATGATGCGCAGTTTCTGCAACGACCCGGATGGTTTTCTCGCCGAAGCTCTGTATGAGGACGAGGCATGAACCACGACGCCTACGACAATGCCTATATCGCCGGCATCCTCAATTCGGTGAAGACCATCGCCATGGTCGGCGCGTCCGCCAACGATGTCCGGCCGAGCTACTTCGTGCTGAAATACCTGCTGGGCAAGGGATTTTCGGTGTTCCCGATCAACCCCGGCCAGGCCGGCAAGGAAATCCTTGGCCGGATGACCTATGCCAGGCTCGCCGATGTTCCCGAGCCGATCGACATGGTCGACGTTTTTCGCGGCTCCACGGCAGTGCCGGGCGTCGTCGACGAGGTCTTGCGGCTCGATCCGTTGCCGAAAGTCATCTGGATGCAGCTTGGCGTGCGCCATGACGAGGCGGCGGCGCGCGCAGAGGCCGCCGGCATCAAGGTGGTGATGAACCGCTGCCCCAAGATCGAATATGGCAAGCTGTCGGGCGAAATCGGCTGGACCGGCGTTAATTCCGGCGTGCTGTCGTCGAAGAAGCCGCTGATGCGGCCGGGATTCCAGAGCTTCGGCGTTCGCCAGAAATAGGTAGCGAATGGTGAATAGAAGGATTTTTCTGGAAGGCGGGCAAAGCGGCATATGAGCCGCTTGCAATCAGGATGAGGCTGGCCGACTTTGCCATCACCATTCACCATTCACCATTCAGCATTCAGCATTCAGCATTCAGGGGAGGTATTCGATGACCCGCACGCCCGGTTTCAACACACTCGCCGTCCATGCCGGTGCCAAGCCCGATCCGGCGACCGGCGCGCGTGCCACGCCGATCTACCAGACGACCTCCTTTGTCTTCGATGATGCCGACCATGCCGCGTCGCTGTTCGGGCTAAAGGCCTTCGGCAACATCTACACCCGCATCATGAACCCGACGCAGTCGGTGCTGGAAGAGCGTATCGCGGCACTCGAAGGCGGCACGGCGGGGCTGGCCGTGGCGTCGGGCCATGCCGCGCAGGTGCTCGTCTTCCATAATCTGATGCAGCCCGGCGACAATTTCGTCTCCGCGACAAGACTTTACGGCGGCTCGATCAACCAGTTCGGCCACGCCTTCAAGAATTTCGGCTGGCAGGTGCGCTGGGCCGACACCAACGACATCTCGACCTTCGAAAGCCAGATCGACGAAAAGACCAAGGCGATCTTCATCGAGAGCCTGGCCAATCCGGGCGGTGTCTTCGTCGACATCGAGAAGATCGGCGATATCGCCCGCAAGCACGGCCTGCCGCTGATCGTCGACAACACGCTGGCCTCGCCCTATCTGGTGCGGCCAATCGAGCATGGCGCCGACATTGTCGTGCATTCGCTGACCAAGTTCATCGGCGGCCATGGCAATTCGATCGGCGGCGCCATTGTCGACGGCGGCACCTTCGACTGGTCGAAATCCGGCAAATATCCGATGCTGTCGGAGCCGCGGCCCGAATATGGCGGCCTCGTCTTGCACGAAACCTTCGGCAATTTCGCTTTCGCCATTGCCGCGCGCGTGCTTGGCCTGCGCGACATGGGCCCGGCGATCTCGCCCTTTAATGCATTCCTGATCCTGACCGGGCTTGAAACCCTGCCGCTCAGGATGCAGCGCCATTGCGACAATGCGGTCACCGTCGCCGGGTGGCTGTCTAACCACCCAAAGGTCGCCTGGGTCTCCTATCCTGGCCTGCCCAGTGACAAGAACAATGCACTGCAGAAGAAGTACTCGCCGCTTGGCGCCGGTGCCGTGTTCACCTTCGGCCTGAAGGGCGGCTATCCGGCAGGCATCAAATTCGTAGAGGCGCTCGAACTGTTCTCGCACCTTGCCAATGTCGGCGACACCAAGTCGCTGGTCATCCATCCGGCATCGACCACGCATCGGCAGCTGTCCGACGAGCAGAAGGTCGCGGCAGGCGCAGGGCCGGATACGGTCCGGCTCTCGATTGGCATCGAGGATGTCAACGACATCGTCGCCGATCTGGAACAGGCTCTCGCCAAGGTTTGATTCTGCTTGGAAGGAGCTTCCATGACCGCGCCGAAATTTCTTTCCGTCAATGTCGACAGCATCGAACCGGAACTTGGCGCGCCGGCGCCGGATCGTCTGATTTCAGGCGATCCGAAACTTCGCACCTGGAATGTCGAGGAACGCGACGGCGGGCTCTATGCCGGCATCTGGGAGGCGACCCCGGGCAAATGGCGCATCGAGTATGACGAGTGGGAGTTCTGCCACATCCTGTCGGGCGTTTCAGTGATCGCTGAGGAGGGCCGGGAGGCGCACACCGTCAGGGCCGGCGACAGTTTCGTGCTCAGGCCGGGCTTTAAGGGCAGCTGGGAAGTGCTTGAAACGACTCGCAAGGAGTATGTGATCAAGCTTTGATCACTTGTCCGGTGTGCACGGCGAGCGTTTCCAGCCCATGGAAATGATAGGTGTCGCGAAAGCGCGGCTGTTCGGCGAGATAGAGCCGCGGTAGCCGGTCGAACAGGGTTTTCAGCGATACCTGCAATTCGAGCCGGGCGAGCGGCGCGCCGATGCAGAAATGAATGCCGGCGCCGAACGAGACGTTCTTCTGGTCCGCACGATCCGGCCTGAAGGCGAAGGGTTCGGCAAACGCCGCCGGGTCGTGGTTGGCCATACCGAGCAGCAGGCCGATCGTCTCGCCCGGCCGCACGATGACACCGGCACCCACCTCGATCTTTTCATAGGCATAGCGCGTGAACATGTGCAGCGGCGCGTCGAAGCGCAGGCATTCCTCGACCGTGGCGGCTGTCGTTTGTGGCGAGGTGAAGAAGCGGCGGGGGTCGCCGCCTTGCGCGAGGATCGCGTGCACCGCATTGCCGGTCTGGTGGACGGTCGCCTCGTGGCCGGCATTGAGCAGCAGGGCAGCCGAGGACACCAGTTCGTCCTCGGAGAGTTTTTGGCCATCGTCCTGCGCCGAGATCAGCAGCGACAACAGATCGTCGCCGGGGTTTTTGCGCCGCTCGGCAACATAGCCGCGCAGGAAATCCGAAAAATCCCGCGCCGCGCGATTGGCCGTCTCTTCCGTCTCACGTGTGCGGCCATGCATGTACATGGCGACCATCTGATGCGACCAGTCGAGTAGTTGCGGCCCCATCTCGACCGGCACGCCGAGCATTTCGGCAATGATGGTGATCGGCAAAGGCGATGCGAAAGCCGGCAGCAGGTCGACCTGGCCCGGTTCGAAACGGTCGATCAGCTCGTTGGCCAGCGCCTCTACGCGCGGCCTGAGCCGCTCGACCTGACGCGAGACGAAGGCGCGGTTGACCAGCGTTCTGAGCCTGGTGTGAACGGGCGGTTCCAGTTCCAGCATCGAATTGGCCTCGATGCCGTCGAAGGCGCTGAGATGCGTGCGGTCCTGGTCTATGCTCCGGCGGTCAGGGATGCCGGCCGGGTTCTGGCGGCCGAAGCGGCGATCGCGCAGCAGCCGGTTGACGTCGTCGAAGCCGCCAAAGCACCAGAAGCCGAACTCTTCCCAGAAGATGACATTCGATCGGCCGTGCATAAAGGCATAGGCCTCACAGGGATTCTGGAAGAAAGCCGGCTCGTGCGGATCGAGCCGCACATGGCGGGTGGCTGGATCGAAGGCCAGGTAAGTTGGTGGTGCCAAATCGGTCATTCTGGATCATTAGCGCATGACCCCGAAAACCGGAATCGGTTTTCGGGATCATGCGCAGATTCAAAGTGTTGGAGCGTCCTTTGCGCGTCCATCGACGCGCGGCGCTCCAAGGCTTGCCAGCTTGGCGCCAGACCGTATGTTGGCGCACGACAATCCGATGCATGTCGCCCAAAAGTGTGAAGCGGTTTTGGGACAATGACATGCACAAAAGCGCGTTGAGCCGGCCGAAGCGGCTGCGGAAAGACTGACTTGATGAATGTGATCGTGGTTGGCGCAGGCATTGCAGGGCTGTCGACGGCGTGGTCGCTGGCCAAAGCTGGGCACCGGGTCTCGATCGTCGAGCAGGGACCGATTCCCAATCCGCTTGCTGCCTCGGGCGATCATCATCGCATCATCCGCCGCGCCTATGGCGCAGCGGCGGGCTATGGCAGGCTGATCACCGAAGCCTATGAGGCCTGGGACGAGATGTGGGCCGATCTCGGCGAAAACCATCTCGATCCGCGCGGCTTCATCTGCATTTCGCGGGAGCCGGGAGACGAAGCCGAGGAATACCGCGAAGGCATGGAAGCCGGGAACTATCCATTCGAACTGTTCGAGCCGGACGCCGCGGCTAAACGCTGGCCGTTCCTGAAGCCCGGCTCGTTCCGCTACGCGTATTTTTCACCGGACGGCGGTGCGCTGCATTGTCGCAAGATTGCGACCCGCCTCGCTAGATGGCTGCGCGTGAACCACGCCAATGTCTACGAAAACAGCAAGGTGGTGGAAGTTGACGCCGAGGCCGGCCGCATCGTGCTTGAAAGCGGCGAGACGATGCAGGCCGACCGCATCGTCGTCGCCGCCGGCGCCTGGGTGCTGAAACTGTTTCCTGAACTGGACGGCGAACTGAAGACCTGGCGCACGGCGCTCGCCTATGTCGAACCACCGGCGGATCTGAAAGCGGCATGGCAGGCAGCCCCCGTAATCCTGAATGTCGGCGGCGCTGTCGACGGCTACGTGATCCCGCCGTCCGGCGGCGCCGGCATGAAATTCGGCTCAGGGCTGCACAGGGTGCCGACCAGCGACGCCGACTGGAACCGCCAGCCGGTGCCGGGCGAGGGTGAGGCGATCCGCGACCTGTTTTCGCCGCCGATCGCCCGTGTCGAAGAATACAAGATCACCGAGGTCGTCACCTGCGCCTACACCTTCACCGCCGACGAGAAATTTCTGGCTCATGAAAAAGGCAGATGCCTTGTTGTCTCGGCCTGCTCCGGCCACGGCTACAAGTTCGGCGCGGCGGTCGGCAGGCGCGTGGCGGCGACGGTCGGCAATGACGACGTCGCCGGCTTGAAGGCCTGGCTGCGGGCGGAGGCCGTGTGACCTAATACCGGCAATGCCTTGGTGTATGAACGCGCCGCCAGCCCGACGAACCTTCCCTGACCAGCACTCGCCGTGCCACCGTCTGGTAGGACGGGCAGATTTCGATGACACGCCGCTGCTCGGGCCGTACCAGCACCTCTCGGGCCACGCTTTCATACTCGGCAGGGATGACCACGCGCCTTGTGCGTTCGGATTCAACCACCACGGTTTCGGCGACCCGCGCATATCGGGGCTTGCGCCACACCTTGCACAGCACTTTGCGGCCGTGGATTGTGCGCCATTCCCAGGCATAGCCGCCGTCGTCTACCTTGACCGTGTGGTAGATGGTGCGCGTGGCGGCCGGCACCACCTCGTAAGTGACGCGGGCCGGAGCGATCTGCTCCACGCTCTCGCGCGTGCCGTAGATTGGCGGATCGTAGTCGACGATCTGGCCACCGGGGCTGACTAGCACCTTTTCGTGAACGGTGTCGTAAACGGACGGCCTGTTGACCGGCTCGTAGCATTCGACGGCGCGTCCGCCGGCAGCCGTTTCGGACACCATGCCGAAAACAGCAAGGCTGGCGATGGCCGAGGAAGCAGTTTTCCTGATCATGGCACTCCCCCTGTTTGAACCTTCAGCGCAAGCTCAACGTTGAATTGTAGGGGAAGAGCCATCGCGGGAAAGCAGTTTCGAGATATTTCGTTAAGCGACGCGGTTAAGAAAGTGCTACTCGGCAGCGCAGCCACACCGCATTAGCGCCGACGCGGCCTCGGGCGAATCCTGTGCAGAAACCTTGATTCGACTTAACCGGATGGCTAGGAGGGGCGGCCTTGCGCTAGGGTGAGCCGACATCCTATCTACAGGATAACGATCCAGAACCGATTCTGCCCGATTTGCTAACTCCCGGCGCCGGAATCCCATCTTTCAATAAGGGATAATCCATGAAGAACCCCGTCGAAACCTACATGAACCTCGTTCCGATGGTGGTCGAGCAGACCAATCGCGGCGAGCGGGCCTACGACATTTTCTCGCGGCTCCTGAAAGAGCGCATCATTTTCATCACCGGTCCGGTCGAGGACGGCATGGCGACGCTGGTCTGCGCGCAGCTTCTGTTCCTCGAAGCGGAGAATCCGAAGAAGGAAATCAACCTCTACATCAATTCGCCCGGTGGCGTCGTCACCTCGGGCATGGCCATCTACGACACCATGCAGTTCATCAAGCCGGCGGTGGCGACGCTGTGCATCGGCCAGGCCGCCTCGATGGGCTCGCTGCTCCTCACCGCAGGCGAGAAGGGCATGCGCTTCGCTACGCCGAATGCCCGCATCATGGTCCATCAGCCTTCCGGTGGCTTCCAGGGCCAGGCTTCCGACATCGAGCGCCACGCCCAGGATATCATCAAGCTGAAGCGTCGTCTCAACGAGGTCTACGTCAAGCACACCGGCAAGAGCTACGACGAGATCGAAAGGACGCTCGACCGTGACCACTTCATGACCGCCGACGAGGCCAAGGATTTCGGCCTCATCGACAAGGTCATTTCGTCGCGTGAGCCGCTCGAAGGTATTGCCACATAAGACCGGTGGCAGTTGACTGGTGGGAAAACCCGCTTTTTGATGCCGCTTGCGGCATTTCGGCCACAATTGGCTGTTCCCTCGACGGGAGCAATTGCCTACGTTAAGCCTATGTTGATTTTCGACGGCTTAGCTTTGTGCGGGGTTGGTGCGAATCATTGCGACGTTTTCTGATATGTGTTTCGTACGGAATGCGTTGCGGGAGCCGGAATGCTGGCGGCGGCGATTTCCCGCGATAGATTGAGATATGCGCCCTTTCAACCAGACCATCGGCGGGCGGCTATGAAAGGACATGAAAATGAGCAAGGTCGGCAACAACGGCGGCGATTCCAAGAACACGCTTTATTGCTCGTTTTGCGGCAAAAGCCAGCACGAAGTGCGCAAGCTGATCGCCGGCCCGACGGTGTTCATCTGCGACGAATGCGTCGAGCTCTGCATGGACATCATCCGCGAGGAGAACAAGACCTCGATGGTGAAGTCACGCGAGGGCGTGCCGACCCCGCAGGAGATCCTCAAGGTTCTCGACGACTACGTCATCGGCCAGCCCTACGCCAAGCGCGTGCTGTCGGTAGCCGTCCACAACCACTACAAGCGCCTCGCTCATGCCGGCAAGAACAATGACGTCGAGCTGGCGAAGTCCAACATTTTGCTGATCGGCCCGACCGGTTGCGGCAAGACGCTGCTTGCGCAGACGCTGGCCCGCATCATCGACGTGCCGTTCACCATGGCCGATGCGACGACGCTGACAGAGGCCGGATATGTCGGCGAGGATGTCGAGAACATCATCCTGAAGCTCTTGCAGTCGGCCGACTACAATGTCGAGCGAGCCCAGCGCGGCATCGTCTATATCGACGAGATCGACAAGATCTCGCGCAAGTCGGACAATCCTTCGATCACCCGCGATGTGTCGGGCGAGGGCGTCCAGCAGGCGCTGTTGAAGATCATGGAAGGTACGGTCGCTTCCGTACCGCCGCAGGGCGGCAGGAAGCATCCTCAGCAGGAATTCCTGCAGGTTGACACCGCCAACATCCTGTTCATCTGCGGCGGCGCCTTCGCCGGCCTCGACAAGATCATCTCGGATCGCGGCCGCAAGACGTCGATCGGCTTCGGCGCCACCGTCGCTTCGCCCGAGGATCGCCGCACCGGCGACGTTTTCCGCCTGGTCGAGCCTGAGGATCTGTTGAAGTTCGGCCTCATTCCCGAGTTCGTCGGCCGTCTGCCAGTCCTGGCGACGCTGGAGGACCTCGACGAGCCGGCGCTGATCCAGATCCTGACTGAGCCGAAGAACGCGCTGGTCAAGCAGTACCAGCGGCTGTTCGAGATGGAGAATGTCGACCTGACCTTCCATGAGAATGCGCTGTCGGCGATCGCCAAGCGCGCCATCGAGCGCAAGACCGGCGCGCGCGGCCTGCGCTCGATCATGGAAGCGATCCTGCTCGACACGATGTTCGAACTGCCGGCACTGGAAGGCGTGCGCGAAGTGGTTATTTCGGAAGAGGTGGTGTCCGGTAACGCCAGGCCGCTCTACATCTATTCCGAGCAGAAGGAAAAAAAGGGCAACGTCAGCGCCTGACGTGAGCCCCTGCAGTGGAATTCTTCAAACGGCGCCGTGAGGCGCCGTTTTGCTTTGCGGACGGGCCGACTTATGATGAACGGATTGTGACAGATTGGATGAACGGTTTCGTGTTGACCCTTGATCTTTGCCCCCCGTGCCTCCAACTAACTGAGGAAGGCCGGGGTGCCGAATTCTGTGCTGTAAAACTCCCGTCACAAACGGTGGTAGGCGGATCGATCCTCGGTCGTTAATATGAGATTCGCGGTTGGCCGATTGGCAGTCGCGACAAGAAAGGTTGGACAATGGCCAAAATATCCAGGGCTCCCAGCGACGGCGTCTTCGCAGTCCTCCCACTGCGCGACATCGTGGTGTTCCCGCACATGATCGTTCCGCTCTTCGTCGGGCGTGAAAAGTCGATCAAGGCGCTGGAGGAGGTGATGGGTCAGGAAAAGCAGATCCTGCTTGCGACCCAGATGAATGCCGCCGATGACGATCCCGAGGCCGATGCCATCTTCGACATCGGCACGCTCGCCAATGTGCTGCAATTGCTGAAGCTGCCGGACGGCACCGTGAAGGTGCTGGTGGAAGGCGCTTCGCGCGCGAAAATCGTTTCGTTCACCGACCGTCCCGACTTCCACGAGGCCCGCGCCACGGCGCTGGTCGAACCGGATGAGGAAGAGGTCGAGGTCGAGGCGCTGGCCCGTTCCGTCGTCACCGACTTCGAGAACTACGTCAAGCTGAACAAGAAGATCTCGCCCGAAGTGGTGGGTGCCGCCAGCCAGATCGACGACTATTCCAAGCTCGCCGATACGGTTGCCTCGCATCTTGCCATTAAGATCCCCGAGAAGCAGGAGATGCTGGCCACGCTTTCGGTCAAGGAGCGGCTGGAAAAGGCGATGGGCTTCATGGAAGCCGAAATCTCCGTCCTGCAGGTGGAGAAGCGCATCCGTTCGCGCGTCAAGCGCCAGATGGAGAAGACCCAGCGCGAATACTACCTCAACGAGCAGATGAAGGCGATCCAGAAGGAGCTCGGCGAGGGCGAGGACGGCCGCGACGAGGCCGCCGAGATCGAGGCGCGCATCAAGAAGACCAAGCTCTCCAAGGAGGCCCGCGAAAAAGCGGAAGCCGAACTGAAGAAGTTGCGGACGATGTCGCCGATGTCGGCTGAATCGACTGTCGTGCGCAATTATCTCGACTGGATCCTGTCGATACCGTGGGGCAAGAACTCCAAGGTCAAGCAGGATCTGGCCTTCGCGCAGAACGTGCTCGACACCGACCATTTCGGCCTCGACAAGGTCAAGGACCGTATCGTCGAATATCTCGCCGTGCAGAGTCGCCAGAAGAAGCTGAAGGGGCCGATCCTGTGCCTCGTCGGACCTCCCGGCGTCGGCAAGACCTCGCTCGGCAAGTCGATCGCCAAGGCGACCGGCCGCGAGTTTATCCGCATGGCGCTGGGCGGCGTGCGCGACGAGGCCGAGATCCGTGGTCACCGGCGCACCTATATCGGCTCGATGCCCGGCAAGGTCATCCAGTCGATGAAGAAGGCGAAGAAGTCCAACCCGCTCTTCCTGCTCGACGAGATCGACAAGATGGGCCAGGATTTCCGCGGCGACCCGTCGTCGGCCTTGCTTGAGGTGCTCGATCCCGAGCAGAACTCGACGTTCATGGACCACTACCTCGAGGTCGAATACGACCTGTCGAGTGTGATGTTCGTGACGACGGCGAACACGCTGAACATTCCTGCGCCCTTGATGGACCGCATGGAGATCATCCGTATCGCCGGCTACACCGAGGACGAGAAGATCGAGATCGCCAAGCGTCACCTGATGCCCAAGGTGATCCGCGATCACGCCCTGCAGCCGAAGGAGTTCTCCGTCGGCGAGGACGCGATCCGCGGCATCATCCAGACCTACACCCGTGAAGCAGGCGTCAGGAGCCTGGAGCGCGAGCTGATGAAGCTCGGCCGCAAGGCGGTGACAGAGATCCTGAAGACCAAGAAGAAGACGGTCGACATCACAGCGGACAATCTCGCCGATTACCTTGGTGTTCCGCGCTTCCGCTTCGGTCAGGTCGAGGCCGACGATCAGGTTGGCGTCGTCACCGGGCTTGCCTGGACGGAAGTCGGCGGCGAGTTGCTGACGATCGAAGGTGTCATGATGCCCGGCAAGGGCCGCATGACCGTGACCGGCAATCTGCGCGACGTGATGAAGGAATCGATCTCGGCGGCGGCCTCCTACGTCCGCTCGCGGGCTATCGATTTCGGCGTCGAGCCGCCGCTGTTCGACAAGCGCGACATCCACGTCCACGTGCCCGAGGGCGCAACGCCCAAGGACGGACCGTCGGCGGGTGTGGCGATGGCGACGGCGATCGTCTCGGTGCTGACCGGCATCCCGGTCAGGGCCGATGTGGCGATGACCGGCGAGATCACGCTGCGCGGCAGGGTGCTGCCGATCGGCGGGCTCAAGGAGAAGCTGCTTGCAGCGCTGCGCGGCGGCATCAAGAAGGTGCTGATCCCGGAAGACAACGCCAAGGATCTGGCGGAGATTCCGGACAACGTAAAGAACGGTATGGAGATCGTTCCGGTCGCGCGGGTTGGTGAAGTCTTGCGCCATGCGCTGGTGCGTATGCCGGAGCCGATCGACTGGGTCGAACCAGCCAATGCGCCGGCTGCGGTGGATGCCGGGGACGACGCCGGCAAGTCACTCGCCCATTAGTTACTGCTAAAGTTGCAATGCACAAGAGAGAGCCGGGCCTAGCGCCCGGCTTTTTCATGTGAAAAACCCCGGAATTCCGGGGTTTTTTCGACTCGTTTGACGCTTTTCGACTTGGTTGCGGAAGCGCTTCTTTCTAAAGTCCGTTTCCTGCCGGATGAGTCGTACGTTCCGGTTTCTCATGGAAGGGAATTTTTATGAACAAGAACGAACTGGTGTCCGCTGTCGCCGATGCCGCGAGTATTTCGAAGGGTGACGCGCAGTCGGCGGTTGATGCGGTGTTCTCCGTCATCACCGGCGAACTGAAGAAGGGCGGCGATGTCCGGCTTGTCGGCTTCGGAAATTTCACAGTGTCAAAACGCGCTGCCTCGACCGGCCGCAATCCGCAGACCGGCGCGGAAGTGCAGATTCCGGCGCGCACCGTGCCGAAGTTTTCGGCCGGCAAGGGCCTCAAGGACGCAGTCAACTAAGCGCCTTCTTACCCTTTTCAGAGACCAGAAAAGCCGGGCATTCCCCGGCTTTTCCTTTGCACCCGCTTTGGCGGGCAGCGGACGGCTCTATGCCGTCGGCGCATCCGCGCGCATCAGCCCTTCCTTTTTGAGATCGGCCCAGAGTGCCGATGGCAGTTTCGCGTCGAGCAGCGACCGGTTGCTTTCGACCTCGCCCGGCCGCTGGCCGCCGGGGATCACCGACACGACCGAAGGGTGCAGTAGCGGAAATTGCAATGCCGCCTCGATCAGGCGCACGCCGTGGCGTTTGCAAATGGCCTCGATGCGCGCGACGCGGTCGAGGATGTCCTGCGGCGCCTCGGAATAATTGTAATAGGCGCCGGGCTTCGGTCCGGTTGCCAGGATGCCGGAATTATACGGCGCGCCGAGAACGATGCCGATGCCGCGCTTCTGGCATAGCGGCAGGAAGGATTGCAGCGCCTCCTGCTCCAGCAGCGTATAGCGCCCGGCAAGCAGGAAAAGGTCGAAGTCGCCACGCTCGGCAAGTGTCTGGGCAACCTGCCATTCGTTGATGCCGCCGCCGAATGCCTTGATGACGCCCTGGTCACGCAAGGCCAGCAGCCCGTAATAGCCCGAGCGCATGAACTCCTCGATGCGTTGGTCCGAGGCCTCCTTACTGCCATGGGTGAAGATGTCGAGATCATGCACGAAAAGGATGTCGATGCGGTCGACGCCGAGGCGCTCGAGCGAGGCTTCGAAGGAGCGCATGACGCCGTCATAGCTGTAGTCGTAGACCTCGCGGCGCGACGGCGTGTCGAAGAACTTGCCGATGCCGGTGCGTTGGTCCGGCGGGCAGGCGCGCATGATGCGGCCGACTTTGCTCGACAGCACCAAGTCGTCGCGCTTTTTCGAACGCAGGAACGGATTGAGTCGCGTTTCCGACAGGCCAAGCCCGTAGAGTGGCGCGGTGTCGTAGTAACGGCAGCCCACTCGCCAGGCGGTCTCCAAGGTGGCGTTGGCATCCTCGTTGGAGACAGCGCGATAGAGGTTTCCCAGCGGCGCCGTGCCGAAGCCGAGTTCCGTGAACGCGATGCCGCCATTGCCGATGCGGTCGAAATGCCGTGTCTTCATGTCCTGCCGTTTCCTCACCTACGCAATTGCCATGACACTATCACGCCTGGGGCACTGCAAAAGCACTCCGAGCCATTGGACACGGATTTTCACGGTGATAGCATGAGCAAAAACAACCTGTTCGGGGAAAAACGTGGCCCAAACATTCAGGCAGGCTCCGGTTCCATTTGCTGGCAAAAACCTGTTCGGGGTTGCGCTCGACGAGCTTGGCACTGTGGTGGCTCGGATCGGCGAGAGCCGCATCGACGCCGCCCGCCACACCAACATGGAGTAGGCGTCATGCGCTACGAGCTGATGCTGCCGCACCAGATCCGCAAGGCGATCGCCGAAAACTGGCCGGTCGTGCTCCCGCTCGGCGTGCTCGAATACCACGGTGAGCACATGGCCGTCGGCATGGATACGCTGGCAGTCGTCAAGATGCTGGAGCTGTTCGAAAAAGAAGCCGACATCGTCATCCTGCCGCCGTTCTACTATGGCGCGGCGAGCTACGCGGTGGCGCCGCCGGAGGGCAATGGCTCGGTTCAGGTCGGCGGCAATGCGTTGGCGCCGTTCGCGGATGAACTGTTCTACAGCCTGCTGCGCATCGGCTTTCGCAACATCCACGCCATCATCCATCACCAGACCGAGAATTTTGTTGCGGGCATGCCGACCGATCTCGCCTTCAAGACCGCCGGCCGCCAGGCGATCTTCCGTTTTCTGGAGAAGGAGCGCGGCGAGGGCTGGTGGGGCTCCGACGCTATGGCAGGCTATTATGCCGAACATGCCGAAGGCGCCAATTTCTTCAACTGGATACGGGTGCATCCGCTGATGCCGGCAGCAATCAACGGCCAGTATCCGTTCGATCATGCCGGCATCGGCGAGACGTCGCTGATGCTGGCGCTATGCCCGGAAGCGGTGGACGCCGGAAATTTTACCGACAATACGGGATGGTACACGGCGAGCGCCCCTGAGGCCTCGATTGAACTGGGGCAAAAGGGCGTCGCGATGATACTCGATCACCTGCGGGCGATGTTGAGGGCCTAGCGCGGTTCTTCCTTCTCCCCTTGTGGGACAAGGTGGCCGAGCGAAGCTCGGCCGGGTGAGAGGTGTTCCAGGGAGCGCTACGCCTCATTTCTTCCAGCACCCCTCATCCGTCTCGGCGCTACGCGCCGATCCCCCTTCACAAGGGGAGATGGCAAGAAGGAGCCGCTACTTCACCGCGCCGGCAGTCATGCCCATGATCAGATAGCGCTCCAGCGCGATGCCGATGACGGCAAGCGGCGTGATTGCGGCGGTGGCCAGCGCCGCCATCGACCACCAGTTGATGCCTTGCGAACCGGTCTGGCTCGCCACCATCACGGGAATGGTCTTGGCGTCGGTCGAGGTCAGAAGTGCGGCGAAGAAATACTCGTTCCAGCACAGCACCATCGCCAGGATGAATGCGGCAACCATGCCCGGCAGCGCAATCGGCATGACGATGCGGAAGAAGGCGCCCCAGATCGACAGGCCGTCGACGAGGGCTGCTTCCTCCAGTTCGACCGGGATCGAATTGAACTGGTCGCGCATGATCCAGATGACGATCGGCAGCACCATCAGCGTGTAGAGCAGGATCAGCCCGATGCGCGTGTCGAGCATGCCGACTTCCCGGTACAGCACGAGAAAGGGCAGGGCGAGCACGACCGGCGGCAGGATCAGCTGCGACAGGAAAAAGAAGGAGATGTCCTCGTTCTTGAACCAGGCGAAGTGATAGCGATAGCGGGTGAGGCCGTAGGCCGCGAGACTGCCAATAACAATGGCGAGGCTCGATGCGCCGACCGAGGTGATGACCGAGTTCATGAAGCGCTTGATGAACTCGTCGCGCACCGTCGAGGTCCGGAAGATCGAGTCCGGCGACAGGCCGAGCGAGCGCCAGCCCTTCCAGTCCGGCCGGAAGTCGACGAAGGGGATGAGATGGCCCTGGGTGACGTCGACCGCGGTTTTGAACGAGGTGGTTATCGTCCAGTAGATCGGGAACAGGCAGATGAAGGCCCAGAACACCAGCGCGCCATAGACGAAGACGCGGTTGGCGAAAAAGCTCGCCGGCGAGCGGATTTCGGAAGCGGCGTAGTCGGTGGTCTGGACGCTCATGTCGCCGCCCCTATCAATTGACGTTGCGCACGAAGCGGTTGGCGAATTTCAACAACCACGTCACGAACACGATGATGATGATCAAATAAGCCATCGCCAGCATGGTGCCGTAGCCGACATTCGAGCGGTCGCGATACTCGCGGTAGATGAAGCTCGAGACGGAATCGGTCGCGCCGCCTGGGCCGCCCGAGGTGACGGTGATGATGATGTCGGCAAGCTTCAGCTTGAAGATGATGCGCAGGATGACCGCCGTCACCGAAACCGGCAGCATTAGCGGGAAGGTGACCTGCCAGAAGGTCTGCCAGGCATTGGCGCCGTCTACCCTAGCGGCCTCGAGCACCTCGCGCGACATCGCCTGCAGGCCGGCGAGCAGCATGATCATCATGAAAGGGATGAAGGTCCAGGCATCGAGCACCATGATCGAGATGCGGGCGGTGATCGGATTCGAGAAGAAGGTCGGATTGTCCCAGCCGAGATAGCGCGCCAGCGTTGCGGCCGGGCCGAAGCGGTATTCCATCAGCGATTTGCCGATCATCCACGACACCGCGACCGGCGACAGCATCAGCGGCAGCAGGAAGACGACGCGGAAGAATTTGCGCGCCCGGATTTGCGCGTTGAGCAGCAGCGCCAGCCCGAAGGCGATGACATATTCGACAAAGACCGCGAGCACATAGAGCACCATGTTGAACAGCGCGTTGCGGTAGTAGGGGTCGGCCAGCATCTGCCAGAAATTGTCGAGCCCGTTGAACTTGCGGCCGGCGAAGGAAGAGAGATTCCAGTCGGTCAGCGCGATGTAGAAGCCGAACAGTGTCGGGAAGATCACCATGGCAATGGTGAACAAAAGCGCCGGTAGCAGGAACAGCGCGCGCTGGCCGTCTTCGCCACGCGTCAGCACCTGGCCGATACCAAGCGCAACGCCCCACAGCACATAGGCATAGACGACTGGCCGCCATGTCTCGAAGCCGATCGTGTCGACCTCGGTCTTGTAGAGGATCTGAACTGCGATCACTGCCAGTAGGCCGAGCGTCGCAGCGGCCATCAACGCGCGGCCGAGCCGCTTGCGGCCCGGCGAGATCAGATCGGATGGAGCGGCGTTTGCCGGCCACGCATCGGTGGGCAAGGTCTGTTCAGCCACGCGTCTCGTCCGTTCACTGAAGGCTTCATGACCGGCTGGCCGGTCAAGGTGCAGTCCGGCGGCTTTGCGTCGCCGGACCAAGGTTCACCATAGTCTCAGCCTACATGCCGAGCGAGGCCTTGTAGAGCTTGATCTGGTTTTCGCGGCCGATCTGGTCGGTCAGCTTCTCCCAGGCGGCTGCGATGGCATCGGCGCCTTCCTGCGCCGTCATCTTGCCGGCGAACGTGTTGGCCAGAATGTCCTCGGCGGCACTGTAATACTGGAAGATGCCGGGGATTCGCGGCTCAATCGCGGCGTTCGGATGGTTGTAGCTGTCGGCCTCCGACTTCAGGTACGAGGCGATGAACGCCTCGTCGTAACCGGCCGCCACCCATTCCGGAATGTCGAAATGCGAGTTGCGGTAGGGCTGAAAGCCGGACGGGTATGCCGCGCACCAGAGCGACAGGTCCTTGCCGCCGAGATGGGCGGCGGCGGACCATGCCGCCTTTTTCTTCTTTTCGTCGGAATCGACGCGGGCCATGACATAGACGCCCCAGCCGAGATAGGCGCAGTTCGGTGCATAGTTCGGACCGCTGGCGAGCTTGTCCCAGGCGCCTGTCTTCGAATTGTAGACATCGTCAGAGCCGGGCAAGATCGAGAAGCCGGTGACGTCGCCGACCACCGAACTGTCGTTGGTCTTCGCATTCGAGCCGGCGTCTCCCCACCAGGCCAGCATCGAGCCGGTGCCGCCCAGGAATTGCGAGAAACAGGTCTGGTTCGGATCGGCATTGATCTGGTCCGGTGGTTCGGAAGGCAGCGCATCGATCACGTCTTGGATCGCACGCACCCAGGCTGGGTTGTTGAGGCGCGGTTTCATCGTATCCGGATCGAACAGCCAGGCCTTGTCGTCGGGATGCTTGGCATAGGCGGAAGCGCGGCTGCCGAGGAAATAGAAACCGAAACCGCCCCAGGGCTTGGGCGCGTCGAGATAACCAAAGACGTCCTGCCCCTGGAACTGCTTGCCCTTGAGGAATTTGGTCACCGCCTGAACCTGCTGCCAGGTCTTCGGCACACCCCATTCCGTCAAGCCCGCCTTGTCACCGCTGTCAGCTTTCCAGGCTTCTGCCAGTCCGGCATCGGCGAACACGTCGGTGCGGTAGTTGAAGTTATGCGCGTCGCCGTCGACGGTGACGCGGTACTGCTTGCCGTCCCAGGTGCCGACCGGCGGCTTCAGATAGGCCACCAAGTCGTCCATATCGATTTGTTTCTTGACCCAATCAGGCATTTCCGAGGTCAGGCCCTTGCCGCAGACATCGCCCTCGAACGGTGCGCCCATCTCGACTATATCAAAGTCGATGGTGTTGGTTGCGATCGCTTGTTGCAGACGCGGATTGTAGTCGGCCTGCGCCAGGTCGATCCAGTTGATCTTGGCGCCGGTATAGGCCTCCCACGGCTTCAGGAAGCCGCGGAACAGCACATTGTGCAGGTTCTGGTTGTTGAGTCCCATGAAACTGAGCTCAACGCCGGCGAACTCGCCCTCCTTGACATTGGCCTTGGTCGCCTCCAGGCAGAGCTCGCCGACCTGCTGAAAGTCGGCATCGGTCGGCTGGCCCTTGCCGACACCGGGGATTTGCAGGATCTGCGCCCGCAATTCGCTTGCGGCGGAAGCCGGGCGCGTCAGCGCGCCGAGCCCGGCGCCAGACGCCGCTGCGATCGCGGCCATGCTGGCCGCACCTTTGAGGACATCGCGGCGAGTGGCACCCGCGCGCATAAATTGGTTGTAAAGGCTGACTTTCATTTCGTTCCTCCCAGAATCTCAATGGTGATTGTTTCGGGTGTCTGGAGCGCTGGACGTGTTCCCAACAACAGCGACTCCTAGAATTAGCGGCCCA
Source organism: Mesorhizobium sp. BHbdii (assembly GCF_053848045.1). NCBI lineage: Bacteria > Pseudomonadati > Pseudomonadota > Alphaproteobacteria > Hyphomicrobiales > Phyllobacteriaceae > Mesorhizobium > Mesorhizobium sp. BHbdii. Next base: position 2,374,796 of record NZ_JBSPKX010000001.1, on the reverse strand, counting down.
AGTTTTCCTCCGCGACACTTCGATTTCCGTGGCCCGGACGAGCGTGTCGGCGCGCCCGGAACAGGGTCATAACCCGAGCCCTTTCACTATTCTCACAACCAAGTGCCGTGTCAACGAGGATGGGGTTTTTTATCTATAAAAGACTGACTTGCCCTCGCCGTTTGCGTTGTTTAGCTTCACCGCAACGAAAGGGGGGCCCATGGCTCAAGTCGCGATCAGCAATGTGGCCAAGGCGTTCGGAACCGTCAAGGTCCTGCACGATGTCAGCGTTGACATCGCCGACGGGCAGTTCGTGGTGCTGGTCGGTCCTTCGGGGTGCGGCAAGTCCACGCTGCTCAGGATGGTGGCGGGGCTGGAGACCGTTTCAGGCGGCACAATCGCCATCGGCGACCGTGTCGTCAATCATCTGCCGCCGGCCAAGCGCGACATCGCCATGGTGTTCCAGAATTACGCACTCTATCCGCACAAGACGGTCGAGCAGAACATGGCCTTTGCGCTGAAGCTGCGGAAGACCGATCCGGCTGTGGTCGCCGAGCGGGTCAAGCGCGCCGCCGATATCCTCGACCTCAATCCCTATCTCAAGCGCTATCCGCGCCAGCTCTCGGGCGGGCAGCGCCAGCGCGTCGCCATGGGCCGCGCCATCGTGCGCAACCCGCAGGTGTTCCTGTTCGACGAGCCGCTCTCCAATCTCGACGCGAAGCTGCGCGTGCAGATGCGCACCGAGATCAAGGAACTGCACCAGCGGCTGAAGACCACCACCATCTATGTCACGCACGACCAGATCGAAGCCATGACCATGGCCGACAAGATCGTCGTGATGCGCGACGGCCGCATCGAGCAAGTCGGCGCGCCGCTGGAACTGTTCGACCGGCCGGCCAATCTGTTCGTCGCCGGCTTCATCGGCTCGCCGTCGATGAACCTGCTCAAGGGCGTGGTGCGCAAGGGCGACAAGCCTGTCGTCGAGATCGCCGGGACGCCGTTCCCTATCGCCGCGAACAGCGCCGTGGAGGATGGGCGCAATGTTGTCTACGGCGTCCGGCCCGAGCATCTCGAAATCCACCCCGACGGCGTGCCGGCGAAGATTTCGGTGGTCGAGCCGACCGGTTCCGAAACGCTGGTGTTTCTGCGTTTCGGCGAGGGCGAGATGGTGGCGCTGTTCCGTGAGCGCCACGACTTCAAGCCGGGCGACACGCTGCACCTGAAACCACGGCTGGACCAGGTCCACCTCTTCGACGCAGAGACCGGCCGTCGTCTCTAACACTTTGAATTTGCGCATGATCTTATTCGAAACCGACAACACTTTTCGGGATCACGCGCTAGGTTTCACATCAAAAAGCCCGTTCGGGAGGAATGCCATGCTCAAAGGGATCAATCCGCTGCTCAATGCCGATGTGCTCCAGGCGCTGCGGGCGATGGGCCACGGCGACGATTTGATCATCGCCGACACCAATTTCCCCTCCGATTCGGTGGCCCGCCAGACCGTCCTCGGCCGACTGCTGCGCATCGATGCGCCGGCCGCGGACGTGGTCAAGGCGGTGCTGTCGCTCTATCCGCTGGACAGTTTCGTCGACGATGCGGCCGCCCGCATGGAGATCGTCGGCAAGCCGGACGAGATTCCCGCAGTGCAGAGGCAAGTGCAAGACGAGATCGACGCGGCGGAGGGCAAGCCATGGCCGATGATTTCGGTCGAACGCTACGCCTTCTACGAACGTGCCAAAAAGGCCTATTGCGTCATCCAGACCGGCGAGCGCCGCTTCTATGGTTGTTTCGCCTTCCGCAAGGGCGTCGTTCCGCCGGATGCGGAGTAGGGAGATGCCAGGCAAGCCTGTCGTCATACTCGGCGTCTTCGTCGCCGACACTGCCTACCGCGCCGCCCGCCAGCCGCGCATGGGCGAGACGCTCCTTGGAACTTCCTTCACGCTTGGCCCCGGCGGCAAGGGCTCCAACCAGGCGGTTGCGGCCGGCCGTCTCGGTGCCGACATCACTTTCCTGACGCGCCTCGGCGTCGATCCCTTTGCCGATATGGCTAGGCAGACCTGGGCGCAGGCCGGGGTGAAGAGCGCCGTCATCGACACGCCGGAGAGTTATACGGGTGCGGCCTATATCTTCGTCGAGGAGACCACCGGCAACAACGCCATCATCGTCAGTCCGGGTGCGGCCATGCTGATTTCGCCCGACGACATCGAGGCTAACGCCGGCCTGATCCGCTCGGCGGGCGTCTTCGTCACCCAGCTCGAGCAGCCGATCGAGGCGGCGATGCGAGCGTTAGAGATCGCGCGCGGGGCAGGCGTGACGACCATCCTCAACCCGGCGCCGGCGGCAAAGCTTCCTGACCGCATCTATACGCTCTGCGACTATGTCACGCCGAACGAGACCGAGGCCGAGGAACTGACCGGTATCAAGGTGTCTTCCATCGACGACGCCCGCCGCGCCGCCGACAGCCTGCTCGAAAAGGGCGTCGGCGCGGTCATTGTAACACTCGGCGACAAAGGCGCGCTATTGCAAACGGCCAGCCGCTCCGACTATGTCGGCGCGATCAATGCCGGCGCTGTGGTCGAGACCACCGGAGCAGGCGACGCCTTCAATGGCGGCTTGGCCGCAGCACTTGCGAGACAGGTGGAACCGCTGCAAGCGGTCCGCTTCGCCTGCGCCGTCGCCGGCATTTCGGTCACCCGGCCCGGCACGGCGCCGTCGATGCCGACGCTACAAGAGGTCGAGGCATTGCTCGCCAAGGGGTGAGGCCGCCCCAGCCTCGCCGGCGCCCTCGACTTTAGTCCGTTCCGACCACGGTGACATATTAGCCACAGTTAATATGAATCGGCAAACCTATCTTGCGTCATTGGCATAGGTGTCCCGTAATGGATCACTGGGTCTGGCGCCGCAATTGCACGGTCAGCAATGCCGGGGGGCACCTTGACCTCGCAATCGGGGGGTAATCTGGGGGGGCCGCCGCTCCGCAAATGGAGCGGCGGGCTTTTTCACGGCACTACACCATCAGAGACCGCCGACGGATAGGAATGGCTGTGTTCTGCAATGTTCGCGGGGAAGTACCTGTCGCGCCGAATGAGGCGATCTAGCCGCGAACGCCGGACAATTCGCGAACCTCTGCCCGCAGCGCGTGTAACTCCGCGAGGATGATGGCTTGATCGCTGTGCAGCGTTGCCCTGTCGGCTGATTCTACGGCCTCATGCTCGGCTTCCATCGCCGAAACGATCACGCCGATGAACAGATTGAGCACGGTGAACGAGGTCGCGATGATGAAGGGGATGAAGAACAGCCAGGCGGTCGGATAGACCGCCATGACCGGGCGCACCACGCCGTCCGACCAGCCTTCGAGAGTCATCACCTGGAAAAGCGTGAAGAGCGATTCCGGTATGCCGCCGAACAGTTCGGGAAAGGACGAGCCGTAGAGCTTCGTCGCCATCACCGCAAAGACGTAGAACACCAGCCCAAGCAACAGCATGATCGAGCCCATGCCGGGCAGGGCGGTGATGAAGCCGGTGACGACACGGCGCAGCGACGGAACGATGCTGATCAGGCGCAGGACCCGCAGGATGCGCAGAGCCCGCAGCACGGAGAGCGAACCGGTCGCGGGGATGAGCGCGAAACCGACGACGAAAAGGTCGAAGATGCGCCATGGATCGCGGAAGAAATTCGTCCTGTAGACGACCACCCGGATCGCGAGTTCGAGCACGAAGACGGCGAGGATCGCGCGGTCGATGGCTGTTAGCAGCGGGCCAAAAACAGCAATCGCATCGGGCGAGGTTTCGAGGCCGAGCGTGACGGCATTGATCAGGATCAGGACCATGATCGTGAGGTCGAAATGGCGCGATTCGATAAGCGATTTCAGGGCGTCCAAGGCTTCTTCTCCGTTAGAGCATCGGACCCAAAGTGGGAACCGGATTCGGGAAAGTCCAATGCTCAAACGCATATGACAGGCTTGGAACGCAACAAATACAAAAAGTTGAAACTCTCAGGAAACTGAAAGTCGAAACCTTTTGTATTAAGGAACCAAGACCATCCGCGACCTCCTGCGTGACAGGCCGGCACTCTAACCACTGAGCTACACCCGCGCATAGACGAGAACGTGTCAGCCGCGTTCGTCGTTGGGGCGGAGGATAAGCCGCCGGTGTGAGGCGTTACTCGCCAGGGGTCGAGAGCCCCTCGGGCTCGAACACCGCCACAAGGCCCAAACGGCCGGTCGGAAATAGCTTCTGGCCCGCTGTTAAAGCGAATCGCTGCGCTATGTCGCTGTAGGGACCGCATTTTTCTGGAAGGATGAACCGGCACACAGCGATCATCTACCAACTCGCCAGGAACCATGCGGGGAGCAGCGGGTTTGGCTTGGATGCCGACACGTTCGGTCCACCATTCTCCAAGGAGAATACGATGACATTAGCAAGCAAGACCACAGCAGTTGCCGCGGCGTTGGCTATGCTGGCTTCCCCGGCAGTATCCCAGACGAGCTCACCTGCGCCCGCCGCACCTGCACAGGATCGTGGCTTAGAGCCAGCGCCAGGAGTGAGCGGGCCAACCGAAGACTCCATGCGCAATATGATGCGTCAGATGATGACCGAGATGCTGGAGGAGAGAATGCAAGAGCATCGCCGACCCCGAGCAGAACGACGAGGTGGCGACCGTTGGCATCGGGATTTCCGTAGAGGTCCGCATGACGGGCGCCGAATGGGAGGCGGGATGATGCATGGCGCACGGATGCGAATGATGTTCGCCATAGTGGACGCCGACGGCGACGGTGCGCTTTCTCAAACCGAAGTTCAGGATTTCATCGGGCGGATATTCAACGCCGTCGACGAGAACGGCGATGACAGCATCGACAGGGAGGAAATCCGATCCTTCTTCCACGGAAGTGCCGACGAAACGGGTGAATAAATCACTGCAAGTCTTGCGCGTTCCTGGACGAAAATTCGGGAAAGGAATTCGGAAATGGCTGGTCTCGTTGGCAAGTTTGTCGGGAAAACCCCGGCGCCTCTAGCGCTTCAAGTCGGGCCTTGATGTCCATGGCCGCGCCACAATCCGCCGACATGCAGTCGGTCCTCCACAACAACATTCAGGCTCTGGTTGACCATCGACGAGAGCAGGAGCAGCATCGGGCGTTTCAAGATCGAATTGCCGGCGTCATTTCCCGTTTCGCGGGGAGCATGTCATTCGTGTATCTGCACCTTGCAATCCTGATCGTCTGGGTTGCGCTGAACCTTGGGGCGATCCGGGCTATTCCACCCTGGGACCCAAGTTTTGTGATATTGGCAATGGTAGCCTCGGTTGAGGCGATCTTCCTGTCTACCTTTGTACTGATCAACCAGAACAGAATGGCTGAGCTCAGCGAGCGCCGCGCTGAGCTGAATCTGCAAATCAGCCTGCTCAACGAGCACGAAACCACGCGACTGATCGAAATGATGTCCGCTCTGACGGAGCGTTTGAAGGTACCGACGCCAGCAGATGACGAACTGCCCCAGCTAGCTCAGAACGTCGATCCTCAAGCGGTGATGAGCCAAATCGAACGGGTCTCTGAAAATCAGACCAAACGCTAGAATTTATTGCATGCCAAGGTCGACACGAACATCTGAATTGCCGGTCCGGCATTCAGAGTTTTCTTCATTTCCAATCAGCTAAGTGATTGAAAATGGCGCGAGTGACGGGGCTCGAACCCGCGACCTCCGGCGTGACAGGCCGGCACTCTAACCAACTGAGCTACACCCGCGCAAGACGAGCACGGTCAGCCGTGTTCGTCGTTGGGGCGGTGGATAAGGCGTAAGCCACCGGGTGTCAAGCGGAGCGCGACAGCATAACAGCAAACAGGAGAAGGTTTTTTGACAAGCCGAATTTTGTTGCCGAAAACGATCAACGGTGAGGGCATCGTGCGCTCATTTGGCCTTGCGAACCCCGTCCTAACTGCTTAAAGGTCCGGCCCGGAGCGGGCGATTAGCTCAGTTGGTAGAGCGCTTCGTTTACACCGAAGATGTCGGCGGTTCGAGCCCGTCATCGCCCACCAGTTTGATTACACATCATAATTTCTGGTTTTCGGCCTTTAGGCTTGAAAGCGCAACGAAAAGAATGGCGGGCGATCCTCCCGGGATCTGGGAATTTGGACTAACCCTGGCGCTCACGCGAGCCAGATAGCGTGGAAACGCTCAGGCCGATGTAAATCATCCACGAAATGAGTTCGCCCATGCTGCCCTCCTGCATTATAAGAAAGGTAGCACGTTCGGCGTGAGCCGATGTTGGCAATCACTCCCGCGCCCCCTTTGTATTTATGGGTGACGACCATCAGCCTCAGGGGGTCCGTATGTAGGCGCTTCCGGCATTGTCGCGGCTGAGGCCAGCCGGCTCGACGGCGAGCCGCGCAGACCGCGAGAGAGGCTCGCGATGAGCACGGCAAGGATCGCAGTGACGAAGATCCCGTCGAATGTTCCGGCGCCGCCGATCGAGGCGACGGGCGCGCCAAGTCCTTGCAGATTTCCGAGATTGAGCAGGTCCGCGCCGGCGAGTGTGCCGAGGCTGCCGCCGACGTAAGCAAGCGGCGCCGCATATTGTCGGGAAAGCAGCAGAGCCACGAGACCGGTGCTGATCGCGGGAACGAACACCGGCAACGCAATGCCGAGCCCGGGCACCGGTCGAGCCAGCCAGTGGCAGACGGCGGCGACGACGGCAGTCGCCAGCAAGCCGCGGCCCCACAGTCCGTTTTTCGAAAGCAGATAGATCGACATCAATATCGGGATCAGCGCCCCGCCGACATTCACCGCGATGATGGTCCCAGGCCAATCGAGGAAGACTGGCACGAAATAACGCATGCCGAAGTAATCCACCACTCGGCCGGAGAGGACTTCCTGACCAGGCAATTCCGCCAGAGGAAGATTGAGGTAGCTGCCGAGAAGTGAGCCGAGGAGAAGGAGCAGCGCAGCACGGGCGCTGATACCGAGGCGTGTATACGCATATTGCAACACTCCGAGCTGAATCAGCGCCACCAGAACAAGGAACGACAGCGTCAGCGCGAAAAAAAGAGGCGCAGGAAGAGGGAGATAGTGAAGTTGGCCCAAACGCATCGAAGCCTCCTGATATACGGGCGAGTGTTCTGTCGGAATGGCCGGCACCGATTTGCCTCCATTCAACGACTACCCCGCGGGCAACCGGAGCGGCCCGCCGCAGCAATGGAAGCAAGCGCCGCGCCAGTGGGCTAAGCGTTTGTCGGGCTTACGCTATTGGGGTGGGACCGGAGAGTGGAAGGTGGATATCCACCACTCATCGGTGGCTTGCGTGGCTCTCAGCGTGGCGCGTTCTGCCGCTGCAGGTTATGGCGAGCCATGCGGTACCGTAGGGTTTCGCGCGTGAGGCCAAGCCTCCGCGCTGCCGCCACGACATTGTAGCCCTCGCGCTGCAGGATCGACTCCACTATCAACTTCTCCATCGCATCGAATGTCATGGAGCCGTCCAACGGAAGAGAGATGACGTCGCCTGAAGCCATCGTCTTCGGGAGGGTACCGGCCGGCGCGATTTGCAGCCACTCGCCTGGCAGCTCTTCGCCGGTGGAAAGAAGCACCGACCGCTCCACCACATTGCGCAGTTCGCGGACGTTTCCCGGCCAGTCGTATGCGGCAAGGAGCGCGCGCACGGATTGAGGAACGCGTTTAACCCGCTTGCCGGCAATCGCGTTGAACTCGCGAATGAGACCGTCGACGATCTCGTCGATATCCGATTTGCGGGCCCGCAATGGAGGCAGATCGAGCTGGAAAACGCTGAGGCGGTGATAGAGATCCGCCCGAAATGCTTTTTCGGCCACGAGTTCCGGCAGATTTCGGTTGCTCGCCACCACGACATGCACGTCGACGGGTATCATCCGCTCGCCGCCGACGCGGCGGATCGCCTTGTCCTCGAGCGCCTTGAGGAGTTTTGCCTGAAGGTCGAGATTGAGTTCGCCGATTTCGTCGAGAAACAGTGTGCCTTCGCTCGCCTGTTCCATGAAGCCGCGATGGCTGCCTTTCGCTCCGGTAAAGGCACCGGCCTCATGGCCGAAAAGCTCGGACTCCACGAGGTCGCGCGGCAAGGCTGCGCAGTTAACCTCGACGAGAGGGCCATCGGCGCGCGTGCCGCTGTGATGCAGGATCCGCGCCGCAAGGCCTTTGCCGGTGCCGGTCTCCCCCGAGATGATGACGCTGCTGAGCGGGATTTGGCACAGCCTTTCAAGCGTATCGCGTGCGCGCGCGGCATCCTTGCTGCGACCGATGAAGGCGGCCGGGCTGTAGCGATTGCGCTGCTGCGAAGCTTCGTCGGCGATCCGCCTCTGGGCGCGCGCGCCGCGCCGCGCTGCGGCAACGATGCGCTCGAGCCGCTCGCGATCCATTGGCTTGGTCAGAAAATCGAAGGCGCCGAGACGCTTGGCTCGCTCCGCATCGGGTGCCTCGCCGAAGCCGGTGAGGAATATCCATTCGCGGCTGTCGCCCTCGCGGCGGGCACGTTCCAAGAGGTCGAGCGCGTTACCGTCGGGCAAGTGCAGATCCGACAGCACGACGAGCCCTTCATAGCCAGACCCGAAGACGAAAGAGCCCGCTTCCTCAAGGCTGCGGACGAGGCGCGTCCTCCAGCCCACGCGTTCGAAATATCGTTTGAGGTCGATGCCTAGCATGGCGTCGTCCTCGATGATCAGAAGCTCGTCACTCATCGCACTTCGACTTTCGGCGGCTGCGCGATCCTGGCTGTTGGTTTGTTTACGCTACCTCCTACAGAGGTGGTTGAAAACCACCAAGTGGCTGAAGTGGCCCAGATCCGAAAACCATAGCAGGCGGGACCGTGAAGGTTCGGCGGTGCGGGTTTCCTTGGAAAGCTGATCGAAAGCCCCAATCGGGCTGTTGGCCCGTTCCTTGATTGGTGATCCTGGTCCACGGCGGCAGTGTTAATGAGGCAAAAAAGATGCGCGCCATCATCCTGGACAAACCGGCGCGCTGGGTCTGCGCACATGATCGCAGCGACACCGCACCAACTCAGTGCCGCCGCGAACCGCCTAACCAGGAGGAAAACATGCCAATACTATCAGATCTGCGCTCACTGACCTCGCCGCAGCGCAACGCCGTCGTCGCGAGTTTTCTTGGTTGGATGCTCGACGCATTCGACTTCTTCATCCTTGTCTTTGTCATGAAATATGTGGCTGAGGAATTCGGGACAGACATTGAACGGGTCACCATCGCTCTCACGCTGACGCTGGCCATGCGCCCCTTGGGAGCGCTCATCTTCGGCTACGCTGCCGACCGCTTTGGCCGCCGGCCGGTACTGATGGTCAACATCCTCCTCTATTCGGCCCTTGAATTCGCGTCCGGCTTCGCACCGACCTTGACCATGCTCATCATTCTGCGAGCGCTCTATGGCATCGCGATGGGCGGTGAATGGGGCGTTGGGGCGTCGTTGACGATGGAGACGATCCCGCCGAAGACTCGCGGCCTCGTTTCCGGGCTCCTACAGGCCGGCTACCCGGCGGGCTATCTCCGGCCTCTCTTGCCTTCTACCTGCTTTTTCCGCTGGTCGGTTGGCGGGGTATGTTCATGATCGGCGCGCTGCCTGCGCTCATCGTGTTCTATGTCCGCTCGAATATCGACGAATCGCCCGTCTTCCTGGCGCGCCGCCAAAAGCCCGATCGGAGCGCCTTGTGGCGCACACTGCGGCGGCACGGGGGTTTGGCGATCTATACGATTCTCCTGATGACAGCCTTCAACTTCTTTAGCCACGGCACGCAGGATCTCTATCCAACCTTCCTCGAGGTGCAGCAAAAGTTCTCAACGACGACCGTTGGAGCAATCGCCGTGGTTTACAATGTCGGCGCGATCTTTGGCGGCATCACCTTCGGCCTCTTGTCGGAAAGGATCGGCCGCCGGCGCGCTATCGTGCTCGCAGCCCTACTTGCCATTCCCGTTATTCCGCTTTGGGTGTACTCATCCGGTCCGCTGCTGCTGGCGCTCGGCGCGTTCCTCATGCAGTTCGCTGTCCAGGGCGCATGGGGCATCATCCCCGCGCACCTTAACGAACTGTCGCCCGACGAAATCCGCGGCACGTTCCCGGGCTTCACCTATCAACTAGGCAACCTCCTCGCCTCCGCCAATGCAACTCTGCAGGCTGGGCTCGCCGAGCACTACAACGGTGACTATGCTTTCGCCCTTGCCATGGTTGTCGGCGTCGTCGCCGTCGCTGTGGTGCTTCTGGCCGGCTTCGGTGTGGAGGCGAAAGGAGTCGAATTCGGAAGAGCGCAAGACGATAATAGGAGCGGGGATAGCAGCCGGTTGGAAAGAGACCCCGTCACGTCGTCCTGATCGTGGAACCTTTGTGGAACATGTTTGCTGTGCGTAATGCCCGACCTCGATCAACAGTGAGCCATGGCAGCTTGCAATCGCGCGGATTTGAAGTGGGAACATGATGTCGAGATCTTCTCCTTCTCTCGCCGCCCGCCAACCCTTCCTTCTCGCGCTCGGCTTCGCGATCCTTGTGATGATCAGCGGAACATCCGTATGGTTGGTGGCCCAGTCGCGCGGTGATTCCAGGCAGGTGATCTGGACCCTCAACGCCAAGGAAAAACTTCTTGATTTGCAGGGTCAGATCTGGCGGGCCGAAAGCGATCAGCGCGGATTGCTGCTTACCGGAGCTGAACGTTATCGTGACGCCTTTCTCGCAGACGTGGAGGCGGTGAAAATTGCACTGGCTGAAGCCAAGGCGGCACTATCTGGTAACGTGGGGGAGGAAAGCCGTCTGCCGCTTGTCGCAAAGCTTGACGCGGCCGTAACGGCGGAAGTCGCTCTTCTCGAAGAGGCCGTTGCCAAACGGGAAAGCGGCGAACTCGAGCGTTCCCCCTCTCTTAGAGGTGATGCGCTGGTGCAGTCACGAGCCGAGGACATTCGGACAAATATTGCGCAACTTGTCCGGCACGAACAGCAGTTGCTTTCCCAAGCGATCGGCGCTTCGCAGAGCACCGCTCACCTGCTCCTGGTCGCTAGCCTTTTCGGAGCCTCCCTAATCATTGCCCTGGCGGCGACCTCGGTTGCCCTGGTGCGTCACTCGACGAGCCGGCTGAAGACCGCCCAGAGAGCGCTGGAACAGGCAAACGAGTCTCTCGAGGCAACGGTTGCGAAACGCACTGCCGAACTGCGGGAAGCCAACAAGGAAATCCAGCACTTCGCCCATATCGTCAGCCACGACTTACGCTCGCCGCTCGTCAACATCATGGGCTTTACGGGTGAGCTGGAAGTGCTGCGCAAGGAGCTCTTCGGACGCATTTCCTTGCTCAGGGCGCGCCTTGAAGTCGATTCGGAGCCGGATGAGCGGCTTGCGTTGGAATTTGCTGAAGCGCTGGGGTTTATCAAAAGCTCGATCACGCGCATGGACCGGCTCATCAAGGCCATTCTCAAGCTCACCCGCGAAGGCCGCCGCGAGCTCCGTCTGGAACAAATCGACATGACGGAGCTCGCCCGTGCAGCGGCCGATGGGTTCAGTTATCAGGCACAGGAGGCCGGCGCTTCGATCACGATCGAGCCCTTGCCGCCATGCGTCGGCGACCGCCTTGCTCTCGAGCAGATCTTCGCCAATCTCCTGGAGAACGCCTTGAAGTACCTGCGCGACGACACGCCGGGCGAGATCCGTGTGACCGGTCGAGCGACGGCGTCGGAGGTCGTCTACGAGATGAATGACAACGGACGCGGCATCGATCCCAAGGACCGCGAACGTATCTTCGAGATATTCCGCCGCTCGGGCCCTCAGGACCGTCCGGGGGAGGGGATTGGCCTCACATATGTACGAACTCTTGTCCGTCGCCTCGGCGGCGCCATTACCGTCCGTTCCGATGCTGGTCGGGGGAGCACCTTCGCGGTGACGCTGCCGCGCCACGCGTCGGGCAATTTGCCGGAGAAAACCAATGACTACCCATGTCACGATTGTGATGATCGAGGACGATGAGGGCCACGCGCGCCTTATCGAGAAAAATATTAGACGGGCCGGCGTACGCAACGACATTGTCGCGTTCCGCGACGGCACGAGCGCGATTGCCTATCTGTTCGGTGGAAATGGCGCGGGCAGCACGCACGCCGGCCGGGCACTGCTCATACTGCTCGACCTCAACCTGCCGGATATGTCGGGCGTTGACATTCTGAAACGCATCAAAGCAGACGAGCATCTGAAGCGTTCGCCCGTGGTGATTTTGACAACGACGGACGATCAGGACGAGATTAGGCGGTGCTATGATCTTGGCTGCAACGTCTACATTACCAAGCCGGTCGAATATGAAAGCTTCGCCCATTCCATCCGGCAATTGGGGCTCTTCTTCTCGGTTATCCAAGTGGCAGAGAATTCGTGATGGCGCCGATCCGGCTCCTTTATATAGACGACGATCCCGCCCTTCGGCGCCTGGTCAGCAAGGAGTTCGAGCGGCACGGTTATAGCGTTCAGCTCGCAGCGACAGGAGAGGAGGGGCTTCGCCGCTTGCGCGCAGGCGGCATAGATGTCGTGGCGCTCGATCATTACATGCCGGGCCAGGATGGGCTTCAGACGCTCGCCTCCATCCGCGCTGATCCCGATGCGCCGCCGGTGGTCTATGTGACCGGCTCGGAGGAGGGGCGGGTGGCGATCGCGGCGCTGAAGGCAGGCGCGGCAGACTACGTCATCAAGGATGTCGGTGGCGAGTTTCTCGCGCTATTGCGGGTAGCAATCGAGGGCGCCCTGGCTCAGGCGAAGCTGCAGCGCGAAAAGGAGGAGGCGGAAGCGGAGGTCCGCGCCACCCGTGACCGGTTTGAGGCACTCGCGGCCGAAAGAGCCTTGCTGCTTCGCGAAGTGAACCATCGGGTCGGCAACAGTCTGCAACTTGTCTCTTCCTTCCTCCTGATGCAAAGCGACATGAGCCACGATGCGCACGTAAAGGGCGCTCTCGCCTCCGCCTATGGCCGTGTGCTTGCCATCGCCCAGGTGCACAAACGCCTCTATACGTCAGACGATGTGCGCACAGTCGCACTTGACAGCCATCTCCACGCGCTCGTCGCAGATATTGGCGCCTCCGCTGCCGCCGGCAACGGGTGGCTCTCGCTTGCGGCCGATCCGGTCGCGGTTGACCCGGACCGTGCCGTAGCGGTGGGCGTTATTGTTACCGAATTGATCATCAACGTGATGAAACACGCGTACCCCTCCGGGAAGGGTCCCGTTCGCGTGGCTCTGCATGCGCCGTCCGGAAGCGACATTCGCCTTTGCGTAGAGGATGATGGAATAGGTACCCGATCACGTTCCGCAGAGGGTTCCACAGGGCTTGGACAACTTATCATCGAGGCGATGGCGGTGAAGCTCGGAGCCGTTGTCACCGTCCACGCAAGCGACCGTGGCACCCGGGTCGTTGTCGATTTTCCCGGAGCCGAGGCCACACAAGTGGTGGATTAGCCACATCCGAGTGGTTGATATCCACTGCTAATCGCCCATCAGTCGGAAAATATCACGAAAAATCAATCTCTAGTATCTGGCACACCGTGTGCATCACCTTTGATAGCCGCGATCGGCAACTTCGACTTACTAGAAGGAAACATGTCATGGCCAGATCTGTAAAAACCAAGAACTCGCGGGCTCGCCGCTTGACGGCGGCTCTGGCAGCCCTTTCGTCCGTCTCCGTACTGAGTCTCGCGGCGATCGTGATGGAACCCGTCGCGCTACACCGTGCTAATGCGCCGGGCTGGAATGCTGCGGCGCAGGCGGCGACACCACCAGCCGCGGCTGAGCCGGGCGATTTTGCCGATATTGTTGCGCGGGTGAAGCCTGCGGTCATTTCCGTGCGGGTGGAACTCGACGGAACGCAACAGACTGCAGACGAGGGTCAAGACGGTTCTCCCGATAGCGGTGGCGGAAGCGGAGTGATGATCGGCCAGGGCTCCGGCTTCCTCATCTCGGCGGACGGCTATGCCGTGACCAACAACCATGTCGTCGATCATGCCAAATTGGTCGAGGTCACGACCAATGACGGGCAGAATTACAGCGCAAAGGTCGTCGGCACCGATCCGAAGACCGACCTTGCCCTGATCAAGGTCGACGGCAGCGATTTTCCGCATGTCAAATTTGCCGACGAGCGGCCGCGTGTCGGCAACTGGGTGATCGCGATCGGCAACCCCTATGGCCTCGGCGGCACGGTCACCGCCGGCATTGTTTCCGCCGAGGGGCGCGATATCGGCGCCGGTCCCTATGACGATTTCATCCAGATCGATGCGCCGATCAATCGCGGCAATTCGGGCGGGCCTGCCTTCGATGTCAATGGCGATGTGATCGGTGTCAACACGGCGATCTTCTCGCCCTCTGGAGGTTCGGTCGGCATCGGCTTCGACATTCCGGCCGATACGGCAAAAGCCGTGATCGCCGAATTAAAGGACAAGGGCTATATCACCCGCGGCTGGCTCGGCATCCAGCAACAGCAGATCACCCCGGATATCGCCGACAGCCTCGGGCTGAAACAGGCGAAGGGCGCGCTCATCGACGAGGCCGAGCCGAACGGGCCGGCGGCGAAGGCCGGTGTCAAGCCGGGCGATGTCATCACCGCCGTCGACGGCACCGCGATCAACGATCCGCGTGAACTGGCGCAGAAGATCGGAAGGATGGCGCCAGGCAGTTCAGCGACTTTGAGCGTGCTCCGCAATGGCGCAGTGCAGGACATCTCGCTGACACTCGGCACGATGCCCGCCGATCGTCCTCCTGAGGTCGTCGCGGCAAACGACAGCGGCAGCGTACCGCCCAACGAGCAGAGTCTCGGTCTTCTGATTGCTCCGGCAAGCAAGGTGGCCGGTCCCGGCCAAAAAGGCATGGTCGTCGTCGCCGTCGATCCGAATGGCGAGGCCGCGCAGCATGGTCTCTCCGCCGGCGACATCATCCTCGACGTCGGCGGCAAGGCGGTGTCGAATGCCAAGGATTTCCGCCAGGACCTGATGTCGCTCCGGAAGGAAGGCAAGTCTGCTGCGCTTGTGCGGGTCCAGTCGGGCGACACCACCCGTTTCGTCGCACTGCCTCTCGACCACGCATAAGCCAGTCGCTGGCTGATCCCTAACGGGCCCGAACCCGGGGGCTCGTTGGTTGTCTTGGATTGGAGGGACTCCAGGATCTGCAGCCCGCAACATGCGGGCTGCACGTAGCCCCTCGATCTGCCGACCCAGTTCTTCTGAGATGCAGCGGTGTCCACAGCTTTGCGGGCTCGGCGCGAGCCTCCGAATTCATGGAACCGGGTCCTTATCATAGAAGGGAATGAGCATGATCTCCTCATGCCTCGCTCCCGGAAAGCGGAGTGCATGTAATGAATAGCCGTGTTGTCATCGCCATGGTCGCTCTCGGCTCGATGCTCGGCGGAATAGCGATCGCGCCGCTCGCACCAAGGTGCCGGTACTTCTCGCCACCGGCGAAGACGCCAGAACCGATCCGCAGGGCTCAGGTGCACAGGGTTCGACACAGCCGTCCGGCGGTAGCAAATCATCTGGCGGGGGCCCTCGGGAAGCTCGCCGAGGGCGTCAAACGGCTGTTCAATGCTCGATCCGAGAGGCAACTCGTCACCCAAGCGACGCGGTAAAACCAAGGATAGCGAGACGAGGACTATTCATGACGTTTTTTTCGAGCAGGGCTGAAGCAAATCAGGTTCGGTTGACTGGAACCGGGAGGCAGCTGTTCCTGAGGCGCAACCAACACTATCTCTCCGCCATCGGCACGCTCGTCGTGATCGCGCTCTTCGGAGCCGCGATCTTCCATCTGACGGCAGAGGTCCGATATGACGACGTCGTCTCGGCACTAGCCGATACGAGCTGGCGTTCAGTGGTTGCGGCCATTCTGTTCACCGGCTTGAGTTTCCTGGCGCTGACCTTCTACGACGTCGGCGCCCTCGACTATGTTCGGCGCAAGCTCCCCTATGCCGATGTCGCGCTGACGGCCGCCTGCGCCTATGCGGTCGGCAACACCGCGGGCTTCGGGCCGTTGAGCGGCGGCGCGATCCGATATCGATCCTATTCACGGCTCGGCCTCGAGCCTGACGACATTGCCCGCGTTATCGCGTTCGTGACACTCGCCTTCGGGCTGGGCCTCGCGGCCGTCGCTTGTCTGAGCCTGCTTGCCGTCGGCGAATACGTCGCGCCGCTCACCGGCCTCGATGCGTTCTGGCTGCGCACGATAGCCGGCATCGTGCTTGCCGGCCTGCTCGCGGTCCAGATAGCCGGGCGCAGCGGCCATGAGGTGAGCATTGGTCGCTTCACTCTGCGTCTACCGGATTCCAGGACATCGTCGCGTCAGTTCCTGGTGACGGCGCTCGATCTCGCGGCATCCGCCACGGTTCTCTACGTGCTCCTGCCGACCGGAACGATCGGCTGGCCGGCTTTTCTTGCCATTTACTCCATCGCCGTCGGGCTCGGCGTGCTCAGCCACGTGCCTGCCGGGCTCGGTGTTTTCGAGACCGTGATCGTCGCGACGCTTGGGCATGCGGCCGATGTCGACGCGATCCTTGGCGCGCTCGTCCTCTATCGCGTCATCTATCATGTGCTGCCGCTGCTGATCGCCATCGTCGTGATCATCGGCATGGAGCTTCGCCAGCTCGCCGGCCATCCGGTGGCTTCGAGCATCCGCCGTGCCGGCGGTCGAATGACGCCGCTTCTGCTCGCCACACTCGCGCTCGTCCTCTCTCTCATGCTGGTGCTTTCCAGCGTGACGCCGACACCGGACGAGAATCTCGCCTTCCTCGCGAATTACGTCTCGCTCCCCATCATCGAAGGCGCGCACTTCCTCGCGAGCATTTTGGGCCTCGCGCTCTTCATCGTCGCGCGTGGCCTGGCGCTGCGCCTCGACGGGGCTTGGTGGGGATCGGTCGTGCTCGCGGCCGCGGCACTCATGCTTTCGCTGCTGAAGGCGGTGGCGCTCGTGGAGGCCGGCATGCTTGCCTTCTTCCTCGTCGGCCTGCTGGCAAGCCGGCGCCTTTTCGTTCGTCGAGCCTCGCTCTTCGGTCAGGCCCTGACCGTACCTTGGCTGACGGCACTCGGCGTTGTCTGCCTCGGCGCCTTCGTCGTCCTGCTGTTCGTCTATCGCAATGTCGAATACAGCCACGAGCTCTGGTGGCAGTTCGAATTCTCGGCGGAGGCGCCGCGGGGTCTTCGTGCGCTGCTCGGAGTGACGATCGGCGCGAGCGCGGTGGCGATCTGGAGTCTGATGCGTCCAGCCGCGACTGCTATCGCGCCGGCCTCCAATGAGGATATGGAGCGGGCGATCGCCATCCTCGAGACGCAGGACATGTCAGACGCCAATCTCGTGCGCATGGGTGACAAGAGCATCATGTTCTCTGCCGACGGCCGCGCCTTCATCATGTACGGCCGCTGGGGGCGCTCCTGGGTCGCGCTTTTCGATCCTGTTGGTCCGGTGGAGGCCTGGCCGGACCTCATCTGGCAGTTCATCGAGACGGCACGATCCAATGGCTGCCGGGCAGTCTTCTACCAGGTTTCTCCGCGCGGGCTTGCCTATTACGCCGATGCAGGCTTGAGGGCCTTCCGCCTCGGTGAGCTTGCAGAGGTCGATCTCACGCGCTTCGAGATGAAGGGCGGCAAATGGGCGACCTTGCGCCACCAGGTGGGCCGCGGCCAGCGCGATGGTCTGGAGTTCTCGGTGGTGGACCCCGCGCACGTGCCGGCCATCCTGCCGGAACTCGCCGCCATCTCCGATGCCTGGCTTGCCCATCACAATGCGCGGGAGAAGGGCTTTTCGCTCGGCGCCTTCGATCCGCAATATCTCGTAACGCAGCCGGTTGCGATCCTTAAATGCAAGGGGCGCATCGTCGCATTCGCTAACATCCTCCTCACGCGCACGAGGGAGGAGGGCTCGGTCGACCTCATGCGTTTTTCGCCGGAGGCGCCGAAGGGGGCTATGGACTTCCTGTTCGCGCAACTGATGGAATACCTCAAGGCGCAAGGCTACCGGCGCTTCAATCTCGGCATGGCGCCGCTTTCCGGCATGTCCTCCCGCAGCACGGCGCCGGTCTGGGATCGCGCCGGCCGGACCTTCTACGAGCACGGCGAGCGCTTCTACAACTTCAAAGGTCTGCGCGCCTTCAAGTCGAAGTTCCACCCGCACTGGCAGCCGCGCTATCTGGCGGCGAGCGGCGGTCTCAGTCCCATCCTCGCGCTCATGGATGCGACGTTCCTGATCGGCGGCGGCATCAAGGGAGTGATCAAGAAATGACCCGCATAGCAAGGATCTGGAAAGGCGCTGCCTTGGCGACGCTGATAGCTGCGGCGGCAAGCCTCCCCTCAGCGGCCGAAGAGGCGAGATTCGACACCGGCATGATCCCGTCGCCACATATATTGTTGCCGAAGCAGGACGCATCCGGGCTCGTCGTGCTGCTTTCCGGCGCGGACGGCTGGACGGAAAAGGAAGATGCTATTGCGCACTCGCTTTCTGGCGATTATGCAATCGTCGTAGGCATCGATCTCAAGGCCTATCTGGCCGCGCTCGCCAAGGACGACGGAGATTGCATTTACACGGTCTCGGATATCGAATCCTTGAGCCAGCAGGTTCAACGCGCCGCCGCTAGCGGTGCCTACCGGCCGCCGGTCGTCGCCGGGGTCGGCGCCGGCGGTGCTATGGCGCTGGCGATCGCCGCCCAATCTCCCGCCGCAACGATCGGCAAGACCCTCGCAGTCGATCCCGAAGAGGGCATTGCCTTGACCAAGCAGCTCTGCACGCCGGCCGAGAAGGAGACGAAGAGCGGCCGTATGGTCTATGGCTTGACGGACGGCCCCTTGCCGGACCCGGTCAGCGTCACGTTCTCACCCGCGGCGTCCGCCGAGGGGCGTCAACATGTCGCCGCGCTGGTGGACAAGCACCCGGACATCGAAACCACGGACACGGAGGACGACGCCTATGCCGCCCTGTCCGGCGCACTCTCGGAATATCTGCAGGAGGGCGACGAAACGGACAACCCGTTCGGTCTGCCGCTCACCGTCCTCGACGCGAAACCGTCACGCGACACCATGGCCGTGATCTATTCCGGCGATGGTGGCTGGCGCGATATCGACAGGGAGGTCGGCAATGCCCTGCAGCAGCAGGGTGTGCCGGTGGTCGGGATCGATTCGCTCCGCTATTTCTGGTCCGAGCGCCAGCCGCAGGCGACCGCCGACGATCTCGCCCGGATCATCAGCTATTATCGAAAGCGCTGGAATGTCCGCAGCGTGCTGCTGATCGGATATTCCTTCGGCGCCGATGTCCTGCCGCGCACCTACAATCTGCTTCCGCCCGCGACCCGCACTGTAGTGCGCCAAGTCACGCTCATGGCGCTATCGCATCAGGCTGACTACAAGATTTCCGTCCTCGGCTGGCTCGGCGCTGAAGGCGAGGGGAGCGCCGGCGACCCGGTCGACGACATCAAGGCGATCGATCCGTCGCTCGTACAGTGCATCTATGGCACGGAGGAAGAGGACGATGCCTGTCCGGCGCTGAAATCCTTGGGCATCGGTGTGATCGCTATCAATGGAGGTCACCATTTCGATGGCGACTATCCGGCCCTGACGCGTCGGGTGCTCGACGCGCTGGACCGGCGACTCGCGGCGGCGAAGTGAGTGCGCTCCCGCGCGGAACCGCCTGGTGATGCGGCTCCAGCCGGCGACCCTGTCGAGATCACTTTCGCGAACCTCCCCGTATGTGTGTTGTCTTGTGCAAGTGCCGGCGCTTGGTCGCGGCTCGACAGGGGATGATTGCGACAAATCAACGGCCATGTCGAGTATACTCCGTGAAGAAATACACTGCGAGGATTTGTCATCCGGTGGATGCGCTCGCTGACTTCGAGGCAAACTAAGCGCTTTTTAGTTTCCGCACTTTTTGTCGGGTTAGATCGGGGCGGCTTGGGATTGCAAAATCCATCGAGCGAACAAGCGATCTGTGACGGACCCACTGAGCCGGCCATGGGCGGCAACGCGACTGCGCCGCCGTTGCTCGAACAAAAGTTGCGTTTAGCGTTGAAATATACTTCTCCATCTGGATGATATAATAAATATAAAAAAATACCTTTGTTTTTTAATTATTGTTAACCATGTGTTAGTTGAGGTTATCCGGTTAACGCTTGAGGAAACTATTGAGGTTATGTTTCGTACCTCGCTGATATATGAGTCTTAGGTAATGTGCGGATTCGGGGGCTATTTCGGTTCGATCCGGGATGCGGAAGCTTTGCTTGCGCGCATGATAGCTGCGATCGCCCATCGCGGGCCGGATGAGCAAGGGAAATTTGTAACACCCGACGCTGGCCTCGGGCATGCGCGACTATCTGTAATCGGGATCGGTGATGGCCAGCAGCCGATGTCCGATGTATCGGGCAACTTGACCATTGCGTTCAACGGCGAGATTTTCAACTACCTGGAACTGCGCGAAGGGCTGATAGCCAAGGGCCGGCGCTTCCGTACGTCGAGCGACACTGAGGTCATCCTGCACCTGTATGACGAGATGGGCGAAGACTGCCTGCCGCTTCTGAACGGCGATTTCGCCTTCGCGATATGGGATAACAGGCGTCGGCGTATGGTGCTTGCACGAGACCGGATGGGTGTCCGGCCGCTGTTCTACACGAACAAGGACGGCGTGTTTTACTTCGCATCGGAAATCAAGGCCCTTATGAAGGTCCCCGGCGTCTCAGCCGAAATCGATCCGATTGCACTCGACCAGATCTTTACGCTGTGGGCGCCGATCGCTCCGCGCACGGCTTTCCGCAATATCCACGAGCTGGAGCCGGCAAGCATGATGATCGCGACTCAGGGGCAAGTCACGGTCAAACGCTATTGGCACCTCGACTATCCGCATCGGGATGCGCCGTCGACGGTCACGAACGAGGACGATGCGGCCGAGGAGCTGCAGGCCCTTTTAACCGATGCGGTGAGGCTTCGCATGCGCGCCGACGTGCCGGTCGGTTCTTATCTTTCGGGCGGGCTCGATTCGTCCCTTGTCTCGGCGCTTGCCGCCGGCATGACTCCTCTCAAGCTGCAGACATTTTCCGTGACGTTCGACAGCGCCGAGCACGACGAAAGCGCCTTCCAGACCGAGATGGCTTCAGCACTTGGCACCCATCATCGAACCATTGCCTGCCGTGCCGGCGATATCGCCGGTGTCTTCCCTGAAGTCATCCGCTTTGCCGAGCGGCCGATCATCCGCACGGCCCCGGCCCCCCTCTATCAATTATCCGGCCTAGTTCGCCAGGCCGGCCTGAAAGTGGTGCTGACTGGCGAGGGCGCCGACGAGGTCTTCGCAGGCTACGATGTCTTCAAGGAAGCGCGTGTTCGCCGGTTCTGCGGGCGGCAGCCGGCATCGCGCATGAGGCCACAGCTGTTCCGCAGGCTTTATCCCTATCTGCCGGGTCTGCAGCAGCAGTCAGTGGAGTACCTGGCTGCGTTCTTCGGCGCCGGTAACACTGCGCTCGACGATCCGCTGTTCTCCCATCGGCCGCGCTTCAAGACCACGGCGGCGGCGAAGATTTTCTTTTCCGGCGACCTGCGTGCGACGTTGAAGGGCTATGACGCGGCTGAGGACCTTGTCAGCCAGCTGCCCCAAGCATTTTCCCTGTGGCATCCACTGCATCAGGCA
The DNA here is from genome assembly GCF_053848045.1 of Mesorhizobium sp. BHbdii. Lineage (NCBI taxonomy): Bacteria > Pseudomonadati > Pseudomonadota > Alphaproteobacteria > Hyphomicrobiales > Phyllobacteriaceae > Mesorhizobium > Mesorhizobium sp. BHbdii. The sequence goes on along the minus strand of NZ_JBSPKX010000001.1, from coordinate 2,353,214 downwards.
CAATATCTCGAAACCCGCTTCCTCCTGCCGGGTTATATACTCTCCAGCCAAGGCGATCGCATGGCGATGGCGCATGGAATCGAAGGACGTTTCCCTTTCCTCGATCCTCGTTTGGTGGCATTCGCGGCAAGACTACCGCCGGAGATGAAGCTGAAGGGATTGGTGGAAAAGCACATACTTCGCAAGGCAGCCAAGCACCTCCTTCCGACGGCGATCCGGGAGCGCACCAAACAACCTTACCGAGCCCCGGACGCCAGCTCCTTTGTTGGAGCCGGAGAACTGGATTACGTACGCGACTGCTTGAGCGAAGCGAGCATCGCTGCCGGCGGACTATTCAACGCCAAGGCGGTGGCAAATCTTCATGAGAAATGCCGCACGCAGCCAGTATCTGGGTTTCGCGACAACGCGGCCTTCGTCGGCATTTTGTCGACGCAGCTGTGGCAGAAAAATTTCACCGGCCAAGAGGTCGGTGCGGCACGAGCAGCCTGAGGATGGAAGGAAAGAAAATGGTTACAATCAAGGACAAGGTCAGAACTTTTATCGTCGACAACTTCCTGTTCGGCGACACGTCATACCAGCTTGCAGATACAGACTCGCTGATCGAGAACGACATCATCGACTCGACCGCCGTGCTGGAATTGGTGGCATTCATCGAAGACGATTTCGGCATAGCGATGGTCGATTCCGACGTCGTACCGGCCAATCTGGATTCGATTGAACGTCTCTCATCCTTCATCAGTGCGAGAGCAAAGGCGCTGGCAGCGTAGGTGCCCGCGGCGAGGAGCGTCCATGCGGATCGAACATTTCCTGGCCGCGAAGGCCGCTGCCCATCCCGCCAAAACGGCATTGATCACCAAAGACAAAAGGCTGAGCTTCGAAGAACTGGACGATCTTTCGAGCCGCCTGGCCGCCGCCCTTTTTGTGAATGGCGTCAGGCGCAACGACCGGGTCCTGATCTTCATGGACAATTGCTGGGAGGCCGCGGTTTCGATTTTCGCCGTCCTCAAGGCAGGAGCGACGTTCAGTCCGATCAACGCATCCACCAAGGCTGAAAAGCTTGCCTACATCATCGCCGATTGCGACGCTGCCGCGATCCTCACGCAGGCAAAACTGATGCCCGTGGTCGCTGAGGCGTGCGGATCGAGCGGCGAGACCGGCATCTTCGTGGCTTCCACCGCTGGTACCGATGGCCAATGCCCGGCAGGGGCTGCATCCCTAGCGGACTGCCTGACGCTCGAAGCCAGTGAGATCGACCACGGCGGCATCGACGTCGATCTGGCTATGCTCATCTACACCTCAGGCTCAACGGGCCGGCCCAAGGGCGTGATGATGACGCACCGCAATTGCGACGCGGCCGCGGACTCGATCACCACCTATCTGCGCAACTCGCCAGACGACATCATTTTGAATGTTCTTCCCCTTGCCTTCGACTATGGCCTCTATCAGTTGCTGATGGCCGTCAGGCTCGGCGCCACGCTGGTGCTCGAAAAGTCCTTCGCTTTTCCTCAAGCAGTCTTTGAACGTATCCGCGAGGAGGGCGTCACCGGTCTTCCGCTCGTGCCAACTATGGCGGCGATGGTCCTGCAGATGCGTGACCTGACGCCGGGCTTCCTGCCCAGCCTTCGCTATATTTCGAATACGGCAGCGGCCTTGCCGCAGGCGCACATAGAACGTCTGCGTTTCCTTTTTCCCGGTGTCAGACTCTATTCGATGTATGGCCTGACGGAATGCAAGCGCTGCACCTACCTGCCGCCCGAGGAGCTCGATCGCCGGCCGGGGTCGGTCGGCATAGCCATCCCGAACACCGAAGCCTTTGTCGTCGACGACCACGGGCAACGCGTGCCGCCAGGCGTAGCGGGTGAACTGGTCATTCGGGGACCGCACGTCATGCAAGGTTACTGGCGCAACGAAGCAGCAACCGAACGGGCCCTGCGGCCTGGCCCAAACCCTTGGGAGAAGGTTCTCTATACCGGCGATCTGTTCAGGACCGATGAGGATGGCTTTCACTATTTCGTCGGGCGCAAGGACGACATCATAAAGACGCGGGGGGAGAAGGTGGCCCCGAAGGAGGTGGAGGCCGTGCTTCACGCCCATCCGGGCATCGCGGAGGCCGTTGTCGTCGGCGTGCCGGATCCGGTGCTTGGGCATGCGATCGGCGCACTCGTGATACGCTCGGACCCGAAGCTAAGCGAAAAGGATGTCATGCGCCACTGCGCACGTCATCTTGAGGATTTCATGGTCCCCAAGGTCATCGAGTTCCGCTCGGAATTACCAAAAACGGATACGGGCAAGGTCAGCCGCCGGCTTGCTGCAGAGATGATGGAGGCCGCGCAATGAGTGTTCGCCCCAGCGACGACGCCCAGACCATTCTGGCGCAGGCCCTGGCGATCGACCCCGCCGCCGAAACGGACAGGATCGTCACCGCTTTGCGCCAGCAGTTGCGTGGTATTCGCAAGCGGGGTCTCACGCTCGGTCTTTCGGGTGGGATCGATTCAAGCGTTTCGGTGGCGTTGGCCGCGCGAGCCGTCGGGCCTCAGAATGTATTGTGCCTGTTCATGCCGGAAAACGATTCCGATCCGGAAAGTCTGCGGCTCGGCCGCCTTGTCGCCGACACTTTCGGTGTCGAGGCTATTGTGGAGGATATCGGGCCGGCTCTGCGCGCCATGGGCTGCTATGAGCGTCGCGACACCTTCATCCGCGAAGTGGTCCCGGAATATGGCGAAGGCTGGGCCTCGAAGATCGTGATCGCGAACGCGCTTGAGGGCGAAGGCTACAATATTTCGTCGCTGGTGGTGCAGGATCCCAAGGGCAAGCAGACGAAAATAAGAATGCCGCTGCCGGTCTATCTCGGTGTCGTCGCCGCCACCAACATGAAACAGCGCACCCGCAAACAGATCGAATATTATCATGCCGATCGCTTGAACTTCGCCGTTCTTGGAACGCCGAACCGGCTGGAATACGATCAGGGTTTCTTCGTCAAGAACGGTGACGGCGCGGCTGACGTGAAGCCGATCGCACATCTCTATAAAACGCAGGTCTATGCGCTGGCCGCCTTTCTCGGCGTTCCAGAGGAAATCCGCAAACGGCCGCCGACCACCGATACCTACTCGCTGGCGCAGACGCAGGAGGAGTTCTACTTCTCGCTTCCCTATGACCGGATGGATATTTGCCTTTTCGGCCTTAACAACGGCGTGGCCGCCGAAGTGGTGGGGCAGGCGGCGGGACTGACCGCCTCGCAAGTTGAACGCGTATGGGCCGACATCGCCGCCAAGCGCAGGGCGACGCGCTATCTGCACCTGCGTCCGCAACTCGTTGATGAGGTCGAGGAAATCAGTACCTGGAACTGGCTCTCAAACCTAGCCACGGCGAGCGCTTCAGGGTGACCGATGTTCCGCCCCCCATTGCCCTGTTCGTCTTGATCTGTGATCGGCTTTCCGTGGACGGAGCAAAAGGAGTTTCTCGATGAGACTACGTTGGAGGTTCTCGGGTTCGCCTTGCGCTCTGGCGAGAGGCTGGCGAACCGGAATGCGCTCGGCCAGTCGGACGGAAATCGGCGGTGCTGGACTAGTTGCCGTGGACAAGGCTTAATGCTGCGCGGCGAGGTTGCCGGGGGCGATTATGAGATCACCGCAGCAAATGACCGATGGCGGCGATGTTCTCGATGCTGTCGTCATCGGGGCCGGCTGGGCCGGCCTGGGTGTCAGCTATTGGCTGGCGCGACGGGGTCTGCGCCACAGCGTATTGGAGCGGGGCCGCATAGGAGAGACCTGGCGCACACAGCGATGGGATTTATTTCGGATGAATACTCCCAACGTGCAGACCGTCATGCCGGGCGATTGCTATGACGGTCCGGATCCGGATGGTGCCCTGACGCGCGATCAGTTCGTCACTCTCCTTGAGGATTTCGCCGGGCGCAACGCGCTGCCGATCGAACCGGATACTGCGGTAAGCGAACTCACGCGCGAGAATGGCGCCTATCGGCTGACCACCTCACACGGCACGATTTGGGCGCGCAATGTGATCGTCGCAAGCGGCAGCCTGAATTGTCCGGTGCGCCCGGTCTGGGCCGCCGCGTTGTCGCCAGCTCTCCGCCAGATCGACGCTTCCGGCTACCGCAGCGCTGCCGATCTGCCCGACGGAGCGGTGCTGGTGGTCGGAAGCGGCCAATCTGGTGCTCAGATCGCGGAGGAATTGGCGGACGCGGGCCGAGCAGTCTTCCTTGCGACCAGTCGTGTCGGACGGCTCCCACGGCGCTACCGGGGTCGCGACATCATGGTCTGGCTGCTCGAAAGCGGGTTTCTCGACGTGCGCCGGGAGGAAGTCATTCGACTTGCGGGACGCATCCCGCCGCGTGGCGTGCTCGGGTCGACGCATACGATAAGCCTTCAGGCGCTGAGCGCCCAGGGTGTCGTGCTGCTTGGGCGTCTCACCGGCATCGAGGATGGCGGCAGCCTCTCGTTTGCCGACGATCTCGAAGCGAATGCCCGCTTTGCGGATGAAGCCTCCGAAAATGTCAAACGCCATGTCGACGACTATATCAGCCGCATGGGGATCGATGCACCCGTTGCGGAGCCCGACCCGGCGGAGACGGTCGCGATGCGTCAGCCGAACCCGATGATCGGTTCGCTCGATCTCTCCCGCTCCGGCGTAACGAGCGTGGTGTGGTGCACGGGCTTTAAGGGCGATTTCAGTTGGATGAGGCTTCCCGGTGCGCTCGACAGCGCGGGACAGCCTGTTCACGCGGATGGCGTGGCCGCCCTGCCGGGCCTTTACTTCGCAGGGCTGGACTTCGCCTCCACACGCAAGTCAGGCATCATCTTGGCGATCGCCGAGGAAGCACCTCGCCTTGTCGAACATATCGCAGGGCATTCGTGACCGCCTGGCATAGTCAAGAAGCTCCTGACAGTCAGGGCCGTCAGAGGCCGGCAGATCGTCAGTCACCGCCTTGCGCCGCCACCAGGGTCACGTCTCGCCGCTTAGCGACGTTCCCACTGAGCGAAGGCAAAGGCCTCCGACGATCAGCCAATGACTTCGCTCCCGCACGACTGAATGCTTCAGGTGAAGCGGCCGCCGATCAGCCGGCTCCACTGCTCGCCCGCAAGCCCGTTCAGGAAAGCCTGCGAGTTCTTCATGGCATCCAAAAGCTCTGGATCGCGTGAATGCACCACGGTCGAGGCAACGGTCAGGAAAGCTATGCGTCGTCCAAGCATTGCTTCCAGAAGTGCGGGTTGAATGCGCCCGCGCAAGCCGCTAACGCCGCGCGCGGCGGCATGATCGATCAGGCAGTCGATGACTGAACCCGCCTGGCCGGGGAGGGCGAGGATCTGCAGCACGCGACCGATTTCACCCGCCCGTGCGTGATAGGCGAATGCGCCGACATTGGTGCCGGCTGGCGATGCCACGGAAACATAGACAAGCTCGCCCAGGTCGGGCTTTTCTGCCGCATCGGCCAGGATGTGAGCAAGCTGGCCCTCCGTCCACTGCGGGCGCAGGGCGAACTGGACGGTCAACGGTTCGACGAGCTTGGCAAATGTGCCGCTGTCGATTTCGCACGTCCGAAAAGCGCCATGGCCTGCCCCGTCCGCCGCCACACCGGACCAGCGTCGTTCGCTGGACTTCATTCGCCTGCAATAAAATCGGTCGAGGGCATGGGCAAACGGATTGAGAATTCGGGCAAGCTTCATGCGATTGGCGGAAAGGCTGAGCACAAAGCTCGACGGCCGCATCACGCGTACCCAGTCGAGACTGTATTGCGGCAGGACCACGCCGCGCAGCCGGGTCCACAACTTCGTGGAAATATCATTGGCCGTCTCGCTGAAGGAGATGTCTTGCGGACCATCCAGGTAGGCTTTCAACAAGCGAGCGCCGGCCATCGGGTCGCGCTCATGATCCTCGACCATGAGCGAACTGCAGATGGCGGCTCGTAATTGCCGGCCGTTGAACTGCATCGGCAATGCGTGAACGCCGACAAATCCGGAGACGCGGCCGGCTGCGTTGACGTGGACAAGCGACCGCAGGTCGCCTCCGCAACCCGGCGCCTCCAGATAAAACCGTCTCATATAGTCGATGAGCGCTGGCGTCGCTTCGGTCCGCTCTTTGCGCAGCACGCGTTGAAACATGCCTGCGACTGCCGGAAGATCGGCACCTTCAAGAGCGCGAATGACGCTCAAGCCCGGCTCCCGGCACCGGAGTCCCTGCGTTTCCAGACACTGGCAAGGCCAGGCTCCCTGTCGGCGATCGCGGCGAACGTCAGCTGTTGGCAGTGCTGCAATCTCCAGTTGCACTCTCTCAGGTTGCCGAAAGGAGAGCTATGATGCTGTGGCAAGGTAGGCCCTTTGCTTGATCATGAAAACGAGCGTCGTTGCTGTTAACAACTTCGGGTAAACCGATGTTAAAGTATTGGTAGCGAATCGAGTTTTATCGACGCGACTTACGCCTTGTTTCCTCGGCGCTGCCGCACGTCCGGCGAAGCCTCAGCCTGCAACTTCCTGCGCGAAGCCAAGTCGCTTGGCTACCATCCTTGCCCGTGTCGCCGGTCTTGAGACGAACCATGGCAAGTGCTGCATGATCTGCCGCTGTCGCCTGGTGCAGGAAAAACCGTCGCCGAAATCGAAGATCATGGCGGAAGGAGCCGGAAATCCCTGCCTTCGGGCAGCAGCTGCCCGCCGTCGACGATGATGGTCGTGCCGGTGATGTAGCTGGCGTCGTTCGAGGCCAGGAACAGGAAGGCGTTGGCCACGTCGCGCGGGCTGCCGAGGCGGCCGAGCGGTATGGAGTCCTCCATGTTCTTTATATAGGCGGCGCCGCGATGCAGCTGGATTGCTTCGGTCAGGATATTGCCGGGTTCGACGCCGTTGACGGTGATGCCATACGCCGAGAATTCGAGAGCGGCCGAACGGATCAGGCCGTTAATGCCGGCCTTGGTCGCCGAATAGTGGCCGTGACCGGGGCTGGTGACGTGCGGGCCGGTGATGGAGGAGGTGAACAGCATGCGGCCAAAGTGCTGCGCCTTCATAGGAACGAGCGCGGCGCGGGCGGCATTGAAGCTGCCGCGCAAATTGACCGCCATGACACGGTCCCAGTCCTCCGGACTGGTGTTTTCCAGCAACTGCCAGGGGTAGATGCCGGCATTCTGGACCATGATGTCGAGGCGGCCGTGATGGTCGAGCGCCAGCGCAACGGCGGCCTCCGCATCGGCCATCTGCGAGATGTCGGTGCGGATGAAGGCGGCGCCGAGCTCGTCTGCGGTCGCTTGCCCGGCCTCGACCTCGGTGTCGGCCAGGACCAGTTTCGCACCCTCTTCGGCGAAGCGCTGTGCGATGCCCTTGCCGATGCCGCGCGCGCTGCCGACGATCAGCGCAACCTTGTTTTCGAGACGGCCGGTCATGCCAGCCTCTGGCGGATGGTTTGCTTGAAGGCGTCGAGCAGCACGGCGGCAAGCACCAGCAGGCCATGGATCACCTGGGTGAAGTTGGCCGGAAGGCCCATGAGGTTGATCGCCGTGTTGATGGCCGACAGCAAAAGCACGCCGGCATAGACGCCGGGCAGGGTGCCGACGCCGCCCTTCAGGCTGACACCGCCGATGACGACCGCGGCGAAGGCATTGAACAGCAGGCCGACGCCAAGATTGGCGGTGGCGCCGGAGGTGCGGATTGCCAGCAGCCAGCCGGCAAGGCCGGCGATGGCGCCAGCGAGAACGAAGGCAATGACGAGGTTCCGGGTGACGCGGATGCCGGCGCGGAAGGTTGCGGTCTCGTTGCCGCCGATCATGACGAGGTGCCTGCCGAAGGGTGTCTTGGCCATGATCAGCGAGAAGATCACGAAACACGAAATGGTGATCCAGGCGGTGAGCGGCAGGCCAAGGAGGCGCTGAATGCCGAACCAGCGGATTGCCGGCGCAAGATCCTGCGCGGAGCGGCCGCCGGAAATAACCAGCACGAGGCCGCGCACCCAGATGTAGGACGCCAGCGTGATGATGAAAGCACTCATCTTCACCTTCACGACCAAATAGCCGTTGATGGCGCCGATGATGCCGCCGACAACGAGGGCAATAAGCAGCGAAACCGGAACCATCAGCCATTCCGGATCCAATTGGACACCCAGGCCGATACCCGCCGAGCAGAACAGGATGCCGACCGCCATGGCGCCGAGCGCCGCCACGGATTCGACGGACAGGTCCATGTGGCCGGTGATGATGACCAGCGCCAGGCCGATCGACATGACGCCAAGCACGCTCGACGCCTCTATGATGTTGGCGAAGATGCCGAGCTGGAAATAGTTTGGAATGAAGATGGAGAAGACCACCAGCACGAAGACCAGCATGAACCAGACGAGGTTGTCGAGGGTGAACTCGAGGGCGTGGCGCGTGCGGGGATTCATGTGCTGATCCGACTGGCGCATGACCCCGAAAGCCGATTCGATTTTCGGGATTATGCGCGGATTGAAATTGCTGCAGCGTCCCTGCGCGTTCGTTCTGACGTGCCGGGCTGCAGAGGTTGGGCTCCGGGCCGGCGCGGCCCGGAGCCGTAGGCGACCTTGTTATTCGACCGGCTTCACGGTGTCCGTGGGCGGCTTCATATTGCCCCAGAAGGCCGGGTTATCGACGTTTTCCTTGGTGATCGCAGCGCCGGGGATCTTGATATTTGGGCCCCAGGCTTCCTTGGTCACGGTCGACTTCAGGCCGAGCACGTCGTACTCGCCCGGCTTGATCTCCTGCTTGTTGACGACCTTGTCCATGAACATGGCGACGGCGGCGGCCTGAGCGTAGAGCGGCTGCTCGACTTCGACATTGAGCCAACTCTTGCGGATCAGGTCGAGCCCGACCGGCGCACCGTTCGAGCTCATCAGCATGACATCACCCGGTTTCTTGCCGGCGGCCTCAAGCGAGGCGACGGCGGCGACCGAGAGATGGGCGGCGTGGCTGAAGATCAGGTCGATATCCGGGTTGGCAAGCATCTGGTCGGCAACGATGGTGCCGGCATTGCTGGCTTCCCATTGCATGGCCGGAACCGAGATGATCTTGACGTCCGGGAACGCCTTCATCTTCTCCTCGAAACCCTTCTGGATGTCGAGCGTGTAGGGGTCGCCAGGATCGCCGAGCACCTGGAGGATCTTGCCTTTCACCGATCCGTGCTTGGCCTTCAAGAGCTTCTCGGCCTGATCGGCGGCAATCTGGCCGATCTCGACCGTTCCCGCCACCGACGTGAAATCGGACGGTGTCGCGGTGATCTGGCGATCGAACTCGACCACCGGGATGCCGGCGGCGCGGGCGGCCTCGATAGACGGCTTCAACGCATTGAAATCGACGGCGGCGAGAATGATCGCCGACGGTTTGAGCGCGATGACGTCGTTCATTTGCGATTGCTGAGCGTCGGTCTTGTTATCGGCGTTCAGCGTCTTCATCTCATAGCCGACCTGCTTCAGGAACATCTCCAGAGCGCTCACCGAGCCGGTCTGGAATTCATCGAGCAATGTCGGCACCAGGTAGTAGACGGTGCCCTTGGACTGGGCGAATGCCGGCGTGAGCGTGGCAAAGGCCAGTGCCAGGATACCGAAGACAGCAAGAAGTATTTTCTTCATGTCGTTCGCTCCTTTTGCGCCGGACCCCTCGTTTGTCCCTCAGCCTGCCGGTCCGGCACCGGCGAGCGTCTCTCCGGTGATCATGTTGATCACCGCGTCGGGACTTGTTTTGTTTCGCGCGACATCGCCCGCCACGACACCTTGCCGGATCACCACGATCCGGTCGGCGACCTGGAAGGCCTGCTGCATGATATGGGTGATGATGACGACGCCGATACCTTGGCTGGCCACCTGGCGGATCATGTCGAGACCGCGCCGCGTCTGCTCGACACCGAGTGCCGCGAACGGCTCGTCGAGAAGCACGAGCTTGCCGCCAAAATGCACGAATCGGTTGAGCTCGATGGCCTGCCGCTGGCCGCCCGAGAGGTGCTCGACATTGGTTCTGAGCGAAGGGATGCGCGTGCCTGCGCTGGCCAGCGCCTTTTCGACCACCTGCTCCATGGCGGGTTCGTCGAGCACGGCAACGCCAAGAAATTTCCTGGTGATCTCGCGGCCCATGAAGAAATTGGCCACCACGTCGACATTGGTGCAAAGCGAGAGGTCCTGGTAGACGGTCTCGATCCCTGCCGCCTTGGCCTCGGCGGGAGATTTGGCCAGGAATTCCTTTCCCTCGAACAGCATGCGACCGGAGGTCGGCTCCAGGCCACCGGCGATGATCTTGACCAGTGTCGATTTGCCGGCGCCGTTGTCGCCTAGAAGCGCCACCACCTCGCCCTTGCCGATCGAGAAGCTGATGCCCTTGAGCGCTTCGATCGCGCCATAGTTCTTGGCGACGTTGTCGAGCACCAGCAGAGGTTCACTCATGCCGCGATCCCCTTGCCTTGCAGGATATCTCGCCCGCGTTCGCGCTCGGCCGTGAATATCTGGCCGAAGCGTGGCGAAAGCACCCCGGAGACGGCAAGCGCTGCGGCCCCGCGCAGCACCGCATGCTGGCCGCCGCGTGCGACGGTGACACGCGGCGCCGTGCGGTCCTTTCGCGCCGAGATCGAGTTGGGAAGGTTCGCAACCGAACCGGCCAGCCGTTCAAGTAAATCGATGGACGCCAGTCCGCCGAGGATGATGGTTTCGGGATCGAACAGGTTCTCAATGATGGTGATGGCGTTGCGAAAGATCGGCCCGACTTCATCAACCCAATCGGCGTCGCTGATGTTCCGGCGCCGCAGCGCCTCGAGCGAGAGGTATCTTTCGAGGCAGCCGCGGTTGCCGCAGGGGCACGGCTCGCCACCCGGCACGACAGGAATGTGTCCGATTTCGCCTGCATTTCCCCAGGCGCCGCGCAGCGCGCTTCCGTCATGAACCATGACGCCGCCAAGACCGACACCAAAATAGAGATAGTAGTATTCGGAATATCCCGTCCCGAGGCCATACAGGCGCTCACCCATTGCCGCGGCCGCCATGTCGGTTTCAAAAAACGCGGGCAGCCCGGTCGATGCCTCCAGCCGATCTCGAAGCGCCACGTCCTTCCAGCCGGTCATCGTCGTCGGGCCGATAAAGCTCATCGACTCCACCCCAAAAGGGCCGGGCAGCGCCATGCCGATGCCGAGAACGCGACCGCCAGGCCGCAGTCGGGTCAATTCAAGCACCATCGCGCCGATCAGATCGAAGGCATGGTCGGGCGTTGCGCTGGGGGCCTCGCGGTAGATGCTCTCGATCACGTCTCCGCTCAAATTGATCAGCGCCGCATTGATACCCAGCGGGGTGACATGGATGCCGACGGCATAGCCGCCCTCCGGGTTGATCCGCAGGGTCGCCGGAGGCAGCCCGCGCCCCCGCGGCTCTTCGCGCAGGGACAGAACGTAGCCGTGTTCTTCCAGCTCGCGAACGATGGTCGATACCGTTTGGACAGTGAGCCCGACCCGCCTGGCAATGTCGCCGCGGGCGATCGGACCGTGAAGGCGGATGGATTCGAGGACGATGCGCCTGTTGTAAGGCCGCCCGAATTCCTGATTGGTCCCACGCAGTGCCATGTCTTGCGTCCCTAGGAGACATTGAGGTTCGCACCGAATATTTATTCAGTCAAATGGAATTCAAAAATAACAAGTGACTTCCGCGAATGATGAATCAGTCCCGGGCCCACCAGCGACACGGAGCAGGAGCAGAGGCCGCTATCAGATGGAAAACGGCCAGATCTGTCTTAATGAAGAAGATGCGGGCTTCAGAGATACTGCGCGACCTTCTTGCCGACCCTTAGGAAGCGCAGCGGGTCGATGGCTTCGCCATTGTGGCGGATCTCGTAATGCAGATGCGGGCCGGTCGAGCGGCCGCTGCTGCCGGTCTTACCGATGACGTCGCCGGCATTGAGTCTCTTGCCGACGGTCACGTTGATTTTGCTGAGATGCCCATAGCGCGTCGCAAAGCCGTTGCCATGATCGACCTCGACCATGCGGCCATAGCCGCCGTTCCAGCCGGCCTTGACGACGACGCCGGGCGCCGTCACCTTCGCAGGCATTCCGGTCGGCGCCCTGAAATCCATCCCCGAATGCAGCGCGGCGGTGCCGAGGAGCGGATCGGTGCGCACGCCGAACGGGCTGGTGACCGAGCGACCGGGGGCGGGATTGGCGAGCGGCAGCCGTCGCGCCTCCGTCTTCAGACGATCGAGCGCGTCCAGCGCCTCGTCGAGTTCCCGTACCTTGCTGTCGAACGTCATCGAACTGTCGATTGGTATCAGCGGACCGCCGGTATCGCTCTTGCCAAAATCGCTGTCGACCGGCAGGCCAGCCGCCTCGAGCGCCTGAGAGATTGCATCGGCGTTTCTGTAGGCGTTGTCGGCAAGCGTGGTGATGCGGGTGAGCTGCTGGCTCTCTATGGCCTTGAGCGACTCGCTGATCGATACGAACAGTCTGTCGGCACGAGCGGCCGCCGCATCGCTCGGCAGCGGATCGGAGCGGGTCGACCACAGGGAGAACGGCCTGGTATCGCCGGCGCCAAGGTTGGCGCCGACGCTGGCAACCGAATAGGACTGCGGCTGGGCGTCGGTTACGTCGGCGCGTTTTTCCGGCTTTGCGGACGCAGCAGTGCCTGCGGCAGGTGGCGTTCCGACTTCGCTCTCGCCGCGCTCGAGGAGCGGGCCGAGGCGGCCGTGGCGCAGGCTGAGCTGGGTCTGTCGTTCCAGCAGTTCGCCAACTTTGGTTTCCATGAGCTGCTGGTCGAGAAGCTGACGGCTGGTGATCCGGTCGACCTGGGCGCGCAGTGCGGAGATGCGGTCCTCATAGGCCTGCTGCATGCGCGCCTGCCGTGCCGTGGTCGCGCCGATCAGGTCGTCGCGCAGCACGAGATAGGAGGTCGCCAGCAGGTAGCCTATGGCCATCGCCGCCAGCGCGGAGCCGCAAAATGCGGCAACCCATGGACGTATCGTGAAATGCCTGACCTCGTTGCCCCGGGCGATAATGACCGTGTGGGGCTCCTTGCGCCTGCCGAAGACCGTTGACTGACTGGCTACGTTCACGGGACCAAGCTTTCGTTACGATACCAACGACAAGCCTGATTACACATCATTAAGGTTAACGGTCGGTTGCTGGCGCCCAGCTCCTTGCAGCCCATGGGTTGCAGCTGGTTGGCATGAGGGCATGAGGCGCAGGCTCAGCGCTTCATGCCTCACATGGGGCTCTCAGCCCACAGCCAACGTCGCTATCAGAGCGCGCGGACGGCCTCCAGCACCGCCTCGGCATGGCCTTTGACTCGTACGTTCCGCCATATCTTGGCAATCCGTCCGTCGCCGCCGATCAGGAACGTTGCGCGCTCTACGCCCATATAGCGGCGGCCATAGAGCTTCTTCTCGACCCACAGATGATAGGCTTCGATCACCTTGCGCTCCTCGTCGGCGACGAGGTCGACGGTCAGGTCGTATTTTGATTTGAATTTGTCGTGTTTTCGGACGCTGTCCGGCGACAGGCCGATGACGGTGGCGCCGAGCTTTTCGAACTCCGGCTTCAACTGCGAAAAGCCGATCGCCTCATTGGTACAGCCCGTGGTGTCGTCTTGCGGGAAGAAGTAAAGCACGACCGGCTTCCCCAGCAATGACGCGAGGCTGAGCGAGCCGCCGCCGTCGCGGGGAAGGTCGAACTGCGGCGCAAGGTCGCCGAGATCGAGATCAGCCATATCGATGCCCTTGTTTGAGGTTACGCGCGAAGCCTCATCGATATATTGTCGCACCGGGATTCGTCCACGGTCGAGTTCGTTCAACGGAAAATTGTGTGGATCAGGAGCAGCCGCAGCACGAGAAGATCAGATTCAGGCGTGATGAGATCACCGACCTGGGTGCCTTCCCGTCCGCGTGCCGCGTACCGCCGCTCGGCCAGGCGTCGATCGGCCGCGGCGTTCGTATTCTTGCGCGGCTGTTTGCCGGCCTTGTGGTCCTTGTGCTGCTGGCCACCGCCGCTGTGTATGCGATCGGCATGTCCGGTTTCGGCGCCGAGCGGCTGCGGGCCGAAGCGGAAACGGCCATCGAGAAATTGGCCGGCGTCGATGTCGATGTTGCGGTCGGGCCGGCCCGTCTCACGCTCGACGGATCGAGCTTCATCGCGCTACAGGTCAGCGACGTCGGTCTCAAGACCGCCGACGGCAAACCGATGGCCGATGCTGGGCGTGTCCGCTTCGGCATAAGGCTGATACCGCTGCTTTCGGGCGAGGTGCGGCTTACCAGCGCCAGGATTTCCGATGCGCGCATCGTTATGGCGGCGCTGCCGTCGGGTGGCGACTGGACGGCGGCGCTGCGCAATGACGACGGCCTCATCGACCCCGAAAGACTGGCCGGCACGGTCTTTGCCAGCGTCAACCACGCGCTCGATGCGGTGCGCGAGGATTCGATGCGCCGGATCGACCTCCGCAATGTCGACGTCGTTCTGCCCGAGGCCGGGTCGGTCAAACTGGTCAGGATCACAGATGCCACCGTTGGGCAGTCGGGGCCGGGCGGCATGGAGTTTTCGTCCGACGCGGAGGTCGACGGCAGGGCACTCACCATCACCGCCTCAGCGACCCGCGATACAACGACGCGGCGCGTGACGGCTTTGGATGCCAGCGTCGAGATAGCGGAGGTTAACGGGGCTGCGGCAGCGCCAGGCGGGACGCTGGGCGCGATTGCCTTGAAGCTGGCGGGATCGGAAGGATCCGGCGAGAATGCGTCGCGGCTGGCGGCCTCGTTGTCGTTCGCCGGTTCCGTGCTAGATTTTGGCCCCCGCGGCTCGCTTCCAGCAGACGTCGATCTCAATGCCACGCTTGTCGCCGGTTCGAACAAGATCCAGGTCGACAAGCTGCTGTTGAAAACCGGTCGCTCGATTTTCAATTTCGCCGGTTCGATCGGACCGAAGCCTGCGACAGGGACAGCGGGCGAGGAGCCATCCTACCGCTACGACCTGACCAGCGACGGCTCGACGCTGTCGCCTTCGGAATCGTCCGAACCCGCGCTCGATTTCATCGCCCGCGTCGCCGGCGTCTACCAGACCAGGAGCCGCAAGCTCGTGGCCGAGCAGATCGGGATCAGATCCGGAGCCGCCAGCGAGGCGCTGGGCACGGCTTCGGTCGAGTTCGTCGAGGGAAAGGTGCCTGGCATATCTGTTGCCTTCAATGTCCACGACATGCCGGTCTCGCATGTCAAGCAGTTGTGGCCCTGGTTTTCCGCGCGAAATGCTCGCCTTTGGGTGCTGAAGAACCTGTTCGGCGGCCGCGTCGTCGACGCGAGCCTGCAGTTCCAGGTCGTGCCCGGGCGCCTGGGCAACGGGATACCGCTTTCATCAGATGAAGTGTTCGGCCATTTCCAGATCGAAGGATCGCGCTTCGATACGGCCGGTCACATTCCGCCGATACGCGATGCGGTCGGTGTTGTCGAATTCCACGGCAATGACGTCGACGTCGCTTTGTCCTCGGGCAACGTTTATATGGCCAGCGGCCGCACGGTGGCGGCAAGCAACGGCACGTTGAAGATCAAAGCGGCGAACCGCCCGCCGGTGATCGGCGCGCTCGATATCGACGTCGCCGGGGAGGCGTCGGCAATTGCCGAACTTGCCTCCTACGAGCCGATCAATGCCATGCGCCATGTCGGCCTGCTCCCGGACGAACTGTCCGGCACGGTGACCGGCCACGTCAAGGCGGACATTCCGCTGCAGTCCGGCGTCGACAGCTCGAAACTCGATTGGCTGGTGACGCTCGATTACAAAGACCTGTCGCTGGGCAAGCCGTTCGAAGACCAGACGGTGACGGACGCCGATGGTTCGATCACGGTCGAACCCGAGAAGGCCGTGATATCAGCCAAGGCGCTGCTCAACGGCATTCCAGCCGAACTCGACCTGATCGAGCCGCTCAGGGATGGCGGACCGCCACGCAGCCGGAAAGTGGCGCTGGTGCTCGACGACAAGATGCGTGCAGCCGCCATGCCTGGCCTGTCGCCGCTGCTTTCCGGAACCATCAAGGTTGCGATCGACAAGAGCGGCACGGGCAACCAGACTGTTTCGGCGGATCTGACCAATGCCAGGCTGGATATTCCCTGGGCAGGCTGGAGCAAGGGACCCGGCATTCCAGCCAATGTGACATTTGCCATGGCCAAGTCCGGACACACCACGACGCTGTCCGACTTCGACCTGGATGGAAAGACTTTTTCAATCGACGGCGGCGTGGTGCTGGTCAACGGCGCCTTGTCCTCGGCGCGGTTCAGCAAGGTCACGTTGAACCGGGGAGACAACGTTGCCGTGTCAGTGAAACGATCGGGCAAGAGCTACGCGGTCGACATCAGCGGCAACGCGCTGGACGCGCGCTCACTGATCAAGCAATTCACGTCCGATGTCGACACCGCCACCAAGGCCACGGGGTCCGACGCGATTTCGGTGAGTGCCGATGTCAATTCCCTGACCGGCTTCCACAACGAGAGACTGTCGAACCTGAAGCTCGACTACAGTGCCGCCGGCTCCAGGGTGAACGGGCTCAAGGTGAGCGCCACGGCAAGCTCGGGTGCTGCCATAAGCATCAGCAATACGACCGGCGCCGGCAGGCGCGCCCTCAACGTGACGTCGGCCGATGCCGGCGCCATCCTGCGGTTCCTCAACATTTACGAGCATATGGAGGGCGGTTCGATCATGCTGGCGCTCACCGGGGCAAGCGATGGGCCGATGAGAGGCCAGGTCGACTCGCACAACTTCTTCGTGGTCAACGAGCCGAGACTCGCCTCGCTCGTATCGACGACGCCGGCGGGCGACAGCCGCAGCCTCAACGAAGCTGTCAAAGCCAATATCGACACGTCGAGAGTGAAGTTCGAGCGCGGCTTTTCCGAGATCGAAAAGGGCGCCGGTTATCTCAAGCTGGCCAATGGCGTGCTGCGCGGCCCGCGTATCGGCACCACTTTCCAGGGCACGCTCTACGACCAGAACAATAACATGGACATGACCGGCACGTTCATGCCGGTCTATGGCCTCAACCGCATCTTCGGCGAACTGCCGCTGTTTGGCGCGCTGCTCGGCAATGGCCGCGATCGCGGCCTGATCGGCGTGACCTACCGGCTCAGGGGCGATGCCAACAAGCCGAAACTGGACGTCAACCCGCTGTCGGTGATCGCGCCCGGAATATTCAGGTCGATTTTCGAGTACCGGTGAGGTCAATTGCTTCGAGCGACCGAGTTTTGATCTTAAGCGGCCGCTCGTCCGCCCCGGCCGGATTCACGCCGATGATCCGAAGCGCTTGCACTGCATGAACTTTGAGGTGCGGTTGGTGGTGCAAATTATAAGAGTGCGGAGTTCGACACCTTTGTGTGTATTACTGCAACCGGGCCAAATTGACGGTTTTCCGCGCACGGCCAGGAGCTACACTATGTGCCGCGATCGAATTCCAACCGGCGCACATTGCTGACGACGTAGTCGAATGGATGGGGCGATGAAGGAAGATCCGGCTGGGGCGATCAAGCTTCTCTCGAAGTTTGCGGGAGAGAATCTGACGCGGACATTGTCGCGAATTGAAAGCGATGTGCGGGGTTTGACGGCCGACCAGGCATTGCCATTTCTGGAAACCGCGGGTGCCGAACGCAACGTGCTTGCGGCGGCTGGCGCAATGAAACGGCTGGCGGGTCAGATCGACGTCACAATACATGCGCTTGGCATCTTGCTGTGTCTCCCACACGTTCTCGAACCGGGAGAGCGCGTCGAGTATGTTTCGCTTGGCGCCGGCAACACCGGACGCCAATTCGACCTCGAGACTGACCGCCGCATTGCGGAGTTCAAGTTTATAAACTGGCGAGGAGGTGCGGAGTCCGTCCGACAGAATTCCATATTCAAGGACTTCTTCATGCTGGAGGATAGCCAAAGCCCGAAGCGCAAAATCTTGTACTCGTTGGGAACAGCGCATGCGCTGAAATTTCTGAACGGCGGCCGCTCGATAAAGAGCGTCCTCAGCCGGGGGGACAAGGTCCAGATGCTCTTTTTCGAGCGGTTTGGGGACAGGTATCGCAAGGTGAAGGACTACTTTTACGATTATCAACATGCCGTTTCGATCGTCGACGTGTCGTCCTGGCTCAGCGAGCTCGCGGAGGCTCTACGCTCGCAGACCTTGGTCGTCGCGCCTGAAACGGAGCAACTATGAGCGTCTGGCGGCACCTGAGAAAGCGCTTTTTCGGGCCTGATGAGGATCCAGCGAAATCTATGGCGGACATGATCGAAGCAGCCCCCAAGACTACCAAGCTGCCGACAACTTCTACGTCGAATCTGAAGAAATATCTGGACTACTACCGCACACGCAAAGAGCCGCACTATGCCGTTCTGGTCACCGGCGACTGGGGAACGGGGAAGACCTACCAGGTACGCCAGGCGATGCCGGACGAGGAAGCGTACTATGTGAGCCTCTTCGGCCTCAACAGTTCCGATGACGTGGTCGCAGCCGTCTACACAGCGATGTTTCCGGGAAAGGCGTGGGTCAAGAAGATTGCCAACAGCGTCGGCGACATGACGGCCGAGGTGCCGGGTCTCGGATCACTCGCCGTCAGCGGCCTCACCTCGGGACTGGTCGGGGCATTCCTCCGCCAGGAAGTGAGGAACGACAAGCCGATCATTTTCGACGATCTCGAGCGATGTGGCCTCGGCGTAAAAGAGACGCTGGGAATCATCAATCTCTATGTGGAGCATCACGGCTGTTGCGTGATCGTCATTGCTCACGACCAGAAGCTCGCCGAAGAATTTTCGGAAGCGAAGGAGAAGATCTTCGGCCAGACCATTCGCGTGGAGCCGCAGGTCCTCGCGGCCTTTGACGATTTTCATTCGGTGTTGCCTGCGGGGTCCGGAAAGGATTTCGTTGCCACGCAGCGGGACAACATGATCGGGGTCTTCTCCGAATCCGGCGTGCAATCACTTCGGATATTGCGGCATGTGATCGAGGATCTGAGCCGACTGATCGGAACTTTGAGCAAAGAGCATCTGGCGAACGATCAGGCGATGGTCGAACTCGTCCGGCTCTTTTGTGCTTTTGACATCGAGTGGCGGGCCGGTCGCCTCGAGCCTGAGGACCTTTCGCAACGGCGCGCCAGTGAATTTGGCTATATTGCTGGACGCGGGGGAAAGGAGGGCGCTGGCGAGCAGCCCAGGATTGTAGTCGCGAAGAACCGCTACAGTTCGGTGAATCTGACCAGTTCGCTACTTCAGGATGAAGTGCTCAGCCAGATGCTGATCGAGGGGCGGTTCGATAAATCAGGCATTCGAGCATCGCTGGATGCGAGCTCCTATTTCCTGAAACCACAGAGCGCGGCGCCTTGGCAGATCGTCGGCAGTTTCGACAAACTCAACGACGACGTTGTCGATGATGCAGTCAAGAAGATGCAGGAGCAGTTCGACACGCGGGCCATCGTCGATTCCGGCGAGATGCTCCACATCTTTGCGCTTCGGATGATGATGGCCAGCAAGGGCATTCTTGGCAAGGACCTCAAGACAGTCGCGAAGGAGTGCAGGTCCTACATCGACAAACTCCTCGCCGAGGGTCGGCTGCCCCCACGGGGATCAGATTGGCGCTGGTATGACGAGTTCGATCATTCAGCCTATGGGATCAGCTATTGGGTTACTGACGACTACAAGGCGGAGTTCGAGGCCATCTTCCGGCATCTGCTGGATGCACGCGGCAAGGCCCTTGAGGCAAAGTTTCCAGAGCTTGCGCCTGAGCTTTTGAAGATTGTGGAGGCTGACGGTCAACGGTTCCTAGAAGAGGTTTGTAATACTGGAAAGGGAACGTACACCTACGCTTCGATACCGATTCTCGCCGCCATAAAACCCAAGGATTTTATCGCGGCATGGATGCGGTCTCCAAAGTCAAACTGGTATTGGATCTCGAACGCTCTGCAGGAGCGCTACAAGGGGGCCCGCTTTGAAGAGGTCCTGAAGCCGGAGGCCGGTTGGATCGACGAAGTGGTAAGACTTCTAGGCAAAGAAGCTGATAAGGCGTCGGGTCTGGCCAAGCTTCGACTCCAACGCACAATCCCAAAACTCCCGCCCAAGCAGGTCGAGCCGGCAGCAGTGCCGGACGAAAAGACCGCACGCGTGAAGGCGGCGCCGGCGAAAGCTCCGGCAACCAAGCGGCGGGAGGCGTAGCTCGAAGGCATAGATGATGAACAATTCGGCATGATCGAGCAGATTTTTTCCATTCGCGCCTAAGTGCACCTAAACAGCAGCTGTCGCCTTTTTGTCGAAGGCAGTCAGTCTGGTCCCTGCCCAGAACAAGACGTTCATCGAGGCGCAGCAGAACGTCCGCTCCTGGCGCTACCTGCTCGTTTCGATCGATGAGACGGATGGCGATATTCCACGGCCATTCTCGGCAGAAAGCTGATTGAGTTACCCCAGGCCGTGATCCGAAGGCCAGCGCCGCTGTTCGGCGCGCTGCTCGGCAACGGCCGTGACCGCGGCCTGATCGGCGTAACTACCGGCTCAAGGGCGACGCCAACAAGCCGAGACTGGACGTCAACCCGCTGTCAGTGATCGCGCCCGGGATATTCAGGTCGATTTTCGAGTATCGGTGAGGTCGAACCTAAACACTCGGACTGAGCTTTGGTCCTAAGCGGATTCTCGTTCGTCCCGACCTAGTTCACGCCTATGACCCATCACGGATGCGACACCTGCAAATTGATGCTCCCATTGAGGTGGAGGAAGCTTTCATCGAACGGCGCCGATATCACGGACCGTACGCAGGTGCGATCGTGGATCGCAAGCAGCGACGGTCGGCGCGTCGTGGCTACTTCTTCACAACGGTCTTAGTTAAGCCTTTCTTCCGCAGGGAGTCGACGATCTTGTCGTAAGAGAGGGTGCGAATTTCTCTCCCGACGTTGGCGGCAGCGGGTCGAGCCCTTTTTCCAGAAATTGGTAGGAGCATTTCAATCTGCGTGCCACTAGGCTTCTTGGACATCAGATATCTCCTTCAGTAGCCGAGCAACCTCCAACTCTTCCCGCGTGACCAAGGAGTCCACGGGAGGAGCGGAAAACGGCATCGCCGTCTTTCGTGATCGCAAAACAAAGCTACCAGCCTGCTTCCTAACAGGATTCGGTTTAAAAATCCTAGAGAAGCTACGTGGCGCAGCACCTTGGTATTGCAAGAACACGACCTTCTTCCCTTCGTCATTCTCGTTTGTCGATATGGCATCGTTGTGAAGGTTGAGGGCCAAGCTCTTCGGATAGGGCTCGATATAGACAACCTTGCGGATGCCGGCAGCGACGATGTGTCGGGCACAGTTGTGACAAGGAAAGGTTGTCGTAAAGAGGGTGGCGCCACGCACCTGACCGAGGCCATCACGAGCCGCCGACACGATTGCCGCCATTTCCGCATGCACGGCGCGAGAGAACTCGATGAGGCCTTTAACACGCGATTTCCGAACTTTCTTCAGGAAGTCATCGACCTCCTGCTGAGAACTTTCCGTAAAACTCTCCCGCGCGTACTTCGCTATCTGGTCGAAGATCGCGTCTTTCTCGGCATCGTTGTGGCAGATCTTATTCTTCCAGTTGTAGCAGCGGTGATCATGGGTCGGAGGCAGGTTGGATGAATAGAGACCGCCATCAAACTTTGGCACGTCGTTTGCGCCTTGGCCTATCAATTCCCCGTGGGGATTTTGAATCACAGCTCCCACCTGCCGGGAAAGACAAGCGGACTGCATGGCCACGCTAGCTGCGGCAAACATGGCGGTTTCATCGCTGTTCGGGGTACTGACGCCGACCTCAAAAATGCGATCCAGGAACGATTGCAGGACCACGGTCAATTGCACCGTATTCTGAGCATCATTCCTGATGAACATATCGGCGATGCTCATGGTGTCCTTGACCGACTGCCCATGCTCAGTTCCTTCGTCGTAGTCCTGATCGCTGATCCGCTGGATATAGGCATTGCTGGGGCTGGCAGCCTTCAATCTAGAAATTCGAACCTCTTCGGGGGCAAACACTCCCAAGAGCCAGAACAAATCGCCGTAAACAGTTCGAAGTCGCTCGACTTCGCCAGGGTTTTTCAAGGAATCGATAATAGTGCAGTAGCGACGCACCTTGTCCGCGTCACTTTCATCACGGCTGGCATGAATTCTCTCGATGCAAAAGTTGGCGAGCACATCCTCGCCGAACTGCCCTCGTAAGGCGCTGCCTGTCTGCTGCAATTTGTGGATGCGTTCATCGTCGGTAGCAGACACCGGCTGATGATCAACCAGTTCGGCCTTTTCGTTGATGATATCACTGACCTTTATCGTCTCAACGGAGTAGCCGAATTCCCCCTCAAGTATTTCCGCGAGCGCAAGAGCGGTGATGCTTACCCCGGATCCCACAGGGCCGACCAAAGCGATTACGAGTTCGTCGGTGCGCCGTTCTTCATTAGTGACCGGCACCTCGCTCGTGAGTTCGGAATTGTCATTCTTCGGTGTCTGGTTTTTCGGCCCAGCAACGTTGAGTGCCTGAATCGCCATATTTGATCCCCCCAACGACAAAGATCAAACAAAGCTCGCTTCTCGTCAATTACTATCCGAGCAGCCTAAAATTCGATTTAAGCACGGCATGGACAAACGGGGAGCACGTCACATTCTCGGCAGCTAGCTGATCAAGTTTTATCCCTGACCGTGATCCCGAACCGAAGGTCAGCGCCGCAAACCGGAAAAGATCATGGTCAAACAAGAAGACCCATCCCGATTCCATCAGGTCGGCTCAGGGCTCCGCTCAAACCGGCCGCACCAGAACGTGTTTTTTCTTGCCGAGCGACAGTTTTACGACCTCTTCCGGGCCGAGATCCTGAAGCGTCACCACCCGGCGATCGTCCGACACCGGCTGGTCGTTCAGCCGCACGGCGCCGCCCTGGATGTGTCGCCGCGCCTCGCCGTTGGATGCGGCAAGCCCGGCGGTGACGAACAGTGACAATATGCCGACGCCGCTTTGCAAATCGGCCTTGCCGACCTCAACGGTTGGCAGCGTTTCGGCCAGCGCGCCTTCCTCAAACGTCTTGCGCGCGGTTTCCTCGGCTTGCTCGGCTGCCTCGCGGCCGTGCACGATGGCCGTCGTTTCCGTGGCCAGGACCTTCTTGGCCTCGTTGATCTCCGAGCCTCCAAGCGCGGCGAGCCGCGCGATCTCGGTGAGCGGCAGGCGGGTGAAAATCTTCAGGAAGCGCGTGACGTCGGCGTCCTCGGTGTTGCGCCAGTACTGCCAGAAATCATAGGGCGAGTAGAGATCGCCGTTCAGCCAGACGGCGCCCTTGGCCGATTTGCCCATCTTGGCGCCTGACGAGGTCGTCAGCAGCGGTGTGGTCAGGGCATAAAGCTGCGCCGTACCCATGCGGTGCCCGAGATCGACGCCGTTGATGATGTTGCCCCACTGGTCCGATCCGCCCATCTGCAGGCGGCAGCCATATCGCCGGCTGAGCTCGACGAAATCATAGCCCTGCAGGATCATATAATTGAATTCGAGGAACGACAGTGATTGTTCGCGCTCGAGCCTCAGCTTGACGCTGTCGAAGGTCAGCATGCGGTTGACCGAAAAATGCCGGCCGACATCGCGCAGGAATTCGACATAGTTGAGCTTCATCAGCCAGTCCGCATTGTTGACCATGATCGCGTCGCCCGCACCGTCGCCGAAACGCAGAATGCGGCCAAAAATGCGCTTGATGCCGTCGATGTTGGTGGCGATGGCCTCAGGCGTCAAAAGCTTGCGCTGGTCGTCGCGGAAGGACGGGTCGCCGATCATCGAGGTGCCGCCGCCCATCAGGGCGATCGGCCGGTGGCCGGTCTCCTGCAGCCAGTAGAGCATGGTCGCGGAAATCAGATTGCCGATATGCAGGCTGGTCGCCGTGGCGTCGTAGCCGACATAGGCGGTCACCGTTTCCTTGGCGAAAAGCTGGTCGAGGCCGGTGTCATCCGAAATCTGGTGGATGAAACCGCGCTCGCTCATAATGCGCAGGAAATCGGATTTAAAGGCGGACATTTTTTCTTTCCCGAAAGCGCCCAACGGGCGTGGTATGCGTGAACGCGGGCGTTTAGCATCCAAGCGCGGTCAGCAAAAGGGGAATCCGGTTTTGCATCCGATCGCGTTTTACATGATCGGTTCGGTGCGAACGTAATCACGGGGTCGTGAAACGGGCGCAAGCTCGCCTTCCGGCTGCATCTTGCTTCATCGTTTGGGCTGGCGTAATGAGGCGCGCCAGCGGATTCTTGCCGCACATGACCCGCTGGAACGGCACCGCACGGCATCGAATCGAATGCCATATCCTATGACAGAGCCCGACCCGAAATGCCGGAGATATCCATCGTCATTCCCTGCCGGAACGAGGCGGCGAACCTGCCGCTTCTGCTTGACGAGATCGGGGCGGCGATGGTCGGGCGCGACTTCGAGGTGATCGTCGTCAATGATGGTTCGACCGATGAGACCACCTCGGTGCTTGCCGCCCAGGCAGTGCTTCGCCCGTTTCCGCTTCGCCACCTCCGGCATGAGAAATCCGCCGGCCAGTCTCTCTCTGTGCGTTCGGGCGCTTGGGCGGCCCGCGGCGATATCGTCGCCATGATTGATGGCGACGGCCAGAACGATCCCAAATATATTCCGGTGCTGGTCGATGCGCTGCGGCAGGCCGGTCCCGGTTTCGGTGTTGCGCAAGGGCAGCGCCTGAAGCGTCGCGACAGCAAGATCAAGCAACTGGCGTCCCGTTTCGCCAACTGGCTGAGAAAGGCCGTCCTGCATGACGAGACCCGCGACACGGGCTGCGGCCTGAAGGCGATCCATACCGATATCCTTAGGAAATTACCCTTCTTCGACGGCACGCACCGCTTTGTTCCGGCCCTCGTCATCCAGGAGGGGTATCGCGTCGTGCATTGCGACGTCGTCGACCGCTCTCGCCGCCACGGCAAGTCGAATTACGGAATTTTCGATCGCGGCCTGCAAGGGGTGCTTGATCTCGCCGGTGTTTGGTGGCTGCGCCGCCGGCGCCGCAGAATGCCAAAAACAGTGGAAATCCGGCATGGCTAACGTGCTTCAGGAACTGGCGACCTGGCTTCACGACGTCTTCGTCAAGCAGTTCGATACGTGGATTCTGCTCGGCTTTGTCGCCCAGTTCTTTTTCAGCATGCGCTTCGTCGTGCAGTGGGTCGCATCGGAAAAAGCCAAGCGCAGCGTCGTGCCGATCGCTTTCTGGTTCTTTTCGCTGTTCGGCGGCAGCCTGCTGCTGATCTACGCCATCCAGCGGCAGGATCCGGTGTTCATCGCCGGCCAGGCCCTGGGACTGTTCATCTACATCCGCAACCTGTGGCTGATCGCCAACGAGCGCAAGGCGGCGATGACGAAGGTCGATTGAGCGACCTGCCTCTCAGCGCGACGTGGCGCAAGCCGGTAAGGTCGACACCGATGCCTTCCTGGCCGCAGCAAATCCCTGGGAGTCCCCGGGCTGCGACCTTGCACAAGGTCGGTGCTACCTGTCGTCCAGTCCGCCGTAGGATCGTACAAGCCGGACCATGTCGGGCGAGTTCGAGCCCTCGCTCTCGAGCCCCTCGGCGACACCGCTACGGTCGGCTATTGGCCGGTTCTGGCTGACCTTCCACTTGCCTTGCATGTCCATGATCTCGATTTCCAGCCCGACAATGCCCTTGATCTGCGACTGGATGAAGCTGGCTGGTGCGTCGGTCACCGCCCAAGGTGCTTTGCGAGCGGCTTCCTGTGTTACCGTCAGATCGGAAATCTGTCGCGCCAGCCAATCCTGGTCCTCGATCACTCTAACTGCACCGCGCACCTGGACAATGGCGTAGTTCCAGGTCGGCACGACCTTCCCGGTCTCGCGCTTGGTCTCGTACCAGGACGGCGTCACATAGGCATCGGTGCCCTGGAAGACGACCAGCACAGGCGATGCCGGGTTGTCGGCCAGCAGGCGCCATTGCGGATTGGCTCTCGCCAGATGGGCGCGCAGCCTGCCGTTCGGCGGCGCCTCTGCGTTGCGCAGGGAGGGGGCGTCGAGCAGGAACGGGATCGCGTTCGCGACCGGCCCCTCGGCTCCATTTGAAATCAGCAGGCCAAGCGGATGCGCCCGGATCAGCCCGTGCAGCACGTCCTGCCGCGTTTCCTGGAAATGCGGGGGCTGGTACATCGCTGTTATCTCAACCGTTTCGGCCGCGGGTCGGATAACTCGCCGGCCAGCCGGCGATCGAGATAGTCCGCGCATTCCTGGAGCAGGAGGTCCGCGTCGTTGGAGAAGAAATGGTTAGCCCCGGGCAAGGTCTTCTGGGTGATGGTGATGCCCTTTTGCGTGTGCAATTTGTCGACCAACCCCTGCACGTCCTTTGGCGGCGCGACCTTGTCGGCGTCGCCATGGATGATGAGGCCGGACGACGGGCAGGGGGCCAGGAACGAGAAATCATAGGTGTTGGGCTGCGGCGCGATCGAGATGAAGCCTTCGATCTCCGGCCGGCGCATCAGAAGCTGCATGCCGATCCAGGAGCCAAACGAATAGCCGGCGACCCAGCAGCTCTTGGAATCAGGATGCAGCGACTGCACCCAATCAAGTGCCGCGGCCGCATCCGACAATTCGCCGGTGCCGTGGTCGAATTCGCCTTGGCTGCGGCCGATGCCGCGGAAATTAAAGCGAAGCGTGGTGAAATCCCGCTTCTGGAACATGTAGAAGAGGTCGTAGACGATCTTGTTGTTCATCGTGCCGCCGAACTGGGGGTGCGGGTGCAGGATGATGGCAATCGGCGCGCTCTTTTCCTTGGACGGCTGGTAGCGACCCTCCAGGCGGCCGGCCGGACCGGT
Organism: Mesorhizobium sp. BHbdii; assembly: GCF_053848045.1. Lineage (NCBI taxonomy): Bacteria > Pseudomonadati > Pseudomonadota > Alphaproteobacteria > Hyphomicrobiales > Phyllobacteriaceae > Mesorhizobium > Mesorhizobium sp. BHbdii. The sequence continues at coordinate 2,326,446 of NZ_JBSPKX010000001.1, read as the reverse complement.
GAAAATGACCTCAGGCATAAAATACTCCACATGGCATATGAATGCGCGGCGCCCGGAACAACTCTTCCTCTGGCCCCCAGTCTTCCCAGGCCTTGACGCAGGGCGAGCGTCTTTCTAGAAGCTAGTTTAGAATTGTTCAAAACTGGGTGGCCAAAACATCGTGGTTCGGCCATCCGCGCCGCAAGTCGCGTAAATAGGACGGCTTGCCTTGCAATTTCAAGGAAATAACGCGCTATCCTCGCGGAATGGCTCTTGAAGGGACCGATCGAAACGAAAATGGCCGGAAGACGCGCCTATCTCGACTACAATGCCAGTGCGCCGCTGCTTGCCGCGGCGCGCACGGCAATGATTGCCGCGCTTGATGTCGCCGCCAACCCGTCATCGGTCCATGCCGAGGGTCGCGCCGCACGGCGGCTGATCGAGAATGCAAGGCGCGATGTGGCGACGCTGGTCAACGCCAGCGCCGAGCATGTCGTGTTCACCTCCGGTGCGACGGAAGCCGCCTCGACGCTGCTGACGCCGGATTGGCAGATGGGGCGCGGCACTATCCGCATGAGCCGGCTCTATGTCTGCGAAGCCGATCATCCTTGTGTGCTGAATGGCGGGCGCTTTCCGGCAGCCCAGGTGACACGCATCGGCGTCGACACCAACGGCATCGTCAGGCTGGACGCGTTGGCGGCGGCACTTGGCCGTCATGACAAGGCAGACGGCCTGCCGCTGGTGGCGATCCACGCTGCCAATAACGAGACCGGCATCATCCAGCCGATCGAGCGCATCGCCGAAATCGTCAAGGCGGCGGGCGGCATTCTGATCATCGACGCCGTGCAGGCCGCCGGCCGCATTCCGCTCGATTTGTCAGCGGGTTACGCCGATTACCTGATTCTGTCTTCGCACAAGATCGGCGGTCCCAAGGGCGCTGGCGCCATCTTCGCCGCCTCGGACCTGATGATGCCAAGACCCTTGATCGCCGGCGGTGGCCAAGAAAAGGGCCACCGTGGCGGCACCGAAAACCTAGCCGCGATCGCCGGTTTTGGCGCGGCGGCGCGGGAAGCCCTGATCGGATTGAAGAGCATCGATGCGGTCGGTCGCCGCCGCGACGAGATCGAGGCCATCGTGAAAACGCTGGTGCCGGATGCGGAAATCTTCGGAACTGGCGCGCTGAGGCTTGCCAATACGACATTCTTCGCTATTGCGGGCATCAAGGCCGAGACGGCGCAGATCGCCTTCGACCTCGCCGGTGTGGCACTGTCGGCTGGATCCGCCTGTTCGTCGGGCAAGGTTGGCCCGAGCCATGTCCTGAAAGCTATGGGGCACAGTGATAGCCTTGGCGCTTTGCGCGTGTCCATCGGCCACGCAACGAGTGCCGAGGATGTCGAGTTGTTCCGCAAGGCACTGTCAGGTATCGCCTCGCGGCAAGCCGGTAACGAAGCGGCGGGCAGGGAAAAAGCTGCCTGAGTGCGGCAGAATGATGCAGGCCTTCCGGCCTGGTAGAGCCGTGCGTTTCATGGTGGCCGGGTGAATTTCCGGCAGGGACGCACTATATGGAACTTACGCCGCCTTGGTTGCCCATGGGCACTCGTTTCGCGGTGCCATAGTTTGAAAACTGTCGGGCCTTGACCCCGGCGTGGATGGAGAACGCATATGCCTGCTGTGCAGGACACGATCGATCGGGTCCGAAAGATCGACGTCGACCAGTATAAATACGGATTCCAGACCGAAATCGCGATGGACAAGGCCCCAAAGGGCCTGAGCGAAGACATTATCCGCTTCATTTCGGCGAAGAAGGACGAGCCGTCCTGGATGCTGGAATGGCGTCTGGAAGCCTATCGGCGCTGGGTGACGCTGGACGAGCCGAAGTGGGCGCGCGTCCATTATCCGAAGATCGATTTCCAGGACCTCTACTACTATGCGGCGCCCAAGAGCACGCCGGGACCGACATCGCTGAGCGACGTCGATCCTGAGCTCTTGAGGGTCTACGAAAAGCTCGGCATTCCGCTGAAGGAACAGGAAATCCTCGCCGGCGTGCAGAAGACCGACGCGTCGGAACTCGAGGAACCCAGCGACAATGTCTACAAGTCGGGCCGCGTCGCCGTCGACGCGGTGTTCGATTCGGTGTCCGTCGTCACCACCTTCAAGAAGGAGCTGGCGCAGGCCGGCGTCATTTTCTGTTCGATCTCGGAAGCGATCCGCGAGCACCCGGAACTGGTGAAGAAATATCTCGGTTCGGTTGTGCCGACCTCCGACAACTTCTACGCGACACTGAATTCGGCGGTGTTCACAGACGGCTCCTTCGTCTTCGTGCCCAAGGGCGTGCGCTGCCCGATGGAACTGTCGACCTATTTCCGCATGAACGAGAAGAACACCGGCCAGTTCGAGCGTACGCTGATCATCGCCGAGGAGGGGGCTTACGTCTCCTATCTCGAAGGCTGCACGGCGCCGCAGCGTGACGAGAACCAGCTTCATGCCGCGGTGGTCGAGCTGATCGCGCTCGACGATGCCGAGATCAAATATTCGACGGTGCAGAACTGGTACCCCGGCGACGCCGAGGGCAAGGGCGGCATCTACAATTTCGTCACCAAGCGCGGCGACTGCCGTGGCCATCGTTCGAAGATATCGTGGACGCAGGTCGAGACCGGCTCGGCCATCACCTGGAAATATCCGAGCTGCATCCTGCGCGGCGACGATTCCAGCGGCGAGTTCTATTCGATCGCCGTGTCAAACGGCTACCAGCAGGTCGATAGCGGCACCAAGATGATCCATCTCGGCAAGAACACGTCGAGCCGCATCATCTCCAAGGGCATCGCCGCCGGCCTTTCGCAGAACACCTATCGCGGACAGGTTTCGGCGCACCGCAAGGCGACCAACGCCCGCAACTTCACCAACTGCGACTCGCTGCTGATCGGCGACCAGTGCGGCGCGCACACCGTGCCCTACATGGAAGCCAAGAACGCGACGGCGAAGTTCGAGCATGAGGCGACGACTTCGAAAATTTCCGAAGACCAGAAATTCTACGTCATGCAGCGCGGCATCCCGGAAGAAGAGGCGATCGCGCTGATCGTCAACGGCTTCGTCAAGGACGTCATCCAGCAGCTGCCGATGGAGTTCGCCGTCGAGGCGCAGAAGCTGATTGGGATCAGCCTCGAGGGGAGTGTCGGGTGAGTGACGATGAGGCAGAGAACGGTCCGCCGTTGGTGGCACGCGTCCACCAGTTTGACAGGGATTCTGGTGAGCTACCCGACGACTATCGGGCCAAACTCGATGAGCAGATTTGCGGAGAATTGGCAACGTCGCTTGGAAATTACCTTCGAAGCTTTGCTGCCGAAAGCAGGGTCGCCGTCAGTATCGAAGTCGAAGCCAACCGAATTAGCGCTGGGCGCGAAGACGGCACGGAGTTGATGATCCAAGTCTACGGTCCTGAGATTTTTGAAATCACCAGGTGGCCGAATCCCGCCGACGCCGTCGAGGACGGAAGTATGCGAGTTGACTTGGCACCTGAACTTGAAAGCGACGTCGCCGTTACCCTAGCCCGGCGATATGTAGTCAACGGAACGATAGAGCAAGAGAATGCTTGAAATTAGAAATCTGCATGCCCGCATTGTCGACGACGGCACTGAGATTATCCGCGGCCTGAACCTGACGGTGAAGGCCGGCGAGGTCGCCGCGATCATGGGCCCGAACGGCTCGGGAAAGTCGACGCTGTCTTACATCCTCGCCGGGCGCGAGGATTATGAGGTCACCGAAGGCGATATCCTCTACAACGGCCAGTCGATCCTCGATATGGATCCGGCCGAGCGCGCCACATCAGGCATCTTTCTCGCCTTTCAGTATCCGATGGAAATACCGGGCGTCGCGACGATGGAATTTTTGAAGGTGGCGATGAACGAGCAGCGCAAGGCGCGCGGCGAGGAACCTCTGAAGATCCCCGAATTCCTGAAGCGGGTGAAGGACGCCGCCGCCTCGCTCAACATGGACATGGCGATGCTGAAGCGGCCGCTCAATGTCGGCTTTTCCGGCGGCGAGAAGAAGCGCGCCGAGATCTTGCAGATGAAACTCCTGGAGCCGAAGCTGTGCGTGCTCGACGAGACAGACTCAGGTCTCGATATCGATGCGCTGAAGATCGTCTCGGACGGCGTCAACGCGCTGCGCTCGCCCGACCGCGCCATCGTCATCATCACCCACTACCAGCGCCTGCTCCAACACATCGAGCCGGATACTGTGCACGTGCTCTACAGGGGCCAGGTGATCAAATCGGGCGACAAATCGCTGGCGCTCGATCTCGAGGCCAATGGCTATGCCGGCGTGATCGGCCAAGCCGCGTGAGATGCCAGAAGGCGAGACAAAGCTAGGCGAGGCGAAACTGATGAATATACATACGACACCCCAGCGAACGCCAGCCGAAACGGCGCTGATCGACGCCTTCAGCGACCGGCTCTCGCTGCTGCCCGGCGACGGCACGGTGATGCTGAAGCGCGACGACGCCATCGAGGCGATCAAGAGCGGCCTGCCGACGCGGCGCATCGAATCCTGGCACTACACCGACCTGCGTCGCCTGCTGGGTTCGGTGCCGGACTTCGATCCCGCGGCTGCCGCCAAGGCGATCGCACCGATCGTTGAAGGCTCTGCCGTTCTGCCAGTCCTGAACGGCGTCTCGAGCACGAAGCTGCCGACGGTTGATGGCGTTGCGGTGCAGCGCCTGTCGGAGAAGCTGACCGACGGCAGCGCAGCACCTGGGCTCGATCCGTATGGCACCGACGATGCAATCGGCGCTCTGAACACCGCTTTCGTTGCAGACGGCTATTTTGTCGACATCGCCGACGGCACCGAACTGGACAAGCCGATCGAACTGCAGAACCTGCAGGCCGGCGGCCAGACGCATGTGCGCTTGGGCGTCCGCGCCGGCGCCGGCGCCAAGGCTGTTATCGTCGAGCGCCAGGCGGGCGAGGGCGCCGCACTCGTCAGCTCGGTCAGCCAGCTTCTGCTTGACGAGGGCGCCGACGTGACGTGGCTGATCGTGCAGGAGCAGCCGGATACGGCCACGCATCTTGCCCAGTTCAAGGCGCATCTCGGCAAGAATGCGAAGCTGACGCTGTTCGTGATGAATGCCGGCGGCAAGCTGGTGCGCCAGGAGATCGTGGTCAAGACGACAGGCGAAGGCGCCGATTTCACGCTGCGCGGCATCAACCTGCTTGCCGGTGACACTCATACGGACGTGACCATGGTGCTCGACCATGCCGTGCCGCACACGGCTTCGACGGAAGTAATCCGCAATGTGGTTACCGGCAAGGCGCGCGGCATCTTCCAGGGGCGCATCAACGTCCACCAATATGCGCAGAAGACCAACGCCAAGATGGCCTGCAACACGCTGCTTCTGTCGGATGACGGCGAGTTCTCGACCAAGCCTGAGCTCGAAATCTTCGCCGACGATGTCGTCTGCGGCCATGGCGCGACCGTCACCGAGATCGACCATAGCCACCTGTTCTACCTGATGGCCCGCGGCATCGACGAGAAGACCGCGCGCGGCCTTCTGGTCAAGGCTTTCGTTGCCGAGGTAATTGAGGAGCTGGACGACGAGGCGATTGTCGAGGCGCTGGAAGCAAGGCTCGACGGCTGGTTCGTGGCGCACGGCTAGCGCCTTCCCTTTGTGGGAGAAGGTGGATCGGCGCGTAGCGCCGAGACGGACGAGGGTGTTGGACGGAATGAGGCGATGAAGTTGTGATGGACCAGAAAGTCGAAAACATCCCCTACGACGTCGAGGCGATCCGCCGCGACTTCCCGATCCTGTCGCGGGAAGTCTACGGCAAGCCGTTGGTCTATCTCGACAACGGCGCCTCGGCGCAGAAGCCGCAGGTCGTGCTCGACACCATCCAGCACGCTTATTCCCAGGAATATGCCAACGTTCATCGCGGGCTGCATTTCCTGTCGAATGCCGCGACCGACGCCTATGAGAACGCGCGGAAGATAGTGCAGAGGTTTCTCAACGCGCCAAGCACCGACAACATCGTCTTCACCTCGAACACCACCGCTGCGATCAACACCGTCGCCTACGGCTTCGGCATGCCGAATATCGGTGAGAGCGACGAGATCGTGCTTTCGATCATGGAGCACCATTCCAATATCGTGCCGTGGCATTTCATCCGCGAGCGGCAGGGCGCCAGGCTGGTCTGGGTACCGGTCGACGACCTCGGCGTCTTCCATATCGAGGAGTTCGAGAAGCGGCTGACTGATCGCACAAAACTGGTCGCCATCACGCACATGTCGAATGCGCTGGGCACGGTGGCGCCGATCAAGGAGATCGTGCGCATCGCGCACGCACGCGGCATTCCGGTGCTGGTCGACGGCAGCCAGAGCGCCGTGCATATGCCGATCGACGTCCAGGATCTCGATTGCGATTTCTTCGTCTTCACCGGCCACAAGGTCTACGGTCCCTCGGGCATCGGCGTGCTCTATGGCAAGAAGGACATGCTGGAGCGCATGCGCCCGTTCATGGGCGGCGGCGAAATGATCGAGGAGGTGACGCAAGACATCGTCACCTACAACGATCCGCCGCACCGTTTCGAGGCTGGCACGCCGCCGATCGTGCAGGCGATCGGGTTGGGCGCTGCGCTGGAATACATGGAAAAGATCGGCCGCGAGCGCATCGCCGCCCATGAGGCCGATTTGAAGGACTATGCGCATGAGCGGCTGCGCGCCATCAATTCGCTGCGCATCTTCGGCGATGCGCCTGATAAGGGCGCCATCATCTCCTTCGAACTGCAGGGTATCCATGCGCATGACGTATCGATGGTGATCGACCGGCAGGGTATTGCTGTCCGCGCCGGCACGCATTGCGCCCAGCCGCTGTTGAAACGCTTCGGCGTAACTTCCACATGCAGGGCATCGTTCGGCATGTATAATACCAGGGCCGAAGTCGACGCTTTGGCCGATGCGCTCGAAAAAGCGCGAAAATTCTTCGGGTGACGATGATGGATGATGCAGGCCGGACCGCTGAGACCACTTCGGAAACGACTGCCAACGGTCTGGTTTCCGCCTCGGCCATTCCCGCCGACGAACTGGCGCGGCTGACCGACGACATCGTCTCGGCGCTGAAGACGGTCTACGACCCGGAAATCCCGGCCGACATCTACGAGCTTGGCCTGATCTACAAGATCGACATCGAGGACGACCGCTCGGTCAAGATCGACATGACGCTGACCGCGCCTGGCTGTCCGGTGGCCGGCGAAATGCCGGGCTGGGTGGAAAATGCCGTCGGCGCCGTGGAGGGCGTTTCAGGCGTCGAGGTCACCATGACCTTCGATCCGCCCTGGTCACCCGACCGCATGTCGGAAGAGGCACAGGTCGCGGTGGGTTGGTACTAGCACCGGATATGACAAAGATTGGTGCACTTGCGCCAGGCAGAGAATTTCACCATTTTAGGTGAGGAATCATTCGGCAGGCCTTGAACCTGCACGCAATGGAGAAAGAAAAGATGGGACGCTTTGCCGTCATCACGATGACCGAAAAGGCCGCCGACCGGGTGCGCGAGATCGTCGCGACCCGTGAGAGTGCGCACGGCATTCGCCTTGGCATCAAGAAGGGCGGCTGCGCCGGCATGGAATATACGGTCGACCTGGTGACCGAGCCGAATGCCAAGGACGATCATGTCGAGCGCGACGGCGCCCACGTTTACGTCGCGCCCGAGGCAGCACTTTTCCTGTTCGGCACCGAGATGGATTTCGAGCAGACGACGCTGCGCACCGGCTTCACTTTCCGCAACCCGAACCAGAGCTCGGCCTGCGGCTGCGGCGAATCGGTTGAGCTCAAGCCGGCCGATCTGAAGGCTCTGGCCGAGGCGCGCGCCTCGGCCTGATCGGGCTCCTCAGTCCACCCACATTCCCGTTCGTTTGTGCCATCCGGCGATCGATTCTTCCGGATAGACATCGTAGGCCCTGTCGTCCTCGCCGATGTCGGGCTCGACCCAGTTCGCCTTGTATTTCAGCATGAGGTGCACCTTTTCAGGCGGTTTCGGCAGGTCTGTGTCGATCGCCGATGCAAATGGGTGGACCAGTTCCGGCCACGTCGGATCGTAGAGCCAGAGTGCCGATCCGCATTTCCTGCAGAAATTCCGCTCGCCTGACGAGATCTCGCATTGTGGATGCTCGTCGTCCTCGATCTCGGCTTGATAGACGCCAAGGTTGCGCTTGCCCTTGATTTTCAGCGTATCGAAATCGGCACCGAGATTGATGGCAAAGCCGCCGCCGCCCTGCTGCTTGCGGCAGATCGAGCAGTAGCAAAGCATGAACGGCACCGGCGTGTGGCTTTCCACCTCGAAGCGGACGGCATCGCACCGGCAGGACCCTTTGAGCAGAAGCGGCATGATGAGGGACTCCGAAGAATTTGGCTCTCAACTTGTCAGCATGGTTTTGGTTGCGGCGATGACAAGGGGAAATCCGGGTGACATGATCGCGGCATGGACAATGAACGCATTGCCGAACTTTTCGAAGGCCTCGGCCCGGTCAGCATTCGCAAGATGTTCGGCGGCAAGGGCATCTACTTCGACGGCGTCATCGTCGCCATCGTCATCCGTGGCGAATTGATGCTGAAGGCCGACTCGGAAAGCGCGCCCGAATTCGAAGCGGCCGGCTGCCGGCAATGGACCTACACCGGCTCGCGGCACGGCAAGCTCGTGTCCATGCCGTATTGGAGCATTCCCGACAGCGCCTTCGACGATCCGGACGAGATGGCAGTCTGGGCGCGCCGGGCCTATGAGGCGGGGCTGCGTGCCGGCAAATAGGCCGCCTCTCCACTGGTCATCAGCTCATGCCAATTTTCTGCGGCTCGGGCACAAGGGCCAGCGCGTCGGCAAAGTCTGCCGCCGTAAAGACCGGCACAAGTTCGGCACTTTCGATCGCAAGCATTGCCGCGGCAACGCCGTCACGCAGCGCCGCGCGCAGCGTCAGGCCGCGCAGCAGGGCGGCGACCGTTGCGCCCGCCAGCGCATCGGCGGCGGCGACGGTGACTTTTCTCGGCGGCGGGATCGAGAAGGCGCCGGCCTCGTCGAAACCCAGCACCGGACCGTCATCCGACCTCACCACGCCATATTTGAGGCCGGCGCGCCTCAGGCGGTCGATGATATCACGCTCCGCCGTGTCGATACCGACATCGGCGAGTGCGATGGCCTCGCGCCGGTCCATGAAGACCATCGCCAGGCTGCCAAGCACCGGCGCGAGCCGCACCGCCTTGTCTGGTGAGACGGCGAGGGCGAAGACCGGCTTGCCGGTGGCAAACGCCACCAGCCGCTCCAGCGCCGTCGACGGCAGGTTGGCGTCGCACAGGACCGCATCGGCGGTGCTGATCGCCTCACGCACCTTGGCACGGCGGATCTGCTTGGGAAGCGCCAGGTCGTAGAGCGCCATGTCGGAAAGGCCGACGATCAGCGCGCCGTCGCCGTCGATTATCGTCGTGTTGCTCGGCGTCGTGCGATCGAGGAACACCACGGATAGATCGGCAATGCCGGCCGCAGCGATGGCGCGCGAGACCGTGTCGGCCAGAACATCGCCGCCGCGCACCGAAAGCAGCGAGCCGGAGACGCCGCGCCGCACGGCGCCGCGCAGCGCATTGAAGACGGCGCCGCCGACAGCCTCGCGCATCGTGCCGGGATTCGACGCCGCCGGCACAAAGGCGCCCGAAACCTGGCCGCGCCGATCTATATAGGCGCCGCCTACGGCCAGGATTGTCGGCGACTTCATCATGCCTGGGAGGAAACCTTTGCTGTTGCCGGGCGAAGACTAGGGTGTCCGGCGGAGCCCGGCAACCGGAGGCGCGATTCGAAAGATGCCAGCACGATCCTGCGGGTGAAGCGGGATACATCCGGGGGTGAAAACACGAAACAAAAAAAGAACAAATCCAGATATTGTTTGTTTTTCAATCATTTGTCTCCCCTTGCCAGACGAGAACAAAAAAGGTACAAATTAATAAGGATTACGGATTGTCCGGCCTTCATTGACGACCAAGGGGTGATGTATCATGGCTCAGAATTCTTTGCGGCTTGTAGAGGACAAAGCAGTGGATAAATCAAAGGCTCTGGATGCGGCGCTGTCGCAAATCGAGCGTGCCTTCGGCAAGGGCTCGATCATGCGGCTCGGCGCAAACGAGCAGGTCGTCGAGATCGAAACGGTGCCGACCGGTTCGCTTGGCCTCGACATCGCGCTTGGCGTCGGCGGCCTGCCGCGCGGCCGCATCGTCGAGATCTACGGGCCGGAAAGCTCGGGCAAGACGACGCTGGCGCTGCACACGGTGGCCGAAGCCCAGAAGAAGGGCGGCATCTGCGCCTTTGTCGATGCCGAGCACGCGCTCGATCCGGTCTATGCGCGCAAGCTCGGCGTCGACCTCGAAAATCTGCTGATCTCGCAGCCCGATACCGGCGAACAGGCGCTGGAGATCTGCGACACGCTGGTGCGTTCCGGCGCCATCGACGTGCTGGTGGTCGATTCGGTCGCAGCGCTGACGCCGCGCGCCGAAATCGAGGGCGAAATGGGCGATTCACTGCCCGGCCTGCAGGCCCGCCTGATGAGCCAGGCGCTGCGCAAGCTGACCGCCTCGATCTCGCGCTCCAACACCATGGTCATCTTCATCAACCAGATCCGCATGAAGATCGGCGTGATGTTCGGTTCGCCCGAGACCACGACCGGCGGCAACGCGCTGAAATTCTATGCTTCGGTGCGCCTCGACATTCGCCGCATCGGCTCGGTCAAGGACCGCGACGAAGTCGTCGGCAACCAGACCCGCGTCAAGGTGGTCAAGAACAAGTTGGCGCCGCCCTTCAAGGTGGTGGAGTTCGACATCATGTATGGCGAGGGCGTGTCCAAGACCGGTGAGTTGGTCGACCTCGGCGTCAAGGCCGGCGTGGTCGAGAAGTCGGGCGCCTGGTTCTCCTATAATTCGCAGCGTCTCGGCCAGGGCCGCGAGAACGCAAAACTGTTCCTGCGCGACAATCCCGACACGGCACGCGAGATCGAGCTGGCGCTGAGGCAGAATGCCGGGCTGATCGCCGAGAAATTCCTCGAAAATGGCGGTTCCGAAGGCGGAGACGATAGTTTCGAGGACGAAGCGGGCGCGATGTAAGATACAGGCTGTGCCAGTCAAAGTTACCGGTTTGAGTTCGCGTATCCCGAATTGAGTTGGTGTATCGATGTGTTTATGCCGCCGGCCTTGGGCCGGCGGTTTGCGTTTTTGCCGATAGCTCTGGTCATTGTGAACAGCCGGCAAGGGCTACGGTTTGGAGCAATTCCGTGTTTCTGGACAGGGTGCAGTGCGACCGCTAAAAGGCCATGTCTGTTTTCCGCCGGCAATCGGCGGATCTCTCGAAAAGGCAGTATTCATGAGTGGCGTCAACGAGATCAGGTCGGCATTTCTCGACTATTTCCGCAAAGAGGGTCACGAGGTCGTGGCGTCGAGCCCGCTGGTGCCGCGCAACGACCCGACGCTGATGTTCACCAACGCTGGCATGGTGCAGTTCAAGAACGTCTTCACCGGGTTGGAAAGCCGTCCCTATTCGCGCGCCACCACCTCGCAGAAATGCGTGCGCGCCGGCGGCAAGCACAACGATCTCGACAATGTCGGCTACACTGCCCGTCACCACACCTTCTTCGAGATGCTCGGCAACTTCTCCTTCGGCAATTATTTCAAGGAGCGCGCCATCGAGCTTGCCTGGAATCTGATCACCCGCGAGTTCGGCATCGCCAAGGACCGGCTTCTGGTGACCGTCTACCATACCGACGACGCGGCCGCGGGCTTCTGGAAGAAGATCGCCGGGCTGCCGGAGGACAGGATCATCCGGATCGCCACCAGCGACAATTTCTGGGCGATGGGCGATACCGGTCCCTGCGGCCCGTGCTCGGAAATCTTCTACGACCATGGCGCCGACATTCCGGGCGGCCCGCCCGGCAGCGCGGATGAGGACGGCGACCGTTTCATCGAGATCTGGAACCTCGTCTTCATGCAGTTCGAGCAGGTGACGAAGGCGCAGCGGATCGAACTGCCGCGCCCGTCGATCGACACCGGCATGGGGCTGGAGCGCATCGCAGCCGTCCTGCAGGGTGAGCACGACAACTACGACATCGACCTGTTCAAGGCGCTGATCCGTGCCTCGGAAGAGGCGACCGGCGTCAAGGCGGAAGGCAAGAACCGGGCGAGCCACCGCGTCATTGCCGATCACCTGCGCGCATCGAGCTTCCTCATCGCCGACGGCGTGCTGCCGTCGAACGAAGGCCGCGGCTACGTGCTGCGTCGCATCATGCGCCGCGCCATGCGCCATGCGCAGCTTTTGGGCGCCCGTGATCCGCTGATGTGGCGGCTGGTGCCGGCGCTGGTGCGCGAGATGGGCCAAGCCTATCCCGAACTGGTGCGGGGCCAGCCGCTAATATCAGAGACGCTGAAGCTCGAGGAAACGCGCTTCCGCAAGACGCTGGCGCGCGGCCTCGGCCTGCTTGCCGACGCGACCGAGACGCTCGGCAGCGGCGACCGGCTTGACGGCGAGACAGCGTTCAAGCTCTACGACACCTATGGCTTCCCGCTCGACCTCACTCAGGACGCACTGCGCCCGCGCGGGGTTTCGGTCGATCTTGAGGGATTTAACGCGGCGATGGAGCGGCAGAAGGCCGAAGCGCGGAAGAGCTGGGCCGGCTCCGGCGACGCGGCCACCGAAACCGTCTGGTTCGCGGTGCGCGAGAAGGCGGGCGCGACCGAGTTTCTAGGCTACGACACCGAGCAAGCAGAAGGCATCGTTCGGGCGCTAGTCAGGGATGGCGCCGCGGTGGAGAGCGCCGTTGTCGGCGAAACCGTCGGCGTCGTCGTCAACCAGACGCCGTTCTATGGCGAGTCCGGCGGCCAGATGGGCGACACCGGCGTGATTTCGGGCGAAGGTTTTGCTATCGACGTCACCGACACGCAGAAGAAGGGCGACGGCCTGTTCGTGCATTTCGGCAAGGTCACCAAGGGCACCGTCAAGACGGGTGAAGCGGTCGAGTTGAAGGTCGACCATATCAGGCGCACGCGACTACGCTCAAACCATTCGGCGACCCACCTTGTCCACGAGGCGCTGCGCGAGGTGCTCGGCACCCATGTCGCGCAAAAGGGCTCGCTGGTCGCGCCGGAACGGCTGCGCTTCGACTTTTCCCACCCCAAGCCGATTTCGGCCGAGGAACTGGAACGCGTCGAGGCGATGGCCAACGAGATCGTCGTGCAGAACGGCCCGGTGACGACGAGGCTGATGAGCGTCGATGACGCGATTGCCGAGGGCGCCATGGCGCTGTTCGGCGAAAAATATGGCGACGAGGTCCGCGTCGTGTCGATGGGCACCGGGGTTGCCGGTGACAAGGCCGGCAAGCCCTATTCGGTCGAGCTCTGCGGCGGCACCCATGTCGGGGCCACCGGCGATATCGGCCTGGTCCGGCTGGTGTCGGAGGGCGCTGTCGCCGCTGGCGTACGCCGCATCGAGGCGCTGACCGGAGAGGCGGCCAGAAAGCATCTCGACGAACAGGACAGGCGGCTGAAGGCGGTCGCTGCCACGCTGAAGATTTCGCCGGCCGACGTGCCGGCCCGCGTCGAGGCGCTGCTTGACGAGCGCAAGAAGCTTGAGAAGGAGCTGACCGAGGCGCGCAAGAAGCTCGCGCTGGGCGACCGCTCGCCAGCCGGCGTGCCTGCGGAAAACGAAACCATTGCCGGTGTCGGTTTTCTCGGCAAGGCGGTATCGGGCGTCGCGCCAAAGGATTTGAAGCCGTTGGCCGATGCCGGCAAGAAGTCGCTCGGCTCCGGCGTCGTCGTCTTCGTTGGCGCCGGCGAGGACAACAAGGCGAGCGTCGTGGTCGGCGTCACCGACGACCTGACCGGCCGCTTCAGCGCCGTCGATCTGGTCCGCGTGGCATCCGCGGCATTGGGCGGGCAGGGCGGCGGCGGTCGACCCGATATGGCCCAGGCCGGCGGCCCGGATGCCTCGAAGGCCGAGAACGCGATCGCTGCAGTGAAAGCGGCGCTGGAAGCGGCGTGAACATGTACCAGTAAGGCGGGGCCGAAATGGCGGCGGGGATGATGTGACCACGTTGACGATGTATCAAGTCGACGCGTTTGCCGAACGGGCTTTCCAGGGCAACCCTGCTGCCGTTCTCATTTTGGAGGACTGGCTATCGGACGATGTGATGCAGGCTATCGCAAACGAGAACAACCTTGCTGAAACCGCGTTTGCGCGGCCGAATGGCGAGAGTTGGGATTTGCGCTGGTTCACGCCGGTTCATGAAGCCGACTTCTGTGGCCATGCAACTCTTGCGACCGCCCATGTGTTGGCCGCGGAACACAATGTGCCTGGTGACATGGCCTTTGCCACGCGGGTGGGTGAGCTACGGGTTTCCCAACGGGAAGGTGCCTACCAGCTCGAGCTGCCGTGTTTTCCGCCGCAGCCGCTCGGCGGGAAGTTGATACAGGCACTGCAAGAGATATTTCCTCGGGGGTCCGTTTCGAGCTTCCGCAATTTCGAAAACCTGTTTGTCGAGCTTGTCGACGAGGCATCCGTACGGTCATTCGTTCCCGATCTGCTTAGGATCGGAACCCTTCATCCTCTTGGGCTGGTCATTACCGCGCCTGGGCGAGCCCATGATTTCGTCTCGCGTTATTTCGTGCCCGGAGCGGGCATTCCCGAGGATCCGGTGACTGGCTCGACTCATGCGACTCTGGTGCCTTACTGGTCTGAAAAACTCGGCAAGACGCATCTGTCGGCATTCCAATGTTCGCAGCGCGGCGGGCATTTGCTGTGTGACCTGGCTGGAGATCGCGTGCTGATCGCAGGTCGTGCGAAGACCTTCATGAAGGCGGAAATCTACCTTTCCGAATGAGCAGCTGCCATTCGCCTCACCCTGCCTTTTTAGTTCCGGAAAAGCTTGGACGCTGAGCGATGCGGTCCCACCAGGCCCGAATATCTGGAAACTCGGCCAGCAGCTTCCGCCCTTCGGCGACCTTGACGAAATAGCCGATGATTGGCACGGCATGCAGGTCGGCGAGCGTCAGTTGCTCGCCCAACAGCCATGGCCCCTCGGCTTTCAGCGATGAGAGCGCCCGTAGTGTCGTTCTCGCCTGCCGAAGTCCGGCGGCGATCAAAGCCTCGTCAGGCGCCGTCTTCTCCAGCCGCTCGACAGCGACATCCCAGACCATGGCCCGATAGGCATAGGCGTCGAGCAGGCCGATGATCTGGTTCATGGTTGCGCGAGGCCGAACTTCGACCGGTTGCAACGCCGGGCCATCAAAGGCCTCGTCGACATAACGGGCAATCGCGCTGGTCTCGTATAGGCGGAACCCGTCATTCTCGAAGGCAGGGATGCGGCCGAACGGGTGATGGTCGAAATACCAGCCCGAAATGCCGTCCGCCGCAAAGATGTCGACCCGGCACAAGTTCGTAGTCGATGCCTTTTTCCGCGAGCACGAGGCGGACGATGCGCACGTAGACGCTATGGTCCGCCCCGTAGACGACCGGTTTGCTCATGATGCTCACTACAGCGCCGCGCGTCTTTTCATACGCGCAAAGGACGCTGTAGCACTTTGATTTTGCGCATGATCCTGTCCGAAAATGATTCCGGTTTTCAGGGTCATGCGTCAGGCCATCGCCTTCTGCAGGTTCTCGTCGATCTTGTCGAGGAAGCCGGTGGTCGAAAGCCATGGCTGGTCGGGACCGATCAGCAGCGACAGATCCTTGGTCATGAAGCCGGCCTCTACGGTCTGGATGCAGACCCTTTCCAGCGTCTCGGCAAACCGCTTCAACTCGGCATTGTCGTCGAGCTTGGCGCGATGGGCGAGGCCGCGTGTCCAGGCGAAGATCGACGCGATCGAATTGGTCGAGGTTTCCTCGCCCTTCTGATGCTGGCGATAGTGACGGGTGACGGTGCCATGTGCGGCCTCCGCCTCCACCGTCTTGCCATCCGGCGTCATCAGCACCGATGTCATCAGGCCGAGCGAACCGAAGCCTTGCGCCACAGTGTCCGACTGCACGTCGCCATCATAGTTCTTGCAGGCCCAGACATAGCCGCCCGACCATTTCAGGCTGGAGGCGACCATGTCGTCGATCAGCCGGTGCTCGTACCAGATCTTTTTCGCCTTGAATTCGGCTTCGAACTCAGCCTCGTAGACTTCCTGGAAAATGTCCTTGAACCGACCGTCATAGGCCTTGAGGATGGTGTTCTTGGTCGAGAGGTAGACCGGATAATTGCGCAGCAGGCCGTAATTCAGCGAGGCGCGGGCGAATTCGCGGATCGACTCGTCGAGGTTGTACATTGCCATGGCGACGCCGGCGGCCGGCGCATCGAACACGTCATGCTCGATCACCTTGCCGTCCTCGCCGACGAACTTGATCGTCAGCTTGCCCTTGCCGGGAAAGCGGAAGTCGGTGGCGCGGTACTGGTCGCCGAAAGCATGACGGCCGACGATGATCGGCTTGGTCCAGCCGGGCACCAGCCGCGGCACGTTCTTCATGATGATCGGCTCGCGAAAGATGGTGCCGCCGAGGATGTTGCGGATCGTGCCGTTCGGCGACTTCCACATCTTCTTCAGCTTGAATTCTTCGACGCGCTGCTCGTCGGGCGTGATCGTCGCGCATTTCACGCCGACGCCGTGTTTCTTGATGGCATTGGCCGCCTCGATAGTCACCTGGTCGTTGGTGGCGTCGCGGTGCTCGACGCTGAGGTCGTAATATTCAAGCTTCAGATCGAGATAGGGGTGGATCAGCTTGTCCTTGATGAACTGCCAGATGATGCGGGTCATCTCGTCGCCGTCGAGTTCGACGACCGGGTTCGCCACCTTGATCTTCGCCATGGAAAGAATGCCTCATTATTGGGATCGGAACGGCCTTGCCCGCATGGCTTTCGGCCGGGGATGGGGCCCGTATATCAAAGCATTTTTGGCCGCGCAAACGGCGATCCGCGCGGGCGTGCTTTACCATCGCCATCGGCCACTCTTTGTGAAAGCTTCATTTGTGAAAGCTTCATTTTCGCGGCCGGATATGGCAGGGGACGCTGAAATGCCGCAAACAGCAGTTCATTGACAGCCATGCAAGCCAGCAACGACATCCCTCCTGCCGCAGGCCCGGCGATCATCCTGGTCGAGCCGCAGCTCGGCGAGAATATCGGCATGGTCGCGCGCGCCATGGCGAATTTCGGTCTGTCCGAGCTGCGCCTCGTCAATCCGCGCGACGGCTGGCCGAGCGAAAAGGCGCGCGCTGCCGCGAGCCGGGCCGACCATGTGATAGATGCCGCTAGGGTATTTGACGATTTGGCCTCGGCGGTCGCCGATCTGAATTTCGTCTTCGCCACCACGGCGCGCGCACGCGATAATTTCAAGCCGGTGCGCGGACCGGTCGAGGCGGGCAGGGCGCTAAGGGCGCGCCAGGAAGCCGGACAGCGCACCGGCATCCTGTTCGGCCGCGAGCGGTTCGGGCTCTACAACGACGAGGTTGGCTTGGCCGACGAGATCGTCACCTTCCCGGTCGATCCCGCCTTCTCCTCGCTCAATATCGCCCAGGCGGCCCTGCTGATGTCCTATGAATGGATGAAGTCCGGCCTGGAAGATGAGACGAAAACCAATTTTTCCAGCCCCGACATGGTGCCGGCGACCAAGGAACAATTGCACGGCCTGTTCGCGTATCTGGAAGGCGCGCTCGAAGCGCGCGGCTATTTCCGACCGGCGCCGAAGAAGCCGAAGATGGTCGACAATCTGCGCGCGGTGCTGACGCGCGCCGGCTTCGCCGAGCCGGAACTCAAGGTGCTGCGCGGCATAATATCATCGCTGGACAGGTTTTCGCCGGCCATGCCGCGCGGCGACGGATCGCCGGGCGATGATCCAAGGCGGCTTCCGGCGGCGGCCGCACGCGCCGCGAAGGCGACAGACAAAGACCAGGCTTAACCACGAGTAACCGAATGTTATTTGGTGTGGTCCATCATTTTAGGATGATGGACCTTCGAATGTGACCATCTCTTGGTCCCCAGCCTCTCTCGCAATCCCAGCCTTCTCTCGTAATCCCAGCCTTCCCTCGCGACTCAAATGACAATGGCCGATCCCTCAAGCGCCCGCCCGATCCTGATGTTCGATTCCGGCATCGGCGGCCTGACGGTTTTGCGCGAAGCGCGCGTGCTGATGCCCGACCGCCGCTTCGTCTATGTCGCCGACGATGCGGCTTTCCCTTATGGCGCTTGGGAGGAACCGGCACTGAGGGCGCATATACTGGAGCTGTTCGGCAAGCTGCTCAACCGTTTTTCGCCGGCCATCTCGGTCATCGCCTGCAATACCGCTTCGACGCTGGTCATCGATGCGTTGCGTGAGAGATTTCCCGGCCACCCTTTCGTCGGCACGGTGCCGGCGATCAAGCCGGCGGCGGAACGCACTCGCTCCGGGTTGGTTTCGGTGCTGGCGACGCCCGGCACCGTCAAACGCCAGTATACGCGCGACCTGATCGGCAAATGGGCGCAAAAATGCCATGTCCGCCTGGTTGGCAGCGACAATCTGGCAGGATTGGCCGAGGTCTATATGCGCGAGGGCTTTGTCGATGAAGAGGCGGTGCGCACCGAGATCGCGCCGTGCTTCGTCGAACACGATGAACTGCGGACCGACATCGTCGTGCTTGCCTGCACCCATTATCCCTTTCTGGCCAACCGTATGCGCAAGACGGCACCTTGGCCGGTCGATTGGCTCGATCCCGCCGAGGCGATCGCGCGACGGGCGCTCTCGCTGCTTGCGGACACCGAGGCCAGCGGTCGCGGCGAGATGCTGGTGGAAGGCGCCGATCTTGCTGTCTTCACGTCGAAGCGGGTTGATTTCCCGACTCGCCGCTTGATGCAGGGCTTTGGGCTGGCGATTTCCTGATATCTGGGAACATCACCCGGACCGGTGCGTTTTTCCCTCATTGCAAGACGGGAGAAACGATCATGCCAGCCACTTCAAAAGCCCAGCAGAAAGCCGCAGGAGCGGCATTGTCCGCCAAGCGTGGCGAGACCAAAAAGAGTGAGCTCAAAGGCGCTTCGAAGGGAATGTACAAATCGATGAGCGAGAAGCAGCTCGAGGAATTCGCGGAGACCAAGCGTAAAGACCTGCCCGAGAAGAAATCAAAGCACTAGCCGCTCATCCGCACCCGCACGAAGGGCGGGTCCGATTCCGCAGTTGGATGGCCGCGGTCCAGCACACAGCCCGCAGCTGGTCGGTTATCCGCCAGCCGCAAGCTTGACACCGGTTAAATCTCCGTTTAATCAGCCCACCAACACCGGGCCGCAACGCCCGGTGGTTTCTTTATGTGCGCAAGACGTTTGGGAAGCGCTCTATTTTCCCAGGTCTTGTGTAAATGACGTGTCCCGTGGGTTTTCCGCCGCGTTGCGTGGGAAAACCCTGTCAGGTCTCGAAAACGGGGGCCAGAGGAGGGCGCGTTTCCTTCACCCGGACCATGAGGTTCCGGGTGTGTTGTTTTGAAAGGGAATGCGATGAGCAAGCGCGAATCCGCGAAATACAAGATCGACCGCCGTCTCGGCGAAAACATCTGGGGCCGCCCGAAATCCCCGGTCAACAAGCGCGAATACGGTCCCGGCCAGCACGGCCAGCGCCGCAAGGGCAAGCTTTCCGATTTCGGCCTGCAGCTTCGTGCCAAGCAGAAGCTGAAGGGTCACTACGGCGACGTTTCGGAAAAGCAGTTCCGCAAGGTCTATGAAGAGGCGGATCGCCGCAAGGGCGACACCTCGGAGAACCTGATCGGCCTGCTCGAGTCGCGTCTCGACGCGGTCGTCTACCGCGCCAAGTTCGTGCCGACCATTTTTGCCGCTCGCCAGTTCGTCAATCACGGCCACATTAATGTCAACGGCAAGCGCGTCAACATCGGCTCATACCGCTGCAAGCCGGGCGACGTCATCGAAGTGCGCGAAAAGTCGAAGCAGCTGGTGATCGTCCTGGAATCAGTGGGCTTGGCCGAGCGCGACGTGCCTGACTACATCGAGGTGGACCACAACAAGATGACAGCGACCTTCGGTCGCATCCCCGGCCTATCGGATGTTCCTTTCGCCGTGCAGATGGAACCGAACCTGGTCGTCGAATTCTATTCGCGCTGATCGAACGCGCCCGTCTGCGACAGCATCGAAGGCCGCCCATCGAGGCGGCCTTTTCTTTGTCCGGTTTTGGTCCGCCCAGCTTTTCTTTGTCAGCCATGCTAGAGCGATGTGCATCCGCTTGGACGCACAAAGTACGCTCTGGTTCGTTCTATTTGCGCATCATGCTTTTCGAAAATCGATTTCGGTTTTCGGGCCGATGCGTTAATCCGGGCAGCAACAAGGACTTTGGGGCCGACGCGCCATGAACATGCTGCCAGACGCCAAAACACTCGGACCGATCGCCGATGCCGCAGGCGGCTTTCATCCGCTGTTTGCCGATGTGCCGTCCTCCGTCGAGTTCAACAAGCTGCGCAAGCGGCTGCTGCGCCTCGCCCGTCAGGCGATCGACGATTTTTCGATGGTGAAATCAGGCGATCGCTGGCTCGTCGCCTTGTCCGGCGGCAAGGATTCCTACGGCCTGCTCGCTTTGCTGCTCGACCTCAAATGGCGCGGGCTGCTGCCGGTCGACCTGTTGGCTTGCAATCTCGACCAGGGCCAGCCGAATTTTCCGAAACACATTCTGCCCGATTATCTCAACAGATACGCCATTCCGCACCGCATCGAATATCAGGACACCTATTCGGTGGTGACCGACAAGCTTCCCCAGGGCAGCACCTATTGTTCGCTGTGCTCGCGGCTCAGGCGCGGCCATCTCTACCGCATCGCGCGGGAGGAGGGCTGCTCGGCTTTGGTGCTCGGCCACCACCGCGAGGACATTCTCGAAACCTTTTTCATGAATCTGTTCCATGCCGGGCGCCTCGCCGCCATGCCGCCAAAACTGCTCAACGACGACGGCGACGTCATGGTGCTGCGGCCGCTCGCCTATTGCGCCGAGGCCGATCTCGAAAAATTCGCCGGCGCCATGAAATTCCCGATCATCCCGTGCGATCTGTGCGGCAGCCAGGACGGCTTGCAGCGCAATGCGATGAAGGCGATGCTCGACGACTTGGAAAAGCGCATGCCCGGCCGCAAGGACACGATGATCCAGGCCATGACCAATGTGCGGCCTTCGCATCTGCTCGATCGCAAACTCTTCGATTTCGCCTCCCTCAACGAAACCCTTACACGGCAAGACGTTCCCGATGACATTTGACGATACCGCGATCGACTGGCTTGCCAAGCTTCTGTCCGACGCCGCCATTGCCGAGATCATGCCGCGCTTTCGACGGCTGGATGAGGGCGAGGTCCGCCAGAAGACCTCGGCAGCCGACCTGGTGACGGAGGCCGACGTGAATGCTGAGCGGCTCATCACCGTCAGGCTGCGTGAGCGCTACCCCCAGGCGATGATCGTCGGCGAGGAAGCCTGCTCCGACGACACGGCGCTGCTCCAGGGCCTCGGCGAAGCCGATCTTGCCTTCGTCATCGATCCAGTCGACGGCACCTTCAATTTCGCCTCGGGCGTGCCGCTGTTCGGCGTCATGCTGGGCGTCGTCGTGAAGGGCGAGACCGTCGCCGGCATCATTCACGATCCCGTCGGCAAGGACTGGCTGATCGGCGCCAAGGGTGCTGGCAGCCACATACGGCATGCGCATGGCACTCTGGAGAAGGTGCATGTCGCCGAGCCTGCACCGATCTCCCAAATGACCGGCGCGGTGTCCTGGCAATACATGCCCGAGCCGGAACGGTCACGGCTGGCGCGCAACCAGACGAAATCCTTGTCGCAATTCGGCTATCGCTGCGCGGCTCACGAATACCGCCTGCTGGCGAGCGGCCACGCCCACTTCGTTGTCTACAACAAGCTGATGCCGTGGGATCACCTGGCCGGTGTGCTGATCCATGCCGAGGCAGGTGGTTACGCGGCGCGTTTCGACGGCAGCGCCTATCTTCCTTCGGATGTCGGAGGTGGCCTTCTTGTCGCACCGGACGAAGAAAGCTGGCGCGAACTGCGCCGCGAACTCTGGGCGGAATAGGCCGTCCGGCATCGATCCGGTTCGGGCCATGCCTGGCCGATCTCGATTGGCCCGAGTTGCGCTCGATACGATTCCGATTTTCGGGGTCATGCGCGAGGTGGAGCTGACGCCCAGGTCTCCGCGATGGCGACTATGGCGGCATTGATCGGTCCGCTCGGGATCGTCGGCATCACCGACGCGTCGAGGATGAAGATGTTGTCGAAGCCGTTGAGCCGCAAATCCGGGTCGACGACGGCGTCGGCATCCCCGCCCATCCGGCAGGTACCGGCAGGATGATGATGTGTGGAGGCGGCGCTGGCGATGAAAGCGTCAAGGTCGTCGTCCGACTGCACCGGTGATCCCGGCAGAACTTCCACGTCGCGCCACTCGTCCAGCGCTGCATGATGACCAATCATTCGCGCCGCCTTCAGCGCCGTCCGGAAAACTGCCCGGTCGTGTTCGGTTTCGAGATAATGCGGGTCGATGATCGGTGCATCGTTTCGGCCCGGCCCGCCCGGTGCGATGTGTCCACGACTGGTCGGATGGGTGACGCCGCATAGAATGGTGAAAGCCGAGCCATAGGATGGTGCATTCAAGCCACCCGCGGCTGATGGAGCAACGACGCAGGCGAGCACAATATCGGGGCCTCCCGTCGAACGGGTCGGATCGCTGCCGTGCAGGTACATCAGCGATTCCGAGTGCTGCAGGCGCGACGGCGGCAGCGGTTTTTTCGCACTGTAGACATTTCCAAGGGCCAGCAGGTGATCCTGCAGATTGCGGCCGACATCCCGTCGGTCGGCAAGGCAGCGTATCCCCGCCCGCTTCAGCGTATCCGGATCGCCGATGCCAGACCGCATGAGGATGAGCGGCGACGACACCGCGCCGGCGCAAAGAACGACCCTGTCGGCGGAGATCGTCATGCTCGCTCCATCGCACACGACAGCCACACCCGTGGCCCGCTGGCCTTCCAGCACGAGGTGCTCGACCTCGTGGTCGGTTAGGAGAGCGAGGTTCGGTCGCGTCATGACCTCCGGCGGCAGATAGGCGTCGGCGACGCTCAGGCGCTTGCCGGCGCGGAGGTTCAGCGAATTGGGGCTCGTGCCGGCGAGCTCGCCGCTGTTGTGGTCGGTCAGGACGGGGACCCCCATGGCCTGTCCAGCGGCCATATAAGCGCGGACGACGGGGCTGACCTCCGCATCCGGCAGATAGACGTCCAGCGGTCCGCTGCGGCCGCGCGACGGCGCGTCGAAGGCGGTGAAAGCTTCGCTGCGGACGAAGCCTGGCAACAAGCCCGAAAAGGACCAGCGCTCGCCGCCTGCTACTGCCCAGGGTTGGAAATCATCGGGATGGCCACGCACATAGGCCATGGCATGCAGGCAGCTCGAACCGCCGACGATCTTTCCGCGCGGCCATTCATGGACGCGGTTTGCGGTAAAGGGTTGCGGCACCGTCCGATAGGCCCAGTCATAGGCGCGGCCCTGCAGCATCGTCCATTTCAGCGGGTCGGCGATATCGGGATCGGACGGCATGGTCCCGGCTTCGATCAAGCCGACCCGGCACGAGCTGTCCTCGCTTAGCCGGCTAGCCACCACCGAGCCAGCGGATCCCGCGCCGACGACCAGCACGTCGAAATGACGCATCAATTTGAAAGGCCCCGCGAGCAGGCTTGCTGGCTAGAACGCGCAACGCTCATGCCGCGAAAGCGCCGGCATTCGACCGTTCCGTGATTCGTCTTTGCACGGACAGCAAATGCGCGCGCATGGCCGCTTCGGCAGCTTCGGGGTCGCGTTTCGAGATCGCTTCGGCGATCAGACGATGTTCGCCGTCGCGCTCGGCGATCCGCTTAGGGCAGGTGGGTGCTGCGGTGCGTGCGATCTTCACCCGCGCATCGACCCCGACCTGGCGCAGCATCTTATAGAATTCGGCGGCAAGATGGTTGCGGGCGGCAGCGACGATGGCGGAATGAAAAGCGAAATCGACCGCGCCCGACGAGGCATTCTCCGGCGTGGTTGCCGCGTCAATGATCCGGGCCGTCTCGAACGAGGAGGCGCGCAGCGATGCCAGCCGGGCGAGGCCCGGCTCCATGAGCAGGCGCAACTCCAGAACCTCGATAGGGTTGGTTACCCTGACGAGCTCTTCGCCGTATCGGGGCAGGGCGGTTGGCGCACGCCTGGCGCGCGCCGGTTTCAAATCACCTGATTGGCGCAGCAACTCGAGCGCCTTGCGAAGCTGATGGCGCTTCACGTTCAGATATTCGGCTAGGTCACGCTCGGAAGGAAGCTTGCCGCCATCCTGCTGCAACTGGCGGACCGCTGCGATAATGTCGTCGAGATCCGATGATACGATCTGCGGCTCGAATGCGCTCAAAACCAAATCTCCTGTCTGATCGGCGGCGGTCGACTCAGCGTCCCGATATCATATAGTGACACGGAATCGATGAACACGGCACTCAACCAACCCAACCAATCTACATCTGCGCCCAGTGGTTGACAACACCAGTTGCGCGATGGTTGAGTGCCGCAGTTGTTTCTTTTGACGGCTCACATCTCGGCGGGGCCGTCCTTCTCCCGAGGACCGTGCATGCCGTTTGGAGAAACATTCGACTATGTCATTGTCGGAGCCGGGTCAGCCGGCTGCGTGCTTGCAAACCGCCTGAGCGAAGATCCTGATGTTTCCGTGCTGCTCCTGGAAGCCGGGGACTGGGATCGCGATCCAATGATCCACATCCCGCTCGGCTGGGGTAAGATCCTGACCGAGCGCCGTCACGATTGGATGTATTTCTGCGAGCCCGAGGCCAATGTCGGCGGACGCAAGGTCGAATGCGCGCGCGGCAAGGTCATCGGCGGCTCCTCCTCCACCAACGCCATGGCCTATGTGCGCGGCAATCGTGGCGACTATGATCGCTGGGCGGCCAGCGGCCTCACCGATTGGTCGTTCGACAAGGTGCTGCCCTATTTCAAGAAGCAGGAGCGCTGGGAAAAGGGCGAGAGCGACTATCGCGGCGGCAGCGGGCCACTGAACACGCAGTTCTGCCGCTACAAGGACGAGCTGATCGATGCCTTCGCCACAGCCGGCCGGGATGCCGGATACCCCCAGACTGACGACTATAACGGCGCCGTGCAGGAAGGCTTTGGCCGCCTGCAGATGACGATCGCAAACGGTCGCCGCTGCTCGACGGCGTCGGCCTATCTGCGTCCCGCCATGCGCCGCAACAATGTCAAGGTGCTGACCGGCGCGATGGCGACAAGGATCCTGCTGAAGGATGGGCGGGCGACCGGCATCGCCTACGCCAGAGGCGGGGCGACCCACCAGGTGCTGGCGCGGCGTGAGGTCCTGCTTGCCGGCGGCGTCATCAATACGCCGCAGCTGCTGATGCTGTCGGGGATCGGCGATGGCGGCGAGCTCGCCGCGCATAGTATCGAGACGAAAGTCGACCGGCCGCAGGTCGGCAAGAACCTGCAGGACCATGTTTCGGTCATTTTGATGTACCGGCGCAAGCAGCCGGGACCATTCCTGAAGATGATGCGGGCCGACCGTATCGGGCTGGATTTCGTCAAGACCTATCTCACTGGCAAGGGCTTTTCGGGGGACGTGCCCGGCGGGGTCGTGGCGTTTCTGAAAAGCGATGCAAGCCGGCCGTTGCCGGATGTTCAGCTGCTTTTTACGGCTGCACCCCTTGCCGCATGGCCTTACCTGTCGCCATTCAAGGCGCCCTTCGCCGATGGCTTTGCGACCCGCATCGTCGCCGTCCAGCCGGAGAGCAGGGGGAGCGTCAAACTGGCGTCGAGCGACCCGTTGGCCGCGCCGCTGATCCACCAGAATTTCCTGTCTTCCCCGCGTGACTGGCAGTCGCTTCGCGCCGGCTTCCGCGTTGCGCGCAACCTCGCTGCACAACCGTCGATGACGCCGTTCATCGCATCGGAATTCTTTCCGGGGTCACCATGCCAGAGCGACGACGAAATCGATGAGCATATTCGCAAGACCTCGATCACTGTGCATCATCCAGCCGGCACCTGCCGCATGGGTGTCGACGCCGGCTCGGTGGTCGATCCCGAACTGCGGGTGCGCGGAGTCGCCGGGCTCCGCGTGGTGGACGCTTCCATCATGCCGGATCTCGTCTGCGGCAACATCAATGCGGCGGTTATCATGATCGCCGAAAAGGCTTCGGACCTGATCCGCAGCCCTGCTGAACAAAGCATGGCTGCCTGATCGGCGCCGCTCAGTGTTCAACCAAAATTCTTTGGTTGAAAGAAAATTCGAATTGGTTGAGCCGCCGGGCGATTGTCGCGGTCGCCGTAGCTTGTTCCGCATCTGCTGGATTGTCCATTTTATCGCACATTTTCCGAGTTTTTCTGCCGCTTTTCGGGGGAATTTGCCTCAGAAAAGAATTCAACCAAAAAACTTCAGAGATTGTCATTTTTGGGATTGTCGAGCAAAACCAATACGAATACGGTTGAGTTGGTTAAACGCATTCTTCGTGAAGAGAGGTGTCAGTCATGTCCTTGGCGCAACCAGCAGACCTTTCCGTCACCAACAAAAAGGCAGCGCTGAAGGGCCTCTACGACGCCCTCTATGAAAAGAACATGTTTCCGTTCTGGGCGACATCGGAAGGCGTCGATCACGACGAGATCAAGCAGCTGATGGCGACGTCGAAGGCGATCCCCTTCGTCTGGTCCTATGCCGACATCGAGCCGCTGCTGCAGCGCGCCGCGGAACTGGTGACCATGGACGATAGCGAGCGCCGGTCGCTGATCCTGGTCAATCCGGGTCTTGCGCCCAAGCGCGCCTCGGTCAGCACGATGTACACCGCCTACCGCCTGAATGATCCCGACGAGATCATGCCGCCGCACAAGCATTCGCCGAGCGCCATACGTTTTGGCCTGACCGGCAAGGGCAACTTTACCGGCGTCGAGGGCGAGGATGTGGTTTTCGGCCCTGGCGACATGGTGCTGACGCCGAACGACGCCTGGCACAATCACGGCACGGTCGGCGGCGAACAGGCGGTCAATCTATCGGTTCTCGACCTGCCGCTGGTCGAGACGCTGCACGCCGTGCATTTCGACCACAAATATACCGAGATGGTCGACGGCAAGGAAGTCGAGAAGAAGGTGCAGACCGCCCGGTTCCCGAGCGATTATTCGCAGCGAATCTACGGCGAGGGTGGCTTGATGCCGCGCTTCGTCGACCACAAGCGTGGCGGTGGCCTGTCGTCGCCGATGTATGTCTATCGCTGGGAAAAGATGGAAGCGATCCTCGACGCGCACAAGGATTGGGACGGCGATCCGCACGAAGGCATCGTCATCGACTATGTCGACCCCACCACCGGCGGCCCGGTCTTCCGCACGATCAACTTCTACGTCCAGATGTTGCGGCCGGGCGAGAAGACGCTGCCGCAGCGCGAGACCGCCAGCCTGCTGTTGGCGCCGTTCCGCGGCCATGGCCATTCAATCATCGACGGCAAGCGCTACGACTGGAACCAGTTCGACACGATCGCCATACCGGGCGGTTCGTGGGTCGAGCATGTCAACGGCTCCTCGACCGAGCCGGTCATCTTCTTCGGCGCGACCGATGCGCCGACCCAGAAGGCGCTGCTCCTCTACAAGCGCTGGGGCCGCAACCAGGCCGGCGACCTGCTCCGCATCGTCTAGTCTTTGCAGCGGAAACTGTCCGCGCCGGCATAATGGCGCGGACACCGAAAGAGACGGTTCAGCAGCAAAGGCGGATGAATTTGGTTTCGGCGTTCAACACAAAGCAGATCGGCCATGTCGACTGTCCGGGCGGTGGCCAGGTCTGGGTCGACGGCAACATCCTCTATGTCGGCCACATGCGCCCGCCGAGCGGCACGACGCTGGTCGACATTTCCGATCCGCGCAATCCGAAGAAGATCGCGACGATCGACGTTCCGCCGGGCTGGCACTCGCACAAGGTGCGTGCCCAGGACGGTCTGATGATCATCAACCACGAGCGCTTCGGCAATGCGGGCCCGGCCGATTTCGGCGGTGGCCTGGCGATTTACGACACGACCCGACCGACGGAGCCGAAGCTGATCTCGAAATGGACAACCGGCGGCCATGGCGTGCACCGCTATGACTATGACGGCCGCTACGCCTATATCTCGCCGACCGCCGACGGCTATGTCGGCAACATCGTGATGATCCTCGACCTGATCGATCCGGTAAATCCGGTCGAGGTCGGGCGCTGGTGGATACCGGGGCAGTGGACCGGCGGCGGTGAGGAGTATCCGTGGCATGACTACGTCACGCCGCGCTGCCACCATCCGTTGCGCATGGGCGACCGGCTCTATGTCAGCTACTGGCATCACGGTCTGTTCATCCTCGACATTTCCGACATTTCGAAGCCGAAGCTTGTCTCGCATATCAATTCGAGCCCGAGCTTCCCGCATCCCACGCACACATGCCTGCCGATCCCGCAGCCGCTGAAGGGCCGCAACATCATGGTGGTGGCGGACGAGGATGTCGCCAAACTCCGACCCTCGCCGCCGGCCTTCACCTGGATCTACGACATCACCGACGAGACGAACCCGCTGCCGATCTCGACCTTCCAGGTGCCTGGCCTCGACCCGGATGGCGAACCACAACCGCCGATGACCGGCTGCCATCAGCCTTCCGAGCGCTTCAAGGGCACCATCATTCCGTTTGCATGGTTCGCGCAGGGGCTGCGGCTGGTCGACATCGCCGACCCGTTCGCACCCAAGGAGGTCGGCCATTTCGTGCCCGACGCGCCTGAAGGCGCTGAGCGTTCGTCTTCCAACGACGTCACCATCGACGATCGCGGCATCGTCTACCTGATCGACCGCATCCGTGGCGTCGACATCATCGAAACCAGCGTTCTCTAGGGGGATAGGTTGAGCGACAGCACGCGAAAATCCGCCAGCCACTACGCCATCGGCAAGAAGAATCCGAACCTGCCGTTTCATCCGGCGGTGCGGGCCGGCGATTTCATTTTCGTCTCCGGCCAGGTGCCGAAGGACGAGAACAACAACATGATCAGCGGCACGATCGAGGAAGAGACGCTGGCGACGCTGAAGACCATCGCGCGCGTCATTGCCGATGAGGGCGCAACGCTGTCCGATGTCGTGCGGATCACCACCTATCTCGAGGATACGCGCGATTTCGGCCGCTACAACAAGGCGTTCCTCGAAGGGATCGGCGACGCGGTGCTGGCGCGCACGACCGTCGAGGCAAAAGCCGTCATCAACACCAAGATCGAAATGGACGCCATCGTCTACAAGCCGCTGCCGGCCGGCAAGTAGGTCACGACACAATCGAGGAGACGACATGTACAAGCTTTTGGGACGCCAGACATCGGGCAACGTTCAAAAGGTGCTCTTCATGCTCGAAGAGCTTGGGGCGGCGTATAAGCGCGAGGACTACGGCCGCCAGTTCGAAAACACCCAGACGGCCGAGTACAAGGCGCTCAATCCGACGTCGAAAGTTCCGACGCTGATCGACGGCAACACCGTGATCTGGGAGTCGAACACCATCCTGCGCTATCTCGCGGCATCCGGCGGCGAGCAGCTGAATGGCGCCACCCCGGCGGAAAAGACCGAGGTCGAGCGCTGGATGGATTTTCTGCTGGCAGCTGTTAATCCGGGCTACTTGGCCGCCTTCAAGGGCGCCAAGCTGACGCCCGAAGAGCAGACCGCCGAATACAAGGAGCAGGTGAAGGACCTTGTGGCGCAACTCAAGATCGTCGACGGGCATCTGGCCGGCAAGGATTTCCTGGCACTGGGCAAGCTGACCATTGCCGACATCGCCTGCGCGCCGATCCTGAAGCGCTGTATCGACTTCAAGATCGACCGGCCGTCGCTGCCCAACCTCGAGCGCTGGGTGGCCACAATCGCCGCTCGTCCGGCCTTCAAGGCGGCGACCGCCGCCGCCCCCGCAAGGGCCGCATGATGATCAAGCGCGCCGCCCTCATCGGACTGGGAACGATGGGTCCGGGCATCGCCGCGCGGCTTTCGCGCGGCGGGCTCGACGTGGCGGCGTATGATGTTTCCGATGTCGCGGTCGAACGCGCCAGCGGCATGCTCGACATTGCTGGCGCGATTCTGGACCGTCTCGATATCAAGCCGCCCGCATCGGGCGCTGGCACGGTGCGCTTCGTCCGCACCCTCGCCGAGGCTGTCGATGGTGCGGAACTGGTCATCGAGAATGTGCCTGAGAATATCGACATCAAGGCCGAAACCTATCGCGCCATCGACCCGCTGATAGGTTCTTCGGTGATCGTCGCCTCGGACACGTCAGGAATTCCGATCACCAAGCTGCAGGCCCATATTTCGCATCCCGAGAGGTTGGTCGGCATGCACTGGTCGAACCCTCCGCACATCATTCCGATGATCGAGGTGATTGGCGGCGAGAAGACCGCGCCTGAAACCGTCGCGACGATACGCGACCTGATCCGCTCGATCGGGCTATTGCCGGTGGTTGTGAAGAAGGACGTTCCCGGTTTCGTCGAAAATCGCGTGCTTTACGCGCTGCTGCGTGAAGCGGTCGACCTGGTCGAGCGCGGCGTCATCGAACCGGAGGATCTCGACACCTGCGTATCCTGGGGCATCGGTTACAAGGTCGCCGTCATCGGGCCGATGGCGCTGCTCGATATGGCGGGCCTCGACATCTACAAATCGGTCTCGTCGTTCCTGAACGCCGATCTTTCCAATCGGGATGATGTCGCGCCGATGGTTCTGGAGAAGACCGGTGCATCGAAGTTCGGAATCAAGTCGGGCGAGGGCATGTTCTCCTACACGCCCGAACAGATAAAGGCGCTGCAAGGCGAACGGGCGCGCAAGCTCGTCGCGGTGCGCCGCATCCTCGAGGGCCAGGAGTAGGCGATGGCACGAGTTGCGCACGAGGCTGGCCGTGTTGGGAATTTCACCTGGTTGGCCGCTCATGCGGACTGCACCATCAAAACCGCGCGGCTGCGGCCAATGACCATGTGTGGGGTGACCGACCATGCAGGTTGAAACCATTCGACCAGCCGGCGGCCGACCCGCCCATATTCGCCACGACGACCTCATTTCCACCAAGGGCTTGTCGGTAATCATGGGCACGGATCAGAACCGGCAACTGATCCTTAGGGATATAGACCTTTCGGTTCCGAAGGGTTCGTTCGTTTCCCTCATCGGTCCGTCCGGTTGTGGCAAGAGTACGTTGCTTAAAGTGCTTGCTGGGCTGGTAAGTCCGAGCAACGGCAGCGTCTCGATCGCCGGCGTTTCGCCAGGCGAGGCGGCGCGCAAACGGATGATAGGTCTGGTCTTTCAGGACGCCAATCTGCTGCCGTGGAAAAACGCCGTCGACAATGCCTCGATGCTGCTAGGCATCGCCGACAAGTCGATGTCGCGCTCGGCGCTGCGGGCGCGTGGACAGGAGATGCTGGAACTGGTGGGCCTTGGCGATGCCGCCCACAAGCGCCCAAACGAACTGTCTGGCGGCATGCGTCAGCGGGTCGCCATCGCCCGGGCTTTGGCGCTTGATCCGGCGGTCTTGCTGATGGACGAGCCGTTTGGTGCCCTTGACGCGATCACCCGCGATTCGATGGGCCAGTCGCTGCTTGAGATCTGGCAGAGGACCGGAAAGACGATTGTCTTCGTGACGCATTCGATCGACGAAGCCATTCAGTTGTCTCGCCAGGTTCATGTGCTGGGGATCAACCCGGGACGCATTACTCAGAGTCTGGACATTCCGCTGCCCTATCCGCGCGACGCTTCCGTGACCGAAGTCCCCGAATTCGTCAGCCTGGTGCTTCAGCTTCGAACGATGCTGCGCTCCAGTCATCAGCCGGGAGGCGCGACGTGAGCGAGCAGCCTCTCACGAACCTCTCCCAGCCAGAGCCTGTTTCCGACTGGAATGCGGCGACAAGCAGCTGGCTTCCGGCGGTCATCCTTCTGCTGGTGACGATCGTGTTGTGGGAAGCCGCGGTGCGGATATTCTCCATATCCTCCTTTATCGTTCCTGCCCCATCCGAGATTGCGAAATCGCTGGTCGCCCAATGGGGCACCCTCATGCAGGCGACGGTGGTCACGGCGGGCGAAATCCTGTTTGGCTTCCTTGTCTCGGTCGTAGTCGGCATTGCGCTTGCTCTCGTCATCGTGCGCTTCGACTGGCTGGGCCGCGCTCTCTACCCGCTCGTCGTGTTGTTCCAGAATGTGCCGAAGGTCGCGCTGGCGCCGATCTTCATCCTCTGGTTCGGCTACGGGCTCGCACCCAAAATCGGTCTGATCCTGGTCATCGCCTTCTTCCCGGTGACGCTGTCGATGCTGGCCGGCATGCAATCGGTCGACCGTTCGCTTCTGTCGCTGATGAATTCGGTTGGCGCCAGCCGGACCCAGATCCTGTTCAGGATCCGTGTTCCCCACTCGCTGCCGAGCCTAATGGCCGGAACCAAAATTGCAGCGACCCTGAGTGTGATCGGCGCCATCGTTGGCGAATTTGCCGGAGCCTCGGACGGGCTCGGCTACGTCATCCAGTTCGCGTCGACCCAGCTCGACACGGCTCTTGTCTTTGCGGCGCTGCTGCTCGTTTCCGTGCTCGGCATCGCCTTCTACTACGCAGCCGAAATTCTAGAACGCTTCGTGGTGCCCTGGGCGCCCAAATTCAGCCGGGCTTAGGATCTTTTGAACAACCAACAAACAAGGGGAACAAACAATGCTGAGACGCTCTCTTATCAAGGCAGCCACCTTTGCGGCGTTTGTCAGCGCGCTTGGCTTCTCGAACGCGGCTCTGGCGGCGGACACGGTCAACGTCCAGCTCGACTGGGTGGTGCGCGGCAATCACGCCATGTTCTTTGTCGGCAAGGAAAAAGGCTTCTTCGCCAAGAACGACATAGATGTCATCGAGGTCCGCAAAGGCTCTGGCTCGCCGGACGCAATGCGCCTCGTGGGCAACGGCAACGCTGAATTCGGCTTCGGCGATCTTCCGACGCTTGCCGTGGCACGATCCCAGAATGTTCCCGTCGTGGCGCTAGCGGCAGTCAACCAGCAGTCGCCGCTGGGCATCATCTCGCTCGCCAAGACGCTCAAGCTGACCAAGCCGTCCGACCTCAAGGGCCTGACCATCGGCATCCATCCGGCAGGCTCCACCTACATCTTCTTCAGGGGTTTTCTGGCTGCCAATGGCATGAGCGAGAAGGACATGACGCTCAACAGCGTCTCGCCGCCTTACGAGAGCTACCTGCTGCTCGGACGCGTGCAGACAGTGGTCGGTTATCTCGACGCCGAAGTGCCCGAACTTGAAGCCAAGGCCGGCGGCCCGGGGTCGCTGAGCATCATGCTCGGCGCGGATCACGGCTGGAAAGCCTATGGCTCGGGGCTGTTCACCTCTGAGGCGATGATCAAGGACAAGCCCGATGTCGTGCGCCGTTTCGTGAAGGCCTACAGGGAAGCTTTCGACTATGTCGCAGCTCATCCGGAAGAAGCCGCCGAGATCACCGCCAAGGCCGTTCCGGGCTACGCGGAAAAGAAGGATGTGCTGCTGGCCCAGCTGAACGCCGACATCGCTTCGACGTTCAACAGTCCGGCGACGAAGGAGCACGGCCTCGGCTGGATGACCAAGACTCAGTGGGAAGAGACCTTGAAGACGCTGACGGATCAGGGCGTCCTCAAAACGGCCCTGTCGGCCGACGACGTCTTCACTGACAAATTCCTGGCGGCAGAGTGAAGGTCGGGGGCGGTGTCTGACCTGGTGAAAAGCGAGGGTCTATCGACAGGCCAGCCTGTCGTCCGCGCTGCTGCACGTCACGGCCACTTGCCCCTTTGCGGCGCTGGTTCGATCAAGCGCGATTTGAACGCGCGTGGCGTATGCCTGGCTGGCCAGGCCGCACCACAGTCGCTCGACGGGCAGGTTTTCGCGCTTGTCGTTGAGGATCGAAAACGTCCCGGTTTTTGGATCGAACCACAGCTCGACACTGGCGCTCTTGCCAGGCGCCGCGGTGGCGATCGTGGCCGAATACCAGTGGGCGAAGTCTGCGTTGCAGGAAAGCGCCTCGCGCCCCGCATTCGAAATCGTCAGCGGCACACGATCGAGCCCGTCGGTGCCGGTTCGCACGGTGACGTGCCGCAATTCAACCGCGCTGGCGAACGACGTGAACGCCAGCGCTATCGGAAGGATGTATCGCACAACCACCTTGCCTGAACTCCGTATGGAATTGTTCAGGCAGTCTACCTCGCGTTTGCGCAATAACAATAAGAATATCTTGGTTCAACCGAACAGAGAGGGTAACATGTCTAAGTTTCTGAAGAGCAGCGTAAGCGCTGTTATATTAAGCAGCCTCTTGCTGGGCAATGCACTTGCCGCCGAAGTCAAGTCCATTGCCATCCTGACGCCGGAAGAAGGCACTGATTATGGCTGGAACCAGCAAGGCATCGACGCTGCCAAGGCAGCGGCGAAAGCTGCCGGTGTCGAGATAGTGATGGCGCAGGGGCTCGGCTATGGTGACGTGCGGCCGACATTGCGGGAACTGGCGGCTGACGGCGCCAGCCTGCTGATCGCCCATGCCAGCGGCTACAACACCGCGGCACCCGAAATCGCCAAGGAAACCAAGGTGCCGGTGGCGATCGTCGATACACCGACCGGTCTGGAGAAGGGCCTGGTCGCCGACTACACGCTGAGCGGTCACCAGGGCGCGTATCTTGCCGGTCGTCTCGCCGCCAAGATGTCGCGTTCCAAGTCGGTCGGTATCGTCGTGTCCGGCGAGCCTCCGTCGTGGAACTCGCAGTCGGCTGCGTTCGCGCAGGGCGTCAAGGCCGAGAATCCGGACGTCAAGGTCACCTATGCGGTGATCGGGCCCGCCGCCTACAGCGATGCGGCCGGCGGCAAGCGCGTCACCGAAAGTGTGATCGCGTCCGGCGCCGACATCATCTTCGGCCAGGGCAACGGCTCGAGCTTCGGCATGCTGCAGGCGGTCGAGACGACCAAGGCCGGCGATGGAGGCAAGGTCTATTTCATCGACGTCATCGGCGACAAGACGCCGATCGACAAAGGTTTCCTGCTTTCGTCGGTGGTCTGGAATATCGAGCCGGTCTACGCGGCGATGATCGCCGACCTGAAGGCCGACACGTTCGGCACCAAGAGCTACTCGATCGGCCTCAAGGACGATTCAGTCAAGCTTTTGAAAACCGCTGCGATCCCCGACGATGTCTGGGCGGAGATCCAGGCGCTGCGCGAAGACATCATTTCCGGCAAGACCAAGGTCGATCCGGTCTATGATGCAGCAGCCGTCAGGGCGCTGATGACCAGCGTCGCCCAGTAGGGCGATCAAAAGCAGGCTTCCGGAGGGGTGATCCGTTCACCCCTCCGAACCGATTTTATGTTTTCAAGGCCTTGGCTTTCATGAGCAGTGCGTCCTCATTGTCGGTCGACAAGCGCGACATCGTCGCGCTTGAAGGCGTCACCAAACGGTTCCCCGGTGTGGTCGCCAATGACAGCGTCGATCTGGCGATCCGTCCGGGCGAGGTGCATGTGTTGCTCGGTGAAAACGGCGCCGGGAAATCCACCTTGATCGGCATGCTTTCGGGCCTGCAGCAGCCGGACGAGGGGCGCATACTTGTCGACGGCGAGCCTACCGCGATCACATCGCCCCGCCATGCACTGGCGCTCGGCATCGGAACCGTATTCCAGCACATGATGCTGGTGCCGACGCTGACGGTGGCGGAAAACCTGCTGCTCGGCGGACCGTGGTGGCAGCGCCCCAAAACCGAAGAATTGGAAGAGCGCGTCGCCGAAATCACAATGACACTCGGCATCACGGTCAAGCTGCATGCCAAGGTGTCGGAACTCTCGCTCGGCGAGCAGCAGCAGGTCGAGATCCTGCGCGCGATGGTGCGCAACAGCCGGCTTCTGATCCTCGACGAGTCGACCTCGATGCTAACGCCGAAGGGCATCGACGAGCTTGGCGCGCTGATGCGCCGCCTGGTCGAGCAGGGGTTGGCGATCGTCTTCATCACCCACAAGCTCAAGGAGGCGGCGGCTTTTGGCGATCGAATCTCGGTGCTGAAACTCGGCCGCAAGGTCGGCGAAATTCCTCCCGAGCGGTTTCGTGCACTGGGCGAGCAAGCGATCATCTCTGAGATCGTCGAATTGATGTTCGGCAAGCAGAAGGACGACCCGGAAGCGGCCGAGCGTCCGGTTCGCACCATCCACGCCGAAGCGGCTCCGCTGCTTCAGGTCCATGATCTCGGCGTTGCGCCGACAGACGATGCGCCGGGCCTGTCGTCGATTTCGTTCGATATCCGTCCAGGCGAACTGCTGGGCATCGCCGGTATCGACGGCAATGGCCAGAAGCAACTGGCGGAGGCGCTGGCCGGCCAGCGTGCGATTGTGGGCGGGTCGGTGCGGCTGCAGGGCTCGCCCATCGAGACGCTGAGTGTCGGCGAACGCCGCCAGAGGGGCCTTCGCTATCTGACCGACGACCGGCTCGGCGAGGGCACGGTCGGGACCTTCCCGGTCTCGATCAACTTCTTTCTCAAGCAGGTCGGCGCGGCCCCCTTCTGGCGCAGAGGCGTCGAGCAGCGCGCCGAAATCGACAAGCGCGCGGCCCAACTGGTCCGTGAATACGACGTGCGTACGCCCAGCCTGAAAACGCCGGTCGCCCGGCTCTCCGGCGGCAATATCCAGAAGGTGCTGCTGGCGCGCGAACTCGCCGAAGGCGCAAAAGTGGTGATCTTCAACAAGCCGACATACGGGCTCGATCTCGCCAACACATTGGCTTCACGCCAGCGAATCCGCGACACGGCGGCTCGCGGCCTTGCCGTGCTGCTCATCTCCACCGATCTGGAGGAGTTGCTCAGCATGTGCGACCGCATTGCCGTCATCGCGAACGGATCGCTCGTCGGCACCGTCGAGAATGCCGACGATGCCCGCACCAAGATAGGTCGCTTGATGATCGGGCTTGCCGCATGAGCATCGACACCGCACCATCCGCCGGTGCAACCGCACTCGATGCCACGGCTGCTGTGGTCACGCGCCGCGATATCCAGCATCGGCTGCTGATGACGCTCGGCCCGATCCTGGCCGCGCTGATCATCGCCGGCAGCATCCTGCTTGCCGTCGGCGTCGATCCGCTTGCCTACTATGGCTTTGTGCTCAAGAGAGGGCTTTTATCGCCGCTCGGCATCCAGCAGACGCTGACGCGCATGGCGCCACTGCTGTTTCTTGCCGCCGGTCTGATCGTGGCCTTTCGCGCCGGCATGTGGAATCTTGGCGGCGATGGCCAGTTCCTGCTCGGCGCGGTAACGGCTGCGGCCAGCGCTCCGGCTCTCGTGCAGGTCATGCCGGCCTGGCTGGCGCTGATCTGCTCGTTCGTCATCGCCATGTTGGTTGCGATGATCTGGTCGCTGGTGCCGGCGCTGCTGCGGGCCTATCAGGGCGTCAACGAGATCATCACCACGCTGATGATGACCTTCCTGGGTACCTCGCTTGCCAATGTGCTGGTCAAGTTGGTGTTTCGCGATCCAGGGACTACCGTGCCGCAGACCCGCACTTTGCCGGTCGAGGACCGGCTGCCGCGCCTGTTCGACACGACCATCACCAGCGGATTGCTTCTGGGACTGGTGGCAATCATCACTGTACATCTGGTGATGACGCGCACGGCCTTCGGCCTGAAGCTGAGGATCGTCGGCGCAAACCCGCGCGCAGCCATCCATGCGGGGCTCGGCGTGCCGAAGCTCACCATTGCCGTCTTCGCCATTTCGGCCGGGCTGGCCGGCCTTGCCGGCGCCGTCGATATCCTCGGCGTTCAGGGTAACGTCCGCGCCGACTGGAACCCTGCGTATGGGCTTGCAGTCATCCCCGTGGTGTTCCTCGCCCGCATGAACGGCTTTGCCGCCATCGGTTTCGTGTTCCTGCTCTCGGTGCTGTCGATCGGCGGCGAGAGTGCGGCGCGCCGGCTCGACGTGCCCAATCATTTCACGCTCGTGCTGGTCTCCATCGTGCTGATCGTGCTCGCGCTCGCCGAATACCTCGATCACCGCTACAACCAGTCGCGAAGGAACTGAAGCGATGACCGGGCTGTTCGGCGAAGTCTTTCTCAGCGCGCTTTTGTTTGGCGCGGTCACCGCGGCGATCCCGCTGCTGCTGGCCGGTCTCGGCGAACAGATGTCCGAAAAGGCCGGCGTACTCAACATCGGCATCGAGGGCATGATGCTGGCCGGCGCCTATCTCGGCTTTGTCGGCGCCTTCTATTCCGGATCGCTGTGGCTCGGCTTTCTCACCGGCGCCGGCGGTGGTATCGCGGTGGCGCTGGTCATGGCGCTGCTTTGCGTGCGCATCGGGTTGAACCAGATCGTCATCGGCATCGCGCTGACGCTCGGACTGGAAGGTCTGACGGCTCTGCTCCACCATTTCCAGTTTTCGCGCAGCTATCCCCGCCTGCCGGCAGTGGACGTGACCGTCATCCCGTTGCTGTCGGACATTCCGGTCATCGGGCCGGCGCTGTTCAGGCAGCATCTCAGCGTCTATCTCGCGGTCGCGCTGGTTTTCGCCATGGGCTACGTCTATCGGCGCACGCAGCTCGGCCTCACCCTGCAGGCGGCGGGCGATAAGCCGGCCGCCCTTGACGTCGCCGGCATTGACGTCGTGCGAACCCGCACCATCGCCGTGCTGACGACGGGAGCGCTGGCGGGGCTCGGCGGCGCCTTTCTCGCCAATGTCGGAGCAGGCCTGTTCATTCCGTTCATCACCAATGGCGCGGGCTTTCTCGGCATCGTGCTGACCATGCTGGCACGCGGCCGACCGGTCTGGGTGCTGTTCGGCGCCTTGCTGTTCGGCGTCTGCCTGTCGCTGACGACGGCCATGCAGGTGGCCGGCATCAACATACCAACCGACGTCATCCAGATGCTGCCGTTCATGGCGGTGATGATCATGCTGGTGCTGTTCGGCCGGCGCGCCAGTCTGCCGGCAGCGCTCGGTATTCCTTACGAGCGCGGCGCGCGCTGACGGCAATTCATGCGCGGATGGGACCCGCGCCAAAAGAGGAGACAAAAATGTCGGATACCAAGGTCTACCTGCTCGACGGAGATTCGCTCGTGCTCGACGGCTATCACGTGTTCTGGAATCGCGGCCCCGGCGGCGAAGTGCGCTTTCCCGTCTATTCGATCCTGATCGAGCATGCTGAGGGCCGGTTCCTCATCGACACCGGCTACGACTACGATCACGTCATGAAAGTGCTGCCCTTCGAAAAGCCGATCCAGGAAAAGCACCAGACAATTCCCGGCGCCCTGGCGCTGCTTGGTCTCGAGCCGAAGGATATCGACGTCGTTGTCAACTCGCATTTCCACTTCGACCATTGCGGCGGCAACAAGTATTTCCCGCATGCCAAGAAAATCTGCCATCGCACCGAGGTGCCGCAGGCCTGCAATCCCCAGCCTTTCGAGCATCTCGGCTATTCCGATCTGAGCTTTTCGGCGGAGGCTGCAGAAGCGCGTGGCGCAACCGCGCAATTGCTGGAAGGCACGACGCGGGCTAACTCGACCTTTGAGGGCATTGACGGCGATGTCGAGCTTGCCAGGGGGGTCAAAATGATCTCGACGCCCGGCCATTCGATCGGCCATTACAGCCTGCTGGTGGAGTTTCCCAAGCGCAAGCCGATCATGTTCACCATCGATGCAGCCTACACGCAGAAGAGCCTTGAAACGCTGTGCCAGGCGGCCTTCCACATCGACCCAGTGGCGGGTGTCAACTCGATGCGCAAGGTGAAGAAGCTCGCCGAGGATTATGGGGCCGAGCTGATGTATTCGCACGACATGGAAAACTTCAAGACCTATCGGATCGGCACGCAGTTCTACGGCTGACCGCCGTCAATGCGGAGACAAAGACCATGCGCTATTTCGAACACGCCGAACCGGTCATCACGCTCACCGCGGGGCCGGTGAACGCTTATCCCGATGTGCTGCGCGGCCTCGGCCGCACCGTGCTCTACGACTACGACCCAGCGTTCCAGCTCTTTTACGAGGGTGTGGTCGACAAGGCGCAGAAGGCAATGCGGCTGTCGAACAGGCCGGTCATTCTCCATGGCGAGCCGGTTCTTGGCCTGGAGGCGGCCGCAGCCTCTCTGATCACGCCTGACGACGTCGTGCTCAACCTTGCCTCCGGTGTCTACGGCAAGGGGTTTGGCTATTGGGCCAAGCGCTATTCGCCGCAACTCCTCGAAATCGAGGTGCCCTACAACGAGGCGATCGACCCGCAGGCGGTTGCGGCAATGCTGGAAGCGCATCCGGAAATCACCATCGTTTCCGTCTGCCACCACGATACGCCGTCGGGCACCATCAACCCGATCGACGCCATCGGCGCGCTGGTTTCGGCGCATGGCGCCTATCTGATCGTCGATGCCGTTTCGTCCTTCGGCGGCATGAAAACGCATCCTGAGGATTGCAAGGCCGACATCTACGTCACCGGGCCGAACAAATGCCTCGGCGCGCCTCCCGGCCTCACGATGATGGGCGTCAGCGAGCGCGCCTGGGCCAAGATGAAGGCAAATCCACTGGCGCCACGCGCGTCGATGCTCAGCATCGTCGACTGGGAGCATGCTTGGTCGAAGGACAAGCCGTTTCCCTTCACGCCGTCCGTCGCAGAGATGAACGGGCTCGACGTCGCGCTCGACCTCTACCTCAACGAGGGACCGGCAGCGGTGTGGGCGCGCCACGCGCTGACCGCCAGGGCCATGCGCGCGGGCGTCGCCGCCATGGGTCTGTCGATCTGGGCCGCCAGCGACAATGTCGCATCGCCAACCACGACTGCCGTCCGGACGCCAGAAGACATTGATGAGAAGGCGCTTCGCCAGGCGGCGCGCGCCCGCTACGGCGTGGTGTTTTCGTCGGGCCGTGGCGAAACATTGGGCAAGCTGACACGTATCGGCCATATGGGCCCGACCGCCCAGCCGATCTATGCGATCGCGGCGCTGACGGCACTTGGCGGCGCTATGAATGCTTTAGGCCAGGAACTCGCGGTCGGCAAAGGCATCGACGCGGCGCTGGCCATTATCGACGCCGACGCGTGAACCAGAAAATCACCAGATCACAATTGAGGGAGCGTTTTCATGACTGAACGGCTTGCGGGAAAGACCGCCCTGGTTACCGGGGCCGCACAAGGCATCGGCAAGGCGATCGCCGCGCGGTTGGCCGCCGATGGCGCGACCGTCATCGTCAGCGACATCAACGCGGAAGGCGCCGAAACCGCGGCCGGGTCGATCGGCGGAAAAGCGAAGGCGATCGCCGCCGACATTTCCGATCCTGCATCGGTCAAGGCACTCTTCGCCGAGATCCAGGCGCTGACCGGGGGCGTCGATATTCTGGTCAACAATGCCAGCATCGTGCCGTTCGTCGCCTGGGACGATGTCGATCTCGACCATTGGCGCAAGATCATCGACGTCAATCTGACCGGCACCTTTATCGTCAGCCGCGCAGGAACGGACCAGATGCGTGCAGCGGGCAAGGCCGGCCGGGTGATCAGCATCGCCTCCAACACCTTCTTTGCCGGCACGCCGAACATGGCAGCCTATGTCGCGGCCAAGGGCGGCGTCATCGGTTTCACCAGAGCGCTCGCCACAGAGCTCGGCAAATACAATATCACCGCCAACGCGGTGACGCCGGGCCTAATCGAGAGCGATGGCGTCAAGGCGAGCCCGCACAACGAGGCGTTCGGCTTCGTCGAGATGCTGCAGGCGATGAAGGGGAAGGGCCAGCCGGAACATATCGCCGACGTGGTGTCGTTCTTGGCCTCGGACGACGCGCGCTGGATCACCGGCCAGACGTTGAATGTCGACGCCGGCATGGTGCGTCACTAAAAGCGCATCGCGTCTGAAAGGATACGACAGGCTGATATCGATGGAGGCTTTCGTCAAAAAATTCGCTTACATTACATTTGTCCGCGCGAAACCGGAGACCCGAAATGAAACCTCGGTCCGCAATTGTCGCACTGGCGCTTGCCCTGGCCTTGGTTGCCGGCCCGAACGAGGCGAGATCGCAGGAACGCGCATGTCGCAGTCCCGATCCCATCGACACCGTAAACGAGATGTTCTCCGCGATCGTCGCCTGTTGGGAGCCGCCGCCCGGAACCGCGGGCATGACTCTGACGCTGCAGTTCTCAATTCGCCGAAACGGCACACTTATCGGCAAGCCTCGCGCCACCTACTCCCGTCTAGGGAATGATGCCACGCTTAACCGGGCCTTCGTGGCTTCCGTCCTCGAGGCTCTTGACAAGGCTCTGCCACTGCCCGTTTCGGACAGCATGGGTGGAGCGATCGCAGGGCGTATGCTGTTCCCTCGCTTCACAGCAGCGAGTGGGGCTGCATCCTAAAGCGCGTCCGGCATTAAACCGGCGGATTTTGCGGCTGGAAGAATTTGCCGCGCTCGGCGATCAGCACCATCACCAATGCGCCAAGCGAAACGCTGCAGAATCCGGCGGCCAAGGGCGTCACTGTGCCGTTGAAGGCTTGGCCGATCAGCGTGCCGAGCAGGCCGCCGAGGAAGGTCTGCATGAAACCCAGAATGGACGATGCCGTGCCGGCCAGTTGGCCGAGCGGCTCCATGGCGAGCGCGTTGAAATTCGCACCGAGTGCGCCGAACGGGACCATCGCGCAGGCAAAGAAGGTGATGAAAAGCCAGAGCGGCATCTTCATTTGGATGGAAACGATCAGCCAGGCGAGGCTGATGGCCAGAAACAAGAGCAGCGCGCTCTGCGACAAGCGGCGCATGCCGATGCGGCCGACAAGGCGCGAATTCAGATAGTTCGAAAAGGCGAGCACGCCGGCTATCCCTGCGAAAATCACCGGGAACATCTCGCCGACGCCGAAAACGCCGACATAGATCTGCTGCGCCGAGTTGATGAAGCCAAACATTGCGCCAAAGGCAAAAGTGCTGGCAAAGGCATAGCAAAGTGCCATGCGATTGGTCAGCACGATGCGGAAGCCGCCGATGATGGATTCGGCCGTCAGCGGCCTGCGATATTCGGGATGCAGCGTTTCGGGCAAGCGCAGCAGCGCCCAGGCCGACACGATCAGCGCCCCGGCCGCCATAGTGATGAAGATCACGTGCCAGGTCGCGAACAGCATGATGAACTGACCGATGCCGGGGGCGACGACCGGAATGGCCATGAACACCATGAAGATCAATGACATGACCTCGGCCATGCGCCGGCCGTCGAAAGTGTCGCGCACGATCGAGACGGCGATGACGCGTGTGGCCGCGGCGCCGATGCCTTGCACCACCCTGCACAGGATAAGGATGGCGAATG
The DNA here is from genome assembly GCF_053848045.1 of Mesorhizobium sp. BHbdii. Classification (NCBI taxonomy): domain Bacteria; kingdom Pseudomonadati; phylum Pseudomonadota; class Alphaproteobacteria; order Hyphomicrobiales; family Phyllobacteriaceae; genus Mesorhizobium; species Mesorhizobium sp. BHbdii. Next base: position 2,283,180 of record NZ_JBSPKX010000001.1, on the reverse strand, counting down.
TCGGGGCAATTGCCGCCGCAGCCGCTGCCGCGACATAGATCACCAGCCCGACAACGAGCGGAGCACGGCGCCCGAAGCGGTCCGAGATCGGTCCGAAGAAGAGCTGTCCACCGCCAAAGCCCAGAATATAAGCGGCAATCACATATTGGCGGTGGTTTTCATTCTCCACACCCAGCGAGGCGCCGATCTGCTGCAGTGCCGGCAGCATGATGTCGATGGCTAGCGAGTTGAGCGCCATCAATGCCGCGCACAGAGCGATGAATTCCCAGCGCGGAATAGGCAAGGTACCTGCCTGTTGCGGCGCTTGTGCATGCTGATCCACGGCAAAGTCCGATCTTCAAACGAAAAAGCGCCGGCGCACCGGCGCATTCGTTCGTCTTGTACCCCGACACCGGGAGGTAATCAGCTTGGCGAAGTGCCCGACGTGCTCGTCAGGCGGCGCCTTTGACGCTCACGCCCTTTTCGACGAGGAACGTCTGAAGTTCCCCTGCCTGGAACATCTCGCGGATGATGTCGCAGCCGCCAACGAATTCACCCTTGACGTAGAGCTGAGGAATCGTCGGCCAGTTGGAGTATTCCTTGATACCTTGCCGCAGCTCGGACGACGTCAGCACGTCCACGCCCTTGTAGTCGGCCCCGATGTAGTCGAGGATCTGCACGACCTGACCGGAAAATCCGCATTGCGGGAAACCGGGCGTGCCCTTCATGAAGAGAACGACGTCGTTGCCCTTCACTTCGCTGTCGATGTAGTCGTTGATACCGCTCATGGAGAATCCTTTCATGCCCGCGGGAGTCGGGCTCGAAACATACCCTTCAAATAAACCCATAGGTTGCCCGAAACAAGACGTTTGCCGCATCGTCACGCAAATGGCGCAAAGGATGGCCTGATATTGGGCCAAGAGCATCGGCCAGCTATTTCCTAAGGAAGCGATGAAAAGGCGACTTAGCGCGGCAATCCTGATTGGGGTTCTGCTCGTTGCGCTGGCCTTGATCTGGTGGTTCAGGCCATCGGAGCATCCGCCTGTCACCGTCGGCGGCAAACTGCCCGGGCCATGCCGGGACCTGAATTTCGAGGCGATCCCCTATATCGTCTGCGAGATCGATCTTCGCAGCTACGACGTTGCTGTCTTCCACGCCGGCGCAGACGGCAAAGCTTTCGGCTCGCTGGACAAATTCGACAGGGCGATGTCGGGCGAGGGCAGGCCGGTGCTGCTCGCCATGAACGCCGGCATGTATCATGAGGACCTGACGCCGGTCGGCCTTCTCGTCGAAAATGGTCGCGAGATGGCGCCGCTCAACCTCGCTGATAGCGAAGGCAATTTCTTCCTGAAGCCGAATGGCGTGTTCCTGGTTCGGAACGACGGCTTGGCGGCGGTCATGGAAACGAACGCCTATGCCGCCGCCAAGCCGGACGTGGCGTTCGCCACGCAATCCGGCCCGATGCTGGTGATCGACGGCCGGCTTCATCCTCGCTTCGAGGCGAACGGCACGTCGCGTCACATCCGCAATGGCGTCGGCGTGCGTGACGAAGACACGGTCGTGCTGGCGATCTCACGCTCGCAAGTCAGTCTCGGCAGCTTTGCACGCCTGTTCCGTGATGCGCTGCATTGCCCCAACGCACTTTTCTTCGACGGCGTGGTTTCGGCGCTGTCGAATGGCGAGAGGATGATCGTCGGCGGAAACTATCCTGCAGGGCCGATCATTGCCGTCTCGGCGAAAAAGTGACGAGGGGTTGGAGGCGAAACCCTCAGTCCGGCACGCTGGTCTGCAAAGCGAGCGCGTGCAGCACGCCGCCCATATTGCCCTTCAATGCGTCATAGACCATCTGATGCTGCTGGACGCGGCTTTTTCCGCGAAAGCTCTCGGCCACCACCTCGGCCGCATAATGGTCACCGTCGCCGGCCAGGTCGCGAATCGTCACCTTGGCGTCCGGAATGCCTTCCTTGATTAGCCGTTCGATGTCGTGCGCATCCATTGCCATGCGAGGATTCCTTGTTCAGGTCGTGATCTCATAGATATGATCGAAATGGCGGATGGACCACCCAAACGGCCCCACTCGATCATATCACGGGTCCACGAGCTCATTTCCCATGAAGCGAGGAAACCAGGATTCGTGGGCAGCGGTCAATTCGCCGACAGGGATCGCCCGTGCCTCGCCGAGTTTCAGGTCACTACCGCCGGTCGAGCCGATCCACGGCGCAAAGATGCCGAGCTTACTTTGCTGTTCGCGAATTGCATCCCATTCATCGCTCTGCGGATCGATCGACAGCGTCAAGAGATAGCGGCCCTGATCCTCGCCGAACCAGACCGGGATCGGATCGGTCCCGACCAGGCCGGGGACGGTCGCGCCGATGCCGGACGCCATCGCCATCTCGGCCAGCGCGACCGCAATGCCACCATCGGAAACGTCATGTGCAGCGGTAACGACGCCGGAGGCGATCAGGGCGCGTACATGGTCGCCGACGCGCTTTTCATGGTCGAGGTCGACCGGCGGCGGCGGGCCGTCGGTGCGGCCATGAATGTCGCGCAGGTAGGCCGACTGCGCGAGATGCGTTCCCCACATGGACGGCGCGCCGACCAGTAGGATCATCTGGCCCTCGGCGGCAAAGCCGATCTGTGCCATTTTGGACCAGTCGGCGATCAGTCCGACGCCGCCGATGGTCGGCGTCGGCAAGATGCCTTGCCCGTTGGTTTCGTTGTACAGCGAGACATTGCCGGAGACGATCGGAAAGCCGAGAGCACGGCAGGCGTCGCCAATGCCTTTCACGGCGCCGACCAACTGGCCCATGATCTCGGGCCGTTCCGGATTGCCGAAATTGAGATTGTCGGTGGCCGCGAGCGGCAGGGCGCCGGTGGCGGTAAGGTTGCGCCAGCATTCGGCCACCGCCTGCTTGCCACCCTCGTAAGGGTCGGCCTCGCAATAGCGCGGCGTCACGTCGGACGAGAAGGCGAGCGCTTTGGTCGGATGACCTTCGACGCGCACCACGCCGGCATCGCCGCCCGGAAGCTGCAGCGAATTGCCCTGAATCAGCGTGTCGTACTGCTCCCATACCCAGCGGCGCGATGAAAGGTCGGGTCCGCCGAGCAGTTTCAACAAAGCCTCGGCGATGTCCGCTTGTGGGGCATCGCTGGCAGCCAGGGGCGCCGGCTTCTTCGGCTCGGCCCAGGGACGGTCATATTCCGGCGCCTGGTCGCCAAGGTCTTTGATCGGCAGATTGGCGACTTCGTCGCCCTGATGCAGCACGCGAAAGCGCAGATCGTCGGTGGTCTTGCCGACGATGGCGAAGTCGAGGCCCCATTTGTGGAAGATCCCCTCGGCTTCCTTTTCCTTTTCGGGGCGCAGCACCATCAGCATACGCTCCTGGCTCTCCGACAGCATCATCTCATAGGCGCTCATGCGCTCCTCGCGCACCGGCACCTTGTCGAGGTCGAGCTCGATGCCGAGGTCGCCCTTGGCGCCCATCTCGACCGCCGAGCAGGTGAGACCGGCAGCCCCCATGTCCTGGATGGCGATGACGGCACCGGACGCCATCAGCTCGAGGCAGGCTTCGAGCAGGCATTTTTCGGTGAACGGGTCGCCGACCTGAACGGTGGGCCGCTTCTCGTCGATCTTGTCGTCGAATTCGGCCGAGGCCATGGTTGCGCCGCCGACACCGTCGCGGCCGGTCTTGGCGCCGAGATAGACGACCGGCAGACCGACGCCCTTCGCCTCCGACAGAAAGATCGCATCGGTCTTGGCGAGCCCCGCCGCGAAGGCGTTGACCAGGATGTTGCCATTGTAGCGCGCGTCGAAATTGACCTCACCGCCGACCGTCGGCACGCCGAAGGAATTGCCGTAGCCGCCGACGCCGGAAACGACGCCGGCAACGAGGTGTTTGGTCTTGGGATGGTCCGGCGCACCGAAGCGCAGCGCGTTCATCGCCGCGATCGGCCGCGCGCCCATGGTGAAGACATCGCGCAGGATGCCGCCGACGCCGGTCGCCGCCCCCTGATAGGGCTCGATGTAGGAGGGGTGGTTGTGGCTCTCCATCTTGAAGACGACGCAGTCGCCGTCGCCGATGTCGACCACGCCGGCATTCTCACCCGGTCCCTGGATGACCTGCGGTCCTGTGGTCGGCAGCGTGCGCAGCCACTTCTTCGAGGATTTATAGGAACAATGCTCGTTCCACATCGCCGAGAAGATGCCAAGCTCGGTAAAGCTCGGCTCGCGCCCGACCAGGTCGAGGATGCGTTGATACTCGTCGGGCTTCAGCCCGTGCGCGGCAATGAGTTCCGGAGTGATCGGCACGGAATTGGAAATGGTCATGGGCGGCAATTTATATCCTTGGATCGAGTCCCCTCTTATCGCAAGCGCGAAGGCCGATACACCCATCAAGCGACGAAAAACGATGGAAAGCCCACTCGACCCGCCGGTTTCAAGCCGGTTCAGGAGAAACTGTCGTATCCGGCGCGGCCCTCGTCGAGAAGCCGCCTTATCACGCCGACGCCGCCCGCGATGTCCTCTCGCCGACTCGGCTGCGAAACGCCAAAACGCACGCCGTGGAAAACCTGCTCGGAACGTCCCGCCTTGAACTCGTCCTCATCATCGATGAGCACGCCATGTTCGAGACAGGCATTCTTGAAGGTGCCGGAAAGCCATGGATCAGGCAGGGTGAGCCAGACAAAGGGCACATTGTCCACTGCCTTGAAGTCGAACCCGGCCAGCGTCTCGCGCACGATCGCGATGCGCGCGTTGATCTCGACGATGCTGCGATTGCGCATCTCGCTGGCCTGGCCGGACAGAACCAGCCGGCTACACACTTCCGCCAGCAGGAAGGGGAGGCCACCCGTCAGCATCTTGTGAGCGACCCGGATCCGGTGGCGATAGGCCGGTGGACAGGCGAGCCAGCCGCCGCGAACACCAGCCGCGACGGATTTCGACAGGCCCCCGGCAACGATGGTCCGTTCGGGGGCATATTCGGCCAATAGCGGGGTCGGGTCGTCGGTCAGATCGCCATAGAGATCGTCCTCGATCAGGATGACATTGTATTCGCGCGCGACGCGCGCGATCGCCTCGCGGCGTGTTGCCGACAGCGTCACCAGTGTGGGGTTCTTGGCCGTCGGCATCAGGAACATCATTTTCGGATGTTTTTGCGCGCAGACGCGCTCGAAATCCTCTGGGTCTAGTCCTTCGTCGTCAGACGTCACCAGCGCGGTCCGGCGGCCGATCAGGCCGGCGCTGCGTGAAATCTGCGAATAGGTGAGGTGCTCGAAGACGATATAGTCGCCAGGCGTGGTGAGCGCGGCAATCGCCGCCATAACCGCCGCATGGGTGCCGAGCGTCGGTACGATGCCGTCAGGGCTCGGGCGAAACGAATTTCGCGAGAGCCAGCTGCAACCGGCCTCGAACCAGCGGTCCGGAAAATCCCGCGTATAGCTTGAAATCTCATACCGATGGTCCTGCGCCGTGCGCGAGAGCACATCGGCGACAATGGCGCCCTGGCCAATATCCGGCGCAGCCGTGCTGTCGAAGCGCAACTTACCGCGAGGCGCATCGATATAGCGCGTGCCTTCCACATGTGGGTCGGATGCCAGCAGATCGGTCTTGGTCTCATGCCGGCCCAGAACATAGGTTCCGCGCCCGACTTCGCCGCTCACCAGCCCCCGTTCGCGCAACAATTGGTAGGCCCGACCGACCGTGCCGACAGTTGTTCCGATGTCATAAGCCAGGTCGCGTTGCGGCGGCAGTTTTGCCCCCGCATCGATAACGCCGCGGTCGATGTCGGTTTCAATGGAATCTGCAAGCCGCTGGTAGAGGGGTCCGGAGCCGGACGTAAGGTCGGGTAGCCAATTTGTCATGGTGACAATTTTCTATATTGCACCGAATTGAGAGTCAATACATATGGATTGCGCAACAAAAGGGTACAATCTCGAATTCTGGTAGCAAGAAAATGGCTGCAATCGATACAATCCGTTACACGAGAGCTGAATTGCTCGGAGTCGGTCCGTCGGGCCGGCAAGGTTATGTCCGTCGCCTGGTGCGCACGGTCAGGTCACTCGCGAGCCGGATCGGCAGCCTGCTGGATCGCCGGCGAAGCCGGCTGGCATTGCTGGAGATGACCGACGATCAGCTCAAGGATATCGGCATCTCGCGCTGCGAGGCCCACCGAGAGGGTCTGAGGCGGTTCTGGGACTGAAAGATGCATCAAGCTTGTGTGCATCCTTAAGAAGACGCGGTCTTAGGACGCCTTTTCGTGCCTTGATCGTTACCGTGGCTCCTCATCCGTGAGACGCCGCGGTCTGCAAGTACGGCGACTATGCACAGCACCAGAAAAAGCCCGGTGATGCCGAGCGCCGAGACGGCGACGCCGGCGGCGCCGTTAGGACTCTTCGCCTGATATCGGCGCGCCAGTGCATTAGGCCGTCATGGCCGCTTCCTGCAAATCGCCGGTTTGGTCATAGGCCTGGCCACGCTCGTCCTGCAAATCTGCATCACCATTCCGGCGTCGATGGCACGCTACGCAGCCACACCGCAGGCCGGGTTGCCTGTCTGCCAACGGGCGATGTCCGAGCCGATGCGCGCACCGAGCGGTTCGGCCATCAGCGGACCGTACACGTCCACCCGGCGTGAATTGCCTTGCGCCTGCACGACCAGCAACGGCTTTGCGCCATAATGCTTGGCTGGGACCAACAGGAAGCGCGGCGTGCCGGTGAACGAATTCAGCTCATTGGCCATCTGATAGGGCCTGAAGGCGGGATCCTTGCTGGCGATCCAGCATTTGTGAGCGGCGATCGCCACCTGTTCCATGGCAAGCAGCGCCGCACTCTTGCCCGAAGGCGCCGGTGCGCTCTTCGGCTTCGATTGGCAGGAGGCGAGCACAAGGCCGGCGGTGGCGACGAGAGCGAGGCGGGCAATCGTCTGTCTCATGGTCAGGCGGCGCCTATTTCGAGTTGGGAAAAGGTATGAGCGCTGAGGATATCAAGCGGCGATGCCGAGGGCACTTTCGAACAGCGCCCGGCCGTCGCTGCCGCCATGCGCTGCTTCGATCAGGTTCTCGGGATGCGGCATCAGGCCAAGCACGTTGCCCTGGCCGTTGATGATGCCGGCAATGTCGTTGATCGAGCCGTTGGGGTTGGTGCCTTCGGCATAGCGGAACACGACCTGCCCTTCGCCTTCGAGCCTGCGAAGCGTCTCGGCGTCGGCAAAGTAATTGCCGTCGTGATGCGCCACCGGCGAGCGGATGATCTGACCCGGCTGATAGCGACGGGTGAACATCGTGTTGGCGTTGGCGATCTGCAGCTTGACTTGCCGGCAGACGAATTTCAGCGAGGTGTTGCGCATCAAGGCGCCCGGCAGCAGGCCGGCCTCTACCAGGATCTGGAATCCGTTGCAGACCCCGATGACCATCACGCCTTTGGCTGCCTTTTCGGCGACCGCCCGCATCACCGGCATACGCGCCGCAATGGCGCCGCAGCGCAGATAGTCGCCGAAGGAAAAGCCGCCGGGGATGGTGATCAGATCGACATCGGGGATTTCGCTGTCGGTCTGCCAAACGGTGACCGGTGGCGTTCCCGAAATCTTGGTCAGCGCCGCGATCATGTCGCGGTCGCGGTTGAGGCCAGGCAGAAGAACGACGGCTGATTTCACCTCAGGCGATCTCCACTGCGTAATTCTCGATCACCGTATTCGCCAGAAGCTTGTCGCACATCGCCTTGAGATCGGCCTCCGCCTTGGCCTTGTCGCTCTCGGAGAGCTCGACGTCGAAAACCTTGCCCTGCCGCACCTGGCCGACGCCGTCAAAGCCCATCCCGGACAGCGCATGCTCGATCGCCTTGCCTTGCGGGTCGAGCACGCCATTCTTGAGGGTTACGGTAATGCGGGCCTTGATCACGCTGGACATGCTCCTGTTCGAAGTGTTGAGCGGCAAAGAATCTCAGTGCGGCTTGCCTTTGACGCCATCGGTAGAGGCGACGAGCACTGGTCCGGCGGGACGCGGCGGCTCGTTTTCGTTCATGATGCCGAGGCGGCGGGCGACTTCTTGATAGGCTTCGACCAGCCCTCCCATGTCGCGGCGGAAACGGTCCTTGTCGAGCTTGTCCTGGGTCGCCACGTCCCACAGACGGCAGGAGTCCGGCGAGATCTCGTCGGCAACGACGATGCGCATCATGTCGCCCTCGAACAGGCGGCCGCACTCGATCTTGAAGTCGACGAGCTGGATGCCGACGCCCATGAACAAGCCGGAGAGGAAATCGTTGACACGGATGGCCAGCGCCATGACGTCGTCGATCTCCTGCGGGCTCGCCCAGCCAAAAGCGGTGATGTGCTCTTCAGACACCATCGGGTCGTCGAGCGCGTCGGCCTTGTAATAGAATTCGATGATCGAGCGCGGCAGCACGGTGCCTTCCTCGATGCCAAGACGCTTGGCCAGCGAACCGGCGGCGACATTGCGCACCACCACTTCGAGCGGGAGGATCTCGACTTCCTTGATCAGCTGCTCGCGCATGTTGAGCCGGCGGATGAAGTGAGTCGGAATGCCCATCCGGTTGAGATGGTTGAAGATGTGCTCGGAAATGCGGTTGTTGAGCACGCCCTTGCCATCGACGATTTCGTGCTTCTTCTTGTTGAAAGCGGTCGCGTCGTCCTTGAAGAACTGGATCAGTGTTCCCGGCTCAGGGCCCTCATAGAGGATCTTGGCCTTGCCTTCATAAATGCGGCGGCGATTTTTCATCTGATCTTTTCTCTGGATTTCCGGGCAGGCGGCAAGCGGCCAGTTCCTGTCCGTCTGCCTAAATTAGTGCGGCAACGGTAGGGGTTCAATGCCGGTGTCTATCCCAATCGCACTGTTTGCTCAATCGGCAAATCCTTTCAATCAACCGCTTTCGGGAATGAAATGCCGCAGCGCAGCAAGTGACATACCATATTGACCGGCCCGCGGGCTTTTGGTTTGTGCTGCGGCAATACAAATATTCCAACTGCCAACGAATCGGATTTGACCGGAGGGATGCCATGAGCAGCATGAAAGATCGCGAGGAGGGCTTCGAGCGCAAGTTCGCAATCGACGAGGAGCTCCGGTTCAAGGCCGCGGCCCGCCGCAACAAGGCGCTCGGCCTGTGGGCCGCCGAAAAGCTCGGCAAGGCCGGGGCCGACGCCGAAGCCTATGCCAAGCAGGTGGTCCTCGCCGACATCGAGGAAGCCGGCGATCACGACGTGTTCCGCAAGATACGCAAGGATTTCGACGAGGCCGGGGTCGTCCAGTCGGACCATCAGATTCGCCGCACCATGGACGATCTGATGGCGCAGGCGATCGAGCAGATCAAGAACACCTGATCCCTTGCTCTGAGCCAATCGATACGCTGGACCAATCGACCGCCCAGTCTCTCCGGGCGGTTTTTCTTTGCCTTTGCAGCTGTTTCCGGCTGAACTGCATTAGAGCGACATGCATCCATTCGGACGCACAAAGTACGCTCTCAAACATGACTCCTCGCGTCGGGCTTGCCGATTTTGGGCCGATGCGAGAGCGATTAAGGAAGGCGCCAATGTCCCTCAAGTCACGCCTTGCGGCCGATGAAACGTTGTGCACCGCATGGTCCGGCGTGCCTGATGCCCTGACGGTCGAGATTCTTGCCAGACAGGGTTTCGATGCCGTCACCCTCGATATGCAGCATGGCGGACATCACGAGGACAGCGTGCTGCGCGGCCTTGGGCCGGTGCTGGCCGCCAACAAACCGGCGCTGGTGCGCATTCCGGTCGGCCGCTTCGACATGGCCAGCCGCGCGCTCGATTTCGGCGCCGAGGCGGTGATTGCGCCGATGGTGAATTCGGTGGCGGACGCGCGGCTGTTTGCCGCCGCCATGAAGTACCCGCCACTCGGCGAGCGCTCCTGGGGCCCGACTTATGCCTTTCCGCGTCATGGCAAGGGCGACTATGCCGACTGGCTGCGCGACAGCAACGAGCGCACCATGGCCTTCGCCATGGTCGAAACGCACGCCGCCCTCGATGCGCTCGACGGCATCCTCGACACGCAGGGTATCGATGGCATCTTCCTCGGCCCCTCGGATTTCTCGATTGCCTGGTCGAACGGCGCCGCCGTCAACTCGACGCTCGAAAGCATGATGGAAACCGTTGCCTCGATCGCCGAGCGGACACGCAAGGCCGGCAAGCATGCCGCAATCTACGTCGTCGAGCCGGCCATCGCCGGCCGTGTGGTGTCGATGGGCTATCGGCTGCTGGCGATGGGCTCCGAGCACGCGCTGATCGGTCTGGGGGCAAAAACCCTGCTGAAGAGCGTCAAGGACTCGATCGGGTCCTAAAGCGCGTCGCGTTGAAGGGATGCAACGCGCTTAATCCTTGTTTTATGCATGTCGTTGTCCCAAAACCGCTGCGCATTTTTGGGCGACATGCACTAAAGATCCGTCAGGAACTTGGCGAACGTCATCGATCCTTCGGGCCACGGCCCGAAGCCGGAATCGGCATTGAGATGGCCGGCATCGCCGGCATCGATGAACAGTGAGCCCCAGGCGCCGGCAATGTCCTCGGCCACCTCGAACGTGCAGAACGGGTCGTTGCGGCTGGCGATCACCACCGAAGGAAATGCCAGCGGCTCGCGCGGATAGGGACCGAAGGTCATCAGGTGCCTTGGTTTTATCCTAGGATTGGCGACGTCGGGCGGCGCCACGAAGAAGGCTCCGGCGACCCGGCGCTGGAACTGCGGCATTGCCTGGACTACGGCGGCGACGCCCAGCGAATGCGCGACGAAAACGACCGGCCGTTCGGCCTCGTTGACCGCCTTCGCCACGCTCGCCGTCCAGTCTTCGCGCACCGGCTTCGACCATTCCGCCTGCTCGACACGGCGCGCCGTCGACAATTTCGACTGCCAGCGGCTCTGCCAATGGTCGGGGCCGGAATTGGTGTAGCCCGGCACGATGAGAATGTCTGCATCCCTGACTTTCATGGCGCGCATGTAGCGAGCGACACGGTTTCGTGCAACCGCGATTATCGGTGCGATTGCCCACAATTGTGAACACCATGTTCGCTTCTTGCCGCCTTGTGTGAACGATCGCGATCGACGATCTGTCGTCAGGAAAAGAAACAGTCGTGTAAGGAAACCAGGATTTTGGGACTGACACGACGTACAATGATCGGTGGCACAGGGGTCCTGGCTTTGGGGATCTCGTCGAGGGCCGCCCGAACGGAGATTTTGATGAGCGAACTGCCTTTTGCCGCCACGACCCCGGTCAGCGTTGCCCGCGTCGGGTTGCGCGCGCGAAATGCCGAAAGCCTGGCCGCTTACTATCGCAACGCCGTCGGTCTGCGGGAACTGAGCCGCGCCGGCGGCGCGATCACGCTCGGCGCCGCCAATCGTCCCTTGCTCGACATTGAGGCGGATGCAGCGGCGAAACCCGACGATCCGCGCAGCGCCGGCCTCTTCCACACGGCTTTCCTGCTGCCCAGCCGGGCTGATCTCGGTCGCTGGATCAATCATGCCATCGCCAACAAGATCGACATCGAAGGCGCGTCGGACCATCTGGTCAGCGAGGCGCTTTACCTGACCGACCCGGAAGGCAACGGTATCGAAATCTATGCCGACCGCCGCCATGAGGACTGGAAATGGAATGGCGACAAGGTGGCGATGGCGACCGAACGGATGAATATCCCCTCTGTCGTCGCAGAAGTGCCGGCCGGCGATGCCGGCTGGCAGGGCATGCCGGACAACAGCATCATCGGCCACGTCCACCTGCGCGTCGGTCGGCCGGAAGATGCTGAGACGTGGTGGCACCAGGAGTTCGGCTTCGATACGGTGGCGAAATATGGCGGTGCGGCGGTGTTCCTGTCGTCAGGCGGCTACCACCACCACATCGGCGCCAATGCGTGGCAGAGCGCCGGCGCCGGTCGTCGCGATCCGTCCCGGTCCGGCCTGGCCTGGGTCGAAATGCGTTCGGACAACGTGACCGATGCAACGACCCGCGAGGATCCATGGGGCACGGTGATCAGGACCGTTCCCGGCAAGGCCTGAGCGTTTCGGAAGCCTGTTAGAGCCGGGCCTTTTCCAGCAGGCGGCCGAGCATGAGCAGGCCCGCCGGCCAAAGGCCGAGGTGGGTCTCGTTTCCCATATGGCCGAGATCGCCGGCATCGGCGAGGTCCGCGCCCCAGGCAGCGGCGAAGGCCGTTGCCTGGTCGAAGGTGACGCGCGGATCGGTGCGGCTTGCCACCACCAAGGTCGGAAATGGCAAGCGTTTCAGCGGCATCGGCGCAAATGGACGAACAAGGTCGAAGGAAGGATCAGGATTCTCGACATTGGTTGCGGCAACCAGCAATGCGCCCGCAACCTTGTTGAGTTGGCTTTCGCTGGCGCCGGCCGCCCACTTCACTGCCGTCGCCACCGCCAGCGAGTGCGCAAGCAGCACCACGCGCCGAGGTGCTGCGGCAATCGCTGCGTCCACCCGGCCGATCCAGTCCTCAGGGTTGGGCCTGTCCCATTCGGCCTGCAGCACGCGGCTAGAATTGGGGAACGCCCGGCACCAATGCGACATCCAGTGATCTGGCCCGGAATTGCCGCGGCCCGGCAGGGCGAGAAAATCGAAATCTCCGGCCGCCGAAATCATCACGCTTCTCCGAACACGCGCTTGAAGATCGTGTCGACTTGTTTGGTATGATAGTCCAAGTCGAATTTCTCGCGGATCTCGGCTTCGGGCAAGGCTGCGGTGACCTCTTTGTCAGCCAAAAGTTCGTCAAGGAAATCAGCACTCTGCTCCCACACTTTCATGGCGTTTCTCTGCACCAGCCGGTAGGCGTCCTCACGGCTGACACCGGCCTGGGTCAGCGCCAGTAGCACACGCTGCGAATGCACGAGGCCGCGGAACTTGTTCATGTTCTTCAGCATGTTGTCGGGATAGACGAGCAATCTGTCGATGACACTGGTCAGCCGCGACAGCGCAAAATCGAGCGTCACGGTCGCATCCGGGCCGATCATGCGCTCGACCGACGAATGCGAGATATCGCGCTCGTGCCAGAGCGCCACGTTCTCCATCGCCGGTAGCGCGAAGGAACGCACCATGCGCGCAAGCCCGGTGAGGTTTTCGGCAAGCACCGGGTTACGCTTGTGCGGCATCGCCGACGAGCCTTTCTGTCCGGGCGAAAAATACTCTTCCGCCTCCAGCACCTCGGTGCGCTGCAGATGGCGGATCTCGATCGCCAGCCGTTCGATCGACGATGCGATGACACCGAGTGTCGCGAAGAACATCGCGTGGCGGTCGCGCGGGATCACCTGCGTCGACACCGGCTCCGGCTTCAATCCAAGTTTCTTCGCCACATGCTCTTCGACATAGGGATCGATGTTGGCGAAAGTGCCGACAGCACCTGATATGGCGCACGTCGCAATATCCTCACGCGCGTGCACCAGCCGCTCGCGGCAGCGCGAGAATTCGGCATAGGCCTGCGCCAGCTTGACGCCGAAGGTGGTCGGCTCGGCATGGATGCCGTGGCTGCGGCCGATGGTGATTGTGTCCTTGTGTTCGAAAGCGCGACGCTTGAGCGCCGCAAGCAGACCGTCGATGTCGGCCAGAAGGATGTCGCTGGCGCGGGTGAGCTGCACGGCAAAGCAGGTGTCGAGAACGTCCGAGGAGGTCATGCCCTGATGGATGAAGCGGGCATCCGGCCCGACGAATTCACTAAGATGAGTGAGGAAGGCGATGACGTCGTGCTTGGTGACACGCTCGATCTCGTCGATGGCATCGACGTCGAACTTCGCGGCACCGCCCTTTTCCCAGATGGTTTTGGCGGCCTCCTTCGGGATGACGCCGAGCTCGGCCAGTGCATCGCAAGCGTAGGCCTCAATCTCGAACCAGATGCGGAATCGGGTTTCAGGCGACCAGATGGCCACCATTTCCGGCCGGGAGTAGCGAGGGATCATCCGTCAGTCCTGACTTGCGAGGGCGTTCGCCCGCGTCCTAACAGAGACAGACAAAATCCTCAACGCTGCTGCCGCGCAAACCAGATGCTGGCGAGAGCCAGCGCGATGAAACCGAGCGGAAAATAAAGCCGAATGCCCAGAACGATGAATTGATAGAACGCCGTCGCCATTGTGTGCACGAACTGGATGGACCAGGCGATGGTCAGTGCAGGTTCATGCCACTGGGCATAGTAGGAACGGTATTGCAGCGCAAAGAGCCCGCCAGTGAAGCCGATCGTGGCGGCAAGAAGGCAGACAAACGCGGCCGCCAAGGCAACTTGCCAATGCCGTCCGAGCGAGACGAGCCGCGCCAGGAACAGGCCAACCGGAAAGGCGAGCGCACCGCCGGCCGCATAGAGCAGCGAGACGAAGCGGATCTTTGCCGGGGTCTCCCAGTCGTCCAACAGCAGATTGACAAGCGCGCTGGCGCCCATCGCTGCGGCCCACGGCAGGGCGCCGCAAACCGCGACGCCCGGCGATGGCAAAGCGTTGCGGATACGATCCAGGCGGTTGTGTAAGGCGGGGAGCGGCGTCACAGCCGGCCGGTCACCGCGATCCAGCGATAGTCCGGCCCTTCGAAGCCGTACTGGCGCACCGCGATCAGCACGGCATAGGCGCTGAGGCTTTGCAAGGAAAATGTCTGCACCGCGCCGATCCGATAGCCGTTCGGGCAGCCTCTGCTTTTGGGGATCGACTTGTCCTCGTGCAGAAGCTCAGTCTTGCCGCCGTCTTTCGCTTCGATGCGCAGCAAGCGAAAGCCGTTGATCTCGCCCAGGCTCTGGCAGTTTTCGGTATCGTTCATACCGATCTCGTCGAGCCGGAACTCGAGCGGATCATCGACCGGCGAAAAGATCGGTTGCGGGTTGACTACCATGCGGAACGGATCGGCCGAAAGTTCGGTCACCGGGTTGAAGCCGGCCGAGATGCCGCGATTCGCGGTCAATTCCGCCTGCTTGATAATGGCTTCGCCTTTCTGCCGGGCTGCAAGGCGCGCTGCGTCAAGCGTTGCGTTCTCGTCGTCAAGCCGCACTCTGATCGGTGTGCCCTTGAGAAAACTGTCGTCGGCTGTGTTGATGTAATAGCGATTGGCATAGGGAAATCCCGATCCGTCCTGGACGCCATACTCCTCGAAGGCGAAGGCGCCGCCATCACTAGTGAAGCCAAGGATTTCAAGCTCGGCGACATCGCCGGCATGCGCGTCGAGCGAAGTTGCAAACTGGGCGAGGAGGGAAACGGCAAACAGGACAAGGATTTGCATCGGATTTCCGTTTGAGCAGCCGGCGTTGTTTCGATCACTATCACGACGTCGTCAAAACGTCGCGCCTCTGAGACACAAGCCGATGCATCCAATCGCGTTCTCATTTGTTTATGTCGGCAGCTTCAAATGGAGAACCCACAATGACCGGTGCAGCCAGCATTCGCGAACATATGGAAGTGATCGGCGCCGACGGCGTCCATGTCGGCACCGTCGACAAAGTTGAGGGACAACGAATCAAGCTGACCAAGCGCGACAGCGGCGAGGGCGCTCACAGGGGGCATCACCACTATATCCCGCTCAGCCTCGTAGCCGAAGTCGAGGGCCAGAAAGTGCGGCTGTCGGCAAATTCGGATGTTGCGGTCACATTCGAGGAGGAAAAATCCGACCCCACCTGATCACGACATTTGATTACGGTCCATTTGATTACGGCATTCAGCGCGACGACCAGACCGGAAACAGGTCGCCGTCGGCTGGCGTCGCGGCAAAGACGCCACGGCTGATGGCGCGCGCCATGGTGGCGCCGGCCGCGGCGTAAAGCTCGATGGCGTCGTTGGGCGCGAGCTCGATGCCGCTCTCGCCGGTCGCCAGCGCGAAAACCAGATCGCCGTCGGCCGGCGTGTGTGTTGGCCAAATGGCGCGCACGAAGCCGTCATGCGCTGATATCGCCAGGCGTTTGGCGGCGGCCTTGGTGAGGACGGCGTCCGTGGCGATGACGGCGATGGTCGTGTTGCCGCCGACCTCCGTCCGTTTCCCGATACGCTTGTCGCGAAACTTCAGCAGGATCGTTTTCGCGTTCTCCGGCATAGGCGAGGGATAACCAAGCCCGCCGAACTCGCCGCCGATCTCGAAGGGCGCCGCCCAGAAGTGGCGGGTTTGGGCGATCGTCACCGAGCCGGTCGGATTGACGGCGGCGAGCGCACCGATGGTGACGCCGCTGTCGAGCACCGTCGAGGCCGAGCCGAGGCCGCCCTTGAGGCCGGAACTCAACGCACCGGTGCCCGCGCCGACCGTGCCCAGCGCAAAGTCGAGGCCGACAGCCTGTGCCGCCTCATAGCCGAGATCGCGGTAGGGCGGATAGCGGCCCCAATCCTTGTCGCCGCCATTGCGCAGGTCGAACAGGATCGCCGCCGGCACGATCGGCACGCGAAAGCCGCCGACCTCGACACCGATGCCCCTTTCACGCAGTGCCGCCTGTACGCCGGAGGCGGCGTCGAGACCGAAGGCCGAACCACCCGAAAGCACCACAGCATGGATCGCCTCGATCGAATTGTGCGGCTCGAGCAGGTCGGTCTCGCGGGTGCCCGGCGCACCGCCCAGGATCTGGACACCGGCCACCGCAGGTACGTCGCAGACGATGGTGGTCACCCCGGACCTCAGCCTCACATCGGAAGCGTTGCCGACGCGCAGGCCGGCGACATCGGTGATGAGATTGCGCGGCCCTGTCCGAAACATCATTTGGCCTCCGCCGGCGCGAAATTTGCGCCGTTGAAACGGAAGACCCGATAGAGGTTTTCGGTCAAGTCGCCCTTGCCGTCAAAGCGGATCGGTCCGATCGCGGTGCTGAAGTCGCGCGCGGTGAGCGCATCGGCCAGTGGATTGCCGGAGGTTTCCGCCAGGGCCGTCGCCGCCTCGGCGATCTCGACCGCCGCATAGGCCGGCAGCATGTAACCCTCCGGCACGATCTTTTGCGCGGCAAAGCTGTCGAGCACCTTGGGGGCGGCGACATCATCCCATTCGGGCGGTGCGATCATCAGCGTGCCCGTGGCATAAGGCACGTCGCCGGGCGGGGTGCGGAGCGCCTCGCCGCCGGCAAAGGTGATGCCGGCATCGAGCTGGCCGGCGTCGCGGCCCATGATGGCGATGTCTTCGCCGTCGCCCCCGGCGAACACATGCGTTGCGCCGGCTTTCCTCAGCCGCCCGACCAGCCCGATCTGGTTGTCGAGCTGAGGCCGGAATGTGTCGACGAACACCGGTTTCAGCGCCGCCTGATCGGCTGCCGCCCGAAGCGTCTCAGCGATTTCGCGGCCGTAAATCGTACCGTCGTCGACGATGGCGAACAGTTCGTTCTGCCAGCGGCGGGTCAGATTGGAGGCGACGGCGTTGCGCTCGTCATCGCCGCGCGGCCCAAGCCGAAAGATCGGCCAACCGGTCTTGGCGCGCCGGTCGGTCAGACTTTCGGTGCGCACGCCGACGGTGATGACCGGTATGTTGGCGTCCTTCAGGATCGGCAGTGCCGCCTCGATCGCCTCGGTGCAGAGGAAGCCGACGACCGCGCCGACTTTCGCCGCAACGAATTCTCTCGCTGCGGCAGCCCCACCATCGGCCGTACATGCGTCATCGACAACCTTGAGCTGGGCATCGTTCGCTTCCGCTGCCAGGCCAGCACCCGCCTCGATCTGCCTGCCGAGGATCGCCGAGGGCCCCGACAGTGGTGCTGCGACACCGACCAGCAGCTTCTCAGCGTTCGCATCGCCGGCGAGAGACAGCCAGGCCAGCACCGCTATTGTCGTTGTCGTGCCTATTGTCCGGGGTCGCATGCGTGCGAAGAATTCCTCCGCGCCGGTCGCGTGTTGCCGGCGCCACTTCCTGCCAAGACCTAAAGGCTGGTCAGCTTTCACGCAACACGCGAAATTCAGGATGCATGTCAACCACTTCGCTTGTGGCATGCAATATGCCGCCATATATAACGCTGGGTTCACCTCGCTTCAAACCAATGGAAATCGCCGGTGCTGAAGAAGAACGACATAGGGCCGCAGGCCTATCGCGACGCGATGAGCCATTTTGCCGGCCACGTCCATGTGGTTACCACCGATGGCCCCGCCGGCCGGCGCGGTGCGACCGTGATTGCAGCCTGTTCGGTCTCGGACACGCCGCCGACCATCCTGGTTTGTCTCAATCGCGAAAATCCCAAGAACGAGCCGTTCGTGAAGAACGGCAAGTTCGCCTTGAACACGCTGGCTTCGGACCAGGAGGCGCTGTCGGTCGGCTTTTCCGGTCTCACCGGCCTGCCTGTCGGGGAACGTTTCGCGTTGGGCGATTGGGACGTGATCTCGACCGGTGCGCCGACGCTGAAGGGCGCGCTCGCCGTGTTCGACTGTGAACTGATCGACACCAAGGATCTGGCCACCCACCGTGTGCTTTTTGGCAAGGTGACAGGCCTGCGCACCGGCGATAATTTGCGGCCGCTGATCTATCACGACCGCGGCTATCACGCTCTGTAGAGGCTCTGGATGGCTGCACCCACGGAGAGAGAATGACCGAGTTGAAATCGCGCCCCGCGCCGGCGACGATCGACGAGACGCTCGATCTGCTGACCGGCGCGGACTATGTGGCGGACCGGTCTTTGGCGACCGTCCTGTTCTTATCGCTGCGCATGAGGCGGCCGCTGTTTCTCGAGGGCGAGGCCGGCGTCGGCAAGACCGAGATCGCCAAGGTGCTGGCGCAAGCGCTTGGCCGCCGGCTGATCCGCCTGCAATGCTATGAAGGCCTGGACGTCTCCTCCGCCGTCTACGAGTGGAATTACGCCGCGCAGATGATCGAGATCCGCATGGAGGAGGCGGCCGGCAAGGTCGACCGCTCCGACATGGAGCGTAACGTTTTTTCCGAAAAGTACCTGATCCGCCGCCCGGTGCTCGACGCGCTGACCGGCAAGGCGGGCGGCGCCCCGGTCTTCCTTATCGACGAGCTAGACCGCACTGACGAGGCCTTCGAGGCGTTCCTGCTCGAAATCCTCTCCGATTTCCAGGTGACTGTTCCCGAACTCGGCACGATCAAGGCCGAGGAGCCGCCGATCGTCATCATCACCACCAACCGCACCCGCGAGATCCACGACGCGCTGAAGCGGCGCTGCCTCTATCACTGGGTCGATTATCCGAATGCCGAGCGCGAACTGGAGATCGTGCGTAGGAAAGTACCGCAGGCCAACAGCCGGCTGTCGGCAGAGGTGGTTTCGTTCATCCAGAAGCTGCGCCAGATCGAGCTGTTCAAGGTGCCGGGGGTTGCCGAGACCATCGACTGGGCCGGCGCGCTGACCGAACTCGACAAGGTGGCGCTCGATCCGGAAACCGTTTCCGACACGATCGGCGTGCTGTTGAAATACCAGGACGACATTGCCCGTGTAGAACAGGGCGAAGGCCGGCGCATCCTCAACGAGGTGAAGGCCGAGCTTTCGGCGGCGGAGTAGGGCGATGGCAACGCCGCGTCGCGAACCGAAAGAGGCCACGCCGGACGGGCGGATCGCCGACAACATCGTGTATTTCGCCCGCACCTTGCGCAAGGCCGGCATGCGGGTCGGCCCGGCCTCGGTCAAGGACGCGATCGAGGCGGTGCTGGCCGCCGGCATCGGTTCCCGCGACGATTTCTACTGGACGCTGCACGCTGTCCTCGTCTCGCGGCACGAGGACCACCCAACCTTTGACGAGACGTTCCGGCTGTTCTGGAAATCGCACGAGCTGATCGAAAAGATGCTGGCGATTTTTTCTCCGGTGGCGCCTGATATCAGAGAGAAGCAGAAGCCGCGTGCTGCGGAAAACCGCGTCAGCCAGGCAATGTTCGAGGGCCACCAGAAGAACCAGCCGGCGCAAGAAATCCCCGAGATCGAGGTCGATGCCCGCTTCACATGTTCCGGCAACGAGGTGCTGAGGGGCAAGGACTTTGCCCAGATGAACGCCGCCGAGATGGCCGACGCCAAGAAGGCGATCACCGCGTTGCGGCTGCCCTTCGACATGGTCAGGACACGGCGTTTCAAATCCGACGCGCATGGCCGACGTATCGATCCGCGCGCCATGATGCGCTCGGCCGCGCGGACAGGCGGCGAACTGATCCTGCCAAGATTCCGGTCACCGCGCGAGGTTCACCCGCCGCTGGTCGTGCTTGCCGATATTTCCGGTTCGATGAGCCAGTACACGCGCATCTTTCTGCATTTCCTGCATGCGCTGACCGAAAAGCGCCGACGCGTGCATGCCTTTGTCTTCGGCACCAGGCTGACAAATCTGACGCGGCAGATGCGCCATCGCGATCCTGACGCAGCACTCGCCGATTGCTCGGCTGCGGTGATGGACTGGTCGGGCGGCACCCGCATCGGCGATACGCTGGCGGAATTCAACCGGCTGTGGTCGCGGCGCGTGCTGGGCCAGGGCGCGGTGGTGCTGCTGATCACCGACGGGCTGGAGCGCGACGACATCGCCGGCCTGTCGGAGGAAATGGAGCGCCTGCACAAATCCTGCCGGCGGTTGATCTGGCTGAACCCGCTGCTGCGCTTCGACGGTTTCGAGGCCCGTGCCCGCGGTGTCAAGGCGATGCTGCCGCATGTCGACGAGTTCCGCTCGGTACACAATCTCGATGCGCTCGCTGATCTCTGCGAGTCGCTGGACAAGAATTCGGCGCGCTTGGTCGACCCACGCAGATGGATTGAAGGTGGCGCGTGAAGCGCCGCATAGCCATATGTTTTCTCCGGGAGCAACGGTGATGGAAAACAGTATCTATCTCGATGAGGCGCGCGATCCGCTGATCATCGCCGAAGGCTGGATGAAGGACGGCAAGGATGTCGCCATTGCCACCGTGGTCGAGACCTGGGGCTCGGCGCCGCGTCCGGTCGGCAGCCATCTTGTCATCGACGCGGAAGGCAACTTCCACGGCTCCGTCTCTGGCGGCTGCGTCGAAGGCGCGGTGGTCACCGAGGCAATCGATGTCATCGACAGCGGCAAGGCAAAGATGCTGGAGTTCGGTGTCGCCGATGAGACCGCCTGGCAGGTTGGCTTGTCCTGCGGAGGCCGCATCAAAGTCTATGTCGAGCGGTTGGGTTAGGCCGGGCACGATGGATCCTTATGCGCTGAAGACGCTGAACGCCGAACGCCGCGCCCGCCGCGCGGCGATCCTGGTCACCGATCTAGGCGACGGCCGCGACCGCATCGTGCGCGAGGGCGACCAGGTCGCCGGCGATCTGGGCGCTGCGATCTCCAAGGCGTTTCGATCAGGCAGTTCCGGGTCGGTCGAGGCGGAGGGCCGAACTTTCTTCCTCAACGCCTATCTGCCGCAGCCGCGCCTGTTGGTGATCGGCGCCGTTCATATCAGCCAGGCACTGGCGCCGATGGCCAAGATCGCCGGCTTTCCCGTCGAGATCGTCGATCCGCGCACGGCGTTTGCCACCGCAGACCGCTTTCCCGATGTCGCGCTGCATGCCGAATGGCCCGAGGATGTTTTGAAGCGCCAGCCGCTCGACAGCTATACGGCGTTGGCAGCCGTCACCCATGACCCGAAGATCGATGACTTCGCGCTGAAGGCGGCGCTCGACGCCAACTGCTTCTATGTCGGGGCGCTCGGCAGCCGCAAGACCCATGCGAAGCGCGTCGAGCGCCTGCTGGCATTGGGCGCGACCGCCGACCAGATCGCCCGCATTCACGCGCCGATCGGCCTCGACATCGGCGCAGCGAGCCCGGCCGAGATCGCCGTCGCGGTGCTGGCGCAGGCGATCCAGGCCTTTCGCTCGCGTGGCCTCGAAGCCTCCGCATCGGCCCAAAGATCGGAATCGATTTTGGAGAAGCACAATGCGTAGATTCAAAGTAGTAGAGCGTCCTTTGCGCGTCCAAGAGGACGCGCGGCGCTCTACGGACGCGGCGGCGTGAAATTCGGCCCGATCCCGATCGACACGGCCGAGGGCGCGGTGCTGGCGCATGCCACCACGGTCGGAGAACGGCGCTTCCGCAAGGCGCATCGGCTGAGCGCCGATGATGTATCTTTGCTCAAGGCGGCAGGGATTTCGGAGGTTGTCGCGGCTGTTCTTGCTCCCGACGATTTGAGCGAGGACGCTGCCGCCGAAAAGATCGCCGAAAGCATGATCCATCGCAACATCGAGGCCAAGCCCGCCGCGACCGGCCGGGTCAACCTGCACGCCGAGGCGGGCGGCATCTTCACTGTCGACGCGGCGATGATCGACGCCATAAACGCCGTCGACCCGACCATCACCATCGCCACGCTGGCGCAGCACGCACCGGTCGAAAAGGGCCAGATGGTGGCGACCGTGAAGATCATTCCCTTCGCGGTCGACTCCGTGCTGGTCGATGCGGTGGCAAGGATCTGCGCCGGCAGCGAGATCTTCGCCGTGAATGCCTATCAGCCGGTGCGTGTCGGCGTCATCCAGACGGTTCTGCCCGGTATCAAGCCGAACGTGCTCGACAAGACGTTGCGTGTCACCGAAGCCCGCCTGGCGCGCTCAGGCGGCCGGCTGACGGCGGAGCGCCGCACGCCGCATGAAGTTGGTCCCGTTGCGGAAGCTGCGGCCTCGCTGGCGCGCGACAACGACATGGTGGTGATCTTCGGCGCTTCGGCGATGAGCGATTTTGGCGACGTCGTCCCGGCGGCGATCGAGAAGGCCGGCGGCATCATCATCCGCGCCGGCATGCCGGTCGATCCCGGTAATCTGCTGGTGCTCGGCACACTTGGCGGCAAGCACGTCATCGGTGCGCCCGGCTGCGCCCGCAGCCCCAAGGAGAACGGCTTCGACTGGGTTCTCGACAGGTTGATTGCCGGTCTCGACGTGACGGCCAAGGATATTGCCGGCATGGGTGTCGGCGGTCTGTTGATGGAAATCCCGACGCGGCCGCAGCCGCGCGAGCCGTTGCCGGCCAGGGCCGAGTTGAAAGTCGATGTCGTGCTGCTGGCCGCCGGTCGCTCCAGCCGCATGGGCGGCCCGAACAAGCTGCTGGCGCTGTTCGACGCCAAGCCGCTGGTGCGCCGCACCGCCGAGCGCGCGCTCGGTTCGAAAGCTTCGGGCATCATCGTTGTCACCGGCCATCAGCGCGAACGCGTACACGCCGCATTGTCGGGCCTGGATGTGACCTTCGCCGATAATCCGGATTTCACCGAGGGCCTGTCTTCGTCCCTGAAGGCCGGCATCGCCCGGGTTGCCGGCGATGCCGCCGGCGCCATGATCATGCTCGGCGACATGCCTGGCGTCTCGTCGGCCGACGTCGACAGGCTGATTGACGCATTCCGCAAGTCCGAGGGCCAATCGGTCGTACGCGCCTCGCATGAGGGTAAGCGAGGTAACCCGGTGCTGCTGCCGCGCTCGCTGTTTGCGGCGATAGCTCATCTCGAAGGCGATACCGGCGCGCGCCATCTGGTCGAGGCCGAGGGGCTCGATGTTGTCGATGTCGAGATCGGCAAGGCGGCTTCGATAGACGTCGACACCCGCGAGGCGCTGGAAGGCGCCGGCGGCGTGCTGCAGGATTGACAAACCGAAGCCGAAAAACGATGCCTTTGGCATGGCTTTCCGTTTACCCCTTCTGATCTCGACGTTTCTTTTGTTTTCGGGTTTGGCGCATGGCCAAACGCTGCCGCTAAAGCCCTTCAAGGATGATCTGTTTGCCTATCCGGGCACGCTCTCATCCAAGAACAACGGCGCGTATACAGTCGTCGACTATCGCGAGCTGCGCGATATCAACGCCCGCGACAAAGTGCCGGAGCGCCGCGCGCAGGCGCAGTATGTCGACACCGGTGTGCGTAACGTGCAGCGGGATCTGTCGCTGAAGACCGATGCCGGAAATATCCGCCACGTCGGCGTCGGCCGCACGCAAGGTGCTGCCATCATAGTGCTCTATCTGCACGGGCAGGGCGGCAGCCGCAAGCAGGGCGTCGACGACTTCACCTTCGGCGGCAATTTCAACCGCATCAAGAACCTGATGGCCGGCAATGGCGGCCTCTATCTGTCGCCGGACTTTTCCGATTTCGGCGACACCGGGGCGGCCCAGATCGCCGCGCTGATCGGCCATTATGCCCAGCAGTCGCCGGGCGCGAAGATCTTCGTTGCCTGCGGCTCGATGGGCGGCGCACTGTGCTGGAAGCTTGCTGCCCGCAAGGATATGGGCGGCCGCATCGACGGGTTGCTGCTGCTCGGTTCGCTGTGGGATGAAAGTTTCTTCTCGAGCCCGGGATTTAGGCGCCGTGTCCCGGTCTTCTTCGGCCACGGCAGCAAGGATCCGGTATTTCCGGTGGCAAAACAGGAAGCCTTCTTCCGTTCGATCCTGGCCAAATCGAAAACCTATCCGGCCCGCTTTGTTCGTTTCGAGACCGGCACGCACGGCACGCCGATCCGCATGACCGACTGGCGCGGCACGCTCAATTGGATGCTGTCGAAGGCGCCCTAATGCATGTCGCCCAAAAGTGTGTAGCGGTTTTGGGACAACGACATGCATCAAGAAAAAACTTGAAGCGCGCTTTCAAGGCGCGGTGTTGTAGTCCACCACCGTCTGCGGGTTGATCTCGCCGTCGTAGGAGGCGTCGACATCGTACTGCACCAGCGAGAAATTGCCGTTGCGAAAAAGATATGTCCCGGCTGATGAGGCATCGCCGACGCCGCGCCACTTGTTGAGGGACGAGATCGTCTTGGTGGCGTCGTCAAATTCGGAATTGACCAACTGATCGTCGGTCTGGAAGCCGGTGACGTTCATCGCCTCGACCCTGCCTTCGCTATCGTTGTTCTCATAGTGGATATCGAGTTCCGGCGAGGCGAACTGCAGCTGCCGGACGCCGGATACCTCGTCGTAGACATAGTAGACGGCACTCTCATTGTAGGCAGCCATGGAGCAGAAGAATCGGAACAGCCGCGTCTCGCGTTCGGGCTCGTCGGCCGCGGCGCCCGCATCCTTGTAGCGGAGGGAGTAGGCGTCCGGCTCTCCCAAAGGCTCGCCGCCAGGCATCTCCTTGTCGCATTGTTCGCCATAGGTGGCCGCAAACGCCTCCTTGGCCTGCTCCAGCGCCGCATCCTTCTTCGGCGGCGGCGGTCCGTCGCCGCAGCTTTCCGGCACAGCATTCTCGAAATCGGCCTTCGCCGGTTTCAGCGCGCCCTTGTCGATGAAGATCGGGCGAAATGGCGGTTCCTGGATCGAGGCGTTGACCTGGCGCAGCGTGTAGCAGCCGGCAAAGACATTTTCGCTGCCGTCCTTAGCTGTCGCCCGGATGGCGACCGGAACGCTGTAGTAGATGCTGCCGGCAGCACCGTCTTCGGACACGGCACCGGTTTTGACTTCGACGGCGTTGGTGCCGTCATAGCCCTTTACGAAGGCGTCGAAATCCTTGGCCGGCTTGGTGTCGCCGAAATAATCCCAGGCGCGCGCGAATTCTTGCCGGTTGATGGCGCTATAGAGCGAGCGGATGACCGCTTCGGCGTCCGACCTGTCGTCGACATAGGGCGCATCGGCGGCGAGCACTGGCTGGCCTGACACGGTAAAGGAGAAAATGGCGGTCGCTGCGAAAAGGGCGCTTCTCATCGGGAATCTCCACCTGATGCGAAATCCTATCATACCGATTGCGGCGACGTGGTGACGCTTGAAGAATCGCCCGCGGAGGCGTTAGGTCCCGCCGTCGGCGTCCCGCCGGATAGGAGAATCACGTGACCATATCGATGTACGAAGCGGCCGTGCCGGTGTTTTCGGCCAGGTTGAAGGCGCTATCCAACGTGCTGGATATCGCCGAGCAGAATGCGCTTGACCGCAAGATCGACCCGCAGGTGTTTTTGACGTCGAGGCTGGCGCCGGACATGTATGCGTTGACCAGGCAGGTACAGATCGCCACCGATCACGCCAAGGGCGCGCCATCGCGGCTTGCCGGTCGCGAGGTGCCCAAATACGAAGACAACGAGGCGAGCTTTGCCGATCTCCAGGCGCGCATCGCCAAGACCGTCGACCATCTGGCGACATTCTCGGCTGCCGATATGGACGGCTCGGATGACAGGGTGCTCGAGTTGAAGCTTGGCCAGCGCGAATTCTCGATGACGGGCATGCAGTATCTGCTGCATCTCGCCATGCCCAATTTTTATTTCCACGTGACCACCGCCTACGACATCCTGCGCCACAATGGCGTGCCGTTAAGCAAGGCGACTTTCATGGGGTCGCGTTGAAGAATGGCGGTGAGCCGGAATGTCGTGCGACCTGACTAGCGTGAGGACATTTCGCGGGCGACGCGCGGGAAGTCGGCTGGTTTGGTGCCGATATCCGCACGGTCGGCATTGCTCATCGAATGAAGCAGCGCCAGCGCCGCGCGGTAGCGCAGATGTTCCTGCGGACGCGGACGGGCGAACATTTCAGTGAGGAAACCCATGATTCAAGCCCTGGTTGGTCCTCCCGAGTCCCAAATATAGTCAACTCATGACAATTGTGCAGTGCAGCATTTGCATGGCAGCTATGCCGCACCGAATTTCTTGACCACAATCGACTTCGGCGGTGAAACTCCCGGCGCGGGCTGACCGTATAGCTGAATGCCGGCACAGGGCCGGTTTTTCCTCGCCATTCCTGGCGGAATTCCGGACTGGATGAAAATCCAGTCCGGCTTTTTACCTACTTGCGCCTTGCGTTCACTGGATCTCGCGGAAAAGTGCTAGCCGATTTGCGGCGGGCTTGGAGACAGCCCGCGCCTTCCTGTATGCTGCGGCTTCCTCCCCGCGCAGCAGCGCTAAGAATTTCCCGCCGGAGAAAGTTCCATGCACAAACGCCGCCTCGGTCGGACCGATCTTCTTGTTTCCCAGATCTGCTTGGGTTCGATGACCTGGGGCCAGCAGAACACCGAAGCGGATGGCCACGCCCAGATGGACCTGGCCTTTTCGCGCGGCGTCAACTTCATCGACACTGCCGAGCTCTACCCGATCCCGCCCAAGGCGGAGACGCAGGGCTGGACCGAGAAGATCATCGGCAGCTGGTTGAAAGCGAAGCGCAATCGCGATCGAGTGATCCTCGCCTCGAAAGTGGTTGGCCGCACCGCAAATGCATGGTTCCGCGGCGGGCGCCCGTCGAAGCTGGTGCGCGCCGACATCTTCGATGCCGTCGAAAAGTCGCTGACCAGGCTCAACACCGATTATTTCGATCTCTATCAGATCCATTGGCCGGAGCGGGACGTGCCTTGGGGCGCCAACCCGAACCGCGTCGGTGCCGTGCCGCTGCGAGCCGATTCCGTCGGCGCACAGGCTGGCGAGACGCCGATCACCGAGACACTCGCCGTCTTCGACGAACTGGTGAAGGCTGGAAAAATCCGCCATTTCGGTCTGTCGAACGAGAGCTCCTGGGGCGTCATGCGGTTCATCGCCGAAGCTGACAAGGGCCTCGGTCCACGCCTGGTGTCGCTGCAAAACGCCTATAATCTCGTCAACCGCAGCTTCGAGGTGAATCTCGCCGAAGTCTGCGAGCGCGAACAGGTTTCGTTTTTGCCCTATTCGCCGTTGGCGCAGGGCTATCTCACCGGCAAGTACGATCATGGCGCGCGGCCGCAAGGCTCACGCTCGCAGCTCTTCAATCGGGGCCAGCGCTATGAGACGCCCAACGCCGCGGAAGCGCAGCTTGAGTACAACGAGCTGGCGCGCTCTTTCGGCATGGAGCCGGCATTGTTTGCCAACGCCTATGTCACGAGCCGGCCTTTCGTCACCTCGAGCATCATCGGCGCGACGACCATTTCGCAACTCGAAATGGCGCTGTCTTGCGCCGATGTCGTCTGGACCGAGGACATGCAGAAGGCGGTCGATGCAATCCACCAGCGTGTCGGCAACCCGTGTCCGTGAGCAATACGGCCGGTAGCGAAGTTATCAAATGATTACAATGGGAAGGGGCAGAAATGGATTTTCCGATCGATGCCGTGCGCGAGAAATTTCCGGCCCTGTCGCTGACCGACAAGGGCCGTCGCCGCATCTATCTCGACAACCCTGCCGGCACGCAGGTGCCGCAGGCGGTTGCCGACGCGGTGTCACGCTGCCTGCTGACCACCAACGCCAATCTCGGCGGCTTTTTCGAAACCACGACCGCGTCCCAACAGATCGTCGATGACGCCCATGCGGCGATGGCCGATTTCCTGGGTGCTGCAAGCCCGCAGGAAATCATCATCGGCGCCAATATGACGACGCTGACCTATCACATATCGCGCACGCTCGGTCGCACGATGAAACCGGGCGACGAAATCATCCTCACCCGCATGGATCACGAGGGCAACGTATCGCCGTGGCTGCAGCTGGCCGAAGACCTTGGCTTTGTCGTGCGCTGGCTGCCTTTCGACGAGCAGAGCTGGCAGATCGAGGAGGCGGCGCTTGCTGCGCTGCTCACCGACAGGACCCGGCTCGTCGCTTTGAACTACGCCAGCAATCTGACCGGCTCGATTAACCGGGCGAAGGCGCTGACCGGCATTGCCAAGCAGGCCGGCGCCCTGGTCTATGTCGACGCCGTTCAGTTCGCGCCGCACGGCCTGATCGACGTCAGGGATATCGGCTGTGATTTCCTGATCTGCTCGGCCTATAAATTCTTCGGGCCGCATATGGGTATATTGTGGGGCAGGCTTGATGTCATCGAGAGACTGAAACCGTACAAATGCCGCTGTTCGTCCAATGCTCTGCCGGAGCGGTTCGAACTCGGCACGCCGCAGATCGAGCTGATGGCCGGACTGACGGCCGCGGTCGATTACTTTGCGGAACTCGGCGCGGCGGCAGGCGATGGCGGCTCGCGCCGCGCCAGGATCGCCAAGGCCTTCGAAAGATCAATAGCTTATGAGAACCCGCTGGCGCAAAGGCTGATCGACGGCCTGTCGGCTATGTCAAGCCTGACCATCCATGGCATTACCGATCCGGCGCGTGTCGGGGAGCGCGTCCCGACGGTCTCCTTCACCGTCGACGGCATCGTGCCGGAGACGATCGTACGGCAGATGAATGCGGAAAACATCTTCCTGTGGTCCGGCCACAACTATGCCTGGGAAATCGTCCACCAGCTCGGCATTCCGCCCGAACAGGGCGTCGTGCGCATCGGCATCGCCCACTACAATACGGCGGCCGAAATCGACGAGACACTGGAGAGCGTGCATCGCGTCATCGCGATGCTGCGACAGGAGCGATCTTGATCCGACATCACCGCCTCTTGCTGCCGCCGAAGCCGGTGAGGAAGGCAGTAAGATTGTCGCCGAGCTCGTCGCAGAGATAGCCGCCCTCCTGCACGATGACCGTCGGCAGGCCGAGGCCGGCGATAGCCTCGCCGATGCGCGAGAAGCCCGGTGTCGTTACCGACAGTCCGCCGAACGGATCGCCTTCGAAGGCGTCGAGGCCGAGCGCCACCACAAGCGCTTCCGGCGCAAAGGCGCGGATACGCTGGAAAGCCACATCCAGCGCGTCGAGGAATGCGGCGTCGCCGGATTTGCGCGCCAGCGGCAGGTTGAAATTGTAGCCGAGGCCGGCCCCTTCGCCACGTTCGTCGGCATGACCCCAGAAGAACGGGTAGAAGCGCACCGGATCGGCATGCAGCGAGACGGTGAGCACGTCCGGTCGCGCATAGAAAATGCCTTGCGTGCCGTTGCCGTGATGCAGATCGACGTCGAGGATTGCCACCCGCGCCGCACTCTTGCGGAGCGTCTGTGCCGCGACCGCTGAATTGTTGATGAAACAGAAGCCGCCGGCGACATCGGCAAAGGCGTGGTGGCCGGGCGGACGGCAGAGCGCATAGGCAGCCGGTGCGCCTGACATCACGGCCTCAGCGGCCTCGACCGCGCTCCAAGCGCTCCACAGCGCGCTCTGCCAGGTCTCGCTTGAGATCGGGCAAGCGGTGTCGGCCATGTGATAGCCGGCCTGGCCGACCGCTGAGGCCGGATAGGAGCCGCCCCGCGCGATCGGATGGATGTTGGGGATCACTTCCGCCGAAGCGCCTTCGATGCGCTGCCAGCGCACAAAGATGTGCTCGAGAAAATCGAGATATTCGGGCGTATGCACCGCCGCAACCGGTCCTGGCCCGTGATCTCTCGGCCGTTCGATCGTGCAGCCGGCGGCCCTTGCGCCGGCGAGCAGCCGTTCGACGCGTTCCGGCTTTTCCGGATTGGGTTTCTGCGCACCGCTGGAGAGGAATGCCTTGGGATCATGGCGCTTCTGTTCCGAGGCATAAAAGGCTTTCATCTTGGCTCCTCATCCGGCGCATCGGCGAAGGCAAAGAACGCGTCGCCGGCGATCTTCTGCACCTGCTCGTAGCTCGACCAGGCAATGCCCAGTCTTTCGTAAAAGGCTTTGGCGGTTTCATTGTCGGTGTCGACGGACAGTCTGAGGTAGACGCCGCCGTCCTCCCGGCATTCTCGCGCGGCACGGCGCAGCAGGCGTTCGCCGATCCTGCGGCCGCGAAACCGGTCCTCGACATAGAGGTCCTGCACATAGACGCCGGGCCGGCCCATCCAGGTCGAGAAGATCGGGAAATGCAGGCACAGGCCGGCGAACTCGCCGCCGACTTCCGCAATCAGCGTCGAGAAGGCAGGGTTTTCGCCAAAGCCGTAGGTGCGAAGGTCGTCGGCCGTAGAAGTGATTTCCTCGGGCGCGCCGATATGGGCGCCAAGCCGCAGGATCGCGGCATGGATGGTTTCGACGTCCTCAACGGTGCCGGGCCGGATGCGAATGTCTTTTGACGCTGGGTTGATCACGGCCGCATCTCAGAACGCCACCCGGTCGCCGCCCTTGAGTGCCAGCATCTCACGCGCCTCAGCGGGCGAGGCGACGTCCAGCGACAGCCCGTCGAGCACGCTGCGGATACGGCGCACCTGGTCGGCATTGGACTTTGCCAGCTGGCGGCCGTCGTAGAGGCTATCCTCCAGCCCAATGCGGACATTGCCGCCCATCGCTGCCGCAATCGAGATCATCGGCATCTGGTGGCGGCCGGCGGCCAGCACCGAAAACTGATAGCTGTCGCCGAACAGTTTGTCGGCGATACGCTTCATATGGACCAAATTGTCGGGATCGGCGCCGATACCGCCCAATATGCCGAACACGAACTGGATGAACAGAGGTCCTGACACCAGCCCCCGGTCGCGAAAATGCGCTAAAGAATAGAGGTGGCCGACATCATAGCATTCGAATTCGAAACGTGTGCCGCAGCCCTTTCCAAGTCTTTCGAGCACGGTCTCCATGTCGGCAAAGGTGTTCTTGAAGATCGTGTCACGTGTCGCTTCAAGCAGCTTGGGCTCCCACTCGTGATGCCACTCCCTTGGCCGGTCGAGCATCGGGAACAGCGCGAAATTCATCGAGCCCATATTGAGCGAGCACATCTCGGGCTCGGCCCTGAGCGGTGCGGCCAGCCGCTGGTCGAGCGTCATCAGCGACGAGCCGCCGGTGGTGATGTTGATCACCGCTGATGTCGCCTGCTTGATGCGCGGCAGGAACTGCATGAACACATCAGGATCGGCGGTTGGCCGCCCGTCACTGGGATCGCGGGCGTGAAGATGCAAGATCGAGGCGCCGGCTTCGGCGGCGGCAATAGCCTCTGCGGCGATCTGGTCCGGCGTCACCGGCAGGTGCGGCGACATTGACGGCGTGTGCACCGACCCGGTGACGGCGCAGGTGACGATGACTTTTCGCGGCGCCATTTCAGCCTTCCACCGGCAGGTTGAGCTCGCCGGCCAGCACCTGCAGCGAGTCGCCGATGATGGCGACGATTTCGCCGATCTGTTCCTTGGTAATGATCATCGGAGGTGCCACCATGAAATTGTCGCCGTCGAAGCCGCCCTTGACCTTTCGCCCATAGATGATCAGGCCGCGCTCATAGGCGAGGTCGAGCAGCCGCTGGGTGGCCTTCTTCGCCGGTGCGATCGGCCCCAGCGTATCGGGGTCGGCGACCATCTCGGCACCTAGGAGCAGGCCCTTGCCGCGCACGTCGGCGATGAACGGAAACCGCTTGGCCAACCCCTTCAGCTTGGCCATCAAAAGATCGCCCATGTCAGCTGCATTGGCGATCAGGCCGAGACGATCCATCTCGCTAAGCACGGCGAGCCCGGCGGCGCAGGCGAGCGGATTGCCGGCATAGGTATGGCCGTGCTGGAAGCCGCCGGAGGCGAGCAGCGGCTGCACCAGCCGCATCGGTGCCGCCAGCGCGCCGAGCGGCGCATAGCCCGAGCCCAGCCCCTTCGACAGCGCGACGATGTCGGGCTTGCAGTTCCAATGGTCGCCACCGAGGAATTTTCCGGTGCGGCCGGCACCGCTCATCACTTCATCATGGATGAGCAGGATGCTGTAGCGGTCGCAGATTTCGCGGATGCGCGGATAATAGCTGTCCGGCGCGACCAGCGCCGCGGTGGCAGCGCCGCCGACCGGCTCCATGATGAAGGCGAGCACGCTTTCCGGCCCTTCGGCGAGGATCTTCTCCTCCAGCATGTCGGCGTAGCGGATGCCGCGCTGCTCCATCGAGAGATTGTCGCGGTCGCGCCAGGCGGCCGGCGCCGGCACTGTCGGCATGACCTGCATCATCGGTATGAAGGTTTCGGCCAAGGCGTCGTCGCCGGTGACGGATAGCGAACCAAGCGTGCCGCCATGATAGGAGGGAAAGCGGGTGATCACCTTCCAGCGCTTGGGCTGGCCTGTCGCCACTGCCCACTGCCGCGCGAGCTTGATGCAGGATTCCGTCGCTTCCGAGCCGCCCGAGACGAAAAAAATGCGGTCCATGCCTTCGGGAAGTTTTCCGGCCAATAGCCGCGCGAGCTCCTCGGCCGGCTCGTTCTCGAAATGCAGCCGGTAGGCGAAGGTTGCGCGGTCCATCTGCCGCTTCATCGCATCGAGCACGTTGCGGTTGGAATGACCGATATTGGCGACCATCGGTCCGCTCGATCCGTCGATGAAGCGGCGGCCATCCTGCGTCCAGATGTAGATGCCTTCGGCGCGGTCGACCAGCGGCCGGCGCAGACTGGACAGATAGAACAGATGCGATGGCGGGCGCGTCTCGGTGTCCGGGGCAGGGGTTTGGGACTTCAGCATGTCAGGACTTTCCGAGATAGCGGTCGAGAACATTCTTGGTGACGAGCTCGACCATCGGGTCCTGCCTTACCAGGCCGGCGACCCATTCGCAGCTTCCGGCGTGGAACACCTCGCCCTTGCCGCGCGGGAAATTGACGATCATGCCGTTGCCGCGCTTGACCTTGTCGAGATTGGCGTCGCTCGCCTCGCCGAACAGCGTTTCGGCGGTGAAGCGTCCGTCCTCGTCGCCGAGGAACTGGTCTTCGAACGGAATATTGGCGCTCTCCTCTACCTGGCTGGCCATGCCGACCGCGAGAATTTGGAGCCCGTCCGGTGCGCCGCTGTTGGGCGTCGGGTAGGGCTGTCCGCCTCGGATCTCGTGGTCGAGCCCGTCGACCTCATAGCCATAGACATGGCTGTCGGCGCCGAGCAGGTCGCCGTAGTAGATGCCTGTGCCGGCGAACGCCCAATGCTCCGGCCGGTAGACCGGAAAGCCGCGCACGCCGCGCGGCGCGCAACCGCCCCAGCCGGCGTAGAGGCCCCTAGTCGCATTGAGCCCGAAAGTCGAGGCGCCCGGCCGGCCAATCTCAGGTGCTTCCCAGGAGTTCGTGGCGCGGGTCACGTCGCCGCCCCGATAGGCCGGATCCTCGGCGCGGGCGCGGTATTTGTAACAGATTTGCCGGCGGCCCTCGTCCTCCAACCTGGTCTGCCACATGAAATTGCCGGCGAAGCGCGCCGCATGGCCGCCGCGCTCGACATAGGCGTCGACAGTGTCGCGCATCTCCCAGGTCCAGTATTCGTCGTGGCCGACGAAGACGACGCAGTCATAGCCGTCGAGGATTTCGGGCGAGAAATGCAGTTCGTGCTGGCTGGCCAGGTCGACGGCATAGCCGGCACGCTCGGCAAAACGAAAGAAGTGGCTGTCATAGCTTGCCCAGCCGGACGAGGCGTATTTCTTCGAATGGCCGGTGGCGAAGGCCCATTCCATATGCGGATAGCGCGGCACGGTCTTCGGCGGCACGGCGACCTCGAGCGGCACGCGCGGCGCCTCGTTCGGCAGAACAACAAAACCGCGGCACCATGGCCGCTGCTTCGAGACTATTGGGGCATACTGGTCGCGGTTCGGGCCGGTGATGCCTTCGTAATGATTGGAGCCACCCCACGTGTTGTAGGCAAGCCAGGTGCCGGTGGCTGCAACCTGCAGCACACGACCGCGTTTCTTGCCGGGCTGCGGGCTAACGATGAAAAGATCCTGGCAGCGGATCGGCTTGCCGTCGCGGCCGTCCGCCGTCAGCGTGATGCGGTAGGCTCCGGACGGCCAGTCGTCGCCGACCCGGAATTCAAACGAAGCGCCCCAGCCGCAGCCCACGACCGAACATTGGTCGGGTGTATCCTGCCAGCGCGCCGCGATCCCAGCCTTCTCGAACATTTTCGTTTCGGTGCCGCCGTCGCGGACGATCGACATGCTGAAGCTGGAGGCCGTCGAGCTGACATGCAGCACCACCGTCTCGTGCCGGCGGTATGAAAAACGGTCGCTGTAGCACCAGATCTCGCCGCGTTCGCCATCAATGCCCGGCCACTCGTAATAGTGGCCGCGCACGGCTTGCCGGCGCTGGTGGGGCGTCAGTCCGAAATCGGGGAATTCGGTAGGAAGCTTCGTCATGAACGCCTGTGAAGGGTCGAATGCGTCATTTCGACCATCTGCCGGCCAACCGTCAATTGGAAACGATCGGGCCAGCGATAGCTCACAGCCGGCCTTGGCCTTGCCTTCCAAACGGACTATCACAAAGGGTGGCCTTTTTCGCCACGGGAGCCGACATGCTGAGAGTGCAAAAGGTCAAGGTGGATGACATCTACGTGCCGACCGCGCGCAGGAAGACACTGCATCCCGAAACCGTCCGGCATCTGGCCGAAGACATTCTGGAAAACGGCATGAAGACCCCGATCCAGGTGCGCCACGACGGCAAGCGCCATGTCCTGGTCGAAGGCCTGCATCGGCTGGAAGCGGCGAAGTGGCTCGGCGAGACCGATATCGACGCCTATCTGGTGCAAGCCAAGCGCCACTAAGCTCTCCTTCGGCGTTCGCCGGAATCGGCCTGGTGAAATTTTCGCGGGACGCTTGTCGGGCTGCGCTTTGCCCGCTCGTCCTTGAGACGGAAACCGGCATTCAAGCCAACTCTTTTGCAAGTGAGGAGACCATCATGACCACCAAGCTCGACATCGCCCCCAGCTCCGACCGCGAACTGGTTCTTGCCCGCATCATCGATGCGCCGCGCGAGAACGTCTATCGCTGCTGGACCGAGCCGAAGCTCGTGACGCAATGGTTCGCGCCAAAGCCGTGGACGACGCCGCGCGCCGAAATGGATGTGCGCAGCGGCGGCTCCAGCCTGGTCGTCATGGCGGGACCCGATGGTAATGAATTTCCGAACCCCGGCATCTTCCTCGAAGTCGTGCCGGGCAAGAAGATCGTTCTCACCGACGCCTATACGAAGGCGTGGGAGCCGTCCGAAAAGCCGTTCATGACAGTCGTGCTGACCCTCGAGGACGAGGGCGAGGGCAAGACCCGCTACATCGCCCGGGTTGCGCATTGGTCCGTCACTGACCGCGAAGAGCACGAGAAGATGGGCTTTCACGAGGGCTGGGGCCAGTGCGCCGACCAGCTCGAAGAAGTCGCTAAGCGACTTTGATATCTGCGGGACGGAAGGAGACCGACATGTCCAGAGCGATGTTTTTCGCCATTTTCGCCTCGGCTGCAGCGCTCTTCGCTGCGCCGGGCGCCACCAAGGCCGAGGAGGCAAAGCCCGCCATGACCTCCGAACTGAAAGCAATGCCGAAGCCGGCGAAATCCGGCCTGCTGCCAATCAACGGCCTGAATTACTATTACGCCGTCTATGGCCAGGGCGAGCCGCTGCTTCTCCTGCATGGTGGGCTCGGCACCACCGACATGTTCGCGCCGATCCTGCCGAGGCTTGCCGAGAACCGCACCGTCATCGGCGTGGACCTGCACGGCCACGGCCGCACTGCGCTCGGCGACCGGCCGTTGAGCCTGGAGGCGATGGGTGACGACATGGCGGCGATCATCAAGGCGCTCGGCTACGAGCAGGTCGATGTCATGGGTTATTCGCTGGGCGGCGGTGTCGCCTTCCGTATGGCCGTCCAGCATCCCGAGGCAGTGCGCCGGCTGGTCCTGGTGTCGGCGGGCTATGCCGCGGACGGCTTCTATGCCGACATGCGCACCCAGCAGGCGCAGGTCGGCGCGGCGATGGCCGACATGATGAAAGACACGCCGATGTACAAGTCCTACGTGGCGGTCGCGCCGCATCCGCAGGACTTTCCGAAGCTGCTCGATCAACTGGGCGCCCATATGCGCAAGGACTACGACTACTCCGCCGACGTACCCAAGCTGAAGATGCCGGTCATGCTGGTTTTTGGCGACAGCGACATGTACCGGCCCGAGCATGAGATCAAATTCTATCAGATGCTCGGCGGCGGACTGAAGGATGCCGGCTGGATGCGCGAGAACCTTTCGCAGAACCGGCTGGCCATCCTGCCGAACCGCACCCATTACGACGTGTTCTTCGCGCCGGAACTGACAGCAGTCACTCTGCCCTTCCTCAATGGCGAGACCAAGGTCAAGACCTGGGACGAGGTCATCAGCGAGGCGGAATAACCACCTGACAACGGCCTGTCCGGCCCATCTCCCGCGAGATGGCTGGACAGGCTTGTCCCTCTGAAGCCGGCGATAAGCATTGGCAATCCCGGCACACGTCCTCGGGGCCAATGGCATCTCCCGCATCACAGCCATAGATGGCCCTATCAAGGCTTTTCAATTGACGCTGCTGTGCCGGCAGCTACCTTGCCGACAGTCTTCAGAAGAGGGGCGCAGGTAATGGCGAAATATCAGGGTGGCTGCCTGTGCGGCGCGGTGCGTTACCGCACCGATGCCTCGCCGATCAACGAGCGGGTCTGCCATTGCCGGCTCTGCCAGAAGGCGCTGGGCGCGGCCTTCAACGCACGCGTGCTGTTCCGCATCGACGACGTGACCATCGACGGGCCGGTGGCGACGGTGAATTCCTCGCCCGATCTCAAGCGCGGCTTCTGCCCGGGCTGCGGCACGACGATGTTTTCCCGGCGCGACTCCGCCGGCATCATCGGCGTGACCTCAGGCTCGCTCGACGCTCCTTCGATATTCAAGCCGCAGATGCATATGTGGACCGCCTCGAAGCAGCCCTGGGTGCAGCTTGACGACGGCCTGCCGCAATATAAAGGCGCGCCACCCCCGAACTGAAGCACAGGCGAACTGAGCGCGAAGCGTGCCCAATTTTTTCATCCGGGACACGAGATAGCCGGCAAAGCGTCATTGGCGAGCCATCATTGCCGCCTATCTATTACGTGCGGGTCGGCAGTCGAGGAGGCGACGGATGAAAGACAGAATCAATACCCTGGATGAGCTTTTGAGCGATCCGATGGTCAAGCTCGTGATGGAGCGTGACCGCGTACAGCCGGCCGAGCTTCGCTCGCTGCTTGAAGAAAAGGTTCGCCGGGATGATGCACCGGTCGTCAACGATCGCCCCGTCACCGACCGCTTCATACCGCCCGCTCACATGGTAGCCGAGAGCTGCCACAAGTTATGGCTGTGCGGCTAGGCAGCGGGCCTGCAGGCGTCGGCGATCCTTCGCGCCGTCTCCGTCCTGCCGGCGTTTCCAAGCTCTCACCGCTACGGTGATAAAGTGGGCGCCATGTATTCTGTTTGCCCAGCTCTCGTCCTAACAATTTGATTCAAACTTTGTTGGCAATTTCTCGTTAGTAATCTGGATCGGTTGTCCGGCGGCGTTGTCTTGCCCTCGGTCTGTTGTGTTCTGCGTACAGGTCCAGATGCAGTTATCAGGCGTCGTCATCTTCTCGATCGCGTCACTTTGCCTTGCCGGCTGCACATCCACGTCCGGCGTCGACGCGCTGCAAGTCCCGTCCAGCGAGACGACCAGCTCCGTTGTGCGGCCGCCCGCGCCGGTGGCGTCGGTCGGTGCGGCCGATGCCGCACCCGACTTTGCGCAGGAAGAGGCGACGGAGCAGACTGTGGCGATGGCCACTCCAGGCCCTGCCGACAGCATCGAACCACCCGTCGAGCCGATTGCCCTGGTTGCGCCGAAGCGGCTGGCACGGGCAGCATCGATCCTCGCCGAGCCGGTCCAGCGCTACCGTTTTCGTGACGCCAAGCCGATCAATTTCGGCAAGGCCTCGCCCAGACACCTCGCCGTTCACGGCGTCGACGTTTCACGCTGGCAGGGCAACGTGAACTGGGCAAAGCTGCGCGCGCAGGGCGCGAACTTCGCCTACATCAAGGCGACCGATGGCGGCGATCATCTTGATCCGATGTTCATGAAGAACTGGCGCAACGCCGACGCGGCCGGCCTCAAGCGCGGCGCCTACCATTTCTTCTACTGGTGCCGTACGGCAGGCGAGCAGGCCGACTGGTTCATCCGCAACGTGCCGAGGGTCGAGGGCGCCTTGCCGCCGGTGATCGATGTCGAGTGGAACGGCGAATCCAGCTGCAAGCGGCGGCCGTCGCGGCAAAAGGTGCTGGAGAAGATGCAGGTGTTCATGGACAAGCTCGAGCGCCACTACGGCCAGCGGCCCATCATCTACACGGCGCCCGATTTCTACCGCGACAATCTCAGAGGCGCTTTCCCCGACTATCCGTTCTGGCTGCGCGCGGTGGCACAGCACCCGTCAAAGGTCTATCCCGGCCGCAAATGGGTGTTCTGGCAGTATTCCGGCTCCGGCCTGTCGCACGGGGTGAGGGGCCGTATCGACCTCAACGTGTTCCACGGCGACGAGAGAGCCTGGCGGAACTGGGTTGGCGGGCGGCAGATGGTGGCCGAGGCGGAGTAGGGACTTCCTTCCGGGGGAACTTCTTGCTGCTGGCGCCTGCGGGGTGCTGATCGCGGCCGCAGAAAGCCGCCATTTGAAGGCCCGCATGAGATGAATATCGACGGACCTGACCGCCTGTCTCAGAACTGTCATGGATCCGTCATCGCTTTGAAATGTCGTTCCCCCAAAGCAGGTGGCTTCCATTCGAACAGGAGACGCCACCCGTGCCCCGCCATTCCGCGCTTTTCGTCCTGACGGCAGCGCTTGCTGCCTCCGTTTCGCTGCCGGCCCATGCCGACATGATGTTCAACCGGGTCGCGAGCTTCGCCGTCGCCGGAAACCTCCCGGCGGACGTCGAGCAGACCACGCCGACTTCGTCCGAGATCATCACGGCGACCGAAGACGGCATGACGCTGGTCTATTCCGACAGCCCGCTCGGCGCCGTCGGCTTCATCGACATCACCGACCCCAAGGCGCCCAAGGCCGGCGGCATCGTCAAGATCGAGGGCGAGCCGACGTCGGTCGTGGTCATTGGCGGCAAGGTGCTGGCCGGCGTCAACACGTCGAAGAGCAAAGCCAAGCCTTCGGGCAACCTCACCGTCATCGACCTTGCCTCCAAGGCGATCGAAGGCACCTGCGACCTCGGCGGCCAGCCGGACTCGCTGGCGTTCAGCAAGGACGGCAAGTTCCTGGCCATCGCCATCGAGAACGAGCGCGACGAGGAGCTGAACGACGGAGAAATTCCGCAGATGCCGGCGGGCGACCTCAAGATTTTCACGATGACCGACGGCCAGCCTGATTGCGCGACGATGAAGAGCGTCAACCTGGCGGGCATTGCCGAAGTTGCGGCGGAAGATCCGGAGCCGGAATTCGTCGCCTTCAACGAGGTCGGCGAAATAGCGGTCACGCTCCAGGAAAACAACCACGTCGCCATCGTCAACGCCGAAACCGGCGCGATCGTCACGCACTTCTCGGCCGGCTCCGTCACGCTGGACAAGATCGACACCAAGAAGAACGGCGCCTTCTCTTTCGATGGCAAAATGGAAGACGTCGCGCGCGAACCCGACGCCGTGAAATGGCTCGACAATGACCGTCTCGTCGTCGCCAACGAAGGCGACTACAAGGGCGGCTCGCGCGGCTTCACGATCTTCAGCAAGAAGGGCGAGGTTCTCTACGAATCCGGTCCGTCCTTCGAGTACCAGGTCGCGAATGCCGGCCATTATCCCGACGCCCGCAACAAGAAGGGCGTTGAGCCGGAAGGTCTCGATACCGGCGCCTTCGGCGAAGACAGACTGATTTTCGTCGCTTCGGAGCGTGGCTCCG
Source organism: Mesorhizobium sp. BHbdii (assembly GCF_053848045.1). Classification (NCBI taxonomy): domain Bacteria; kingdom Pseudomonadati; phylum Pseudomonadota; class Alphaproteobacteria; order Hyphomicrobiales; family Phyllobacteriaceae; genus Mesorhizobium; species Mesorhizobium sp. BHbdii. The sequence goes on along the minus strand of NZ_JBSPKX010000001.1, from coordinate 2,243,090 downwards.
TTGTCGGCGTCTACAAAGACACGGGTGCTGAGCCTCAGTTTGTCCAGATCCTGCCGTCCGGCATCGGTCCGGAAGGCCTGGTCGCGATCCCGTCGCGCAATCTCCTGGTCACCGCCAACGAGGCCGACCTGGTCGAGGACGGGCTCGCCCGCTCGCACGTGATGATCTACGAGCGCTCCGAGGGTCCCGCCACTTACCCGACGATCACGGCAAAGCTCACGGCAGACGGCACGCCGCTCGGCTGGGGTGCGCTTTCGGCGCTCGCGGCCGGCGACACTGCCGGCAGGCTCTTCGCGGCCTCGGACTCGTTCTACGCCAACGCGCCCTCGATCTTCGAGATCGATGCCACGCAGACGCCGGCGCTGATCACCGGCAAGACCATTGTCACGCGTGGCGGCCATCCTGCACAGAAGCTCGACATCGAAGGCATCGTCGCCGATGGTGAAGGCGGCTTCTGGCTGGCCAATGAAGGCGATCCGGCAAAGCTCGTCCCGCACGCCATCCTGCGCGTCGACGACAAGGGCGAGATCAAGCAGGAAATCGGCTTCCCGATGGACCTGCTCGCCCACCAGACCCGCTTCGGTCTCGAAGGCATCACCACCATCGGCGAGGGCGACGACCTGACGCTGGTGATGGCCATGCAGCGTGAATGGGCCGACGATGCGAAGGGCCAGGTCAAGCTTTTGGCCTACAAGCCGAAGGCCAAGGAATGGTCGGCGGTGCGCTATCCGCTCGAAGCGACCGAGGCTGGCTGGATGGGGCTGTCGGAGATCACTGCGCATGACGGCAAGCTCTACATCCTCGAACGCGACAACCAGATCGGCGACCTGGCCAAGGTAAAGCGCGTCTATTCGGTGGCGCTCGACGCTTTCAAACCGGCCAAGCTCGGTGGCGAACTGCCGCTGGTCGAAAAGACGCTGGTGCGCGACATCATCGGCGACCTGAAATCGGCCACCAACGGCTATATCATCGACAAGGTCGAAGGTTTCACCATCGACAAGAACGGCGACATCTTCGTCGCCACCGACAATGACGGCGTCGACGATTCTTCCGGCGAAACGCTGTTTCTGCGCCTGGGCAACATCAGCGCCGTGAACTGAGGGCAGTTCTTCCCTTCTCTCCCTGTGGGAGAAGGTGTCGCCAAAGTCGACGGATGAGGGGTGTTCCAGCTTGGCACGGACGGCACTCCGTCCAACACCCCTCAACCGTCTTGGCGCTGCGCGTCGATCCACCTTCTCCCACAAGGGGGAGAAGGGAAGGCGTGGCATTCCGCGCTGTGACGATGGTGTTGGACGGAGTGCTGAGGTTGGGTAATCTCGCCCGATGCCGCATCAGCCTGTCGCTCCGACCAAACGTCGTTTCGCTCGCTCAATGCGCCGTGAGCCAACAGAGGCGGAGGACCGTCTGTGGCAGGAATTGCGCGGACGCAGGCTCGATCGCATCAAATTCCGGCGTCAGGTTCCTGTCGGCAAATTCATTGCCGATTTCGTTTGCGCCGAGGCCAGGCTGATCGTCGAGATCGACGGCAGCCAGCATGCGGACTCGAACTACGATCGGGAACGAGACGCCGAATTGAAGGCGAGGGGCTTTCGCGTGCTGCGCTTCTGGAACGACGACGTGCGAGATTTGAACGCCGTCTGCGACACCATCATCGCTTATGTCCGCGATGAGAGTTTGCCACCGTGGTAATAGCGCGGTCTCGCCTTCTCCCCTTGTGGGAGAAGGTGGATCGGCGCGTAGCGCCGAGACGGAAGAGGGGTGTTGGAAGGATCGCCGTCCGTGCCAAGCTGGAACACCCCTCATCCGACCGAGCTTCGCTCGGCCACCTTCTCCCACAACAAGGGGAGAAGGGAAGGCGCGGCTTTTACGCGTCTATGTATTCCGCCAGCTGACACCTTTGGGCACATCCAGCCCATCGGCACGCAAGCCTTCGATATGAAAGCGTACAGCGTCGCGAATTTCGGTTTCCACCTCAGGCACCGTCGCGCCGGTCGCGACGCAGCCGGGTAGATCCGGCACGTAAGCGGAAAGATTATTGCCGGCCTTTTCGATCACCACCGCGTAACGCAATCGTCACTCCTTTAAACCGGACTGCTTGAGGGTGCTATTAGGTGTTCCCGGTGCAACCTCTTCAGACGGCTTGCCGGCCACGGTGACGCGGCCGGCTTTGATTTTATGCTTATGTTGGCGATGGCTGCCTTTGGTTGCAACCAGATACCAGCCGTCGGTTTCCAGCAGGCGAATGACTTCGCGGACCGTAAGCCGAGGTGGCATCTATCTCAGCTACACCCGCTCGTAGCTCCACAGGTGTCGCACTTTTCACATGTCCCGTTCCGCACCATGGTGAAGTTGTGGCATTCCGAGCATTCGTTACCGGTGTAGCCTTGCATCAGCGATTGCTGGCGACGTGTCGCGGCAAGCGCCTTTGCCTCGGCGGCCTCCTGCGCGGCGGCGTCGGTGAACAGCGCCGAAGCCCCCGAAGCCTCGTCTGCGGCTTCCTCGTAGACGATGTCTTCGACCAGTTCCCTGGCCCGCTCCTCATAATCGCGCTTGTAGGCGATCGCTTCGTCGCTGGCCGGCTTCAGCGCCAGCACGTTGGAACCTGAGAACGCCGTCGGGGCAGAGCGGACAGGGGTTCCGGACGAGCCCGAACCCCCGAACCCCTTGGGCTCGGCGCCCATACCCGACACCAGCTTGACCGGCGAGGCGCCGCGGGTGAGCCCCTTCGAGAACGGCGTCGCCTTGCCTTCGTTGATGCCGCGCCCGAGCGCTGTCTTGTCGAAATCCGACTGGTCGACATGGGCGAGATCGTGGCGCGCAAGATAGGAAACGGCAAGCTCGCGGAACACATAGTCGAGGATCGACGTCGCGTTCTTGATCGCGTCATTGCCCTGCACCATGCCGGCCGGCTCGAACTTGGTGAAGGTGAAGGCTTCGACATATTCCTCGAGCGGCACGCCATATTGCAGGCCGAGCGAGATGGCGATGGCGAAGTTGTTCATCATCGCCCGGAAGGCAGCACCTTCCTTGTGCATGTCGATGAAGATCTCGCCGAGGCGACCGTCGTCGAACTCGCCGGTGCGCAGATAGACCTTGTGGCCGCCGACAACCGCTTTCTGGGTATAGCCCTTGCGGCGGTTCGGCAGTTTCTCGCGGTCGCGGTAGAGGCGTTCGATGACGCGCTCAACGATCTTTTCGGTCACCTGCACGGCGCGCTGCGAGGCGGGTGCCGCGATCAGCTGCTCGATCGCCTCGTCCTCGTCGTCTTCGACCTCGGCAAGCAGCGAGGCATTGAGCGGCTGGGAGAGCTTCGAGCCGTCGCGGTAGAGCGCGTTGGCCTTCAGCGCCAGCTTCCACGACAGCATGTAGGCGCCCTTGGCGTCTTCCACCGTCGCGTCGTTCGGCATGTTGATGGTCTTGGAAATGGCGCCGGAGATGAAGGGCTGGGCCGCCGCCATCATCTGGATGTGACTGTTGATCGACAGCGAACGCTTGCCGATCTTGCCGCACGGGCTGGCGCAGTCGAACACGGGCAGGTGTTCGGCCTTGAGGAACGGCGCGCCTTCCAGCGTCATCGCACCGCAGACGTGGATGTTGGCGGCCTCGATGTCCTTCTTCGAGAAGCCAAGGGCCGGCAGCATCTCGAACGAGAAATCGTTGAGCTGCTCGTCGGTGAAGCCAAAGGTCTCCTTCACCCAGTCCGCACCCAGCGTCCACTGGTTGAAGACGAACTTGATGTCGAACGCCGACTTCAATGCCGCATTGAGTGCCGCGATCTTGTCGTCCGTAAAACCCTTGGCCTTGAGCGAGCCGGGGTTGACGGCTGGCGCCTGGTTCAGATTGCCGTGGCCGACCGCATAGGCCTCGATCTCGGCGATCTGGCTTTCCGAATAGCCCAGCGTACGCAGTGCTTCCGGAACGGCGCGGTTGATGATCTTGAAATAGCCGCCGCCGGCCAGCTTCTTGAACTTGACCAGCGCGAAGTCGGGCTCGATGCCGGTGGTGTCGCAATCCATCACCAGGCCGATCGTGCCGGTCGGCGCGATTACGGTCGTCTGCGCATTGCGGTAGCCATGCTCCTCGCCGAGCTCGATGGCGCGGTCCCAGGCAGCCTTGGCATGGGCGGCAAGCTCAGGCTGCTTCAGGTCGGAGGCGACCAGCGGCACCGGGTTGACGGCGAGTTTCTCGTAGCCGTCTTTGTCCCCATAGGCAGCGCGGCGATGGTTGCGCATGACGCGCAGCATGTTCTGCGCATTGCGGTCGTAATCGGGGAATGCGCCGAGCTCGGCGGCCATTTCGGCCGAGGTGGCATAGGCCGTGCCGGTCATAACAGCGGTGAGTGCTGCGCAGATGGCGCGGCCCTCGTCGGAATCATAGGGAATGCCCGAGGTCATCAGCAGGCCGCCAATATTGGCGTAGCCGAGGCCGAGCGTGCGGTATTCGTAGGAAAGCTTGGCGATCTCCTTCGACGGGAACTGTGCCATCATCACGGAAATTTCAAGCACCATGGTCCACAGCCGAACCGTGTGCTCGTAGGCTGATATGTCGATGGTGCCGTCGGCGTTGCGGTAGGGCAGCAGGTTGATCGAGGCCAGGTTGCAGGCCGTGTCGTCGAGGAACATGTATTCCGAGCAGGGATTGGACGCCCGGATCGCACCGGCCGCGGCGCAGGTGTGCCAGTCGTTCATCGTCGTATTGAAGTGCAGGCCCGGATCGGCCGATGCCCAGGCGGCATAGCCGATCTTTTCCCACAGATCCCTGGCCTTCAGCGTCTTCAGCACCTTGCCGTCCTTGCGGGCGGTGAGGTGCCAGTCGGCATCCTCTTCGACGGCGCGCAGGAAATCGTCCTTCAGCGAGACCGAATTGTTGGAGTTCTGGCCCGAAACGGTGAGGTAGGCATCCGAATCCCAGTCGGTGTCGTAGGTCTTGAACGACATCGAGGTGTAGCCCTGCTTGGCGAACTGGATGACGCGGTAGATATAGTTCTCCGGCACCCCGTCTTTCTTGGCCGCCTTGATCTCGCGCTTCAGCGCGGTGTTGATCGCCGGGTCGAAGCAATCGTCGTCCTGGCCTTCGCAATTGATGCAGGCCTTCATGATCGCTTCGAGGTGCTTCTTCACGATCTTGGAGCCTGTGACCAGCGAGGCGACCTTCTGCTCCTCATTGACCTTCCAGTCGATGAACTCCTCGATATCGGGATGGTCGGCGTCGACGATGACCATCTTTGCGGCGCGGCGCGTCGTGCCGCCCGACTTGATGGCGCCCGCTGCGCGGTCGCCGATCTTCAGGAAGCTCATCAGGCCCGACGAACGGCCGCCGCCGGACAGCTTTTCGCCTTCGCCGCGCAGGAACGAGAAGTTGGAGCCGGTGCCGGAGCCGTATTTGAACAGGCGCGCTTCACGCACCCACAGGTCCATGATGCCGCCTTCGTTGACGAGATCGTCCTGCACGCCCTGGATGAAGCAGGCATGCGGCTGCGGATGCTCGTAGGAAGATTTGGACTTGGTCAGCTTGCCGGTGAACGGGTCGACATAGAAGTGGCCTTGGCTCGGGCCGTCGATGCCGTAGGCCCAGTGCAGGCCGGTGTTGAACCATTGCGGCGAGTTCGGCGCGACGCGCTGGGTGGCCAGCATATAGGCGAGTTCGTCGCGGAAGGCGCGCGCATCTTGCTCCGACTTGAAGTAGCCGCCCTTCCAGCCCCAATAGGTCCAGGTACCGGCGAGGCGGTCGAAGACCTGGCGGGCGTCGATCTCGGAGCCGTAGCGCTCGGACTCGGGCAGCTTTGCCAGTTCGGCCTCGTCGGCGACGGAGCGCCACAGGAAGGAAGGGACGTCATTCTCCTCGACCTTCTTCAGCCGAGCCGGCACGCCGGCCTTGCGGAAATACTTCTGCGCTAGGATGTCGGCGGCAACCTGGCTGAACTGCGCCGGCACATCGATATTGTCCAAGCGGAACACCACCGAGCCATCCGGATTCTTGATCTCCGAAAGCGCCTTGCGGAATTCGATCTCCGCATAAGCCGACTGCCCTTGCTTGGTGAAACGACGCTCGATGCGCATTGGTCCTATCCCTTGCTTGTCTATATATAGCGCTTTTCCCAGGGGATTTCTGCCCCCTTGGCGAAACGCGCATGTCCGCCGTCTGCCAGCGTTAGAAAACGGCCGGCTCCCTTTCACAGGCTCCGCCCGCCCTGCTGGCCGAACTCCTTACGAAGTAGTCGTCCAACGCGCCGACGAACCCTGCGGGTCCCTCAAAACTGAAACTTTTTTGCGACTCCCTCAATCGAGGGGATCTTCACACTATCTAGCGTCGAACCTACCTGCAAACGCTAAATATAGTGTTAACAGACAATTTATTCCAGTCTGACATTTTTCCCTTTCGTCCCCCAAAGACCCCACAGCCCCAACGCATCCGCCGGCCTCATAGACAGGCGGAAATGCGGCCAAAACGCACATAGTCCGGGAAAAAGACCGGGCTCAGAACTTTCCGGTCGCACTCTCAACAGGAGCGCATGCCCCATAAAAGGCGACTCGTTTTGCGCCGTCAAGGATTCGTTTGCGTAGCTTTTGTGACCCCAACATCTTGTGTGTCACATATGTGGATAACGGGGATAGAAGTGGCGCGGAGGATTTCGATTTGACCCACGTCCAGGGCCTAGACCGTGATGACAACGCACGCCCAAGCTGTGGTGGTCAAATCGATTCTCTTCGCCCAAAGAGCATCGCCGGTGATGCGACAGGTGCGCAGCTTTGGCCGGTGCGCCTAGTCTTGCTCAGGAGAACTGGTGCGGGTCAGCGCAGAAATAGGCGATGATCTGACCAAGGTCCGGCTCGTTGACCATGCGCACGGCCTCGGCGGGGCTGACCCACTTGCGGATGCGCGACCGCTTTTCCTTCCACCGGTCGGCGATCTTGTCGACCTGCAGCGGAAATACTAGAACTTCGCAAGGCACTTCCTCGCCGGAAGCCAATGCCTTGGCATAGAAGTAGCGGCCGGCTTCATGGTGGGAGATCGTGCCGCGCAGTCCGGCTTCCTCGCCAGCCTCGCGCGCCGCCGCTTCGCAAAGCAGTTCCTTGGCCTCAGGCCAGCCCTTGGGAAGCACCCAGCGACCGGTATCGCGGCTGGTGATCAGCATGATCTCGACGCCATGCCCGGTATCGCGCCAGGGCAATGCTGCAACCTGCAGGCGGCACGGCGCTGTGCCGAAGAGCCGCTGAACCCTTTCGGCCAAATGGTTGTGCGTTGCTGGCCTCGTCAACATCGGAGAAGCTTGCCCCAGCCTCCAGAATCATCTGCCGTCTCGCGAATCTTACGGCTAATCATGAGCAATAAAAGTAAAAAACCTCATACGGAGTGGTTAACCACACCAACAGGCGTCCATTCAGGAAATATCGTGCGCCGCGGCACTCTTTCAAGAAGTGCTCGCCGGCAAGCAATGCTCGCCGGCATGTTCCGGGAGAAAAACAGTTGCCGCGAATCAGCCGACGTGATCGTCGGCGATCGGCTTCTGGTAGGTGAAGCCCATGTCCCACGGAAAATAGATCCAGGTGTCCTGGCTGACCTCGGTGACGAAGGTGTCGACCAGCGGCCTCCCTTTCGGCTTGGCGTAGACGGTGGCGAAATGCGCCTTGGGCATCATGGCGCGCACGATGCCCGCGGTCTTGCCGGTATCGGTGAGGTCGTCGATGATCAGCACGCCGGCGCCGTCATCGGCGAGCAGTACCGGCGTGACCTCCTTCAGCACCTGCAGCTGCCCCTGGCTGGCGTAGTCGTGATAGGAGGCGACGCAAACCGTCTCGATGACCCGGATGCCGAGTTCACGCGAGATGATGGCGGCCGGAACCAAGCCGCCGCGCGTGATGCAGACGATCGCCTTCCACTGGCCTTTATTGGCGCCGGCAAGTCGCCAGGCAAGCGCACGCGCGTCGCGGTGGAACTGATCCCAGGAGACGGGAAAGGCCTTTTCCGGAAGGGACATTTTTGCATGCACTCCGCAGCGCGCGAAAAACCGCGCGCAAACACTTGAAGGAATGCGCGCGGAATTAACTGGAAAGCCTTGGCCTTGGCAAGGGCGGCGGCAGGCGATCCCTGTGGACTCGCCCCTGTGGAGTTACCCTTGTGGATTTACCGTGACAGGAAAGCTGCCACCGGCAACGTGCGCAGCACCGTGCGCGTGACCCCGCCGAACAGAAGCTGGCGCAGCCAGGAATGGCTGTAGGCGCCGAGCACGAGCAGGTCGGCGCCGGTTTCGGCAACCCTGGTCTGGATCACGTCGTCGACCGAGTGGCCGCCCGATTGCAGCACCGAGACGCTGACAGTGGCGCCATGCCTGGACAGGGCAGCGGCGATTTCGGCGCCGGCCGCCTCTGGAGCCTCGTCGAGCGTATCCGGCGGGTCAATGACGACAATATCAGTCTTCTCGGCATCGATGATGAAGGGCAGGGCATCGAAGGCGGCGCGCGCGGCTTCCTTGCTGCCGTTCCAGGCGAGCAGCACATGCTTGAAGCTGGTCACGAGCGGGCCCGAATGCGGCACGACCAGCACCGGCCGGCCGGCGTCGTAGACCAGCGTGTCGACATCGGCGCTCGGATCGCCGCCCGACTCCCGCTGCGCGGCGATGATGAGGTCTGCGGTGCGAACGGTTGGGATACCGGTCAGCGCGCTGTCTCCGGAAAAGCTCTCGAGGCTACGCCACTCGAACGACAGGTCGGAATCCTCGAGATGCCGGAGGAAAACCGCCCGCAATTTTTCAGCACGCTCCTTGTTCATGTCGGCCGAAACCTGCAGGAACTCGGTGTCGGGAAAGCCGGTGGCCGAGGTGTAGGGGACGGGAAGCGCTTCGGCATGAATGCCGATGAGATGGCTCTGGAACCTGTCGGCAAGCGGAATGGCGCATTCGAGCACGCGCTCCGCGTCCTGTTCGTTCTGCAGTATGGCGACGATGGTTTTGAATCGCATGATAACCCCTCAATTTACGGCGATCGAAACTCGCCCGCATGAAACGTTACAGCACCATGCTTGGTTCCGGCCTGGATCAGGTGGCCGCGCTGGCGAGGCCTGCGACCATCGCCTCGACATCGGCGTGGGCGGCGTCCAGCGCTTCCTGGCTGCGGGCACGGACGACCAGCTCGGTCCAGAACTTGCCGTCGCCATATTTCGGGTAGGACCCGATGATCGTATCCGGATGCGCCTTCTGGATATCGCCGAGCGGTCCGCCGACCAGCCCTTCGCCGAACGGACAGTGCACCGTGGCCGACAGCATTCTGGTGCCGGCCTTCAGCGTCGGCACCACATTGTCGAGCATCGCCTGGAAAATCGACGGCACGCCGGCCATGACATGGACGTTGCCGATGCGAAAGCCGGGCGCGATGGACACTGGATTGTCGATATGGTCGGCGCCACGCGGCATCCGCGCCATGCGCTTGCGCGCCTCGGTGTATTCGATGGCGCGCGCGGCGTAGCTCGCTTCCAGCATCGCATAGGCCTTGGCGTCGTATTCGCAGGGCACGCCGAAGGCCTTGGCGATCGCGTCCGCGGTGATGTCGTCATGCGTGGGGCCGATGCCGCCGGTCGTGAAGACATAGGTGTAGCGGGTACGCACGGCATTCACTGCGGCGACGATCTCGTCTTCCTCGTCGGGAACGATGCGCACCTCCTTCAGGTCGATGCCGATCGCCGTCATGATGTCGGCGAGGTGGCCGATATTCTTGTCCTTGGTGCGCCCGGACAGAATCTCATCGCCGATGACGAGCATGGCGGCGGTGACGATTTCAGGCATGGGAGGCTCCGGCAAAAGATCACCTTAGGCAGACAGAGTCGCCTCGAGCAGACAGGTCGCCTTAGGCAGACAGGGTCGCCTGAGATAACGCGGCGAATGGCCGGCGGCAATGCGCCAGGATACTGGTGCGCACTGGTGCGGCTCTTCCTTCTCCCCTTGTTGTGGGAGAAGGTGGATTGGCGCGCAGCGCCAAGACGGTTGAGGGGTGCTGGCCGGAACGCCGTCGGTACCAAGCTGGACACCCCTCATCCGACCTCGCGGAGCTGTCCTCGGGCTTGCTGGAGGCAAGACCCGTGGGCGAGGCCACATTCTCCCACAAGGGAGAAGGGAGAAGGTGCGGCGCCCATAGGCGCTATTCCTTCACCGCACCGGTCATCGAGGAAACGTAGTGCTCGACAAAGAACGAATAAAGCACGACCACCGGCAGGGAGCCGATCAGGGCACCGGCCATCAGCGCTCCCCACTCATAGACGTCGGAACGGACAAGCTCCGTGAGCACCCCGACCGGCACGGTCTTGTTTTCGGACGACTGGATGAATGTCAGGGCATAGATGAATTCGTTCCATGACAGGGTGAATGCGAATATGCCGGCGGAAATCAGGCCGGGCACCGACAGCGGCAGCACGATCTTGGTGAGGATCTGCCACCGGCTCGCCCCGTCGATGAGCGCGCATTCTTCCAGTTCGAACGGGATGGAGCGGAAGTAACCCATCAGCAGCCATGTGCAGAAGGGTACCAGGAAGGTCGGGTAAGTGAGAATGAGCGCGAAGGGCGTGTCGTAAAGCCCAAGGTTGAACACCATCACCGACAGCGGGATGAACAGGATCGAAGGCGGCACGAGATAGGCGAGGAAGATCGCGAGCCCGACCTGCCGCGCCCCGGAAAACCTCAGCCGTTCGATCGCATAGGCCGCGAACACCGCAGCCAGCAGCGACAGGAACGTCGCGGCGGTGGAGATGATGATCGTGTTGAGCAGCCAGCCCGGATAGGAGGTGTCGAACAAGAGATAGCGGATGTGCTCGAATGTCGGATGCACGACCCAGAACGGATTGAAATTGGCGTAGTCGGTCATCTCGTGATTGGGCTTAATTGCCGTGATCGTCATCCAGTAGAACGGGAACAACAGCACGATGACGAACACCAGCAACGGCAGATAGACCGTCACCACGCGCCGCGGCAGGCTCTGAAGGTAGCCCATACCGCCTTCGTCGAGTTCCGGACGTTTCGTTTTTTTGATCGTGGCCATGTCAGTCTCCGCCGCCCTGCTGCCATTTGCGGCGTTGCAAGCCGAAATAGCTGAACAGGATCGCCGCAAGCAGGAACGGGATCATGGCGACAGCGATGGCGGCGCCCTCGCCAAGCTGGCCTCCCGAAATGCCGCGCTGAAAGGACAATGTCGCCATCAGATGGGTGGCATTGACCGGTCCGCCGCGGGTCAGCACATAGATCAGCTGGAAATCGGTGAAGGTGAACAGCACAGAGAACGTCATGGTGATGGCGATGATCGGCGTCAGCAGCGGCAACGTCACAAAACGGAACAATTGCCAGCGGCTGGCGCCGTCGAGCGTGGCGGCCTCGTAAAGCGACTGGGGAATCGTCTGCAAGCCGGCCAGCAGCGTGATGGCGACGAACGGAATGCCGCGCCAGACATTGGCCGCGATTACCGAAGCGCGCGCGTTCTCCGGGTCGCCGAGGAAATTGATGCGATGGTCGATTAGGCCCATTTCCATAAGCGCCCAGGACAGGATGGAGAACTGCGAATCGTATATCCACCAGAAGGCGATGGCCGACAGCACCGTCGGCACCACCCACGGCAGCAGGACGATCGCGCGGAAGAACGATTTGAAGGGAAGATTCTGATTGAGGATAAGCGCCAGCCAGAGGCCGAGCGCGAACTTCAGGATCGAGGCGCTTATTGTGTAGAGCAAGGTGTTGAATACGGAGAGCCAGAAGACGGCATCATCCGACAGATATTGGTAGTTTTCGATGCCTATGAAGATACCGGGGCGGCCGATGCGGGCATCCGTGAAGCCGAGCCAGATGCCGAGCCCCAACGGATAGGTGAGGAAGACCAGCAGCAGCGCTGCCGCCGGCAGCATGAAGCCGAAGCCAAGCGCGTTCCGGCTGTCGGCCAGGAGCGACAGGCTCCGCGACAGGATCGACGGACGCGGCTGAACGGCGGCGGACGACACGGCCATGGGACGGCTCCTCATAAGGTCTGCTGGCATGGTGGCCTGAGTGGCCGCCACACGATTTCAGGAACCAGACCGGGCAGCGCGGTCGCGGCTGCCCGGCTCGGCTGTGATCAAACGCGATAGTACCGGTTGGCGCGTTTCTCCGCCTCTTCCATCGCCTCCTGCGGCGTGGCCTGGCCCGTCACGGCCTTGGCGAACATGTCGACCAGGACATAATCGGCCATGGTCGCCGCCGAGGCGTAGCCGAGCGGCCCGGCATAGCCGTTGGGACGCAGCGTCGCCGAGGCCTTGGCGTAAGCGGCATTGTTCGGGTCGGCCGTCCATACCGGATTGTTGTCGAAGGCTTTGAGTGTCTGGCAGCAGTAGGCGGCCGAGGAGGTAATCCACTCCGCCATTTGCTGTTCCTCGAACATGAACTGCAGATAGGCCTTGGCTGCGTTGGGGTAGGGCGTGTAGTCGAAGATCACGGCCGTGGTCACCTGGAACAGCTCGACCGATTTCCCGACGGGACCGATCGGCAGGCTGGTCGTGCGCATGTCCTTGGCGATTTCAGCCAGTTTCGGATCATTGTCCTTGTTGGTTTTTGCCGTGTTATACACGGAAATGCCGTTGGCGATGACGCCCAGTTCGCCGGCCAGGAAGGCGCGGTTGTTGTTCACGTCGAGCCAGCTTTCGGTGCCGGGGATGAAGGTCTTGTAGAGTTCCTGCGCGTATTCGATCGCCTTGAGCGTCTCCGGGCTGTTGATGGTCACCTTTCCGCTCTCGTCGACCATCTGGCCGCCATGGCTCCAAAGCAGCCAGTGAGCATAGTTGTTGCCGTCGCCGACGCCATGACCGTGCGTGAAGCCGGCCGGATGCCCCTTCGCCTGCAACGCCTTGCAAAGCTCGAGGAAGCCCGCCGTGTCCTTCGGAAATTCCGAGAAGCCAGCCTCCTTTACCCAGCTTTCCCGATAGACGATGGCATTGCCGATGGTGGCCAGAGGCAGGCCGAGGAATTTCCCCTCCCGCGTCGCATATTGCTTTGGCCCGTCGTACCAGCCGCCGTATTTCGTGCCGAGATACTCACCCAGTTCCGTCACGTCGTGCAACTTGTCAGGGTACTGGTGCGGGTCGTCGAACCAGACCAACATCAGATCTGGACCGGAGCCGACATTGGCGGCAACCGCCGCCTTGGGGCGAATGTCCTCCCAGCTTTCCTTGTCGACGCGGACCTCGACGCCTGTCGCCTCGGTGAACCGCTTGGTGTTGGCCAGCCATTGATCCTCATCGCCCTGCACGAAGGGCGACCAACGCAGCATCCGCAGCTTCGCGCCGTCCTCGGGCTTGTATGTCAACCCCTCCTGGGCAAAGGCGGAAGAGCCGACGAACCGGCTTCCCAAGGCTCCCGCCGCCACGCCGGCGGTGGTGCGGATCACGTCACGTCTGGTGAATTTCATGCTCGTCTCCTCCTGTTTATTTCCTCGCGGTGCTTCTTACTGCCGGGTCCGCATTTCGAAGCGCTGCCCGGTTTCGCCATGAAAGAGATGGATGAGGCCGGGCTCGGCCGTCAGCCGTACGGTCTCGCCCGGCGTGAAGGAATGGCGCTCCCGGAAATTGGCGACGATCTCTTCGCCGCCGGCCGTCCGGCCGATGAGCTGCACTTCCGACCCGGTCGGCTCGACCACCACGACGGTGACCGGAATGCCATCTTCGTCGGACAGCCGCAGATGCTCGGGTCGTATCCCCAGCACCACCTGTTCGCCGCTGCCGATCGAAGGTACTGCGGCCAGCGGCAGGGAAATGCCCCCGGAGCCGCGAAAAGACGATGAGCCGCCATCAGTTGCGATTTCGCCCCTCAGCATGTTCATGGCGGGCGAGCCGATGAAGCTGGCGACGAAGAGATTGTTCGGCCGGTCGTAGAGTTCCAATGGCGGCCCGATCTGCTCGACGAGGCCGTCATGCATGACCACGATCTTGTCGGCCATGGTCATGGCCTCGATCTGGTCATGGGTGACATAGACCGTCGTGGTCTTCAGGCGCTGATGCAGTTCCTTGATCTCGGCGCGCATCTGCACCCTGAGTTTGGCGTCAAGGTTGGACAGCGGCTCGTCGAACAGGAAGACCGCCGGATCGCGCACGATCGCCCGGCCCATGGCGACGCGCTGGCGCTGGCCGCCGGAAAGCTGCCGGGGATAGCGCTCCAGCAATGGCACCAGCCCCAGGATTTCGGCGGCGCGCTTAACGCTGGCAGCGCTTTCGGCTTTCGAAACACCCTTGAGCATGAGCGAGAACGCCATGTTCTCGGCGACGGTCATGTGCGGGTAGAGCGCGTAGTTCTGGAAGACCATGGCGACGTCGCGTTCTTTTGGCGCAACGTTGTTGACGACACGGTCGCCAATCGCGATCTGGCCGCGCGAAATCTTTTCCAGGCCAGCGATCATCCTGAGAAGGGTCGATTTTCCGCAGCCCGACGGCCCGACCAGCGTGACGAACTCGCCATCGTTTATATCGACGCTGACACCGTGGAGAATCTCGACGGTTCCGAATGATTTGTAGACATCGCCAATCGCGACAGACGCCATCGATTTCCTCCCGAATGCTTCCTGCGACGTCTTCGAAGGAAACCGCTTTCCTAACTGGCCGCGGCAGCTCCCAAAGTTCCTCCCTGGTCACGCGCGATGATGAAACGGTAGCGCTACCAGACTGCCCTGTAAAGCGGCTGCGTGGCAAGCACTCTTCTTCGTTGCTCCTGATCGTGTTTGTTCCCAGTGGGATTGAAATTCGCCACGTCTGGGATCCTAGCAGGAAAATGACTCGCCCAGCCCCAGCCCTTGAAAACGGAGGTGCGAGAAGTCATCAGTATACGACACCAGCCTAATCGGAAACTTCGGTTTGCGGCCGGTCCCGGCCGTCGGCGAGCTCGTCGTGCCATTTGCCGTCGGCGTCCTCGTACTGGATGCCGTCCGTGGTGCCGGCGACCTGCTGTTCGGCCGAAGCGATCTCAGCCGCGCGGAGCGCGTCCTCGTGGGTAGGGAACGTTTCCGAGAATGTCGAGCCGACCTTGTAGGCCCAGCCCCCGTCATGCTCGACGATCTTGTAGGTCAGCTTCGCCATGAAATCCTCCAGTGGGAAAAGCTCCGTCTGCTCAATGCAGTTTGCCTTGGGGCAGTTTGCCTTCGGGCAGCCTGCCGTCGGACAATCTCTCCTCGGGAACCAGCACGTCCGATTCCTTCGCGGCTTCGACCAATGCGCGGCGCGCATCCGCCGTCGAACGATAACCCTCCAGCACTTTTAGGCAAGTGTCGAGAGCATCGCGATGCCGGGGACCACGATTGAGCGGCCAGACGGTCATCAGGCACTCCGCCGCTTCCTGGGTGCTGCGGATCTCACGGTATTTGCCGACATGACCAAGTTCGACTACCACCGGCTTTTCAAAAGGCTTGTTGTCCATCATCGCCGCCAACGCGGAGCGGCCGATTTGGTTGCACGTCCGTCCGCGTAAACCTCCAAAGGGTCTCAATCATTGGGGTCGCAATCATTGGCGTCGCGGTCATAGGGGCCACAGCCATTGGAAATGGCGCCGCTCAGCCCGCCGCCTTCATCCAGTGCTGCATCGTCGTCACCGAGCGGGCAAGCTGCGGCGCCGGGTGGATCGTCTCGCCGAAGGTGGCCGCGGCGCGCCACGCCCAGCGCGGATCGGCGAGGAAGGCGCGGGCCAAAGCCACCATGTCGGCACGGCCCTCGGCAACGATCGCCTCGGCCTGCTTCGGGTCGTCGATCAGGCCGACGGCCCGCGTCGGGATGCCGGCGCCGTTGCGCACGGCTTCCGCCAGATGCACCTGGTAGCCCCGACCCGTCGGTAGCTTCTGCAACGGCGAATTGCCGCCGCTCGAGCAGCAGAGATAGGCGACGCCCGCTGCCTTCAGCGCCTTGGCCACTTCGATCGCGTCCTCGACATCGAAGCCGCCATCGACCCATTCCTTGACCGACAGGCGCGCCCCGAGCATCAGCTTGGGCACTGCGTTCCTCACCGCCTTGGCGATCTCGACGACAAAACGCATGCGGTTTTCCAGCGAGCCGCCCCAGCGGTCGGTGCGCTGGTTGGAAAGCGGCGACAGGAACTGGAAGATCAGATAGCCGTGTGCCGCATGCAATTCGATGAAATCGAAGCCGGCCCGCTCGGCCCGCCTTGCCGCCTCGGCGAAGCGTTCGATGATGTGCAGTATCTCCTCATCCTCCAGCGCCCGCGGCACCTGCCAGCCCGTGTCGTAGGCGATTGCCGAGGCGGACACGATCGGCCAGGGATCCTGATCGGCACCGAGCGGCCCGCCGCCTTCCCAAGGCTTCCGGTTAGATGCTTTGCGGCCGGCATGGGCAAGCTGCGTGCCGAATTTGGTGCCGGGGGCGGCGACGCGCTTGGCGGCATCCAGCGCGCGCCGGGCGGCTGCCTCGTTGTCGTCGGAGTAAAGGCCGAGGCAGCCATGCGAGATGCGGCCGCGCCGCTCGACGTCGGTCATCTCGACGGTGACCATGCCGGCGCCGGACATCGCCAGGTTCATCCAGTGGTACAGGTGCCAGTCGCTGGCCGAACCGTCATCGGCGGAATACTGGCACATCGGCGCGACCGCGATGCGGTTGGGAAAGGCGAGGCCGTCAAGCGTGATCGGCTGGAAAAGGGATGTGGTCATCAAAAAAACTCCGGGGAGGGGCTGTCGCTATTTAGGCAGTGGATTGCGCCTGCGCCATACACGAGGCGGTGAAGCGCGCCCCTGGACCAATTGCTGTTGGGATTGCGCACGGGCCGGTTCGCAGCTAGCGCATGACCCCGAAAATCGATTCCGATTTCGGAATGGATCATGCGCAGATCAAAAGTGCTACAGCGTCCTTTGCGCGTCCAAGAGGACGCGGGGCGCTGTAGTCCTCACGCCGGCAGCACGGAGTTCACCATGGAAGACCGCATTCGTATCCGTTCGGAAGAAGTCCTTTCCGATGATTGGGCAGTCTTGAAAAAGACCGTCCTCGATTATCGCCGGCGCGACGGGCAATGGGAGACGCAGATCCGCCAGACCTACGATCGCGGCGACGGGGCGGTGATCCTGCCTTACGACCCCGAGCGCTCGACGGTTCTGCTCGTTCGGCAGTTCCGCTACGCGGCCTACGTCACCGGCCACCGCGAGCCGCTGATCGAGGCCTGCGCCGGCCTGCTCGATGAACACGATCCCGAAACCTGCATCCGCAAGGAGGCGGAAGAGGAGCTCGGCTACCACCTGAAGGACGTTGATCGGCTGTTTTCGCCCTTTATGAGCCCTGGCAGCGTGACCGAGCGGCTCTGGTTCTTCGTCGCGCGCTATTCGCCGACCGACCGCATCTCGGACGGCGGCGGCGCGCCGGAAGAAGGCGAAGACATAGAGGTTCTGGAGATGCCGCTCGATGAAGCTCTGGCCGGCATCGCCGACGGCCGCATCATCGACGCCAAGACGATCATCCTGATCCAGCATCTGAAGCTGAACCCGATCCGGGCTTGATCTGCCGGAACCTGGACGCGCCCGCTGGGTGGCGCCGGTGTTCCTGGTGCGGACGACGGGAATCGAACCCGTACGATCAGAGATCGAGGGATTTTAAGTCCCTTGCGTCTACCAATTCCGCCACGTCCGCGCCCTTTTCGTTTCAACTACTTAGGCGATTTCGTCAATCGGCGTTGTGCAGTCCGAAAATTGTGTTGTGCAAAACTGCGTTCCCTTTTCATTCGCCGGAGGCCGTTTTTGCCATTTTTCTGGTCCGTGGCCGCAGCGTCCAACCTCTTTTCTCGACATGCCTGGTATAGTGCTCGCCCAAGCGCGTAGAGCGGCCCCCAGCGCGTCGGCGCCTCCCGGCGTCATTGCCCATGCGCCGTATGGCGGCGGCATAGGTGACGCGCAACCCGTCCAGTGTGCAGCCTTAATCTCCAATTGGGATTAGCTGCGCGGGGTCCCAACGGGGGAGGGCTGCATGGTTCGGATGATCGGATGATTGCTGATCTCCGCATTCGCTGCCAGCCATTTTTGAAGGAACTCGACCTCGGCATTGTTGATAGTTCCATCCGCGGCCAGGCCGCGTGCGAGCCCTCATTGCGTTTGTGGAGGTTTAGGCGCTCAAAGCACTACGCACACGCGTCAGTCTTGCTTCCGCTTCCACAAATCCGAAGTCGATGCGTATGCGAACGATGCTGACCAAGTGATCAGGACGAGTCCGTTGAGACCTTCCAAGGCAGCAACGATCCGCATCGGCCCAGTGGCATAGACTTCGCCAAAGCCGATGGTCGTGTAACAGGTGATCGAGAAATAGAAGAAATCCGCTGCGCTCCCGGAAAACAAGCCTGCGAGAGCTCCAAGGTCTGGATGCTGGTGCATCCAGGCATAGGCGACCGCGAAAAGACAGATCCCCACCACGTGAGCAATGATCGCTGCGATGACCAAGAGCAGCAGATCAACCCGCATCGGAAGTGAAAAACGACGCCTCATCGCTCCGGCGATATTCAGCACCTCATAGTGCATCAGAACCGTTACCAGTGCGAGACCTGCAGATATGGCGAACGCGATGACCAATTGCGGTACCTTCAAGTAGGCTTCAGATGCTCAACGCCTATCACCGCGCGAGCGGTTCGAACAGCTTGTCGCGATGTACGAGCCCGATGCTGCCCGCCGCCTTCATCGAGGCTATCGACGACATCCGCTCCAAAATCGTCCTGCGGCGCGTTGTGGAGCGTCTGGAGCGCGGTGAGATCAACGGTGCCATCCATGAGCTCGTCGCCCTGACGCCACGGGATGCGATCGCCGCCGACGCGAATGGTGAGGGCGAACGCGAGGCCCTGTGGTGCCATCTCTCCGGGTCGTCGGCAAAATCCGTCGGAACCGATCCGCTCCCCAGAGCTTTCGTAATCAGGGGCAGCGTCAAAGAGGAGACTGTCATGGATCGGCAGGAAAATAGTGTTTTGGAGGCTGGCTGGCTTTTGGCGGTTCCGCTTTCTATCGGGTTTGCCGTTTTGATTGCAGGCTTAGTGCTGGGCTAGTGTGCTATGAGAACCGGAACTCGACCGCTCGCCCCTGGGCCGTCCATGATTGCCGGGCGTCAACGGAACCAAAATCGCGCAATAGCTGCGGCACAAGAGCAAGGCGGACGTCACCGTCGCGCTTTTCGCCAGCCCGCTGATCGCGCTTCTGCCTCGCTGCAAAACCAGCGCTCCCCCTTGCCGGTCGAGGTTACGGTTCGGTCATAACGGCGCGGGCGAGAAAGGCGCCGCTAGGCGTCCATTTCCAGTCGATCGTGCACCGGCTTGTCGTACTAGATCACTTGCCTGAGATCCGGCATATCGACCGGCTGCGTACAGATCGGGCAGATGTAAAAATCGTCGCCTTCGTTCTTGCGCGGATCGCCAAACACCTGCGTGGCAGGAAGACCTTCGGCATGCCTCGCTGCAGGACTTTCGCGAGGAAAAATGATCACCACGCAATGGAAGTTTGCGCAGGCACAGTGGTTTGGAGGCCAGTCGGAGAAATCCGGCATGTTCTGAGGAGCCGAGCCTGTCCCGGACTCCCCCTCGCCGGGGCAGGCTCGTTACCCAACCGTTACCGGTGCCTCAAGGCTAGAGCGTTTTTTCCGGCCCGCATCATGGCACGCGCGACCCGCCTTGGATGCGGATCGTCGGCGCGAAATTCGTGCCCAAGTCAACAGCATAGCTGCCGTTACCGGCCGGCGGCAACCGTTCCCAGCGAGGGAATCAAACACTGAGGTTCAAACAAGATCGTTTCCACCTGGAACAATTTCGTAGTGGCTGAGTTTCGCACTAAAGCTACTGGAATTCCGAACATGGCAGAGTTTGACACAGAACGAGGGAAGTCTGTTGCCGAAGCCGTTCGGCAACTGATCCGTTCCGAAGATAATCGCCGGTATTTACACGACGCGCTGGGTCTTGGCGTCGACCTGCGACTTCCCAGCCCCCTTGCCTCATTGCTTGAGGCGCTTGATCGGGCCGGGCGGGATCCATTTCCGCATTCCCGAAGCCCGAACGAGCGATGATCGAGTAAAACGCGCCAGGTCTTCCCCTCTACCCCCATGGCTCACTACTCCCCCATGACTCAACGCTACGACATTGAGAAGACACCTGAAGGCACGTGGGACATCATCGATGTGTTCACAGGGCTGCCGGTTGTCGAGGTGGGTGTCCCCTTGATCGACATGCCGATCGAAGAGGCCGACGATCTGGTCGAACTTCTTAACTGCCGCGACAGGGAACAGCGGGAGGACACTTAACGGCGGCTTCTGAGGTCTGCCGCGAAAGCGCGTCCCCCGTTCGGAGGATGCGTTCGGGCGTTCTGCATTGGTAGGCTCCAATTGGTGAGTGATTCAGCGTTGATATTTGACGCTGTCCTCTACGAACCAATGGAGAGATTGTCATGCTCAAGCTCGCCTCTGCTCTGGCGCTGCTGCTTGTTGGGACAGCGCCTCTGTTTGCCGATGATATGCCAGTGAACGCGGACAGTATCAAATGGGGCCCTGCTCCTGCTGTCATTCCCGCTGGCGCGGACATAGCTGTTATCGCTGGAGATCCCTCAAAGGATGGGCCTTATGTGCTGCGACTGAAGACGCCCGCCGGTTACAAAATTGCCGCACATAGTCATCCCACCGCGGAATATATAACGGTGCTTTCCGGCAACTTTCATATCGGAATGGGCGATAAGTTCGACGAGGCGAAAGGCATCGAACTGACTGCTGGCGGCTTCGGAGTTGCGCCGGCCGGAATGAATCACTTCGCCTGGATGACAAGCGAAACGATTATTCAGGTTCATGGCAACGGACCGTTCACGATCAACTACGTCAATCCGGCGGACGATCCGAGCAAAAAATGACAGTTCGGGGATCAAATTGATTGAACCGCCTGCAGGCTCGAATGGTGGAGGTCGAGACCCTCTGAGCGGCCGGATCAGGCACTTCCAGTTCTGATCTGAGTCTTCGAGTGGTGTCTGCGGTTTCCCGAACGTCGATTCAGAAAGATTCGCTAACGGGAGGCAATCTGATTTGCCGCAAACGGAATCGTATTCCGGTTGGGCACTTTGCCGTGGACGGCGCCGAAACAAAAAGCCCGCCTCGGCGGCGGGTCGTTGGCGCAAATCAGCGCCATGGCGAAATCCATAACATAAATGCCGTCACAGCAACGAATCGCGAGCTCGCAACAGACGCGAAAATCACGGTCGATGTTAAGGCCGAGGAGCGCTCAGGCAATCCGCCGATCTCGCTGGTCAAAACGCCATCGGCTTGGCACAGTCGGGAAAACAGGAGTCTCTTCATGGCGAAGACCGCGACGAAACCAAAACCCTGGGCCGAGGCGGCCACGCATCTGGTCGACGTCGCGATGGGCAGGAGGCCCGCCGATCTCGTCATCCGCAACGGGCGCTGGGTCAACGTTCACTCCGGCGAGATCATCGCCGGCACCGACATTGCCATTGCCGGCGGCCGCTTCGCCTATTGCGGACCGAATGCCGGCCACGCCATCGGGCAGGGCACCAAGGTGGTCGACGCCGGCGGACGCTATCTGGTGCCGGGTCTCTGCGACGCGCATATGCATGTCGAGAGCGGCATGGTGACGGTGACGGAGTTCTGCCGCGCGGTCATCCCGCATGGCACCACCTCGATGTTCATCGATCCGCACGAGATCGCCAATGTGCTCGGCCTGCCGGGTGTGCGGCTGATGCATGACGAGGCCGTCGCCATGCCGATCAACGTGTTAGTGCAGATGCCGTCCTGCGTGCCCTCCGCACCTGGGCTGGAGCATGCCGGCGCCGAGCTGACGGTCGCCGATGTCGCCGAGGCGATGGCGTGGGAAAACATCATCGGGCTTGGCGAGGTGATGAATTTTCCCGGTGTCGCGGCCAACGATCCGGTGATGTCGGGCGAGATCGCCGCGACGGTGAGGGCGGGCAAGACGGTTGGCGGCCATTACGCCTCGCGCGATCTCGGCCTGCCTTTCCATGGCTATGTCGCCGGCGGCCCCGAGGACGACCACGAAGGCACGCGCGCCGAGGACGCCATCGCCCGCGTCCGCCAGGGCATGAAGGCGATGCTGAGGCTGGGTTCGGCCTGGTACGACGTCGCCTCGCAGATCAAAGCGGTGACGGAGAGCGGGCTCGATCCGCGCAATTTCATCCTGTGCACCGACGACAGCCATTCCGGCACGCTTGTCCATGAAGGCCATATGGACCGGGTGGTCCGGCACGTCATCAGCCAGGGGTTGAAGCCGGTGACGGCGATCCAGATGGCGACGCTCAACACCGCCCAGCATTTCAGGCTGGAGCGCGAGTTGGGTTCGATCGCCCCGGGGCGTCTCGCCGATCTGCTGATCGTCTCCGATCTGGCCGCAATGACCATCGATGAGGTCTATGGCCGCGGCGTTAGGCTGGCCAAGGGCGGCAAGCTCGACATCGACATTCCGGCCTATGACTATCCGAAGACGTCGAAGAACACCGTCAAGCTCGGCAGGAAGCTCAAGTCAGGGGATTTCGACATCGTGGCGCCTATCGGCGCCAACGAGGTGCGGGTGCGGGTCATCGGCGTGATCGAGAACCAGGCGCCGACGCGCGCGCTCGAGGCCGATCTTCCGGTGGAGGACGGTCTGGTCGCCATGGACCGTCGCAACGACGTCTGCCAGATCGCGCTGGTCGAACGCCACAAGGGCACGGGCGGCGTCACCAATGCCTTCGTCTCCGGCTTCGGCTACATGAGCGACTGCGCCATAGCCTCCAGCGTGGCGCATGATGCGCACCACATCATCGTCGTCGGCACCAGCAAGCAGGACATGGCACTGGCGGTCAACCGGCTGGGCGAGGTCGGTGGCGGCGTCGTGCTGTTCTCCAAGGGCAAGGAACTGGCGCTGGTCGAAATGCCGATTGCCGGGCTGATGTCGGACGAGCGCGCCGAAATCGTCGCGGCCAAGGCCGACAAGCTGACCGAGGCGATGCGCCAGATGGGCTGTTCGCTGAACAACGCCTACATGCAGCACTCGCTGCTGGCGCTGGTCGTCATCCCGGAACTGAGGATTTCCGATGTCGGCCTGATCGACGTGACGACGTTCCAAAAGGTCGACCTGTTCGTCTGACAACGACCAAGGCCGAGCCCAAATTGCTCATCCGCCGGTGGCGATGGTCAGCACCCTGAATGGCGTGGTGATGACGATCTCGGCAACCGAGCCGACGGCCTTGCCGATGCCCTGGCCGAGATTGTCGATCGGCTGCGCCGGATTGGCTTCCTCCGATGCCAGGCCGGCCGGGGCGCGCAGCCGGTCGCCAAGCAACTGCACCAGGAACGGGTTGTCGGCGAATTTGGCGTGGTTCAGACGGTCGCCGCCCTTGGTCTTGGTCAGGTCGATCACCGACACGCCGTAGCTGGCGAGGTCGGCCGCGTCGCCATAGTCGCCGACGCGCGGCTTGTCGCCGGAGATCAGGGAGGAGAGTCTGAGGGCGCGATCGTCGCCCGAAAGCAGGATGGCGAAATGCTTGTCGGGCTTGCCGTAGCGGATCATCTGCTTCTTGAACACATCGACATCGATGTCGGGCGAGGCCAGGATGACGTAGCCGAGCTTGTCGCTGAGATCGCGGTCGCCGGTGATGGCAAGCTGGCGCAACGCCTCCATTGTCACCCAGGTGCCCATCGAATGGGCGATAATGTCGATGCTCTTGGCCTTCGTCTTGGCCAGCATACGCAGCGTCTCTTCGAGATCGTCGCGCGCAGCGTTGGCGCTTTCCTTGTCGTAGATATAGCCCGTGGTTTTGCCGCTCGACGCCCATGAGAACAGCACCGGCGTGCCGGGATATTTCGTGTCGTGCGCAATCTGCGTCAGCCGATAGATGCCGTCGTCGAAACCGTTGTTGAAGCCGTGCACGAAGACCAGCGCGCGGTCGCCGCGCATGGCGATGTCGGCGCCGACCGCCTTGGCGAATTGCGGGGCGCCTTCGTAGAATTCGACCTCCGTTGCCGTGAAATCCTTCGCCGGATTGCTGTTGGCGGAGCTCCTGACCCGCTCGATGGCGCCGACCTGATGGACCTTCGGAACGGTGACCTCGACACTGGCAAAACTGGTGGTCGGTGAACGGTCACCGTCGAACACCTGGCGCGGATCTTTTGTTGCCCTTTTCCGGGTGGTGGCGACGAATATCTCATGCGTGGCTGCGATGTCGGAGGCAGGCACTGTGACAGCCGTCGTGTTGAGAAGGTCGTGTGTTTTCCCACCGGCGCAGCCGGTAACGGCGAGCGCAAACGCTACGACGAGAAAAATCTTCGAACGCACGGTCACGCAGGCTCCCGCAAGGGGGACGTCAAGCTGGTGACGTCGCTCGCTATTTCGATAAAGCCAAGGTCCGACCCGGTCCAGTTGAAAGTGATTCGATGGTGCCGCAACCGTGAACACGCACGACGAAAGTAACAGGGCGTGGAACGCACCTCACTGTCCGAGCAGGCTGATGCGGTCGGTTACCTCGCGGTCGCTGGCAAATCCGTCATCCTCGCGCAGCCGCTGGCCGATCATCTTCACCAACTCGGGGTTGTCGGCAAATTTGGTGTGGTTGAAACGGTCCGATCCCTTGACGCTGGAGAGATCGACAACGCTCACGCCATAGTCGGCGAGGTCGGCGGCGTCCTTATAGTCGCCGACGCGCGGCCGCGAGCCGGCGATCAGGCCGGAGAGCCGCAGCGCCCGGTCGTCGTCGGACAGGAGCAGGATGAATGGCTTGTTCGGCTTGCCGTAGCGGCGCATCTGGCTCTTGAACACGTCGACATCGATGTCGGGCGAGGCCAGCACGACGTCGCCGAGCTTGCCGCCGAGATCGCGGTCGCCGTTGATGGCGAGTTGGCGCAGCGCTTCCATGGTAACCCAGGTTCCCAGCGAATGCGCGACGATGTCGATGCGCCGCGCGCCGGTCTGCGCGAGCATCCTCAGCGTCACTTCCAGCTGGTCGCGGGCAGCACTGGCGCTTTCCCTGTCGTAGACATAGTCCCTGGTCTTGGCGCCCGACGCCCAGGAAAACAGCACCGGCGTGCCCGGGTAGCCGGAATCATGGGCGATCTGGGTGACGCGGTAGACGGCGGCGTCGAAACCGGTGTTGTAGCCGTGGACGAAGACCATGACGCGGCCGCCGCGCGCGGCGATGTCAGTGCTGAGCGCGCTGGAGAA
Organism: Mesorhizobium sp. BHbdii; assembly: GCF_053848045.1. Classification (NCBI taxonomy): domain Bacteria; kingdom Pseudomonadati; phylum Pseudomonadota; class Alphaproteobacteria; order Hyphomicrobiales; family Phyllobacteriaceae; genus Mesorhizobium; species Mesorhizobium sp. BHbdii. The sequence goes on along the minus strand of NZ_JBSPKX010000001.1, from coordinate 2,217,940 downwards.
TTTCGGCGCGGTGTCGTAGCCGACGACGTCGGAGGCCATGAAGTATTTGGCCGGGTCGTTCGACTTGCCGCGCGAACGCCGCTCGATCCGACCGGTTTCGTGGGTCCCCGGCACGGTGACGTTGGCGCGGGCATAGTTCAGCGTGGCCGAGCGCTCACCGTCAAATACCTTGCTGGGATCGTCGGAGCGCTTGCGCGTCGTGGCGATGAAGATGCTGTGGTTGCCGGCGATTTCCGTCACCGGCGCGGACACCATGGCGCTGCCGAGCAGTTCCTCGGTTTGCCGGCCGCCACAGCCGGCAACGAGCAAGGTAAGGACAAGGATACAAATCTTCTTCAACTCTAGAATTCCACTCCGGCCGAAAGGCTATCCAACCTCCGCGAACCCCTCCCGGACAGTCGAAGTGCGGCAGAAGTAAGTCATATCCAGCCGAATTGCGCTCAGCGCCTAGCGACAGTCAAAGCACTGTTGCACGAAAGCCAGAACGATTGCCCTGATCAAACACGTACGGCGTGTGCTAGCTTCGTGACCGACAATCGCACGCGAAGACCACAGACGATTCGGGGTGATTTTTCCGATGACCAGTTTCTCCTCCCGCGTCGCTGCCGCTGCCGCCGCGATCCGCGAGATTTTTCCGGAAACGCCGCTGCAGGAAAACGATTACCTGTCGAAGAAGACCGGGGCGCGCGTGCTGCTGAAGCGCGAGGACCTGTCGCCGGTGCGCTCCTACAAGATCAGGGGCGCGTTCAATTTCTTCCGCAAGGCGCTCGACGCCGGCAACGACGCCGAACTGTTCGTCTGCGCTTCCGCCGGCAACCATGCGCAGGGCTTTGCCTTCGTCTGCCGTCATTTCGGCAGACAAGGTGTGGTGTTCATGCCGGTGACGACGCCACAGCAGAAAATCGATAAGACGCGGCTGTTCGGCGGCGAATTCGTCGAGATCAGGCTGGTCGGCGACTTTTTCGACGACTGCTACCGCGCCGCCTTCGAATTCACCGAAAGCGCCGGCGCGCACATGGTGCCGCCGTTCGACCACAAGGACATCATCGAGGGGCAGGCGACCGTCGCCTACGAGATATCAGGCCAGATGCCGGGCGCGCGGATGCCCGACATCATCATGCTTCCGGTCGGCGGCGGCGGTCTGGCTGCGGGTGTGACGCATTATTTCGCCGACCAGCGCCGCGACACGCGCTTCGTCTTCTGCGAGCCGGCCGGCGCGCCAAGCCTCAGCGAGAGCCTCGCCACCGGCAAGCGCATCAAGCTTGCCAGGGTCGACAATTTCGTCGACGGCGCGGCGGTGGCCGAGATCGGCCGCGAACCGTTGCGGCACCTCAGGGAGTTTGCCGCTGAGGCCGTGCGGCTGATCCCGGAAAACCGGCTCTGCGCGACCATGATCGAGATGCTGAATGTCGAAGGCGTAGTGCTGGAGCCGGCCGGCGCATTGGCGATCGACGCGCTCAAGGATTTTTCGAAGAAGGAAATCAGGGGCAAGACCATCGTCGCGGTGGTGTCGGGCGGCAATTTCGATTTCGAGCGGCTGCCGGATGTGAAGGAAAGGGCGCTGCGTTTCGAGGGGCTGAAGAAGTACTTCATCATCCGCTTTCCGCAGCGGCCGGGCGCGCTGCGCGACTTTCTCGAATTGCTTGGGCCTGACGACGACATTGCCCGCTTCGAATATCTGAAGAAGTCGGCGCGCAATTTCGGTTCGGTGCTGATCGGCATCGAAACGAAGGATCGCCGCAATTTCGAGCTGCTCAACGCGAATTTCGAGGCCGAGGGCGTTCAGTATCAGGACATCACCGACAACGAGACGCTCGCCGGGTTCATCATATGAGCGCCCGAATATGAGTGAAGAGGAGAAGATATTCGTTGCATTGTTTTCCGGCATCAATGTCGGCGGCAACCGCATCGTCAAGATGGCCGAACTCCGGTCGTTCTTCGAGAAACTCGGCTTTGGCGACGTCGCCACCTACGTGCAGAGCGGCAACGTCGTGTTCCGGTCGGCAACGGGCGATGCGGCCACGCTGACCAGGCAGCTGGAAGCGGCCTTCGAGAAGAAATGGGGATTTCACTCGCGCATCATGGTGCGCGATCTCGGCTGGTTCGAGCGGCTGGTGGCGGAAAATCCCTATCCGGAAGTCGCCGGGGAGCCGACAAAGCTTCACGCCTATGCGCTGGAGCGTTCGCCAACGCCTGAGGAGACGGCTCGTCTTTCGCAGAAGTGCACCGGCCCTGAAAGCTTCGAGATCAGGGACGACGTACTTTATCTGCACGCACCGGATGGCCTCGGCAAATCGGTGTTTGCCAACCTCATCCCGCGCACGCTGAAAGTGCCCTGCACCGCGCGCAACTGGCGCACAGTGCAGGCGCTGCTGGAGTTAGCCGGCCGAGACGGCTGAACGTGGTCGCCTACGCTGCCGAGGCCCTTTTCCAATCGAAGAACAGCTCTTCGCGGAAAGCGAAGCGTTTGATGTGGTCGGCGACAACCGTTTCCAGGCGGTCCAGCGAGCCGGCTTCGTCAGCGGTTACCGCGATATGCAGCGTTCCCGCATCGGCATCCAGAACCGCACGACCCAGTGAGAGATCGATTGTCCCGTGGTTCGGATCGAACTCGACGGGAAACTTGTGCGCCCAATGCTTGCAAAGCTGCTGCAGATACCGGCTCGCATGTTCGGTGGCGACATCGACATGGCTGGTCGGCATGAATGGATTCTCTCCGATAATGTGACTGGTTACCAGCTTCCGGTATTCGGCATCGAGGCCCAGGGCTCCGCCTTGGCCTTGGCCGGGCCTTTCTGCAAAAGCTCGATCGAAATGCCGTCCGGCGACTTGACGAAGGCCATGTTGCCGTCGCGCGGCGGCCGATTGATGGTGACACCCTTGTCCATCAGCTGCTGGCAGGTGGCGTAGATGTCGTCGACCTCGTAGGCGAGGTGGCCAAAATTGCGGCCGCCCTTGTAGTCTTCCGGATCCCAATTGTAGGTGAGCTCGATCAGCGGCGCCTTGTCGGCGATGCCGCTTTGCTCGTCTTCGGGCGCGGCGAGGAAGATCAGCGTGTAGCGCCCCTGTCCGTTTTCGTGGCGCCGCACTTCCTTGAGGCCAAGCTTGTTGCAGTAGAAATCGAGCGAGACATCGATGTCTGCGACACGGACCATGGTGTGAAGATAGCGCATGTGATTTCCTCGAAACGTTTGCGTTGCGGCGGAACATAGGGGCCACCCGGCCAAAGGGCAATTCCCGATAACCGGTCGTGCCGGCAAACAACAAATCCGGTATTCCTGCAATGAACCGTGAAAAAAGGCAGCTCAGGTCTTGCACACACCGGAAGCGGCAGTGTTAATCTAACTCAAGAATCAGTTGCGGTATTCTTGGAAAAAGGGGGGCGTTCTTATGGGGGAAAAAGCCTCTTTCATGGGGCGGGACGGAACCGGTCACGACGCCTTGCAAAGAGGCGAGAGCGGCGACGCTGCCGATCTTGTCGAGGTTTCGGGCGCCATCAAATGGTTCGACGTGGCCAAGGGCTACGGTTTCATTCTTCCCGATGACGGCTCTTCCGGCGATATTCTCCTACATGTGACATGTCTTCGAAAGGACGGTTTCCAGACCGCCTTGGAAGGTGCGCGCGTCGTCTGCCTGGTCAAGCAAGGTGAGCGCGGATTGCAGGCGTTCCGCGTGCTCTCCATGGATCTCACCACGGCGACCCATCCGGCGGAGATGCAGGAGCAGCGCACCCACGTCTCGGTGACGCCGGAAAGCGGCCTCGAACGGGCGCTGGTGAAATGGTTCAACCGCACCAAGGGGTTCGGTTTCCTGACCCGAGGCGAGGGCACTGAGGACATTTTCGTCCACATGGAGACCCTGCGCCGTTACGGCATTACCGAGCTCCGGCCCGGGCAGGTTGTGCTGGTCCGCTTCGGGCGCGGCGACAAAGGCCTTATGGCTGCCGAAATTCACCCGGATATGGGTACCTTGCCCGTCTCGCACTAAGGTCCCATCCCGATCGAATCGGGATGCAACCTGGTGCTTTCTGCTTGACCATGATCTTTTTCGAACCGTAGGTTCGGGATCATGGTCTAGGACGATGGCCGAGGATTCTGAATGACTTACAGGAACTGGCTGACAACGGGCGTAGTCTGCGCCGCGATCGCTTTTGTCATCGCCACAGGCGCTTTCTTCCATTCGCAGCAACCGGCTTCGGCAGGCGGCCGGGCGATGATTCTTGCCGTCGACCCGCAGCCGCTGGTCGCTGTGACGAAAGCCGGCGAACGCTCTTTCTCCGTCGAAATCGCCGACACCTCCGCCGAGCGCCAAGCCGGCCTGATGTTTCGCGAGGAGATGGCCGACGATCATGGCATGCTGTTCGTGTTCGAGGAGCCTCGGGATGTGAGCTTCTGGATGAAGAACACGCCGATGCCGCTCGACCTGATCTTTGTCGGTCAGGACGGCAGGATCCGGGCAATCAAGCAAGGCGAGCCGCAATCCGAGGCGATGATCTCGCCTGGCGAGCCGGTTCGCTTCGTGCTCGAGCTCAAGGCGGGCACCGCCGCCAGGAGCGGCATCGCGGACGGCGATTTGTTGCGCCACCCGGCAATCGGCACTGCGCACAACTGAACGCGCAGGATCCGGCGCAGATGCAGTTTTTCTCCCATGACGGTTTTGATCTTGCTTTCCTCGACCGCCAGCCGGCCTCGGGGCAGGGCGATCCGGTGCTCATGATCCATGGCTTTGCCTCGACCCATTACGTCAACTGGGTGTCGCCCGGCTGGTTCAATGCGCTTAACGATGCCGGCTACCGCGCCATCGCCTTCGACAATCGCGGCCATGGCGCATCGTCGAAGAGCTATGAAGAGGCCGATTATACCCCCGCAAAAATGGCTTCCGACGGGGCAGCGTTGCTGACCCATCTCGGCATCGAACGCGCCCATGTTATGGGCTATTCGATGGGCGCGCGGATATCGGCCTTCCTGGCGCTTTCCGACCCGGACAAGGTGGCGACGCTGGTCTTCGGCGGTCTCGGCGTCGGCATGGTCGACGGCGTCGGCGACTGGGATCCGATCGCCGCCGCCCTTCTGGCCGACGATCCTGATGCCACCAGCCATCCGCGCGGCCGCTCGTTTCGCGCCTTCGCCGACCAGACACGCAGTGACCGCCGGGCGCTGGCCGCCTGCATTGCCACCTCGCGGGAATTGCTGGCCGAGGCCGACATTGGGCGCATTGCCCAGCCGACGTTGATTGCCGTCGGCACCAAGGACGATATCGGCGGTTCGCCCGACGAACTGGCCGCCTTGATGCCGAACGCCAGGGCCTTTCACATCGAGGGCCGCGACCACATGTTGGCCGTCGGCGACAAAACCTTCAAGCAGCGGGTGCTGGAGTTCTATGCCGAAAATCCGCTGTGAGTGCATCGATGCGCAGCGTATGGATGCTTATAACTACGCGCGTTTGGATTCAGCTTAGCCCGAGCGCTTTGAGCGAACGCGCCATGTTTTGCCGAGCCTGAACCTCGAACCGCTGCCGGAATTCCTCGGTGTGGAAGATGCGAGGGCGGGCGAGGAAACTCTCCAGAACAGCACTGCGGCCGGCACGCCACATCGACTCCTCCACCCAGCCATATTCGCGGCGAACCGCTTGCTCATAGGCATCGAATGCATCAGGCGTCGCACCCAGGATCGCCAGGTCCATATCGAGGAACAGCGCTGCGTCGCGGACGGCATTCTCGTCGTCAAAGTGCGGCAATTCATGCGTGGCGGTGGCGATGATCATCGCTGTGATGCGGTCCAGGCGCTCCGTATCCGTGCGGCCGGCGAGTTTTTTCTCGGCAAGGGCGGCACTCCTCGCCTCATTGTCCTTGGCTCGGCTGTCATAGATGGCATCGTGGAACCAGATCGCCGCCTCGACCGCCTCGGGATCGTGCAGGCATGCCTGATAGTGGCCGGCGAGCGCCAGCATCGCCTCGATATGCGCAAGGCTGTGATAGTGGCGGCCTTCGGCTCGGTAGAGCGCGGAAAGCTTGTGCTTCAGCGGCTCGTCGATCAAGGGTTCGTCTTCCATGGCCGCTTGAATTTCCGTGAACCAAATCCATTTGACAAAGCACTAAGGAAAATTGAGTTCAACCGTGCTATGATCTGGCTTATAGAGCATGTCGCGCAAAGTGCGCAGCGGTTTTGGGACAACGACATGCTCAAAAGAGGCACTTAATGCGCATCGCCTGAATCACTTCGATCGCGATTCGCATTATGCGGCCGGAGAATAGGCAAGTCGCCAAGCCGGAGACATTAGATGGTCGGAGATCATTGATGAACAGTGTAACGATTGCCCGCCCGACCATGGTGAAGCCGATCGACCCGATCTGGCGCTCGATTCGCGATGAAGCGATGGAGGCGGTCAACCGCGATCCGCTGCTGGCGGCGTTCCTCTATTCGACCATCCTCAACCAAGAAAGCCTCGAGGAAGCGGTCATTCATCGGCTGGCCGAGCGGCTCGCTCATCAGGATATCGGTTCCGATCTCATCCGCCAGACATTCAAGGCGATGGCAGCCGACGACATGGACTGGTCGTCGACGGTGCGTGTCGACATCCAGGCCTATTACGATCGCGATCCGGCCTGCGACCGCTTCATCATGCCGGTGCTCTATTTCAAGGGCTTTCATGCCATCCAGACCCACCGGCTGGCACATTGGCTGTGGAACCAGGGCCGCCAGGATTTCGCTCTCTACCTGCAGAGCCGGTCGTCCTCGGTGTTCCAGACCGACATCAATCCGGCCGCCCGCATCGGCAAGGGCATCTTCCTCGACCACGCCACCGGCCTCGTCGTCGGCCAGACGGCGGTGATCGAGGACGACGTGTCGATCCTGCACGGGGTGACGCTGGGCGGCACCGGCAAGGCCGGCGGCGACCGCCATCCAAAAATCCGCTACGGCGTGCTGATCGGCGCCGGCGCCAAGATCCTCGGCAACATCGAAGTCGGCCATTGCTCGAAGATCGCGGCAGGCTCGGTAGTGCTGTCGCCGGTGCCGCACAACAAGACGGTTGCCGGCGTGCCGGCCCGCGTCGTCGGTGAGACCGGCTGCGACCAGCCTTCGCGGCAGATGGACCAGCTTTTGCCGTCGCAGTCGATGGACCACGTCGTCAGCTTCGATATCTGATTTCAAGTCCGCGGGGCGGGCAACGGAACTCCGTTTGCCGCCTCTGCCGCCTGTCGGTTCTCGCATATCCGGTCGGCTTGCCTTTACATCGCCATTGTCGACGTGGCAGAAGCGCGCTCAAACGAGCAGACCGACGATCGGAGAAGACTTTTGAAGCCGGACGAAATCAGAAAGCTGGACGCCTATTTCAAGCGCGTCTTCCAGAACCCCAAGCTTGAAGTGAAGGCGCGGCCGCGCAAGGACGATTCGGCCGAGGTCTATGTCGGCGACGAATTCCTCGGCATCGTCTTCAAGGACGAGGACGACGGCGACTATAATTTCTCGATGGCGATCCTCGACATCGATCTGGCCTGAGCCGGGATTCGCGGTTCCCGGCAGGCTCCGTTATCCCTGGCGGAGAAGGGGCACCAATCTCCGCCGTTTGCGATTTGCCCCCAAAGCGCGTCGCATAATCCTCTCGGACACAACGCGTTAGCGACCGGTCTTCAGCATACGCGCGGCCTCGGCGGCGAGGGCTGCGTCGAGCGCCTGCCAGTCCCCCAGAAATTCCATGGGAAAGCGGTAGGTGAGGCTGAGACTGTCGCCGACCAGAATGTCGCGTTCGCAGGGCGCCAGCGACTGCGCAGCACTCGGGCCGCTCAGGCAGCGGGCCACGAACGGGTCCTTGCCCCGGCGATTGGCGACCGCCAGCACCTCGTTGAAATAACCTGATTTTTCGGTGAAGCCGTAGAGCGTGGTGCCGCCCGGGCCCGGCGTGCCGGGCTGGACGATCAGTGCGCTGTAGATCGGCGCGAAGCGGCCGCTCATCTCACGCGACATTATCTGCCGTTCGAACGATAGGAAAATGATGTCCTTGCTTGATCCGGTATGGTTGAAATCGTTGCGGGCGGCTTCGCTGTAGCCGTCCATCTCGGGATAGCGCAGATAGAGGTCGAGCCGCGAGGCGATGCCGTCGCGCCGGGCCTGGTCGAAGCGGATGACATTGGCCGGCACGGCGATGACGTTGTTGCCGATCACCACCTCGTGGATTGTCGTGTCGTCGGTGTATCCGGCCATGGCGATCGAGCGGCCGAACCATTTGCCGCCAAGGCTGATCGTCACCGAAAGCATTGCCAGCGCCGCGAACACGTAGAACACCCGCTTCATCAGCTTGGAATCGACGACGGTAAGTTGCGGACCGTTGGCGGTGGCTGCCTGTTTCATCGCGATCCCCAATTTTCGGCCGCCTGTCCCAAGATGTCCTTAGGCGGCACACGTGGCGCGGCACGGGTCTTGCAGCGGCGCCTGTCGAACACGACTGTGCGATTTCATGGTAAATGGAAGGTAAAGATGGGTCCGGTCGAACACACACTCTTTGCTTTTATGGTTGGGCTGACGGCGTGCGGCCTAGCGGGATCGGTGATGGAGCTGATCTCAGGCCGCCGGCTTGCCTTCGTCGAGCCCTATGTGTCGCCGGCGCATGTGCTGCGCTCGCTCGCCGCGACGGCCTGCGCCGGACCCTTGATGTTCGCCAACGAAGCCCTCGACGCCTGGCGGCAAGGCCGCCTTTCCGCTCCGGCGCTGATCACCTGCGGTTGCACCGCGACGGTCTGGGCATTGGCGTTGGGCGTCGTGCTGATCGACATTGCATCCGTTGCGGGCATGCTCCTAGGTTCGGCTGACTTTTCAGTGTGAGACGAATCGGGAGATCGAAATGCCGCTCTACGCGATCGACGCAAAAGCCCCCGTTTTCGAGGACGCGGACAGCAACTGGATCGCGCCCGACGCCACCCTGATCGGCGACGTACAGATTGGCCGCAATGCAGGCTTCTGGTTCGGCGTCGTCATTCGCGGCGACAACGAGCCGATCATCATCGGCGCCGATACCAATGTGCAGGAACACACGGTCATGCACACCGATGCCGGTTTTCCCCTGACCATCGGGCAAGGCTGCACGATTGGCCATCGCGCCTTGCTGCATGGTTGCACGATCGGCGACAACAGCCTGATCGGCATGGGCGCCATCGTGCTGAACGGCGCGAAAATCGGCAAGAACTCGCTGGTCGGCGCCGGCGCCCTGGTCACCGAAGGCAAGGAATTCCCCGACAATTCACTGATCATCGGCTCGCCCGCGCATTTGGTGCGAGCGCTGGACGATGCCGCGGTCTCAAGGCTGCGCGCTTCGGCCGCGCACTACGTCGCCAACGGCAAACGCTTTAAAGCGGGACTGATGAAGGCCTGAGGCCAGCCTTGCTCAAACCTTCGGCTATGGTTTCACCTGCATCGTCCCCCAACTCAGAGTCCATTGGAGCCGCGCCTGGTCATCGCATCGCGCAGCAACGAAGCGCCGGCTTCAAAACCGGCATTGTCAGCGTCCTCAAGGGCTGTCGTATAGTCGTCGATGCGGGTTTCGAGCGATGAGTGGGCGCCCGCCGCCAACAGCAGGCGGATGGCATCGATGCTACGGATGGCGACTGCATAGTAAAGGGGTGTCCAGTCGTTTACGCCCCGCATGTTGGGGTCTGCGCCCCCATCGATCAGGAGTCGGACGATTTCCAGTCTGTCAGCCCGGTCGGTGGACAGTGCCGCGATGATTGCCGGAAAACCGCTGTGGTGGTGATAGTTCGGGTCCGAGCCCGCATCCAGTAAGATCGAGATGAAAGCGGCGGGGCTCAATAGATCGCATACTCCAGTGGATGCCCAAGGCCGAGTTCAAAGGGCATCTGCTCGTCGAACCAGCCGGGTGAGCCGCCGAGGGCCACACCGGCCCTCGAAGTCGCCCGCCTTGAACGCGTCGTCGATGGCCTTGAACAGGCCGTGGCGCTCGCATCGATCTTCCGGGATTTCCAACATCGCAGCGATCCGGAGGTTGAACGGCTGCCATATTGCTCCCATCCGCAGTTGCCTGAAAGCTTCATGCGGTGGCGATTGGAGCAGTTCTTGCGGCTGCGTTTGCTAGAATCTCATCCCGCTTCAGTCTCTTAGCTGCCGACAATCCAGCCCGCGCGTTTGGTGCGAGTTCGACTATGCAGCGGTTGCAGGCTGCCGGCAGCTGATCCTTTGCGCAGCGGTACGCCGAATTTACCGCATCGACGTCAAATTCGTGATCAGACCTGCCTTAATGTCGAACGCGGGTCGATGGGCCTCCGGATGACCGATGTCGTTCAGCTGATCGGGCGTCAAGTCGGCTAGCGCCCTGCCTTCTGCAACGGTCCGTCGCCATCCCATGATGGCGGCGATCATTATTGCTACACTTTTCCTGCTAGTTCCAAACAAGTGTCTTTTCGACGCGCTGCGGTCGGCGCGAGTTTCCGTATGAGGCATTTCTAGTCTCCCAATTCGAGATTTGCGGCTGGGAGCGTGCCACGCGGGTGTTTTCGGGCTGTTCGGCTGAGCGTGAAAAAAACGGAAATGTCCGACGAGCTGCCGTTAAATCGGTGTTAAATCCAATTACCGAAATGCTATTCTGCCGCGGCGGTCAAAGTCTGGAGACCATCTGTGCGCATCAGGTTGCTTGGCGGCCTCGAGGTTACTTCCCTGGAGCGCCGGCCCGTCCGCTTCGCCACGCGCAAGACTTCGCTGCTTTTTGCTGCCCTGGTCCTTGCGGGCCGCCGCGGCCATCGTCGCGAGCAGCTTTCCGAAGCCTTTTGGCCGGGACGAAGCAATGGCCAGGCGCGCAACAGTTTGCGGCAAGCACTGGTCGACATCCGGCGCTCGTTCCCGACCAGCAAAGATGCCGCCGTCTACATCGACGGGGATCACGAAGCCATCGCGCTGATTACCGGCCCGGATGAAGCGGACATTTCGATCTTCGACCGGAAACTGGAGGAGGGCCGGGCGACCGATCTCGCCTTCGCCGCCGACCTCTACCGCGGTGGGGTGCTCGCAGGGGAAGCCATTCCTGAGGAACTGGATGAGTGGTTTGGACCCTATCTGAACAGGTATCAGCGCAAGGCGCTGCAGTTGGTGGATCGGCTGAGCCTCGCGCTGCCCATACCCGGCTCTGCTGAAGAGACAGCCTGCGAAGGGCTGGCAGAGAGATTGCTCGCCTCAGATCCTACCGCCGAGGCCGCCCATCGGGCGCTGATCCGGATCCACGCGCATCGCGGTCACCAAAACGCGGCCTTGCGCCAGTTCGAGCTTTGTCGAACTGCCCTGAAGAAGCAGCTGGATGCGGAGCCGGAGGCGCAGACAAGCTCACTGGCGGCTTCTCTGCAGTCCCGCGAACGAACTGGACATCAGCGGCCGGGGCCAAGCTCTGGCGTCGCGGCGCCGGCGCAAATGGGGGCAGTCCTAGCGAGACACGACGACCAGCCATCAATTGCAGTGCTGCCATTCCAGAATCTAAGCGGTGATCTCGAGCAGGAATATTTTGCCGACGGTATGGTGGAAGACATCGTCACCGCCCTGGCTCACTTCCGCCACCTGTTCGTAGTCGCACGGAATTCGAGCTTTGCCTACAAGGGGCGGTCCATAGACATAAAGCAGGTCGGGCGTGAACTGGGCGTGCGCTATGTGGTCGAGGGAAGTGTGCGCCGGGCGAGTGACCGCCTGCGCATCGCCGGACAGCTCATCGACACCTCGACGGGGGCCTATCTCTGGGCCGATCGTTTTGACGGAACGCTCGCCGAGGTGTTCGATCTGCAGGACCAGGTCGCCTCGAGCATAGTCGGCGCAATCACACCGAAGGTGGAGGAGGCTGAGATCGACCGTGCCAAACGCAAGCCGACAGAAAGCCTCGACGCTTATGACTACTACCTCCGCGGGCTCGCAGTCTTTGACCGAACGGTCAACGATCAAGCGGCTATCGACGAAGCGTTGCAACTGTTCAAGGCAGCGATCGCCCGTGACCCGGAGTTTGCCGCAGCTTACGCGCGGGCTGCGCGATGCTACGCCACTCGAAAGAGCAATGGCTGGATGGTCGATCGCGCGGAAGAGGTCGCAGAAGCCGTCCGGTTGGCCAGGCGAGCGGTCGAACTCGGCAGGGACGATGCGATTGCACTTTCCCATGGTGGATACGTCCTTGGTTATGTTGGGGGCGAACTCAAGAACAGTGCGGTCTGCATCGATCGCGCGCTCGTTCTCAATCCGAATTTAGCGGCTGCCTGGGGCCTAAGCAGCTGGGTGAGAGCCTGCTTTGGTGAGCCGGACAGAGCCGTCGAACACGCTGCGGGCGCCATGCGCCTGAGCCCGCTGGATCCGCGTCTGTTCGCCTGGCAGTTCTGCACGGGGCTCGCTCACTTCTGTGCTGGCCGCTACGATGACGCTGTCGAATGGGCAGAAAGCTCGTTGCGATCCCAGCCGAACTACGCAAGCGCCATGCGCGTTGCGGCCGTAGGTCATGCCCTGGCGGAGCGGCTTTTGGAAGCGCAGCAAATGATGGCCCGGCTGTGCGCGTTCGATCCCTCGCTGCGGCTTTCGAATCTCGCCGAGGTGCTGCCGCCGTTTCATCGACCGGACGATCGCAGCAGATATATCGAGGGCCTTCGCAAGGCGGGCCTGCCGGACTAAGGCCCGTCTCTCATGAAATGGTGGAGCCGGCCCGGGGACGGGGCCGGCTCCTAAAACCCGGTCGTTGGGGACGGGGAGGGTGGGGCTCGACCGGGTTTTCTCCTAAAGCGCTGCGCGTTCAAATGATGCGACGCGCTTAATCTCTGTTTTATGCATGTCGCTATCCCAAAACCGCTGCGCACTTTTGGGCGACATGCATTGGCGTCCTTAGCGGACGCTGGCGACCGCGTCGGAGCGGCCGTCGTTGATCATTACCCAAGCGCCCGAATTCTGGCTCGATTGGCGCTTCAGGTAGGTGTAGTCGGTAGCAGTCCAGGACAGCACCCTGGTTTCCAGATTGTCGAGGATGAACTCTCCGAGGCTGGTGCGCACGGTCAGCACCGCGTGGCCGTCTCCGTTCGGCTGGCGCGCAACCGTCATCAGCAGGTCGCCGGCCGGAACGCCGATGTTCATCAACGCGCGGCGCTTTTCCAGCGCATAGTCCTCGCAATCGCCGAAGCCGCTGTTGGGATAGGACCAGACTTCTTCTTTGCCCCACAGTTCCATATCGGTGCGTGGCGCGATCTTGCTGTTGACCGAATTGTTGATGCTCACGATCTTCGCCCACAGCTTGCGGGTCAGCTCGATCGGCGCCTGCTTCGGCGTCCGCTGATTGCATTCCTGCGGAATCTTCTGACAGAACTCGTAATGGCCGACCGGCTGTGTGGTACGGCTGCCGGTGTGCATGAAGGCAGGTCCCGCTGCATACGCCGTTCCCCAGGCAGTAAGCTGCATCGCCATTGCCAAGAGCAACAGCTTGCCCCTCGTCTTCTTCATCGTCCAGTCTCCCCGTTTGAGGAGACAATGACACGATCGGATTTATTCGACGCAAAGGCTCGAAGTAGACATTAAGTAAAACGCCTATAGAATAAACATAAAATTTGAATCATTCCAGTACAAAATTGTTGGGGCGTTCTCGCGGAGCTGTATCGGCCGGCGCGGCGCCTTGGCGCGGCATCGGGGCAACAAAAAACCGGCCGAAATGGGCCGGTTCGATTGCGGAAACCGTGTTGGTTGTCAGGTGCCGGATGCGTTGAATTCGGAATCGAGTGTTTCGGGCCGCTGGATGACCGCGAACTCGATGGCGACGCCGTCCTCGAAATGGCGCACCACCTGGCCGCGCATCGTGCCGAGCATGACCTGGATGCCGATTGCCGGCTTGACGTCGATCTCGACCGCGGCGCCCGAAAGGGACAGGTCGATGATGCGGCACTGGTACTGGCGCCCATCACTGAGCTGAAGCACGGTGGTCGGATTGCGCGGCGCCACGCGTTCGTGACGACGATCTTCCGGCAGATCAAGCTCGTGCTTGTTGGCGAGCCAGGTCAACTGCGCGGCAAGCTTGTCCTTCTTGCGTTCCGAGGCGATGACCGTCATCGCGAAACCATCCTGCAGGATGCGGGTGACGACGCCTTCGATGCGACCAATGTGATCGATATAGGCGATGACTTTCTCGCCCGGCATGCCGATGCGCTCGGTGCGAAGCGCTACATTGCCCGGCGACATATCGACCACCTGGCACGGATGTTCGGTGCGATCCTCCAGCATGAAGCGTCCGTAGATTTTCACGCGAACGCGCTGAAAGTTACGCCTTTCAGCTCGGGACGGCGCGGTGTCGACCGCCGCTGACCTCATGACTGCCTACACCCCGTCTGGCATTCCGCGCGTTGATGCGAGGAACTTCGTCAGAAAGCTACAGCGAAGCGGGTTAACAAAGGGGAAAGCCTGACACCGCTACTTTAGGGTTTTAGATTATTACCCGCGCCCGCCGTCGAACACGACCAGATGGCGGATGCGGCGCGCCTGGCCGAGCGCCGAAATCGTCTGGGGCGGATCGAGTTCCGACGGGACAAGCGAGGGAACGTCGATGGCCGGCCGGTTCTTGGCGAATATCGGTTCCTTCTCCGGATCGACGATGCGGATCGAATCGATCAGGGCGTCGGCGATCGGGTCCGCGCCCAGCCAGAAGGGCTTTTCAGCAGCGCTTATCACGCCGAGGCAGCGCGGATTTTCGACGCCGCCGTCGAGCGGGAGGGCGAGCAGCTCGAACTTGCTGGAACGGTCGGTGCGGCTGAAACCTTCATAGGTGATGAGCAATACGGATTTCTGATCGAAGACGCCGTGGATCAGTTTCGAGATAAGCCGCTGGTCCTTCTCCCCCCATAGAGAGGGGAAGGAAAACCCCTTGAGTTCACGGCCATAGACCGCGCAAAGCCTGGTGCCGGCGAGCCGGAATACCGCTTCGCCGCGCGTATCCTTTTCCAGGATGAATGTGTCGGCCAGCAGCGACTTGATGTCGGCTGGCTCGACTTCCGAACGCTTCGGGGCAGGGCGCCCGTCACGCAGCCGGTTCCAATAATGGAACAGCCTGATCGATCCGTTCTGGTTCATGTTATGCTGCTCCGCGCAATCTGTCGTCTGATGTCCCATCGGTGAACAGAAGGGCGCCCTCCGAGGACCTACATGCGTTGCGGAGCAGGATGCGTGCCAGCATCGTTAACACTTGTTCACGGGTCGGGGTCGTTAAGGTTAACAAGTGGTTTACGTTGCGCCCCGCCCACGCCCGTGGCACGCTAAAACCACTCCAGAAGCGGTCGTTTCGCAGCGATCGGCAGCAGTTCAGTCAAGAGTTTGGGGGAGCATGGGGGCTCGACCGGCCGTTCAAGGGCAACCTTGGACGGCTTCTTTTTGATTCGCGCCAATTTTGATTCGCCCCGCTTTTGATTTGCATGGGGCGATTCGCCCCTTTGTGAATCGGGTGGCCGTGACCTACATGCTCGCGAAGTCGAATCCAGCGACTGAGTGCGAGCCATATGAGCGAACCAGCAAGCCCATCGGAAATCGAACAGGGCGAGGGCGGACCTGTCGGCCGCGGGCCGGAGCGTCTTCGCGAGCCGGTATTCAACATGCCGCCGGTTGTGCTGGCGGTGATCGGCATCTGCGTCGTCGTTCATCTGATCCGGCTCTACTGGCTCACCGAGGACCAGGATTTCTCCCTGCTGATCCGGACCGCCTTCATTCCGATCCGCTATTCCGGTCGCTTCGACCTCGATTTCTACGCGTTTTCGAGCCCCTTCACTTATGCCTTCCTGCATGGCGGCTTTGCTCATCTTGCCGTCAACATGGTGTGGCTGGCGGCTTTCGGCTCACCGCTGGCGAACCGCTTCGGCGCGCTTCGTTTCAGCCTGTTCTTCGCGGCGACGGGGCTGGCGGCGGTGGTGCTGTTCTGGGCCGTGCATCCGCTCGGCCAGGCGCCGCTGGTGGGCGCATCGGGGGCGATTTCCGGCATGATGGGGGCCGCCGCCCGCTTTGGCTTCCGCACGGACCGCTCGTCCGGCAAAGCCGCCTTCGCCGGCGCGCCGCTGCCGATGGCGGCGGTGTTCCGCTCGCGCGGCGTTGTGACTTTTCTCGCCATCTGGATGGTGATCAATCTCGCCACCGGCCTCGTTGCCTTCGCGCCCGGCATCGACAGCCAGATCGCCTGGGAGGCGCATATTGGCGGTTTCGTCGCCGGCTTCTTCGGCCTGCGCGCTTTCGATCGACGGCAGCAGCCGGATGAGTTCACGGCTTAAGCATCGCCGCACTTGAAATGCAATCGATCGCGGCGCACGATGTTCACTACAGCGCCGCGCGTCCTCTTGGACGCGCAAAGGACGCTGTAGAACTTTGATTTGCGCATGATCCTTCCGAAAAATCAGGGCCGATTTTCGGGGTCATGCGCAGAAGGAAAGCCGGTCAGGGCAGGAACCGGCAAGTAAAACTGAGGAGGACGCCATGACTGTTAAGGCAATTCTCGAGCAGAAAGGCCATGACGTGTTGACGCTCGGGCCGAACGAAAAGCTGAGCGAGGCCATTCGAATCCTGGCCGAACACAGGATCGGTGCGCTGGTCATCACCAATGGCGATCATAAGATCGTCGGTATTCTTTCCGAGCGCGACGTCGTGCGGGTCCTCGCCAGGGAAGGAGCCGCCGCACTGGATATCGCGGTGCGTTCGGCAATGACGCCCAAGGTGAAGATCTGCAATGAGAACCACACCGTCAACGAGGTCATGGAGATCATGACCAGTGGCCGTTTCCGCCATCTGCCGGTGGAAAAGGACGGCCTGCTCGACGGCATCGTGTCCATAGGTGATGTGGTCAAGCGGCGCATCGAGGATGTCGAGCGCGAGGCCGCGGAGATCAGGGCCTACATCGCGACGGCGTGACGCCTTATTACTTCAGCCGACCGGCTGGATTCGATGTGAAGCGCCAGCTTTGGCTTTGCGCTTGTCTCTTTTTGTGGTTTGCACTAGCGAGTGACTTTCACGTCCGACGTGACGGAATTCACGTTGAGAATGAATTCCGTCACCGATAACTCGCAGGCCACTATGACCCTCATCGATACCCGCACACCTGACGCCAAGCGCCTGATATCAGGTGCCACCGGCGACTGGGAAATCATCATCGGCCTCGAGGTGCACGCGCAGGTGACCTCGCAAGCAAAGCTGTTCTCCGGCGCCTCGACGGCTTTCGGTGCGCCGCCAAACGCCAATGTCAGCCTTGTCGATGCGGCGATGCCGGGCATGCTTCCGGTCATCAATGAGGAATGCGTCAAGCAGGCTATCCGCACCGGCCTCGGGCTGAAGGCCGAGATCAACCACAAATCGGTCTTCGACCGGAAGAACTATTTTTATCCCGATTTGCCGCAGGGCTATCAGATCTCGCAGTTCAAGCAGCCGATCGTCGGCGAGGGCAAGGTGATCGTCTCGGTCGGCCCGGACCGGCAGGGCGAATTCGAGGACATCGAGGTCGGCATCGAGCGCCTGCATCTGGAGCAGGATGCCGGCAAGTCGATGCACGATCAGCATGCGACGATGTCCTATGTCGACCTCAACCGCTCCGGCGTGGCGTTGATGGAGATCGTCTCCAAGCCCGACATGCGCTCCGCCGACGAGGCCAAGGCCTATGTCACCAAGCTGCGCACCATCGTGCGCTATCTCGGCACTTGCGACGGCAACATGGACGAAGGCTCGTTGCGCGCCGACGTCAACGTCTCGGTGCGCAGGCCCGGCGGCGAATTCGGCACGCGCTGCGAGATCAAGAACGTCAACTCTATCCGCTTCATCGGCCAAGCCATCGACTACGAGGCGCGCCGCCAGATCGCCATCCTAGAGGACGGCGGCAAGATCGACCAGGAAACGCGGCTGTTCGACCCCAACAAGGGCGAGACGCGCTCGATGCGTTCCAAGGAAGAAGCGCACGACTACCGCTATTTCCCGGATCCCGATCTTCTGCCGCTGGAATTCGACCAGGCCTATGTCGATGCGTTGGCAAAGGATCTGCCTGAACTGCCCGACGCCAAGAAGGCGCGGCTGATCTCCTCGCTTGGCCTGTCGACCTACGACGCCTCGATCCTGGTATCGGAAAAGGCGGTCGCCGACTATTTCGAGAAGGTGGCCGCTGGTCGCGACGGCAAGCTCGCCGCCAATTGGGTCATCAACGATCTGCTGGGCGCGTTGAACAGAGCCGGCAAGGGTATTGAAAATGCCCCGGTTTCGCCCGATCAGCTCGGCGCGGTAATCGACCTGATCAAGGAGGGCACCATCTCCGGCAAGATCGCCAAGGATCTGTTCGAGATCGTCTGGAACGAAGGCGGCGATCCGCGCCAGTTGGTCGAAAGTCGCGGCATGAAGCAGGTCACCGACAGCGGCGCCATCGAAAAGGCGGTCGACGAGGTGATATCAGCCAATCCGGACAAGGTCGAGCAGGCGCGCGCCAAGCCGACCATGGCCGGCTGGTTCGTCGGCCAGGTGATGAAGGCGACGGGTGGCAAGGCCAACCCGCAAGCGGTCAACGACCTCGTCAAGGCCAAGCTCGGGATTGAGTAGAATGATGTTCGTTCGCACCGCCAGCGGACGCGATCTGGTTGCCATCCGGGCGCTGCTGGTCGAAACCTGGCATGCCACCTATGACGCCATCCATGGTGCTGCCAAAGTCACCGAGATCCCTGACGAATGGCTTTCGATCGCCTCGCTCAGGGCATGAAATCGGAATCGATTTCGGAAAGGATCATGCGCAAAATTAAAAGTGCTACAGCGTCCTTTGCGCGTCCGAAAGGACGCGCGGCCCTGTAGAGCGCGGCTGACACGGCCGAACTCCGAATTCCTGGTCGCAGACGACGGCAGGCGCATCGGCGGCATGGCTTTCGCCGCCGCCACCACGGATGCGAAGATCGTCATGCTGAACCAGCTATACGTGCATCCGACCTGCCAGAGGCAAGGGATCGCCAGGCGCTGCTGGAGAGGTCGAGGCCAGCTTTCCGGAGGCGCGGACGCTGCGTGTCGAAGTGGAAGAGGCAAACGCTCCGGCGGTCGCCTTCTACCGCTCGAAAGGGTTTTTGCCCGCCGGCAACACCGCCGACTGTGGCGGCGGTTCAGGGCTGCCAGCGAGAAGGCGATCGGATAGATTTGTCTGCCCGGATATGTCGCAGTCAGTTGCGTTTTACGGGCTGCGCGGTCGGTTGCGGCGCCCTCAATGTTGTCCCTTGAGGACGACAAGATAGCCTCGTTCGACGTGAAGGCGGAAAGCGATCTGCTCCGACGTCCCAGTGTCCTTGGATTTGTCGATGACATAGCCGCCAGGATGCGAGCGAAGCCATTCCTCGGGATTGTCAGTGCTTTCGAACGGCTTCTGCAGCCGGGCCAGGAAGCCGACCTCGTCCTGGTAGTCGAAGGCGACGGCCCAGTCGGCGTTCTTTCGCTCGGCGATGAAGTTGGCCAGCGGCATGAGATCTTCGGGTCTGAAAGCGGTCGCTGATGCTGCGGCATGGCCGATGCCGAAAATTGCGAGCAGGACGAGGGCCGAGTTTCTGAGCCTCGCGGGGGGAATCTCCGCCATAAAATACCCGAACAGGATGGTCGCAAATGGCAGCATCGGCACCAGATAGTGAGGTTGCTTGCCGGATATCGCGCTGAAAACCAGTAAAACCGCGACGAACGAGAACGACAGCAGGCGCAGTGCGCGCAGGTCCGGCGATTTCGTGTCGATCAGGCCACTTATCCGGGCGCCCAGCTTCAGCCGCCACACTTCGGGTATGAAGATCCACGGTATGAGCATGATCGGCAACAGCACGACATAGAAATAGAACGGCCGGCCATGGGAGTTGTGCAGGTTGCCGGTGACACGCCCTGCCGACTGGTTCCAGACAAGGTCGTAGACGAAGTTGCCTTTCGTCTGGATGGTCGCCGGCACCAGCCAGATCGCCACCGGGATCAATGCGGCGAGAATTGCCAGACCCGCCCCGGCAAAAAATTTCGGCGTCGCCAGCCCGGCCTGCCGATCGCGCCAGAACGGATAGAGCAGGATAGGGGCGCCGACATGGATGAGCACCACCGGACCTTTCGTCAAAACACCCAGTCCGATGAACAATCCCGCCAGCACGGCGTGCCAATGGTTGCCGTTTTTGGCAAAGGCAAGCAACGACAAAAGCGCGGCGAGCACGAAGACCGTCAGCAGCATGTCGAACAGGATCAGCGTCGAATAAATCACGAAGATGGTGCTTCCGGCGACGAGCCAAGGGATACGGCTTGCGATGTCGTCGCGGCTGGGAAAGAGGGTTTTTGTCAGACGCGTGGTCAGCCAGATGACGAGCGACGACGCGACGAAGATGACGAGCATCGCGGCAACCCGGCTTGCGCCGAAAATGTCCCAGGCCAGGTCGATGAGCCAGAACAGCAGCGGCGGCTTTTGCAGATAGGGCGCGAAATTCATCGTCGGAACGAAGATCTGTCCGCTCAGATACATCTCCCAGGTGACGCTGAGGTATCGCGTTTCATCGACAGGCAGGAGCGGCCGGAAGGCGACCGCGATGCAGGTCAATGCAAGCAGGAACAGATAGGGGAGCAGCCGCTCGACATGTGCCGTTATCAAGATTGGGATCCGCGCCAGGAAATGTTCTCATTCCAGCCGAGCGTCGATGCTGCGCTCCTGGAGCGCGCAGGACCGCACCATGATTTTGGCCGAATTGTAGCCGAGCCGGCCGGGTAGCTTGGATTCTGAAGATGTCGTCCACAAAGGGCTAAAAAATATGCAGATTGGAATTAGGGTGACAGTGCACCTTTGCCCTGTTTGCTCGGCTGTGCTGGCCGGTGGGCAGCGAAGCACTTCTGGATCGAATTGCCGAGCAAACCGAAAACGCCGCGGCAGGCGGGGAAAAGGTGCACTGTCACCGTAATTCGCGGGGCGAACCGAGTATCGGACAGGCGCGCTTGAAGCGGGCCACTGTTTTGCAATTCTTGCCTGAATACTTTCTCAGCTGTCGTCCGCAAAACACGCCCGGTAAGAACTCAGCAGTGGCTAACGCTGAGGCAAAAAAGGCATGGTGCGACGCACAAAAATATTGCAATGCACTGCAGATGCCGTAACGTCAGGCTGCTAGATGAACGAGACGGCTTTTCTACAAGGTCGCCCACCTCAAAGGATGGAAACTATGACCAAGACCGCTGATAAAACTGCTGAAATCATCGAGAATGCAGAAGTCCCGACCGCGGCAACCGATCAGTTCCGCGCTGTCGCCGAAAAGGGCGTCGAGCAGTCGAAAGAAGCCTTATCGAAATTGGCGACCGGCGCCGAGGCGACCCAAAAGGCTCTTGAGTCATCCTTCGAAACAGCCAAGACCGCTGGCAATGATCTGTCGCTGAAGACGATCGCCGCGCTGCGCGCAAATGTTGAGGCCAGCTTTTCTCACCTCGAAGCCCTGGTTGCCGTGAAATCGCCCTCCGAGTTCATCGAACTGCAGACTACCTTCCTGCGCAAGCAGGTGGAAAAGACCGTCGAGCAGGGCAAGGAGTTTCAGGCGGCCGCGACGAAAGCCGCCGAAGACGTATCCAAGCCGATCAAAGATGTCTACGAGAAGGCGATGAAGGATCTCAAGGTCGCCTGATTGGCCGAATGCACGTCGCGCAAAAAGTGCGAAGCGGCATAAAAACAAGAACTTAAAGCGCGTCGCATGAATCCATCCAAACGCGACGCGCTTTAGGCGGAGGGAACTTCCACATTGTCGATCAGCCGAGTCTTGCCCAGCCAGGCGGCTGCGAGCAGGCGTCCGTCACGGTTTCTCCGCCATGGGGCGAGCGTCAGGCTCTCGCGCGCCGCGACATAATCGATTTTGTCGAAGCCAGCCTTGACGAGCGCGCGGCTGGCCTCGGCTGTCGCGCTGCCTTCATCCGCGCCTGCCGCTAGTGCCGCCGCCGTCCGGCGCAATATGGCGTTGAGCTGGCGCGCCACCTCCAGCTCGGCTTTGCTCAGATACGCATTGCGTGAGGACATGGCGAGGCCATGTGCGTCGCGTACCGTTGGCGCGCCGATGATTTCCACCGGCAGATCGAGGTCGCGGCAGAGCTGCCTGACGACGCAAAGCTGCTGGTAGTCCTTTTCACCGAAGACCGCACAGTCGGGCGACGCCTGCAGGAAGAGCTTTGCCACGACCGTCGCGACGCCGTCGAAGAAGGTCGGACGGAAATCCGATTCCAGCCCGGCGGCTGGCCCGCCGACCGAGATCCTTGTGGCGAAGCCAGCCGGATACATCTCCGCCACACCAGGGGTGAAAGTGAGTTGCGCGCCGGTCTCGGCCAGCCGGTCGAGGTCGCGGGCGAGTTGGCGCGGATATTTGTCGAGGTCTTCGCTCGGCGCGAACTGCGTCGGGTTGACGAAGATCGAGACAACGCAGCGATCGGCCTTTTCGAGTGCGATCCCGATCAGCGAGACATGGCCGTCATGCAGTGCCCCCATGGTCGGCACCATGGCAAGGCTGAGGCCATCGCGACGCCAGTCGCGGATTTGCGCGCGAAGGGCGGCGACGCTGTCGACGATGAGAGGCCGGCTCATGCTTTGTCTCGGCTCATTCTTTGTCCCAACTCGTTCTTTGCCCTTGTTCTGCTGCGGCCGAAAAGACGTGGTTCGGGCCGGGGAATGTCCGGCTTCGCACCTCCGCTGCATAGCTGGCTGCCGCCTGCGATATAACGCTGCGCAGGTCGGCATATTCCTTGACGAATTTCGGCACGCGGTCGACGGTCAGGCCGACCATATCGTCGATGACCAGGATCTGGCCGTCGCAGTCTCTGCTGGCGCCGATGCCGATGGTTGGAATGGAAATGTGCCGGGTGAGGTCGGCGGCGACGGTCTCGACGGTGCCTTCGATGACTACCGAAAACGCGCCGGCCTTCTCGACCGCGCCGGCGTCGCGATAAAGCGCCGCCACATTCTCCTCGGTACGGCCCTTGATCCTGTAGCCGCCGTCGCTTTCCACCGATTGCGGCTGCAAGCCGATATGTCCCATGACCGAAATGCCGGCAGCGACGATCGCCGCGATCTGCCGGGCAACGGTAACGCCGCCCTCCAGCTTGACGGCCTGACAACCGGTTTCGTTGACGATCCGCCGAGCCGAGGCGACGGCTTGGCGCGGCGTTGCCTCATAGCTTCCGGCCGGCATGTCGACCACCACGCAGGCCCTGGCCGAACCCCGCATCACCGCTTGTCCATGGGCGATCATCATCTCCAGCGAAGCGCCCAGCGTGGTCTTGTGGCCATGGAGAACCATGGCGACGCTGTCGCCGACCAGAAGCAGGTCGACATGATCGTCGAGCAGGCGAGCGACGGGATAGGTGTAGGCGGTGAGGCAGACGACCGGTACGCCGCCCTTGCGCAGGCGAATGGAGCTGGCACTGATCCGCAGCTCAGGGTCGGATGAATCCGGGGCCATCTTTACCTCCCTCAACCGTCAAATCAGACTGGATACCTGCATGGGACGCGCAGAGCTTTAGAAAGACGGGGCAGCCTTGGCAAGGCATGCTTCGACCGCCGCGAAAGGGCCGCCGGGTTTGCATCGGTTTTCTGACAGCCATTTGCGCCGCGCTTGCGGCAAAACCCTTGCCTTAGCGATGGCCTGACGCCATAAGCAGGAAACAGGCGCCGCCGCTGCCGCCGCGAGGGCTTGCCACGAGGATTTGGATGAAGACTTTCCTTCTGCAGTTTTTCACCTGGTGGAACAGCCAGACGCTGGGCACGCGCTTCCACACCTGGCGGCATGGCAAGAAAGTCGGGCAGGACGAGGCTGGCAACGTCTACTACGAGGGTGGTGTCGATTCGGAAGGCCGCACCCGCCGCTGGGTCATCTATCGCGACTATTCGGAAGCCTCGATGATCCCGCCCGGCTGGCATGGCTGGATGCATCACCGCGTCGATATCGCGCCGCCGAGCGACAATTACAAGCCACGCGACTGGCAGAAGCCGCATCAGCCGAACCTCACCGGAAGTGCCGCCGCCTATCGCCCCAAGGGCTCTGTGCTCACCAACCAGCACCGCCCGCAGGTGACAGGCGATTACGACGCCTGGACGCCGGGTTCGTAACCGCTCGTCGCGGCGGATCGGTCCTTTATCGCCACAATTGGCGTTTAGCTGCTTGCCGATCTGACAGCAGCGACTAGCCTTGGGCGCGACAGAATCACCCCGGGCGCCAACCACCGGACCCTTGCATGAGCATTTTCAGCCGAATCTCGATGGGCGGACTGACGGTGGCCGCCGCCGCTTTTGCGGCTTTTAGCATGGTCGCCGCACAGACGCTTGAGGCGCCAGTGGACCCGGCGGCGCCGGAGGCGCCGGTGGAACCGGAAGCGACAGTGGCGCCGGCGGCACCTGCGGCACCAGAACGCATCACCAATCCCGTCGCCGAATTCGCCGGCATCGACAAAATCACCGGCCGCATCATCACCTTCGATGTTTATATCGACGAGACGGTGCAGTTCGGTGCCTTGCAGGTGACGCCGCGCATCTGCTATTCGCGGCCGCAAACCGAAGAGCCGAAGACCGATTCCTTTGTCGAGGTCGACGAGATCACGCTGGATCGCAAGATCCGTCGCATCTTCACCGGCTGGATGTTTGCCGAAAGCCCCGGCCTCAACGCCGTCGAGCACGCGGTCTATGATGTCTGGCTGAAGGGCTGCAAGCAGAAGTCGGAGGTGCCGGCACCCGACGCTGCTAAATCCAATTAGAGCGCCAGGCACGCGGGATCTCCTGTTCGGGATCACATACTGAGCTTCCGGAACCGCCTTATTCTCCGTGCGTTGGTCATGGCTGGCGGTACGGAGATGTTCCCATGATGGCCAACAAGGACGAACTCCTCGATCTCGAAAGAGGGTTCTGGACCGGCGACGCTGCCTATTTCAAAGCCAATGCCGACACCGAATGCCTGGTGGCTTTCCCACAGATGGCGCAAACGATGAGTAACGCCGATCTGGCCGAAACCGCGACGGATCCGAACCGCTGGCGCGATCTCGATATCGATCTCAAGGGCATCATCGAGCCGGGCAGCGACATCGTTGTGCTGACCTATGAGGCCCATGCCACTCGCGAGAATGGCGAGCCTTATGCGGCGCTGGTCAGCACCGGCTATGTCCATCGCGTCAATGGCTGGAAGATGATGTTCCACGCGCAGACGCCGCTGGAAGTTGCGACGAAAGACTGATTGGACGGATGGTCAGGGAAAGAAGACCGCTTCGCCCTTCAGCGCGTCAGCCAGCATCTTTTCATACTTGCCCCTCGGCACGTCGATCGCGCCGAAACGTTTGAGGTGCTCGGTGGTGAACTGCGTGTCGAGCAGCGCAAAGCGCCTTTCCTTCAGGCGTTCAACCAGATGCACCAGGCAGATCTTCGACGCGTCCGTTTCCCGGGCGAACATGCTCTCGCCGAAGAATACCCGGCCGAGCGACACGCCGTAGAGGCCGCCGACCAGCCGACCCTCGCGCCAGGCTTCGACCGAATGGCAATGGCCCATTCGGTGAAGTTCGACATAAGCCTCGCGGATCGGCGCGTTGATCCAGGTCGACCGGCGTTCTTCGCGCCGCTCGGCGCAGCCATCGATGGTCGCCTCGAAGTCGAAATCGAAACGGATGTCGAACAGGTTTTTCCGGATCGCCTTCCTTAGGCTTTTGGGCGTGTGAAAACCATCGAGCGGGATGATGCCGCGCGTCTCCGGCCGCACCCAAAACACTTCGGGATCGGTGGCGCTTTCGGCCATCGGAAAGACGCCCGAGGCGTAGGCCTTGAGCAACAGGTCGGTCGGGATGCGATAGCCTGGCGCGTAGGGACGGGTCATCGCCACATTATATTCTATTAGTTCACGACCTAATCCTCTTTGGCCAGATATTTTTCCAGCCAGTGGATGTCATACTCGCCATTGGCGATATCGGCATTGCCGACGAGATCGCGAAACAGCGGCAGCGTCGTCTTGATGCCGTCGACGACGAATTCGTCGAGCGCCCGCCGCAGCCGCATCATGCATTCGACACGGTTGCGGCCGTGCACGATCAGCTTGCCGATCAGGCTGTCGTAGTAGGGCGGGATTTTGTAGCCGGAATAGACGCCGGAATCGACTCGGATGCCGAGGCCGCCCGGCGTGTGGAAGTGGGTGATCGTGCCGGGCGAGGGCGTGAAGGTGCGCGGATCCTCGGCATTGATGCGGCATTCGATGGCATGGCCCTGAAAGCGGATCTCTTCCTGGCGCACCGAAAGCCCGCCGCCCGAGGCGACGCGGATCTGCTCATGCACGAGGTCGATACCGGTGATCGCCTCCGTCACCGGATGCTCGACCTGCAGGCGCGTGTTCATCTCGATGAAATAGAACTCGCCGTTCTCATAGAGGAACTCGATGGTGCCGGCACCGGAGTAGCCGAGATCGGCGATCGCCCTCGCACAGACCCCGCCGATATGCGCGCGCTCCTCGGCATTGAGCGCCGGCGAGGGCGCCTCTTCCCAGACCTTCTGGTGACGGCGCTGCAGCGAACAGTCGCGTTCGCCGAAATGCACGCCGCGGCCGGCACCGTCGCCGAACACCTGGACCTCGATGTGGCGCGGCTTTTCGAGATACTTCTCGATATAGACGGCGTCGTCGCCAAAAGCGGCCCCGGCTTCCGAGCGCGCCGTCTGCAGCGCGACCACAAGATCGGCTTCGCTGCGCGCCACCTTCATGCCGCGTCCGCCGCCGCCGGCCGACGCCTTGATGATCACGGGATAGCCGATCTCGGCGGCGATGCGTTTGGCGTCCTTTTCCTGGGTGACCGCACCGTCGGAGCCGGGCACCACCGGAATGCCAAGACGCTTTGCAGTGCGCTTGGCCTCGATCTTGTCGCCCATGATGCGGATGTGATCGCCGGACGGACCGATAAAGGTGATGTTGTGCGCGGCGAGGATATCGGCGAATTTGGCATTCTCCGACAGGAATCCGTAGCCCGGATGCACCGCGTCGGCGCCGGTGATCTCGCAGGCCGCGACGATCTGGTGGATGTTGAGATAGCTGTCGCGCGACGGCGGCGGGCCGATGCAGACGCTCTCGTCGGCGAGCCGCACATGCATGGCGTCGGCGTCGGCGGTCGAATGCACCACCACCGTCTGGATGCCAAGCTCCTTGCAGGCGCGCAGCACTCTCAGAGCGATTTCGCCGCGATTGGCGATGAGGATTTTCTGGAACATTTTTCGGCTGTTCCCGGCTCTACTCGATCACGACGAGCGGCATGCCATATTCGACCGGCTGCGCATCCTCGAACAGGATCGCCGTCACCGTGCCGGCACGAGGCGAGGGGATCTGGTTCATCGTTTTCATCGCCTCGATGATCAGCAGCGTCTGGCCTTCCTTGACCTGCTGGCCGACCTCGATGAACGCCTTGGCGTCGGGCGACGGCGCCAGGTAGGCGGTGCCGACCATGGGGGAGGCCACCGCATTCTTGGACACGTCGGCCGCTGCCGGCGCGGCTGCGGCAGCCGGCTGCGCTGCCGGCGGCGCATAGGCGGGCTGCGGTGCGGCGACCGCATGGACGGCCGGCGCCTGTCGCGAGACACGCACCTTCAAGTCGCCCAGCTCGACCTCGATCTCGGTGAGGTTGGTGTCGTTCAGTATGCCCGCCAGATCGCGGATAAGCTGCTGGTCAACACCATTCTTCTTTATCGACATTTTCGAGCCTTCTGTTTGTTGGCCGGTCATAGGCGTGCGGCCAGCGCCTGCAGCGCCAGTGTGTAGCCGAGCGGCCCGAACCCGCAGATCATGCCGACGGCGACCGGCGAGACCATGGAGACGTGGCGGAATGATTCCCGCGCATGGATGTTGGAAAGATGAACTTCGGCGACGGGTAATGGCGCGACGGAGCGGATGGCGTCGTGAATGGCGATCGAGGTGTGGCTGTAGGCGCCCGGATTTATGACGATGCCGACAGCCTTGTCGGCGGCTTCCTGTATCCAGTCGACGAGGTCGCCCTCATGATTCGACTGACGGAAATCGATCTCGAGCCCAAGTGCCGCACCTGCCAGCTTGCAATCGTCGGCGATCGCGGCAAGCGTCTTGCCGCCATAGATGCCTGGCTCGCGCTTGCCGAGCGCGTTAAGGTTGGGACCGTTCAGGACGAAAACCGTTTTCAAAATGCCGACCTTTCCCAGTGTGATTTTGAATCCGAAATTCGCAATACCTTGGAGCAGCGCTTTGAACGAATTTCGGATTCAAAGCCACACTGGCAATTTATACATTTCTGATGTGGTGGATTTGAAGTTCCTGAACGCTGATGCCACCAAGGCAGCAGGAACTTCAAATCCACCACATCAGCGCCGGCATCAGTCGGCGCGCCGGTCCTCTATAATGGGCTTAGACGCCTGCGAAAAGAGCGCAAGTGGGTTCTTTCGCTGTCCACAACAGGCGGAAAATGGCTTGCGCCGAAAGCCAGCGGGCGATCAGAGTGCGGCCTTGGCCGCCTCGATCTTCTCCGCCAGCACTTCCTGGCCGAGCGCCCCGAACACCACCTCGTTGCCGACCACATAGGAAGGCGTTCCGGTGATGGCCAGCTTGTTGGCAAGGTCATAGGTCTCGGAGAGGGCCTCGGCGATCGACGGGTCCTTCATCTTCTCGCGCAGCGTCGCTTCGTCGGCGCCGAGCGAAAGCGCTACCTTGATGGCCGCCGCTTCGGTGGCGCGTCCCTTGGCGCCGAGCAGCGCGTTGTGGAACTCGCCGTATTTCTCCGGCATCATCAGGTGGAAGGCCATCGAGACGACGCTCGCCTTCTGCGAATCCGGGCCGAGGATCGGGAACTCCTTGAGCACGAAGCGCAGGTCCGAATCGGCTGTCGTCAGCGTCTGCATGTCCTCCATGGCGCGTTTGCAGTAGCCGCAATTGTAATCGTAGAACTCGACGATGGTGACCTTGCCGTTCGGATTGCCGACGACGCCGTCGAAGGCCGAGTTGAAGATCTGGTCCTTGGCATTTTTGATGATGGCGAGACTGGCGACGCGCTGCGCCTCCTTCTGCTTGGCCTCGAGCGCTTCCTGAGCCTCCAGCAGCACTTCCGGGTTCTTCAGGAGATAGTCGCGGATGATGCCTTCGACTTCGGCCCGGTCGATCTTGGTGTCGGCGGGCGCCGCCTGGGCGATCTGCACGGCATCGGCCTTTGCCGTCTGCGCACTTCCGGTCACGAACCCGAAACCCAGCATGGCGAGAGCGACCGCCACTCCCGTGGTGCCCAGCAGAATTGCCTTGTTCATCATCCCTAATCCTCTTGCCTGGTTTCCGGCACGACCCGATTGGTCCACTACATGTCGCCGCGCACGGCCGGAAGGTTCATTTTTTCTTGCCTGATGGTGCGTAGTTTATGATGTCCTGCGCACGGATCCAGCCCGGCTCGCCGCGCTTCATTTTCATCTGCGCGCGCATTGCGAAGATCTTGGCATCCTTGTAGGCGCCGGAATAGAAATGGCCTTCGGCGGTTGCAAGATCCGCGGCCGGGATGTTGCCGAGTTCGCCATAGGCCTGCGCCAGATGGCGGTAACCGACGGCGTTTTCCCGGTCGCGCCCGAGGCCCTTGTTGATCTGCACCACCGCTTTCTCCAGGGAATCGGGCGTGCCAATGGCCATCAGCGCCTGGCCGTAGGAGACCGACAGCAACCCCGATCGTGCCGGATCGAGGCTGACCGCCTTGGCATAGGCTTCGGCGGCAGCCTTCGGTCTGTTCGCCTTCATCAGGATGTCGCCGCGCAATTCCTGAAAATAGGGGTTTTTCGGCTGTGCCTTGATCAGCGCGTTGGTCTTGGCGAGCGCCCCGGCCAGATCGCCGAAAAGATAGCTCGTCTGCGCGTCGCCATATTGCGAGGCGAGGCTGTCCGGGTTCTTGCGCATCAGCCGCGATGCGGCGGCCTTGCCCCCCATATAGGCGGCGATCTTGATGCGCATCATGTCGTGCCGCTGCTGCAGTGCCGGCGGATCGACCTTCTCGACATAAGGGCTCTGTTTGACCAGCACTTCGAGATTGGCAATGCGCTCCCGCGGCAGCGGATGGCTGATCCGGTAGGGGTCGACCTGCGCCCCTGACAGCGAGAGCGCGCTCTGAAAGCGGCCGAAAGTCTTCAGCATGCCCAGGCCGGACTGGCCGGTCGCGTTGAGATAGGTTATCGCCGAGCGGTCGGCGGTCATCTCTTCGGTGCGCTGATAGGCGAGGATGCTGCGCTGCGCCATCTCGCCGCCGCCAGCTGCAACCCCCATGCCGGCGCCGGCGAGGCCACGGCTTTTGGTGGTGGCGCCGGCGACGATAGCACCTGCGCCAAGCAGCGTCGCGATGATGGCCATCGTCTTGGCGCGTTCGAGCTGGTTGCGCAATTTTTGCTGGTGCCCGCCGGCAATGTGGCCGGCTTCATGGGCGATGACGCCGATGATCTCGTTGGGCGTCTCCGCCGACATCAGGGCACCGGTGTTGATGAACATGCGGGATCCGGCAACGAAAGCGTTGAAACTCTGGTCGTTGACCAGCACGATGTCGACGCCGTCTTCCGGCAGGCCCGCGGCCCGGAAGATCGGCCGCGCATAATCGCGCACCAGTGCTTCGATCTCGGCATCGCGCACCACCGGCACGTTTTGCGCGAAGGCGCTGACGGTGCTGGTCACAGCGACCGTCGCGGCAAGCGAAAGCGTCGCGAAGGCGCGTGCTGCCCTGGCTATCGTCGATTTGGGTCGGCTCAACATGGCAGGTCCACTGGTAGACGAGCGGGCGGAGGATGAAAAGTCGGCACTGAAACTTTACCGAACTTGTGATCCTCACATCAATCGGGCATTTGTGCGGCGCGGACGCCAGAGCTCGGCGCCCGCAGCCGGCAAGGAATGAGGTCAAATGGTTGTATCGCTTTCGCGTCGCGGCGACGTTGAGCCGTTCCACGCCATGGACATTCTGGCGGAAGCGAATCGGCTGAAGGCAAAGGGCGTGCCGGTTGTTTCCATGGCCGTTGGCCAGCCGTCCGACCCAGCGCCGACCGGGGTCAGGCAAGCGGCGACGAACGCATTGAAGATGGGGCGCATCGGCTACACCGATGCATTGGGTCTTGCGGGCCTGCGCGAGGCGATCGCGCAGCACTATGCTGACCACTACGGGCTTGCCGTTTCACCCGGCCGGATCGCCGTCACCACCGGATCGTCGGCCGCCTTCAACCTGGCCTTTCTGGCAATGTTCGATCCAGGCGATCGTGTCGCCATCGCCGCGCCTGGCTATCCGGCCTATCGCAACATCATGGCCGCGCTCGGTATCGAGATCGTCGAGATCGAGCTCAACGGTGATGCCTATCTCCACGCCGAACATCTGAAGGCCGCGCATCGCGAAAAGAAGCTGAAGGGCGTGTTGTTCGCCAGTCCGGCCAATCCGACCGGCGCGGTTATCCCCGCCGACGAGCTGTCGGCGCTGGTGACGACGGCGCAAGAGCTCGGCATCGCCGTGATCTCCGACGAGATCTATCACCGGCTGGCTTACGCTGCGCCGGACATGACGGCGCTTGCCTACGGCCAGGACGTGACGGTGATCAATTCCTTCTCGAAATATTACTGCATGACCGGTTGGCGGATCGGCTGGATGGTGCTGCCGCAACCATTGGTGCGGCCGGTCGAGCGGGTCGCCCAGAGTCTTTATATCTCACCGCCGGAACTGTCCCAGATCGCCGCGATCGAGGCATTCAAGGCGACCGGGGAATTGGAGGCGGTGAAGGCGCGCTATGCGTGGAATCGCGAGCTTTTGATGAAACGCCTGCCCGAACTCGGCTTTGCGCTGGCGGCACCGATGGACGGGGCGTTCTACGCCTTCTGCGATGTCACCAGGCACACCAACGACAGCATGGCCTTTGCGCGCAAGATGCTGGCCGAGGCGCATGTGGCGGCGACGCCCGGCCGCGATTTCGATCCGCTCCAAGGCCATCGAACCATGCGCTTTTCCTACGCCGGCAGCCACGATGAGATGGTCGAGGCGATGATGCGCCTCGAACGCTGGCTGAAGTAGCGCCATGCCGGAACTCGAACAGGCTTTGACTGAAATTGCCGCCGAAATGGCGGAGCGCACGGATCGCGGCGAAGTCGCGACCTATATTCCGCAACTCGGCAAAGTCGATCCGAATAAGTTCGGCATTGCCGCCGTGACCAAGGACGGTCGCGTGCTGATGGCGGGCGACGCCGATGAGCCGTTTTCGATCCAGAGCATTTCGAAGGTGTTCACGCTGACATTGGCGCTCGGCAATGTCGGCGACGCGCTGTGGCAGCGTGTCGGGCGCGAGCCTTCGGGCAACCCGTTCAACTCGATCGTCCAGCTCGAGCATGAGAATGGCATTCCGCGCAATCCGTTCATCAATGCCGGCGCCATCGTCATTTCCGACATTCTGCTCGCCGGCCATCAGCCGCGCGAGGCGATCGGCGAGATCCTGCGCTTCATCCAGTTCCTGGCCGACGACGAGACCATCATCATCGACCGCGAGGTCGCGGCTTCGGAACGCGCTACCGGTTTTCGGAATTTGGCGCTTGCCAACTATATGAAATCCTTCGGCAATCTCAACCACGCGCCGGATCTGGCGCTGGGCGTCTATTTCCACCATTGCGCCATCGCGATGAGCTGCCGGCAACTGGCGTTGGCCGGTCGCTTCCTCGCCAACGGCGGCAAGAACCCGGCGACCGGCCATTCCGTGGTGTCAGCCGAGCGCGCCCGCCGCATCGGCGCGATGATGCTGACCTGCGGTCATTATGACGGCTCCGGCGATTTCGCCTTTCGCGTCGGCATCCCCGGCAAGAGCGGCGTCGGCGGCGGCATTCTGGCGATCGTGCCGGGCGTGGCCTCGCTCGCCGTATGGTCGCCCGGCCTCAACGCCAACGGCAATTCCAGGCTGGGGTCGATTGCACTGGAAAGGCTGGCGAAGATGATGAACTGGTCGGTCTTCGCGCCATAAAGCTTGTGGCGCTTCAGATAAGAAAAATCCCGCGCTGTCGACAAGACAGCGCGGGATTCTTTGGTCAAAAGATCAGGCTAAACCACCGAAAAGCTTAGAAGAAGCCTTTCCGCTGCCACCAGCCGGCACGCTTCGGCTTTTCCTCGGTCTTTTCCTCTTCGGCAACGGTCGAAGACACGATCGGCTCAACCGGCGCATCTACCGGTACAGGCTTGCGTCGCGATGGGCGGACCGTCGGTTTTTCGTCGACGGTGGCCACGGCTGTTTCCTCCGGAACAGGTGCGGGAGCCTCGGCAGAGGTTTCCGGCTCGGCTACCGGCGTCTCGACGACGACGTCCGCCGCAGCCTTCTTCGGCTTGGCGGCGCGGCGCGGCTTCTTCGGCTTTTCGGCGCTCGGCATGTCGTCATTGGCCGGAGCAAGGTCCACAGGCTCTTCGACCGGCATTGCTGCTACCGGCTCGCTGGAGACGGTTACGCCCTCCAAGACTTCGCCTTCGGGGCCGTCAGCCGATTCTGCAGTGCCTGCATCGACCTCGCCTTCGCCGTCTTCACGGCGATTGCGCTTGCCGCCGCGCTTGCCGCGCCGGCGCTTCTTGCCCTGACCTTCATCCGGCCCCCGACGTTCATCAGGCTCTTGACTGTCATCCGCCGCTTCCACCGCCTCGGTGACGCCGACCTGGTGCTCGTGGTCTGCTTCAGCGCCTTCATAGCTTGAGGCTTCGGAGAGGCCATCGGCTGTGGCCGAGAGGGACGCGCCTTCCACGGGGGCGCCATGCTCGCGGTCGCGATCCTTGCCGCCGCGCCGTCTGCGGCGCTTGCGGCGCTTGCGGTCGCGGCCTTCGCCATCCTCGCTTGGCCTTGGCTGCTGCGGCTGCTGAGCTTGGCGCGGTTGCTCCGCCGGTGCAACGGCCTCGTCTTCCTCCTCCTCAATGACGGTTTCGTCGGCGGGCTCTTCCGGCTCGACATAGGCGGGCAATGTGCGCACCTCGACGAAGCCTTCAGGCTTTTCAGCCAGCGCGCCGCGGAAGATCGCATAGTGCTGGGCGCCGACCGTGTCGTCGGCTTCGACGGTGATGGTCAGGCCGAAGCGGCTTTCGAGTTCCACCAGCGTGCCGCGCTTGTGGTTGAGCACATAGAGCGCGGTCGCCGCCGGCGTCCGCACCGTGATGTGGCTGCGCGAATCCTTGAGGAGGAATTCCTCGATCGCCCGCACAACCATCAGCGCGACAGACGAATCGGACCGCACATGGCCGGTACCGCCGCAATGCGGGCAAGGCTTCATCGTCGATTCCAGCACGCTGGCACGGATGCGCTGGCGCGACATCTCCATCAGACCGAAATGCGAGATGCGGCCGACCTGGATGCGGGCGCGATCGTTCTTGAGGTGATCCTTCAGCCGCTTCTCGACGGAGCGGTTGTTGCGGTTCTCCTCCATGTCGATGAAGTCGATGACGATCAGGCCGGCGAGATCGCGCAGCCTCAGCTGCCGTGCGACTTCCTCGGCCGCTTCCAGATTGGTGTGAAGCGCTGTGTCCTCGATCGAGTGCTCCTTGGTGGAGCGGCCCGAATTGACGTCGATGGCGACCAGCGCCTCGGTCTGGTTGATGATGATGTAGCCGCCGCTCTTCAGCGTCACCTGCGGCTGCAGCATGCGGTCGAGCTGCGCCTCGATGCCATTGCGCACGAAGATCGGCGTCGTGTCGCGGAACGGCTGTACGACCTTGGCGTGGCTCGGCATCAGCATGCGCATGAAGTCCTTGGCCTCGCGATAGCCCTCTTCGCCGGAGACCAGGATCTCGTCGATGTCCTTGTTGTAGAGGTCGCGCACCGAGCGCTTGATCAGGCTGCCTTCTTCGTAGACCAGGGCAGGGGCCGTGGACTGCAGCGTCAGATTGCGGACGTTTTCCCAAAGCCGCATCAGATATTCGTAGTCGCGCTTGATCTCGGCTTTGGTACGGCTTTCGCCGGCTGTGCGCAGGATGACGCCCATGCCCTGCGGCACTTCGAGATCGGCGACGACCTCCTTCAGCCGCTTGCGGTCCTGTGCGTTGGTGATCTTGCGCGAGATGCCGCCGCCGCGCGCCGTGTTCGGCATCAGCACCGAATAGCGGCCGGCAAGCGACAGGTAGGTGGTGAGCGCTGCGCCCTTGTTGCCGCGCTCTTCTTTCACGACCTGCACCAGGAGGATCTGGCGGCGCTTGATCACTTCCTGGATCTTGTACTGGCGGCGCACCGGCTTGCGGCGGTTGCGCGCTTCTTCCAGCGCATCCTCGGCGCCGACCGATTCGACCTCATGGTCCTCCGGATGCGAGGACTGCACCTCTTCCAGCATGCCGCGATCATTGTCGGTGGACGTGGCTTCGCCGGCCGTCTCCGCCTGCGGCACGGCTTCGGAAATCACATCCGCTTCGATGCTGGCGGCGAGGGAATTTGGACCGCCTGCGGAAGGCCCAGTCTCGTTATGGCTCGTCTCATTATGACTCGCCTCAGTATGACCGGCTACATACTCGCCATGTTCCGAAGTATCGGACGGCGTGTCGACATTTTCCGAAACGGCATCGGCGTCATCCGCGACCGCATCCTCGCCGTGTTCGCCGCCCTCATTGGAACCGCTGTCATTGGACTCGACAGAATCGTCAGAATCGGCCGCACCTGCATCACGCTTGTGCTCGCCCCGGTCGCGGCTCTTGCCGCCGCGCCTGCGTCCACGCCGGCCGCGATCGCGGCTCTGGCGGTCGTCGCCTTCGCCATCCTCATCGTCCTCGTCTTCAGCCTCCTGCGCTTCTGCGCGCAGCAGCGCCTGACGGTCGGCGACCGGAATCTGGTAGTAGTCGGGATGAATTTCACTGAAGGCGAGGAAACCGTGACGGTTGCCGCCATATTCGACAAAGGCTGCCTGAAGCGAAGGTTCGACGCGCGTTACGCGGGCGAGGTAGATATTTCCTTTGAGTTGCTTCTTGTCCTGGGATTCAAAGTCGAATTCTTCAATACGGTTACCGCGAACGACGACAACACGTGTTTCCTCCGGGTGGGAGGCGTCTATCAGCATCTTGTTGGGCATTATTTCGTTTCCCCCCGGCAGCCGTCAGCCGCAGCTTGCGGGGCAACGCCCGCCGCTGTGAGTGTGGATGAACATGGGTGCCGGGCAATTGAATGTCCGCCGGCCGCTGCCTGAGCGCCATGGCGGTGCCGCCCGCAGCCATAATGGCGCGGTTTGCTGCGGACCTTTCCATGATTGCGCTTGAAGCCATCGTAACCAGCAGAACCTTTTTGAACCAAAGCCCGGGAAAACCGGACCAGCTTGTTTGCTCATACAGAGCCGGCGCGGGACAATCCCGGCCGTTTTCCTCACGCAGGCGCTTCCCCCGCCACGGGCTCGCACCTGCGAAATTCGTCGCGATCACCTGATACCTTTTTCGTCTGAAGCGAAAGGAGCCGTCGTTCATCTGAGCTGTAGCAGGAAGCTGCGGAGAAGGACGGTTCCAGGATTGCAGTGATCCACCATCGCTTTTATGATTTGGCGGGTTGGAAGGCAACCCCGATTTCCGATGCCGGCAAAAAGCAGTTCCGCAACGGAAGCACAGCTTAAGCCTTTGCATGAAAAGGCTTGGTTAACCTTCTCTGGATACCAATCGTTAATTGAGTTCGCGGCCTAACCGGCATTCGACAAGACGCCGACACTCCGACAAACAAGATTGGGCGCCTGGCGCCAAACCGGAGCGACTGGAAAGAGATGGGACTGGCAGTCTTCACGCACAGGAGTGGTCGCGCCGGAGGCACTTTCTTCTACGCTCCCTACTTCCGCGCTGCTTGTCTGCTGTTGGTGGTTGTCGCTTGCCTGCCCTTTTCGCCGGTTTCCTTTGCTGCCGACGCACCGCTCGCGGTGACGAGCTACAAAATGGCGGGTGACGCCACCAAGATGCGCATCGTCATGAATTTCGATCGCGAACCCGACGTCAAATGGTTTCTGCTGCGCGGCCCCCACCGTCTGGTCGTCGACCTGCCAAGCACGAAATTCGCCATCAATGCCAAGGATGTGAAGGCGCGCGGCCTGGTCAGGAGCGTGCGCTACGGCGATCTCGGCGAGGGGGTGTCGCGGTTGATTCTCACCGGCAAGGGCCCGTTCGCCGTCGACAGGCTCGACGTGCTCAAGAACGATGACAGCAGCGGCTACCGCATCGCTATCGATATGTCGGCGGCGTCCGTGCGGGAGTTCGACGCCGCTCTTGCCAATCAGGCGCTGACCACCGGCTCGACGGTCTCCTCCGACAAAGGTGGCAGGGTCGGCACCGGCCCGGTCTCCAATCCAGGCCATCGCTTCACCGTCGTCATCGATCCAGGCCATGGCGGCATCGACGGCGGCGCCGAGGGCCTGAACGGCACGGTCGAGAAGAACGTCACGCTCGCCTTCGCCACCGAATTGCGGGAAAGACTTGCCGCAGTCGGCAAATACGACGTGTTTATGACGCGCGAGACAGATCAATTCCTGCGGCTGGACGACCGCGTGCGCATAGCCCGCCAGCACGAGGCCGATCTGCTCATTTCGATCCACGCCGACACGATCAGGGTCAAGGGCCTTCGCGGCGCAACCGTCTACACGGTCTCCGACAAGGCTTCCGACCCGGAAGCGCAGGCGCTCGCCGACCGTGAAAACCTTTCCGACCAATTCGCCGGCATGGAAATCAAGGACGACAACAAGGAAGTGACCGACATCCTGATCGACCTGATTCGCCGCGAGACGCATAGTTTCTCGATGAGTTTCGCCCAGACTTTGGTCGGCCAGCTTTCCACCAGTGTCGGCCTCATCAACAATCCGCAGCGTTCGGCCAGCTTCAAAGTGTTGAAGGCGCCGGATGTCCCCTCCGTGCTGGTCGAACTCGGCTATCTGTCGAACGCCAAGGACGAGGCGCAACTGCTCAGCGCCGATTGGCGCGGCAAGGCGGCCCAGAGCATAACCAATGCGATCGCCCTGTTCGCTTCAACCAAGGCCGGAGCCGGAACCGGAGGCTGAGAGGCCGGCCCTCGCCACAACCAGAGGCAGCGTTGCACGACGACAACACTTTGCACTTATATTTTGGCCATTCGAAGCCGAAATTCCAGGCTGCCGCATTTTGCCCACATGGTGGCGACATGGGTTTTCGATTACCGGTCGGGATCGTCTCGAAAGCTTGCGCGAAAGGCGGCTTCGTTTAGGAAATTCCCGAACCAAGGACTGGAGCGGGCATGATTCGTCTCATTGGCTATTTCTTCGGCATCGGCACGGCGCTGGCCCTTTTGGTCGCGGCGGGCGTGGCGATCTATATCAGCCATTTGTCGAAGGATCTGCCCGACTACGAGGTGCTGGCCAAGTATGAACCGCCGGTGACGACCCGCATCCATGCGTCCGACGGTGCGCTGATGGCCGAATATGCGCGCGAGCGGCGCCTGTATTTGCCGATCCAGGCGGTGCCGGATCGTGTCAAGGCGGCCTTCCTGTCTGCCGAGGACAAGAATTTCTACAATCACCCCGGCATCGACGTGACCGGTCTTGGCCGCGCAGTCATGGTCAATCTGCAGAATTTCGGCTCGGGCAAGCGCCAGGTCGGCGCCTCGACGATCACCCAGCAGGTGGCGAAAAACTTCCTGTTGTCCTCGGACCAGACCTACGAGCGCAAGATCAAGGAGATGATCCTCGCCTTCCGCATAGAACAGGCCTATTCGAAGGATCGTATTCTCGAGCTCTACCTTAACGAGATTTTCTTCGGGCTCGGCGCTTATGGCGTCGCCGGCGCAGCGCTCACCTATTTCGACAAGGCGGTGAATGAACTCACCGTGGCGGAGGCGGCCTATCTGGCGGCTTTGCCGAAGGGTCCCTCCAACTATCACCCCTTCAAATATGCCGATCGCGCCATCGAGCGCCGCAACTGGGTCATCGACCAGATGGTCGACAACGGCTACGTCACGCAGGAGGAAGGCGCCAAGGCCAAGGCCGAGCCGCTCGGCGTCAAGCCACGCCGCTCCGGCACCTATCTGTTCGCCGGCGAATACTTCACCGAGGAAGTGCGTCGCCAGATCAGCGCGCGCTACGGCGAGAATGCGCTCTACGAGGGCGGCCTGTCCGTCCGTACGACGCTCGATCCCAAGATGCAGCTCATCGCCCGCAAAGCCATGCAGAACGGCCTGATGAAGTTCGATACGCTGCGCGGCTATCGCGGGCCGGTGAAGACCATCAGCGTATCCGGCGACTGGGGCGTGCCTTTGAGCGAAGTCAAGGGACTGGACGACGTGCCCGAATGGTCGCTCGCCGTCGTGCTCGATAGCTCGGAGAGCGGCCTGTCCATCGGCCTTCGGCCGACCCGGCAGATCTCGGGCGAACTCGTCAAGGATCGCATCGAAGGCACCGTCAGCCGCGACGACATGAGCTTCGCCATGCGCCATGTGGTCGACGGCAAGACCGTCAAGGCCAAATCGCCGGCGGACGTGCTGAAGCCGGGCGACGTTATCTTCGTGCAGAAGAAAGAGGGTACGGACGGGGCCTATATCCTGCGCCAGGCCCCCGAAGTGGAAGGTGGCATGATCGCCATGGATCCGCATACCGGCCGTGTTCTGGCCATGGTCGGCGGGTTCTCCTACTCGCAATCCGAATTCAACCGTGCCACGCAGGCCATGCGGCAGCCGGGTTCGTCGTTCAAGCCGATCGTCTATTCGGCCGCCCTCGACAATGGCTATACGCCGGCTTCGGTGATCATGGACGGCCCGATCACCATCAAGAGCGGCAACACGACCTGGACGCCGAAGAACTACGATGGAAGGACAGCTGGCCCGGCGACCTTGCGGTCCGGCATCGAGAGGTCGCGCAATCTGATGACTGTGCGGCTGGCCAACGACATGGGCATGAAGCTGGTCGCCGAATATGCCGAGCGCTTCGGCGTCTATGACCGTCTGGCGCCATATCTGCCGATGGCGCTGGGTTCGGGCGAGACCACCGTGATGCGCATGGTGTCGGCTTATTCGATCATGGCCAACGGTGGCAAGTCGATCAAGCCGACGCTGATCGACCGCATCCAGGATCGCTACGGCAAGACGGTGTACAGGCAGGACGAACGCGGCTGCGAAAATTGCAACGCCGCCGAATGGCAGAACCAGCCTGAGCCGGAACTGATCGACAATTCCGAGCAGGTGCTCGATCCGATGACTGCCTATCAGATCACCTCGATGATGGAGGGCGTCGTCGAGCGCGGTACCGGCGCCACGGTCGCCGAACTCGGCCGCCACATCGCCGGCAAGACCGGAACGACAAACGACGAGAAGGATACCTGGTTCATCGGCTATACGCCCAATCTCGTTGTCGGCCTCTATATGGGCTACGATCAGCCGAAAGGTCTTGGCAAGGGCGCGACCGGCGGCGGCCTCGCCGCGCCGATCTTCAAGGACTTCATGCGCGTGGCGCTGGACGGCACGCCCAATGTCGATTTCCAGGTTCCCGAAGGCATGAAGCTGATCGCCATCAATCGCAAGACCGGCATGGCTGCCAACCCAGGCGACCCTGGCGCCTTTATCGAAGCTTTCAAGCCGGGCACCGGCCCCGCCGACAGCTATTGGGTGATCGGCATGGGTGCGGACGGCTCCAACGCCTCCGGCGGCGCGCTATCGCCACAGGCCAACCAAGCCATCCAGTCCGGCGGCGGCGGGCTATATTGACATAGGACATGGTGTTCTGGGCCGGCTTTCAAGCCGGCCCATTTCGCTTTACAGGTGGCGGTGCCGTCCCTATGTATCGCGCCAGCCCAGCTCTGTTTAAGCAACAGGGCCCCATTTCAGCACAGGACAGAACGACCAGCCATGCGCTCGGAAACGCAGAACATTGTCGACGAAATCAGGCAGGCGATAACCCTGCTGAGGAGGCATCTTTGACTGGGATCAAGCCTTAAAGCGGCTTGAATACCTGAATGTGCGTGCCGAGGATTCCAGCCTCTGGAACGAACCGCTGGAGGCGCAGAAGCTGATGCGTGAGCGCCAGGGCCTCGAGGAAGGCATCGCCGCGGTCAAAGGCCTCACCCAGGCGCTGGAGGACAATATCGGCCTGATCGAGCTTGGAGAGGAAGAGGGCGACGAGAGCGTCGTCGCCGAGGCGGAAGCGGCGATCCGCTCGATGCGCGGCGAAGCAAAGGCCCGCCAGATCGAGACGCTGCTTTCGGGCGAGGCGGATGCCAACGACAGTTATCTCGAAGTCCATGCCGGCGCCGGAGGCACCGAAAGCCAGGACTGGGCCTCGATGCTTCTGCGCATGTACACGCGTTGGGCCGAGCGGCGGCGCTTCAAGGTCGAGGTGCTCGAAGTGCATGACGGCGAAGAGGCCGGCATCAAGTCCGCCACACTGCTGATCAAGGGCCACAATGCCTATGGTTGGCTGAAGACGGAATCCGGCGTTCACCGTCTCGTGCGTATTTCGCCCTACGACAGCAATGCGCGCCGCCACACGTCCTTTGCCAGCGTTTGGGTCTATCCCGTGATCGACGATACGATCGAGATCGACGTTTCCGAATCGGATGTCCGCATCGACACCTATCGTTCGTCCGGATCGGGCGGTCAGCACGTCAACACCACCGATTCGGCGGTTCGCATCACCCATCTCGCCACCGGCATCGCGGTCGCCTGCCAGGCCGAACGCTCCCAGCACAAGAACAAGGCGAAGGCCTGGGAGATGCTGCGCTCGCGGCTCTACGAGGAAGAGCTGAAGAAGCGCGAGGCGGTGGCGAACGCCACCGAAGCGTCGAAGAGCGATATCGGCTGGGGCCACCAGATCCGCTCCTACGTTCTGCAGCCCTATCAGCTGGTGAAGGATCTGCGCACTGGCGTCGAGAGCACAAGCCCGTCGAGCGTGCTGGACGGCGACCTCGACGATTTCATGGAGGCCTCGCTGTCGCAGCGCATCGAGGGCGGCGCCGGCGAAGTGGTGGCCGATATCGACTGAAGCTCCTAACCGCCGAAGCAGCAGGAACATCACGCTAGAGTAACAGGCTCTCATTCTAATTGAGCGGTCGCTTTACGGCTTTGTTTTTTCATCGAATTTTGCACAACGAGTTCTTCCTTCGGGCTAGATGTTGCAGGCCTGCCGGCGCCTAGCCCGGAACCACTGCGAGCTGAATCTCGTTATCTGCGATCCCATCTGCCGGGGTTGATGAAGTCACTGTCGTCAACCCCGGCAGGCTGGTTCCGGCTGCAGATGTCGGCGCTCGGTTTGCACAGCAATTTCTTGCGCCAACAAAGGAATCGGCCCAGCATCCGAAGGCTGGGGGAAAAAAGCATTTATGGCCGGACGCGGCGTATCTGCGACCTGACGATCCGGCCACTGGGAAGACACGTTCTGGGAACGGGCAAGCGAAAAGCTTGATAACTCGTTGATAGGAATTGCGCCCATGCCTGCTCTCAAGACCCGATCGGCCTCAGCCGTCCAGACGGCGCGCCGCGTCCTGAATTCAATGATTGCGGTGGTGGCTCAGACGGCCGCCATCATTGCATTTGCAGCACCGGCTTTGGCGCACGACGCCACGCCGACTGCAGCGAGGCCGCAAGGCTGGAGTTACCCTTTCTCCTGTTGTTCTGGTTACGATTGCCGCGCGGTCTCGCAGACGTCGATCAGCGAACGTCCGGAGGGCTATGTCATCAAGGGGACAGGTGAGGTCGTGGCCTACAGCGATGCGCGGATCAAGAATTCGCCCGATGGCGAATATCACTGGTGCTCGGTCGCCGGCGCCAACGACGGAAAGACCATCTGCCTGTTCGTGCCACCGTCTTCGTTTTAATGCTTGTCGCCCAAAAGCTTGCCCAAGGGCCTGACCCGGGATGCGCAGCGGTTTTGGGATAACGACAGGCATCAAAAAGATTGAAGCGCGCCACGCGTCCGACGCAGGCACCTGCTGACAGGCAGTTGTCGGGAACGTCTCTCTATGTTTGTCTTGCCGTGCGGGCGGCAGGCAATCGTGAGGGAGGCGTTCATGACCATAAAGGCAAGCTGCCACTGCAGGGCGACGACGTTCGAAGTTTCGGAAGCGCCGCAAACCGTAACGCAATGCACCTGCTCCTTCTGCTCGAAACGCGGCTCGTTGTGGGCCCATTACACGCCGTGGCAATTCAAGCTCACCAGCTCGCTCAAGAATGTGTCTTTCTACCAATGGGGCTCGAAAACGGTAAAACACGGTTTCTGCGCCACCTGCGGCTGCGGCACCTTCACCGAAACGCCGGACTGGTCGACCGGCAAGCCGGATTTCGACAACCCGAAGATCAGCGTGAACTCGCGTCTGTTCGACGATTTCGACCTCGGCCAGGTCGAGGTCGTTGTCATCGACGGCAAAAATCTCTGGTAACCGATAATCTCTGGTAGCCGATCAAAATCGCGCAATATTGCGGCCGTGGAATTCACCCGGGAAAAGCCATAGGCAGCCGCTTTTCCCGTTCCGCTTTTCGCCGCATTTCATGTTACAACGACCCCGGAAGGGCTGATATGGCGCGCCGTCGGCGCGACGCTTGGAGAGGGACTACCCGATGAAAAAGACTGTGCTCGTCGCCGTGGCGACGGCTGTGCTCGTGAGTGCCTGCACCACAACCGATCCGTACACCGGAGAGCAGAAAGTTTCCAACACTGCGGCCGGCGCCGGTATCGGCGCGCTGGCTGGTGCGGGGCTCGGCCTGCTTGCCGGCGGCAACGATCGCCGTAATGCGCTGATCGGCGCTGGCGTCGGCGCGCTCGCCGGCGGCGCCATCGGCGCCACGATGGACCAGAACGAGGCCGAACTGCGCCGGCAGCTTCAGGGCTCCGGCGTCAGCGTCACCCGCACCGGCGACCAGATCATCCTCAACATGCCGTCCGACATCACCTTCAACGTCGACCAGGACGCGGTGAAGCCCGGCTTCTATCAAGTGCTGAATTCGGTCGCACTTGTGCTGAACAAGTTCCGGCAGACCACCGTCGACGTGTTCGGCCACACCGACTCGACCGGTGGCGACGAACACAATTTCGACCTGTCGCAGCGCCGCGCGCTGGCCGTTGCCAACTATCTGTCCGGGCAGGGCGTCGATTCCCGCCGCTTCGCCGTCACCGGCTTCGGCAAGACGCGTCCGATCGCTTCCAATGCGACGGCCGCCGGCCGTGCTCAGAACCGCCGCGTCGAAATCCAGCTTTCACCGCTCACCTGAGCTGGACCATGATCCCGGACCTTCGGGTTCGAAAAGATCATGTTCAGATACGAACCCGAACATGAAGACGGCCCCGCAAGGGGCCGTTTCCGTTTAGGTATTCTGGATTTAAAGGCGAACTGGTATTTGATCAGACCTTGGCGACGATGCGCATGAAGGCGGGCATGTCGTCGCCGAATCCGACGGTCGCGTCATTGTCTTCCTGGCGAT
Organism: Mesorhizobium sp. BHbdii; assembly: GCF_053848045.1. NCBI lineage: Bacteria > Pseudomonadati > Pseudomonadota > Alphaproteobacteria > Hyphomicrobiales > Phyllobacteriaceae > Mesorhizobium > Mesorhizobium sp. BHbdii. Next base: position 2,173,630 of record NZ_JBSPKX010000001.1, on the reverse strand, counting down.
GGCGGGCAGGGCGATTGCCGTCGCGCTGCGGCCTGGTGTCGCCACGTTCCGGCGCACGCTGTTCGTTGCGATTGCGATCGGGCGAAGCCTTACGTTCGGGCGAAGCTTGGCGCTCGCTATTTTCCGAGCGGATCGCTTCCTTGCGCGCGCGTCGCTCACCGGCATCGGCGACCGCGGTCTCGGCCGCCACTGGCTGTTCCTCGCGCGCCACAGCCGGTGCTGCAGCTTCGCTTTGCTTGGCGTGGCGTTCGCGTGGCTTGCGTTCGCCCCTGTCCTTGCGGTCATCGTCCTTGCGGCCGGCGCGGCGCGGGGCGCCGCGGCCACGGCGGGGAGCATCGTCCTCTCCACCCTCGCTGGCGACGACCGTCGAGAGATCGCCGTCATGCCACTCGATCTTGTTGCCGATCAGCCGTTCGATCGCGTCGATGTATTTGGTGTCGGACTTGGTGGCGATGGTGAAGGATTTGCCCGAGCGTCCGGCGCGGCCGGTGCGGCCGATGCGGTGGACATAGTCCTCGGCATGGATCGGCACGTCGTAATTGAAGACGTGGCTGACATCGGGGATGTCGAGGCCGCGCGCCGCAACGTCCGACGCAACGAGGTAGCGCAGTTTGCCGTCACGGAAATTGGCCAGCATCTGCATGCGCGCGCGCTGGTCCATGTCGCCATGCAGCGCGCCGGCGTCGAAATCATATTTCAGCAGCGAGCGGAAAAGCTCCGAGACCTCGATCTTGCGGTTGCAGAAGATGATGGCGTTCTTCAGCTCCGCATCCTCGGCCCTTATCAGATTGCGCAGCGTCTCGCGCTTGTCCCAGGGTTTCGAGCCGGATTTCACCAGCCGCTGGATGATGTTTGTGGCGGCGGACGCGGCTTTCGAAACCTCGACGCGCACTGGCGCGTGCAGGAATTTCTCGGTGAGCTTGGTGATCTCAGGCGGCATCGTCGCCGAGAAGAACAGCGTCTGCCTCGTGAACGGGATCATCTCGCAGATGCGCTCGATGTCGGGAATGAAGCCCATATCGAGCATGCGATCGGCCTCATCGATGACGAGGATCTCGACGCCGTTGAGCAGAAGCTTTCCGCGCTCGCGGTGGTCGAGCAGGCGGCCGGGCGTCGCGATCAGCACGTCGGCGCCGCGCTCCAGTTTCTTGTCCTGCTCGTCGAACGACACGCCGCCGATCAGCAGCGCGATGTTGAGCTTGTGGTTCTTGCCGTATCTGATGAAATTCTCTTCGACCTGCGCGGCAAGCTCGCGCGTCGGCTCGAGGATCAGCGTGCGCGGCATGCGGGCGCGGGCCCGGCCCTTTTCAAGCCGGGTCAGCATCGGCAGCACGAACGAGGCCGTCTTGCCGGTGCCGGTCTGGGCGATGCCCAAAATATCCTTGCCGAGCAACGCGTGCGGTATGGCGCCGGCCTGGATCGGCGTCGGTTCGGTGTAACCGGCATCGGTGACTGCGGAAAGGACCTTCGGCGACAGGCCGAGGTCTGTGAAGGTCAACGCTTCTTGAGCGATCTGGGCGTCTGAGGACAAGTTTGGCTGTCTTTGGCTGGTTCGGGGGCGCAACATAAGCAGTCGCGGCAAGCGCCGCGCGCCTGCAAGATTGGTATTGCAGGTAGGCGCAAGCCCACGATTTGTCAACAGAAACGGGCGGGGAATGGTGGGATTGTGAAGTCGTAACCTTAATCGCGATGCTTAATCGAGCTGCCCGTCGCTGTACCGGCTCAGTAACGGAACTGTTCGGCAAGAATACGCTCGTTCCACGAGTGGCTCGGATCGAACAGCAGCGTCGCCGTCACCGTTGGCGATTCTCGCACCGTCACCGAGGTTACGGCCTTCACTTCGGTGTGGTCGGCGGCGGCGTTCACCGGCCGCTTTTCCGCCTCCAGAATGTCGAAACGAACCGTCGCCTTGTTGGAAAGCAGCGCGCCGCGCCAGCGGCGCGGGCGAAACGGACTGACCGGGGTCAGCGCCAGCAGCGGCGCGTCGAGCGGCAGGATCGGCCCGTGCGCGGACAGATTGTAGGCGGTCGAGCCGGCCGGCGTCGCGATCATCACGCCATCGCAGTTCAATTCCTCGAGCCGCACTTGCCCGTCGACTGTGATCCGGATCTTGGCCGTCTGGTAGGACTGGCGCCACAGCGCAACCTCATTGATCGCCAGCGCTGAAATCGTTTCGCCCTCTGCCGTCACTGCCTGCATCTCCAGCGGACGGATCGTTTCGGCAACGGCCGCCGCGATGCGCCCCGTCAAACCGCTGGCGCGATACTCGTTCATCAGGAAGCCAATGGTGCCACGGTTCATGCCGTAGACTTTTTTTCCCGTGCTCATCGTGTCGCGCAAGGTCTGCAACAGGAATCCGTCGCCGCCGAGGGCGACGACGATCTCTGCATCCTCGATGGACGTCTGGCCATAGCGCTCCGAAAGGCTCTCCAGCGCCGCCTTGGCGTCGGCGGTGTCGGACGAGACGAAGGCGAAACGGCTGGCGGCTTTGCTCATGGCTCCCCATTGGCGATGTGGATGGCGACCGGTTGGTGGCGACCGGTTGCTTGGGCCGCGCCAGCGCCGGGTTAGCATGGGACGGCAAATCTGCAAAGGGAGGCATGGGCTGCCCTAGACACAGCGCCGGGAAGAGCGCTGGTCAGGCGCTCGCGCATCGTATCGGGTGACAAGCGAATGTGATGGTTAAGACGGGGATTAAACTCTCGTAAAGCCGGACAGATCATGTTAGCCGGCAGTGGATGGGCGGCGTGGGGGCCAGCCAGTCGGACCGATCTATTGCCGGTAACACGCCTGATTATCATCGTCCTGATGCTGGGAAGTTTTGCTCTTGCCTTTGCCCAACTGGTGCGCCAGTCGGAAGAGACGAGTTTGAGACCCCAACCCACGGCTTCACGCTGCGGCGATGCCGCCGGCACGCCGTGTCCGCAAAGGGCGTTGTGAACTTCGCCCAAGCACTTCTCGCGATGCGATACACCGGTGCTTATCGCGCCTGCAGCAGATGACAGCCGGCCTGCCGCTTTTGTGCGAGATACTCGTCGATAAGCTGGTGGTAGCGTACCTTGCCGAAGCTCGGGAAGTGACCGCCATGCACGACCGCGACATCGAGCTCGCGTATCCGTAGCAGCGTTTCGACAAAGTCGTCGACGGCGGAATGATAGACATCGTCGATCAGCGGGCCGTCATAGACGATGTCGCCGGAAAGCAGGATGCCGGTCTTCCTCTCGTAGAGCGCAATGCCGCCGGGCGAATGACCCGGGGTGTGGATTACCTCGAAGGCACGGTCGCCGAGATCGACGACATCGCCTTGCCCGAGCAAGCGATCGGCCGGCGCCGGCAGGATCCGGTAGCGCGCCCCGTCCCAGCCTAGCGGCATTCCATCGAACATTGCGTCGGTAGCGTAGCGGTCGGCAACCGTCCATTCATTGCGCGGATCGGCGAGGATTTCTGCCTCGGCCTGATGCACGCAGCGGTCCGGAAATTCGTGATGGCAGCCGATATGGTCGAAATGCGTGTGGCTGGCAACGCAAATGATCCTTCGCTCCGTCACCAGCGGCACGTGGCGCCGCAGGCTGAAATGGCCGAGGCCGGTGTCGAACAGAAGATCGCGGTCGCGACCGCGTACATGCCAGATGTTGCAGCGGAAGAACGGCTTGATCCACGGCTCGTGGATCACCGTCACGCCATCGCCCATGCGGATGGTTTCATACCAATTCGGAGCGTCGATGACCGAAAGCGCGCCCATGGCTCAACTCGCCAGAAGGATGATGTCGCCAGCGTCGCACGAAACGGCAACGATGTCGCCTGGCTGGACGGCCGCAGCGGCGGCAACCTTGGCGATGAAGTGCAGCGCCGGGTCCTGCGCAGAAACGGCGAGCACGCGCTTGAAGCTGCCTTGAAACACAACGTCGCTCACCTTGGCCGTGCCGAGCCCAACAGCGCCGTCGGCCGCGCCGAGAACAAGGTGTTCCGGACGGACGGCGAGGGCGACAGTCGTCCCGGCCGGCAATGCGCCGGTCAGCGAAAGCGGTCCGACCTGCGTAGCGACAGTGATTGTTCCGTCCTTAGCCGCCGTCACCGCTCCGGATATCAGCGTGCTTTCGCCCATGAAGGTCGCGGAAAAGCGCGTCGCCGGCCGCGCATAGACGCGCTCTGGCGGCCCTTCGTCCTCGATGCGCCCATCATTCATCACCACGCAATGGTCGGCCAGTGCCATTGCCTCTTCCTGGTCGTGGGTGACATGGATGAAGGCGGTGCCGACCCGCTTCTGGATCGCTTTTAGCTCGTCCTGCATCTGCCGGCGCAATTTGAGGTCGAGCGCGCCGAGCGGCTCATCGAGCAGCAGCACGGCCGGCTCGACCACCAGGGCGCGGGCCAATGCGACTCGCTGCCGCTGGCCGCCGGAAAGCTGGTGCGGCTTCTTGTCGAAAGCGGTGGCCAGCCCGACCAGCGCCAGTGCCTCGCGCGCCCGCGAGTTCCGCGTCGCGGCATCGATGCCTTGCATGCGCAGGCCGAAGCCGACATTGCCGCCGACGCTCATATGCGGAAACAGCGCATAGTCCTGGAACACCGTGGTCGTCGGGCGTTTGGCAGGTGGCACGGCGGTGCAGTCCTCGCCGCGAATCAGCACTTTGCCTTCGCTCGGCGTGACGAAGCCGCCGAGAATGGACAGCAGCGTCGTCTTGCCCGAGCCCGACGGCCCGAGCAGGATCGTGTAGCTGCCCGGCTCGATTTGCAGCGACACGTTCTTCAGCACCGTCTGCTGACCGAAGCGATGCGAGACAGAGCATATATCGACCAGCGGCGCGGTCATGCCGGCTTTCTCCGCAACAGCATCAGTTCGAACATTACCACCAGCACGATGGAGACGGCGAAGACCAGCGAGCCGACGGCGTTGGTCTTGGGATTGAGGCCTGAGCGCAGCAGGTTCCAGATCTCGACCGGCAGCGTCGTGTCGAAACGCGTCAGCAGGAAGGAAATCACGAATTCGTCCCAGGAGAAGGTCATCGACAGGAAGAAACCGGCGAAGATCGCCGGCGCCATCACCGGCACTGTGATCAGCAGCAGCACCTTCCACTCGGGCGCGCCGAGGTCGCGCGCGGCGCGCTCGATGTTGATCTGGTGGTCGCCCATCTGGCTGTAGATGATGGCAAAGCACAGCGGCAGGTTGATCACGACATGGCCGGTGCCGGCGGCAAGCAGCGATTTTGGCACGCCGGCCCAGTTGAACAGCACCAGCAGTCCCATGCCGATGATGAGATAGCTCACCGTCAGCGGCAGCGTGATCAGCCCGCGCAGCAGGCCTGAGCCGGGCAGGACGAAGCGTGCAAAACCCCAGGCGGAGAGGAAACCCAGCGTGACGGCGACAGCTGAGGAGATGGCTGCGACTAGAAGCGAATTGACCAGCGCCGAAGTCAGCCGGGTGTCGGCGAGCACGGCGTCGTACCAGCGCAGCGACGGCCCGGTGAAGGGCGGGATCGGAAACGACGTCGCCTGCAGCGAAAACAGCACCAGCACGACCACCGGCAGGAAAATGAAGCCATAGATGGCTATGGCGTAGAGGCCGGACAGGATGCGAATGGCTTTGGCCACAGTGGATGAGCGCATGGTCAGGCCCGCTCGATCTTCAGCCAGCGGGCGCAGGCGAGATAGGCAATGGTAACCACGGCCATCAGAATGATCGACAGCGCCGAGGCGAGCGGAAAGTCGCCGCGCCGGCCGATCTGCATCATCACCAGCTGCGGCATCAAAAGTTCGTTGTTGCCGCCGAGGATCTGCGGTGTGATGTAGTCGCCGATGCACAGCACGAAGGTGAGAAAAGCGCCGACCATGATGCCGGGCAACGTCAGCGGCAGGACCACATGCAGGAACGTGCGCACCGGCCCGGCGCCGAGATCGGCGGCAGCTTTGCGGTAGCTGGGACTGAGCTGCTTCAGATTGGCGAAGATCGTCAGCGTCAAAAGCATGACGAAGAAATGGACGAAGCCGATGATCGTGGCCAGCCGTGTGTTGGCCAGTTGCACCGGTTCCGCAAACAGGCCTGAGCCGGTCAGCGCACCGTTGATCACGCCGTTCTGCGCCAGCACCAGCAGCCAGGAGTAGGAGCGCACGACATAGGAGGTCCAGAACGGCAGCACCGCCAACATCAGCGCCAGCCGCTGCCAGCGCTCCGGCACCTGTTCGGCCAGGATCCAGGCGAAGGGGTAGGCGAGCAGCACCGAGATCAGGGTGACGATGGCGGTGACCTGCAGCGAGTTCACCATCGCCTGCCAATAGGCCGAATTGTTGAAGAACTGGCTGTAGTTTGACAGGGTGAAGCCGCCGCCATCATGCGCCGTCAGGCTGGAAAGCGCCATGGCCAGGAAAGGCAGCACGAAGAACAGCAGCGTCCAGGCGAGCGCCGGCGTGACCAGCGCCCAGGGCAGGGCACGTCCACTGTTCGTGGCAGAGTTCATGACCGGCGACCGGTCATTGCGCCTGCAGCATTTCGGTCCAGACGTCCTGCATCTTCTTGTCGAGATCGGCATTCGGCGCCGGATATGGCTGGGCGCGGGCCAGGAAATCCGGCTGCTCGTCGAAGCGCAGGATCTTCTTCTGCTCATCGGTCAGAGCCGCCTTGGTATTCGCCGGCATGCCCCAATAGCAGGCCGAGGTGGAGAGCCGCGCCTGGCCTTCAGGGCTCATGATGTACTGGATGAATTTCAGCGCCATATCCTTGTTTTTGGAATCCTTGAACATCGCCAGCGACTGCGACCACAGCACAGCACCTTCTTTCGGGATTGAGAAATCGAGGGCAGGGTTCTCCTTGGCCAGCCCGGCCGTCACCCATTCGCCGCCGCCGACCAGAATGTCGACCTCGCCGGTTGCCAGCGCGGTCTGGCTGGCAGTCACCTCGCCGACCAGCTTGGCGTTGGCCTTCATCTTCAGCAACTCTTCCTTGATGGCGGGAAGGTCGGCTTCGGTCAGCTCGGCGGTCTTCTTGCCGATTGCCAGTGCGGCCATGCCAATGACCGGCAGATAGTAGTCGTAGATGGCGATCTTGCCCTTGTACTTATCGCTGGTCAGCGCAGCCATCAACTGCATGTCGGCCGGATCGACCTTGGTCTTGTTATAGCCGATCGTGTTGTAGCCGAATTTTTCGGTGATGGCGTAGCGCTTGCCGTCTACCACGGTGGAGCTGTCCATCTTCACCTGGGGAAAGAGGTCGGCCAGCGGCAGTTTGTCTTCCGGCAACGGCTCGAACAGGCTTTTTTCGACGCCGCGCGGTACGTCGATGCTGTCGATCACCATCACATCCCAGTCGCCCGGCTGCGACTGTTCGACGATGGCCATGCCGGCGCCGGTGCCTTCGAACTCCTTGACATTGACCTTGACACCGTTGGCCTCCTCGAAGGGCTGCAGAAGCGCCGGATCAGCGTGATCGCACCAGATCAGGGCGTTGAGATCCGCAGCCTGAGCGAAGCTGCCCATCACCAGCAGCAGTGCTGTCGCGGCACACGCGGCGTGAAAACGGCTCTTCAGGACGGAAAGCGGGTTCTTGGTAGTTGGATTCGTAGCCTTCAGATTGATGGACATCGAGTGTTCTCCCTTGCCTTTTTGGCTTCTGGCAAAAAATTGAACCAATTCTAAAATTGAGTCAATTCTGTTTTTATGGCAAATAGCCGATATGAGCGGATTGCGGGCAAGGCAAAAGGCGGATCGGCACCGCCGCATCATCGAGGCGGCCGCGGAGCTTTTCCGCGATGCCGGCTACGAAGGCGCCAAGATCGAGACCATCGCCGCGCAGGCCGAGGTCTCGGTCGGCACGATCTACAATTACTACCAGAACAAGGGCGACATTCTTGGCGCCATCGTCTCGATGGAGGTCAACGAGGTGCTCAATGCCGGGCAGGGCGTCGTCGCCAATCCGCCGGCCAATGTCGGCGATGCGCTCGATACGCTGCTCGGCATCTATATCGAGCATTCGCTGCATTATCTCAGCAAGGAGATGTGGCGGCAGGCGATGGCGATCTCGACGCAACTGCCCGACAGCCCGTTCGGCCAGGCTTATACCGCGCTTGACCGGGCACTGACCGAGCAGATCCGCGCGCTGATCGCGAGGTTACAGGCGCTCGGCCTGGTGCGCCGCGATATCGACGGGCAGGCCTTGGGCGAGCTGGTGTTTAACAACATGAACATGATGTTCATTGAGTTCGTGAAGCGTGATGAGGCGAGGATCGCCGAATTGCGCGCGGCAATACGAAGGCAGAACCGGATATTGGTGGCGGCGATTGCGGTTTGAAGCGGGTAACCGTCTCAGGACCGGTCAGGAAGAACGGATTTCTGGCCAAAGGCACCGGTTCATTAGACTCTTGAGTTGTTCAAAAAAGACGATACAGCCTAAGAGTGTGAAAAGAGGGAGGGGTAAATGGGTGTTTCGATCTGCCACTGGGCAATACTGTTTCTGCTGATTGGCGTGCCTGTCTTTGTCGCTGTTCTGTCTGCGACCAAACCCTCACAGAATCCAGCGGGCCTTGGGGTTTGGAGGCTGGCTAATGCTGCTTGCGATCCTTCAGGCACTCGTCGCATTGGGTTCGTCGAGTGACGGCTACCAACAACTCATGGCGCTGCCAAATGGCAGCCTGGCGGTCTACGGCGAGGTTGCCCTCTTGCTGGCGTTTCTAGTGCTCCAGGTGGTTGTGTTCGTTGCAATGCTGTGGCGGAGATACCGCTTCAAGCAGCTATTCCTATACCAGTGGTTTGCAATACCAATCGTGTTTGTTCTGGATACGGTGTGGATTTCGGCGGTTCTTGGCGTCCCGATGAGCCAAATGCTCGCGGGCGGTGCACTAGCAGCGCCCATAGCCTCTTTTGTACTGACCGGGATTTGGGTCGCCTACGTCTACAAGTCAGTCAGGGTGAGGAACACGTTCACCAAGACGGTCGCATCTGGTCAAGTCGCGAGTGTGTCATAGAGGCGATAAGGCGCCTGCCACTCAGGCGCTGACTTCCCATCAACATTTAGCACGATCGCAATTCTACCGGGCATGCTTGGGTGGTCGCGCACGGGGAAACGGCACGACGGTCAATGGCGCCTTGCGGAATTCCGCGATGGCTATTTCCTCGATCAGGGAATCCAGCGCCTCGCTGACGCGCTGGCTCGTTTCGTCCATGCCGCAGAGCCGGTTTTGGGCACACTCCAAGAGCTCGCGCGCAGCGGCGAAGTCGCTTCGCATGACATCACCCATTTGGTTTTAACCCGCCGCCCTGACATTGTCGACGCGCCAAATTGAGCGATTGCTAATATACACAGGGGCATTTTAATCGAATGGCATTAGAATGGCCGGCGAGCAGGAGATGCCGGCCGGCCAGCATCGCCCTGTTGCATCAGGTTGGTTCGACTGAATTTTTCAGATGCCCCGGACGCTATCTGGAGAGGTTTGGGCTTTGCGTTGCAGAACGCAAAGATTAGTCCTGATACGATCTTGGCCCGCTTAGAAATTCTCTCGCGGCGGCGATTTGGCGTCGATGCTCGCGCAGGAAGGTCAGGCTGAAACAGATCGAGAAGGCCAGTCCTGAAAGGACTATAGTTGCTTGCGAGGTCGGATCGGGATCGGGAATCATCAGGAAGCGGAAACCGAACGCCAACGCGAGGGCAACAAGGCTGCCATACATGCCACCAATAAAGGGGGCGATCGTGCGTTTCTGCTCCAACAGAGACTCCTATGGTTTCCACTAGGGAATATAAGCGTTGGAACTGATATGCTACGGTCCCAACCTGTGGAAATCGGGGATGAGCAGATATCGACCGCCTGAAGCAACGCGCGCCCGCCGATGCCGTTGTGCCGTCGCGCAATGCCGTGCAGCGCCCTTATGGACACGGGTTGGGTTGTACGCACCTTCCAACGGCGGGGAAAGGGCAAAGGCGCCAGCCGCTATGTTCCCGTCATCAATGTCCTGGAATTGGCAACCCAAGGCAAATTTCCGCACCGGCCCACGATACCGGGCCAGCTGATGAGCAGGATGAACCGGCCCACGCCAATGGGCCATCAGCGGCCCACGACGCCAGAGAGGGCGAGAAAAGAGACATACGGGCACAGGATGGCGAGGGACAAGTTTGCCGAGATGCTTCGCCAACTCGGCGTGAACGATGAGGGTGAAATCGAATTTCGCCGTGTTCTAGTCGATTTCTGGACTGGCAAAGATGAGGAGGAATCGAGAGGTGGTGCCGATACCCCGACGAGTTGAACGACAATCTCCCTCGCGAAAATGATGACAACAACGCCATTCGCTCTCTGCATTGGAAGGAAGCAGCATGAAGGCCAGACATAGCGACAGAAGGGAGCATCAATGGCAGCAACCATACCCAGCGACAGCGACCGACCATTCCGCGGTAAGCGCCTATCGTGGCGCGAATTCTACACCCTGCGGCCAGACCTCGAGCCGGTGAATGACAATGCCGATCAAGACTCTCTGCGCCGCCTCGGTGCGCCGGGCACGTCGTCTGATGTCTCCTCGAGTATCTCGCGCCCGTAGCGGTAAACGAGATAGCCGATTAGCCTAACAGCAGCAACCTGAACATCGATCGGTCTCCTTCTCTGGAGACAATCAACGCGGTCAGTCAATGACGGTTCCGCCATGACGCGGGGGCCGGGTCACATCTCTAGCGCAACGCCTTTTTTAAAAACCGCTCCGGGCCCATCGCGCACATTTTTCCAATTGAAAATATGGGGGTCACACAACGGCCAGACCGCGCGTACCTTTAGAAAAAGCCAACATGACGGGCTATTCGCTTAAGCATCCTGAGTGTTCCCGGACGGGCAGCAATCAACCACCAGAATATGCCGACCCGATTGGGGATCCGCTCTATTTGGTTAGATCCAGAGCAAGAGGCCTGGTGGGAGTTTGCGGATTCCTTGCCATGGTTGAACCGATCGCACAGGGGCATTCTCTCGATTGCCTCCCTTCTGGCCGGGCGATTTGACGGGCGGCGATCTCGGGACCAGTCGCATGAAATTGTTACGGCTTTGCCTCGGCTCAGTGGGTGCCACGCCCGCCGATTTTTGCAAACTGGAGTGGTCACCGCCGCTCGAGGACGATGATGATGACGAGGCGGCGGCGTTCTTCAGGTAGGGGCTATCCATATGCCGCTGCCCGACCACAGGAGCGGTTCCGCAAGTCAGCGCTAACGATCGGCAAGATGCTGGCCATGGGTCATCAGGCGACCATTCTTTGCGTGACAACAGGTTGCCATCATCAGAGCCGGCCTACTCTGGTGGCGCTTGGCCACCGCATTGGACAACCTACAGACAGCTCACAAATAGAGCCTGTTCCATCCCGATGGCATCGGGATGGAACTCCATCGCTTTTGTTTGACCCTCCGAAAACCGGGCTCTCGCCTTTTGCTACGCTGACCTTCGGTTCGGGAACATGGCTTTGAGGTGCTGTTTATCCAGTCCTTGTTTGGCCACGACAGCCCCTCGCGGGATGTTATTTCCCCGCGTAGGTCCTTCAGGTCACATAGAATGAGGCTGCGGTCAGCGAGAGATGTGGGGAAAGCGTGGCGAACTGTGTTTGAGATGCGCCGCCGGCCCCGTCGCTGTCGAAGGAGAGCGCTCCAGTCGAACTGTTGTAGATGATGTGGTCGGAACTGTCATGCGCGGCTGTACCAGCAAAGAAAGCCGCGGATGGAAGCCCTCCCAAATGAAGCCCGGCAAAAATGGCGTCGTCGAGGTGGATCTTGTCCTGGTTGAAGTCGGTTATCCTGTCGACATTGCCGTTACCAAGGGCGCTATTGAAGACGAAAGTGTCGTTGCCGCCAAAGCCGCTCAGCTTATCGGCACCGCCGCGGCCGTTGATGACGTTGGCGCCGGCATTGCCCTGGATGGTTTGGGCCAACCCGTTGCCGGTCAGGTTGATTGCCGTGGTGCCGGCGTCCTTTGTGGTGCCAAGGACTTCAATCGACAAGCCGGCCGAGAGAGCATAGCTCACGGAAGCCCACACCCTGTCTTGACCTTGGCCAGAAGACTCGACCACCTTGTCGCCAGCATTATCGACGTAGTAGTCATCGTTGCCGCCATAGCCGATCATCGTGTGGGCGCCGGTTTCCCGAAGTACATCGGCGCCGCTGGTGCCGTACAAAGTGCCATCGTTGGTGCCGCCGGGAGGAAGGACAGTCCCGGTCCCAGACCCAGTCTCGGTCCCGATCGCGCCAGTGGTTGGGGGAGTGACGTTGGCACCTGTAACGGTGTCGCCGCTGCCTGCCTTCTGATACAGCTGGATCTCATCGACTTGCATCTGCATCGACGAGGGAGTCGAACTATTGAGAGCCGTGTGCCATCCGGCCGCGTTCGAATTCGCGACCTGATTGCTCATGATCAGCTCCATCGGTTGATTGGGAATCTGCGCCTGTGCGCTGGTCACTTGCGCCATCTGCTTCCCGTCGAGATACCAGGTGATCGACTTACCAGGATCCCAGTTGATGCCGTATGTGTGGAAGCCGGCCGTGAGGTCGACGCCGCTGTCGACGACGCCACCGGCTAGCCCTGACGGCCCGTGGAGGTGGTAGGAGAGCGCTTGGTTTGCCGGTCCCGAACCGGTGAATCCACCCTCCTGTATATCGATCTCAAAATTGTCGCCGCTGCTGGCGCCTTTGCCGGGCATCAGCCAGAGGGCTGGCCAAGCGCCGTCGCCGCTCGGCGCCTTCATGCTGATCTGAAGGTAGCCGCCATTGAATTCGAAGTTGCCATAGCTGCTGACGACGCCGGACGTGACAGGGAATGTATATGCCGACCCCTGAGCCACGCCGTTGACGGGCTGTTTAATTGCCGTGAGATTCAACAGCCCGTTGCCCACCTTATCTTGGCTCGGCATATTGTATTCGGCATTAAACCGGTTGCCCATCCCACTTCCGCCCGATCCATTGCTGTCCCACGGCCAGCCGTTGGCGGCATTGCTGGTGATGTAGGTATGCCAATCGCTGTCGAGTGCCGTACCGGAGAAGTTATCCTCGAAGACGAGGTCGCTAGAGGCAAAGCCTGTGGGTGCGGAAAGAGCCATTCCGTGATCCTTCTTTGGCGTTGAAAACAGGAATCCCACGCCGCGCATCGCCAAGGCGCGCGACATATCGCATGCCCGCTATTGGGCACCGCGAACGGATTTCAAAGTAGCGGAGATTTGGAAGTCCTCGCCCCGACATTATTGTCGAGCGAGCTTAACGCTGAACTCGCCATCGAAGGTGAGTTGTCGACGGGAATGCCCATCAGGCCCTCCCTTGAATCGGTGGGCGCGCGCGCAAGGTGTTCAACGGTTCGAGCCGCAGCCGAATTGAAGTCGAGCGCAGCTCTTTGGCGGAGACACCGCCAAGCTTGCCGTTCAGTAAAAGCACCGTAAATCCTTAGTTTGATGCGTTTTTCTTGTTTTCATTCCACCCGCGCCCTAAGTAAAACGCAGGCATTTCCGCTCTATGATTTATACACACATCGTCTTGTACCACGTGAATGGATCATTCGTGGACGATGTACGCAAGCCAAGCGACCATTTGCGGCGAGAATGAGGCTAGGCGAAAACTTATTAACAGCTTCTAATATATCCGGTGCGTCGAACAACCACACCGAAACAGCCTTCCGGACGTCCTTCGAAAACCGTGTCCGTCGGTTAAAATGTCGCTGTTTTGGGGGCCTGTGGTTCGAGCGGGTCGTTCGCATAGAGGTCGTCGAAAAGCACGGACGGGCTGCGTGGCGGATGGGCCGTCGGGCCTGGGCCGGAGCTGCCGGCCCGGATGTTCGACCGGCCATTTGCGCGGCCGATGCGCCGGCCCAGGTCCGCTGTTGCGGTTCGACTAAGCTCCAGTCTCTACACGTGTTGCTGAGCGACGTCGCCGGCGGCACGGCGGCGATGTCCGCATCATCCGTTTTCAATGATCGAAGGTGGAAGGCTGGCACCGTTATCGAGCGTACCCTACAGCACCGGACAGGCTGTTCAATCGCAACGCATCGAACAGCGCCAAAACCTGCAACCGCATCCAAGGGAAGTACGATCGCTTACGCGGCTTGTTGAAATGGCTGATACATGGCCCTAGGCGCGAGGGAGCTTTCTCGCCGCAGGACGGCCCCGAATTTGAACCGCGCAACCAGTCGCCAAGGCTCCACCTCGTGGCCAAGTGCCAACCGGTTAGCGTGCTCTTTCGCTGCATCGTCATATATGCAGGCTAGGTTGCGCACCCATGAATTGGCCGTGTTCCTTCAGAATGCAGAGCCGATAATGCGGCATCGCTTGTCCCTGATCGGCGACAACATTCTACCAGCAAGCGTCGCTGTGGAACGCGAAGAGTTTGGTTCTTTCTTATGAGCTACCTCAGATGGGCCGGGTGCTTTAAGGTGCCCCCCGGAAGCTTCGCAGCCGGCGGCTTGACGGCATCGAGAGTGTCGTTACATTTGTAATGACTAGGTTTTGTTTTTATCCGGTTGCGCCCACTTTCTGAGGTGCGCGGTTCGCACCCTGCGTGCAGCCCGGGGCAAGGGAGGAACTCTAGAACTCTGGAGCGACCTCAAGGCGGACCGTTGCCGACCTAAGATTCGTTCATTCCCAAAATGTGAAGTTCGATCAACAGCGACGATTTAGGATTCCCGTTCTGGAGCTGGCCTTAGGGCCATGCAGAGAGCTGGTTGTTTTCATTCAAAGTCACAAGCAATTATTAGGTCGAAGCATTCGAAGAGGCAACTTAATCTGGCTCAAGCACACTGAGATGGGCAGAGATGATGTCAAGTAATGACCTCTATACCGGAAAAGATTATGCCGCTGCCAATCCGACCTGGCATGACGAAGACGGCGGTGTCAAGGCCGCCAGCATCGCCAAGATCGTGCGCGCCAACAATATCAGTTGCCAGAAAATCGTCGACACAGGTTGCGGGACGGGAGGCGTTCTGAAAGCCCTCCTTCAGCACGATATCTTCCGTGACTCAACGGCCATCGGCTACGATATCGCTCCCTATGCTATAAATTTGGCCAAACAGCGAGAAAGAAACAACCTAAGCTTTCACTGCAGTGACTTCCTGCAAACCAACGAAAACTACGATCTTCTTTTGTGCATCGATGTTTTCGAGCACGTAGATGACTATATGGGCTTTCTTCGAAGGCTCAGAGGACGTTCGAAATACTATGCATTTCATATTCCTCTCGACATTAGTATCGTCGGCCTTCTGCGCGGTCAGCACCTTAAGCAACGCAAGGAGGTCGGTCACCTGCATTACTTTGATCAGGCAACAGCTCTAGCGACTCTGCGCGACACGGGCTTCAAGATTATTGACGCACAGTACACTAGGACGGCGGAAGATATCCTGCAGATCCATCCCGAATGGCGAACCACGACAGCCATCCTCGGTAACGCCGCGCGGCGCATTGTCCGGACTATTGCCGGAGAGGACCTGTCGGTGCGCTTACTCGGCGGCGCCTCACTGATGGTCCTCACTAGCTGAGGTGGTGTTAGGCGCGCGTCAGAACAACCGACTCCAAGTGGCGGCAAGGGAGATGTTTGATCCCAGGCTTTGATGGGGCATCCTTGTGTTCCGAATCAAAGGATGCGCTATGGGCCAGGTTCTGCATGGGAGCGCCACGACGATAGAGGCGGTCCGTCGAGCGATACAGCATAGTCAAGAGAGCCTGAGGACGCTGGCCTGGCGCTACGGGATCAAACCAAAAGACCGTGACGAAGTGGAAGACGCGGACTTCGGTCGCCGATCTTCCGACTGGTCGAAAGCGCCGCGATCGACGGTGCTCTCGGTCGAGGAGGAGGCCGTCATGGTCGCTTTCAGGCGCTATACGTTGCTACCGCTGGATGATTGCCTCTATGCGCTCCAGCCGACCATCCCCCATTTGACACGATCTTCATTGCACCGCTGTCTGCAGCGCCATGGCATCAGCCGCCCGCCTGCCGGAATGTCGAAGGCGACAAGCCGGCGAAGAAGAAGTTCAAGAGCTACCCGAGCGGTTACTTCCACATCGACATTGCCGAGGTGAGGACCCAACAGGGCAAGCTGGACATGTTCGTCGCCATCGTCCGCACCTCGCAGTTCGCCTTCGTCGAACTGCACGAAAGGCCACCACCGGCATCTCGAGAGACTTCCTGCTGCGGCTGATCGCGGCCGTCCCTTACAAGATCCACACCGTGCTCACCGACAACGGCATTCAGTTCACCACCCCCGGCGCCGGAGGGTCGGCAGTGCCGCTGATCAAGGAGGCGATCGCAAACGCTTCTGGGCCATGCCTTCGAACTGGCCTGCGCCAGGAACGACATCGAGCACCGCACGACCAAGGCCAAGCATCCATGGACCATCAAGGACGCCACCGTCAAACGCTTCTACTACGAGAAACACGACCAACTCCGCCGGCATCTCGCCGACTTCATCGCGGCCTACAACTCGGCCGAAGACTCAAGGCCCTCAAGGGTCTCAAACCCTACGAGTTCATCTGTAAGTCATGGGCCACTCAGCCCGAGCGCTTCACACTCAATCCGCTCCACCAGATGCCGGACTAAACATCTAGGGGCATAGACCGTCGCGACGCAGCTTCGGGGCGCCGGAGATTCGGTCGACAGTCGGAATGCCGAAGCTCACGATGTGCGAGTGGTTATCCAGATGAAAGGAAGTCGCCAGCAATGGAATGGAACCGTTGTTTCCGCTCTTCGAAAGCGATCACTTGTGGCTCCTCCTGCGATCGTGATCGGCGTGCCTGGTCGCTGCGAAAAAATGCAACGGTTGGCTTCAGCCCGCCTTTCAGTGCCATGGTCGGTTGCCAGCCCAATTCGGCTTTGGCGAGGGATATATCGGGTCGGCGTTGTCTTGGATCGTCGCGGGGTAACGGCAAATTGACGAGCTTTGACGACGAGCCGGTTTCAGCGAGCACCAGTTCCGCAAGCTCTCGAATGGTGAATTCCCCATCATTTCCAAAATTGACTGGTCCCGTGAATGAAGCTCGACTGTCCATGAGGCGTACAAGACCATCTATTAGGTCATCAACGTAGCAGAATGAACGAGTCTGGTTGCCGTCACCGTAAAGCGTAATCGGCTCGCCGCTGAGTGCCTGAACAATGAAATTGGAAACAACTCGACCGTCAGCCCGATGCATCCGGGGGCCGTATGTGTTGAAGATGCGCGCAATCTTGATTTCAAGGCCGCACTGTCGGTGATAATCGAAAAATAACGTTTCGGCGCAACGCTTTCCCTCATCATAGCAGGACCGAGGACCAATGGGGTTCACATTGCCCCAATAATCCTCGGTTTGAGGATGAACCGCAGGGTCGCCATAGACCTCACTTGTTGAAGCCTGCAGAATTCGGATTTTGAGCCGCTTGGCGAGGCCCAACATATTGATCGCGCCTTGCACCGACGTTTTTGTGGTCTGCACCGGATCGTGCTGGTATTGGATGGGCGATGCAGGGCAGGCCAAGTTGTAGATTTCGTCGACTTCGACGTATAAGGGAAACGTGATATCGTGGCGCAGAAATTCAAAGCGCGGGTTCGCGTGTAGATGTTCAATATTGTACTTGGTTCCCGTGAAGAGATTGTCGACGCAGAGAATCTCATGACCATCGGAGAGCAGTCGATCTATTAGGTGGGAGCCCAGAAAGCCGGCTCCTCCGGTGACCAAAACGCGTTTGCGACTCTCATAAATCCGTGGCATGTGAATCTCCTTGCGAAATGAATAGGCTGACGCTGCATTGTGCCAGTAGCGGCGAGAGTCACGTCCTGGACGTGACGCCCTTTTGTTCCGTGGCTATCTTTGGACCCTGCGAGATGGCGGCCCGTGCCCGTGCCTGCGTGTAAGCAATTGAAGTAGTCGCCAATCCGACAAAGATGGCGAGCGCCTGACCGATCTTGCCAGTCGCTGCGTATTCGAGGATGGAGCGCCCCAGAGTAAGGACGTAAAGCCGCTCGGAATCCAGCCCGTCCTTAGTCCCCGCTAAGCCTACGAGTGCCGCTTTGGAGGTCCCCTCCATGCGGCACCGATGGAGGAAATACTTCCAGGTCGTGCGTTCCGCTGTAACCACATGGCGAACGCTGGCCTCGGGTTTGTATATCCATACGCCTCCAATTTTTTTTGTGGCGCGGATACAAAACTCGGTGTCGTCGCATGTATTGGCTGAGCCCCTACCGCCGCCGATGCGTCCCATTTGACCGGCAAACCCGCCGCAGCCATGCAGCACTTCGGCGCGCACTGACATGTTCGCGCCTATCACATTACGCACTTCGCCACCATTTCGTACCCGCATTCCGCGATAGGTGCAGCCGATGATCCAGTTGAATTCAGGCGGGAACCACCAGGGCCGAGGTTTGCGCCATAGAGGCTCAATGCGTCCGCCGACGCCAAGCACGCGCGGATCGGCGTAGGGCACCAGCAACTCTTCTAGCCAGCGCTCATCGGCGATCGCATCGTCGTCGAGAAATGCCACGACCGGTGCGGTTGCCAATCCGGCACCCGTGACGCGACCGCCGCACAGTCCACGCACGTTATTGTTAGGTATGACGACGATACCCTCGATCTCGCGCCGGGCTCGCTTCAAGAGAGCCTTATTGTTGTCGACGACGAGAATGATCTCGCGGGCAGGGCTGGTCTGGTTGCGCACCGACGCGATAGCCGCGTTCAAATCGTCCCAGCGATCGAGTGTGTAGGCGCAGATGACAACCGACGCATCGATCATGGCTGCTGGTTCCTTTCGCGGGCCTGTTGAATTGCGGCTGTTACGACGATATCGCGCGGGGCGCGCGTTTGGGTGCTGGCGGACCCGACCGCACGCTTCAACTCGTCCCAGCGGTCGAGCGTGCGCGCGCAGATCACGACGGAGACTTCGGTCATGGGACTTCCCGGATGGTTTCTGAGGCCCGGCGGGTCTCGCGGGTCTGCGCCGCCCGGGCCGTCGCGGCTTTGAGAATGTTCCAAATCGCGCTTCCGTCGTTGCGGATATCGAACTGGTCGTGTTCGTCGACGGGATAACGTCCGCTGTCCTGCCGGGATACCAGCCGCCACACCATCCAGCCGGCGCAGTTGCGATCACGCGTCAGCGTGTCGAGCCACATGGCGTAAGCTGCAGCCACGTTCTGATTGGAGCGGGCATAGCCGAATTCCTCCAGAAGCACCGGCTTCTTGGCGCGGGCGGCCAGCTGGCAGAACTCGGGGATCATCTCGTTGAATTGCTGGACCGTCAGCTTGTTATAGAGCGGGTAGCCGTGCCAGGTCCCGAAATCGAGAGTCGGGATCGTCAAATCGGCTAGCTTCGGGTCGAGAATGTTGGCATGCCCTGAGCTGACAAGGTGATTGGAATCGAGGGACTTGACGTAAGCCGACATTTCGCCAGTCCAGGCCAACCGCAAAGCTTCAGGCTGGGCATTGCCTTCGTTCATCAGCTCCCAGGCCATGATGGTCGGGTCGTCCCGGTAGGCGAGCCCTGTGAGCGGGTTGACACGTTGCACGACGTGGCGGATCCAGGTCCTGTAGTCGCGCTTCGTGCGCGGATCCTGGAAGAAAAACTCCGACTTCTCTTTGCTGAGGTCGGCGTTGTATTGGCTCTGCACGCCTGGGACGTCCCGGCTCCCATACCAGGCCCGCATCTGCTGGGCGCCGCCTGTGAAGGCCCAGAAATCCAGGAGGGCGATGATCAGCCTCAGGCGTCGCTTGCCGGCCTCGGCTATGAGGAAATCAACCTTCTGCATGCCGTTGGCGCCGTCATTGATCGCCATCCTGTTTTGACTCGGATCCCAGTGGAGCAGGTATGTGCCCTTGACCGCGAGATTGCTGGCTTCGCCTTCAAGCCGCCAATCCCAGATGGTGGGCTTGCTTCCGTCGAGCGACCCGATCACCGGCTGGAGGAAGGTGCGGACCACATTCGCGCCCATCGCCACCGCGTCGTCGAGAACGCGGGTGACCTCATCCTGCGACCCGTAGGTCAAATAGTGGTTGTTCACGCCGGTCACGAAGAACGGCCTGCCGTCCAACGTGAAGTGCGTTCCGGAAGTCTCGATGAAGGACGTTGCCGACGCATCGTCCGCGGCGCACGCGACTGCCGGAACGGATACGAACGCGAACACAAGCGCACACAACCACGCCCTGCGCAGTCCGTATTTCGCCCGTTGCCATTCGATAATCATCCCTCCACATGACCCTTGCCGGAGGCATAGCACAAGAACCCCGAAGGATTACCTCCTCTGACCTCGCACTGCCCGGCGTTGTTCGGGCATAGTGGTGCTTGGCCGCTTCCAGCCGCTCGAGTATGGACCGTGCTGTCAGGCATCTCCCAATCAAGTGTTCGGCTCCCCACATGGCGAGTCCCCGAAACCGCAGTAGGTGGAAACCATCCTCGCGTTGCGGCTTTCCATCTGCCGCCTTTGGCTCGCCGGCCAGCGGCGGAGTCCAGTGTAGGCGGATCGCCTGAGGTGGTCTCGTCAAAGCTGTGAGCTGGCGTCCTTTTTGAAATCGCCGTGAGAACAACAATGCGCATATGCCTGAGTCTCGATCCGTCCCGGCTACTGCGGTGGCACCTCTGGCTGGCAGAAGCGCTCGCTGAGGTGCCCGGCAACGAAGTCTCCTGCGCTTTGGCAGCCGGTAGCCGCCCGCTGCCGTTAATCTGCCGTCTGCTGCTCGAACTCGAACGACTGGTCTATGGCTTTCGTGGGAACGGCGCCATCGACCCCGTCGAGGCGGCGCTGCGGTGCCTGCCGCCGCCTCAGGCCGACCAAGTGGATGTGGTGATCGATCTGAGCGGGGCGGAATCGCTGCCGGCGGCGCGCCGCGTGCTCACCCCGGTTTTCAACGGCGCACCCGGCGAGATCGGAATCGTGGCAGCCTGGTTGAATCGTCAGGATCTACTCGTCGACCTGCATGACACGGCGCGCCCGTTGCGGCCGTGGACGGCGCGTCCGGCCAGTGGAGACCGTGAAGTGTTGGCAGCGAGGCTCGACAGCGCCCTTTCCTGCGCTGTGCCGCTGATCCTCAAAGCCCTGTGCGAGGAAACCGGTTCAGCCGCGTCCGGTATCCCCGGTCCACGGATGGCAGTGCCTTCGTTTGGCGCGCTTTCGGCGCTTGCAAGAGCGACCGGCACGGTTGCATCGAAGGCGATCGGGCTTTTGGACGTCCTGGCGAGGGGCGGCAGGATGTGGGGGATTGGCTGGCGCTTCGATGAATCGGCGAGCCTGCTCGACAAAGGCGAAGCAGCCTTCCGGGTGCTCACCGGAAATGCCGACAGCTACCTTGCCGACCCATTCCCGTTCCGGCACCAGGGGCAGGATTTCATTTTTGTCGAACAGTACCTCTACTCGAAGAACCGGGGGTGCATTGCGGTCGTGACAGTGAACCGGGACGGGACAGCCGGCGCATCCCGGATCGTCGTGGAGGAACCGCATCACCTCTCGTACCCGTTCGTGTTCGAGCAGGATGGGCAGATCTGGATGATCCCCGAATCGGGGGCGGCCAGAAATGTCAGCCTCTACCGGGCAGTGGAATTCCCTTACCGGTGGACGCGGGAGGCCTGCCTCATGGAAGGCATTGAGGGCTACGATACCACGCCGCTCTGGCATGCGGGCGGGTTTTGGTTTTTCGTCAGCCCAAGGCTGTTGAGGTCCACGTCCTGGGATGTCCTCAGCCTCTACCGTGCCGAGAGCCTGACCGGATCTTGGACGCCCCATGCCGCCAACCCCGTCCTGATCGATGCCAGGCTCAGCCGCCCCGCTGGCGCCGTCATCCGACACGGCGGACGCACGCTACGCCCGGTCCAAGATTGCGCGCGCGTTTATGGCGGCGCGGTGACGTTCTGCCAGATCGATGCGCTCGGGGCGTCGGAGTTTGCCCAGACCCCGGTCGGTCGCATTTGGTCCGGAGCGTTGGGGTGTCACACCTACAACCGCCGGTCTGGCTTGGAGGTGATCGACCTGTTCGGGCATATCCGGGGTTTGCGAGAGGTCACGACCTCCTATCGTTTGCCGGTACCTGACGCGCCGGTCTCGGGACCGGGTGGGCAGTCCCTCTCTTGGCCGGTCTCGTCCGGGTCAGCCCACCCGTAGCCCAGGTGGTCGAGCGCAAGGTACCCCGCCTGCGAAGGGCCGTGGCGCGCCCGACCTTTCTCGGGCACAGAATAAGCTGGGATATCACGGCCGAGTGAAGGAGCGAGCCCCACCTGCACATCGCAGCTTCTGGCCAGTGGCAATGTCAGCGTTGCGATGGACGTTCATTTCTTCGCGCCGACGACCTTCGCTGCCTTCCGCACGGCTCGCTCAGTAGAAATTGTCGCTTGTGAACTAGTGCCGGCCGCGGGTCGATGGATGTCCTCGCTGGCGTTGAAGGTGGCCCAGAGGTCTAATCGGGTTTGGCAACGCCGCCAGCACAGCTGCTGAAGATGATCAGTGGCGCTGCCGTGCTATCCGCGCAGGTGGTATGGACTGGAAATAACCTTAAGGGATACCCCAAAAGAGCTAACCATCTATTGCCTTTTCCTAATCATCTATCGCCCTTCCATTTCAGATCTGCATCAGTAATGCTTGCACAACAAACTAAGATTAGGGGGCAATCTAAGATTAGGGGGCAATTAGGGGCTGAAAGCGTACCATCTTCTTTCATTTCATCTTCGTTTCATTATGGCCGGGAGTCCGCATATGGTTGGATCAAGCACATCCGTGGATGTGGCGGTCATTGGAGCTGGTCGCGACGGCTTGTTGCTGGCCGCGCATTTGCGCGCGCGCGATGTGGAGCACCGGATTTTCGGGGAGCTCATGGGGTCATGGAAGCACAATATGCCCCCCGGATGGGTCCCATCGTACGACCTCGAAGCGCTGCCATGAACGCCGGTCTCTCCAGCATTCTCGCCCCCGTCGGTGCCACATCGCCGCCCGACCTGATTAATTTCGCGCTGCGGCGATCGCTGACTCTGCCCCGAGTCAGCTTCGTCGTCCCGACGCTCAATGAAGCCGAGAACCTCCCTTGGCTTCTGCCGCGCATCCCCAACTGGGCGCATGAGATCATTATTGTGGATGGTCATTCGACTGACGATACGGTCGCGGTCGCGCGTCGCCTGCGCGAGGACGTGAAGGTTGTCATGGAGCCCCGTCGGGGCAAGGGCGCTGCACTGCAAGCGGGATTCCTGGCCGCCACAGGCGACATCATCGTCATGCTGGACGCCGATGGCTCCATGGTCCCGGAGGAGGCGATCGTTTTTGTCAGTGCGCTGATGGCCGGCGCGGATCTCGTTAAGGGTTCACGCTTTATCCAGGGCGCCGGCACCGGTGACATGTCGCTGTTCCGGATGTTCGGCAACAGGGGGCTGACCCTGTTCGTGCGGCTGCTCTATGGCGGTTGGTTCTCCGATCTATGCTACGGATACATAGCCTTCTGGAGCAAGCACGTCGCCACGCTGAACTGCGATTGCGACGGGTTCGAGATCGAGACCCTCATCAACGTGCGAGCCTTGAAGAACCACCTCAATATCGTCGAGGTGGCGAGTTTCGAGGCTCCGCGCATCAGCGGTGTGAGCCATCTGCGCGCCCTCCCGGACGGCTGGCGCGTCCTGAAAACCATCCTGCGCGAGAGGGTGCACCCACAGCACAGGCGGGGCGCGACAGCCTGTGATGGCGGTGGACAAACCCGATGCGAATCCTGATGGTTGCCGCCCGCTGCTATCCTCTCATAGGCGGCATCGAAACTCACATCCAGGAAGTCGGTGCCCGCTTGGTGGCGCGTGGCCACTCGGTCGACGTGCTCACCACCGATCCCTCGGGGGAGTTGCCGGTTGAGGAGGAGATGCGCGGCATGCGCGTGCGGCGCGTGCGGGCCTGGCCGAGGGAGCTGGACCTTTATGCTGCGCCCGGCATTTATACCGCGATCCGGCGCGGGGCTTGGGATCTGATCCATTTCCAAGGTTACAACACCTTCGTGGCGCCGATCGGGCTGCTCGCGGCCGTCCGCGGGGACCTGCCGTTCATCCTGACCTTCCACAGCGGCGGGCATTCCTCCCGGCTGCGCAACGCCGTGCGCGGCACACAGCACGCGCTGCTCCGGCCGCTGGTGGCCCGGGCCGCGCGGCTGATAGGCGTCTCCGAATTCGAAGCCGACTTCTTCAGCGTGAGGATGGGCGTGCCGCGGGAACGGTTTGTCGTTATCCCGAACGGCGCCGCGATGCCAGCCGGGAGCCCCGGCATCAAGGTCGATCCACACCTGATCGTCTCGGGCGGCAGGCTGGAGCGCTATAAGGGCCATCACCGGGTGATTGGGGCCTTGCCCGAACTGATCCACAGGGTACCGGACGTGCGACTGCACATCGTCGGAACAGGCCCGTACGAGGGAGAATTGCGGCGCCTCGTCGCGACGCTCGGCCTCGAGAAGCGGGTCACTATCGAAGCTATCCCCGGATCCGAGCGGCAGAAAATGGCAGACCTTCTGGCGAGCGCCGCGCTGTTCGTGCTGTTCAGCGACTACGAAGCCCATCCGGTTGCCGTCATGGAAGCCCTGTCGCTGCGCCGTCCGGTCCTTGTCAGCGACACGTCCGGGCTGCGGGAGCTGGCCGCCAAGGGCCTGTGCAGGGCGATTCCGCCCAACGCCGGTCCGAAAGAGCTGGCCGCCGCCATGGCCGAGGAGCTGAGGGCCCATCGGGAGGTCCCGGATTTGGTTTTGCCGGACTGGGATGCCTGCGCTCAAGCGCTGAACGACGTTTACTGTGAGGTCCTGAGCAGCCGATCCACGGTCCGCTTGCCCTCCGGCGGCGTGACATCGTGGCCCCCTGCGACGAGGGCATGATGCTGATGATGGCGGCTCATTTCACCGCGGGAAGCAGAATCAACCCGCTCCAGGCCGGGATAAGGTTCGTCTCGGCCGTTATCGGTCCCGACCTTCGCGGGGGCAGCGCCGATACCCCGCCGCAACGGGCCAACTCCGGATGGATCGCGGTTCTGTGCCTGACGGTCGCTACGGCTCTGCTCCTGGTCGTGGCCGGGCACGCCGCCGGGCGCCGGGGCTATGACGTGGCGCCGCTGCTCTTCTGGCCCGGTATCGTTCTCCTGGTCGCTCCGACCAGCCTTCGCATAGCTTGGCCGACAACAGCCAGGGGCGAGCGCGTCTTCCTCCTGTTCCTGCTTGCCGAAGCCCTTTTCTACTGCAAGGTAGTCTATTCCCCGACGAGCTTCATCGGCCACGACGAGTTCTTGCACTGGATCGCAGCCGACGATCTTATGACGGCACGGCGGCTATTTCTGTCGAACCCGCTTCTCCCGATCGGGCCAACGTATCCCGCCCTGGAAATCGTTTCGACGGCGACCGTCAATCTGACGGGATTGCCATTGTTTGTGGCGGGGACGCTACTGTTGGCCGTCCTCAAGGGCACGTTCATCGGTGCCCTGTTTCTGTTCTTCGAAAGCATCACCGGATCGCCGCGAATCGCGGCCATCGCCTGTCTGGCCTATATGGGCTGCTCAACCTTCGTCCTGTTCGAGTCGATGTTCTCATACGAGAGCCTCGGCATCGTGCTGTGCGTGCTGATCTTCGCCGTCGAGGCAGCATCGAAGGACCTCGTCGGACGAGAGCGGCTGAAGGCGCTTGGGCTGATCGCCCTGCTGTTGATGAGCCTTTCGGTCACGCATCACCTCGCGGCCTTCTACGCCGCCATCTATCTCGGAGCGGTGGCATTCCTCGAGGCCTTGCGCCGGGACGCCTCCATGCGGAGCGAAGCGAGGATCGCAGTGGGCTTCACGGGGATGCTGGCAATCGCCCTGCCAATCCTGTGGATGGAGGCGCGGGGCAACCATCTCGCAGGTTATCTCGGACCCATCATCGAAACTGGCTTCAAGACATTGCTCGGAAAGATCACGGGCGCCCCAAACTCGGACCAGCTCGGCGCGCCACCGCAGCCCCTCGCCATGCGGCTGACCACGCTGCTCGCAATCCTGCTGTTGGCACTTGGGCTGGCGACAGGATTCTTTCGGTCGCTGGCCATGGCGACGCCGAGCGACGCGCGGACGGGTTGGCGTCCGCTTCAGGATGTTCTCGGGAGGCGATGGCGCGACAGCCGCGTCGTTTTTCTCAGCCTGCTGGCCTTCGGCTTCCCGATCTCGGTGGCTTTCCGGCTGACCATCGGCGGATGGGAAATCGGCAACCGCATGGGAACGTTCGTATTCATCGCCGTCGGGCTGGTCGTCGGGGTGAGCGTCGTCCACTTTTGGGAGGGCCGCACGCTACGCGGGTGGCGCCGCATCGCACCGGCCGTTGCTCTGGCGGTCATCGTCCTGGGCGGTGTCACGAGCGCTACGATCGAACCTTTACGTGGACGCTACAGGGTGGCGGCCGACCAGCAATCGATCGAATCCATGGGGATCGAAACGGCGCTGTGGACCAAAGTTTGGCTCGGGGCCGGCAACCGCTTCACATCCGACCGCATAAATCGCCTGCTGCTCGCAAGCTACGGGCGGCAGGACGTGAGAGTAAAGATCGTCGAAGGCGTGCCTCCCTCGCGGGTGTTCGAGAACGAGACATTGGGGCCTGACGACTTTTGGGCCTTGGTGAGAAGCGATATCGATTTCCTGCTGGTGGACCTGCGTCTGTCCACTGCCCCGCCGGTGCTCGGCTTCTACTTCGAGCCGTGGCAACGGCGGGGAACGCCGCTCTCGGGCGCAGAGCTGCTTAAGTTCAATGACATCAAGGGCGTCACCCGCATCTACGACAACGGCTGGATCGTCATCTATGACGTGAGGGGATTGCATGAGAATTTGTAGCAAGCTGGACCTTCTGGCCGCGTGCCTGTGGGCGGGGGCCGCGGTGGCAGCTGTTGCGGTCAGCGACAGTTTGCTCATCCGTACTGCCCTGGGCGCGCCCATGGTGTTCCTCGTCTCGGGCCACACGGTGCTGCGGGCCATTGGCGTGAGGACGGGCTCCGCGTTGCAACACTTCGTCTACGCGGTCGGCGCAAGCCTCGCCGCCGGCATCGCCGGGGGCTTTGCCCTGAACGCCGCGGGCTCCCTTACGCCGCTCGGCTGGGCGCTGTGGTTGTGGGGCGTGACGGCAGCCGCGGCACTGGTGGCCGCCGGCCGCCGCGACACTCCCGATCTGCCAGCCTGGCCGGCTCCGGCGCGGGTCCGGCTCTGGCAGGGGGCCGCGTTCATGCTAGCGCTGCTTGTGGCGACCGGAGCCTATGCGCTGGCCGTCCGGGACGAAGCGGCCTACCGGGAATTCAAATACACCGCGTTCTGGTTGTTGTCGTCGGCCAGTGGCGAGTCCGGCCGGATCACCGTCGGCATCAGGAGCGCCGAGACTCAAACTCAGCTGTTGGACCTGGAAATCACCCTCGACGGGCAACCGTTCGCCATCTTCCGATCGCTCACCATCGCGCCGGGCGAGAGCTGGGCGCGGGAGATCCCGGTGCCCGTTTTGGCCACCCCGCAGAAGGCGGATGCCCGGCTCTATCGGCCGGAAGACAACCGACTCTACCGCAGCGTTTCGACGCTGGTGCCG
The DNA here is from genome assembly GCF_053848045.1 of Mesorhizobium sp. BHbdii. Classification (NCBI taxonomy): domain Bacteria; kingdom Pseudomonadati; phylum Pseudomonadota; class Alphaproteobacteria; order Hyphomicrobiales; family Phyllobacteriaceae; genus Mesorhizobium; species Mesorhizobium sp. BHbdii. The sequence continues at coordinate 2,146,180 of NZ_JBSPKX010000001.1, read as the reverse complement.
CACATCTGAAACGGGGCCTGACCATGCGCATCCTGCTACTGTCGCAGTTCTATCCTCCGGTGATCGGGGGAGAGGAGCGGCACATCCGCAACCTCGGCGCGGCGTTGGCGCAGCGGGGCCATCACGTGAGCGTCGGGACCTTGATGCATCCCGGATCGCCCGAAACCGAGCTGGACGGCGCGGTCCGCGTGCATCGCCTGCGCGGCACGCTCCAGCGTCTGTCGAGCCTCCACAGCGATCCCGAGCGCCGCCATGCACCGCCCTTTCCGGATCCCGAACTGGTGCTTGCCCTGAAGCGGCTGGTCGCCCGGGAGGAGCCGGACATCGTCCACGCCCACAACTGGATCTACGCGTCCTTCCTGCCGCTCAAAGGTCTGAGTGGGGCACGCCTCGTGGTTACGCTCCACGATTACGGTCTTGTCTGCGCCAAGAAGAACTTCATGCACTTGGGCGCCAATCTCTGCAGTGGCCCAGCGCCGGCCAAGTGCCTGCCCTGCGCTACAAGGCATTACGGGGCGGTGAAGGCAGCCGCGACCACCTTGGGCAATTGGGCGTCGAGCTTCGCCGCTCGGCGCGCGGTGGACCGCTTCATCGCGGTGAGCCACGCGGTGGCGCGTCACACCGGACTGACCGAAGGCAGCGCCCCCTACGAGGTCATCCCCAACTTCGTGCCCGACGATGTCGGGGTACTTGGCCCGGAAGATCCCTGCCTGCGGGAGCTACCCCGGGATGAATTCATCCTGTTCGTCGGTGACATGATGCGCCTCAAGGGCATTGACGTTCTCCTGCAAGCCTATGCCGGCCTGGAGCGGGCGCCGCAGCTGGTCCTGATCGGGCGCCGAGTCGCCGATACGCCAACAGAGTTTCCGCCGAACGTCCGCGTCTTCAGCACATGGCCGCATTCCGCCATCATGCATGCTTGGCGGCGCTCACTGTACGGCGTACTGCCGTCGGTCGGGCCCGAAGCCTGCGCGACGGTCATCATGGAAGCGATGGCGTCCGGCAAGGCGGTCGTTGCAACCGGCGTCGGCGGCATGCCGGATCTAGTCGATCATGGCGAGACTGGGCTTCTCGTGCCGCCCGGTGATGCGCACGCCCTTTCCCACGCAATGCAGACCCTTCTGGAGAACCGCGCCTTGCTCGCCCGCCTGGAGGCGACAAGCCTCGCCAGGGTCGGCCGCCTCAAGGCCGGAGCGGTCGTGACCCGGATCGAGCAGGTCTACCGGGACGTCCTGCGCCCAGCCGCCAGCAGGGCAGCGGTGCCGGCGCAGCAAGGTTCGGGAGAGCCATCTTGCCGGTAGACCTCGTCAGGACGGCCATTATTCGCGCCCGACGAGAGCTTCGAAAGAGCGCCGCGCTCGTGCTGAATTCCAGCGCTCTGGCGATCGGAACGATTGCAACGGCCGGTCTCGGGTTTGTCTATTGGTGGCTCGCGGCGCGGCTGTTTCCGCCGGAAGTGATCGGCAAGGCCGCCGCCCTCCTGTCCGTGATGGCGTTCGTCGGCCTGCTGGGGGAGGGCGGGCTCGGGACCCTGCTGATGGGTGAAATCGTACGGCATCCAGGCAGGGACCGCGGCCTCGTGGCCGCTGCAGCGTCCATCGGGGTGGTGCTGGGGGTCGGCCTGGCCGTGGTATTTGTCTTCGGAGATGCGTACCTCAACAGCTCGACCGAGTCGATCGGCGGCTGGCTCCAAAGAGTTGCATTCGTCCTCGGCTGCGGCCTGACGGTTCTCGCCATGATGGTCGACCAGGCCTTCGTCGGCAACCTGCGCAGCACCGGCAGGATGATCCGGCAAGTGCTGTTCTCCACATTCAAGCTGCTGCTGATCGCCTGCGCTGCGGCCGCCGGCCACACGTCCAGTGCCGCGCTTCTTCTGACCTGGGTGGCCGGCCTGCTGGCGTCCTTTGTCGGCGTCGATCTCTTGACCCGGGGCGGCGCGCGTCGTCTTGTTGGGGCCCCCGATTTTCAGCTGCTCCATATTCTCCGACGCAAGGTGGTCGACCATTACGCGCTCGATGTGGCCGTGCAGGCCCCGAGCGTCATCATGCCCTACCTTGTGCTGGTTCTCCTGTCGCCCACCACAAATGCCGCCTTCGTGGCGTTGTGGATGCTGGTCTCTATGGCGTCATTGATTCCCGCAGCCATGGCCACGGTCCTGTTCCCCGTGATCAGGGCATGCCCGAAACAATCCAGACACGATGTCCTTGTATCGGTGACGGCGTCATTGCTCTTCTCGCTGGTCTGCGCCGTCATAGTCTTCACCTATTCGCAGCAGATCCTTGCGGTCTTCAATCCAGCGTATCCTGAGATCGCCGGTTCGAGCCTGCGCTTCCTCGGCTTCAGCCTGTTGGGATCAACGCTCAAATTTCATGCCTGTACGCTGGCGCGGTTGGGCGACAGGATGCGCAAGGCATCTCGCTGGTTCGCGCTTGGCGGATTGCTGGAGCTGTGCTTCGTGGTCGCGGGGGCGAAGCTTGGTGGACTTCAAGGCCTGGTCCTAGGCTGGACGCTCGCCGTCAGCATCGAGGGTGCATGTGCCGCCCTGATTTTGGCCTTTGCGGTGAAACTGGATTCTGCCGCCGGCCCCGCGCAGCACGAACGGCCGACTGCGCCGCCGCTCCAGACTTGAGGAGACATCGATCATGGCGCTGGGTTTGGGATTTCAAGCAGAACATTCTCTAGCAGCAGGACTGGCTAAAACCTCTGTTACATTGGACACCCCAATGACGACCGCGAATATTGCTCTGCAAATTTTCACCGATATGGACGCGGTGGAAGCTCAGTGGAGAACATTAGAGCAGCATGCGGATTGTACCGTATTCCAATTGTTTGATTGGCAGATGGAATGGTATCGCCACATCGGCTCCAAAGAGAAACTGATTCCGGTGATCGTGCTGGGTCTCGACGATACCGGCGTGGCGGTTTTTATTCTGCCATTGGCGATCGAACGCCATGGTCTGATCCGCCGGCTGGTCTGGTTAGGATCGGAATTGTGCGATTATAATTCGCCCATCCTGGCGATAAATTTTAGCGATCACGTGAAACCTGGGCAATTCGGCCGGCTGTGGAAAGACATAATTCGGGCGATTCAAGACTATCCTCAACTTCGTTTCGACGCTGTTGAATTTTACAATATGCCCAGTGTTGTCGGCTCTCAACCTAATCCCTTTCTCGACTTGCCAGTCTTGTTGGCTAATTGCGGCGGACATGTCGCAACCCTCCCGGAAGCGAACTGGGATCGGTTTTATGCGTCAAAGTTTTCGAATTCGACGCTGCATACCCACCGGCGCAAGGCCAAAAACCTCGCCAAGCAAGGTGGCGGGGCGATTCGCTTTGTAGACGTGCAAGAGCAGGCCGAGATCGAGTGCACCATTACAAAGTTGATCGAACAAAAACGGAGCAGCTATGCCCGAATGGGTGTTCATGATATGTTCGCACGTCCGGGTTTTCGCGAATTTTACTTGGCGATTGTCGCCAATCCTCGCTTGCGCGAGGTCATCCATGTCACGCGGCTGGATGTGGCTGGGATTCCGGTGGCGACGGGTCTCGGTCTCCGGTTCAACTCCAGTTATTCACTGGTGATGTCGAGTTATGAGGACGAGTTCGCCAAATACAGTCCCGGGCGTCAGCATATTCAGGAAATGATGCAATATGCCATTGGCCAGAAGATGCAGAAATTCGATTTTACGATCGGCGACGAACCCTATAAGCTTTCATGGTCAGATATCAACCTGCCTTTGTTTTTCCATTTTGATAGCAGAACTTTGCGCGGTCGTATTGTAATTGCGGAGCGAATGGCGCTCCATTATGTGGATACATGGTATAATCAAACGACGTTGTTAAAGCCGCCGCTGCGGCAGGTTCTTCGTAAGACAAGACGATCCTTGCGTCGCATGTTTATCTGACCGACCGTTCACGAGTTTTTGATCTTGGAGCGGGATACAATCATCGAGCTTCTAGAAAAAGTATAGTATAATGCGATTACTTTGCGGGAGACTATGATGTATCGAGTAGATATTGGGACTGTCGGCGGCGGCTTGGGAGGCTCCATCGCCGCCGCGACGCTCGGGCGAGCCGGATGCTTGGTCGTCCTGATCGACGCGCATCATCCCTATCCGGAGGATTTTCGCTGCGAGAAGATTGAGGAGAAGCAGTTCAAGTTGCTTCGCGAGACTGGCCGGTTGATGGAGGGGATTGTTGCCGCGTCAACGCTGTTCACCGAACTGTGGATTGCGCGGTTTGGTCGCGTGATGAATAAGCGCCCCTGGTTTGGTTTTGCAGCAAAAGACGGAGTCTTGAATTTTCTTCGACACCGTTTGGTTCGCCGTCATGATCGTGTTGTCAATGAAGTGGTGGGCGAAGGAGCGGGAATTGAATAATATTGATGTAGCGGTCCTCGGGGGTGGTACCGCCGGCTCGTTAGCCGCTGCGATGCTTGGCCGGATGGGGATTTCGACCATCCTTGTTGATATCCATCAAGTCTATCCGGTGGAGTTTCGCTGCGAAAAACTCGATGGCGATCAAGTCGACTTGCTCAAAAAAACCGGGCTGGTGGATGCCGTATTGGCGGCTGCGACACCGATGACTGAGATATGGGTGGCCCGTCGCGGTTATGTCATTGGTAAAAAGCAAGGGAAACACGGCGAGCCCTGCGAATATGGGGTGGCTTATGAGGATTTGGTAAATGTTATTCGCCGCCAGATTCCAGATAGTGTCCAATTCATCTGCGCTAAAGTGACCAAAATAACGACGAGTTCCGACCGGCAGCAAATTACCCTGTCAAATGGTGACACATGGTCGACCCGATTGATTGTGGTAGCGACCGGCTTAAACAATGTCGTCCGGGGTGCGATCACGCGATCCGAGATCAGCAAATGCCACTCGATCAGTGTTGGTTTTGATCTCACCTCTAAAGCTGGTTTCAAATTTCAAGCTTTAACGTATTCTGCGGAAAAGCCAGGGCCTATGGGTTATGTGAGCATGTTTCCGATTGGTTCAAGAATGCGCGCCAATGCGTTCGTCTACCATGGTGATATACGCCATCCGTGGTGTCAGGAAGTGCGCACATCGCCATTATCTGCATTGTATTCGGTAATGCCCCGATTGAAGCGTCTCCTTGGTGATGCTGTCGTGTCAAGCGATATTCAGATTCGACCCGTTGATCTTTACGCCGCGCAGAATCATGAACAGCAACCTGGTCTGGTATTGGCTGGTGACAGTTTTGCTACCAGCGATCCGGCGGCGGGTACCGGTCTCAATAAAGTGCTAACCGACGTTGATCGGTTATGCCATCATATTCCGACATGGTTAGCCACGCCCGGAATGGGGATCGAGAAAATTCAGACATACTATAGTGATCCCGTCAAAGTTGCCTGTGATGAATGGTCGCTTGGTGAAGCATTTTACAACCGATCACTGGCGTCCGATACAACGCTTTTATGGCGTATTCGTCGGATGGGCTGGATTGGTCTCGATATTCTCGATATGATGGGGATCTCGATCCCACAACTTCGCTTGATGGCGGCAAGCGCAGTTCGTTGAGGAGCAGGCTGAGCTTGGCAGTATCGACAGCGTCTTCATGCCGGGTCTCCCGGCCATGAGAGAGCATAGCCGCGATTTTCTCGCAGGATAGCAGCGCTATTGTTGAATGCCATTCTCGAGAAGCGACGTTCCAAGACCATCGCCAGGTCTGCGCGCGGCCGGCAAGCTCTCGCCGGTCAGCGGCAAGGTCGGGACCGGCGAACCGGCCGGCTCTCTTGGCTCGCTAGCGCCCACGCTGATGTTGACGAGGTCGCCTGGCTGCAACAGGGTCATCCCATCGGACTCGATGCTGACCGGCCCGGCTGCCGATTGCCGCACGATTTGATAAGTTGCGCTGTTTGCGTCCTTCGCAAACTGCGCGCGGGTCACCGGCAACGTGTACAGGACGCCTTCGCTGGCGTTCAACTCGCGCACATTGGCCGCGATCTGGGTCTCCGTGGTCTCGATCTCGACCTCCAGATCGTTTCTGAGGTCGGCCCGGGTCCGCAACACCTCAGACTCTAGCCAAGCGAGGCGCTGCTTGGCGCTCGCGTACTGGTTGCGGGCGTCCTGCCGACGCTGTTGCGCGTCGGACAACTCACTCTGGATCTGATCCATCACCGTCATGCTGAGAACTTTGCGGTCCACGAGCGTGCGCATGCTGTCGACGCGCTCCTGGCGCAGCTTGATGAGTTCGTCGAACGACTCCATGCGCGCATAAGCGGCAACATCCTGCTTGGCCGCCTCCAGCGCGCGCATGGTCGCGCGCTCGCGATCCTTGCGGGCCGTGGCGACGGCCTTGCGCCGGTCGCTCTGCTCGTTCACGAGGTTGGCAGCTTCGGTCGCGCCGGCCAGCTCCAGCAACTGGCGCGGGATAGTGGGTTCCGTACCGTCGCGCTCGGCCTTCAGCACCGCCGCGCGCGCGAGCAACTTCAACATGGCATCGATCGCCCCGCTCCGCTTCTGGGTCTCACGCACGGCTTCGATCTTCTGCCACGGCTCGCTCTCGGCCCGGTCGAGTCCGCCGGCCAGCGCGATCGCGTGCAGGATCGTCATGCCGGCCGCGTACTTGAACGAGCCTGGATTCTTGACCGGGCCCAGCACGTAAATGGGCGGGCGCTCCAGCGGCAGGATGTTGACCAGTCCTTTGCGGCCCAGCAGTTGATTGAAGGTTTCCGCCAGTTCGGCCTGTACCTGTTGCGTCGACCGGTTGGCGACCGGAATGGAGCCAAGCAAGGGCACTGAAATCGTCCCGTCCTCTTGGACAATATATTCGCCGCTCAGTTCCGGACGCTGGAGGATGCCGTGCAAGGCCGAGGACGCGCGCCCCCACTTGTCTTCCTCGACGTCGACGCGCTCGTAGAACACGGCCTTGAGGCGATCGCCGACGCCGAAGAGGGCTCCGGTTGGCACGTCTGGCGCCTTGCCGAGGGTTTTGGGGCGCTCGGCACTGGTGGGGAGGGCAGGGACGGCGCTCCGTTCGACCGACGCCATAGTCGACGCATCCGGTCCCGTCCTGAGGGTTTTGGGGGGCTCGGCACTAGTGGGGACCGCAGGGACGGCGCTCCGTTCGACCGATGCCATGGTCGACGCATCCGGTCTCGACACGATCCCGCGGGAGGGTTCGGCCGTGGCTTGGACCGGATGTTCTTGCCAGCTATAGATAGCAGCAGACACCTTCTGCACTACGGCTCCGGAGACATCCTCGACCTTTTGCACCACTGCTCCGGAGGCATCCTCGACCTTCTGCATCATGGCGCCGGAGGCATCCTCGACCTTCTGCACCACTGCTCCGGAGGCATCCTTGACCTTTTGTACCATGGCTCTGGAAGCCTCCATGGCCCCCCCGTTTCTGACCGCGGCCCCTCCCAGGGCGGCGACCCCGCACAGCCCGAAGACAAGCAGGACGGCCTTTATTCCCCTGCGGGGGGCCGCCTGTGACGGGAAAGGGACGGGCCCGGAATTGTATTCTGTATCCATGGCCATGGCATATGGCTTTCATTTTCAAGCCCTCCCGTCCCGTCCCGAACTGGTCGAGGGTCGACGGGCAAGGCTCTGCCTTATCGTGAGGCTTCGCCGCCAGCGGCACAACTATCCCTTTGTGGGCACTCCTTCCGGATAAAGCGCGGCCTTGGGAGAACTCGTCCAATAGCCAGGTTGCTGCGCTGCAGGAGAACTTCTTTGATGGCAAACGGGACAAAAGCGATCGAAAGCAACGAAGAGGAACTCTTGGTTTACCGACGCAGCGTCTCGAACCGCCTGCGGCTCCGACATGCATTCGCAGGATGGGCCGTTTCCAACTTCATCATCCAGGTCCTGGAAGAACGAGCCGATCACCATTTACGGCTCCTAGTTGCAAACACGATCATTCCGCTACCGGAGCGGCTGAAAGCCGGGCTCGTGCCTTCCCCAAAAGGCCGTAGCTTGAGAATCCGGATAGGCCTCGACGATGCTGCCCTACGCCTTAAGAGGGTATTTTGGGGTAGGGCTTCCAAGCGTAAGGTAAAAAAAGAAACTGTGCGGTGGTGCGTGGAGCGCCCTAATCGATGCGTGTATCTTAATCGCGCAGAGCGAGAAGGCCATGATGACAAGGCAATCTTTTATCACAGTGCTTGTCGGGCCGAGCGAGTTACTCCGAGAAGGCCTTAGTCGAATCCTGGATGCAGCAAATTTTCGTATTCTTTTCTCTGCGGCTTGTGTTCACGATCTTCTGCAGAAGCCGTTACCCCAGCACCGACCCATCTTGCTCATCATAGATGTCGGCGGTATTGATGCGGATGCTGAATTCGCACAAATTGCAGACTTTAAAGCGATTTACCCGACCTGCCATGTCGTTGCGCTAGCCGATTACTGTCGAACGACCGATATAGTTTCAGCTCTTCGTGCGGGGGCTGACGGGTATTTGACAAAAGCTGCTGCTTACGACACTTTCATCAAAGCTCTCGAATTGGTTATGCTAGGGCAGATGGTGCTACCTGCAGAAACTTCGACGTTTCTTCAAGACGTAAGGCATGGTCTGAAACATGACACGGTAACTGACGAGTTAACACACGTGGCTGTTAAAGTGGAGAATGAGGATCGAGAACAAGTAATTTTGTCAAATCGGGAAAGATGTATTTTATGGCGCTTGATCGAAGGGGAATCTAACAAAGCCATCGCGCGCGAGATTAACATCGCCGAAGCTACAGTGAAGGTACACGTCAAGGCCATCCTTCGAAAGATTCGGGTCCGCAACCGGACACAGGCTGCAGTTTGGGCGATGAACCATGGTATGCTTACGCCCCCCTCTGGCAATGGCTCGTCGGGGAACGAAAAGATGGCAACTCAGCAGTCTCACCATCTGCAAGATCTACTTGAAGCACAAAAGGGGTACCACTAATAATCATCATCCGATAGACCCGCTTTCCCGTCCTGACATATCGTCATTCGGGCTTGTGCGGTCACTTGCCAAAGCCTAGCGGTAGCGTTGGATAAGCGGCACGGGCTTCGGCCGAGGCCCTTCCGATTAAACTCGTCCACATTCGAACCCGCTGATTTCGAAGACAGCTACTTCCCCGCCCCTAGCCGATCGATAAGCAGTGGCCGACGGATGCAGATCCCGGGTTGATCCCGAGGACCAACGGGAGGTCAACCAACCGACCCAGAACGTCTTTCGCGATCGAATACGAGATCCCGAATAGGAAACGTGACCAACTGGTGGCGGTCCTCACCCAGATCGACGAGGAAGCCTACTCCACGAAAGGCAAATGGTTCCTCGAGACGGGGTTCGGGCTGCTGAGCGGGCAGCACAAGAATTTCGATACGATCGAGGAGGCCATAGGATGGGTAGGCAGACACACCTTCCCCGAGCCTGCTTAGATCGCAGATTGAGCAGCCGATTCCGCGGTAGCAATTAACCCGCACAGTCAGCTAGGCAATACTGCCGATCGTGCCGAAGACCTCGAACACAGCCCGCGGAATTCACCCAAGGCGGGCAGTGTTATGCCTGGTCCACTCTTCAGCCAGAGTTCCCTCGGCGAGGAGATCGTTGACCTTGTAGGCGACTTCCGTGCGGTTGGTCGCCTTCAGCTTCTTCATGATATTTCGGATGTGGACCTTCACGGTGCTTTCGCGCAGGTTCAGTTCGTAGGCGATAATCTTGTTCGCCTTGCCGCGCCGGAGCGCTTGGGCAACCTCGGCCTGCCTGAGTGTGAAAATGCCTGTCAAAGGCTGTCTGTCGCGGCTGCCCGAATCCATCAGGTGCCGCATGGAAAGGACACTGCTCGCCGGGACGAAGATGCCTCCCGCTGCCGCAAGGTTTATAGCCTCGACGCAGACATCGATTCCGACCGAGGTCGGAATGTAGCCGCGTGCACCGCATTCGAGAGCGGTCAGTATCTGTACAAGGTCTTCGGTGTCGGCCAGGATGACCACAGGGATAGATTTGAACTCGGAGGAAATGTGCCTGATCTCGTCTGCGATGCCATGATCGGTGACCTTCCGTCCGCCAAGGTTGAAGAGTATGGCTGCCAGGGGAGGGGCCGAGCCCTTCTTTACGCGCCATTCATCGATCGAACTCAAGGCGGCGACCCCCATGCCGAGTTCATGGTCCACGAGAGCCGATGCGAGACATTCGCGGTCTAGGGCCCTTCCGTCCAGGATGAGGAGGTATTCCCTCTGTCCGTGAACGCTTCCGCTGGACGGAACCCCTGACCGATTGGCCGAAGTGTAGTTATGCAGCCGTGCCGTGGAATACCCACTCTTTCCCATACCAAGCCACCTTGCGATGTAGTTTCTTCATTCACTAGCATTGCAGGTTTGATAACCAGGCCTTGTGAAAGCTTGAGGCTCGATTACCCCATTTGAGCCGTTTTCAGTTCTCCGACTCCTCAGCGAGACCAGCTTGGGTGAGTGTACGGTTTATTTATGAGCAGTCTCTAACATAGGTTGCTTTTTTCGTAATTTTCAAGGAAACCGACGCTAGGCTGGCCCCAAGGCGCTGCATTCTGCCTTAAGACGCAGGCATGGGACCACTTAGCCATCTTCAGCCCAGCCGACACCCGAACGTGGATCGGCTAGTGCCTGCCGCGATTGCAGACATAGACCAGAATTCCTGAAGGTGCTGTTGGCATAGTCAGGGCGCAGAAGTGATGTCCGCGGCGCAGCTTTAATTCGAGCACACCCGATGGATCTGCCGTAGACACGCCGTCCTCGCGCGGTAGGCCGTGTCGCCGTCGGGCGTGATGATCTGGCTTCTCCCGCATTTTGAATGGGTTGAGTTCCGCTGAGCCCAACCTTCGACCGCCTCGAGCCGGATGCGGCTGCCGTCGTTGAGACATACCAAGCCCCGCCAGGTGTCCCCGGAAATGTCTTGTGGAACTGTTCCGGCGACGGTGTCTTCAGCGGAGAATTTGCTGATGGTCCATATGCTGCCGCTCAGAGAGAGATAGCCGTTATCTGAGATACTCGTTGTCGAATCCGGCTGTTTCGACCAGCTTCTTGCGGTTGATCACCTCTACATAGCCTGACTTGAAAGAGACGAGATCGGCCTTGCGGAGTTCCCTTAACGTTCGATTGACGTGAACGGCGGTCATTCCGAGGATGTCGGCCAGTTCATATTGGGTAAGGGGGCACTCATATCTCCCATGGGCCGACAGCCCGACCATGGAGAGCCTCTCCTCCAACTCGAGCAGGAAATGGGCGGTGCGCCTCATCGCGTTCCGCCGCCCGGTATTCATAAGATGTTCGGCAAGGATGGCGTTCAAGCGGGCCAGGGAGCAGGCGATCTTCTTCCCGAGGTGGCCTTGGGACAAAGTGGCCTCGAGCAGTTCCTTACTGGGAATTTCATAAACAGCTAGTTCGGTTATGGACGCCAGCGACGCTAGACGGGGTCCGTCCACACCACGGAAACCGACAATGTCTCCCTTGAGAGGGGTGTCGATGATCTGCCGTTCTCCGTCCGGCAGTACGTGGTAAAGGATGGCCCAACCCGATTTTACGACAAATATCCCATCGTTGTGGTCATCCTGGCGGGAAATAACCGAATGGGGTTTGTAGATTTTTGCGGTAGCACCGAAAAAATCGTTGTTCCCCCAGCCGTTCTTCGACAACGTGCCCCCTACGGGATGCGACCGCATGAACTCCAACAGTGTCTGCATGAAGATTCACGAGCTTGCTTCTGTTTTCGGATAACGTGCAATAATTGCTCCAGGACGAGTTCACAGGACGACCTCCTAACGTAGAATCAGGCCGGGCTACTGTCCTCGTCTGTTTGAATGAGGCAAATTGCGCTTAGATCAAGGTGTTGCACGCATCAGGCGGGGAAGTCTCCCGGCTTTGATCTGATCCCCAGGATCTGGACCGTTCAGAATTGGAGTTTTCCGCTGTAGTTTCCCGGCTGGGAGAGGAGCAGAAGCGATGAAAGCATCGAAGTTTTTGGACGCGCAGAAGGCGTTCATTCTGAAGCAGGGAGCCGATGGGAACCCGGTGGCGGAGATCTGCCGGCGTGCCGGGATCAGCCAGGCGACCTACTTCAACTGAAAAAGAAATATGACGGGCTGCTGCCGACGGAGATGAAGCAACTGAAGCAGCTGGAGGACGAGAACGGCAAGCTCAGGAAGCTGGTCGCCGACCTGTCGCTGGACAAGGAGATGCTGCAGGACGTGATCCGCCGAAAACTGTGAGGGCTGGTCGCAAACGCGAGCTGGTGGCGGATACCTGTTGTGACTGGAACGTGTCGATCCGGCATGCCGGGTTCTGGAGTTCGACACCTCGACCTATCACTACAAGTCCCGCCGCCGCGACCAGGCCGGCATCGAAGCTCGGATCAAAGACATCTGTGCGACGCGGGTTCGTTACGGTTACCGGCGCGTGCACGTGATGCTCACCCGCGAGGGCTGGGATATCAACATGAAGCGGACCTATCGCATTTACAGGGATTAGGGCTTCAGCTGAGGAACAAAACACCGAAAAGGCGCGTCAAGGCGAAGCTGCGAGACGATCGCCAACCAGCCGTCGAACCCAACGACGTGTGGGCGATGGTCTTCGTTCACGACTAGCTTGCGACGGGCAAGAAGATCCGCGTCCTGACGGTCGTCGATACGTTCTCGCGCTACGTACCGGTGCTCGACCCGCGCTTCAAGGCCCATTTGGAGCGGCTTGAAATGGAGGCGGCGGAGGCCGATCGAAAAGTAGAGGAAGACGGGGCCTCTGCCGCCTGAGCGCCCATTGCAGTTGACGGCGGCCTAGTCCGACTAGGGCACGGTATCGCCAGCGGGAAGGGCAGAGGCGGAGTCGCCAAATCTAGGGAACTTTGTTCGTCATGCCGAGTTGGCGATTTCTCATTTGGAGAAAGAGCCATGTCAAAGAAAAACCGTCTTGATGACGACCCGGCCGAAGGCAGCCGCTCGGTAGTCGATCGAGCGTTTCAGCGCTCGTCGGGCAAGCCCGGGCCGGAAGAGGACGCCTGGGGCCAGTCAGAGAAAAACCACAAAGGTGGAACCAGCGACGGCGTCGCTAGCGCCAATCCTCGCGCCATATCCGGGAATGATGATGGCGACGCCACCTTCCCGTATAAGCGTAAAAAGTAGAACGCCGCACTGTGCGACGCAGAGAAGGCGCCAGTGCGGTGCTCAGCATCGCACATCTGAGGCAGAGCGCTACATAGGGCGGCGAGGATGGCGGAGCGGCGCTCGCTCACGCCGTAGCTCACTACCTGACGTTCGTCCGACCGAGAGTGTCGTCCCGCCTCCTGCGGCCTGCTAGACCTGCCAGACCCAGTAGGCCGATAAGGCCCAACCAACCCCAGTCGAAGTCGTCGCGAGCATCATCGGCTGCGGCAGGCGGTGTAGGTGTTGGCGTCTCTTGCGAAAGGGCAGGTGCTGCTGTTGCAGTTAGGCTGGTAGCCAGCATAAGGGCTAATAGAGATTTGGTGAGCATCGCAGTCTCCCGTTGTTGGAGATGCGATCTAACAGGCGGACACGACCTTTTGTTCCCGCGAGTGCTCAAACGGTGACCTGCGCAACCAAAATCAGGCGCGATCATCGGGCGCTGAGATCAGGGCGATCCGCACGGTTAATCCCGCCCGATCAGGACGCTTCCTGCACTTCCGCGACTTGTGGCGTCACGGGTGCAGAATTAATGACGTAGGTGTTCGAGGTCAGGTCGCTAGTAGATCGGATGATGATGCCGTCGTCTCTTAATCGGGCAAACGTCGCCCTTGCGATACGCATTGGCTTGCCTTTGGCATCTGCGGCGGTGACTTTGTTCGACCAGGGAACGTGAGTGATGGTGTCAACGCGCTTGAGAAAGCGCTTTTCCTTCTCGGTCAACTCGATCACGCCCGTTCCTCCATATCATTGGCAGCGTTTGGTTGGCCCGGTAACGTCGATGATGCGACTCCGTTCCAGGGACGCACGCGCCTAACCGGGGTGGGGAGCGAGCGGGTCCGCCGGACTGGCTATCCGCCGAAGCACCCTCGGCCGAGGGCGAAGAAATTAACATTGCCGCCAGCCCGATCTGCAGCGTGTCGTGGTCGCGGTCCACCCTTCAGGCACCAAGGGGCAAAGCGATGATGGTGACGAGATTGGCTTCATCGTGGCTGGCAAGGGTATCGACGGTCGCGCTTACGTTCTTGCTGACCGGACATGCATGCTATCTCCTGACGGCTGGGGGCGCCGAGCTGTCGATGCATATCATGGCCGCTGGTCGCAGACGCTGGACAAGGTGAAGGCCGACAGGATCGTGGCAGAGCGCAATTTCGGCGGCGCCATGGTCGAGCACGTCATCAAAACCATCGAGCCGACCGCTCCTTGCAAGGAAGTGACGGCCAGCCGCGGCAAGAAAGGCCGCGTCTCGCACGTCGGGTCCATGCCAGAATTGGAAAATCAGATGTGCTTGATCGCACCGGAGGCCAATGTCGGCGAGGGGTAGCCTGATCGTGCCGATGCGCTGGTTTGGGCGCTTACTGAATTGATGCTGGACGGCTCGACCTTTACGTTGGCGCATGTGTGAAACGGCCCGGCAGGGCCGGGCCAAGACAGATCAGCTATCGTGATGCTCAGGTAGCTCCTTCAATTGGTCCGTGGTCATCTGCGTGACGGCATGCACGGTTCCTTCTTCGTCCCGCATGAAATCGAGCTGACTCGCATACAGCGCCACGCGCTTCGAGCCAATGCCGAGGAACCCGCCAACATCGAACACGACCTGGGCCTGGTCTCCGGTTCCATGGACGTGATCTATCGAACTGATTTCCTCATCATCTCGACCGTAGATCGTCGCTCCTTCAACAACGTCAGCGCGCAGTTCAGCATTCGTAAGCCGTACGTGATCGGTGTGGTCCATTGTGGGGTCTCCTCTCATTTTGGTCTGAGGTAACCCCCGACACGGCCAACCGTTCCGAATGGGTGCGATGATGGCAGCACGGTCTGGGCAAATCTGTCAGCCTGCCGGATCGAGATCTGTCGACCTCTCGCTGCAGCTTCCGCTGTATTGGTCGGATTACCGAGTTCATTCCAGTGGTCTTGCAAGGGGCGAGGGCGGCCTTGGTCCGTTCCGAGCATCCGCGCCCTTTCCGGTTTCGATCTCGGTGAACTCTTGGAGGATGATCATTCCCTCGGCCTCGGCAAAGCGGGCGGCTGCGGCACGCTGGGCCCCCCAAGCCCGAGCGTCCTTGCCGATGTTGGGGACAACCCGATAATACGCGATTGGGGTCGGCATGTTGCTGTTCCCAAGTGGTGTGCAAACTGTAAGCCACCGTTTGCAGTTTGCACAATCGATGACGAAAGCCTAGTTCTTTCAAACCGATAGTTCGGAAACCGCAAATTGCAGCGTGCGTCCTGCACAATATTAGATCATCGTTCGCGGAACTTTTGCGAGGCCGAGCCCTTCCATCTGAACGAGGAGGAAGAAATGGCGAATCTGGGAAAATTAGCGATCGCGATGCTTGGGGTTCTAGCTTACCAGAACCGCGACAAGATCGGAGACATGATCGGTCGCGCACGAGAGCGGGATCCGAGCAATCCGCAAGGTGGAATCGTCGATCAACTGTCCAAAAGTGTATCAGGCACTGCTCTCGGCGACATTCTCGAACGATTTAGAAGTGTGGGCTCGGGATCGAAGGTAGACTCTTGGGTGAGCACTGGGCCGAACCAGCCGATCGAGCCACGCGAGGTGGAGATGGCCATAGACGAGGATACGCTCACGTCTCTTTCTATGCAGACCGGGCTTTCGCGAGAGGAGCTCATTGCCAGGATCACGCGAGATCTGCCTGATGCTGTCAATCAGATGACCCCAAATGGGGAAATACCCCCAGTTGAGCCGACGCACGGCTCGGATCAAACGACCCTGCTCGACGAGGTGCCCCCGAATACGACCCAGACTAAAGGTAGCTGATCTCCAGCCGGCGCGTGCCTGTGCCTGCATGCGCAGAGGGCGGCGCGTGCTGCCGCGGGCCAATGCCGACAAGTCTTGCAGAAGACGCGCTCTATCTCACAGCTAGTCGAGGCTGAAGACGTTTACTCCCGGCCGGCGCAGAGGTCGGCCGGACTCCATCTCCCCAGCGCCCTTGATTTTGTGCAGTGCAGCAACGATATTGCTGCGCGTGCGTTGCACAGATTGCCGTCTTCCGGGCGGTCACAACAGGGACGGCTCCATTGCGAAAAATCCCCGATACCATCGCCCGCCTCGCCGCGCTGCGGGCGCGACATGCCACGCATACCGCCGACCTCGGCGCGTCGGACCATCTCCAGACGCTGGCCGACTTCGGTACCAATCCCGGCGGGTTGGGAGCGAAGTTCTACATTGCCAATCACCTATCCAAGGGCGCCCCGCTCGTCGTCGTGCTGCATGGCTGCACACAGAACGCGGCCGGCTATAACCATCATTCCGGCTGGTCCCAACTCGCCGACGAGGCTGACTTCGCGCTGCTCTTTCCCGAACAGCAACGCGGCAACAATCCGAACCTCTGTTTCAACTGGTTCCAGCCTGGCGACACCAAGCGTGGTTCCGGCGAGGCGCTTTCGATTCGCCAGATGATCGAGACGATGGTCGTCACGCACGGTCTCGACCGAAGGCGCATCTTCATCACCGGCCTCTCGGCCGGAGCTGCAATGGCGGCGGCCATGCTGGCGACCTATCCGGAAGTGTTTGGCGGCGGTGCGTTAATTGCCGGCCTGCCCTACGGCAGCGCAACGACAATCCCGGAGGCGTTCGATCGCATGCGCGGCCACGGCGGTCCATCGGAACAGGATCTGCAACGGGCGCTCCGCCGCGCATCGGATCATCCGGGACCGTGGCCGAGGATTTCGATTTGGCACGGTGCCGCTGACCACACGGTTTCGCCTTCCAACGCAGAAGCGATCGCAGGCCAATGGCGAGGCGTCCACCGGCTTGAAAAATCACCGGCGCGCGTGGAAGCTGTCGGACCGCACGCAAAGCAGGTCTGGCGTAACGGCGCGGGAGAGGCCTTGATCGAAATCAACATGATCGCCGGGATGGGCCACGGCACGCCGCTCGGCAACGGCCTCGGCGCTCCGGGACCTTATATGATTGATGTCGGCATCGCCTCCACACGCGAGATCGCGCAGTTCTGGGGGATCGCGGCAACGGAGGAAAGCGCCTCCCGGAAATCAAGGCCGCAAGTGCCCGCCAGCGAACGGAAACTACCCCAGTCACTGGCGCCAGCTATGGAAAATGCGAAGACGAAGCCCCCACATTTGGCTGCCCTCCATCAGTTCCCGCGTCACACGGAATCGGGCCAGCCCGGCGTGAAGAAGATCATCGAGGATGCCCTTCGGGCGGCGGGTTTGATGCGCTAGGTGGACGGCGCAAATCGCCCGCCCGGTCAGTCTCGGGGACGAATGCCCCGATGCCGTCCGCATAGGTCAATTGCCCGGCCAAGCAAAGGAACGCGGTGTCTTTGCAATCGTTGACCGCTTTTCATCGAGCGGTCGCGAATCACCTCGTCTACATCCTGCCTCCCAGCGTGGACAACACCGGCCGGCCATTTGGGCGGAAGGATTTCGACCGTGTGAAGGAAGACCTGGCCAGCGTCAGTGGCGCGGACCGATGCCGGTGATTGATCGCCGGTGACGGTGAATATGATCACACGGCGCGGGGCTATCTCTGGTGCCGGTTGCCCGACGGACAGGGCAGCCTTCGATGGCCAACCTCCACGATCGGCAGCCGATAATTCTCGATCCCGCCGCCATGACGCCTGACTGGATCCGGCGACGCCGACCTCAGCGGCCAAGGACCTGCTCAGGCGCGATCTCGGTGGCCAACTGCAATTCAACAGAGTCGATCGGCAGGTGAATTTGAGCAAGAATAAGGGCGGAGAGGAATTGATTCAGCCGATCGACATGGCCTCGGAATACGGCCCGTTTCCTAAATGAGCGAACCGTCTTCGCGAAATAAACTCAGGTAGATCGCCACCAATTTCTGCCTTCAACCCGTTGCAGTCGTTCTTGCCACACTTGGGTGAACGACTGCTGCGCGCCTAATATCGGCCGTTGAGGTGACCGTTGCTACTGATGAAAGCAGACATTGTTGCAACCATTCTGGACGTCGCGGTTGCGGCATAACCGGTGATTCCCGCCACCCCTCAATATCGGACGTTCGCGCGAGAACTGGAGCCGGAGTCTCAAGCGGTCAATACGTTGGGATTCAGTTCGCCGCGCCGACCCGCTTGCGCTCCCGGGTTTCCAGCAGCTTCGTTAGCCAGTCTGGATCCACCTCCGGCACCGAGGAGAGAAGCAGTTCGGTATACGGAGCATGCGGCGGCGTCAGGATTTCGGTCTTGAGCCCCTGCTCGACGACTTTGCCTTGGTGCATGACGACAATTTCGTCGGCGATTGCCCGCACCGTCGCGATGTCGTGCGTGATGAAAATGTAGCTGACTCCGAATTCTTGTTGCAGCCGCATAAGGAGCTTCAGGATCTCTTCCTGTACGATCTGGTCAAGGGCCGAGGTCACCTCGTCGCAGATGATGAGCTCCGGATTAGCAGCTAGCGCCCGGGCAATGCAGATGCGCTGCTTCTGACCGCCCGAAAGTTCGCCCGGCAGACGGTCGAGGAAGCTTTCGTCCATCTCGATCATGTGCATGAGTTCGCCAACGCGGCGGTCGCACGCCGCCCCTTTGAGGCCGAGATAGAACTCGAGCGGCCGGGAGATGACTTCCTCGACGGTCTGACGCGGATTGAGCGCGTTGTCAGGCATCTGGTAGATCATCTGAATGCGGCGCAGAATGTCTCTAGGCCTCTCCTTCAGTGTTTTTGGCAGACGATGTCCCGCAAATGAGATCGAGCCCGAGACCGGCGGCAGCAGGCCGGTTATGACGCGGGCGAGCGTCGATTTACCGGAACCAGATTCACCGACGACCGCTACCGTCCGTCCGCGCGGCACCTTGATCGATACATCCTGCAGAACCTTGACTGCCCCGGCGTAGGCGGCGGTGATGTTGTCGATCGTGAGCAGATGGTCCGCGGCCGGCACTTCTGGTTTGGCTAGCTTTCGCACCGCCCAGAGCGTCCTCGTATAGTCTTCAGTCGGCGCCGCAAGCATCTGGCGTGTTTCGGCCTCCTCCACAGTACGGCCATGGCGCAGAACCATGATCCGGTCCGCCATCTGCGCGACGACGGCCAGATCATGCGTGACGTAGATCGCGGCAGTGTTGAACTCTTCGACAATCTTGCGGATCGAGGCGAGGACCTCGACCTGTGTGGTTACGTCAAGCGCCGTCGTCGGCTCGTCGAAGATGATGAGGTCGGGCCGGCAGGCCATCGCCATCGCCGTCATCGCCCGCTGCAACTGCCCTCCGGAGACTTGGTGAGGATAGCGGAATCCGATGGTGTCCGGATCCGGCAGGTGAAGACGCCGGTAAAGCTCGATGGCATCCCGATTCGCTGCCTCGCGACTGGCGATCCCGTGAGCCACGACTGTTTCGACCGTCTGATCGAGTAGCCGATGCGCCGGGTTGAAGGAAGCGGCCGCGCTTTGTGCGACATAGGCGATGCGCGAGCCTCGGAGCCGCCGCCGTGCGGTTTCGCTCATGGCGAGAAGGTCGATCCCGTCGAACACGATCGACCCTTGCGTAATTCGGCAACCTGGCTTGGCATATCCCATCGCGGCAAGCCCAATAGTGGACTTTCCGGCGCCGGACTCGCCTATGAGGCCGAGGACCTCACCGCGCCTTAGCGAGAGATTCACACCGCGAACGATCGGGTGCCAGCGCTCGTCGGAAAACCCTTCGACGTGAAGGTCGCGAATGCTGAGGAGTTTCGTCCCCTTTTCGCGTAGGCCAGAATCCTTACTTTTCATCGCGCAACCCGCTTGTCGCGTGCAGGAACCAGTCGACAACGAAATTCACAGAGACCGTGAGAAGGGCGATCGCGCCTGCCGGCAAGAGCGGAGTGATGTCGCCATAGGTGATGAGGGTGGCGTTTTCCCGTACCATCGAACCCCAGTCGGCTGTCGGCGGCTGGATGCCGACGCCGAGAAAGGAGAGCGCGGCGATGGTGAGGAAAACGAAACAGAAGCGCAGGCCGAATTCCGCGATCAGCGGCGGCAGCACGTTGGGCAGGATCTCCTTGGTCAGAATCCATCTCGGTCCTTCGCCACGCAGTTGTGCGGCTTCGACGTATTCCATGACGGCAACATTCAGCCCGACCGCACGCGCCAGCCGGAATACGCGGGTCGAATCGAGCAGGGCGATGATGAGGATCAGGTTGGTGACCGAGGAACCGAAAATGGACAGCAACATCAGCGCGAAGATGAGGCTTGGGATCGACATCAGCACGTCTACCGCGCGCGACAGAATTTGGTCGAGCCACCCCCGGTACATCGCGGCCAGCAATCCGAGCGTGACGCCCACCGCGAAGGACAGAAGCGTAGTCGCGAAGGCGATGCCGATTGTATTGCGCGCGCCATAGATCAGCCGGGTGAGCACGTCCCGACCGAGTTGGTCAGTCCCGACGATGAACTCCTGGCTCCAAGGCGCGAAAGCCTCGGTGAAAACCTGCGTTTCTCCGTAGGGCGCTATCCAGGGCGCTAACAGCGCGACGAAGACATAGCCAAGGATGACCACGACGCCGAACCAGGCGCTGAATGGAGCCTTTTTGAGTGCGGTTTTTACCCGGGAGGCGCGCGTGCGCCTCTGTCTCGGAACCGCCACGGCATGTTCGGTGCTGGTCATCGCGGGTGCAAAAGCCTCGGATTGGTGGCGATGGAAATGATGTCGGCGGTCAGGTTAAGCAGGATGTAGGTTGCCGCGAAAATCAAGGCGCAGGCTTGCACGACCGGAACATCCCTGGACTTCACCGCATCGACCATCAATTGGCCGATGCCGGGATAGACGAACACCACCTCGACGACGACCACGCCTACGATGAGATAAGCGAGGTTGAACGCAATTACCGTGACGATAGGCGCCCAGGCATTGGGCAGAGCGTGTCTGAGAACGATTGCCATCGGCGACATTCCCTTGAGCCGCGCCATGTCGATATAGGGGCTTGCCAGCATGTTGATAATCGCAGCGCGCGTCATACGCATCATATGGGCAACAATCACCAGCGTGAGGGTGATGGACGGCAGCGCTGCGCGCCAGACGTGCTCCCAGAACGGCGTTCGGTCGCTGATGTTCGCCAGTGTCGGAAATTTGGGAACCAGGTTCAGGACCCAGTTGATCGAAGCCGCGAGCCACTCGGGCAGGGACTGTGCGAATTCGGTTCCAATGAACGTGTCGCGCGAGATGATGAGATAGGCCAGCATATAGGCGACGAAGAATTCGGGGAATGAAATCGTCGTCAGCGTCACCGTGTTCACCACACGGTCGAACCAGCTGTTGCGGTAGAGAGCGGCGAGAATGCCGAGTCCCAGCGCGAGTGGAACCGCTATAAGGGCAGTCATCACGGCGAGGAACAACGTGTTGTAGAGCCGGGGCGCAATGATCTCGGCGACCGTGCGCCGGTAGCCGGTGCGGCTTGCGAAGGAAGAGCCGAAATCCCCCTGCACGATCTGTCCGACCCAGGCGAAATAGCGCTCAACCGGCGGACGATCGATGCCGATCTCGCGCTGGAACGCAGCGAGCGTCTCCGGCGTCGCCGATTGCCCGAGCATCGCCTTGGCGAAATCGCCCGGAAGCATGGCAATCGCCGAAAAGATGATGATGGAGACGATGAACAGCGTGATCAGGCCGAGACCCAGGCGCTGCAGAACCGTCCTAACGACCGGGTTCATGGGCGGTGCCTTCGAGCGTTTCCCCTGAAAAGAGCGAACCGCCCGCGCCGCCGGCGGTTCGCCTGGCGAACGTCACGCGTTGGCTTCCCACCAGCGCTCGGCCATCTTCAGTCCGTCATTTTCCCAGTTCGGCGCCAATTCGCCATGCGCCAGTTTCTTGGACTTGGCACTGACAAAATTGTTGAAGACCAGGACGATGGCGCCGCCGTCGTCATGCGTCAACTGCTGCATTTCGGCATACATCGCGGAGCGCTTGGCCTCGTCGGTCTCCGCGCGTGCCTGGTTCAGCAGTTCGTTGAAGCGGGGATTTTTCCAGAACGTCTCGTTCCAGCTGGAATCGGCCGAGTAGGCCTGCGTGAACATCCAGTCGGCCGTTGCACGACCGCTCCAATAGGAGGCGCACCACGGTTTCTTGAGCCAGACATTGTCCCAATAGGCGTCCTCGGCCTCGCGCACCACATTGACATCGATGCCGCATTGGGCCGCCGTCTCGCGGATGAGGGCGGCTGCGTCCACGGCGCCGGCGAAAGCGGCGTCGGCGACGGAAAGGTCGACCTTGAGATTTTCCATTCCCGCTTTTTTCAGATGGAAGCGCGCCTTTTCAGGATCGAATTTGTGCTGCGGCTCCGGATTGATGGCGAACTTGATAGCCGGCGCGATCGGGTTGTCATTCCCGACGGTTGCATGGCCAAGGAAGATCTTCTGCGCGATTTCCTCGCGGTCGATCGCCCATTTCAGGGCCATGCGCACATCGGGGTTGTCGAATGGGGCAACCGTCACGTTCATAGGCAGCGTGTAGTGGCCGTAGCCGGTGACCTCAAGGATATCGATATTCGGCTTGCGCTTCAGCATGCCGAGCGTTTTCAGGTCGGCGCGGCCGATATAATCAACCTCGCCGGTCGACAGCGCGGCCATACGCGCGGCGAGGTCCGTGATGGCGATAAACTCCACCTCGTCCAAATAGGGTTTGCCGTTTTTGAAGTAATTCGGATTGCGCTTGAGCTTCGCCGAGACGCCTGGCTGGAAATTCTCAAGCACGAAGGCGCCGGTCCGGACGCCCGATTCCCAGTCCGCCTTTCCGTCCTTGGCAGGCATGACGACAAGGTGATAGTCGCTCATGATGTAGGGGAAGTCTGCATTCCCGCTGTTTAGCGTGAAAACGATCGTTTCCGGGCCGTCTGCCTTGATGTTGGTCACCGATTCGAGCAGCGACTTCGCCGCCGATTTAGTGTCGGCTCCCATGTGATATTGCATAGAGGCAACCACGTCGTCCGCGGTGATGGTCTTGCCGTTGTGGAAGGTCGCACCTTTGCGCAGCTTGAAGACCCACGTCGTCGCCTCGTCCGAGGTCTCGAAGCTTTCGGCAAGATCCGGCTGGATGCTGCCTTTCGCGTCGACCTCGGTCAGGCTGTTGGACATGGCACCCGAAAAGGCGGTTTGCGTGAAGGTATCGGGATAGCCGGCCGGATCAATCGAATCCGTCGTCGCGCCATGCGCCATGCCGAGCTTGGCGAAGCCGCCCTGCTTGGGTGCGGCCCGCGCCACGCTCACGAAGAGCATATTGGCGGCGGCGACCGTCAGGCCTGCCGCCAGCCCTAGATGGATGAAATCACGGCGCGAAACCTTGCCGCGGCCGATCAGGTCTTGCGCCAAGCGCAGTTTATACTCAGATTCCGACACTGCTTCCTCCCATTGCGGATTTCCCGCATTCTTGTTGTTGGCATTTACCGAGCAGATCTGGCGGATTCAGCCGATTTGCCTCCTTTTGATTTTCCGCGGTTTGACGCAAATCCTACGCCGTTACATAGATTTCACCAGCTTCCACCGTGACAGGGAATGTTCGGGCACGCACGCCCGGGTCGACTAGGGCGGCACCGGTCTTTATGTCGAATTCCCAGCCGTGCCAGGCGCAGCGCACGATTTCGTTCTCGCGGTGGTAGATGAATTGCGCTTGGTCGACCGGTGCCGTGGTTCCGCATTGCGGTCCCTCGCAAAGCGGAGCGCCGCGGTGCGGACAAACGTTCAGCAAGGCATGGAATGAATCTCCGATACGGAAAACCCCGACTGAAAGGCTGCGGATCTTGGCGATGTAGGGAGTTCCGGTCTCGATTTCGTCGACGCGGCAAATGTATGTCTTCTCAGCCATGGTTTGCTCCCGTCACGCGGCATTCGCCGCTTGCGTGCGGGGAATGCGTTTATAGACCTCGAGCGCGTTCATTCCCATGATCTTGCTTTTCCAGGCGGGCGGGATGTGCAGCGTGTTGGCATCGTCATAATCCCAATGCGGGTAGTCGGAGGCAAACATCAGTGTGTTCTCCCCGTCCATTGCTTCGAGAGTGGACCAGAGATGCTGTATGTTCGCGGGCTGCTCCAGCGGCTGCGTGGAAAAGCGGATGTTACGCCGGCAATACTCTGAGGGCAGCATCTTCAGCCACGGCGTTTCCTTGCGCAGCGCTTTGTAGTCTGCGTCCAGGCGCCACAATACCGACGGAACCCAGGCCACGCCGCACTCGATGATCACGAAATACAAATCCGGCCATTTCTCGAAAACGCCATGCGCGATCATGCTCGCCACATGCGACAAGGCCGACATGTGAAGAATAGCGTGCGTCTCCCAGAAAAAGGTAGTCGGAGCCGGCGCGACCGCGTTCCAGTTGATGCCGCCATGGCCGCCCAGGTGGATCGCGAATGGCAGCCCGACTTCGGCGCAAGCCTCGAAAATTGGATGATAGAACGGATCGCCGTAGGGTTTGACCGAGCCTTGGGAGGCCAGAACCTGTACCACACGGGGATGATTGCCGAGGCGGCGGATCTCGGCTGCTGCGAGCTTCGGATCCTGCGGCGCGATGATGATGGAACCCATAAAGCGACTGTCTTTGGGAAGCCACTCGGCGATTTGGTAGTCGTTATAGGCGCTGACCAGCGCACTGGCGTAATAGGGGTTTGCCAGCGTGGATGCCTCTATCGGCTCGTCGCCGGTGAGGATAGCGGCCCCGACATTATATTTGTCGAGGTGCTTTTCCTTCATGATGAGATAATTGTCGGCTTCGGTCTCTGGCCTGACATCCTTGCGGGAGAAGTCCTGCGGGTGGAACCACGGACGGTGCCCGTGCGGGAAGGCGCCTCTCGGACCAGTTTTCTCGCCTTCCATGAACATGTCTTTCCAGACGCCGGAAAGATAGGGCTCGAGCACCGTCGCGCTCGACCAGTAATTGTGACAATCGCAATCGACTATGAACACCCCTATCCAACTCCCTGGCGTAGCAGGCCGGCTAACCTAGCCGGCTCCTTCAACCGCAGCTTCCGCCTTGGGAATTATTTGATCAAGCTTGTAATTTGGGGTAATACGATCGGATTTTTCGATTGCGAGGTGACATGCAGCTGGATCACATCGAGACCTTTCTCGACATCATGGAGTCGCGAAATTTCAACCGCACTGCGGATCGTTTGGGCGTAACGCAGTCAACAGTCAGCACCCGCATCAGGAACTTGGAGCAGGCCATAGGTTCGGAGCTCTTCCTGCGAGGACGAGCCGGCGCCGAACCGACCGCGGCGGGGCGGCGTTTCGAAGCGTATGCGCGCGCCGTGCTGTCGACATGGTCACAGGCCCGCCATGACGTGCGGGCATTTAACCGGTTCGAAGGCACCTTGCGCGTCGCTGCCCAGGTCGGGATGACGCGCTCGATATTGCCAGGTTGGGTGGAGACGTTGTTCCAAGTGCTGCCAAAATCGTCAATTCACGTGGAATCCGACTATTCGCCGCAGATGATTTCCGATTTGAGCTTGGGAAACCTGGATATTGCTGTGGTTTACGCGCCCCGATACCTGCCTGAAATCTCCTACGATCCTCTTATGGTCGAAGAATACGTGATGGTGTCTACGTCTGCCAGGATCCTGTCGGAGGTCAACCCGGATACGTATATCCGGCCAGGCTACACGGTCGCGCTTGAAAAAGCCCACGCCGTGGCGCTACCGGCATTGGCGATAGGCCGCCTTTCGATGGGCTCGGAAACGCTCGCCGAAGCGATGCTGCGGCGCATGGGTGGCACTTGCTATATGCGCAGTGACGACGCTCGGCGATATACCGCCGAGCGGCCGTCTTTTGTGGTCGAGGGTGCGCCCGCGCTTCAGCAGCCCGTTCACACCGCTATTTTGGCGCGCCGCAAGCACGAGCCGATCATCCGCAGAGGGATTCGCGCGCTCCATCTGGCCGTTATGTCCATGGAAAGTTAGATCGAAATACCCGATTGTAAAGGCGACATCTGCCGCTTTTTTTAAAGCATCCCGGCTGCCATCCTGGCCAGGTCAAGCAGAGTCAAATGATGAACACACACGCTTCCTTTTCGACCACCGATTTCGCTCCGGCGATGCGTCAACGGCAATGGGCGGAGAGCGCAAGACAGTTCGTGCGCTGCCGACGCATCATCGATGACACGTCCGATGTCAGGACATTCGTGTTTTCGGCCGCTTCTGGCCACATGTTCAGCTTCAGTGCAGGCCAGTATTTAGTCCTGCACCTGACGATCGACGGCACCCGAGTAACAAGATCGTACTCAGTGTCGTCTCCGCCGACTCGACCGCTCGACCTGCAGATCACGGTAAAGCGGGTGAAGGGCGGGCTTGTTTCCAACTGGCTTCACGACAATCTCCGGCCGGGCCACGACATTGAAATCGAAGGGCCGGTCGGGCGTTTCAACTTCGACGATCTGCCATCCGAAAAGCCGCTTTTCCTTTCGGGCGGCAGCGGCATCACTCCCGTTATGTCGATGCTGCGGGCGCTAACCGACCGGGCATCTGGTCATGACATCCGTTTCATTCACTGCGCTCGGACGGCGAACGACATCGCTTTCCGCTCCGAGTTGGAGACGCTCGCCGCGCGATTCTCCAATGTCGATGTAAGCTTCATCTGCACTCAGGAAGGTTCGGCGTGGCAGGGCCCTATCGGTCGGATCGACGGCCCCATGCTCTTGCGGCTGGTTCCCGACCTTCACCAGCGCACGTCTTACGTTTGCGGCCCCGAGCCGTTTATGCAGACGGTTCGGGCCTGTGTCGCGGAGATCGGCATCGCACCCTCGCAGTACCACGAGGAAAGTTTCGGCGGCGCCGTGGGCAATTCCATGCCTCCTCAATCGGCTGCCGCTGGCCCAACTTGTGTCCGTTTCGCCCGGTCTGGCGTGGAGCACCTGTGTGCGCCTGGAGAGACTCTGCTCGATGCGGCGCGCAATAGCGGCCTCTACATCCCAACCGCATGCCAGCAGGGCATTTGCGGAACCTGTCGGACGGTCAAGCTCTCAGGTGACGTCGTGATCGACGACCTTGGAGGACTCAGCCTTCAAGAGAAGGCGGCTGGTTATGTGCTGGCTTGCTGCAGCTGGCCGCAAGGCACCGTTTGCCTCGATCTCTGACCTCATTGCGAATTGATGGCCAAGCCCGGCGCTGCGGGCATGCCGCTGGCTCACATGATTGGATAAACGGCGCGCGCACTCATGAGTCGGTTCCGGCAACCTGCGCTTGGCCGCTGGATCCTTTGAATGTCGGCTTTCGGGCGCATCGTGCGGCGCTTGGCCTTGGCGCCGTGAAGTATTGCGCAAGGAAACGATCGCCGGTCGCGAGACTTCCGAAGATCCAAAGGTGTGGGCGGTGGAAGCCCTCGACTGGTCCGGCCTGACCGGATGGGCGATGGATGCCAATGGCGTGCTGGAGAAGGCCACCAGAGGCACGCTTGGCCTCTCGATGATCACCGGCAAGCCGATCTCCAGGTATGCGACCCGAAACCTCCGGGCGCCCTGCTGGATCCGACGCTCGACGCGGCTTCTGACATATTCCAGGCGACGGGCGCTGTCGCCGCGGGCGACTTCGAGCGGAGCGATCTGCATACCGTCCGCAAGCTGCTGCCTGCCCAGAATCTCTTTTGGCTGCGCGCCCTTTCGGTCGGGTGGAGAAGGCGACCGGCGACACGACGGGCTGCCCGAGAAGAGCAACTGACATGAGATCACTACCGGCTGTCGACGTAGGCGCGATCGTCACCGGAGCTCTGCCGTGAGCGCCGCCCTACTGATGCCGCGCGAGCCGCTCTACGGGCGCGTTGGCTTCAGCCAACCTGACCAGCGCTTGCTCGACTTTCTGCGCCGAGCGGTCCGTCCGCTTAATGTGCCTCACGACTTGCTGCCTTAACAGCGCGAGCCTTGCGGCGCGATATACGTCGCCGTATCTCGCAGTTTCAAGGTGGAGGGTCGCGAGCCTCATGGGGCGACGATTCCAATTATCTAGCGGAAGAATTCGCGAACGCGTCTTTCGTTCCAATGTCCGACCCACGCTGCGGAAAGGGGAACGGGTTCCAGTATAAGTAAGGTTCCGGGGATGGCCGGTTGCAGTTTATCGAACCGCTCATGCCGACCCTGGTCAACAAGCCTCCGGAAGGCGACGAATCCAGAGCGGCCCGGAACATAAGCGGGCTGCAATTCAACATTGCATCAAAGTAGTAACACCGCCATCGGCAGCGCATCGATCGGCCCGCCACGGGGCCGTGAAGTGGTGCACTGACTTTCTGAATGATGTTGTTGCCAGCCGCCATACCTTTGATGCCTATCCAGACGGAACTCCGAACCGTGGCTACGTTTCCAAAACCGACAACATCGTGACGCTTCCCCTCCACGTGACGCCTGAAAGTTTCGAGTGCAGGTGCTCTGGAGGGACGAATAAAATAAGTGCCGTTCGTTTCGCACTCCTGGCGCGGAGACTAGCCGCAAGGCCGGAGTTACAAAAGTTGACACTTCATAGGCGGAACACTCCTTCGGTCTGCCTGTTGGATTTACCAGCGCATGTCGCGCATTCAGAACCGGAGAAAGAAGATGAAACGTATACTTTTGGCCTCGGCAATTCTGGCAGTGTCGGCCGGGCTTTCCCTTGCCCAGACGACGAGCGGTACCTCGAGCGGCACCTCGACGAGCGGAACTTCGACCACGACAACCGTGCCCGGCACGACCCAGGGCACCGGCACCACCACCAGCGGGGCCAACACGCCCAACGATCAGGGCACCGACACAACCACCACCAGCGGTACCACCAATCCGAACTCGGCCAGGGACTGCGCACCTGGCCAGCAGACCGGTAGTGCTCAGCAGGCCGCTCCGGGCCAGCAGGATACGGCTGCCAACACCGCCGCGCCCGGCCAGGTGAAAAAGACCCCCGAAGGTTGTTGATCGGCGGTTCGACACGCATCGGAGTGCCCAGCGGTCGCTGGGCTGGTCTGCCCGACGACCGACTGAGAATGAACTCGGCTGGCGTGCGAGTTGCCGCCAGCCGAGGATCGGTTCGGCATGGCTTTAAAGCGCTACGCAGCAAAACGCGCACATGACTGTCTTGTCCTCCAGAACGCGGACGGGACGAAATCGCGCCAGTTCCGGTTCCGCGTCCTCTTTCCTGTTCGGCTTCTAGCCTTCGACCCAAGCCGGCCGACACCGATCCATATGGATCCTGCAACGCTGAAACGGGCCTGTTCCTGCGACCATTCGACGCTCTGTTCCGCTCGCGTTATTCGAGTGTGACCCAGCCGGCGCATCTTTGGCAGCGGACTTTTGCGATTTCAGCTTATGTTCTACGGTTGCATGGCTCAGTCGCAACAGCTGCGGCATCCTCGCCGCCGCTGAGGTTGGACCACGTCCACTGACCTGTCTGCTCGATCCCGTTGCGACGTCGGCGGTGACAATCCGAACGCCGACGTTGTCAACGATCCTATACGGCTTGCTGCGCCAAGGCGCGTAAGGCGCGCTCCGCTGGTATGCAATGCCATTTTCGGAGACTGTCTCTGTATGCATCACCACGCGTCTAAGACAGTGGATCGCCGCTCTTGATCGCGCGCGCCATCCCGCGTGTTTTTCTTTGATTGAGTTTCCAATTTGGATTAGCTGCACAAGAGATGCAGGAGGGAGGGTTGCACGCCGATTCATCAAAAAGCTAAAGAAGCCGGCGTCTTTCAGTTCGTCCGAAGTGGCCTTGCTCGGCCGCGTCTTCGAGAGGTTGACGATCGGGGCTCAATCCCCGCAGCGACGTGAAGCGATCGCGTCCCGCATCATCGCAAACTACCAAGCCGGAATCACGGACGAGGAAGAACTGTTTTCGGCGTCGAAACTCCCTTTCGGACGGCTAAACTGGTATAAGGCTTCCGCCGCGACGCCACTCAAATCTCGCCCAGCCCGTGGCATTTTACGCAGGGAAAATCATAAGCGACCGGGCATCCCGTCGTCGCGTCCTCTATTAGTCCCTCCGAGATCGCTGGCCAGCGATGTTCCATCGGCACAGATCATGACGGCATCGGCAAGGTCGTAGCGATCGTCGATGTCAGGCTTTGGCCACTCGGACAGCCCAGACGATTCAGGTACTTTTTATCTTGCCGTTCATTCCATTGGGGTAAAAGCCACCCTTGCTCGCACCTTCCTGATCGGTGAGATACACGATGCGCAACACCTCTTGCGGTGTTCGGGTGAAGGCTATCGCATCCGGTGTCGAAGGAACGATGTTTGCCTTGCCGTCTACCTGGATGCCTTGGTCCTTGTCATCCGATCCGTCGATCTTGTCACGCGCGTCGGAGACCGCGTTAGCGGCTTTCCAGGCCTGTTCGCCCTTTCGGTAGAGCGTCGATCGCGCCATTCCCATGTGGTAAGCCTCAACGGCCAGGATTCCAGCTGCGGCGGCGAGGAAATCCTTGTTCTTCAACACTGTCGCCGCGCCGGCATAGGCGGTAACACCAACATCCTCGAAGAGCATTCCGCCAAGGACGAAGTTCGTCTCATTACCGAAGGGATCGAAGTCTTCCCCTAGCCCTGCAGCCTTTGCGACGGCTGCGAAGCCAGCTTCGAAATCGATGGTCGGCCTAGGCACAGCCTGGTCTCCGAGGGTCTTGCGATAGAACCTCACGTGAGCCAGTTCGTTTTCTGCCACCTCGGCCATGAACTCGCCGATGGCAGGCGTTTCGAAGGAAACCTGCTTGCCGCCGGTCACCTGGCCCGCATCCGCACCTGCATCGGAATCATCGATTCCTTTCCCGGTCGTGCCGCGCAGGTAATACTCAGCCTCCATGTACTCCAAATTGAGTGCGAACTGGAAGATATCCTCATCCTGAACCTCACTGGCCTCGTCGGCGAGCGATACTGAAGCGCGGCCTACAGTCGAGGCAAGCGTCGCGCCCAAGCCAAACTGCAAAAGGCGGCGGCGGGGAAGAATAAGTGAAGGGATCGCACGGAACATGACTTCCTCCTAAAGCCCGCCCGGCGTCAGTCTTGGCTCCTCAAGTGCGGGCCAGTTAACCAAACATCGCCGCAGCGCAAAGGTTCCGGGATCTGGTTGTGGTGGCGGGTCGGAAGTTCAGTCGATGGTCGGAACCAGCGCACGACATCAGGCATCCACCCCTTTACGCCGCCACCCCGGTGCGGAATAGGCAAGCCAGCCAAACAGGCCAACGACACCGACCATTGCGATCCAGCCGACGATCATCCGCGTCCGGGTCTGCGCCGTCGGCATGCGCAACTCATCGACCTTGGGCCACATAACATGAAGGTAGCCGTCCGGCTCGGCCGCGAGCGCTTTGTCCTCAGTGTCGACCTCGAGCATCACTCCAGGCATTGGTCTCTCGCCGCTGCTCACCATGATGTGCACAGGCGCCATCGCCGCAATAACTTGCCCATCGCGCTTGACAGTACCCCAGCCCCACAGGGCGATCTCGGGCTTCATCTTCGGCAGTTTGCCGGTACCGATGCCGGTGTCGCCGTGCATCTCATGGTCATAGACCACTCCGGACCATGTCGTGTATTGGCCGAGCGGATGCCGGGGCATCGGTTTGTCGACGGTGATTTCGTACTGCGCATCACCCGATGTGAAGGTCGCCCGGACGCGCATGCCATCGGTGTTTTGCACATGCGACCACCGATTGCCCATCTCAGATGTCTCGATGCTGATCTCTCCATTGATCGGCTGTGTGCTCTTCATATTGGTTGGATCTGGGCCGACCACGCGCATGCCTTCGCCTGACGCGCGAGCGCCTGCGAGCAGGGCGTTGGTTCCCTTCTCGACCGGCAGGGTCTGACCGAAGGCCGGATCGAAGGCGACAGCGAGAAACAGGAGTGTCATTGCCACTCCAGTCCACTCAAGATTCCGGCGTCTCTTCATCAAATATCCGCCCAGCCACCACCCGACGAGGGCAGAGACGAATGCGCCGGGGAATGACCGCCACCAGAGGTCCTCGTATCCGGAATAGGTAGGAGGACGAAGCGGCAGCCCTCGCGGACCGAGATACATATTATAGGCGGTCCATACGAGCGCGAGCATCAGGGAACCGACGATCCAGCCGATTCGGCCGACGCCCGCATAGGCGGTCCACGCGCAGACGAAGACGAAGCCGATCAAGATATGCTGGACGAAAAAGGTGATGCCGGGAAAATCGCGCAGCAGAACCATTTGCGTTAATACGCCGTCGACCACCACGATCAAAGCGGTCGCGAGGAGCCCATAGATTGCGAAATACCGAGTCTCTGCGCGCTCGATCTGCCGCGCTGGATGGTTGCGTCGCCACAGCCACAGCGCAAGCAGATACCCGGCAAGGATAGCCAGGAAATGCGCCGGAACTCCAGTCACCCACAGATGATTGAAATCGAGCCACTCGGGCTCCTGAGGCAAACCCACTGGAGCGAGCCATTGGTAATAGATTTCGAGAATAGCGGTGTGTGCCGCCGTTAGGATCAGCCCAGGAAGGATTCCTATACCGAGAAAGGCCGTGCCGAAGAGGAAGACGGTGGTGATCAGAAAAGTCTTGGTCACCCAATAGGTCCAGTAGGGATCGTTATCCCAAAAGAGGCCATGGGCGATCACGGCATCGATGAAGATCGCCGAAAACCCGACTAGTATAGAGAACTTTACGGTGTCTTTTGCGAGCAGAAACATTGTTACTCCCGCATAGCGCGATTTCTATTAATGCGCCGGTTCGGCAAATGTTCCCTCGACGGCGGCCCACCACCGCCCGCTCAGCCTTATTCCGTTGCTCATGTTCCGGCCGCAAGTGCCACGCTGCTTGGCGCAGGTCGCGCATGTCGACGAGTTGGCTACAGACCGGAAGGGATTGAAGTAATCAGGCTTTTGCCCGGCTGCCGTGCCGCTTGCCGATTATAGGCGGCAGGTCGGTATCCGACAGCGAGACCGGCAGGTTTCTTGTTTGAGATCGCCTTGAGATCTACCTCGATGAGGTCGGCTCGTTCCCCAATGCACAATTCGACGATCAGCAGATAGCGGACAATCGCCTGGCGAATGTCCGATGAAATAGGCCTCGGAGGGAGCGCGGGCGTCTCAGGCCCTATGAATGGAGCCGCGTTTCCGAGCCGTCGCCCATTGTTGCGTCGAAAACGACGGGCACACTGTGAATGATGCATTCCGCCGCCAGAATTTCCTCCAACTGGCGGTCGGTGGCGTTGCAGGCCGGCATGAGTGTTCGGATGGCACGGATTGCCTGTGTGATGGAGAGGAATCGGGCCCTGCCTCTGGAAAGGACATAGGCCTCGGCCGCTCTTTCAACCGTGACGGTGTGAAACGTGTTTGTCATCAAGATGCCTCCCCGAACCAAACCAACACGATTTAGGACCAAGATGCGACAGCCTTCAAGGGAATGTCCGATTCCAGACAATCAGCCGGAGGCAATGCCGAAGTGACGTTGCTCCTCCTCGCCATAAGCACCATGAGTGAGTTCTATCATTCCGGGGCGGTCGACGATTGTGATTTCGCCGCGCCGAGCTTGAACCAGCCCCCTATATTCAAGCATTTGGAGAGCCGTGGTGACGCCGGGGCGCCGAGTGCCAAGCATGGTCGCCAGAAATTCATGCGTCAGGTAGATCTTGTTTCCTTCGATCCGGTCGTGGACCATCAGCAACCAGCGGGCTAGCCTTTCCTCGATTTTCGAATGGCCGTTGACCAGTGCCGTTCGGGACGACTGAACCAGGAATGCGTGAGCATAGCGCAGCAGTGACGCTCGTAGTGTCGGGCTTTTCGAGAGCGCGACACGCAAATCGTCCACCCGCAGGCACCAGCCATTGCCCGCGACCTGGATGTAGATTTCGTTGGAAGACTTGTCCTGGCCGAGCACTGCCGCAAGACCCGTCATGCCATCGTGCCCAATGATGCCAACTTCGCTTTGCCGCCCTCCGGTCATGGTCGCGACCACCGACGCAATACCCGCCTCTGGAAAATAGATGTGCTCGATCGGCTGATATTGGATCTCCAACTGCGCTTTGATGGCCAGTTCGACGTGATCTATCGAGGGCTGTAAAAGCGCGAAATCCTCGGAGGAGAGGGTTTTCAAAACATGGTTGCGAAGGAGAGATTGGGGCATGGCTCTTCTCCCATGACGGGCAAGAGCACGAACCTCTTACTGTCGGCTGCATCCGGAAACACGGCGGCCGATACGACAACGTATACCCTGTGGACGCCACTCGCAAATTGTTTGGCTAGAAATTCGCGAGGAAGGCGAAGGCCCGTCTATTCCGAAGCCACTGGCCAAGATTTCTCCGAAAGCGTGCAGTAGCAAACGCCTCGCTACAAGACTTTCGCGAGGAAATGAGCACGCGATGGCACGATGGAACATTGCGCTGACTTAGAAGTTGGGGACCGGG
Organism: Mesorhizobium sp. BHbdii; assembly: GCF_053848045.1. Taxonomy (NCBI): domain Bacteria; kingdom Pseudomonadati; phylum Pseudomonadota; class Alphaproteobacteria; order Hyphomicrobiales; family Phyllobacteriaceae; genus Mesorhizobium; species Mesorhizobium sp. BHbdii. The sequence continues at coordinate 2,111,798 of NZ_JBSPKX010000001.1, read as the reverse complement.
TGAATCTAATGCAGAATTTGCCCCGTCGGACCCACCACCTCCGTGGGTTTCGGACCCGTTCCGGACCTCTCAACGGAACGGGCTCTTTTATAAACCGCAGCGCCTAAAGTTCACGCACTGGCCGTGCGGCGCTTCGAAAGCGCTTGCCACAACTCTGTTTCGTCTGTGAAGCCGTTCTCGAAAGCTTCAATAACTTGGCAGGCGAGCCGTTCCCTCTGGTCCCGGTCTTTAAGGGCCAGACGACGCTCTTGGCACAGCTGGTCGAATACCTTCTGGAGAAGGTCCAGGTCGGTCGACGTGAATACGCTGCTGTATTTTGAGAAGGCCATAACACTCTCCTCCCTCGTCGGGGCGAAAGCGTGATCTGCTCTTTCAAGCGTCCGTTTGCCTCGGTTTGGTGCGGACGACGCTTCACCATACGCCCTTGTGGGCGGCACAGCCAATCATATTCAGAAATTTGAAACTGACCCACTCCTAATGCTAAAGGGTTTTGCCGGCGCGCATGGCACGCGCGATAGCGAGTTGCGTCAAAACCTTGCGTTTTCGTTTTGCGGCCGCAATGAGCCTACGCAGGCGCCGCAGGACTTCGCCACGTGCGCGAGATCGCCGTGCTCCAGTGCGCTTTCGCCACTGGTCAGAGCGATTGTCATGACGGGATCTGTCCACCCCTCTCTCCCCACCGGATAATGAGGCGATTTCGCAACTGTTTCCCGACCTCAGGCAATGTTTGGGAACCGCAGGCAGACTTGAGGGGCATCATCAATATACTGCTCGCGTCATTGCGGGCGTCTTGTTGTTCGGTCGGGAGGCAATGACCAGCGGCCTACAGCGCTTCGCCGTCGTCGCGGTCGCCATCTTCGCCATTCACCTCGTCCTCATAGGAGTCCGCGCAATCCCGTCGTGGATCGGGCGAGTGGCGTGCTGCGGGGAACACCCCATCGCCTTCGCCACCGCGGCCGGATGCATCCTCGTGCCTCTGGGCGCCTACGTCCTGTGGCTGTGGGTCGCCGGTGCGGAGAACCCGATTTCGACCGCTGCGTACAGCTGGCTCGGGTGGGGCCTGGATCGGATTGCTTCTGCTCCTGATGGCGGGCTACGGCATCTACGGCGCGAGAAAAGGCCTGGGTTGGCTGTCCGGACTCTGGAGCGAGGTCCCGGGCATCGTCGGCTACCGACTGCGGGTCTTCCTGCGAGGCTACCTCGAGTTCCTCGGCGGCCCTGTCACCTTCCCGATCCGCGAGTGGCGCATCCGGCGCGAGGCCGGTTCGGGAACGGCCGTCAAGCTTGTGCCCGCTGCCTACACGACTGTCCTCGGCCTTGTCGTGTCGTTCAAGACGGTGTCCCTCAGCATCCTTGCTGCCTACGGCCTTCTCTCCGGTCTTGGCATCGTCGACTAGTGGACCACCTACGCACGATCTCGGCCGAGCAGGTCCGACGCATTAGCGATGCATGTCAGCGCCATAGGCAACTGACCCGACGCCCCACCACAAAGACCGGAGACCCCGCTTCGGCGGGCTTTTTCGTGGCTCGTGTTGCATCCGTGTTGCATGGAATAAACAGCAACACGTTGAAAAGCCCGCAAATCAGCGGTTTTCAATGTAACGTGTTGCAACATGAAAAGCCGCCCACGTGGCCGCGCTCTTCCCATGAAGTATTTGATTATATTGGTTTTTGCTGGTGCCCCCGGACGGAATCGAACCGCCGACCTTCGGTTTACAAAACCGCTGCTCTACCAGCTGAGCTACAAGGGCACGGCGCTCCGGTTAGCATATTTGTTGCGCCAGTAAAGACAAAACTCTGTTTTCGGCTGCCGGTGAGCGCGCCGGAACCGCCGGCGCGGCATCCTGAAAACGGCCAATTCGATTCCTATATTGGTCGAAGGTGCAATCGCATAGGCGAGGGTGTCGCATGATCAGACTTGTCGTCATTGCCCTGGTCGTGGTCGTGGCCTGGATTCTCCTGGTGAAGCTCATCAAGCAAGTGAAGAGCGCCAATATCGACTGGACCGGAATCACCACCATCATCGGCTTCATCGCGCTCGCCTTCTGGCTGCGCCATATCACCGGCATGGGCTGAGGCCCTCCGCCGGCGGACTATCGACCGGCGCTCTTCGCCGGTCGTAATTGCGCGCCTGACTGCAATGTTCAGACCGGCCGCTTTTGCGCTTTCGAAAAGTCCAAAGAACCGTCGAACCTTTTTCCTTGCAACGACTGATCGTCAAAAGGCGGATGGATCATCGCCACCACTGTCGCCGCCGCCATGCTGGCCGGCACCGTTCAGCCTTCGGCCGCCCATCACAAGCATCACAACAAGCACCTTGGCATCGGCATCGTCGCCGGCGGCGGCGGCTTCCGCTCGGCAGCGCGCTCGCCCAGCCACGCACCGTCTACCTCGACGAGAACGGCGGCTCATGGCACGTCCGCCGCTGCCTCAACCGCTATCAGAGTTACGATCCGTGCTCGGACACCTATGTCGGCTACGACGGCTACCGTCACCGCTGCCGGCTTTGAACGGACCGTTTCAGGCAACCGGAAGAAGGTGCACCCCAGGCCCCTTTTTCTTGTCTGGAGGGTTGCCCCGCTCGCGCTTACGGCGTCAGGTCCTTAGGGTGTCCTGCCGCCGATCATCTTCGTCACCGCCGCCGCTGCATCATGCACCAGCGGGCCGATCTCGGCGAGCCGCTCCGGCGTCACCCGCACCGTCGGTCCCGAAACCGATACGCCGCCGATCGGCTCGCCGAACTCGTTGAAGATGGCGGCGGCCACGCAACGCATGCCGGGGTGCCGCTCCTCGTCGTCGACCGACCAGCCGCGCAGCTTGATGACCACCAGATCGCGGGCCAGCGCCGAGATGTCGGACAGCGTGTTTTCGGTGAAGCGCTCCAACCCGGCCCGGCGCAGGATGGCACCGACGCGTTCCGGCTCGAGATGCGCCAGCACCGCCTTGCCGATGCCCGAGGCATGGAAGGAACTGCGCGTGCCCGGCCGGAAGAAGGCGCGGATCGCCTGATGCGTCTCGACCTGGCTGACGAAGACCACGCAATCGTCCTCGGCGACGCCGAGATTGGCGGTCTCGCCGGTCTTCTCCATCAGTTCCTGCATGACGATACGGGCGCGATCGACCAGCTTGCGGCGGCGCAGGAACGCCGCACCCATGCGATAAGTCCCGACGCCGATGGACCACAGCTGGTCGGTGCTGTCGAACTCGACCATGCCGTGGTTTTCCAGCGTCGTCAGCATGCGGTAGGCGGTGGATGCCGCAAGGTCGCTCTGCGCGGCGATCTCGCTCAGCGACAGGCCGCTGCCTTCGGCGACGATGGCCAGAATGCGCAGCGCCCGGTCGAGCGACTGCACCGAAGCCGCGTCGGACGGACCATGGAAGCCACGCGGACGTCCGCGCTGGCGTTTTTCGGTGGTTTCCATGGCGGCACTCTTGCCGATTTCGCGTCGAATACGCAATGAAAAAGTTTTTCACTGATCTGCCAGGCCGAACCTATGGAAAACGGATCACTCAATGAAATCAATCGCTAGCCGTCAAGTCTTAGAAATGAAAAAATATTTTGAAAAAATTGAAAAATAGTCGGCGCACTGGCATCCTCGGCCATCAACAAATTCCGTGGAGGCGGACATGGCAAGGATGCGCGCGGTCGACGCAGCGGTTCTCGTTCTCGAAAAGGAAGGCATCGCCTGCGCCTTCGGTGTGCCGGGCGCGGCGATCAACCCGTTTTATTCGGCGCTGAAGGCGAGGGGCACCATCCGCCACATCCTGGCGCGCCATGTCGAGGCGGCGTCGCACATGGCCGAAGGCTATACCCGCGCTAAATCAGGCAATATCGGCCTGTGCGTCGGCACTTCGGGTCCGGCCGGTACAGACATGATCACCGGGCTCTATTCGGCCGCGGCCGATTCTATCCCGATCCTCTGTATCACCGGCCAGGCGCCGCGCGGGCGTCTCAACAAGGAGGATTTCCAGGCCGTCGACATCGCCGCCATCGCCGCGCCTGTCGCCAAATGGGCGGTCACCGTCATGGAACCCTATCTGGTGCCGATGGCGCTGCAGAAGGCGTTCCACTTGATGCGCTCGTCGCGGCCCGGTCCGGTCCTCGTCGATCTGCCGGTAGACGTGCAACTGGCCGAGATCGAGTTCGACATCGATGCCTATGAGCCGCTGGTGCCGTTCAAGCCGGCGATGTCGCGCAGCCAGGCCGAGAAAGCCTTGGCGATGCTAAACGCGGCGGAAAAGCCTGTCATCGTCGCCGGCGGCGGCATTATCAACGCCGATGCTTCGGATTTGCTGATCGAGTTGGCCGAAGTCACCGGCGTGCCCGTCATTCCGACGCTGATGGGCTGGGGCGCGATCCCCGACGACCACCGGCTGATGGCCGGCATGTGCGGGCTGCAGACATCGCATCGCTACGGCAATGCGACGATGCTCGAAGCCGATTTCGTCTTCGGCATCGGCAATCGCTGGGCCAACCGCCACACCGGCTCGGTCGACGTCTACACCAGGGGCAAGAAATTTATCCATGTCGACATCGAGCCCACTCAGATCGGCCGTGTGTTCGCGCCGGACCTCGGTATCGTGTCGGATGCCGGCGCGGCGCTCGAAATGCTGCTCGACGTCGCCACTGAATGGAAGACGGCGGGAAAATTGCGCGACTGGTCGGGCTGGGCCAGGGAATGCCATGTCCGCAAGAAGACGATGAAGCGCAAGACGCATTTCGACCAGGTGCCGCTGAAACCGCAGCGCGTCTATGAGGAGATGAACAAGGCATTCGGTCGCGACACCACCTATGTCACCACGATCGGGCTTTCGCAGATCGCCGGCGCGCAGTTCCTGCATGTCTACAAGCCGCGCAACTGGATCAATTGCGGCCAGGCCGGTCCACTCGGCTGGACGCTGCCGGCAGCACTTGGCGTTCGCGCCGCCGATCCGCAGCGCAACATCGTGGCGCTGTCCGGCGACTATGATTTGCAGTTCATGATAGAGGAGCTGGCGGCCGGCGCGCAGCACAGATTGCCCTATATCCACGTCGTGGTGAACAATGCCTATCTCGGCCTGATCCGTCAGGCGCAGCGCGGCTTTTCGATGGATTACGAGGTCAGCCTCGCCTTCGAGAACGTCAACCGGAAGGACGACCCTGAGGCTGGCTACGGCGTCGACCATGTCGCCGTCGCCGAGGCGATGGGCTGCAAGGCGGTCCGGGTGCGCAGGCCGGAGGAATTCGCGGACGCCTTCAAGCAGGCGCAGCGCCTGATGAAGGAGCACCAGGTTCCCGTCGTGCTCGAATTTATCCTCGAACGCGTCACCAACATTTCGATGGGCACCGAAATCGACAAGATCACCGAATTCGAGGAGCTTGCCGAGAGCCACGAGGATGCCCCCACGGCGATCGTCATGCTTGATTAGACTCTACGGAGAAAAAAGAATGCCGCGTTTTTCAGCCAATCTTTCGATGCTCTTTGGCGAGCACGAGTTTCTCGACCGCTTCGAAGCCGCCGCCCACGCCGGCTTTAGGGGTGTCGAATATATCGGGCCTTACGACCATGCGCCGGAGGTGGTTGCGGCGAGGTTGAAGAAGAACGGCCTGACGCAGGTGCTGTTCAACCTGCCAGCCGGCGATTGGGGCAAGGGCGAGCGCGGCATCGCCGTGTTGCCGGATCGTGTTCCCGAGTTCCGGCAAGGCGTCGCCAAGGCGATCACCTATGCGCATGCGCTGGGCTGCGAACAGGTTAACTGCCTCGCCGGCATTGCGCCGCAGGGCGTCGACCGGAGTGTGCTGGAAGACGTCTTCGCCGAAAACCTGGCGTTCGCGGCGGAGAAGCTGGAGCAGGCCGGCATCAGGCTGTTGATCGAGCCGATCAACACGCTCGATATTCCCGGCTTCTTCCTGAACTATTCGGATCAGGCTCTGGCGCTCATCGACCGCGTCGGCTCGAAGAACCTGTTCCTGCAATACGACATCTACCACATGCAGATCATGGAGGGGGATCTCGCCCGCACCATTGAGGCAAACCTCGACCGCATTGCGCATATCCAGCTTGCGGACAATCCCGGCCGTCATGAGCCGGGGACGGGCGAGATCAATTTTCCCTTCCTGTACAATCATATCGACCGCATCGGCTATTCCGGCTGGATCGGCGCCGAATACAAGCCGAAGGCCGGCACGGATTCTGGGCTCCGATGGCTCCGGGACTTGGCCGGGCAGGGGAGTGCGGCTGCTTAGCGGCCAAAGATCACTTGGCGTTTGCGCTGCCCCTCACCTTACCCTCTCCCCGTATAGAGACGGGGAGAGGGGGGCGCCAGCGTTGTGGCCAGTCCCCTTCTCCCCGTCACTATACGGGGAGAAGGTGCCGGCAGGCGGATGAGGGGCGGCGCCAACCCTGCTGGTGAGCGCAGACAACGATTTTCAGGAGAACCACATGGACACCATCGGTTTCATTGGCCTCGGCATCATGGGCGCGCCGATGGCGGGGCATCTGCTCGACGCGGGCTACACCGTCGTCGCCAGCGACCATCGCTCGAAACCGCCGGCCGATCTCGCCGCCAAGGGTTTGAAGACCGTCTCCGGCCACCACGCCGTGGCGAAAACGGCCGATATCATCATCACCATGGTTCCCGACACGCCGCAGGTGGCGGATGTGTTGTTCGGCGACGACGGCGTCGCTGCCGGCCTGACCGAGGGCAAGCTGGTCATCGACATGAGTTCGATCTCGCCTATCGAGACCAAGGTTTTTGCCAAAAAGATCAACGATCTCGGCTGCGACTATCTCGACGCGCCGGTGTCGGGCGGCGAGGTCGGCGCCAAGGCCGCGTCGCTGACCATTATGGTCGGCGGCGAGGAAAAGGCCTTCGAGCGCGCCAGGCCGGTGTTCGAAAAGATGGGCAAGAACATAACCCTGGTCGGCCCCAATGGCGTCGGCCAGATCACCAAGGTCGCCAACCAGATCGTCGTTGCGTTGACCATTGAAGCGGTCGCAGAAGCGCTTGTTTTTGCATCGAAAGCCGGGGCCGACCCGGCCAAGGTGCGTCAGGCGCTGATGGGCGGGCTCGCCGCCTCGCGGATCCTCGAAGTGCATGGCGAGCGCATGATCAAGCGCAGCTTTTCGCCGGGGTTTCGCATCGAACTGCACCAGAAGGATCTTAACCTGGCGCTGGAAGGGGCCAAAGCGCTCGGCGTTTCGCTGCCCAACACCTCGACGACGCAGCAATTGTTCAACTCCTGCGCGGCCAATGGCGGCGCCAAGGAGGATCACTCGGCGCTGGTCAGGGCGCTGGAGCGGATGGCGGGACATGGGCTAGGGGAGTAGGGCAGTAGGGGGAGGTCAAAATTCACGGCATCCGACAAACTGCACTTCCCTACCCCCCTTACTGCCCTATTCCCCTACTGCCCTAGAAATTTCCTCGCTGCATAAAGGCTCACCGCCGCGGCGTTCGACACGTTGAGCGAGCGGATGGCGCCGGGCATATCGAGCCGGGCGAGCGTCGTCACCGTTTCGCGGGTCTTCTGGCGCAGGCCTTTGCCCTCGGCGCCCAGCACCAGAGCGATCTTTTCTTCCGAAAAACTCTTTTCGAGTTCCGCCGGTCCGTCCGAATCGAGGCCGATGGTCTGGAACCCGGCCTCGTGCAATTGGCCGATCGCATCCGCGAGGTTTTTCACCTCGATCTGATCGATATGCTCCAGTGCGCCGGAGGCCGATTTCGCCAGCACGCCGGATTCATGCGGGCTGTGGCGCGCCGTGGTGATCAGCGCGCCGGCGCCGAAGGCGACCGCCGAGCGCAGGATCGCACCGACATTGTGCGGGTCGGTGACCTGGTCGAGCACCAGCACCAGCGTCGCATCGCCGAGCGCATCGAGCCGCTTGGGTTTTAGCGGCTCGGCCTCGATCAGCACGCCTTGATGGACTGCGTCGGAGCCGGTGACCTTGTCGATGTCTTTTGGCTCGACCAGTTCCGTCTTGAAGGGCAGGGCAGCGAGGTCGGCGATCGCCAGCCGCTCTGCGGCGTTGCGCGTTACCAGCATCTTCTTGATCCGCCGGCGCGGGTTGTCGAGCGCTGCTCGCGCCGTGTGCAGGCCGTAAAGCCGCACCAGGCCGTCCGCCGCTGTCTCTCCTGGCGGCACCGGCTGGCGCGGCCGGAAGGCCGGCGCGCCACCGCTCTTCTCGTCGCGATGCGCACGCCGCAGCTTGGCGTAGTGGGTGTCTTTAGGGGTCTTGGGCTTGTTATCGTTGCTCATGGCCGGTTCTATAGCCGTGTCGTCTGTCTATGGATACAGCCGCAGAACCTGCTTGTCAGGCGAGGCATCAAATTCAGCGCGTTTTGCCGGGATGTTGCGGTTGACAGTTTTGGGCGCTGCCGCCATAAGGCGCTTCGCGAAGGGCTGCTCAAGCGGTCGCGACGCGTCGATGCATCGTTGCATGGCTCCGGCGGCAGACTGGAGAGGTGCCCGAGTGGTTAAAGGGGACGGACTGTAAATCCGTTGGCTATGCCTACGTTGGTTCAAATCCAACCCTCTCCACCACTGCCGGCCCGGAAGCCTGAAACGCAAAGCATCGGACCGAAAAGTGCATAGCGGTTTTCGGGCGAGAGGCGCGGGTATAGCTCAGTGGTAGAGCAGCAGCCTTCCAAGCTGAATATGCGGGTTCGATTCCCGCTACCCGCTCCAAGCATGCTGTTGAAGCCATTATCAAAAACAACTTCCTTGAAAATGCGCGCCGTGTCACTGTCTGTGGCGGTTCTGTAGTGCCTGACCGGCAATGCCGTCATCCACATCGCCAGGTCTTCAGCCGGCACCTCCGGCGACATGCTCTTCATACTGGGGCAGGTCATCGGTGATTGTGAACCACTTCGCCTTGGAGCCGACAAAGATGTGCTGCGTCGGACGGATGGTCGGCTCGTCGACGAGGGTTCCCATGGCGACGTGCACGAAGGCGCCATCGCGGACGACCGAATAAAGCAATGAGCCGCAGGTCTTGCAGTGTGTGTCATGGCCGGCCTCCTCGCCAAAGATCTGGAGATTGTCCTCGCCCTTGGTCAGGCTCAGTCTCTCACGCTCGATGCCGGCAAACGGCTTGAAGGCCGAACCGGTGGTGCGCCGGCAGTTCGAGCAGTGGCAGTTGGCGGCGTAGATGAACTCGTCGGCCACCGCATATTGCACGGCGCCGCACAGGCATTTTCCGGCAAGCATGCGGTTGCCGACGTTCTCCTGGCTTGTCACAGGTTCTCCATTTTTTGCGGGCAGCGGCCAAGTTGAAATTTGTGGTGTAACCGTTGTTTTGGTCACCACTGCCCAAATTATGCGACGACGGTCAGTCGGCGCCTACGCTCGTCGAGCGACACGATGGTCAGCCCGCTGGCCACCACCAGCAGGATGCCGCTGATCGCCAGCACGTTCGGCAATTGCTGGAACACCATCAGGCCCGAAATGACCGCCCAGACGGTGAAGCAGTAGTAGAACGGCGCCACCACGCCGGTCGGCCCGACGCGATAGGCCATGAAGATGAAGAAGTGGCCGAAGATCAGGAACAATCCGGCCCCGGCCAACAGCAGCAAATGATGTGTCTCGGGCATCACCCAACGCTCGGACATCAGATGCGCAGCGCCTGAGCCGACCAGCACCACCATCACCGCGGAAATTGCGACGATCATTCCAGGCACATCGGCGGCGACCCGCCGCCCGGCGAGATCGCGCGCGGCGGCGAAAGCCGCGTTGCCGAGCGCCAGCAAGGCGTAGATCGAGATACCCTGCATGGTCGGCTGCGCCACCATCACCGCTCCGATGAAACCAAGCCCGATCAGCGCCGTGCGCACCCCTCCGATGCGTTCGCGGAACAGGACAGAGGAACCAATCAGCATGAGCAGGGGAGTGATCTGCCCCAAGGCGGTCGAATCGGCGATCTGCATGTTGGCGAGTGCCACGACGTAGCAAAGGATTGCCGCCAGCTCGAGCAGGTTTCTTTGTAACACTCTCCTGTCGAGGATCAGCGGAATCTGCTTGGCGTAACCTAGCGAAAGCAGCAACGGGATGCCCCACAGCGTTGCCGCCGTCCCGCGCAGAAACAACACCTGATAGGGTGGCAGCCCCACCGTCGCCAGCTTCATCATGGTGTCGTTGACGACATAGGACCCGGTCGAGAGGATCATGAACAGCGGGCCGCGGATGGCGATCGGAATGAAATGCATCGGATCAGGAAATCAGACCGGCGCCACAACGGCAATGGGCCAGATCCGGCTGGAAATCCGGCACGGTGAACAGGCGGAAGCGGCGATATCCACCCGTTGAATGCGGATACCCGCGGAACCTATCTTCGGCCATTCCATTCCTTCTTGTTCGTTCCTATATCCGCGCCACATCCCCGAAAACCGGATCATGGGTTCAGACCGGGTGAGAAAGCGCCCGGCCACAAGGCACTTGTGTTTTTCGGCCGTAGTCGCTAATCGCCCCGCATTCGACTGAACTGAAGGTCCAGGCCGTCCAAGGAAAGAGACTATGGCAAAAGGTAAATTCGAGCGTACAAAGCCTCATGTGAACATCGGCACGATTGGCCATGTCGATCATGGCAAGACGTCGCTGACGGCGGCGATCACCAAGTATTTTGGCGAATACAAGCGCTACGACCAGATCGATGCGGCGCCCGAGGAGAAGGCGCGCGGCATCACCATCTCGACGGCGCATGTCGAATACGAGACGGCCAACCGCCACTACGCCCATGTCGACTGCCCGGGCCACGCCGACTATGTGAAGAACATGATCACCGGTGCCGCGCAGATGGACGGCGCGATCCTGGTTGTGTCGGCCGCCGACGGCCCGATGCCGCAGACCCGCGAGCACATCCTTTTGGCCCGTCAGGTCGGCGTGCCGTCGATCGTGGTGTTCTTGAACAAGGTCGACCAGGTCGACGACGCCGAGCTGCTCGAGCTGGTCGAGCTCGAGGTGCGTGAGCTGCTGACCAAGAACGAGTTTCCCGGCGACGACATTCCGATCGTCAAGGGTTCGGCACTTGCCGCTTTGGAAGATTCCGACAAGAAGATCGGCGAGGATTCGATCCGCGAATTGATGGCTGCGGTCGACGACTACATCCCGACGCCGGTTCGTCCGCTGGACAAGCCGTTCCTGATGCCGATCGAGGACGTGTTCTCGATCTCGGGCCGCGGCACGGTGGTGACCGGCCGCGTCGAGCGCGGCGTGGTCAAGGTCGGCGAGGAGCTGGAGATCATCGGCATCCGTCCGACCACCAAGACGACCTGCACCGGCGTCGAGATGTTCCGCAAGCTGCTCGACCAGGGCCAGGCCGGCGACAACATCGGCGCGCTCTTGCGCGGCGTCGACCGCGAAGGTGTCGAGCGCGGCCAGGTTCTGGCCAAGCCCGGCACGGTCAAGCCGCACAAGAAGTTCGTCGCCGAAGCCTACATCCTGACCAAGGACGAGGGCGGCCGTCACACGCCGTTCTTCACCAACTACCGTCCGCAGTTCTATTTCCGCACGACCGATGTGACCGGCATCGTGTCGCTGCCGGAAGGCACCGAAATGGTGATGCCTGGCGACAACATCACCGTCGATGTCGAGCTGATCGTGCCGATCGCCATGGAAGAGAAGCTGCGCTTCGCCATCCGTGAAGGCGGCCGCACCGTCGGTGCCGGCATCGTCGTCACCATCAAAGAGTAATCGACACCGGCATTTGCCGGTCAGATCGGATGCGGAAGGGCAGTTCTCGGGCTGCCCTTTTTGCTTTTTTTAGCACAGCCGAGTGCCTGCGGCGCCATCGCAAAACCTTGTTGCGAGCCCGTCAAAGCTCAATTACAGCGCCGGGCGTTGTTCGTGCGCGCGAAGGGCGCTGTAGCACGTTGATATTGCGCATGATCGCCAGCGAAAATCGGTTACGTTTTTGGGGGTCGTGCGTTAGGATAGCTTGCATTGCGGGGGGTTTGCCCGAATGGTTCCATGGCGCCGTCTGAATGGCCAGACATGGTGGATGCTTGGGGTGATCTGCCTGGCGTCGTTCCTTGGCATGGAACAAGCTGCCTTCGCGGCGAATACAAAAAAATCCGCGTCGGATGTTGGTCCAACGATGCGGTTTGTCGTCGTCCGCAGCAGCGCGCCTGGTTGCGAACCGACCTGCCCGGAATGGATATCCGCTGAAGGCTCCATAGAAGCCCGCACGCCGGCCCTGTTCAAGCGCACGCTCAAGGTGCTCGGCCGCCGAAAACTGCCTCTTGTCGTGGATTCTCCCGGCGGCAATGTCGATGCGGCACTGGCGCTTGGTCGGCTGATCCGCAAGAACAAACTCGATATCGCGGTCGGCAAGACCCGGTTCACCGGTTGCCAGCCCGATGCCAAGGACTGCACGGAAAACGACGGCAAGGCCGCTCGCTATTTCGGCAATGCCTATGCTGACGGCGCCATCTGCAATTCCGCTTGCCCGCTGATGTTTGCCGGCGGCATCAGGCGCGTGGTCGGGCAATGGGCCCATCTCGGCGTTCATCAGATCACCACGACCTACATTCGGACGAAATTGCAATACCGGACCACCTACCGCGTGGTGAGAGGCAAGAAGAAGATCATCGACAAGAAGGTCATCAGCCGCAAGAACGCCGGCAGCTACAAGACCTACGAGATGAGCAAGTCGGTGGAGAAAAGACTGGCGGCGTATCTGAAGGAAATGGGCGTCGGCCAGGCCGTGCTCGAGACGATGAAGAACACGCCGGCCAGCAGCATCCAGCAGTTGGCTCCCTACGACATGCTGCAGACGAAGCTGGTTACCAGCCTGGATGCCGTCGACCTGCTGACCGCGGCAACCCTATGCAACACCGATCCGGTGGCTGCGAACTGCAGGGAAATACCGGCGCCAGCCGGCCACGTGGTGGCGTACGCCAAGCCCGCTCCCGCCGCGCCGGTCGAACCCGAAACCGTGCAGCGGGCCGATGTTGGAGATATGCGCTTCGTTCTGGTTCGCGGCAGAAGTTTACTCTGCGATCCCAACTGTCCCGAATGGATCTCGGCGGAAGGCACGATTAGCGCTCAAACGCCGGAACGGCTGCGCCAACTGCTGGACACGATCGGTGATCGGCGACTGCCCCTGGTGATCAACTCGCCGGGAGGTGACGTGCTCGGTGCCCTGGCCGCTGGAAGGTTGATCCGAGAACGCAAGCTCGACGTGGCGGTTGCGCGGACGGACTTCATTGGATGCGAGCCGGACAAGGCGGATTGCACCGCCGAGAATGGCATCTATGTCGGGCTCTCGATCGATGCGAGCGGCGAGTGCGGCGCAGCCTGTCCGATCATGCTTGCCGGCGGTGTCAGACGCCTTGTCGGTCCTCGCGCGCAGCTGACCGTGCACTCGATGGGGTTGGAGCAGCGGGTAAAAACCTATCTCAAAGACATGACAGTCGGACCCGGCCTGCTGGCGGCGATGCGGTCGGTGCCGGCCTCGCGCCCTCGGCAGCTCGAACCCGAGATGATGGTGAAAGTCGGGCTGACGACCGGGCTTGAATCGGTCGATGAATTTACCGGTCCGACCATCTGCAAGTCGGAGCCGGTGCCGGGGAATTGCCGCGTGGTGTCGACGTCCGAGGTTCAGGCCGAGGCGCCGGTCAAGTTGTAAGGCACAGGCACCGTAGCCGGCCCAAGCTGGCCATGGAGGCAGGTTGAGCAACCTTCGATAGTTCCGCTATCGTTCGAAGCAATTGACAGTCCGGCCAGTCGAGGATCGAGAATGAGCCAGGGTATCCCGACATTGTTCGAATGGGCCGGCGGCACCGAAGCGCTGAATCGCCTGACCCAAACCTTCTACGGCAAGGTGTTCCGGGATCCCATCGTCGGCCCGGTGTTCAAAAACATGTCGCCGGATCACCCCGCCCATGTCGCGGCCTTCATCGGCGAGGTCTTTGGCGGACCGAAAACCTACAGCGAGAAGCATGGCGGCCACCGCGAGATGGTCATGCATCATCTCGACAAGCATCTGAGCGAGGAACAGCGCCGCCGCTGGATCGATCTTCTGGCGGACGCCGCTGATGAAGTAGGATTGCCGGACGATCCGGAATTCCGCTCGGCTTTCATGGCCTATGTCGAATGGGGGTCGCGGCTGGCGAAGATGAACTCCAACCTTAGCGAGACCTGCGATCCCGAGACCGAGCCGATGCCGGCCTGGGGCTGGGGCGTGCCCGGCGGACCGTACAAGCTGCCGTTGGGCGGATGATCCCGACTTGCCACGAAGATTTCCGACCTGATGCTGAAAGCGGGCAGGAATGGAACGATCAGATCAGACTGCTCTTTACAGCGCGCACGGAAGCTTTTAGGAAGCGCCTGCTGCGCTGACGTGCGCACGATACGGGCATAGCTCAGTTGGTAGAGCGGCGGTCTCCAAAACCGCAGGTCGTAGGTTCGAGCCCTGCTGCCCGTGCCATTTTTCGAAATGGCCAATTCATGAAACCCGTGCCATTTTTCGGAATGGCCGATTCATGAAAATTGTCTGGGCTTCCACGCATTGGCCCTTTGAAAATCCGCCGGTGACTTGCCATATAGGCTGTCTTGAGACATAAGAGGCCATAGCCGGGACGGGACGACTGGATGGTTCCGAGGCGGCGTTTGGTCATAAAGCGGACACTTGCCACTTGCGTGGATCAAGAATCGGTTTTATGTAGACGAAACAGACACGCGACGCGTGGAGCTGGGAAGCCGGCTTTACGCGTCCGATTTGCATGGGCGAAATGATTGCGCTGATTCGGCGCGAACACAGGCTCAGGCGGCACATCCCGGCCAGCGGGATCATCCAGGAGATCCGGTCAACGGGTCTTGCAGACAGAGCGGCACATGGCTTCGAAAACCACAAATCCATTCGTCTTTCTCCAGCAAGTTCGCTCGGAGACCGCCAAGGTGACTTGGCCGTCGCGGCGCGAAACGATGATCTCGACGGTGATGGTCCTGGCGTTCGCTGTGATCGCGATGATCTTTTTCTTTACCGCCGATCAGCTCATGGGCCTCGCGGTCGAGCAGATTCTGGGCATCGGACGCTAAGTCCGGCGATTACGGAGAAGTCTTGAAATGACTGCGCGGTGGTACATCGTCCACGCCTATTCGAACTTTGAAAAAAAGGTCGCCGAGGACATCGAGAACAAGGCCAAACAGAAAGGCCTGTCCGCTGACATCGAGCAGATCGTCGTGCCGACCGAGAAGGTCGTCGAGATACGCCGCGGCCGCAAGGTCGATGCCGAGCGCAAGTTCTTCCCGGGCTACGTGCTCTTGAAGGCCAACCTGACCGACGCAGTGTTCTCGCTCGTCAAGAACACGCCGAAGGTCACCGGCTTCCTGGGTGACTCGAAGCCGGTGCCGATCACCGAGACCGAGGCCCAGCGCATCCTGAATCAGGTTCAGGAGGGCGTCGAGCGGCCGAAGCCGTCAGTCACTTTCGAGATCGGCGAGGCGATCCGCGTCTCGGACGGTCCGTTCGCGTCGTTCAACGGTTTCGTCCAGGAAGTGGACGAGGAGCGGGCGCGGCTCAAGGTGGAAGTTTCGATCTTCGGGCGCGCCGTGCCGGTCGATCTCGAATTCGGGCAGGTCGAAAAGGGCTGATCCGAAATCCCTGTCGCCGTTCGGCGGTGAGGGGAGGCGGCGAGGAAATCGCGCGGCCAACACGGGTGGGAGGCGAATGCGGCTTTAGCCGGCCGCAGGAACCGCACCACCAGACTGCAACCGCCGGTGTTGCCCAGATAGTGGGGCCGGCATGAGACAAAGGCAGGAAAGAGATGGCTAAGAAAATTGCAGGCCAGCTCAAGCTCCAGGTTTCCGCGGGTTCGGCTACGCCGTCGCCCCCGATCGGACCGGCGCTTGGTCAGCGCGGCATCAACATCATGGAGTTCTGCAAGGCGTTCAACGCGCAGACCCAGGAAATGGAAAAGGGATCGCCGATTCCAGTCGTGATCACCTACTACCAGGACAAGTCGTTCACCTTCGTCATGAAGACGCCGCCGGTGAGCTATTTCCTGAAGAAGGCCGCGAACCTGAAGTCGGGCTCGAAGGAGCCGGGCAAGGTCAAGGCCGGCACGATTGGCCGCGACAAGGTGCGCGCCATCGCCGAGCAGAAGATGAAGGATCTGAACGCAACCGATATCGAGGGGGCCATGCGCATGGTCGAGGGCTCCGCCCGCTCGATGGGTCTGGAAGTGGTGGGCTGAGATCATGGCAAAGATTGCAAAGCGTGTATCGAAGACCCGTGAAGGCATCGATCCCAACAAGGCTTATGCCTTGGGTGAGGCGCTGAAGCTGCTCAAGGACCGGTCCTCGGTGAAGTTCGACGAGACCGTTGAAATCGCGATGAACCTGGGTGTCGACCCGCGCCATGCCGACCAGATGGTCCGTGGCGTGGTCAATCTGCCGAACGGCACCGGCCGCACCGTCCGCGTCGCCGTTTTCGCGCGTGGCGACAAGGCCGAGGAAGCCAAGGCCGCCGGTGCCGATATTGTTGGCGCCGAGGATCTGGTCGACATCGTCCAGAAGGGCACGATCGACTTTGATCGCTGCATCGCCACGCCGGACATGATGCCGCTGGTCGGCCGTCTGGGCAAGGTGCTCGGCCCGCGCGGCATGATGCCGAACCCGAAGGTCGGCACCGTCACGACCGACGTTACCGCCGCCGTCAAGGCGTCGAAGGGCGGCGCGGTCGAGTTCCGCGTCGAGAAGGCCGGCATCGTTCATGGCGGCGTCGGCAAGATCTCGTTCGACGTCAAGGCGCTGGAAGAGAACGTCCGCGCCTTCGCCGACGCGGTGAACAGGGCGAAGCCGGCTGGCGCCAAGGGCAACTACGTCAAGAAGGTGTCGGTCACCTCGACGATGGGCCCGGGCCTCAAGCTCGACGTCTCGACGCTGGCGGCGTCCTGATACGAACCATTTGGATCGGCCGCTAAGGGCCGATCCGCAAACAGATTCCGGGCCTCCGATTTATTTTGGCGGCCCGGTACCGGAAGTCGGAAGGCTTCCGGACATCCTGTCCGAGATTGCGGGCGGCCCCAAGCCTTAGTTCAAGGGGGGCCTTAATTCATGTGGGCCTGCATGAGACGGGTGAAGACCGGACAACGGAGCGACATGCTCCAATGAAAGGTTCGAACCGTGTTTGCCTTTTGTCTGCGCACTATTCGGCTTGCCGGCTGGTGTGGCGAAAGGGGGCAGGATCCTCGAGCGTCGTTCGGGAGATCCGTTACTGGATGGCCCGACCGGCAAAAGGCAACCCGACGCCTGTCCTCGTAATGGGGCAGGGGTCAAACTGGAGATAGGCAGTGGACAGAGCGGAAAAACGCGAACTCGTCACGGGCCTGAATGAAGCGTTTTCGGGCGCTGGTTCAGTCGTCGTGGCCCACTACGCCGGTATCACCGTCGCGCAAATGAACGACCTTCGGTCGAAAATGCGTGTCGCCGGTGGCACCGTCAAAGTCGCGAAGAACCGTCTCGCCAAAATCGCTCTTCAGGGCACGGACTCCGCATCGATCATCGACCTGTTCAAGGGACAGACGCTGATCGCCTATTCGGAGGATCCGATTGCGGCGCCGAAGGTCGCGTCCGATTTCGCCAAGGGAAATGACAAGCTCGTCATTCTCGGCGGCGCAATGGGCACCACCTCGCTCAACGCCGACGGTGTGAAGGCACTCGCCACACTTCCGTCGCTCGATGAGCTGCGCGGCAGGCTGGTTGGCATGATCGCCACGCCGGCAACCCGGATCGCCCAGATCGTCAATGCGCCTGCGGCTTCGGTCGCGCGTGTCATCGGCGCTTACGCCCGGAAGGACGAGGCGGCATGAGGCCGTTCCTCGCTATCACAAACACACGTTCGAACCTTATGAAGGAATATAGCAATGGCTGATCTGGCAAAGATCGTAGACGACCTTTCGAAGCTGACCGTCCTCGAGGCGGCCGAGCTGTCGAAGCTTCTGGAAGAAAAGTGGGGCGTTTCCGCTGCTGCTCCGGTGGCGGTTGCCGCCGCTGGCGGTGCGGCGGCTGCTGCTGCTCCGGTCGAGGAAAAGACGGAATTCGACGTCGTCCTCACCGAGGCGGGCGCTCAGAAGATCAACGTCATCAAGGAAGTTCGCGCCATCACCGGTCTTGGTCTCAAGGAAGCCAAGGACCTGGTCGAGGCGGCTCCGAAGCCGGTCAAGGAAGCCGTTTCCAAGGCCGACGCGGACAAGTTCAAGGCCCAGCTGGAAGCAGCCGGCGCCAAGGTCGAACTGAAGTAAGCGTTTGATATCGGCGGGCGGCTTCGCGCCGTCCGCCACTCCCTTGGCGCGAAGGGAGGCTGCGTAACGCGAAGAGTACGAAAACCTCTTTCCTGAGGGCCGTAAACCGGCCTTCAGGAAACGGGTTTTCTCCCGTTTTGGCCGGCCACCGACAGGGTGGCGGGTGAACAAATAAAAGGCCGCCGCCGAGGTGGCCGAGAATGCAAGGCGAGCCGCGGCGAGGCTCGTCCCGAGAATCGAGCTAAGGAGCGACGATGGCCCAGACACAAACTTTCAATGGCCGCAGACGCGTACGCAAATTCTTCGGAAAGATTCCGGAAGTTGCGGAGATGCCGAACCTGATCGAGGTTCAGAAGGCATCCTATGATCAATTCCTGATGGTAGAGGAGCCCAAGGGCGGGCGTCCTGACGAGGGACTGCAGGCGGTTTTCAAATCGGTCTTCCCGATCTCCGACTTTTCTGGCTCCTCGATGCTGGAATTCGTGAAGTACGAGTTCGAAGCGCCGAAATTCGACGTTGACGAATGCCGTCAGCGCGACCTGACCTATGCCGCGCCGCTCAAGGTGACGCTGCGCCTCATCGTGTTCGATATCGACGAGGATACCGGCGCCAAGTCGATCAAGGACATCAAGGAGCAGGACGTCTACATGGGCGACATGCCGCTCATGACCTTGAACGGCACCTTCATCGTCAATGGCACCGAGCGTGTCATCGTCTCGCAGATGCACCGTTCGCCGGGCGTCTTCTTCGACCATGACAAGGGCAAGTCGCATTCGTCGGGCAAGCTGCTGTTTGCCGCGCGCGTCATCCCTTATCGAGGCTCGTGGCTCGACATCGAGTTCGACTCGAAGGACGTCGTGCACGCCCGCATCGACCGTCGCCGCAAGATTCCGGTGTCGTCGCTGTTGATGGCGCTCGGCATGGACGGCGAGGAGATCCTGTCGACCTTCTACAACAAGATCACCTACAAGCGCGCCGGCGACCATTGGCGCATCCCGTTCAACGTCGAGCGTTTCCGCGGCCTCAAGGCCGTTGGCGACCTGGTCGATGCAGACACCAACGAGGTCGTCGTCGAGGCCGGCAAGAAGATCACTGCCCGCCAGGCCCGCCAGCTCGGCGAAAAGGGTCTCAAGGCGATCAAGGCGACGGACGAGGACCTGCTCGGCAACTACCTTGCCGAGGACATCGTCAACTACGCGACCGGCGAGATTTTCCTCGAAGCCGGCGACGAGATCGACGAAAAGACGCTGAAGGTGCTTCTCAGCGCCGGCGACGACGAGATCAAGGTTCTCGACATCGACCACGTCAATGTCGGCGCCTATATCCGCAACACGCTCAACGTCGACAAGAACGAGAGCCGCCAGGACGCGCTGTTCGACATCTACCGCGTCATGCGCCCCGGCGAGCCGCCGACGCTCGAAACCGCCGAAGCCATGTTCAACTCGCTGTTCTTCGACAGCGAGCGCTACGATCTGTCGGCCGTTGGCCGCGTCAAGATGAACATGCGCCTCGAACTCAAGGCCGAGGACACCGTCCGCGTGCTGCGTAAGGACGACATCCTGGCCGTGGTCAAGACACTGGTCGAACTGCGCGACGGCAAGGGCGAGATCGACGACATCGACAATCTCGGCAATCGCCGCGTGCGCTCGGTCGGCGAGCTGATGGAGAACCAGTACCGCGTCGGCCTGCTGCGCATGGAGCGCGCGATCAAGGAGCGCATGTCCTCGATCGAGATCGACACGGTGATGCCGCAGGACCTGATCAACGCCAAGCCGGCGGCTGCCGCCGTGCGCGAGTTCTTCGGTTCCTCGCAGCTGTCGCAGTTCATGGACCAGACCAACCCGCTGTCGGAGATCACCCACAAGCGCCGTCTCTCGGCGCTTGGACCCGGTGGTCTGACCCGCGAGCGCGCCGGTTTCGAGGTGCGCGACGTGCACCCGACGCATTACGGCCGCATCTGCCCGATCGAGACGCCGGAAGGCCCGAATATCGGTCTGATCAACTCGCTGGCCACCTTCGCGCGCGTCAACAAGTACGGCTTCATCGAGAGCCCGTACCGCAAGATCGTCAACGGCAAGCTGACCAATGAGGTCGTCTATCTGTCGGCGATGGAAGAGGCCAAGCACCACGTCGCGCAGGCCAATGCCGAGCTCGACAAGAATGGTGCTTTCGTCGACGAATTCGTCATTTGCCGCAACGCCGGCGAAGTGATGATGGCGCCGCGCGAAAACGTCGATCTGATGGACGTGTCGCCGAAGCAGATGGTGTCGGTGGCAGCGGCCCTGATCCCGTTCCTCGAGAATGACGACGCCAACCGCGCTCTGATGGGCTCGAACATGCAGCGGCAGGCCGTGCCGCTGGTGCGCGCCGAAGCGCCGTTTGTCGGCACCGGCATGGAGCCGATCGTCGCCCGTGACTCGGGCGCCGCCATTGGCGCCCGTCGCGGCGGTATCGTCGACCAGGTGGACGCGACGCGTATCGTTATCCGCGCCACGGAAGATCTCGATCCCGGCAAGTCGGGCGTCGACATCTACCGGCTGATGAAGTTCCAGCGTTCGAACCAGAACACCTGCATCAACCAGCGTCCGCTGGTGCGCATGGGTGACCGGGTCAACAAGGGCGACATCATCGCCGACGGTCCCTCGACCGAACTCGGCGATCTGGCGCTCGGCCGCAACGTGCTGGTCGCGTTCATGCCGTGGAACGGCTACAACTACGAGGACTCGATCCTCTTGTCCGAGCGCATCGTCGCCGACGACGTCTTCACCTCGATCCATATCGAGGAGTTCGAGGTCATGGCGCGCGATACCAAGCTCGGGCCGGAGGAGATCACGCGCGACATTCCCAACGTCTCGGAAGAAGCGCTGAAGAACCTCGACGAGGCCGGCATCGTCTATATCGGTGCGGAAGTGCAGCCGGGCGACATCCTGGTCGGCAAGATCACACCGAAGGGCGAAAGCCCGATGACGCCGGAAGAAAAGCTTCTGCGCGCCATCTTTGGCGAAAAGGCATCGGACGTGCGCGACACCTCGATGCGCATGCCGCCCGGAACCTTCGGCACCGTCGTCGAAGTGCGCGTCTTCAATCGCCACGGTGTGGAGAAGGACGAGCGCGCCATGGCGATCGAACGCGAGGAGATCGAACGCCTCGCCAAGGACCGCGACGACGAGCAGGCGATCCTCGACCGCAACGTCTATTCGCGCCTGTCCGACGTTCTCGTCGGCAAGGACGCGATTGCCGGGCCGAAGGGCTTCAAGAAGGGCTCGAAGCTGTCGAAGGACACGCTCGACGAGTATCCGCGTTCGCAGTGGTGGCAGTTTGCGGTGGAGAACGAAAAGCTCCAGAGCGAACTGGAAGCCCTGCGTGGCCAGTACGACGATTCCAAGAAGGCGCTCGAACAGCGCTTCATGGACAAGGTCGAGAAGGTCCAGCGCGGCGACGAGATGCCTCCCGGCGTCATGAAGATGGTCAAGGTCTTCGTGGCCGTGAAGCGCAAGATGCAGCCCGGCGACAAGATGGCCGGCCGGCACGGCAACAAGGGTGTCGTCTCGCGGATCGTTCCGGTCGAGGACATGCCGTTCCTCGAGGACGGCACGCATGCCGATATCGTGCTCAACCCGCTGGGTGTGCCGAGCCGCATGAATGTTGGCCAGATCCTGGAGACGCATTTGGGCTGGGCTTGCGCCGGAATGGGCAGGAAGATCGGCGAGCTGATCGACGCGTACAAGACAGGCGGCGACATCAAGCCGCTGCGCAAGACACTCGAGAGCTTCATGCCGGCGAACGACCGCAACGAGCCGATCCGCGACTATGACGACGAGAGCGTCGTTCGCCTCAGCGAGCAGATGCGCCGCGGCGTCTCCATCGCGACACCGGTGTTCGACGGCGCGCACGAGGCCGACATCAACATCATGCTGGAGCAGGCGGGCCTGCACACCAGCGGTCAGTCGCAGCTATATGACGGACGCACCGGCGAGCCGTTCGATCGCAAGGTGACGATGGGCTACATATATATGCTCAAGCTTCACCACCTTGTGGACGACAAGATCCACGCGCGTTCGATCGGGCCGTACTCGCTCGTTACCCAGCAGCCGCTGGGCGGCAAGGCGCAGTTCGGTGGCCAGCGCTTCGGCGAGATGGAGGTCTGGGCGCTCGAAGCGTACGGCGCCGCCTACACGCTGCAGGAGATGCTGACGGTGAAGTCGGATGACGTTGCCGGCCGCACCAAGGTCTACGAGGCGATCGTCAGAGGCGACGACACGTTCGAGGCCGGCATCCCCGAGAGCTTCAACGTTCTCGTCAAGGAAATGCGTTCTCTGGGCCTCAATGTCGAGCTGGAGAACACCAAGCTGGACGACAGCCCGGTTCGGCTGCCCGACGCGGCCGAGTGAGCAAGACGTCCGGTCGCGGCTTCCGCGACCGGACACACCAAATTCTTCGGCCGATGGCCGATCAAGTCGGCGGGCGGTTTGGCCCGCGCTAGATGCAAGGGGTTTTCGAGGACCCCGAAAAGGAGAACGGCATGAACCAAGAGGTCATGAATCTCTTCAATCCCCAGGCGCCTGCGCAGGTGTTCGATTCCATCCGGATCTCGCTCGCCAGCCCTGAGAAGATTCTGTCCTGGTCGTTCGGCGAGATCAAGAAGCCGGAGACCATCAACTACCGCACCTTCAAGCCGGAGCGTGACGGCCTGTTCTGCGCGCGCATTTTCGGTCCGATCAAGGACTACGAGTGTCTGTGCGGCAAGTACAAGCGCATGAAGTACAAGGGCGTCATCTGCGAGAAGTGCGGCGTCGAAGTCACGCTGTCGCGCGTCCGCCGCGAGCGCATGGGCCATATCGAACTGGCCGCGCCCGTCGCCCATATCTGGTTCCTGAAGTCGCTGCCGTCGCGTATCGGCACGCTGCTCGACATGACGCTGAAGGACATCGAGCGCGTTCTCTACTTCGAGAACTACATCGTCACCGAGCCCGGCCTCACCGCGCTGAAGGAGCACCAGCTCCTCAGCGAGGAAGAGTACATGATGGCCGTCGACGAATATGGCGAAGATAGCTTCACCGCCATGATCGGCGCCGAGGCCATCCACGACCTTCTGGCCGGCATGGACTTGGAAAAGATCGCCGGCGACCTGCGTTCGGAGCTGGCTTCGACCACGTCCGAGCTCAAGCAGAAGAAGTATCTGAAGCGGCTCAAAGTGGTCGAGAACTTCATGGAGTCCGGCAACCGTCCGGAATGGATGATCATGAAGGTGGTACCGGTGATCCCGCCGGACCTGCGCCCGCTGGTTCCGCTGGACGGCGGCCGCTTCGCCACGTCCGATCTCAACGATCTCTATCGCCGCGTCATCAACCGCAACAACCGCCTGAAGCGGCTGATCGAGCTGCGTGCGCCCGGCATCATCGTGCGCAATGAAAAGCGCATGCTGCAGGAAGCCGTTGACGCGCTGTTCGACAACGGCCGTCGCGGCCGTGTCATCACCGGCGCCAACAAGCGTCCGCTGAAGTCGCTGTCGGACATGCTCAAGGGCAAGCAAGGCCGGTTCCGCCAGAACCTGCTCGGCAAGCGCGTCGATTATTCCGGCCGCTCGGTCATCGTCACCGGTCCGGAGCTCAAGCTACACCAGTGCGGCCTGCCGAAGAAGATGGCGCTCGAACTGTTCAAGCCCTTCATCTATGCCCGTCTCGACGCCAAGGGTTATTCCTCGACCGTCAAGCAGGCGAAGAAGCTGGTCGAGAAGGAGCGTCCGGAGGTCTGGGATATCCTCGACGAGGTCATTCGCGAGCATCCGGTGCTCTTGAACCGTGCGCCGACTCTGCACCGCCTCGGCATCCAGGCGTTCGAGCCGATCCTGATCGAAGGCAAGGCTATCCAGCTTCACCCGCTGGTCTGCACGGCTTTCAACGCCGACTTCGACGGCGACCAGATGGCGGTTCACGTGCCGCTGTCGCTGGAAGCGCAGCTCGAAGCCCGCGTGCTGATGATGTCGACCAACAACATCCTGCACCCGGCTTCGGGCGCGCCGATCATCGTGCCGTCGCAGGACATGGTTCTGGGTCTCTACTATCTCTCGATCGTCAACCAGAACGAGCCGGGCGAGGGCATGGTGTTTGCCGATATGGGCGAACTCCAGCACGCGCTCGAGACCAAGGCGGTGACGTTGCATTCTAAGATCAAGGGCCGCTTCCGCACGGTCGATGCGGACGGCAAGGTAGTGTCGAAGATTTACGACACCACGCCCGGCCGGATGATCATCGGCGAGCTTCTGCCGAAGAACGTCAACGTGCCGTACGAGACCGCCAACCAGGAGATGACCAAGAAGAACATCTCCAAGATGATCGACACCGTCTACCGCCATTGCGGTCAGAAGGAGACGGTCATTTTCTGCGACCGCATCATGGCCCTCGGCTTCAGCCACGCCTGCCGCGCCGGCATTTCGTTCGGCAAGGACGACATGCTGATCCCGGATGCCAAGATCAAGCTGGTCTCCGACACCGAGGCTTTGGCCAAGGAATACGAGCAGCAGTACAATGACGGGCTGATCACGCAGGGCGAGAAGTACAACAAGGTCGTCGACGCCTGGGCCAAGTGCTCGGAAAAGGTCGCCGACGAGATGATGGCCCGCATCAAGGCGGTCGAGTTCGAGGATAATGGCCGTCAAAAGCCGATGAACTCGATTTACATGATGTCGCACTCCGGTGCGCGCGGCTCGCCCACCCAGATGCGCCAGCTTGCCGGTATGCGCGGCCTGATGGCCAAGCCTAGCGGTGAAATCATCGAGACGCCGATCATCTCGAACTTCAAGGAAGGCCTGACCGTGCTCGAGTACTTCAACTCGACCCACGGCGCCCGTAAGGGTCTGGCCGACACCGCCTTGAAGACGGCGAACTCGGGTTACCTCACCCGTCGTCTGGTCGACGTGGCGCAGGACTGCATCGTCAACTCCGTCGACTGCGGCACCGATAAAGGCCTCACCATGCAGCCGATCGTCGATGCCGGCCAGGTCGTCGCTTCCGTCGGCCAGCGCGTTCTCGGCCGCACGGCGCTCGACGACATCACTCATCCGGTCACGGGTGAGGTTTTGGTCAAGGCCGGAACGCTGATGGACGAACGCGACGTCGAGCAGATCGAACAGGCCGGCGTCCAGTCGGTCCGCATCCGCTCGGCGCTGACCTGCGACGTCAGGGTCGGTGTATGCGCGGTCTGCTACGGACGCGATCTGGCCCGCGGCACCCCGGTCAACCAGGGCGAGGCTGTCGGCGTCATCGCGGCGCAGTCGATCGGCGAGCCGGGCACCCAGCTCACCATGCGTACCTTCCACATGGGCGGTACGGCGCAGGTGGTGGACTCGTCGTTCCTTGAAGCCTCTTATGAGGGCAAGGTCGAGATCCGCAACCGCAACGTGGTGCGCAACTCCGACGGCCAGCAGATGGTCATGGGCCGCAACATGGCGGTGCTGATCCTCGACGAGGCCGGCAAGGAGCGCGCCACGCACCGTGTCACCTATGGTTCGCGCATCTTCGTGGACGATGGCGACAAGGTGAAGCGCGGCCAGCGCATCGCCGAGTGGGATCCCTATACCCGCCCGGTCCTCACCGAAATCGAGGGCAAGGTGGCGTTCGAGGATCTGGTCGATGGCATTTCCGTCCAGGAAACGGCCGACGAATCGACCGGCATCACCAAGCGCGAGGTCATCGACTGGCGTTCGACGCCACGCGGCAACGATCTCAAGCCGGCGATCGTCGTCCAGGACACCAAGGGCAAGGTCGGCAAACTGTCGAAGGGCGGCGACGCTCGCTTCCTGCTCTCGGTCGAGGCCATTCTTTCGGTCGAGCCGGGTGCACAGGTTCGCCCCGGCGACGTGCTGGCGCGTATCCCGATGGAAAGCGCCAAGACCAAGGACATCACCGGCGGTCTGCCGCGTGTTGCCGAACTGTTCGAGGCACGTCGTCCGAAGGATCACGCCATCATCGCCGAGATCGACGGCACGATCCGCTTCGGCCGCGACTACAAGAACAAGCGCCGCATTATCATTGAGCCGCATGACTCGACGCTTGAGCCGGTCGAGTACCTGATCCCGAAGGGCAAGCCGTTCCATCTCCAGGACGGCGACGTCATCGAGAAGGGCGACTACATCCTCGACGGCAATCCGGCGCCGCACGACATCCTGGCGATCAAGGGCGTGGAGGCGCTTGCGTCCTACCTCGTCAACGAGATCCAGGAGGTCTACCGTCTGCAGGGCGTGTCGATCAATGACAAGCACATCGAGGTGATCGTTCGCCAGATGCTGCAGAAGGTCGAGATCACGGCGCAGGGCGACTCGACCTACATTCCGGGCGACCACGTCGACGTGATCGAGCTGGAAGAGGTCAACGAGCGCCTGGTCGAGGACGGCAAGAAGCCGGCCGAAGGCCAGCCGGTGCTCTTGGGCATCACCAAGGCCTCGCTGCAGACGCCGTCCTTCATCTCGGCCGCCTCCTTCCAGGAGACGACCCGCGTGCTGACCGAAGCGGCGGTTGCCGGCAAGACCGACATGCTGCAAGGCTTGAAGGAAAACGTCATCGTCGGCCGGCTGATCCCGGCCGGCACCGGCGGCACGATGAGCCAGATCCGGCGCATCGCCACCTCGCGCGACGAGCTGATCATCGACGAGCGCCGCAAGGCGTCGGGCGTCGAGGTCGCCGATCCGATGCTGACCGACATGGCTTCCGCCGCGCAGTAAGTGCGGCGGTACAGATATCAGGCAACAAAGCCGTCGGGGCAACCCGGCGGCTTTTTTGTGTGTTGAAGCTGGGAACTAATGCCGCTGGCGACGGACTGGAGAAGGCGTCGTCGACTGTTGTGACTTATTTTCGATCGTCCAGCGCCGCCCTTCATTGCCCTGGCCGGGCATTTCTCCCCGTGAACGGGGAGAAAGAACCTGGCCGCAGTCTTGGCGCTCTTTCTGCGACGCCGGAGATTGACGAAATCTTTGATGCCGGCATCTTCTCCGTTCACGGGAAAAGATGCCGGCAGGCAGATGAGGGGCGGCGCGACGCTTGCAAGATGGTCAGGACCGGAAGCGACGGCCACTCTTTACAGCGTCGCGGCTTAATCGAAAAACGCTTCCACCACATTGCGTTTGCCGAGCATGAAGGCGTCTGCGACATGCTGCAGCGGGGCGAGGTCGACGTCGGACACGCCGGCGCGCACGATCTCGGCGAAGCGCTTGTAGAGCATCGGATACTCCGCTTCCGGCTCGTCGTAAACGACACGACCGTCGACCGCTAGTTTTGAACCGCCGCCCGAAAGCACCATCGCGCCCTTGTCCGTCTCGGCCAGGATGTCCCAGCTTTGCGGGCCGGTCTGGCGCCAGTCGAGTTCCATCGTCACCGGCAATCCATCAGAGGTGCGGAAGGCGATATGTGCAGCGATCGGGGCCGCGCGGTTTTCGGGAAAATCGAGAATTGCCGAGGTGATGAACATCGCCGGCAATATGTGGGTCGCAATCGACAGCGCGTTGATGCCGGGATCGAACACGCCGAAGCCGCCTGGCGCCCAGATCCAGTCCTGGTTCGGGTGCCAGCGGCGCACGTCCTCCTTCCAGTTGATGGCTGCTGAGCTGATCTGGGTCGAGCCGAGAAATGCACGCGCGGCTTCCACCGCCGGCGCATAGCGCGAATGCCAGCTGGCGAACAGCGAGACGCCGTTTGCCGCGGCCAGTGCTTTCAGGTCTTCGACCTCGCTGACCGTGGCTCCGGGCGGCTTTTCCAGGAAGACATGTTTTTTCGCTTCCAGCGCTGTCCGCGCGGCGTCATAGCGGAACTGCGGCGGCATGCAGAGCGATACGGCCTCGAGCTCCGGCACGGCGTCGAGCATCGCCTCGATGGTTGGGAAATTCGGGATGTCTTCCACCTTGCCGTGCCGGCTGGCGGCGGCGACGAGGCGGTAGGCCTGGTCCTTCGCCAAGGCCGGCAGATGCTGGTCGCGGACGATCTTTCCTACCCCGACGATGCCGAGCTTGATGGGGTCGTTGTTCCTGGACATGGGAGACTCCGCAGATTGGAAATGAATTGCTCTTGGCAGCGATGGTTCTTAGCAGAGAACCGATGTCGGGCAAGCGGCAGGAGCTTGCCCGCAGGCTGCCGAGATCGGCTTCGTTTCAGACAGACCCCGAACAGATCGGCCCTGCTTCAGACTGGCACGTCGAAGGTGACGATCGAGACTTCGCCTTCGAGCGCGCCCTGATAGGCGGACAGGTGTGGCTCTTCGTCGGGCACGCCGTCCAGGTCGCCGATCTGGTCGAGCTCCGCCTCGGCATAGCCTTCGGCCGCGAGCGATTCGAGCGCCCGGCGCACCGCCGAATCGTCGTCGGGCGCGACCAGCATGAGGTGGACGCCTTCCGGCCTGCCGCCCTTCTTTTTCCATGCCCGGCCGGTGATGATGGTGACCGGGCGCTCATCATTGTCGTTCACGGGCCGATTCCTCCGGGCGGGGGGATTTGCGCTGTTCATGCCGCCTTTTTCGCATGAAGCATGGCTGCGCAACAGCCGAAAGCCGGTCACTTTCTTCCTTCCCCTTGCAAAATGACGAAAGAAAATTACATGCGCTTTTCGCATGGCTGCCAAGCCTCGGTTTCAACGTAATATTTGGCGGCCGGGGTTGACGGGCAACAGGCTTGCGAGTAGAAGCCGCCCAGTCAGAACCGATGTGAGGCTCTCACTTCCGAAGCGACACGCTTTGGAGTTTGCCTCAAACAGGGTTCGTTTTACGAGCGAAAAGACATTTCCGGCGTGCATGAAGCGGCTTCCGCTTCCTCTGCCATTTGTTCGGGCAAGACCGCGAGGCGCGGTTTGTGGCCCGAATTTGCGTATGGAAATGACGCTTTGAGCGGCCCTGACCGGGCGAGACACGGAATTGAGAGACAAGAGGGTTTAATGCCTACCGTCAACCAGCTGATCCGCAAGCCGCGCATTGCGCCGGTGAAGCGCAACAAGGTCCCGGCCATGCAGCAGAACCCGCAGAAGCGGGGCGTCTGCACGCGCGTCTACACCACGACGCCGAAGAAGCCGAACTCGGCGCTGCGCAAGGTGGCCAAGATCCGCCTGACCAATGGTTTTGAAGTGATCGGTTATATCCCCGGCGAAGGTCACAACCTTCAGGAGCACTCCGTGGTCATGATCCGCGGCGGCCGCGTCAAGGATCTTCCGGGCGTTCGCTACCATATCATCCGCGGCGTGCTCGACACGCAGGGTGTGAAGAACCGCAAGCAGCGCCGTTCGAAATACGGCGCCAAGCGTCCGAAGTGACCGAAGCGTAGCCAAGGTCATCCCGGACGGCGCCAGGCGACGATCCGGGGTCCAGGCCACCACGCAGAATTGAGGCAGAGAAAAAATGTCCCGTCGTCACAGTGCAGAAAAGCGTGAGATCAATCCGGATCCGAAGTTCGGCGATCTGATCGTCACCAAGTTCATGAACGCCGTCATGTATGACGGCAAGAAGTCGGTTGCCGAGACCATCGTCTACGGCGCGCTCGACCAGGTCCAGTCCAAGACCAAGCAGGAGCCGGTCACCGTCTTCCATCAAGCGCTCGACAATGTCGCGCCGCATGTGGAAGTGCGTTCGCGCCGCGTCGGTGGCGCCACCTACCAGGTTCCGGTCGATGTGCGCCCCGAGCGCCGTCAGGCGCTGGCTATCCGCTGGCTGATCGCTGCCGCCCGCAACCGCAACGAGACCACGATGGTCGACCGCCTCTCCGGCGAGCTGATGGACGCGGCCAACAACCGCGGCACCGCCGTCAAGAAGCGTGAAGACACCCACAAGATGGCAGAAGCCAACCGCGCCTTCGCGCACTACCGCTGGTAAAGCGCGAACGAGACTGAAGAGGCACCTCCCATGGCCCGCGAATATAAAATCGAAGATTACCGTAATTTCGGTATCATGGCGCATATCGACGCCGGCAAGACGACGACCACCGAGCGCGTCCTCTACTACACGGGCAAGTCGCACAAGATCGGCGAAGTCCATGACGGTGCTGCCACCATGGATTGGATGGAGCAGGAGCAGGAACGCGGCATCACCATCACGTCCGCCGCGACCACGACCTTCTGGAAGGGTCGTGACGGCAAGATGCACCGCTTCAACATCATCGACACCCCCGGCCACGTCGACTTCACCATCGAGGTCGAGCGTTCGCTGCGCGTGCTCGACGGCGCCATTGCGCTGCTCGACGCCAATGCCGGTGTCGAGCCGCAGACGGAAACCGTCTGGCGCCAGGCCGACAAGTACCGCGTGCCGCGCATGATCTTCTGCAACAAGATGGACAAGATCGGCGCGGATTTTTACCGCTCGGTTGAGATGATCGGCTCGCGCCTCGGCGCGCATGCCGTCGTCATGCAGCTGCCGATCGGTGCCGAGACCGAGTTCAAGGGCATCGTCGACCTCGTCGAGATGAACGCGCTGGTCTGGCGCGACGAAACGCTGGGCGCTGCCTGGGACGTCGTCGAGATCCCGGACGATCTCAAGGCTCGTGCGGAAGAATACCGCGAGAAGATGATCGAGGCCGCCGTCGAAATGGACGAGACGGCGCTTGAGAATTACCTCGAAGGCAAGATGCCCGACAATGACGAGATCCGTGCGCTGATCCGCAAGGGCACCATTGCGGTGAAATTCTACCCGATGTTCTGTGGCTCGGCCTTCAAGAACAAGGGCGTGCAGCCGCTGCTCGACGCCGTCGTCGAATACCTGCCGTCGCCGGCCGACGTTCCGGCCATCAAGGGCGTCGACGCCAAGACCGACGCCGAGATCGAGCGTCATGCAGACGACAATGAGCCGCTGTCGATGCTCGCCTTCAAGATCATGAACGACCCGTTCGTCGGCTCGCTCACTTTCGCCCGCATCTATTCGGGCAAGCTCACCAAGGGCATCTCGGTCGACAACACGGTCAAGGGCAAGAAGGAGCGCATCGGTCGTATGCTGCAGATGCATGCGAATTCGCGCGCTGACGTCGAAGAGGCTTTCGCCGGCGACATCGTCGCCTTGGCCGGCCTCAAGGACACGACCACGGGCGACACGCTCTGCGATCCGCTGCATCCGGTCATTCTCGAGCGCATGGAGTTCCCCGATCCGGTCATCCAGATCGCGATTGAGCCGAAGACCAAGAACGACCAGGAAAAGATGGGCCTTGCGCTGCATCGCCTGGCTGCCGAGGACCCGTCCTTCCGCGTCAAGACCGACGAGGAATCAGGCCAGACGATCATTTCCGGCATGGGCGAGCTCCACCTCGACATCATCGTCGACCGCATGCGCCGCGAGTTCAAGGTCGAGGCCAATGTCGGCGCGCCGCAGGTGGCATATCGCGAGACGATCACCCGCAGCCAAGAGCAGGACTACACCCATAAGAAGCAGACCGGCGGCACCGGTCAGTTCGCTCGCGTCAAAATTCTTTTCGAGCCAAATCCGGAAAGCAGCGAATTCCTGTTCGAATCCAAGATCGTTGGCGGCGCTGTGCCGAAGGAATACATCCCCGGCGTCGAAAAGGGCATCAACAGCGTCATGACGTCGGGCCCGTTCGCCGGCTTCCCGATGATCGGCGTCAAGGCGACGCTGATCGATGGTGCCTACCACGACGTGGATTCCAGCGTTCTGGCCTTCGAAATCGCTGGCCGTGCCTGCTTCCGTGAAGCGGCCCCCAGGCTTGGCGTGCAGTTGCTCGAGCCGATCATGAAGGTCGAAGTGGTGACGCCCGAAGATTATGTCGGCAGCGTCATCGGCGACCTGAACGGCCGTCGCGGCCAGATCCAAGGCCAGGAAGCCCGTGGCGTGGCGGTGGTCATCAACGCAATGGTGCCGCTCGCCAACATGTTCAAATACGTCGACAATTTGCGCTCGATGAGCCAAGGCCGCGCGGCCTACACGATGCAGTTCGATCACTACGAGCCGGTGCCGACCGCGGTCGCTCAGGAAGTCCAGAAGAAATACGCGTAGCCCGAACGGGTTGCAGCGCTAACTTAATTCAAAGCCCGCACGGGCGAGCAGGAATGGAGAGATCACATGGCAAAAGGTAAATTCGAGCGTACAAAGCCTCATGTGAACATCGGCACGATTGGCCATGTCGATCATGGCAAGACGTCGCTGACGGCGGCGATCACCAAGTATTTTGGCGAATACAAGCGCTACGACCAGATCGATGCGGCGCCCGAGGAGAAGGCGCGCGGCATTACCATCTCGACGGCGCATGTCGAATACGAGACGGCCAACCGCCACTACGCCCATGTCGACTGCCCGGGCCACGCCGACTATGTGAAGAACATGATCACCGGTGCCGCGCAGATGGACGGCGCGATCCTGGTTGTGTCGGCCGCCGACGGCCCGATGCCGCAGACCCGCGAGCACATCCTTTTGGCCCGTCAGGTCGGCGTGCCGTCGATCGTGGTGTTCTTGAACAAGGTCGACCAGGTCGACGACGCCGAGCTGCTCGAGCTGGTCGAGCTCGAGGTGCGTGAGCTGCTGACCAAGAACGAGTTCCCCGGCGACGACATTCCGATCGTCAAGGGTTCGGCACTTGCCGCTTTGGAAGATTCCGACAAGAAGATCGGCGAGGATTCGATCCGCGAATTGATGGCTGCGGTCGACGACTACATCCCGACGCCGGTTCGTCCGCTGGACAAGCCGTTCCTGATGCCGATCGAGGACGTGTTCTCGATCTCGGGCCGCGGCACGGTGGTGACCGGCCGCGTCGAGCGCGGCGTGGTCAAGGTCGGCGAGGAGCTGGAGATCATCGGCATCCGTCCGACCACCAAGACGACCTGCACCGGCGTCGAGATGTTCCGCAAGCTGCTCGACCAGGGCCAGGCCGGCGACAACATCGGCGCGCTCTTGCGCGGCGTCGACCGCGAAGGTGTCGAGCGCGGCCAGGTTCTGGCCAAGCCCGGCACGGTCAAGCCGCACAAGAAGTTCGTCGCCGAAGCCTACATCCTGACCAAGGACGAGGGCGGCCGTCACACGCCGTTCTTCACCAACTACCGTCCGCAG
Organism: Mesorhizobium sp. BHbdii; assembly: GCF_053848045.1. Classification (NCBI taxonomy): domain Bacteria; kingdom Pseudomonadati; phylum Pseudomonadota; class Alphaproteobacteria; order Hyphomicrobiales; family Phyllobacteriaceae; genus Mesorhizobium; species Mesorhizobium sp. BHbdii. Next base: position 2,078,570 of record NZ_JBSPKX010000001.1, on the reverse strand, counting down.
TTCTATTTCCGCACGACCGATGTGACCGGCATCGTGTCGCTGCCGGAAGGCACCGAAATGGTGATGCCTGGCGACAACATCACCGTCGATGTCGAGCTGATCGTGCCGATCGCCATGGAAGAGAAGCTGCGCTTCGCCATCCGTGAAGGCGGCCGCACCGTCGGTGCCGGCATCGTCGTCACCATCAAAGAGTAATTTGGACTTAAACCGATCTGTCGCGGGCGCTGCCCGCGCCGCGCCAGAACAAGGAAGTGACGCATGAACGGACAGAATATCCGCATCCGCCTGAAGGCGTTTGATCACCGGGTCCTTGACGCCTCGACGCGGGAAATCGTGTCGACGGCCAAGCGCACCGGCGCCAACGTCCGCGGCCCCATTCCGCTGCCGACGCGGATCGAAAAGTTCACGGTCAACCGGTCGCCTCACGTCGACAAGAAGAGCCGCGAGCAGTTCGAGATGCGCACGCACAAGCGTCTGCTCGATATCGTCGATCCGACCCCGCAGACAGTCGACGCTTTGATGAAGCTCGATCTTGCCGCCGGTGTCGACGTCGAGATCAAGCTTTAAGGAACCAGAGGGGCGGGGCGACCCGGAACTCTGAAGGAACAAGAGGCGTGGAGGGGCGACAGCCCCGACAGGGAACTCTAAAGGAATTGAACCGATGCGTTCAGGTGTGATTGCAAAGAAGGTGGGAATGACCCGCATCTACAACGATGCCGGGGAACATGTTCCCGTCACTGTTCTCCAGATGGAGAACTGCCAGGTCGTGGCGCAGCGCACGCAGGAGAAGAACGGCTATACCGCCGTCCAGCTCGGCGTTGGCCTTGCCAAGGTGAAGAACACGTCGAAGGCGATGCGCGGCCATTTCGCGACCGCTTCCGTCGAGCCGAAGGCCAAGGTTGCCGAATTCCGTGTCTCCGCCGACAACATGATCGATGTCGGCGCCGAGATCACTGTCGATCATTTCGTCGCCGGCCAGAAGGTCGATGTGACGGGAACCACGATCGGCAAGGGTTTCCAGGGCGTTATCAAGCGGCACCACATGGGCGGTGGCCGCGCGACCCACGGCAACTCGGTCTCGCACCGTACCCACGGCTCGACCGGCCAGCGCCAGGACCCGGGCAAGGTGTTCAAGGGCAAGCATATGGCCGGCCACATGGGCGACACCCGCGTCACCACGCAAAATGTCGAGGTCGTCTCGACCGACGCCGATCGCGGCCTGATCCTGATCCGCGGCGCGGTTCCCGGTTCGAAGGGCGCGTGGATCCTGGTCCGCGACGCGGCCAAGTTTGCGCTGCCGGCCAATGCGCCGAAGCCCGCCGCAATCCGCGTCATTGCAACCAGTGACGGCGCCAAGAACGATGCCCCGGCCACAGTAGATGCCCCGGCCACAGAGGGAGCGGAATAATGGACCTCAAGATCACAACGCTTGGCGGCAAGGACGCCGGCAAGGTGAAACTCTCCGAGGAGATTTTCGGCCTTGATCCGCGCGAGGACATCCTGCAGCGCGTCGTGCGCTGGCAGCTTGCCAAGAAGCAGCAGGGCACGCACAAGACCAAGGGTCGCGCCGAGATCGCCCGCACCGGCGCCAAGATGTACAAGCAGAAGGGTACGGGCCGCGCCCGCCACCATTCGGCACGCGCTCCGCAGTTCCGCGGCGGCGGCAAGGCCCACGGCCCGGTCGTCCGCAGCCACGAGCACGACCTGCCGAAGAAGGTGCGCGCGCTGGGCCTCAAGCATGCTCTCTCGGCCAAGGCCAAGAGCGCGTCGCTCATCATCATCGACGAGTTGATGCTGACCGAGGCCAAGACCAAGGCGCTGATCGCGAATTTCGCGACGCTGGGCCTGTCCAATGCCCTGGTGATCGGTGGCGCCGAGCTCGATAAGAACTTCAAGCTGGCGGCGACGAACATCCCGAACATCGACGTGCTGCCCATCCAGGGCATCAACGTCTACGACATTTTGCGCCGCGGCACGCTGGTCCTTTCGAAGGCCGCCGTCGAGGCTCTCGAGGAGCGCTTCAAATGACCGACCTTCGTCACTACGACGTGATCGTCTCGCCGGCGATCACCGAAAAGTCGACCATGGCTTCCGAGCAGAACCAGGTCGTCTTCAACGTCGCCAAGAAGGCGTCGAAGCCGGAAATCAAGGCTGCCGTCGAAGCGCTGTTCGGCGTCAAGGTGATGGCCGTGAACACGCTTGTCCGCAAGGGCAAGATCAAGCGCTTCCGCGGCACGATCGGCCGCCAGAGCGACGTCAAGAAGGCGATCGTGACGCTGGCCGACGGCCAGTCGATCGACGTCGCGACGGGTCTCTGAGCAAGACCGCGAGGACAACAAACATGGCACTGAAAAAATTCAACCCGATAACCCCGAGCACCCGCCAGCTGGTCATCGTCGATCGCTCGGGCCTCTACAAGGGCAAGCCCGTCAAGGGCTTGACAGAAGGCCTGACCAAGTCGGGCGGCCGTAACAATTACGGCCGCATCACGGCCCGCTTCATCGGCGGCGGTCACAAGCGTACGTACCGCATCATCGACTTCAAGCGCCGCAAGTTCGACATTGTCGGAACTGTCGAGCGTATCGAATACGATCCGAACCGCAGCGCCTTTATCGCGCTGATCAAGTATGACGATGGCGAGCTGTCCTACATCATCGCCCCGCAGCGCCTTGCTGCCGGCGACAAGATCGTGGCCGGCGAAGCGGTCGACGTGAAGCCGGGCAATGCGATGCCGCTGGCCTCGATGCCGGTCGGCACGATCGTCCACAACATCGAGCTGAAGCCGGGCAAGGGCGCCCAGGTTGCCCGTTCGGCTGGCGGTTATGCCCAGCTCGTCGGCCGTGACCAGGGCATGGCGATCCTGCGCCTGAACTCGGGTGAGCAGCGTGTCGTCCACGGCTCGTGCATGGCCACTGTCGGCGCCGTGTCCAACCCGGACCACGGCAACATCAATGACGGCAAGGCAGGCCGCACTGTGTGGCGGGGAAAACGTCCGCACAACCGCGGCGTGACCATGAACCCGGTTGACCATCCGCATGGCGGCGGCGAAGGCCGCACCTCCGGTGGCCGCCATCCGGTTTCACCTTGGGGCAAGCCTACCAAGGGCAAGAAGACGCGGTCCAATAAGGCGACCGACAAGTTCATCCTGCGCTCGCGCCATCAGCGCAAGAGCTAAGAAGAGGTAACGCCAAGTGACTCGTTCGATTTGGAAAGGCCCCTTCATTGACGGCTACCTTCTCAAGAAGGTGGACAAGGTTCGTGAAGGTGGTCGCAATGAGGTGATCAAGATGTGGAGCCGTCGCTCCACCATCCTGCCGCAGTTCGTCGGCTTCACCTTCGGTGTCTACAACGGCCAGAAGCACGTTCCCGTTTCGGTGAACGAAGACATGGTCGGCCACAAGTTCGGTGAATTCGCTCCGACCCGGACCTATTACGGTCATGGCGCGGATAAGAAGGCGAAGAGGAAATAATCATGGGCAAGGCCAAAGCTCCGCGCAGGCTTGCTGACAACGAAGCGCGCGCCGTGTTGCGCACGATCCGTATCAGCCCGCAGAAGCTGAACCTGGTTGCCGCGCTGATCCGCGGCAAGAAGGTCGCGACAGCGCTTTCCGATCTCGAATTCTCGGCCAAGCGGATTTCCGGCACGGTCAAGAAGACGCTGGAATCGGCGATCGCCAACGCGGAAAACAACCACGACCTCGACGTCGATGCGCTGATCGTGGCGGAAGCCTATGTCGGCAAGTCGATCGTCATGAAGCGGTTCCATGCCCGTGGCCGTGGCCGCGCCAGCCGTATCGAGAAGCCGTTCTCGCACCTCACGATCGTCGTTCGTGAAGTCGAAGAAAAAGTGGAGGCCGCATAATGGGCCAGAAAATCAATCCGATCGGTCTGCGTCTCGGCATCAACCGTACCTGGGATTCGCGTTGGTTCGCCAACACCGGCGAGTACGGCCAGCTGCTGCATGAGGACATCAAGATCCGCAAGTATCTTGAGAAGGAACTCAAGCAGGCTGCGATTTCGAAGGTTGTGATCGAGCGTCCGCACAAGAAGTGCCGCGTCACCATCCATGCGGCGCGTCCGGGCCTGATCATCGGCAAGAAGGGCGCCGACATCGAGAAGCTTCGCAAGAAGCTGATGGAGATGACGAAGTCCGAGACGCATTTGAACATCGTCGAAGTGCGTAAGCCCGAGATCGACGCCACGCTGGTCGCCCAGTCAATCGCCCAGCAGCTCGAGCGCCGCATCGCGTTCCGCCGCGCCATGAAGCGCGCCGTGCAGTCGGCTATGCGCCTCGGTGCCGAAGGCATCCGCATCAACTGCGCCGGCCGACTCGGCGGCGCCGAGATCGCGCGCATGGAATGGTACCGCGAGGGTCGCGTGCCGCTGCATACGCTGCGCGCCGACGTCGACTACGGCACGGCCGAAGCACACACCGCCTACGGCATCTGCGGCGTTAAGGTCTGGGTGTTCAAGGGCGAAATCCTCGAGCACGATCCGATGGCTTCGGAGCGCCGCGCCACCGAGGGCGATCATGCGCATGGCGGTGGTGGTGAGCGCGAACGCGGTCGCCGTCGCGAAAACGCCTGAGACAGTTGAGAATTTGGAGTTAGAACGATGCTGCAGCCAAAGCGCACAAAGTTCCGCAAGCAGTTCAAGGGCCGTATCCATGGTGCCGCCAAGGGCGGTACCAATCTGGATTTCGGCGGTTTCGGGCTGAAGGCGCTTGAGCCGAACCGCGTCACCGCGCGCGAGATCGAGGCGGCCCGCCGCGCGATCACCCGCGAGATGAAGCGCGCCGGCCGCGTCTGGATCCGTATCTTCCCTGACGTCCCGGTGACGTCGAAGCCGACCGAAGTCCGCATGGGCAAGGGCAAGGGCGCTGTCGATTACTGGGCGGCGCGCGTCAAGCCCGGCCGCATCATGTTCGAGATCGACGGCGTCAATGAGGAAACCGCCCGTGAGGCGCTGCGTCTCGGCGCGGCCAAGCTCTCGGTCAGGACGCGCTTCGTACAGCGCATCGCAGAATAAGGACGGGCTGATCATGAAAGCCGAAGACATCCGGACAAAGACCCAGGACCAGCTGACCGACGAATTGGCCAGCCTGAAGAAGGAGCAGTTCAACCTGCGCTTCCAGAAGGCCACCGGCCAGCTCGAGAAGACCGCGCGCGTGAGGCAGGTCCGCAAGGACATTGCGCGTATCAAGACCATCGCTGCGGAAAAGTCCGCGGCTAAGAAGGCTTAAGGACGAAAACCATGCCAAAGCGCATTCTGCAGGGCACCGTCGTCAGCGACAAAAACGAGAAGACGGTTGTCGTCAAGGTCGAACGGCGCTTCACGCATCCTGTGATGAAGAAGACCGTGCGCATGACCAAGAAATACAAGGCGCACGACGAGAACAACGCCCACAAGGTTGGCGATCAGGTGTTCATCCAGGAATCGAAGCCGATTTCCAAGGACAAGCGCTGGACCGTCGTGTCTTCGGACCAGGCCTGATCAGGGCAACGAAACGAATTTTGGACAGACCGGGGAAGGGTGAAGAACCCGTCCCGTTAGAAGAGAAAAAGGCGGCCAGTCATGATTCAGATGCAAACAAACCTCGACGTCGCGGATAATTCCGGCGCCCGTCGTGTCATGTGCATCAAGGTGCTGGGCGGCTCGAAGCGGAAATACGCTTCCGTGGGCGACATCATCGTGGTGTCGATCAAGGAAGCCATCCCGCGCGGCCGCGTCAAGAAGGGCGATGTGATGAAGGCGGTCGTGGTTCGCACGGCCAAGGACATCCGCCGCCCGGACGGCAGCGTGATCCGTTTCGACAAGAACGCGGCCGTTCTCGTCGACAACAAGAAAGAGCCGATCGGCACGCGTATCTTCGGACCGGTTCCGCGCGAACTCCGCGCCAAGAACCACATGAAGATCATCTCGCTCGCGCCTGAAGTGCTGTAAGGAGCCGGACCAATGCAGAAGATTAGAAAAGGCGACAAGGTCGTCGTGCTGGCCGGCAAGGACAAGGGCCGTTCGGGCGAAGTCCTCTCGGTACAGCCGAAGGAAGACACCGCGCTGGTGCGCGGCGTCAACATGATCCGTCGTCACCAGAAGCAGTCCCAGTCCCAAGAGGGCGGGATCATCACCAAGGAAGCGCCGATCCAACTGTCGAACATCGCGCTGGCCGACCCCAAGGATGGCAAGCCGACCCGTGTCGGTTTCATCTTCCAGAAGGACGGTAAGAAGGTGCGCGTCGCCAAGCGCTCGGGAGAAGTCATCAATGGCTAAGGCTCAAACCAAGCAGGCGACTGCCCAGAACACGCCGCGCCTCAAGCAGGTCTACAACGAGACCATCCGCAAGGCTCTGCAGGAGCAGTTCGGCTACGAGAACGAGATGCAGGTTCCGCGCATCGACAAGATCGTGCTGAACATGGGCGTCGGCGAAGCGACCGGTGATTCGAAGAAGCCTTCGATCGCGGCGGAAGATCTTGCGCTGATCGCCGGCCAGAAGGCCGTCGTCACCCATGCGCGCAACTCGATCGCCGGCTTCAAGGTCCGCGAAAAGATGCCGATCGGCGCCAAAGTCACGCTGCGCAAGGAACGCATGTATGAGTTCCTCGACCGTCTCGTGAACATCGCGCTGCCGCGCGTCCGCGACTTCCGCGGGCTCAATCCGAAGAGCTTCGATGGCCGTGGTAACTATGCCATGGGCATCAAGGAACACATCGTGTTCCCGGAGATCAATTACGACAAGGTTGATCAGATCTGGGGCATGGACGTCATCGTTTGTACGACTGCGAAGACGGACGACGAAGCCAGGGCATTGCTCAAGGCCTTCAACTTCCCCTTCCGCCAGTAACGGCAGCGAGAAAAGGAAAAATCTGAAATGGCAAAGACCAGCTCAGTCGAGAAGAACAACAGGCGCCGCAAGCTTGTGGACCAGTACGCTGCCAAGCGTAAGGCCCTCAAGGCGATCATCATGGATCAGTCCAAGCCGATGGAAGAGCGCTTCCGCGCCCAGCTGAAGCTTGCGGCACTGCCGCGCAACTCGGCCAAGATCCGCATCCGCAACCGCTGCGAAGTCACCGGCCGTCCGCGTGCCTACTATCGCAAGCTCAAAGTATCGCGCATCGCGCTTCGTGATCTCGGCAATAACGGCCAGATCCCGGGCCTGGTCAAGTCGAGCTGGTAAGGAGGACATAACATGTCATTGAGCGATCCTCTCGGCGATATGCTGACCCGCATCCGCAACGCCTATGGCCGCAAGAAGTCGAGCGTTTCGACGCCGGCCTCGCGCCTGCGTACCCGCGTCCTCGACGTGCTGAAGGCGGAAGGCTATATTCGCGACTACAGCCAGACCGACTTCGACAACGGCAAGTCCGAAATCGAGATCGAACTGAAGTATTTCGACGGTGCGCCGGTCGTGCGCGAAATCGCCCGCGTCTCCAAGCCGGGCCGTCGCGTCTACGTTTCGGCGAAGTCGATCCCGCACGTCGCCAACGGCCTCGGCATCGCGATCCTTTCGACGCCGAAGGGCGTCATGGCCGACCACGAAGCGCGCGAACAGAATGTCGGCGGGGAAATCCTCTGCCAGATCTTCTGATCTGGAGCGCGATCCCGGAAAGTGGAATCCGGTTTTCGGACGCATGTTCGAAAACAGAGACCTGAAACAAGAGAAGTGACGAGGACAACAAAATGTCTCGTATTGGAAAGAAACCCGTTTCGCTGCCGCAGGGCGTGACCGCGACCGTCGACGGCCAGACCGTCACGGCGAAGGGCCCCAAGGGTGAGCTGAAGTTCGTGGTGAACGACGAAGTGCTGGTCAAAATGGAAGGCAGCGAGATCGCTGTCCAGCCACGCGACCAGACCAAGACCGCTCGCTCCAAATGGGGCATGTCGCGCACGCAGATCGTCAACATCCTGCAGGGCGTCAAGGACGGTTTTGAAAAGAAGCTTGAGATCACCGGCGTCGGCTATCGCGCCGCCATGCAGGGCAAGAACCTGCAGCTGGCGCTCGGGTTCAGCCATGATGTCGTCTACGAAACGCCGCAGGACATCACGATCACCGTGCCGAAGCCGACGGAAATCACCGTGACCGGCATCGACAAGCAGAAGGTCGGTCAGGTTGCTGCCGAGATCCGCGAATATCGCGGTCCCGAGCCGTACAAGGGCAAGGGCGTTCGTTACGCTGGCGAGAAGATCGTCCGCAAGGAAGGCAAGAAGAAGTAATTTCAACGCCGCGGGGAGCGGTCGCGGGAGGCTTGTCCTACCGCACAGGGTTGCCCCCGTTTTTTGAAGGCAAGGAACTGATATCATGGGCTCGAAAGAATCCACACAACGCCGCGCTCAGCGCGTCCGCCGCCAGATCAAGAAGGTCGCGGGCGAGCGTCCGCGGCTGTCGGTCCACCGCACGTCGAAGAACATCTACGTGCAGGTGATCGACGACACCAAGGGCCACACAATCGCTGCCGCCTCGACGCTGGAGAAGGACCTCAAGGGTTCGCTCAAGACCGGTGCCGACACTGCCGCCGCAGTGGCAATAGGCAAGCTGATTGCCGAGCGCGCTTCGAAGGCCGGCATCAAGGAAGTCGTCTTCGACCGTGGACCGTACATCTATCACGGCCGCGTCAAGGCGCTGGCCGAGGCCGCCCGTGAAGGCGGCTTGAGCTTCTAACGCAGGATCCCGAACCGGAGGTCAGCGCAGCAAAAAGTTGCAGACTTTTCGGATAGGATCATGCGAAGGAAAAATGAGTTTCGCCCCCGGCAACCCACTGAGGTGCCGGATATCATCATCAACCGTGCTTCCGGAAAAAAACAAGGAACAGGATATGGCACAGGAACGTAGGGATGGCGGCCGCGGCCGTGATCGCGAAGAGCGCGACGACGGCATGGTGGACAAGCTCGTCCACATCAACCGCGTCGCCAAGGTCGTCAAGGGCGGCCGGCGCTTCGGCTTTGCAGCACTCGTCGTCGTCGGCGACCAGAAGGGCCGCGTCGGCTTCGGTCACGGCAAGGCGCGCGAAGTGCCTGAGGCGATCCGCAAAGCTACCGAATCGGCCAAGCGCGACATGATCTTCGTGCCGCTGCGTTCGGGCCGTACGCTGCACCACGACGTCGAGGGGCGCTGGGGTGCCGGTCGCGTTCTGCTGCGCGCTGCCAAGCAGGGTACCGGCATCATCGCCGGCGGCCCGATGCGCGCCGTCTTCGAGACGCTCGGCATGCATGACGTGGTCGCCAAGTCGATGGGTTCGTCGAACCCGTACAACATGGTTCGCGCCACCTTCGACGCGCTGAAGAGCCAGATGCATCCCAAGGATGTGGCTGCCGCGCGCGGCATCAAGTATTCGACCCTTCAGGCCCGCCGCGGCACCGCCGTTGCGGCCGAAGAATAGTCGACGCTGACCAGGGATTTTTGACCATGGCCAAGAAAGCAACCAAGACCATCACCGTCGAGCAGATCGGTTCGCCGATCCGCCGGCCGAAGGAGCAGCGAGCGACGCTGGTCGGCCTCGGCCTCAACAAGATGCACAAGCAGCGCACGCTGGAGGACACCCCCTCAGTGCGCGGCATGATCGCTGCCGTCCAGCATCTCGTCCGCGTCGTGGACGAGGGCTGAACCAGAGCGCAGGAGAACTCAGATGAAACTCAACGATCTGCGTGACAAGGACGGCGCGACGCATTCCAAGAAGCGTCTCGGCCGCGGCATCGGTTCCGGCTCGGGCAAGACTGCGGGTCGCGGCGTCAAGGGCCAGAAGGCGCGCTCCGGCGTCGCCGTCAACGGCTTCGAGGGTGGCCAGATGCCGCTCTACCGGCGCCTGCCGAAGCGTGGCTTCAACAACATCTTCGCCAAGAGCTTTGCCGTCGTGTCGCTGGCCCGCATCCAGGCCGCGCTCGACGCCAAGAAGCTCGACGCCAAGACGACCGTGACAGCCGAAGCGCTGGTCGCGGCCGGCGTCATCCGCCGCGTCAAGGACGGCGTGCGGATCCTCTCGGACGGCGACATCAAGGCCAAGCTCGCTTTCGACGTGGCCGGCGCCTCCAAGGCTGCCATCGAGAAGATCGAAAAGGCCGGCGGTTCGGTGAAGCTGCCGGAAAAGGCAGCCGCCGAGTAACGGCGATTTGAAGCGCGATCGGCAAGAGTGAGACACGTTTCGCTTTCGATTGCGCTTTGATCCGATCAATATGGCGGCCGCATCAACGCGGCCGCTTGCATGTTTGCAGTCCGGAGCTTATCTCGTGAGCTTCGGTGACACGCGCCGCCTGAGTTGCGGGCCATCGAGCGTGACCAAGCGGAGAATCAGGCATGGCTTCGGCTGCTGAACAACTAGCCTCGAATCTGAATTTCTCGGCCTTCGCCAAGGCGGAGGATCTGAAGAAGCGCATCTGGTTCACCATCGGCGCGCTGCTCGTCTACCGCCTCGGCACCTATATCCCGCTGCCCGGCATCAATCCCGACGCTTTCGCCCAGGCCTTCTCGTCGCAGAGCAAGGGTGTGCTTGGCATGTTCAACATGTTCGCCGGCGGCGCCGTCGAGCGCATGGCGATCTTTGCCCTCGGCATCATGCCCTATATCTCCGCTTCCATCATCATGCAGCTGATGACCTCCGTCATCCCGACTCTGGAGGCGCTGAAGAAGGAAGGCGAGCAGGGCCGCAAGGTCATCAACCAGTATACCCGCTACGGCACAGTGCTATTGGCCCTGGTCCAGGCTTACGGCATTGCGGTCGGACTGGAGGGCGGCAACGGCATCGTCAGCGATCCCGGCATGTTCTTCCGCATCTCGACCGTCATCACGCTGGTCGGCGGCACCATGTTCCTGATGTGGCTCGGCGAGCAGATCACCGCCCGCGGCATCGGCAACGGCATTTCGCTGATCATCTTTTCCGGTATCGTCGCCGGCCTGCCGCATGCCATCTCCGGTACGCTGGAACTTGGCCGCACCGGCGCACTGTCGACCGGCCTGATCCTGGCGATCATCGTTCTCGCCGTCGTCGTCATCGCGCTGATCGTGTTCTTCGAGCGCGCCCAGCGGCGCTTGCTGATCCAGTATCCGAAGCGCCAGGTCGGCAATCGCATGTTCCAGGGCGACACCTCGCACCTGCCGCTCAAGCTCAACACGGCCGGTGTCATTCCGCCAATCTTCGCCTCTTCGCTGCTGTTGCTGCCGGCGACGGTCGCCGGCTTCTCGCAGACGACCAACATGCCTGCCTGGGCCAGCACCGTCCTGGCGGCACTCGGCCATGGCCAGCCCCTCTACATGGCGTTCTATGCGGCGATGATCGTGTTTTTCGCCTTCTTCTATACGGCGATCGTCTTCAACCCGAAGGACACCGCCGACCAGCTCAAGAAGCATTCGGGTTTCATTCCGGGCTACCGTCCGGGCGAGCGCACGGCCGATTACATCGACTATGTTCTCACCCGCATCACCGTCGTCGGCGCCATCTATCTGGTGCTGGTGTGTCTGCTGCCCGAGTTCCTGATTTCAGCGACTGGCGTACCATTCTACCTCGGTGGCACATCGCTTCTGATCGTGGTCAGTGTAACGCTCGATACGGTGGCGCAGATTCAGGGTCACCTGATCGCGCACCAGTATGAGGGCCTGATCAAGAAGTCGAAGCTGCGCGGGGGGAAAAAGGCCAGATGAGGTTGATATTGCTTGGACCGCCAGGGGCGGGCAAGGGGACGCAAGCACAAAGACTGGTAGAAAAATACGGCATACCCCAACTCTCCACGGGCGATATGCTGCGCGCTGCTGTCCAAGCCGGCACCGAAGTCGGCAAGCGTGCCAAGGCGGTGATGGACGCTGGCGAACTGGTCTCCGACGCCATTGTCAACGCCATCGTGGCCGAGCGTATCGATCAGGCCGATTGTGCAAAGGGTTTCATCCTTGACGGATACCCGCGAACCTTGGTGCAAGCGGACGCGGTTGAATCGATGCTCTCGGATCGCGGCCTCACTCTCGACGCTGTCATCGAACTTGTCGTGGACGACAAGGCGCTGGTTGGTCGAATCGGCAGGCGCGTGGAAGAGGCCAAGGCTGCGGGTCTGCCTGTGCGCAAGGACGACAATCCGGCGGTGTTCGAAGAGCGCCTAAAGGAGTATTACAAGAAAACGTCGCCGCTGATCGGCTACTATTATGCCAAGGGCAAGCTCAGAGGTGTCGACGGCATGGCCGACATCGATGCGGTGACGCGACAGATCGAAGTGGTGCTCACCGCTGCGACCCAAGCGGCGGCAAAGCGAAAATAAACGATTACGCTTGACGGGAGCGGTTCGCTGGGGTATGGCGGCCCGTCTTCCTATCAGGCATGAGGCTTGCTTGCCCGCAAGGGCAAGGCAGCCGCTTTGAACTGGAAACTCCCGCATGGGCCGGCCTCCACCGGACGCGGGGCAACTTTGATAGCGCCGGCTTGCCCGGCCCACATGGAGAAGAGAAGAACATGGCTCGTATAGCCGGCGTCAACATTCCGACCAACAAGCGCGTCGTCATTGCGCTTCAGTACATTCACGGCATTGGCAAGAACTTCGCCCAGGAGATCGTCGACAAGGTCGGCATCCCGGCCGAGCGCCGCGTCAACCAGCTGACCGACGCCGAAGTGCTGCAGATCCGCGAGACAATCGACCGCGACTATCAGGTCGAGGGCGATCTGCGCCGCGAAGTGTCGATGAACATCAAGCGGCTCATGGACCTCGGCTGCTATCGCGGCCTGCGCCATCGCCGCTCGCTGCCGGTTCGCGGCCAGCGCACGCATACCAATGCGCGCACCCGCAAGGGCCCGGCCAAGTCGATCGCCGGCAAGAAGAAGTAATTTAGGGAAATAAGGGAGTAGGGGAGTAAGGCAGTAGGGAAGAGCCGCGCGTTTCCCTACTGCCTTACTGCCCTATTCCCCTACTCCCTTACGAAGGTGGAGCCGCTGGCATTACGGCGGTGTAGAGATCAACTGAAAGGACCATCATGGCCAAGGAAGCCACACGTGTTCGCCGTCGCGAACGCAAGAATATTTCGTCGGGCGTTGCCCACGTCAACTCGACCTTCAACAACACGATGATCACCATCACCGACGCGCAGGGCAATTCGATTGCCTGGTCGTCGGCGGGAGCCCAGGGCTTCAAGGGGTCTCGCAAGTCGACCCCGTTCGCTGCCCAGATGGCTGCCGAGGACGTTGCCAAGAAGGCCCAGGAACACGGCATGCGCATGCTCGAGGTCGAAGTCTGTGGGCCCGGCTCCGGTCGTGAATCCGCGCTGCGCGCGCTGCAGGCAGCCGGATTTACCATCACCTCGATCCGTGATGTGACGCCGATCCCGCACAATGGCTGCCGCCCGCGCAAGAAGCGCCGCGTCTAAGAATTACCGAACGCCGCGCGAACGCCAGTAGCGTTCCTCCACGGCATTCCAGGTCGCCCGCCACGATTGGATGGTGGCGGGTCAACGGAAGGAAAGCATCATGATCCAGAAAAATTGGCAGGAACTGATCAAGCCGAACAAGATCGAGTTTTCGTCGAAGAAGAAGACGCTGACCACGCTGGTCGCCGAGCCGCTCGAGCGCGGCTTTGGTCTGACCCTCGGCAATGCGCTACGTCGCGTGCTTCTGTCTTCGCTGCGTGGCGCGGCAGTAACTGCCGTGCAGATCGACGGCGTTTTGCATGAATTCTCGTCCATCGCCGGCGTGCGCGAGGACGTGACCGATATCGTCTTGAACATCAAGGAAATCGCCATCCGCATGGAAGGTGACGGCCCCAAGCGCATGGTCGTGCGCAAGCAGGGACCGGGCGCTGTTCTCGCCGGCGACATCCAGACGGTCGGCGACGTCGAGATCCTCAATCCCGACCACGTCATCTGTACGCTGGACGAGGGCGCTGAAATCCGCATGGAGTTCACCGTCGATACCGGCAAGGGCTACGTTCCGGCCGACCGTAATCGTGCTGAAGACGCGCCGATCGGTCTCATCCCGGTCGACAGCCTCTACTCGCCGGTCAAAAAGGTCTCCTACAAGGTCGAGAACACCCGTGAGGGCCAGGTTCTCGACTATGACAAGCTGACCATGACGATCGACACCGACGGTTCGATCTCGGGCGAGGACGCGGTGGCTTTCGCTGCCCGCATCCTGCAGGACCAGCTTGGTCTGTTCGTCAATTTCGACGAGCCGCAGAAGGAAGTCGCCGCCGAGCAGGTGACCGAGCTTGCCTTCAACCCGGCGCTGCTCAAGAAGGTCGACGAGCTGGAGCTTTCGGTGCGTTCGGCCAACTGCCTGAAGAACGACAACATCGTCTATATCGGCGACCTGATCCAGAAGACCGAAGCCGAGATGCTGCGCACCCCGAACTTCGGCCGCAAGTCGCTGAACGAGATCAAGGAAGTCCTGGCCGCGATGGGCCTGCACCTCGGCATGGAAGTGCCGGATTGGCCGCCGGAAAACATCGAAGACCTCGCCAAGCGTTACGAAGATCAATACTAAGCATGGTCCCGAACCGAAGGTCAGCGCAGCAAAAAGTTGCTGACTTTTCGGACAAGATCATGCGGCTAACCAACTGAGGCTTAAGCCTCTGAACCCGGAATGAAGGAGAAGAGCCATGCGCCACGGATTTAAGGGCCGCCGGTTCGCCCGCAGCATAAGCCATCGCAAGTCGATGTTTGCCAACCTTGCCGTATCGCTCATCGAGCATGAGCAGATCCTCACCACATTGCCGAAGGCGAAGGATCTGCGTCCGATCGTCGAAAAGCTGGTGACGCTCGGCAAGCGCGGCGATCTGCATGCCCGCCGCCAGGTGATTGCCCAGATCGGCAATGAAGGCGTCGTCAAGCGCCTGTTCGACACGATCGCGCCGCGCTACGCCACCCGCAATGGCGGCTATCTGCGCATCATGAAGGCGGGCTTCCGCCACGGTGACAATGCCGCCATGGCAGTCATCGAGTTCGTCGATCGCGACACCTCGGCCAAGGGCGCCGGCGACCGTGCCCGCATCGAGGCAGAAGGCACCGACGAGGAAGCCGCAGCCGCATAAGCTTCGGTTTTGCGTAAAGAGTTCAAAGGGGCCTGCGGGCCCCTTTTTCACTGTGGGACCTGTTCTCGGCTATCGGATCAAGTTCAAATAATCGCGGCCACTTAACGTCTTCCAATTAAAAACGCCGGGTACCTCCTCACGCGCCAAATCCGGATATGAGTAAATACTGTCGACCGTGGTTCGGGAGTCGATATCGCGAACAAGCCGCGACACGGTCGAAGCGTTCAAGTAATTTTGGGCATCCCCGTCGTCGATAAATGCCGTATCGACTCGGAAGTGCACCTGGATGCAGCCAGCGCAGATGTTCAGCAATATATCATCGCTCAACGCTGCATAGTAAATCGTAGCTTCCTTCGGATCCCATAGGCCTTCGGCGAGGAAATCGGAAGGCTTCGTGTCACCGCTGAAACCGTCCAACGAAATCACAATCTGATCGGTGAGAGGTTCAAAGTCGCCTTCGAGATAACCGGCTTCCTCGATCTGAAACCAGTTCATCTGGTAAGGTGCAACATCATCGAAGGAAATCTCGAGCTTCCCAAAAAACCAGTAATCCGGGATCACATCGGCATGTTCGGTATTCCAGCCGTCAGGCGCACCGAGGGCTTTGGCAACCTCAAGCATTTTCATGTTAGGAGAGAGATTTCCCAACGTACCAGTCTTCAAAAAGTCACGGAATGAAACGAGTTGTTTTTTCATGAGGGCCGACAGGGCTTTCCGGTTTCAAGCTGACCTATAGCTGCTTTGCTACCCCAAAATTACCAAATTTCATTGCCTTAGCCTTTCATTTTGCACAATCGTCGGGACAATGGCGCCCGACCCGGAGGATTCGGAATGCGCGTAAAACGGATGTCCCTTGTTCTACTCTGCGCCTTGATGGCGCTGGCAGTCGTGCCGGCGGCCAGGCAGGCGCTGGCTCAGGACACCAAGGCCGATCCCGGTCTGTCCGATGTGCTGACCGACATGCTGCGCGGCGCCGAAGGCGAAAATGCCACCTCCGGTCCAGACAAGCGCGTGCCGTTCGGCCGCGAGGAGGTGCAACTGTCCTTCGCGCCGCTGGTCAAGCAGACGGCGCCGGCCGTGGTCAATGTCTATGCCTCGCAAACGGCCAAGTTGAGGTCGCCCTTCGACGGCGATCCTTTCTTCGAAGAGTTCTTCGGCCGTTCGCAGCCGCGTGCGCAGTCCTCGCTCGGCTCCGGCGTGCTGGTCGATCCGACAGGCATAGTGGTCACCAATTTCCACCTCATCAAGGACGCCGATCAGGTCAAGGTCGCCACCGCGGACGGGCGCGAATTCGACAGCAAGGTGCTGCTCAAGGACGAGACGCTTGACCTCGCTGTGCTCAAAATCTCCTCCGACAAGCCATTTTCGGTCGTCGCCATCGGCGATTCCGACGCGCTCGAGGTTGGCGACCTGTTGTTGGCCATCGGCAACCCCTTCGGTGTCGGCCAGACCACCACCAGCGGCATCGTTTCGGCGCTTGCCCGCAGCCACATCGGCGTTTCCGATTCCAGTTTCTTCATTCAGACCGACGCCGCGATCAATCCCGGCAATTCCGGGGGTGCCCTGATCAACATGGGTGGCCAACTGGTCGGCATCAACACGGCGATCTACAGCCGCAGCGGCGGCTCGATCGGCATCGGCTTTGCTATACCCTCCAACATGGTTCGCGCTTTTGCAGATGCGGCCAAGGCCGGGCGCGACTTCTTCGAGCGGCCCTATATCGGCGCCGAATTCGAGCGCGTGACGCCGCAGATCGCCGAATCGCTCGGTCTGGAGACCCCGACCGGGGCGCTGGTTTCGTCCGTCGAAGAAGCAGGGCCGGCGGCCACGGCGGGGCTCAAGCCCGGCGACGTCGTGCAGTCGCTCAACGGCACGCCGGTCGAGAGTATCGAGGCGCTGGATTACCGGATGGCGACGCTGTCGATCGGCAGCAACGCAAGCTTCGCCGTCCTGAGCAAAGGCCAGCAAGCGACGATGGAGATTGCGCTGGAGCGCGCGCCGGAAGGTGCAAAACTCGCGGAAGTGACACTGCGCGGTCGCAGCCCGTTTTCCGGTGCCAAGGTTGCGGAACTGTCGCCCCGGCTCGCCCAGCGGCTCGGCATGCGTACCGATGTCAAGGGTGTTACGGTGGTCGACATCAATCGGGGTTCGCCCGCAGCCGATTTCGGGTTCCAGCCGGGCGACATCGTTCGCGAGGTCAATGGCTTGACCATCGATACCGCCGCGACCCTGGAACAGGCAGCCATGGAAGAGACGCGCTGGTGGCGCTTTACCGTCGAGCGCGGCGGGCAGATACTGCGCCAGGTGTTGCGTTACTGAGCCCGAGCGTCGATCCTTCGGACGAGATCGCGCTCCAACGAAACGAAGTGCATGGCCGATCTGTTCAGTGTCGATGAACCGGAAAAGGCGCCGCCCGGCAGGCCGCTGGCCGACCGGCTGCGCCCGAAGAACCTCGGCGAGGTCGTCGGCCAGGAGCATCTGACCGGGCCCGACGGCGCACTGACGCGGCTGATCGGCTCCGGCTCGCTCGGCTCGATGATCTTCTGGGGGCCGCCCGGGACGGGCAAGACCACGGTCGCGCGGCTGCTTGCCGGCGAAACCAGCCTTGCCTTCCAACAGATATCGGCGGTGTTTTCCGGTGTCGCCGACCTGAAGAAAGTGTTCGAGGCGGCGAAGCTGCGCCGCTCCAACGGCCGTCAGACGCTGCTCTTCGTCGACGAGATCCATCGCTTCAACCGCGCCCAGCAGGACAGTTTTCTGCCTGTCATGGAAGACGGCACCGTCGTGCTGGTTGGCGCCACGACAGAGAACCCGTCCTTCGAGCTGAACGCGGCGCTTCTATCCCGCGCGCGCGTGCTGGTCTTCCATTCGCTCGGTGAGGACAGCATCGCAAGACTGCTGGCGCGTGCCGAGGAGACCGAGGGCAGGGCGTTGCCGCTCGACGACGAGGCGAGGGCGATGCTCATCCGCATGAGCGATGGCGATGGCCGCGCGGCGCTGACGCTGGCCGAAGAGGTCTGGCGCGCCGCCAAGTCAGGCGAGGTGTTCGGCGCCGAGGGCCTGCAGCGCATCGTCCAGCGCCGCGCTCCGATCTACGACAAGGGCCAGGACGGCCACTACAATCTGATCTCGGCGCTGCACAAATCGGTGCGCGGCTCCGACCCCGACGCCGCCCTCTATTATCTCGCCCGCATGTTCGACGCCGGCGAGGATCCGCTCTATCTCGGCCGCCGGCTGGTGCGCATGGCGATGGAGGATATCGGGCTGGCCGACCCGCAGGCGCTGGTCATCGCCAATGCCGCCAAGGATGCCTACGACTACCTGGGCTCGCCAGAGGGCGAGCTCGCCTTCGCTGAGGCCACCGTCTATCTCGCCAGCGCGCCCAAATCCAACGCCGTCTACACCGCCTTCAAGGCCGCCACTCAGGCGGCGAAGGAGTTCGGCTCGCTGCTGCCGCCCAAACACATCCTCAACGCGCCGACCAAGCTGATGAAAGAAGAAGATTACGGCGCCGGCTACCGTTACGACCACGACGAGCCGGACGCTTTTTCCGGACAGGATTATTTTCCGGAAAAGATGGGCCGCCGCACATTCTATGATCCGCCGGAGCGCGGTTTCGAGCGCGATATTAGGAAGAGGCTGGACTATTGGGCGAAGCTGCGCAGCGAGCGGGAAAAATAGTCGCCGATCGCACACTGGTGTGATCGCCGTTGTCTGCGGGATAAAAAACCCTATCAAGATGCGCCTTTGGCCGGCGGACAGGCCAGAAACGTACCGACGATATTCAGAACGGAATCGCGCCTGGCGCCTGGAAAAATGACAAAGAAATCTCGCAAAACCCTTCGGAAGTTCGCCATAGCGATCCCGCTGCTGGCGCTCGGCTTCTATTTCATTCCCATTCTGACGACGATTTTCATCGTCCTCGGCCTGATTGACGTGTTGCGCAACGACAACAAGAATTGGGCCCTGTTCAGTGGTTATTTCCTAGGCAACGGCATCTTCACCTGGCTGCTTTCGCCCTTCAATCTGCTGGTCGATCTGCTGTGCTATAGAAACCGCGGTGTCTGGAAATTGGACCAGTTTCCTCCGGACTACCAGCGGGAGGTCAACGAGGTCCTGGACGTCTTCAAGGCGCGCAAGGACGAGATCATCGCCGACATCGACGCCAATTTCGGCAGTGGTCGGCGCGGCATGTATGTCTATCAGTGGTATGGCAAACACAAAATAGACAATGTCGCCAAATTCAACAAGGATTTCAAATACATCAAGACGATTGCCGTCTCTGTGTTCAGCGGCAGGGAATCGACGTCCTGGCACTTTGGCCCGCTCCGACTCAGCCTGCGCATTCTCTACAACCTCATCCCGGTGAAATCGGAAGTGTTTGTCGAGTGCGGCAACGCCAAGAACTACTGGCACGAGAACCCGCTATTCATCTTCGACGACACGCTGCTTCATCGCTCGGTTAACGAGTATGACGGGCGCCGCTACTGCGTGTTCATGGACATCATTCGCCCGTCGCCGTTTCCCGGTCTGATCTCGACGCTCCTCGCCATCGTTTCGGTCAGCGTCGAGCGCATCAATGCCATGTTCTACAAGAACTGGAAGATGATCAGTTCCAGCAAGCCGAAGAAGGTCGGAGCCGCGTGACACTGTAGCGTGACCGGCGCGAGGGAGCACGATGTATTATCTGTTGCTTGTCTGTCTTGGTGGCGCGATCGGCGCAATGGCCCGCTTCTTCCTGTCCGGCTTCATCGCCCGCCGGGTCGGCGAGACCTTTCCCTGGGGCACAATGGTCGTCAACGTTTCGGGGGCATTTGCGATCGGTGTCGTTGCACATGCGGTGGCGCGCGACAGCGTGCCCGCCATCTGGGCCTTTGCCGCAACCGGCGGCCTCGGCTGCTACACCACGGTTTCCTCCTTTAGCCTGCAGACGCTGGCACTGGCGCGCGAGGGCGAATGGCTTCGCGCCGGTGGCAATGTGCTGCTTTCGGTCTTTCTGAGCCTCGGTGGTGTGACGCTGGGCTTTGCCGCAGGAAGTCTTCTGATTGGCAGTGGGGCGCCATGAGCAGCCCGCGGAAGCTCCGCTCCGGCGGGACGGACACCGCCGCAGCAGAGCATGCGGCGCGCCTCATTAGCTGGCGCAAAACGAACGAAGCGGTTCGGATCTATGCGACCGTGGCCGCAGGCAGCATGATCGGCGGCGTGCTGCGGGCGCTTGCCTCGCTGACGAGCACTGCCTTGTGGGGCAATGGATTCCCATTCGGCACGCTCCTCGTGAATATTGTCGGCTCATTCCTCATCGGCTTCTATGCCACATTGACGGGGCCGGATGGCCGCGTTTTCGCCAGCCCGTTGCAGCGCCAGTTCTTCATGGCCGGCTTCTGCGGTGGCCTGACGACCTTCTCCGCCTTCAGCCTTGAAACGCTCACCCTCGCGCAAAGCGGGAAGCTTATGGCGGCTGCGCTCAATATCGCGATCTCCGTGGTAACGTGGCTTGCCGCCGTCTGGCTTGGCCACATCCTTGCAGTGCGCCTCAACCGGCTGAGAGGATCCAGGCAATGAAGATACCAAGACAGGCGCAGTTGCTGCGCATATTCATCGGCGAGAACGACAGAGCAGACGGCCGTCCGCTGTATGAGGCGATTGTGCTGAAGGCCCGCGAAATGCAGATTGCCGGCGCGACCGTCCTGCGCGGGGCGATGGGGTTCGGCCATTCCAGCCGGCTTCACACCACGAAGATCCTCCGTCTGTCGGAGGATCTGCCCCTTGTGATCGAGATCGTCGATGACGAGGAAAAGATAGCCGCTTTCCTGCCCGTCCTTGAAACAATCATGACAAGTGGTTTGATCACACTGGAGAAAGTTCAGGTTCTGCAATATGGAACCGATAACGAATGATCGAATGTGAGGTTGCGGGTGCCGGTGAATGCCGTTGCATGCTCGCGAAACGGCGATTGGAATTATGGCAGGCGTTGAACAGATCACGGTGGAGGCCGGCGAGGCGGGTATGCGGCTCGACCGCTGGTTCAAGACCCATTTTCCGGGTCTTGGCTTCGGCCATCTGCAGAAGCTGCTGCGCTCCGGTCAGATCCGTGTCGATGGCGGCAGGGTGAAAGCCGACACCCGCGTCGAGCCGGGCCAGACGGTTCGCATCCCGCCGCTCGAAGTGGACAAGAAGGGCGAGAGCCCGCTCACCGGTCACTCGATCCGCAACCAGGGCGACGCCGACGTTCTGGCCAAGATGCTGATCCATGAAGATCCTAAAGTCTTTGTCTTCAACAAGCCGGCCGGCCTCGCCGTCCAGGGTGGATCAGGCGTTACCCGCAATGTCGACGACATGCTGGAAGCCTGGCGCAGTCAGAAGGGCGAGAAACCGCGACTGGTGCACAGGCTCGACCGCGACACGTCAGGCGTGCTGGTCGTCGCCCGCACCAGGCTCGCCGCCATGAAGCTTGCCGAGGCGTTCCGGGCGCGTGAGACCAAGAAGACCTATTGGGCGCTGGTCAAGGGCGTGCCGCCGAAGCGCGAGGACAAGATCTCGACCTGGCTGATCAAGGAGCCGACACCCGACGGCGACCGCGTTCGCGTCGCCAAGCATGGCGAAAAGGGTGCCGACCACGCGGTGTCTTATTACCGGATCGTCGAACAGGCGGCGCAGACCCTGTCCTGGCTGGAAATGGAACCCTATACAGGCCGTACCCACCAGCTTCGCGTCCACGCCGCTCACATCGGCTGCCCGATCATCGGCGACCCCAAATATTTCGAGGCCGACACCAATTGGGATTTCCCCGGCGGCATGCAGAACCGCTTGCACCTGCACGCGCGCCGCATCGTCATCCCGCATCCCGACAAGGGTTTTATCGACGTCACCGCACCGATGCCGCCGCATATGCGCCAGAGCTGGAACCTGATCGGCTTCGACGACGCCAGCGCCGAGGACTAAATGAGGGAGGGAGTAAACCATGGATGAGGCGTCGCTCGTTCGTCAGTTGGTGAACTGGTTGCCGTTCATCCTGATTTTCGTCGTCTGGTTCGCTTATATGCGCCGCGTTGCTACCCGGCAGGGGTCGATGGCCGAAATCGGCCGTGAGAACACTGAAGCGGTAAGGCAAAATACCGAAGTGCTGAAAGCGCTGCTCGCGAAGCTAGAAAGCCAATCGAAGCAATGACCGCAGCAACCGCAATGGATCGCCGCAGTTCCGTTGACGCTGCCGCCGCCGCCATCATGGTCGGACTGACCTTTTCCTGGGGGCTGAACTACGTCGCTGCCAAAATCTCCTATGCCGGCTACGATCCCGTTTTCCTGTCAATCGCACGGTCGGTCATTGGCGGGCTGTGCGTTCTCGTCTGGTGTCGCTGGCGCGGCATTGTGCTTTTTACCCGCGACGGAACGCTTGTCGCCGGCATTCTGGCGGGCGCGCTTTTTGGTCTCGAGTTCCTGTTTCTCTATGTCGGGCTCGAACAGACGACCGTCGCGCGCAACACCTTGCTGGTCAACACCATGCCGTTCTGGGTACTGGTCGGCGGGCATTTCCTGCTGAACGAACGCATCACCGCGCGCCGGCTCGTCGGACTTCTGCTCGCATTCGCTGGATTGGTCGCGGTGTTCTCCGACCAGTTGAGCGCCGACAATGGTGCGACACTGACCGGTGATCTGCTCAGTCTTGGCGCCGGCATTCTGTGGGCCTTGACCTACATCGTCATCAAGCGGACGAAATTGGCGGAAACGAGCGCCGAGAAAATGCTGCTATACCAATTGGCCGGCGCTGCCGTGGTCGGCGCCTTGGTGCTGCCTTTCGCCGGGCCGCCCGTCCGCGAATTCGCCGCTTTGCCGACGTTGGCTCTGCTTTTCCAGGCGGTCTACATCGTCGCCTTCACCTATGTGCTCTGGTTCTGGCTGCTGCGGCGCTATCCGGCATCGGGCCTGTCGAGCTTCACCTTCCTGTCGCCGGTGTTCGGCGTGCTGTGCGGCGCCATCTTCTTGAACGAGCCGCTGACCGTCCGTATTTTCCTGGCACTCGGCCTCATCGCAGCCGGCCTGATCATTGTGAATCGGCCGGCCCGAAAACAGATCCCCGGATGAAAGGCTCCGGCATGCGCGATATTCTCAACGACCTCGAAGCGGGAAAGCAGCTCTCCGATCCGGATCCGGTACGCCGTGCCCAGATCCAGATGAAGACGCACCTGCCGAAACGCTTCTACAAAGCCGTCTCGGTCGCACCGGCCGAAGCTGGTTTTGCCGTTCATCTCGATGGCAAGCCGGTTCGCACGCCGGGCAAGGCGCTGCTGGTGCTGCCGACCGAAAAAGCGGCCGCTCTGGTCGCTGACGAGTTCGCTGCGCAAGGTGAGACCATCGACCCGGTGACAATGCCGGTCATGCGTCTGGTCAATACAGCCATCGACGGCGTCGCCAGCGACCCGCAGGCGGTACTGGAGGACGTCCTGCGCTTCGCCTCGTCCGACCTGCTCTGCTATCGCGCCGAGACCCCGCAAGGGCTGGTCGACCGTCAGAACGAACATTGGGATCCCATCATCGACTGGGCGCGGAGCGCGCTTGGCGCCCGGTTTCACCTCGCCGAAGGGGTGATCCATGTCGAGCAGCCGCGCGAGAGCATCGCGGTGCTCGGGGTTCATCTTGCCCAGCGTGCCGATCCGCTACGACTGGCGGCCATCCATGTCATGACGTCTTTGACGGGATCGGCTCTGCTGGCGCTGGCCGTCGAGTTCGGCGAGATCGACGGCGACGCCGCCTGGACTGCCGGCCATGTCGACGAGGACTGGCAGGCCGAGCACTGGGGCCATGACGCGGAGGCTGTCGCCCGCCGCTCGGCCCGCAAGCGCGATTTCGTGGCGGCCGTCGGTCTTCTCGAGGCACTCAAACCCTAATCGCAACGCCGCCCGCGTTGCACGTTATGGCGACATGCGTCCAGTTGGACGCACAAAGTACGCTCTAACACTTTGAATCAATGCATCGGCCCGAAGATCGATTCCGATCTTCGGGCCGATGCATTGGACCAAAGTCATAATCCCAAAGGCGGGCTGCCTCTGGGCGGCGCTTTCTGTCATTTTTCGCGGCGATTGCTGCCCGAGTTCGTGTCCAGAGGCACGACACCGCGCAGCATCAAGCACAGCGAGATGTCACGGGAGGACGAATTCATGGCAATGGCAGCGACCGCCGGCAGAGCAAGCCGCGGCATGACGCGGGAAGAGAAGAAAGTCATCTTCGCTTCCTCACTCGGCACTGTTTTCGAATGGTATGATTTTTATCTCTACGGCACCTTGGCGGCCGCGATCGGCGCTGCCTTCTTCACTCAGTATCCCGAAACAACGCGCAACATCTTCACGCTGCTGGCTTTCGCCGCAGGCTTCCTCGTGCGCCCGTTCGGTGCGCTGGTGTTCGGCCGCATCGGCGATCTCGTCGGCCGCAAATACACCTTTCTCGTCACCATCCTGATCATGGGCCTGTCGACCTTCCTGGTCGGCATACTTCCTGGCGCAGCCAGTTGGGGCATCGCGGCGCCGATCATCCTGGTCGCGCTGCGCATGCTGCAGGGCCTGGCGCTCGGTGGCGAGTATGGCGGTGCCGCGACCTACGTCGCCGAGCACGCACCCGACGACCGTCGTGGCTTCTACACGTCATGGATCCAGACGACGGCCACGCTCGGCTTGTTCCTGTCGCTGATCGTCATCCTGATCGTGCAGAATTCGCTGAGTAAGGAAGACTTCGCGGCCTGGGGCTGGCGCATACCGTTCCTGGTCTCTGCTGTCCTGCTGGGCATTTCGGTCTGGATTCGCCTGTCGCTTGCCGAGTCGCCGACATTCCAGCGGATGAAGGACGAAGGTAAGGGCTCCAAGGCACCACTGACGGAAGCGTTCGGCCAATGGAAAAATGCCAAGATCGCCATTTTGGCGCTTCTCGGCCTTACTGCCGGCCAGGCCGTGGTCTGGTATAATGGGCAATTCTACGCGCTGTTCTTCCTGCAGAACGTGCTCAAGGTCGACAGTCAGTCGGTCAACATCATGATCGCCATTGCGCTGGCGCTCGGCACGATCTTCTTCGTCGTGTTCGGCTGGCTCTCCGACAAGATTGGCCGCAAGCCGATCATCATGGCGGGCCTGGCGCTGGCGATCGTCACCACCTTCCCGCTGTTCAAGGCACTGACCTGGGCAGCCAACCCGGCGCTCGCCACCGCGCAGCAAAACACCCGTGCCACGATTACCGCTGCGCCTGGCGACTGCAAGTTCCAGTTCAATCCGACTGGAACACGCAAGCCTCTCACGTCGTGTGACATCGCGACGGATTTCCTTGCCAAGAGCTCCGTCCCCTATGACATTGTCACGACAGCGGCAGCGGGGACCGCGGCCAGTGTCAAGATCGGTACCGAAACGGTGACGTCCTATGACGCCGTGGCGGCCGCAGACAAGGCAACTTCAAGCGACGCCGCGTTCAAGAAGGCAATCAACATTGCGTTGCAGGGCGGCGGCTATCCGCTGAAGCGTGCTGCGGCCAAGGTCGCCGACCAAAAGCTTGACGCGTTTGTCGCGGCCAATCCGGAACTGAAGCTCGACGCTGCCGCAATCCGCGCCGGAGACAAGACGACGGTTGCGGCCGACCAGGCGATCAAGGACAAGCTGCTGACGGCCGATGAGGCCGCGGCGGGAGCGCCCGAGATCAGCGTCTACAACATCCCCGAAGCAGGCGCCTTTGCCATGTTTGCCGACCCTGCACAGGTCAACTGGGCAAAGGTTATCGGCATCCTGTTCATCCTGGTCCTTTACGTGACCATGGTCTACGGACCGATCGCTGCGATCCTGGTCGAGATGTTCCCGACACGCATCCGCTATACCGGCATGTCGTTGCCCTATCACATCGGCAACGGCTGGTTCGGCGGCCTGCTGCCAGCAACGGTGTTCGCGCTCAGCGCCTATAAGGGCGATATTTATTATGGCCTCTGGTATCCGGTGGTGATCGCGGCGATGTCGCTGATCATCGGTATGATCTTCGTCAGGGATACGCTGGGAACGAACTTGCACGCCAAGACCTGATCTTGGCTTGATAGCAAAAATGAAAAGCCCGGCGCGAGTGATCGCGCCGGGCTTTGCAATTCGTCAGAAGCGGTGGGAGGGAAGGGTTAGCTCTTCCTGTCCTGTTTCGCTTCCTCGATGGCCGCTTCGTGATACCAACCGCTTCCGAAATCCATATGGTTGCGCAATGAGGCAAGTTCTGCCGCGAACTTAGCCTTTCCGCTTAAATTTGAGGCAGAAGCGCGCGCCGCCACCGGGAACATCAGGATTTTGGCCGACTGACGGGTAGGAGTGATTTCCATTGTCGGTCTCCTTTCTTCTGCAGAGCCTTGCCGATTCAATCTTGCCCGAAGATAGGTTCTGCAATCGAGTTAGGCAATATGATTATAAAAAGATCAGTATCTGCCTATTATTTATACAAAACATGCTTGTGATTGTTCCGGACGCATTGCGGTGACGGCACGACGAATTTGTCGGGATTCGGCGTCAGTTTTGTCGCATCCTTCGCTGGTGAGAATGGCACACGAATTGCTTTTTAATAATCCGGCAAGGTCGGCTGCAGGGTGGCTGGCACGCCGGCGCCGTCCAGGGTTCGGTGATCAAAGCAACGAGAGGCTAGAATGACGAAATACAAGCTCGAGTACATTTGGCTCGATGGATACACCCCGGTTCCCAACCTTCGCGGAAAGACGCAGATCAAGGAATATGCCGAGTTCCCGACGCTCGACCAGCTTCCGTTGTGGGGCTTCGATGGTTCTTCGACGAAGCAGGCTGAAGGCCACAGCTCCGACTGCGTACTGAAGCCGGTCGCCATCTATCCGGATCCCGCGCGCACCAATGGCGTGCTCGTCATGTGCGAAGTGATGATGCCGGACGCCGTGACGCCGCATGTTTCCAACAAGCGCGCCACCATCCTCGATGACGAGGGCGCCTGGTTCGGCTTCGAGCAGGAATATTTCTTCTACAAGGATGGCCGCCCGCTCGGCTTCCCCGAAAGCGGTTACCCGGCGCCGCAAGGCCCGTACTACACCGGCGTTGGCTATTCGAACGTCGGCTCCGTCGCCAGGCAGATCGTCGAGGAGCACCTCGACCTCTGCCTAGCCGCCGGCATCAACCACGAAGGCATCAACGCCGAGGTAGCCAAGGGCCAGTGGGAATTCCAGATTTTCGGCAAGGGCTCCAAGAAGGCCGCCGACCAGATGTGGATGGCCCGCTACCTGATGCAGCGCCTCACCGAGAAATACGGGATCGACATCGAATACCACTGCAAGCCGCTCGGCGACACCGACTGGAACGGTTCCGGCATGCACGCCAACTTCTCGACCGCCTATATGCGCGAAGTCGGCGGCAAGGACTATTTCGAGGCGCTGATGGCTGCCTTCGACAAAAACCTGATGGATCACATCGCCGTCTACGGGCCGGACAACGACAAGCGTTTGACCGGCAAGCATGAGACCGCGCCATGGAACAGGTTCAGCTATGGCATCGCCGACCGCGGCGCCTCGATCCGAGTGCCGCATTCCTTCATCAACAATGGCTATAAGGGTTATCTCGAGGATCGCCGCCCGAACTCGCAGGGCGACCCCTACCAGATCGCCTCGCAAATCCTGAAGACGATCGCTAGCGTGAGCACGGCCGAGAAGAAGGCTGCTGCCTGAGCATTCCTCACGCCGCAGCGCCCGCGTCTGCGCCGTGACCACTTCTTGTCATGCCGGCTTTGCCAGGAGATGGCAGTGCAAACAAAAACCCCGCCGGATCGCTCCGGCGGGGTTTTGTTTGTCCGTTAGCCGATCCGGTCAGACCGAATAATACATGTCGAATTGCGTTCAAGTAAGATAGAGTAATAGAATCAAGGTAGTTAGCGGATGGTCCACCTTCACACCCCATATCGCGTCATTTTTGTTTTCTGACGTGGCAATCGGACATGTCGCAGAATGCGAGGCGGCGATTCCTAGCCAGATTTCGACTAGAAACGATTTGCCGCCGACGCGGTTAGAACTAGCCGAGGCTACTTCTCGTCCTGCTGTGGCGAAGACGATCCTTTTCGCCCAGCGCTCGTTTTTTCCTTGGCGATGTCCGAGAACGAACGCCGTGTCGGATCATCATCGAATTCGATCACGATATAGTCGTCATCGAAGTCGTCCCCCTTACTTTCCAAGCGCACGTCACGAATGCAACGCTTCCCGTCTGATAGCGTCTCCTTCATATTGCCGAGGAGCAAGGCGCTCCTATCCGCTTCCGAAATGTTCCCGGTTAGCAAGTCGATAAGCGTGCGGGCAGACAGTTTCATTCCCGTAACTCCATTCCGGAAGGACCACGAGGTGCCAAGTCGAGGCGTCCATCTTCTCTGCCATCGCTGGTCCTGTTCCATGATCGATTTTATTGAATGCGGCTTGCGGAGCGTCGGCGGTATCTGATTCAACGCCCGCTTGAACTCGCTGACAATGGCGGACTGAACCTTCGGTGGGAGACCGTTCCGCATGAATGGTTCAATGGAGGTGGCAGACACATTGTTGGAGGAGGCGGTGAGGGCGATGAGACTGCCCGAATTTGGTGCTGGCACGTCTTTGCATCCTACTGTGAATAGGAAATCGATCCCCGATTCCTCGACAATGTGGTGAAACATATCGGCGGCTGTCTGCCCTAGTCCCGTATACCGGCGCGGGTCGGAGAACATTGAGTTTCCGCCGTCGCACAATATCAGCCCCGTATAGTGAGAATTTCTGAATGGAATCAGTTGCTCGCGAGCCCGAACAATGGCGTAGTCGCTTTGGTTATTTTTGATCTTCTGGAGGTTATCGGGAATAGAGCAACTCCAGCCAAAGTAAGGGCGTTTCCACTTTCTCTTTTCAAAACTCGCGGTGATTACGCTCGGAATACGAATTATGACCTTCTCACTTATCTTGTCGAGCAGGAAGACCTTTAGCTGTTCGCGGAATGCTTTGCTCTGTGTTGGGTCGTCGATTGTTGCAGGTTGACGTGGTATGTATTTCGACGTGCTCCATTCGAAGTAGCGGACCTCAATCGTTCCGCTGAACTGAGGGTCGATTGTGCTGGATAGGACCTCGATTTTCTGAGTTGCCTTATCCAACCGCTCTTTGAAAGTGAACGTGTCTCCGGATAGCGACTTCACATCGAACATGACTGGTCGATCTAGGTCTAGATCAATCTCACCATCGGGTTGCTTCTGGTTCTTCACCCGGATGGGATGGGGTTTTGCTCCGATTGTAGAAGCTGTCGCCCATAGCACCGCGAGTTCCCATGTTGCCCCTATTGCTTCGTTGGCGTCCCAACTATCGAGTGCCTTCGCGAGCTTCCGTCTCTCTTCGGCAGGTAGTTTGTCGCCGAGTTCGCGAAGCATCGAGATAATCTTGCGGCGCGGAAACAGCACGGCGCTTGCTACCGCGACGGTCGCACGTAGAGGTTCACCTGATCTTTCACCTCTTTTGACGGCCACGACTTTCCAACCTGTGTGAACCCATATCGTTCAAACAGTCGGCGCGATGGGACGTTTGTGGATTGGATGGTCGCGAACAGCCCTTTGCCTCTGATGGCAGCAAAGGTGCCTAGCAACAGGATGTCACCCAACCGCGCGCCTCGGTTTCCGGTCGCGATGTGGAGATAGCCGACCTCGCCGAAATATTCGGCATCGAGCAGCGAAACCCCAGCGCGTGTTTCGAGCGTCCGTTGATAGTCCGGGTTGCTCTTCATCGCGTTCGTTCCGACCAGTGCGCCGTCGAGATACAGGCAAGCTAGGAAGTGCGCCTTCTCAACAAAGCCGGGAAGAGTGGCTTTGTTGACTTGGGGGTCTTTCTTGACCAGTTCGACGAAGGCACTCCGCTCTTCCTTCGTGAACGTGTTCGGCGGTCTCACCACTAACTGTACCGCCATTTTCAGCCCTCCGATCCCAGATCGATTGTGATGGTGATCGCCGATTGGATTGGAGCTGACCGAGCGTAAAGGAGGTTTCGAAGATTCGGGTCTGTCGCATCCTCGAATAGCCGCCCTTGGCAGCACCGCAGAACCTCATCGGCGACGAAGCGCTCCAGCCGCCACCCGCGTGACGATCCGGCGTCCGCAGGGTCGATCGGCGGGTTCACGACGAGGTTATCGACTGTGGGCGATCGTCCAGCCGGAAGCGTCGAGAGGACGCCATGCACGATCGCCGATGGAAGGATACGGCAACCGACCGCGTTGACGGCCACAAGAGCGCTCCCTACCAGCGCCGGGTACTCGGCCGAGTAGGGCAGCGACGTAGGATTGTAGAAGCCGTAATAGACCGGGATGCCTCTGTCATCGAAGTAGGCGTCGATCGCATCCATCTGGTGATCGCCCGCATGGATAGCGCCGTACACACACCCACCGTCGAAGGTGAACTGGCGACGGGTGCTGAGCGGCCGTGACGGGTCGGTGCGGTCGGCGATCCGTCCGATGCCAATTTCGAAGTCGGCTCTTTCCAGTTCTGGCACCGGTATCTCGCGCGAATAAAGTCGCTTCGTCTGGAGCAACGCAACCTTGCGTGTTTGGAGATGACCATGCCGCCGCAGAATGATGAAGAAAAGCCATGTCGGCAATCTCCCACCGGTGCCACATCCATCGCCCTCCAAGCCAATGCGACTCGATGGCAACGCCTATCCGTTCGTTGGCAAAGAACGCAGGGGACGCGGCTGTCAGTTCCATGATGAGCAAGTGGTCAAAGGACTCTTCGTGCATGGACGGGTGTACGTCCATTGCTCTCGAAACCTTGTCGTTTGCCGCTGCGAAGACGCCGCGAACATAGTCGACAACGACTTCCGGAATATCGGAGAATTCCCAAGCCATGCGTTACCCCCCCACATTCTACGATGCTACTACACTCCACAAAAGGGCGCATGTACTTTCCCGAGCGAAGTCAGCCGCTCAGCTGCGACGCAGAGATGCGACGCCAACAGCTTGATCAAAACAAACCCCGCCGGATCGCTCCGGCGGGGTTCTGTTTGTCCGTTGGCCGATCCGCTCAGACCGAATAATACATGTCATACTCGACCGGATGCGGGGTCATTTCGAAGCGCATCACTTCGGCCATCTTGAGCTCGATATAGCTGTCGATCTGGTCGTCGTCGAAGACGCCGCCGGCCTTCAGGAAGCCACGGTCCTTGTCGAGGCTCTGCAAGGCTTCGCGCAGCGAGCCGCAGACGGTCGGGATCTTCTTCAGCTCCTTCGGCGGCAGGTCGTAGAGATCCTTGTCCATCGGCTGGCCGGGATGGATCTTGTTCTTGATGCCGTCGAGGCCGGCCATCAGCATGGCGGCAAAGGCGAGGTAGGGGTTCGCGCCCGGATCGGGGAAGCGGACCTCGACGCGCTTGGCCTTCGGCGACGAGCCGAATGGAATGCGGCAGGAGGCAGAGCGGTTGCGGGCCGAATAGGCGAGCAGCACCGGCGCTTCATAGCCCGGCACCAGACGCTTGTAAGAGTTGGTCAGCGGGTTAGTGAAGGCGTTGATGGCCTTGGCGTGCTTGATAATGCCGCCGATGTAGAACAGGCAGCTCTCCGAGAGGCCGGCATATTCGTTGCCGGCGAAGGTCGGCTTGCCGCCCTTCCAGATTGACTGGTGGACGTGCATGCCCGAGCCGTTGTCGCCAAAGACTGGCTTCGGCATGAAGGTGGCCGTCTTGCCGTAGGCATTGGCGACCTGGTGCACGACATATTTGTAGATCAGCATTTTGTCGGCGTTGCGGACCAGAGTGTCGAACTTGATGCCGAGTTCGTGCTGGGCAGCGGCGACTTCGTGGTGATGCTTCTCGACGCGCACTCCCATTTCGGCGAGCACGGTCAGCATCTCCGAGCGCATGTCCTGCGCCGAGTCGATCGGCGGCACCGGGAAATAGCCGCCCTTGATGCGCGGACGGTGGCCGAGATTGCCCGTCTCATAGTCGGTGTCGTCGTTGGACGGCAATTCGGTGGAGTCGAGCTTGAAGCCGGTGTTGTACGGATCGGCCTTGTACTTGACGTCGTCGAACACGAAGAACTCGGCTTCCGGGCCAACGAAGATCTGATCGCCGATGCCTTCCGCCTTCATGTAGGCTTCTGCCTTCTTGGCGGTGCCGCGCGGGTCGCGGTTGTAGGATTCTCCGGAGATCGGATCGAGGATGTCGCACAGGATAACCATGGTCGACTGTGCGAAGAACGGATCCATATGCACTGTCTCGGTATCGGGCATCAGCACCATGTCGGACTCGTTGATCGCCTTCCAGCCGGCGATGGAAGATCCGTCGAACATGACGCCGTCGGCAAACATGTCTTCCTCGACCTCAACGACATCCATCGTCACGTGCTGCAGCTTGCCCTTCGGATCGGTGAAGCGCAGGTCAACGAATTTCACGTCGTTGTCCTTGATCTGCTTCATGATGTCTTTGGCTGTCGTCATGTCATGTTTCCCTGTGTGATGACGTTTCGAGGAGATGATCTGAAATCAGAAAGCTCAGACCGCGTCCATCCCTGTTTCCCCGGTGCGGATGCGTACAACTTCCTCGATGTTGGAGACGAAGATCTTGCCGTCGCCGATGCGGCCGGTCTGGGCGGCCTTGCGGATGGCTTCGATCGCGCCTTCGACCGCGTCGTCGCCGAGCACGACCTCGATTTTCACCTTGGGCAGAAAATCCACGACATATTCAGCGCCGCGATAGAGTTCGGTATGGCCCTTCTGGCGGCCAAAACCCTTGGCTTCCGTAACGGTGATGCCTTGCAGCCCGGCCTCCTGAAGCGCTTCTTTCACTTCGTCTAGTTTGAACGGCTTGATGATCGCTTCGATCTTTTTCATGTAAAAAGTGGCCTCCACTGCCAAAAAAGACGGGTTGTGAGCCCCGCTTGCGCCTCCTTCAAGCACGAACTGTGCCAATTTGAGGGGATTCGAAGCGGTATCACGCGATTTCGATGCCATGCCGCGTCGGGGGATAAATTCGCGTCATTCGCCGTGTTGGATGCGTCATGGATACTGGGAACCTACACATTGTCGGCGCTTCCGTCCGCACAATAATTGGGCAGACAGAGCATTTCGCGAGCATTTGTGCTTCGAAGAAGCCATTGTCCCTAACAATGTGCTTATAGATCGTGCCATCTCATCACCGTTTGCTTCGAAGCGAAAACTGGACAATGTTTGACCACAGGGATCGGGGTTTGACCACAGGGATCGGGCTTGAGCCAATGCGGATCGGCATCCATGAACAATGAAATTTTGTCTCCGGCCGAAATGGCTGAGGCCGACTGGTTGACGATTTCCGCCGGACCACTCAACGGCATTGGCCTGATGCGCAATGCAGGTGCCGCGGTCGCTGCGGTGGTGCTCGCCCGTTTTCCGGCTGCCAGACGCGTACACGTACTGTGCGGGCCCGGCAACAATGGCGGCGACGGATATGTCGTCGCCCGCATTCTTCAGGACAGCGCCGTCGACGTCTTGATGTGGGCATCCGGCTTCCCCAAAGCCGGCAGCGACGCGGCGCTCGCCGCTTCGGAATGCCCGGTCAGGCCTCGGCCGCTGTCGGAATTTGCCGCCGAGGCAGGAGCGATCCTGGTCGACGCGCTCTATGGGGCAGGGCTGTCCAAGCCGCTGTCCGGCGATGCCGCCAAGGCGGTCGAGGTCGCGACAGAGCTGAACCTGCCTGTCGTTGCGGTCGATCTGCCCTCAGGTGTGTCAGGCGAGAGCGGCCAGGTTCTCGGCCAGGCATTCCACGCCCGGATCACGGTGACGTTTGCGCGAAAAAAGCCCGGCCATCTGCTGTTGCCTGGGCGCGAGATGTGCGGCGAGTTGGTGCTTGCCGATATCGGCATCGGCGACGGGATCGTTGCGCAGCTTGAACCGCGAACCTTTGAGAACACCCCGCCGCTTTGGATAGGGAATTTCCCGGTTCCGACCGTCGACGCCCATAAATACAAGCGCGGCCATGTCGGTGTCTTTTCCGGTGGGCCGAATGCGACGGGTGCGGCGCGGCTGTCGGCGCTGGCCGGGGCGAGAAGCGGGGCAGGGGCGGTGACCGTACTCGCGCCCGCGAACGCCATGCACGTGAACGCCGCGCATCTGACCTCGATCATGCTGCACAAGAGTGACAGCGTTGCGGACGTACAGGCATTCATCGGCAGCCGCCGGCCGTCGGTCTTCGTCCTCGGCCCCGGATTTGGCGTCGGCGAAAAGACACGGGATTTTGCCCTTGGCGTGCTGGCCAACAGGCAGCGGCAAGACGGCAGGGTCGACGGGCTGGTGCTCGATGCCGATGGCATCACTTCGTTTCGCGATGCGCCGAACGCTTTGTTCGACGCCGCCCGTCGTTCGAACGCGCCGACGCTGGTGCTGACGCCGCATGAGGGCGAATTCGCCAGGATATTTCCGGACATCGCCGGGGGCAAGAATCTGTCCAAGCTGGCCAAGGCGCGCACTGCCGCCGAGCGCGCCGGCGCCATCGTCGTCTACAAGGGCGCGGATACGGTGATCGCGGCATCCGATGGCAGAGCAGCGATCAACGGCAATGGTGCGCCATGGCTGGCCACCGCCGGTTCGGGCGACGTGCTGTCGGGCATCATCGCCGGCTTCCTGGCGCAAGGCATGCCGGCTTTCGAAGCCGCCTGTGCGGCGGTCTGGATCCATGCTGAGGTCGGCAGCCGTTTCGGACCAGGGCTGATCGCCGAAGACCTGCCGCTGGCGCTGGTGCCGGTGCTGCGCGAGCTTGCCGAATGTCGCAACGAGGTGACTGCTCGATGAACCGCGGGTTTGCGCTGTTTGCCGCAGTCTTCGTCGCCGTTTTCCTGGCGCACACCGCGCACGCCGAAGGTCCCGTGACCATCGTCGACGATCCGGCCGTGCTCGCCGCCCTCGACGCTAGAGGTTTTGGCTTCGACGATATTTTCGGCGTCGATGGCAAGGGTGACCTGAGGACGCTCTATGACAAGGCGCCGGCCTATCACCAGATCGTCGAAACGATTGCGAACGACGTCGCCGCGCTGCGGGCAGAGATGAAGGCTGGCGGGCGGCCGCTCTATGAAGTCACCGACGGCAATGTCGGCCGCGTCATGGACATGCGCTGGCTGAAGACCGACGCCGCGCGCTTCCGGCTGGTCGGTGTCGTCAATAGGCTCGATCGGCGTGATTTCGCCGAAATACGAGGCGACGGGCGCTGCGGCGAGGTGCGTTTTATCTACCGCCTTGCCTACAGCTTCAAGAAAAACGGCAGGGTTCTGGCCTCGCGCCTGCCGTTCAACTTCAATGCCATCTACAGCGCCGCGCCGGACGCCGACGGCGGCTGCGTCGGCGTTGCCGGGCGCTGGACGCCGCAGCTCGACGAGACCGTCGATACCGGCTGGCTCATCGGCGGGCCGCTGGAGAAGGCCGGACTGAGCTTCAAGCAGCTCGAGCTCAACGCCCAGGTGGTGCGCTTTCCCTCCGGCCAGGAGACCGAATTCGGCGGGCAGGCCGCCTATCTCATGCGGATTTTTGGCATCGAT
The DNA here is from genome assembly GCF_053848045.1 of Mesorhizobium sp. BHbdii. Taxonomy (NCBI): domain Bacteria; kingdom Pseudomonadati; phylum Pseudomonadota; class Alphaproteobacteria; order Hyphomicrobiales; family Phyllobacteriaceae; genus Mesorhizobium; species Mesorhizobium sp. BHbdii. Next base: position 2,043,090 of record NZ_JBSPKX010000001.1, on the reverse strand, counting down.
GGAGAGACGGTCATCGAAAAGTCGCTGGAAAACACGCCCGACGCGGCGCGGCTTGCCGACGACGCCGCGCTGAAAGCAAAACTCGCCGACTATATCAGCGCCAATCTCGCGGCGGTCGATCTCGGCGTCTACGAAATCCCGCATGAATTCCTGGCGAAGAAGGTCATCTCGTGGTCGACTTTCGGCAGCGCAAGGCAGGCCAATCACCCGTTCACGCCGCTATTCCAGCCCGCGGATTTTTCTGGGCTCGACTATTCCGCGCTGAAGCTGGTGCGCACGCCGCAAGCGCTGGTCGAGCGGCTCGACAATGGCGCCTGCCAGGGTTGTCATCAAGCTGGTTCGACCGCTGGTTTCCATTTCATCGGCCTCGATGACAAGACGACCTCGCCGCTGAACCGCATCGAGGTCGGTATCTCGCCGCATCTTCATGCCGAGATGCCGCGACGCGAGGCCTGGCTGCGCGCGACCGCAGAGGGCAAGGAGCCGAACCGATTCCGCCCATTGTCCTTCGCGCCGCCGGCTGCATGGAAGGCCGCGGACGAGGTCGCCTATCTGCCGGCCGAGGTGGCGATGCCGTGTCTGATGCCGGAGGATGCGGCCGGCTTCGGCACGACCTGGCGATGCGACGGCGGCACCGTCTGCACGGCGCTGGCGACTGCATCCGGCGTGCGGACGAAGCAGGCGCAATGCTTGTTGCCCAAGGACAGCGAAAAGATGTTTTCCGGCCATCCATGTCTGACCGGCTCGATCACCAGCAACCCGGGGCAGCCTTTCAATGACCGCTACAGCATATCAGGCCAGTTCGCTGCCTTCGCGACCGACATTTCGCGCACCGCCTACACTTGCCGGCCGCCGAAGATCGGCGTGCCGGCCGGCATTGCCTATCGCGGCTGCGACGACAAGGATCGTGCCTTTGCCGCCTTCAAGCCGGGCAAGCCGATGCCGAACGAGATCTGCGGGCTGGTTGGTGGGAAAAAATTCGACATTTGCGTGGCGACCAACAATTTCGACCAGTGCCTAGGCGGCGCGGTCAACCGCGGCAACCGGCCGGCCTGCTCGGCCGATCATTTCTGCCGTGAGGATTATATGTGCCAGTCGCTACCGCCCGATACGCCTGGTATCGGCAGGGTGAAAGGTATCGGCTTCTGCTCGCCGACCTATTTTATCTTCCAGATGCGCATCGACAATCATGCCACGCCGTGGTCGGGCGTCGTCCGCGCGACGATGGGCGCGGGGTTCGGCGCGGCGGAAGCGGAGTGACCGGTACCTCGTCCCAAAAATCCAAATGGATCGCCTACCGATCGAGATAATCGGCGATTTTCGATGTCCATTCACTGTCGAAATGGCGAACTCGCTCTCCGACCATTTCATTGCTCAGCAGGCTCGACAGGGCAGGAACCAAAACCGGCTCTATCGTTGGAACGGAGCTATATCCAAGAGCAGCCAGACGTTCCGACCATGGTGGATGGTCCGCCTTCTCGTTATCGGGGGCGTCCCAGGCCTTCAGTGCATATTCTTGCAGAAGGCTCGTGCTCGACAAGTCGCTGCACACCGCCAGAACTCTATCGAGCGGCGGGCGAGGCGGTGCCATCGCGCCAAGCAACTCACGCTGAGCGGATTGTAGACCCGATCATCGAAGAACTTATCGGCTGCGGCGATCAGGAGCAGGGCGCGCGCCGTTTCGTGCGAATCGCCTGACATTGCCGCATGACGATCGGCATCGATTTCCGCTCGTCGCGATAACCGTATTCCTTCGCGTTCCAGAGAGTACGACAGCGGAGCCAGCATCCAGTAAAACAGGCTGCCGGAAACTGTTTTTCCGGGAGGAGCATATTCGAAAATCAAATCGAAGCTTTTGTCGAGCTCGGCAAGATTGAGACCGCCGTTTGTGTCCCAGTTTTTCAGATGAGCGTTTTCGTGAGCAAGGATTGCCGAAAATGCCTTTTCGTCGGTCACGGCAAGCAACGGGATACCGACGGTCAAGATCGCCCGACGGCCAAGCAGACCCAGAAACGGGCGCTCTTCCCCAATGCTGGCGTTCAAATCACTGCTTAGCACAATCGTCGTCTGGCTGGCGCGATGTTTGCCAGCCACGCTTTCCCACACTGCCCACAATTTTGGCGCCGAGTCCCGAGTAATACCTTCCACCCTGCTAGGCCGAAAACCGGCAAACAATGCTCCAATTAACAGAACGAAAGCCAGCATTGCAGCAGGTACGGCAATAACACCGCCGCGATAGCCGCGAGCGGATGCCGGTCAACGAGCAGCAGCCAGAGGAGCACCGGGCAGAAAAGCGGCAGACCAAAAAGCAGGACGGCAAACCTGCCGAAGTGCTCTCCCGTGTAGAGGACCAGGCGCGACATCAGCGTCTCACAACGGAATGTTGTCGTGCTTCTTCCAGGGGTTCTGCATATCCTTGTTGCGCAGCATGCGGAGCGCGCGCGCAATGCGGCGGCGGGTCGAATGCGGCATGATCACCTCATCGACATAGCCGCGCTCGGCGGCGACGAAGGGTGACAGGAAACGGTCCTCGTAAGCCTTTGTGTGCGCTGCGATCTTCTCCGCATCGCCGATGTCCTTGCGATAGATGATCTCGACCGCGCCCCTGGCGCCCATCACCGCGATCTGCGCCGTCGGCCAGGCATAGTTCATGTCGCCGCGCAGATGCTTTGACGCCATCACGTCATAAGCGCCGCCATAGGCCTTTCGGGTGATGACGGTGATCTTCGGGACGGTCGCTTCCGCATAGGCGAACAAAAGCTTGGCGCCGTGCTTGATCAGCCCGCCATATTCCTGCGCGGTGCCGGGCAGAAAGCCTGGAACGTCGACAAAGGTGACGATCGGAATCGAGAAACAGTCGCAGAAGCGCACGAATCGCGCCGCCTTGCGGCTGGCGTCGGAATCGAGCACGCCGGCCAGCACCATCGGCTGGTTGGCGACGAAGCCCACCGTGCGGCCTTCGACGCGGCCGAAGCCGGTGACAATGTTTTTCGCAAAACTCTGCTGGATTTCGAAGAAGTCACCCTCGTCGGCAACTTTAAGGATCAACTCCTTGATGTCATAGGGTTTATTGGCGTTGTCGGGGATCAGCCGGTCGAGCGACAGATCGTGATCGGTGACCGACTGGTAGCATTCGATCTCGGGGATATCAGCCGTATTGGAGGCAGGCAGCAGATCGACCAGCCGGCGCATCTGCAGCAACGCCTCGACGTCATTGTCGTAGGCGCCATCGGCAATCGAGGACTTGGACGTGTGGACGGAGGCGCCGCCGAGGCTCTCGGCAGTCACCGTTTCGTTGGTGACCGTCTTCACCACGTCCGGCCCGGTGACGAACATGTAGGACGTGTCGCGCACCATGAAGATGAAGTCGGTCATGGCAGGCGAATAGACGTCGCCGCCGGCGCAAGGGCCCATGATCAGTGAAATCTGCGGGATAACGCCGGAGGCGAGCACATTGCGCTGGAATATCTCGGCATAACCGCCAAGTGCTGCCACGCCTTCCTGGATGCGGGCGCCGCCGGCGTCGTAGAGGCCGATGATCGGTGCGCGGTTGCGCAGCGCCATCTCCTGCACCTTGACCACCTTTTCGGCGTGGGCCTCGGACAGCGAGCCGCCGAACACGGTAAAGTCTTTGGCGAAGACATAGACCGGGCGGCCATTGACGGTGCCCCAGCCGGTGACGACGCCGTCGCCGGCGATTTTGGTCTTCTCCATGCCGAAATCGGTCGAGCGGTGCTCGACATACATGTCGAACTCCTCGAACGAGCCCTCGTCAAGAAAGACGTCGATGCGTTCGCGCGCGGTGAGCTTGCCCTTCTTGTGCTGAGCGTCGATGCGGGCCCGGCCGCCGCCCATGCGCGCCATGTCGCGGCGGCGCTCGAGTTCCTTCAGCACGTCCTTCATCGCTCGATCCCCAAAAACGGAAAGCCTGATTTGTGGTAATCATGGCAGCAGGGGAGCGCAAGCGCCGCTTCGCCATGGCTTTCGCTGCGCTGCAACATAACGCCCCTTGCATTTCGCGGCGAACTGGGCCATATGCGGCGACATAGGCGCTTGGGCCGGGAGTATCCGGCCTTCTCGACGAATGAGACTGGTTGCGTCTGTTTTCCCTCTTTCCGAGATCGGCAAGGCGGCGAAAAAGCCCCGCGGCATGATGCATGCGGGCACGACAGCGCAGCCGCGCGGACGATTATGTCCGCCGCCTTGTCGTTCCATGAGAATTTTTCGACGGCAGGTTGCGCCCTGCCGCCACTGATGTTTGCGGCCAGGAGCCGCGTGAAAGAAGAATATTTTGACCAACGAAAACACTTTGGCCGGTAAGGACACTGGGGAACTTTCGGGTTTCGCAGCACTTGGAATTACCGGCGCGCTGCTCAAGGCCACCCACGGCGCCGGCTTCACTGATCCCAAGCCGATCCAGGCCCAGGCGATCCCGCCGCAGCTGGAAGGCCGTGACATTTTCGGCATCGCCCAGACCGGTTCGGGCAAGACCGCGGCGTTCGCGCTGCCGATCTTGTCGAAGATCATCGGGCTCGGCACCAAGCGCCGGCCGAAGACCGCTCGTGCGCTGATTCTCGCGCCGACGCGCGAACTGGCCGTGCAGATCGAAGATACCATCAAGATCCTGGCCAAGGGCGCGCATGTCTCGACCGCGCTGGTGCTGGGCGGCGTCTCGCGCTTCAGCCAGGTGAAGAAGGTTGCCCCCGGCGTCGACATCCTGATCGCCACGCCTGGCCGGTTGACCGACCTGGTGCGCGAGGGCGACCTCGTGCTTGCCGACACCAAATGGCTGGTGCTCGACGAGGGCGACCGCATGCTCGACATGGGCTTCATCAACGACGTCAAGCGCATCGCCAGGGCAACCGCGCCGGACCGTCAGACGGTGCTGTTCTCGGCGACCATGCCGAATGAAATCGCCGAGCTGGCGAAAGGCTTGCTGAGGAATCCGATCCGCGTCGAGGTCGCGCCGCAGAGCACAGCTGCGGCCGAGATCGTGCAGGGCGTCGTCTTTGCCCGCACCAAGCAGAAGCGCCAGGTGCTGTCGACGATGCTCGCCGACGAGGCAATGAAGTCCGTCATCATCTTTTCGCGCACCAAGCATGGCGCCGACAGGGTGACCAAGGACCTCGAGCGCGACGGCTTCAAGGCCGCCGTCATTCACGGCAACAAGTCACAGAACGCTCGCCAGAAGGCGCTGAACGATTTCCGCGAGGGTTCGGTGCGCATTCTTGTGGCGACCGATATTGCAGCGCGCGGTATCGACGTGCCCGGCATCAGCCACGTGGTGAATTTCGACCTGCCGGACGAGGCGGAGAGCTATGTCCACCGCATCGGCCGTACCGGCCGCAACGGCATGGACGGCATCGCCATCACGCTCTGCGATCCGTCCGAGAACAGCAAGCTGCGCCAAGTCGAGCGCATCATCCGCACCAAGCTGCCGATCGTTGCCGACCATCTCGGCAGCCCCGACCCGCAGCGCAATCCCGCCGAAAAGAACGAGCGCAGCTTCGAGCCGGCCAACGACCGCAATGGCCGTCGCGACGGCAGGCGGCCAGGTGGCCAGAACAACGGCTTCGGCAAGAAGCGCTTCGGCGAGGCCTTCGCCGGCGAGCGTAAGCCGGAAGGCGCCAAGCCGTTCAAAGGCAACAACAAGCGTCGTTTCGGCGGCAAGCGGCCAGCAGCGCGGGCTGCGTAATCAGATAGTGCATCCGGCCGAGCCTGTCGGGCTCGGCTCGGCTGCTCACAATTGAAAAAGGCGATCGGACGATGCTTCGGTCGCCTTTTTCGCCTGAGATCTACTTCACCACCGCCTCTACCCACACAACAATGCGCTGCGCGAGGAAAGCCGTGGTTGCTGGCGACAGCGCGTCACCGGCGATAACGTGGTTGTCCCGATCGCCGGTATCATCGACCGGCACCAGTTCGTGCGCGGTGCCCCAGCGCCCGGCAATTTCGCGGGTGCGGTCGGACCGCACGATCTTGTCCGAATCCGAAAAGATGAAGAGGGCAGGGATGGTCGCCTTCTCTACCGGCGCGCCGTAGGCAAGCTCAGTCAGCGCCACCATCGGCAGGGTCGCCGCGATCGGATAGCGGTAGGTCCAGAATTTCTCGTGCAGGGCATTGCGTGGCACGAAGCTGCGCTGCTTGCCGGCGACCAGCTCGGCGATCTCTCGGCCCCACGGCATGGTCAGGAGTTCGGCGCCGGAAGCCTTGACGCCGAAATTCGGCGAGATGAACGCGATTGCCGCAACCCCGTTCGAGGCGCCCGGCTGCGTCGCAGCCCAGGCTGCCAGCGAGCCGCCGGTCGAGGTGGCGATGACGATCACCTTGTCGCCGATCGCCCGGCCAATGGCGAGCGCTTCCTCGTAGTCGTTGATCCAGGCGTTGACGCTGCCTTCGGCCATCGCGGCACCGCCCTGTCCGTGGCCGGTGAGGCGGGTGTAATAAAGGTTGGCGTCGAGCTGGTCGGCCACCTCGTCCGGCAGCGGACGAACCTCGCCCTTCGACGCCGAAAAGCCGTGGATATAGACGATTGACAGCGGCGTCCTGGCATGAACCATCGGATTGGCCCAGATGATTTCCTTTTCCAGCCCGTCGTAGATGCCCGGTACGGCAGCCTCCTTGCCTGCCAGATAGGCTTGCGGGTCATCGCCGATCACAGAAGGATCGAAGCGGATCGTGGTGTCGGCTTGGACGCGCGGGCCAAGCACGAAGGCAAGAAAAAGAATGATGGCGAGACCCAACACCGCAAGCACGATTCGTCGCCCCATCGCAGACTCCACGCAACAATTCTCAACCTATGGCCGCGATGGCAAACAGGCAACGACGTCCCGCCCGCGGGATCGCCAACTTGATGGCCGGGCTATTCGCTGGGCGGCTTGCGGTCGAAATTCAGCGGACGCGCCTTCCAGCGGGTCGTGGTGCTGATGACCCATCGGCAGAACGGTCTCGGCAGGATTCTGAGCAGCTTCAGGCCCCAGCTCAAGCGGCGCGGGAAGGTGACTTCGAAGCCGCCGGAATTAATGCCGCGCGCCATGCGGCGCGAGGCGCGATTGACGGGCATCAACCCGGGCATCGGCAGCAAATTCTTCTCGGTCAGCGGGGTGTCGACAAAGCCCGGATTTATCACCTGGATGCGGACGTTCATCTTGTCGAAATCGTATTTCAGCGCCTCTGCGAGGATATTGACCGCCGCCTTGGTCCCGCCATAGGCGGCCGTGGTCGGCCAGCCGAAATAAGCGGTGACCGAACCGACCAGGACGATATGGCCGCGGGCGCGGACGCGCATGCGTTCGATGACCGGCACCAGGCCGTTGATGATGCCGAAATAATTGACATCGAAGGACTGGCGAAATCCACGGACGGTGAGGTCTTCGCCGGCGGTCGCAATATAGCTCCCGGCATTGAAGACGGCCAAGACGATCGGGCCAAGATCCTTCTCGATCGCTGCGACCGTCTTTGCCATGCGTCTCTCATCGGTGACGTCGCAAGGATAGGCCGTGACATGGCCCGGCATCTGCGCCGTCTCGACAACAAGCGTGTCGATCGGATCCTCGTCGAGCGCCGTCACCGCGACGGCATAGCCTTGCGCCGAGAGGTCCTTGGCCAGTGAACGGCCGATGCCGCTGCTGCCGCCCGTTATCCAGGCGACGCCGTGCTTCGGGTTGGCCCGATAGAGTGTCATGCTATGCCCTGCGACTTTTTCTTAGCCTGTGCTCTAGCGGTGAAGAAATCGAATTAAAAGAGCGCTTTTCAACGGGGAGCTTCAATGAATGGCGGAACGCAAGGTCTATTTTAGGAGATTGCAGCCCAGAAATGCCGCTGGACCAGGCAAATTCTTGCCTTGAAACCGAAGCTTCGGGTTTCTAGGGTTCCGCCGCAAGCATAAAGGAATCTCCATGCCTCGTTCTGTGATCGAAGCGATCGGCAATACGCCTCTGATCCGCCTCAAAAAAGCCTCGGAAGAAACCGGCTGCGAGATCCTGGGCAAGGCCGAATTTATGAATCCGGGCCAGTCGGTCAAGGACCGTGCCGCGCTGTTCATCATCCGCGATGCCGAGCAGCGCGGGCTCTTGAGGCCGGGTGGGGTCATCGTCGAGGGGACGGCCGGCAACACCGGCATCGGATTGACGCTGGTTGCCAAGGCGCTTGGCTACCGCACCGTGATCGTCATCCCCGAGACGCAAAGCCAGGAGAAGAAGGACACGATCAAATTGCTCGGCGCCGAGCTGATCGAGGTGCCTGCCGTTCCCTACAAGAACCCCAACAATTATGTGAAACTGTCGGGCCGTCTGGCCGAGCAGATGGCCCGGTCCGAGCCGAACGGCGCGATCTGGGCCAATCAGTTTGACAACGTCGCCAATCGTGACGGCCATACCCGCACCACAGCGGAAGAAATCTGGGCCCAGACCGGCGGCAAGGTCGACGGTTTCGTCTCGGCGGTCGGCTCCGGCGGAACACTGGCCGGCATCGCTTTCGGGCTTAAGTCCAAGAGCAAGGACGTCAAGATCGCGCTCGCCGATCCGCTGGGTGCGGCGCTCTATAGTTTCTACACCAGCGGAGAGCTGAAATCCGAAGGCAGCTCGATCACCGAAGGCATCGGGCAGGGGCGGGTCACCGCCAATCTGGAAGGGTTCACGCCGGATTTCTCCTTCCAGATTCCGGACGAGGATGCACTGCCGATCGTCTTCGACCTTATCCAGGAGGAGGGTCTGTGCGTCGGCGGCTCCACCGGCATCAACATTGCCGGCGCGATCCGGTTGGCGCGTGAAATGGGCCCCGGCCACACCATCGTGACCGTGCTTTGCGACTACGGCACGCGGTATCAGTCGAAATTGTTCAACCCGGAATTCCTGCGCCAAAAGAAGCTGCCGGTACCGGGCTGGATGGAACAGCGGAGCACAATTTCGGTGCCGTTCGAAAAGGTCGCGTGATGGCTTACAGGACGGAAGCGCTGTTTCGCGACGACGCCTATCTCAGGACGGCTGACGCCACGATTGTAGCCGTCAACGATCGTGGCGGCATAATACTGGACCGGACGATCTTCTATGCCACGTCGGGCGGGCAGCCGGGCGATACGGGCACCCTCGAACGCGACGACGGCAGCCTGATCGCTGTTGCCGCCACCATCACCGGTCAGACCAAAGACGAGATCATTCATGTGCCGCAGCCTGAGCAGGCGGTGCTTGAGGTCGGCGAACCGATAAAGCTCGCCGTCGATTGGGAGAGGCGGCATTTGCTGATGCGCATGCACACAGCCTGCCATTTGCTCACCGTCGTCTGCCCGTTCCCGATCACCGGCGCCTCGGTTTCCGAGGACGACAGCCGTGTCGACTTCGACATCCCGGATGCCGGCTTCACCAGGGAAGACGTGACGGCCAGGTTGATGGAACTGGTGCGGGCCGACCACCCGGTCTTTGTCAGGCTGATCACCGACGAGGAACTGGCGGCCAATCCGGCGCTGGTGAAATCCAAGAATGTTCGGCCACCCGCCGGCACGGGCAAGATCCGCCTGGTCTGCATTGGCGAGAACGCCTCGATCGACAGCCAGCCTTGCGGCGGCACCCATGTGAAGAGCACTGGAGAAGTCGGCGAGATCCATATCGGCAAGATCGAGAAGAAGGGTCGCGAGAACCGACGCTTCCGAATACGCTTTGGACCGATGCCGCCGGCCTGATAAACAGATTGTCAAAGGCGGGCAGGAGAAGAAGAATGGCCGAAGACAGCCCTTTCACCGTCGATGCGGACTGGTTGCAGAAGCGCCTCGGCGAGCCTGGCCTGACCATCGTCGACGCGTCCTGGTATCTGCCGGCGCAGAAGCGCGACGCGCGCGCCGAATATGACGCAGCGCACATTCCAGGCGCCCGTTTCCTGGATCAGGATGCGATCTCGGATCCCGATTCCCCACTGCCGCACACGCTGCCGTCGCCGCAGCATTTCGCCCAATATGTCGGCGCCATGGGCATTTCGGCCGACGACACCATCGTGGTCTATGACGGTCCGGGCTTCTTCTCGGCGCCGCGCGCCTGGTGGATGTTCCGTGTCATGGGGGTGTTCCAGGTCTACGTGTTGGACGGCGGCTTCGACCGCTGGAAAGCGGCTGGACGGCCGGTGACGGCGGAGCCGACGAAGATCGCGCCTTGCGTGTTTCATGCCGACTTCGATGCCGCCCGCGTCGCCAGCCTGGCCGACATGCGCCGTATCGTCGAGACCGGGAAAAGCCAGATCGCCGACGCGCGCTCGCCTGGCCGGTTTGCCGGTACCGAGCCGGAGCCTCGCGCCGGCGTCCGCTCAGGCCATATGCCCGGCGCGCACAACGTGCCGTTTTCGGCGCTTGCCGAGAACGGCGAGCTGCTGTCGAAAGACCGACTGCGCAAGGTGATCGAGGACGCCGGCATCGACCTGTCGAAGCCGGTCGTCACCTCTTGCGGCTCAGGCATCACTGCGGCGGCGATCACGCTGGCGCTCGAGACGCTTGGCCATACCGACAACAGGCTCTACGACGGTTCATGGACGGAATGGGGTGGGCTTAGCGATACGCCCGTCGTGACGGGCAAGGATCGACAGTGATGGAAAACGGAGCGCTTGAAGACATCGAGGTCACGGTGACGTTTCTCGAAATGCATGTGCCGCCGGCCTACTCGCCGCCGGTGCCGTACAACCGCCAGATCGCATTGCTGAAGACCAAGGACATTCCGCTGCATTTCTACCGCTACCTGATGGATCGGGTAGGCCGCAAATGGCACTGGGTCAACGTGCTGAGGCTGAGCGACGAGGAGCTTTCTGCAGGCATCCATCGCGAGGACCGCGACATCAGGGTGCTGTATCTCGATGGGTCGCCGGCCGGTTTCTTTGACCTAAAGCCGCATCTGCCGGAAGAAGTGGAACTTGCCTATTTCGGCATGATGGAGCACGCGACCGGCCAAGGCATCGGCCGCTGGTTCCTGGGTGCGGCGATCGCCGCCGCCTGGTCGCACGATCCAAGGCGGGTGACGGTGCAGACCTGCACGCTCGACCATCCGGCGGCATTGCCGCTCTACCAGAAGCTCGGCTTTGCACCGGTCGCGCAAAAGAAGGAGATCGTGCATCCAATGACTTTCGCCGAGCGTGCGGCCAGTGTCATGCGGCCATGATTTTCTCCGCAAACTGAACCTATTGTTCATCAATGCTTCAGCTTATCTTCGCCATCTTGCCGGCACCATCAATGCGGCCGAGGCCGAAGGAGAAAAGACATGCTGACCCGACGCACATTTGCCGCCGCGCTGGTTGCGGCCCTCGCCATGCCGACCCTTGCCGCCGCTCAGGCAACCACGCCTTCGGCGGCGACGATCGAGCGTCAGCTCGAGGCCGCGCCCCGCGTTAAGCTGCGCCCGAACCAGCGCGTCACCATCCGCGAATTCAAGAGGCGGCCGGACCTGCGGCGCATGGCCCGTTCGATCGATATCCAGTCGATCAATTTCGCCTTTGGCTCGGCGGCCATCTCCGAATCGCAATATGGCAAGATCGAAAACATCGCCGATGCGCTTCAGCGCATCCTGCGGCGCGACCCCGGCGCCCGCGTGCTGATCGAAGGCCATACCGACGCGGTAGGCTCCTTCCAATCGAACCAGATCCTGTCCGAACAGCGCGCCGCCTCGCTGAGGCGCACCTTGGTGCGCGAATTCGGCGTGCCGGGCTATACACTGGAAACCGTCGGTTACGGCGAGGAATTCCTGCTCGTGCAGACGCAGAACGAGAATTGGCGCAATCGCCGGGTGACGCTCCGCCGCTTCGACGACTTCATCCGCTGAGCCTGTCCGAAATCCGCATTGGCGGCCATCTGAAGGCGTCTTCTGCGCTTCCGGTGCTCACGGACCTGAATGTCCGCTCCGCTCCGGTTCTCGAAGACACCATCATCTGACTCGCCACTGCGATTTTCGAATCAGGCTCAGTCACTGCGGTCTGGATCAACACCCGGAAAAGAGCCGGGCTTGAACGAGCCGCGCTCTTTACATATCGCTGTCGGTCAAGGCTCGATGGTAATGGAGGACCAAACGATGACGATACGCGTTGTGATGGCCGGTGCGACCGGCTGGGTCGGCAAGGCGCTGGTTCCGGCGATCGGGGCGCAAGGCGACATGGCACTGGCCGGGGCTGTGTCACGCAGCAGCGCGGGGCAGGATTCCGGCCTGCTGGTTGGCATGCCGGCCAACGGCATCACCGTTTCCGCCTCTTTGGCCGAGGCGCTGGAGGTGCCGTCGGACGTGCTGGTCGACTACACCAAGCCGCATCTGGTGAAAGACCATGCGCTGCTGGCCATAGAAAAAGGACGGCACGTTGTGATAGGCACGTCGGGGTTGGGTGCGACCGATTTCGGCGAGATCGACGCTGCAGCACGCGCCAATCGTGTCGGCGTCATTGCAGCCGGCAATTTTTCAATCACCGCCACGCTGATGAAGCGGTTTGCCCTGGTGGCGGCGAAATACGTGCCGGATGTCGAGGTGATCGACTATGCGAGCGCCAAGAAACCCGACGCGCCGTCCGGCACCGCGCGCGAGCTTGCCGAAGCGCTAGCCGATGTCCGCAAGGCTTCGACCGCGCGGCCGGTCTCGGAGATCTCGGGTGTGCCGGGAACCCGCGGTGCGGCGGTCGGTACGGGCGAGGGGGTGCAGGTGCATGCGCTTCGCCTGCCTTCCTACATCCTGTCCTGTGAGGCGCTGTTCGGCCTGCCCGACGAGCGGCTGACCATTCGTCACGACGCCGGCTCGTCCGCTGCTCCTTACGTGGCCGGCACGCTGCTCGCTATCAGGCGGGTACAGGAGATCACGGGACTGGTGCGCGGTCTCGACGCCTTGATGGAATGATCCAAATTGGCAGGAATCGGGTGGGTCACGCTGGCGCAGCGGCGTAATTTTCGGTCGACGACACCGGAGATTTCGCCATGGCCATCCAGTTCAAAGCCTTGCCTACGGAAGATGTCAGAGCCTTGCAGCGCGGCGCGCCGGACGCCTATGGCCTGATACCAGAGCGGAAAATATCCGACGGTGACGGCGTGCCTTGCCGCCACTGCCTGAAGAACGTGGCCGCTGGAGAAGCCTATCTCGTCCTGGCTTACCGGCCATTCCCGGAATTGCAGCCCTACGCCGAGACCGGTCCGATCTTTCTGCATGCCGAAGAATGCGAGCGCGCTGCCGAAGCCGAGGCGCTTCCAGAAATGCTCGAAAGCGCCGACTACATCGTGCGCGGCTACGGCAGGGACGACCGCATCGTCTATGGCAGCGGCGGCGTCATTCCGACGGGCGCCATCGCGGCGCGGGCCGAGACCTTGTTCGAACGCGACGAGATTGCCTATGTGCATGTCCGCTCGGCGCGCAACAATTGCTACCAGTGCCGTATCGAGCGCGCGTGACGATTCGGGCGGTATTCATCGATCGCAGCTGTCGTACGCCTGTCGCATTGTCGCGTTACGGAATTGATTGTCGATCGATTTGCCGACCGCGGATGAACCGGCGGGAAGTCTCGACATCAGAGGAAGCGGGGCTTTGGCTCCGCTTTTTTGTTGCCCGCGCTGTCCGCCCCGCATTTCTTCCGCCCAAAGAAAAAGCCCGCCGGAATGACCGGCGGGCTTTGACTGTTGTCTGGGCGGTTCTAGTTGAACTTGTACTTCGCACCGATGCGGACGGTATGGAACGAAGGCGTGGAGGTGAGAGTATCGTCCGGCAGCCCAAGATCCGACGAAAAATCCTTCTCGGAGAACTGCGAATAGCGGTACTCGAGGCCGACGGTCACGTTGCTGGACATGGCCGTTTCCAGACCACCACCCACCGAGAAGCCGCTTGAGTCCCAATCGAGGATATCGCCGATGGGTGAAGACGCGTTCAGATCGAAGTGCTGCCAGCTGTAACCACCGAGCACGTAGGCGAGGGTTGATTCGTTGACTTTCATGCCGACACGGGCAAGTACATCGAAACCGTAATCTGTATCCAGATTGATCGATCCGCCCGGAACTTCCAACTCCGAAGTCATGCCGGAGTAGCGGGCATCCACCATGACGCCTGCGACCCAGCTGCCGAAATCATGGTCGTAGCCGACGTTCAATTCGCCGAACACGCCTTCGCCACCGATCCCGTTGAACTCGAGGTCGCCAGCCGGCGGAACGTCGATCTGATGCACCGACGCACCCGCGCCGGCGGCGCCGCCGACGTAGAAGCCGGTCCAATTATAGGCAGGAGCCTCAAAAGAGGCGACGCCACCATTCTGGGCGCCAAAGCGATAGTTGGCCGCAACCTGGAACGTATGCCGCGACGTATCCGTGTCGAGGACGCCGTCCGGTATATCGAACTCGGAAAGAATGTTTTCAGTACCGAAGCGGGTATAGCGATATTCTGACTTGATGGTCCAGTTACTGTTGATGGCCGTTTCAACGCCAGCTCCGACGAAGTAGCCGCTCTGGTCCCAATCGAAATCAAAACCAGCGTTCGTGTCGAACTTGTATTTTTGCCAGGAATAGCCGCCGAGCACATAGCCCAAAGTGTTTGGCGTGAAGAGGTAACCAAGCCGCAAACCAGCGTCGAAACCGTAGGTCTCGCGGACCGAAGCATCGAAACCAGCAACATCAAGCGTGGTTTCAATGTTGCCGGCATGGGCATCCAGAAGTCCGCCGATCAGGAAGCGCGGCGACACCATATAGTCGTACCCAACGGTCAGTTCACCGTATACGCCTTCACCACCAATGCCGTTGAATGAGAAGCCAGGAACCAGATCGCTGCTGAGCTCGTGGACATTGACGCCGGCGCCAACGCCAAATCCGACATAGATGCCACTCCAGTTGAAGGCCGACGTCTCGACGACCGGCACAACCGCGTCGGCGGCATGAGCAACCGATCCGAGCGCCAGGACGGAAACTGCGCCAAGAAGAAGAGATTTTGCTAATCGTTTGCTGGTCATTGCCCCTACCTTTTTGAAAAACCCACCAGCCGTCTAGCACCTGCCCATGCTGGCGGCTGTAACAAAAAAGCCACAGGAAAGACACATTACAAGTAAAACGGGCAAAGCCGGTCAGCTAATCGCAAACCGTGAAATTTGCTGTGGAAAAAGAGCCGCCGAGGGTGTCGGCGGCTCGGTCGGGAGAGGATTGAGCGGCGGGTTCAGGCGGCGAGAACGGCCTTCGGCTCGACCAACTCATAGCCGAGTGCTTCGGCCACCGCGCGGTTGGTGATCTTGCCCTTATGGACATTCAGGCCGTTGCGCAAATGATGATCGTCGATCAGCGCCTTCAGGCCCTTGTCGGCGAGCTGCAGGCCGTACTGCAGCGTTGCGTTATTGAGTGCGTGGGCCGAAGTAACCGGCACTGCACCCGGCATATTGGCGACGCAATAGTGAATGACGCCGTCGACCTCATAGGTCGGCACGGCATGAGTTGTGGCGTACGAGGTCTCGAAGCAGCCGCCCTGGTCGATGGCGACGTCGACCAGCACCGAACCTTTCTTCATGCCCGACAGCATCTCGCGGGAAACGAGCTTCGGCGCGGCGGCACCTGGAATCAGCACGGCGCCGACGACGATGTCGGCCGAAAAACATTCCTCTTCCAGCGCCTCGACAGTCGAGTAGCGGGTGTGGACGCGGCCGCCGAAGATATCGTCGAGCTGGCGCAGGCGCGGGATCGAGCGGTCGATGATGGTGACGTCGGCGCCAAGGCCGACTGCCATCCGGGCGGCATGCAGACCGACGACGCCGCCGCCGAGCACAGTGACCTTGCCGGGCAGCACGCCGGGCACGCCGCCGAGCAGCACGCCGCGACCGCCATTGGCCTTCTGCAGCGCGGTGGCGCCGGCCTGGATCGACAGGCGGCCGGCGACTTCCGACATCGGCGCAAGCAGCGGCAGGCCGCCGCGGTCGTCGGTGACGGTCTCGTAGGCGATGGCGGTCACGCCCGAGGCCAGCAGGCCCTTGGTCTGCTCCGGATCCGGCGCGAGATGGAGATAGGTGTAGAGGATCTGGCCGTCACGGAGCTGAACCCATTCGTCGGGTTGCGGCTCCTTGACCTTGACGATCATGTCGGACTTGGCAAACACGTCGGCGGCCGTCTTGGCGATGGTGGCGCCGGCTGCGCGATAGGCGTTGTCGTCGGCGCCGATGCCGGCGCCGGCGCCGGTCTCGACCAGCACTTCGTGGCCATGCGCGACATATTCGCGGACCGAGCCCGGCGTCAGGCCGACGCGGTATTCGTGGTTCTTGATTTCCCGGGGGCAGCCGACGCGCATCTTCTTCTCCTCCTGATCCGGCCCTTTTGAGGCACGTTCCCTGTTTAGAGATAGTGAACCACGAATCCTCCCGTAAGTGTTTGCGAATGCGCTTGCGCAGAAGGGCACGGCTCGATAATCGTTGCGCAAAATAGCTGGATTGTCGCAGGAATCCCGGAAAATGCCGCTCGACAGGATCGATATCGCCATTCTCGAAACGTTGCAGAAGGATGGACGGATACCCAACGCGGCGCTTGCCGAGAAAGTCGGCCTGTCGCAGTCGGCCTGCTCGCGGCGACTGGACAACCTGGAGAAATCCGGAACCATCCGAGGCTATCACGCCCGGCTTTCCAATGCCGCTCTTGGCCACCAGATGACGGCGATCGTGCATATATCGCTGTCGGGGCAATTCGAGAAGACGCTGTCGGATTTCGAGGCGGCGATAAAGCGCTGCCCGAATGTCCTGTCCTGCCACCTGATGTCGGGCGAATACGATTATATCCTGCGCATCGCAGCAAAAGACCTCGTCGACTATGAGCGCATCCATAAAGAATGGCTGTCGGCGATGCCGCATGTGACGAAGATCAATTCATCCTTCGCCTTGCGCGAGATCGTCGACCGGACGGCGGTGGGGATGAAGCCGGAACTGGCCTAGGCCTTGAACGCCTCCGTCACCACCCGGTCCATCGGGATATCATGCGGCTGCGGGTAGATGGTAGCGATGCGCTGCAGTTCGTAGCCGACACCGATGACCAGCGGCTTGAACGGCATCGCCGCCAGTGTGCGGTCGAAGAAGCCACCGCCATAGCCCAGCCGGTACTGTCTCGGATCGATGCCGACGATCGGTGAAATGACGACCTCGGGCAGCACCGGGTCGCCTTCAGCAGGGATCGGAATGTTCCAGACGCCCTTCTCCAGCCGGTCGCCCGGTGCGTAAGCGCGAAAGACAAGAGGCCGGCCTTTCTCGACGACAACAGGCAGTGCGGTACGGCCGCCGCGCTCATTGACGGAAGCCATCCATGGGCGCAGATCCGGCTCGCCCCGGAACGGCCAGTAGAGGCTGACCATGCGGCCGGCGATGTCGCCGATCAACGTGTCGAGACTTTCGCCGATGCGCTGCGACATTGCCGCCCGCGCGTCAGCCGAGATAGCGAGGCGCGCCGCAATCAGCCGCTCGCGCTCGGCCTTGCGCCATCGTCTCACGTCGGTCCAATCGGATAGGGGCGTCCGGAATTCCGGGTCGAGCTCATGCATGAAGCAAGGCGGCGAGGAATATTGACCCGGACAGTCGTCATAATCGCTATTCAAGTTCCACTCCTGTCGTCAGTTTCAATGAAATTATACTCGGCGGCAGGATAGAGCATGTACATTCGCGACATCTTACGGCGGGCAGTCAGCAAGTCGGATGTTGTTGCGGTGCACAAAAGTATCTACATCAGCCTTGGCGAAATTGCTCTCAAGCCTGCTCTCCCGGCCAACCTGCTCTCCCGGCCAACCTGCTCTCCCGGAGTGAATGAGATGAAGGAATCCAGTCATCATGTCGTCGTCGTCGGGGCGGGCTTTGGGGGGCTCGAATTTACCCGCGCGCTTGACGGTGCGCCGGTGCGCATCACCATGATAGACAAGCGCAACCATCATCTCTTTCAGCCGCTGCTCTATCAGGTGGCGACCACAGCGCTGGCGACCTCGGAAGTCGCCTGGCCAATCCGCCATCTCCTGCGCAAGCGCAAGGACGTGACGACGCTGCTCGCCACCCTCGCCGGCGTCGACCGCATCGGCAAACGCGTGCTGTTCGATGATGGCGGCGCGGTCGCCTACGATACGCTGCTGCTGGCCACCGGCGCCCGCCACGCCTATTTCGGCCATGACGAATGGGAGCCTTTCGCACCGGGGCTGAAGACGCTGGAGGACGCCACCACCATTCGGCGGCGCATTCTGCTCGCCTTCGAGCAGGCCGAGCGGGAGACCGATCCCGCCAAGCGCCAAGCGCTGTTGACGCTGGCGATCGTTGGTGGCGGACCGACCGGCGTGGAACTGGCCGGCACCATTGTTGAACTGGCGCACGACATGCTGCGCGGCGAGTTCCGCAACTTCGATACGCGGCTGACGCGCGTGGTGCTGATTGAGGCGGGTGACCGCATCCTTCCCAATTTCGCGCCGGAACTTTCCGACTATGCCAGCAAGGCGCTCGAGCGGCTCGGCGTGACGATCGAACTCGGTCGGCCCGTTACACGCTGCGACGCCGAGGGTGTCGTCTTCGGCGACACGCAGCTGCCGGCCAGGACTATCCTGTGGGCAGCAGGCGTCGCCGCTTCGCCGGCCGCCGAATGGCTGGGGGCGGCAGCGGACCGTGCGGGCAGGGTGCTGGTCGAGCCCGGCCTGACCGTGCCGGGCAGCCCGGAGATTTTCGTCATCGGCGACGCTGCACACGTCCTGCGGCCAGATGGCCGCATGGTGCCCGGCGTAGCACCCGCCGCCAAGCAGCAGGGCCGGCATGTCGCCGCGACGATCAAGGCCCGGCTGGCAGGCGACGCAACCCCGCGCCCTTTCCGCTACAAGCATGACGGCGATCTGGCGACGATCGGTAAGCGCGCTGCCGCGATCGATTTCGGCTGGATCAAGCTCACCGGCCGGCTGGCCTGGTGGCTGTGGGGCCTCGCGCACATCTATTTCCTGATCGGCTTCCGTAACCGGCTTGCGGTTTCGCTGAGCTGGCTATGGATCTACGTGACCGGTCAGCGCAGCGCGCGGCTGATCACCCAAGGCAACGACAGGAGCTGATGTCTCCGCCCCGCACATTCATCCACGTCATCTGTTCCTGATGGATTCGCTTGCTTCGGGCAGGACTTGGCACGCGCTGTTGAAGGCTGGCACGTCGTTGAAGCCTGATATGTCGAACAGGAGAAAACCCTAAGCCGTGTAAACCACCTGCCGGACATCGATGTAACTGGCGCGGAAGCCGGCTTCGCAGTAGTGCAGGTAAAAATTCCCAGAGCTTCTAGAAGCGGTCGTCGAAACCGAGCGGGACGATCTTTTCCCAGGACGCCCAGAAGCGGTGGCGCCATTTGGCGAGCGTTCCGGCATAGTCGTCCGGGAAAATGCGCTCGCCCAGATGAGCAAGTCCATCGTCTTTGCCGAGCGCTTTCGGGATCGACGGCGTCGGCAGCATGCCGCCGGAAAAGACGTAACGCTGGATGAAATCCGGCCGGGCGCGATAGGTGTCGTAGGCTTTTCGTTGATGGTGATGATCTGCAGGCCGGCGGTGCCGCCAGGCCGCAGGCAATCCTTCATCTTGCGGAAAAACACAGGCCAGTATTTTTCGCCGACCGCCTTGAACATCTCGATCGAGGCGATGCGGTCGTAGGATCCGGTTCGTCGCGGTAGTCCTGCAGCTTGATGTCGATCTTGTCGGCAAGTCCAGCCTTATGGACGCGTTCTCTGGCGAAATCATGCTGCTCGCGGCTGATCGTCAGCCCGGTGACGCGGCAGCCGATCTCGCGTGCGGCGAATTCGGCAAAGCCGCCCCAGCCGAAACCGATTTCCAGCACGTGGTCTTTCGCGCCGATGCCCGTGTCCTTGGCCAGCGCGCGATATTTGGCGGCTTGCGCGCTTTGAAGATCGTTGGCGCCAGCCGCATAGAGCGCCGACGAATAGGTCATGCTCGGATCCAGCCATTTCTTATAAAAGGCGTTGCCGAGATCGTAATGCGCCGAAATGTTGCGCTTCGAGCCGGTGCGGGTGTTTTGGTTGAACCAGTGGCGGACACGCTGGACGGCGTTGACCAGCCAGCTGGCGCCGGCGATGCTCTCTCCGATTTCAGAATTGACCACTAACAGTCCAGGAAACTGGTCACGTCGGGACTGTCCCAATCGCCGTCCATGTAGGATTCGGCGATGCCGATGGTGCCGCCGTTGAAGGCGCGGCCAGGCAAGCGCCAGTTCTTGAGCACCGTCCGGACCTAGCGAGCCAGGCGGCAGGTTCATCGCCGCCGACAGCACCATCCGCGCCTTGGCCGGCAGGCCTTTAGCGGTTTCGGTGAAATTGAATTCGTCCAACCTGACCGCGTCGCCCGATGCAACGCCGGTGTCTTCCTTGTGAGCCATGTCACGCCCCCGGGACTTCTGCGGCGCCGGCGAAAAATGGCCGGTTTCCACACACTCTTGCAGTTCGCCAAGGCGCGAACGCCGCCTCCCGATGAATCCCCTGAGCAATCTTTCATGCCATCAAAGGGAACTTCAAGAGCCAAGGCAGGCGAACACGGATCAATGGATAGATTTTGGGGGGAGGGCGCTGCTCAACGCCGGAATCACTATGGTTGCAGCCACCCAGATGCTAGTTTCACGCATGCGTTATGTCATCGTCATCTGCGCCGTCACGTTCTTCCTGATCTGGGACGGACTCTACAATCAGGGCCGCTATCTCGACACGACGGTCGGGGAGATAACGCGCATCGTGCGCTACATCACCAGTATGGTCTAGGTTTCTTTCCCCCGCCCAACGCGTTGTCGCCGCGACATCGTTGCCGGTTGACGTGAGCGTTTTGCCCACACAAAACACGCTTGCACATCGATCGAGGAGGCTGGGGTTGATCCGGCATATCGTTTTCTTCAGCGCGCGGCACAAAGAGGATGTCGAGGCCGTACGCAGGGGCTTGCTGGCGCTGGGCAACATCCCCCATTCCCGCCTTTTCGAGGTGACGCTCAACACGAAGGTTGACCCGCTTTCGGACGAGATCGACGTGGTCGTTTATGCCGAGTTCGAGGATGATGCCGCTCTGGCCGCCTACAAGGCGCATCCGCTCTATGCCGAGACGACCAGCCAGGTCAAACCGCTGCGCGAATTGCGATATTCGGCGGATGTTTTGGCTGCAACCTGAAGAGAAATTGACCGAAGCAGGAGCTACATTACTCTGCCTGAGCGGCGGTCGGTTCGGTCGGATCGGCGCCCGGCCGCTTTGGCGCGTCCCAGACCAGCATGGCGAGAACAGCCATCGCTACGACCGCTGCCGTTATGAACAGGATCTTTCTCATTTGGGTGACGTAGGTTGGTTTCCGGCAGCGGCAAGTATTCCAGAGGCATGCGGCCACGATAGGCCGCCGGATCTTCGCGGCGTCAGGTGAGGCTCTTGAACCAAATTCCGGAATGATGCACACCGCGCCGGCATGACCGAGACGATGACAGCAGGCCCTTGTCCGCCAGGCCCTTATCCGCTTGACCATCTTGTGCTGCCGACCGCGAGCCTCGACGTGGCGCGGGCGCGGCTGGTTTCGCTTGGCTTTGTCGTGGCGCCGACCGGCATCCATCCTTTCGGGACGGAAAACTGCTGCGTCTTCCTTGAGGACGGCACCTATCTCGAGCCGCTGGCGGTGGGCAACGGGCAAGCGGTGGCGAAAGCGATCGCGGACCGCAACGTCTTCGTCGCGCGCGATCGTGCCTATCGCGACAGGTGCGGCAGTGAGGGATTTTCCGCCCTTGTCTTGGGCACCGAAAATGCGGATGCCGATCACGCGCGCTACATCGAAGCCGGCCTGTCTGCCGGAGACATGCTGGGCTTTTCGCGCGCCTTCACCGACGCGGCGGGAAAGAGCGACACGGCATCGTTCAAACTGGCCTTCGCCTCCGGCAGCGGGGCGACGGACGCATTCCTGTTCGCGTGTGAGCGGATCAATGCGCCGAAAGTAGACCGCACCGCGTTGCAGATCCACCCCAATGGCGCAACCGGCATCATCGAAGTCGTGGCGGTCAGCAACGAGCCACCCAAACAGCACCGATTGATTTCGATCGCGACGCGCAGTCCGGCGACCGGACAGGGGAGCAGCACTGCGTTTGGCCTGCCGAACGCAACCTTGGCCCTGCTTGACCCCGTCGCTTTCGAGACGCGCTTCGGCATACCTGCCGGCGCGCCATCGGAACTCCGCTTTGCGGGGATCGTCTTTTCGGTTCGTTTCGCTGACTCGGTCGCCAAGCTGTTTGCAGCCAGTTCCGTCAAACACGAAATACGCGGCGATGATATTGTCGTCCGGCCGGCATCCGGGCAGGGTGCGGCCTTCATTTTCCGGGAGAAAGCATGAGCAAGCCCAATTCGTCCGTAACCGTCGGCAACGTCGTCTTCGGCAACACCGTGCCGCTGTCGCTGATTGCCGGCCCGTGCCAGCTTGAATCGCGCCAGCACGCCTTCGACATGGCTGGCGCACTGAAGGAGCTGAGCGGGAAGCTGGGGCTGGGCCTCGTCTACAAGACCAGTTACGACAAGGCCAACCGCACCTCGCTTGGCGGCACGCGCGGCGCCGGGCTCGACGCGGCGCTGCCCGTCTTCGACGATTTGCGCAAGGCGTTTTCGCTGCCGATCCTGACCGATATCCACACCGAGGAACAGTGCGCGCTAGTGGCGCCGCACGTCGATATCCTGCAGATCCCGGCTTTCCTCAGCCGCCAGACCGATCTGCTGATCGCGGCGGCAAGAACCGGCAAGGTCGTCAACGTGAAGAAGGGCCAGTTCCTCGCACCGTGGGACATGAAGAACGTTGTCGCCAAGATCACCGGTTCCGGAAACGCCAACGTGCTGGTCACCGAGCGCGGCGTGTCTTTCGGCTACAACACGCTGGTGTCCGATATGCGCGCCCTGCCGATCATGGCCGAGATCGGCGCGCCGGTGATTTTCGACGCCACGCATTCGGTGCAGCAGCCGGGCGGGCAGGGCGGCTCCTCGGGTGGCGATCGGCGCTTCGTCGAGACGCTGGCGCGCGCTGCGGTTGCGGTCGGTGTCGCCGGCGTCTTCATCGAGACGCATCAGGATCCTGACAATGCCCCCTCCGATGGTCCCAACATGGTGCCGCTGAAGGACCTTCGGGCGCTGCTTGAAAGGCTGATGGCATTCGATCGCGTCGCCAAGGGCTGAGCAGTTTAGGGCTCCGGCTCTAAGTCCCGACCCCTAAACTTGTAGTCAACAGGTGCCGGTTGTACGCTGCCCAGGCAACCGAGTGCGTGGAGGAGGAAGCCATGTCCGTCGCCCGTGTCACCGAAATCACATCATCGTCGAATAAGAGCTTTCAGGACGCCATCGAAGTGGGGATTGCGCGCGCCGCAAAAACCCTAAAGAACGTCGAAGGCGCCTGGATCCAGGATCAGAAAGTCGTCGTCGAGGACGGCAAGATCTCCGCCTACCGCGTCAACATGAAGGTTACCTTTATCCTCGCTGAGTGATCATGCCGCATGGATAAAAGTCGGGAACCTTCGCAGCCCTCTCCTCATTGTCAAACCTGAAGTGAACGACAAGAGGAGCACACCATGACAACCCAGACAGGACACACCGAAGCCATCGCCGCTTCGCGGGTTATCGGCACATCGGTTTATAACACGGAAGGCACGCACATCGGCGACATCGAGGATGTCATGCTCGACAAGTTATCGAACGGAATCATGTTTGCCGTGATCGGCTTTGGCGGATTTCTCGGCATCGGCGAGAAGTACCACGCCATTCCGTGGGCGAGCCTCGACTATGACGAGGACAAGGGCGGCTACGTCGTGCCGTTTACGAAGGAGCAACTGAAGGCGGCTCCCGCCTATTCGATCAACGAATTGACCGGCGCTGACGGCGAGGCCGCGCGTGATGCTTCATACAGTTACTACAAGGTCGAGCCTTATTGGCATTGACCTTGCTCTACCGGAATCAAAAAAGGCCCCCGGCTGGACCGGGGGCCTTTTTGCAGGATATCTACTCCGCCGCAAGGGTCGACAACTCTACCGCGCCCTGTTGAGGCTGCTGAGTGTCACACGACGTCAAAAACGCCGCCGCGATCAGGAACAAACTCACAATACCGCTCAACTGAGACATGGCGAAACTCCTCCTGTTTCGCCCCGCGCAGCGCGAGCATAAACCAGAAAGCCGCATGCCGCCAAGACTTATGACTGACATGACTTATGATGACAGCAATTTGTGCTTCGTGAATCGATGTGGCGGAGGTGGCGGCAATATTTGCGGACGCCCCGATTGCGTTTTGCAGCACTTTGGCTAAGACGTGCCCGACGCTTCGTCAGATCAATCGGGGACATCGCAATGACTGCCATCATCGACATTGTCGGGCGTGAAATCCTGGACAGCCGCGGAAACCCGACCGTTGAGGTCGACGTCGTCCTCGAAGATGGCTCGATGGGCCGCGCTGCGGTGCCCTCCGGCGCCTCGACCGGCGCGCATGAGGCGGTCGAACTGCGCGACGGCGGCGCCCGCTACCTCGGCAAGGGGGTCCTGCGGGCGGTAGAGGCCGTCAATGGCGAGCTGTTCGAGGCGATCGGCGGTATGGAAGCCGAGAACCAGATCCACATCGACCAGACCATGATCGAACTCGACGGCACGCCCAACAAGAGCCGGCTCGGCGCCAACGCTATCCTCGGCGTCTCGCTGGCTGTGGCCAAGGCTGCGGCGGAAGCGGCCGGCCTGCCGCTCTACCGCTATGTCGGCGGCACCAAGGCGCACGTGCTTCCAGTGCCGATGATGAACATCATCAACGGTGGCGCCCATGCCGACAACCCAATCGATTTCCAGGAATTCATGATCCTGCCGATCGGTGCGCCGACACTGCGTGACGGCGTGCGCTGGGGCTCGGAAATCTTCCATACGTTGAGGAAGAAGCTGAAGGACGCCGGCCACAACACCAATGTAGGTGACGAGGGCGGCTTCGCTCCTAACTTGAAAAGCGCGCCCGCCGCGCTCGATTACATCATGGAATCGATCGAGAAGGCTGGCTTCAAGCCGGGCGAAGAGGTTGCGCTGGGCCTCGATTGCGCCGCGACCGAATTCTTCAAGGACGGCAACTACGTCTACGAAGGCGAGAAGAAGACCCGCGATCCGAAGACCCAGGCCAAATATCTGGCCAAGCTTGCGGCGGATTATCCGATCATCACGATCGAGGATGGGCTGGCCGAGGACGACTGGGACGGCTGGAAAACGCTGACCGACCTCATCGGCAAGAAGACCCAGCTGGTCGGCGACGATCTGTTCGTCACCAATACGGCGCGGCTGCGCGACGGCATCCGCATGGGCGTCGCCAATTCTATCCTGGTCAAGGTCAACCAGATCGGCTCATTGACCGAAACGCTCGACGCCGTCGAGACCGCGCACAAGGCCGGCTACACCGCGGTAATGTCGCACCGCTCGGGCGAAACCGAAGATTCGACCATCGCCGATCTCGCCGTCGCCACCAATTGCGGGCAGATCAAGACGGGCTCTCTGTCGCGCTCGGATCGCATGGCCAAGTACAACCAGCTCATCCGCATCGAGGAAGAGCTTGGCAAGCAGGCGCTCTACGCCGGCAAGTCGATCGTGAAAGGCTGAGCCCATAGAAGATATCCGGAATGAAAAGGGCGGGGGCATTCCTCGCCCTTTTTGTTTCAACACCGGCAAATCCGGACATCCGTAACCGTCCATTAAGCACAATCGGGCGAGAAAGGGCTAGGTCGCAGAGTGTTAGAGCGTCCTTTGCGCGTCCAAGCCGACGCGCGCCGCTCTAAGGGATTTGGATCATGTGGACACGTCAGCACAAGCAGAGAAACACCGGTCGGCTGATCATTCCCTCGCTCTGCGTGGCATTCCTGGCCTATTTCGGATTCCACGCCTATCATGGCGAATTCGGCATCTATTCCAAGTATCGGTTGGAAGCCGAAGCCGTCGATCTGCAAAGTGAGCTCGATGCCGTCAAGGCGCGCCGGGTCGACCTGCAGCGGCGCGTTCAGCTGATGCATCAGGGCACGCTGGAGAAGGACATGCTCGACGAGCAGGCGCGCAGGGCACTCAATATGTCCCATGCCGACGAAATCACCATCATGTTGCCAGCTACGGCAAGATAACCAAATTCAAGTTAATCGACGATATTTTCAATGATTTTAATCGCTTAGATGCATGTCAGCCATGCATTTTTCAGCATGGCGAAACGCTTTCCCGCGTGTTAGCCTCCCCAAATCGGTGGGGAGAACTGATCTCCCTCAATGTCCGCAAGAGACGCCAACAGGGAGTGATGCATGGCCACCGCCGCCAGAAAAGCGCCTGCCAAATCGAAATCCAGATCCGACGGCAAATCGGCGGGGGTTTCGGCCCCCAAACCTGTCGACTTCACCAAAGACGAGGAGCTTGACGCCTACCGGCGCATGCTGCTTATCCGCCGCTTCGAGGAAAAGGCCGGCCAGCTCTACGGCATGGGCTTCATCGGCGGCTTCTGCCATCTCTATATCGGCCAGGAAGCAGTTGTCACCGGCATGAAGATGGCGCTGGTCGATGGCGATCAGATGATCACCGCCTACCGCGACCATGGTCACATGCTGGCGATGGAACTGTCGCCGCGCGGCGTCATGGCCGAGTTGACCGGGCGCCGCGGCGGCTTGTCCAGGGGCAAGGGCGGCTCCATGCACATGTTCTCCAAGGAAAAGCATTTTTACGGCGGCCACGGCATTGTCGGCGCGCAGGTTTCGCTCGGCACCGGCCTCGCCTTCGCCAATCGCTATCGAGGCAACAACAATGTAACGCTGACATATTTCGGCGACGGCGCCGCCAATCAGGGCCAGGTCTATGAAAGCTTCAACATGGCCTCGCTGTGGAAGCTGCCGGTGATCTATATCATCGAGAACAACCGCTACGCCATGGGCACCTCGGTATCGCGTTCGTCGGCCGAGACGGATTTTTCGCAGCGCGGCGCCTCCTTCAAGATCCCCGGTATCCAGGTCGACGGCATGGACGTCCGCGCGGTCAAGGCAGCCGGCGATCTCGCAACTGAATGGTGCCGCGCCGGCAAGGGGCCGCTGATTCTCGAAATGCAGACCTACCGCTATCGCGGCCACTCCATGTCCGATCCGGCAAAGTACCGCTCCAAGGAAGAAGTGCAGAAGATGCGCTCCGAGCGTGACCCGATCGAGCAGGTCAAGGCGCGCCTGCTCGACAAGAAGTGGGCTGATGAGGACGAGCTCAAGGCCGTCGACAAGGAGGTCCGCGACATTGTCGCCGACGCCGCCGAATTTGCCCAGAACGACGCAGAGCCGGATCCGTCCGAGCTCTGGACCGACATCGTATTGTAACGAGAGGGCAAGGACATGCCGATCGAAATTCTCATGCCCGCACTCTCGCCGACCATGGAAGAGGGCAATGTTTCCAAATGGTTGAAGAACGAGGGCGACAAGGTCGCCGCCGGTGACGTCATTGCCGAGATCGAGACCGACAAGGCGACGATGGAAGTCGAAGCGGTCGACGAAGGCACGCTCGGCAAGATCCTGGTCGCCGAGGGCACCGAAGGCGTGAAGGTCAACACGCCGATAGCGGTGCTGCTGCAGGACGGCGAGAGCGCCGCCGATATCGGCAAGGATGCCAAGGCTGCACCGGCTTCCACCCAGGATGCGATTTCAGACGGCGGGCAGCGCACCGACGCAGCCGAGGAAGGCTCGAAGTCCGCGCCGCAGGATGCCGGCGAGGCGCCGAAGGCGTCCGTTCCCGCTGCCCCCGCCATGAAGGCCGCCGCCGATCCTGACATCCCGGCCGGCACGGCAATGGTCTCGACCACTGTGCGCGAGGCGCTGCGTGACGCGATGGCCGAGGAGATGCGTCGAGACGGCGACGTCTTCGTGATGGGCGAGGAGGTCGCCGAGTACCAGGGCGCTTACAAGATCACGCAAGGGCTACTGCAGGAATTCGGGCCGAGGCGCGTCGTCGACACGCCGATCACCGAGCACGGTTTTGCCGGCGTCGGCGTCGGCGCGGCGATGGCCGGCCTGAAACCGATCGTCGAGTTCATGACCTTCAACTTCGCTATGCAGGCGATCGACCAAATCATCAATTCCGCCGCCAAGACGCTCTATATGTCCGGCGGCCAGATGGGCGCGCCCATCGTCTTCCGCGGGCCGAACGGCGCGGCTGCTCGTGTCGCCGCCCAGCATTCGCAGTGCTATGCCGCCTGGTACAGCCACGTTCCCGGCCTGAAAGTGGTGATGCCTTACACCGCCGCCGACGCCAAGGGGTTGCTTAAGGCCGCGATCCGCGACCCGAACCCGACCATCTTCCTCGAGAACGAAATCCTTTACGGCCAGTCCTTCGACGTGCCGAAGATGGACGATTTCGTGCTGCCGATCGGCAAGGCGCGCATCCACAAACCGGGCAAGGACGTCACCATCGTCTCCTTCGGCATCGGCATGACCTATGCGATCAAGGCCGAGGCCGAATTGCGCGGCATGGGCCTCGATGCCGAGATCATCGACCTCAGGACCATCCGGCCACTCGATTTCGACACCATCATCACCTCGGTCAGGAAGACCAACCGGCTGGTGGTGGTGGAAGAAGGGTTTCCGCAGAACTCGGTCGGCGACCATATAGCCAACCAAGTGTCGCAGCGCGCCTTCGATTTCCTCGACGCGCCGGTCATCACCATTGCCGGCAAGGACGTGCCGATGCCCTATGCGGCAAACCTCGAAAAGCTGGCGCTGCCCAATGTCGGCGAGGTCGTCGAGGCGGTCAAAGCCGTCACATATCGCTGAGCAGGGCCGGAGGATAACATGCCGATCAACATCACCATGCCGGCCCTGTCGCCCACGATGGAAGAGGGCAATCTTGCCAAGTGGCTGGTCAAGGAGGGCGACAAGGTTTCGCCAGGCGACGTGATCGCCGAGATCGAGACCGACAAGGCGACGATGGAAGTTGAAGCCGTCGATGAGGGCACGGTGGCCAAGCTGGTGGTTCCGGCCGGCACCGAAGGCGTCAAGGTCAACGCGCTGATCGCCGTGCTCGCGGCTGAGGGCGAAGATGCGGCGGCTGCCGCGAAGAGCGGTGACGGCGCTGTGCCGGCAAAGGCCGAGGCTCCGAAAGCGGATGCCCCCAAAGCCAAAACACCAAAGCCCGAAGCGTCGAAGCCGCAACCTGCCGCCACACCTGCCCCCAAGGCGGAAGCGGCTCCGGTCGGCAACGGCCATGCAAGCGGTGAGCGTGTCTTCGCCTCGCCGCTCGCCCGCCGCATCGCCCGGGAAGCCGGTGTCGATGTCTCGGCGGTGACCGGCTCCGGCCCGCATGGCCGCGTGGTCAAGGCCGATGTCGACGCAGCGATTTCCAGCGGCGGCGTCAAGGCGGCACCGGCTGCGAAAGCGGCACCTGCCGGCGCTCCGGCATCTGCAGCGGCAGCCAAGCCAATGTCGGACGACCAGGTGCTAAAACTGTTTGCCGAAGGCTCCTACGAGCTTGTCCCGCACGACAACATGCGCAAGACCATTGCGCGCCGGCTGGTCGAGGCCACGACCACCATTCCGCATTTCTACCTGACGCTCGACTGCGAGCTCGACGCGCTTCTGGCCCTGCGCACGCAGATCAACGCGGCCGCCCCGATGAAGAAGACCGACAAGGGGGAGGCGCCGGCCTACAAGCTGTCGGTCAACGACATGGTCATCAAAGCGATGGCAATGGCGCTGATGGCGGTGCCGGATGCCAACGCGTCATGGACTGAGAGCGCCATGGTCAAGCACAAGCATGCCGATGTCGGTGTCGCCGTGTCGATCCCTGGCGGGCTGATCACGCCGATCATCCGGCGCGCCGATGAAAAGACGCTGTCGGTCATCTCCAACGAGATGAAGGATCTCGCCAGCCGTGCCCGCAGCCGCAAGCTGAAACCGGAGGAATACCAGGGCGGCACCACGGCGGTGTCCAATCTCGGCATGTTCGGCATCAAGGACTTTGCCGCCGTCATCAACCCGCCGCATGCGACGATCCTGGCGGTCGGCGCCGGCGAGGAGCGCGCGGTGGTCAAGAACGGTGAGATCAGAATAGCGACCATCATGTCGGTGACGCTGTCGACCGATCACCGCGCCGTCGACGGCGCGCTCGGCGCCGAACTGCTCGTCGCCTTCAAGCGCATGATCGAAAATCCGATGGGCATGCTGGTCTAGAAGGAAGAAGGCGGTGCGGAAATTCTTCACCAGCCTTGTTGCCTTCAGCCCTTCCGGCGTCGCAACGATCATGTGCAATGGCTGTTGGTGCGCTGGCGGGTGAGGCGCGCGCGGGCAGATTTCAGCAGGAGGGGGGCAAACGCATGAAAACAGTCCTTTGCTACGGCGACTCGCTGACCTGGGGCTATGATGCGGCAAGTCTGGATCGCCACCCGCTCAAGGACCGCTGGCCGAGTGTGCTGCAGGCGACGTTGGGAGGCGATATCCAGGTCATTGCCGAAGGCTTGAACGGCCGCACAACGGCTTTCGACGACCATCTGGCCGGCGCCGACCGTAACGGCGCTAGAGTGCTGCCGACGGTGCTGATGACACATGCGCCGCTCGACCTGATCGTCATCATGCTCGGCTCCAACGACATGAAGCCGTGGATCCACGGCAATCCGGTGGCGGCCAAGCAAGGCATCCAGCGCCTGATCGATATCGTGCGCGGCCACGACTACCCGTTCGACTGGCCGGCGCCGCAGATCCTGCTCGTCGCGCCGCCCGTGGTCAGCCGTACCGACAACGCTGAGTTCAAGGAAATGTTCGCCGGCGGCGACGAAGCTTCGAAGCGGCTGGCGCCGCAATATTCCGCCCTTGCCGACGAGGCCGGCTGCGGCTTTTTCGATGCCGGCACGGTGGCAACGACCACGCCGCTCGACGGCGTCCATCTTGATGCGGAAAACACCCGCAACATTGGCGAGGCGCTGGCACCGCTGGTGCGCGTGATGTTAGCGACATGATAGTCGATGCAAGTCTGATCATGGCCTCTGGTTGGCTGTGCATTGGCAAGGCCGTCGAAGTCGGCTTCTTGCAGGTTACGCATTTCTGGGGCTCTGGGTATCCGACTCCCTTTCGATACTGATGCACGAGCCAGCTTTCGCGCCTCCAATACTGAGGTGCGAGCCAATTTCGATCCCGAAGCCTTCTTTCGGTGAAGCCTCGCTTCAATAAGGACCACAAAATGGCTGAGAACTACGACGTCATCATCATCGGCTCCGGCCCCGGCGGCTACGTCACGGCGGTGCGTTCCGCCCAACTCGGCTTCAAGACGGCGATCGTCGAGCGTGAGCATCTCGGCGGCATCTGCCTCAACTGGGGCTGCATCCCGACCAAGGCGCTGCTGCGTTCGGCCGAGATCATGCACTATTCCGATCATCTGAAGGACTACGGCTTGAAGATCGACGGCAAGGTCAGCGTCGATACCGCTGCCGTGGTCGACCGCTCGCGAAAGGTCTCGCTGCGGCTCAACGGCGGCGTCGCCTTCCTGATGAAGAAGAATAAGGTCGACGTCATCTGGGGCGAAGCCAGGCTCTCCAAGGCGGCTTCCGGCGATAAACCGGGCGAGATCGTCGTGTCGAACTCGTCGAAGAAGCCGATGGAGCCGCAGCCGCCGGCGCCCAAGGGCGTCAAGGGTGAGGGCACTTATACCGCCAAGCACATAATCCTGGCGACCGGCGCCAGGCCGCGGGCGCTGCCCGGTATACAGCCCGACGGCAAGCTGATCTGGACCTATTTCGAAGCGATGGTCCCGAAGGAGATGCCTAAATCGCTGCTGGTGATGGGTTCGGGCGCAATCGGCATCGAGTTCGCCTCATTCTACCGCACCATGGGCGCGGAGGTGACTGTGGTCGAGTTGTTGCCGGCGGTAATGCCGGTCGAGGACGCCGAGGTCTCGAAATTCGCGCAAAAGCAGTTCGAGAAGCAAGGCATGAAGATCATCCTCGAGGCCAAGGTGACCAAGGTCGAGAAGGGTGCGAACTCGGTCACCGCGCATGTCGAGATGAAGGACGGCAAGGTTGAGAAGATCACCGCCGACCGGATGATCTCGGCCGTCGGTGTGCAGGGCAATATCGAGAATCTCGGCCTCGAAGCGCTCGGCGTGAAGACCGAACGCGGCTGCGTCGTCGTCGACGGCTACGGCAACACCAATGTGCCCGGAATCTATGCCATCGGCGACGTTGCCGGCCCGCCTATGCTCGCCCACAAGGCCGAACATGAAGGCGTGGTGTGCGTGGAGAAGATCGCCAATTTCCCCGGCGTGCATGCCACTGACAAGCTGAAGATTCCGGGCTGCACCTATTGCAACCCGCAGGTTGCCTCCGTCGGCTTGACCGAAGCGAAAGCGAAGGCCGAGGGCAAGGACATCCGCGTCGGCCGCTTTCAATTCGCCGCCAACGGCAAAGCCATCGCGCTCGGCGAAGACCAGGGTTTCGTCAAGACCATCTTTGACAAGAAGACCGGCCAGTTGCTCGGTGCGCATATGGTCGGCGCCGAAGTGACCGAGCTGATCCAGGGCTTTGTCGTGGCGATGAACCTGGAGACCACCGAGGAAGAACTGATGCACACCATCTTCCCGCATCCGACGCTGTCGGAGATGATGAAGGAAAGCGTCCTCGACGCCTATGGCCGCGCGCTGAACGCGTGATAAATTGACCGCGTGAGACTCGACACGTGAAAGCCAAGGAACTCAACGGTAAGGTAATTCGTTTCCGGATGCATTCATCACACAAGGAGAGGGCATATGGACGTGAATGGCGTGGGCTGGATCGCAGCCATCATCATCGGCGGTTTGGCAGGGTGGCTTGCCGAGATGTTCATGAAAAGCAACATGGGCATCTTGATGAACATCATTCTTGGCATCGTCGGCGCGATCGTGCTGAATGCCATCCTGCAGGCGCTCAACATCGGCGCCTTCGGGGCTGGCTGGATCGCTTATCTGATCACCGGTTTCATCGGCGCCTGCCTGCTGATCTGGGTAGGGCGCATGGTGCGCCGTTAGCTGCTGAACTCTTGCCATGCGAAAACGGCTGTGGCGGCATGCGCCGCCGCGGCCTTTTTCTTTGCAGCGAAAAGTCCTAGATGACTTGTGAAAGCGACCGCCGGAAGGCAATCGCGAATGAACTGGATTTCTGATGGTCACCGTCCTCGACACGATCGCCAATGCGCCGCGCCTGAGGCATCCTGAAAAGGCGCACAAGCCTGACCAGGATGTGCTGCGCAAGCCCGACTGGATCCGCGTCAAGGCGCCGATGTCAAAAGGCTATGCCGAGACGCGCGAAATCGTGAAGTCGCACAGACTGGTGACGGTGTGCGAAGAGGCCGGTTGCCCCAATATCGGTGAGTGCTGGGAAAAGAAGCACGCCACCTTCATGATCATGGGTGAGATCTGCACGCGCGCCTGTGCCTTCTGCAACGTCGCCACCGGCATTCCGACAGCGCTCGATCCCGATGAACCGGCGCGCATCGCCCATGCGGTCAAGCAAATGGGTCTGAGCCATGTCGTCATCACCTCAGTCGACCGCGACGATCTCGCCGATGGCGGAGCTCAGCACTTTGCCGAGGTCATCCGCGCCATCAGGGCGGCAACGCCTTCGACGACGATCGAAATCCTGACGCCCGACTTCCTGCGCAAGGAAGGTGCGCTGGAGATCGTGGTGGCGGCGAAGCCGGACGTGTTCAACCACAATCTGGAGACCGTACCGTCGAACTATCTGACGGTCCGGCCCGGCGCCCGCTATTTTCATTCGATCAGGCTCCTGCAGCGGGTCAAGGAACTCGACCCGTCGATCTTCACCAAATCCGGCATCATGGTTGGCCTCGGCGAGGAGCGGAACGAGATCCTGCAGTTGATGGATGATCTGCGTTCGGCCAATGTCGACTTCATGACCATCGGCCAGTATCTGCAGCCGTCGAAGAAAC
Source organism: Mesorhizobium sp. BHbdii (assembly GCF_053848045.1). NCBI lineage: Bacteria > Pseudomonadati > Pseudomonadota > Alphaproteobacteria > Hyphomicrobiales > Phyllobacteriaceae > Mesorhizobium > Mesorhizobium sp. BHbdii. Next base: position 2,009,227 of record NZ_JBSPKX010000001.1, on the reverse strand, counting down.
ACCACCCTGTGATCCGTTTCGTCACGCCGGAGGAATTCAAGTCCTTCGAGACGATCGGCAAGACCAAGGGCTTCCTGCTGGTGGCATCGAGCCCGCTAACGCGTTCGTCGCATCACGCCGGCGACGATTTCGCCAAGCTGCGCGCGGCACGGGAAGCGTTTCTCAGGAAGTCCGCCTAACACACTGGTTTCATGCCACAATTCGAAGCCCACCGCCGCGTTGCGCATACGCCGGAACAGATGTTCGCTCTGGTCGCCGATGTCGAATCCTATCCGCAATTCCTGCCGCTTTGCGAGGCGCTGACGGTTCGCTCGCGCAAGGAACGCGACGGACGCACCCTGCTCGTCGCCGACATGAGCATCGGCTACAAGGCGATCCGCGAGACTTTCACCACGCAGGTGCTGCTAAAACCTGGCGAGAAGGCCATCGACGTCAAATACATCGACGGTCCATTCAAATATCTGAGCAACGCCTGGCGTTTCGAGCCGGCCGACGGCGGTTGCAATGTCTGCTTCTTCATCGACTACGAATTCAAGAGCCGTATTCTGGGTGCGGTGATGGGAGCGATGTTCGATCGCGCCTTCCGCATGTTTTCCGAGGCGTTCGAGAAGCGCGCCGACGTCATCTATGGCGCAACGCCGGCAGCCTGATCCGCAGCGAGTGCGCGCAAGCCCAGTTCAAGCGCATGCCTGACCGTCTCCCGGCGGATGAAATTGCGGCCTTTGTCTGCGAACAACTGACATTCGCTGACGACCGGCCGGCCAGTCAAGGCGATACCGAACCAGACCAGGCCGACGGGCTTTTCCGCCGAGCCGCCGCCCGGACCGGCAATGCCGGTAACGGCAAGGGTGAGTCCGGCGCCCGAATGCGCCAACGCGCCGGCCGCCATCTCGACTGCGGTTTCCCGCGAAACCGCGCCGTGCGTCTCAAGCGTGGCGGCGGAAACGCCGAGCATCTCAGTCTTGGCCTGGTTGGAATAGGTGATGAAACCCCGGTCGACCACCGTGGAAGAGCCGGCGATGTCGGTAAGGGCGGCGATGATCATGCCGCCTGTGCAGCTTTCGGCCGTCGCCAGCATGATGCCACGCTGTCGGCAGGCCTGAAGCAGGGCATCTGCGAGATCGCTGTTGCTCATTCGGGGACATCCCCCGGAAACACGACGCTGGCGGTCGCGATAGCCGCTATGCCTTCCTCGCGTCCGACAAAGCCGAGCTTTTCGTTGCTTGTTGCCTTGATAGAAATACGGTCCCGGGAAATTGCCAGCATTTCCGAAAGGGTTTCGGTCATTGCTTCGCGATGTGGGCCGACCCGGGGCGCCTCGCAGATCAGCGTGATGTCGGCATTGGCGATGCGCCCGCCGCGCGCACGCACCAGTCTTGCCGCATGTTCGACGAAGATCCGCGAGGCCACGCCTTTCCACTGCGGATCCGACGGCGGGAAATGCGTGCCGATGTCGCCGGCGCCGCAGGTGGCGAGCAGCGCGTCGGTCAAGGCGTGCAGGCCGACATCGGCGTCCGAATGGCCGGCCAGTTTCTTGTCGTGCGGGATGGAGACGCCGCACAGGACGACATGGTCACCGGGCTCGAAGGCATGGACGTCGTAGCCATTGCCGGTGCGGATGTCCGGAAAACGCAGCCGCTCGCCGGAAAGCCGCTGATCCGCCATCGAAATATCCCTTGCCCAGGTGAGCTTGACATTGTCCGGCGAGCCCGGAACGATTTTCACCGGAATATGCGCCCATTCGGCAATCGCGGCATCGTCGGTGAAGTCCGCCTTGCCCAAGTGATGGGCCTTTTCGTGGGCGGCCAGGATCGGCCAGAACGGGAAGCCTTGCGGCGTCTGGGCGGCATGAAGCCCATTCCTGGAAACCGTCTCGCCGATCATGCCGGCGGCCGACTCACGTTTCAGCGTGTCGGCGACGGGTAAGGCAGGCAGCGCTCCCTGGCGCTCGCCGATAGCGGCGATCGTACGGTCTATCAATTCGGCGTCGACGAACGGGCGAACGGCATCATGGACCAGAACCTGGCTCGGTGCATGGCCTCTCAGCGCAAGCAGCCCGAGCCGGACGGAGTCCTGCCTGGACGCGCCACCGGTCACCGTGATGACTCGATCGGCGTTGGCTCCGGCGGCGCTGCGAAAAAGCGCGTTGTCGTCGGCGTGGATGGCGACGACGACAGGACCGATTCTCGGATGCGCCAAAAACATATCCAATGTGCGCGCGATAACGGCATGGCCACCGATCCTCTGGTATTGCTTCGGGCCGTCGGCCTGACCGGCGCGCGCGCCGCGGCCGGCGGCGACGATAACCACGGCAACCCTAGAGTCCGTAGCCAAAGCTGGCATTTCGCTTGCATCTGTCATGCCGAGACGCTTAGCGCATGATCCCGAAAAGTGGAATCGCTTTTCGGAAGAGATCATGCGCAGATGCAAAGTGCCAAAGGGTCCTTTCCTAAGGACGTACGCCGCTTAGGGCGCGGGTTATGGGCCGAAGGCCAGCATTTTCCCAAATGCGCCTTAATGTGACGTCATTGCGCGTTGCACATTGCTGCCATTCTGGCTAGAGATTGTGCAGCAACTAAAGATGCTTGGTTTTTGTGCATGTTTGACCTCACCAAATTGGCTTCGCCGCTGGGCGTGGGTAGTGTGAGAATCCGCAATCGCGCTTTTCTCGCGCCGATGTCGGGCATAACCGATGAGCCGTTCCGGCAGCGTGCCTATGCGCATGGCGCCGGATTGGTCGTGTCGGAGATGGTGGCGAGCGGCGAGCTTGCCAGGGGCAGGGGCGGTTGTGGCCTTCGCATCCGCCATTCCGGGCTGCCTGTGCACATGGTCCAGCTTGCCGGCCATGAGGCGGCGCATATGGCCGAGGGCGCTCGAATCGCCGCGGGCGAGGGCGCCGACATCATCGACATCAACATGGGCTGCCCGGCCAAGAAGGTGACGGGCGGCTATGCCGGTTCGGCGCTGATGCGCGATCTCGATCACGCTTTGTCGTTGATTGAGGCGGTGGTCGGCGCCGTCGAGGTGCCGATCACGGTCAAAATGCGGCTCGGCTGGGACGAAAGCGCGCTCAACGCGCCGCTGCTGGCGCGCCGCGCCGAGCAGGCGGGCGTCCAGATGGTGACGGTGCATGGCCGCACGCGCTGCCAGTTCTACCAGGGCAAGGCCGACTGGCGCGCCATCGCACGAACAAAACAGGCCGTGTCGATCCCGGTCGTTGCCAATGGCGATGTCGGATCGCCGGCGGAGGCGGCAATGATCCTCGACCAGTCGGGCGCCGACGCGGTGATGATCGGCCGCGCGCATTATGGCGCGCCCTGGACGGCAGGCAGCATCGCGGCAGCCGCGGCAAAAGATGCGGCGCCCGGCGTGCCGGAAAGTCCGCAAGCGCTGGCCGACTACATCGTTGCCCACTACGAGGACATGCTGACGCTCTACGGCATCGAAAGCGGCGTGCGCCAGGCGCGCAAGCATCTTGGCTGGTATCTCGACCGCCACGCTGTTGGCGTCGTTGATCAGCAGCGAAAGGCGATCCTCACCTCCTTCGAGCCCGTCCGCGTCGTTGCCGCGTTGCGCGAGGTGTTTTCACGCGCTGCCGAGGCGATGAACCTGCGGAGCGCAGCATGAACGCCACCGTTGCACAGAGCATGGATATGGCGGACGCCGCCCACATTGTGCTCAACACCATCCGCCGCCCAGTGATCATGGTCGATGCGGACGGGTTCATCACCTTCGCCAATGCCGATGCCGAGGATTTCTTCCGCTCGAGCGCGACCATGCTCGCCCGCAATACACTACCCAAGCTCATTCCCTTCGGCAGTCCGCTGCTGACGCTTGTCGACCAGGTGCGCGAGCGCCGGGCACCCGTCAACGAATACCGGGTCGACGTATCGTCGCCGCGCCTCGGCATCGAGAAGGTCGTCGATCTCTATGTCGCGCCGGTGTCGGAATTCCCGGGCTCCGTCGTGGTGATGTTCCAGGAGCGATCGATGGCCGACAAGATCGACCGGCAGATGACGCACCGCGGTGCGGCACGCTCGGTAACGGGCCTTGCCGCGATGCTCGCCCACGAGATCAAGAACCCGCTATCCGGCATCCGGGGTGCTGCCCAGCTGCTCGAACTGTCGGCTTCCGACGAGGATCGCGCGCTGACCCGGCTGATCACCGACGAGACCGACCGCATCGTCTCGCTAGTCGATCGCATGGAGGTGTTTTCCGACGAGCGGCCCATCGATCGCTATCCGGTCAACATCCATGTCGTGCTCGACCATGTGAAGGCGATTGCCAAGAACGGTTTTGCCAAGAGGATCAAGATATTGGAGGATTATGATCCATCATTGCCTCCGGTTTTCGCCAACCGCGATCAGCTCATCCAAGTGTTCCTCAACCTGGTCAAGAATGCGGCCGAGGCCATTGGCGGCGATCCGCAAGGCGAGATCACTCTGTCGACCGCATTCCGGCCGGGCATCCGTGTTTCCGTTCCGGGAACGCAGGGCCGCGTGTCGCTGCCGCTGGAATTCTGCGTGCGCGACAACGGTTCTGGCGTTTCCGAAGATATCCTGCCGATCCTGTTCGATCCCTTCATCACCACCAAGCCGAACGGGTCGGGGCTTGGTCTGGCGCTGGTCGCGAAAATCGTCGGCGAGCATGGCGGCATCATCGAATGCGATTCGACGCCGCGCGCAACCACCTTCCGCATCCTGATGCCAGCCTGGAAAGAAACGCCGTTCGGCACAGACGATGATGGCGAAGGAGACCGCAAATGATGGTTCGCGGCAATATTCTCGTCGCCGACGACGACGCGGCGATCCGCACGGTCCTCAATCAGGCGCTTTCGCGCGTCGGGCACGAGGTGCGCGTGACGTCCAACGCCTCGACGCTATGGCGCTGGGTGGCGGGCGGCGAGGGCGATCTCGTCATCACGGACGTGGTCATGCCGGACGAGAACGCTTTCGACATGCTGCCGCGCATCAAGAAGGCGCGACCGGAACTGCCCGTCATCGTCATGAGCGCCCAGAACACGTTCATGACCGCGATTCGTGCCTCCGAAACCGGGGCCTACGAATATCTGCCGAAACCGTTCGACCTGACCGAGCTTCTCAACATCGTCAACCGGGCGCTTTCCGAGCCCCGACGGCCGAAGATCGATGCGCGGGCCGACGAGCCGCCGGAAACGATGCCGCTGGTCGGCCGCTCGGCCGCCATGCAGGATATCTACCGCATGCTGGCGCGTATGATGCAGACCGACCTAACGGTGATGATTTCAGGCGAATCGGGCACCGGCAAGGAACTGGTGGCGCGCGCGCTGCACGAATATGGCCGCCGCCGCGGCGGCCCCTTCGTCGCGATCAACATGGCGGCGATCCCGCGCGACCTGATCGAATCGGAACTGTTCGGGCATGAGAAAGGCGCCTTCACCGGTGCGCAGAACCGCTCCACCGGCCGTTTCGAGCAGGCCGAAGGCGGCACGCTCTTCCTCGATGAGATCGGCGACATGCCGATGGAAGCGCAGACGCGCCTGCTGCGTGTCCTGCAGCAGGGCGAGTACACCACTGTCGGCGGCCGTACGCCGATCAAAACCGACGTCCGCATCGTCGCCGCCACCAACAAGGATCTGCGCACGCTGATCAATCAGGGGCTTTTCCGCGAGGATCTGTTCTATCGCCTGAATGTCGTGCCGCTACGGCTGCCGGCGCTGCGCGAGCGGTCTGAGGACGTTCCGGATCTCGTCCGGCACTTCTTCAAGCTCGGCGCCAGCGAAGGGCTGCAGACAAAGCGCATTTCCACCGGCGGCATCGAGCTGATGAAGCGCTATCCGTGGCCAGGCAACGTGCGCGAGCTCGAAAATCTTGTCCGCAGGCTTGCCGCACTCTATTCGCAGGATGAGATTTCCGCCGAAATCATCGAGGCGGAACTGAAGACCGGCGAGAGGCCGGTCGTTCCCGGTGGCGGCAACCTCATTCCCGACGATCTCTCCATCGGCCAGGCGGTAGAACATTTCCTGCAGCGCTATTTTGCTTCCTTCGCAGGCGATTTGCCGCCCGCCGGCCTCTATCAGCGCATTCTCTCCGAGGTCGAATATCCGCTGGTGCTGGCCTCGATGACGGCAACCCGCGGCAACCAGATCAAGGCTGCGGAACTCCTGGGCCTCAACCGCAACACGCTGCGCAAGAAAATTCGCGAACTCGGCGTCAACGTCTACAAATCGACCAGGCCGGCATAAGCGAAGCCTTTTCGGGGGATCAATCGCCGAAACATTTCCGTCCAGGTCACACTTGTTGCATAATCGCCACAATGCGTTGCATACATCCGACGCGATCACTGGCTCTAGACGGCGACATGGCTCCACAGGCACGGACACCGAGCGAAGCGCTTTTCAGCGAACCTGGCACACGGGACGGGCGCCGGCTGCTTGCGCTGCCCGGCGTGGTGGCAATTGCCGGTGCGCTGGTTACGGCGGCGATCTCCTTCGCCATCCTCGTCGGCGCCACGCCGATCACGCCGGACGAGAGGACAACGCTGGCGCTTATCGCCCTCAATGCGGCGTTCATCCTGTTTCTGATCGCGCTGGTCGGCCGCGAAGTGCATCGTATCGTGATGGCGCGCCGGCGCGGCAAGGCGGCGTCGCGGCTGCATGTACGGATCGTGGCGATGTTCGCGCTGGTCGCCGCGATTCCCGCCATCATGGTGGCCATTATCGCCTCGATCACACTCGATATCGGTCTTGATCGCTGGTTCGAGATCCGTACCAAGACGATCGTCAATTCGTCGCTGTCGATCGCCGATGCCTATGTGCAGGAGAACGCGCGCAATCTCCAGGGAACGACCCTGTCGATGGCTTACGATCTCGACGCCTCGCGTACGCTCTACGGCCTCGATCGAACCGGCTTCCTCGATCTCATGAACAAGGAAGCCGTCGGTCGCTCGCTGGCCCATGCCGCACTGGTCAGGCCCGACGGTTCGTTCGTCATGAGCGCCAAGACCGACGCCGATTTTGCCATGCCGGAGCCGCCGGAAGGCGCCATGAGCAGTGCCGCCGACGGCAGGCCGGTGCTGATCGAGCCGAAGACGCGCAACATCATGGGCGCCATTGTCAAACTGCGCGAGATCGAAGGGCTCTATCTCTACACCATCCGGCTCGTCGATCCCGAGGTGATCAAGGCGCGGCAGATTGTCAGATCCAACACCGACGAATATCGCGGTCTGGAAGACAATCGCCGCACTTCGCAGGTGGCGTTCGCACTTCCCTACCTGTCGCTGACGCTGATCATCATTCTGTCCGCCATCTGGACCGGAATCGCCGTGGCAGACCGCCTGGTGCGGCCGATCCGCCAGCTCATCGGCGCGGCCGACGAGGTCGCGACCGGCAATCTCGACGTTGCCGTGCCGGTTCGGCCCTCCGACGGCGACGTCGCCTCGCTCGGCGACACCTTCAACAAGATGCTGCTGGAACTGAAATCGCAGCGTAACGAGATACTGTCGGCCAAGGATTTGATCGACGAGCGGCGGCGTTTTTCGGAAGCCGTGCTTGCCGGTGTCACCGCCGGCGTCATCGGCGTCGATCCATATGGCATCGTCACCATCGTCAACCGGTCCGCCGAAACGATGCTGGCCATATCCGCTACCGCCGCACTCGGGCAAAACCTCTCCGCCGTGCTGCCGCATGTCGGCCGCATCTTCGAGATCGGCCGCAAGTCGGGCAAGCCTGTCCACCGCGAGCAGGTGACCTTCTATCGCGCCGGTACGGAGCGGACCTTCAACGTGCAGATCACGGTCGAGGCCGGCGACGACGGTTCGGAGGAGAAATCCTATGTCGTCACGGTCGATGACATCACCGATCTGGTCCAGGCGCAGCGTTCCTCGGCCTGGGCGGATGTGGCGCGGCGCATCGCCCACGAGATCAAGAACCCGCTGACACCGATCCAGCTTTCCGCCGAGCGCATCAAGCGCCGCTACGGCAAGGTCATCACCGAAGACCGCGAGGTTTTCGATCAGTGCACCGATACAATCATCAGGCAAGTAGAGGACATCGGCCGGATGGTCGACGAGTTCTCCGCTTTCGCACGCATGCCCAAGCCCGAAATGAAGGCCCTCGATTTGCGCGAATCGTTGCGCGAAGCCTCGTTCCTCGTCGAAGTGAGCCGATCCGATATCACCTTCGAGCGCGTGTTCGGCAACGAACCGCTCAAAGGCACTTTCGACAGCCGCCTGATGGCGCAGGCTTTTGGCAATGTTATCAAGAACGCGGCCGAGGCGATTGACGGACTTGATCAAAAGGACCGCCCGCACGGCATAATCCGGATTCAAGCCGGGCGCCAGAATGGTGCGATTCGCATCGATGTCATCGACAACGGCAAGGGGTTGCCGCGCGAGAATCGCCAGCGATTGCTCGAGCCTTACATGACGACACGCGAGAAAGGCACGGGGCTCGGCCTCGCTATCGTCAAGAAGATAGTGGAGGACCATGGCGGCCGGCTCGAACTGCATGACGCGCCGGCGGATTTCCACGACGGGCGAGGCGCGATGATCAGCATCATTCTGCCGCTCGCCGCCACCGTGCCGTCGCGCGGCGAAGGCAAGACGGAAAACGAAAGAGAAACTGAAAAGGTCGGTAATGGCGTCTGACATTCTCATCGTCGATGACGAGGAAGACATCCGTGAACTCGTCGCCGGTATCCTAAGCGACGAAGGTCACGAAACCCGCACGGCATTCGATGCCGACAGCGCCCTGGCGGCGGTAGCCGACCGGGCGCCGAGGCTGATTTTCCTTGATATCTGGCTGCAAGGCTCACGTCTGGACGGACTGGCGTTGCTGGACGAGATCAAGACGATGCATCCGAGCTTGCCTGTGGTGATGATCTCGGGCCACGGCAACATCGAGACGGCGGTCTCGGCCATCCGCCGCGGCGCCTATGACTTTATCGAGAAACCATTCAAGGCCGACAGGCTGATTCTCATCGCCGAACGTGCGATTGAAACCTCGAAACTCAGACGCGAGGTTTCTGATCTCAAGCTGCGCAGCGGCGAAACCTTCGACCTGATCGGCATGTCGTCGGCGATGAGCCAGTTGCGCCAGACCATCGAGCGCGTTGCGCCGACCAACAGCCGCGTCATGATCATCGGCCCGTCCGGGTCGGGCAAGGAACTCGCGGCTCGCGCCATCCACACGCTGTCGGCGCGCAAGAGCGCACCATTTGTCACCCTGAGCGCTGCCAACATCACGCCCGAACGCATGGAGGTCGAGCTGTTCGGTACCGAATCCAACGGTGTCGAACGCAAGGTCGGCGCGCTTGAGGAAGCCCATCGCGGCATTCTCTACATCGACGAAGTGGCCGACATGCCGCGCGAAACGCAAAACAAGATTCTGCGCGTGCTGGTCGAACAGCAGTTCGAGCGGGTAGGAGGCACCAAACGGGTCAAGGTCGATGTCCGAATCATTTCGTCGACCTCGCAGAACCTGGAGGCGATGATCGCCGACGGTCGTTTCCGGGAGGATCTCTATCACCGTCTGGCGGTGGTTCCGGTCATGGTGCCGGGATTGGCCGAGCGGCGGGAGGACATCCCCTATCTTGTCGACAATTTCATGAAACAGATCGCCCGCCAGGCCGGTATCCGGCCGCGGCGCATCGGCGACGACGCGCTGGCGGTGCTGCAGGCGCACAACTGGCCAGGCAACGTCCGCCAGTTGCGCAACAACGTCGAGCGACTGATGATCCTGGCGCGCGGCGACGATATCGATGCACCGATCACCGCCGATCTTTTGCCTGCCGAGATCGGCGATGTCATGCCGCGCACGCCAAACCAATCCGATCAGCACATCATGGCGCTGCCGTTGCGTGAAGCGCGCGAACAATTCGAGAAGGACTATCTGATCGCCCAGATCAATCGTTTTGGCGGCAACATCTCGAAAACGGCCGAGTTCATCGGCATGGAACGCTCGGCGCTTCACCGCAAGCTGAAGTCGCTGGGCGTCTGATTTGCATCATGGCCTACGCAATTATCGGTTACGGCGCCGGCGGAATCGCATAAGAAAGCGCTGCAGCGCCGCGGGTCTTTTGGGACGCTCAAAGGACGCTGTAGCATTTTGATTTTTGCGCATGACCCCGAAAATCGATTCCGATTTTCGGGTCATGCGCTGACTTCTCCTGGGTGACCTCATGCCGCGCATTGCCTATGTGAACGGGCGCTATGTCGCTCACGCCGACGCCTTCGTGCATGTCGAGGACCGTGGTTATCAGTTCGCCGATGGCGTCTACGAGGTCTGCGAGGTAGCGCGCGGCTTCATCGTTGATATGCCTCGCCACCTCGGGCGGCTAAACCGCTCGCTGACCGAATTGTCGATCGCCTGGCCGGTCACGCGGGGCGTGTTGCCGATTATTATGCGTGAGGTGGTTCGCCGCAACCATGTCACCGATGGCCTGGTCTATCTTCAGGTGACGCGTGGCGTCGCCAGCCGTGACTTTATTTTCCCGGCTGCGGGCACGAAGCCGTCGCTGGTGGTGACCGCCAGGAAAGCCGACCCCGCTGCTGCCGCGAAGAGAGCCGAAAGCGGAATCAAGGTTATCACCGTGCCGGAGAATCGTTGGGATCGGGTCGATATCAAGTCGGTCGGCCTGCTGCCAAATGTGCTCGCCAAGCAGAAGGCCAAGGAAGCCGGCGCCCAGGAAGCCTGGTTCGTCGATGCCGACGGCACCGTCAAGGAAGGTGGATCGTCGAACGCCTGGATCATCACCAGGGATGGTGTGCTGGTGACGCGTCCGGCCGAGCACGGCATCCTGCGCGGCATCACCCGCACCACGCTGTTCGAAGTGGCCGCCAAGCTCGGCCTGAAGATCGAGGAGCGCGGCTTTTCGGTCGCCGAGGCCAAGGCTGCGCGCGAGGTTTTCATCAGCTCCGCGACCACCATCGCCATGCCGATCGTGGCGATCGACGGCGCTCCCGTCGCCAATGGCCATCCGGGCTCGATAACACTTTCCTTGCGGCAAGCCTTTTTTGACGTTGCGGAAAAAAGTCCAGCCTGATAACCGCACAGGTGGAATGAACATCAATATATCTCGTTCTGCTTGTCGTTATTGATGGCAAGATGGTGTTTGCGCGCTTGACACGTGCCGGGTAATTTGGCGCATTGAGGTGCAAACCGAAGGGGATCGGCGAAAGACAAGAACAATGGCGGAACGATCGCAAAATCTTCAGGACCTGTTCCTGAATTCAGTTCGCAAAAGCAAAAACCCACTCACCATCTTTCTCATCAACGGCGTGAAGCTGACCGGTGTGGTTACTTCGTTCGACAATTTCTGTGTTCTGCTGCGTCGAGACGGCCATTCCCAGCTCGTCTACAAGCACGCCATTTCCACGATCATGCCGAGCCAGCCGGTTCAGATGTTCGATGGCGAGGAAAGCCAGGGCGCCTGATTGGCACGTAAGAAAGACGCGGACCGCAGCGTTCGCGAAAAACCAGCATATCAGCCGGGGACGGAAGCCGAAGGCCCGACCCGGGCCGTGGTCATCGTGCCGGTGCTTACCCGCCAGCCGCGCGGCGACGAAGACACCAATCGTCCGCGCCTGATGCGTTCCGCCGAGGCCCGCCACGACGAAGCGGTTGGTCTTGCCCAAGCCATTGACCTCGACCCGATCCATACCGCGGTGGTGACCGTCAATGATCCGCGGCCTGCAACCTTGCTCGGCAGCGGCAAGGTCGCGGAGTTCGCCGAGATCGTCAAAGAGGGCCGTGCCGAACTGGTTATTGTTGACCATCCGTTGACGCCGGTGCAGCAACGCAATCTGGAAAAAGAATTGAACGCCAAGGTGCTGGATCGCACCGGGCTGATCCTGGAGATTTTCGGCGAGCGCGCGCGCACAAAGGAAGGTACGCTGCAGGTCGATCTTGCGCACCTCAACTATCAGAAGGGCCGGCTCGTGCGAAGCTGGACCCACCTCGAGCGCCAGCGCGGCGGCGCCGGTTTCCTTGGCGGTCCTGGCGAAACGCAGATCGAGTCGGACCGCCGTGTCCTGCAGGACAAGATCAATAAGCTGAAGCACGAGCTGGAAACAGTGCGGCGGACCCGCGATCTGCACCGCGCCAAGCGCAAGAAGGTGCCGTTCCCGGTTGTGGCGATCGTCGGCTATACCAACGCCGGCAAGTCGACGCTGTTCAACAGGCTGACCGGAGCAGAGGTGCTGGCCGAGGACATGCTGTTTGCCACGCTCGACCCGACACTGCGTCGGGTGCGACTGCCGCACGGCACGCCGGTCATCCTTTCGGACACCGTCGGTTTCATTTCGGACCTGCCGACGCATCTGATCGCGGCCTTCCGGGCAACGCTGGAAGAGGTGGTCGAGGCCGATCTCGTCATCCATCTGCGCGATATTTCGGACCCCGATACGGCCGCCCAGGCCGAGGATGTCGAGCGCATCCTCGCCGATCTCGGCGTCGATGCCGGCGACAGCAAGCGCGTCATCGAAGTGTGGAACAAGATCGACCGGCTCGATGAAGGCAACCGGGCGCGATTGCTCGCCGACGGCATCGACGGCAACAAGGCGCCGCCGATTGCCATATCGGCCGCCACCGGCGAGGGCATCGATGTGCTGAAGACCATCATGGAGACAAGAGTTTCAGGCGAACTGGAAACGCTGACCGTCACGCTCAAGCCTGACCAGCTTGGGTTCGTCGACTGGCTCTACCGCAATGGCGACGTCGTCTCGCGCACCGACAATGACGATGGCGGTATAACCGTGTCGGTCAAAGCGACGCGAAGCGCACACGAAGAGATAGAAACCAGATTGCATCGTAAAAACAATGGATAATTTCGATTACTTCGTGCTTTTGGCTTGCTGCCAAAGCGCCTCCATCTCGTCGAGCGTCGCCCTTTCCAGCGTGGTTCCGGACGCTTCCAGCGCTTGCTCGACATAGCGGAACCGCGACCGGAATTTCTCGTTGGTGCCGCTGAGCGCCGCTTCGGAATCAACCTTGAGATGACGCCCGAGATTGACGACGGCAAACAGCATGTCGCCGAACTCGTCCTTGATCGAAGCTGTATCGCCCTTGGCAAGGGCCTGGCGCAACTCGCCGATCTCTTCCTCGATCTTGTCGAGGATCGGCGTGGCCTCGCTCCAGTCGAAGCCGACGCGGGCCGCTTTCTCCTGCAGCTTGAGCGCCCGGGTCAAAGCGGGCAGGGCGACCGGTACGCTGTCCAGAAAACCATTGCCATGATCCTCAGGATCGTGCCCGCGGGCGAGGCGGGCGTTTCGCTTTTCCGCTTTTTCCTCGGTCTTGATCTTCTCCCACATGCCCTTGGCCATGCCCGCGCTGCGCGCCTTCTCGTCGCCGAAGACATGCGGATGGCGGCGGATCACTTTTGTGGTAATGGCCTGGACCACGTCGCCAAAGGCGAATTCACCGGCCTCCTCGGCCATCTGCGCATGGTAGACGACCTGCAGCAGGAGGTCGCCGAGCTCGTCGCGCAGATCGTCCAGGTCGCCGCGCGCGATCGCGTCCGCCACCTCGTAGGCTTCCTCGATCGTGTAGGGCGCGATGGTCGAGAAATCCTGCTCGATATCCCACGGGCAGCCGGTTTCCGGCGCACGCAGCGCCGCCATAATCTCGATCAGCCGGGAAATGTCTTTCGAAGGTTTCATCTGTCGACGCTATCGTGCAGCGATCACTCAGCCAATGCTGTCACCCGGCAAGGGCGCATTGTCCACAGTTGCCAGCGACGGTCGGCTCAATCGAGCACTGAGACGATCGCCTTGGCGAGCGCGTCCATGCCGTCCTCCGGCAGGCCGGCGACGTTGATGCGGCTGTCGCCGACCATGTAGACACCGTGCTCGGCACGCAGCCGCTCGACCTGCGCTTCGGACAGGCCAAGCCGGGAAAACATGCCGCGATGGCTGGCGACGAAATCGAAGCGATCGGAATTGGACTGCCGCCGCAGCGCTTCGGCGAACTGCACCCGAAGCCGCAGCATGCGCAGGCGCATCTCCTCTAGCTCCGCTTCCCAGTCGGCGCGCAGTGTGGCGTCTTCAAGCACGATGCGCACCGCGGCCGCGCCGTGGTCCGGCGGCATCGAGTACATAGCGCGCGCCGCCGACAGCATCTGGCTCATTGCGACATCCGCCTGCGCGCTGTCTTTAGCCAGGATCATGGCCGCGCCGACACGGTCACGATACACGGCGAAATTCTTGGAGCAGCTCGAGGCAACCACCATTTCCGGAACTTTTTCAGCCAGCAGGCGCAAGCCGGTGGCGTCCGCGTCCAGCCCCTCGCCAAAGCCTTGATAGGCAATGTCGACAAAAGGCAGCAGGCCGCGCTCGATAACCAGGTCGGCTATTTCGGCCCACTGCGCGGTGTCCAGATTGGCGCCCGTCGGGTTGTGGCAGCAACCATGCAGCAGCACCACGTCGCCGCTCTTGGCGGTCGCCAGCGCGCTCATCATGTCGGCGAAGCGAACAGCACCTGATGCAGCGTCGAAGTAGGGATATTCGCGTATCTCCAAGCCAGCGGCGCGCATCACCGGCATGTGGTTCGGCCATGTCGGCTCGGACAGCCAGATCGTCGCGTCGGATCGCGTCCTCTTGAGCAGTTCGGCCACCAGCCGCAGCGCGCCGGAGCCGCCGGGTGCCTGCGCCGCGCGGATGCGCGAAAACTCGGCCGCAGGGCCAAAGACCAGCCCCGCCATCGCTGTGTTGAAGCCGGTATCGCCGGCAAGGCCGAGATAGGTCTTGGTGTCCCGGCTCTGCAGCAGTCGCTTTTCGGCTTCGCGCACGGCGCGCATCACCGGCGTCTTGCCATCGCGATCCTTGTAGACGCCGACGCCGAGGTCGACCTTGCCGGGGCGGGGATCGGCGCGATAGAGGCCGATCAAGGCAAGGATCTTGTCGGCTGGGGCAGGCTGGAGGTCTTCGAACATCGGCGCGGTTCCGTTGGCGGCGGAGTGATACGCAAATCGGCTGTGCTGCGCCAGCGGTTTCATTTGCACCAGGCTGAAAACCGCCAAACCAGGAGACAGGACGCAGAAATCCATAGCATGCCTTGAGGAAAGGCTCGCACGGCGCGAAAGCCTTGACGGCACGGCTCGTCGACGCCGTTCTATGACGCCAGCTGGAGCGCAGCAGACGGCAAGGCGGCGACAGGTTGCTGCTTCTTGCCGCCCCAACCGATCCGCGGCAGCCATTCGAGGTAATAGGCGAAGCCGAACTGCAGCGCGATGCCTGTCGAGATCAGGATCGCGTCGTAGAGGAGTCCGCCCGGGCTGACGACCTTCATGACCTGCGCGATCATGGCGAGGATTGTTCCGGCGACGAAGACCGGCAGCGAATGCTTGCCAAGAACCGCGAGCGGGTGGCCGGGGCCCGTCTTCGCCAGGTTGGAAAGCGCCGGGATCGCCACGATCAGGTAGGTGATCGCCAGAATGTGCATGAGCCGCGACAGCGAGAGGAATGTCTTGTCGAAGCCGGTCAGCACCGTAGGCAGGCCGGAGGCCGTCTCGATGCCCCACAACGGCAGCCGCACCCAAATCAGCGCGCCAACCAGATACCCCACGGCCGCGCTCGCCATCATCCAGTTGAAGCGGATTTCGCCGCCGCGCTTGACGTGCAGCATGCCGGCGATCCCGATAACGAACAGAAACTGCCAGGAGAGCGGGTTCAGGAACCAGAAGCCGTCGCCGGGAAAATTCGAAGGCGCGATCTGGAAAATGCCGACGATGAGCCAGAGAAGAGCGGACGCAGCAAGCATCAGGCGCAGGCTGAAAGTGCCGATCCACAGGAAAAGCGGCATCATCAGAAGTACGACGGCATACATGGAAAGAATGTTGTTATAGCCGATCTGATGACCGAGCGCGGCGATGCCGAGCAGCGCTTCCGGCGTGTCCTCGAGGATCATCTGAATGTTGATCAGCTTCAAAAGATCGGGCCGCGAGAAATGCAGTGCAGCCGCCGAGAAGATCGCCAGCGTCGCCACCGTGCTCATGACGTGGGTGACATAGAGGACACCGGCGCGCCGCCAGGCCTTCAGGGTAACGAGCAACCGGTTTCCCGGCCGGAACTTCAGTCCGTAGGCGAGCCCAACGGCAATCCCCGAAATCAGCACGAAGGCTTCGGCCGAATCGGAAAAGCCGAAATTCTTGTGCGTGAAATACTCGAAGATCGTCCCCGGCACATGGTTGATAAAGATCGTCAGTAGCGCTAGCGCGCGGAAGACATCGATGCGGGTATCCCGCTGGGTTGGCACATTGCTTGTCATGTTGGGTCGGTAATTCGTTGAACAAGGCAGGCCCAAGGGCCGTTGGCGAAGGGAAGATTCGGCGGTGAATGTTTCCTGCCTTAACTGGCAAGTGCCCGAGAAAGATGACAATTTCCCGGTTTTCCGCGTCACAAATTAATTCAGGTATAAACATCGAAATCCCCGGTGGGGCTAAAACCGCGCGGCGAATTGTGGCGGCTGAGGGGAGGGCTGCTCGTTCGCGGACAAAGAAGCCGTACGCGCGATGGTGGCGATGTACCGTTGATGGCAGACCTTTCCGGATCGCAAAAAACTCAAAGAGCGGGATTAAAAACCTGCCATGCTCCGTAAACGGGACATGAGAGGGTCGATGCCACGCTTCGATATCATAGGACAGCTTGGTTCCCTGAGGCGCTACGCGCGTTCGCTGACGCGCGACAGCGCAGAAGCAGAGGATCTGGTGCATGACGCGCTGGTGCGTGCCTATGAGCGGCGCGGCACCTTCCGCTCCGGCGGGAACCTGCGGGCATGGCTGCTGTCGATCGTTCACAATGCTTTCATTGACGGTTTGCGGTCCCGCAAGTCCGAAGCGGCGCGCGTCGAGCAGGCCGGATATCTTATCGACGCCAGCGTGCAGGCTCCCCAGGAGCATTCCGTCCGGCTGGCACAGGTGCGCGAAGCTTTTTTCAAATTACCGGATGAGCAGCGTTCGGCGCTGCATCTCGTCGCCATCGAGGGACTTACCTACAGCCAGGCGGCCGAGGCCAGCGGCGTACCGCTGGGAACGCTGATGTCGCGCATCGGCAGGGCGCGCGCGGCGCTCCGCGAGATGGAGGACGAATTGCCGGCACGTGCGAAAAGCCACCTCAAGATCGTGGGAGGCCCATGATGTCCACGATGAGCGAACTGCGCGACCCGGTGACCGATGCCGACCTCGACGCCTATGTCGACGACCAGTTGGACGTTGCCCGCCGCATCGAGGTCGAGGCGTTTCTTTCCGCCCGTCCGGAGGAGGCCGCTCGCGTGATGTCCGACCTCAGGACGCGCGACGAACTGCGCGTGGCGCTTGCCGGGTCCAAGGGCATGGCGCGGCCGGCAACGGCCGACGCAGCACGGCGGCTGGAGCGGGGATTGGCCCGGGGTCGGGCCTTACGCACGTTGCAGCGGGCTTCGGCGGTCGCAGTGTTGGTGGCCGCGGGCTGGTTTGCGAACGGGATCGTCGGGCCGATATCGGTGACGAAAGTCGTCGCCTCGACCCAGCCGCCTGTCTATCTGGAGGAGGCGATCCGGGCACACAGGACGACGATCATGCGCGAGGCCATGTCATCCCAGCCCGAAGCGCCGGATTACGATGCGGACGAAATCCGCGCCGCCACGGCGATCGTCATGCCGTCGCTGCCGAAGGACTGGAAAGTCCGTGACGTGCAGATCTATCCATCGCAGTTCGGCCCGAGCGTCGAGATGGCTGTCGAAACAAGGGACCTGGGACTGGTCTCGCTGTTCGCGATCAGGCCCGGAACGTTCGACGTGGTCCAGCCGACCGTCGCCCCCTCGAGCGAAATTTCCTCGGCCTATTTCCAGATCGGCGAAGTTGCTTACGCAGTCGTCGCCCGACGCGGTGTCCGCTATCTCGATCGCACCGCAGAGACGCTCGCCAACACGCTTTACTGACCCTCACAAAGGAGAACCCGCATGAATACCCCCAATCTAGGATACCGCACCGGCGTCGGAGCCCAAACCGGCGCCGTCTATGACGAAGGCCTGCGCCAGCACATGCTCCGCGTCTACAACTACATGGGAGTTGGCCTCGTCGTTACCGGCGTGATCGCCTTCGTGGTGGCTTCCACGCCAGCCCTCTACGTGCCGATCTTTTCCAGCCCGTTGAAGTGGGTGGTGATGCTGGCACCGCTTGCCTTCGTGCTGCTGTTCTCGTTCCGGATCCAGACGATGTCCGCGGCCGGCGCTCAGGCGATGTTCTGGGCATTCTGTGCGGTCATGGGCCTGTCGCTGGCGTCCGTGTTCCTGGTGTTCACCGGGACCAGCATCGCGCGCACCTTCTTCATCGCCGCCACCATGTTCGGCGCGACCAGCCTTTACGGCTATACGACCAAACGCGACCTGACCCAGTTCTCGTCCTTCCTGATCATGGGCCTGATCGGCGTGGTGATTGCCAGCATCGTCAATATCTTCCTCGGCTCGACCGCACTCCAGTTCGCCATCTCGGTGATCGGCCTCGCCGTCTTCATCGGTCTCACCGCCTGGGATACCCAGACGATCAAGGAGCAGTTTGCGGAAAACTTCGGTGCGGAATCGCAGCAGAAGCTCGCCGTCTTCGGTGCATTCTCACTCTATCTGAACTTCATCAACATCTTCCAGCTGCTGCTGAACTTCACTGGCGAGCGCGAATAGGCCCGTCAATCAACTGCATGTCGCGGCAGCGGTTTTGGAGCCGCGACATGCATAAAACAGGGACTTAGAGCGCGTCGCGAGAATCTCTTGGACGCGGGGCGCGCCTGGACAACCGGAGTAGCTTCCCATGGACAGGAACGACCAGCAGGCGATCGGGAATCTTTTCGAGAAACTTGCGAACGTCGAACGACAGACGCCACCGCGCGATGCCGAAGCGGAAAGCTTCATCAACGACCAGATTGCCCGGCAGCCCGGCGCGCCATACTACATGGCGCAGACCATCGTCGTGCAAGAGCAGGCCCTGAACGCGGCACAGTCCCGCATCGAGGAACTGGAACAACAGGCACAGCAGTCTGCCGGCGGCGGATTGCTTGGCGGGCTCTTCGGCGGCGGCGCCAGGCGCTCGGGTTCGGTCCCGCGGGTCGGGCGCACCGCTGCCGCTGTGCCGCAGGAGCCGCTTTCGGGCAATGATCGGCAGAGGGCAGGCGGCGGGTTCCTCGCAGGAGCCGCGCAGACTGCGATGGGCGTGGCTGGGGGTGTGCTTCTCGGCAACGCCATCGCAGGCATGTTTGGCGGAAGCGAAGCGCAGGCAACCGAGCCGGCGGCGTCACAGCCAGACGAAGCCGCTGCCGACCCGGCAGGGCCGCCGGCTCCGATGGCGGCGGCGACTTTGGCGATATCGAATTTTGACACGGATGGAAAGCGCGGAGGGCGGTCTGACCAGGAAATCGGCCTTCGCGGGCAAGGGACAGTCACATCCCCTGCGACCAGAAATGTCGCATCAGGCGATGACGAGCCTTCCTGTCACTGACCGGATCGCCCGAGAAGCCGGGTTCAAATCTGCCGGACGATGGTGCCGATCACATTGACGAGAAGGCGCGCGGCGGTCAGGGCCGACAGGCCGTCAATGTCGGCCGGAGGATAGAGCTCGACAAGGTCGAATCCTGCGATCCTGGCCCGCCTGCCGAGGCCCGCGATCAGGTCGATCACCTGCGTGTAGGTGAGGCCGCCGGGCGTACGCGCCGCCACGCCCGGCATGATGCCGGGATCGAGGCCGTCGCAGTCGAGGGTGACGACGATCCGCGCTCCTTCCGGAATATGCCGGAGAGCGGCTTCGACGCCCTGGGCGTGAACCTCGCGGGCGGTCACGAAGCGGCTGCCATAGCGCCGCGCCGCTTCGATTTCGGTGAGGCGCGCGCTGCCGACGCCACGCAGGCCGACCTGCACGATGCCAGCGACATGCGGCAACTCGCTCGCCCGGCGCATCGGGTTCGAATAGCCGTAGCGTTCGCCATTCAACTCGTCGCGCCAGTCGATATGGGCGTCGATCTGCAGGATCCAGACCGGCCCGTGATCCGCAAAGCCGGCGATGAAGGGAATGGGCACGGAATCGTCGCCGCCGAGCAGGATCGGCACGGCCGGCAATGCCAGGACCTCGCGCGTCTTCGCCTCGATCCGGGCCCGGTTGCCGGCATTGTCATGCATGGTGGTCGGGATATCGCCGGCGTCGATGCAGCAGATCGGCTTGCCGTCAAACAATGGGCCGCCGAGATCGAAATCCCAGTGCTCGACGAGCTCGGCATCGCCCTGGCTCGCAGCGCGGATGGCGTTGGCGGCCAAGGCATAGCCGCTGCTGTCCTTGCCGGGATAGGTGCTGCCGTGGCCGGCTCCGAAGATCACCGCACGGGGCATGCGACCATCGGCGAGGCGTTCGGGAAAGCTGAGAAAAGGAGGAGATGCGGTCATTTCTTGATGGTCTTAATGATGGTTAGCTCAATTTCCGTGTTGAGTGGTAGGATGGGGTCGTTTGCGGTAGGGGCGAAATCCTAGCTAAGCCAATCGATGCAAAATTCAGAGAGCTTTCGTTCGGTTTTCCACCATCCGGAAGTCGCATAAGATAGATTATGGAACTGAGTTGCGATTTTGATTGCGTGCCTTCGGCCCAACCGCAGTTCCTTGTTCCCTAAGCGGAACTGCGGTTGTTAGCGTTGCGTCTCCTGGGGCGCATACAGGCTCCTACGCAGCTTGCGGCACGCAGGCCTCGCAGATCGCCGCGATGTGCCGGTGGTCGGTGCCGCAACAGCCGCCCAGGATCCGCATGGTCGGAAACGAAGCTGTCAGCCTGCTGTAGCGCCGCCCGAGATCGTCCGGGTCGCCCGCGTCGAGCGTTTCCGATTCGTCCAGTTCGGCATGGCTTTTGGCCGAAGCGTTCGCCTTTACGCCATAGACGCGATCGACCCAGCGCTCGCCCTTTTTCAGCGCCTGCATGAAATGCGTCGGATGGGCGCAGTTGATCATATAGTAGGCCGGCGCACCATCCGTCGCGTCGTCGACCCTGTCGATCGCCTCGCCGAGCGCCATGCCGGTCACCAGCTTCCCGTCCGTCTCCACAGTGAACGAGATCATGCAGGGCATGGCATGCGCTTTGGCCGCCCGCGCCACGCCGATTGCCTCTTCGAAATTGGTGAGCGTGTAGGCCGCCACCATATCGGCTTCGGTCCGCGCGAAACTCTCAATTTGCACGGCGTGATAGGCTTCCGCCTCGTCGGCATCCATCTTGCCGGCTTTGTAGCCGTCGCCGTGCGGTCCGATCGCACCGCTGATGACGCATGGCGTTTCGGCGGTCTCGAACTCCTTGCGCAGGTCGAGAAGAAGCTCGATCGAGGCCTCGTTGACGGCGCGTAGCGCTTCCGGCCCGTAGCCGAGCAAGGTTCCCCAATCGGGATTGGCTCGCCACGTCGGCGTGTCGAGGATGAAGCCGGTCCCACTTCTGCGCGCAATGGTCAGATAACGGACGTAATATTCCTTGAGCTTCTGCCGGCCTTCAGGCGTTGCCATCAGCGTGAAGGAAGCAAAGTGCGGAAGGTCGAGGCCTTCGTGAAAGATGAGAGTCGTTTCCATGCCGCCATCGCTCAGGAATGTTCTGTTGGCGAGTTGCGGCAGATTCTGGCGGTACTTGGCCATGTGTGTCTCCAGTGGTAAGATAACACCGTGCCGCCCTGGTGCGGCCGGTTCGGAATAGCCAAGTTTTAGCAGCACGTGCCGCCGGTGCGGTAGAAGGCTTGTGGTCCGGTACTCCACCGAAGCGGAAACCGCAGCAATTACAGCGGATAGCTGCGCTGGGCCGGTCGTATCGCTATCGGTGCCGATGTTGGCGAGTGTGAAAACCATACCGCCGGTACAGTTGATTTGAGGGCATTCGGTCATGCGCAAGGGTGCGGAAACGCGCGAACGCATTCTGGAGATCGCCGAGGCCTCGGTGCTCGCCAAGGGGTTCGGCGCGACTTCCATCGAGGAGGTGATCGCCGAAGCCGGCATCACCAAGAGCGGCTTCTTCTATCATTTCAAGGACAAGAACGAACTCGCCCGCGCCTTGATGCTGCGCTACGTCGAGGAGAATGACCGCATCTTCGATGAGGTGTTTCACCGCGGCCGGCAATTGTCCGATGATCCGTTGCAGTCGTTCCTGATCACGCTCAAGCTGCTTGCCGAGCTGATGGGCGACCTGCCGAACGGCCACCCCGGCTGCCTGATCGCGACGTTCACCTATCAGGAGCGCCTCTTCGACCGCAACGTTCGCGACATCGCCGCCGACGCCGTACGTTCCTGGAACGGGCGTTTTCGCGATGCGCTGAACGAGATCGCGGCCGTTTATCCTGCCCGCAAAGGCATGGATCTCGACGACGTGGCCATCATGTTCTCCTGTGTGATCGATGGCGGCATCATCATGTCGCGGGGGCTCGGCGATCCCCGTGTCCTCGGACGCCAGATCCTCGCCTTCCGAAGCGTCGTAAAGATGCTGTTCGCGCCGGCTGCGCCCGACATCATGCTGCCAATCGCCCCCACCGCCATCGCCGCCGAATAGGGTCCGGCACGTTCGATTCAGGCTGCCAGCGTCGCTACGAGGGCTTGCGCTGCTTTGACCATTGCTTGTGGCTCGGCGGCGAACACTGCGTCGTGCGCGCCGGCCGCTGCCCATACGCGGTCGAAACCGAGCAGCGTTTTGTCGGCGAACGCCGGGATCGCGATCAGATGGCCGATCGGCGCTACGCCGCCAATGGCAAAGCCGGTTTCGTCGCGGATCTGCCGCGGGTCGGCGCGCTTCAGCGGCTCGCCGATCAGTGCGGCAGCCTTGGCTAGATCCAGCTGATTGGAGCCGGAAACCAGGAAGAGAAACAGCTTTCCGCTAGCTTGTCCTTGGAAAACCAACGATTTGACGATCTGTGCAACGGTGCAGCCGCATTGCGCGGCGGCTTCCCCGGCGGTGCGTGTCGAGGCGCCCATGCGTCTGATTTCGATGTCGAGGCCGGCATCGGCTGCTGCCTTGGTCACACGATCGATGCTGCCAGCCATGAAGAACCGAACCTATCATGCTGATTCAAAGTTGATTTCGATCATCATACCATCATAGGCTGGCTCGACATCGGCCGGCGTCTCCGCCATCACCGTGGCGTAGTCGAGCGGCACATGCATATGCGTCAGCACGGCCTTTTTCGGCGCAAGTTTTTCGATCCAGTCGAGTGCTTGGCCGAGCGAAAGATGGCTCGGATGCGTCCTGTATTGCAGCGCGTCGATGACCAGCATGTCCAGACCGCGCAGCCGTTCGGCCGTAGCGTCGGGGAAATCGCTGATATCGGGGCAATAGGCGAGCCCGCCGATACGAAAACCAAGCGATATGATATCGCCATGGATTTGCGGCAGCGGCTCGAGGGTGAGGGCACCCCCCTCGCCTTCGATCACCACCGGCCTGGCGTGGTCGATGATATGGGGCTCGACGATGGGTGGGTAGGAACTGCCTAGCGGTGTTTCGAAACAATAGCCGAACGCTTCCCGTAACCGCAGCATGGTGGGCTCGTCGGCGTGGATATCGATCAGATGACGCTGCTCGAGCACGAAGCCGCGCAAATCGTCGATGCCGTGGATATGGTCGGCATGCGGATGCGTATAGACGACTGCATCGATGTGCCTGACCGATACCAGCAGCATCTGCTCACGGAAATCCGGCCCGGTGTCGATGACGACGGTGGTCTTGTCGCCGTTTGCCGCGATCCGCTCGACGAGCGCTGCGGTGCGCATGCGCCGGTTCCTCGAATTGGCCGGATCGCAATTGCCCCAATCGCCAGTAATGCGGGGCGTGCCCGGCGATGAGCCGCAGCCGAGAATGGTGAGGCGCAGCCGGTCGCTCATGCGTCAGGTGCTCAGCGCGCTTGGACGCGGCATCTTCCTGAACAGCCGAAAGAAATTGTCCGTGGTGACGGCAGCGATCTCGGCCTCGCTAACGCCGATCGTTTCGGCCAGCACCTTGGCTGTATGCGCGACATAGGCAGGCTCGTTGCGCTTGCCGCGAAACGGTATCGGCGCGAGGTATGGCGCGTCGGTTTCGACCAGCAGGCGGTCGTGTGGCACATCGGCGGCGATGGCGCGCAGCTCGGCCGAATTCTTGAAGGTCAGGATGCCGGAAAAGGAAACATAGCCGCCGAGCGCCACGCCGACTTCGGCCAGCCTGCGTCCGGACGAAAAACAGTGCAGGATGAAGGGGAAGGCGCCCTTCCCTGTTTCATCCTCGAGGATATCAGCCATGTCGCTGTCGGCGTCGCGCGAATGGATGACCAGCGGCATGCCCGTCTCGCGCGCGGCGGCGATATGGGTTCGAAAACCCTGCGCCTGGGCAACGCGCGGCGCATGATCGTAGAAATAATCAAGCCCGGCCTCGCCGATCGCCACCACTTTGCGATGAGCGGATAGCCGGACAAGATCCTCGACAGTCACATCAAGCTCTTCGGCGGCGTTGTGCGGATGCGTGCCGACCGAGCAATAGACTTCGTCGAAAGATTCAGCGATCTCAAGTACTTGTTGGAAACGCTTCACACGCGTCGAGATCGTTACCATACGACCGATTCCGGCGGCTAAAGCGCGGGCGACGATGGTTGCCCGCTCCTCTGCGAAATCCGGAAAGTCGAGATGGCAGTGACTGTCGACCAACATCAGACGCTTGCATCCGTCTGCTCGACATAGCGTGGAAACACCGGTTCCGGCGCCGGCAGAGCCGTACCTGAAACCAGCGCGTGACCCTCGGCGACATGCGCGAAATCGCGGCTGTCCGCCGGCACCGCCAGCAGGTCGAGCAGCTTTGCCGCCGAGGTCGGGACGACGGGCTGGCAAAGGATCGCGATACGCCGGATCACCTCGGCTGTCGTCCACAGCACCGTTTCCATGCGCGCGGGATCGGTCTTCTTCAGCGCCCACGGCTCCTGCCCCGCGAAATAGCGGTTGGCTTCGGCCACCACGCCAAAGATCGCCGCCAGCGCCAGATGGATGCCCTGTTCGGCCATCGTCCTGCGCGCGGTGACAAGGGCAGCACTTGCCTGGTCGAGGATCGCCTTGTCGGCATCGTTCGGTTCACCGCGCTTCGGCACCATGCCGCCGCAGTTCTTGGCGATCATTGACAGCGAGCGCTGCGCCAGATTGCCGAGATCGTTGGCGAGGTCGGCATTGGTTCGGTTGACGATCGCCTCGTGGCTGTAGCTGCCGTCCTGGCCGAACGGCACTTCGCGCATGAAGAAATAGCGCACCTGATCGAGGCCGTAATGCTCGATCATCGCGAACGGATCGACGACATTGCCGACCGACTTCGACATTTTCTCGCCGCGGTTGAACAAAAAGCCATGCGCGAACACGCGCTTCGGCAGTTCGATTCCTGCCGACAGCAGGAAGGCCGGCCAGTAGACGGCGTGGAAGCGGACGATGTCCTTGCCGATGACGTGGACGTTCGCCGGCCAGAAGGACCATCTGTCATTGGCCGTATCCGGATAACCGGCAGCCGTGATGTAGTTGGTCAGTGCGTCGACCCAGACATACATCACATGCTTGTCGTCGCCCGGCACCGGCACGCCCCATTTGAACGTGGTGCGCGAGATCGACAGATCCTTCAGCCCGGATTTGACGAAGCTGACGATTTCGTTGCGCCGCTCCGCCGGACCGATGAATTCGGGGCTGCTCTCATAGAGCGCGAGCAGCCTGTCCTGATAGGCGGAAAGGCGGAAGAAATAGCTCTCTTCCTCTGTCCATTCGACGGGCGAGCCGAGCGGTTCGCGGCGTATGCCGTCGTCGCCAACCTTGGTTTCGGCCTCGTCAAAATAGGCTTCCTGCCGCACCGAATACCAGCCGCTATAGCGGTCGAGGTAGATGTCGCCATTCTCCGCCATGCGCGTCCAGATCGCCTGGCAGGCCTTGTAGTGGCGCTCCTCGGTGGTGCGGATGAAAACGTCGTTAGAGCAGCCGGTCGCTTCGAGCATCGAGCGGAAGATCGCCGAATTGCGATCGGCAAGCGCTTTCGGCGTCAGGCTTTCAGCGTCCGCCGTTTGCTGCATCTTCAAGCCGTGCTCGTCGGTCCCCGAGACGAAGAAGACGTCCTTGCCGTCGAGCCGCTGGAAGCGGGCAAGCGTGTCGCTGGCGATGACATTGTAGGCATGACCGATATGCGGCTTGCCGTTCGGATAAAAAATCGGCGTCGTGAGGTAGTATTTATCGCGTGCCATGGATGAGCCGTCATGAATGTCTGAATGAAAGATGCCGGTGAGATATCGCATCGAAACGGCGATTGCCATCCCGATGGGCCGTCACATTCGCATTGCAGAATTCAAGCGGTCGATCATGGTCAAGGCGTGCTGCTTTTTGTCGAGATTGTAGGTGTCGGTTTCAGATATAGCGTTCAAAGCCTCGTGCCAAGTATCCGACAGCGATTTCGCCCGCGCCAGATCGCCCGCCAGCGCGGCCTGGCTTGCGCCGGTCGAGAGCAGGTCGAGCGCACGGCGATTGAAGATATCGAACTGGATCGCCTGGTCGCGACCGGCGACCGCTTCCGCGAGGCGATAGGCACCGGCAACATCGCTCTTTCTTGCTGTCGCCAGGGCGTCGAGCGTCTCGGCGATTTCCAGCCCGCCATACTGCGTCAACAGGATTGCGGTGCGCGCGCTGCCCCCTGCCCGCTTGGCCAGTGCGGCGCGCGCCGCGGGATCGTCCGGCGGCGGTGGGTCGACGCTCTCCAGAACCGTCATCAGGCTCTCGGCGTCGAGCGGCATCAGCCGCACCATCTGACAGCGCGAGCGGATCGTCGGCAGCAGCCTGCCCGGCGCATGGACGATAAGGATGAACAGTGTGCGTGCCGGTGGTTCTTCAAGATTCTTCAACAAAGCGTTGGCCGCATTGGTATTCATGTCGTCGGCCGGATCGACGATCACCACCCGGTAGCTACCGTCATGCGAGGTCAGCGACAGGAAGCGGCTGACCTTGCGGATCTCATCGACGGTGACGACCGTCTTGAAGCTCTTCGTTTTATCGTTCGGCGGGCGGGTCAGATGCAGCACCGAAGGATGTGCGCCGGTGGCGATCTGGCGAAACAGCGATGACGCCGGATCAGGAACGGCAAGGACTTCCGGCGCCTGTTCGAACGCCGGATGCTTCAACAGATGATGTGCAAGGTGAAAGGCGAGCGTCGCCTTGCCGATGCCGACCGGTCCGACAAAGATCAGCGCATGCGGCAGCTTCCCGGAGCGATAGGCTGACGCCAGCATGGTCGCTGCCTGGCCATGTCCAACCAGGCGCGGGGTCTCGGACGGCTCCGGAACGCCGTCCAATGTGTCGTGCTGTTCTGGTGCGATCCGTTCGAAAATCATCCCGGCGCCTGCTTCCTGTGCGCCGGTGTCATCGTCTCCAGGGCCGCGAACACGGCGGCGGTCACCACATTCTCCACTGTGTCGGGGTCGGCGGACGCGTCGACGACGATGCAGCGCTCGGGCTCTGCCGCGGCGATCGCCAGAAAGGCTTCGCGGCGGCGCTGATGGATATCAAGCGTTTCCTTTTCGAAGCGATCGGCGTCGGTATCGGTGCCCCGCCGTGCCGTGGCGCGCCGCAGCCCTTCGGCCGGGTCGATATCGAAGATCAGCGTCATGTCGGGCACCATGCCGTTGATGGCGACCTTTTCCAGCGCGCCCATGAACGCCGGATCGAGGCCGCCGGTGACGCCCTGGTAGACGCGCGAGGAGTCCATGAAGCGATCACAAAGCACGATCGAGCCGCGTTCGACGGCCGGCCGGATGACCTGCTCGACATGGTCGGAACGCGCGGCGGCGAAAAGCAGCGCCTCCATCCTGGGGCCGAATGGCTCGGCAGCGCCGGAAAGCAGGACATGCCTGACCGCCTCCGCGCCCGGCGAGCCGCCCGGTTCACGCGTGACAAGGACATCGTATTTCTTGGCGCGCATCTTACTGGCCAGCCGCTCGATCTGCGTCGACTTGCCTGCCCCTTCTCCACCTTCGAAGGTGATGAAAAATCCGTGCACCAAAGCCTATATCCATGCTGCGGGACCGTAATAGTCCTGACTTGAGAAAAGGTCCACGCCACGGTGCCAAACCGCGTCGCGTCTGAAGAGATGCGACGCGCTTTAGGCCCTTTTTATGCGTGTCGTCGCCTCAAACCGCTGAGCACTTTTGGGCGACACGCATTAACGCAGCCAGCCGACGGCCAGTTCCTTGGCAGCATCGAGCGCGCGTTGCGGCAGCGAGCCGACGCCGATCGATTCGGCCGCGAAAAGCGGCGTCTCCTGGCTCAGCGTATCACCGATCCAGACCCGCAGCGCACCCACTGGTTGCCCCTCCTCCACCGGGGCTGCAACCGGCCCGTCATAGACGATCTTGGCGGTCAGCTTGTCGCGGTTGGCGATGGGCAGGAAGATGACCACGGGCGCTTTTGCCTTGAGCGCCACGCCGGATTTCGCACCGCCGAAAACCTGGGCCTCGCCGACCACCTCGTCCTTGGCGAAAATCTCGGTCTTCTGGAAGGAACGAAGGCCCCAGTCGAGCAGCTTTCGCGCTTCCTCGGCGCGCTCGCGGTCGCTTGCCAGGCCGCTCATCGCCGCAATGACCCGCCTGCCACTGTGGCTGACCGAGCCGACGACGCCGAAGCCTGATGCCTCGCTCCTGCCGATCGCCAGGCCGTCGGCGCCGATATCCATCGCCAGCAGCGGGTTGCGGTTCCTTTGGGTGATCTTGTTCCAGGTGAAATCCTTCTGGCCGTAATAGCGATAGAGGTCCGGGTACGAGCGCCAGATATGCAGGGCCAGAAGCGCAAGCTCTCGAACCGTCGTTTGCTGACCGTCGGCCGGCAGACCGGTTGAATTGACGAATGTCGATTTCTCGAGGCCAATCTGCTTTGCGCGCTCGGTCATCTCAGTCGCGAAATTCGCCTCCGATCCCGCAAAACCTTCGGCGATGATGATGCAGCCGTCATTGGCGGCCTGAACCGTCACGCCCTGGATCAGGTCTTCAAGCCGGATCGTTGACTTCAGTTTGGCAAACATTGTCGACGTCCCGGATGGCGCCCCGCCCGTGCGCCATGCGTTTTCACTCACCACGAATGTGTCGTCGAGCGTCACGCGCCCCGATTTGATGGCGTTGAACACCACCTCCATCGTCATCAGCTTGGCCAGCGACGCCGGCTGAATCGGCCTGTCGGCATCCTTGGAAAACAGCACCGTTCCGGTTTCGGCATCGATCATGAAGGCCTGCGCGGCCTTGGTCTCGAAAAGCTGCGCCGCGGCCGGAGCCAGCGAAAGCAGCAGGAGGCCAAAACCCAAAAGCCCGGCGAGAGGCGCGGCGAAGCGAGATTTCATGAGAAGTTCGACCTGTCAGCCGGTATTTCTGGGCAAGCTCTAGGCTATCAGGCTTTGTCCCGGCCGATCAACCGCACGATGGACAACAGGGCAAAACTTCAGGTTTTGCCGGTCAGTTCCGAACCACGAGCGCGTCCGGTGCGCCATGCGACCATGCCGCCTGCAGCATCTCGTCCAGGCTGCCATGGCCGTCCGGATAGAGGTTGACCGAGGACCAGTCCTTGCCCTCGAATTCGGAGCGCTGGATTTCGGTCTTGCCGAAGCTGGAAAGCCGGGCTGCCACACGCTGCGCCTCGGCGGCATCCTCGTACGAGCCCGCCGCGATATAGTCCGTGGGCGAAGCGGCCGGAGGAGCTTGCCGCTTCCACGATCGAAGGATTTCGGCAGGCGACATGCCGGCGCCATCCAGCGCGGCAAAGACATTGGAGGCGCGCTGCACGCGTTCGTCCGCGTAGGACAGCGACGCTACGCTGAACGGCGACTGCGCCGGCAGATTGATCTGCGGGCGTTCCGGCACGATCGGCCCGAAATCGGGCAGCGTCACATTGCCGAAGGCTGGCGCCTGCGCCGCAATGACAGGCTGTGACGATGCGGAACTCGTCAACTGACCGGGAAATGGAGCGGCGGCCGCGCCCACCGCCCTGCTCGGCGATGGCCCATTCATGGCGATCATGACACCGGTCGGCAGGCCGTCCGACGGATCAGGCACCCTGTTGCCTGGATTGTAGGAGGCCATCAGGTACTGATCGTCATTACCGTCAAGCGGCGCCCGACCGACATATTCGACCTTCACCTTGGCCGTGCCAATATTGGCATAGTCGAGCATTTCGGCGGCGCGCTTCGAAACATCGATGATGCGCCCGTCATGGTAAGGGCCGCGATCGTTGACGCGCACGATGACCGAGCTGCCGGTCTTCAGATTGGTGACGCGCGCATAGCTCGGCAGCGGCATTGTTGGATGCGCGCCGGTCAGGTGTGTCATGTCGTAGACTTCGCCGTTGGCGGTCAGCCTGCCGTGGAAGGCTTCGCCATACCAGGAGGCGAGACCCATCTTGGCATAGCGCTTGTCTTCTTTCGGGTAATACCACTTGCCGCGCACCTGATAGGGCTTGCCGAGCTGGTCGCGTCCGCCGCCACGCTGCAGGCCCGACATCTTGAAGGTGACGCGCGGGCTGGCCTTCACGCCGTATTCGGATTCGGAAAAATATTCCTTCGAGCGGGGTTTCTTGTTGACCATCGCCTTCGGCTGTGGCGGCGCGGCGCAAGCCGCCAGCAAGGCAGCCGACAGGGCAAACAAGGCGAACGCGGAAGCGCGACGAAGACGCGGGCGCGCCGTGCTTTGCATTTTTTGGTTGTCCCCTCTCAACAAAGGCACCGCAACTTGATCGTCGGCGGGGCCAAACCCACTCGACAAACGCTAGCGCCACCTTGATTCGCAATCCCTTGTGCACAGGAATTGTTTATCACCGTATTAACCGATTGTGGTCGGAACCGGGCGAGATTGTGGCACAAACCGTCGCGGTGATCGCTGTGAAAAATTACCGCTTTCGACCTTCGGCGCTGCGCTGTTCGGCTTGCTTTCAGCCCCGCCGTCAAGCGCCCATGCCCTGCCGTTGGCAGGAACGGCAACGGCCGGTTGACAGGACTTCGCTAGGCGCACTAGAGCAATGAAGCGCGAACGATCTCCAGGTGGCGCAGCAGTGCCAACAGGTATGAGTTGAGATCAGGACGAGCATCCAAGTGGTTGAAAAATCACGATGGAGGGATGGCCGAGCGGTTTAAGGCACCGGTCTTGAAATTCGGTGCCAGCCATACTGAGCCATATCGCAGCGTCCCTGCAAAGCCTTCTCTAGCAAGGGTTTGAAGACTCGCCAGCGCCGTTTGTGCCGCGTCGTCCCGTCCGATACCGTAGCGTTGCGTTGCAAAAAGCGTAGCAGCACGTTCTTAGCCTGTTCCCCAAACGATGAAGCCCGCCACCATGAGGCAGCGGGCATTCCGATCAGACTTCGCGGAATAATGATGGACCTGAGACGTTGTCGATAGAGAACACCCTACCAAAGGAGGCTATCGATATGCGCCTTTTCATCCTCTTTTCGGTATTACTTTTGACTGCCTGCATGACAGCACCACGCGGCGAGGCTCCACCCGCACCGCCAACCGCGTCTACATCGAGCGGGAGCAGTAGTGGCAGTGCCGGCGGTACTGGCGGTGGCGGCTACTAAAGACGCGATCGACACTCAGTTTTGGAAATCGCAGCGAGCGTTAATCGCGCCGAACTGACCGCCCCAGCAAAAAAGCCCGCCACCGTAAGGCAGCGGGCCGGGCGAGGAACATTTCGGCTTAACATTTGTTATACTGCACATGACCGAGCCTCGTCCGCTCCCGCCGTCATCGTTTCGCATCCTGATTCTCGCGCTGTGCCTTGAGCTTGCCTTGCGCAAGCAGCAACAGGCCATCAAGCTAACGAGCCCGCCGCGGTGAGGCAGCGGACCAGGTCGCTCAACTAATCTTAGGCCGCCCGCGCCGGCAAGCTGGAGTAAGAAATCGGCATCTCTTTAGGAAATTCGCGGGGATCACTGACAACCCGCCCCAAGATGTTGATCCATTCTCCAATAGCGGTCTTGGTGTAGGTGACGCCGAAATGGATGCGAAACGCTTCGTTATCGGCGCCTCGACCCAGTAGTTAAACGCGCCCTTGCGCCTTTAGCGGCTGTTCCGCCATAACCAGACTATTTCAACTGGGCGGGTTTTCCCTTTCGCTCTCTCGGCGCTTCCTTATGAACTGGCAGTGGAGGTAGCTTAAGTCCTGCCGCCCAGTCCAACGAGGCAAACAGGCTTCTGAAATAGGGGTAACACGCAAACTGGGCTACCCGGAGTAAGAACGCCTCAACAGCGCTCTCTTCGCACTAATAAATGTTGTCATAAATTACTGAGTATGACGCCTTGCAGGACAGAACTTTCTTTCGGCCGACCACGCCCGTGACCGAGATCGAAATAAACGATGCGGCTAAGCCTACCTCAGGATCGTAATGTATCGCATTGTGGTCGATTTCGTACCCAAGCTTTCTCTTGCTAGATTCCGAACAGAATTCAGGCTTGATCTTGAATTCAAGACCAAATAACTGAACGTCATTTAGAGATGACTTAGCAACTACCTCATCATAATCGTCTAAATGATTGGCTTCTCTAGCTATAGCCTCTTTCATTTAAGCCACATCTACAAACAATCGCCGCTCAGCATGGTTTTCATTCGCAGCGTTGGAGTCCCACAAGGATGCACGCATGGTTGCTCTCGACCTGAAAATGCTGACCTGATCGGCAGTAAACCGATGGCTGGGACCGTGGGCCTCCACCTTCGCGATGAACAACTCCCAGAAATCGCCATCCTTGCGTTCACGGTTGCGGCTCGCCCATATGAGTCAGTTGCTCTCTCCTGAGGCGAATCCTACTCTTAAGTTGGTTGGTCGCGCGCTCAAAGCGCTGGATATGCGTGCGGAATACGCCACGTTCGTTCATCGCATCTATGATCGCAAACTGGAAATCAGTCAGCGCACGTTCCTCGGCCTGGATCTCATTGAGCGTCAACTCTCGCTTATCCCTAGCCATCTACTTCACCTTCCCAGCCTGTTCGGCCGCTCGCTTGATCCTAGCTTGATCAGCTTTTTGCTGTTTCTTCTTAGGATCGCAGGCCGTTCCGATAAACGCCCTCTTTCCCCGATATTCTCGGATTACTCCATAAATCCGAACCTGATAGTTCTTGAACTCGAAGACAGGCACGGCGCTTTGGCATGTCCTTTGGCGGTGGCCCGGCATGTTCCTGGACGCGCTTCCACAGCCGCTCCCGCATCTCGCGATTGACGCTGACGAAAACACTGCCAACATATTTGCCGGTCCCCGGCTCGGCCATCAGAGCGAAGGCCGGCGTACCCCGCTCGCGTTCGACGCCAAGAAGCTCGAACTCGCTTTCGGTGAAGGACTTGGTTTTCAGCCAATTGGTAGTCGGGCCGCTGCGATATTTGCTGTCTCGACGCTTCGATACCATCCCTTCCAAGCCGGCCGCGTCGATCAGATGATAGATCGCAGTAGCCTCGCCTGGCATCGTCTCGCTGAACTGGATGCGGCTGTCGGGCCCTATGAGGCCGGCAAGGATTTCCCGCCTGTCCTCCAGCACCATGTCGCGCAGTCGCCTCCCTCGGGCGGCTTCTCGACCAGGGTCGGCAGTAACGGCTCGATAAACTCCAGCCGGTCCCCGGCGCGCTTACTCATCGGAACGCCCCACGCAAAACTCGAATTTGATTCAATAGCGGAGAGCCGTTTCCGTTCCGTTAGCTCTTGCTGAAATGCCAAGCGGAACATTCGTTCGTACTCGCTGTTCTGTCGGCAGGAGGAACGAACTCTGGCAGCCAAGCCCCGTCCGCGGTAACATGGGACAGAGGGACATTCTCCAACCCCAGCAAGGGAGGTCCGCCATGAAAGTCAAAGACGCAATGCATAAGGGTGTCGACTGGGTCGGCCCCGAAATCGCTGTAACCGAACTGGCGAAAATGATGCGAGCCCAGGATATCGGGTCGATTCCCATCGGAGAGAACGACCGACTGATCGGAATGGTGACCGACCGCGATATTGTCTGCAAAGGACTGGCGGAGGATGGTTTCGACAGCCGCACCGCAACGGCGCGCGATGTCATGACGGCCGGCATTCACTGCTGCCGCGAAGACGACGATCTGGCCAAGGCCGTACGGCACATGGAGGAACTGAAAATCCGCAGGTTGCCTGTGATCAACAAGAACATGCGGATGGTCGGCATCCTTAGTGTCGGCGACGTCAGTCAGTCGGCACCGAGGGAACTGGTGTCCGAATACGTCAAGAAGGTTTCCGCCCATCACCACTGAAGGGCGGCTCGCCCGTGCTCTTTTCGAAGATCTTCACTCTGCCGCCGCGCTGGCCACAGCGCGGCGGCAGAAATGTCCCTCATCGAGGAGCCGAGGCGGAACAAAAAGCCCGCCGGCCGAAGCCAGCGGGAGGGTCTACTGGAGTCGCCAGAGTGTGGGACGTCAGATTGCAAACGGCCCGATCCGGCTTTTTGTTTCAGTGAACATAACGGGATTCTGCTAGTGCTCTGTCCCCGCGCTAATTGTTTCTGGCATGACGCAGCCCCATGTCGCGAACCCTGATTGTCGTTGGTCTCATCATAGTTGCGGTGGGCCTATTGTGGCCGTGGTTGTCACGGATCGGCCTTGGCCGACTGCCTGGTGACATCGTGATCGAGCGTGAGAACTTCACGTTCTATGTTCCGATCGCCACCGGGATCCTGATCAGCATCGTGCTCTCGATTATTCTGTGGCTGGTCCACCGGTAGCGGGAGAACTCGGGGAAGACAGCCGCTCCCGCTCGGGGCCTTTCTCAGGATCGGCTGTCGAGCCGCCTTAGAGGCTGATGGCTGAATGAAAAACCTCGCCGCTCCATTCGCGAAGCGGCGAGGCCCCCATCGCCCCAATCCCGGTCCCACACCCGGCGTAGCTGACCATGCAATCGCGGTGCCAAGACGTATTGACCCATTACAGGACGCCTACGTGCCCCGGCTTAGGCGGCATCGGCTAAGATTAGTCCGGCGGGGAATCGTGCGCGGGGCAAGCGTGGCACGGTTCTTGCTTCCACAGGTTCAGACATACCGGGCGCAAAAAACACGCTGTTCCATATCGATACCGGCCTGTGAGGTTGGGACAATGATGTCGCGTAAGCTTCTGTTCGGCCTTCCCGCAGCGTTCTTGGCCGCGGCCGTCGCTGCGGACGTTCAAGCGAAGGGCGAGACTCCGAACAGCCAGCCGTGCAGCCAGAGCCCGAACAATGCGAAAGCCACCAAGCCGATGCCCACAGCAATCAGGTCGCTACGCGGTCGCACGACCGCGGGTGCCGGATCGCCGCGTGGAATGACGGCAATGAGATCGACAATCGCGTAAACCAGAAATGCTCCGAAGACTAGGAGCGAGGCAAGGTCGCCATTGGCCAGGAGGTGGCCGATGGCCCAAAGGATGATGCCCACCAGCATCGGGTGCTTCAGCCGATGCTTGATTGAACCCGTGGGCAAGTAAGCGGCTGCCAGAAAGACGAATGCGCCGAGCACCAACACCGACGCGACATGGCGGCCCCAATAGGGCTGCTGGTAGATCTCAGGCGCATTGGGTCGATAAAGACTCCAGCCCCAGACGATCAGCACGAAGCCGATGATCGATAGGAGCGAATAAAGTCCCTTCCAGCGCCGCTCGTTTGTGGCGATTTGCTCATCACGAAAGCTGCCGGCGGCGATCCGAACAGAATGGATTCCGAAGAAGATCACGAGGCCGAAAACCAGTACTAGCATAACACCTCCGAGGTTCGGCGCGTCGGCGGGACGAAAGGCTTGCTTACGCTCTCGCTCGAGTTGCCGGCTGCATATGCGCGAAACGGGGATATACTGGAACCCCACGCCACAGATGCGACTCAAGGCACGAGAGCCGGTTCAGTTCCGGAACATTTTAGCTGAATTGAATGTTTATGGGGAATGACGAAGCTATTCGATCTCGGCCCGCCGATTACCGGCAGGCGCCGCGGCGACCCACCCAAGAATGGAAGCGACGATTTTTACATATGCCCGATCTGTGCGCAGTTTCGCAGGGCATTGTATTGGCTCTTCGTGACGGAACAGTCGGATGCGACCGCTGGCGAGGCAATGGCCGCGAGCGCAATGGCCAAACCAAGCCGGCTCATCGCACATCCTCCGTGATCAGGATCTTCTTACCCCTGGTCATCAATGTAAACAGACCAAGGATGATATCGCCAGCTACCCAGAAGAAGACAAGCATGCCGGTGCCTATTGCTGCCCCGATGGCGCCGCCTGCCTTCTCAGTTTGATCGAGCATGCCGCCGATCTTCGACCAGTAGGAGAAGAGCCAGAGCACCATGAGTATGTTGAAGATGATGAATAGCCATGGCATTTTGGAAGCGTTTTGCCCGCGTTTTCCGAAGCCCCACAACGCCGCACATATTGGGCCCCGCTTTAGACTGGCCGCGCTATGGGACGGCCGAGCGCACCTACATCAAGGTTTGGAGAAGGCCAACTGTCGGTCTAGCTTTGCAGACCGGGCCGGATGCTGTTTCCTCGAGGATTGCGATGATCGTTCATTTAGTAGACGGCACATACGAACTGTTTCGCCACTTCTATGGCCAACGCCGGTTCAACAACGGCCAAGACAAGCCGTTTGGCGCCGTTGTCGGCGTGCTGAACACCGTGTTGGAGATGATCGAGAATGGCGCCACACACATTGGGGTGGCTACCGATCATGTAGTCGAATCGTTCAGAAATCAGCTCTGGCCTGCCTACAAGACCGGGGATGGCATCGAGCCGACATTGCTCGCGCAGTTTCACCCCCTCGAGAGAGCCCTGGCGGCGATGGGAGTGGCGGTCTGGCCGATGATCGAGCTGGAAGCCGACGACGCGCTGGCATCCGCGGCTCACAGCGCGGCTGACGATGATCGCGTGCAGAAGGTGTGCATCTGGACGCCGGACAAGGATCTCGCGCAGTGTGTGCACGGTGATCATGTGGTCCAGGTAGACCGCAGGACGCAGAAAATTCGCGATGCCGCCGGCGTGCGCGAGAAGTTCGGAGTTGAACCGGCCCTGATTCCAGATTTCCTCGCGCTCGTGGGTGATGCCGCCGATGGCTACCCCGGTCTCGAAGGCATAGGCCTGGTGTCAGCCGCCCGGCTGCTTGGCCGATACGGCCCTCTTGAAAGCTTTCCGCCTGAAGCCCTCGGCAAGCGTAGAGAGCTCGCGCTTTTGTTCAAAAATCTGGCGACGCTGCGCATGGACGCTCAGCTGTTCGATAACGTCGAAGAGCTGCGCTGGCACGGCCCGACCAAAGAGTTCGAGACGTGCGTGACCCAGCTAAATGACACCCGGCTCCTCGCACGTGCGCTCAAGGCTCGCCGTAACTGACTTCGGAGGCGAGGTCTGGAAGCGGCCTTTGGAAATGCCGCTGACTCAGCAGGAACTTGCTGACACCATGGGAATGTCATTGGTCCATATTGAAAAGCTTCCTCCTTGTTCTGGAAGGTGCTCAGGATCGCGCTGCCGTCCACGACCTGCCAGCCGCGCTGATACGCGAAAATGCATGGCCCTTTGAAGCTTTCCTGCTTGCGAGATATCGGCTTTTCCGAGTGGGACCCGATAGGCTTGCTCGCGAAAGGCGAGGTTTGGGACCATAAGCCCTTCGCAGATGAATATCACCCGTATCTACTTGAGGCGGCAGGGCGGCTTCGCCGAGACTGGATCGTAGACGACGCTGTCGAATTTCTCATGAAGATCGAATGCGATCATATGGGACTAGGTCTGAGAGCAACTTCTCGCCCGCGCGCAGAGGCCACTGCCAAAGCGATCCGTGCTTATCTAGATAGTGTTGACGGGACGATTTCAAACTGACCCACTACCCCCGGACCGCATGCCTTGAGTGATGAAATTCGCCTGCCGAGGCCAGATCAGATGACCGCGCCAGGCGTCCAGCATCATTTCTACGAACATCTTGGGTGCGGCAAGCATGCCGGCTGGGGCTTCGCCAAGCCTAAGCAGCCGCCGCATTGGTTCTGCTTCGAACACCGCGGTGAAGGGGAGCGCTATCTATGATTGTCCAAAAGCCAAGGCGTCATCACGATTACGCGGACCGGGAGATCGACTGCCAAGAGGCGATGGAGCCGGGGTTTCAGGCCATTGTCGATTGCATGCTGGAGGCAGGGTGGACCCGCGGAGAAATCATGCGCTCGCTGCGCCGGCTGATCGCCGCCGACAACATGACGCAAAAGGAAAACGCCAAGGTCGAGGCACAGCTAGCGATCGCTCGCGCCATGATGCGTGCCGGCCGGCCTCTCTAGTCCTCATCCCCGAAACCCAGCAGCGTCGCATGGCGTATGTGGCTATGGTCGCCGCGAAGATTGACTCG
This sequence comes from Mesorhizobium sp. BHbdii, assembly GCF_053848045.1. Lineage (NCBI taxonomy): Bacteria > Pseudomonadati > Pseudomonadota > Alphaproteobacteria > Hyphomicrobiales > Phyllobacteriaceae > Mesorhizobium > Mesorhizobium sp. BHbdii. The sequence goes on along the minus strand of NZ_JBSPKX010000001.1, from coordinate 1,970,958 downwards.
CAAAACCGCGATTCAATTACCATGCTCTTAATCAGTTTCGGAAAATTTTAACCAATCGTTGACCGCGCTGTACCAGAATAGGACGGCGCGGTCTTACCCCAAGGGGCTGCGCAGGCGGCTCCGGCAATTCGCCAACCCGCGCTACTGTCGGAGCCGCTACCACACTCTCTAAAATACCAGCAATGGTTGAATCAACTGTTACCGCACGTGGTTTACAGTGCGCTTTCCCAGTCGTTAGACTTTGACGGTACAGGGCCTCGCCTTCACGGTTGACGCTGAGACAGTCCATCTCAGCGAGGAACCATGGAAGCCCAAGAGAAACATCCGCAACGCCTGGGCCGCCCTCAAAGTGGTTCGCATGGCTATTGAACAGACCTGCCGCTGGTGTGCTGCCGAGCGAAAGAAGCTGTCCTGCTGCTCTATGGTCCCGAGCCGGTCCACGAGGCCGAAGCGCTCGTCAAAGCCATCATTGAACCTTTCGAGCGGCTAACCACGCCGGCCAAGCCGGCGTCGTGATGGACGATCGCGTCGAGGATGGCCTCTGCGATGGCGCGGCGTCAAGTTCTGCAAAAGAGGGAGGCCGGTGCTTGTGCGGCTTGGCGCAGAGCGAGCTTCTTGCTCGCGCACGACCGAAGTCGTGCGGCGGATCAGCCTTCTTCGCCGAGCTCCTGAAAGCCCTTTTGAATGGCTTCGATCAGCATCGCGGTCGAGTAGGGTTTCTGAACCCACCCGAGTGGTCTTGCCGCTTCGGCCCGAAGCTTCACGTCGCGGTCAGCGTGCGCGGTCGCAAAGACGCATCGTATACCGTAATCCCGGTATAGTTCCAACGCCGCATCTATTCCGTCCCGCTTGCCAAGCAAGCGGATATCCATCAGGGCAATCGCAGGCCGAGCCGAACGCGCAATTGTGATGGCCTCCTCGGCTGTGCTGGCTATCCCAGCCAGCACGAACCCGGCGTCGCTGAGGCCTGCCTCGACGTCAAGCGCAATCAGGTAGTCGTCTTCGACGATCATTATAGATGGCTTGCCGGAAAATCTCGCTTCTGAACCGATCTCATCTTCTCTGGAGAAGACCAACCGAGGTCTGAAAGTCCCGCTGGAATCTCCCGTTCGGCTCGTCTCAAATATTGCCGTTCTTGACTTCAATGCCGTTCTCTCCCGGAGCCTGAGAAAAAATCACCACGCAACGAGACGGATCTCGTGCCACTTCCAACGTTCCACGAATCTGTCCGGCCAAACCCTCAACGAGCCGCAAGCCCGACGAGGAATGACGCACGGCACCCAGATCGAAACCTGGACCTTCATCCTCGACCGTCAACACCTGCTTTCGACCATTCTGCCTAATGCCAACCCGAATGGTCGCGCTTGCCTTGGCCGTTGATCCATGTTTGACCGCGTTGATCAAAAGCTCATTGATTATAAGGGCAAGCGGCATCGCGATATCGTTCGGCAATTGGATGGGATCGGCGCTGCAAACTAATTGAATGTTCGCTGGAAACATGGGCTTCGCGGTTTCGCAGATCGCCTCGAGGAACAGCGGTGCGCTGAAATTGGAGGCGTCTGGCGTGTCATAGAGTACGCGTTGGGCCGCAGCCATGGTTGCGACCCGTTTGCTTGCCTCCTCCAGCGTCTTGCGGGCTTCGGAATTTTGGCTCTCCCTCGCCGCCACCGAAAGCAAGGACTTCAACATCATCATGTTGTTTTTAACGCGATGGTTGAGTTCGTTGAGCAGGACTCGCTGTTGCGTTTCGGCTTGCTTGCGCTCGCTTACGTCAACCAGCATGTTAATGCCGCCAATGATTTTCCCAGCGGCATCACGCATCGGCGTCGGATAAGGAATGAACGGAATCCGGGTGCCGTCCGGCCGCTCGGCGATCGCCTCAACTCCCCGAACCGGTCGCCCTTCGCGAAGAGAAACAGCCATTGGGCACTCGTCGTGAGGAAGCGGCGTTCCATCGGGCCAATAGAGCTTCCAAGTGACGCACCATTGATCACTGCCGATCTCCGGTGTGCGGCCCGCGAGGTGGACCGCGGCTTCATTGAAATATGTGATCTTGCCGTGCTGATCGGTTGTATAGATTGCAGCGGGGATGGCGGCGAGCAAATCCTGAAGGTGGCGTTGACTGTCGCGCACCTCTGCTTCGGCGATTTTTTGCTCAGTTATATTCCGAGCAATTTTGGACGCGCCCACGATACGGCCCGTTGCGTCTCGCACCGGCGATATTGTGAGAGAAATATCCACCAGGGACCCGTCCTTGCGGCGCCGGATCGTTTCGAAATGATCGACAAGCTCACCGTTGCGTATGCGGCCCAGAATTAGCGGTTCCTCCGGTAGTCGGTCCTGGGGGATGATTATGGTGATGGGCTTGCCTACTACCTCGGAGGCTGAATAGCCGAACAGGCGCTCAGCACCTCGGTTCCATGTTAAAATGATCCCATTCAAATCCTTGCTGACGATCGCGTCATGGGAAGACTCCACGATCGCCGCCAGCCTTTGAGCGGCATTTTCGCCCTTTATGCGCTCAATGCCGAAACCGAGCTGACGAGCAATGTTCCGGGCCACTTCAATCTGCTCTTCCGAATAATTCTGCGGCTGATCGAAGTAGGCCATGAACTTGCCGAGGAGTCGTCCACCTTCCATAATTGGAACGAAGCAAACCGCGCGTATACCTTCAGCCCGGATTGCCTGTTTTAACTGTTCCGGAAAATCCGCTTTCTCTGTATCGCCGACACAGATGGGCTGCGGATTTTGGCACTCCGTTGACCAAGGCGAGTGTCCTTCTACCGCAAGGCGATAAGTATCCGATAAACCGCGCCAAGCCTCAAACTTCATGTGCCCGTTGTTATCTAACAGCAGTATCGAAGCACGCTGGCATTGGAGCGCGCGTTGGATTGCATCGAGCGCCGGCTCATACATGTCCTCTCGCGTGCGTGCATGCTGCAGCATTTCGGTGAATTGATGTATCGCGGCCTGTTGCTCGGCCCGTTCGGCAAGCGCCGCCTCAATCCGCTTGCGCTTGCTGATATCGTGCTGCACCCGTACGGCATAGCGAAACTGCCCGTTGCCGTCGTGAACGCTTGAGGAATTCACAACAGCCCAAACAATTGACCCATTCTTGCAGACAAACCGCTTTTCCATCGTGTAGCTGTCAATCTCGCCAGCCACTTGCCGTCGATACTTTTCGCGATCTGCTCCAGCGTCGGCGGGAAAGGTGCAATCGAAAATGGATCGTCCAATCAGCTCTTCCGGTGTGTAGCCCAATAGTTTGCATAGATGGGAATTTACCCGCAACAACTGGCCTTCGGCGTCTGCTTCCACGATTCCTGTGCCAGCGTTCTCATAGGTGATGGCAAGCCGCTGCTCCTGTTCGAGTACCAACTCTTGCGCCTTAACCTTTTCGGTCACATCGATGGTGATACAGCGCGTATTGAGGAAGCGGTCGCCTGCTGCGCGAACGTTGGATGTTATTTCTACCCAGCGGATCGAACCATTTTTGGCGCGCAACCGTGCGCGGTAGTGTTGAACTTGCTCCCGCCTGGCCAAGCGGTTCAATATGTCTTCAATCGCTTCCGAATCCGCATGAAATTCGCGAATGTTGCGGCCAACATATTCCTCGGCCCTATATCCCAACATTTCCAGCTCTGCACGATTGGCGCGCAGGATGGTCCCGTCTTTCCCCACCAAGTGAAGTGCGAGTGCGGCATTCTCGAAGAAATCTTCAAACTCATTGGTGAGGACGGGATCCGAAACCTGGAACTCGCAGCCCCTCTCGTCCAAGAGCGATCCTGCTTCACCAAGATCATCAGGAAAAAAACTTTGTTTCATGTATTGCCCCCCTTCCCAAACGATCAGGAATGTTTGGAGGTAAGAAAAGTTCCCAGAAAACTCGGTCTTCGATTAGCCCCAGGCTGTTTTCAATATCACGTTGCGAAATGTTTAGGCGGTCATTCCCGCACCGCGTCCCTCCCCGCGTAATCGCGCCACTTCGAACGTCACGATGGCGCAGCATTGCGGTCCTTTGGGCGATTGACTCCGTCGCGAGCCGCCAGAGGGACCATATGAGGCTCAAGCTTTACGAGGCCCGGGGGCGTGTTTACGTCTAGGGAGTATCTCCAATGAAAAAGCTGACTACGACCACATAGTTGTTGCAGCTGTTGCGCTTGCCACCGCTTTTGCCGGCAGCGACCACTATGGTTCAGACCGCGTCAATCAGCCGGCCGCGCCTGTTGGCCCGACCACTTCCGCCCCCGACGACAACATACTTACGGGGTCGATCCGCACGCTGTTCAGGGCTGGGCAGGGCAACGGCACCACGACGGAGCAGACGCAGTCCGGCTCCCCCGAATCCGGCCAAGCGGTTCGGGGGCGGCGCTAAAATGTGTGAAGATGGCTTTGACACCGTTATGACAAGGCCGTGACAAGGGACGGGATATCCATCCCCGTCCGCTTCGAGACGCTTATTTGCAGTGGCGCCGGCAACTCCATCCTCCGCAATGGCCTGCGTGGCCGGCCCCTCTAGTCCGTCGCTCACGCGAGCTTTTATGCAAGGGATCACCGAGACCATCGAGCGGCTAGAGGGCGGCGACAGGGATCAGCCAACTACGCCCGCGTCATGATGAACGATCGCGTCCAGGATCGCCTCATGAACGCCGCCGGTGTCTTCCTCTATCTCGGTTCTGCTAATTCCGAGAGACTTGGCGTCGGCGAATAGTTTATGTGCCAGTTCACTGACCGAGATCACATCGGCCCGCACGATAGCGGGCAGGTTGTTGCTAAGCCACTTATAAAAGAAGTTCGTGCCGCGTGTGCTCATGGGCCTGATAAGTCGCGCCAGATCAAACGGTTCCATTAGCGCAAAGCAATATTAGCTTTCGTTACCTAAACCCAGCAGGGAGGCATGGCGCAGCTTGTGCTCGCCCCTGAGGTGCTTGATGCGCAGCTTCAGCCCCCGGCTGGACCCACTGCGTCGCCGGCCGTTTCTTCATGCCCCGGGGCGGCGGCCCGGCATGTTCAGTGAACCGCTTCCACAACCGTTCGCGGATGTCGATGGGCAAGGTGATGAAGGCCGACCCGACATATCTGCGGGTGTCCGGCTCGGCCAGCAGCGCAAACGCCGCCTTGCCGCTCTCGCGCTGCACGCCGAGCAGCTCGAGCTCGCTGACGACAAAGCTCTTGGTCTTCAGCCATTGCCTGGTTTCGCCGCTGCGGTACTTGCTGCCGCGGCGCTTCGAGACCATGCCTTCCATCTCCGCTTTGTCGATCAGGTAGAACAGCGCATCCGATTCCCCCGGCATCGCCTCGCTGAACTGGATGCGCTCGCCCGGCCTGATCAGCCCGTGCAGGATATCGCGACGCTCCTCGAGCGCCATGTCGCGCAGGTCGTGCCCGTTTAGGTGCAAGAGATCGAACGCGACGAGATAGAGATCGTGCTGGCGCCGGGTGATCGCCTTCTGCAGCGCGGCGAAGTCGGGCAGGCCGGCCTCGTTGGTAACGATCGTCTCGCCGTCGATGATGGCGTTGTCGAGGCCGAGCGCCCTGGCGCAATACCAGTTCTGAGCCCGATCCGGAATTTATGAGTTTACGTCCTAGAGCAGAGCATTTGAAACGTGAAGGGCCGCCTCCGACGTCGGCCCTTGATCGTTTCAACGACTGCTTCGCGGCGCCTTGCCGTCCGACCGGCCGGGGGCCGTGAACGGACTAGCGGCTTTTCGGGAACGAGGCCAAGAAAGCAGACATGTGTTTGCGTTCGAAACAGACGGTAGGATCAAATCTCGTCCAGCGCGCCATTTCTCCATGGTCCATTATGGGAACCAATGTCGCGGCGGAGCGTGTTTACCGATAGGCATTCGGAAAGGAGCGCTAAAAGGCTGGGCCAGTGGCCTTTCAGAAATATTCGATCCAGTATTTGTATTTCATCGTGAACGTCAGGCTGTCCCCGAGATCGGCGTAAATCTCATCGCTGGCTTCGATGACGGTTTCGTCGGTCGTGTTTTGAGGAATATTCAATTCATTCGCGCCCGAGGCGGCTTCAAAGGCACCAATGTCGAAGTAGGACCGGTCGTCGTCCTCGCCCGAGGCATGCACGCGGGCTGCGACATCGGCGCGGGCGACAGGTTCGGGACCAATCTCGATCTCGGCGGGCACCTCGGGCAGCGCGGCGTTATCGCCAAAATCGCCGTTCGTAACTGAAGTTTCCCCGCGGTTTCGCCACTGGGACTGGTCGTCACCTTTGCCGGTCTGCAGTATGCATCTGAATACGCCTTCGCCCGTCGATCCGGGATCGCTGTCGTCGTGAACGAGGATTTCAGTGGGCTTTACGCGAATGCGACGCTTGAGCGTGGTGAATTCATTCATCAGAAATTGCCAGTTGCCGAACCTGTCGGTCAGCCGAACCATTTCGAAATAGTGCGTGCCCGGAAGCAGCTCGAATAGCTGTAGGTTAAAGCTCTCGTTCTCCAGTTCATAGGTCAAGGCGTCCATTTGGTTGAACGAGTAGATTCCGTTGGTGTCCGCCTGAGGCGCGCTAGTGCTGACGGCCATCACGGCCCGCACCGGCACGCTCGTGAAAACATCGTGCTCGCGATACGTGCCGCCGGTACGCATGTTCTCATCCCGCAGGAACGACCTTTGCTCGGGCCGCTTTCTCAATGCGAAAACCGCGATCGCGGCATGCGCTTGCGGCGGGCGGTCGACGTTGGTCGGGAGACGATTCGGGTCGACGCCCTTGTCCCACAGCGCCGCTTCGTAAATATCGCCGGGCTCGAGATCGGGCGAATCGAATTCGCCATGAAAATTGGCCGGGTCGGAAGCGTCAGAGACCGGGATCTTTTTTCTGGTCCAATCGCCCGGCTTCCAGCGATGCCAGATGACGTATGACGATTCTTTTGTGTATTTGACCTTGGTACTGCCGGTCATTTGCCCGTTCTCGGTGTCTATTACGACAGGGTCCGGTAACGCTTCGAGAGATGCCGTTGTAGACATGCCCTCCTCCCTCTCCAACCGCGAGAGAGTAAAATTTACCACTGGATAGTACATTAAGAAAGTCCATCCCTAGTGACATCGAGCTGACTTGAGTCACCTCGGGGTGTCGAGAAACGCCTTGGCCTCTCTCAGGTCGGGGGTCTCGAAGCCCTCGGAGAACCACTCATTCACGGGCACGAGCAGGGTGTGGGCAGGCTTACCTTGGTCGCGCCAGAGCCGGGCAAGACCGGTGGCCGCACGCAACTCCCAGGACTTCGCGGATTGACGCCGGGCGATTTCGATCGCGTGCTCAAATGCGGCGCTCACCTCATCTGGTCTTCCGTCCGGCAGGGCTGCCAGAAGCTGCCCGCGCAAGCGATACAGTTCGGCCTCCGGCCAACGCTCCCCTGTCCCCTCGACCACTGCCAGAGCCTCATCCAGTGCACCGAGCCCCCGTTGCATGTCCCCCGAGAGGGCACAAGCCTCGGCCAGCAGGCCCAGGAAGAACGGACGCATCCACGCCGCGCCGCTCTTCTCCCAATCCGCAAGCCCGCGCTGGATCGCTTCTATCCCGGCGGCCTCCTGACCGTGGCGAGCCATGGCCCAGCCCTGGACCACCGTCGCGCTGGCGGCCCATAGATCCAACTTGTGTTCCCGGGCCAGCTCCAACAACGCCGCCGCATGCGCTGCGGCCGCGCTGTCGTCGCGGCCATAAGCCCCCACCAGCGCGCTGTACATCAGGGCAAACCCGAGGGTGTTCTTGTGGCCGACCCGGTGGGCTAAGGCCAATCCCTCGGCTTGTCGGCGAGATGCCTGATCCGGGTAGCCCAGCAGCCACAGCACCCAGGTCAGGTGGGCGAGCGCGGACACGCCAAGGTCCTGGCCAAAAACAAAGGCCGTCGAACCATGCCGTTCCGGGTCGTACAGCGCAACGGCACACTCGAGGTGCTCGCGGGCGGCGAGCAGCTCGCCCCCCACCTCATCTGTCGCGCCGCACATCCGGTGCGCCAAGCACAGCCGCTCCGGGTCTGGGTGCAGCTCGGCCAAGGCGAGAATTTGCCTGGCCAGCTTCTGCTGCTCGGGAAGCGCCATGCGTACGAATTGGACAGCCCAGAACCCATACAGCACAGGAAACTGTTGTGATGCGTCGCCTACGGCCTCTACCAACTCCTGCGCCCGGGCGAAAGCGGAGGCGGTCTCAGGTGCTGCGTGGCCGTACCGGGCAATGCACGCCTGACCAAGCATAGTCTGAAGATGAAGTTCGCGCTCTGCCCGGGCGCGGCTCTTGGGCAAGGTCCGCACGAGGTCAATGCTCCGGGTGAGATGGCCGATGGCTTCCGCAACGGCCGAGCGCCGGAAGGTGCGTTCTCCGGCCCGCTGCCAGTAGTCCGCAGCCCGCTCGGTCAGTTCCGCCTGGGTAAAGTGATGGGCCAGCAGCTCAGGCTGGGTTTCGACCACCTCCGGCCAGCGCTCTTCCAGTACCTGGGCGATCCGGGCGTGCAACTTCTGGCGTGTGCCACGCAGGAGGCTCACGTAGGCGGTGTCCTGCACGAGCGCGTGCTTGAACGTGTAGGTCGCCTCGGGCGGCGTGCCCCGCCGGAACGCGAGACCAGAATTGACGAGCTCGTCCAGTCCCTGCGCCAACGCTGCCTCGGGTAGTCCCGCCACGGCGGCCAGCAGCTCATGGTTGAACTCCCGGCCGAGTGCCGCGCCGATCTGCGCCACCTGCTTGGCGGCCGGCAGCCGATCCAGCCGAGCGGTCAGTGAAGCCTGCAAAGTGCTCGGGATCGGAAGCGCCGAGACAGCAGCATCGGGCTGGCTGGCACTCTCCAGCACGGCTTTGGTCAACTCCTCGATGAACAGGGGCACACCGTCGGTCTGCGCCACGATCCGATCCAGCATTCCGGCCGGTAATGCGCGGCCCACGACCACCTGAGAGGCGAGCGTCGCGGCTTGACGCGGACTGAGACGGCTCAGCGCCATCAAGGTCACGCCCGCCAGACCGACCCAGGGCGCCTCAAACTCCGGCCGGAAGGAGATGACCACCAGCACTGGCAGCGAGGCCAAGCGCATGATCAACCTGTCCAACAGCTCCAGCGAGCTTGGATCGGCCCAATGCACGTCCTCAAACAGCATCAGCACGGGGGATCGGCGGGCCCGTTCATCGAGAATGTGAAGCAGTGCCCCGAAGGTCTGCTCCTTCTTGCGCTCCGGGCTGAGAGCCAGTGGCGGGTACCGCTCGCCACCCGGCACGCCGAGCATCTCGGCAATGAGCGCCAGCTCATGCGAGGCGGCGAGTGGGTGTAGCAGGGTTTCCAGCTTGACGAGCCGAGCCTCCGCAGGCTCGCCGTCCACGAAGCCTACCTCGGTCTTCCAGCGTGCGGTGATCGGTTGGAGGGCGCTCTCACGGTGATGGGGCGAGCAGAAGTACTTGAGTTTGAGATGCATCTCTCCAGCTACGTGCTCCTCGAGCGCAGCGATCAGGCGGGACTTGCCGATGCCGGGCTCGCCGGCGATGAGCACGACCTGCCCTTCGCCGCCCTTCGCCTGCCGCCAGCGGCGCAGCAACAGATCGAGCTCGTCATCGCGCCCGACCAGCGGCGTGAGGGCGGCCGGATGCATCGCGTCGAAGCGGCTCTGAACCATGGCCTCGCCAAGCACCTGCCAGGTGCGGACAGGGCCGGTTAGCCCTTTAAGGTGAACCGCACCAAGCTCGCGGCACTCGAACAGGCCGCCGATGCGCCGCCGTGTTTCCGCGTCGATCACTGCGCATCCAGGATCAGCAAGGGATTGTAGCCGCGCGGCAACGTTCGGGGTATCACCGATTACAGCCTGCTCCTGTGCGGCCCCGGCCCCCAGCAGGTCGCCCACGACGGCGAGGCCACTGGCGATGCCGACGCGTGCGGACAACCGCTCATCGGCGGGCGCAATCTGGCCAACCGCTTCCAGCGTGGCCAAGGCGGCGCGTACTGCGCGCTCGGCATCGGCCTCGTCGGCCTGGGGCCAGCCGAAATAGACCAGGATTCCATCGCCCATGTACTTCGCGACGAAGCCGCCGAAGCGACCAACTGTCTCGGCAATGCGGCGGTGGTAGGTCCCGATCACCTCGCGCATGTCCTCGGGGTCCAGGTGCGCGGCGAGCGCCGTGGAGCCGACGAGGTCGACGAACATCACACTGAGTTGGCGCCGCTCCGCCTCAGGGGACGGCAGGGCCACTGTCCCGGAGATCGTGCTCTGTGGCTGGATGGATGGGGACATGGCTGGAGGCGAGTCCGCGCGCACGGCGGCGATGGCGGCGAGCAACTTGCGGCGGTGGCCGATCGAGACGACGCCAAGTCCGCTCAGATCATCGGCGGTGAGGTCGGCTAGGACGTCGCCATCGATGTCGTTCTCGCGGAACGCCTGTTCGTACTGTCCCAGCCCCAGATCGCGCAGCCACGCGCCAATGTCCATGGCCCTCTCCCCGGTTCGTGGCGACCGGAACGCTAAGGTCTTCAATCTACCCCAAAATCGCGGAGAGGGCATGATGAAACGTCACGAGCTACCTTCGGATTAAGGGCAGCTCGTGGCAGCACCAAGCAGACCTCGGCGTATTGCCGCCGAAGCCGCTAAACGTGCAGTCGCGCTCGATCCGGCCGATGCCGAAGCGCATGCCGTTCTCGCCAAGAGCTTGGTCGCAAAGGGCGAACGCGCGCGCGCCAAGGCGGAATTCGACGCGGCTCTTCGAATGGCTCCAAATCAGTTCGAGATCGTGACCTTTTATGTGCCTTGGGCTTCGACTTTTGGCGAGGCCGAGAGGGGCGCCGAAATGGCTGATCGGGCGATCCACCTTAATCCGAACTACCCGTTGTGGAGCACCAGGTGTTTTGCCCACGCCTATTTTGTCGTCGGTCGCTACGACGACGCGCTGCTAATGATGGACCGGTTGGCGCCGGAGAATTATGGGATCTGGGGATGGACATATCGCCCCGCCGCGCTGGCGGCAGTTGGGCGTACCGAGGAGGCGAAAACCCTGATCAGCGAGGCCCTCAAACGGTTCCCCGACCTGACCATCGAGGGAAGGGTGAACGAACCTCTTGTCAACACGGATGCGGACCGCAAGCGTCTCATGGAAACCATGCGCCTTGCCGGTTTCCCGCCCTGCGCCAGCCCCGAGCTACTGGCGAAGATCGACAAACCGGTGCGTCTTCCAGAGTGCCTTGCAAACTGATGGTCGTGGTTCGAGCGTTGGCGAGTTCGCGGCGGCTTGAATCGTTTTCGCACGGCCTCGTTCGGCGCCCGGGGCGCTCAATACCAGCACCATGCGGAGCAGATCCCCGTCCCAATGGTCGCGCTCATCAATTAGCTTGGCAGCGGCGATGATCCGGCGAATGTCCGCGTCTGGCAACGCCGACTTGTCGCGGGCAGTAGGTGTTTCAGCCTGAGAAGCCGTGAGGCCGTTCTTAATGACAAGCGGCACTTCGGCAGGCAAGCGGGCGCGATGCTAATCATGAACAAGCTCCACGAGGCGCCGACCGCCAGTTTCTAAACGATTACCTCCGCTTTTGGTTTGGGAAAAGAAAGCCTCCCGCTGCGGCAGAACCAACCGCTTCTACGTCTGGGAACGCCGGCCGGCCGCGGCCAAAGCTCGGATTGGCGAGGATCAAGAACGGGATCGATCCTGACAGCAAGTTCCTCCGTCAACTACAGCGGAGCCGGCTGCGTAGGCTGGGTGCCCTGCTGATCACCGCCTGTCGTGGGCAAATTGCTCATCGTCGAGGCGAAAAAGGCAAGAGAAACCCCGCCTTATGCGCTTCACCGAGAGGCGGGGCGGGCGGGCCGGGTGTTGTTGTTCCAGTTAAGCCAGCCGTTGGCTCCGATGACAACCGCTTGCTCACTTCTGGCGGGGCGAGCGTTGCGTAACGCCATTCCGGGACTGGGCGGGATCATACGGAACTCGGCCATTGCAAGGGCTTGAGGGTCACCGGGACGATGAGAGTTGTCCGAACCCATCACCCCCAGCGGCTTCTCTGGAGGCCTCAACCAAGAAAGTCGCCATCGGCGGCTCGATTGCTTCCTGGTGCTCAGCGCCAAGAAAAGCGCACGTGATTTCGTCGCGCGCGATGCCGATGTCGCTAAGAACGTCATCTGATAAACGGCTCAACCCGTCCGTCGCCATCCACATGGCTTGTCTCTCGGCGCGACGACGGTACCATCCGCGAATGGAGCCAACTATAACAAATAGGAAATTCGTCAACATCGGAGTGATTCCTTCATCATCTGCTCGGATTGACGGCACGTACTCTGGCGTGGGAAGCGCAAGGTGTCCGTGAAGCAGGTCACACGCGGTGCTCGGTGATGGACGGGAAATTGTTTGCAAAGCGAACAACTGGTCATGCCGCAATTCACTCGTCCGATCCCGATGTCCCGCCAGTGAACTGCTCATCCGGCAGCGCAAGCGCCTTGAGCGCAACGAACTTGTCCCTCGCGCCGACGTCCACGAGCAACGTCGTGGCGTCCATGCCGCAGGTAAGATTGACCGAATAGCCCTCCTCGCTGTCGACACCGGCGATCTGCCCCGGGTTGAGCACCAGGCGAACACGCGTGGCCGTTGCCGTCAACTCCGCTTCCGGATCCCTCTTCTCGATGATCATCAGCGCAACAAAGCATGTGGCGGCTTCCTGCACGAAATACCCGCTCATGAATTTCGAGCCGAATTCATAGCTGATGCTCTGGATCGGCAGAGATGGGGTTTGGCCTTCCATCGGCCCCAGCGATCCGCTTGAGGCGGGTGAAGCCAAAGCCACAGGCTGGCGGCGATCATTCCGGCGAAACTAGAAATGCTGATTGTTTTGCGGGACATAGCGCCCCCTCCCCTTGAGGTGACGGTGGTAGTGATCCCAAAATCCCATGCAATCGGTTCGGACCGCCCAGGCGGGAGTCCGATGTCCGACTTCTCTGCAAACAATTTTTCTGCGAAGTATACGCCGTGCCAGCATCTGCGCTCTGCACGTCGCAATAATATAGTACTCTTACGTTGTATGCCTAACAAGTCACATTTTGACCAGATGGAAAAAAGATTTGCTATGCACGCGCAAGTATTCAGACCCGCATCTCCTGCAACCATTGTTCGTGATGAAGGGTATTGCGCCAGAAACATTCTTTTTCTGTGCAACGCCTATCCGAAGTTTCTGACGACGTGTGGCGCGATCTTCCACAATTCGTCCGGGACGCCGGAGCACAGGTGACCGGAAGACTTGCATAATCAACCACTTAGAAGTTGCTTCTCATTCGCCTGTGAGGACACTGCAAACGGTGGTTTGCAGTTTGAACACCCCAAGGATTAGCAACATGCCGCGCGCGGTCGCCTACTATCGTGTCTCCATCCAGAGGCAAGGACGTTCAGGCTTGGGCATCGAGGCCCAACGTGCCGCGGTTCACTGCCGCGTACCGACGGAAATCGGCATGACAAATGTGAACACCGTCTGGTCAACATCAGAGATCACGGACAGTGTGCCGCGATGTGATCTGCGAAGCAATGTAGAGTCCCAGCCCGAGACCTTGAGGGCTAGATCGGGGCCCCCCTCGCTAGAACGGCTGGAACAGGCGCTGCATTGTCTCGTGCGGAATGGGCTCGCCGGCATTAGACACGGATATCCGGAGTTCGCCGTCTCGGGTGGTGGCTTCGACCTTAATGGGCATGCCCGCGGCACAAAGTTACAGGTTCGAATCCTGTCGGGTGCAGCATTGCCGCAGTTCGCTTGCCGACAATTATTCCTGCTGGAATTGACAGGGCCAATCTTCAGGCCTCGTCAAGCCAGATGGCAACTCGGTCCGGGCGTCTCCGCAAGCCATGTTGAGCTGCCACTGGGACAGACCCGCCGAATTGGAAAGGTCGACGCCCTCGATACGGGTCAGAAAGAAAAAGGCGCGGTCAAAGTCTATCGGCGCGGTGAACGTCGCTCCTCGGAAGTCTGCCCGTGCGAGATTGGCAAACGAGAAGCGGCTGCCGCTGATATCGGCGTCATGGAACTGCGCACGCCCCAATTCTGCCTTTGTGAAATCAACATTGGTCAGATTGGCGTCCTGGAAATTCGAGCGCTGCATTTCCGCGCTCGCAAACACAGCGCCCTGCGCGTCCATACGGCTGAAGTCGGTCCTGTAGGCCTCGATTCTGTCGAACCGGGCGCCTTTGGCGGTCGAGTCGGCCAGGGAAGCACGCACAAGCGTTGCCTTCTCAAGATTTGCCGCAAGGAGATTGCTGTTCCTGAGATCGGTCGAAGTGAAATCAACACCGAACAGGTTCGCCCCGCTCAGGTCCTGTCCTTCTAGGATGAGAAGCTTCTTGTCACACTCGTGCCAATTGACGCCAGGCGTCGCGGCTGCGTGGCAATTGTGAGCAGCAGTGGCGTTCTGCCAAGCAAACACAGTGCAAACCGCTAGAACCAAGCCGGATGCGCCGTAAGCTCTGGTTCGCCTTAAAGTCATTGTTGCTGGACCTCTGCTACTCGCCGACACTCAACCTTATCACATCTGCTGACACTCGAGCCACCGTGACCACCGCCGTCACAGTTAGCGCATTTCTCATATTCAAGCTTTGATGTTGATCAACCGATCAACCCGCGCGGAGGGCGCGATTTGCGAGCGGCTCCCCAAATCATCGGCGGTCCAGCAGAGATTCATTTGTCACCGGCCAAGCGCATCATTCCGAGGTATGCTTGACTAAGCCGAGGCCTCCGCTCTGGACGTTTGTCTCGCTAATTGGGAACCTGCTCGGGTGCTGACCGCCACCGCCCCGCTGCCGACAAGCGGCTTTGAGCTTGGCTTTTGGGACCAGCGCCTACGCACACAGCGGCGGGACCGACAGCAATGGTTGCACAAGAACCACAAGACAGGCGATTATCACTGCCATTGAAGGTGACCGACCTCTGAATGACCCGCCTGTCTGTCGCGGAAGAGCTTGAAAGCGCCGCCGACCGCATCGCTGATATGTCGCGCGCCGATCTGCAGATCATCCTGCGACGCGCCGCATTGATGCTTAGAAACGTCTCCGGTGTGCCGCTTGAGCCCACAACGGAGGACGTACCTGCCGAAAGGCGCAGCAGAATAGCTATGCTCGTCACCGTCAGCCGGGAGGAGTGTAGAGCGGCTCTCTGCATCGATGAACCAAGCACTGGCCATCGCGCGTCGGCACAAAGCCTACCGCTGGGATTTCCGACCAGTCGCACGCATTGCTGTACCGGCGGACGTAGAGGGCATAGGTGTTCGGGCCGGTGGTCAGCACCGCCGAGCCATGGCTCTGGATTAGCGCCTGCGTCTGTTGGCAGGTCATGGCGCGGGTGTCCGGCCTGGCCTGGGCGAGGGTTGTGAAGGCAAGCGTGACCGCTGCCGAGGTCAACGCAATCCGGCGAATGGACATGACGAGACTCCCATGATGAGCCATTTGGTTGACAAACTCGCATGTCGCAGGGCAGCTGTGCAACGGCGGCCTCCAAATCGGAATTCCGGACTGGAGCAAACCGCCCGCCCCGTGCGAACTGACGGCGTGCCGCTGGAGCCCGCAACCGAGGACGCTCTCAACTCCATCGCGGCTGAAATGAAAATTGGCCGGGCGGCCCGGAGGACTTCCTCGGCGGCTCGATACCACCCGTTCGCTCCGGGGCGGTATGCAACGGCGTATAATGTTGCGTGGTTTCGATGCGTACTGCTTTTGCTCGGATGGAGATGAGCCATGGCTGAACCAACGAAGAACGGTCAACACGCAACAAAGGAGATTGATTCTGGTATTGATCCGGACAACAGTCTGCTGCCGATGCTTATCGGTGGCTTGTCCTGATAATCATCGGCGCGATCATCGTTATGATGTCGGTCGAGTGCCTGGCGAACGGCACACCGAGTTGGTGGAACGCAGACCTGTCGATCAAGAAGTACAGGTTACTCCCGGTGATAGAAATATTCCTCCAGGGTCCAAAAAAATTCGTTCTGACTGGGCGCCAGTGAACGGCTCAGTGTGAAATGGGTGTTTCACACTTTTGCCGCCCGCTGGCGGCGGCATCGACCTCAAAACGGGAACCGATGTTGGCGCCAACCGTCGTAAGGGACCTGATGGCTGCTTGTCCCAGACGGCGACGCCCTAAGATTATGAAACGACCGCGATGGGCCGAGAGCAGACCGGCAGCTTCGGGCTGCCAATCTTTGAGAGCGGACATTCAGGTCAGCGTGGGGATCGTCGTGACCAGACCCTTTGCCGCCGTTCCGGGTCGAGCATCCTAAGGCGTAATTTCTCCCTTTTAAGACGTTCCCGCGTAGACGTTGACTGGCAAGTTCCGACCCCGTTGCGGCCGTTTGGTGCCTTTCGTCGGACGACGCTGCGCATTTTCTCAAAGGCTCGGCTTTCGCGCTCGCTCTAAATCCGATCGCCGACATGTGGTAGTGTAACATTTGGAAACTCTGGAGACGCGCTCGGTGGACCGCCGCTTGACCGCGATTCTGGCCGCCGACATGGCAGGCTACAGCCGCCTCATGGAGCAAAATGAGGAGGACGTCCTTACGCGTCAGAAGGTGCACCGCAGGGAATTGTTCGATCCACAGATCGAGAGTCACGGGGGCCGCATCGTCAAGACCACGGGTGACGGAATGTTGGTCGAATTCGCTTCAGCACAGGATGCCATTCGCGCCGCCGTCAACATCCAGGTGGCTATGTCAGACCGCGAGGTAGCGTCGCCGGAGGACCGTCGCATTCTCTATCGCATCGGAGTCAATCTAGGGGATGTCCTCTTCGAGGATGGGGATATCTTCGGCGACGGCGTCAACGTGGCTTCGCGCCTTGAGGGGTTGGCGCAGCCAGGCGGAATCTGCATCTCCGACATCGTACATCAAGCGGTCGCGGATAGGATCAAGGTGCCTTTTCGCGACATGGGCAACCAGCGGGTGAAGAATATCTCCCGCCCCGTCCGCGTCTGGCAGTGGACGCCCGATGCTTCGCTGCCCAGCCCGGAGCTTCCCAAAGCAGCGCAGCAACAACAGGTACAGTTCGCCACTGCCTCAGACGGAGTGCAGATCGCGTGGGCCAGTATTGGCCAGGGCATGCCTGTGCTGAAGGCTCCGAATTGGCTGAACCATCTGGAGTACGAATGGCGCAGTCCCATTTGGCATCCATGGCTGGTCAGGTTGGCGAGGCTGTGCCGGCTGGTACGGTTCGATCAGCGGGGAAATGGCCTGTCGGACTGGGACATCGAAGCAGTATCCGAGAAGGCTATGACTGGCGACATGTCGACCGTCGTAGCCGCAGCTGGACTGAGCCGGTTCGCGCTTCTCGGTATTTCGCAAGGATGCTCATTTTCTGTCCGCTACGCCGTCGAGAATCCAGAGCAGGTGAGCTGCCTCGTGCTTTTGGGCGGATTTCTTCGGGGTCGGCTCAAGCGGACGCACCCGGACCAAAAGCACCTTTATGAAGTCGGGACGATGATGATCCGCAATGGCTGGGGCTCGACTAATCCAGTCTTCAGGCACTTTTTTACAACAACCTTCATGCCCGACGCTCAGCCCGAGATGGCTGCGAGTTTCGACGAACTTCAGCGCATTGCCACGAGTCCAGAAGCGGCGATGCGGATTTGGACAATGAACAGCGCGGTCGATGTGACGGAGTTGGCGAAGCAGGTCAATGTTCCGACGCTGGTCCTGCATTGCATCGGTGATCGCGTCGCGCCGATAGAGGAAGGGCGTCTCATGGCCACGCTTATTCCTAACGCGACCTTCGTTGAGCTTCCTGGAAACAATCACGTGCTCATTGAGGACACAGCTGCCTTCGAGCAGTTCTTTGACGAGTGCTCCAGGTTCCTAACAGCGTACAATCAGTGAAATGGCCTTTATTGGCGCGACTGCGACTTCGCTCAATACGACGTCGTGACCCTGACAGCACCAGCGGCGAATTCGTAGAAGGGGTGGCAAGAGGAAGGTTGTGAACAAAGCGCCGAATTACCGATCGCAACCGGTTCCTCTGAACTCGTTCGGGAATGTGGAACCGGCGCCGCCCGAAACCGGTACGCCATCCCATACTATGCAGACCTTCAGACTGAACCCATGGGTCGAGGCAGCGCGGGGAAGCTGCCTGTGCCCCGCCGTCGGGACGGGCACAGGTATGAACGACGGGAAAACACTCGAAAACCGCCGCTCGGTGGACCAGGAGAAAGTCCCAAAAGGGTTGACTCTTGCGCTTGCTTGCAGTGGCGACTAATGACCCGTTATGGCGCAACTGCGACCTACAGCGTCGTCGGCGCGCCCTTGCAGCCGAGGTCGCTTACCCACGAATGGGTGCGCGTTGTTGGCAAGACCACCCTGCCCCGCATCCGGTTCCATGACCTGCGGCATACCCACGCCTCGCAGATGCTGTCGGCCGGTGTTCATCCCAAGGTGGCCAGCGAACGCCTCGGCCATTCGAGCATCGGCATAACGCTCGACCTTTATTCCCATGTCATGCCGGGAATGCAGGCCGATGCAGCGGAGCAAGTTGACGCCGCGCTGCAGCTGGCTATAAGCAGCGAGCGAAAAGCCAAATAGTTGCAAAGCGCGTAGCAGAAGGCCTTTTGCGGCTTTTGTCACAAGACAGATAGCGCAATAAAAACAACTAGTTGGAGGGATGGCCGAGCGGTTTAAGGCACCGGTCTTGAAAACCGGCGTGGGTGCAAGCCCACCGTGGGTTCGAATCCCACTCCCTCCGCCAAGCGCCATTGATTTTCTTGGACAATCGTCATCTGCATCATCTCTACGTGCAAATTTAGGCGCAACATGAAGCTGGTGAAATTCAGGCCGAGATGGACATATGCTGCTTCGTTAACACTTACGAAGCTGCCCCAGTTTGCGAGCCTAGTACCAGTTCTAGGGTATGCTGTGCTTTGGGGCGACTCGTTTCAGGCATTGATGATGAGGTTTTCCTCACTCGGCCCCTCTTTGTGGTTTTCAGTTTCGACGCGTCGTCGAAGACAGTCTTTGCGGATGCTTTCGGATTGCAACAAGCACCGCGCCGTCATCCAAGCTACATTCAACAGACCCTACCGCGGCCAGCGCGTCAGTGGCATCCACCGAATCCCCACCCGGTCCAGGCCCTCTGATAACGAAATGTCCTTTCTCACATGTGAAGTCCCACTTGTGCAGCTGCTTGTACGATTCCGTCTTTCCCTCGTTTTCAGCATGATAAAGCACGACGAAACCATCATGTTTTGTGACCGAGAGCATCTGTTGTATTGCCTTGAGTGGACTAGCCGTGTGATCTATACAATTCTGTCCATGCACGATGTCGAAACTATAATCGCCAAATTGGGTGCTAAGATTTTCGGCGTCACCAAAGACTGTTCGCACAAGAGGTTGGATCCCAAAATCTCTCAGAACTTGATCATATTCTGTTGCCAGCAGGTCAGTTGCAGTAATCATGACCTCTTTCGAGGCATGTACTTTGCCGAGCTTTGTCAAGGGGCCAGCGCCCACATCGAGTATGGAAACTGGGTTGGTCGTCAACCTGTCGACATATCGCCCAACGTGATCCTGAATTGGTAAATTGGGGTCAAGACGTTCCTTGTAGTCCTCTGGCCAGAATGATCCCTGAGTGGAGAACCAGTGTCTCCAAAACAGAACTTCGTCTCTGAGTTGTTGGGATCGGCTGTCTCCCTCCAGCCAGCGCAGGATCTTTCGTCCGAGCCGCCGAGCCCTAGTCAAGACCGATGTCGATCTTCTCAGAGACCCTTCTCTAGCCATGACGGGAATCCTCGCGGTGAAGAGGGTTTACGGTCCGCTCTGGCCACGACGACGACCAGGGCACTGACGACAAGTCTGATCATGCGACACCCTCGCCTATGCGATTGCACCTTCGGCCAATATAGGAAGCGAATTGGCCGTTTTCAGGATGCCCACGCCGGCTGCTCCGGCGCGCGTTGTCTTTCGCATGGTATTCCCCTTTCGAGACCTGGCCAAGGCGGCGGGGGTTCATCGAAACACAATCTCGAACTTTGAGACCGGGAAGTTTGGCGGCTCCCCTGGAGGCTCTAGACTTTGTGCGGCTCGCCCTTGAAGCGGCCGGCGTCGAGTTCATCCCCGAGAATGGGGCGGCGCCGGTGTGAGGCTGCGGAAAGCCTGAGTGTCAAGCACGCCCTGCCGGGGACGAATGCCTTGCTGTTGCCAATCTATTGCCGAGTTCGAGCGCGATCTCATCAGCGAGCGCGTGAAATCCGGCCTTGCCGCTGCCAAGGCGCGTGGAAAAAAGCTCGGACGGCAACCCGGTCAGCGGCCAAGTCGGACAAGCTCGCACCGAAGGCACTGGCGCTCATCGCGGAAGGCCGAAGCTATCGCTGGATCGCCCGAGATCTGGCGATCAGCAAGAATACGATTGCTGATATCGTCAAACGCGATCGCGCGAGTGGCGAATGAGGTGGTCATGCAGATTTCTGCCATCCGGTGGTCGGTTTCGAAGGGCTGTAGCGGGTGGAAGACTCATGTTCGTCTCGCTCAACGGAACGAGCAGAATGCGCACGTTCCCGACATCGGCGGAACCGTTGAGCCGCTGAAGCGACCAGAGCGGTTCAAGCCCTTGAGTTTGCGATGCAGGCGATCGACATTCTCAGGATCGGCTAGTTCCAACGGCGTTGTTTGCGCCATGCCGAGGGCGACACACCTACGGTTTTCTTGAACGCGCGGCTAAACGCGGCCTCGGATTCGTAGCCGATCTCACGGCCTACCACGGCTACTTTCATGGAACTATCTGCAAGAAGACGCGCAGCAATCTGCATGCGCCAGAGCGTCAGGTAGTGCATCGGCGCATGACCCACGACATGAGTGAAGCGTGCCGCAAGTGCTGCCCGCGACATGCAGGCACAGCTCGCTATCTCGTTCAGGGTCCACGGATATGCGGGCTGTTCATGAAGCATGGCCAGGACTTTGCCGATTGTAGGATCGCGCAGGCCTGAAAGCCAGCCAGTCTCGTGGGCCGGCAGGGTCTCCAGATATTGGCGCATCACCTCGACAAAAACCAGTTCGCTCAGTCTCACCCGGATCGACTCGCCGCCAACCCGCGGCTGACGCGCCTCGGCGAGCGTGAGGTCGATAAGACGGCTCAGGAGGCCCTCGCGCCCGTTGCGGGACCGCTTAATCCGCAACAGGCGCGGCAGGGTGGAGAGCACGGGATTGAAGGGCTGCATGTCGCAGCCGAGAAAGCCGCAGACGAATTCGCTGCGCGGCTCGCCGCCGCCGCCTTCCCTGGTCACGAAGGGCAGCCTGCCGGCTGCCATATCTCGGAAATAGTCCATTGTCGCTTCGACGTCGAATTCCGGTGGCTGGCCGGGTTCGCTGAGCATCGAATAGGGGTCGCCATGCGGCAGCACCAGCACGTCGCCGGCCTCGAACCACGTGGAGGTGACGCCGCGAATGCTTGCCCATCCCGAGCCCTTCAGGATGATGTGGTAGGACACGATGTGCGGGGCGCGTGGCAGGATGATGTGGGAGAACGCGCCCGCATGCGGCACGTGCACGCCCCAAGGAAAGGACGCGTCCACCAGGAAGAACAGAGCGCCCGTCAGTTTGACCGTGCGCAGGACGTCCGAAAGCGGATCGGGACCATGCCTCCTGTACTGGGCAGGCGGCTCCGCCGCCGATGCACCGTCCAATCGCTCCGCATCGAGCACCATGGACGATGCGGCAAGCGACAAAGACGTATGGTCATGGGCCTGCACCATACTGAAAGCATACCCTGTGTGCGCCGGCATATCCACCGGATGTGCCGAGGACTGAAGATCAGGTGGAGAAAGGCCATGACTACGCTTGAGGAAGTGTGCGGCCCGGCGGAGATCTATGACGTCCAATTCGTGCCAGCGCTATTTGCCCAGTGGGGGCCGGTCGTCGCTGGGGAAGCCGGGGTGCAGAACGGCGACCGCGCGCTCGACGTGGCCTGCGGGACGGGCGCTCTGACGCTTGCCGCGGCCGAGATCGCTGGCCCTTCGGGTTCGGTGGTTGGGCTGGATGCCAATCCGGAAATGCTGGCGGTTGCGCGCCGCAAACCCGTACAGATCGAATGGCTGGAGGGAACGGCCGAGGCGCTGCCTTTGCCGAACAACAGCTTCGACGCGGTCGTCAGCCAGTTCGGTCTCATGTTCTTCGAGGACAAGCCGAAGGCGCTCGCTGAGATGATGCGGGTGCTGAGGCCGGGCGGGCGGCTCGCGGTCGCGGTGTGCGATGCGGTTGAGAACTCGCCGGGTTACGGCGCCTTCGCGCTGTTGCTCGATCGGCTGTTCGGGAAAGGGGTGGGAGGCGCCTTCCGCGCGCCCTTCTACCTCGGCGATGCTGGGCGCCTGCATGAAATCTGCAACGAAGCCGGCATTGCGGATGCCGAGGTCGTCCAGCGCAACGGAAAGGTCCGCTTCAAATCGATCGATGCGTTGGTATCGACCGAACGCGCCTGCGTGTGGACGCTCGGCGGGGTACTGACCAACGAACAGTTTGAGCAGCTCCTGAAGGAATCGGAGACCGCGCTCAAGCCCTTCGTAATCGACGGCGGAATAATCGAATTCGACATGCCGTCACTCATCATAAAGGCACGGAAATCCTAATCGAAGCAACCGACAAACGGCGCAAGGGAGCAGACCCCTCGTTGTAGCGCCCCGGGCGCGGCTCGAGCACCAGCCCGGGCCGGCCGCGCCCGGGGCGCCCGGTTATGCACTCGCCCAGGCGCCTCCGGCAGCGTCGCACCCATCCAACACCACCCCAAAATTTATCAAGTATCGCCCGCGCCGGCGGAACCGCTCACACCGACATTCAGCCTTGGGCGGATATTCTGGTTGTGGTGGAAGACGTTGTCGGGGTCGTACGTGGTCTTCACGTCCACCAGCCGGTCGTAGACAGAGTCGCCGTACGCCTCACGGACCCGGTCCGGGTCTTCGTCGCCGGCGAGGAAGTTGACGTATACGCCTTCTCGAAAGCGGCCGAGGGCGGCGAAGAACCCCCTTGTCCACGCGGTGTCCCGGTCGCCGAAGTCCTCGCTCGGCTGCCACACAGCGTCGAGGGTGATTGCGTGCGAGGCCTGGCGGTTCCCGAACGCTGTCTCGCCCTCGGCCACTCGGCTCACCGCCCCCTTCAGATGGAACATCGCCGCATACGACCGTGGCGACGAGCTGGAGAATGCGTGCCCGGCAACCACGTCGATGAGGTCGTCGCGGAGTTCGGGGAGGTGGGTGGATTTCCAATAGTAGTTCCAGCCGTGGACGACGGTCGAGTCGAGCGCGCTCTGGAAACCCACGTAAGGCTTGGGCCCGACCAGGTCGAGGAGGGGAGTCAGGAATGAGCGGAGCGGGCGGAGCGCCTGCTCACCCTCTTCGATCGGCCCAGCGTAGCAGGTACCCACCATCACCACCGGGCGCCAGTGCAGGTCCTCGGGGATGACGGGTAGCGGCGGGGCGGTGCCAAACCGCACGACCGTGCCGAGCTCGTCAGGAGCATCGCGGATGAAGTCGCGGTAGAAGCGGAGGACCTCCCCGGCGTCGCTCGCGTCCCACAGGATGGGCCCGGCCAGAACGGTGGGCCCGACGGAGTGGAGACGGAACTCAAACGAGGTGACCACGCCGAAGTTGCCGCCGCCGCCTCGCAATGCCCAGAACAGGTCGGGGTGCTCGTCCGCGGACGCCCGCAGCAACTCGCCATCGGCCGTTACGACGTCGACGGTGAGTAGGTTGTCGACCGTGAGGCCGTGCTTGCGCATCAGCCAGCCGACGCCGCCGCCGAGGGTGAGCCCGGCGACTCCGGTATGGCTCACGATTCCGCCGGTGGTGGCCAGGCCGTGCGCCTGCGTCTCGTGATCGACGTCGCCCCACAGGGCACCACCCTGCACCCAGGCCGTGCGGTCGGCGGGATCGACTCGCACGCCCCGCATCGCCGAGAGGTCGATGACGATCCCGTCGTCGCAAACGGCGGTGCCAGCCACGTTGTGGCCGCCGCCCCGGATGGCAATCTCCAGATCACGGTCGCGGGCGAACCGCACGGCCGCGACGACGTCGGCGGCCCCTATGCATCGCGCGATCAGGTGCGGGCGCCGGTCAATGGCACCGTTCCAGACTGCACGGGCGGTGTCGTAATCGTCGTGGTTGACACTGATGAGCGTGCCTCGGAACCCGTCGATCTCCGCGACGGTTAGTTCCTTGCTCGTCCGTCCGAATTCCGCGGTCGTCGAAGTCATCACCGTGTCCTCCTCTTTCTTCGGCCACATCGGACCACCGCGGACCACGGCCGTAAAGTCAAGAATCTGGACTTCAAAGTCGATGGCGGATGTGGAACACTGACGTCGTGAGAACGTATGGCCAATACTGCCCCATCGCCCGCGGCGCCGAGATCTTCGCCGAGCGCTGGACACCGCTAATCATCCGCAACCTGCACCTTGGCTGCGGAAGCTTCAGTGAGATTCTGGAGGGCGCGCCCGGACTCTCCCGTACCCTGCTCTCACAGCGGCTCAGGCAACTCGGACAGATTGGTGTCGTCGAGTCGGCACCCAAACCCGACGGGCGGGGACACCACTACGAGCTCACGTCCGCGGGCCACGAGCTCTTCGCGGTCTGCCAGTCGCTGGGCGAGTGGGGTGCGCATTGGCTCGAGATCGCCCCCGAGCACCTCGACCCATTTGTGGCCCTGTGGTCGATGTGCAACGCGCTCCGCCGAGACCGGCTCCCGAATCGACGTATCGTCATCCGCTTCGACTTCACCGGCCGGCCGCGCCGTGAGCGCTATTGGCTGCTCATCGAGTTCGGAGACACCGAGATCTGTAAGACGTCTCCCGGCTTCGACGAGGACCTCTACATCACGGCGGAAGCCGAAGCCTTCGTCAAATGGCATGCCGGCCAGCTCACCTGGAGCCAGGCCACTCGCGAAAGCCGCATCCAACTCGACGGTCCGCCGTCGCTGGTCAGAGCCTTCCCAACCTGGAACGCCCGCAGCGTGTTCGCCCACATCAGGGCGGTCTCCCGTACCGCCACGAGTCTCGCAGGCTGACATCCTGGATGCGGCCTCCCGCGGGTCGCGCTTCGCCGTCTACAGGGAGACTATCCAACGAAACCGGCCGAAATCCCTATCGCGTGAAAGTCGTCATGGTGGCTTAGGGTAACCCGCCCGATCGCCCCCTCCCGCAAACGACCCCCTTTAGCCTCTGTGTGTGGCGCGAAGAAGCAGCGGATCGTCATATGCGGGGCGGACGTGCAGATGTGGTACTGGCTGTCTCCGCTCTCCAAAACCCGGTTCTTGGGGATGAAGTATCTTGTCTTGGACCCGGTGCGAATGTTGAAGTTGCCGCCCGGCAGCGGCTCGACATAGCGCGGGCTGATGACCCGGCAGTCCTTGTTGTCGCAGCATTCATAGCCGGTGACCGGATCATGGTGGCCGGAATACCAGTTATGGGCGACAGCGAGAGCGATGAGGACGAGCTTCATGTCTGCTTGACCTTCCTGGTGCCGAGGGCCCAACGCTCAACTTCGAAAAGACCGCATGGTATGACAATAGGGGACGTTTGCGAGTGCTCCAAGCGTTACCGATTTAACGGCGGACCGCGGCGCCGGCCAAGGGCCTTCTAATACAGCCGCTCGATCTTGTGACCGGTCGACCAAGCCAGTTCGCGACCGATGCCTTCGGAAGCGCCGGACCTCGCCTTTCGGTTTAAGTCACAAGTCTAGGTCAATCCAAAATACGAAACTATCCCCTAAGCCGGATCGTCACATTGGATCGTCTTCCCTATCATCCGCGCCGACGAAGGTGGAGTCAGAACAACGGAAGTGCTTTTGCAGCGGGTGTCTTCCGTCCGACCAAGAACCAGGTCCGCACTCCGCCCTTACCCTTGATGGCGATCTCGCCACGGGACATCAAAACAAATCTGTCCTTGAGGTGCTGATAGATCTCTTGCGACACCTGAATCCGACCAGAAACTCCCGTCGATTCCATCCGTGAAGCTAAATTCACCGCGTCACCCCACACATCGTAGAAAAATTTGCGCGCTCCAACCACGCCAGCCACAACCGGGCCGCTAGACATCCCGATGCGGATCGCAAGACTACGTCCGAAGGGATCGCGCAAGTCCTTTGCGGCATCGCGCATGTCAAGCGCCAGTTGCGCCAGCGCCTCGGCATGATCGGACCTCGGTGTCGGCACGCCGCTTACAACCATATAGGCGTCGCCTGTCGTCTTAATCTTTTCGAGGCCGTGCCGCTCCACCAGCCGATCGAAATCGGTGAACACGCGATTGAGGAACAGCACCAGTTCTTCGGGGGTCGTTTGGCTCGCTCCCGCGGTGAAGTCGGCTATATCGACGAACAGGATCGAAACCTCATCGTATTTGTCGGCAATCACCATCTCTTTGCCGCGCTTGAGGCGCTCAGCGATTGCAGCGGGTAGAATGTTTGTAAGCAGGGCCTCCGACCGATTGTGTTCGCGCTCGGCTTCCCGGACGGCGTAACGTACGACAGAAAACAGGATCGCCGAGGCAGCTACGGTGGTGATGATGAACTCTACAAATGTAATCTGCGCCGACTGCAATCCAGTGTTGCGAGGCACCAGCGTTTCCAAGGCGATGATGAGCGCCGCAGCGGCACTGGCGAGCACGGCCGAAAGAAAGAGGTATTCGGTCCCCAGGAACAGGACCGTGACCGCCGCGAGCGCCAGGTAGTAGAATTGCATGCCGCTGCCGATACCGAGCAGATAGCAGTCGGCAAAGACCGTCACATAGGCAGTGAGGGTGAAGGCAATCGGTGCCACCAGCGGACCAAAGCGATGGAGGAACGGAAGCGCCGCCAAGATCACTGCTGTCAAGGCATTTACCGTGGCGACTTGCCACAGGCCGGGTGTCCGGTCGAAGAACTGGGCGACCGCATAACCAGCAGCCAGGGGACTTGCAATCCAGGTCGTAAGGTTGAGCGCACGCAGTCGACGCGCAATCCTCTCAGGATAGACCTCAGTGCCGAAACCGATGCCCGGAAACCGGCGCAAGTGCCGCCCTCGCCTCATATCCCATTGCACTCACGATGCGTCGTTCGACGGGTATGGTCAAGCAAGATGGGCTCTTATCGCCTACCGCTGACGCTGAGAATCACTGTCGCCAGCGTCCTCCGGCCGAATTGACGTAGCGTTGTCGCTAATGAGGCTCCGCAGGTCGGGTAGTCTTAGCCGTCTCAAGCCGTTTCCCATCGCTGCGGAGTGGCCGCGTCTGGCCGAGCAGAAGAGGTCGGTACTTGACGATCTCCTCCGACATGAAGTCGAAGAATGCCCTGATCTTCGGCCGCTTGTGGAGGTCCGGATGCGTAAGGATCCAGAAGCCGCTCGTAAGTCCCGGCTGCGGATCAATGACGCGGACAAGGTCTGGTTCTGCATCCCCAATCTGGCAGGGCAGCAGGGCGAGCCCAAAGCCGGATTGGACAGCCAGGAGCAATCCGAGAACGCTATTGCTACGGCAGGCGATTTCACAGTCAGGAGCCACGGAACGCAACCAGCGTGCTGGCGTGATGTTTTCGATCGCGCCCTCGAACCCGATCAGCCGATGGCTGCTGAGGTCGTCCGGAATCGTCGGGCTGCCGACACGTTCCAGGTAGCCGCGGCTACCGTAGACCGCCCAGGATTGGTCAGACAATTTGCGCCCAATTAGCGATCCGTTGCTAGGAGGCCCAGCGCGCAGCGCTATCTCGGCCCGCCCGTCGCTGAGATCATTGTAGCGGTCTTCGATGAGCAGATTCACCTTTATTCCCGGATACCGCCGGTGGAATTCGTTGAGCAATTGCGGCACGAGACCCAATGCCATGCCCTCCGCGGTCGTCACCCTCAGCGATCCGGTGAAGGCGCCGTCCAGGGCGGTGGCGCGTCGGGTTAGAGCCTGCACCGATTGCTCCACAAGGATGGCTTCCTCCAGCAGCGCTTGGCCCTCTGGTGTGAGCCGGTAGCCATCCCGCTTCTTATCAAACAGCCGCAGACCAAAAGCCTCCTCAAGAACCGCTATCCGCCGGGCCACTGTCGATTGGTTCACGGCAAGGCTCCGTGCTGCGGCTGCCGTGCTGCCACCGCGCGCCACTGCGAGAAAAAAGCGAAGGTCATTCCAGTCCATCATGTAGAACATTATGCATTTTTGCGGACCAAAGCACCAGAAACGCTGATGGAATGCATCAGTAGTGTACCGTAACTTGTCTTCATCGATTGCAACTGTGAGGGCTCAGGCGGGCACGGGCTCTTCCTCCCCTGATGGTGGGAGCGGGTTGCTCCTATGCGATCGGCAAACACTCCAGAGGAGGATCCAGTGTACGAACATCGAATTCGTGGCATGCGCTGTGCTGCGCGCATCGCAATGGTCATCACGGCGTCGGCCATTTCGGCTAACGCGGCAGCGGGCGGGGGATTGCCACCGAGTACTTCCGGCGAACCGAGCCTCGCTGCAATCCGCGCTGCAACCGAGCGCTTCCAGGACGTAAGGGTGGCGCTCGCCGAGGGCTACACCCGTGATCCGTTGAACTTGTGCGACACGGCCGAGATGATGGGCAAACCGGCCGAGTTGGGCGCGATGGGCATTCATTTCGCCCGCTTTGACCTGCTCGGTGTATCCGGTCCCCCCAATCCCCGCGTAGATGGAACTGGGGTCCACACAGACTTTCTCAATCCGTCCATCCTGATCTACGAGCCACAGGCTGACGGTTCGCTCGAACTCGTCGCGGTGGAAAACCTGGTTTTCGCCCGCGCGTGGAAGCAGGCTGGGCATGATGCTCCTCCCTCTTTCCACGGCATCCC
The DNA here is from genome assembly GCF_053848045.1 of Mesorhizobium sp. BHbdii. Classification (NCBI taxonomy): domain Bacteria; kingdom Pseudomonadati; phylum Pseudomonadota; class Alphaproteobacteria; order Hyphomicrobiales; family Phyllobacteriaceae; genus Mesorhizobium; species Mesorhizobium sp. BHbdii. The sequence goes on along the minus strand of NZ_JBSPKX010000001.1, from coordinate 1,942,245 downwards.
CTACGACACCATGGCGGACGATCCTTCGACTCCAGCAGATGAGGCCCACCTGTTCGAGCCGCACTTTGATCGGCACGTCTGGATTTACCGGACGAATCCAAACAGCGTCTTCGCTCCATTCAATCCCGCCGTCACGTGCGAGCACCACAGCAACGGCGGTGATCATCAACACCACGCGTCCGGCAAGTGAGATGCAGCAGCCGGTAGCGTAATCTGAGCCCGCTCATTTCCGCGGGCGCGACAAACGCGACGGCCTTGTTGCAGCGATAAGTTTGAATCGGGACATGGCCACTGAGGAGAACATCATGACTGTACATATTCGCGCTGCAGCCCCGTCGGATGCGGGGGATTGTGGTCGCATCATCTATGACGCCTTCGAACATGTTGCGGGTCGCCATGGCTTCTCTCCAGATTTCCCCTCGACTGAAGTCGCAACCGACCTGGTCTGGACCCTCATCTCCAATCCGTCGGTCTTCGGCGTTGTCGCGGAAGTGGACGGGACGGTTGTGGGCTCGAATTTCATGACGGAGGGTGACGATATTCGTGGGGTCGGTCCGATTACAGTGGATCCGCAAAGGCAAGGTCACGGCATCGGGCGGAAGCTGATGCAGGCCCTGCTCAAACGTGCGAACGGCTCGATCGGAATCCGCCTTCTTCAGGACACCTTCAACATGCGTTCGATCGCCCTTTATGCCTCGCTCGGGTTTGAAGTTCGCGAGCCCGTGCTTGTCATGAGTGGAAGTCCTACTGGAAACCCACCGGCAGGCACCACAGTGCGCCCTATGAGCGAGCAGGATATCGATGCCTGCGATGCACTCTGCGCCCGGGTGCATGGCATCTCTCGTCGCAGCGACATTGCGGCCGCTGTCCACTTTTTCACCCCCATGGTTGCCGAACGAGCCGGCCGCATAACAGCATACATGACGGCTCCGAACGCTTGGATTACCAACCACGGGATTGCAGAAACCGAGCGCGACCTGCGGGCGCTGATCGTGGGAATCACGTCCGCCACTTCATCCGTGTCGTTTCTGCTGCCGATACGGCAGACAGCTCTTTTCAAGTGGTGCCTGGATCAGGGAATGAAAGCGGTTAAGCCGATGACGCTCATGACCATAGGCAAATATCGGGAACCGGACAGACCATATTTGCCTTCCGTTTTTTACTGAGCCCGGGCTGAACAAGCAGCTGCCCATTCTGCAAGGGGCGAGCTCGAAAAGCGGTCATTCGATGTCCGAGCTATGAAGGTGCTATTCGGGTCAGATTGCTGGGGTGAAGCAGAACGTCCGCTGTGACCACGCTTCCGCCAAAAGCTACCTGTCCGCTCTCGGCCCTCTCACGACGTTCAGCCCTTGGCCGCCACGCGTCCGCTTCGGCGCAAAGGGAGACTTATACCCGAACCATGCGCTGCCCGTGCCATTCTGCAGACATCGACATTAGGTCGGTAGTGGTCATTGTTGCCGGCTGACGCCCATCTCGCACCATCTCGACGAGAGCGGGCGAGAGCAGCGTGAGCTGAAGCATTCGGCTTATGTAGGAGGCGCTGATTTTCTCGGGCTTGGCGATATCTTCGGCGGGTGGCGTAGTCGCCGGATTGCAACAACTGCTGCCAGCGATTGGCACGGGCAATGGCTGTAAACCGCATCAACGGTAGGGGAGCCCGGCAGCTCAGGCTCTCTCTTCTTACGCGTTGAGGAACGGGAAGGTCGCGCCATGTCCGCACGCTCACGAACACGACCGAACGTCCGACTCGACCGGAAGCGAAAGTTCAGGCGAACGTTTTGGAGCACTGTTGTCGTCGATGTCGCTTGATTCAATCTCCAGCACCCTCTGGCCTGGAAGAGAGCGATTGGTAGCAGCGGCGACTCCCTTCGAGCCCTAGCTCAGAGCGTCTTGCTCATCATCAGGATCGGCACCGGAGCGCCGCCACGGTCGTCGAAGAATCTCTCAGCGGGTGATAGCCGCGATACAGTGGCTCACCTGCCATGGTGACTGCCAGCTCGACACGAGCGAAGCCCTCGGTCTTGGCTGCATTTTCACAAAGCGATCAGACGACCGACACCGCGTCGGACAAAGCCGGATGGGTATACATGGCTCTGACACGCGCCGCGTCTTTGGCGGGGTCAAGCAACGCCGCGTTACGCCCGGGCGACTGATCCCCACCGTACATGGTCGTGCGCCGGCTCCAGCCCCCGCAACCTGCCAGGACGCCGTCGTGCTCCACGACGAAATAGGTGCCGTCATCGACAAGCTTCGTGTCCAGCCCCATGATTGAACGGCTGGATCGGATCTGGGCGTCGTCAAGAAAGGGCTCCTGGAGTTCGGCGATCGCCGCATCCATAAGCACGGTGATGGCCGCGAGATCCTCGCGTCGCGCGATCCGGTGCCGCAAGTCTCCGTTGGCCATGTCAAGGCGGCCCCGCCAACCGTTCATTCTGGCAGCCCAGCCATGCGATAGCCCTCCACAAAATGCCGCCGCACGCTTTCATCGCGGAAAGGTTGCGAGCCGGACCAATGCCGGATGGTGAAATTCGGATTGCTCATCATGAACATCTGTGCCTCTCGGCGCGCCTCCTCCAGACGCCCGAGTTGTGCCAGGCTCGCCGCAAGGATGCGGCGCGATGTTGTGCGATAGGTTTCGGGCCTGCGAAGCGTCTGGACCGCGGACTCGTAGTCGCGAAGTGCATATTGGGCCTGCCCCAACATCCAGTAATACCAACCGGGTGGGTGCGGGTTGAGCCGGAGCGCCTTGCGTACGTGTTCGACGCCATCGGCCGGTCGGCCGTTCAGCGTGATCAGATCCGAGCGCATCGCCCATGCGTCGGCATAGTTCGGATCCAGTTTCACGGTGGCATCGAACTCAGCATCCGATTCCGCCCAGCGGCGCTCGTGTCCCAGGATGATGCCTAATACCCAGTGGTTCCCGGCGTCGTTAGGATCGAGCGCGACGGCCTGTTGTGCTTCCGCCAACGCTCTTGCCCGGTTGGGATCCATCGGCTCGTCCCAGAACTCCCAACCCAACCAAAGGTTCAGCGCCAACCAGCGGTGCGCCTCGGCATATTCCGGATCAAGTGCGATCGCCCCTTCCAGCAGGAAAATGGCCTCTTTCGCGGCGAGTGCCGTTTGCAACCCCAGAGCCCGCGCACGTACACAGAGGTCATAAGCCTCCAGGTTAGCAGGTCTGTTGCGCGCTGGTTGGGTAGTCAAACGACCTGCTAAGGCGTCGACAATCTTGCCCGTCACCTCGTCCTGGACGGCGAATATATCCTCCAAGCTACGGTCGAACCGTTCCGCCCACAGGTGGTCCCCTCCGATTGCGTCGATCAATTGGGCGTTGATGCGAACCCGTCCCGCAGCCCGCCGGGCGCTACCCTCCAGGAGATAGCGCACGCCAAGCTCGCGAGCGATGCGGCGCACGTCCACATGCCTACCTTTATAAGCAAAGACAGAGTTGCTGGCGATGACAAACAATCCGCTGGTTCTCGATAGGTCCGTGATCAGGTCTTCGGTCAGGCCATCGACAAACGCCTCTTGTTCCGGGTCGTTGCTCATGTTTGTGAACGGAAGGACGGCGATGGAAGGCTTGGCGGGCAATGGCAGTGGCGCCTTCTCCGCCGGCCCCTGATACTCCGAGATGGTCGATGACACGATGCGATAAACGGCCACCGACTCGGCGATGTTCTTGATCGCGTGCGTGCCAAGTTCGTCGAAACTGAAATCAAGCTTGCGCTTAACCTGGTCGTAGACGCTGCCAGAGATGCAGATGTCTCCCGGCCCGGCTATTGCCTGAAGCCGCACGGCGAGAATCACGCCATCACCGAAAAGGTCGCGGCCTTCGACAACGACATCACCCAGATTGATGCCGATGCGTAGGACAATTTGACGGTCGTCAGCGCGATCTTGGTTCGCTGCGATCATCCCCTTCTGGAATTCGACTGCGCAAGTGACGGCGTTCACCGCACTGGCGAACTCGACTAGAACGCCATCACCCATCACCTTGACGATCCGGCCCTGGTGTTGGCGGACAAGAGGCTCCAGAATTTCCTTGCGCCGCTCCTTAAGCGCGGCGAGCGTACCCCGCTCGTCTAGTTCGATGAGCCGACTATAGCCGACCACATCAGCAGCCATTATGGCTGCAAGACGGCGTTGGGCGCGTTCTTCGGCCATTTTTCGCACGAGCGCTTTCACAGAACGCAGTGTGCCGAATTCTATGCCGCCCATTTCAAAAGTCTATCAGATCGGATCCCAATCCTAGGCGGCAACTAGCCCTCGGTTGCCCTTTGATCCGCCCTCACCGAATGCGCTGACGTCTCAGGATCTGGGCGGCATCCCGTCAATGCGGACGACCCGAACCTCGATGGGAGAGGCCCTCCCCTTGAGTTCCAGCATATGGGCGCTGTTCGGCCAGTGACGTGGCCCGCCTCTGGTCCACGCCGCCTCGGCGACCACAAGCTCGCCGGGGCCTGCCCGAGATGCCAAGCGAGCCGCTACATTCACCGCATCTCCCATGGCGGTGAAATCGGCGACCAGTCCGTCCCCGACGGAACCGACGTACGCCGTACCGGAGTGGACGCCGATGCCGATGGGCAACCAAGGTCCACCGGGCTCGCCATGCCCGGTAGCCGAAAGCAGACGCCGGCCCGCCTCTAAAGCGGCGGCGGGATGGTCGGCAACGATAGCGGGAAGGAACAGGCCGATAACCTCGTCGCCAACGAACTTGTCTACCAGCGCATCGCTGCCGATCAAAACGTCACTGCTGGCCTTGAAGAAGCGATTCATGAGCGAAGCGAACTCGGCAGGCGTCATCCTTTCGGCCATGCTCGTGGAGTCTCGAACGTCGGCGAAAAGAAGCGATAGATCGATCTCGGCGCCGCCAGGATGGGTGCGGACAAATTCTTCGCACAGGTTGCAGAAGTTTGGGTTTTTTCGAGAGGGTTTCCTGCCCCATCGGGAAGACAGCGCCCTCACGAGCGGCCCACCCAGGGGGAACAGACACGTCTTGCACCGGGGAGATCCTGGCAGCAGCTTGAACTGCATCCTATCGGTATGGAGCGGTGACTGCGGGTCGGTCAGAAGGCCACGCCACATCTCCTCATGAGGATTCTTGTCGCTTGCCATCGGGTCCACCTAAGCGGAGTTATGATAACACAGTAGAAGCAGTTGGGCTTCTGAAATGACTGCTTTGGCCTCATCGCTTGCCTTGAGTTTGGAAGGGCGAGAGGAAGACAAGGGTGGGTTTCCTGCCGAACGTCTCGTTGACCGGAACGAGCAACCAGCGCCAACAGCAGTCATTGTTCCTCCTTTGAGCGAGTGGCTGCAGACGGTTGAAACCGGGCATTCCCCTGGTCCGCAGTTACACCAGGCCGGCATTGCGAAGCCCGTCCACCACTAATTCGAAATCGTCTGGATTCTTGTAAGGCAACACTTTTCGGCGGTGTTCCAGAGAATAATCAGGGTTGACGCGGAACACTTCCTGCCACTCATGGCGGGCTTCTTCGAAGCGGCCCAGATGGCCGTAGCTCGCCGCCAGGAGCACGCGTGAGACGTCGGTGTCAGGGTTACGGACAAGTCGCCGCTTCAGGATGCCGATTGCCTCTTCGTACCTGCGCAACTGGAACATCGCTTGTGCCTGGAAGTGGAGGTATACGTCCGGATAATACGGGTTCAAGGCCATTGCCCTGTCGACACACCCGAGTGCCTCCGCAGACCTGCCGGAATAATGCAGTGCAATTCCGAGATTTTCGTGTCCTTCGGGAAGATTTGGAGCGAGGGCGATCAAGCGTTTGGCCTCGCCGATGGCGACGTCGTGCCGTCGCGAATACAATTCGATGATGCCCAGCGCCCAATGCGCGTAAGGATATCGATTGTCGAGCGCCACTGCCCGTGTCGCGAACACTTCTGCTTGTTGCATTGATGTCGATGACGACGGGCTCCACTGGTTTCCGTAGTCCAGCATGTTTGCGAAGGCGAGGAACGCGTAGGCGGGAGCGAATTTCGGGTCCAGTTCAATGGCGCGTTGCAACAGTTCCCGACCCTGGATGTTTTGCTCTCTCGTGAACCGCCACAGCTGCTCTCGGCCACGCAGGAAATAGTCGTACGCTTCCAGGTTGTCGGTGTGCTCGGTCGCGAGCCGCTGTTGGTCGCCCTCCGTCAGGTTGAGCGCGAGAGCGCCGACAATTTGCTGCGTCACGTCGTCCTGCACGGCAAAGATGTCGGTCAGGTCGCGATCGAAACGCTCCGCCCACAGGTGTCCGCCCGTGGTCGCGTCGACAAGCTGCGCGGTGATCCGTACCCTGTTGCCGGATTTGCGGACGCTGCCCTCGAGCACGTAGCGCACGCCGAGGTTCCGGCCGACCTCCAGAACGTTCACGTTCCTGCCCTTGAAAGTGAAGGTCGAATTGCGAGCGATCACGAACAACTGCGACAGTTTTGATAGAGCCGTGATGATGTCTTCGGAGATTCCGTCGGCGAAATATTCCTGTTCGGTATCACCGCTCATGTTGGCGAAGGGCAGCACGGCGACTGACAGTTTCGGCGGCGGTGCCGTCGCTGGCCGGCTTGTCACGGATTCGGAGGTCGCGGTTGCCTTTGCCTCGGCGGTGCCGACACGCAGCGAATACACCCGGACCGGCTCGGCGATGTTCTTGAGCTGCGTGGGGCCGAGATCGCTGACCGAAAGGTCGAGCCTCGTCTTAACCTGGCGATAAGCGTCCTCGGACAGGCAGATGGCGCCGGGCGCCGCGACGCCCTCCAGACGCGAGGCGATGTTGACGCCGTCGCCCATCAGATCGCCGTCGCTTTCCTCGACCACATCGCCCAAATGAATACCGATCCGGAACTCGATGCGGCGGTCCTGCGGCACGCCGGCATTGCGCTCGACCATGCCATTCTGCACTTCGAGGGCGCAGCGCACGGCGTCTACCACACTGCGGAACTCGACCAGTGCGCCATCGCCTGTGCGCTTGATCACGCGTCCATTGTGGACAGCGATGGTCGGGTCAATCAGGTCGCTGCGCAGTGCCCGCAGCCTGGCCAAAGTACGATCTTCGTCTGCGCCGGCCAGCCGGCTGTACCCGACCACGTCGGCGGCCAGGATCGCGGCTAGCTTGCGGTTCTCGCTCACAGGGCCATCTCCTCGTCTCCACAATAACAGGAAGACACGTGATCACTGCACCAGTCATTCCGCCCCAGCCATTTTCGCTTGTTCACTTGCTAGCCGGGAAAGCCACTGAGCAGTCGGCTGCATTCGGCGACGAATTTTTCACTTGGCATGCGGCCATCCGCATCGCGCGAGTACTCCAGCTTCAGCCGGTTAAGGAAGAACATTTCGAGCCTGCGCCCGTGCTTGGTCTCGATGGCGCGTTACGATCTCGTCAAAAGCTGTGAAATATTGGTCAAGGAGCCCGATGAGCGCGGCGGGCTCCATGCGTTCGGCCAGAAGGGTAAAGCCCTTGAAATCCGCAAATAGGATCGTCGCCGAGGGCTCATATTTCGGCTGCACCTTGCCGCTCTTCTTGAGCTCGTCGGCAATCGACACAGGAAGGATATTGATGAGCAGCTCTTCGGTGCGCGCCTTCTCGGCGATCAAGTCCACATGCGCGTGATCCAGCTCTTTCAATGCTTGGTCGAACTCGATGAGTTTGCGGCGCAGCTCCAATTGTGTCAGCACCTGGCGCGAAAGGCGGCGCAGTGACTCAGTTTGTTCAAAGGCCAGCTGACGCGGCACGAAATCCATCACACAGAGTGTCCCCAATGCATAACCTCCTTCGGTCACAAGCGGAATGCCACAATAGAACTTGAAGTGGGGTTCGCCCGTAACAAACGGGATTTGATTGAATCGGGAATCCATCAGCAGATCGGGCGCTACGACCATCTCGGTGCCGCAAACAGTCGTAGCGCAGAATGCGATTTCGCGCGGACACTGGTTAAAGTTCGGAGGAAGGCCATACTTGGCCTTTAGCCAGAGGCGGTGGTCGTCCATCAAGCTGACATAGGCTACGGGGCACCAGCAAATCTGCCCAGCCAGTTCGCCAATGTCGTCATAGGCGATCTCCGGCGGGGTATCGAGAAGATTAAGTGCTCGGACGGCACCAAGCCGCTCCGTCTCGTTGGCGGGCGTTTGGTACGGCATCGCAGCGCCTCGGTCAGAGTTCTGGGCGTCCTAACCCGTGCGCGCATAGTCGCGCATGCCGGACAGCATATCAAAATTCGGGATTGAGGCTAGCGAGTTACGCGGGCTCTCTGCGAATGACCGCTCACCACACTTATTGCCGACCTCCGTCTTGGCCATCGCCAATGTCCGGTCCGGCTCAGACCGCGACCCTTGTGACGGTGCGCCAGCAGCCTGATTGTTGGGTGAATTCTCACTAGGCGAATGCATCTGAAAAAAACTTCTTCGCGACCGCAGCTGAATGACCGTTTCGCCGCCCAAGAGCGGTCATCGCCGAACCACTACTCAGACGTCGCGTTCGGGGGCCGACAGCGGACTGGCAGCTTCCAGCTGCCGATCTTCAAGAGCGGACATTCAGTCCGTGTCAGTATTGTCGTGACCTGACCCCTAATGGTCATTCCGGAGGCGAGATTGCAGGTCCGAATCGGATTGAGAAAACGGACATTCGGCCATCCTATCTGCGCCGACCGTCGCGCCACCCCGCTGGCGAGACGCCCGTGAGCCTCTTGAAACCCCGACTGAAGGCCGCCTCCGCCGGCCTACAAGCCTACGGTGAAGGCCGCCTTGTCGCCTTAGGACGAACATTGCAAGTCCGGGGAATAATCCTGGGAGGAGTCGTATGACGATTGCGCGCGTGGAAGTGATCACCTCGGTGCAGCGCCGGCGGCGCTGGTCGCGGGCGGAGAAGGAGCGGCTGGTTGCGGCGACGTTCGAGCCCGGCGTCACGGTATCGCAGGATTCGCAGTATCGTGTGCCGGCTACGTCAACTGACTTGCGACTTCTCCCAAATTTCTAGTGAAGTGTTGGGGATAACCGCACTGACCCCATTTAAGGCGGAATCGGTGTCCGTTACGTTCTGTTAACAAATGGACGATTAGATCTTGGTGGGGGTCAGCCGCGAAATGTTGCGAGAACGAGGAGCCCATCAATGGCTGCGATTGCTCTTCCTGGCGATTGGACCGGACAGTACAAAGGATCGGAGCTGAACCTCTCGGGGTTCAAGCTCTCCTTTTCTGACGAGTTCAACACGCTTGATGTCGTGCCGAACAACGGCACTGGCAAGTGGTTCGCGCCTGTGCATGCCCCCTATGGGGCCGCCACGTTCATGTCGCCGGTAGGGGCAACGAACCCGTTCTCCGTCTCTGACGGGCAGCTGACCATTACCATGAAGCAGGTGGACGGCGTCTGGCAGTCGGGAACGATGCAAACGGTTAACAGTGCCGGCCAGGGTTTCGCGCAAAAGTACGGGTACTTCGAGATGCGCGCAGCCTTTCACGGCGGGGCGGGAGCCTGGCCGGCTTTCTGGATGCTGTCGCCCGATCAGACTGTGCCACGCGTCGAGGTCGACATCGTTGAAGCGTATGGAGGCGATCCCGATGGTCATCACCAGGCGGTGCACTTGAGCAATAAGGAAAGCCACGCTTCGAAAGGTAACTATACGGGCCTCGCCGGTTCGATGTTCGACGGGGCGTTTCACACCTACGGCGCGAGGATCACGACGGACTGGATCACCGTGTACTATGACGGCAAGGAGCTGAGCCGCTTTCCAATGAGCGAGTCCTTCCGCACGCCGCTCTATATGTTGGCCTCGCTTGCCATGAATCCCCTTGAAGTCGAGCGGGCGTCCGGCACCTATAAGATGGTCATCGACTACGTGCGCGCCTATGCCGCGCCGGACGTGATGGAGCAGCACCTGACCGGGACGGATGCGGCGGATATCCTGAACGGCGGCAGCTTTGATGACGTTCTGGACGGCGGAGCCGGTGCTGACAAAATGTCCGGCGGTTTGGGCAACGATACCTACCGCGTCGACAACGCATTCGACGTAGTCATTGAGGCTGACGGCGCCGGCATCGATCTGGTCATCACCTCGATGACGTATTCCCTGTCCGGCCAGCAAATAGAGCAGCTCACGCTCACCGGCGTTGCCGACATCGACGCGATGGGTAACGAACTCGACAACACGCTGGTCGGCAACGCTGGCAGCAACCTGCTCGACGGCGGGGTAGGAATCGACAAGATGGAGGGCGGCGCGGGCAACGATACCTACTATGTCGACAATGCGCTCGACCGTGTGGTCGAGGCCGATGCGGCGGGCAACGATTGGGTGTTCAGCTCGAGCACCTATTCACTGCCATCCTATGTCGAAAATCTGACCCTCATCGGCCTTGGCGCTATCAATGGTCGCGGCAATTCTTCCGACAATGAGCTGACCGGGAACAATGGGAACAACACGCTGGACGGCCTTGCCGGCAACGACACCATAAGGGGCGGGGCGGGTAGCGACCGGTTGGCGGGCTATGATGGCACCGACCTTCTCGATGGCGGGACCGGGGCCGACCTGATGAATGGCGGTGCCGGCAACGATACCTATTACGTGGACAATGTACTGGACAACGTCATCGACGAAGCGGGCCTCGACCAGATTTTCAGCTTGGTCACGTACTCACTGGCGGTCGATCGCAGGCTGGTAGAAAATCTGCGTCTGACCGGAAACGCCAACGTCGGAGCCACGGGAAATTCCCTCGACAACGTGCTCGACGGCAACGACAGCGACAACAAACTGGACGGCGGCCGAGGCAATGATACCGTGCTTGGGCACGGTGGCAACGATGCACTAACGGGCGGCCTTGGCATTGACCGGCTTACTGGTGGCGCCGGCAACGATTCCTTCGTTTTCAGCGCGCCGCTCTCAGTGGCCAACCGCGACATCATCACGGATTTCAACCATACGGCCGATACATTCAGGCTCCAGAATTCGGTAATGCAGGGGCTTGGAGCCACCGGAGCCCTCGAGCCAAGGTACTTCTTCGCTGGGACTAGCGCGCACGACGCCGACGACCACATCGTCTATGACCAGGTTACGGGTGCGTTGTTCTACGATTCCAACGGAAACGTCGCAGGCGGCGTGACACAGCTCGCGACGCTGACGAACAGGCCGACGCTGCTGGCCGACGATTTTTTCGTGATCTGATCCGGCGCCTACAGCGGCGCGCGCACCGCTGTAACTTCTAGTTTGCGATCGCTTTGTTCGAAAAACCGGTGACCTCTTTTTCGAGCGATGCTCTAATTAGTTCTATTTAATCATAAACTGTGTTGGATGTCTTTGGCAGCAGGGACGCGCTCCTGGCCTTAACCATCCGAAGCAAGCCCGCCGCTTTTTAACGTCTGATTCTGGAAATGCGCGAAAACGTACCGAATTGGGTGCGGTGCTGGGGCGCAACACAGCGATAGACAGGAACTTCCGAGCGGGAAGAACCGACCGACCAACCAATTGAAACAGGGCGTGACCGCACTTGCGGCGAACTCGCGAGGAAGAGAAACGCGGCACCGGAAGGGTCCTCATGGGGGGCGCCGTGATCGCCGCTTTGCTTTTTGTTGCGCTAATGGCCGTGTTCGTCCTCGGGCCGTTCTGGTCTTAGCCACCATGGCCGGTGCATGGGTGCGTTTGCTTCGGCCAAACTAGCCAGCGCTTGCTCGACTTTTTGAGCCGAGGCGTCAGTGCGCTTGATGTGCCGGATCATTTGCTGCCTCAGCCGCGCGAGCCTTTCGGCGCGATATACATCGCCGTATCTCGCAGTTTCAAGGTGGAGGGTCGCGAGCCTCATGGGCGACGATTCCGATTATCTAGCGTAGAATTCGCGAATCCGCCTTTCGTTCCGATGTCCGACCTTACCCTCGCAAAGGCTGGCCGGACGGCCGCGACGAATGAGTCGCATCCCTGCCAAAAGAGAGATCGTCCGCTGATGGTGCTCAGTCGACCGCGGGTCCAACCAGACGGTAGCGGAAGTGATTGCGGATCTGTTCGTTGAAGAAGCGGCCCTTGGCAAAGGCGGCTCGGAACTCGGCGAAGGTCTCCGGCGGCACGTCCTCAAACTGGTAGCATTTACCGCTGGCCACGAACCACACCGAGAGGACTTTGCGCTCCGGATCGTATTCCGTTTTGTGTATCGAGGTGGACGGCATGACGTGACTACTCCGATCAGGGAGAGAGTCCATCTGAAGTTGCCTGCGCCCCACGGAGGGGAAGGACGCGGGCTGATCGGGAGGGACACCGATCTCGCAGCATTGGTTCGCAGGAGAAGATGCTGCAGGAGCCGAACCCGCTCCCGGAGCTGGTGTTCCGTACGGACGTCAAAAAAAGCCCGCCGCACCTTTCGGCACGGCGGGCAATCAGTCGTTCACCAGGCACAGGGTGGGCGGGGGCGGGTGTGCCCGGATCGTAGGAATCTTACGCACGCCGACTGCGTCGCGTCCACCAACCGGCGGTTGGAGGGATCGAGCGCTAGTTAGAGGAGCATAACAACCCCTCCTCCTCGGCAGCAGCCTCGAAGGCCTTCCTAACGTCGTCGGGCGTGCGCTCGCCTTCAATGAGAGCCATGCAGACCTCGACGGCCTCCTTCCACTTAGGTTCCCGCTTGGTCCACTTCATGAGTTCCGCAGTCGCACCCTCGGTGCAGACTGTAGATGAGCCCAGGTTTGTCGGTTTGGACCGGAGGGTGAAACCAATGGATAGCACCTCCTACTCGGGCGAGAGATACATCTCCGCCTCCTTAGCGGCAGCCACGAAAGCCTTTCGTATCACATGAGGGTCAATCGGATCGCCCTCCAGTGCTGACAGGCAGAGGGTCCACGCCTTGTACCAGCGAGGTCCTCTCCGGGTCCACCTCTTGAGCTGCTCAAGGGCTGCCCTCGTATTGTTGCAGCCATGCCTGACACCCTTCGTTTCAGTCTTCACGAACACCGGAGGGACGAACCAAAGACTTGCCATGATACCTCCTACTCAGGCGAGAGATACACGCTCGCCTCCTTGGCCGCCGCCTCTAAGGCTTCACGGATCTCTTGGGGGACACTCTGCCCTCGAACGCGTCAACGCATGATTGGACCGCTTTCATCCACTTCGGCCCCTTTGTGTCCCACAGCATGAGTTCCTCGGCGGCTCCCTCGACGTGGCTGCCCCCATGGCGAAAGCCCGAACGGTTCGCTTTCACGTAGACCGGGGGAGAACCAGAGGAGACCCATGGGGGTAAATTGGGGGATGCCCACATGTTTGGTAGAGGCGGGATCACAGCGGCGGTTCGGTCGATCTCTCTGACCGGCCTCATTTCCGGTCATGGCCAAGTCGGCCTACGCCGAGCCTGGAACATTAGCAGCCACTAACTGTTATCGGGGAACCAGTGGGTCAACCCCTGCCCCGCCCAGCCCACTGCAGATCGGGAGCAGCCGGTCGGCCGCGCTCGAAGGAGCGCGGGTCCTTCCTCCGCCTCATTGGCCGCTCCCGATGGCGGGCGCCGTGCTGCTAGGCTTTGGGACTCACCGGGAAACCGGGGAGGTGGTCATGAGAGTTATTACCGCTCTAGCATGTGTCGCCTTGATTGCAGGTTGCGCAACGGCGGGCCCCCCAGGGCCCCAAGGGCCTCTCGGTCCACAAGGTCTGCCCGGCAAGCAGGGACCTAAAGGTGCAATGGGAGCTGCGGGTCCAGCGGGGAAGGACGGCGTCAGCGGTTGGGAGATCACCCAGTATGCAAGTGCGAATGATACTAGCCCAGACAAATCCGCACAGGCTTGGTGTCCCAAGCCAAAAGTCGTCATAGGTGGCGGTGCCAGCGCGTCAAATTCAAATGCTCTAATTTCTAGGAGCTTGCCGGTTACTTCCCCAGCTCCAGGGTGGGTAGCACAAGCGCATGTAGCCGCTACGCCCCCAACAGCTTGGACGCTGACAGCATACGCCATTTGCGCGCTTGTCAAATAGTCGGCGCTTGGCCGGGCCGATGAACTTTGCGTTGTCGCGTCTTCGAGACACAAACGGCGTTCTAGTCTTCATTCCAAAAATCCTGCAGCGAGGCGTGCCGAGGTCTTCCTCGCCCCTGAGATGGTTCACGCGGGCTTTGATCCCCGGTTTGACCCATTGCGTCGCCGGCCGCTTCATTCCCTTCGGCGCCGGTAAGCAGCATTAAAAGCTTCGAATGCGAGCGGCTACGCCGCCCTTCGGGCAGCCGCTCGGAACGGATGGTCGATGGTGAAACCGTCGGGCCGAATACCCCGCTCAACTTGGCTCCACGTTACAGGATGGGCGATTGGGAAGCCCGGTCGGGCTCGTGGGGAGAAGGCTCCCACCGCGGTGTTGCCACGTCCGTTGCGAAGGTAGTCAAGAAAGATGCGACCTCTTCGGGCTGCCGGAGCGGCAGAGAGTAGATAACGACCGGGGCGTGCCTCAACAAGGCACTGGGCGAGCGACTTGGCCAATTGCCGGGCGCTGTCGTGGGTCATCTTTGTCTCAAGCGGTCCCATTAAGTGAATGCCCTTGCCGCCCGTCACCTTCGGCCAACTCTCCAGACCTGCCGCTTCCATGATGTCGCGGAGCGCCAACGCGGTCTCGATCACTTCCGCCCACTCGATGCCCTCCCCCGGATCGAGGTCCAGCACGACGCGATCAGCATGCTCGATATCGTCAACGGTGGCGTTCCAGGGATGCACCTCTACGGCATCCATCTCGACCAGCCCGAGCAAACCGGCAAGGTCGTCCACCCACACGCGAACGCCTTCGCCCCCCTCGCGTTTCTGGACGCGCAACTGATGTACCGCCGCGGGAATCTCGGGCAGCTTGCCTTTGTGGTAGAAGGTGGCCCCAAAAGCATGGCGGACCAGCTTCAGCGGTCGCCGGCGGAGATGGATCAGCGCTTGATCAGCAACCCGCTCCCAGTAGCGCGCAAGCTCTTCCTTGCAGGGCGAAACCGCATCCGGAAGCAATTGCAGAATGTTCTCGCGAGGAACCCCATGTTGCCCGACTGCCTCTCGTCTCTTTGAAGGAGCGGGCGACTTCGCCGGGATCGTCACGAGGTCCTCGCGCAGGCCCTTGAACACTGCCTCGCGCAGGATGCCACGATCGGTGACGCCGCTGAATTGCACCTCGGCCAGGACCTCTGGTCTGATCCAGGTCGCCTTCGGCTTCACGATGGGCTCTGACAAAGGCGACTTGCCGATGATCAGTGGATCAAGCCGCTCTCTAACATGCCGCGCTGTCGTCAAGCTGTAGCCGCTTTGGGCCTTGCCAGCGTAGAGCAGGCGATCGCCTTCCCAGCGGCCTATATAAAGGGACGCAATGCGGCGTGGATGGGCGCCGAGCTTCTCGACGAAAGCAACAATGGGGAAGGTGTCGCTCTTGATGCATTTCACCTTGAGCCAGCTCGTCTGCACACCTGAGCGATAGGGGGCATCCGCTCGCTTGGATACGATCCCCTCCAAGCCCATCCGGCATGCATGCTCAAACACGTCGCTGCCGCTCACCTCCAGATGCTCGGCATAGGTCAGTGTCGGCGCCCTGTCCTTCACCAGCTTTTCTAGCGCGGCCTTGCGTTTCACCAGCGGCTGTTGCCGGAGATCCCGACCGTTGAGGTGCAGCAGGTCGAACGCATAGAAGATGACCTTCGGCGAGTTTGGATTGCCCAATTCCCGCTCGAGGGCTTGGTAGTCCGGCAACCCGGTCTCGCCCAGGACGACAGCCTCCCCGTCGATGATTGCTGCTTTAACCGGTAGGTTCGCCGCTGCCTGGACAATTCCTTTGTATCGATGCGACCAGTCGTAGCCGCGGCGCGTGAAAGCTCGTGCTGTGCGGCCATCGACAATTAGCTGCGTGCGGTAGCCATCGTATTTGACCTCGTGAAGCCACTCGCTGCCTGCGGGAGCTTTCGCGACCAACGTTGGCGATTGAAACTCAATGAATGATAGCCGGTCTGCGGCGCTACTCATGCACTTGTGACTCCCCGAACCGCGACTCAAGCCGCAGGGCGGGCAATCGGTTCCGGAACATTTTAGCAAAATTGAATGTTTAGTAGCATAACGAAACTATCCGACGTGCACGATCGGCTGGAGATGGAGCCCTAGGCCATGGCGGTCAAGATCGGCGACGAAGTCACGCTCACCGTGACAATCCTGAAGGTGCTGGACAACGGCATGTCGAGCGTGAGCATACCCTCTTACAACTTTCCCTTTTCGATCGACACACCGAAGAGAACAAGGGCCGGCCAGAAGGTCGAGATCACGGGCTTTGTCACTCGGGTCGATGACGAGAACGGCAAGGTGACGGTCCGGATCGAAGGAGCCGGCCTAGTCACGGTAGATGTCGAAACAGTATCGCACGAGCCCGCGCCTAGGGTGCGTCAGTCTCGGTAATAAGGCCCTTGCCGCGAAAATTGCGCAGTGCAAGGCTAATCGCAAGCCGTTGATCAACGAATTGTTTAGCGTGCTCCGCGATCCTGGTTGCCGAATGGAAGCTCTTGCTGAAATTGTCTCTTGCGGCGGACCCCAATCCGCTCGGCCGGTGTCTCTACCAGGCAATCTACCCCAACGCCCCCAAGGGACACCGGCCACAAGCGTGTCCGTTCGGCACCTAGTGTCAACGCCGCGATTTCAACAGCCGGGCCTCACGCAACAATGAATTCCAATTGGTGCCGATCAGTTCGATCAGCACCCGAGCATCAGACTCCGAGATGCCTGTTTGCCTGGCCAATTGCCGGGCCAAAGTCTCGACGGCAGACCCGCTATCCGGCCTACGCTTACTATCATCCTCGCTCATAGGGCAGCTCCATAGAGCCGAACGCAGAGCGAGGCCGAATGTTTCTTTAAAGCAACCCGAATTACGAGAACCTTCTGGCCAATTCCGCGGTTTTGCTTGGCCAACAGGAGGACGATCAATGGCCGACGACAAGACAAAGCGCGATTTCCGCGACCGCAATCGGGTTTCCGCCGACGAAGACTACGAGGTCGATCATTTCGCCAAGTCGAATGGCATTGCACCGGAGCAGGTCAGGGATTTGATCCGCCGCCACGGCAACGAACGGGCCACGCTGGAGCGTGAGGCCAAGAGAATGCAGTCATGAACGAGAGCTGTCCGCCTATGACGAGGATGCCCGATCGAGACCGTGGTCAACTGTCGCCTGGGAATGATCTAGAAATTCACCGCTTCGCCAAGGAAAACGGCGTCCGGTCCGACCAAGTGCGCGAGCTGATCCGGCGGCATGGGCCAGCCGTGCGGTGCTAACGGAGGTCATTGCGGCGCTTCGAAGACGAAGTCCGGCAGTGGCACTCTCGGATATTGACCTGCCGCCAGTAATCGGCAAGCGGCAGGGCAAATGCGAGGCTGATCATTTCAACCCCTGTCCGGTCTGTGGCCAAGTTTTCGACATGGGCGATCGGCGCCAGGCAGCGTGGCACGCGCAGCCGAACATGAGCCACTGGATATGGACGGCTGAGATTGGTAGCTGGTGGACTAGGGGTTCTCGTCAGCGAAGTCTGTCCCTCGCCGCTCAAGCTCCTCCTGAAGCTCCACCGCCAACGCAAGAAGCCTCGGTGGCAAAGTCTGTTCGCCGTCCAATCTTAGCAGATCTCGAAGCTTGCGTCGGTAGTCTTCCGATCTGATCAACTCTCGGAAGGCACGGTCTTTGTCGTGAGTTGCCATAACGATCACCTTTGGTGCGCAACTCTTTGATTGCTGAAGAGTTCCGCAAAGGGCCGAAATGTTTGCTGCAGCATCATTCGTGGAGGTCGAATGCTACCGCGCGTCCGAACGCCGGAGCTGCCGTCACGATAAGCTCGATCAGCGCCTGTCCGTGCATTCGAGATGAGGGCCATCTTGGCGAACCGCTGCTACAATGGCCTTGACAGAGACCGTGCCACTCGTAGGCGATCTTGTGGATGGCCTGATGGACAAGGTCCACGGCTTCGCGCTCACAATTCGTCTTAGCATTCACCTGAGGCGCCCCCGGCCATAAGCCACAAGCGCCCATTTGTTGGCACTTTGCGTGGGAGGATCAACAGGTTATTTGGGCCGCGCACAAATGGTAGCGGGGCGAGGATAACCGGCGCTCAAGCTAACGAACGGCTACGCTCGCCCCCATCGGAAGCCACGGACAGCCTAGGGCAGTAGCTGCCTCTATAACAGCCTCATTAGCTCGTCGTTGGATGCGACCAGATCAGGCGCGGCGTGCCGAATATGATTCAACGTCGCTTTGATCGAAGCGGTGTCCCGACGGTCCGCCCGGTTAAGGATTCCCGCCACGAGCATGTCGATTCAGCCGCGCTGGACTGGCTTGTGCGCAAGTAGGTCCCCAGTCAGGCGAGGCTACGCCTGAATCGCGCCAGCCGGAGATCGACCCGACTAGTCGTCATTCTTCAAGTCTTCAGCTTCGTCCCTCAGCCGCTGCCAGTCCGCGCCGTGCTTGCGAAGCAATGCCCGCGCCTGTTTGGGCGTTACCTCTGTCACCTCCGCCAGGTGCTCAACTTCAAGTTCTGCACCCTTCTTAACTCGGCTCGTGTCGCTCGTCCTCTTGTCCGCCATCTGTTGCGTCCTCCTTGGCCCAAGGTCAGTGGCAACGAATGTTGAACGTTGTGGTTCCGCCCCTGTGGAGCTAACTGCCGGCCGTGTAGTTCTACCGCCGAAGGAGATCTCAAATGCTTCGATTCCTAATCGGTCTTGGCGCGCTGTATGCGGCATTTCAAATCGGCCGGGAGTTTGGCCGCACAGAGGCGGAGGTCATCCAGATTCCACCCGACGATCGGCGTCCGACGCCTGGAAACGGGGCAGAGTTCCGCGAGCGGACCTAGGGGCCTGGTAGCGCCCTCAAGCTTGCGCTATCTACGCGACATTGGCGCGAGCAAACCAGTACTCCGCGTCCCCAAAATCCTACGAGGACGCTATCTGCCTCGGAACTAATGCCGGGGCGATGTGACTAGTAGGATGCGCTGAGGATGAGCTTGATCCGCCTAACCACGAAGAAGCGCCGGAGCCGGCAGTGCACGCCGGCTCCGCCAGTCGACCCAGGTCCGCAGATTGAACAGGTCAAATGAACAGCATCAGCCGAACACCCCAACTACGAAGGTGATCGCAGATCCGTGGAGAAGGTTGGATTTCAGGTCCTGTCCCTCCGCCAATGCAACCCCTCCTTTTGGATTTGGGGGATCGTCTGGCGAAACAATATCTTAAGTCCGGACCGGAGCACAAAAGTCACCCGACGCGATGACCACGACGATTGACGACATATACCGGCCTCTTGCAGTAACCACGCGGTTGCTTGTCCAGTGCTGGCCGCAGCTATTGCTGGTCGGCTGCCTCGGTGTGATCGCTCATGATCTGCTGCTACAGGGCGCCGTGACGATCGGCCTCCAATTCCCGCTGGGCGGAATGGTCATGCTGTCGCTGGTGATTCTCGCCAAGCTGACGGTGCTGGTCATGATGTTCGTGGTGCTCCGGCCGCATATGCCGGCGGTGGCGGCACTGAGGAAACAAGCAAAAAAGGCAGTGGACGAAACAAAACGCGAGCCGATCCTGGCGATTACCGCCGCTGCGATCCTGCCTTTCTTCGCCTATTACGCCGCCTGGGGCTTTCTTGGCGATACGGTTCGCGAATATTCGCGCATGGCGCTGGCCCAAGCCGAACTCGGCAAGAGCGTCGACATCTTCGCCATTCTTCAGTCAAGCGGCGTGGTACTGTCGATCGTCATTTGCTGTCTGGTGCGTTTTGCCGCCAAGGGACTGAATGTGCGCGCCTCTCACCCCTACTGGCGGCTGCTGATCGTGGCGACGGACGCAGCTTGGGTCTTCATCGGTCTCTACGCGCTCGGCGTATGGAAAGACCAGTTCATCCGCTGGCTTGGCGCAGGCGCGGCGCTGCAGCTCAGCCTCGATTTGTTTGCGCCGGTAACTTCGGCGGCTGCCGCCGGCCAGTTCGTCCCGGTGGAATTCCGGCCGCTTCCCTTCGGAGAGCAGCTTCAGAATCTTTTCTTTTTCGCGTTGCTGCCGATTGTCTGGCTGGTGATGGCGGCGATCATCAACGGCTATGAGCTTTCCGCGCCGGCCGCTCCCGGTCCTGCGCTATCGCGCACGACCTCATGGCAAAAGTGGCTGAAGGATTTCGCGACGCACTTCGTTGGCGGCTACCACAGCCGCTATTCGCCGGTCTGGACTTGTCTCAAGCTGACGCTCAGTGCCGGCCTTGCGACGCTTGTCACCTTCGTCATCGCCTATCAGGCCATCTCCTGGATCGGCGCCTGGATGTGGTATGGCCTGACAAGACTGATCGGAGCGCATGATCTCGCAACTTGGCAGATCTTCGCCGACACCATCAGCCTGTTCATCGGCAGCCCAAGCGAACTCGACGGAGGAATCCTGCTCGACGCAGTCCGAGTCGCGCTGCTTGCAGCCGTGCTCGAGACTGCAGTCGTCATGGCTGGCGAAGCATGTGGCGTCAGGTCCGCGGCTCGCTGACGCTGAGATGATTCGGTAGCGCCGAGTAGAGGCCAATCGATAGCGTGAGGCTGCTCGCCGCAGGCGGAATCGAAAAGCTGGCAGCCATCCGTGCCGGCTTGCCGGGCTCGGCCGCCGCGAACGCCATGCCGCCACACAGGGACCGTTGCTGGGCCTCCGGATATTGCTTCCTGACCATCGGATCGGCAAATAGGGTTGGCTGCCATTCGCGACCGCTTCCGTCGGAAAGCCGCACCTTGCATGGAACGGCGCCGAGCGCCTTCGGGTCAGCTGCGAGAGCTTCGAATTCGGCGAGGACGACGGCGTTTCCCTCACTGCCTGCCAGTCTGGTGATGCGCGTCACGGTCCAGCTTGCGCCGGCATAGTCGATCGGTTGCCCCAAGGTCGCAGATAGCGGCTGGCGCAAAAATTGGGAGCGCCAGTCCTTGATGCTTCCCCACGTCTGCACGACTAGCGCGGCAGGCAGCGCAACCACCAGCGCCGTCATGCTCAGCCGATAACCTCGCCGCGTTGACATCACCTTTGCGGGAGAACTCTCCATGGCGGCCTTTCTTCGTTGCGGCGGATAGTAATTGCGGGCTCGATGTCTTTGCCGGAAACATCCGTGGTGATGCGGATCTCATCGTCGAGCGGCAGCAATTTTGTGCGTGCGACCACTACGGTCCCGCCGGCGGCGGCTTCTTCCGGCACTTCGAACACCAGAAGGACACGGCGTGGCAGGCCGGGCTGATAGGCATCGCCCGTCATCATTTCGATCGTCGCCGGCAGCCGGTCGGTCAGGACATAACGGATGCCGCTGCCGCTCAGCCACTCACCCGATGTGAGACGCAAGGTCTCGAATTTGGCCTCCGCCTCGCCTTCGACCACAACCCATACGCCGGAACTCGTGTAGGTCTTTGACTTCCCGAAGGTCTCGACGTTGAGGATACGCGCGACCCTGGCGCTGTCCAGCGAAAGCGCGAACGCGCTAGCCTGGACACGCTTGTTCATGCCGCCCGAAGAGACTATCGGCGATGTAATGTCGCTGTAGAGCGGACGCGTATGCTGCATGCCGTAGAGCAGGGCGGCAGCGAACAGCAGCGCAAGCACCGAACGCACCATGCGCATCATAGCGCCTTTTCCACCGGCAGATCGACCGTCGCAACGGGATCTCGGTCGTACCACCCGCTTGCGCCGTAGAGATTGTCGCGCAGCTTGTAGATTTGGCCGGTAACGGTGATCGTCACCTTGTCCGGCACGGGCACACCGGCCGGCCACTCCCAGGCCATGGTCAGGCGTTCCGGCATGTTGGGATTGAAATATCCCGCCAGATACTTGTCGCGATCGAGATAAACCGTTGGCATCGGCAGCTTTTGCGCCGGTGCGCTGAGCGTCACAGTGCGATAGAGCACGTTGTTTGGAGTGGCGGAACGGTTCACCACGTCCAGATCCACCATCAGAAGCTGCACCGACTGCGACGGAGGAACGCCTGTCGGCGGCACTGTTCCGACACGTGCCGTTCGCAAGGTCACAAACCAGCGACCGGTATCGATCTGCTGGCCTGCCTGCACAACCGGCACCTTTGGCGGATGGGCAGCTTCGTAGAGCGTCATCGAAAACGAGATTGCCGATGCGGCCAGCCCGCCCAGGCCTGCAATCAAAAAAGCATACAGCCTTTGCCGTACTGTCGTTCGTGTCGGTTCCGTCATGCTTCGTGCGGTATGCGATGGTCCTCAGGCCAGCCTTATACGATGCGAGCTACGCCATCGGGCAATAATTTTGTTACAACAGCAGCGCTGGCTCTCTAAGGTGGTTCAGCACAGAGATACCAGCCGCGCAATCGAATCCTTGGTAGCTCGCCCAGTCAGTATTCAATATCCGCTCCTGGCGCCAAGAGCGGCATTAAGCCCCGACGGCCCGCCCAAAACCATTCGAAGAGGCGCCGGGCTCGGCTCGGCGCCCCCTTCCGCTATCTCACTTGCCCGACCACACGGCCAGCTCGTAGCCGTCCGGGTCGGAAAAGTGAAAGCGGCGGCCGCCGGGGAAGGAATAGGCGGGCTTGACGATCTTCCCTCCGGCCTCCTCGACGTGGCGCTGGGTCTCGTCAAGGTCGTCGGCATAGAGGATCACCAGCGGCCCGCCTGCCGCCTTGCTCTGGCCACCGAGGGCGAAGCCGCCGGTCAGGCGGCCGTCGTTGAACTCGCAATAGCTCGGCCCGTAGTCCTTAAAGGACCAGCCGAAGACCTTGCCATAGAAGTCGCGCGAGCGCGCGATGTCACCGACGGAAAACTCGACATAGTCGATGCGCTTGTCGTTGCTGGATTTGGCCATGATCTTCTCCTTTTCTGATCTTGGGAAGCTCAGCGTTCGAGCATTGACTTCAGGGTGTTGAGGTCGCGCTCTACCGCCGCGGCGTCGGCAGCGAAGATCTCCTCCGTCATGTCCGGCATCCTCAGGAGCACGAACATGACCTCCGCGCCGGTCCCGTTGGGTACCACGCGCACCGCATTGCGGGTTTCCTTGCCCTCGGCGAAGACGATGTGATCGAGGACACCGAATTCATTGGGCCGGGAGAAGCGGATGCGGATGGGCCGACCCTCGGGGTCCTCCGCAGTCCATTCTTCGCCCGATCTTTCGAAGCGCCGGCCGAGGCCTGCCGCCCAGCGCTGGAAATTCTCCGGGATGGAGGCGAAGTCGTAGACTTCGCGCCAGCCCCGGTCGATGGACGCGGTGATGATGCGGGATTTGTAGATCGTCATATCTGCCTCCTTTCAACGAAGGCAGACTAGGGGGAGTTGGCAGTGGCGTATTGAACGAAACGGCCAGTTCAGGCGCCGAGCTGTCGCAGAACCGTCGCGGGCGAGAACCCCGACAGGCGCCGCACCTCGCGCGTGAGATGCGCCTGGTCCGAATAGCCCGCCTCGAACGCAAGATCGACAAGGCGCGGCTCGGCGGACTGCCGCGCCAGGTTCAAAAACCGCTGGAAGCGGAGAATGCGGTCGAGCGTCTTCGGACCATAGCCGAAAGCCTCCTGGCAGCGGCGGCGAAGGGTTCGCGGGCTGACGTCGAGTCGATCGAGGATCACCGCCATGCCCGGACCGGCGGATTCCGTTTTCAGCGCGTTGAAGGCAAATCCCATGTCCGGAGGCGGCGGCTCGACATCGGGCGCAAGCCTGGAGAGCGCCGCTTGCATCGCCCGCATCCGCTCCGCCGTGGAGGATGCATCGCCAATTCTCTGGGCGATTTCGCGCGCCAGCGCCCCCCAGAACTGGCTGAGCCCCATCCGGCCGCCGACGATCTCCGACATCGGCAGCCCGAGCCACCGGCTTGCCGCACCCGGTCGGAAGCGGGTGCCGATCACAGTAGAGCCGGGTGTCAGCGTAGAGAGGGCAACGGCCACGTCGGGGCCCGCTACGACCAGATCGCCGTCGATCCAGGTGATGTCGACGCAACCGTCGGGGACCACGGCCGATAAGCTCCCCGCGTCCGGGCGCAATGTATTGGACCAGACACACAGGAAATGCCTTTCGAGTGCGGCCGGAGGATCGAACTCGCGGTACTCCCCGATCGCCCCGGAAAGGACGGGTGTGTTGTCGTCAGACGTCACGAGCCTCTCCTGTGAGGAACACTTTTTAAGGCATCGTACTCTTCGGTCCCCGAAATCTATCGCGGTGGCGGCGTGCTTCAACCCGTGCTGTCGTTCTCGATCAAGCCCTGCATCGCATGGTTGCGCCGCCAGGCGGAACTGGGCAATTGTCGAGGATTCCACCAATCGTGGAGCGGTCGTGAGCGGAGTCGCGACCTTGGCGCATGCGCGGCTCGCCATCCGGCCCACGATTCCGCACCGATTGCCGCATGACATCATTTTTACTATCCCGATGCCTGCAGGGACTGCTTGGCATGAGCAGTTTCGACAGATTTTGCTTGCAGGGGCGCCATTTGCGTTCTGGTTTCGGGGTCATCTTGATCACGGCAGCTCAGGCGGTTGCCGGCCTTGTTCTCAAGCCATCTCTTGACGCGCGGGAACCATACACGTTAGGCGTTCGGGCACCCCACGCGAACGATTGGCGACCAAGCAAGGAAATTCCGGCTGATGGAAATTTTTACCGCCGCTGGCCTCGCGGCTCTGCTCCAGGTCATCGCCATCGACCTTGTGCTTGCCGGCGACAATGCCATCGTCATCGGCCTTGCCGCGGCAGGCCTGCCGTCGGACCAGCGCAAGAAGGCGATTCTCGTCGGCATTGCGGCGGCCACCGTGCTTCGCATCTTCTTCGCACTAATCACCCAGTGGCTCCTCACAATCGGCCCCATTCTTCTCATAGCCGGCGGCCTGCTGCTGCTTTGGGTGTGCTGGAAGATGTGGCGCGAACTCCGTGTCAGTCACGAGCAGGAACATGATGCGACGGAATCGTTGTCGAATGTCGATTACGACAAGAGCGGGACGATCGGCGGCAAGGGACCGCGCAAGACCTTCGCTCAGGCAGCCTGGCAGATCGTCATTGCCGACGTTTCGATGTCTCTCGACAACGTCCTTGCAGTCGCAGGCGCGGCCATGGACCATCCGACGGTCCTGATCATCGGCTTGGCGCTGTCGATTGCGCTGATGGGCTTCGCCGCTTCGTTTGTCGCACGCCTCCTGCATAAGTACCGCTGGATTGCCTATATCGGCCTCGTGATCATTCTCTATGTCGCCGTGAAGATGCTTTTGGATGGTGCCGTGCAGCAGTTCCCCGAACAGTTTGCGTTCCTGGCGCCGTGGTTCGGACCGGGCGGTCATTGAACCTGGCCCTTTAGCAGCGCAGGCCCGCCGAGCGGCGCCAAGCCATTCCCCGGTTTGCTTGATTGCGGAACTATGCTATTGCCCCGTGCAAATTGAGCTTCTGCGAAAGTTCTAAAGATCAACATGTATCGAGACTTCCGGGCCGGGCCTCAGGGTTTCCGGCCCGCGTCCATTGGAAACCGCACATGTCTGCCCCTCGCGTCAGTTTCGTAAGCCTTGGATGCCCGAAAGCCCTCGTGGACTCGGAGCGCATCATCACGCGCCTGCGCGCCGAAGGCTACGAGATCGCGCGCAAACATGACGGCGCCGATCTGGTCGTCGTCAACACCTGCGGCTTTCTCGATTCGGCTCGTGATGAATCGCTCAATGCCATCGGCTCCGCCCTTTCGGAGAACGGCAGGGTCATCGTCACCGGCTGTCTAGGCGCCGAACCTGACGTAATCCGCGAGAAACACCCCAACGTTCTCGCCATCACCGGTCCGCAGGCCTACGAGAGCGTGATGGCTGCAGTGCATGAGGCAGCACCCCCGAGCCACGATCCCTACATCGACCTTTTGCCGCCGCAAGGCGTCAAGCTCACGCCGCGCCACTATGCCTATCTCAAGATTTCGGAAGGCTGCAACAATCGCTGCACCTTCTGCATCATTCCGGCGCTGCGCGGCGACCTCGTCTCGCGACCGGCGGCCGACGTTCTGCGCGAAGCCGAGAAACTGGCCAAGGCCGGCGTCAAGGAAATCCTGGTCATTTCGCAGGACACCAGTGCCTATGGCATCGACATCAAATACCAGACCAGCATGTTCGGCGACCGCGAAGTGGGGGCGAAATTCCTAGATCTGTCGGAGGAACTCGGCAAGCTCGGGGTTTGGGTGCGCATGCACTATGTCTACCCCTACCCGCATGTCGCCGATGTCATCCCGCTGATGGCCGAAGGAAAGATCCTTCCCTATCTGGACATCCCGTTCCAGCACGCCTCGCCGCAGGTGCTGAAGAACATGCGCCGGCCGGCTCATGGCGAAAAGACGCTCGACCGCATTCGCGGCTGGCGCGAAATCTGTCCCGATCTGGCCATCCGCTCCACCTTTATCGTCGGCTTCCCCGGCGAGACGGACGACGATTTCGAAATGCTGCTTGACTGGCTGGACGAAGCCAAGATCGACCGCGCCGGCTGTTTCAAATACGAGCCGGTCAGGGGCGCTCGCTCCAATGGTCTCGGCCTCGAACAGGTACCGCAGGAGATTAAGGAGGCGCGTTGGCACCGCTTCATGCAGCGCCAGCAGAAGATCTCGGCGACGCAGCTCGCCAGGAAGGTCGGCAAGCGCCTGCCTGTCCTGATTGACGAGGCGCATGGCACCTCGGCGAAGGGCCGCACCAAATACGACGCGCCCGAAATCGACGGCTCGGTGCATATCCAGTCGCGGCGCCCGTTGCGTGCCGGCGACATCGTCACCGTCAAGATCGACCGTGCCGACGCCTACGATCTCTACGGCTCAGCGGTCTGACCGCATCTCGCTCTAAACGAAAGGGCGCCGTCGGGCGCCCCTCCTTGGGAGGATTTGGCTCCCGCTTGCGCTTACTGCGGCAGCTTGTCATCAACGCCTTTGACGTAGAAGTTCATGCCGAGCAACGTAGCGTCGTCGGCGACTTCGCCGTCCTTCAGCCACGGCGTTCCGTCCTGCTTGGCAATCGGCCCGGTGAAAGGATTCCATCCGTCGACGATCTTCTTCTCGGTGGCTTCCGCCATCGCCTTCACGTCGTCGGGCATGTTGGTGTAAGGGGCCATCTTAACGGCGCCGTCCTTGATGCCCAGCCAGACATTGCCGGGCTTCCAGGTGCCGTCGAGCGCAGCCTTCACCCGGCTGACATAGTACGGCCCCCAATCGTCGACGATCGAGGTCAATTGCGCCTTGGGAGCGAACTTGATCATGTCCGAAGACTGGCCGAAGCCCTGCAGCCCGCGCTCTTCGGCGACTTGCAGGGGAGCAGTCGAGTCGGTGTGCTGGACGATGATGTCGGCACCCTGGTCGAACAGAGCCTTGGCGGCGTCGGCTTCCTTGCCCGGATCGAACCATGAATTGACCCAGACGATCTTCGCCTTGAAGTTAGGGTTGATCGACTGGGCGCCGAGCATGAAGGAATTTATGCCCATCACCACTTCGGGAATCGGGAACGAAACGATGTAGCCGGCGACACCCGACTTCGATTGCTTGGCGGCGATCTGGCCGAGGATGTAGCGGCCTTCGTAGAAACGTGCGTTGTAGATGCCGAGATTTTCGGCCGTCTTGTAGCCGGTCGCATGTTCGAACATCACGTTGGGGAACTTCTTGGCGACCTTCACTTCGGGGTCCATGAAGCCGAAGGACGTGCCGAAAATGATCTTGCATCCTTCGCGCGCCAGGCGCTCGAAGGCACGATCGGCATCGGGACCCTCAGAGACGTTCTCCAGATATGCGGTCTCGACCTTGTCGCCGAGTGCCTTCTCTACGTCCAGGCGGCCCTGGTCATGCTGGTACGAATAGCCGAAATCGCCGATCGGGCCGGTATAGACCCAACAGGCTTTCAGTTTTTCCTGCGCTTCGGCGGTCGCTGCCAGCGACAATGCTCCCGCCGCGGCCATCAGCGCAATAAGCAGTTTTTTCATCGTGTTACCTCTCTGAGTTAAGCCTTGGAGCTTCCCGTTTGTCTTTTATTGTCAACGATCTGGAACGAATGGCTGCCCCAAGGAAGCCGGTGTGTTCATCATCGTCAAACGCTTGTTGCGCGAGATTAGAACGAGAACCACGATGGTTGCCAGATAGGGCAACGAAGAAAGCAGTTGCGAGGGAACCGGAATGCCAAAAGCCTGTGCATGAAGCTGGCCGATCCATACCGCGCCGAAGATATAGGCGCCAGCCAGCACCCGCCATGGCCGCCATGATGCGAACACGACCAGCGCCAGTGCGATCCAGCCGCGCCCGGCGGTCATGTTCTCCACCCATTGCGGCGTATAGACCAGCGACAGGTGGCCCCCGGCAAGGCCTGCACAGGCGCCGCCGAAGATCACCGCCAGATAGCGGTAGCGGATGACCTGGATGCCAAGGGCATGGGCCGATGTGTGGCTGTCGCCGATCGAGCGCAGCGTGAGCCCGGTGCGGGTCTTGAACAGGAACCACATGACGGCGGCGGTCAATGCAATCGAGATGTAGAAGATCGGGTCCTGGCCGAACAACAACCTGCCGATGACGGGGATCGCTGTCAGGCCGGGAATGTCGAGGTTTGGCAGCCTCGCGCCGGGCTGGCCGACAAAGCTGGTGCCCATCATGCCGGAAAGCCCGAGGCCGAGCAATGTCAGCGACAGGCCGGTCGCCACCTGGTTTGTGGCCAGCGACAACGTCATGACAGCGAACAGCAGCGAAAACACCGCACCCAAGGCGATCGCCGCCAACAACCCGATCCACGGCGATCCGGTGAGATAGCCGGCGCCGAAACCGCCGACCGCCCCCATGATCATCATGCCTTCGACACCGAGATTGAGCACGCCGGAACGTTCGACTACCAGCTCGCCGATCGCCGCGATCAGCAGCGGCGTCGCCGCGGTTGCGATGGTCAAAAGAATGTTGACGGTGATGTCCATCAGCGGGCCTCCTCCAGCTTCGGCGCGGATTCAAGCTTCGGCGCGGCAAAACCGATCAAGCGAATGCGGTAGTGAATGAGCGTGTCGCAGCCGAGCACGAAGAACAGGAGCATGCCCTGGAACACGCGCGCCACCTTGTCGGAGATGCCGAGCGCGCTTTGCACCGCCTCGCCGCCGAGATAGGTCAGTGCCAGCACCAGGCCCGCAGCGACGATGCCGAGCGGATTGAGCCGGCCGAGGAACGCCACGATGATGGCGGCAAAGCCGTAGCCGGGCGAGATCACCGGCTGCAGCTGGCCGATGGCTCCGGAGACTTCCGAGATGCCGGCAAGCCCGGCCAGTGCACCCGACAGCATGAAGGCGAAGAACACCATCCGGTTGATACCGAAGCCGGCGAAGCGCCCTGCCCTGGGGCTTGAGCCGAGCACGCGAACCTCAAAGCCTTTCAGCATGCGGCTTATCAGGATCCAGACCAGCACCGCCGCGACCAGCGCGAACACGAAACCCCAATTGGCACGGCCGGAGGCCGGCATCAGTTCCGGCAATATGGCCGAGTCGTTGAACTGTATCGTCTGCGGGAAATTGAAACCCTTCGGATCGCGCCACGGCCCACGCACCAGCCAGTCGAGGAACAGTTGCGCGACATAGACCAGCATCAGGCTGGTCAGGATCTCATTGGTGTTGAAGCGCGTCTTGAGCAAGGCGGGGATTGCGGCGTAGGCGGCACCGCCGACCATTCCGAACAGCAGCATCAGCGGCAGCACCAGCGGGCCTTCAAACTGGGGAAACAGCACCGGAATGCTCGAGCCGACGATGCCGCCCAGGATGAATTGGCCTTCCGCGCCGATGTTCCAGATGTTGGCCCTGTAGCAAACCGACAGGCCCACCCCGATCAGGATGAGCGGTGCCGCCTTGATCGCCAGCTCATGCAGCTGCCAGACCTGACTGACCGGCTCGAGGAAGTAAATTTGGAACGCCTTCAAAGGATTGACGCCAAGCAGTGCGAACAGGATGGCGCCGGCAACGATCGTCAGCGCAAAGGCAATGAAGGGGGACAGCGCCGAAAACAGCATTGAGCGCTGTGGCCGTTTGACAAGTTCGAGGCGCATCATGACGTCTCCAGAGCGTGTTCGGCGTGGCCGGGCTCGGCCCCGCCCATCAGCAGTCCGATCTTTTCGAATGTGGCCTCAGCGATTGGCAAAGGCATCGATAATTCGCCATTGTGCATCACCGCGATCGCGTCGGATATCTCGAACAATTCGTCGAGATCCTGACTGATGACCAGCACTGCGGAGCCGCTGCGCGCCAACTCGATCAGCGTCTGGCGAATGTGGGCGGCGGCTCCGGCGTCGACGCCCCATGTCGGCTGATTGACGACCATGACGCTTGGCCTCCGGTCGAGTTCGCGGCCGACAATGAATTTCTGCAGATTGCCGCCTGAAAGCGCTGCCGCCTCCGGGTCCGGAGCGCTTTTGCGCACATCCATCGCCTTGATGATGCGCTGGGCGGCGGCATAGATCGCATCGCTTTTGACCATTCCGCCGGCGCCGACAAACACCTTGCCGTCGGTGGCATGGCGCGACAAAAGCAGGTTTTCCGAAAGCTTCATGCGGGGGGCTGTACCGTGGCCGAGCCGCTCTTCCGGCACGAAGGCAGCGCCCATCAGCCGCCTGCCGGTGATGCTGAGGCCGCCGGCATCCTTGCCGCGGATGCGCACCGAGGCGGCATCCTGCTGCGGCACCTCGCCGGAAACGGATTCGAAGAACTCGCCCTGGCCGTTGCCGGCAACGCCTGCAATGCCAATCACTTCGCCGGCGCGTACCGTCAGGTTGATGTTCCTGAGCGGGATCGAGAACGGCGTTGCCGGCCGGCGGCTGAGCGCACGAATTTCAAGCAGCGGCCGCGCCGTCTCGATACCTTGAACCGGCGCGCGCACCACGGCCTGCACGTCGTTGCCGACCATCATGCGGGCCAGCGATGCCGCGGTTTCCTTGCGCGGGTTGCAATGGCCAACCACCTTGCCGTGGCGCAGCACGGTGGCGCGGTCGCAGATGCGCTTGACCTCTTCAAGGCGGTGCGAAATGTAGAGGATGGACTTTCCTTCCGAGCGCAACCGTTCGAGCGTCTCGAACAGCTTGTCAGCTTCCTGCGGCGTCAGCACCGAAGTCGGCTCGTCGAGAATGATGAGCTGCGGCGTCTGCAGAAGGCAGCGGATAATCTCTATACGCTGGCGCTCACCGACCGACAGGTCGCCGACCAGCGATTGCGGGTCGAGCGGCAAGCCGTAGCTGTAGGAAAGCGCCCTCGCCTTCGCGGCAATCGTGCTGATCGGCGAACCGTCGTCCAGCGACAGCGCGATGTTCTCGGCCGCCGTCAGTGCCTCGAACAGCGAAAAATGCTGGAACACCATGCCGATGCCGAGCTTCTTCGCAAAGCCGGGATTGGTGATCGTGACCGCCTGACGGTTCCAGAAAATCTCGCCCGAATTGGGCTCCAGTGTTCCGAACAGCATTTTGACGAGCGTCGACTTGCCGGCGCCGTTCTCGCCGAGCAACGCGTGGATTTCGCCTTTTGCGACGTTGAGATCGATATGGTCACACGCGGTCAGCGTGCCGAACGTTTTGGTAAGGCCACGAACCTCAAGCAGGTCTGCGCCGTCCTGATTTGCACTCACAGTGCCTCCCATCTGGTTTGCCAGATATGTTCTGTGTTCCCACAGGCATCGTATGCGCGGCCTGCTGTCATCGCAAAGCGGCACCCGTCTTGAAAGAGCTTCAAGAATTTCAGCGGAAACTCAAGGGATAGCAAGGCTCAGGGGATAAGAATGGTTGTCCCGGTCGTCCTGCGGCCTTCAAGGTCGGAATGCGCCTTGCCGGCATCCTTGAGCGCGTAGCGCTGGTTGATCTTGATCTTGACCGCCCCGCTGAGCACGATTTCGAACAACGCGGCGGCGGACGCCTCCAGATCTTCGCGCTTGGCGTTGTAGACGAACACCGTCGGACGGGTTGCGAACAGAGAACCTTTCTGCGCCAGCAACGACATGCTGAACGGCGGGACCGGCCCCGACGATTGACCGAAGCTGGCGAACATGCCGAGCGGCTTCAGGCAGTCGAGCGAGGCCGGAAAGGTGTCGTTGCCTACCGAATCATAGACGACGTCGCACTTCTTGCCGCCGGTAATGGCGAGAACGCCGGCGACGAAGTCCTGCTCGCGGTAGTTGATGACGTGGTCGAAGCCATGCGCCTTGGCGAGCTCGATCTTGTCGGCGGAGCTGGCGGTGCCGATCACGGTTGCGCCAAGATGCTTGGCCCATTGGCCGAGGATCAGCCCGACGCCGCCGGCCGCGGCGTGAAACAGAATCGTGTCGCCCGCCTTCACCTTGAAGGTACGGCGCAGCAGATATTCCGCCGTCATCCCTTTCAGCATCATGGCGGCCGCCTGTTCGTCGCTGATGCCGTCCGGCACCTTGACCACGCGGTCGGCGGCGATCACGCGCTGCTCGGCATAGGCGCCAGTCGTCACGGCGTAGGCGATGCGATCGCCCGGCTTCAGCCAGTCGAGATCCGCGCCCAATTCCACCACCACCCCGGCCGCCTCGCTGCCGGGTATCAGCGGGAAACCGCCTGGCGGCGGATAAAGGCCGGAGCGATGATAGACGTCGATGAAATTGAGGCCGATCGCCGTGTGTCTGACCAGGATTTGTCCCGAGCCGGGTTGGCCCGGATCGGCGTCCTCATAGGTCAGAACCTCCGGACCGCCATTGGCGTGGATGCGTATTGCTTTGGACATTGATGAGGCTCTCTTGGGACCAGACTCTCTTGGGATCAGGTTTTCTTGGCGCCGAGCGTTGGAAAGAGCTGCATGATACCGCCGATGCATGCGAGGTAAAGTCCGGTGACCGTGATGCCGATCTTGGTGAAGACACTCACCTGCTCGCCCAAGACGCCGATCTGGTCGTAGAAGGCGGCAAGAGCTGCCTGCGCCAGCGCCAGCGCTCCAAAAGCGCACCATAGCAGCGTCATGCCAAGGTTGATTGGACGCAGCCGCACCACCCGCACCGGGTGGATGAAATTGATTGGCACAAAGGTCAGAATGCCGGCCACCACGACGACGGCGAGGGAAACCCATTGTCCCGGATCGATGACGAAAAGCGTGAACACCACCATGTTCCAGACTACCGGAAACCCCTTGAAAAAATTCTCCTTCGTCTTCATGCCGGTGTCGGCATAGTAGATCGCGCTCGACACGACGATGATCGCCGCCGACAGGAACGACAGGCCCTCACCCATGAAGCCGCGCTGGTAAAGCGCGAAGGCTGGTATCAGCACGTAAGTGACGTAGTCGATGATGTTGTCGAGGAGTTCGCCCGACCATGTCGGCAGGATTTCCTTGACCTCGAGTTTCCTGGCGATCGGCCCGTCGATGCCGTCGACGAACAGCGCCAGCCCCAGCCACCAGAACATCGCCGTCCAGCGCTGCTCGCTCGCTGCCACCAGCGACAGGAACGCCAGGAACGAGCCCGACGCGGTCAGCAGGTGGACCGAAAACGCGCGCGCCTGCGGCCACGTAACTTTCTTCTTTGGCCTCGGAATCCTGTCCGTGATTTTCCTGGCCGTTGTTTTTTTGCTCACGGGCCCCGCCAGTCCAGCTTGCAGATTTCGGCCGAGCGGCCGGCAAAATTCCAGTTGCGGCCGAAGGCCCGCATCTTGCTCTTGTCGGACCGGGCGACGATGATTTCCGGTGCGACCCAGTATTCCGAATTGCTGATCACCGTATCCTTGTCGCGGTCCTTGCCTGGGATCGGCGTCACCGCTCCGTCGATGATCTTCGGTATCTGGAAGATCCGCGTCCTGTCGCGCGTCTCATAGGTGATCGGCGCTTGCTCGACGCCGAGGAACTTTCCGACTAGGATGGAGAGCAGCGAGGTGGTTCCGCCAGCCTTGCCGGTGAAAATCCTGGTCAGCGCCTTTACCGCATGGACTGAGGCGCGCTTGTCGATGAACAGTCCGGCGGTCCAGTTGCCGCGGCTCATATAGCCGGGGATTTCCATGACCAGCCCAAGGTTGAGGCCGGACAGTTCGACCTCGCCGAAATGGCCGGCATCGATGCGGAACCCCGCCCAGGTCTGACAATAGCCCTCGGTCGGCGGATGACTGCCGAGAGACAGCACGCAAGGACAAAAAACTGTGCAATTGCAGGAGAGTACCAGCTCTCCTTTCATTGCCCAGCCTTGATCTGCCATCGAATTCACTCCCTATGCCGAGACTACTAGCAGGGCGGCTGCCCAGACAAGCAGTATCGCACCGGCGATCCGGGTTGGCAGCCTGCCCGCTGTCTGTTTTTCCATCAAGGTGAACAGGCCGATCAGCGCCATCCAAAACAAGTTCATCACGCCGACGGCGAACATCACCAGCATCAGCGCCCAGCAGCAGCCGAGACACCAGACGCCCTGCTCCATGCCGAGCCGGAAAATCCGGCCGGACCTCGCGCTCCAGTTCGAAAACAGGATCGAGAACGGGTTTTTGCACTTCGTCAGGCAGGCTTGCTTCAGACCGCTGAACTGGTAAAGGCCGGCACCCAAAACTGCAACCGCTCCTGTCGCTCCGACCACCGGATCGAGCATCTGCACAGATGATGCGCAGGCGTGAACGATGAGCGTCAGCGCCGCAAACGCTGCCGACGCAGCCAACCACACGCTGAGGTAACCGGCGACCAGGACCAGCGGATGGACGACCGCTTCGCCTTTGATCCGCGCGGTATCGGCGATCTCGCAATAGGTGCGGATCATCGGCGCCGCCGAAGGCAGCATGGTGGCGACCGCCATCAGGAACCACATGACGACGAGCGCTCCGGCCTGCGCGCCGACGCCCCCGTCGAGCGGCGCAGGTGCAAGACAAAGGGTGAAGAAGCGCTCAAGAAAATCCGGCAGCGGCAGCTGCGGAAGATATCTGATCAATGTGTCGCCGGGTGCATCGATGCCCGGAACCCGGCTTTCGGCGCCGCGAATCGCCATGGCGCCGAGAAGCAGCCAGGCCAGAAGGACGCTTGCGCCCAGAACGATGCTCACCGCCAGTCGAGGATTGCGCGAGATGCTCGCCGTGGCACGGCCGACACGGTCGAGATGACTGAAATCATGGTCTTGGCCGATCATGGCAATCGAATGGGCCGAATCGCCGCGTTGATCAAGCCGTATGATCTGACCTATATGCTTATCAGGTCGGACCGACCGCCTCGCATCACAATCCGGAAGCGAACTTGGACCATCAGCAGACAGCACGGATACTGGTTGCCGGCAGTGGCCCGGCAGGGCTGATCGCAGCGCTTGGTTTTGCGGATGCCGGCTTTCCCGTGACGCTCGTCGGACCTGAGGCAAATGGCCAAGACGGCCGAACGACGGCCTTGATGAACCCAGCCCTGAATATCCTCGAACGGTTGGGCGTCCTCGATGAGGTGAGGTCCAAAGCCGCACCGCTGAAGGTTATGCGCATCGTCGATGCAACCAGCCGGCTGATCCGCAGCCCGGTGGTCATTTTTCGTGCCAGCGAAATCGGCGAGGAGCAGTTCGGGCTGAACTTACCCAACAGCGCTCTCAACCCCGCGCTTGCCGGGGCTGTAGTCGCGCATTCCGGCATCGAATGGCGAAAATCGATGGTGGAGACCTGGCGCCTCGACGCCGATCATGCCCATGCGATCCTGTCTGACGGCAGCGAGGTTGCAGCATCGCTGGCGGTCGCTGCCGATGGCCGTCTGTCGCCGGCCCGCGAGGCTGCCGGCATCTCGACATCCGCGCGGTCCTATCCGCAGGCCGCACTGGTTCTCAATTTCGCTCACCGCAGCGACCACGCTTTCACCTCGACCGAATTCCACACCGAGACCGGTCCGTTCACCCAGGTTCCCCTGCCCGGCAACCGGTCCAGCCTCGTCTGGGTAGTAGAACCGGCAACGGCGAAAGAACTCGCCGCACTGGACGATGCTACGCTTTCGATGCGGATCGAACAGCGGATGCAATCGATGCTGGGCCGGGTTTCTGTCGAACCCGGCCGGCAGATCTACCCGCTTTCCGGCGTAACGCCCCGGTGCTTCGCGCATAACCGGGTGGCACTTGTCGGCGAAGCCGCCCATGTGTTTCCGCCGATCGGCGCGCAAGGTCTCAACCTTGGTATCAGGGATATCGATGATCTGATTGGAATCACTTGCGAAAACAGGGTTAACCCCGGCGCCGTCAAGGCACTCGCAGCCTATGATTTCAAGCGCCGGCCCGACATCCTGGCGCGCAGCAGTGCGGTCAACCTGCTCAACAAGTCGCTGCTCTCGGACCTGCTGCCAGCACAGATGGCGCGCAGCGCTGGTCTCGGCGTGCTCGGCGGCTTCGCGCCGCTTCGCGCTTTTTTCATGCGCGAGGGGCTGCGGCCCGGCAGTGGTTTTGCGGCACTCGCCGGCGGCTTAAGGAAACAAGTCAGGCGGTAGCACGCCCTCGGGCTAGCCCGTAGTGACGGGGCGTCAAGCGCTGCGGCATTTGAACGTTTGCGTCAAGTAGGGCCAGGCATCAGCCCTAAGTGGGGCTCGATTTTTTGAAGCGTAATGCGTAAATTCAAAGTCTTAGAGAGTCTTTGCGCACTCCAAGGACGCGGCGCTCCTAGGACTTAGTGGTGAGTACGATGATGAAGACAGCCAAATTCTCGATCGGGCAGGTGGTTCGCCACCGGCTGTTTCCGTTCCGCGGCATCATTTTCGATGTCGACCCGCAATTCGCCAACACCGACGAATGGTACGAGGCAATCCCCGCGGATGTGCGGCCGCGCAAGGACCAGCCCTTCTACCATTTGCTCGCCGAGAATTCGGAAACGGAATACATCGCCTATGTGTCTGAGCAGAACCTGCTCGAGGATCAGTCTGGCGAACCGGTGCGGCATCCGGAGATCGGTGAGATGTTCGACAAGAGGCCGGACGGGCGCTACGAGCCGAGACGCCAGTCAAGACATTGACCTGACGGGATTGCGGGCCTGACAGGGATCACGAAATGGCTGGCCGAAACGGAAAAAAGCGGGGCATGATCCCGCTTTTTCCTTAGAAATTGCGCCTGAGGGGCGATCAGTTGGCGGTCTTCGCCTTGTCCTGCTCTTCCTTGAGCTTCTTGGCGAAGTCCTGATTGTTCTTGGCAACGAAATCCTGAAGCTTCTTCTGCCGATCCTCGATGTCCGACTGCTGCAGCGGCGGTCCGTCGAAGGCGCCGCTGAAGCCGGTCAGCGCGACCTTGATCGGGTTCGGCTGGTTCTGGAAATTGACCGAGGTGAGCGTCAGGTTCGAACCCTTCTTGAAGGAGGCGACGAGCTGGTCGGTCAGCGGCACTTCCGCCACGCACCGGTCAGGGAAGCAGATCACATAATCGAGCTTCTGCGCCTTCCCGGCATCGATCTGGAGGCCAATGCCGGGAGGAACCAGTCGGCCGGTCGGAACCGTCACCTGGAACACCTTGCGGTTCACCTTGCCCTTCAATTCGATCAGGCTGACGCCGGTGACGAGCTGGCCGTTGCCGGCAGTGGTGATGTTCTGGACATTGCAGATGTCGACGTCTTCCTGCTTGGTGCAGGCTTTGAACCAGCCCT
Source organism: Mesorhizobium sp. BHbdii (assembly GCF_053848045.1). Taxonomy (NCBI): domain Bacteria; kingdom Pseudomonadati; phylum Pseudomonadota; class Alphaproteobacteria; order Hyphomicrobiales; family Phyllobacteriaceae; genus Mesorhizobium; species Mesorhizobium sp. BHbdii. The sequence goes on along the minus strand of NZ_JBSPKX010000001.1, from coordinate 1,904,841 downwards.
GCGGAATCTGCTGTTGCTGCTGCGCAAGAGCAGTGGGAAGTTGTGCGCCCAGAAAGCCTACCACGCCAGCGGCCATGACCGACAGGCGGTACGCGTTGCTGTTCAGGCTCGTCATATCGTGCACTTCCTCTCAAATGATCCCAGGACCGGCTTCTTCGCGCCGTGTGGTCCAGCTACCTGTTGCCGAAATGAGGCAACAGAATGACTTCGGACGGCGTGTTACACTGCAAGCGGTTCCGAATCCAGCCCGATAGTCGCAATTCTTGAGCTCGCGATTGGCCGGGAGGCGGCCGGCTCATGTTAGGGTGCGCTCCGAATCATCTAGCCGACCCAGTAAGGAGACGGTCATGGGCCGCGTTCTTGTTTGGCTGATCGCCGCGATTTCGTCTATCACCCTTTCGCTTCAGCCAGCTCTGTCGGAGCCGAAACACGCGATCGCCATGCAGGGCGAGCCGGCGCTGCCCGCCGATTATACGCATTTCAACTACGTCAATCCCGATGCGCCGAAGGGCGGCAGCATCACCTATTGCGTCGTTGGCAGCTTCGACAATCTCAACCCGTTCATCCTGAAAAGCCTGCGCACGACCGCACGCGGCATGATCGATAAGATCTTCGGCAATCTGGTCTTCGAGCCGTTGATGCAGCGCAATGACGATGAAGCCTTCAGTCTTTACGGCCTGCTTGCCGACACTGCCGATATGGATCCAGAGCGCAAGAGCATCGAATTCCACCTCGATCCGAGGGCCAAGTGGTCTGATGGCCAACCGGTGACTGCGGAAGACGTGCTGTTCACTTACGACGTCTTTACCGAGAAAGGCCGACCACCCTACAGCGCCCGTATGAGCATGGTCGCCAAACTCGAAAAAATCGGCGACCACAGCGTGCGCTTTATATTCAATGACAAGGCTAACCGCGAGACTCCGTTGGTTATCGCGATGACGCCAATCGTACCGAAGCACGCTTTCGACAAGGAGACCTTTGACAGGACCACGCTGAAACCGGTGATCGGCAGCGGCCCGTACACCGTGGCGCACGTCGCGCCTGGCCAGCGCATCGTATTCAAGCGCAACCCAAATTATTGGGGCAAGGACATCCCCGCCAAGCGCGGTTTCGACAATTACGACCAGATCACCATCGAATATTTCCTCAATGCCAACGCCAAGCTGGAAGCTTTCAAGAAAGGCATCTGCGCCATCGACGACGACAGCGATCCGGTCAAACGCGAGCGCGATCTCGACTTCCCGGCCTTCCACAAGGGCGACGTGATCGCCGAAACGTTCGACACCGGCATCCCGCCAGTGGTGACCGGGTTCCTGTTCAACACAAGACTGGAGAAGTTTTCCGATCCGGTGGTTCGACGCGCGCTCGGCATGCTCTACGACTTCGAATGGGCCAACAAGAATTTGTTTGGCGGCAAGTACATGCGCACCATGAGCTATTGGCAGAATTCCGAGCTTTCCGCGCTCGGCCATCCGGCCGACGACAGGGAAAAAGCGCTTCTGGCACCTTACCCCGGCCGTGTGCCAGCCGATGTCATGGACGGAACTTGGCGGCCACCCGTCACCGACGGCTCGGGCCAGGACCGCAAGGTGCTGAAAGCTGCCTTCGACATGTTGAGGGGCGCGGGCTATGCCTTGCAGGATGGAGTGATGCTCGATCCCGAGGGGAAACCCTTCGGCTTCGAGATCCTGATCGCCTCGCAGAACGAGGAGCGCCTTGCCGCCATCTACCAGCGCACGCTGGCGAAGATCGGCATCGCTGTCACCATCCGCAGCCTTGACGGCGACCAGATCCAGTCGCGCAAGCAACGTTTCGATTTCGATGTGCTGATCGGCACCAGCGGCTTCGAGAACTCGCTGTCGCCGGGCATCGAGCAGCTCGGGCGCTGGGGATCAGCTGCCGCCAATGCCGAAGGGTCATTCAACCTTGCCGGCGTCGCCGATCCGGCGATAGATGCCGCACTAGAGGCGATGCTCGACGCCCGCAGCCGCGAAGATTATGTTGCCGCCGTCCGCGTCCTCGACAGGTTGTTGATCTCCGGCAACTACATGGTTCCGATGCAGCACAACACGCAGCAATGGCTCGCCTACTGGAGCTACCTGGAACATCCGCAAAAGACGCCCATATCAGGTTATCGGCTGCCGACATGGTGGCGCAAGCCGAAGTGACCTCTTCGGAACAGGAGATCAAGATGAGCGACGAGAAGTCGATTACCGTCGATGTGGTCTCCGATGTCGTCTGCCCCTGGTGCTTCATCGGCCAGAAGCGGCTCGACAAGGCGATCGCCGCGGCAACCGATGTCGAGGTGCACATTCGCTGGCGGCCGTTCCAGCTCGACCCGACCATCCCGCCCGAAGGCAAAGATCGCCGCGAATACCTGGTGGCCAAATTCGGCAGTGACGAACGCATCCGCGAGATCCACGCCCGCATCGAGCCGCTGGGAGAGGCCGAAGGGATCAACTTCGCCTTCGCCGCCATCAAGGTCGCGCCCAACACGCTTGACGCGCACCGCGTCATCCGCTGGGCTGGTGCCGCCGGCGAGGTCGTGCAGAACCGGCTGGTGCGACGTCTGTTCCAGTTGAATTTCGAGGAAGGCGCCAATCTCGGCGATCATGTGGTGCTGATCAACGCCGCCCGCGAGGCCGGCATGGATGCATCCGTGGTCGAGACGCTTTTGCCGACGGACGCCGATGTCGAGGCGGTGCGCAACGAAATCGCCACTGCTTCGCGCATGGGTATCACGGGCGTGCCGTGCTTCCTTCTTGAGGGCAGGTATGCGGTGATGGGCGCACAAGACGCCGACACGCTCACCGACGCCATTCGCCAGGTTGCGGCGGCCAAGGCGCGGGGCGAGTTGGAGAAAGCGAACTGAATAGGCGCTACTCCACCGTTACCTTGGCGCGGCCGACGAAAAATCAGTGCCCGTTGCTGCTGGTGCGGGTCAATCCTTTGGTTGACGACTTCCCCTTGCTCGGCGGCTTGCGGCTTGCAAGAAAGCGACCCCTTGCTGCCGCTGCTCCATAGGCAAGCTTGGCGGCACCGATGCATTGCGCTGCAGCCAACGCGATTCCGGTTATTTTCCGGGCGCCGCCAGGTCCGACATGGCCAACAAAGACGTGTCGAAGACGGCACGTTCTTGCGCGCATCCGTCTTCCGCAGCATAAAGTCGGCTGATCGACCACGCTCTTGCCTTCACAAAACTGTGGAAAGAGCTTCCCTAAGGGAAGATGCCGGCCTTCGCATGCGTGGATCAGCAACCCATTGAATTTACGCAAACAATATTCCTCTGGGAACGACAGGGCATGACATTGCAGTCCTGAATTCTGTTGCTTGATGGCAACGGCGAGCGGATCAATTCTCCGCAGTTAGAGAAAAGATAATGGAAAATGATCAATTGGTGTTACTCTCTGTAACAAAACTAAAAGAGGTTTGGGCGGGATAGTGATTCGGGTCGGTAGACCAGAGCGACATTCAATATCGGAAAAATGGCTCCGCGGTGCCGCAAGGCGGCCGCTCCTGACACCGGTTTCCTCGATGCGCAGCTTCTGGGGACTGATGCGGGCCTACTGGTTTTCAGAACGCTGGGTGGAAGCCTGGACGCTGACCCTGGTGATTGCCCTGGTTACCGCGCTGTCCAGCAAAGCCGACGTCTGGTTTACAGTGGCTGCAGCAGAGCTGGCGACCTCGATCGCTTTTTTCCACAATGCCGCGAATACCACGCCAATCAAGACAGTGCTGACCAACGCCGGTGTGCTCGTGTTGCTGGTCGTGCTCAAGGACTTGGTTATTGCCGGCGTTCGCAACCTTGTTTCTAAAACATTGCATCGCAAATGGCGTGGCTGGTTGGACGGCCGCTTCAATGAGTCTCTGCTCGACACCAATCATACGCATTTCCATGCCCAGCATGGGTCTTCCGGAAACGCAGCTCCCGATAACATTGACCAGCGCGTGCAGGAATCCATCAAGGCCATGACCGGCGGAGCCATCGGGCTTGCTATGGGTGTGCTCGGCGTCTTCACTTCGCTCTACTTTGTCGGCGGAGAATTGCTGAGAAACTCCGTGGAGGTGAAAGGGCTGGAGTTTCTGGGTAACTACGGCAGCGCCGTCCTTGCTCTCTTGGCAATCGCTATCTACGTGCCGTTCAACACCTGGATCGCAGTGAAACTCGGCCGAATGCTGGAGTGGCTCAACGTCAGAATGCAGCAGGCTGAAGGCAACTACCGCGGCGAGTTGATCACGTTCCTGCGCCGCAGTTTTCACGTGGCCGCATCGCAAGGCGAGAATGTACAGAAGACTGTGCACAGCCAGCGCTATGCCGACATTGACCGTACCTGGGCAAGATTGAACGTCGTCAACACCGGCTACGCTTCGTTCGAGCTGATCTACAATTTCATCGGCGCCAAGATTGTCGCTTACGGCCCTGGACTAGTGCCCTTCATTTACAACGGCCTCGACCTCAAGGGTTATTTAACAGCTTCCGAACAGGTCAATGCGCTGATTAGCAAGTGTTCATGGTTCATTCATGTGATGCCGGAGATCGCCACCTTGCGCGCCAACAGCCAGCGCGTCATCGAACTTGCGCAGGCAATCGAAAACGTCCAGGACCCGCAAGAATTCTACAGCCTGACCGGCCGCTCCGAGTTCCGCTACGACCGCCAGAACCCGGTGTTCGGCCTTACGATCCAGAAGCTGGAACTGGCGCATGGAGGCGAGGACGCAACGCCATTCCTGAGTGCTGCGAATTTGCGCTTCCGGCGTGGCGAGTGGACGTTCCTGAAGGGCGAATCGGGCTGCGGCAAGACCTCGCTGATCAAGGCGATTAACGGTCTGTGGCCCTATGGCCGCGGTACCATCGTCTTCCCGGAAGGGGTCGAAAGTTTCTATGCCGCCCAGGAGGTCAAGCTGCAGCAGGTCTCGCTGAAGCAACTGGTCTGCCTGCCCGCCTCAGAGCACGACCACACCGACGCGCAGGTTGCATCGGCTCTGCACAGAGCGGGCCTTGGCGATTTCATCGGACACATGGCCGATGAAAGCCGCGAGGGAATGAGTTGGGACCAGGTGCTTTCGGGCGGCCAGAAACAGAAGCTGGTTGTCGCTCGCATCGTGCTGCAGCAGCCGGGGCTGCTGTTTCTCGATGAAGCGACCGGCGCGCTCGACCCCGAAGGGAAGATCGCCTTCCATCAAGCGATCAAGGACAATTGTCCAGACGTCACGGTGATCTCGATCATGCACGAGGCCGTGCCGCCAAGGTCGCTTTCAGGCGCCGAATTCTATCACAGCATCGTTGCCATCGCCGATGGCGTCGCGACCAAAAAGCCGCTGGCGCCGAGCCTGCCGGTCGAGCTCACCACCATCCTCGAGCACCCAAGGCCGGTCGAGGAAAGATGGCTGCGCTTCCCTCGCCGCATGCGGCAGAAATAGCGGCTGCCCGCTGAAGCCGGCAGTGTCGGGGCGATCACCGGCTCGCCCCCGGTTAGCAGTGTTTCGAGGAGCTTTAAGGACATCGGCGGCTGTTCCGTCCGGGCGAAAGCAAACGTCAGACGCGCTCGCCGTCCTTCACCCGGTAGGTCGGCTTGTACATGGTGACGAGTTCTTCCGCCGCGGTCGGATGCACGGCCATCGTGCGATCGAAATCATCCTTGGTCAGCCCCGCCTTCAGCGAAATGCCGAGAAGCTGCGCCATCTCGCCGGCGTCCGGCCCGAGGATATGGACACCGAGCACTTTTTTCGAGGTGCCGTCGACCACCAGCTTAATCAGCATCTTTTCGTCGCGGCCGGACAGTGTGTGCCGCATCGGCCGGAAGGTGGCGCGGTAGATCTCAACGTCGGAAAAACGCTTTATCGCCTCATCTTCCGACAGGCCGACTGTGCCGATCTCGGGCTGCGAAAACACTGCGGTGGCGATCGTATCATGGTCGGGCGCGGTCGGGTTGCCCTTGAAGGTGGTCTCGACGAAACACATCGCCTCGTGGATCGCCACCGGGGTCAATTGTACGCGGTTGGTCACGTCGCCGATCGCCCAGATGTTGTCGATGTTGGTGCGCGAATATTGGTCGACATTGATAGCGCCGGTCTTTGTCATCTCGATGCCGACGCCCTCAAGACCCATGTTTTCGGTATTGGGGAGACGCCCGATGGCGAGCATGACCTGATCGACAGTCAGTATCTTGCCGCCAGTGATGACAGCGTCGAGGCGCCCGTCTGGGCGCTTCCTGATCCATTCGGATACGGCATGGCAGAGGATTTTTATCCCCTTCTTTTCCATCGTTTCGTGCAGCATACGCCGGAGATCCATGTCGAAGCGCGAGAGAATCTCCTTGCCGCGATAGACCAGCGTTGTGTCGACGCCGAGGCCGTGAAAGATGTTGGCGAATTCGACGGCAATATAGCCGCCGCCCTCGATCATGATCGCCTTCGGTAATTCCTTGAGGTCGAAGGCCTCGTTGGAAAAGATGCAGTGTTCGTGGCCGGGCAGAGCCGGGTGCGGCGCTGGGCGGCCGCCGGTGGCGATGAGAATCTGGTCGGCGGTGACGGTGCGGTCGTTGCCGAGAAGATGCACCACATGCGGATCGACCAGCATGGCGCGCGACTGGAACGTCTCGCCGCCGGCGCCTTGGACGTTCTTCCTGTAGATGGCTTCCAGCCGGCTGATCTCGCGATCCTTGTTGGCAACCAATGTCTGCCAGTCGAAGCTCGCCTGCGGCACGGTCCAGCCATAACCTGCGGCGTCGGCAAAATGTTCGGGAAATTGCGACGCATAGACATAGAGCTTCTTCGGCACGCAGCCGCGAATGACGCAGGTGCCGCCATAGCGGTATTCCTCGGCAATGCCGACGCGCTTGCCGAGTGCCGCCGCCACGCGCGCCGCCCTCACCCCGCCGGAGCCGCCGCCGATGACGAAAAGATCGTAGTCATAGACGGCCATGGTGCGGCTCCTTGCCCTTCAAATGTCTGAGACAGGTAGGCTGCAAACCGCCAAAAGAAAAGCCCGGACCATCACGCCGCGCACGCTGTCGGACGCGCAATGGAGGCCGGGCTTTCCGGTCCGCAGCGATAACGCCGCCGGACAATATGCTCAGTTCTTCGGTGCTTCCGGTTCCGTACCAGCCGCAGGAGCCGCGGCATTCGCCGGTGCCGCCGGCGCTGTGGCCTTCGCTGCCGCGGCCAGCGTTTCGCCGACCTGTTGTGCGAGATCGCGAGCGACGCCGTTCTGCCAGATGTCGGCGGCCTTGAGCAGGTCACGCGTCACGGCCGGGCCGCTGTCGAGCAGCTTCTTGCCGGAATCGGAATTGTAGAAAGCGGCGATTTCGGTAAGCTCTTTTTCGGAAAATACCTTGGCATAGGCCAAGGCCGCCTCCTTCTCGAGATCGGCGCGGCGCGAGGCCAGCGCCAGAGCCTTTTCGCTAACCGTTCTGCCGATCAGCTCCTGCATGTCCGGGTTCTTTTGGATAAGCTGCTGCTGAAGCGCGGCGGCGGCCTGCGGCAGGATGTTGTCGAACGGGTCCGTTGCGTGGATCGCCGCGACCGCGGCGCGGGCCGCCTTCAGATGCCCGTCGGTGACGTCCTGCGAGAACGCCGGCGATGAAAACGCAAAGACGGCTGAAGCTGCCAGAACGGCAGAAAAACGGCGAACCCGGTTATGCAACGTCATGATCGGTAGAACTCCCTGGTTTTCGGGCGGCATGGACGGTTTGGACGCCGTCGCCGGCTATGATGGCCGCTGATGCCAGCCCGATGAAAAGACCATGCTCGACCACGCCCGGAATGGCATGGAGAGCATTCGAAAGCGCTCTTGTATCCGGAATGCGGCCAAAAGATGCATCGAGGATAAAATGGCCGCCGTCTGTAACAAAAGGCTGGCCCCCCGTCATCCTCAATGTGACGGGACCGGAAAGACCGAGCCTTCCGGCCGCTGCGGCGACCGCGATTTCCGTGGCACGCAGGCCGAACGGGTTGACCTCGATGGGCAGTGGAAAACGGCCGAGCGTCTCGACCATCTTCGAACGGTCGGCAATGACGATCATGCGGGCGGAAGCCGCCGCCACGATCTTTTCGCGCAGCAGCGCGCCGCCGCCGCCCTTGATCAATGTCAGCGCCGGATCGATCTCGTCGGCGCCGTCGACGGTAAGGTCGAGTTCCGGCGTTTCCTCCAGCGTCGACAGCGGCACGCCAAGCTCGCCGCAAAGGATGGCGGTGCGCTCCGAGGTGGGCACGCCGATAATGGTGAGGCCGTTGGCGACCTTCTCGGCAAGCAGCCGAACGAACTCCTCGGCCGTCGAGCCGGTGCCGATGCCGAGCCGCATGCCATCAGTCACATGGGCAAGTGCCGCCCGTGCGGCTTCGACCTTCAGTTGCCTCGCATCCATGCCTGCCCCGGATTTCGCTTGTTTCGGCGCTCCTAGCATCTTTGCCCGTCCGGTCAAAGGCTTTGCCCTGTGGATTGACCAAGCACCGCTTGCCTGGATGGGCTGCAGCGGCTATCGCCTGCCGGCAGCGTAATCGTCACAGGACAGGCCATGACCCGACCGATCATCGTGTTCGACCTCGACGGGACGCTGATCGATACAGCGCCGGACCTGCTCGACAGCCTCAACCACAGCCTTGCCGCCAGCGAACTCGCGGCCGTCGATGAGGCCGGCTTCAAGCGCTTCGTCGGCCATGGTGGACGGGTGATGATCGAGCGCGCGCATGCCGCCCAGCAGAGATCGCTGGAAAGCCAGGAGCATGATCGCTTGCTGAAACTGTTTCTCGATCATTACACCGACAACATCCCGGGTAAATCGCGCCCCTACCCCGGCGTCGTCGAGACGATCGCCCGATTCGAAGCAGCCGGTTATCTCCTGGCCGTCTGCACGAACAAATACGCAGCCAACTCGGTGGCGCTGATCGAGGCGCTCGGCCTGGCGAAGCATTTCGCGGCGATTTGCGGCCAGGACACGTTTGCGTTCCGCAAGCCCGATCCGCGCCATCTGACCCAAACCATCGTGCTGGCCGGCGGCGATCCGCACCGCGCGCTGATGGTCGGTGATTCGCAGACCGACATCGATACGGCGAAAGCCGCCGGCATTCCCGTGGTCGCGGTCGATTTCGGTTACACCGACCGCCATGTGCGCGAATTCGAACCGTCGGCGGTGATCTCGCATTTCGACGCATTGACGCTTGGTCTGGCCGAACGCCTGATCGCCGCTGCGGGGCGCTGAGCGAGGCGACCGGATCGCTCCCGGCGGGATTGCATTCGGTCTTCGTCGGAACGCCAGGGCATCGCCTTGACTTCCCCGGCCGGCCTCCCTTATATCGCGGCGCGCTTGGCCTTCGGGCAAGAGCGGGCGATTAGCTCAGCGGGAGAGCACACCCTTCACACGGGTGGGGTCGCAGGTTCAATCCCTGCATCGCCCACCAACCCCACAGCTTTCGAGGCTGCATCCGATTCCGTTCAGGGGACAACAATGCGGCGCGTCGGCACGGCGCTAGATTGTCACGCCCCTTGCCCAATCCGGAACAAACCTGCATGGCCGGAGTTTCTACTCCTCGAAGAGTGAGGGAAAGCCATGTCCAGACTTGTTTTGGCGACAGGTGTCGCAGTCCTCCTTCTCGGCGGACCGGCCTTTGCCGCAGACGGCAGCCCGTTGCCGCCGCAGAATGCCAGGAAACTGTCGGAAATAATCGCCAAGGTCGAGCAGCGCGACGACTTTCGCTACGTCGACGAGGTCGGCTGGGACAGCGGCGCCTACACCGTCACCTATTACACGACCGATAAGGCGAAGGTCGAAATCACCTTCGATCCGGTGACAGCCGAGCCGAAATAGATCGCGGCCACCCTTCCTCCAGGCGATACATGCGGCCGGAACAATTCCGGCAACCAGGTTACAGCGTAGCCTGGCGACGACCCCTCGGAAGCGGGCGGCGGCGTGGCTTCGCCAAGAGCGGGGCCTGCACCCTTTTCGGCATCCCCTTGCGCCGATGCGGCTTTGATGGCTGACTGCGGCGTGATCATTGAGCCGCACGGGGGTGGGCATGGCGACGGCAAAGCATGTGGCGAAACGCGTTCTGATGATGCTCGCCGGCTATTTCGTTGCGGTGCTGGTTGGACTGATTGCAGTAGTAACGATCTATGGTGCATTGAGTTCGCTGCCTGATGCACCGGCGTATTTCGATTTCATGGGGCTCTCCCCCATCGCGGCGCTGGTCGTGCCACCGCTCGGCATGTTCATCTATTTCCTGACGATCGTACTAACCGGCCTGCAGACGCTGATCTTCGCGCTGATCGCCGAATTGTTTTCGCTGCGCAGTTTTTGGCTGCATATAGCCTTCGGCGCCGCAGCAGCGGCTGCCGGCTTCGTCCTGATCTGGCCGAGCGCGCCGGAAGACTTGAGCCCCGAGCGCTGGGCCGATATCGGCATCATCGCCGCCGCCGGCCTTGTCGCCGGTCTGGTCTACTGGCTGATCGCCGGGCGCGAAGCCGGGTTCCGGCGCCCGCTCTCCCTGCGTTAGCGTCCTCAGCTCGCCGGCGAGCGCACCGCTTCCGTGCTGTCGAGCGCCTGCTGCAGCCGCGTGTCGCGGTCGTAGACGTCGCTGAAATATTCGACTTTGCCGGACATGTCCGGCCAGGCGGTGAAATAGGCGACATAGACCTGGATCGTGCGCGTGACCTTTTCGGTCGAATGGCCGTGCTTCAGCTTCTCCGCGACATAGTCGACCGAGGTGCCGAGCACGGCCGCCGCCATGCCGCGCGGATCTTGCAGACGAACGCAGCCATGGCTGAGCGCGCGCATGTCACGCTGGAAAAACGACTTTTGCGGCGTATCGTGCATGTAGATTGCGTGCTTGTTGGGGAACAGGATCTTCAGTTCGCCCAGCGCATTGGCCTCGCTCGGCAGCTGGCGCACGCCATAAGGTATTTTCGCGCCATAGGCGCCCCAGTTGACCGAGGAGGAGGGAATGCGTTTGCCGCGCGCGTTGACCACTTCGTAGCCGGCGCGGTCGAGATAGCCGGGATCCCTGCGCAGCCGGGGCAGCATCTCGTTGACGAGGATCGACTGCGGCACACCCCAATAGGGGTGGAAGTCGACCTGCTCAACCTGATCGTAGAAGAAGGAAGTCTGGTTCGTGGTCTTGCCGATGACGGCGCGGGTCTTCAGCTTCTCCTCGCCATTTTCGATGTAGCTCGCCGTGAAGGCCGGCTGGTTGATGAAGACGCGCGGACTGCCGAGATCGGATGGCAACCAGCGCAACTCTTCCAGCGCGACCTGCACCTTTTGAATCTTGTCGGCCTTGGACATCCCGACCAGCACTGCGACGGTACGCGGACCGATGACGCCGTCGCCCTTCATGCCAGCCTTTTTCTGCACCGCCTTGATAACCGGCACCAGTTCCGGATCATAGACCTCGCTGGTGGCGAGCCTGGCCAATATCTCGCCATAGGCGCCGCCCATCTCGTCGTCGAGATTGCGCGCGATCTTCGCCAGAAGCTTCGGCAGTTCGGGGCTGGTCTGCTCCGGTTTCAGCAACAGCTTGGGGTCAACGACGATCTCGTCTTCGGCGCTGGCCTGAAGTGATTCCAGTTCGACGCGCAGCGCCTGATATTCGGCGTTCTGCGGATGCCGTGATTCGAGATAGGTGCGCGCTTGCTGGGTGCGCGCCAGCGTTTTCAGCACGCCTTCCATGTCGAGCGGCTTGGCCGGGAAATCATAGTAGCCGGTGATGCGATTGGGATCGACGCGGCCGCTTTGCGCGTCATGGACATAGCGCAAGACGCGCGCCGACAGTGCCATCTCAAAGCGGACGAACCCCTTCAGCCGCGCATCGGCGCCGCCGGTCCATGCGCCGGCGGCAGGCACTTCAACCGTATAGTCGGCCGGCGTGAGGCCATAGCTCATCGCCTCGCCAAGCACCCGCACCGCATCCTGCGCGCGACCGTTTGGACCGGTCCCGGTCACCCAGATGAAATCCGGATTGGCCGAGTAATAAGCGATCAACGCCTTGGCAATGTCAGGTTCGGCATAGAGCTCGTAGTCGCCGAGCCCGGCAATCGCTTCGCGGAAGGCGTCGCTGGTGAGCGACGGTACAAAGGCAGCGTCCTGTGGTGCCACCGGCTGTGGTGCTGCCATCAGTGTCGCAAAATCGACACGCACCAGCCGGTCGGCCTTATAATTGTAGTAGGATGGGCTGTTGATCCTGGTACCACCACCAGCGAATTCTTTCGGCTTCGGTCTGTGCTTCGGCGGCGGAGGGAAATCACCCTGGGGCGCGCGCCTGATACCACCGCCGAAAAGCCTCTCGAAAAACCCTTGCGCGTCCGCCTGCGGCACGCCGAAGGTCAGCATTACTGTTACAACCGCAAGCGGCATCACGGTTGCTTTGTTTCCGAGGAATTTCATGGATCACCCGCTCCGGCTGCAACCGGTTCCCGTTCCGCATCGCTTGACGGTCTCGCCCACCGCACGGCGGGATGTAAGACGCGACCACATCGATTCATACCGATTTCGTTAAGCTTCCATAAATTTCGGCTCTCCTGTTGCAGAACAGTTTCACAAACCGTGACAACTAAAGCGAATTGGGTCCGCACCGGTTCCAGGAAATAGTGCACGGGTCAGGCGTTGGCGCCGCCGTCGATAGTCAGTGCGGCGCCTGTCACGAAGCGCCCTTCGGGACCTGCCAGCCAGGCGACCATGCCGGCGATTTCTTCAGCCTTGCCGAAGCGGGGCGTCGCCATCTTCTGTCGCTGGTGCTCGGCGTGCGGGCCACTGGCGGGGTTCATATCGGTATCGGTCGAGCCAGGATGAACGACGTTGGCGGTGATGCCGCGCGAACCGAGGTCGCGCGCCAATGCCTTGGTCAAGCCGACCAACGCCGCCTTGCTGGCCGAGTAGGCGCTGAGGCTGGTGTCGGTGACACGCTCCGCCAGATTGCTGCCGATCGAGATGATCCTGCCACCCTCGCCCATGTGCACGGCTGCCGCCTTGGAGGCCACGAACGGGGCTCTGACATTGACCTCCATAGTTTCATCAAAGTCGGCGAGCGCCAATGTGTCGATCGGCGCGACGCGCCAGATACCGGCGCTGTTGACGAGGATGTCGAGCCGCCCGAAAACTCTCACTGCCTCGCTGACCGCCTCTTGGATTGCGGCGGCGTCGCGATTGTCGGCCTTTAGGGCAATGGCGCGACCGCCGGCTGTCTGAATATCCTCGACGACAGCACGGGCCTGCTCCTGACCGGTCACGTAGGTGAGTGCGACGCTGGCGCCGGCCGCGAGCCTTCGCGCAATCGCTGCACCGATGCCGCGGCTGCCGCCGGTGACGAGCGCGACCTTGCCGTTCAAGTGTTGCGATGACATTTGTTTCTCCTTTTTTGTAATGATCGATACATAAATGTCTGCCAGCCTTGCCCGAGCGCGTCAACAGATTTATGTATCAATCAACACAGAAAGGATGCCATGCCCGAACGAGGCCGCCCCCGCACCTTCGATCGAACCGCTGCCTTGCGGCGTGCAATGGAGGTGTTTTGGGCAAAGGGTTACGAGGGCGCATCGATGAGCGAGCTGACCGCGGCGATGGGCATCAACTCGCCCAGCCTCTACGCCGCCTTCGGCAGCAAGGAAGCGCTCTTCCTCGAAGCGGTCGAGCTCTACACGCAGGTCGAAGGCACCGATATCTGGTCCGCACTGGAAAAAGCGCCGACAGCGCGCGAGGCGGTCGAGCGCTTCCTGCGCCAGACGGCCAAGGCCTATTCCCAGACCGATCGTCCGCAAGGCTGCCTGATCGCACTCGGCGCGCTGCACCAGGATTCAAGCCGCGGCGCCATTTGCCATGACCTGCGCCGCCGTCGCGCTGAAAGCCGCGCAGCTTTGCTGAGACGGCTGGAACGTGGCGTGGCGGAAGGCGAATTGCCGGAAAATTTCGACTGCCGCACTGCCGCGACCTTCTATGCGACGGTGCAGCACGGCATGTCGATCCAGGCGCGCGACGGCGCATCGCGCGCCGCCCTTCTTGCGACGGTGACCGGGGCTATGGCGGCGTGGAAGGTCCTGGCTGGCACCGACACGGTGTGACAAACGATGGCGGCCGAACTCGTGTTCGGACAGGAAGAAACAAGATATTCAGGTCAATGCAGCAGCGACGGTTCCCGGTGTTCGGCAACGAAACCGATCGCACGCTCGACCACGCCCCTATCGGCGAGAATGCGGCGATGGCCGAGCCCATCGGCCCAGTAAAGCCGCACATGGTCGCCGGCGCCAGCATAGAGCCTTGCATGGTCGGCGGACACTTCGCGGTCGTCCGGCGCATGGATGACCAGCGTTGGCACCGGCGTGCTGGCAAGCTGGCGGTCGCCGACGAATTCGTGCAGCGGCCGGCCAGCGATACGTTCGACCCGGTCGGCCATGGCGACCTGCGAGCGTGGGCCGACACTGAGCATGCGGCTGAAATCATCGAAGATCGCCGGCAGGGAACTCGGCGCCGCGATCAACACCAGCCGCTCGGCCGCCAGCGGCGGAATGTTCTTGACCGAACCGACGACGGCATTGGCGGCGACGGCACCGCCGAAGGAATGGCCGACGACCGCCACGAACGGGCCGAACCATTCGCCGGTGAGGCGTGCAGCTTCGACAGCGCTGACCAATGTGAGCCGGCGGCCCTGCGATTGGCCATGGCCCGGCAAGTCGAGCGAGACAACCTTGTAACCGGCGTCGCGATACCCTTCGATCAGCGTGCGCATATATTCGGTGCGCGAACGCCAGCCATGGATGACGAGCACCGTGCCGGCGGCCCGCCTGCCCGGCTCGGGCCTGAATTCATGCACCATGACGCACCCGTTTTTGGCCTTCAGCCGATGATGGCGCGCCTCGGCCATGAAGCCGGCGGCACGGTCGACGGCGCGCCGCTCGCCGTCGCTGAGAACCTTGGCGTTCGGCGTGCGGCAGAACAGTTCGAATGCCGCGCGCCCAGTGAGGCGGGGAGCCACGTGTTCGGCAGCGGCAAACACGCCCCGGATGACCTTCAACCCAAATGATGCCATAGTGGCGATCCATCCATTCGTTCAAGCATGAACATAATAGTTCAAACATGAACATTAAACAAGAGCTGCCCTGGGACAACCCGCGTTTTCGCAACTGGGTCGCGGTGGCGCGCGCTTGCCATGTGCTGGAGCGCACGCTGGCGGCGAAGCTCGCGCCGCTGGACCTGAAGCCGGCGCAGCTCGACGTGCTGATGAACCTTTACCGCCATCCCGGCATGTCGCAGCACGATCTCGCCCGCCGGCTGCTGGTCGGCCGCTCCAACATCACCATGCTGCTGCCGCAACTCGAGACACGCGGCCTGCTGCGCCGCGAAGGCGATCAGAAAGACAAGCGGGTGCTGCGGCTGACCTTGACCGAAGCCGGCACGGAATTGCTGATGCAGGCGCTGAAGGTCCATATGGCGCTGATCGAGAAAGCGATGAGCCAGTCGACGCCGGAGCAATGCGACATGATCGGCGAGCAGATGCGCAAGATTGCCGACGTCCTCAAGGAAGCGTGACTGAGCATCGGGCCCAAAAGTGGAAACCGGTTTTGGGAAAATCCGATCCTCAAACAAAAGGATGGAGCTCGCGGAACGATCCGCTCACCACATAGACTTTTTCGCGCGCTCCGGCCATTCCTTGTCGTAAGCCTCGCCGTCGATGCCTTTCCGGCTGGTGATTTCCAGGATCTTTCCGGGTGTCGGCAGTGATTTTGGGTCGACATGCCTCGCCGGGTTCCACAGTTCCGACCGGACGATGGCGCGGGCGCACTGGAAATAGACCGAATCGACATCGATGACTGTGACGGAGCGCGCCGGCTTGCCGTCGACGCTGAACGAGGCGCAGAGCGCGGCGTCCGTGGTGATGTGGGCGCGGCCATTGACGCGCAGTGTCGTGCCGGAGCCGGGTACCAGGAACAAAAGGCCGACGCGCGGATCGCGAAGGATGTTCTTGAGCGAATCGGCACGGTTGTTGCCGCGCCGGTCCGGCATCAGCAGGGTTTTCGGATCATGGATGCGGACGAAGCCGGCGAGATCGCCGCGCGGCGAGCAATCCAGCCCTTCCGGCCCGCTGGTCGCGAGCGCGGCAAAAGGCGAGGCCTCCATGAAGGCGGCGTACTCGGGAATCACATGGTCGAGCTCCTTGACCAGCGAGGTCTCGCCGGGCAGGCCATAGAGCGCTTCGATCTGTTCGACCGTGGTGATGATGGACATTTTCTTCTCCGGACCTTTGCCGCCGCTACTCCATATCCGTGATGTTTTGACGACAAATGGCACCCGTCTTCGCTCGTCTGAAAACGGGTGTCGCCGCACCAACGATATTAACGGCAAGCCGGATCGACCGCACGATACTGACACGGAGAACCGAAATGGATAAGCGGCTTGATCGGCGACGCACCGCCATGGAACTTCTTGAAAACATGTTCGAGGTTGAAATGCGCTTCCTGCAATCAGGGTCGGAGAGCCTCGATATGCTTGCCAGCGCATTTCACGCCGAAGTCGTCGTGCATGAGCCGCAGTCCCTGCCCTATGCCGGTGACGGGAAGGGCCTCGACGGCGTTGGCGCCCTTTTCCGCAAGATGCGGGAAATCTGGAGCGATGTGGCGGTGGAGAGCCTTCAGGCCGCCCAAAGCGATGACACGGTGTATATGAGGTGTACGCTCCGCCTGATTGCCCGTGCAAACGGTGCCGTCGTCGTACAGCCATTTGCGGAAGTCTTCCGTTCTTACTCAGGGCAGCGTATTTGAGGAGAAGCCCCCCACGCAGCCCGTCGGGGACCGTGAGAGGACGTTCCGCCTTCGCGAGTAGGCAGCCCGCGCAGTACATCCTGGATGGTGATCTCAGCCTTGCGGGAGTGTTCCAGCACACCACGAGAGATCGCCTGAGCAACACTAGCATCTGCTAACAGCCGTGCTTCCTTGCGCGCCTGCTCTATCGAACAAGATAGGTCTCGATCGTGCCGATGCCCCGCAGATCCAGCGCGCAACGCGGCTCAAGCGTCCAATGACCGTGAAGAGCGCGCCTGGTTGCCTCCGATATCTGGATGCGATCGGCCACTCCCTGAGATTCGAGGCGGCTCGCAATATTCACGGTTTCTCCCCACACGTCGTAAACAAAACGATGCCGGCCGATCAGCCCGGCAACGACCGACCCCGAATGAATCCCGATCCGGACCCGAAAGCGGTCGCTGACGGGGGCGATACCCTGCAAAGATCCCAGCATGGACTTCCCCAGAGCCACGGTCCTGTCGGCGTGATCCGCTGAAGGCTCCGGGATCCCGCACGCGGCCATATAGGCATCTCCGATGGTCTTGATCTTCTCCACACCATGCTCCTGTGTCAGAAGATCGAACTTGCTGAACATTCCGTCCAGGCGCCTGACCAGATCGGACGGCGGCAGCCTCGCCGCAATGGGCGAGAAGCCGACGATATCTGCAAACAGAATGGAAACCTCTTCGAAGCGGTCGGCGATGATCTCCTCGCCGCCCTGCAATCGGGCAACGATCTGGTCGGGAAGGATCGCGTGAATAAGCGTATCGGCACGCCGCTTCTCCGCTTCGATCTGTTGCAGATAGCGGTGCTCGCGATCAAGCCAGCGCTTCCTCTCGAGGGTGGAGTTGATGCGAGCGCGCAGCAGAATCGGATTGAAGGGCTTCGTTAGATAGTCATCGGCTCCAGCCTCGATGCACCGGGCTACCGCCGCGACTTCGCTCAGCCCCGATATAATGATCACCGGGACGTGTCGCCATCGGTTCTCCGCCTTCAGCCGCGAGAGAATCTCGATGCCGTTCATGTCCGGCATCAATATGTCAAGCAGAATGAGATCGAACTCGTCTTCGGTCAGTCTCGCGAGCGCGGACAGGCCGGAATCGGCGGTGACGACGCGATGGCCGTCACGCCGCAGGCGGCGGGAGAGAAGATCACGATTGCTGGCGACGTCGTCGACGACGAGAATCCTGCCGCCCTGATCGGACCATGCATCACGCTCGGCCTTGAACAGGAGCCGTTCAAGTTCCGCCGCGTCGATTTCGGTTTGATCCCTTGGCTGAAGCGTCTCGATGGCTTCCCCGCGTGAGAGACCGGCGATGGCGTCGACCTGCTTCAAAAGCTCGGCCGCCGCCGCAAGTATCACACCGAGATCCTCCTTCAGCGTATGCTGGTGCAAATCACCGGCATCTTCGAGAATCATTTCCGAATAGCCAATGATGGCATTGAGCGGTGTGCGCAGATCGTGGCGGAGCCTTGCCTCCGCTTCGGCTGCCCTTCCTTCCGGGAAGCCGGACTTGCCGTCGATGAGGCGATCAATGAGGCTGTTCAGTTGTTTTGCGGCGGCGCCGATCCGCTCCAGGTCGGTCAGCATATGGGTCAAACGGAGATCCCGCGCCTGCTCGAGCAGCAGTTCCTGAAAACCCAAAATCGCCCGCGCCGGGCCGGCCAGCCGCTGCGCCACGTGGGCGGCGATTGCGTGGCGCTGGAATTCGTTGCCGACGCTCATTTTCGCAAGCGCCGCTCAATGAGATATCGTGAGCAGCTGCTCGATCTTCCGGACAAGCTGCGACAGGTCGACCGGCTTGCTGTCATAGTCGTCGCAGCCGGCCTTGAGGGCCATGTCCCGATCGCTCGCCATTGCGTGCGCAGTGAGGGCGATGACGGGAATCCTGGACGTGGCCGGATCAGCCTTGATCCGTCGAGTCGCTTCCCAGCCGTCCATCACCGGCAGGCTCATATCCATAAGGATCAGATCCGGCTTTTCCGAAGCGGCAAGCTCGACGCCAGCCTTTCCATTTTCCGCAATCAGCACGTCGAAGCCGCGACGAGACAACCGCCGCAAAAGCATGTCGCGGTTCATTTCATTGTCTTCCACCAGAAGGATTCTCGTCATTTCCGGTTTCCTCCGGCTATGCGCTTCAGCCGTCGGCTAGGGCCGTACCGGCCGTTTCACGCGATGCAATCTGGCGCTCGAGGGCTTCGACCAGTTGGGACCTGCTGTTTGCGCCTTTGTTTACGACAGCGACCGCCCGGTCGCGCAGCCACCTCAACTCGTTTGCGGAGAGGTCCTTCGAAGTGACCACCACGACCGGAATGTTCTGCAACTCCGGAATCCTCTGCATCTCGTTGAGCGTTTGGAATCCGTCCATTTCCGGCATTAGAAGATCGAGCAGGACCAAGCGCGGCAGAAGCCGCTTCATCAGTTCGAGACCGCGGATGCCGTCGCCTGCCTCATGGACTGTCCAATTCCTCTTCACCAGAATGCGCCGGAGGAACTCGCGGGAAGCCTGATCATCGTCGATGACCAGCACGTCGCGGTTGCCGCCCCCGCAAGCCTCTATCGTCCGGATCAGCTTATCGGCGTCGATGGGCTTGGTCAGATATTCGACTGCGCCGAGCGAGAGGCCGAGTTCGCGATCCGCCAGGATCGTCGCCAGGATCACAGGAATCGTGCACAGTTCAGGATCGCTCTTCAACGTGCGCAGCACCGACCAGCCGTCCTGATGCGGCATTATGATGTCGAGAATGATTGCGGCGGGGCGATACTCCCGAGCGGCAGCTATTCCTTCTGCTCCGCTTGCTGCCTCCATCGAGGCAAGTCCCGCTTCCGTGAGGGCTTTTGCGATCAGATTCCGGGCCGCCGGTTCGTCGTCGATGATAAGTACGGTGCGGCCCGGCTGAACGATCGGCGACGGCTTGGCTGTCCGAGGTTCTTCGGCCTCTCGCCTGCATCGCGCCGGCACTTCCATCGTGAAGACCGAGCCTTTTCCGACTTCGCTTTCGACGGTGACAACACCGCCTATCATGCGGCTGAAGCTGCGGGTGATGCTCAAGCCCAATCCCGTACCTCCGTAGTTTCGGGTGGTGGAAGCATCGGCCTGCGTGAAGGCATTGAAAAGCCGTTCCTGCTGTTCCGGCGTCATGCCGATCCCAGTATCGGATACGTTGAACACAAGCCAGTCGCAGTCCGCTCGCCTTTCACGTCGAACCGAAAGAGTTACCCGGCCGCCATTGGTGAACTTGGCCGCGTTGCTGAGCAGGTTAAAAAGATTCTGGCGCAGCTTCGTCTGGTCGGAGTGCATTTCCCCAAGATCGCCCTGGATGTCCTGTATGAACTCGTTCCGGTTTTTCGCCATAAGCGGTGCGACGGTAGCCCTCACGTCGCTTAGCAATTCGACGACATCGAAAGTTTCAGGGAATATCTCCATCTTGTTCGCCTCGATCTTTGACAGGTCGAGGATGTCGTTGATGAGCGACAGGAGATGCCGGCCGGCGGAAGCTATTTTTTCAAGATCCGGGACGAACTCGTCGTCTTTGTGGTCGCGTGCCTCCTCTATCAGCATCTCGCTGTAGCCGATGATCGCGTTCAGTGGCGTGCGCAATTCGTGACTCATGGAGGCGAGGAAACGACTCTTGGCCTCGCTTGCCGATTCGGCATTGCTCTTGGCCCGCTCGAGCTCGACTTGCCTTTGCTTGAGTTCGGTGATGTCGGTGTATACGGCGACCGTCCCGCCGTCGGGGATCTTGCGTTTGCTGATGCGGACCCATTTGTCACCGAACCGCTTCTCGTCGACGAGGCCCACAGGATCCCTGTGAAGGCGCATACGGTCCTCGATCCACTCTTCCGGCGACTTGCCTTCGAGGTCTATCTGCCCTCTTGCCAGATCCTGCTCCAGGATCTCGCGGAAGCTCTTGCCGCGAAGCGCGTTCGGCTTGTGGATGGGAAAGATTTCGCAATATTTGCTGTTGGCGATCAGGATTCTGTCATCCGGATCATAGAGGACGAACCCATCGGAAATCGCTTCGAGGGCCGCGGCGATCGTCCGCCTTTGCCGCTCTGCCTCGTCTTCGAGACTTTTCTTTTCGATTGCGCTTTGCCGGAAAAGCGAAAGCGTCCTCGCCATCGCTCCGAATTCATCGCCGCCCTCCTGGGGTATCTCGACATCGTAGCGTCCTTCCGTCAGATCTCCGATCACGCGATTGAGACGCCGGAGCGGACCGACGATCGAGCGCAAGACGAGAAGCGTGAGAAGCGAGCCGATTAGAACCACGATACCCACCAGGATGGCGGCGGCTGTGGCCGTCTTTTGCGTTTGCGCGACGACCTCGTTGCGGGCGGCCTCCGCATCGGCTTTTACCTGCTCGACGAGCTTGTTGAGATCCGCATCGACATTGCCGCTGTGGGTGCGTGCCTTTGCCAGCAAGGTGTTGCCGACGATGCGGTTGTCTTGGGTATAGCTGTCCGTTGCCTGCAGCGCCGTTTCGACATAGGCGTCGATTTCCGTGCGGATCTCCTCGACCGCGTCGGGCGAGTGCTTCCCAAGGCGCTCCAGCTGGATCTGCAGGCGTTCGCGGGCCTGCTCGGCATTGCGCTGTGAATTCATCAGCAGGCTGACGGAGAGATCGGTCAGCCAGTATCGCAGATCTCCGAACGCAACATGCGCCGCGGCCGCTGATGCTGCGCGGTCGAACAGCTCCCTGGTGTCGGCCATGCGTTCGGCGCTGCGATAGAGCGCCTGGGTGAGAAAAACGGATGACAGGACAAGGCTGATCAGGCCGGCCGCGGTCAGCGCAGCCACGCGAGCAGAGATCGGCAGATTGGCGAGCCGGCTGGCGAGCCTTTTGGCCGGCGCCGGGACAGCCTCGATCGACCGCAACTGCTGCCCTAGCGCGCTCATTTGAACAAGACGATGCTGATCGCACCGCCCAGATCGCCCACTTTGCCCCCCTCCTTCGGATAGCCGGTGACGTCGATTTCGCCCTTTGGTGCGCCGTGACAGGAAAGACAGGACTCCGTATAATATTCCGGCAGCAGCATCCGGAAAGCAGGGCGGCCGTTCACCTTTGTCGCTTCCGTATAGATATTCCCCTTCGGCCTCTTCGGATCCGAGAAGACTTCCTCGATAACCCGTGCCTCCCAGACATCGGGAAGCGACTTGCGGTTACGCACTAGGGCCTCGGGCGCAGTCACGCGGACCAGGGACTCGTTTCCCACTTTGGCGACGAATTTTTCGTTCATCAGGCGCGCGAAAACGGCTGGGACAAAACCTTTAAACCCGATGCCGGGGCGGTTTATGTCGTCCTGCTGCTCGTCGACGACCTCACGCATTGCCTCGACCTGTGCCTGGAGCAGCTTGCGGTCGCGCTCCGCCAGATCATCGGAGATCAATTCACGACCGGTGCGCTTGGCATAGAGGGCAATCGCCTCCGCAGTGAAACGCTCGCCATCGAGATGCTTGTCTCCAACGGCCGGATCATTGATGAGCGGCTGATAATTCGAAAAGGACGCTTCGGGCGGACCTGAGCAATTCGGCGAGCCGCGTCCCGGTCGCTACATCAGCAGCCTCTTCAGCAGCCACCGAAGACAAGAGGAGCATGCAACCGGAAAGTACAGCAAAAATGCAGGTTCGCGCTAAGGCTGTAAGAGCTTCCATTTTCTTTCCCTTCGGGAGGAAGCACAAGCCGAAAACATAACACAGGAAATACAATGGAAGGAGTCATCTCTGGGAGATAATGGCCACAGTTTGCTTCCGGTCCCCGTGAACGTCATGGCAGGCCAGCCACATCGGCACGTTTTAAGGAGGGTAGCTTGATTGAAGGCACGCCGTTTTATCACGACACCGGCGAGATACTGGCGATCTTGCGTTGACCGGAACGTCCCGCGGGAACCATTCAACGATCGCGGCTTAGCCCCTTGTCTTCCAACTCGGCGAGATAGGCGGCCCAGCGGGCCTCCTGCTCATGACCCAGCGTATGCAGGTAATTCCAGGTGAAGATGCCGGTATCGTGGAAATCGTCGAAGGTGATGCGGACGGCATAGTTGCCGACTGGTTCGATCTTCAGGATCGCAACGTTGCGCTTGCCGGGAACGGTCACACGCTGTTCGGGCGAATGGCCCTGCACTTCGGCCGATGGCGAGGCAACGCGCAGAAACTCCGCCGGCAACGCGAACGGCTGATGGTCAGGGAACGTCACGGTAAGCAGCCTGCGGTCCTTCGAGACCCTCAGTTCCTTCGGCGCCGTCATGGTGATAGGTCCCGCATCATCTGTCCTTTCCCTACGCCGCTTCGCGCGCCGGGAAAAGGCCGCTTCGAAACTTCCGACACAATCTGTCGATGGCGCGATGTGACCTAGGATCGAAACTTCTTATCTTGAATGGCAGGTTGGATCGTATCACATAGCCATATATAACGATGCCGTTCGCAGCCACGGGAAACGCACTAGCATGGACATGATCGATCCTTTTGGTCGCACGATCAGCTATCTCAGGGTGTCGGTCACCGACCGCTGCGACTTCCGCTGCACCTATTGCATGGCCGAGGACATGGCGTTCCTTCCCAAGAAGGATCTGCTGTCGCTGGAAGAACTCGACCGGCTGTGCACGGTTTTCATCGAAAAGGGAGTCAGGAAACTGCGTCTTACCGGCGGCGAGCCGCTGGTGCGCAAGAACATCATGCATCTGGTGCGCCAGATTTCGCGTCATCTCGAAAGCGGCGCTCTGGAAGAACTGACGCTGACCACCAACGGCTCGCAGCTTTCGCGCTTTGCCGCTGAACTCGCCGATTGCGGGGTCAAGCGGATCAACGTCTCACTGGACACCCTGGACCCGGAAAAATTCCGCCAGATCACCCGCTGGGGCAATCTCGACAAGGTCATGGAGGGCATCGACGCCGCACAGGCAGCGGGGCTGAAGGTAAAGCTCAATGCGGTGGCGCTGAAGGATTTCAACGACGCCGAGCTGCCGGAGATGCTGCGCTGGGCGCACGGCCGCGGCATGGAGTTGACGGTCATCGAAACCATGCCAATGGGCGAGATCGACGCCGACCGTACCGACCAGTATCTGCCGCTGTCGCTGCTGCGTGCAGCGCTGGAGCGGCAGTTCACGCTGTCCGACATCCCCTACAAGACCGGTGGTCCGGCCCGCTACGTCCATGTCGCCGAGACCGGTGGCAGGCTCGGCTTCATCACGCCGATGACGCATAATTTCTGCGAAAGCTGCAACCGCGTCCGGCTGACCTGCACCGGCACGCTCTATATGTGCCTCGGCCAGGAGGACGCCGCCGATCTGCGTGCACCGTTGCGTGCATCCGAAGGCAATGAACTGGTCGCCGACGCCATCGATGAAGCCATTGGCCGCAAGCCGAAGGGCCATGATTTCATCATCGACCGCCGGACCAACCGCCCGTCGGTGTCGCGGCACATGAGCGTCACCGGCGGCTGATCTTCTCGATCACACCCAGAAAAAGTCTGGTCCGCAACCGGTTGCCGATTTACTGGCGAAACGTTCCAGCCTAGCCTCCTGCTCGGGAGCGGCTCCTCGCTCGGTGGGGAGTACAACATGCGCAAGTTCAGTCTTTCTCTTGCATTGCTTGGGCTCGCGGCCGTGCCCGCGGCCGCCCAGTCGATCGACGGCACCTATACCGTCGCCGGCACCAATTTTGACGGATCGTCCTATGGCGGCGAGGCAACCATCACGCTGACCAGCGAGACGACCTGCGCAATCCACTGGGAGACAGGCGGCTCGTCCTCGGACGGCATCTGCATGCGAAACGACGATGCCTTCTCGGCAGGTTATGTCATGGGCAAGGCGGTCGGCCTTGTCGTCTATAAGGTACAGGAGGACGGCTCGCTGCACGGCTTGTGGACGATTGCCGGCAAGGAAGGCAATGGCACCGAAATGCTGACGCCAAACTAAGTTCTGCTGTCCTGGAACATCAGACATCGCTGGGCCACGCGAAAGGCTGTGGCCCAGCCTTTTGACGTTGCTGTCTTATGACCGGCTGCTACAGGCTTGATGCAAAAGCGCAACCGGTAACGCCTTTGCTTCTTTCCCCAAATGTTCGCGGCGCGCTGTTCATGGTGGTGGCCATGATTGGTTTCACCCTCAACGACGCGATCACCAAAGTCTCGTCGGAATCCATGAACATGGCGCAGGTCATGCTGATCCGCGGCGCCTTCGCTTCGCTTTTCGTAGGCCTGCTTGCCTGGCAACGCGGTGCGCTTGCCCTGCCCGGCTCGATGCTGCAGCCGATGGTTGCGGTGCGCGTCGCCGGCGAAGCCGGCGCTACTGTGTCGTTCCTGGTTGCTTTGGCGCATCTGCCGATCGCCAACGTCTCGGCCGTGCTGCAGGCGCTGCCGCTGGCGGTGACGATGGGCGCAGCACTTGTGTTCAACGAAGGCGTCGGCTGGCGGCGCTGGCTGGCCATCGCCATCGGCTTTGCCGGGGTGCTGATTATCGTGCGGCCCGGCTTCGAGGGATTCAGTGTCTATTCGCTGCTGGCGCTGGCCTGTGTCGCCTGTTGTGCGGTGCGTGACCTCGCCACCAAGCGGATACCGCAAGTCATTCCGACATTGCTGGTGTCGACCGCCACGGCACTTGCCATGACAGTGCTCGGCGCGGCGCTGCTTTCGCCAATGGGTGGGTGGACACCGATGACGGGAGAAAGCACGGCGTTGCTGGCATTGGCGGCAGTGCTCGTGGTCATCGGTTACCAGTTCATCATCATGGCGATGCGGGAGGGCGACATCTCGTTCATCGCGCCATTCCGCTACACAGCCCTGCTCTGGTCGATCCTGCTTGGCCTGTTCATCTTTGGCGACGTCCCCGACCTGCCGATGATCCTCGGTGCCGGCGTCATTGTGGGTTCCGGCCTCTACGCCCTCTACCGCGAACGGATCGTCGGCCGGCAAAAGACAGCCGCCGAAAGCGCTGGACCGGACATGGCGCCGGACGGCATATAGGCTTGCCGATCGCGGAGAGTGACCGCATGGACGAAAGACGATGACTAAAGAGATTGCCGGCGTCATTCTGGCCGGTGGCCAGTCGCGGCGAATGGGCGGCGACGACAAGGGCCTGCTTGCGTTCGGCGGCGGCAGGCTGCTGGACCATGTCGTTGCGCGCTTTGCTGCGCAGGTCGGTCCGCTGGTGCTCAGCGCCAATGGCGACCCGGCACGGTTTGCCGGGGTTGGGCTTCCGGTGTTTGCCGATACGGTGAAAGGTTTCGCCGGACCGCTCGCCGGGATCCTGACCGGTCTCGAATGGGCTGCCGCGAACACGGCCTGTGAGGCACTTGCCACGGCTGCGGGCGATACACCGTTCCTGCCCGAAAATCTGGTTGAGCGGCTGGCCGCGGCAGTCGACGAACGTCCCGGCGCGATCGCCGTCGCCTGTTCCGGCGGCAAACGGCATCCGACATTCGCGCTTTGGCCGCTGGGGCTCCACGACGCCTTGCGGCGTTTTCTGGTCGATGAGGATGTCAGGCGGGTTTCCGCTTTCATCGACCGGCATGACTTTGTCGATGTGGAATTCCCGATGCTGATCTCGGGAGGCCATCTGCACGACCCTTTCTTCAACATCAATACGTCAGACGACCTTGCCCGGGCCGAACGTCTGTTGCAGAGCATGAAGCCATGATGAGACGCGTCTTCGGTATCACCGGCTGGAAGAATTCCGGCAAGACGACACTGACCGAAAAGCTGGTCGCCGAACTCGTCCGGCGCGGCTGGAAAGTCTCGACGGTGAAACACGCCCATCATGATTTCGATGTCGATAGGCCGGGGACGGACAGCTTTCGCCATAGGCAGGCCGGAGCCACTGAAGTCGCCATCGTGTCGGACAGGCGCTGGGCGCTGATGCACGAATTGCGCGGCGAGGACGAGCCGACGCTGGAGGCGATCCTGTCGCGGCTCGGCACCTCCGACATCGTTCTGGTCGAAGGCTACAAGCGCGAGGCGCACAGCAAGATCGAAACGCGGCGGCTGGAGGCTAAGGACCAGGCGCCGCTTTCGGCACATGATCCACATATCGTCGGCATCGCCGCCGACTTCGCCTTAGCGGACGAAAGGCTGCCTGTCTTCGATCTCGACGACACGAAATCGATAGCCGACTTCATCGAGCGCGCGACAGGTTTGACGCGCTGAGGGCTGAAGGAGCATCCGGCCGCCCCCTATTTCCTCGTTGGTATGCCTGCCCCAACGTCAGCATTGTCTGGGAATGCGAACCCCCGCAAGCAACGGTTTTACAGTTGCTTTTTCTTGGGAAAGAATGGGAGTATCGCGTCAGCGGGCGGTCAAAAGAACCGCCCACAGAGCCGTTTGGAACGACGGCCGGGAACATACAGAGAGGACCATCATGCGTACTACACTGCGTATAGCGCTCGCCGCATCGGCCGCGCTGCTGACATTGGGCGTTGCCCAGGCTCAGGAGAAAACTTTGAGGATCGGCACCGAGGGAGCCTATCCGCCGTTCAACAACCTGACCGCCGATGGCCAGCTCGTGGGCTTCGATATCGATATCGCCAAGGCACTTTGCGACGAGATGAAGGTGAAGTGCACTTTCGTCGCGCAGGACTGGGACGGCATCATCCCGGCGCTTCAGGCCGGCAAGTTCGACGCCATCGTCGCCTCGATGTCGATCACGCCGGAGCGTGCCGAGAAGGTCGACTTCACCAACAAATACTACAACACGCCGCCGGCGATCGCCGCGCCCAAGGACAGCGACATCAAGGGCGTGACTAAGGAGGACCTGGCCGGCAAGACGATCGGCGTGCAGGCGTCCACCACCCACTTCAATTATTCAACCAAGGCTTATACCGATAGTACAATCAAGCCGTACCCGACCGCGCAGGAATACCAGCTCGATCTGGCCAATGGCCGCGTTGATGCGGTCAACGACGATATCACTGTTCTCGAAGGCTGGCTTGCCACGCCAGACGGCGCCTGCTGCAAGCTGATCGGTGCGATCACGCCCGACATCGAGATCCATGGTCCGGGCGCCGGCATCGCGGTACGCAAGGGCGATACCGAGTTGGTCAATCAGTTCAATAAGGCGATCGACGCCATCCGCGCCAACGGGAAGTACAAGGAAATCAACGACAAGTACTTCAAGTACGACGTCTACGGCGGCGAGTCCTAATCCTTCCGGATTGAGAGCGAACGGCGGAACATTACCGCCGTTCGCACAAGGAACGGCGCACGAGGAGTGACGCCGCGCTGCTCTCAAAGAGCCTATCGAGGAGAACAGGCAGGCGGATGCAAAGCGTTTGGACGCTGCTCAGTTGGGGACCCGAAGGCTGGCTCGACGATATTGCCTACGGCGTTTTCATCACCGTTTCGCTTGCTGCCGCGACCCTGCCTGTCGGTCTGATGATCGGCTTTCTGGTCGCACTGGCCAAGCAATCCAATGAGCCGTCGCTGCGGCTGGCCGGCAATATCTACACCACGATCTTTCGTGGATTGCCCGAGCTGCTGACCTTGTTCATGATCTTTTACGGCGCGCAAATCGGCATCCAGCAGTTGATGCGCCTGTATGACCCGACCGCTGCGGTCGAAGTGAACGCATTTGTTTCCGGCATGATCGCGCTCGGCGTCGTCTTCTCGTCCTACGCCAGCGAGGTCTTCCTCTCCGCGTTCCGCGCCATCCCGAAGGGACAGTATGAGGGCGGCTATTCGGTTGGCCTGTCGGGCTGGCAGACGATGCGACTGGTGGTGCTGCCGCAGCTTATTCGTATTGCCCTGCCGGGCCTTGCCAATCTGTGGCTCATCCTGCTCAAGGATACAGCGCTGGTTTCCGCCATCGGTCTTGCCGACATATTGCGGCAAGCCGGCGTCGCCGCCCGCGTCACCAAGCACGCATTCCTTTTTTTTGGGGTCGCTGCTCTTATCTATCTGCTCCTCGCCATCATCTCGTCCTTCGGCATCAATGCCATTGAACGCAGGGTTGGTCGACAACAGGTGCAGCGATGAGCGCGGCAGCAGCCGACGTGGCGACCAAGGTCGAAAAACCGCCAGCAATACCGCGCGGCTGGTCCCGGCAACGTGTATTGGGATATGCGTTGGTGGGTCTCTGGATCGTGCTCGGCATCGGCATGATTGTATACTTGGTCGAGGCTTGGAATTCCGAACTCTTCCAAAAATACGCCCCGGGCTACATCTCTGGCCTGGGCGTGACTCTCACGCTTGTCGCTGTGTCGATCGTGTTGGGAGCCGTCCTTTCAGTTCCTGTCGCCTACGCGCGGATGTCCAGGAACCGGATCCTGTCCAGCTTTGCCTACGCTTATGTCTACTTCTTCCGCGGCACTCCGCTTTTGACCCAAGTTTTTCTTATCTACTATGGAGTGGGTTCGTTTCGACCGGCACTTGAAGCTTTCGGCCTGTGGGGCTTCTTTCGCGAAGCCTGGTACTGCGCCATTTTCTCGTTCACCCTCAATACGGCAGCCTATCAGGCTGAGATCCTGCGCGGCGCAATCGAGAGCGTCCCCAGGGGTCAGTGGGAAGGCGCTGCCTCGCTTGGCCTGCACAAACTGCAAACACTGCGCAAGATCATCCTGCCACAGGCGCTAATCGTGGCGCTGCGTCCCTATGGCAATGAGATCATCCTGATGATCAAAGGCTCCGCCATCGTGGCCCTCATCACCGTCTATGATCTGATGGGCATTACGAAGCTCACCTATTCGCGCACTTTCGACTTCCAGTCCTATATCTGGGCGGCGATCATCTATCTGATCATTGTCGAGATACTCCGCCACGCGGTCGAGTGGGTAGAACGGCGTATTACCATACATCTGCACCGCTGACTCCCATAGCTTTGCCTGATCCGCTAAGAAGGCCGGAAAACACGGCTTGAAGGGATTCGAAAATATGGCATCGGTGGCATTTCTCGGTCTTGGCGTCATGGGCTATCCAATGGCCGGACATCTCAGGAACAAGGGCGGCCATGACGTCACTGTCTACAACCGCACCAAGGCAAAGGCCGAGCAATGGGTTGCCCAGCATGGCGGGAGTGCCGCCAACACGCCGGCAGAAGCGGCCGGCGGCAAGGACTTTGTCTTTTCCTGTGTTGGCAATGACGACGATCTGCGCGCTGTGACGATTGGAGCCGAGGGTGCATTCCAGGCGATGGAGAAGGGAGCCATCTTCATCGACAACACCACGGCCTCCGCTGAAGTCGCGCGCGAGCTGGCCGAGAAGGCGGTACTGGGCGGTTTCTCGTTCCTCGACGCACCAGTCTCCGGCGGTCAGGCCGGCGCCGAAAATGGCGTGCTGACCGTCATGGTCGGCGGCGAACAGAAAGCTTTCGAACAGGCGAAGCTTGTCATCGATGCCTATGCCCGTATGGTCGGGCTGATGGGCCCGACCGGCTCGGGCCAGCTCACCAAGATGATCAACCAAATCTGCATCGCCGGTCTCGTCCAGGGGCTGGCCGAAGGCATCCATTTCGGCAAGAAGGCCGGGCTCGACATCGAGAAAGTCATCGAGGTGATCTCGAAGGGGGCGGCCGGCTCATGGCAGATGGAGAACCGCCACAAGACGATGACTGCCGGCAAATATGATTTCGGCTTCGCTGTCGACTGGATGCGCAAGGACCTCGGCATCTGCCTGGCGGAGGCCGACCGCAATGGCGCCAAGCTGCCGGTGACGGCACTTGTCGACCAATTCTACAAGGATGTGCAGGGGATGGGCGGCAAACGCTGGGACACGTCCTCTTTGCTGGCGCGATTGGAAAAGTAGGTATTGTCGTGGCCGAGCTGTCGCCTCAAGCCAGCGCCGAGGAAATTGTCGACCACCTGCGCTCGGTTGGCTCGGAGGAGAACCGCCTTGGCATGCTGCGCTACGGCATCAAGATCGAACGTGCGCTCGGTATCTCGCATGGCGTGCAGCGGCAGATTGCCAAGAAAATCAAGCGCAACCATGAGCGTGCCTTCGAGCTATGGCAGACAGGCATCGTGGAAGCGCAGTTCATCGCTTCCGTCACGGCCGATCCGAAGCGGTTCACTGCCGCGGATGCAAGACGATGGGCGGCGACTTTCGATTCATGGGATATCGTCGACGGCGTCTCCGAGCTCTTTGTCGATACTGATTGCTGGAGGGAACTGATCGCCGAATTCGCAGTCGACGAACGGGAATTCGTTCGACGCACGGCTTTTGCCATGATGGCCTGGTCGGTGGTCCACCGGAAGAATGAACCAGAGGCGACCTTTCTCGACTTCCTGTCGATCATCGAAGTGCACGCCACCGACGGCCGCAATTTTGTGAAGAAGGCGGTGAACTGGGCGCTTCGTTCGATCGGCAAGCGATCGATGAATTTGCACGGCGCTGCCCTTGCCCTGGCACAAAAGCTGGCTGTTTCGACCGACAAGACGGCGCGCTGGATCGGCAAGGATGCTGCAAGGGAACTTTCCGATGCCAAAACGCTCGAGCGGCTC
Organism: Mesorhizobium sp. BHbdii; assembly: GCF_053848045.1. NCBI lineage: Bacteria > Pseudomonadati > Pseudomonadota > Alphaproteobacteria > Hyphomicrobiales > Phyllobacteriaceae > Mesorhizobium > Mesorhizobium sp. BHbdii. The sequence continues at coordinate 1,873,656 of NZ_JBSPKX010000001.1, read as the reverse complement.
GCCAGGAAAGGCTGACTGGGGCGAAATCCACTTTACTGAGGTGACGCGATCGACGCGCGCCGATTTCGAAAATCTGTTCGAACAGGCGGGCGGCCCGAAATATTGCTGGTGCATGGCCTGGCGCAATCTCGATAACCGTGAGCACCTGGGCAACGATGAGAGGAAACGCGCCATGACGGCGCTCATCGCGGCCGGCACACCGGTCGGCATTGTCGCTCATGGGGAAGGCAAGACAATGGGCTGGTGTTCGGTGGCGCCGCGCGAGACCTACCGCAAGCTGTCGCCGCAACAGGACGACAGCGAGGCGGGCGTCTGGTCGATCGTCTGCTTCTATGTGCCGAGTGCATTGCGCAGCCGCGGGCTGGCAACCGCACTGCTCGACGCGGCCATCGATCACGCCTTCGTCAAAGGCGCCAGGACGATCGAGGCCTATCCGGTCGACCAGGCATCGCCGAGTTACCGTTTCATGGGCTTCCGAGAAATGTTCGTGGCCCGCGGATTCCACGAGATCGGCATGGCCGGCTCGCGCCGGCATGTGATGCGGCTCGAACGTTGACGCTGTCGGCGACGGCAGCTTTACTCCTGTCAAATGGAGAGCACACGATGAGCAATCGTCTCAAATCGACAGCGGCGCTGGCGGCCGTGCTGATTTCCATCGCGGCGGGCAGCGCTTCCGCCGAAACCGCGCGGATATTCTGGAAGGATCTGCGTCCGGCGAGCCAGCCCGCTGCCGAAAGTGTCGGTTTGCCGATGATCGCGGCAAAAATGCCTGATCATGGCGAGACGCTGTCTCTCAATCTGCGGGACAAGACCGTCCAACTAGCGGGGTACGCGCTGCCAGTCGATCGCGAGGGCGATCTCGTCTACCAGTTCCTGCTGGTACCGTGGACGGGTGCGTGCAGCCACATGCCGACGCCGCCGCCCAATCAGATCGTCCTCGTCACGCCCGCGCATCCCTACAGGATGTCGGAGGCTTACCAGCCGGTTGCCGTGACCGGTGCCCTGAAGCCGGGCATGGAGAAAAGTCAGCTCTTCATTCTCGACGGCGCGAGCGTCATCCAGTCGGGCTACGCGCTGCGCAAGGCGGAAGTGGTGGATGTCGATGTGGTGCCGGACACCATCACGCAGCCGGCAAACTCGCCATGGCATTTTCTCAACAAAAAGAAGAACTAAGCAAACAATCCTCAGGCAGCGTTGGCGCCCGATTCCTTGTCCAGCACCATGTAGTCCAGCGGCATTTCGGTCGTGTACTTGATCTGCTCCATGGCAAACGACGACGAGACATCGCGGATCTCGATCTTGGCGATCAGCCGCTTGTAGAAGGCGTCGTAAGCAGCGATGTCGGGCACCACCACGCGCAAGAGATAGTCGACGTCGCCGCTCATGCGGTAGAACTCGACCACTTCCGGAAATTCCTGGATGACCTCCGAAAAGCGCCGCAGCCATTCATGGCTGTGCGAATTGGTGCGGATCGACACGAATACGGTGACGCGCACATTGACCTTTTCATGATCGAGGATGGCGACGCGCCGCTTGATGACGCCCTCCTCCTCGAGCTTCTGGATGCGACGCCAGCACGGCGTGGTCGACAGGCCGACTTTCTTGGCGACATCGGCGACCGCGAGCGTCGCGTCCTCCTGCAAGAGACGGAGGATTTTTCTATCAAGGCGGTCCATTTGGTGCTCCCACGGGGATAGACTAGGAATAGATTGGCTATAGTCCTTCTTATTATGGCCATTCACAAGAAAGAATTTCTGCCAAATGGCACAAAAGCAAGTGATTTCTTGCTCACGCCTCAGCCGAGGCGATAGCGGATTTCCGATCTCAGAAACGGCAGCAAATCCATTTCAAACCACGGATTGCGCTTCAACCAGCCGGTGTTGCGCCACGACGGATGCGGCAGCGGCAGCACTTTCGGGTTGCTGGGCGCACCCCAGATGGTGCGCCAATCCATCACCGTCTCCGTCAGCGAGGGCCGGCGCGCAGCGCCCATGTGCCAGGATTGCGCATAGCTGCCAATCGTCAGCACCAGGTCGATGCGCGGCATCAGTGCCATCAGCGGCGCACGCCAGGCCGCTGCACATTCGCGGCGCGGCGGCAGGTCGCCGCCCTTGGCATCCTGACCGGGAAAGCAAAAGCCCATCGGCACGATGGCGAATTTTGTCGTGTCGTAGAATTCTTCGTTGCTGACGCCCAGCCAGTTCCGCAACCGATCGCCGGAGGCGTCGGTGAACGGCATGCCTGACATATGCACCTTGGTGCCCGGTGCCTGGCTGGCAATCAGGATTCTGGCGCTCGACGACGGTCTGAGCACCGGGCGCGGCTCGTGCGGCAACGGGCGGCCGACCGGGTTTTCGACGCAGATACGGCAGGCGCGTACCCTCGCCGCGAAGTTTTCCAGCTCTTCGCTCAATCTCGGGAACTCATTCTCAGGCGGCGGCGCTCGGCCGGCTGGAGATCGCCTGATGCCAGCGCAGCACGTTGGCACAATCTTCCGGCACCTTGATACGCGCCGGCTTCATGAAGTCGATGGCAACCAGCCCGGTGACGTCGGCGATCGAATAAGCATCGCCGGCGACGAATTCCCGGTTCGCCAACTCGTCGTCGAGGAGTTTCAGGAATCCGACGGCTTTCGGCTTGTTGGCCTCGCCCCATTCGGGGATTTGTGGAATCTCCCATTCCTTCATCGCCGGATGGATGTGCCGGAACGCGGCAGCGACGCAACCGAGCAGGTTGAGCTCCATGCGTCTTTGCCACATCTCGACTAGCGCCTTGCCGAGCGCGCCGCGTCCGAACAACGCTGGTTCCGGGTGCAACTCCTCGAAATAGCGGCAGATGGCGACCGATTCGGTGATGACGGTGCCGTCGTCGAGTTCGAGCACCGGCAGGCGCTGCAGCGGGTTGCGCGAACTGACTGGCTGCTTTCTGTGCTCCAGCGCGCCCATGTCGACGGGCACCAGAGGAACCTCAAGCCCCTTTTCGGCAAGGAAGACGCGAACCCGCCGTGGATTGGGCGCCCGGCCGCCGTCGAAGAGTTTCATTCCATTTCTCCTATGGATCGGCCCAAAAACGGGGATCGATTTCCGGAAAGCACGATGCGAATCTGATCAGGTCTGTTGCGACAAACTATAGGGTTGACCATCACCGGAAGCGAAAAATTTCTCGCAAGGCATCGCCAATCGAAGCCAAACGACCGTGCTTTCTTTCGACCACTTCGTGATCGCGGCTCTCGCGCCAATCGTGCGGCTCGTCGAAAGTGCCGGCCCAGATGCCGGCCTTGCCGGAGCGGGCAGCGGCTTCCTCAGTTTCGAAATCCCCATAGGCAACCGCCCAGCCGGCCTCGACCTGGGCGCGGTTGAGATCCTTGCCGCCGGCGTTGCAGTCGCCGAGCAGCCGGCCGTAGCGGTCGCGCTGCCAGCCGGTGCAGGAGACGGATTTGTCTGATATCAGGCGAACCAGCGACTGCCGCGCCAGCTTGCCGCAGGGATAGTCGGCGCCGTCCTTGCGGCAAAATTGGGAATATTCCGGCGCATCAATACCGCGCATGCGGATGCGCTCGGAACCGAGCGTGATCGTATCGCCGTCATTGACGACGGCGGCACCCTCAGTCTTGCGCGTCTCGATCCGGTCAAGGCGCGCTGCCAGAAGGATCAGCAGACCGAGGACAAGCACGGCCAGTGCGTAGTCCACCAGCCGGCGCCAAAGGCTTCGCGGCCGCGGCGGGACGTATCGCTGTCGCGGCCGCCGCGGCCACGAACGGCTCATATGGCAAACCGTTGGTTAATCATTCGAACGTAGCTTAACAATTGAAACCGCTGCCCGCATAAATTGAAGTCTTCATGCCCTCGCAACGCTCGACCACAGCGGACAAGTTTATAGTGGACCGCCGGAAAACCCATCGCAACAGCGATGTGGCGCGGGCGGTGCGCAAGACGCGCGACCGTCTTTCGCAGCAGGTCGGAAATCCCGATTTCGACCGCGAGCTTTTGAAACTCCACGCCCGTGCCATGGTAGGAGGTGCGGTTATCGTTCCGCTTCTCGTCCTGGCGACCGCCGCGACGGGTCTGTTTGCTGGAGTGGGTAAGGAAATTGGCGTCTGGGCCCTTTTTACACTCATCTGCTACGCCATCGTCGTGTTCATGGCGAGCCGCGTCGACCGAACGGAAGCTGCCGAACTCAACCCGCTGCAAACGCACGGTGATTTCCTGATAGGCCATTTCCTTTGCGGCCTGGGCTGGGCCTGGTTCGCCTGGCTCGGTTGCGATGCTTGCCAGGTCGAGCAGTTCCAGCTGATCAAGGCGGTGGTGCTGCTGCTGGCCATGGCGGCGACCGCGATCACGGCGTCATCGCTGCGCGGTGCGTTGCTGGCGACCTTCGCCGTTCCGGTGGCGGCCTATGCCTATGCCGGCGCCAGCCAGTGGATGCCGGCAGAACTGATCATGGCCGGGTTGTTGATCGTCTCGCTGCCCTTCTTCGCCTATGTGGCGCGCCAGCTCAATCGCTCGTCCTTGATGTTGCTCTCGTTCCGCTCCGAAAAGGATGCGCTGGTCGCCGAATTGGACACCGCAAAATCGATGTCGGACGAAGCGCGGCGACGGGCGGAGGACGCCAATCTGGCAAAGTCGCGGTTTTTGGCCTCGATGAGCCACGAGTTGCGGACGCCGCTCAACGCCATTCTCGGGTTCTCCGAGGTGATGGCGAACGAGGTGCTCGGCCCGATGAGCAACGCGACCTATCGCGACTATGCTCGCGACGTCCACGACTCTGGCCAGCATCTGCTCGACCTGATCAACGAAATCCTCGACCTGTCGCGCATCGAAGCCGGCCGCTATCAGCTCAATGAAGAGCCGATGATGCTGCTTTCCGTCGTCGAGGATTGCTGTCACATGATGGAGCTGAAGGCGCGCAACAAGGATATCCGTATCGTCCAGGATTTCGAAAGCGCCTTGCCGCGCCTGTTCGCCGACGAACGCGCGGTGCGACAAATCGCGCTCAATCTTTTGTCGAACGCCATCAAGTTCACCGGAACTGGCGGCGAGATCCGCGTGCGCGTCGGCTGGACGGCGGGCGGCGGCCAATACCTTGCCGTCAAAGACAATGGGCCTGGTATACCGGAAGACGAGATTCCGGTCGTGCTGTCCGCCTTCGGTCAGGGCTCCATCGCTATCAAGAGCGCCGAACAAGGCACCGGGCTTGGCCTGCCGATCGTCCAAAGCCTGCTCGCCATGCATGGCGGCGAGTTCGAACTCCATTCCAAACTGCGCGAAGGCACCGAGGCGATCGCCATCTTCCCATTGAGCCGGGTGATGGAGGAATTGCCGGCGCTGCCGACCAAAGCCGTTGCTGCGCGCCGGCGATAGACGCTTAATGAACCGCCGCCGCCATGCCCGAACTGGTGAGCGCAGCGGCTTTCACCAGGCCCGCGGCAAGTGCCGCCCCTGCCCCCTCGCCGTGGCTTACGCCGAGATCAAGCAGCGGGCGCAAGCCGAGTCGCTCGGCGGCCCGAGCATGCGCAGGCTCTGGCGACAGGCTGGCAAGAAGGCAATGGTCGAGCGCGGCGGGGTTGGCAGCATGCAGCGTCGCGGCGGCGGCGGTCGCCACCAATCCATCGAGCAATACGGGTATCTTCTGCATCCGGGCGGCGAGGATGGCGCCGGCAATCGCTGCGAACTCACGGCCGCCGACTCGCCGCAACGCTTCCAGCGGGTCCCTGAGACCCGTGCCGTGGAAGCTTAGCGCGGCATCGACCACTTTCGCCTTGCGCGCCCGCATCGATGCATCGGCGCCCGATCCGGATCCGACCCAATCGGCGCCCTTGCCGCCAAACAGTGCGGCAAATAAAGTCGCTGCAATGATGGAATTGCCGACGCCGAGGTCGCCAAGGCAAAGCAGATCGGTGCCGCCGGCGATCGCCTCCATACCGAACGCCATGGTGGCAGCGCAGCCGCGCTCGTCAAGTGCTGCGTCCTCGGTGATGTCGGCGGTCGGAATGTGCAGCGCAAGATCGAACACTTTCAGCCCGAGATCATTGGCAATGCAGATCTGGTTGACCGCAGCACCGCCCGCCGCGCAAAGCTCGACGGCGTTCGCCGTGGCCGCGATAGGCCGCGGCGAAATGCCGTGCCGTGCGACGCCATGATTGCCGGCGAAGATCGCCACCAGGGGACGGTTCACCGCCGGCGGCGCACGGCCGCTCCAGGCGGCGAGCCACGCGGCGATGTCCTCGATGCGGCCGAGCGAACTTTTGGGTTTGTCGGCCTTGGCAAACAGCGCACGGACGCGGGCTTCGGCCGCCGTGTCGGCCGGCGGTAGGGTCGCTAGAAGATTGCGAAAATCGTCGAAGGGCAGCGCGCTGGTCATGTCGTCGGTGATCGTTCCCAGAGTTGGCGAGCGGCATAGCCGCCTCGCTTGGCCGGCACAACTCCCTGCATTGACGCGAAAGCGGTTGCCGGCGGCGCATTCCGGAGGGCTTGCATTGGCCTTGCCGTTACACCATGTGGAAGCGAGACAAGGGATTCCTGACGGAACCCTGAGAGAATATCATGACGGCCATCGAATCCCCATGCATCCTGGTCTGTTCGATCGATATGAAAACCGGCTTCTGCTTCGGTTGCGGCCGTACGCGCGAGGAAATCGGCGCCTGGATCGACATGACCCCTGAAATCCGCCGCAGCGTCATGGCCGAGCTGCCGGCCCGGCTTGAAACGGTTGAACGCAGACCGCGCCGGGAAACGCGCCGCACCCGCCTCGCGCGCGAACGCGACGCTCTCTCGTGAGCCACATATGAACCGATTTTACTGGGTTTTGATGATCGCGATCGGGGCAGGCGTGGTCCTGCTCATGCTCAACGATTCCGCCGGCAGCACATTCGGCGTGGAGAATTACGATTTCAGCCGGCTGATCTGGCTTGGCGCATTGGTCGCGCTCATCGGCGCCGGCCTGCTCAGATCAGGCCGCCCCTTAGGCGCGATGGCCCGCAATCTGGGCACCTGGGCCGTCATCGTGCTCGCACTGATCGCCGGCTACCAATATCGTTATGAATTGCAGGACTTCGCCAGCCGGGTAACGGCCGGCCTTGTTCCCGGCAGTCCGCTGGCATTGGGCCTTGAGGACGGCCATGCCACGGTGACCCTGGACAAGGCCGGCAATGGCCATTTCGAAGCGCGCATCATGGTCAACGGCACGCCGGTCCGGGCCGTGGTCGATACCGGCGCAACCAGCACCGTGCTGACCGCGCAGGACGCGCAAGCGGCCGGGTTTAATCCAGCCGCTCTCAATTTCACCATACCGGTTTCCACCGCCAACGGCATGGCGCGCGCCGCCGCTGTGAGAACCGACGAATTGGCGATCGGCGGGATCGTGCGCAAGGACATGCCGATCATGATCGCCGCGCCCGGCATGCTCGGCCAGAGCCTGCTCGGCATGAATTTCATCGGCTCACTGTCCGGTTTCGACGTGCGCGGCGACCGCATGATCTTGCGCGATTGAACAGTCAGGCTGCTTCGGCGCCGCTCAGTGAGCGTTGAGCATCTCGACCGCTTGATCAAACCGGCCGTCCCGCTCCGCCCAGCGCAGGAAGCCCACGCGCTCCACCAGTATCTCCTTGGGGGTCGGCTCCCGGCTGAACAACGCCATCGCCTCGTCAATGAACGCCTTGAGCGGCATATACTCCTCGCGCCTCGACTGGCCGGGCGTGAGTTCGGTGCGAACCGCGGGCGGCGCAAGCTCGATCACTTCGACCTTGCCCCTGAGTTGCTCGCGCAACGACACCGTATAGGAATGGATCGCCGCCTTGCTGGCATTGTAGGTCGGCGTGCCAGTCAGCGGCACGAAGGCCAGGCCTGACGAGACGTTGACGATCACGGCATTTTGCCGGGCCGCCAGATGGTCGATTAGCGCATTGCTGAGGCGGATCGGCCCGAACAAGTTGGTGACGATCGTCTCCTCCGCGTCGCGCAGATCGCGGGTCCTGGTCAGATCCTCGCGGCGCATGATGCCGGCATTGTTGATGAGCACGTTGAGCGCCGGGTGCTCGGCGACTACGCGCTTGGCAAATGCTGCGATTGCTTCCGGATCTTCAACATTCCCGACCATGGCGTGCATGCCTTCACGCCCGGCGATCGTCCGCTCGAGCGCCTCCTTGCGCCGTCCCGCGATGATCACAGTGTTTCCAAGCGCATTGAAGCGCAGCGCCAGTTCCCGCCCGATCCCGGATCCGCCGCCGGTGATGAGGATGGTGTTTCCCGTCATTTTCATCGTTCTGTGCTCCATCTATTCCAGCCAATCGGGTCAAACGATCCCGCCGTTTGCGAATACCGTCTGCCCGTTGATCCAGGCACCGTCCCCGCTGCAGAGCGCCGCGATTGCGTCGGCGATGTCGGAAGGCTCGCCCAGCCGCTTGTGCGGCGTGCGAGCGGCGAAACCGGCGATTTGCTCGGGGGTCTTGCCGTCGGTGAAGAGTGTTGTGTTCACTAGGCCCGGCGCCATCGCGTTCACCGAGATCATGCGCCCCTCGAGCTCCTTGGCGAGGACGTTCGCAAAGAGTTCCTGCGCGGCCTTGGTGGCGGCGTAGGCTCCATAGGTCGGGCTGCGCAGCTGAGTGATGCTCGAGGACAGCGCGATGATCCGGCCGCCGTCGCGCACGCGCCGCGCCGCCTCGCGCAGCACCTAGAAGCTGCCCTTCTGGTTGACGTCGACCATCCGGCTGAAGTGGGCGTCGGTCATGTCGCGGAAAGGCGCGAGCCGCATGATGCCGGCATTGCTCACGACGACGTCGACGCCGCCGAACGCGCGCTCGTTTTCCTCGAACAGGCGTTGTACCGCACTTGGGTCGCTGACGTCAGCCTGCACCCAGATGGCGCGCCCGCCATCTGCCTCGATATCCCGGACTACGACGGCCGCGAGACCGCGGTTCTTTTCGCAATTGACGGTGACGGCATAGCCGTCACGAGCGAGACGCCTGGCCGTCGCGGCGCCGATGCCCCGGGAAGAACCTGTCACCAGGGCGACCTTGCCGAGCGACACCGGCGCCTGGCCGGTCGTTTGCGCGTGGGCGGCGCCCACCGCGAGTGCTACGGGAGCCATGGCGACAGCCGCCAGCACGGCTCGTCTCGGTACTTCATTCTGTCCAGACATATGAATTCCCTTCCTTGTCGAGCGGGCTTGTTCGGTTGGGACATTTCCTACCAAGCGATGCGGTCGACAGCTTGCCAACGCATGCGCAAAACTTGCTCGATCCTGCAGCCCAGGTGATGTTTGTCCGCCCGCATGCTAGGATCGCCAGGATCGCGCCGCTGCAGGAGACATTGCATGGACGTCCTCAAACATGCCGTTCACACCTATGCCGCCCGCCATGCAAACCGAGATGGCCTGGCGCTGACGCCAGTGCCGGGTCTGCGGATGATGTGCGTCGAGTCACCACATCGCGACTTGCATTCGGTCTATCGGCCGCTGGTTTGTCTGGTTCTGCAGGGCGCTAAGCTGATGACCGTGGGCAGGGAGCAGCAAGTCTTCACCGCCGGGCAGTCCGTGATCGTGAGCGCGGACATGCCGGTCGCCGGACGCATCGTGCAGGCAAGCCAGCGCGAGCCTTATCTGGCCGTCGCGGTCGAACTCGAGATGACGCTCCTGCGCGAGGTCGCGGCGCAGTTGGGCATCGTGCGTGCGCAGCGCCCGTCAGAGACACGCACCTTGTTCGTTGAGGACACCAATGCCGCGATTCTGGATTGCGCAGTGCGGCTGATGCGCTTGCTGGACCGACCGGATTCCATTTCGCTCCTGCGCCCCGGAATCATGCATGAGCTGCATTATTGGCTCCTATCCGGTCAGCACGGCGCAGCCCTGCGGTCGCTGGCGGATCCGGACAGCCACGCGAGTCGTCTCGCGGCGGCCATCGCGATTCTTAGAGCCGAGTATCGATCGCGTGTTCCCGTCGAGCGTTTAGCGGCAGCAGCGGCAATGAGCCTCACGGCCTTCCACAAGCACTTCAAGCACATGACGTCGCTGACGCCGGGACAATACCAGAAGCGGCTTCGCCTAATCGAAGCACGCCGCCTCATGCTCGATGAAGGTTTTTCGGCAACCAGCGCCGGATTCGAGGTGGGCTACGAGAGCATCTCGCAATTCACGCACGAATATCGCCGCACATTCCAGGCGCCGCCTAAGCGCGATGCGCTGCGCGTCCGGGGCGCAGCACGCGGGATCAGAGAAGAAATGCAGGACGGCGAGCGGGCGAGCGCCGCTTAGCTTGACCGGCTTGCCCCAGCCATCGACGGTCCCCTGTATTGCTGAACGGACTGCGCAAGACGCGCAACCGGCCGCAGATCTTGCGCGACTGAACAAGTCAGGCTGCTTCGGCGTCCGTCCCGCCGAAATCGACAGCAGCGAAAGCCGCCTTCAGCACATCCGGTCCGGCCCCGGGCCTTGTCGCGTCGGTCGAAAGGATTTGCCGGTAGCGGCGCGCACCGGGCAGGCCGTGGAATAAGCCGACCATGTGACGGGTGACATGGCCAAGCCGCCCGCCCCGCTCGATATGGCGCGCCGCATAATCCGCCATGGCATCGATCAGCGCGGCAAAATCGAACGGGTTGGGTTTGTCACCGTAAAACGTGGCGTCGACGGCTGCCAGAATGCCCGGCGTGTGATAGGCGCTGCGTCCGAGCATGGCACCATCGACATGATCAAGATGGCGAAGCGCTTCGTCTACCGACTGAATGCCGCCGTTGATGCCGATGAATTTGTTCGGGTTTTTGGCCTTCAGCCGATACACCCTGTTGTAGTCGAGCGGCGGGATGTCGCGGTTTTCCTTCGGGCTCAGTCCTTCCAGCCACGCTTTGCGGGCATGCACCCACAGCGCATCTGCGCCGGCCGCGAAAACCCCGTCCGCCAGCGCATCGAGCGCCGGCTCAGGATCCTGCTCGTCGACACCGATGCGGCATTTGACGGTGACGGGGATGCTGACAGCAGCCTTCATCTCCGCCACGCAATCGGCGACAAGGACTGGTGCTTTCATCAGGCAGGCGCCGAACGTACCCGACTGGACGCGGTCGGACGGGCAGCCGACATTGAGGTTGATCTCGTCATAGCCGAAGGCTTCGCCGATGCGGGCCGCCTCGGCAAGCTTCTGCGGATCGGAGCCGCCGAGCTGCAACGCGACCGGATGTTCCGTACCATCGAAGCCGAGCAAGCGCTCGCGCTCGCCGTGGATGACCGCGTCGGCCACTACCATCTCGGTGTAGAGCAATGCCCGGCGCGTCAACTGGCGATGGAGGAACCGGCAATGCCGGTCCGTCCAATCCATCATAGGCGCAATGGCAAATCGCCTGTCTAAGTATTTCATTTCGTGGCGCTTTTTTTGCTCTCAGTCGGTCCAATGCCCCACTGGACCGACTGATAAGGTAATTGCCATATCATATCCAAGAGCACGCTGAACAGCGACACAAACGTCTCCGACGCGGAATTAGAGCCCGCATTTGGCCACCTGAGTGTGCACGGTCACCCGAGGCGGTATCCCGCTGAACGGCGCACGTTCGATCGCGACCGGATTATGTTGGGGAACGGTCGGCGGGGCTTCACGCGTCTCACCGCGCAATCACCAAGGTTTGGTTTGCCGTGTCGGCGCTTCGAGTATGTCCCGTCTAGTGCAACGGATGCGTTCGAGGCGGCATTCCCATCATTGATGACCAGTGTGGCTTTGGGCCAAAGGACCGCCCGATTGGTCAGCTTTGCGCCTAATGTCGGTCATGGAGTACAGCCGTCGCCCGCGAACACGAAGGATGGGCCTTGGCCAGGGGTTGGCGTGCCTATCGAGCGACAATCGGACGCGGGCCGCCCTGATCTATTCGGCTCGGCTCAGCACACTGTGCGAGCGCTACAGGTCGGTTTCGGCTCAGGAGGGGCGAAAGAAACAGTACTGCGGAAGATCGTGCTTCGATTGCGGTAGACCGGAGGGCCCTTCTGCCGAACGACCATGTATTGCGGCACATTCTGCCAAACGCCTGCGGCTATGCTCGGCTAACACGGCAGATTGACAGGAACCAAGGACATGGATCGCTTCCGGCCGAAATACGTGACTTTTGATTGCCACGGCACGCTGATCAATTTCCAAATGGCGGGAGCCGCTCGGGATCTGTTCGGTCATCTTCTGGATGGGCCGCGTATGGACGAATTCATCAGAAACTTCCAAGCCTACCGCCTCGATGAGGTGTTGCAGGACTGGAAGCCCTATGCCGATGTCGTTCACAACGCACTGGAGCGCACGTGCCGCCGCAACAACGTCGCATTCCGTGCCGAAGACGCTGAAACGATCTACAACCGCATCCCGACCTGGGGGCCGCATCAGGACGTTCCCGAGGGCTTGGCTAAACTAGCCAAGGAAATTCCGCTGGTTATTCTTTCGAACTCCATGATGGCCCAAATTCCGTCGAACGTGGCAAAACTCGGCGCGCCATTTCATGCCGTCTACACCGCTGAACAGGCGGGGGCTTACAAGCCGCACTTCAAGGCGTTCGAATATATGTTCGACATGCTGGGATGCGGCCCGGAGGACATAACTCACGTTTCCTCGTCTTTCCGCCACGACCTGATGTCTGCCTATGACCTAGGGGTCAAGAGCAAGGTCTGGGTTAATCGCGGCCATGAGCCGGCCAACCCTTATTACGAGTACACCGAAATCCGCGATGTGACGGAGCTACCGGGCGTTTTCGGGATCTGAGGGCGAGGATGGGGCGCGGGTTTATTGGCTGGACCGCTCAGCCTCTCGCAGCATGAAGAACACCAGTATCCAGCAGGCGAGGATCTTTCGAGTTGGGTGCTTGTAGTCATCTGGTCTCCGATGAAGAAGCAGGTCAGCCCAATGGCTCCATGGCTGCGGGACGCGACCATCTGCCTTACGCGGCAGCCTCAACCGAAGCCTATTTTCACACTGCCGCCGCAATCCTGGCCATGCGGCCGGCTTCCGCGGAACCAGACATGTCGGCGGCATTGCTTAAGCGTCACTACGGATTGGCGGGATCGATGGCGACATTATGCTCCGAGGTCGAGCGCACCGTTGAGGTCAACCTGTCGCACGGCCGCCGACTGATCCTGAAGACGTCGACAAGACCGGAGGCGGTCGACAGCTTTCGTTTCCAAAGCGCCACCATGGCGGGATTGCAAGGGGCCGCGGGCTTCGTTGCACCCGAAGTGCTCCGCACCAGCAGCGGCGCGTTGATGTTTGAGGAAGAAGGGGTATGCGGGTACTTGCAGACCCGGATCGAAGGCGTTCCGCTGCACAAGGCGGTGCCCACTCCGGACCTGCTTTTTCGAACTGGCAGCGCTCTGGCCCGGCTGGACTTGGCCCTTGCGCAAGTCAACGTGCCCGCGGCCCGCCGCCCCGTTCTTTGGCATGTCGGGTGCTGGTCGCGGTTGATGGAACTAGCGCAATACCTCCCATCCGGGAGCATTGCCGACAGCGTTCGCGTCGCGATGGCGGACTATGTGGAGTTTGTTGAGCCACAAATCTCGAACGTGGCGTGGCAGGTCACCCATAATGATCCCAGCCCATTCAATATGATGACGACTGCCCAGGGAACGGGTTTCATCGATTTTGGCGATGGCTGCTGGAGCCCCAGGATCCAGGATCTGGCGATCGCGGCAAGTCACGCCGTGACGGATCCGGACCTTCCTTTGGGTGGGGCCGAACATCTTATCGCCGGCTATGCCTCGGTCACTGCAATTTCGGCGCTGGAAGCAAGACTGCTCGTCGGATTGATGCGGGCGCGACAAAGCGCTTTGATCCTGGTCAATTACTGGCGCTCCCACCTTTTTCCGGTCGACGCCCAGTACATCAAAAAGAACGTCGCGCGTGCCGAGCATGGCCTCTCCATCCTGACGCCACTTGGTGTCGCATCGGGCGAGGCGGCAGTCCAGGCGGCAATGTCGTCGTCCTGCTGCAACGGCATATCGGTTCGCCCGACAGGCACGGTCGCCGAACCGTGAATTGATCAAGGTACTCGTTCAGATAGGCAGCTGCACATGTCCACCGATCTCATGCCGAATCGCTACAGACCTGGCGAATCCGATCTTCCCAGGCGCGAGTCCGAGCTAATTGCTCGCCGTGACGACGTTCTGGGGGCCTCTTATCGGCTCCAGTACCGCCGGCCCGTGCACTTCGTTCGCGGCGAAGGCATGTGGCTCTACGATCCTGACGGGCGGGCCTATCTTGACTTCTATAATAACGTGCCGTCTCTCGGCCATTGCCACCCGGAAGTAAACGCCGCAATGGCTGAGCAGGCGGGCCGGATAAGTGCCAACACGCGCTATCTCGAGCCAAAACTTGTCGACTATGCCGAGCGATTGGTCGATACTTTCGCAAACGAGCTCGACCGGGTGGTCTTTACTTGCACGGGGAGTGAATCCAACGATCTGGCCCTGCGTATCGCGCGATTTGCGAGCGGCAACGAAGGCGTGATCGTTTCCTCCTATGCGTATCACGGCACGAGTGCGGCTACCGCCGCGGTTTCGCCGAACTTGGGCGACGCCGTCAAGCTCAGCCCGTTCGTGCGCATGGTATCCCTACCCGGGCCGGCGGGCGTGCCGCAGGCCCAGGCTGCGGACTTTTTCGAGGCACAGATTCGATCAGCCATCACGGATCTGAACCGTCGTGGCATAGGCGTTGCGGCCCTGCTCATCGACAGTATTTTTTCCAGCGATGGCGTATGGGCAGATCCTCCTGGTTTTATTGCCGGCGGAGCTACGGTGGTGCGGGAGGCAGGTGGCCTCGTCATTGCCGACGAAGTTCAACCGGGCTTCGGCCGAACTGGCTCCCATATGTGGGGCTTCGAGCGGCACCGGATCGTTCCGGATCTTGTTACCCTCGGCAAGCCGATGGGCAACGGATTTCCAATTGGCGCCGTCGTTGGTCGCAGAGCCCCGATGGAGCAGTTTGGCGCCACCGCGCGCTACTCGAACACGTTCGCCGGAAACACCGTTGGAATAGCGACCGCGGACGCCGTGCTAACGATCCTGCAGCGTGACCAAATTCCCCAAAAGGCGCTTGCCATGAGCCAGCGCCTCCGAGCCGGACTGGAAAAGATCGCAAAGCAGCATCATGGAATTCGTGCGATCCGAAACGCCGGTCTTTTCTTTGGCATCGACATGGGGCCTGAGGACACACCGGCTGCGGGCCGGCGTGCAATGGCTTTGGATGTGGTCAACGCGATGCGGGATGACGGCGTACTTATCAGCACAACAGGGGCCAATGAGGATGCACTTAAAGTGCGCCCTCCGCTCGTTTGCCAAGCCGAGCATGTTGACCACTTCCTTGCATCCATGGAGCAAGCGCTCATCAAGGTCGCAGGCTAGACCGCATACCGCAATGTGCGGAGCTCACCGAAGGCAGCCTGTTGGAATAGATGGCGCCACTGGCGCGCGTCCCTGCGCCTGGCGAGAAGACGCCTAGAAATAGCCGAGGATCGATTTGACCTCGAGATACTCCAGCATGCCCTCGAGACCGTACTCGCGTCCGTTTCCGGATTGCTTGAAGCCGCCGAACGGCGCGTGAGGGTCCCACGCCGGGTAGTTGAGATGCACCTGCCCGGCGCGGATTTGCGACGCGACGTCCTTGACGACGTCCATGTCTTTGCCCTGCACATGCGCCCCGAGGCCATAGACGGTGTCGTTGGCGATGGTGACGGCCTCGTCCACTGTCTCGTAAGGAATAACGCAAACAACCGGGCCGAAGATCTCCTCCTGGGCAATACGCATGCCGGTGCGCACCTCGGAAAAAATCGTCGGTTTGACGTAGAATCCGGCATTCAGACCGCCGGGACGGCCCTGTCCGCCGGCGACGACCTTCGCGCCTTCCGAAATGCCGACGCCGATCATCGTCTGAACCCGGTCGAACTGGGCGCCGTTGGCGATTGCGCCATGGGTGGTGGTCGCCGCGAGAGGATCGCCGACAACGATATCGTCCGCGGCCCGCTTGGCAATCGACTCGATCTCGGAAAGTTGCGCGCGCGGCACGATCATACGAGTCGGCGCACTGCACGACTGGCCGAGATTGCGGAAGGCGGCGGCGATGCCCAGCGAGACGGCGCGATCGAGATCGGCGTCCGGGAGGATCACATTCGGCGACTTGCCGCCGAGCTCCTGCGCGACGCGCTTGACCGTCGGCGCTGCCGCCTGGGCCACCGCGATGCCCGCGCGGGTGGAGCCGGTAATGGAAATCATGTCGACATCCGGATGGGAGGCGAGAGCCGCACCGACGCAAAGGCCGTCGCCATTGACGAGGTTGAAGACACCGGCCGGGAAGCCGGCTTCTTCGATCGCCTCGGCGAACAGGAGGGCGCTCAACGGAGAAAGCTCGCTCGGCTTCAGCACGACCGTGCAGCCTGCGGCGAGTGCCGGCGCGACCTTGGCGGTGATCTGGTAGAGCGGCCAGTTCCACGGTGTGATCAGCGCGCAGACCCCGATCGGTTCGCGAGTGACGGCGGTGTGACCGCGCTGCTCGACGAAGGGGAAGGCCGTCAGGACCTCGCGAGCGACCCGCACATGGGCGATCGCCAGCGGCACCTGCGCGGTGCGCGCATATGCGATCGCCGCGCCCATTTCGAGGGTCAGGCATTGCGCAAGCAGCTCGGTGCGAGCCTCGAGCAGCGCCTGCAGACGATCGAGCAACCCCGCGCGATATTCCGGCTCGGTCCGGCTCCAGGTGGCGAATGCCCGGCGGGCCGCGGAAACGGCGGCGTCCACGTCCTCGCCATTTCCGAGCGGAAATTGCGTCACCACTTCTTCCGTCGCCGGATTCGTGACGGCGGCCTGGCCAGTGCCCCTGGGCGCGCGCCATTCGCCGTCGATGAAGAATGTGCCGAGGCGGCCGTTGCGAGACAGGTGCTCGAGGGGCGTGGTCATGTCACGAGGTCCTTCATCCGATAGTAGGCGCCGAGGATTGGCAGGAACCAGGGACGCCCGAAATATCCGGGGATCGCCGGCCAGTTGAAATCCTTCCAGGGGTTGAGATTGGGCGCCCGTCCATGACCTCGGCCATGATGCTGCCCATCAGCGTCGACATATGCGTGCCGTGCCCGCTGTATCCCATCGAGTAGTATATACCGTCGCGCTCTCCGGCGCGGGGCAGGCGGTCGCGGGTCATGTTGACCAACCCGCCCCAGCAGTAGTCGACCCGGGCGCCGGCCAGTTCGGGGTAGACGTCAACCATCGTCGCCTTCAGAATGCGGCCGCTTTTCTCGTCTGATTGAGGGTTGGACCCCGCAAACCGGACCCGCCCGCCGAACAGCATGCGATTGTCCGGGGTCAGCCGCCAGTAGACGACGAGGTTGCGCGTGTCGACGACATTGCGACGGGCCGGCATGAGGCGCTCGATTTTCGAAGGGGACAGCGGTTCCGTCACGATCAGGAACGCGCCGACCGGCACGATGCGACGGCGGATCCATCCGAGCGGACCGACCTGGGAGATGCCGCTCGCCAGCAGGACCTGGCGCGCGACGATCCTGCCCTTGGAGGTCTCGACCTCATGCCCGTCGGCGACCTTGCGCAGAGCCGTGACGGGTGCGTGTTCGTGGATCTCCGCGCCGCGCCGCGCCGCCGCGATTGCTAGGCCGCGTACGAAACGACCGACATGCATGTTGGCGCTCTTGGGAAAAAGCAGCCCCCCGTGGTAACGGTCGGTCCCAACCTCGCTGCGCAGGTCGGGGCGGGCTATCATCCGCGTTTCGGGATCGACATTGGCCGCCAAGAGCTCCTGGCTGCGCGCCAGCATGTCGTAGTGCTCGGGCTTGGCGGCAAGCTTAAGCTTGCCGACCCGGGCGAAGCTGAAGTCGATCCGTTCTTCCTGCACCAGCCGCTCGACCATGTCGACGCCGGCATCGAAGGCCTTGTACATCGCGTTGGCGGCATCCTTGCCGTACTTGCCGGCCATGACCCCGTAGTTCTGGGCAAAGCCGTTGTTGCACATGCCACCATTGCGGCCGGATGCGGCGTTGCCGATCGTTTGGGCCTCGAGCAGGGCGACCCGGGCCCCCTTTTTGGCAAGGGCCAGCGCTGCGGAGGATCCGGTCAGGCCGCCACCCATCACGGTCACGTCGTAACGGCCTTCGAGGGGCTTGGGCGAACCTCGATCGAACGGCTGGGACGTATCAAGCCAGTAGGACGTCAGTTTCATCTTTACACCACCTGAGCGTCAGCTTGCATCGACGCCATGCAAAGCGTGGAGATCGGAACTTCTACCAGCCGCGGATCCGCTCCCACTGCGCGTCGATCTCCGGACTTCCTCCGTTGACGACGCTGTAGAAATCGTGCTGGCCGGCCATCGCGCAGGCGTGGTTTGGCAGGATCCGCACCCGGGCACCGACCCGAAGGTCTGGCATGCTCTTGGCCGAGCCGCTGCGGATCGCCAGGATGCCGTGTTCCTGGCTGGCCTGTGACACGATCACGTCTTCGAGCACGCGACCCGCCTCGTCGCATACCAGGCCGTAACCCTGATCTACCCGCTGGCTCGCGGTGCCGCGATCGCGCGAGAGCGCCATCCACCCCGCGTCGACAAGCACCCAGCCCTTCTCCGGCTTAACGCCGACCACCGTGGCCAGCACTGAAATCGCGATGTCGTCGACGGCACAGACCCCGACTCCGTGCTGGACGAGGTCGAAGAACATGTAGACACCGGCGCGCAGTTCGGTGACGCCATCGAGATTCTCGGCGAAGTGTGCGGTGGGCGTCGAGCCGAGGCTGACGATCGGGCAGGCGTGGCCTCGAGTGCGCAGAATTTCGGCGGCTCGCACCGTGGCCGAACGCTCGTTCTCTGCCGCCTTCACCAGCGCGTCGGGCGTGCTCAAACCATAGGACTCGCCCGCATGGGCGAGGACGCCGACGAGGTGGGCGCCCGCCGCGACCACCCGGTCGGCGACCTCGATGAGCTTGGGATCGTCCGGCTTCAGTCCACCGCGATGGTCGTCGCAATCCAGTTCGATGAACACGGATGGAGTAACGCCCGTGGCCTTGCGCACATCGGCCAGGGCATCGGCCTGTTCAACGGTATCAAGCAGCAGCTTCAGGTCGACGCCGGTGCGGCGGCAGAGCTCCGAGGCGCGCAGAGCCGAGGCCGGCGACAGGCCGACCGCATAGGTCATGTCGCGATAGCCGTGGTCAGCGAAATATTCCGCCTCGGCGATTGTCGAGACCGTGATCGGGCCGGGTTCAGTGGGGAAGACCTGTCGGGCGACGTCAATGCTCTTGGCCGTCTTCATGTGCGGGCGCAACACAACGCCAAGCTTCCTGGCGTGGTCGGCGAGACGGTTTATGTTGCGCTCGAGCTTCCCGCGATCCAGCAGCAGCGACGGTGTGACAAGGCCATCGATCTTTTGGACCGGTTCCAGCGATTTCGCGTTCGTTTCCATGTTCTCGATGTTCCTCATCACTAACCGAAGGACTGGTTCGCCAGGGCGTACGTGCAGGCCGCACCGTCGGGCATTGGTCGCCGCCCCTTGACCATGGCGGTGGCTCCGCCGACCCTGACAAGGCCAAGGCTTTCCAACCAGTCGCCCAATCCATGCTCGGCATAGACGTCGATGCGCACGAACTGGCCGTGGAGCCTCGAAAGCTGGTCTAGGATCAGGCGTTGCGCGTCTTCTGCGCTTTCGGCGGCCACTGGGCCGACAACGTAGCCGCGCCCGAATTTCCTGGCGATCACGTAACCGGTGACCCGTCCACGACGGTCGATCACCACCACGTCGCCCACATCGGCAAGCGCAGCGACCATCGGCCCGCGAGGCATTCCGGTGGCCCGTTCGTCGAAGGCGCGGAGTGCCGGCAGGTCTGATACCTTCGCCGGCCTGATGTCGGCGCAGGCCTTCGCGGGTACGGGGACGTTCAGTTGGCCCTGGTGCTGAAGCACGGTGCCCCAAACGGTGAAGCCGCGTCGCCTGTAGAGCGTCAGCCCATCTTCGGTCGAATTGAGCAGCACGTTGCGACCTTCCGTCGCCTCAAGCAACGCGTTGAAGAGCCGCGAGCCATTGCCGCCGCCTTGCGCGGAGCGGGTGACGATGATCATCCCGGCCGAGGCATAGGCCTGCCCGTAGTTCCACCACATTGCCGACCCGATCACCTCGCCTGAACGCTCAAGAACAAGGCCCTCGCCCACCCTGGCAGCAAACTCCCAGTCCTCGCTGCGGTAAGGCCAGCCCATTTCCTGCGACAGCTTCAGCGCGCCCGGCACATGGCTGGTCTCGAACGCGGTCAGCTCGGTCGGATCGCCGACGATGTGATTGTTAAGCCCAACGGCCATGCGCAAGACGCCTTCGATTTACCCAGAGATCGAACCTCAAGGTGGCGTCCGGCGCACAGATTTCGCTGCTGTTTTGCCCGTTCAGATCAGCGAGATTATTCGTTTTGAGCCATTCCTCGGCTTACCAAACTGCGCAAAGCGGGCGAAGTATATCCGGGCCTCGTATCGCCTCGCTTTCATCGTTTGGCGATCCGTGTTGCGCCCGCACGGTTCACAACGGACGCGATCCAAGCCCCCGCAATCGCACAGTCGCAACACGCCCCAACGATGAACCGCTTGTTGCTCAGGAGGTATTCGGGATGATCTACATCAGCGAAGAGGAGTCAGCCGCCCTGGTCACCCATGAACTGGCTTTCGACGCCGTGCGGAGAGCTCTCGTTGCTGCCGCTTCGAAACAGAGCCTGGTCTTTCCCGCGGTTCTCGGGCGTGCACGGGAGGCGACCAATACCTTCTCAATCAAATCCGGTTCGTCGAACGACCTTACCGGCGTGAAAATCGGCTCCTTCTGGTCGCGCAATCCGGCACGTGGCCTTCCCCGTCACAACTCCACCATCGTGCTGCTCGACCAGGACACAGGACGACTCAGTGCGGTGATTGAGGCCGGTAAGGTTAACGCCTACAGGACGGCCGCCGCCGACGCGGTTGCGGCCGATCTTCTTGCGCGGAAGCAAGCCAAGCTTCTGGCGATCTTCGGCGCAGGCAATCAGGCGGGTTTCGAGGTGACAGCCCTTGCTCGCATCCGCCCCATCGAGACCGTGTTGGTCGTGGCCAGTCCCTCACCACGCCGCGACGCTTTCGTAGACCGGATCGGGGACCACGGCCTGACTGCACGCGCCGTACCGGCCGAAGAAGCCGTACGCGCGGCCGACATCGTGGTGACGGCGACACCCTCGCGCGAACCGCTGTTCGATGCGACGTGGGTGAAACCCGGAACTCATATCGTGAGCATGGGTTCGGATGCCCCAGGCAAGCGCGAATTGGCGAGCGAATTGTTGTCGAGGGCAAGCCTGTTCTGCGACCTGCCTTCCCAGTCCATTCAAATCGGCGAGTTCCAGCATGTGCGCGAGTCGGTCGAGGCGGGCACGCTCATCGTGACGCCAATCGGCGATGTGATCGAAGGCCGTGCGCCGGGACGCCGCTCCGACGAAGAGATCACCGTCTTCGACAGCTCCGGCATCTCCCTACAGGATCTCTACATGGCCGAGGCGTTGATCCGCGCTGAGGCGTCCCACCGCTGATCTGGCGCACGAGGGATTTGACCGACATCTACTGCATACCTGCTTAGCCAAACGAAATCTTGCATTCTGCTTCCAGCCATCGAGCAAGATCGTGAGCTTTCCCAGACAGTTCAGTTTGTCCTATCCATATGAGCCCGTAGTGGCTTCCGTCGGAATCGAAGCCGGCCGGTGCGATGAGCCGTTCTCTATCTATGTCGTCGGTTGCAAGGACCATGGGACTGAGGGGCAACGCCCAACCCCGCCGATGCCGCTTCAACGATCAGAAACAGATGCTCGGCGGAGGGATGCGGCAGGCAGGAATAGTTGCAGCGGCGGGACTGTGCGCGCTCGACCATCATGTCGAACGCCTGGCTGAGGATCACGCCAACGCCAAGGCACTCGCGGATGGATTCTCGGGAATCAAGGGACTGACGGTGACACGGCCACAGTCCAACATGGTGCTGCCGACCGGGAAGGTCGACCGAGCGCGGCGCTCTCCCGAGCGGATTCTGGTGCAACTCCTACCACGTTGCGCTCATGCACCCGGAGACTTGACTGCGAGGGAACGTGGGGATTCCGCTCACCCGTCTGCTGACACCTTGACTTCGGTTGGTGCGCGTCAGGCCTGACTTCCGGCTGATCTTCAGATAGCGGCGATGTCCAGCTTCGAGCCGTCGACCAGACGCGACAGGCGGAACGGTGTAGGATCGACGCTAGGCGTGTCGTTTACGACAAGCTCTGCGGCCAGATAGCCAAGCCCCGGGCCCAAACCGAAGCCGTGGCCCGAGCAGCCCGCCGCGAGGACGAGGCCTTTCACCCCGTCCACCTGCGACACCACAGGCACTGCGTCCGGCGTGCAATCGACGAAGCCGCCCCACGCACTATCGATCTCTATGTCGCGGAGTTGGGGGAAGGTCTTCCGGACACTCTCCACCACTTGGCTTACCAGCCATTTCAACGGTGGAGGATCCAGCACCCGATTCTGTTCGAAGATCCGATCGTCGCTGGTCAGCAGCGCCGGCATTGAATCCGGCCCCGAAAGGAACGATTGGCCGATGCCGAGCCTGACGTTCTTCAGGCGACGCAAGAATTGCGGCATGAATTCCCGGCTATACCGGATAGCTTGGGGCGTGATTTCGAGGTTCGCCTTGCCGCTGATCGCAAGCGTATAGCTGCCGTCCAGTCGGCGCGTGATCGTGCAGTAGGGTGTGGAGACCGCCTCGCCTATGTTGATTGTCGGGGTGGAACGCAGCGCGGTCTGCCGGATGCTCGCTTGGGGGAAACTGATCCCGAGCGGCCTAAGGAAGCGCGAGGACCAGGCGCCAGCGGCGCACAGCACCGCGCTGGTTCTGATGTAGCCCTTCTCCGTGTGCACGCCCGCAATCTTGCCATTGGCCAAGTCGAGCGCCCGCGCGGCGCATTCCTGGTGGATCGTGGCGCCCAGAGCTCTGGCCCCATCGGCGATAGCCGGCGCGGCGAGCGCAGGTTCGGCCTTACCGTCCCGGTCCGAATAGGTCCCGCCGACCCATTTGTCGCGCGCTTCGGGGACGCGCTCCGCCACCTCCGCCCGGCTCAGCATGCGGGTGTCGACCTCGTACTCCCTGGCGACCTCGCGCCACCTTTCCCAGCCGGCGAGCACAGCCTCGTCGTGAGTCGCATAGACGAGACCGCAGCGTCGAAATCCAAGGTCCCGATTGATATCGCGCGTCAGCTCGTCCCACAGTCGCATGGAGATCACCGAGAGCGGCAGTTCGCGCCGATCGCGGTTCTGCTGGCGGCACCAACCCCAATTTCGGCTCGATTGTTCACAGGCGACGTGGCCCTTCTCGAGCAGAGCCACAGAGAGGCCACGCTTCGCCAGGAAATAGGCGGCCGTAGAGCCGAGGATGCCGCCGCCGACGATGACGACGTTGACCTCGGCCGGGAGACGCTCATCGCTGTGAATGCGTTCGACTCGGGGCGACATGTTCCAACCAACCTCGGCTGCCAAGAATGCGGAAGCAAAGTTCCGATCAGCCTTTCATCGCATCGTGCGCTCGAAAGAATGTGCCGAAATCATCTAGGACTTCGCCAGATGTGCGGGTTTTTGATCGCTTGATCGATACGAGCTGCTCAAGCCCGACCGAGTTCCAGTTCGGCGCAGGGCGGCGCAACCTGCGCTTGAGGGTCTTGAGCCTGCGAGCGAAGTTGTAGGCGGCAAACGAAGTCGGCGAGGTGTTACCTGAGCTGATCGTGGCTCTCGTAGTAGAAGCGTTTGACCGTGGCGTCCTTGATCGTGCGGTTCATCCTCTCGACCTGTCCATTGGTCCAAGGATGCTTGGCCTTAGTCGTACGGTGCTCGATGTCGTTCGTGGCGCAGGCATATTCGAAGGCATGCGCCCAGAAGCGTTCGCCGTTGGCGATAGCCTCTTTGATCAGCAGCACGGCCGAGCCTCCGGCATCGGGTGTGGTGAACTGATTCCATCGTCGGTGAGCACGGTGTGGATCTTATAGGGAACGGCCGCGATCAGCCGGAGCAGGAACTCTCGGGAGACGACAGTGGTGGCCTTCTCATGCAACTCCACGAAGGCGAACTTCGAGGTACGATCGATGGCGACGAACCTGTGCAGCTTGCCCTGTTTGGTTCTCACCTCGGCGATGTGGATATGGAAAGTAGCCGATCGGATAGCTCTTGAACTTCTTCTTCGCCGGCCGGTCGCCTTTGACATCGGGCAAGCGGCTGACGCCGTGACGCTGCAGGCAGCGGTGCAATGACGAGGGTGTCAGATGCGGGGATCGTCGGCTGCAACGCATAGAGGCAGTCATCCAGCGGCAGCAGCGTATAGCGTCGAAAGGCGACGATAACGGCCTCTTCCTCGACCGTGAGCACGGTCGACCGCGCCTCCTTCGGCCCAGTCGGTAGATCGAGGACACAGATCCGACTCTGCAACTTCGCGACGGTCTTCTGGTTGATTCCATAGCGCTTCGCCAGCGCCCTCAAGCTCCGCGGTGCCTCCAGCCGGGCCGCAGCGACGAATGGTCAAAAGGCCGTCACCTTTGGCCGTCAGCGGCTGGCGCGCCACCAGGCGATTCGGTCCTGCAGGGCGTAGCCCTTGATAACGGCCGGCATGAACCACGGATTGCCACGATAGAGCGGGATGGCCGCAGGCGGCCGGAAATCGAACGCGGTGCGCGCCTGCCCGCCATGTCCCATCAGCTTGTGGGCTGCACGCGTGCCAATCCATGGCGCCCAGACCACACCCGAACCGCAGAAGCCGGTGGCATAGACCACGCCGTTCTTCTCGAAGATGCGGGGCAGCATGTCGCGGTGCATCGCCACATTGCCGAACCAGCTGTGCGAAAGTCGAACATTCTCCAGTTCCGGGAAAAGTTCGACCAGCCCGTTGCGCAGACGGAGCGTGGGGGCCGCTGGATCACCTACACGGGAGCTGTCGCGCCCGCCCAGCAGGATGCGTCTGCCGTCCGGCGAGGGCCGGTAATAAAAGCCCAGTTCACGGCCCTCGCTCATCATCATCAGCTTCGGCGTCAGGCGCGCCATCACTTCAGGCGCGAGTTCCTCGGTCGCGATGATCCGGCTGCGAACCGGGACGAGGCGGCGGCGCAGGAAGGGATTGGCGCCATCGGTATAGCCGTTCGTGCAGACCAGGACCTGCCGCGCCTGCACAGTTCCGGCCGAAGTCACGACGCGGAACCCGGAGCCAGCCCTTTCGATCGACGTCACGGGCGTGTTCGAATGCACCGTCAGACCGGAAGCAAGGGCCACCCGCAGGAGCTCAGCGTGGAACTTGGCCGGGTGCAGCCCGCCGATGTCCATCCGGACCATGCCGCCGCGATAGAAGTCGGTGCCGATGTAGTTGCGCTGCTTTGCATATGGAACGGGGTAAGACTCGATCCCAAGTTTCTTCGCCAACGCCTCGGCACCGCGGGCCATCTTCTCGTACTGCTCGTATCCGATGGCGCCCTTGAAAAGGCCAACCAGCTTGAAGTCGCAGTCGAGCTTTTCCGTTCTGATGAAATCATACAGGAATTCGCGCGCGATCTTGCCCTCGGCCTCGATCGCCATGGCTTTCTCTTCGCCGAAGCGCCGGGTGATCGTAGCATAGTCCAACCGGATACTACCGCTGGTAATTCCGCCATTGCGCGACGAGGCCCCCCTCGCCCGGATTCATCGCATCAAAAGCTGCAACCGAGCGTCCTTCGCGCGCCAGCGCAAGCCCAGCTGAAAGGCCGGCGTAGCCGGCGCCGACGATCACCACGTCGAGCTTCTTGACCAGGGGCTGCGGCGGCAGCGGCATGACGGATGCCGCTTCCCACCAGTAGGGCGTGTTCTTGTCGGCGACTTTGGGCTCGTGTACTTGAGTCACGTCACTTCTCGCTTGGTTTTCGGGATCGGGAGTGGTCTGCCTTTGCCGGCGAGATCAGACACGGTCGTCCCGCACGTCGAGCGCATCGCGCAACCCGTCGCCGATGAAATTGAAGCTGGTCACGGCGATCGTGATGGCGGCCCCGGGAATGATCGCTAGCCACGGCGCACTGTCCAGATACTGCTGGGCGCCCTCGAGCATGTTGCCCCAGCTGGGCAGCGGCGGCTGAATGCCATAACCCAGGAAACTGATATAGGCTTCCAGCAGGATCGCGCGCGCGACTGTCAGCGTAGCGGCCACGATGATCGGGCCCATGGCGTTGGGCAGGATCTCGCGGAACATGATATGCGTGCCGCTCAGCCCCAGCATGCGCCCGGCCAGCACAAACTCGCGCTCGCGCAATGACCGTACCTCGGCCTCGACAATACGGGCTACCTCCATCCAGCTGGTGACAGCGACGATGACGGTGACCATAGCGGGGCTCGGCTTCAGTGCCGCGGCCAAGGCCAGCAGCAGGAAGATGGAGGGGAATGACAGGAAGCCGTCGACCGTGCGCATCAGCGCTGCGCCGATCCAGCCGCCGCGGTAGCCCGCGATCACACCGACGAGAGTTCCGATCAGCGTTGACAGCAGCATGGCGAAGAAGGCCACCAGCAGTGAGGTCCTCCCCGCCATGAACAGTCGCGCCGCCACGTCGCGGCCCAAAGGATCGGTCCCGAGATAGTGGTTGCCGGTCAGCGGCGGTGAAAAGCGGGCGCGCAAATCGATGTATAGGGAATCATAGGGCAGGAGATGAGGGCCGAAGACGCATGCCAGCGTGAGAAGGGTGATCATCGCCACCCCCAGCAACGCCAGATGATGGCTCGTGAAACGGCGCACGGTGCGGCTGCGCCACCAGCGGCTTGGTCCTGCATTTGCGGCGAGAGCGGTCATTTCGGGTGCCTCCTGTTGGGGCGTGAGGTTACGCGCTCAACCCAGACGAATGCGCGGGTCGACGATTGCCACGGCGATGTCTGCGATCAGGTTGCCCAGAATGACGAGGATGGCCGAGAACATCAGCAGTCCCATCACGACCGGGTAGTCGCTGTAGCCGAGGCTGTCCAGGAACAGCCGCCCCATGCCCGGCCAGGTAAACACCGTCTCGGTCACCAGCGCGCCGGTCAGGATGCTGGGAAGCTGCACACCGGCCAGTGTGATCATCGGCAAAAGCGCATTGCCGACGACGTGCTTCATTATGACTCGGCGCTCGCTCAGGCCCTTGGCGCGGGCGGTCTTGACGAAATCCTGGCTGATGGCGTCGAGCGTCGCGGTGCGCATGTAGCGGCTCCAGATCGCAACATGAACCAGCGACAGCACGATGCTTGGCAGGATGAGGTGATGCAGGTAGTTGAGGACCGAACCGTCGCCGATCGTGTACATGTTGCCTGCAGGCAGCCAGCCCAGCCGCAGGGAGAAGATGTAGATGCCGACGAGCCCGAACCAGAAGGTCGGGATCGACAGCGCGACCATGGCGCCGACCGTCGCCACGTGGTCGAACAGCGAATAGCGGTGCGTGGCGCCGCGAATGCCGATCCAGGTGCCGATGGCGATTGCGATCGCGGTGGACGTACCCATCAGCAGCAGCGTGGCAAAGACGTGCCGGCCAATCACTGTCAGCACAGGTGCGCTATCGCGGAAGGAGTGGCCCCAGTCACCCTGTACAAGGCGCCGGGCCCAGTCCAGATATTGAATTAAAAGAGGACGGTTTAGCCCCAATTGCTCTTTCAGCCGATCGAGATCGTCCTGCGTCATGCCGGGATCGAGCCCGAATTGCGCCAGCGGACCCCCCGGCAGCAGGTTCAGGACGAGGAACCCGATGACCGAGACGATGAGGAGCAGGATGAGGCTCTGTGAGAGCCGGTTGAGCAGGAAGCCGCGCATTTAACTCTCCTCTTTCAAGACATGACTGGCCGCCGCCGCAAGGCGGCGGCGGCATAAGTATGTCAGCCCTTCCAATGCCATCCGGCGGCATGCCAGGATGCGACGCGGGCGTTGGAATTTGCCTCGAAACCCTCCAGCCCTTCCTTACGGCCGAACACATTGGCGTAGGCAAACAGAGGCAGGAACGGCAGATCCTGACGAACAATTTCCTGCACACGCAGATAGATGGCGCGCCGCTCTTCCCGATCGAAGGTGCGGGTACCCTTCTCGAGCAGCGCATCGACCTCCGGGTTGGAGTACTGGCCTGTGTTCGAGCCCTTTCCGCCCTTCGCAACGATCGCCTTGGTGTGCAGGCGGTTGGACACGTCGGGGTCGCCCGCGATGACATTGGTTACGCCGGAGATCGCTGACTCGAACTGCGATTTGAGCCAGAAATCGCCCCACATGACGGCGGCCGGCAGGTTCGAAATGGTCATCTCCACCCCGATCTCGGTGAATGTCTGCTGCAGAAACTGCTGCGTCTGCTCGCGCAGGTGGTTGCCGGAGGTGGTGGAGTTGGCGAACGACAGACGCACCCCGTCCTTTACCCGTATTCCATCGGCTCCGGGTACCCAGCCGGCCTCGTCGAGGATCTGGCGCGCGCGCTCTATGTTGAACTCCTGCGCCGGCAGGTTCGGATTGTAGTAGTAGGAATTCTGCGGCATGAACGTCTCGGTGGGGGAGTGGACCCCGTAATAAAGTCCTTCGAGGATCGCTTTCCTATCTATTGCGGCGTAGAGCGCCTGGCGGACCGCCGGGTCCTTGAATTGCGGCTTCTCAAGATTGAGATAGATCGACTCGACCGATGCCCCGCGCTCCAACATGACCACGCGATCCGATAGTTTGCTGGCTTCCGCGTAGTGGTCGGCGGTTATGAATGCCTGGTCGACAAGATCAATGTCGCCGCTCTTGAACTGGGTGTAGAGCACTGTCATGTCGGGGATGTATTTGAAGACGAGCCGCTCCAAATAGGGGCCCTCCCCGGCATAATCCGCGTTCGCGACGAGTTCGATATGATCGCCGGCGATGCGCTGCGCCCACTTGAATGCGCCAGTGCCGACAGGCGCCTGATTGAAGGCGGCGGCGTTGGGGTCGGCCTCTTTTTCGAGGATGTGCTTGGGCACCATGAAGGTTTCGGCGAGAAACGACAGGTAGGGGGCAAAAGCCTCCTCCATCCGCCAAGTGAGCTCGGTCGGCGAGACCACCTTGATATCGCGCACCAGCGAATGGCCCGCCGTGCGCCACGCGCGGAATTTCGGATTGGTGATGAGCTCGAGAGTGAATTTCACGTCATCGGCAGTGAAGGGCTCGCCGTCGTGCCAGCGGACGTCATCACGCAGGCGAATGCGCCACACAAGTCCGTCCTCTGAAATGCCGCCGTTCTTTTGGCTGGGCACTTCGACCACAAGATTGGGTTGAAGAACGCCCTTGGGGTCCATGCGAACGAGTGCATCAAACACTGAGAAATGCACAGCGTCGTCGCACTCGGTATGCGGCATCAGTGGATTGAAGACGGTGGGTTCCTGCGAAAATCCGACGACGACGCGGCCGGTTGGGCTCGCTGGAGAGTTCTGGGCGAAGGCGGGTTTGCCCAACAGATTGGGCGCAATGAGGCCTGCAGCCCCACCTATGGCCATCAAACGCAGGGCATCGCGCCGCGAGTAGTTTGATTTGGTGTTTGAGCGTTCAGTCATTGGAATTCCCCTTGTTCTGGCGGTATCCGCCGTGGCTCTTACCCATTTGCTGCAACCGGACGGGTAGATCCCGGCTGCTCTCCAGGAATCGCCGCCACCAGCTCACGTGTGTAGGCTGATTGCGGGTCGAGGAAGATTTGCGAGGGTGGTCCGCGTTCAACGATCCGCCCTTTCTGCATCACCGCGATTTCGTCGCAGATCTGGCTGGCGACGCGCAGATCGTGGGTGATGAAGATCATCGATACGCCGGTCTCTCGCTGGATCTGGTCCAGAAGCTGCAGGATCTGGGCCTGGATCGAGACGTCGAGCGCCGAGACCGCCTCGTCGGCGATCAGCAGCTTCGGCTTGAACATCAGCGCGCGGGCGATGCCTATGCGCTGGCGCTGCCCACCGGAAAATTCGTGCGGAAAGCGACCAAAGGCGCCGGCATCGAGCCCGACATGAGCCAACAGCGCCTTCGCTTCTTCACGCGCTTGGGCATAGGGCATCCCGTGCGCGACTGGGCCAACGGTCAGGATGTGGCCGACAGTCGAACGCGGGTTGAGCGACGCGAAGGGGTCTTGGAAGATCATCTGGACCCGCGGCCGCAGCGGGCGGAACTCGGCTTCGGAAAGCCTGGCAATGTCGCGGCCCTCGAACAGAATCCCGCCCCCGTCGCAGTCCAGCAGCTTGATCAGAAGCCGGCCCAGCGATGATTTGCCGGAACCGCTCTCGCCAACGACGCCCAGCGTGCGCCCGGGCGCCAGATCGAACGAGACCTCGTTAACGGCGGGCACGACGCGCTCCTTGCCGAACAGCGCACTGCCGCTGCGGTAGGTCTTCACCAGGCCCTCGACCTTCAGGATCGGCGCTTTGTTGGCCGTCTCCAGAGGAATGCGGTCCTCGCCGGTCAGGTGGGGGACGGCTGCGATAAGGCGCCGGGTGTAGGGATGGCTGGGCGACTTTAGGACCTGTTGAGCGCTACCCTGTTCGACGATGTGGCCCTTCTCCATCACGACGACACTGTCTGCGATCTCGGCCACCACCCCGAAGTCGTGGGTGATGAACATGACGCTCATTCCCTTGCGGCGCTGAATGTCGCGGATCAGCTCCAGAATCTGTGCCTGGGTGGTCACGTCGAGCGCGGTCGTCGGTTCATCCGCGATCAGGATCGTGGGTTCAAGCGCCAGCGCCATGGCGATCATAACCCGCTGCCGCTGCCCGCCAGAAAGCCGGAACGGATACTGATGATACATGAGTTCGGGATCGGGCAGCCCCACCTCGGTCAGCAACTCGACAGCGCGGCCACGACGGGATTTCGGGGTGCCGACGCCATGTGCCGCCATCACTTCGTCGATCTGCGCGCCCACCGTCATCAGCGGGTTGAGTGCCGAGAGCGGATCCTGGAAAATCATCGACACAACCCGACCGCGTAGGCTGCGCAGCTTGTCGGGCGACAAACCTATGATGTTCATCCCATCCAGCTGGATGGCGCCCGAGGAGACGCGGATCACCTTGGGCAGTAGCCCCATGATCGCATTGGCTGTGACAGACTTTCCCGATCCGGATTCGCCGATGATGCACAGGATCTGACCGCGCTTCAGATCAAAGGAGATGTTCTCGACGGCATGGGTCCGTTCCATGCCTTCCGGCAAATTCACCGTGAGGTCGCGTATCGAAAGCGCCACATCGTGGGGGGCTACAGCCTGGATGCTTGCGACCATCGAGATCACCTCCCCTTTAAACCGAACGGGTCCACGCTGTTGCGGACCGAATCATCGCCCTTTGAGCAGAAGCGCCTCACCGGAGCGGCCGTCGTCTGGCCATCTCGGCGCTTCGCGCCCTGAGGCTGCGAGAAACGGATTCTGCTCATCCTGGCGGCTCCCTTGATGAAATCCGGTCCGTGTACCGGACACTGTTCCCTTTTGTTGGAGAACTCTCCGAAGGCGTAAGCCCTGCCTATCGGAAGTCCTCTGGAGCTTGCCTGCCATAAGGAAAGGTTGCTCCGTTCTTTCAGCCAGTTTGACTGTTTTGTTTCCGCAGAGTCATCGAAACTTGGCCCTCGGGCGGCAGGAACTTCTGAAAAGAACGTCCAGTTCGGCATTTCACTCTGCAGCTGTTCGGGGCCCGCGACATGATCCGGCAATCATATCCTTCATGCGGTAACACTCGCCCACGACGGGCAGGAACCAGGGCTCCGGCGTGCATCGACACCGTGTGCCACGCAATGCGGTCGAGCGGAACGGTGTCCGTGCGGCCCATCGCAATGTAGGCCAAGGCACTGCCGATCAGGGTCGGCAACTGTGCGCCGCGCGCCCTGAATAGCCATGCCGTAGATGACGCGACTGCATGAAGTGTACTCCTGCTTGCCCCGGTACCAGCGAGCTTTTCGCGCAACAATTGCCCGTCCTAGAGGCCGCTAACCGCACGATATTCCGTCCAGGCACAAACTTCGCGGCCTGCCTCTGGAGGGGGCAGGTTAGGATGCTTCAAATTACCGGAGTCCCCATCCATGCCCGCGCCGCTCATCCACATCGATTCCAGCCCATCCCTGCCTCGCGAGGCGGACGTCGTCGTCATCGGCGGCGGCGTGGTAGGCGTATTCACGGCATATTATCTCGCACGCCGCGGCGTCAGCGTTGCCCTGCTGGAGAAGGGGCGCGTTGCCGCCGAACAGTCCAGCCGCAACTGGGGCTGGTGCCGCCAGCAGAACCGTGACGCGCGCGAGTTGCCGATGGCAACCAAGAGCCTCGATCTCTGGGAAAAAGTGGCGCAGGAGACTTGCGAAGACACCGGCTTTCGTCGTTGCGGGCTGCTCTATTTGTCGCAGAACGACGATGAACTCGCAGGTTGGGCAAAGTGGCGCGATTTTGCAAGGAGGGTCGGCGTCACGACGCATATGCTGAGCGCGGAAAAAGCCACCGAACGGGGTAAAGCGACCGGCTGCAAGTGGAAGGGCGGCGTTTTCTCACCGACCGACGGAACGGCAGACACCTCGAGGGCGGTACCTGTAGCCGCGCGAGGGATCATGGCGGCTGGCGGCTCCGTACATCAATATTGCACGGCTCGCGGCGTAGAGTTGAGTGCCGGCCGGGTCAGCGGCGTCGTTACAGAAGCGGGAACCATCCGGACAAGGACCGTGGTCATGGCCGGAGGCGCGTGGGCTTCTTCCTTCTGCAACCAGCTTGGTATTCGTTTCCCGCAAGCTGCCGTGCGTCAGTCCATTCTAGCCGTAGCGCCGGGCGCAAATGGCCTGCCGGATGCCCTGCATACCGCGCGCGTCTCGCTGACGCGGCGCGGCAACGGTGGATACACTCTGGCGATCAGCGGGCGGGCGCGAGTCGATCCAACGCCGCAGCAGCTCAGGTTCAGCCGCGAGTTCGTGCCCATGTTCGCCCGCCGCTGGCGCAGTCTGGCCCCGGGAGCGTTCGAGGGCTGGCGTCAAGGTCATGAAAGCCTGAGGAAATGGGTACTTGACGACGTGACACCAATGGAACGGAATCGGATTCTCGACCCCAAACCTGACATGAGGCAGATTCGGCTGACATATCGACGAGCCTGCGAATTGATGCCCGAACTCAAGCGCGTCGCGATCTCCGATGCCTGGGCGGGTTATATCGACAGCACGCCCGATGGCATTCCCGCAGTCGGTGAAATCGAGGGGATTCCGGGTTTTATCCTGGCGGCGGGATTTAGCGGCCACGGCTTCGGGATCGGCCCCGGCGCGGGGCATATGATTGCCGACATCATCACGGGCAGCGAGCCGATCGTCGATCCGCGTCCTTATAGGCCGGAGCGCCTGAAGACCGCTGCGTGGGGCAAGGTCGCTGAATTCTGAGAAGACCGATTTGCCAACGTCCAACCGGTCGCACACGAGATCGAGGCCGCAAGGCGGCCAGCACTGAAAACAACGGGGGAAGTGACGATGCGCGAATATGAGATTGCCGCCATTCCAGCCGACGGGATCGGCCCAGAGGTCATTGCCGCCGGTCTCCAGGCGCTTGAGACACTTGAAGAGCGCTGCGGCGACTTCAAGCTGCGCGTCCAGCACTTCGACTGGGGCTCAGACTATTACAAGGGCCATGGTCGGATGATGCCCGAAGATGGCGTGGCGCAACTGAAGCGCTTCGACGCTATCTTCTTTGGCGCGGTCGGCGCTCCCGGTGTGCCCGACGACATCACGCTCTGGGGGCTCCGGCTGCCGATTTGCCAAGGCTTTGATCAATACGCGAACGTGCGGCCGACAAGAATATTGCCGGGCATTGCTTCTCCGCCGGCGGGCGTTGGCCCTGGCGATCTCGATTGGGTGATCGTGCGGGAGAATTCCGAGGGCGAGTATTCCGGCCACGGCGGCCGCGCCCATCGCGGCCTCCCCGAGGAAGTCGGAACTGAGGTCGCGATCTTCACGCGCGTCGGCGTCACCCGCATCATGCGCTATGCATTCCGGCTGGCGCAGTCACGGCCGCGAAAGCTCCTGACAGTTGTTACGAAATCCAACGCGCAGCGTCACGGCATGGTAATGTGGGACGAAATCGCCGCCGAGGTGGCACGGGAATTCCCGGACGTCACGTGGGACAAGATGCTGGTTGATGCTATGACGGCGCGTATGACGCTGAAACCACGGAGCCTCGATACGATTGTCGCCACCAATCTTCACGCCGACATATTGTCGGACCTTGCAGGCGCGCTTGCGGGCAGCCTCGGTGTAGCACCGACCGCCAATATTGATCCCGAGCGGCGCTACCCCTCGATGTTCGAGCCTATCCACGGCTCGGCATTCGACATTGCCGGCAAAGGTATCGCCAACCCTGTCGCCACCTTCTGGACCGTTGCCCAGATGCTTGACCATCTGGGCGAGAACGAAGCGGCCGACCGGCTGATGCGCGCCGTGGAATCGGTGACAAGGGAAGGCGTGCTGACGCCGGACGTTGGTGGCACCGCGACCACGCAGGAAGTAACGGACGCCGTTTGCCGGACGATCCGCGGTTCGAACGTCTGACAGGTTTCTGATGAAGCTCGACAAGATCGACATCAAAATTCTCTCCGAGCTGCAAAAGAACGGGCGCATATCCAACGTCGAGCTTGCCGAGCTGGTGTATCTGTCACCGAGCCCCTGCCTGATGCGGGTCAAGAAGCTTCAGGCGGAAGGCTTCATCACCGGTTATTCCGCCCAGATCGACGTCTCCAAGCTCGGGCAGACGTTGATGGTCTTCACCGAGATCACGCTCAGGAACCATCGGCAGAACGACTTCGCGCGGTTTCTTGCCACCGTCGAGAAGATCGATTCCGTCATCGAATGCCATCTTGTTTCAGGTGGCTACGACTACCTGGTGAAGTTTGTGACAGCGGGAATCACCGAATACCAGACGGTCATGGAGCGCCTTGTCGAAATGGACATCGGCATCGACAAATATTTCAGCTTCGTCGTGCTGAAATCCCCTATCGTGAAATCTCACCTGCCGCTCGACGCCATATTCGACAGATGAGGAAGAGGCTGCCCCGCGCATGCGGCGGCAGTCTGGACGATCATCTTTTCATTGCTGCCCGCACGTCCTGGTCTTCGAGGGTTTGATCCAGCGTCATCCGCGTGCGTTCGAGGATTCCATCGATATCGTCCTCTGTGCAGCAGAGCGGCGGCGCATAGCCCAGGATGCCGCTGTTGAAGGCGCGGATGACGAGGCCGTTCGCCCATGCGCGGTCGAAAATACGGCGACCCGGATCGGCTGCCACCGGCAGGGGCGTCTTGCGCTCCTTGTCGGTGACCAGCTCGACCGCGGCGAGCATGCCGCGACCGCGAATATCGCCAACCAGCGGGTGGTCGGCGAGCGAGCGAAGGCCTTCCATCAAGCGCTTCCCGGCCTTACGCCCGTTCTCGAGCAAGCCCTCTTCGTAGAGACGCAGGCATTCCAGCCCCACCGCCGCGCTCACGGGATGGGCTGAATAGGTGTAGCCATGGCCGACAGCCGCTTTGCCGGCTCCATCCGCGATCGTATTGTAGACACGGTCCGACATGAAGACTGCGCCCATCGGCACGTAGCCCGAGGTCAGTCCCTTCGCCGTGGTCATGAAATCCGGCACCACATCGTCCTCGTCACAGGCGAAGAGCGGGCCGGTGCGGCCAAAGGCAGTGATGACTTCGTCGGCAACGAACAGAATGTCGTGTTCCTTGCACACGGCGTGCAGGGCCTTCAGCCAGCCTGTCGGTGGAACGAGAACTCCGCCCGAACCCTGAATAGGTTCGGCGTAGAAGGCCGCAACGCGGTCCGCGCCGAGTTCCGCGATCTTGGCGCGCAGGGCCGCGACCGATGCGTCGATAATCGTCTGCGGATCGGAACCGACCGGATTGCGATAGGCGTAGTGCGAGGGAATCTTGTGCTGCCAGTCGTAAGGCACGCCGAAGCCCGCATGGAAAGCCGGGATCGCGGTCAGACCGGACCCTGCCGTCGAGGATCCGTGGTAGCCATACTCGACCGAGATGAACTGGTCCTTTTGCGGCTTACCCTTGGCATGGTAGTAGTAGCGAATGAAACGGATCGTGCTGTCGACTGCGTCGGAACCGCCCAGCGTGAAATAGACATGGTTCAGATCGCCGGGCGCCAGTTCGGCAAGTCTGGCAGCAAGACGAATGGCAGGCTCGGACCCCAGCCCGAAATATCCCGTCGCATAGGGAAGCTCTCTTAGCTGCTTGGCCGCTGCCTCAACGACGCTTTCCTGCCCGTATCCGATGTTTACACACCATAGACCCGCGAATCCGTCCAGCAGCGTTTTCCCGCTTGCATCGGTCACCATCGCGCCCTTGGCGGATTTGAGCACCCGCACACCGGTTTCCTCGTGGCCCCGATAGCATGAAAACGGGTGAACCAGATGTGCGCGATCGAGTTCGATCAGTGAGTTTGCCAGCATTTCTTCCTCCGATTCAACCGAGTGCCTGACTGACCAACGCATATGTGCGGTGATGCGCGGGCTTGCTTTCTTTGTGCGTGGCCATGGAGCGTCGCATCGTGATCCCACCGCCGACGTGCGCGAGCCCGCGCCCGGTGAGCCATTCAGCGAGATTTGTGGAACCATCCGTATCGAGACGGACAAACCTGCCCTGGTGATGGGCGAGCAGAAAGTCGATCAGCGCCTTGGCTTCGGTACCGTT
The DNA here is from genome assembly GCF_053848045.1 of Mesorhizobium sp. BHbdii. Lineage (NCBI taxonomy): Bacteria > Pseudomonadati > Pseudomonadota > Alphaproteobacteria > Hyphomicrobiales > Phyllobacteriaceae > Mesorhizobium > Mesorhizobium sp. BHbdii. Next base: position 1,837,021 of record NZ_JBSPKX010000001.1, on the reverse strand, counting down.
TCTCGCCACCACTGGGCCGATGACCAAGCCTCGACCGAACGGGCGGATCGCCCCAAAGGCCTGGACTTCGCCTTCGTCACGAACGACGGCGAACTTCGCCCGCTCTCGCAAGAGCTGCATCAGCGCCGAACGGTCATATCCATACGCCGCGCGATCCAGCGCCACGAGGCGGCCATGATCGCCGCTCTCGCTCCAGGATACATGGTCCGGTGCGTCGACCGGCAAAGCCTCGCCCTGATACTGCACGATCTCGCCTGTCGTAACAAAGCCCAGCTTCTCATAAAGCGGGAGCCCTTCCTGTGTCGCCACCAGATAGCAAGTGCGCTCACCCGCCTTGGCAAGCGCCTCCTCCACCATCTTTCGGCCGAGCCCGCGGCCGCGCATGGCCGCATCGACGATCACCATGTTGATGGTGGCGGCATCGTCGCCGTAGGGGGTAATCATGATGGTCGCCACCACGCGTTCTTCTTCCAGAGCGACGATCCCCCGGCTGATCGACTGGACCAGCTCCCAATCCTCGCGGCGATGCGGCCATTTAACTTGGCGAGACAACTCGACAGCACCTTCCAGGTGCCCCGGTGTCATCTCTTCAAGGATGATCTGTCGTGTGGTCATGATGAATTTCCGGCCTTCGTCTTCAGGTGCTAACGGTAAACCGCCGAAGACAGCAGTTCCTCCCGACGCACGGCCATGCGCTACGCGTTTTCGCTATCCTTCGCCGCTCGCGCCGCATCTTCTGCCGAAGCATGGCCGACAGGCCGTGCTGCTCCCAAGCTCGAAAGGACACCTGGCGCAACTCTCTGCCAATCCGGCGATGCAATACGAAACGATCTGCTTCAGGTCGCGGCGAATGCGGCCGTTAGTCTTCCATGTCGCCGACTATGGTGATTGCGGTACAGGCACGCTGTGCCGAGGAAAACTAGGAGGATGGTCGCCATGTCGACGTTCAGACCGAAATACATCACCTTCGACTGCTACGGCACGCTCACCAATTTCGATATGGCCGGTGCCGCGAGGCGCGTCTACGGCTCGCAGCTTTCGCCTGCCGCGTTGACGCAGTTCATCAAGGATTTCGCGGGCTATCGCCTCGACGAGGTTCTTGGCGCCTGGAAGCCCTATATCGAGGTCGTGCACAATTCCGTGGAACGGACCTGCAAGCGCAACGGCGTCGCATTCCGGCCCGAGGATGCCCAGCGCATCTATGAGGAAGTGCCGACATGGGGTCCGCACCCGGATGTCCCGGCGGGGCTGGCCAAGGTCGCCAAGGAAATCCCGCTGGTGATCCTATCCAACTCCATGAACAGCCTGATCATGTCAAACGTGGAGAAGCTCGGCGCACCCTTCCACATGGTCATCACGGCCGAGGAGACCGGCGCCTACAAGCCTTTGATGAAGGGCTTCGAATATATGTTCGACAAGCTCGGCTGCGGCCCTGAGGACATTACGCACGTGTCGTCCTCATTCCGCTACGATCTCATGACCGCCTATGATCTCGGTATCAAGAGCAAGGTCTGGGTGAATCGCGGCCACGAGCCCGCGAACCTCTTCTACGAATATACCGAGATCAAGGATATCGGAGGTCTGGCCGCCGCCGTCGGACTGGAGCCCGTTCGGGAAGTTGCTTGAGGCTGGCGGGTCTCCGGCCATCGCGGCATCCGATGTATCGAATGAGAAAGGGGCGGTTCGACCGCCCCTCTCTCATTGCTGGTCTCGGTCTTGGGATTCCGGATAGCCTCTAATGCAAGCCGCCGACGTGAAGCGTCTTGACCTCCAGATATTCCTCAATCCCCAGCTGCGATCCTTCGCGCCCCAGCCCCGACTGCTTCACACCGCCGAACGGCGCGACCTCAGTCGAGATAAGACCGGTGTTGAGTCCGACCATGCCGAACTCCAGCGCCTCAGCGACACGCCACGATCGTTTGAGGTTTTCCGTGTAGAAATAGGCGGCAAGGCCGAAGGGCGTTCCGTTGGCGATCGCGATCGCTTCTTCCTCCGTCTCGAAGCGGAAGAGCGGAGCCACGGGGCCGAACGTCTCTTCCGACGCCAGGAGCATTTCGGTCGTGGCGTCGCCGAGCAGAATAGGCCGGGCGTATTGCTTGCCTTCCGGCACTGCTTCGCTCCGGGCAATTATCCGGGCGCCTTTCTCCAAAGCATCGGCGACATGCCGCTCGATCTTCTCAATGGCGGCACCATTGATCATCGGCCCGATGACGACGCCCTCCTCTGTACCGGCGCCAACCTTCATCTCTGCAACTCGGCTGGCGAGCTTCGCAGCAAACGCCTCATAGATGCCGGCCTGCACGAGAATGCGGTTGGCACAGACGCAGGTCTGGCCGCCATTCCGAAATTTGGAGTTTACTGCCCCTTCGACGGCGAGATCGAGATCTGCGTCATCGAAGACGATGAAAGGCGCGTTCCCGCCGAGCTCGAGGCTGAGCCTTTTGATGCCGTCGGCGGCGCCCTTCATCAGAAGCGCGCCGACGCGGGTTGAACCTGTGAAGGAGATCTTGCGCACCGTTTCGTTGGCCATCAGCTCTTTGCCGATCTCCGCCGGCATGCCGGTTACGATGTTGATAACGCCTGCCGGGATGCCCGCTCGCTCCGCCAGGACGCCGAGCGCGAGCGCCGAAAATGGTGTGAACTCGGACGGCTTGATCACCACCGTGCAGCCGGCAGCCAGTGCGGGGGCGACTTTGCGCGTGATCATCGCGTTGGGGAAATTCCACGGGGTGATGACGGCGCAGACGCCGACTGCTTCCTTGAGAACCAGAATGCGGCGATCGGCAGTGGGTGACGGAATGGTCGAGCCACCGATCCGGCGCGCCTCCTCCGCAAACCATTTCACGAACGACGCGCCGTAGCGGATCTCCGCGAGCGCTTCGGCAAGCGGCTTACCCTGTTCCAGAGTCAGCAGAAGCGCCAAATCCTGTTCATGCCGGCGAATGAGGTCGTGCCAGCGTTCCAGCAGTCCCCCGCGCTCGGCATGAGTCTTCTTCCTCCAACTCCTGAATGCCTCGGCCGCAGCGCTGATCGCGGCCCTGGTCTCGTCGCCGCCCATGTCGGGAACGGTGCCGAGAACATTCAGGCTGGCGGGGTTGGTGACCTCGGCGACGGCCTTTGTGTCCGCTTCCCGCCACACACCGCCAATCAACGCCTGCTGGCGGAACAGGTCCGTATCGTTAAAGGTGCCAATCTTCGTGATCGCATTCATGGTCTTTTTCCTCTGCCCTTTCAGCTCAGTGCCGCAAGCACGGCTCGCGTGATGGTTTCAGTCCGGTCCTTGCCTGCGATCGTGCCTATGCCCCGCGCGGTTACGGACTCGATCGCCGACATCACTTCGGCCGCAGCATGCCGCTCGCCCAGATGCTCGAGCATCATCGCACCGGACCAGATCGCGGCGATCGGATTGGCGACGCCGAGATGCGCGATATCGGGTGCCGAACCATGGACAGGCTCGAACATGGAAGGTGCGCTGCGATCGGGGTTGATATTGGCAGAGGCAGCATAACCCAGCCCGCCCTGAATGGCCGCTCCGATATCGGTGAGGATGTCGCCAAACAGGTTCGAGGCGACGATTACGTCGAGGCTCTCAGGCGCCAGCACCATGCGGGCAGCCATGGCGTCGATGTGGTAGTGCGAGACTTCTACATCGGGATAGTCTTTCGCTATCTCGCGCGTCACCTCATCCCAGAAAACCATGGAATGTTTCTGCGCGTTGGATTTGGTCACAGATGCGAGCTTCTGGCGGCGCGCCCGCGCCTGTTCGAAACCGAAACGCATGATCCGTTCGACACCCGCACGCGTGAAGATTGCCGTCTCAATCGCGACCTCATTGGCCGTGCCGGAATGGACGCGCCCGCCGGCGCCGGAATATTCGCCTTCCGTATTCTCGCGTATGCACAGGATGTCGAATCCATCAGAGCGGAGGGGCCCCTGAACGCCCGGCAACAGCCTGTGCGGTCGTATGTTGGCGTACTGCGTGAACCCTTTCCGGATCGGCAGGAGCAGTCCGTGAAGCGATACTGAGTCGGGCACTTCCGCGGACCACCCCACAGCGCCGAGATAGATCGCATCGAATTCTCGAAGTGTCTCGATGCCGTCTGGCGGCATCATCGCGCCGGTTTCCAGGTAGTAGGCGCAGGACCATGGGAAGCGTTTGCCATCAAGGGCGAAACCGCCCCGTTTTGCCGCCGCCTGCATCACCTGCCATGCCGACTCGGTCACGTCCTTGCCGATGCCGTCGCCCGGGATGAGCGCTATGTTGTAGGTCTTCATTTGATGGAGGTCCTCATTCGCACTAGCGTTTCATCGAACAATAATGGACCGCGCGCCGCATTTTCCGTCGAGGATGAGCCGCCCGACGGCGTCGAACCGCGTCAGGCGGAACTTGGAAAGTCGATTGTTCTGGAACCGCCGCGCGCGCTATTCGGCAGGACCTTGAACATTGAACTCAGTCATAAACGCAGACGTAGATCTTGCGCACGGTCTCGATCGTGCGCCAGACGCCGACGAAACCGGGCTTCATCACGAAGCTGTCGCCGGTGCGATAGGTCTTCGTCTCGCCCCCCTTCTCCTCGATTTCGATCACACCCGAAATGATGTGGCAGAACTCGTAGGTGGTGCCTTTGATCGAATGCGTCTCGCCGGGCGTCGCCTCCCAGACGCCGGTCAGAACCTTCTCACCTTTCGAGGCATCCTGCGCCCAGGTCTTGAAGGATGGAGTGCCGGAAATGAGCCGCTCCGGCAGCGGCAATGCCTCCTTCGGCGTGAAGGCGGGATTTGTGTCGACAGTGATCAGAAGTGACATTTGAGGTTTCCTGGTTAGTAGCCGAGCGTCCGATCGACGAGGCCGATCAGAGCCTTCCCGGCGCGGTGGCGCCGGATGTTGTCCACGGCGGATTGCGCCGCCGTATGCGGTTGCGTCACCGAGGCGATGTGCGGCGTTATCATCACCTTCGGATGCGACCACAGCGGATGGTGTTCCGGGAGCGGTTCTGGATCAGTTACGTCAAGCATCGCCGCAGATACGTGACCGGTGTCGAGCGCGTCGATCAGTGCGGCCTGGTCGAGTTGCGGACCCCTGCCGACATGCAGCAGCCGCGCCCCGGCGGGCAGTAGGTCGAAGAGCTTTGCATCGAGCATGCCGCGCGTTTGTTCCGTCAGCGGCAGCAGGCAGACGAGAATATCCGTTTGCTTCAGAAAGCCCGCGAGTTGGTCCGCGCCATGAAAACAGGCCACCCCCTCTATCCGCTTTTCGCTGCGGCTCCACCCGGCAAGCGGAAACTGGAACGGCTTCAAGCGCTCGATAGCCGCCTGCGCCAGCATGCCAAGGCCGAGGAAGCCAACCCGGCGCTCGGCCGCCTGTCGAGCGGCAATTGGTTGCCAGAGGCACCTTTTCTGCTGCTCGAGATAGGCGGGCACCTCCCGGTGGAGCGCCAACACGCCGAGCGCGACGTATTCCTGCATCATGCGGATGATGCCATCCTCGACCATCCGCACAAGCTTCACATGGCTTGGCACCACGTCCTGCTTGAACTGGTCGACGCCCGCTCCGATGCAAAATAGCACTTGCAGATTGCGGTAGCGCGAGATCTCGTCCGGCACCGTCCAGGTAATGAGATAGCGCACCTTCTCCGGCTCCATCTCCTCGCCGGAATGGAAGAATTCCAGCTCCGGGAGCTCGCGCGCGAAGATCTCGCGGAATACCGCAGCACGCGCGGCATCGGAATTGAAAAGAAACGCCATGGAAACCGCCCCTTCCTTCAGGCCGCGAGACGCGCGCCGAGCCCGTGGATCATCTTCCGGCAAGCGGCGAGTTCACCGGTCTCGATATATTCGTCGGCACGGTGAGCACGGCCGATGTCGCCGGGGCCGCAAATGATCGCATCGATACCGGCCTGCTGATAAAGCCCGGCCTCCGTGCCGTAACTGACCGCTGTGTGCGGCTCCTGCCCCGTCAGCTCGGTCAGAACCGCCGCTAGCTCACTCCCCTTCGCGGGTGCAAGGGCGGGATAGGAACTCAACTCGTGCCAAATTACCTGGAAGCCGCTGTCGCGCAGGGCAAAAAGCCCAGCCTTGACCGGCTCAAGCAGGGAGGATGGAGAAACGCCCGGCACGGCACGTACCTCGATATCGGCGGTGCAGTGGCCAGCGATGACGTTGACCGCCTGTCCACCGGCGATGACGCCCACCTGCAACGAAGAATATGGGGGTTCGAAATCTTGATCGAGCGGTCCGTCGGCGAGGGATTGGCCATAGGCCACGGCGTGCGTGATGACGCCGGCCATGGCGTGCACGGCATTGAGTCCGAGATCGGGGCGAGACGAATGGCCGGATCGCCCGACCACCTCGAGCCGCGCAGCGGCCTTCCCCTTGTGCGCGCGCACCGGCTGCATCCGGCTCGGCTCGCCGACAATCGCGCCAAGCGGCCTCTCGCATAGGCCTGGCAACGCAGCTAAGAGATGCGGTACGCCACGGCACCCCGCCTCTTCATCGTAGGAGAATGCGAGATGAATTGGCTGCCGCAGGTTCATCGCCGCAAGTCCTGGGAGCGTGGCCAATGCGCAGGCGAGAAAGCCCTTCATGTCGGTGGCGCCGCGGCCGTAAAGCCTGCCGCCCTCGCGGCGCAGGACAAACGGATCCGAGCTCCATTCCGGCTCGCCGGCCGGCACGACATCCACATGTCCCGAGATGATGTAGCCCCGACCCTCGCGCGGGCCGATCGTGACGAAGAGGTTGGACCGGTCGCCCTCGGGACCAGGAAGAACCGTCACCTCGGCTCCCGCTGCCTGACAGTAGTCGCGGATCCAATTGACGATCGCGCCGTTTGGGGTGCCCACAACAGAGGGAAATGCAATCAGGGTCGCGAGGATTTCTTCCACGTTCATGGCGGTCCGCTCTGCTTGCACATTGTCACCGGGTGCGACCAGCCTATCCGTAGGCAGCAGTGTTCCCTGCCGAATCGCGTCGTGCTTCGGCTGAAGATTGCGAAAAAACGCCTCGAACCAGCGAAACCTGCTAGCTTTCCCGTGTAAAGCTGCGGCAAATGAGGCCTGTCGTGACATGGCGTCGACGACGGAAACACCACATGCTTGCGACGCTGGGCTTTGGTTTGAAGGAGCCGATCGACTGAGATGCAGAGATCAGTGCGCCTGAAATCCTTTGAACTGGTTGCGCGGGACATCAATGATGTCGACGTTGAGCTGCTGCATGCACTATCGATTTCTGTCCGCTGGCCGCATCGCCCCAAGGACTGGGATTTGTTGCGCCGCGCCGGCCACGGCATCGTCGCCGTTGACGGAATTGGGCGCGTCTTCGGAAGCGCGATGTGGTTTCCCCACGGGGACGATTTTGCCACCATTGGTCTTGTGATCACGACGCCCCGCGCACAGGCGCAGGGAGGTGGCCGATGGCTCATGGAACAGGTCCTTGAGCAGTGCGGGGATCGCAATCTGGCTCTGAATGCAACTCATCCCGCCTATCCTCTGTATATTTCGCTCGGCTTCACGAGCGAGGCGATCGACTATATGCGCCAGGGACAGGTCCCCCAAACACTCCCGCCGATGCCAGCTCTCGACGGTGAACTAAGTGACCTGCCTAGCGACAGGTTCGGCGACATCACCGCGCTGGACGCGCGCGCATTCGGGACAAACCGTGCAAGGCTGCTTGCCTTGCTCTCGGACGATGCCTCAATCGCCACTTTGAGTCGTGGCGGCGAGGTCGTTGGCTATTCCATGTGTCGCGAGTTCGGGCGCGGCCACGTGATTGGCCCCATTGTGGCTCGGAGCGACCAGGACGCGGTTCATCTCACCGCCGTCCATCTGAAGAAGCTGGCAGGTCGATTCGCGCGCGTCGATACCCGCGAGAGGGATGGCGTGTTTGCCGAGTTCCTTCAGCAGAGCGGCCTCGGCGTTGCCGAGACCGTGACGACAATGTCCAAAGGCCGCCGGTTTCTGAACCGGGAAAGCAACGGACCTTGGGTTTATGGGCTGGCCAGCCACGCCTGGAGCTGAATGCAAGCACACTCCGCCCTCAAGCAGCGGTCAGAGGTGTCTGTAGATCAGAGCGCTCGAATTGCACCGAAAAGCCCAAGAAACGGGTGTAATGCGGTTGCTATCATGCGGCCGGGACGACTACCGCTTAGAATCTTCCCCGAATCCCGGATTCGGTTTCGCTGCCGACACAATGACCGTCCGACGCCCCACCCGCCATGCCATCTAACGTGGCCGATGCCGCGCGAGCACGGTGCGATTCGCGCGTTGACATGATTAATGTCCCGCAGCAGATCGGATGTGATGACGTCCGGCGATGACCCGCATGCGACCAACCGGCCGTCCTCGATGGCCATCGCCTGATCGGTGAAGCGCAGGGCAGACATAGACACGGCGTAGATCCCTACCGAACAGGCAGCGGAACCGACCGGCATGAAGACGGTTGAATCGGCATGAAGGCTCGTCTTCTGACAGCCAGCAATGCAGGCTACATTATGAGCATTCTGCAGAGTGCCAAGAAAGCTGTCGAGCAGGTTACCGGTGTCGCAAGACCGGGCAGGCAAGAAGTAACCGGTCTTGTAAGGCGGCGAAAAGCGAATGAGTTTTGGTTCAAGGATGATGGCCTGGTGCCCAATCATCCGTTTTGGCCGCTTGTCGTCTATCGTGGCGCCGTGAGGCTGCCTGAGGAATTTGATCCCGCAGCCGTCTTGGAGGAGCTTTTCGAGGCCAATGGATGGGGGGACAGCTGGCGGAATGGCATCTACGACTACGTTCACTACCATTCGCGAATACATGAGGTGCTCGGGGTTGCAGCCGGAACGGCCAAAGTCCAGTTTGGGGGCAAAAAGGGACGAACCCTGTCCCTGAAGGCCGGCGACGTCGCGGTTCTTCCGGCCGGCACCGGGCACCAATGCCTTTCGGCATCCGACGATTTTCTAGTGGTCGGCGCCTATCCTCCATTTGGGACCTATGATGAATGCACGACTGCCCAGGAGCATGATCGCGCGCTCGCGACAATCCAGAAGGTAGGTCGTCCACGCAGGGATCCCGTCTATGGGAGCAAAGGCCCGCTTCTGCAAAATTGGAGGAAGACCTGAAGTAGGCGGAGATCGATCGAAGACCCACAGCACAGAACGCACACGAGCTAGGGGGTGTACAACTCAGGCTAACGGCCTATCTCGACGCTCGCGAGCCACCGAGTGACCTCTCGAAGCGTCTCGCGCTCCTGGTCGCATTGTTTGGAAAACCAATCGATCAGACGGGCACCTGGTGCATGTTCGGCGATTACGGCCAGGCTGCTGCCGAGCCCATAGCCGCCATGCGCCATGAACGGCACCACCGTCTTGTTCGACAGGTCGTGCTGCGACAGGAACGAGCGTATGACGGAAGGCGCGGTCATTCCCCAGATCGGAAAGCCCAGGAACACGGTTTCATAGGAGCTCAGATCCGACACCCTCGCCTGCAGCGGCGGGTTCGTAACCCCGCTGCCGCTCCTCTGCCTATGCGACCTGTGGCTCGTAGTCTTCCGAATAGGCCGCCGCCGGCACGATCTGAAACAGGGTTGCATCAAGCGCGCAGACAATCTGGGTGGCGCTCAGGCGGCCACTAGGACCGAGGCACTGCGACCGGCCGCGGTCGGATCAGCGCATGTTGCCGCAAACTCACTCCCGCCATCAAAGGCAGCAGGAACGAGCGTTGCAGGGCCCTGCCGGCGCGAGATGAAGGCAGTCAAGTCACCGGGTCCTCCCGTCACGGCTAGCCATGGCGATCAGGCTTTCGGAGGCGCTTTCTACGCCCGAATAGACCAGCACGGCGTCAGGAAGGCGTGCGCCCCTGAACTCGACCGCGGCCACCGCCGCATTGAGCTCCGCGACTTCGGCGGCGTGAACTGGACGTCGGCCGCACCAGTGTTCTCGAGCATGTGCGGCATCTGGGTCGTACCGGGGATCGGCACGATCCAGGGCTTTTGCGCCAGCAGCCAGGCTAGCGCGATCTGCGCGGGCGTGGCCCGCTTCCGTTCGGCCCAGGCCTTCACCAGATCCACCAACGCCAGGTTATGCGGCAGGTTGTCCGGCGAGAACCGTGACTCGATCCCGCGAATGTCGCCTTCGGCGAACCGTGTCCTGGCATCGATAGCACCCGCCAGGAACCCGCCCCGAGCGGGCTCCACGGCACGAAGCCGATGCCAAGTTCCTCGGGATCACCTCTTCTTCCGGCCCACGCCATAGCATGGAGTATTCGTTCTGGACGGCCGTGACAGGCAGTGCGCCATGCGCGCGGCGAAGCGTTCCCAGCCCCATCTCACAGGCCCCGTGCAGGACCTTGCCTTCCGCCATCAGGCCCTTGACCGCGCCTGCCACGTCTTCGATCGGCACTGTAGGGTCGACGCGGTGCTGGTAGAGGAGATCGATGCGGTCGGTGCGCAGGCGCTTCAACAATCTTGATGTGGTCCGAACGGCTGTTCAGGCCGGGCGCCGCTCGCCGGTCTCTTGATCGATGTTCCAGCCAAACTTGGTTGCGATCACGACCTCATTTCGGAACGGCTCCACGCCTTCGACCCGAGTCGGCGGCAGCCATCGCCAACTTTCAGCCTCCTTCTGGAACGTCTGCGCTTCAGAGAATAAGACGACCGAAGTTGCGATCAACTGTCCGTCCGCGACAGGTGAAGACCGGCCGGCATCACGGCCGGACCGCCGGCGTCTCGACCAGCAGGCCGCGGGCCCGCTCCATCAGATGGAGCTCCAGCTCGACGAGTTCGCGTGCGCTGAACGCGAAGGGCTCGGCCCTCACCCCGATCATGCAGTTGCGCAGGCGCCGCTGCAGCGAACCGACCGTCTGCCACTCCAGTCGGTAGAGCGGATAGCCGGTCGGATGGGCCTGCGGGATGACACTGCCGCCGAGCCGTTTGCCCCAACTGTCGTCGTGGCAGGAGGCGCAGGAGAGGTCGAGCTGGCCGATGCGGCTCTGGAACAGGCGCCGTCCGCTGTCGCGAAACGGCGCGAGCCGGGCGTCGGTCGCCGGTATGATTGGCATGCCGCGCGACTGATGCGCCACATAGGCCGTCAGGGCGAGCAAAGCGTCAGACTCCGGCGCTAACGGCTCGGCCTGCTGCCGCTCCGCTCGGCAGGAGTTGATACGCCCGGCAAGGTCGATCGGCCGTCCAATCGCCTCGTCAAAGGCCGGGTAGCGCGCGGCAACGCCGCGCATCGTCTGGGAAGCATCGCCATGGCAGCCGGCGCAGGCGACATCCGCCCTGCCCCCAGCCTGTTGCCAGAGCTGCTCGCCCTGCAGCACCCACAGCATGCCGGGGTTGCTCGTGTCGTCGGCCTGCAGCGCCTGCGTCTCCGGCGTCATAAAGTCGAAACCGGAGCGCTTCGCGCTGTCTTCGATGCCGGCTGCAGAGACGATGCCGCAAATAGCGGCAACACCGAGGGCTGCTAGCCGCCAGAGCGTATGCATTAGTTCACCGTTATCATGGCGGACGCCGTCTGCGTCCTTCCTGTGTCGTCCGTCCAGGTGAAGTCGATCGTGCCGCTCGTCGTGGCGACGAGCGTGAAGGCAATGAACGGGTTGGCCGACACCGCTGGAAAGAGATCGGCCGAAAACACCTCCTCGCCGTTGTAGGCGCAGGCGAAGCGGCGGATGATGTCGCGGGGGATGTTGGAGCCGTTCGGGCCGATACGATAGCCGGTTTCCATCGGATGGGCGATCATCGCCTTGATCTCGACGACCTCGCCCTGCCTGGTCATTTTCGGCACATTGACGAGCGCGCGCGCCATTATGAGAGATCCTCGATGCAGGCGGCCAGCGTGACGATGGCGCTCGCCCGGCTCGACCAGAAGCTGCCGTCGCTCATCTCTGCAACGGCCACCACCACCTGAGAGGTCGCGAGCCGGATCCGCGTCGAGACGGTGGCGCGGCCCGTGCGCGGCCCGAGGTGGAAAACCGCGACATTCGCCTCCGGGTTCTTCTCGTTGAAGACCGCGATGCGCCGGACATGGTCGTCCGCGGTCATAGGGCTCTCGGCGGCGACCGTGATCCCGACCGCGTTGCCGTTCTCGACCAGGGGTGGCAGATCGAGCCGGACGCGGCCCTCGAGGACATCGGCTCCCCCGGTGAAGGTCCGGATCGCGTCCTCGAGGCTCGGACGGGCAACAGCCCAGCGCGGCAGACTGATCACCAGCAGACCAGTCATGCCGGCCCGAAGAAACTGCCGCCGTCCGGCCAAGCGAAGCGGGTCTTCGTGCATGATCACCCCTTCAGTGTGGTGAGATAGGCGACGATATCCTCGATATCGGCGCCGCTCAGGATCGGCTTGCTGCGCCAGACGGTGGCGACACGCCGGACTTGCTCATCCGCGACCCGATAGTAGGAAGGCATGATCGTGTTCGGCACGAGCCGCTTCATGTCGACCACGCGCAGCCGGATCTGGCCATCCGAAAGCCTTGCCCCGACGCCGGTCAGGTCGGGCGCCAGCGTGCCGTGCAGATGCGCGTCGGGAAACGGGCCGCTGTGGCAGAGCGTGCAGAGGCTGCGCTGCCGGTCCGAGATCAGCGTGGCGCCGCGCGCCGGATCACCCGTGCCGCCGACCAGAGGCTCCATGATCGCATCGCTGGTCACGACATAAGACCCCATCTCCTCGCCGGCACCGGGCGAGGCCGCAAGCTGCAATCCGATAAGAGCGAGGCAAGCCACCCTGCTCATCCGAACACTTCACTGGTGATCGTTCGGAACCAGTCCTCCGCATAGGCCGCTTCCAGTTCGCGATCGGAGGGCGGTGCTTCGAGCGGGCTGGTGCCGCCCGCACCCTCCACCTCGGCAAGCAGGCCGTCGCGCGGCCGGTAGACGCCTGCGATCGAAATGCCGTAGCCGGGCGCGACCAGGCTGTAGCAGGTGTTGATGAGCTTCGGCTGCGCCGGCTGCCGCTCCCTGACCAGCGCGCTGACCGCCGCGGCGCAGGCTTTTGCCTGGGCGTTGGCGCTGAAGGCGGATTTCGGCATAGCCCCGCCGATCGCCGCGTCGCCGACGACGTGGATCGCCGGCTGCAGGCGGGACTCGAAGGTGACCGGGTCGATCGGACACCAGCCCGTCTGATCGGCGACGCCGGCCGACTGCGCGATCCCGCCCGCACGCTGCGGCGGGATCACGTTGGCGACATCCGCCTTGTGATTGCCGAACTCGGTCACCAGCGTCCTTGTTGCCGGGTCGACTTCCGTCACCCTGCCGCCCAAGGACAGCGGCACCCATTCGATTAAGCCGGCATAGAGCTCTTGCCAGGCTGCTTCGAACAGGCGCTGCTTCGAAAAGGCGTCCTTGGCGTCGAGGATGATCAGCTTGGAGCGTGGCTTGCTGGTCTTGAGGTAATGCGCGATCAGGCTTGCCCGCTCGTAGGGACCGGGCGGGCAGCGGAACGGATTGGCTGGCGCGGAGAGAACGACGACCCCACCGTCCGGCATCGCCGCGAGCTGGTCGCGCAGCAGCAGCGTCTGCGGCCCCGCCTTCCAGGCATGCGGCATGATCGCCCCTGCCGCCTCGTCGTAGCCCGGCAAAGCGTCGAAGCGCAGGTCGACGCCGGGCGCCAGCACCAGTCTGACGTAGCCGATGTCTGTACCATCCTCGAGCCGAACGCGCCGGCGCTCAGCATCGACGGCGACAGCGCGCTTGCGGATGAGGCCGATGTCGCCGAACCGGTCATAACCGAAGGTCTGCGCCTCGATGCCACGCAGCCCTGCAACAACGGCATTGCTGAACGGGCAGGCCAGATAGGCTGTATCTGGCTCGATCAGCGTCACGGCAAGGTCGCGATCCAGCCGTTTCAGCGCGCGGGCGCAGCTCGCCCCGGCAAAGCCGCCGCCGACGACGATCACGCAGGGCTGCACCTGTGCGCGCACCTGCGGCGCGGTAAGGACGGCCGCGGCGACGCTGGCCGCCGCGCCGCCGATCAGGGCTCTACGGCTGGGCATGGCGTGCCGCCTCCGGTTTGGCGAGCCATTCGGCGATGGCGCGCGTCTCCTCCTCGGTAAATCCCCTGGCGATGCGGTCCATGACCGTCGCCTTGCGCTCACCGGAACGGAAGGCTTGCATCTGGGCAATGATGTCGTCGGCCGCATGGCCGTCGAGCGAGGGGATGGCTGAGCCGAGCGCCGCCGGCCCGTGACAGCCGGTGCACGCCGTCGCACCAGGCGCCGCGTCGGCCCTCGCCGACGCGCTGGCCACGAGCCCCGCAAGCAGAACGGGCACGAACGATCGTCTGCCGCGCCTGTTCTTCGAGCGCCTCATGTCATGCGAGGTCATGGTTTTTCAACGGCAGCGTGCGGATGCGCTTTCCGGTGGCGGCGAAGATCGCATTGAGGACGGCCGGCGCGGCGACCGCTATGGTCGGCTCGCCGACGCCGCCCCAGAAGCCGCCGGACGGCAGTATGATCGTCTCCACCTCCAGCATCTCGGCCATGCGCAGAACCTCGTAGCTGTCGAAGTTCTCCTGCTCCATTCGGCCGCCATTGACCGTGCACTCGCCGTAAATGCAGGCGGAAAGGCCGTAGACGAAGGAGCCCTCGACCTGCCGTTCCACCTGTGCGGGATTGACGACATGACCCGGATCGGTGGCCGCCACAATGCGGTGGATCCTGAGCTGCCCGTCGGTGACCGAAACCTCCGCTGCCGCCGCGACATAACTGCCGAAACCCATGATCTGCGCGAGCCCGCGGTGAACACCCGCTGCGGCCGGGGTGTCCCAGCCGATCCGTTCGGCAACCGCCTCCAGCACAGCGAGATGCTTCGGATGTTTGGCCATCAGCTTGCGGCGGAAGGCGAGCGGGTCGACGCCGGCCGCATGGGCGAGTTCGTCCATGAAACACTCGACGTAGAGCGCGTTCTGGTTGAGGTTCACGCCGCGCCAGAATCCTGGCGGGATCGGCGGGTTGCGCATCGCATGGTCGACAAGCAGATTGTCCACCGTATATCCCAGCGTGCCTTCCGTGCCGGCGAGCACGAGGCCCTGAAAGACCACCGGGTCCATACCGTTCTGCATGCCTTCCGGCCGCACTGCGGCAAGGATCGATTGGCCGGATATACGCATGTGCAGAGCGGTCAGGTTGCCGTCCGCGTCAAGCGAGCCCGTCAGTCGGCATCGCGTGGTCGGGTGATAGGCGCCGTGCAGCATATCCTCTTCGCGCGACCACATAAGCTTTACGGGCGTTCCTGGCACCTGCTTGGCAATGCTGACCGCCTGGCGCACATAGTCCTGGAAGTTGCCGCGCCGGCCGAAGCCGCCGCCGAGATGGATCTTGTGCACCTCGCATTGCTGCACCGGCAGGCCTGCGGCCTCGGCCGCTGCAGCAAGGCTCGCCTCGCCATTTTGGGTCGGCACCCATACCTCGCAGCGCTCCGGCGTGTAGAGCGCCGTCGCGTTCATCGGCTCCATGGTCGCATGGTTCTGATAGGGGTAGGCATAGGTCGCCGTGACCGTCCGGCCGGCGGCGGACAGGGCGGCACCCGCGTCACCTTGCTCGGCGCCAATGAAGACATCATTTGCGGCGAGGCCCTCTTCGAGCATCGCCGCGATCGAGGCGCTGGTGACCTGCCTGTTGGGACCTTCGTCCCAGACGACCGGCAGGGCATCGAGAGCGGTCTTCGCCCGCCACCACGTGTCGGCGACAACGGCAACGGCGGTTTCGTCGACCTGAACGACGGTGCGCACGCCGGGCATGCCTGCGACCGCCGCCGCGTCGAAGCTCTCCACCTTGCCGCCGAAATACGGACAGGCCCGGATCGCCGCGTTGAGCATGTTCGGCAGCTTGAGATCAACACCGTAAACCTGGCTGCCGTTGAGCTTGTCGGCCGTGTCGAGCCGCGGCAGCGGCTTGCCGGCTATGGTCCAATCCTTGGGGTCCTTCAGCGTGATGTTGGCGGGCGGCGTCATCCGCGCGGCGGCGGCGGCCAACTGACCATAAAAGGTGGCGCGATCGGATGCTGCATGCGTGACCATGCCCATCCTTGCAGTGCATTCGCTGGCCGGCACGCCCCATTCGGCGGCCGCTGCGGCAATCAGCATCTCGCGCGCAACGGCGCCACCAATGCGCACATACTCGTGCGACTCGCGGATACCGCGGCTGCCCCCGGTCGAGAAATTGCCCCACACGCGGTCGCGTGCGAGGTTCTGGGCCGGCGACGGATATTCGGTCGTGACCTTTGACCAGTCGCAATTCAGCTCCTCGGCGACGAGTTGCGCCAGGCCGGTCAGCGTCCCCTGCCCCATCTCGGAACGGGCGATGCGGATGACAACCGTATCGTCGGGCCTGATCACCACCCAGGCATTGATCTCCGGCGCGGTCTCGGCGCCCTCGGCAAGTGCGGGCTTGATGAACGGCACGTTGAATCCGAGGGACAGGCCGCCGGCCGTGGAGGCCACGCCGATGATGAAGCTGCGGCGGGAGATGGAAATTATGGCGTTCATGACTGATCTCCTCAACCGCGCTGCGTGGCTTCGCCGCTTTTGGCGGCCAGCTTGATCGCGGCGCGCACCCGGTTGTAGGTGCCGCAGCGGCAGATATTTGTGATCTCGGCGTTGATGTCCTCGTCCGCGGGGTTCGGGTTCTGCATGAGCAGGCCCGCCGCAGCCATGATCATGCCGGCCTGGCAGTAGCCGCATTGCGGCACATCGAGCGCAAGCCAAGCCTGCTGGACCGGATGTGAACTGTCTGGCGAAAGCCCTTCGATGGTGGTGATTTGCTGGTCCGGCTCGACCGCGCTCACCGGAAGTACGCAGGAGCGCGTGGCGACGCCGTCTATATGGACGGTGCAGGCGCCGCAGGCGGCAACGCCGCAACCGTACTTCGTGCCCGTAAGCCCGATCTGCTCGCGGATCACCCACAGCAGCGGCGTATCCGGATCGACCTCGATGTCACGGGACGTGCCGTTGATGATCAATCTGGCCATTGTGCAATCCTTTCGATCAAAGGCTGGCGAGGACCGCCGTCTGGATGCCGCGCGGCATGGCCTGGCGGCAAGACCGGAAGTCCGGGCTAGCGACGAGGCCAAGTTAGGCGGAAGCTGTCGCAGAACCTTGTCCCGACGACCGGCAGTTCATCGCAAGCTGTCGCAGGCGCTGCGCTCTGATACATCTCGTTACACTTCTCACGCTTTGTTGATGCCGCACGAGATTGCCGCCGTGGCGCAGAAGGTGATCATCCGTGTAGACGCAAACTAGATATCGTCGATACTGGCCGACTGTTCAGCGGCGGCTTTGGAGCATTGTATGGAAGCGGCGCAGCACATCGCGGTCGTCGACGACCACAGGGACATCCGCGACCTCGTCGGGAAATACCTCACCCAGCAAGGTTATCGCGTCAGCGTCGCCGACAGCACGGCCGCGCTCAAGCGGCTGCTCGACCGCAGCCTGCCCGATCTTATCGTCCTCGACGTCATGATGCCTGGTGAGGACGGCATTGCCGCCTGCCGGCACGTGCGCGGGACGGTGGACGTTCCGATCATCTTTCTTACCGCCATGGCCGAGGAGATCGACCGGATCGTCGGCCTCGAGATCGGGGCCGACGACTACCTGACGAAGCCGTTCAATCCGCGAGAGCTGCTGGCGCGGATTAAGGCCGTGCTCAGGCGCGTCCACAGCCTGCCGCCGCAGCGCGGTCGTCTCAAATCGAACGCGCTGCGGTTCGACCGCTGGACGCTGAATGTAGGCCGCCGCGAGCTGGTCGGGCTCGACGGCGTGGCGGTCGCGCTCAGCACGGCTGAATTCCGCCTTCTCACCGCCTTTATCGAGCATGTCGGGATCGTACTCAGCCGGGATCAGCTGCTCGACCTCACGGTTGGGCGTTCGGCCGACGGTTTCGACCGGGCCGTCGACAACCAGGTGAGCCGGCTGCGCAAGAAAATCGAGGCGGACCCGAAGAGTCCGATGCTGATCAAGACGCACTGGGGCGGCGGCTACTGCTTCACCGCCGAGGTGGCTCCGGCATGATGCTGTTGTGGAGACGCAGCCTGGCGGCCCGCTTCCTCATGCTGGTGCTGCTTGCGCTCGCCCTGTCGCAGGCTATCACATTCCTGATCTCGTGGGACGAGCGCGGACAGGCCCTGCACGCGGCGGCCAAGGGCGAGTTCGTCAGCCGCACGTCCTCGCTTGCGCTTCTGCTGGACACCACGCCGCCCTCGCTTCGGCCCGACATCCTCAACGTCAGCGGCACGGCCTATACGCGTTTCTGGACCTCGGACGGCGGACCGAACAATCCTCTCGCCTGGCAACAGGAAGCCTTGACCCAGCTCGCCAAGCCGCTGCCCGGGATTGCCGGGAAGTATGCCGCCTACGTGAACGGACAGGCCTCGAGCGCAGTCGATGCCGCCGACCCTTCCGTGCCGCCGCGCATGGTGGATTTGTCCGGCAATGGCAGACCTTTCTCTCGGCCGGCCAAGTTTCTTTATATGGACGCCGCCCCAAACGGCATGGGCCTTTCCGTCCGCCTCGATGACAGCACCTGGCTGAATGCGGCCTACGCCAAGGCAATGCCGAACGCCTTCTGGACGACGCAATCGGCCATATCGCTGGCGCTCACTGCACTCATCCTCTCCGCCATCGCGATTTTCGGAGCGCAGGCAATCGCGCGTCCGCTGCGACGGCTCGCCAATGCCGCTGAACTGTTCGGCCGCGGCGAGGCTGTGCCGCGGCTGCCGGAATCAGGGCCGGCCGACATCCGCCAGACCGCCGAGGCGTTCAATCGCATGCAGGAGCGCCTGCAGCGTTTCGTCGAGGACCGCACGCGCATGCTGGCGGCGATCAGCCACGACCTGCGCACGCCGCTGACCTCGCTCAGGCTGCGCGCGGAGTTTGTCCAGGATCACGATCTCCAGGAAAAGATGTTGAAGACCATCGAGGAGATCCAGTCGATGACGGAAGCAGCGCTCGCCTTCGCGCGCGAGGACGCCGCCGTGGAGGAGACGCGAACCGTCGATCTTTCGGCGCTGGTCGGCAGCCTCTGCGACGATCTGGCAGAGCTGGGCCAAAACATCACCGTCAGCGACGGGCCAAAGGTGCTGTATCGCTGCCGGCCGGACTCCCTTCGCCGGGCGATCCGCAATCTCGTCGAAAATGCCGTCCGCTATGGCGAGCAGGCCAAGGTGAGCCTGGTCAGGAGTGCCGACAGCCTGGACATCATGGTCGAGGACGCCGGACCTGGCATACCGCCAGGCGATATGGAACAGGTGTTCGCCCCCTTCTTCCGCCTGGAGCAGTCGCGCAACCGGGAGACTGGCGGCGTCGGGCTCGGCCTGTCAATTGCCCGCGCCATCGCCCGTCACCACGGCGGCGACATCGTGCTGGAAAACCGGAGCAACGGTCTTCGCGCGGTCATCAGGCTGCCGCTCATCGACATGGCCAAGCAGCTGGCCCCGGCGCCTGTACCTGAAACGCACCCTCCGACCGGACTGCGATCCTTGCCCGTTTGACCGAAACCTGTCCCGCGATCGGAACTCCCGCGCTGTCGCGCCACGGTTCGATCAATGTCATCGCAACCCACATGCTCCCCAGTGCCTTTTTTAACCCAGCCGCCGCTCTCGCTGCTGAGTGGCTGGTCCTGCCGGAAGCTTCCGGCCACCAGCAAAGCCCCTCTCTTCAACGTTCCGCAGAGGTCATCCGATGAGTCATTCACAAACCACGACACGCAACCACGTTATTTCCGTCGGAGTTGCCACCGCATCTCCGGCGACGTTCATCACGCGAGCGCGTGCGTCCCTGGCCGCGCTCTTGGTTGCCGGCGGCCTGCTGTTGCCGGGCGCCGCTTCCGCGCAACAGGCCGACGGCGAGCGGCTGTTCCGGCAAGGCTGCGGCAGCTGCCACAGCTTGGAGCCAGGCCAGAACAGAACCGGTCCGCATCTGTCGGGCGTCATCGGCCGCAAGGCCGGCAGTGTCGAGGGCGCCCGCTATTCGGCCGCGCTGCGAGAATCGGCCATCGTCTGGGAAGGCGGTACCCTTGATACCTTCCTCGCGGCGCCACGCCAGATGGTTCCGGGCACGTCGATGACAGTGGGCGTTCCCAACGCCGCTCAGCGCGCCGCGATCATCGGCTATCTGGAAGGTGCGGTCGCACAATAGTGTCCGCTGATGAAACCAAGGCGTAGCCCTGTTCAATCGACCTGCCCAGAGTATCCGCGAAGCTGTGAGTACCGGCGGATCTGCTCAGGGGTAAGCAATTCGGCCATCTCGAGATGATAGCGCAGGTGCGCTGCCCGTAGCGCGCCTTGCACGTCGGCGATGGTCTTTGTCAGTTCAGCGAGGTGTGCCGAAATTATCTTTCGTTCGGAAAACAAGCGGTCAAGTTCGGTCTCTTTCTCGATGATGCGTAGTCCGAGCGGGATGGTTTCTGCCTTCATTCGATCCAGCAGGGCCTTGGTCCGCGACGCCTGTTCATCGGTGACGCCAAGAGCATCCCGCAGTTCGAGGACATGTGACGGACCCGGATAGGAGTTGAGTTCGGCCGCCAGCGCCAGACCCATCCCTCGCCCGGCCAAAAGATCAGCCATCTGCTCGCCCGAGAGCGCTTTCACGCGGCGTTTATCCATCCCGGAATAAGAAGATGTGGCTGGATCCTTTCCTTCAGCGGCCTTGTGATGGTTGATGCTGCCATGCTGCTGTGCCAGCCCGTGAGGGACGGCAAGAAAAGTCAGCATGAGAGACAGCACGGCAATGGGGATGCGGTTCATCGAGCGATCTCCGGCGTTTCTTCTTGCGAGGTTTGACACGGCCGCGGGAACTGAAACATGATTGCGATCATGTCTGAACTCCTCTTCGAGCGATTCCTTGAACTCGCGGAACGCGAGCAATCTCTCCCTGCCGGCAGCGTCCTGTTTCGTATGGACGACCCGGTCTTGTCGCTCTTCCTGGTCACCGCGGGAGAACTGCGCCTTGTCCGGGCACTTCCTGACGGGTTCCAGCTGACGTTGCAGCGTGCCGGCTCTGCTTCGATCCTGGCCGAGGCTTCGCTGTTTGCGGATCGATACCATTGCGACGCCTTGGCATCCGAGGAATCGACGGTGCGCGCTGTGTCGATCACCAGGGCCAAGGCGGTGCTCGAAAGCGATCGCGCGCTGGCCTCCTCACTGCTGCGACACTTGGCGGGCGAGGTCCACCGGACGCGAACGCGGGCCGAGATATTATCCCTGAAATCCGTCGCGGCGAGAGTTAGTGCCTGGATGGCATGCAACGGTGGCATCTTGCCGCCCAAGGGACGCTGGCATCACGTTGCGTCGGAGATCGCCGTTACGCCGGAGGCGTTTTATCGGGAGCTTGCCCGTCGGCGATAATGTGCCGCCACAATGCGGCTCATCGTGCGTACGATTCCCGCCGCGCAAAGACGCGGTTCAGTTCGTCGTGGCGACGGCGCATGTCGTCCGGCCAGCGCGACTTGATATAGCACAAGGCCGCGATGATATCGGCGTCGGTCAGGAGTCCCCTGAAAGCTGGCATCCGTGTTTTGTAATCCTTGAGGTTGGCGGCTTCGGCGACGCCAAGTTTCGTTATCCTGAACAGCAGTGTGTCCGGGTGGTGCCAGGTGTGACCGCTTTCGTCGTGGGGCGGGGCCGGAAGGAATCCATCCTTGTCCTGCGCTTTCCAGCCCGGTTGACCTTCGAGGTTCTTGCCATGGCAAGAGGCGCAATGCGCCACGTAAACGGCCTCGCCGCGCGCGATGACACGAGCATCGTCGGGCTTGAGGATCCCGCCCGACTTGCCGCCGAAAACAAGAACCACGCAGACCGCCACCAAGGCGGCGAGAGCAAGCGCCAGCGCCAGCTTTCCAGTCACCCTACGATCCACTGTGTCACTGCATCAACGACCGAGTTCGGTCCAGTTGACGCCGCCGTCGGTGCTGGCCAGGATATCACCTTGGTGAGACGCCACGAATATCCGATCCTCGTCGGCCGGATCGACCGCGAGATGCAGCAGGATTCGGTCACTCAAGCCGCTGGAAAGAGGCGCGAAGTTCAGAGCAGCCTCCGCGGATCGGACAAGTCCTCGTCCCACCACGAACGCGTAGACGGAACCGTCGGCCGTCACCTCAACGAGACTGACGGGCGCGCCATCGACGACCGTTTCCCAGATCAGGCCTCCATTCCTACTGACCGACAGACCTCCTTCAGTCGCGGCGTAAATCGTGTCGGCGTCCTTTGCCGATGCGGCGAGGTCGATCAGCTTTTCGGGCAGCAGTCCAACCACCGACCATGTCTTCCCGGCATCGCGGCTCACCTGTAGGCCGCCGTAGGCGCCGTAGAGAACCTGAGGATCGGCCGAGCTGACCGTCAACTGGTGGAAGTCGACCGGCCCGTCTGCACCCGGCGCGATCTGCGTCCATGTCGCGCCGTTGTCGGTCGAGGCGATGAATCCGAGATTACCGCCGCCTGCGGGGTGGCCGCTGGCGTAAAGCGACCTCGGGTCGGATGGGTCCGGAGTGAATCCCATGAAATCCTGCACCGGCGAAATGAGCTCTGCCTTCCCGTCCGGCCCGGCACGAAAGAGCCCATGGTGCGTTGCTATCAGGAGTTTTTGCGAATCTTCCCTGTCGATGGCCAGCCCATGGATATGGGTGCGCTGTTTCAGCTGTGAAACCGAAACAGCCTCGGCTCCCGCCGCGGATGCGCTCCAGGCGGCCGCAAGCGCAAAGGCCGATATCATGCTTGCGGCGATCGTCATCAAAGTTCGTCTCATCTGATCACCTCCGGCTTCTGGCATTCATTGTGCGCACGATATCAGAACGGGGATTGCAGTGCATCGGATCCCGTCTGCGCAGCCAGCCCCCGGTTTGACTGACGCGCAAGGCGAGCCGTGCAAATGCGCCGCTGATGTCAGGCCGCCCTATTCAGGCATCCGGCGTTCTCGACCGCGTGCGAAATTCTTTCAGCATCGGCCCCGGTCTCGACCGATACGGCTTTGGCCGGCAAGTCCACGGTGACGACCGCCTGGCACCGAGACGTATCTGTCTCACGCGAGGATTCACGTTTTGGACAGAGAACGATGTTTCGCGATCCTGGCGGCATCGCAGAGATGAGGCTGCCCGGATCCGCGACCCCGCGCCCAGCGAGGTCCAGAGCTGTGCCGTGGTCCGGCGACGTGCGCACGATTCCGTTTTGGTCTTAGCTCGCCGACAAGATCGCAGCACGCCGGCAACATGCACAGCCAGAAACTCCTCGATCGCAACCGCTAGAAGCGCTGTATCAACGTCTTGGGTCCGCTTTTGCACGGGTTAGCCGCGAGGTTGCAACCCGGCCAGTGTAACCGCGACCAGCCGGCGGACAGCGGCCTTGGATGTCAGGCGGTTGGCTGCCGTGAGGGCGTGGAGGCAATAGGTCGCAAGCTCGGCAGGCGCGACGTCGTTCCGGAGGGCGCCCATCGCTGCGCCCTCGGCCAGCAGATCGCGTATAAGCAGGTGGAGATGGTGCTGCGCCTTGACGACGTGGTCGCCGCGATGCAGGCGTGCGGCGAGTTCGGTGCCATGGTGCTTCTGAGAAATGAACGCGTACGCTTCAAGTACTGCCTCCAGCCTCTCACCGGCGTCGCCAGCCTTGTCCCGGATTGCAACGAGGTGTTCGAGGTGACCGGCGACCTGGCGTTCGTGCCAGGCGACGAGGATTGCTTCGACGTCCGGGAAATATTTGTACAACGTTGCGCGACCTATTCCGGTCTCCTCGGCGATTTTCGCCATCGTAACTGACAGCAGCCCGTGCTTGGCCACCAGCGCCGCGGTGGTGTCCAAGGTGGCGTCGCGCACCGCGCGGCGGTGCGCATCGATTGTTTCGTTCCATAACTTCGGCACCGTCCCAATATACGTGACGTAGCAGCCGTGTCGAGATACGAGACATCAAGACTTGATGGAGACATACTGTGTCGATAAAATCTTCGTGTCATGAAAACGCGACCACCCCGCACGACGCAGGAGACGCCCATGGCCGACCCACCTCCTTATCCCGGCGCACCCCGCTGGGTGAAAGTTTCGGGGATCATCGCGATCGTCCTGGTCCTGCTGATTATCGCTGTGGTCTTCACGGGCGTCGGCGGGCCCCACGGCCCCGGTCGGCACCTGCAGTCCTCCAGCGTTACAGAGCCTGGCATGCAACAGCGATGACCATGACACCCGGCCTTCGAAAGTTCGCGCTCACCGCGCATATCACGTCCTCGGTCGGCACGCTCGGCGCGGTCGCCGGCTTCCTGGCTCTCGCCGTCGCCGGCCTGGCCAGCAAGGATCTGCAGATGGTGCGCGCCGCCTATCTCGCGATGGAGTTGACCGCATGGTACGTCATCGTTCCGCTGGTCCTGGCCTCATTGGTCACCGGGCTTGTCCAGTCACTGGGCACTCCATGGGGCCTGTTCCGCCACTATTGGGTCGTGGCGAAACTGCTGCTGAACGTCCTTGTCACCATCGTCCTGCTGCTTCAGCTGGAGCTAATCGGCTATTTAGCAGACGTCTCCGCAGAGGCGATGTTTTCCAGCGCGGATCTTCGGGGGCTGAGGGTCTCACCTGTGATCCACGCTGCGGGAGGGCTGCTAGCACTGCTCGTGCCCGTGGTTCTGTCGCTCTACAAGCCGCGAGGCCTGACCCCTTATGGGTGGCGCAAGCAGTATGAGGGGTCGATGGCTCCGCATCCATAGATGCAGCCCGTCTAAAACCGGCGTTCCGCCACACCGGAACAAACTTCTACGCTTCCAGTTACGCAGCATGTCATGCGTTGCTCGCGGATCCCTGACCGGTTGGGCCGACCTCCAAAACCATGAACGCATTCATGCCCCGAGCCGGCGCCGGGGCGAGACCTCGGCACCGCGCGTCGTAGTTCAAGATTAGGAGATGAATCATGGCAAGTACCAAACTCACGTTCGCCATGGCACTGTTGATGTCGGGTTTCGCCCCGGCGGCGTTCGCTCAGCAATCCTCCGACCAGCCTATGGATGTGGCTCCGACGCCCCTGCCAGAGCAATGCGGTCAGGCTGAAGGCGCATCAGCAGGGCACACCATGCCAGGATTGGCAGGCATGGACATGTCGGGCATGGATGAAGCGCACAAGGCCAACATGGCCGCGATGATGAAGATGCATCCTGCCATGATGCAAGGGATGATGGCCAAAGACCCTGATGTCGCCTTCGCCTCCGGGATGATCGCGCATCACCAGGGCGCGATCGACATGGCCGAAGTCGAGCTGAAATACGGCGACAATGACGAAGCCAAAAGATGGCTCAGAAGATCATCGACGCCAGACTAACGAAATCGGTGAGTTCAAGCAGTGGCTTGATGCCAACGC
Source organism: Mesorhizobium sp. BHbdii (assembly GCF_053848045.1). NCBI lineage: Bacteria > Pseudomonadati > Pseudomonadota > Alphaproteobacteria > Hyphomicrobiales > Phyllobacteriaceae > Mesorhizobium > Mesorhizobium sp. BHbdii. Next base: position 1,811,741 of record NZ_JBSPKX010000001.1, on the reverse strand, counting down.
AAAGTGATCGTCAGGAGACGTCGTAAGGCGCTTCTCGACTCGAACAAGGAACACCTTCCATGCATCACCTTAGCCCCGAAATGAAAAGCTGCATCGACGAATGCCTGCGCTGTTATTCCGTGTGCCTTTCGACCGCGATGGGCCACTGCCTGGAACTGGGCGGCCAACACACAGAAAAGCGGCACTTCACGTTGATGATGGCATGCGCCGAGATCTGCCGGACATCGGCGCATTTCATGCTCATCGGTTCCGAGCACCACAAGCATACCTGTAGCGAATGCGCCGAGATCTGCAGCGAATGTGCGGATGACTGTGAGCGCATTGGCGACATGCAGGAATGCGTCGAGGCCTGCCGTCGCTGCGCAGAGAGCTGCCGGAAAATGGCAGCCTAGGATCTTGTCCGAGGGCCCCCGGTTCAGAACCCGCGCCCTCGTTACTGCGATTGTCATTTGAAGAACACGAACTTGACCAAGCCAGCGGTCACCAGCACGACCAGAGCGAGGAGGATGAAGCCTGCCACGCCCATTCCCCACATTCCCCGGACATCATCTGATCCATAATTTCGCTCCTGTTCCGCGGCCAACTTCAGTTCAGCGTCTGCTCTTGGCTCATCGACCATACTCCGGCTCGGCAACCGCCAGCCCTTGACGATGCCGTAGACGGCCGGAATCACGACGAGCGTCAGGACGCCGATCATGGGCATGGCTCGAGTGCTGCGCGCTTCGAGGGATATCCGGCCCTTTCGATTGCCTCCGCCGCTCTGCCGAAAATGGAGATTCGATTCGAATACCGATGCGACAGGTGATAGTCTCGCCTTGGCTCCTCGGAGGAGGAAATGCGCGCCATTGCAGTATTTGCCGGCGTGTTGGTGGCTACGCCGTCGATGGCGGCGGAGCAACTGGTCTTTCACACCGCCAATTTTCCAGATGCCACCTCGGTCCAGCTCAGCGTCATGAACAACAGTGACTCACGACATGGGGATTATGACTTTGACGTCGCTATTGGCCTGGTCGAGACGGACGCGAACGGCGTCATCAGGTACGAAGATACCGGCAGGCATCATGCACGCGTTCGATGTAATTATCCGGCATATGTCAGCGTGGGTACGCGAAAATACCCTATAGAGACGCCTCTGAGCCGCTCCGCACATGACGACTGGAAAGAAAAACTCTGGATGACTTTCTGCGCGGCCCCTTCATCCTGACTTCCGTAATGGCATTCTCGCCAGGGCAGCGCCGCAGGTTGATTTTTCAACCCGCGGCGCTGGTCCCGGATCACTTGATGCCGGTGACCGTTATGCGTCCGTTGACACGGTCGGCTGTAAACTCGATCGCCTGCCCCGCCTTGACCTTCTCGAGCATACCGCCCTCCGCGACGACGAACACCATCGTCATGGCGGGCATATCGAGATTGGTCAGCGGCTCATGCTTGATCGTCAGCTTCTTCTGTTTCGCGTCGACCTTGACGACTTCGCCCTTCACGTATTCCTGCGCGAGCGCGCTCCCGCCGATGGAGAGCATAAGCGCGAGTGTCGAGAGTGTCTTTACCAATAGTGTCATGATCTGCTTCCTTTGCGGTTTGGCGGTCAGTTGGCGACGGTGATGTCGCCCTTCATGCCGGAATCGTAGTGACCCGGAACCAGGCAGGCGAAACCGAATTCGCCGGCATTGGCGAACGTCCAGATGATCTCGCCTCTGGCGCCGGGCGCCAGCCGGATCGAATTGGGATCGGCGTGCTCCATCTCGGGGAACTTCTCCATCAGCGCCTTGTGCTCCATGATCCCCTCATGGACGTCCATGACGAACTCGTGGTCGACTTGGCCTTTGTTGACGAACTTCAGGCGAACGGTCTCGCCCTTCTTCACCTTGAGCACGGCCGGTTGGAACAACATCGTCCCGTCGTCCTTCTCCGACATCGAGATGTTGACAGTCTGCTTTGCCTTGCCAGCTTCACCAGGGTTGCCGATCGGCATCGTGGCGGCTTTGTCGCCATGGCCTCCGGCATGGGTTCCACCGGCAAGAGCTGCTTCCGAACTGACCGCCATCAAAACGGCCGCTGCGATTATGTGTTTCATGCTGCACTTTCTTTCGTTGTTGCGGTTGAGGGTTCGGTTTCTCATCCCTGTTTGCCGTGACCGCCGTGCGCTGCCGGGGCCATCGTTTTTGCATCGCCTGATTTCGTCGGAGCGGGGACTTCTCCCTTCCACTCGTAAGCCACGGTTCCCTCCGGGTGCTGGTACCAGCCCGGATCAGCGTAATCGTTCGAGGCAAGGCCCTCGCGAACCTTCACGACCGAGAACATCCCGCCCATCTCGATGGCGCCGAATTGGCCCCAGCCGGTCATCATCGGGATCGTGTTGTCGGGAAGCGGCATCTCCATTTCGCCCATGTCGGCCATGCCGCGGTCACCCATGGCCATGTATTCGGGCTGGACCCGGCGGATTTTATCGGTGAGCTTCGAGTTGTCGACGCCAATGTACGTGGGCACGTCGTGGCCCATGGCGTTCATTGTGTGGTGTGACTTATGGCAATGGATCGCCCAGTCACCTTCGTATTTGGCTTCGAACTCATATGCCCGCATGGCGCCGACGGGGATGTCGATCGACACTTCCGGCCACCGCGCCTCCGGCCGGATCCAGCCGCCATCGGTGCAGGTCACCTCGAAGTCGTAGCCATGCATGTGGATCGGATGATTGGTCATGGTCAGGTTGCCGACGCGGACCCTGACTCGGTCGTTTTTCGCAACTGGAAGATGACTGATCCCCGGAAAGACGCGGCTGTTCCAGCCCCAGAGATTGAAATCCGTCATCTCCATGATGCGCGGGACGTACGACCCCGGCTCGATGTCGAAGGCATTCAGCAGGAACACGAAATCGCGGTCCACCCGCATGAATTTAGGGTCTTTGGGATGAATGACGAAGGAGCCCATCATGCCCATCGCCATCTGGACCATTTCGTCGGCGTGCGGGTGGTACATGAATGTGCCGCTCTTCACGAGTTCGAACTCGTAGACGAAGGTCTTGCCAGGTGGGATTCCGGGCTGGGTAAGACCGGTCACGCCGTCCATGCCGTTGGGCAGGATCATGCCGTGCCAATGGATAGTCGTGTGCTCCGGCAGCTTGTTTGTTACGAAGATGCGGACTCGATCGCCCTCGACCGCCTCTATGGTCGGGCCGGGAGATTGACCGTTGTAGCCCCAGAGATAGGCAGTCATGCCGGGCGACATCTCGCGCTCGACCGGCTCGGCCACGAGGTGGAACTCCTTCACGCCGTTGTTCATGCGATGCGGAAGGGTCCAGCCGTTGAGCGTCACGACCGGCTGGTAGTCCGGTCCGCTTGTCGGGAAGATCGGAGGCTGCATGTCGGGGGACTCCATGATTGGAGCGTCGGGCAGCCCCATCGCGGACGTTTTGGTCCATGCAGTGGCGCCGGCGAGCAGGGCTCCCGCGCCTAGCAACTGACGTCTTGAAAGCATTTTTCTTCTCCTTGAGTTCAGTGGCTTTCGGCGCCCGCTTCGGCCGCGGCCGGTGCATCGCCGCCTCCGGACGAGCTTGCGCCGCCACCGTGGATAGCGGTTCCGAGGTTGACGTCGGCCAGCCAAAAATTGCGTTTGGCGTTGAGGGAAAGCATGATCGAGCTGATTTTCGCGCGTGTGTCCGCCAGCAGCTCGAACGTGTTGGTGATCATGCCGTTGTAGGTGAGGACCGACTCCGCCTCGATCTTTGTTCGCAGCGGCACAACATTGTTCCGATAGTGCCGGGCAATGTCGTAGGTCGAACGGTAGGTGTCATAGGCGGATCTGGCCTCCGACCGGATGTTGACGGCCTTTTCCGCGATCCGGTTTGCGGCTTGCATGTAGGCTAGCTCGGCCTTGCGCATGCGTGCCTTGCCGGTATCGAAAATCGGAATGACGAACTCGAGCTCCAGAGTGGGTGAGACACTCGTCTCCGTTCCGCCCTCCTCCGACTCCTCGCGTTCCACCTCCACGCCGGAAAGTAGTTCCAGATCGCTGACATAGCGGGTCGCCTCGGTCAGACCGTAGGATTTCGCCAGCGCTTCCAGCTCAAGTTTCGCGATCTCAAGGTCAACGCGATTTTTTAGCGCCTCCGCCTCGATTGCGCGTTTGGCCTTGGCCCCTTTCGGCAAGGCTGGAAGCATGTTGGGGACTGAATAATCGACATCCGGTCCCCATAGACCCATCAGCCGGGTGAGCTCTTCCTTGGCGGTCCGCGCGGCGAGCCGCGCCTCCGCCGCCTGACCGGTGATCTCGGCATAAAAGACATGTTCACGGGCCTGGCCGGTCTTTGTGAAGGCGCCCGTCTCGCCAAGTTTTTGAGCGAGTTCGGAGGCAGCGTCAGCGGCGGCTTGCGCCTTGTTCAGATACGAAACGCTCTCCCAGGCTGAGACAGCATTGATCCAGGCCCGCCGCGTGTCCGCGGCCAGTCGTAGCGTTTCTTCGGCGGCGCGGAGCTGGGCCTGACGGAAACGTGCATCCGCGACTGCGACTCGCCGCTTATGGGTCGCCAGCGCAAGGATGTTGCTGACCACCGCTCCTTCAATCGTCCGCACAGGATCGACGCCGATCATGCCGACAGAGATCGTCGGATTGACGAGCATCGATTCCTGCCACATGTCGGCCGCCGAGAGACCGATCTCGGCGTAGGCGGCCTGCAGGCCCTTGTTGTTGAGCAAGGCGACCTGCACTGCGGTGTCCGGGCCGATCGTCTTCTTCTGGACGAGGCGCTTCACGCGCTCTGAAACCGCCCGCGCTTCCTCGCTGGATTGTACCCACACGGTTTTCTTGCCGATCACGGATTCGGCGCGCGCCGCGACCGTCGTGAAGCCGGCCATCGGGGCTGAGATGCCATCAAGGGGCCTGCTGGTCGTGCATCCGGCTGCGATCAGCGGGATGGTTACCACCACAGCTATGGTCAGGGGCCGGCGCTTCATGATCCGGCTCCCGGGTTCGCAGAGGAGCGTTCTTCATTGAGACGCCGCCAATTCTGCGGATCCACCGGGTCCCGGTGGCGATAGTTGACGACGACCGGGTGGTAGTGTGCATCACGGACGCCCATTGCGGGATCGGCCGGATTGAAGGCGGGAAGGATGTCCGGCGGCGTGGTTGCCGCACATCCGGCAACTAACAGCGATGCGAGCATCGCGGAGCTTGCGATTTTCATTGTAGACCTGAAGCTTGACGTATGCGTTTGGCCGCGCGGGAACGGATTCCCGACGCTGCGCGAACACCCCGAAAGGGCGCGTCAGTTCAGATGTTTGGGGGGCCTTATGAGCGCAGTGTATTCGCCAAGCGGTAAGGTGACGTCAACGACGGGTGCAAAGCAGCGGGAGACAACATGCTCCAAGTCAGGGCAGTCGACCGGCACCGCATTTGCCGGCGCGCAATGGACTTCACAGTTCTTGTCGGAGGATTGCTTGGCGCCGTGATGATGCTCCGACGTATCCGCGTCGTCCGCAGTGGCGCCGTGATGGCCCATGTCGTGTGCGGATGTCTCGGCTTGGAGATCCACCCCGGCCTGGAGATCTGCCCCGGCGTGAAAACCCGTGGCATTGGCTGTGGCGAACAGACCAGGCTGAAGTGCCGACATGACCAGGAACACAACCGCCAGCATTGCTCGGACCGGTATGTTTCCTAAGATCGTAATTCGACCAAGAGCCCTCATCGCATCCTTCCGACAATTGTTCGTCTGATTTGTCAAGGTCGTGGCGGTCACTTTGCTGCGGTGCAACCAAAAGTGAACGCAACTGCCTGCCATTTCGGTTTACATCAGGCCCAGGACCACCCCGGCGACAACCAGATAACGCGAAACCTTTGCGAGGGCCACGATTGCGACAAAGCTCCATAGCGGCTCGCGCAAAACCCCAGCGACCACTGTCAGTGGATCGCCGATGATCGGCATCCAGCTTAACAGGAGCGACCATCTTCCATAACGGTGATACCATCTCATGGCGCGGTTGAGCGTCGCGGGAGGCAGCGGAAACCAGGGCCTGTCCCGGAAGCGTTCGATGCCTCGACCAAGCCCCCAATTCACCGCCGAGCCCAGGACGTTGCCTATGCTGGCGACAACAACCAGCATTGCGGGCGAGAAGGAATGTGTGGCGAGGAGCCCGGCAAGCGCGGCCTCCGACTGCGCCGGAAGGATGGTCGCCGCGGCGAAGGCAATGGCAAACAGGCCGCCGTATACGGCAAACACATCCATCTATGTTTCGCCTTGCGGAAAGGTTTCAGGGTTGCACATCGATCACGACCATCAGTCCGCCACCGCCCTTCTCTTCGACATTGTTGTTGGTCGTATGATGCCCGATATGGCAGTGGATCAGCCATTTTCCGGGGCGGCGTGCCTGCCAGACGACATCGTAGCGTTGCCCTGGTCCGACGTTGACTGTGTCGGCAAGGAAACGCGCCGACTCCGGCATAGTCTCGCCATCGCGGGCGACAACTTCGAATGGACCGCCGTGGATGTGCATCGGGTGGATAAACCCATTATTGGTGCCGATGAAGCGCACTTTCAGAGTTTCGCCGACCTTCATCCTGATCGTGTCGGTTGACGGATAGGCGCGGCCGTTGATGGTGAAATAATTCGGCTGCCCGCCGTCCATCGGCATCGACGGAAAAGTCAGGCCCTCCCGCATCAGCCATTCCTGAAGCTGGATAACATAGTCGTGGTCTGCCGCAATCTCGTCCTGGGGATTGGCGGGATCGATGATGAGCGCGCCGTAGAGTCCGAGCGCCTGCTGACGATCGACATGGTCATGCGAGTGATAGAAGTATGTTCCCGATTGGCCCGCCGTGAATTCATATCGGTAGCTGCCGCCGGGCTGGATCGGCTCCTGCGTGATCTCGGCCGGGCCATCCATTTCGTTCGGCAGGATCAACCCGTGCCAGTGCAGGGTCGTGCTCTCCGGCAGGCGGTTCGTGACATTGATCCGCACCCGGTCGCCTTGCCGGATATGCAGCCGTGGGCCCGGAACCTGACCGTTGATAGCATAGGCGTCGACTTTCACGTCCGGCAGGATCGCCCAGCGGATGACCGAGGTTTCCAGGTCGAACACCTTCACCCCGTTCTCCATCCTGGCTTGCAGTTCCCGGTCGCCGCGAACCTCCAGGCCATGGCTGGCCGTGATCAGGCGAGGATGCACGGCGGCCATGTCCAGCATCGCTGCAGCCGGCGTGTCGCGGTCCATGACCATGCCGGGCGGCATGATGGCGCCGCCTACGTCTCGCGCGCTGAGGGTGAGGTTCACCCAATTGGCCGGAGCGATCATGCCGAGCGCCAGCGCAAGTACGGACACGCCGCCCAAGGCCGCGAGTTGCGGCACAGTTGCATCCGGTTCCATGCCGTGACCGCCATGCGTAGCACGCGACCCGCCTCCCCGATTGCCGTGGGAGGAGCCATGGCTGGATCCATGATGGCCGGCTCCGGAGTTATCGCCTGGGTTGCCATGTCTGGGGTTGCTGTGTTCGTCAAAGCGCGCGTCAGCGTGACTGTGCCCCGCCATCCCGACTTCCGCGCCGCCATATGCGTGCTCGCGCCTGCCTTCCCTGGCCTTGTCGAATTCCGGTACGCGTTCGGTCATCAGCCCGTGCTTCAGGCCTCGGGCCACCATCCATACGTTAGAAGGATATGCGGTGATGAAGCCGACGATCACGCCGAACGACATGACACCCCAGAACAGGAGCTCGGTCGGCTCCATGGCCCGCATGTCGCTGCCCATCATCAGGAAGCTCATGACCGGCGCCATGCCCGCCATCATGAAATTCATGCTGATGAATTCCGGCATGAAGCTCTTGCGGACATTCTCCCAATAGGTGCCGCCCATCATCGATTTCATGAACAGCGACTGGAAGATGAACAGGCCGAAGGCGAATCCGGCGACATACTCAACGATGAGATCGATCCACATCGGCAACCCGAGCGCGGCGGTGATTGCCGCCGCGAGGATGATGCCGGTGGCGTCTCCGGCGACGCAGTGGATCGTCGAGCCGACGCCTTGCTTCCAGAGCGGCTTGGTGAACGCCTCGTGTTCGCCCGGCCGCGGCTCCTTGTCGGCCAGCACGTAAATCAGCAGCCCGAGCGGCCCCATATAGAGCGTGACCAGGATGAAGCCCCATTTCATCACCACGGGTTCGGGATTGTTGCGGAACTGATCCCACGCCACGTAAACCGTGCTGAGGGCCGCTAGAACGAACCAGACTGCAAGAAAGTAGTCGACGGGCTGTACGAACACTGCAGAACTCCTATCGGTTTTCTCTCCACTGACCTAGGGCGGCGGACTGTTTCGGCCGCCTTCTTGAACGCGCCGCGTCATAGCCCACCTGCGTAGAACTCCGGAGATGATGTTGGCGGCGAAACCACGCGATAAGTCTTCCAGTTGCTGGAAGGTCAAGAGTTGCCGTTCAGCGGTGGCCGATCCGTCGTTCCAAGCAAGGCACGAAGTGCCACGGGCATTCTCTACTGCTTGACTCTTCGTTTTTTTCGCGGCACTTTCGATCAATAGGTCAGACCAATTTACCGATCCGAGGTCAGCCGGATGATTCTGTTGAAGTAGAACTGGGTGACAATGCCGATCCAGGCCGTTGAACCGCGTCGACTCTACCGACAGATCGCCGATCAGCTCAGGCAGCTGATCGACGCCGGCGAGTTCGCAGTCGGCGATCGCCTGCCGACCGAGCGCGAACTGGCCGATCAGCTTGGCATCTCCCGCCCGACTGTCCGTGAAGCGCTGATCGCGCTCGAGGTCGAGGGGCGCATACGCATTCGCGTCGGCTCCGGCATCTACGTTACCGACCGGCCGCGTGCCGAGGTTTTGACCGCAGAGATGGATGAAGGCCCGTTCGAGTTGTTGCGGGCGCGCGAGTTCCTCGAAGGGGCGATCGCCGCCGAAGCCGCCCTCCATGTTCGGCCGATTGACATCGAACACATGGACGACGTGCTGCGCCGCATGGAGGACATACTTCACCCGACCAAGATGACGATCGCGCTCGACCGCGAGTTCCATACGATGGTGGCGGGCATTCTCGGAAACGCCGTCCTGGTGCGCTGTATCGGCGAGCTTTTCGACCAGCGCATGAACCCATATTTCGAACGACTGTCGAGTTATTTCGAGAACAGGGATTCCTGGCGAGCCGCGGCGGAGGAGCATCGCGCGGTGCGCGACGCGATCGCGGCGCGCGAGCCCGAACGGGCCAAGGCCGCCATGCAGGAACATCTGCGTCAGTCTCAACTGAGATTCTCACGCAATTTCGGTGAGAAATCCGCGGCCCGGGAGGTCGCGGGATAGGAGCCGGCCGACCGGGAGGATCCTGTCGGCACAGTCAAATCCAATCACAGGGAGGAATATGATGTTGAGAAAATACGCCGTTCTGCTCGGCACGATCGCCGCAATCGCTCTGCCCATGGCTTCGGCCTCTGCACAAACCGCGCTGAAATGGGCTCACGTCTACGAAACGTCCGAACCCTTCCACACCGAGTCCGTGTGGGCGGCGGAAGAGATCAAGAAGCGCACCGACGGCCGCTATACAATCGACGTCTTCCCGGCGTCGCAGCTCGGCAAGGAAGCCGACATCAACCAGGGGCTGACCCTCGGCACGGTTGACATCATCATCTCCGGATCGAGCTTCGCCGCCCGCGAATTCCCGCCGATCGGCGTGACCTACTTCCCGTTCACTTTCCGCGACGCCGATCATCTGCTCGCTTACACCAAGAGCGACAAATACAAGGAGTTGACCGGCGGCTACGAAGAGGCGTCCGGCCATCACATCACGGCGACCACCTACTACGGCACCCGTCACACGACCTCCAACCGGCCGATCGAAAAATGCGCCGACATGCAGGGCCTGAAGATCCGCGTGCCTGATGTGCCGGCCTATCTCGCCATGCCGCGCGCCTGCGGCGCCAACACCGCGCCGATCGCCTTCGCCGAGGTCTATCTCGCCTTGCAGCAGGGCACGGTGGAAGCGCAGGAAAACCCGCTGACGACGATCGACGCCAAGAAGTTCTACGAAGTGCAAAAGCATATTATCCTGACCGGACACATCGTCGACCATCTCAACACGATCGTGTCGCAATCGCGCTGGTCGCAATTGTCGGACGAGGACAAGGCGATCTTCACCGAGGTGATGCAGGAAGCCGCCGCGCGAGCGACAAAGATCATCGTCGATCGCGAGAAGGCCCTGGTTGAGACCTTCAAGGAACGCGGTCTCACCGTCACCGAAGTCGATCGCGCCGATTTCGAAAAGAACGTGATGGAGAAGGTGACGTTCGAGGAGTTCGGCTACCGCAAGGAGGATTGGGAGGCGATCCGCGCCGCCAAGTAACCTGCATCAATCCCGGCCCGGCGCGACAAGCGCGTCGGGTCTGTTGAGCCCGCTGTCCCAACGGTGTCCGGAGCTTGCCGATGACCCAAGAGGTCCACACCCAGGTTACCCCCGAAGAACTGGCGCATGCATTCGAGGAAGAAACCGCGCCCGTCGATCTGTCGCGATACGCGGTGGAAGACTGGCTCACGCTCGCCGTGTTCTGGGGCATGTCGTTCTGCGTGTTCCTGCAGTTCTTCACGCGCTACGTCATGAACAACAGTTTTGCCTGGACGGAGGAGATCGCCATCAACTGCCTCGTCGTCGTGGTCTTCTTGGGCTCAGTCATGTGCACACGCACCACGCGCCACATCCACGTCGACGTGCTTTATCATTATCTCCCCGCTGGGGTGGGGCGCTACCTGGCGCTCGCGGTCAATCTGATTACCATTTGCTTCTTCGCCTACATGTCCTGGCTCCTCTGGCGCTATGTCGGGATCGTCCATCGCGAGCGGATGGTCACCATCAACCTGCCGCGCAACGTCGTCTTCTACGCCGTCTTCGCCGGTTTCGTGCTGATGATGCTGCGCGCCATCCAGGTATTCATCGGCAACATCCGCCGTGGCTACTCGGCGCTGGAGCGCCCTGCCGCGTTCGACGGACTGGGGGAATAGGCCATGCTGCTTCTGATCGGAGCGTTTCTCGTCCTGATGCTGGTCGGCGTGCCCGTCGCTGTGTCGATGGCAGTGTCGTCGCTGCTCTATCTCGTCTTCTATGGCGTGGCGCCCGACATCATTGCCGCGCAGCGCATGATCGCCGGTGTCGAGAGCTTTCCGCTGCTCGCCGTGCCGTTCTTCATCTTCGCCGGCAATCTCATGAACATCGCCGGCGTCACCGGGCGGATCTATTCCTTCGCGCTGGCGCTTGTCGGCTGGATGAAGGGCGGTCTCGCCCAGGTGAACATCATCGGATCGGTGGTCTTCGCCGGTATGTCGGGCGCAGCCCTTGCCGATGCCGCCGGTATCGGCACCATCGAGATCAAGGCGATGCGCGACCACGGCTATCCCGTGGAGGCGGCCGTCGGCGTCACCGCGGCGTCCTCGACGCTCGGTCCGATCTTCCCGCCGTCGTTGCCCTTCGTCATCTACGGCATGATGGCCAACGTCTCGATCGGCGCGCTGTTCATGGCCGGCATCCTGCCCGGCGTCGTCATGACGGTGCTGATGATGGTGACGGTCGCGATCTTCGCCCATCGGCGGGGCTGGGGTTCGGACACGCCGTTCAAGTTGAACCGGCTCGCCGCCGCCTCGATCGAGGTGGCCGTCGTATGCTGCTTTCCGCTGGCGGTTTATGTACTTGTCGAGATGGGACTGTCGCTCAATATTGCCGTTGGCATCGCGCTCGTCGTCCTGATCGCCTGCGACTGGTATTTCGATTTCTCCGCCGTCATGGCGCTCATGACACCGATCATCCTGATCGGCGGCATGACCATGGGCTGGTTCACGCCGACCGAAGCGGCGATGGCCGCCGTCATCTGGTCGTTGTTTCTCGGGCTCGTGCGCTATCGCACGATGACACTCGCAGCCTTGGCCAAGGCCAGTTTCGACACGATCGAGACGACCGCGTCAGTCCTCTTCATCGTCACAGCAGCGTCGATCTTCGCCTGGTTGCTCACGGTCAGTCAGGCGGCGCAGCTCTTCTCGGTCTTCATCACATCGCTGACCGAAAACAAATGGGTGTTCCTGATCCTGGTGAACATCCTGATGCTGGTAGTCGGCTGTTTCCTCGACACGATCGCCGCTATCACGATCCTTGTTCCGATCCTCCTGCCGATCGTGGTCCTCTACGGGATCGATCCTGTGCATTTCGGTCTGATCATGACGCTTAATCTGATGATCGGTCTCCTCCATCCGCCGCTCGGCATGGTGCTGTTCGTCCTCTCGCGGGTCGCCAAGCTGTCGGTCGAGCGTACGACCATGGCAATTCTGCCCTGGCTCGTCCCGTTGATTGTCGCGCTGATCCTGATCACCTTCATCCCCGCCATCACGCTGTGGCTGCCGACGCAAATGGGACTGATCCGATGACCGACAGCGCAGTCGCCGCGACGCTGTTCGGCCCCGAGGATCTGCGTGTCGTCGAGCATCCGCTCGGCCCCCTCACGCCGGGAATGGTGCGCGTGCGTTTCGGCGCAGGCGGCATCTGCGGTTCGGACCTGCATTATTTCCGTCATGCGCGGACCGGCGATTTTGTCGTCAAATCGCCGCTCGTGCTTGGCCACGAGGTCGCCGGAGAGATTGTCGAAATCAGCGCGGACGCGCCCGGACTTGCCGTCGGTGATCGCGTGGCAGTCAACCCGTCGCGCTGGTGCGGACAATGCGCCCGATGCGCCGAGGGCCGCGCCAATCTCTGCGAAAACATCTATTTCATGGGCTCGGCTTCGAAAACGCCGCATATGCAGGGCGGTTTTGCCAGCGTGTTCGATGCCACGCCGGCGCAATGCGTCAAGGTTCCGCATTCTATCGCCTATCAGGCCGCGGCACTCGCCGAACCACTCGCCGTCAGCCTGCACGCGGTGGCGCGGGCCGGCGACATTGCCGGCCGCAACGTGATACTGTTCGGCGCCGGCCCGATCGGGCTCCTGACAATGCTCGCCGCCGGGCTCAAGGGATGTGGCGAGCTCACCGTCGTCGACATAGCAGAGGCGCCACTCGCCTTCGCCAGCAAGCTTGGAGCAAACAGGACGATCGACCTGTCCAGCGGCGACGAGGAGCTCAAGGCGCTCGCGTCCCACAGGGCGATCGATGTCGCGTTCGAGATTTCAGGCACGGCAGCGGGCCTCGCGGCGGCGATCGCCAGCGTTCGGCGCGGCGGCACGGTCGTTCAGGTCGGCAATCTGCCGGGTGGTCAGATCCCGGTGCCGGCCAACGCGGTGATGGCCAAAGAAATCAATCTGCACGGCACGTTTCGTTTCGACGCAGAATTCGATCAGGCGGTCGATCTCATCGTCGGCGGGGATATAGACGTCCTGAAGCTGGTGACCGCCGAACGCCCCCTCTCCTCGGCTCGCGATGCCTTTCGCCTGGCTGCCGACCGCTCGCAGAGCGTCAAGGTGGTGCTGACCGCCGACTGAGGAGTTTTTTCCCCGGAGCCTCCCACCAGCTGTTATCCACCGTTGCAGTCTCAGCGCGCCGGCCCGGTTTCCTTCCTGTCTGCCTGCTTACGCGCCCGCGCAAACTGCAGCCCGGCGACGCCGGCGGTCGCAGCGAGCGCCAGGCCGATCGGAATGATGCTCGAGGGCTGGTCGGCCTTTCTGAGCACCGCCACCACGTCATATCCGACATCCAGCCCGATGCGCTTGGCGTAGGAGCCGAAATCGACATTGCTGATCATCAGCGCGTCGCCCGCTTGCGTGATGGTAAGTCCAATGCCGCGCAGGCGCTCCAGCGGCTCGCCCGGCTCCCCGAGCGGCACATTGACCGTCTTGCGTACATCTTCGCCCATGAGGTCGACACCCTCGACGACGAAATTGATGCGGCCATCGGCCGGCGTCTGCGCGACCGCCGACAGGAACTCGCTCGCCGGCAACTCCTCGTAAGGCGGCGACACCTGGTTGAGCCACCAGTCCGGCCGAAACAGCGTGAAGCAGATGAGAAGCAGGGCCGCACTTTCCCAAAGCCGGCTTTTCGTCACGAACCAGTTCATTGTCGCTGCCGAAAACAGCAGGATGGCGATCAATGAGACCGTCGCCACCCAGATCGTCTGGGGCCAGGTGTCGACTTCGATCAGCAGGATCGCCGGATTGAAGATGAAGACGAACGGCAGGATCGCGGTGCGCAGCGAATAGAGCGCGCCCTGGAAGCCGGTGGCGATCGGGTCTTCCTTGGAAATCGCCGCCGCAGCGAAGGCCGCCAGCCCGACGGGCGGGGTGATGTCGGCCATGATGCCGAAGTAAAAGACGAACAGGTGGACCGCGATCAGCGGGATCGGCAGTCCGGCCTGCGCACCGAGATCGACCACCACCGGCGCCATCAGCGTCGCCACGAGGATGTAGTTTGCGGTGGTCGGAATACCCATGCCGAGCACAAGGCTGATCGCGGCGATCAGGATCAGCATAAGGATGACGTTGCCGCCGGAGATGAACTCGACGAGCTCCGTCATCATCAGGCCGAGACCGGTCAGCGTGATCGTGCCGACGACGATGCCGGCGGTGGCCGTGGCGATACCGATGCCGATCATGTTGCGGGCGCCGAGCGCCAGCCCGTCGATCAGGTCGTCCCAGGCAGCACGCACTGAGGCGGCGAGGTTTTCGTTACGGAATACCGCCATCAGCGGCTTGCGGGTGGCGACGATACCGAGGATCGACAGGGTCGCCCAGAACGCCGAGAGGCCTGGCGACATCTGCTCTACCATCAGGCACCACAGAAGCACCGCGATCGGGATGAGGAAATCGAGCCCGGTCCGCGTGACGTCCCAGGCGCGCGGCAGTTCCAGGATTGGCGCGTTCGGATCGTCAAGTGCGAGGTCCGGATAGCGCGAGGAATACCAGACCGAGGCGACGTAGAGAGCTACGCCAGCGATTCCGAGCACCGGCGGCGCAGTCCCGCCAAAGACAGCCTGGATAGCAACGATGCCGTAATAGACTATACAGACAGCGAGAATGCTGCCCGACAGTCCCAGCCCCATCCGCAGCATCCGTTCTCTTGCCGGCGTCGGACGCTGCGGGATCGTCTTCAGGTCCATCTTTATCGCTTCGAGATGAACCATGTAGAGCAGCGCGAGATAGGAGAAGACCGCCGGCAGCAGCGCGTGCATGACGATCTCCGAATAGGGAATGCCGACATATTCGACCATCAGGAAGGCGGCCGCGCCCATGACCGGCGGCATGATCTGGCCGTTGATCGAGGCTGAAGCCTCGATGGCGCCCGCCTTGACGCCGGAAAGGCCGGTGCGCTTCATCAGCGGGATGGTGAAGATGCCGCCTGAAACCACGTTGGAGACGGACGAGCCGGACACGACGCCGTTGAGAGCCGATGAGACCACGGCGACTTTCGCCGGGCCGCCGCGCAGATGGCCGAGCAGCGCGATGGAGATCTGCATCATCCAGTTGCCGGCACCTGCCTTTTCCAGAAGCGTACCGAACAGGACGAAGAGAAAGACGAAGCTCGTCGATACGCCAAGTGCAATCCCGAAGACGCCTTCGGTGGTCAGCCATTGATGGTTGAGAAACTTATTGAGCGATGCGCCGCGATGCTGAATCACGTCCGGCATGTACTGGCCGGCAAAGGTATAGAAGATGAAGACACATGCCACGACCACCATTGGAAGGCCGAGCGCGCGGCGCGTCGCTTCGAGGAGCAACAGGATGCCAACTGTGCCGGTAACGAGATCGAGCGTGGTTGGCTGGCCGGGCCGTCCGGAAAGCTCGACGTAGAAGAGAAAGAGATAGGAGCCGGCAAACCCCCCGACCGCGGCCAGCACCCAGTCGAGCAGCGGCACACGATCGCGGGGCGAGGATCTCAGCGCCGGATAGGCGAGGAACGTCAAGAACAGCGCGAAGCCGAGGTGAATGGCGCGCGCTTCCGTATCATTAAGGATGCCGAAGCCGAACACGAACGGCAAAGGCGAAGCGTACCAGAGCTGGAAAAGCGACCAGGCAACTGCAACCCAAAGCAGGATTCGAGCGACTGTTCCGCTCGGATGCCTGCCACCCGTATCAGCCTCCGCGACAAGCTGTTCGAGCTCTTCGAGATCGACGCCGGCCGGTTGTCCCTTCACTTCGCTCATGACGCCTCCTGTTGCGGATGGTCCGGTGGGTCCGCTGGATCCGCCGGGCTGTCGTCAGATCACGAAGCCTACTTCAGCCAGCCCTTCTCCTTGAAGTATTTTTCAGCGCCCGGATGCAGTGGCGCGGAATTTCCTTCCGACACCATCTTGGCCGGATCGAGATTGGCAAAGGCCGGATGCAGCGACTTGAACTCGTCGAAATTTTCGAACACCGACCTGGTCAGCTGATAGACGCTCTCGTCAGGAACCTTGGCCGAGGTGACCAGCGTGGCGAGCACCCCGAAAGTCTCGGTATCGTCGGGATTGTTGGCGTAGAGCCCGCCCGGGATCACCGCCTTGGCGTAGTAGGGATTTTCTGCGACCAGCTTGTCCACGACTTCTCCGGTCAACGGCACCAGCTTGGCAGCGCAGGTAGTGGTCGGATCCTGGATGTTCGCGGAGGGATGGCCGACGCCGTAGAAGAACCCGTCGATCTTGCCGTCGCAGAGAGCCGGGCCGTGCTCGTCAGCCTTCAACTCCGATGCGAGCGAAAAGTCGGCCAACGTCCAGCCCATCGCGCCGAGCAGACGTTCCATGGAAGCGCGTGTCCCGGAACCGGGATTGCCGACGTTGAAACGTTTACCCTTGAAGTCCTCGAATTTCGTCACGCCGGCATTCGGATGCGCCAGGACCGTGAACGGCTCCGGATGGATCGAGAAAACCGCACGCAGGTCGGTATGGGCGCCACCGTCCTTGAATGATTCCAGCCCCTTGTAGGCGTTGTACTGGACGTCGGACTGCGCCATGCCGAAGTCGAGTTCGCCTTCCTTGATCGTGTTCACGTTGAATGCCGATCCGCCGGTCGATTCCACCGAGCAGCGGATGCCATGCGTCTTACGATCCTTGTTGAGCAGGCGGCAGATAGCGCCGCCGGCGGCATAATAGACGCCGGTGACGCCACCGGTCCCGATGGTAACGAAATTCTGCTGCGCCATTGCGCTGGCCGAAAACAGCAGCGCGGCCGACAAGGCGGCGATCTGCGCTCCGTGGCGTGCAGTTCGGGCATGTTTCATCTGGTTCTCCCTTGGTACTTTGCGTGCCGTCGCGCCGTCCGGTTGTTTTAGTGTCAAGGCACGTCGATGCATGCTACGATTGTTGCGCTTTATCAATCAAGGGAAATGCTTGTTACAATGAATACGCGGGAGATGGGTTTCGACGCGCTTCTGGCGCGTATATTGACCGAACTCCCCGAACTGAGCTCAGAACTGCGCAAGGCGGCGCGATTCCTGGTCGATCATCCCGACGAGGTGGCGCTGGTTTCCATGCGGGTTCTGGCCGCGCGATCAGAGGTGACACCGACGACCTTCGTGCGATTGGCGCGGCGGCTGGGCTTCGGTGACTGGGCGGCGCTGCGCAAGCCGTTCGAGGACCGGCTGCGCTCCGGAAAGGCGCCTTTCGCGGCAAGGGCCGATGCGCTTGTCAAGCGCGGGTCGGAGGCGATTTTCGCTGAATCGCTGAGGACGACCGTTGCCAATCTGGCGGCGGCCGAAGCGGCCAATGGCAGCGAAGAAATAGCAACGGCTTGCGCGATACTGGAGAAGGCACAGCGCATACGCGTCGCCGGGTTCCGAAGCTGCCGCGCGCCCGCCCACGCGCTCGTCTACCTCTGCCGGATGTTTCGGCGCGACGTCACGCTGCTCGGCGGCGACGGCGGTGCGATGGAGGCGGAACTCGCAGCGCTTGGAAAGAGGGAAGCGGTCGTCGCGATCGGCTTTTCGCCCTATTCGCGTGAACTCGGGCCGGTGATGGAGGCTGCGCAACGACACAGCGTTCCGATTGTCGCGATCGTCGACAGCATGGCTGCTCCGATCGCGCGGCATGCCGACGTTACCTTGCGATTCTCTACCGACAGCCCGTCCTTCTTCCCGTCGGTAGCCGCAGCTATGGCTATCGTGGAAGCGCTGGCTGCAACGATGCTGGCGCGCAGCGGGCCGGCCGCCGCGGCTCGTGTCAGGGAGACGGAACTGGAGTTACAGGCGTTCGGGGCCTATCTGCCGGAATGAGGGGCGCTGGCGCTATGCCACCGCAGCGTCTATCGCGTCGCCGAGTCGTTCGACAATCGCGTCGATTGCTGCGGCGTCCACGACGAATGGCGGCGCAAGCAGCACATGATCGCCGCGCACGCCGTCGATCGTGCCTCCCGCGGGATAGACGAGCAGTCCGCGCGCCATTGCCTCGCGCTTGATCTTCGCATTGAGCTTCAGCTTCGGTTCAAAGGGCGCCTTGGTCGAGCGATCCTCAACCAGTTCCACACCCATGAAAAGGCCGCGCCCGCGAATGTCGCCGATATGGGCATGGTTGCCGAACCGCTCGCCCAGTCGCTGCGAAAGATGTGCTCCCATCGCCCGAACATTGGCGAGCAGATCGTCCCGAGCGATCACCTCCTGGACGGCAAGAGCCGCCGCGCAGGCCATCGGGTGGCACATATAGGTGTGGCCGTGCTGGAAGAAGCCGGAGCCTTCGGCGAAAGCGTCGAAGATGCGGCGTGAAAGCAGCACCGCACCAATAGGCTGGTAGCCTCCACCGAGGCCTTTGGCTATTGTCATCAGGTCGGGCGCGACACCGTCCTGCTCGCAGGCATGCAGCGTCCCGGTGCGGCCCATGCCGCACATCACCTCGTCGAGGATGAGGAGCACACCGTAGCGGTCACAGATTTCGCGGATGCGCCTGAAATAGCCGGGAACGGCGGGCACCGCCCCTGCTGTCGCGCCGACGACAGGTTCCGCGACGAAGGCCATGACGGTGTCCGGACCGAGTTCGAGAATTTTGTCCTCGAGCGCCTGGGCGGCGCGCAGGCCGTAGGCCTCCTCACTCTCACCGGCCTTCTGGTAGCGGTAGGCATAGCATGGCTCGATGTGGTACGTGTTGATCAGCAACGGGCGGAATTGGGCACGGCGCCACTCATTACCCCCGGCAGCGAGAGCGCCGAGCGTGTTGCCGTGATAGCTCTGTCGACGGGCAATGACGTTTCGCCGCTCGGGCTTGCCAGTCTCGACGAAAAACTGCCGTGCCATCTTGAGCGCCGCCTCCACCGCTTCGGAGCCGCCGGACACGAAATAGGCGTGGCTAATACCTTGTGGCGCCCCGGAGACGAGCTTGTCGGCCAATGTCTCGGCCCGCTCGTTGGTGAAAAAGCTGGTGTGGGCATAGGCGAGCTTATCGGCCTGTGCGTGGAGCGCGGCCGTCACGTCGGGATGGCTGTGGCCGAGGCAGGAAACCGCCGCGCCGCCTGACGCGTCGATATAGGCGCGGCCATCGCGGTCGAAGAGTTCGATACCCTTGCCGCCTATCGCGACGGGCAGGGTCGCATGGATCTGGCGATGCAGGATGTGTGTCATGCTTTCCTCGATTGACGATGGCGCGGTTTGGAGCGACCCTATCATGCAACATATGTTACATAGTGCGCAATACTGAAACAATTGGACTGCACCTATGACCGTCGACAGGGACGTGACCGGCCCCGGACTTATCGCGCCGACGGCAATCGCCGTTGCGCCGAATGGTGGACGGCGTGGCAAGGAAGACCACCCTGCCCTGCCGATCGGCCCCCAGGAACTGGCCCGAACCGCCGCCGCCTGCCTCGAGGCGGGCGCCGCTATGATCCATGCGCATGTCCGCGATCGCGACGGCGGCCATTTGCTCGACGCGCACGCTTATCGCGAAACGACGAAAGCGATACGCGATGCGGTGGGCGAGCGGCTGATCATCCAGATCACCAGCGAAGCGGTCGGCCGATACCAGCCGGCCGAGCAGATGGCGGTGGTGCGCGCTACCCGCCCTGAGGCGGTTTCGCTGGCGCTGCGCGAACTGGTGCCAGACGCTGCCCATGAGACCGCTTTCGCGGAGTTCCTGTGGTGGCTGAAGTGCGAGCGGATCGCCCCTCAGATGATCCTCTACGCGCCCGAAGAGACGTCGGCCCTAGCCGCCATGCAGCAGCGCGGGCTGGTGCCTTTCGATGGCATCCCGGTGCTCTATGTGCTCGGCCGCTACACGCCAGGCCAGGTTTCGCGACCGGCCGATCTGCTTCCCTTTCTTGCGCATGACCGCCCGCGCTTCGCGCACTGGATGGTCTGCGCCTTCGGTCGGGAAGAAACCGCTTGCGTTACGGCCGGTGCGCTGCTGGGCGGTCATGCCCGCGTCGGCTTCGAGAACAATTTTACTCTGGCCGACGGTACAACCGCCAAGGACAATGCCGCGCTCGTAGCGGCGACCAAAGGCGCGCTGACTGCTTGCGGCGTCAGGACCGCCCAAGCCGACGACCTGCGCGCCGCTTGGTCGATCCAGCTTTAAACCCTCGCCCAATGCCTTGAACGGCCCCGTCGGGTCGTCACATTTGTCAAAAATCGCTTTGTTACGCTGCAACCGAACTCTTTGGCTGACGTTAAGGTTGCAATGGGCGCTGGGGAGGCCTTTATGCAGACATACCTCGTCGAACAAATGGAGGGCGATGACGTGATCGCGGTGCGTATCATCAACGCGCCGAGCCCTTTCAAAGCCGCCGCCATGTCGACAGATCGACGTGTTACCCTCCGAACGTGGGAAAAGGATTGGATCCGAGTAACCGACGAGAACCGGGGACATATCTTTGCATACTGCTTTGTCTCCGACGGAGACTCCGACACCAGCGGGCGTGGCCCGACAAAAGCACCAGGTAAACCAAGAAAAGCCCAAAAAACTGATCAGAGAGCCGGGTAGGCTCAAACCCCTGAATCTTTGCTCCTAGCTGTATCGCGCTAATTTCCTGACGACTTCGCGACCACTGACAGCGGCGGCGCCTGCTGCCACATTGCCGATTATAGCCCGCAACAGCACGAATTAAGCCAATAGCCGGCGGCGCTGGTCGGTTGTCAGGCGCGATCGCCTGTGCCCGTGAGCCTCCGGTCGACGCGAAGCGTCCGCAGCACGAGACGACGCCAAAGTGAGCAACCGCGGCCGTTTGGTGAAGATCGCCGCATCATCAGAATGATCGATGAAAAGATTTCGGCCGGGGGCGATAAGTGACCTTAATCTTAGCGTGAGCCACTCATGTCTCCGGCATATTTGGGATCAGAAAAGGCACGTCTGGATCTAGGGGCGGATTGTCAGCCAGCGGCCTCCCGCAGGTGGTCAAACGTCCCGGATTACGCACTTGATCAGGGCGGTCCTGTACTGCGCCCTCATCAACGCATGGGCGTCGATTTTGCGAACGTTACCGTCTTCGATCACCTGAGAGACGTCACCAAGCAATATCCCAACAAACTCGCGATCAGCGACGGCACCACTCGTCTGACGTATTCCCAGCTTTTCCAGGCCGTCGAGATGTTGTCCCACCGAATTGCGGCCGTCGTTCCCAACGGGCAGGCGATCGGAATCCTTCAGGCCAACTCTGCCTGGTACCCGGTGGCTATCTTGGCGAGCATGGCGGTTGGGCGGCCTTCCGTGCCACTCAACACGAGAGATCCCTACTCGCGAACCAATGAGATAGTTGTTGCGGCGCGGCTCTCGGCGGTCATAGGCGACGGCAATGTTCGCCCTGTCGGTTTGGCTCAGGATGTCCACTGGATTGATGCGACTACCAGCATCACGCCGCAAGTGCAGCCGATACCCCAGTCCTGTTCCGTCTCGGTCGACGCGCCCGCGATAGTACTCTACACCTCAGGCAGCACTGGCCATCCCAAAGGCGTCGTCAACAGCCAGCGCAGTCTGCTGTGGCGGGTTCAGCAATATGTCGACGCATGCCACATCAATTCGGATGATGTTTTCCTGCCCTTGACCGCGCCCGCCACGATCGCCGGTTGCCGGGAGGTTCTCGCTGCCGTTCTGACCGGCGCCACCTTGCATCTCGCCGAGCTCGAAGCCATCGGCCTGCGGGCGGTCCAACGCCTGGTAGAATCCGAAGGCGTGACGGTGACCTATCTGGTTCCGGCCTTGCTCCGCGCACTCATGGCGGACAAACCTGCTGACGCGTTCCGCTCGCTCCGAGTGGCCCGGATCGGAGGAGAGACGGTGTCATGGACCGATATCGCCCTGCTGCGCAAGGTCGTTTCGAGCACTTGCCTCATCCAGATCGGTTACTCGTCAACCGAGACCACAGGGTCGCAATGGTTCTTACCGCAGGACTGGCCGGAGGAAGGCGTCTCGGTTCCGGTTGGCTGGCTGCTTCCAGGAATCGCGTTCGCGATTGTCGATGAAAGAGGCCGCCGCGTTCAGCCGGGCAAGAGCGGAGAGCTCCTGATAAGAAGCCCGTATGTCCTGCTTGGCCATTGGGAGAACGGCGCCGTCGTGCCGGCGGAATCGGATCCGGATGACCCGGATCTTCGGATCCTCGCGACGGGTGACCTCGTCCAACTTGACAGTCATGGCCTGCTGCGGATCGTCGGACGTAAGGGGCGCCAGATAACGATCAATGGTCGGCGTATCGAGCCGGCCGAACTCGAACGGGTGTTGCGTAGCGCGCCTGACGTGGAGGATGCCGTTGCAATCGTGACGGCGGCAAATGAGCTTGTTGCATTCGCCATTCCCCAGCCATGGGCGGGCCCTGCCTTTTCGGACGAGCTTCGCCAGCTTGTCAGAACGAAGCTGCCGCCGCCGCTGTGTCCCTTGCGGCTCCACACGATCGCCGGGATTCCGCGTCTGCCGGGTGGCAAGGTCGACATGACTACGCTTGCGGAGATCGATCTTTCAGCCAGGAAGATTGCCCCAGCCGCGCAGCCGTCCAATGCGAGCGAACTGACCGTCCACCGGACAGTGCAGCATGCCTGGAACAATATCCTCAATACACGCGTCGCCGCAGGCCGCTGGGATGACGCAGGCGGAGATTCGCTGAAGCTGCTGCAATGCGTCATGGAAATCGAAAGCGCCATCGGGCAGGAACTCAGTCTCGAGGGCTTCACGGTCGGTATGAGCGCGGACGAAATGGTCAAGGCGGTCGTGTCCGCACAAGCAGGCGCCCTACGCACGCAAGTACAAAAGCACGACCCCCCAATTCTTTTCCTGCTCCCGGGATCCGCCGGCTATGGCCCAAGCTTCGCCGCCTTTGCGTCCTCGATGGGCAAGATCGCACGAGTGGTCCCCATCAGATATCCTGCCCTGGCTATGATATTGCGCGGACCAAACACTGTCGCAAACATCGCCGAGGGCGCGGTTCAGCAGATCCGCCGCGCTCAGCCAACGGGTCCGATAAGACTTCTCGGCCATTCGCTCGGCGGCGCCGTCGCGTTCGAGGTTGCGGAGCGGCTGCTGGCCGCGGGGCGAACTGTGAAGTTCCTCGGCATCCTCGACACGAGCCTCCTCGGCGAGCGCAGCACCTATTGGGAGATGTTTGTCCGCACATATCATCGGATCCGAACCAACCGCGTGACCGCTGACCGGATGGTTTGCCGCTTCGTTGCAAAAGTCGCTGTAAAAATGGGCTTCGAGGCGCAGCTCGCCCGCATCCTCGATCGCTATGCCCAGGACGGGTTCAACACGACGAGCTTCAGGACCAAGCTGGAACTGCAGGGACAATTGCGGGGGCGAGCTTTCTATCAGTGGTTGGCGAGACCCAGACCGACGCTGCCGATCACTGGAACCCTCTTCCGCTGCGCACGGCCCAAAATGCCTCTGGCCATAGGGTGGGATGGCGCTTTCGTGCGTCTGGATGTGATTCCGGTCGTTGGCAGTCACTTCGATATCGTCACAGAGCCCCATCTCGCCACCAACCGCCCACTCATCAAGAAGGCGTTGGAGCAAACCTATTCTGCGGCTGAGCTTTGCAAACGGGAGTACAGACCATCGACGTGATCTCACAATTCAGCACGGGCACGCTGGTGCTCGATGCTCGCGCGGAGGTCGATCGCATCGTTCAGATCCTGCGCGAGCAGGTTTTTGGCACGCTGCGGCGCCGTGGCGTGGTTGTCGGCCTCTCCGGGGGTATCGACAGCTCCGTTGTCGCATCCTTGTGCGCACGCGCGTTCGGGAAAGACAAGGTCTTGGGGATATTCATGCCGGAGCGCCATTCCTCCGGCGATTCGCTAAGGCTTGGCCGCAGCGTCGCAGCCCAGCTTGGCATCGATACGATCCTGGAAGACATAGCACCAGCACTTGAGGCCGTCGGCGCCTATCGCCGACAGATCGAAGCGATCCAGACGGTCGTTCCCCAATATGGCGACGGCTGGAAATGCAAGCTCGTGCTCGCGTCGGTTCTCGAGAGCCACGGTCTCAACATCACACGCCTCACGGTTCAGGATCCCGAGGGCAAGACCGATACGGTGCGTCTGTCGCCGGCAGCCTATCTGCAGATCGTTGCTGCAACCAACTACAAACAGCGCCTGCGCAAGATGACCGAGTACTACCACGCGGACCGCCTCAACTATGCCGTGGCAGGTACGCCAAACCGCCTGGAGTACGACCAAGGCTTCTTCGTCAAGCAGGGCGACGGAATTGCCGATCTGATGCCAATCGTCCACCTCTACAAGACCCAGGTTTACCAGCTGGCTGAATACCTTGGGGTGGATGAAGAGGTCCGGCGGCGGCCGCCGACCACGGATACCTTCTCCATGGCCCAGAGTCAGGAAGAATTCTACTTCGCGCTGCCTTATCATCTGATGGATCTGTGCCTCTACGGCTTGAACCACGGAATTTCTGCCGACGAGGTCGCCGCAGCTGCCGGCCTCACCGCGGCCCAGGTTCAGAAAGTCTTCAAGGACATCGACACCAAACGGCGTGCCGCACGCTACCTTCACGCACGGCCTTTGCCGACCACTGCGATGGGCGAGGGCTGACCGGATGTGCGGCATAGCCGGAATCATCTCGCTAGGCGCCTACGCGGCTCCTCCTTCGCGCGAGGCATTGATGCACATGGTGGGCGCACTCGCGCATCGCGGCCCTGACGAGCGCGGCCTTTACCGCGACAAACGCGCGGGATTGGCGCATGCCCGCCTGTCCGTCGTCGATCTCTCCAACGGCCAGCAGCCACTCGCGGACGCGGGCGACACGACGTGGATCGTCTTCAACGGCGAGATCTTCAACTACCTCGAGTTGCGTGAAAAGTTGATCGCCCTCGGCCACCGCTTCCGCACCCATAGCGACACAGAGGTCATCGTCCATGCCTATCGCGCGTGGGGCGAGGCTGCCTTCGAGCGGATGAACGGGCAATGGGCGGTCGCAATCTGGGACTCGGTGGCGGGTCGTCTCGTGTTATCGCGCGATCGGTTTGGTATCTGCCCCTTGCATTTCTGCGAGCATGGGGGGCGCCTTTACTTTGCCAGCGAAGTGAAAGCCATTTTCGCGGCCGACATGAATATACCCCGTGCTTTTGATCCAGCCGGCATCGATCAGACTTTCACGCTCTGGACAGTCGTTCCGCCGCAAGGCGTATTTCAGGGGATCAGCGAACTCACCCCAGGGCACGTCCGCATTTACGAAAGTGGCACCGTTCGCGAGCGGGCCTTCTGGAAGCCTTGCTATCCCGATATTTCCGATTCCCGCCGTGGGGAATTCACCGGCTCGCTCGACGACGCGGTGGACGAAGTGCGCGGCGCCCTGGAGGCTGCGACGGCGCTCAGGATCGTGCAGGCCGACGTGCCGGTCGGCTGCTATCTGTCGGGCGGGCTCGACAGCTCGCTAGTCGCCACGCTGGGAAGGCGCTACGCGGGCGAGCGGTTCCAGACCTTCTCCCTGCGTTTCGCCGACGCCGAGTATGACGAGACCCGTTTCCAGCGCCTGGTCGCCGGCGCGACCCGGAGCGAGCACCATGAGGTGGTGGTTTCGCGCAGCGACATCGCCGAGATCTTTCCCGAGGTGATCTACCACACAGAGCGTCCAATCCTGAGGACAGCGCCTGCGCCGCTGTTCCTGCTCTCTAGGCTGGTGCGAAAACACGGCATCAAGGTCGTGCTGACCGGCGAAGGAGCTGACGAAATGTTCGCTGGCTATGACCTGTTCCGCGAAGGCAGAGTTCGCCGCTTTTGGGGACGCCAGCCCGCATCGACACGGCGCTCACGGCTGCTGGAGCGCCTGTATCCCTATCTCAGCCGCTCGCCGGTACATCAGCAAGCAATGGCGCGCCAGTTCTTCGGGCGCGATATCCAGGCCTATGACACGCCCGGCTTTGCACATGACACACGCTGGCGCACCACCAGCGCCATCAAGCGATTGTTCTCCGCCGACATGCGCGCCGAGTCCGAGCGCCGCAATGCCGTGCCCGAGCTGATCGCCCGCCTGCCCGCGGAGTTTTCGCGATGGGGCTCGCTCGCGCAGGACCAGTATATCGAGATCCAGACGCTGATGTCGGGATACCTGCTTTCTTCGCAAGGGGACAGGATGCTCATGGCCCACTCCGTCGAGGGGCGCTTCCCGTTCCTGGACGATGAACTCGTGACGCTCGCGAATTCGCTTCCGGATGCCTACAAGCTGCGCGTCCTCGACGAAAAGCACGTGTTGAAGCGGGTGGCGGAACCGATCGTGCCGTCGGAAATCGTGGCCCGCAAGAAGCAGCCGTACCGAGCGCCCAACGCGCTTTGCTTCGTTGCCGGCGATGCTCCGGCCTATGTCCGCGAAGCGCTTTCGGAGACGTCGCTGCGCGAGGCAAACGTTTTCGATCCGAAGTCGGTCACGCGTCTGCTGGACAAATGTCGAGCCAGGGCGAGCGACGGCGATCTGTCCAATTCCGACAACATGGCGCTGGTCGGCGTGCTGTCGACCCAGCTTCTTCACCAGCAGTTTGTCGCAAGCCGTCCCGGTGGGGTCCGCCTGGGCGAGCTCAGCGTCGACGTTGACCGCGAGCATCGCGAAGAGGTGCTGGCATGATGCATGGCGCCGTACCACTGCTGCATGACTACCTCACCCACGCCGCCAGCCGGGTCTGTGAGAAGGTGGCGCTGGTGTGCGGCGGGCAACGTGTCACCTATGGCGAGCTCGAAGCGCGCTCGAACGCCATCGCGCAACATCTGGCCGCGTCTGGGGTTGCACGCGGAGATCGCGTGATGATCTTCGCCGACAACACTGTCGAGACGGTCGTCGCCTTCTGGGCGGTGCTCAAGGCGAACGCCGTGGTGTGCATCGTCAATCCGCTCACCAAGAGCGACAAGCTTGATTACCTGCTCAACGATTGCCGACCGACGGCACTGATCACGGACAGGCACCTGCACTCGATCTTTAGCGAACCGGCACGCAACTGCCCGTCATTGCGCCGGGTGATCGTCTCCGGGCCGATCATCGAGGCCGAGCTGACAGGACTGCCGCACGCCGTGCGCTGGGACAGCGTAGTCGCCGCCGATGGTAGCGTACCGCCGGCGCGCCGGTGCATCGATATCGATCTCGCTGCCATCATCTACACATCTGGATCGACAGGCGAACCCAAGGGCGTGATGCTGACGCACAGGAACATGACTGCCGCGTGCACGTCGATCGCTTCATACCTGAAGCTGTGCGAAGACGAGGTGATCCTCAACGTTTTGCCTCTCGCCTTCGATTACGGCCTGTACCAGATGATCATGGCGTTTCGCACTGGCGCTCGGCTGGTGCTTGAACGCTCGTTCGCTTTCCCGGCGCAGATCCTCGGGTTGATCAAGCAGGAGAGGGTGACAGGTTTTCCCGGCGTGCCGACCATCTTCGCCGCACTCTCGGATCTCAAGTCGCTGAAAAACCATGACTTTTCGAGCATTCGCTACGTCACGAACACTGCGGCTGCCCTGCCGCTCAAGCACATTCTCATGCTGCAGGACCTGTTTCCGGATGCGCGCATCTATTCAATGTATGGCCTCACCGAATGCAAGCGCTGCACCTATCTGCCGCCGGAAGACCTTGAGCGAAAGCCATTGAGCGTCGGCATCGCCATCCCGAACACGGAAATGTGGATTGTCGACGAGCATGACAGGCCGGTGGGTCCTGATGTCGTTGGCCAACTCGTCATCCGCGGGGCGACGGTGATGAAGGGCTATTGGGGTAAGCCGGAAGCCACGGCCAGAAAACTCAAACCCGGCCCGTTGCCGGGCGAGCAGGTCTTGTACACCGGCGACTACTGCCGGATGGACGCGGAAGGCTACCTCTACTTCATCGGTCGCGGCGATGAGATCATAAAATCGCGAGGAGAGAAGATAGCGCCGAAGGAGGTGGAAAACGCGCTGCTGGATATTCCAGGTGTGCGGGAAGCCGCGGTCATCGGCGTTCCGGACGAGTTGCTCGGACAAGCTGTGAAAGCCTTCGTCGTGATCGAGCAAGGAAGAATCGTCGGCGAAAGGCAGTTGCAGAAAGAATGCCAGAGACGATTGGAAAATTTCATGGTTCCGAAGTCCATCGTGATCGTGCCCAGCCTACCGATGACAGACACAGGCAAACTCAAAAAAACGGCCCTGTCATGAGGCGGTTTCTGGATGAATTGATCAGAATTCATCTTTAGTATCAGTATCGGAGGAGGATTCAATGTTGTCTACCAAGGATAGAGCCGAGACCTGCAAGGACCAGATTCGCGCTTTCCTGGCGTCGAATTTCTACATAGCCGACGCGGATGCTCTGGAGAGCAATACGTCCCTTCTCGACCAAGGCATCGTCGACTCGACAGGGGTACTCGAGGTTATCGGCTTTATCGAGGAGACCTTCGGCATTACCGTGGAAGACAGCGAACTCCTGCCGGAGAACCTCGATTCTATCCAAGGAATTGCGCAATATGTTCTCCGCAAGCAAAACTGATTGCCGACATCTGCCCAGCGTTGTTTTACGCCGCCGACAGCGCCACCGAGCCTGCCGCAGTCGCGGCACGGCTCACGCTTGCGACGTGGTATGTCCCACAACTACCCTGCCCTCGCCGGCTTCGTTCGTGACCGCGCGGATGTTCTCGTAAGCCTTGGAACGCTCCAGCAGACTGATGACCTGCCGGTCCTGGCCGAGGCCGACCTCGAAGAGCAGGATGCCTCCGCGCCGCAAGTAACGCGGCGCGTCCTTGATCACCCGCATATGGATGCTCAGGCCGTAGGGGCCGGCCGCAAACGCTTCACGCGGCTCAAGCTCCGTCAGATGCACGCGGTCGCCCTGAAGCCGCTTTTCCGAAATGTAGGGCGGATTGCAGACAATCACGTCCATCGTACCATCAAGCTCCAAGCCCGAGAAAGCACTGAACAAGTCGCCCTGAAGCACGGACACGCGATCCGCCATGCCGTGATGGGCGACGTTGCGGCGCGCGACTTGGACGCATCCATCGGTAAGATCGCTCGCCCAGACACGCGCGGTGGGAGCGAAGTGCACGATGGCGCACGCCAGATTGCCGGCCCCGCAGCACATATCGACGACGCGTGGCGCCGGCAGGTTGATTTGACTCAGAACATCAAGAGCGGTCTTGCCAAGCAACTCCGTCTCGGGCCGGGGAACGAGCGCACCGGGCGCGATGAGCAACTCCAGCCCCATGAAGGTGGTGCGGCCTTTGTTGTAGGCTTCGGCGACACTGATCTCTTCGCTCATGACAGACCGCCTTCCTGACATTGCCGGTGCCGTTGTCCGACAATTCCGCCCCAATTAAGTGTATCCCAAATTCATTAAATTCTCGATGGGCAAATCGAAAAACACTCGCCGCCCTAAGGTTTGAAGACATGATGCAACAAAAGGTGATCATGAGCCTCTCATCTGTCGCATGATTGGGAATATTGTCTCATCATTGGAAATATCCGGGCTCCCAGCCCGGTTATCCCCAGCCTTGCAAAGCCAATTCCCGAATTCTCGGTCATGCGTCACGATTTTGCTACATTTTAATCAAAAGGCACATACGTAAGCAAAGCGTAATGTTTCAGTAGCTAACGGAAAGCAGCCGCTTCCCGCAAGGCAAGAGGGTTTATCCATCATTCGACATGACCAACACGTTCGCGCGGCAATTTCGCACGAAAGATCGCAGATCATGAAGTCAACGCAAGGGCGCTCGCCCGATCTACGCTCCGCTATGTTCGGCTCAACGCATGGACTGGTTGGCGTCGGCGTTTTCTCGGCAGTGATAAACGTTCTCGCCCTGACCGGCTCCGTCTATATGCTCCAGATCTACGATCGCGTGCTGCCTTCCCAGAGCATTCCTACTCTCATCGGATTTACGATCGGGATGCTTGGCCTCTACGCTGTCTATGGGCTCCTCGATTTCGTCAGGCTTCGCCTGTTGGTCCGCATCGGCAGCCGCCTGCACAGAGATCTGCAGCAAAAGGCGTTCGCTGCCTCGCTTTCCCTGCCGCTTACTGCTGGGCAGGATGCGAACCGAGTGCAGCCGCTTCGCGATCTGGACCAGTTGCGCGGATTTCTTTCCGGACTGGGACCGACGGTCGTCTTCGACGCTCCTTGGATTCCGTTTTATATGGTGGTCATCTATCTGCTGCACCCTTCGCTTGGTGTGTTGGCAACCATCGGCGCGGCTGCTGTCGTACTTTTGACGGTAGTCGCGGAAGTCGTTGCTCGCAAACCCGCCGCGCGTGCGTCTGAGACGCTCGTGGCACAGCGGCTCCTTGCCGATTCCGGCCGCCGCAATGCGGAGGTTGTCCAGGCGATGGGCCTTTCCGCTCAGCTCGGTCGGCGCTGGAATGAGATCAGCCATCTTTACCTCAAGAATCAGGAACAGCTCTCCGATGTCGTCGGCGCAGCGAGTTCATTGTCGAAGACACTTCGAATGGCCCTGCAGTCCTCGGTACTGGGGCTTGGTGCCTACCTTGTGATCGGCGGCGAGGCTTCGCCCGGCGTGATCATCGCATCGTCCATATTGCTGGGCCGCTCATTGGCGCCGGTCGATGTGGCAATCGCAAACTGGAGAGGATTTCTGGCCACCCGGCGAAGCTATACCGATCTGGCGGCAGCGTTGGATGCTTTCGGTAGCCAGAAAGACCCTATGGAGCTGCCGCGCCCACAGACACAGCTTGCGGTCGAGGAACTGACGGTCGCGCCACCAAGTCTGCAAAGACCAACGCTCGTCAATGTAAGCTTTCGCCTGTCGAGGGGCGCGGGGTTGGCGATCGTCGGCCCGAGCGGCTCTGGCAAAACGACGCTCGTGCGTGCTTTGGTCGGGGCATGGAAGCCGCTTCGTGGAACGGTAAGGTTGGACGGCGCCTCGCTCGATCAGTGGAATTCGGAACTGCTCGGCACCCATATTGGCTACCTGCCGCAGGACGTTGAACTGTTCGACGGAACGATCGCAGACAACATCTCAAGGTTCGGCGGCAAGAGTGACGCAAAGGGCGTGCTGGCAGCCGCCAAGGCTGCGGGCGTGGACAAGATGATCATGCGTCTGCCGGAAGGTTTCCAAACGCGCATCGGTGAAGGCGGAGCGGCCCTGTCGGCTGGGCAGAGGCAACTCGTCGGGCTCGCCAGGGCGCTTTATGGCGATCCATTCCTTGTCGTTCTCGATGAACCAAATTCCAATCTGGATGCAGATGGCGATGTTGCCCTGGCTGGGGCAATCCTGGCGGTGCGCGAGCGTGGCGGCATCGCGATTGTTGTTGCGCATCGTCCGTCAGCTCTCGGTAACATCGATCAGGTGCTCGTCTTGTCGAATGGCATGCTCCATTCATTTGGCTCGCGCGAAGACGTTCTGGCAAATGTGGTCCGGCCCTTCCCGCGGCAAAATAGTGTCGTCCCGCTGCAACAAGGCGCAAGCGGCCATGCGTGAGGTCTTGCTCCGTGTCTGATGTGTCCCCGTCATCATATGCTCCGGTTGCTGGCGAAAGCCAACCGATTGGAGCGAAGCCAGAGCCGGATGGCCTCCGGACCAATCTGCTCTTGGGGCTGGCAGCATATTATCGTTCCGCTGCAGAAAGGTGCAGGCGGGCCTATGTGAGGTATTGTTCTAGCGTGACCGTGTCGTCATATCCCGCGGTCGCTGGCGAAAGCCAATCGCTCGAGACGAAGCCAGAGCCGGATGGCATACGGGCCAATCTGCTCTTGGGCTTGGCAATCACCTTCCTGTTGATCTTCGGCGGAGGACTCTGGCTGGGCTTGACCAAGATTGCCGGCGCGGTGATTGCACCTGCCACTGTGGTGGTCGAAAGCAACATAAAGAAAGTCCAGCATCAAACCGGCGGCACTGTCGGCGGCATATTCGCCAAGGACGGGGATCATGTGCAGGCCGGCGACGTATTGGTCAGGCTGGACAACACATTGACCCGAGCAAACCTGCAGATAATCAGCGAGGAGCTCAATCGCGCCACCATTCGTCTGGCCCGGCTGGAAGCCGAGCGACAGGGTCTGCCGGAAATCCAGATTCCGCCCAGCCTTCGGGTCAAGATGGGCGACCCGCAACTGGCGACGCTTATCAGTGGCGAGCGGGCCGTGTTCGAAAGCCGTGCTGCGGCGCTGGCGGGCCAGAAGGCACAATTGCAAAGCCGCTCGAAGCAATTGGAACGTCAGATCGATGGCCTCAAAGCGCAGCAAGCGGCGATGGACGAGTCGCTGAATCTGCTGACGCTGAACCTTGCTGACGTCGAGTCTCTCTACTCCAAGAAGTTGGTCTCTAAAGAAAGGCTGAGCACCATCAGCTTGGAGAAGAGCCGGACTCGCGGCGAGTCAGGACGCCTTGTCGCGGCAATCGCCGAGGTCCAAGCCCGCATCAGTGAGACTGACCTGCAGGTGCTTCAGCTGGACGAGCAAATGCGGAGCGAGGTAACGAGCGAACTTCGCGAAACGGAAGCCAAGCAGACCGAACTCAATGAGCGCAAGATAGTGGCGGAAGACGAACTCGCCAGGACAGATATCCGCGCCCCACAGTCGGGAACGGTACAAGAATCCGCGGTCCACACCATCGGAGGCGTGATTGCTCCCGGGGAAGTGCTCATGATGATTGTGCCCGATGCCGACAACCTGGTTGTCGATGCGCTCGTTTCTCCAGAGCGTATCGATGACGTGCGTCCAGGACAGCGGGTTTCAATCCGCTTTCCGGCTTTCGACGTAGGGACGACACCTGTTTGCCAAGGTTCGGTCAACCGCATCTCTGCAGATCTGATTAAGGATCAGCAACGTCAGCTTTCATACTTTTCGGCGCGCATCAATGTCGAAAATTCCACGACCTGTCTGTCGGGAGCGAAAATACTCAAACCCGGCATGCCCGCCGAAGTTCACATACGCACTGACGAGCGCAATGTATGGTCCTATTTGCTGAAACCCTTTACCGACCAGGTTTCCAGAGCTTTCAGACAGTAACGCAATCGGCAATCGCGACAGAACAAGGTACAGCAGTCTATCGGACCGCGGCGTTCTCGAGACCGCTGCTGAACCTTACCTCTATCGTGTCACCCGGTGATACCTCGGTGTCTTCTCCGGCCGGCTGTTTGCGCCATTCCTCACCCATCTTGCGAATGATCGTGACCTGAGCCTGGATGGTTTCGCCGGCAACTGGCAGTGGCTGGGCGGACGCCCCCGTGGGCTGCAGCTTCTGGCTGGCGGCGCGAAGTCTTGCGGTGATGTCGGCAAGACGCACGTTGGTGTCCTTGAGCTCGGTCAGAAGAGCCATCCTTCTCAGATTGTCATTGCGCTCGTGCTGCCTGACAAAATCATCCTGCTGGCGTCGTGTTCTCATGAGTTCAACCGACGTTTCGAGCGCCCGGCTGGAAGAGAGAATCACACCGCGCCGGACATCGGCGAGTCTGTCGTTGGTCAGATTGCCTGCTTTAAATACTTTCGTTATTCGCGCCAGGTCGTCCTCGTCCGCCTTCACTGCGTCGGCTTCGGTCTTCTCGCGCTTGAGCAGGACCTCGATCTGGGCCGCAGCATCCTTGGCACTTTTTTCGAGGTAGCTTTGCTCCTGCTGGAAGTTGTCCAGGGAAATTTTGAGCCCTTCTGCTTCTGCCTGGGTGATTGCCGACACGAAAGCGGCCGACAAGGGTGACCCCTGTGGTGGCTTCATGTCGAAATTCGCCTGGTTCTGAAGTTCGGCGCGCAGGCGGGCGCTATGAAAATAGTCTCTGGTGTACTCCCCCCAGGCCGATTCATAGTCGCGCCGCAGATCCACCGGATCTGGGCCAACCTGGTTTGCCCTTGCCCGCAGAAGGCTGAAACCGCCAGACACGGCGATCGCCTGCCGCACGGTCATGAGCGGTCGGTAAGCCTGCTGTCCGGGAGTGAGCACGTCGCCGGTCACGTAGATCGGGCGATAGTCTGCGATCACAGCGGTGACGTCGCTCGGCTTGACGACGATCATTTGCTCCCGCCCATCGGGCAGACGCTGGTGAAATATCTTGGTAGTCAAGATCGTCTCCATGCGTGTCTGCAATTCGGCCGGAGTGAGGCCGCCGACCGAAACCATGCCGACTTCGGGAAGCGCGATCGTGCCGTCCATTTGAACCATGACACGTTGCGTTCGTTCCGGGATGGAGGCAATTCCAATCTCGACGGTATCGCCGGCGGAAATTCGATACGCGACCCGCGTCTCCGCTGCGGCGGCCATACCCACGGCAGCCAGCATACCAAGCGCGGCAAGAAGGATACGATTAGTGAAGACCATTGGTGACAATCTCCTTCCGGTTCAACGTCGACTCTTCCGGCCAATCGACACGGGAGATGAAGTCGTAGACTGGCCCGCCGGGCACGCCCCAGTTGCTCGACCAGATTACCTGCGAGCCGTCAGGGGACGGTGAGGCATGACTCTCGCTTCGATAGTCTAACTGAGTGCTTCTCGTTTGTGCGATGCGTCGGACGTCCCCGCTGCCGTCGATGCGCAGCGCGATCACTTCCTGTGCATATGGCGCCCAGTCCGGGTGAGCCGATATCTCATCCGGATCGCCGCCATAGGTCAGGAACACCCAACCAGGCCTATCCAGCGCACGCAGGGATGCATGCATGGCTTCGCCGTATTTCATAAGTGGGGTGACCCTGCCATCGGACAGCCTTCGCTTGATCACCTGATACTTGTCCGGATCGGACTTGCTGATACCGACATAGACTTCGCTGCCGTCGTCATCGACTGTCATATCGCCATGCCCGGGCCGGTGATGTTCCATCCACCTCTGGAGCAAAGTGCCCTCGACACTAAAAATGAAGCCCTGTTCGATGCCGCTTGTTATCTCCTGAAGGCATAGAATGTTGGTTCCGAGCGGAGAAATCGAGCAGGTGCCGTTGGTTCCGCCAATAGGCTCAAGATCGATGTCCGGGAATTTCCGCCGTTGCTTGAGATCGTAAGCAAAGACCACCGCATCGCCATTCTTACGCACTGCGCGCACGGCTATGCGGTCACCGTCACGGCTTGGATTGCCCTTGCCCGGTCCGAAATGGAAATCGTGATACTCAGTCGAAACAAACAGGACATCTTCGCGATTGGTCCGTGGCGCCCAGGTCGACACTTGCCGACCCTGAACGCAGATCATCAGATCGGCGTTTTGAGGGTGCCATTCGCATTCAGTCGATCGAGCGCGGCGGAACAGCGGAGCATATGTGTGCCCGTCGAAAAAGCACATGCCGCCGCTACAGCCGTTGGTAATGACGAGAAGGCTCTGGTCTGAATTCCAGGCTTGGGCACTCGAATAACGGTGGCTGCAATATTTGTTCCCGCATGCGACCCCATTGCCAAGCACTCCCGGTTTGGTAATGCGCGTAAAGATTGTCCCAAACGCCGGATCCGTCACTGGGCGCAGATAGTCGGGCAGATCCATCATCACCGGCGCGACAAATTGTGTCTGCTCGCTGCTTTGCCGGCGTCCGGCCGCGGGCAGACCCAACGATATGGCAACGGCAATCAACAGCAGAGCCGATGCACGCTGGTAGAAGGTCATGTCATATAACCCATTTCGCGGCGTACGCGGCCTTCGCTGAGGCGCGCCTGCCACCATCCGATGGTTCGCTCCAATCCTTCCCGCAGGCTGGTCTGCGCCCGCCATCCGGTCTTCGTCTCGAGTTGCGAAGAATCGGCCAGCAAGGCACGGACTTCGGAATTCTGCGGCCGCAGACGGCGTTCGTCGCGGTGAACCGGTTTTTTGGAGCCGCTCAACTCGAGCACCAGATCCAATACGTCCGAGACCGTCACAGCGCGCTGGCTTCCGGCATTGTAGGCATGGCCGAATTCGAGCTCGGCCGAACCTGCTGTCAGGAACGCCGCCGCAGTGTCTTCCACAAAGGTAAGGTCGCGGACCGGACTTGTGTCCCCGACCATGATCGCCGGGCAGTTTTTGTCGAGAGCCTGCCTTATGATGGTCGGCACGATGGCCCGCTCACTCTGACGTGGGCCGTAGGTATTGAACGGTCGCATAATCACGACGGGGACGTCGAACGACCTGGCGTAGGACTCTGCCATCATGTCCGCGCCGATCTTGGATGCCGAATAGGGTGACTGGCCCCGCAGCGGATGGGATTCGCGGATAGGCATGGTCTGTGCAGTGCCATAGACCTCGCTGGTCGAGGTGTGCACCACACGCTCTGTCTCCCATTGCCGCGCCGCTTCGAGGACATTCACTGTGCCCAGGATGTTGGTCTCCACATAGGATTGGGCGGCCGCGTATGAGTATGGAATCGCGATGAGTGCGGCGAGATGAAACACAACGGCCTGGCCACGCATGATCCGGCTCAGGAACGCGCTGTCGCGAACGTCGCCGCGGACGAGGTTCAACTGGCTTCGAATGGTGTCCGGCAAATCATCCAGCCAACCATGACTGTCGAAGGAATTGTAGAGGGCGAGCGCCGTGACATCCGCCCCACCACGGACGAGCGCTTCGGTGAGATGCGACCCGATGAACCCATCGGCACCCGTAACCAGAACTTTCCTACCCCTGTAGTTCATGACTAAGCGTTCCCCCTTTGACGTGAAGCGCTGACTTGCGAATTCACCAGAGCCTGGCCATGCCAAGCATGTTCTCACATGCCGATTGGTGGCGGCGAGACCAGGCCGACCGGCGGCCGCGAGACCAAGCCGAGAACCGCCAGAAAGCCGCGCATCATCCAGATGATGTCAGCGGCGATCGTCCGCTGCGGATAGTAGGAGAGGTCGATCTTGGCCTTGGCAGGAAACAGAACCTCGCGGTAGAACAGTACCGGATCCGCGGATCGCGGATAGTATTTGGCCTCATGCCGGAAGAGGACCTGGGCCGGACCCAACAAGCCCGGCTTGTATTGTAGAACGGCCTCAAAGCCACCGCGGAAACAATCGGCAAAGACAAGGCTCTCCGGCCGCGGCCCGACAATTGCCATCTCGCCTCTGAAGACATTCCACAATTGCGGGAGCTCGTCGAACTTGGTGAGGGCGAGGAACCGACCTATTCTCGTCATGCGGCTGTCGCCGGCCATGGTCAGCGCCAAGCCACCGGGATCGCATCGCACCGCGAATTTGCGAAACTTATACATGCGGAACGGCCGCCCACCGGCACCCACGCGGGTTTGCGTAAAGAAGATGGGCCGGCCGCCTTCCAGTAAGAGCGCTAGGGCGATCACCAGCATCAGCGGAGCGAAGACTATGGCGGCTGCTGTAGCGATCACGAGATCAATTGCACGTCTCGCAAACCCATGGACGGCGCTTGAGACGACAGATCGATGTATGGATAAATCCAAGGCATTCATGCTGCTGTTCCTGCTTGGGCGCAACTGTGGACTGCAGCGGCAAGAGCGGCCGCCACTGATTCGACGACAGGCGCGGTGATCTGGGGATGCAGTGGCACCGTGAGCTCACGCTGGGCAAAGTCCTCTGTCCGAGGCAAATATGTGCCGGGGAAAAGCTCGCGATAGAGCGTCATCTGGTGCACCGGTGGATAGTGGATGGTGGTTTGTATTCCTTGCCTGCGCAATTCATCGATGACGTCTTGCCTGTCAGCGTAACGCGGCAAAAGGACGGGCATGATATGATAGGCGGACGTCCGCGGCTCGTGGAACGGAACTGTTACGGCCGGACAATGTTTTGCGATCAGACGTCGATACAGCATGACCAGAATACGCCTGATCTCGTTCCACTCTTGCAGATTCTGCAGCTGGACCAGTCCGATTGCAGCGCGCATTTCATCCATGCGATAGTTGAATCCGAGCATGGTGACATCGTACTGCGGCGTGCGACTGTTCAGCCTCTGATGTGTCCCCGTGGTCATGCCGTGCCCACGGGCCTGGCGGATTGTCTCAAGCAGATTGGGATCTCGGGCAATCACGGCCCCACCTTCCGCCGTGGTCATATTCTTGTTGCCATAGAAGCTGAAGGCGGCCGCGGCACCAAATGTACCTACCTCCTTCAGGCCGGGCGCATGCGCGGCATCCTCGATGATCTGCAGCCCTCGGGCACGAGCGAACTTCTGCCATTCTTCCCGATTGGCGAGATAGCCGGCAAAATGTACGAGAATGACCGCCTTGGTGCGCGCAGTGCATCGCGCTTCAGCTTCCACGATCGACATCAGCGGCACGTCGGCCGACTCGATATCGACAAAGACCGGAGTGGCACCGACGTAGAGAACCGCGTTTGCGGTCGCCACGAAGGTCATTGACGGGACCAGCACTTCGTCGCCTGGTCCGATACCGAGTGCATGTAGAATGAGATGAAGCGCTGCAGTACAAGAATTGACCGCGACGCAATCCTCTGCACCATGCATGTGGGCAAAAGCCTCTTCAAAGGCTCTCACCTGCTCTCCCATGGTCAGCCAGCCGCTATCGATGACCTTGGACAAAGCTGCCTTCTCCGGCACACCCAAAATTGGGGCACTGACCAAGAGCATCATAACCTCCTAGACTGTTGGACTGTGGGATCGGCTTGGCGATCTCGTCATGCGGCCGTGGCAGTGACCTCGATCGAGGCCGACTGGTCTTCCCAGGAAATGGCTTGTGCATTCTGGAAATCGTCGACGCGCCCAATATCGAGCCAGAGGCCATCATGCTTGTACACGTGGACAGTTGTACCGTTCTGCATCATCTGCAGCATCAGGTCGTCAAACCCGAAGGGAATGCCAGATGGAATAAACTGCAGAACGTCTGGATTCATGCAGTAGATTCCCATGCTGACCAGGTGCGAAAGCGTCGGCTTCTCGCGAAAGATCTGCACGGTGTTGTCGACTTCGTCTATGACGCCGAAGTCCATTTTGATCAGGCGGCAAGCTGTCGCGATCGTCACCGGATCGGTGTGCTTGCGGTGCGCTGCCACAAATCGACTGAGGCTTAGATCGGTAAGGACATCTCCGTTGAGGACGATGAATGGTTCTGTCAGCTCATCTCTGATCAAGGAGAGCGGTCCGATGGTGCCGAGCGGCTCCATTTCTTGCGTGTATCGAATTTTCAGGTTCCACTGCGAGCCATCTCCGCATACGGTGCGGATCAAGTGGCCGAGATACCCGGTTGTGATGTAGACCTCTTGGATGCCATTGCGTCGCAGCCATTTCAGAAGCATCTCAAGAACCGGTCGAGCACCGATCGGCATGAGCGGTTTCGGCAAGACCGATGTGAAGGGGCGAAGGCGTGTCCCCATTCCACCACATTGAATCACTGCTTTCATCTGGTCCTCCCATGTTCACTCGACCTAAACGCCATCGTTACGGCCACAGCGTCCGGAAAGCCGCGTTCTTGTTCTCTTAAAGGACCGGTGAGGTTTCCCGCCGGCCCTGATCCGGACATTGTAGCTAAATGGTATGTGGCCGTCGGGGGGGATGTCGTCGTGCATTCGAATGGTAGCGATTCAGACATTCTGGTATTCAATAACCCTGCCGATCGACGAAGGCTGGCGCCTGTCGCAGAGGCAGGCTCGGAGCGCGCTTCAGCGATCAGTTCTTGGCCGATCAGCTTGGGGCCACAAGACCGACAAAACCCGAAGAGTGCTTACAATGAGCCTAGTATCCATCAATCGCCGGAACGACCCAGGACAACCCGGCGATTGCGCGGTATCGGCATCGAAGCGAGCGGTTGGGACACGGGTCTTGGAGGCTGAGAACGAATGTTCGACAGGTCAGCCGGCTCCGTTCGCGGGATTCAAAAATAAGAGGAGCGTTTCCCGTCATTTAGGATTATATTAGCAATCTGACGCTTGCGGTGTTGGGGCATCGCAAGTGTTGACTGGATGAATCGACGAGTGGTCGGCCACGACTTTAAGGCCATCACCGTTCAATCATTCCAGGATTCGTTGGGGTAGTTCAATGTATCGAATCGTCATCGCCGACGATCACGGCTTGTATCGTCGTGGCTTGCGATTGGCACTGACCGCAGGCATTCCAGGTGTGGAAATATTTGAGGCGTCGTGTTTCGATGCCGTACTCAGTCTGCTGGCGGAACAGGCGTCAGTTGATCTTGCGATCCTGGACCTGAACATGCCGGGATTGTTCAATCAGGAAGTGCTCAGCGGCATTCTGTCGGCTTATCCGGATACACGCTTTGCGATCGTTTCCGGGAATGATTCACGTTCGGAGATACTCACGGCTCTGTCGATCGGCCTTCACGGCTATATCGTAAAGTCGCAAAGGGACGAGGAGGTCGTCATGGCCGTCAACGAAATCCTTTCGGGCCGCATCTACGTCCCTGCACTTCTGTCGCGCCCCGGAGCCGCACAAGCAACTCACGTACCTACTCCCTCCGAGCATATCCCACACCGACGTACCACCAGTGGCAATCTTGGCAGGCTGACCTCGAGACAAAAGGAGGTCCTCAAGCTGATGGCGGAAGGGTATTCGAATAAGGAAATTGCGCGCGATCTGGAAATCGCCGAAGCGACGACGAAAATCCATGCCGCTGCGGTTCTGCGTGAGCTTGGGGTACGGAATCGGACAGAAGCTGCCGTTATGCTGAAGACTTGGCTAACCAGGGATATCAATTAGAGAGCCGCGTCCTGTTGGGCGCGCAAGGGACGCTCTAAAACTTGAATCTACGCATTATGGCTTGTAGAAACGAGGCCGATTTTGCGCCAATGCGTTATGGGCCGATTTCCTTGCGCGACAGCCGCAGCGAATATCGCAGCCCGTGATCCGACATTTCCAACTTGGGCGAGTAACCAACAAGCGGCGCCCCATCCACTCCGAGTATCATGGAACCGAAACCATGACGGACAACTTTTGAAGTCCGCCGTCGCCCCGATTCCACCCACTCGAACACGATGTCACTACTTGCGTCTTCAGACGCGAACGTCCAATTTACCTCGATCCGGCCTTTTGAATCGCCGAGCGCTCCATGTTTCAAGGAGTTGGTCGCAAGCTCGTGAACAATCATCGCAAAGCTTTCGGCGGCGCCGCCTGAAATCACAACGGAAGGACCGCTGACCGATATGTCGCGTGTTCCCATATACGGCTGCAACTCCTGGACAACGAGATCGTGGAGCATCCCCGACGCATTGCCGTTGCGTGAAAGCAGCAGATGCGTTGCTTCGAGCGCACGAATCCGGTCGACGAGCGTCTCCTTGTACCTGGCGACATTGTTCTCGGGAACGTCGACCATGTTCACCAGCGCCGTGATCACAGGGAATAGGTTGCTGAACCTGTGGCGTTGTTCGAGCATAATGCGCTCCCGCTTCTTTGCCGCGGCGCGTAGCAGCGTGGTCTGTCGTCGCTCGGTCAGGTCGGCGGCCACGCCGAGCCGCTGTAGACGATCATCGTATTTCTCTTCCCTTCCGCGCAGGGCAACCCAGCGGATATGTCCGTCCGGTCGTCGGACGCGAATCTCGACGTCGTAATTGGTGACTGATGCGAGCTTTCTCGATGCTACCAGCTTTGGCCAGTCCGCCGGATGAATGAGGGCTGACAGTTCGTCCAAACGGCGGCTAGCGGCCGGGGGCAGGCCGAGAATGTCCCAGAACGTGCCGGAGCCGGTGACGATCCCGTCTTTAAGGTCGATTCGCCACGTGGCCAGGCGTCCGGCAGACAAAGCGAGATCCAGCCACTCCTTCTGAGCCCGAAGCGCTTCGTGTACGGCTCGTCGTTCCGAGATATCGTCGACCACCACAAAGATGCTCTCTGAGAGAACCCCGTCGGGCGCGGATGAAGACAGGGTTAGCCGCGCCCAGAATGCCGAACCGTTCTTTCTTAACAGACGCACCTCCGAAGCGAACGAAGCAGAGTCGTTACCCAGGCCCGCCAGCAACTGCGCCAAGGCATCACGGTCGTCCGGATGAACGAGTGTCTCGAGCCGCAATTGGGCAAGCTCCTCCTCCTCGTAGCCAGTCATCTCACTGAGGCGTCTGTTGGATTGCAGCAGCTCACCTCTCTCGTTGGTGTTTGCGAATCCCATGGCGGCGCGTTCGAAAGCCCAACGGTAGCGGTTTTCGGTTGCTTCGACGGCAGCGAGTCTGGCTTCCGCTACTTCCAGCAGCTCACGCAAGTCCTGCCGCAGCCGATGGAACGTCATGGCAATCACGCCGCCCGAAACCACAAGCAGAATGGCGCGCGCCCAATCTTCGCCGGAGATCTGACCATGCAGGGTGCTTCGTGCCCACAGGCCGGCAGCCACCATCAGGATTGTCGCCGCAAGCGCAGGCCCACGGTCTTCAAGGTAGGAAATGATTATAATGGCTGGAATAAATTCCAGAAAACTCGAACCTTCCCCAATATATACTGACGCTTTTGTTTCAAATATCAGTGTAGCAGCCAGTACCAATGCGGAGGCCACATGAGTTAGCAGTCTGCCCGATGGGTTCGAATGGGGCCTGCGCGACTGCGAGTTCATAGGCGTAGACTACAACCATTTGACTAGGCCGTCGAGACTAGAGCAAAAAACGTACAACCTAGTCCGACTGCCGGATTGCCATACCACTATCACAGCGCGCATTTTAACCGACGGGGGGAGGCATGACTTGGTCAGAACTCCTCAGAATATATAGAGTTTCAACGTAATAGGGCCCGTTTTTGCGAGCCCTATGCATACAAGACTGTTTGTAAATCCCGAACAACTTATTTTCGGGCTGTGAAACTTGGGGAGGTTGAAAAATGACTCTGATCGATAGACACAGCGATGTCGTTGCGGGCAAACGATACATTACAATAGGGACCAAGTATAACGCCGGCACGCAGATGACACGGCCATCGTATGCTTATCCTTCAGCTCGAGCATCGGATTGGCCGGACGCAGAGGGCGACCAACCAAAGAAACGCAGCCTGGAATCCATCACCGGCATGCTCGATCGCATCGGCTGTGGATATCTCGTACTGAACCGCGAAAGAAAAGTAATCGAATGGAACGCAGCTGCCCAAACCACACTGGAGCGCCAGGGCGAAGCGGCTGATACAGCCGGTGAGCTTTCGATAGCCCTAAGGCGGCTGATCGCTAATGTTCCGGCCCATTTCCTGCCGGGTTCACTGTCTTGGGTGGTGATCCGCAGCAGAAGCGACAGGCCGGTGATACTGAAAGAGAACGGCCTTATCGCTCCTGACGGAACGAGCATTGTGGCATTGCTTGATCGTGAGAACAGGTCGGGGCCAAATCCTCAGACACTGCAAAGGATGTTTGGCTTGACGAGCGCGGAAACGCACCTTGCGCTGCGCTTAGCTCAGGGCGATGCGCCGTTGGAGATCGCCCGCAGTTGGCGCCTCAGCCGCACCACGATCCGCTCCCAGCTTGCCTCGCTATTCGCCAAGACCGAAACGAGACGTCAGGCGGAACTGGTGGCTCTTCTGGGGCGCATTTCGGTGTTACCATAAGGGCGGCCGCCTAGAGCATGTTCCATCCCGATAGAGTCGGGATGGAACTCTAACTTATCATTTTACCAGATCTTTCCTGAAAACCGGTTGCGCTTCTCGGGATCATGGTCTGGTTCTCAGGCGCCGGACGTCGGCATCCACCAGGATTCAGGCGACCGGAATTTGGAGCTGTTCCAACATAGGTTGCCCAACTACGGCTGGCTTCGATGCGCCGGCGTACAGCGTCTGGGCGGGGACCACCGGTTGGACAATGATCCACAAACCGTCTGCTCTTTCCGCGCGCTGAAGATGGAATCCGTTTGATCGCGATCAGATCGCTCCGCGGTGGAACTAGCCCGGGCGGGTTCGATCCTCTTCCTTGGCTATCACGTGGCCTTGCAGCTTGGGCGGCACGGAATCGAGGTCGTGAACGTCGACAATTTCACA
Organism: Mesorhizobium sp. BHbdii; assembly: GCF_053848045.1. Taxonomy (NCBI): domain Bacteria; kingdom Pseudomonadati; phylum Pseudomonadota; class Alphaproteobacteria; order Hyphomicrobiales; family Phyllobacteriaceae; genus Mesorhizobium; species Mesorhizobium sp. BHbdii. The sequence continues at coordinate 1,767,708 of NZ_JBSPKX010000001.1, read as the reverse complement.
CCCCTTTTCATGATCCAACACTAACGAAGCGGGTTTTGCACGCCTCTGTGCCGAGCCGGGGTGCACCCCGCTGCGAATGGATCTGGCGGACTCGGCGCGCTTCAGCTGCTGTTGTCAGACTTTCAGCCGTCACAATTTGTGCACCTCGCCGCTCAGGGCCGGAGTGCGCCGGCGCGAGTGTCCAGAAACGTCGCCGGGGCGGCAAAGGTACATCGCTGGCCAGCCGTCTCGATGATTGAACCAGCCAGTTGATCTCTTCTGGCCGGTCATTGCCGATATTGCAGACGCGATGCGGCGCCATGGTGCTCGGAAAACGGTATGGTCGGGCTCGACGAGGCGTAAACGAGGTGATCAATGCCGAACTGCCAGCAGCCCTCAAGCACATTGAGAAACGCCACGATGTTCGACTTCACATAGGCACGGTTTCAAGGAGTGAGTAACGTCAGCGACCTTCACAATGCTGTCGGCTCCGCACCCGCGACAGCGCCCGAGGACGGAGCGCAATGGTCGACACTTTCACGGGACGGATGCTGCAGCCAGCACAAAGCGTTCATGCGGGTCTGAGAGCCCGAGGTGTCGGCCGCGCACCTGTCGGGCGGCGTTGTCAGTGTGATCTGATATTCGCAAAGTCAATTCTGGAGCGGCCCAGTGTTGGAGCGGCCCAATGAGCGAATTTGGAATCCAGCTCCGAAAATCTCGGGTCAGCGCAAGAACCAATACCGTTGCTGGTGCTGGCCGTCGACTGCACCTGTTCTGAGTGACGTTAGCGCAAAGATCAGCGCAGGCATGATCTTCAGTCGTTTTCTGATATAGATCGCCATCGCCAGGTTCCAAACGGCCAATGCAAGCGCCAGGCCCACTGCAGCACCCAGCGGACCGTAAAGCTCGATTCCTGCCGCACAGCCTATGATACCGGCGACTGCGCCAACGATCATGGCGGCTGCTGCTGCCCATTCGTTTCCGGTCATGGTCAAGAGATTCAGCTGGGGTCCGCACAGCGCCACAAAGACATATCCGAGCATCAGTACCCGCGCGATGGGTGCTCCTGTGCTGAAATCCTCACCGAACCAGTTCATGAGAGGTTTAACGATCACAACCAGCGGGATGGCCATCGCTATGGCGCCGGCAGAGGAAAGTATGGCGGCTCGTGAAAATAACTGCTGCAGGCCCTTCCGATCGCCTCGGGTATGAAGGGCAGCCGCTGCTGGCGAAAACATCACGCCGACGGCGACGAGGGCAAGACTCACAAGCAACGCAACATTCAGTCCCAAGGCGAAGATACCTGCGTCTCGAATATGACCTGTCCAGCCCAGCACCATAACCCCGGCCCGACTGATGAAAACATCGAGCCCGGCCATGAGCATGATTGGCGGAACGGCCGCCCACCACTCTTGCGACGCGTCGCTGGGTTGAGTCTGCCGCAAGCCGGGGGGCTGAAACCTTGTCGCCATGATGAACACCAGTCCGACCGTGATGCCCGAACTTGCCAGAACCGCTTGCATCACCAGGGGTGCGTTGAGGGTCCATGATCCGGAAAAAGCCGCGACTCCCAGCAACATCAACAACAGGCCGTCGCGTACGATGCGTTCCGGCAGGAGGGCTGAGACACCACCGCCGAAGGCACGAATAAGTGCTGCACCCAACGCGGAGGCGGTGACCAAAGGCACTGCTGCCATGCCAAGGAGCTGGCTGATTTCAAGTTCCTTGTGAGAAGGATCTGAAAAGAAATAGAGCAGAGCAGCGCCGATCATGCCGAACAGTGTCGCCGCCGCCAGCGATCTTTGCAGAGCAAACCTGACGACACCATGTGCCAGGTCAAGCCGCCCGTTTGCCCTGTAGGCTGACACGAAGCGCAGTAGGGAGACATTGAAACCCAGCGTTGCAAGATAGCCAAGCACGGAGGTCCAGGCCAAGACATAGGAATAGATGCCATAGCTGGTGGAACCGACGAGTCGCGCAATCAACAACTGCGCCAAGCTGGTCAACCCCGCACCACCGATATAGATCAAAAGAGCGAAGATGCTGGCGTAGCCGAGACTCCGGCCCATGTCTTTGTTGTGGGACAAAACTATATCCCCGGCGGCAAGAGAGGCCGCAGAAGTTCGTGCGGTCTTCATATCATTACAGTCGTGGTCAGCGTCGGGTATCTCATGGCCTTGGCTGCCTTTGGCCGCAGGTCCACCCCCGGCTTGCAAAATTTTCGAGATTATCTTCCGCTCAACACACTGAATGCCTTCTAACGAGGACTGATCGTTGAGAGTGTGGATCGGAATGACTTTTCGGTCGGACCCGACGAGAATGTCATTTATGCTTTGAAATACCCCGAAAGTGCCCATGTTTGTGTCAAAATCTGCCTCGAAAATTCGCTCCGCAGGCGCTTCATGCTCCATCCGCTGCTGCAAGCGCGTCTCCACGATCGCGCGTGGTGCAACAACTCTGAGCGTGAAATCAGCTGCGGGCGCGAGACTGAGTGCCTTTGCCAGCGCAACCTTGTCTGCGGTTCCATTGAACATTGCCAGCGACGCAATCGCCTGGACGTAGCCCTGATCGAATATGACTACTTCTCTGGATTGCTTGGCCTCATCCCAGCGGCGCGAAAGCTTCAATATGTGCTGCCAGAGCCGGGCCCGCCATATTCTTTTGTCTGGTGGCATCACTCTTATCATGGAAAGGGACGTTGAAAGATCCTTGATCCTGCCTCTCGCAGAAAGCAGGATTTTCAATGTTGATAATATCGCCGATATGATCCTGAAAATAGCCAGGAAGACCCCGAGATCGACGCTCGATCCCCTCTGGCGAGGTCGGTGACTGAGGGCAACCTTGGCGTGGTACCCCTCCTCCCGCAGTCGCCGGGCAAGGGCGTGAGCAAAGGTCCTCTTGCCGGATCCAGGCGGTCCGAAGAGTTCAATGATCATGGGTCCAATCCGATCGTGGCGATACCCGCGCGATTTCCGCAACCATCGTTGCTTCGAAGTCCGCTTGTGACGCTCATGATGTTTCCTCGAGCAAAAGATCAGCGCTGTCCCCGAACTGGTAGCCGGCGTGCTTCTTGAGATTAACCTGCGTGAGAACGCTCCCCACAGGGGCCGAATCTGACGCATCGCTAGCAAGCGTTTCCAAAACACCGCGTGCGATGCTGCGTCTCGTCCTGCCCCAGCGAATGGCGAAAAGAACCGCATCAGCCCAGCCCGTCAGAAGCCCGGCCTCCGGCCCTCCAAGTCCCAGCGGTCCATTTATGATGACGACGCTGTAGATCGAGTGCAGCTCATCCGTGAACAGGGAACTGTCGACCGTGGACAGCAACGCCAGCAGATCCTCCGACGGTGCGAGAGCCATGAAGTCGATTCCGATTTCAGGCATTCCCGCGATTGCATCGTGCAAGGCACAGCGTTCACCCACATAGTCCCCGAAAAAGTTGTGTGGCTTGAGCGCCGTAAATTCATCCAGGAATTCGTTCGTGAGGCGGGCGCCCGTGCGGTCAAGATCGAGGAAAAGCACTCGGCCCCCCAGTCGGGTGGCTGCCAAGGCCAGGCTCCATGCAAGCTCGGTCTTGCCATCATCCTGGACGCTGGACGTTACGAGAATGATGTGCGACGAGCGATCCCTCGCTTGCTTGGGTGCTGCGGCGACAAGCAGGGATGTCACGGCGCGGCTGTATCTCGTGTTCTGCTGGCCTAAAACCAGCTGCTTTAGCCGTTTGGCGTGCATTGTGGCAGCTTGTGGTATCAGCCCCAGGCACGGAACCCCGAGCGCTGCTTCAGCTTCGGCCTCGCCCCGCAAAGTCTGATCGAGGCGGTTGCGAACGACAACGAGTACCCCGCCAAGAAGCCCAAACACAACCATACCGGGTGGAATAAGGAAAATCGGCGACAGGGTCTTAGGAACCGTCGGCGGCCATGCCGCCGAAAGGACCGACACGCCGGCCGAGGGAGTTGCGATGCGCCGTATCAAGTCCTGTTGTTGGGTCAGAAGCTGGTTGTATCGTTCCGTCAAGATACTGACCTGCGGCTCGAGTGCACGCAGCCCGGACAGCCGGCCGGCCGTATCGGCCACAACCGCGTCGAGCACATTCTTGCGACTTTCCAGAGCTGCAATCTGGGCCCGGTAGATGCTGGCCTCGGCAGCGAGACGAGCGGTATCTTGTTCGATCTCGCGGTTGATCAGATCGCTCAGATTTTTATCTGCCGTGTCATTGGCCTGACGAGCCGCCAGGTCGGCCAGCGCCGGTGATCCGATAGCTTGAGCGAGCGAGGCGACAGATGCCCCCTCCTTTCGCAGCTCCTGAATATGTTGAAGGCGAGATTCCGTGGCGGAGAGATCCGCTTTCGACAAGGAAATCTGCTGGCTGAGTTCAGCCGTCTCCTTGGCGGCGTTGTCCGCAGCGCCTTGGTCCACTGCACCATGGCTCAGCCGATACTTTTCCAGACGATCGGTCGCTTCTGCCAGATCGCGTTGTACGCCCGGCAGAGCCGCGACTATCGAGGTGAGTTCCAGTCTGTCCGCTGCCTGGCGTCTCTTCGCGAGATCGTCGATATACAATCGGGCGATCGTATTAGCCACCATGGCGGCTCGCGCCGGATCGGGATCGGTAAAGCCTATGCTGATGACTCTCGATCGCAGTTCCTGCCCAACCCTCATGCCCTTTCGCAACGCCTTTAGTTCAGCTGCATCCGCAGCTTCCGGCTTGCCCTGCGGCCAAATTCCGGCCAGCAGGCCGTCTGCAAATGAGCGCAAAATCGGCCGGCCGCCGCGAGCAGGGTCGGGACGAGAACTTCCAGTTCCGGCATCACCTTGTTCGGCGGTGCCGCCGAACTCCGTCTTGCGCAGCTCTGCCATCACGCGACGCAGATTTCCTTGCGACAAGAGCATGGTTATATTGTCGTCAATGCTGGCATCCAGCATCTCCGGAGCAGGTACCGCGCCGGCGGGCCCATTCCTGTTTGGAGCATCGAGAATAACTTGCGTACTCGCCTCGAACCCGACAGGGACAGCAAAACCCGCAAGCCCGGCCAAAACACCGCCCAGAACCACCATGGCGAGCAGGAACCGTTTTCTCCTCATGATAGTAATGAGGAGTTGATGGATTGAACTCTGCGCGTCTATCTGCTCGCGCAGCGGCCGCCTCATGCGCGGCTTGGTCTCGTGCGCGGTTACGTGCATCTCAGTGGCGCGCGGAAGTTGCTTGCGGCTGACTATGGAACCTTCCATTTTATACTCCTGCCAGTTCGAGTACGCGATACAGGTCCGCTGCGGGCGCCGGCGGCCGATGGGCCTCGTTGCGCCAGGCCTGGAACATCAACGCCGCCCACAAATCACGAGAATGATCCTGCCTTCCATCCATGTGATCTCGCCAGCACGTCTGGACCTTTGCAAAGTCGAAGATCCCGTCTCCGGAGAGGCGCATATCGGCGAGCAGGTCGCTGGCCCAGATGCGCAGCGGCCCTCTCAGCCAGACTGCTATAGGGACGTCGAAGCCCTGCTTCGGCCGATCAGTCAGCCGCTTGGGAACATACCGATGCAGCAACTGACGAAGTATCCACTTGCCTCTGCCGTGGCGAACCATTACGTCCGCCGGCAATCGCCAGGCGAAGTCGACAACCTGATGGTCGAGAAGCGGGCATCGCCCCTCGAGACTGGCGGCCATGCTGGCGCGGTCCAGCTTCACCAGTATGTCGCCGGGTAGATAGCCGACCATGTCGTCGTACAAGAGACGGGACAGCAGGCCATCAAGCGGCGGTGCGCCGTGAACTGATAAGGGCAGCTCATGCTGGGTGAGGTTCTCGGTCGATGATCCCCTAAGCCGCTGATACAATTCGTCCTCATCTGCCGCTGCGAGCAGCCGAGCCAAGCGATCCAACCGGTCGCTCCGCAGCGCGTGCCGCGCATGCGCCGAAAGCGGCAGCTTGCTGACGAGATCGTGACGGGCTGCACGAGCCAGCAATCCAACACCGGCCGCAAGCGTCTGACGCAGCGGCGACGGCAGCCTATGCTGTCGTCTCGCACGGGCTGCCATGAGATGGCGAGCGTAGCCGGCGAAGCATTCGTCGCCACCGTCGCCCGTCAGAGCCACCGTAACGTGCTGGCGAGCGAGCCTCGCCACGAGCAGAGTTGGTATCTGCGATTCGTCGGCGAACGGCTCGTCCCAGGTCTTCGGCAGTTCTGGAATGACCTCGCGCGCGGTCGCGCAAGAAAGGTGAAGTTCGGTATGGTCGGTGCCCAGGTGCCGTGCGACCTCCGCAGCATGGGGAGCCTCATCAAACCCGCCCTCTCCGAAAGCGACCGTGAACGTACGCACTGGTTTTGTGGATTGAGCCTGCATCAGGGCAACAACGACGGAGCTGTCGACACCACCGGATAGAAAGCCGCCCAGCGGCACATCAACGTTCATGCGTTCCCGGACCGCAAGTCGAAGCAGGCCGTCAAGCTCATCCGTCAGTTCTTCGTCAGTGCCGACAATTGGTTCCTGCCGACCTTTCGCGGCGACTTCGGCCAGAGACCACCAGTATCGGATACGATGCGAAAGCAACGCGACACTGCGGGCCTCAGCGAAATCTGCGGCCGTCACCGACAGGAGTGAGCCGGGCGGCAGCTTGAACACGCCGCGCCAGATGCACTTGTTATCCGGTACCCACCCCCTCGACAGCATCGACGTGGCGGCATCGATATCGAGTTCCTGACAGAAACCTGGAAAGCAGTTGATCGCCTTCAACTCGGAGGCAAAAACGAGCGCATCGCGTGTTGAAGCAACGTAAAGCGGCTTTTTGCCCATTCGGTCGCGGGCGAGATGAAGAGTCCTCGTCTTCATATCCCACAATCCAAAAGCGAACATGCCGGCGAAGCGCGTGAGTGCGGTATCGAGCCCCCAACTTTCGATCGCGCACAGCATGACTTCGGTATCGCAGGTGCCGCGGAAACGATGGCCCGCGCCTTCAAGTTCGCGGCGCAGATCGTGGAAATTGTATATTTCGCCGTTAAAGGTGATGGTATATCGGCCAGTTGCCGAATGCATCGGCTGGTGTCCCGCCTCCGACAAGTCGACGATGGCCAAACGCCTGTGGCCGAAGGCAACGCCGGCTTCACGATCTTTCCAGAAGCCTTCGCCATCAGGCCCACGGTGACGAAGGGCTGTCGTCATTTGCGCTATTGCCCTCAGCGGCTTCGCACTGGCCGCATCGGGTGCAAGAAGAATTCCGGCAACCCCACACATCCCGTCACCCCAAGTCCCTGGAAGTTTCACTGGAAGTAGCCGACACTGCTCGCGGCGTTCCGGCAACAAGACAGAGGGTCACCGCAAACCAAACGATCGGGTGGCGGATGATCAGGTGCGGAACCCCGTAAATCACGATCGCGACCACCAGCGCAAAAAGGGCATCGAGCTTCGCACGCCATGCTGACATGGCAGCAGAGCCGACGATCCAAAACAGGGCCAGGACCGCAACCAGACCACCTTGCGTGTACAGATCGAGGATCGTGTTGTGGGCCTCGAAAGGTTCGGGCAGAAACTGCCGATAGACGACGGAGGGGCGGTCCACATGCGGGCCAGGACCGAGGCCAAGAGACGCGGACGTCACACCCTTGTAGACTGCATTACCCCAGAGCCTGACGCGAAGTTCAGCGGTTTCGGCGGTTTCCTCGCCGCCCCTCCCCTTGCTGAGGCTCTTGGCGAAATTTTCGACACTGCTTATGTCCCTGAGCACGTAGGGCGTCATCGACATCGCCAGGGGAAGGAAGCCGACCATCAAGAGGACGGCGACTTGCCGGGAAACGCTGCCCTTGTCACCGGTCGTGAGCCATGTCCGAACCCGCAGCCCCAGAAATATCAGGCCGGTCAGGACGCTTGTAAGTAGATAGCTATCACTCTTTGTCAGCCTTCCGACATAGACGGTCAGCACAAGGCTGCTGAACCCAATCAGCCTCCCCCATGGATTGCTTGTGGTCGTCGCAAGATGCAACGCCAGCGGACCAAAAATTGCACAATAGAGCGCAAGTTGGTTCGGATTGTCGGACCAGCCCATGAAGCGATCCCAGAACCAGGGATCGACACCGGCTTGGTGGATCCAACCCCACCCAAGTGCCAGCTGAAACGTAAAGCATGCATTCGCTATCCAGATCAGCCACCAAGCAGTGCGGCGCAGGTGGCGAGCGGCGTCGGGCTCCGCGGCAGCCAGGCAGGTCACGCTGGCCAGCAGCAGGTATGCCATGATGTCGTGAATCGGCGCCGAGAGGTCCAGAACCGCCGTGGTCAGTAAGCCGACAAGGGCCCCGACCGCCAGGGTGAACGTCATGATCAGCCAGAAGGTCGCAAGACGAAACAGGGCCGGCGTGGCCTCCAAGTGACCACCGGCGACTACTCGCCCGATCGACAGCATGATCCAAAGCGATAAGAACAATTCGGTATATCCGACGGGCAATCCCGGAACACCGAACTGCGCCGCATAGCCCATCGCAATGCCGCTGGCCAGCAACGCATCCCGGATCATCGGCGTGCTCCACCCGATCCGCGGTTTGCGGCATCCTCTTCAAGCAAGATCGAGGACGCCGGTCGAGCGAGACCTCCATGGGATTTGGCGCTAAGGACATTTTTGTACAGATCGCAATACTGGTCGACGACCCACGGCAGCGCGAACTGCTCCCGAACGAGCTCGACGGAACGACCGCCCATGATCTTTCCGCGACCGCGGTCGGACAGGATGTCTATTATTCGAGACGCAAGGCCATCAGCATCGTGCGGTCGGACTAGATAGCCGTTCCATCCGTCTTCAACCACGTCCTTGCAGCCAGGCATCCTTGAGGCGACGATAGGCAATCCCGCCAGTCCTGCCTCGAGCAGGACGCGCGGGATCCCTTCCCGATACTGCGTCGGAAAGGCGAACAGATCGGCCATGCCAAGAAGGGCTGGAACATCGCGTCGTGGGCCTAGGGCGATGACATGGGGGGCATATCGATCAATATCCGATTTATCGACCGCAAATGGCCCTTCAGATTCCCATGGGCCGACAAGCACAAAACGCGCATCAGGCCTTTTAGACAGGATGCGTGGGACTGCTTTGAGGAGTGTCGGGATACCCTTCTGGCGGGTCAGCCGGCCGACAAAAATTACGATTTCGGCGGATTGGAGTCCAAGCTCTTCGCGCATTTTCGCCGCTGACGGGGCAAGATGCCTTGCCATGGCGAACGCATCGACGTCGATTCCAGAACTGCGGATCAGCCGCCCGCTGCCGCGTCGGATCAGTCGACAACGCTCGAAGAAAGCCTGATCGTCCCGATTTTGGAAGACCGTCGCAGCCGTCCAGAAGGACGAAAGCCATTGCAGTCCGCAAAAGATTGGACGCAGGGCCAGAGCCCGTGGCTCCTGCGACGAGAATGTCCAGCCCAGACCGTTGATCGTGCGGATGACGGGAGCCTTCCCGCGCACCGCAAGTGGCGTCAGCAGGTTCGGTTTGGTGTCGAAACTTTGGACAACATCCGGTCGCAGTTCCGACATTAATTTTCGAATCGTTCGGATGGCGCCCCACTCCCCGCTGCCGCCGCTGGCAAATCGGTCGAAACCATAGCGGTGATGCGGAATGCCATGCCGCGAAAATGCGGTTTCACCGCCACTCGAGACTGCAGTGACCCGAAAACCCCTTTCGCGAAGCGACATCAGGAACGGAATTCTTAAGGCGTGATCCTCGCCTCCCACACACACGAGATGCGGGTTCATCCTGCCTCTCCCGACCATGTGCCGTCCGCGAATCGCGGGAAGTGGCCGGCTTTTGACTCTGCCTTCATGATCTTGGTTTCGCTTCTTCTGCGTGTATGGATGCCAAGTCACGGTACGGGCAGGCTTGCCTACTGTCCTCGTCTGTTTGCATGACGCAAACCGCATTTGGATCAAGGCCTTGCGAGCATCAGGCAGCTAAGCCTCCGGCTTGGCGAGGCAATCCACGCCAAGGACCTGCACAGGGTGCGCTACCGAGGCCCGTATGGCGGGCCTCCTCGACGCGCATATCCTTCTGCGCAATGAGGGGTGTGGCGGGATCGTCTGCATGTCCTGCGCGCACATTCGCCGGCGGGCGGGGCAATCAAGGACTGCGCTTCCGATGCCGTCCGTTGTTACCTCAGTCTGGGTTCGGTCGGTGCTTTGCCAGCCTGAGCATCGTCCCGATCGTGGGCCGGTGCCTCAGTACGCTGGTTGAACCGCATCTCAGTCACTTCCGCCCCTGGTCGAATCTGCCTGCGACCAGCCTCAACCATCTCCGATGTCGGCAATGTCGTTGGCGGATGACATCGTTATGAGCGAGCACCTGCCCACGGTGTCCACAGAAAATTGGGTTGCGACGCCAGAGAACAAGGCCTGGCTCAGCACCTGGCTTAACGCAGTCAGATTTGCCCGCATCTAGGTGTATATTGTAGAGAAAAGCTATTCTGGCTGCCGTTCTATTCATGGACTCTAGTTACCGTCACTTGCAATCAGACTTTTGTAGGGTCACTTCAGCGGGTCAGCATCACCAAAGCATCTTCGCGAAAATACCGGCTTCGACGCCATCTACAATCTTATTGAAAGGCAAACTACTCGACAGGAATTCACTACCGAAGACGGATCACATATAAGCATGTTAAAGACCAATCCGAAAAACGTACAATTTATCTGAAATGCCGTGGTTAATTTATACAATGGTAAAATTGGCATGCTACTTGGAAATATCGTGGTTATCCTAAGTAAAAGCCTGCTTCCGTGAGGCGATCCTACCGGTGATCAACGAATCTATCAGAGGGGTGTGGGTATGTGATTTGGCGCTAATATACGTCGTCGAGTAGGCAGGCCCCACCGCGGGGCGCTAAGAAAAAAGGATTATCAATGGCACTTCATTTCGCAGCAGGTGGGTCCGCCACAGAAGTCGCAAGCGCCGGTTTCAACCTGGTCGACGTTCAATACATCGACCAGGTCAACGAGCTGCCGGATGGCATGAAGGCTATGGTCTGGCTCAACGAGGGCGAGGGCGTAACCCAGTCCTTTATCGACAAAGTCACCCCCTTCCTTGGCAATCCGAAGGTGTATGGGTTTTTTCTCGTCGACGAGCCGGATCCCACCGGCAAGTACCACACAAAGGTGGACGCTGAGGATCTGAAAGCCGAATCCGACTGGATCCACTCTCGCATGCCAGACGCCAAGACCTTCATCACCGCGATGGACATGGGGTCTGCCGCTGACCCGGATTTTTCCAACACCTACAACTATGACAACACGCACATCGATCTGTTTGGAATAAGCGCTTACCCGGTGCGCACCGGAACAGACACGGTCGACTATGACATGATCGACAGAACCGTGGCTGCAGCGGTGGAGTCGGGCATCCCGGTCAGCCAGATCGTCCCGGTCCATCAGACCTTTGGCGGCGGCAATTGGACGACCAACACGGGCGGCAAATATGTCATGCCGACGACGGATCAGTTGGAGACGATGATGGACCATTGGAACGAACTGGTTCCGTCGCCCGAATTCGACTTTGCCTATGCCTGGGGTTCGCAGGAAGGCGACGTCGCACTTGAGAGCTCCCCGGAACTGCAAGCCGTCTTCCGGGAACACAATCTTCAGGATGACGCCCCGGCTACACCTCCAGTTAGTGATCCTGCCACGCCTCCAGTTAGCGATCCTGCCACGCCTCCAGTTAGCGATTCTGACACGCCTCCAGTCAGCGATTCTGCCACGCCTCCAGTTAGCGATTCTGATACGCCTCCGGTTAGCGATTCTGGCACGCCCCCATCCGACGGCTCCGCCCAGACCATCGAGGGAAATGTTGGCGCCAACACTCTAAACGGCGGCGGCGGTGCCGACACCATGATCGGCCACGGCGGCAACGACGAATACTATGTCGACAATGCCGGCGACAAGGGGGTCGAGTCCTCTGGCCAAGGTCAAGACAGGGTGTGGACCTCTGTGAGCTATGCGCTCTCAGCCGGCTCATCGATTGAAGTCCTTGGCACCACGAAGGACGCGGGCACCACGGCAATCAACCTGACCGGCAACGAGTCGGCCCAAACCATCCAGGGCAATGCCGGCGCAAACGTCATCAACGGCGGCGGCGGTGCCGATAAGTTGAGCGGTTTTGGCGGCAACGATGACTACTACGTCGATAATGCCGGCGACAAGGTGGTCGAGTCCTCTGGCCAAGGTCAAGACAGGGTGTGGACCTCTGTGAGCTATGCGATCTCAGCCGGCTCGTCAATTGAAGTCCTTGGCACCACAAAGGACGCCGGGACCACGGGAATCAACCTGACCGGCAACGAGTCGGCCCAAACCATCCAGGGCAATGCCGGCGCCAACGTCATCAACGGCGGCGGCGGTGCCGATAAATTGAGCGGCTTTGGCGGCAACGACATTTTCGTCTTCAATAGCGCCCTTGGTAACGGCAATGTCGACAAGGTCACCGACTTCAACCCGTCCCAGAACAAGATCCACCTCGACGACGCGATTTTTGCCGAGCTTAAGCTGGGCAAGCTCGCATCCGACTCTTTCTTTGCGGGTAATGCCGCGCATGATAGCTCCGACCACATCATCTACAACAGTTCGACTGGAGCGCTCTCCTACGACAGCGACGGCACAGGCGGCGCGTCTCAAACACAGTTCGCCACTCTTTCTCCAGATCTGTCGCTTACGGCAGCCTCGTTCCTTGTGACCTAACGGAGCTAGCGGGAAAAGCCATCGCGCGAGGGCCCGCGCTCGCCAACAGAGACTGGTGCATAAACTGCACTTTTGAAGCCTGTCTCGTTTGGCGGCGTGGATGCCCTGGCGCGGATCGCCGGCGCCACTTGGCGCACCGACATAATTCGAACCTGTGACCTCTGCCTTCGAATGGCCCGCGCGCGCGCCGGCCGTTCGGGAAAACCAGGCGATCCCAACCGATTGGCTATTTATCCAACATTGCCGTCGTTAAGTTTCGCGCAAGTCCCTGCAGTCAAATCGCATGAAAATTGGTGATCCATCCAAGATCAACGATTCTATCAACAGCGTATCGCTAATTGATTTGGCGCTAATATGGACCGTCGCGTAGGCAGGGATGGGGGCGCTACAGAATCACACGAGGGGATATTCGCATGGCCACGATGCACTACACCTGGGGCGCCTCAGCTGCCCAGGCCAAGGCCTATGGCTTCAATCTGGTTGATCTTCAATACGCGTCATCGGTCAACGCGTTGCCGGATGGCTCGAAAGCCCTGATCTGGCTCGGCGAGAGCAATGGTGTAACCCAGTCGTTTATCGACAAGGTAACGCCTCTCCTCAATAATCCGAAGGTTTTTGGATTTTTTCTGACTGACGAGCCGGATCCCACCGGCAGATATCATACCCAAGTGAGCGCTGCCAATCTGAAGGCGGAATCCGACTGGATCCATTCCCATTTTCCAGGCGCCAAGACTTTCATCACCCTGATGGACATGGGGTCGTACACAGATTCGAATTATTCCAACACCTACAATCCTGCCAACACAGGGATCGATTACTACGGAATAAATCCTTATCCGGTGCGCACGACTGCGGTGGACTTCAACTACATTGATAGAGCTGTGGCTGCGGCGTTGGAAGCAGGCATCCCGCAGAGCGCGATCGTTCCGGTTTATCAGGCGTTTGGCGGCGGCGGCTGGACGACCAATACGGGCGGGTCATATGTCATGCCCACGACATCCCAGATGCAGACCATGATGGACCACTGGGAAAGGCTGGTTCCCAATCCTGCGTTTGACATGGCTTATAAATGGGCCTCGCAGAACGGCGAAACCTCGCTTGGGAACACTCCGGCGATGCAGGACTTTTTCCTGCGACACAACACCAGCACCACGACCCCACCTCCAACCGACGATACGCTCTATGGCACCAGCGGAGCCGATGTACTTCAGGGGACCGGTGCCCATACGATGATCGGCTACGGCGGCAACGACACCTACTACGTCGACAATGCCGGCGACAAGGTGAATGAGGCGGCCGGCGGCGGCACCGACAGGGTGCTCACCTCGCTGAACTATGCGCTCGCGGCCGGCTCGGAAATCGAGCTCCTCGCCACCACGAATCCGTCTGGCACGACGGCAATCAACCTCTCCGGCAATGCGTTTGCCCAGACTATCCAGGGCAATGCCGGCGCCAATGTCATCAACGGCCTCGCTGGCGCCGATACGATGACCGGCTACGGCGGCAACGACACCTATTATGTCGACAATGCGGGCGACAGGGTCGTCGAGGCGGTGGGCGGCGGCACCGACAAGGTGCTCGCCTCATTGAGTCATGCCCTTTCGGCCGGCTCGCAGATCGAGCTTCTCGCCACCACCAGCCAGTCGGGCACGACGCCAATCAACCTCACGGGCAACGAGATCGCCCAGACCATTCAGGGCAATGCCGGCGCCAACATCATCAACGGCCGCGCCGGCGCCGACACAATGGTCGGCTATGGCGGAAACGATGACTACTACGTCGACAATGCCGGCGACAAGGTGGTCGAGTCCTCTGGCCAAGGTCAAGACAGGGTCTGGACCTCTGTGAGCCATGCGCTCTCAGCCGGCATCTCGATTGAAGTCCTGGGCACCACGAACGACGCCGGCACGACGGCAATCAACCTCACCGGCAACGAACTGGCCCAGACCATTCAAGGCAATGCCGGCGCCAACATCATCAACGGCGGCGGCGGCGCTGATAAGATGACCGGCTTTGGCGGCAATGATGCCTTCGTTTTCAATACCGCTCTGGGGGCCGGCAATATTGACAGGGTTATTGACTTCAACAAGCTCCAGGACAAGATCCACATCGACAACGCTATATTTGCCGGGCTGAGCTCGGGCGCGCTCACATCCGCCGCTTTCTTTGCGGGTGCGGCCGCGCACGACAGTTCCGACCGTATCCTCTACAACAATTCAACCGGAGCGCTCTCTTTCGACAGCGACGGGATCGGCGGCGCGGTTCAAACACAATTCGCCACTCTCTCTCCAGGTCTGTCGCTTACGGCAGCTGCATTCTTTGTGACCTGAATGAGCTAACGGGAAACGACCTCGCGTGAGGGCCCGCCAACAGAGACAGGTGCAAGAACTGCAGCTTGAAGCCCCGTCTCTTTGGCGGCGTGGACGCACTGGCGCGGATCGTCGCGAGTGGATCTACCGTCTATCGCCTCGCCGTGTATAGGCCGTCCATCCTTTCGCTGCCTGTCGGCAGCGACATGTCGTCATCCAGCAGCCGGGTGATCCGGGCAAAGCCCGTAAAAGCCTTTCTTGCTTCCTCGGCAGACATCTGGCCCGCCAGAGCCGCAGCGCAGCAGTTCAGCGCGCATTGATATACCGGGCCGCGCCGCCCTTTCGGCCAGTGGCGCAAGAACGTCATCGCTTCGCTGACACTGTCGATTTCTTCGACAGGTTTTCCCTGCCCACGCGAAATTAGCACCGGCGTAAAGAACTGCAGGCGATTCATCTTTCCTCCCCGTCGATCGCGATGCGTTCGATCGAACTTAGTTAAATTCACGGCCAGCCAATTGGTTCCCGGCAAAAACGCCCACGGCCTTGATAAATGGCAAAGGGTCGACTGGTGAATCGCCAATCATCGCCCGACTTCTTGCCGTTGCGGAACGTTCGGGGGGGTGATGCATTTCGACTTCAGCGATGATGTTTGAGGGAAATGCCAGCCTATGAGAATAGCCCATGTGGCGCCGCTCCATGAATCCGTGCCGCCCCGGCTTTATGGAGGTACGGAGCGCATTGTCTCCTATCTGACCGAAGGATTGGTCGAGCTTGGCCATGACGTAACCTTGTTCGCCAGTGGCGATACAAAAACGTCGGCAAAATTGGTGCCGTGTCGCGAGCGTGCGCTGCGTCTTGACCCACGCCCGCTGAAATCCGAGACAGCCGCGCACCTTTCGATGCTTTCCGAGGTGAGGAAACGAGCTCATGATTTTGATATCATTCACTTCCACCTCAGCCATTTCCTGCATTTTTCCTTCTTCGAGCATATGCCCGAGCGGACGGTGACGACGCCGCATGGCAGGCTCGACTATGTCGATCTGGCGCCGGCCTATGAGCGTTTTCCGCGCTTTCCGATGATCTCCGTATCCCGTAGCCAAAGCACGGGGCTCGCCAACGCCAACTGGCTGACGACGATCCACCACGGGCTGCCGACCGAACTCTACAAACCGGTTTTCGAGACGAGCCCAGAGGAGCCCTACCTCGCCTTCCTTGGCCGAATGTCGCGCGATAAACGTCCGGACCGTGCCATCGAGATCGCGCTGCGCTCGGGGCTGAAACTGAAGCTTGCGGCAAAGATCGGCGATGACGACCGCGCCTATTTCCGGGAGATGGTCGAGCCGCTGGTCGACGGTGACCGTGTCGACTATGTCGGCGAGATCGAGGAGGATAAGAAGGCGGACTTCCTCGGCAAGGCGGCCGGCCTGGTATTCCCGATCGACTGGCCAGAGCCGTTCGGTCTTGCCGTCATAGAGGCGATGGCCTGCGGCACGCCGGTGATCGCCTGGAACTCCGGCGCAATGCCGGAAATCGTCGATCAAGGCGCGACCGGTTTTATCGTGGATTCCATGGAGGGCGCAGTCGCCTCGGTGCCGGGCATGCTGCGGCTCGACAGGCGGAAGGTGCGAGCTGTCTTCGAAAGGCGGTTTTCCGCCGAAAGAATGACCCGCGACTACGTTTCCGCCTATGCGCGCCTGATCGGCGCCTCGGCCGAAGCAAGAGCGTTGTGAGCGGCATTACCTCGGGGGGCGAAACGAGAGGGATATGTAGCGAATGGCGCAACTCGACGAGCGCAAGCTTGATCCGGCGGTAGCACTTGCGTCCCTGGACGCCACCGCACCTCGAGAGCCGCATCGGCTGTTCGCCCTCAACCAAGGCGATTGCTTTGCCGTGGCCGACGCCTACGGCGATATCCGCGGCGCCGGCGACGGCTTCTTCCGTGACGACACCCGAGTGCTTTCCGAATTCCGGCTGACCGTCGGCGGCCGGCAAACATCGCTGCTCGGTGCGTCGCTCAGCCAGGACAATGTGCTCTTCACCTCCAACCTGACCAATCTGCCGATGCAGAGCGCCCGCGGCAGGGACATTCCGCAGGGCGCGATCCATATCGAACGCGTCAGGCTGCTTTGGCAGGACCGGTTATTTGAACGCATTACCCTTTCCAATTACAGCCAGGACCACTCCACTATCCGCGTTTCGCTGCATTTTGCCGCCGATTTCCGCGACATGTTCGAAGTGCGCGGCTCGACAAGGCTGAAGCGCGGCATGGCCCATGCTGCCGAGACGGATGCGACCTCCGTCCTGCTTCGCTACGACGGGCTAGACGGGCTGGCGCGGATGTCGGCGATATCGTTCTCGCAGGCGCCGGACCAGCTGACGGTCGACCGTGCGGACTTCCTGATTGCCGTGACGAGGCGCAGCAGCAAGGTGCTGTATGTCGAGGTCGGTCCCGAAGTGGCGGAAACGCCGAACCGCGATCGCTACCGCGCCGCCGCGGCCCGCGCTCGCTTTGGCATGCGGGCCAAGCGTCGCCATGGCGCCACTGTGCACAGTTCCGGCCGCGTCTTCAACGATTGGGTCGAGCGCGCTCGCGCGGATGTGGCGCTGCTGACCACGGAGCTTACGACCGGACCCTACCCATATGCGGGTATCCCTTGGTTTTCTACTGCGTTCGGCCGTGACGGCGTGATCTCCGCGTTGCAGATGCTGTGGCTCAACCCGGGTTTGGCGCGAGGCGTGCTGGCCTTCCTTGCCCAGCACCAGGCTACGGAGACATCGCCGTTCAGCGATTCTCAGCCGGGTAAGATCATGCACGAGACCCGCAAAGGCGAAATGGCGGCGCTGCGGGAGCTCCCCTTCGGCCGCTACTATGGCGGTGTCGACACGACGCCGCTCTTCATCCATCTCGCCTGCGCCTATGCGGACCGTACCGGCGACATGGCGTTCGTCGACAGCCTGTGGCCGTCGCTCTGCGCTGCGGCCGAGTGGACCGAGGAGGCGAGCCGGCCGACCGGCTTCGTAACCTATCAGCGTGCCGCCGAGTCCGGCCTCTCCAACCAGGGATGGAAGGACAGCATCGATTCCATCTTCCATGCAGATGGCCGCATCCCAAAGGGACCGATCGCTCTGGTGGAGGTGCAAGGCTATGTCTTTGCCGCGTTCCGGGGGCTGGCGGCGCTCGCCCGCCGCCGCAGCGAAGGTGTGAGGGCCGATCATTGGGACAGCCGCGCCGACGCCATGCGTGCCGCTGTGGAACGCCATTTCTGGCTGGATGATCTCGGCTTCTATGCCTTGGCGATTGATGGCGCCGGCGAGCCCTGCAAGGTGCGGACGTCTAATGTCGGGCATCTTCTCTATGTCGGGCTCCCCGAGCCGACGCGGGCGAAGCTGGTCGCCGACCAGCTGCTTTCGGCTTCCTTCCATTCGGGCTGGGGGCTGAGGACGCTCGCCGACGATGCTGTGTTCTTCAACCCGATGTCATACCACAACGGCTCGATCTGGCCGCATGACACCGCCATGTGCGGCGCCGGTCTGGCACGCTTTGGCGAGGGTGAAAGCGTGGTCCGGCTGATGAGCAGCACCTTCGAATCGGCTGTCCATTTCAACATGCGGTTGCCCGAACTGTTCTGCGGCTTTACCCGCGCGCCGGGCGAAGCGCCGATCGCCTATCCCGTCGCGTGCCTGCCGCAGGCCTGGTCGGCCGGGTCTGCCTTCATGCTGATGCAGGCCTGCCTCGGCCTGGAGATCGACGGCTGGGACAGCGAAATCCACGTCACCGGTCCCAGGCTGCCGATTGGTATCGACACGCTCACGCTGAGGCATCTGGGCGTTGGCACCAGGAAGGTGGATCTCACCTTCCAGTGTGTCGGCGATAGGGTCGTCGCCTTTCTCGCCGACCGGCATGAGGGCTTAGTGCCGCTCATCGTGCGGACCTAGTTTGGCTTTTCGGAACCGACCGCTGCGCTGCGATTAGCGGAACCGATGGCCCGTCTGAACGTTCCGACGCACGGCAGCTTGTCACGATTGGCCGGCTGCGAATTCGACACACCAACGTGGCCACTGATCGGCCTGAGAAAAATCGTTATTCCAATGTCGGACTATGGCATAGAGGTACTCTGGGTTCTAATCATTGCAAGCCTTGGCCTTTCCGCAGTTGCCCTGGTGTTCTCGATATCCCGCCGACGCCACATACCAGCAGCCGCATCCACCGCAGGCGAGGACGTGAGTTCGGAAGCGACTCGCACAGTGCTGCGGGAGTTTGAAAAGAACGGCCACTCGGCCGATGCAGCGCTGATCACATGGTCGCCCGATACCTTGCGCAAGATCCTGGCCGAGGATCTGCCGGAGACGCAGGTGATCGTGGTATCCAACCGCGAACCGTACATCCACAACGTCAACGATGACGGCGTCGAGCTCTTGGTACCGGCCAGCGGGCTGGTTTCGGCGCTTGAGCCGATCACCCGAGCCTGTGCCGGCACCTGGATCGCCTACGGCGGCGGAACAGCGGACCGTCTCACCGTCGACGAGAACGACCGGGTTGAGGTGCCGCCTGGCAATCCGTCCTACACGCTGCGCAGGGTCTGGCTGACGGAGGAAGAATACCAGGCCTATTATCTGGGCTTCGCCAATGAAGGTCTGTGGCCGCTTTGCCATATCGCGTTCACCCGCCCGATTTTTCGCGCGTCGGATTGGGAGGCCTATGAGGCCGTCAACCGGAAGTTCGCCGATACAGTGGTTGCCGAGGCGCGCAACGAGCGGCCGATTGTGCTGGTCCAGGACTACCACTTCGCGCTCTTGCCGCGCATGATCCGCGAGCGCCTGCCCGAGGCAATCGTCATCACTTTCTGGCACATCCCGTGGCCCAATTCGGAAGTGTACAGCATCTGTCCATGGCGTGAACGGATCCTGGAAGGCTTGCTGGGCAGCTCCATTATCGGCTTCCATACTCAGTTCCACGCCAACAATTTCACCGAAAGCGTCGATCGCTTCCTGGAAAGCCGCATAGAACGGGCGGACGCGGCGATCTCCTATGGCGGGCAAACGACTCTGGTCCACGCTTACCCCATTTCAATAGAATGGCCGGCCGAACTGCTGGCAAGATTGCCGGCTGTCGAGGAATGCCGTGCCCGTGTCCGCGAAAGATTCGGGCTGCCTGCGAACGTCAAACTGTGCGTCGGCGTCGAGCGCCTCGACTACACCAAAGGCATTCTCGATCGCTTTCACGCCTTGGACGAATTGTTCACGCGATATCCCGAATGGGTAGGCAAAGTGGTTTTCCTGCAGGTCGCGGCGCCCAGCCGGGGCACATTGCCGGCCTACCAGCAACTTCATGACGAATGCCTTCGCTATGTCGAAGAGCTCAACCAGCGCTATGGCACCGAGGACTACAGTCCTCTCCTGATGGTGGCCGAACATCACTCGCAGGAACAAGTCTACGAGATCTATCGGGCGGCCGACATATGCATGGTCACCAGCCTGCATGACGGCATGAACCTGGTGGCCAAGGAATTCGTCGCGGCGCGCGACGACGAACAGGGCGTGCTGCTGCTCAGCACCTTTGCCGGCGCTTCGCGCGAACTCCTGGAG
Organism: Mesorhizobium sp. BHbdii; assembly: GCF_053848045.1. Lineage (NCBI taxonomy): Bacteria > Pseudomonadati > Pseudomonadota > Alphaproteobacteria > Hyphomicrobiales > Phyllobacteriaceae > Mesorhizobium > Mesorhizobium sp. BHbdii. The sequence goes on along the minus strand of NZ_JBSPKX010000001.1, from coordinate 1,747,149 downwards.
GCACTGATAGTCAATCCCTACGATACGGCCATGACGAGCGAAGCGCTGCTGCAGGCGCTGACAATGACGCCGGAGGAACAGCGCGAGCGTATGCGGCCCATGCGCGAGATGGTCCGTGACAATAACGTCTATCGCTGGGCCGGCAGCATGCTTCTGGATGCGGCCCGCCTTCGCAAGCGTGGCGACCTCGACCGGGTGACGGGCAACGGCGAGCGGCCATCGAACAACAATGTCATTTCCATGTTCGAGCGGACAAGAAAGGCAGTGTCGTGACGAGCATGCCGGCCCTTGTCGCGCGTCCTCAACGAAAGACCGGTGGACCTGATGATCCTCGACATGCTGGCAGCGTTCCTGCAATCGCCGTAGCAGATCCTGAGCCGCGAGCAGCTTCTCGCCGCCAGCAGGATTCACGACGAAGAGGTGTTCGACCGCAGTATCGACGTGCAGATATTTCGACTGAGCCGCAAGCTTGAGGTCAACCCGAGCGAGCCGAAGCTCGTTGTCACCGAGCGCGGCGCTGGCTGCGTGTTGGCTGCCTCAGTCGAGGTGCTGTGACGTTGCCGCAGGCACCGCGTTCATGGCGGGGTGCAATATGAACGTTCATCGCCTCAGCGCATGCACGCTATCAATATTTTCGCCGCCCATCGGCAGTGCCATGTCGTCGTCGAGCAAGCGTGTGATGCGGGCGAAGCCCGCAAAAGCCTTCCTTGCTTCTTCTGCAGACATCCGGCCCGCCAGAGCCGCAGAGCAGCAATTCACCGCGCACTGGTAGACTGGCCCACGCCGGCCTATTGGCCATTTACGCAAGAACCCCATCGCTTCGGCTACACTATAAATTTCTTCGGCAGGGCTTTCCTGCCCGCGCGAAATCCGCACAGGCGCAAAGAATTGCAGGCGATCCATCGTTTCCTCCCGGTCGATCGCTACGTGCCTGATCGAACCTTGTTAAACTTACGGCTGACCACTTGGTTCCGGCAAACAGGGCCCGATGTTAAAAAATAAGGCCGGGCCAAGACGAAGTCTCTCATATCGTTCGACCGAAATCGAATCACCAAACGTGACAAGGGTGCGACGAACCGTTGTGCGCCGATACGCGCGGCTTTCATCGAATGCCTATAAGGCCAAAGCCGGCAAACCAAGCGGTTGCCGGTTCCCTCGCGTCGAGGCTCTCTACAGGGAAATGGCGAGTCCCGCCGGAGCCGGGACGGCGAAGGCATGACATAATTGTCCCCTCCTCCCCTAGCTTGTGGGAGAAGGAGAAGCCTACCCGCCGACCATCTCCGCCAATTTGCGCACTGTGTTCCAGTTGCGGGATGTGCCGACACCGAGACGTTTATGGCTTGTCGCCGCAAGCAACCGCGAACTTGGCGTCCCGCGGGAAAAGAAGATCCAGATGTCGCCGCCGACGGCCTGCATTCGCTCATCGTTCCCGACATAGGCCTCCAGCGCCGCGAGGGCCTCAGCGGGAACGGGCTTACGCATCACGCGCACCGCTACCTGATCCGCCGCGGCAGCCGATTCGGCGGGAAACGGATTGCCGGCCGCAAGCTTCAACCAGTCATCCGCGCGGCGCACGATGATGTCGACATGGCGGCCGAAGGTCTTTTCGAACGCCGTCTCCAACCGGCGCTCCAACGCGGCAATTTCTGTCTCTTTCGTCTCGAAGACCAGATTGCCGGTCGCCACCAGCGTGCGCGGGTTGTACAGCCCCAGGCCTTCTGTCATGGCCCTGAGATCGGACATGACGAGACGTCGCCCCTCGCCCAGAACGATGCTGTAAAGCAGAGCGACGTAAGTTTGCATGACGGCCGGTGGCAGCCTAGACCAGCCGCGACTGTTCCACCGCGGCCTCTATGAAGCTGGCAAACAGCGGGTGCGGGTCGAGTGGCCGGCTTTTCAACTCGGGATGATACTGCACGCCGATGAACCAGGGATGGTCGGGGTATTCGACCGTTTCCGGCAGCACGCCGTCGGGCGACATGCCGGCAAAGACCAGGCCGCAATCCTCGAGCCGCTCCTTGTAGTCGACATTAACCTCATAGCGGTGGCGGTGGCGCTCGGAAATCTGCGTGTCACCGTAGATGTCGGCGATTTTCGAACCCCTGGCGAGGTCAGCCTGATAGGCGCCGAGCCGCATGGTGCCGCCGAGGTCGCCAGTTTCCCTGCGCTTCTCCAGCATGTTGCCTTTCAGCCATTCGGTCATCAGGCCGACGACCGGTTCCTCGGTCGGACCGAATTCGGTCGACGAGGCATGCTCGACGCCGGCCAGCGAGCGCGCTGCTTCGATGCAAGCCATCTGCATGCCGAAGCAGATGCCGAAATATGGCACTTTTCGCTCGCGGGCGAACTTCGCCGCCAGGATCTTGCCTTCGGCGCCGCGCTCGCCAAAGCCGCCGGGGACCAGAATCCCGTGGACCTTTTCCAGCCACGGCGCCGGATCTTCCTTCTCGAAAATCTCGCTCTCAATCCAGTCGAGCTTGACCTTGACGTGGTTGGCGAGGCCGCCATGCGACAGCGCCTCGATCAGCGATTTGTACGCGTCCTTGAGGCCGGTATACTTGCCGACGACGGCGATGGTCACCTCGCCTTCCGGATTGTGAATGCGGTTGGACACCGCTTGCCAGGGCTCCATGCGCGGCTTCGGCGCCGGATCGATGCCGAAAGCGGCCAGCACCTCCGAATCCAGCCCTTCATTGTGATAGGCCATCGGCACGTCATAGATGTGCGGGACGTCGAGTGCCTGAATGACCGCGCTCTCGCGGACATTGCAGAACAGCGACAGTTTGCGGCGCTCTTCCCTGGGGATGGGGCGGTCGGCGCGGACCAGCAGAATGTCGGGCGCAATGCCGATGCCGCGCAATTCCTTGACCGAATGCTGGGTCGGCTTGGTCTTCAATTCGCCCGCCGTTGGAATGTAGGGCATCAGCGTCAGGTGCACGTAGACGGCGTTGTTGCGCGGCAGATCGTTGCCGAGCTGGCGGATCGCCTCCAGGAACGGCATCGCCTCGATGTCGCCGACCGTACCGCCAATCTCGCACAGCACGAAGTCATAGTCGTCATTGCCGTTGAGAATGAAGTTCTTGATCTCGTCGGTAACGTGCGGAATCACTTGCACGGTGGCGCCAAGATAGTCGCCACGCCGCTCCCGCTCGATGATGTTCTTGTAGATGCGGCCTGTGGTGATGTTGTCCTGCTGGTTGGCCGAGCGGCCGGTGAAGCGCTCATAATGGCCAAGATCGAGATCGGTCTCGGCGCCGTCGTCGGTCACGAAGACTTCGCCATGCTGGTATGGCGACATCGTGCCGGGATCGACATTGAGATAGGGATCGAGCTTCTTTATGCGCGCGCGATAGCCTCGCGCCTGCAAGAGAGCCCCAAGGGCCGCTGCAGCGATGCCTTTTCCGAGTGAGGAAACCACGCCGCCTGTGATGAATACATATCGCGCCATGGGAGTCATCGCTTAACGCGGCCGAATTGATTCCGCCAGAGAAAAAACCGCCGCGAAGGCTTTTTCCCAAGAAGGCGCCCTGGTGATGCTCGAACCAAAACAAAAGGGCCGGCGAGACCGGCCCTTTGGAATAGCCCGTTAAGTCGTCAGATGATGACGACCTTGGTGCCCACTTTCACCCGGCGGTAAAGGTCCATGACGTGCTCGTTGATCATGCGGAAGCAGCCATTGGAGGCGCTCGTTCCGATCGACTGCGGCGCGATGGTGCCGTGAATGCGCAGATGGGTGTCTTTCTTGCCGTCGTAGAGATAGATGGCGCGCGCGCCGAGCGGATTTTCGCCGCCGCCGGGCATGCCGTCCTTGTACCGGCCATAATTCTTCGGTTCACGCTTCTGCATCTCGAGCGTCGGAATCCAGCGCGGCCATTCCTGCTTGTCGCCGACCGCGACCGTGCCCTTGAACTGCAGGCCGTCACGACCGACCGCGATCGCATAACGGCGGGCGGTCCATGAAGATTCAACGAGGTAGAGGCGGCGCGCGCTGGTATCGATAACGATGGTACCGGGACTGTAGCCGGTGAATTCGACCTCTTGCGGCACGAACTCCGGCTTCACCTTGAACTGCTTCTTGGCTTCCTTCCTGGCGAGTGCGGCATCGAGAGCGCGGGTCTCGGGGAGCAGCGACATCGACGAGGACGTGCCGCCGAACAGACCGGCGAACAGCCCGACGCTCTGCGGCTTCTGTCCAACCGGCTCGCTGCGCAATTCACCGTTGTTGCCGGTCAACGCGACGTTCATGGCCTCGGCGGAAACCGGCTCGGCCGACTGGATCGGTGCGATAGGTTCGATGATCTTGACGGTCTTCTTAGCCGGCTTTCCGTCGGCCAGCTGGGCAGCGGACTTATCCTTCTTGGCAAGGCTCTTCTTGGCAAGGAACGCCTGCCGTTCCGCGTCGGCCTTGGCTTTGGCCGCCTCGCGCATCGCTAGCTTCCTGGCCTCGAGCGCCTTGGCTCGAGCGGCCTCTTTGTCGGCCGCAATCTTGGCTTCGATCTTGCCGATTTGGGCCAGATCGTCCACGGTCGGATTTTTCTTCTTCTTGAGGAGCCTTAGCTGCGCCGTATCGCTTTTGGCGGCGACGTTGACGACGTCAGTTGTTACTGCGGTTTTAGAGGCCGAATTACCCGCCGGCATGGCCGCGTAAGCGGGCCCACCAAGGCTGAGCACGGCACAAAGGCCGGCTAATATGAAGCTGCGAAGCTGCATGGCTGAGATCCGATCGTTCAATGCTTGTTGCCCACGGCGTCGCCCGGCGTCCCCCAAGGACGCCGAAAGTGCCGCGCGCAATCTATAATCGATTAATCGAAGACGCCTCAAGCGCCCTGTCGTGCCGTGCCCGGTCGAATCCTTGGGATCGTGCGGCATTTGCCGCGACTGTGTTCAAACAACAACAGATCGCGGCGCCGGACGTCTGCTGGTTACTGGTTCGGAACCTGCGGCGTTACTGGCAGGGTGACGCCGTTTGTGGCCGGCGGCGCGGTCGAATCCGCCGCAGGCGGTGCAGCGGGAGCCGGGGCTGCAGCATCATTGCCGGAAGGCGGCGTTGGCGCTGTATTGCCGGAAGGTGGTGTCGGCGCCGTGGTGCCAGGCAATTGGTTGAGCACGCCGCCCCCGCCGTTAGTCACAGGCACACGATCGAGAATATCGATTGGCTTCTCGCCATAACGGGCGACGATCGACAATGTCAGCGAGGTGGCGAAGAAAGCCGCCGCCAGGATCGCCGTCGCCCGCGTCAGCGCGTTGGCCGCGCCGCGCGCGGTCATGAAGCCCGAGCCGCCGCCGATGCCGAGGCCGCCGCCTTCGGAGCGCTGCAGCAGCACCACGCCGACAAGAGCGAGCACGACCATGAGGTGGACGACGATCAGAACGGTTTCCATAGCTTACCCTGGCAAAGCCTTGCGCGGCCGCGGATACGGCCGGTGATTTGGAGGCGGCTCAATACAATGCTTTGATGGCATTTCCAAGCCCGTGGCCGGAATATGGGAAGCAATGCGCCCTTTGCAACGATTTCCCGCTGCGGCACAGCCTATCCGAAGTACCCCGATAGCCTTTCGATGCTACGAGATATTTCGATAGGCTTCGGCGATACCGAGAAAGTCCGCCGCCTTCAGACTGGCGCCGCCGACCAGCGCGCCGTCGACATTTTTCACGCCGAGCAGTTCGACCGCGTTCGACGGCTTGACCGAGCCGCCATAGAGGATGCGCATCTTCGCCGCCGCGCTGCCAAGCTTTTCCGACAGTTTTTCGCGAATATGCGCATGAGCCTCAGCAACGTCGGCGGCGGTCGGCGTCAGTCCAGTGCCGATCGCCCATACCGGCTCATAGGCTATAACGGTGTTCGACGCCGTGGCGTTGGGCGGAACCGAGCCGGCGACCTGGCGCGACAGCACATCGAGCGTCGCGCCCGCCTCGCGCTCGGCTCTCGTCTCGCCGATGCAGATGATGGCTACCAGCCCGGCGCGCCACGCCGCGGACGCCTTGGCCTGAACAATGGCGTCGTCCTCATTGTGATCGGCGCGACGTTCGGAATGGCCGACGATGACGTAGCTAGCGCCCGCATCCTTCAGCATCTCGGCCGAAATGCAGCCGGTATGGGCGCCGCTCTCCTTCGTGTGGCAATCCTCGCCCCCGGCCCGGACCGGCGTGCGCGACAAAATCTCTGCGGCGTGCGCGAGTAGCGTCGCCGGAACGCAGACCAGCGCTTCGGTCTCCGCATCGAGCCCGCTCATGAAGCCGTTGCCGATCATCCTGAGTTCGTTGAGCGAGGCGCTGGTGCCGTTCATTTTCCAGTTGCCTGCGACCAGCGGGCGGATTCCTAGCGTCATGGGATTTGCTTCTCCGGGCAATATTCGGCTGCGTCCTCACTACCAAACTCAGCCTACAAAGCAATCGACAGTGGGCCGGAAGGACGCTATTGCGCTTGTTTCAAACTCGGCGCATGCGAAAATGCGCCAAAAATCGGAAGTGACCATGCTTAGTATCTTGAGAAACGCGGCGGGGACCTGGGTCGCGAAGGCGCTGCTGGTATTGTTGGTGTTGAGCTTTGCCGTCTGGGGCATTTCCGGGCAGATGGTCGGTGGTTTTGCGGGCCACGATGCCGTTATCACGGCCGGAGGCACCAAAGTGTCAATCAACGAGTATCGCCTCGCCTATGATCGCCAGATCAGCGTGATGTCGCAGCAATTCGGCCAGCGCATCAGCCGCGAGCAGGCGACGGCACTCGGCCTCGATAACCAGGTGCTGGCGCAACTCGTGTCGGGTGCAGTCCTCGATGAGCAGGCGCGCAAGCTCGGGCTTGGGTTGTCCAAGGACCGGCTGGCCCAACTCACGCATGAAGACCCAGCTTTCAAGGGTCCTGGCGGCACCTTCGACCGGAGGACGTTCGAATACATACTGCAACAGGTCGGCATGCGGCCGGAAGACTATCTGAGAAATCGCGCCCAGGTGGCTGTGCGCCAGCAGATTGTCGAGGCGGTTTCGGACGGCCTCAAGGCTCCGGATACTTTCTTGAAGGCAGTCGCGCTCTATCGTGGCGAAGACCGCACCATCGAGTATGTGACTTTGCCGAAATCGCTGGTCGAGCCGATTGAAGCGCCATCCGACACTGCGCTTTCGGCCTATTTCGAGGAAAGCAAGAAGACCTATGCGGCGCCCGAATACCGCAAATTCTCCTATGTCAGGCTCGAGCCGCAAGACATCATGGATCCGAGTGCCGTGACCGACCAACAGGTCAGCGACGACTACAACAAGAACAAGGGGCGCTACACCACGCCGGAAACGCGCACCATCGAACAGCTCGTGTTCAAAACGCCGGATGCCGCGAAGGCCGCGCTCGATTCACTCAAGACCGGCGCTACCTTCGACAAGATCGTCGTCGCCGAGGGCAAGACGCAAGCCGACACGCTGCTCGGCACGCTGTCCAAGGACAAGATCGCCGACAAGGCAGTGGCGGATGCGGCGTTTGCGCTTAATGTCAACGAAGTAAGTCCGGTCGTTCAGGGCGCCTTCGGTCCGGTGCTGCTGCGCGTCACCGACATCAAGCCCGAAGTGGTGAAGCCGCTGGCCGAAGTGTCCGCAGATATCCGCAGGGATCTGGCGCTGGGCGAGGCAAGCCGCATTCTGTTGGATGTGCACGACAATTACGAAGATATCCGCGCTTCGGGCAGCACGCTCAAGCAAGCGGCCGAAAAACTGAAGCTGAAGGTCGTCACCATCGACGCGATCGATCGCACCGGCCTGAGGCCGGACGGCACCGTCGTCAAGGACTTGCCGGAATCGCCGGAACTCATCAAGGCGGTGTTCGACGCCGAACCGGGCACCGAGAATCCCGACCTCACCACCGCCGACAACGGCTTCGTGTTCTACGAGGTGGAGTCGATCACGCCGGCCCGCGACCGCACCCTGGATGAAGTCCGACAGAAGGTGGTAGCTGACTGGACGGCGGCGGAAACGACCAAGCGGCTCACGGCAAAAGCGGACGAGCTCGAAAAGCGTCTCAAGGCCGGCGCCACGCTCGACGTGATCGCGAGCGAGCTCAAGCTTGAGAAGCAGACCAAGCGCGGCGTCAAGCGCGAGGCGGACGACGTCGATTTCGGCAAGGAAGGGGCGGCTGCGATGTTCGGCGAAGGCGAAGGCGGGACCGGATTGATCCCTTCGCCCACCGGCGACGGACAGATCCTGTTCAAGATCGCCGAAGTCTTCGAACCTGCCGGAGCCGACGCCAGCTCGGTGCCGGACGACGCGCAGAAATCGTTCACCGCCGGCATGTCCGACGACCTGCTCGACCAGCTGGTGGCGCAGCTTCAGACGCAGTACGACGTTCGCATCGACCAGACCGCCGTTGCCCAAGCCCTGACCAGATGAGCGCGCTCAAGACCCATATCGCCAAGGTCGCCACCGGCAACTCCCTTTCCTTCGAGGAGGCGCGCGAGGCCTTCGACATCATCATGTCGGGCGACGCTACGCCCGGCCAGATCGGCGGCTTCCTGATGGCGCTGCGCGTGCGCGGCGAGACGGTGAGCGAGATTTCCGGCGCCGTCGCCACCATGCGTGCCAAGATGCTGCGCGTCGACGCGCCCGCTGGCGCGATCGACATCGTCGGCACCGGCGGCGACAATTCGCACAGCGTCAACATATCGACCGCATCCGCCTTCGTCATCGCCGCCTGCGGCGTGCCGGTGGCCAAGCACGGCAATCGCGGACTATCCTCGCAGACCGGCGCCGCCGACGTGCTGACCGCGCTCGGCGTCAAGATCGATATCCCGCCGGAAACGATCGGCCGCTGTATCCACGACACAGGCGTCGGCTTCATGTTCGCGCCGGCGCATCATCCGGCGATGAAGCATGTCGGCCCGATCCGCGTCGAGCTCGGCACCCGCACCATCTTCAACCTGCTTGGTCCGCTCTCCAATCCGGCCAGTGTGAGCCGGCAGATGGTCGGCGTCTTCTTGCCTGAATGGATCATGCCGGTGGCCGAGACGCTGAAGGCACTGGGCGCCGACCACGCCTGGGTCGCCCATGGCGACGGCTATGACGAGATCACCACCACCGGTGAGACCCAAGTGGCCGAACTGGTCGGCGGCGAGATCCGCAGCTTTTCACTGACCCCGGAAGCGGTCGGGCTGAAGCGGCACACCAAGGACGAGTTGCGCGGCGGCGACGCCGCCTACAACGCCCAGGCGCTGCGCGATATGCTGGGCGGCGCTGCCGGCGCCTTTCGTGATACAGTGCTGATGAACGCCGGCGCCGGACTGGTGGTGGCGGGCAAGGCGACGACGCTTGCCGACGGCATGGCGACGGCAGCGCAAGCCATCGACAGCGGCCGGTCGCTGAAAGTGCTCGACCGGCTGGTCGAGATTTCGAACGGATAGAGCCGTGTCTGATATCCTGCGCAAGATCGAAGCCTACAAGCGCGACGAGATCGCTGCGGCGAAGGCGCGCGTGCCGCTTGCCGAGATCAAGGCGCGGGCGAAGGACACCGACGCAGCGCGCGGGTTTCTCTCGGCTCTTGAAGCCAAGCGCAAATCCGGCAGCTTCGCGCTGATCGCCGAGATAAAGAAGGCGAGCCCGTCCAAGGGCCTGATCCGCGCCGATTTCGATCCGCCGGCACTGGCCAGGGCCTATGCGAAAGGTGGTGCTGCCTGCCTTTCCGTGCTGACCGACGCGCCGTCCTTCCAGGGCGCGCCTGAATTCCTCACCGATGCGCGCAACGCCGTGACATTGCCCGCTTTGCGCAAGGATTTTCTGTTCGAGCCCTATCAGGTGTTCGAAGCCCGTGCGTGGGGCGCGGATGCCATCTTGATCATCATGGCGAGCGTCGATGACGCCGTGGCCAGCGAACTCGAAACGACGGCGTTCGAACTCGGCATGGACGCACTGGTCGAAGTGCATGACGAGGCCGAGACGGAACGCGCGCTGAAACTGTCATCGCGGCTGATCGGCATCAACAACCGCAATCTCCGGACGTTCGAAACCAGCATCGAGACCTCGGAGCGGCTCGCGAAGATGGTGCCGGCAGACCGCCTGCTGGTCAGCGAGAGCGGTATTTTCTCGCACGAAGACTGCCGCAGGCTGGAACTGAGCGACATCGGTACGTTCCTCGTCGGCGAGAGCCTGATGCGGCAACAGAATGTGGCCACTGCAACGCGCCTGCTTTTGACGGGCAAGGCGCCGGCTCATCTATCGACCCGAAGATCGGAATCGATTTTTGGAGAGCACGATGCATAGTTTCAAAGGGTTAGAGCGTACTTTGCGCGTCCAAACGGACGCACGTCGCTCTAAGGCTGACTGACGATGACGGCCGCCCTCACCCATCTTGGCGCGAAAGGCGAAGCCAATATGGTCGATGTCGGCGACAAGGCGGAGACGACGCGCACGGCAATCGCCGAAGGTCTTGTCGCGATGCGGCCCGAAACGCTGAAGATGATTCTCGACGGCGATGCCAAAAAGGGCGACGTGCTGGGCACGGCGCGCATCGCCGGCATCATGGCGGCCAAGAGGACGCATGAGCTGATCCCGCTCTGCCATCCGCTGCTGTTGACCAAGGTATCCGTTGACATCGAACCGGACGCGACGCTGCCAGGCCTGAAGGTCACGGCGCTGGCCCGCGTCACAGGTAAGACCGGCGTCGAGATGGAAGCGCTGACCGCCGTCTCGGTCGCCTGCCTGACCATCTATGACATGGCCAAGGCGGTCGACCGCGCCATGGTGATCTCGGGCATCAGGCTGGTCGAAAAGACCGGCGGCAAATCCGGCGACTACAAGGCGGACGCCAAGGGGGCAGGCCAATAATGGCACTGCTTCCGGTCGCCGAGGCGCTCGAGCGCCTGCTTGAGGATGCTGCGCCCTTGCAGGCTGAATGCGTCGCCCTGATGGACGCCGCCGACCGCGTGCTGGCGGAGCCGCTTCTGGCGCTCCGCACCCAGCCGCCGTTCAACGCGTCCGCCATGGACGGCTATGCCGTGCGGGCCGAGGACGTCGCGTCCGTGCCCGCAAGACTTTCGGTGATCGGCATGGCGCCGGCCGGACGCGGCTTTGCCGGAACAGTCGGCCCGGCGCAGGCCGTGCGCATCTTCACCGGCGCGCCGCTTCCTGCAGGCGCCGACACCATCGTCATCCAGGAGAATGCAAGGGATCTCGGCGGCGGCAGCGTCGAAGTGACCGCGTCGACGGTTGAAGGCCGCAACATCCGCCGCCTCGGGCTCGATTTCTCGAAGGGCGACGTCCTGCTGGAGAAAGGCCGCCCGCTTGATCCGGCGGCATTGTCGCTGGCGGCGTCGGCCAACCACCCGCAGGTCAGCGTGGTGAAACGGCCGCTGATCGCCATCATCGCCACCGGCGACGAATTGCTGCCGCCGGGCAGCGACCTTGGCCCCGACAAGATCATCTCGTCCAATGCCTATGGCGTCGCCGCCGCGGCCCGCTCGGTCGGCGCCAGCGCGCTCGATCTCGGCATCGCCCCCGACCGCAAGGAGGCGATCGCCACGCTGGTGAAACAAGCGGTCGACGCAGGCGCCGACGTCATTGTCACGCTGGGCGGCGCCTCGGTCGGCGACCATGACCTGGTCCATAACGTGCTGACCGGTGAAGGCATGACGCTCGATTTCTGGAAAATCGCCATGCGGCCTGGCAAGCCGTTGATGTTCGGGCGGCTGGGCGACATCCGCTGCATCGGCCTGCCTGGCAATCCGGTGGCGAGTCTGGTCTGCACGCAGCTCTTTCTGAAGCCGCTGCTTGCGCGGCTCGGCGGCCGCGCCTTCCGGCAGGACATGCGTCAGGCGCGGCTCGGCGCCGCCATGCCGGCCAACGATCTCAGGCAGGACTATGTACGCGCGGTGGTGAAGGAAGACGGCACGCCACTAGCGACCCCGTTCGGCATCCAAGATTCCTCGATGCTCAAAATGCTGGCCGACGCCAACGGGCTGATCGTGCGCGAGCCATTCGCTCCGCCAGCCGCGACGGGCGCCGCGTGTAGCGTGCTGATGCTACGCTGAACAAAACGTCAACACATTCATTAAACTTTAAACGGTTGCGGAACACAACTGGAACAGATAGTGTTTGTTCTGGGTTTGTTTTTCTGATTCTGTTGGGGGTCGCGATGCTGACACGCAAACAACATGAACTGCTGATGTTCATCCACGAGCGGCTGAAGGAAAGCGGCATTCCGCCCTCGTTCGACGAGATGAAGGAAGCGCTCGACCTCGCCTCGAAATCGGGGATCCATCGGCTGATCACGGCGCTGGAGGAGCGCGGTTTCATTCGCCGCCTGCCCAACCGGGCCCGCGCGCTGGAGGTGCTGCGCCTGCCCGATTCGATCGCGCCCGGCCTCAATGCGGCTCGCAAATTCTCGCCAAGCGTCATTCAGGGCAGCCTTGGGCAGGGCAGCCTCGGACGACAGATCAAACCGGCGCCTTCGCGCCTGCCCGCGGCCGGCAATGACGACGACGTCGTTGCCACCATCTCCATACCGGTGATGGGCCGCATCGCTGCCGGTGTGCCGATCGACGCCATCCAGCACCAGACGCATTCGATCTCGGTACCACCGGACATGATCACCGGCGGCACGCACTACGCGCTGGAGGTCAAGGGTGATTCGATGATCGAGGCCGGCATTTTCGACGGCGACACGGTCATCATCCGCAACGCCGACACCGCTCAGCCTGGCGAGATCATCGTCGCCTTGGTCGACGAGGAGGAAGCGACGCTGAAGCGGTTCCGCCGCAAGGGCGCCTCGATCGCACTGGAAGCCGCCAATCCGGCCTATGAGACGCGCATCTTCGGGCCGGACCGGGTCAAGGTGCAAGGCAAGCTCGTCGGACTGATCCGGCGTTACTGAGCGGCAGGTTTCTTGGGTTTCTCGGCCCTGCGGTATGGTGGCAAGCCCCTCGCCTCGCGCGAATATCTCCGCTGCTCGTGCCAAGGCCTATATGGCTGTCTGACGGCAAAACGGATTTCTGCGCGCGTCGTCGCTGATAGCGGATCGAAGAAGACGGCGGCACTGCCCATGCGAGCGAGCTGCCGTTTGGTGACGACGAGAACCAGCGGATTGCGGCAGGGATTATAATAGGCTGTGGCATCGTCGATGACGATCAAATCCGCAAAGGCACAGGCTGGCCGTGCGGTTTTGCGGTCGTCGGCGAGTGCGATGATCGCGCCGGACGGGTGCCGGGCGAGGCACAGGCCGGCAGTGCAGTAGAAGGGCGCTCCAGGCGGCAGGTCGGCCGGGTCGGCGACGTCGAACCGCACGTCTCCTATTTCGAATGTCTCCGGCTCGACAATGGTCGCTGAAACCAGCGCATGTTTCCAGTTGTCGGTGGTGAATTCGTTCGAACGCACCCGGTTGACGGCAAGTTCGCCGCCGCCGATCGGCAGCGCCACCAGATGCGCATCTTCCGAAATCAGCACATCGGGGGCGCGCGTGTCGGAAATCGTCAGCAGGCCGGCGAGCGCAAAGGGAAGTGCCGCAAGCCGCAACCATGTCGTCGCGATCGTGGCGATGACCAGGGCGACCGTCACCAGCAGAACCGACTGCAACGAGATCAGCCCGACTGCATCGACCGGCGACCGCTCGGAAATCCGTCCCGATATTGCGATCATGGCCGTCAGTCCCTTGCCCATCATGTAGAGGAAAGGTTCGTCGAAGCCGAAAGGCATTGCCAGAGCGCTGAGGACGGCCAGGAACATGACGACCGTGACGATTGGCATGACCGCCAGATTGGCGAACAGGCTAAGCGGCGATACGCGCTGGAAGTGCCAGATGGCGAAGAGCGCGGTGGCGCTGCCGGCAATGATGGAGGTCATTGCGATGGTACCTGTCCCAGCGGCGAGTTTTCGCGTGACGAAAGCGACCGGCGACCGTCGCTGTGGCGGCGCCGTGGCCCTGTCGGCACGATAGTCGGACCAGCCGGCATAGGCGCCCACGAGAGCAGCAGTCGCGGCGAAGGACATCTGGAAGCTTGGGCCGACCACCTCGTGCGGCGACACGACGATGACGGCGATGGCAGAAATCGTCAGATTGCGCATGGTAAGTGCCGCTCGGTCGAACAGCACGGCGACAAGCATTACCGCCAGCATGATGAAGCTGCGTTCAGCCGCGACCACGATACCGGAAAAAATGAGATAGGCAGCGATGGAAAGGAGTGCGGCAGCAGCCGCATATTTCTTGACCGGCCGGCGTGACGAAAAATCGGGAAACAGCGCAAAGGCGCCGCGCAGCAATCCCATGATCGTGCCGGCGACAAGCGCCATGTGCAGGCCGGAAATCGAGATGATGTGATAGATGCCGGTGCGCCGCATCGATTCGTTTATCTCTTCGGGAATGCCGGCACGCACACCGATGATCAGTGCGGCGGCAATCTCCCCCTCGGCGCCACCAATGCTGTCCCTGATATGGTCGGCAATGTTTTCGCGCGCCTTTTCGATCGAGGAAGAAAGGCGCGCGGCGAACGGCACATTCTCGGAAACGACGATCTTCGGATTGCCGAGGAAAAAGCCACTGGCACCGATACCGGCGAAATAGCTGTCAAAGGAGAAGTCATAACTGTCCGGCCTAACCGGGCCAGTCGGAGGCAAAAGCCGCACATAACCGGTTGCCACCGAGCCTGCAGTCATCTCAGCGGGAATTTTGCGTGCCGAAACCCTGACACGTCCCGGTGCATAACGCAGTGTCGGCCGGGCGGTCGACATCACGTCGATGGTCAGCCTGATCCGGCCGTTCGCCATCTGATCGAGCCTAACGACACGGCCGGTGAGCTGGGTCTGGATTTCCGAACCGAGCATCTGCGTTCCCGCGCGCCAGGTTTCAACCTTGGCGGCGAGAACACCGAGTGCGCACAGCAACGCTGCCATGAAGCACAGATGCGTCTTGCGCCATGAGCGGGTGACAGCCGCACACAATGCCGCGAGGACCACGACGGCAATGGGCTGCGGAAAGTCCGGTTCGACGGTAAGCGAAAAATAGACGATCACCCCGCACGCCAGAAAAACCGGCACCAGCAGGAAGGCGACGCCGCGGTCGAGTTCCAGGCCGGCTGCCGAGGCCACGCTGTTGCGGATACCGGATGGTGAAAGATGGCTGAGCTGTCGGCGGAAACGAATGACGGGCCCCGGTTGTGGAGCCGGTATTGGCGCGGAGCGGTCCGGCGAAAGAGGCTGGGTGGCCGGGTGCGATGCAGGCAGCGAAGCGGGTAGCGGCTCGGCGTGAGGAACGTCGGCAAACAGCGATCGTTCGCTGACGCTTGTGATCGCGCCCTCGCTCTCGTCCACGCCCCGGCCTGGTCCAGCCATCGGGTCTGCCCCTTGCGCCCTTGACCTCCTATGCTACATGAACGCGCGACGCGCGAAAGTCCGCGCAACCACATCCGTTTCCTGCGCTTGCCTGAGAGTTCCATGTCCGACAAGGTCGTCACCCGTTTTGCCCCCTCGCCCACCGGGTTCCTGCATATTGGCGGGGCGCGCACGGCGCTGTTCAACTGGCTGTATGCGAAACACACTGGCGGCAAGATGCTGCTGCGCATCGAGGACACCGATCGCGAGCGTTCGACCGATGCGGCAACCGCTGCCATTCTCGATGGGCTCACCTGGCTCGGCCTCACCTGGGACGGCGAGCCGGTATCGCAGCTCGAGCGCGCGCCGCGCCACCGCGCGGTCGCCGAGGAGCTGGTGCGGCTCGGCAAAGCCTATTACTGCTATGCGACGCCGGCCGAGTTGGAGGCGATGCGCGAGAGCGCGCGTGCCAAGGGGCTGCCTCCTCGGTATGACGGCCGCTGGCGCGACCGCGACCCGTCGGAGGCGCCGGCCGGCGCCAAGGGCGCGATCCGCATCAAGGCGCCGGCCGGCGGCGAGACGGTGGTGCATGACCGCGTGCAGGGCGAAGTCCGCTTCCCCAACAAGGATCTCGACGATTTCATCATCCTGCGCTCGGACGGCAATCCGACCTATATGCATGCCGTCGTCGTCGACGACCATGACATGGGCATCACCCACATCATCCGCGGCGACGACCATCTGACCAATGCCGCCCGCCAGATGGTGATCTATCGAGCCATGGACTGGGACGTGCCGTCGATGTCGCATATCCCGCTGATCCATGGCGCCGACGGTGCCAAGCTGTCGAAGCGGCACGGTGCCCTAGGCGTCGAAGCCTATCGTGCCATGGGCTACCTGCCTGAGGCACTGCTCAACTACCTGGCGCGGCTTGGCTGGAGCCACGGCGACGACGAGGTCATGTCGATCGCCGACATGATTGCCTGGTTCGACATCGGCGACGTCAACAAGGGGGCCGCCCGCTTCGACTTCGCCAAGCTCGAGGCGCTGAACGGCGTGCATATGCGCCGCATGAACGACGCCGAATTGCTCGATATCTTCATCGCCACCTTGCCCTATCTGGAAGGCGGCCCGGCGATCGCAGCGCGCCTCGACGACACGCGCAAGGCGCAGTTGCTCGCCGCCCTGCCCGGCTTAAAGGAGCGGGCCAAGACACTGGTCGAGCTGGCCGACGGTGCCGCCTTCCTATTTGCCGAGCGGCCGCTGCGGATCGACGAGAAGGCGGCGGCGCTGCTCGGCGGTCATGCGCGCGAGATCCTGCGGGGTGCTCATGCGGCGCTGAAGGCGATTTCAGGCGACTGGACGGCCGAAGCAGCGGAGGCTGCGATCCGGGAATATGCGGTGGCCGGCGGCCATAAGCTCGGCGCTGTGGCCCAACCCTTGCGCGCCGCGCTCACCGGCAAAAGCACCTCGCCGGGCGTGTTCGACGTGCTTGCCGTGCTTGGCCGCGAGGAAAGCCTGGCGCGCGTCGCGGATCAAATCGATTAGCAAAACTGGCCCAAGAAGATTGGCATTGAAAGGTGGGTTTCGCAGTGCAACATTAGGCTTGGCCCAATTTGGCACGCAAATCCAATTGCGGGCGCAAACGCGCGAACTCCGGTGCTTTCGAAGTGTTGCGTTGCAGATATTTCGCCTTTGCCGGCATGAGAAAACCTAAAGGAGTTTGCAATGTCCGAAGCTGCGACAAAAATGGAATTTGGCGGCAAAACCCACGCGTCGACTGCGAAACTTGAATTCGGCGGCAAAACTCACGAGCTCAAGGTGCGAAGCGGCTCGGTCGGACCAGACGTCATCGATATCGGCTCGCTTTACAGCACCACCGGGGCGTTCACTTATGATCCCGGCTTCACTTCGACGGCCAGCTGCGAGTCGGAAATCACCTTCATCGATGGCGATGCCGGCATCCTTTTGCATCGCGGCTATCCGATCGACCAGTTGGCCGAACATGGCGACTTCCTCGAAGTCTGCTACCTCTTGCTCTACGGCGAATTGCCGACCAAGGCGCAGAAGGACGATTTCGACTACCGGGTGACGCGCCACACCATGGTGCACGAGCAGATGTCGCGCTTCTTCACCGGTTTTCGCCGCGACGCGCACCCGATGGCGGTGATGTGCGGCGTGGTCGGCGCGCTGTCAGCCTTCTATCACGATTCCACCGACATCTCGGACCCCTACCAGCGCATGGTCGCGTCGATGCGGCTGATCGCCAAGATGCCGACGATCGCGGCGATGGCTTATAAGTACCACATCGGCCAGCCCTTCATTTACCCGAAGAACGAGCTGAATTTCGCGGCCAACTTCCTGCATATGTGCTTTGCCGTGCCGTGTGAGGAATACAAGATCAATCCGGTGCTGGCGCGTGCGATGGAGCGCATCTTCATCCTGCATGCCGATCACGAGCAGAACGCCTCGACCTCGACCGTTCGCCTCGCCGGCTCGTCGGGCGCCAACCCGTTTGCCTGCATCGCCGCCGGCATCGCCTGCCTGTGGGGACCGGCTCATGGCGGCGCCAACGAAGCGGCCTTGAACATGCTGGGCGAGATCGGCCATGTCGACCACATCCCGGAATTCATCGCCCGCGCCAAGGACAAGAACGATCCGTTCCGGTTGATGGGCTTTGGCCACCGCGTCTACAAGAACTACGATCCGCGCGCCAAGATCATGCAGAAGACCGCACATGAGGTTTTGGGCGAACTCGGCATCAAGGATGATCCGCTGCTCGACATCGCCATGGAACTGGAAAAGATCGCGCTGACCGACTCCTATTTCATCGAGAAGAAGCTTTATCCGAACGTCGATTTCTATTCCGGCATCACGCTGAAGGCGCTGGGCTTCCCCACCACCATGTTCACCGTGCTGTTCGCGGTCGCCCGTACCGTCGGCTGGATCGCGCAGTGGAAAGAGATGATCGAGGATCCGCACCAGAAGATCGGTCGCCCGCGCCAGCTCTATACAGGTGCGCCGGAACGCGACTACGTGCCGATTGCTAAGCGCTGAATAGAAGAAGTGAGTAGTGAGTAGTAAATAGGAATTCTAGACGCCGAGCGGTGCTCTGCTATCTTCACTACTCACTACTCACTACTCACTACTCACTACTCACTACTCACTAGATGTATTTCATCACGACCCCCGCAGCGATATCGCCGGAAGGTTCATCAACGGCCATGCGTCTGGCCACCTCGGCAAAACCGTCCTTCTGCCATGCGCGATAGGGGGTGTCGGAAAAAAGCGCCTCCAACTGCCGCGCCAGATAGTGCGGCCGCACATATTCGTTGTAGCTTTCCGGCACGATCGGGCGATCGGCGATGAGATTGGGCAAGGCGGCGCTCCATACGGTGATCAGGCGCTGGGCAATCCGCATGACCGGATCGAGCCGGTAGCAGGAGATCATCGGCACGCCCGACAGCGCCAGTTCCAGCGACACCGTTCCCGATGCGATCAGCGCTGCATCGGCCTTGCCGAAGGCCTGCCATTTGCGTTCGGTATCAAGGATGATCTCCGGCTTCTCGTCCCAGCTTGCCACCGAAGCCCTGACTAGGTCGGCGACATGCGGCACCGTCGGCAACAGCAGGCGCAAGCGGTGTCCGCGTGCGCGTAGGATCGAGATCGTCTTGCCGAACGGGCCAACCAGCCGTCGCACCTCACCGCGACGCGAGCCGGGCAGCACAAGCAGTGTCTTCACACGATCCTCGGACAGGTCGCGCAGCAGGCTTTGCGCCTTGGCAGCGCCGAGCACGCCCGGATCGTGCATAAGGCGATGGCCGATATAGGTGCCGGGCGGACCGCCGAGGCGGGCGAGCTCCTTCACCTCGAAAGGCAGGATGCAGAGGATATGATCGACATACGGTTTCATCGCTTCCGCCCTGCCCGGCCGCCACGCCCAGACGCTCGGGCAGACATAGTGGATGATCGGGATTGCCGGATCGGCGGCACGCACCTTCTTCGCCACGCGCAGCGAAAAATCCGGGCTGTCGATGGTGATGAGGCAGTCGGGCTTTTCACCGGCGACCGCGTCGGCCGTCTGGCTGATCCGTCGCATCAGGCGCGGCAGGTCGCGCAGGATGGCGCTCAGGCCCATCAGCGCGATCTCGCCGCCGTCGAAGAGCGGCGTGAGGCCGAGCGCCTGCAAATGCCGGCCGCCGATGCCGACGAGCCGGACCTCGCGGCCAGTCGCGCGCTTGAGCGACGCTACGATGTCGGCGCCAAGCAGGTCGCCGGATTCCTCGCCGGCGACGATGGCGATCTTCAGCGGTTTCTTAGTCGCCATGCATCGGCTCCGCAGCAGGCAGGCCGATCACGAATAGGCCGAGCGCATTGGCGCGGGCAACGACGGTAGGGCCTTCCAGAACCAGCGAGCGGCCGGCTTCGATGGCAATGCCGGCAAGTCCGGCGGCATGCGCCGCCTCGACCGTATGCGGGCCGATGGAGGGCAGGTCGGCGCGCAACTCCTGGCCGGGCTTGGCGCATTTGACCAGGACGCCGCGCGTTCTACCGGCCAGCCTGCCATGGTCGCGCAACTGCCTTGTTCGATCGAGCAATCCGTCAGTGCCCTCGACGCCCTCCAGCGCGATGGCGCGGCCGCCGATCGCAACAGCCGCCTGGCCGATATCCAGCGCGCCGATGGCCTTTGCCGCCGTATGCGCCGCTTCGATGTCGCGCCAATCGGATTTCCGCGGCATAGCCTTGGTCAGCGCGCCTTCGGCAGCGACCAATTCCGGCACGATCTCATGGGCGCCGACAACGTTGATGCCGCTGCGCTCGATCCTCCGCACGAACAGTTTCAGCACGGTGTCGTCGCCTTGGGTTACACCGACAAAAAGGCTGGGCACCCAGGCGAGCAGGCCGAGATTGAGGCGCATGGCGCTCAGCCGGGGACGGCGTGTGATATGGCCCGCTGTCACCAAATGGGTAACATGATGATTTTTGAGCGTCGGCAGCAGTGAGCCAACATCCTCCAGCCTCAACGTCGCCTGCTCGTAGGCGTCGAAATCGGATATGCGGTCGACCTCGCCCGCCACGATTACCACGAAGGGAGACTTACCTTGCCCACCAAGCGCCCTGGCGACTTCGACCGGCAGACTGCCGCCGCCGGCAATGATGCCGACCTTGGCGTCTGGCGCGAGATCAAGGCCCGTCCGGGTGGCCTCAATCTTCGTCATCTGCATCGTCGCCGTCGCCAGCCTTGAGCGACGGGACGGCATAGTGCCGCTTGCCGCGACTGGCGATGAAATCGATGATTTTCATGGCGGTCGGTGACGAGGCGAATTCCGCCTTGGCGAACTCGACGTTCTCGCCGACGGTTCGGGAGCGATCGAAGATCGTCCTGTAGGCCTTGCGCAGCGTATGGATCTCGGAGCGCGGCAGGCCCGCGCGCTTCAGGCCGATGATGTTGAGTCCGCGAAGGCTGGCGCGATTGCCGACGGCGATGGCGTAGGGAATGACATCCCCGACGATTGCCGAACAACCGCCGAGAAAGGCGTTGTCACCGACGCGGACAAACTGATGAACGGCGGTGAGGCCACCGATATAGACGTTGTCGCCGATCTCGCAATGGCCGCCCAGCGTCGCCTGATTGGCGAAGGTGGCATTCTTGCCGACGATGCAGTCATGGGCGATGTGGGCGTAGGCAAGGAAATTGCCGTTGTCGCCAATCGTCGTCTCGCCGCGGCTGGAATCGGTGCCGAGGTGCATGGTCACGCCTTCGCGGATCGTGCAGTTCTCGCCGATGACCAGCGTGGTGCGGCCGCCCTTGTGCTTGGTGTTCTGCGGCGGCGCGCCCAGTGTCGCCATCGGATACACTTTGGTCGACGCACCGATGATGGTCGCGCCCATCACCGAGACGTGGCTGACCAGTTCGACGCGGTCGCCGATCACCGCGTCGGCGCTGATGTGGCAGAACGGCCCGATGCGGACGCCTTCGCCGATTTTTGCGCCGGCCTCGATGACCGACGATGGATGGATGACTGTCTGGATTTTCATAAGCATTCGATCGTCAGTCGCTCGTAACCATCATCGCCGAGATCTCGGCTTCCGCGGCCTTGACGCCGTCGACCAGAGCCTCGCAGGCGAATTTGAGAAGGTTGCCGCGTTTCTTGATTTTCTTCACATGGATCTTCAACTGGTCGCCGGGAACGACCGGTTTACGGAATTTGGCATTGTCGATGGTCAGGAAATAGACCAGCGACGGTTTTTCGGTGCCAAGGCTGCGGATGCAGATGGCGCCAGCCGTCTGTGCCATCGCCTCGACGATCAGCACGCCGGGCATGACCGGCTGATCCGGAAAATGACCCTGGAAATGCGGCTCGTTTATGGTCACGTTCTTGATGCCTATAGCGGACTCGTCGCCATCGATGTCGATGATGCGGTCGATCATCAGGAACGGATAGCGATGCGGCAGGAGCTTCATCAGCCCCAATATGTCGACCGCCTCGAGCGTCGTCGCCGCCACCATCTCAGTTCTTCCCTCCGTCGCCTAATTTGCGCGCCCTGGCCAGTCTTCGCAGAGCCGCGATCTCCCGCATGGCTTCCGCCATGGGCTGCGCTGGGTACCCACCCCAAATCTCGCCCGCAGGGACGTTGCTCATGAACCCGCTTCTTGCAGCAAGCTTGGCTCCTGTCCCTATGGTCAGGTGATCTGCAAGGCCGACACCGCCACCCATGGTGACGTTGTCGCCCACCGTTACGGAACCGGAAATACCCGAAAGGCCGGCGATTATGCAGTTGCGGCCGATACGGACGTTATGAGCGATCTGCACCAGATTGTCGATCTTGGTGCCTTGACCGATGATCGTGTCGGACATGGCGCCACGATCGACCGTGGTGTTCGAACCGATCTCGACGTCGTCCTGGATGACGACCCGGCCGATTTGCGGGACGCGCTCCGGGCCCTTGGCGCCGGCCACGAAGCCAAAACCGTCCTGGCCGATGCGGGCGCCGCCATGAATGATGACGCGGTTGCCGATAAGGGCGTACTGGATGCTGGCGCCTGGACCGACATAGCCGTCGCGGCCGAACTGGCAGGAGGGACCGATGACGGCATGAGGAGCAATGACGGTTCCGCTGCCGATAGATGCGCGGGGGCCGATGATCGCGCCGGCCTCGACGATCGCGCCGGCCTCGACATGCGCCGATAGATCGACATGGGCATGCGGCGAGATACCGGTTTCGCCGGTCATCGGCGCCGGTGTCGCAGCCGCCGGAAAAAGAAGGCGTCCGACCATCGCGAAAGCCTGTTGCGGGCGTGGATGGACCAAAACCGCGATGCCCGCCGGCGCTTTGC
Source organism: Mesorhizobium sp. BHbdii (assembly GCF_053848045.1). Classification (NCBI taxonomy): domain Bacteria; kingdom Pseudomonadati; phylum Pseudomonadota; class Alphaproteobacteria; order Hyphomicrobiales; family Phyllobacteriaceae; genus Mesorhizobium; species Mesorhizobium sp. BHbdii. The sequence continues at coordinate 1,724,543 of NZ_JBSPKX010000001.1, read as the reverse complement.
CGGCAAATTCGGCGGGACAGAGAACCGCCGCTGCCCGCAGCGATTGCATCAGCGCGAAGTTGCGCCTGCCATCGACGAAGACAAGAGCGTGCTCGCCGCCTTCGCTTGCCGGCGCCAAGGCTTCGATCGATATATCGGAGAGGTCGGGATCAACAAGCACCGAGCCGGTCAGATTCGCGACTTCGCCAGCCGTATACCGGCGTGATGGCGCGAAGAACACCGGATCGGTCATTCCAGAAGCTATATCCAGCTAGCGCATGACCCCGAAAATCGGAATCGATTTTCGGAAAGCATCATGCGCAAAATCAAAGTTCTACAGCGTCCTTTGCGCGTCCAAGAGGACGCTCGGCGCTGTAGTGTCGGATCACTCTCTTCCGGACTCCAGCGCCCGGAAGCATCGTTGCCCACCGATCAGAAGCGGGTCGATATACCGAAGTTGAATTCCTGCACGTCGTCGGTGTCCTCCTTGAGGACCGGAATCGCATAGTCGATGCGGATCGGGCCAAAGGGCGACGCCCACATAAGACCGACGCCGACAGAGGCGCGCCACTGCATGTCGACCGTCGACTGATCGACCAGTGTAGGATCGATCTTGCTGCCATAGAGCGTCGCCGCATCGGCGAAGACCGCGCCGCGCAGGCCGAAGCTTTCCGGAATGACCGGCATTGGGAACTGGGCTTCCGCAGAGGCATTGAAATAGGTGGTGCCACCGAGATGGTCGTCGCCGTCTTCATTGTCGACCGGGCCAATGCCGCCATAGGCGAAGCCACGAATCATGCGGTCGCTGCTCTGGAAATGATCGAAGATGCGCAGGTCGTCGTTGCCGTAGCCCTGGATATGGCCGGCTCCGCCCGAAATCAAACCAACCAGATCAAGCTGCTCAGACAATGTCTGGTAAACGCTGCCACGCGCGGTCACCTTGACGAATTTGGCGTCGCCGCCGAGGCCGGCGAATTCCGTGGTGACGTTGGCGAAGATGCCTTCATGCGGGTTCTTCATGTCGTCGATGGTGTTGTAAACCAGGCCGAGACTGACCGACGACTTGAGCCACGGGCTTTCCTCAATCCCGTTTAGGATAGCCGTAGAGATGTCGCAGCCAGCCATTGGATCGCAGCCATCGTCGAGCTTATACTTCTCCTGCGAGATATTGTACGCCAGCTGCGTCGAGATGTTGTCGGTGATCGGCAGGCCGAAGCGCACTGTCGCGCCTAGCGTCTCGCTCTTATAGTCGTCGTACTCCCTGGTCCGATTGAAGACATCGAAACCGGCGGCAATGCGCCGCCCGAGGAAATAGGGCTCGGTGAAGGAGAAGCTGTAGTCGCGCGAATTCCTGCCGCCGCCCGCCGATAGTTTGATGAACTGGCCGCGTCCGAGGAAGTTGCGCTCGGTGATCGATCCCTCGACCGACGGGCCTGACGTGTCGCCGCCTGTCGAATAGCCGGCGCCAATCGAGAACTCGCCGGTCGATTTTTCAACCACGTCGACCACGAGCACCACCTGGTCTGGCTCAGAGCCGGGAACGGTGGAAACTTCGACTTTTTCAAAATAATCGAGCGCTTCCAGCCGCTTCTTCGCGCGCTGGATGAGAACCTGGTTGAAGGCATCGCCCTCGCTCACGTCGAATTCGCGGCGAATGACATAGTCGCGTGTCCGGTCGTTGCCGCGAATCTCGATGCGCTCGACATAGGCCTTGGTGCCCTGGTCGATCGTATAGACCACTGAAATGGTGTGGTTCTCGAAATTGCGGTCGCCGCGCGGCGTCACCTGGGCGAAGGGATAGCCGGAACCGGCGACCCTCTCGGTCAACGCAATGATGGTGTCTTCGACGTTCTCAGCGTTGTAAACGTCGCCCTTGTGGGTTTCGACCGCCGACTGCAGCGATGCAGCGTCGACCTCGGGAATCGTGCTCTCGACGCTGACGTCGCCGAAGGTGTAGCGGTCGCCCTCCTGCACGGTGATGGTCACCGTGTACTTGTTGGTGGTTTCGTCGAGTTCGCCGACCGCGGAAATCACCTGGAAGTCAGCATAGCCGTGATTGTAATAAAAACGGCGCAGCAGCTCCTCGTCGGCGCGCAGCTTATCTTCGTCATAAACGTCGTCGCGCAGCACGAACGAAAGGATGGACGAGCGCTTGGTGGAGATGACGTCGGACAGGCGACGGCTCGAGTAGGCACTGTTGCCGACGAAATTGATCGCGGCGATCTGCGTGCGGCCGCCTTCGTTGATGTTGAAGACCACGTTCACGCGGTTGTCGCCGAGGTCCATGATCTGGGTGGTCACGGCGGCGTCGTCGCGGCCGATACGCCTGTAGGCAGCCTTGACCGCCTCGACATCGGCATCGAGCGCCTGCTGCGAGAACGTTCCACGCGGCTTCAACTGGACCGCGGCCGCAAGGGCGTTGTCCTTGAGCTTCTTGTTGCCCTGGAACAGCACCTGGTTCACGACCTGATATTCGGAAACCTTGATGACCAGCGACGAACCGACCTGGTTGATCTGGACGTCCGAGAACAGCCCGGTGCCGAACAGCGCCTTGACCGCATCGTCGATATCGGAACTGGAAAATGGCTTGCCGGGCTTGATCGTGACGTAGTTGCGGATCGTGTCGGCGTCGACACGCTGATTGCCGCTGACTTCAACTCTTGAAACAACAGCGGCCTCGGCCGCCGATGTGGCAACGAACTGCACTGCGAGCGCACCTGGTACGACCAGGGCGGCGGACAGGGCCACCGCGGACGCGGCGCTCAGAAACTTGGATGCTGCCTTCATCGGGCTTTTGTACCTTTTCTCGAAGTCCCCACGGCGAGAAAACCGGACGTGCGGTAATTTCCCCTACCGTATTAACCGGATTTTCCCTACACGCAAGGCTCCTGGTTAATTTGTATTTACTTAACCCTGTTGCGTGGCTTTCGCGTCACGCATATCCCCATGCATGGTAAACGGCGTCTCAACATTGGCTGTGCCGAAGCCAAATTTCTTCATGATTTCAGCATCCAAACAGGTCGTTCCAGAAAACGAACCCCATGAAGCCCAAGACGAAAAGCAGGCCGGCCCTGTAACCCATTTCCATCATCCGTTCCGACACCGGTCGCCGAATGACGGCCTCCACGCCGTAGAACAGGAGATGGCCGCCGTCGAGGGGGGGAATCGGCAAAAGGTTGAGAATACCGATCCCGACCGACAACAGCGCAACAAGTTGCACAAGCCAGTCGAAGCCCAGTTTTGCCGCCTGCCCCGACATCTTTGCGATCTTGATTGGACCGCCCAGCTGGCATTTGTCTTCGCGACCGACGACGAAACGCTGCAGGAACTGGCCGGTACCCTGGATGATGTGGCCGGTTTCCTCGACCGCGGCAGCCAGTGCGCCAGCCGGGCTGTAGGTGATCAGGCGCGGTTGGCCGAATTCCTGGTTGTTGACGACGCCGATCACGGCCACCTTGACCTTGTTGCCCAGCGCGTCTTCCTGTTCCATTAACCGCGGCGTCGCCGTAACGGTGATCTCCTTGCCGTCGCGCAGCATGACGAAGGTGATGGCGTCGCCGCCGCGGCCCGAGACCCGGCGCTGGACGTCGGCGAAGGTCTGGACCTTGCTGCCGTCGACGCTGACGAATCGGTCCCCGGGCAGGATCCCGGCCTGCGCCGCCGGACTGTCGGCGGTGACTTCAGCCACCATCGGCTCCATCACAGGGCGGCCATAGGCGGTAAACAGCACCGCGAAGACGGCGATCGTCAGCAGGAAATTGAACAGCGGACCGGCCACCACAGTCGCGGCGCGCTTCCAGACCGGCTGCGCGTGAAACGCGATCTTGCGCTCGGCATCGGTCAGCGTTTCGATCTCCTCCGAGCTGGGCTGGCTCGATGTGGCGTTCATGTCGCCGACGAATTTGACGTAGCCGCCGAGTGGTATTGCGCAGAGTTTCCAGCGCGTGCCATGGCTGTCATTGAAGCCGAAGAGTTCCGGGCCGAAGCCGATCGAAAAGACTTTCACGCCGATGCCGCACCAGCGGCCGACGAGATAATGGCCCATCTCGTGGACGAACACGACTACGGTCAGCACGAACAGGAACGGCACCAGCGTGCCCAGGACAAAGCCTTCCGTGCTGAAAACCGCGTGAAGAATCTCGTTCAACTCATGTCCTCAAATTCGTCCGCAGCACGGTCGTACCGCGACTGTGGCATCAATCCAGGCGAATCCATGGCGCATCCTGCGCAGGTCAAGAAAACCAGGCCGGGAATCAATGCTGGTCAAGCTGGAAACAGCCCCTGTGCCGGATGGTCGGCGGTCGCCGAAATCCAGCCGATGACGTACAGGGCGAAAGCCGCCGCGACAAGCCCGTCGACCCGGTCCATGACGCCGCCATGGCCCGGTATCAGCGTGCCCGAATCCTTGCGGTTGTGGCGGCGCTTCACCCATGATTCGAAAAGGTCGCCGGCTTGGGAGACGAGCGAAAGCACGAGCGCGACGACGCCGAGCACTGCGAGATTTCCGCCTCCGGCCGCGGCCGCCAGAAGCAGCCCGGCAACCACGCCGCCGACGGCGCCGCCGAGTGCCCCGCTCTGAGTCTTGCCTGGTGAGATCGACGGCGCCAGCTTCGGACCGCCGACAGCGCGGCCGACGAAATAGGCTGATATGTCGGTCGCCCAAACCACCGCGAACAGGAAGAGAATGGCGACGAGGCCGGGATGATCGCCGTCACGCAAAAGAGCAAGTGACAGTCCGGAAATGGCGGCATAGGCAAGGCCGGACGCGTCCCACTGTCCCGCCTGGCGCATCGAAATCTGGCGCATCGAACCCACGACCACGGTGACAACGACCATCACTGCCACAAGAAGCAGAAGCCATGACGCAGGCAAGCCGGCGACCAAACCGCCGACGAAAACCAGAAGCAGCGCTTCCGGCAGAAAACCAAGACCCGTGGCGGCAACCGGGCGGCACATTCGTGACCATTCGTAGAAGATCAGAATCGTCATGGCCGCGCAAAGCAACCGGAAGGGCAGTCCGCCCAGCCAGGTCAGGCTGAGTGTGACGACCGCAAGCACGACGGCAGAAATAACCCGAAGCTGGAGGTTGCTCATCCCTTGGCCGTCACGGCGACGTCTTGAGCGCCCAGACCGCCGAAACGGCGCTCGCGACCGGCAAAGTCGCGCAATGCGTCGGCCAAATGCTCGCGGCTGAAATCGGGCCAGTAGCAAGGCAGGAAAACAAGCTCGCTATAGGCCGCTTGCCACAGAAGGAAATTCGACAGCCTGAGCTCGCCGCTGGTACGGATGACCAGTTCCGGATCCGGAATACCCTGGGTGTCGAGAGAGCCGGCAAAGGATTCGGCCGTGATCGCCTCGCTGTCGAGCTCGCCGCGCGCCACCGCCGAGGCAAGCTTGCGCGCTGTGCGCACGATCTCGTCGCGTCCGCCATAGTTGAAAGCGATGATCAGGGTCAGGGCGTCGTTGTGGACGGTCAGGGTTTCGGCCTCTTCAAGCAGGGTCCTGATGTCAGGCTGCAGCCCTGCCCTGTCGCCGATGATCCTGACCCGCACGCCGTTTTGGTGCAGCTCGGCGAGATCGCGGCGAATGAAGATTTTCAACAGGCCCATTAGGTCGCTGACTTCGGACTTCGGCCGCGACCAGTTTTCCGAGGAGAAGGCGTAGACGGTCAGGAACGAGATGCCGAGGCCAGGAGCGGCGCGCACCGTGTTGCGCAGCGCCTCGACGCCGGCACGATGCCCAGCAAGCCGTGGCAAGCCACGCGCCTTGGCCCAACGTCCGTTTCCGTCCATGATGATCGCGACATGCGCGGGGCTTGTCATGTTCTCGCTTTCGAGCCAGCAGTGGCCAGACCCTAAACCTGCATGATTTCAGCTTCCTTATCGGAAAGCAGATGGTCGATGGTGCTGATCGTCTCGTCGGTGAGTTTCTGAACCTGGTCGGACCGCTTGCGATGATCGTCTTCGCTTATATCGCCGTCCTTTTCCGCCTTTTTGAGAAACTCCATGCCGTCCCGGCGCACGTGGCGCACGGCTATACGGGCATTCTCTGCATAACCGTGCGAGATCTTGACCAGTTCCTTGCGGCGCTGTTCGTTGAGCTCGGGCAGCGGAATTCTGAGATTGGTGCCATCGACGATCGGATTGAAGCCGAGATTGGATTCACGGATGGCGCGATCGACCGCGCCGACCATCGACTTATCCCAGACCGAAACCGAAATCATGCGCGGCTCCGGCACCGACACGTTTGCCACCTGGTTGATCGGCATGGTGGTGCCGTAGGCCTGCACCTGGATCGCGTCGAGCAGGTTGCTCGAAGCGCGGCCGGTCCGCAGCGAAGCCAGATCGTGCTTGAACGCAGCGATCGCCCCGTCCATGCGCCGTTTGAGATCATCGTATTCGCCACTCATCATCGTCTCCTCGACCCGTTAGCCGGGTTCACTTCAGGGTAATCCCGTATTCAAGCCTCAATCCGGAAACCGGTTCCCGCTTTTCGCCTACGGGAAACCTTCGGTTCGGGATCGGGCTCCCGATCAGTCGTCCGTGACGACCGTGCAACGGCCGCCGCCCCTCAGAATATCACCGAAACCACCCTTCTCGTGGATCGAATAAACGATTATCGGAATGTTGTTTTCGCGCGCAAGTGCAATCGCGGCCGTATCCATGATCGAAAGACCGCGTCTTATGACTTCGCCATGGCTGATGCGCTCGAAGCGGGTCGCATTCGGGTCCTTCTTGGGATCTGCCGAATAAACGCCGTCGACCTGGGTACCCTTGAACAGCGCATCGGCGCCGATTTCCGCCGCGCGCAGCGCCGCGGCCGAATCGGTGGTGAAGAAAGGATTGCCGGTGCCGCCGGCGAAAATGACGACCTTGCCCTGGTTCATGTAGGCGGTCGCTTGGCGCTGCGAAAAGCTCTCGCAAAGCTCAGGCATGGCGATTGCCGACAGCACCACCGCGTCGACGCCGATCTTGTTCAGCGAAGTGCGCAGCGCCAGCGAGTTGATGACGGTGGCGAGCATGCCCATGTGGTCGCCGGTGACCCGGTCACCTCCCTTGGACGCAACCGCCACGCCGCGAAAGATGTTGCCGCCGCCGATGACGATGCCGACCTCGATGCCCAGGGCGCGGGCCTCGGCTATGTCGGCGGCGATGCGATCGACTACCGACACGTCGATGCCGAAATGCTGCTCGCCCATCAACGCTTCGCCAGATGCTTTCAGCAAGACACGTCGGTAGAGGGGCTTCACCGTCATCTGGTCCTCATTATCATGCATGTGACGCGCCGCGGGCTGCCGCCGCGCAGGCGCTGCCCCGAAACATTGGGTTCCGATACACGAAGGGCGCCGCGATGTCACGCGGCGCCCGAACCGGAAAACTCTCTTCCAGCCTTTAGCTTACGCCGGCAAATGCACCTTGCATGAGCAGATCCGGGCATGAGCAGATCCGGCAGATAGCCAACCGGCCTGTCGCCGGCCGCACCGCGCAAGAAATCGGCCGGGCATCCTCGCGGACACCCGGCCATAAAGTCTTCTCAGAAAGATGGGGGGCGGTTTACTTCTTGACCGCCGCCGCGACTTCCGCCGCAAAATCGGTCTCTTCCTTCTCGATGCCCTCGCCGAGCGCGAAGCGCAGATAAGCAGTGATCTTGGCCGGTGCGCCGATTTCCTTCTCGGCATCCTGCAGCGCCTTCTCGACCGTGATGTCGGGATTGAGCACGAAAGCCTGCTTGAGCAGCACGACCTCTTCGTAGAACTTGCGCAGACGGCCCTCGACCATCTTCTCGATGATCGCCTCCGGCTTGCCGGACTGGCGCGCCTGGTCGGCGAAGATCGCCTTCTCGCGCTCGACCGCGGCCGGATCGAGCTGCTCCGTCGTCAGCGCCATCGGGTTGGTGGCGGCGACATGCATGGCGACCTGACGGGCAAAGGCGTTGGCGGCCTGCGCGTTGCCTGTCGTCTCGATGGCGACCAGCACGCCGAGCTTGCCAAGGCCGTCGGCAACCGCATTGTGGACGTAGGTCGCGACAGCGCCGTGCTCGACCGTGAGCTTGGCCGAACGGCGGAAGCCAAGATTCTCACCGATAGTGCCGACAGCGTCCTTGATGGTGTCGGCAACCGACTTGTCGGAACCCGGATAGGGGGCGGCTGCGACGGCCTCGGTCTTGCCGCCATAGGCGAGCGCGACCTTGGCGACCTTGGCGACGATCTCCTGGAAGGCGGCGTTGCGGGCAACGAAGTCGGTCTCAGAATTGACCTCGACGACCGCCGCCTCGCGGATACCGGAATCGACGCCGATCAGGCCTTCGGCCGCGGTACGGCCGGCCTTCTTGTCGGCCTTGGAAATGCCCTTCTTGCGCAGCCAGTCGACGGCCTCTTCCATGTTGCCGTTGGTCTCGTTCAACGCCGCCTTGCAGTCCATCATGCCCGCGCCGGTCAAGTCGCGGAGTTCTTTGACCTGTGCAGCCGAAATACTCATTGTCGCCTCTTTGTTTAAAATGCACCGACGCACCACCGGTCCTCGATGATGCGCCTGGCGCCAGCGCTTAGCGCGCCAGAATATGAGAAAGATGAAGGCCGAAACCGGCCTTCCCTGCTATGCTTCCGGTGTCCGGGCAGCCGGTGTCTCGGCGGTCGGCGTCGGCTCGAGTGCCGGCTCGATCGGGGCCTCGGCCAAAGCGCCAACGTCGACGCCAAGCGCGCCCTGCTGGCGAGCAATGCCGTCGATTGCAGCCTTGGCGATCAGATCGCAATAGAGCTGGATGGCGCGGGCCGCGTCATCATTGCCGGGGATCGGGAAATCGATCTTGTCCGGGTCGCAGTTGGAATCGATGATGGCGACGACCGGGATGCCGAGGCGCTTGGCCTCGAGGATGGCGATCGCTTCCTTGTTGGTGTCGATCACGAACATCAGGTCGGGCGTCGAGCCCATGTCCTTGATGCCGCCCAGCGCCTTGTCGAGCTTCTCGCGCTCGCGATCGAGGTTGAGGCGCTCCTTCTTGGTGAGCCCCTGGGCCTCGCCAGCCAGCATCTCGTCGAGCTTGCGCAGGCGCTGGATGGAATTCGAGATCGTCTTCCAGTTGGTCATCATGCCGCCGAGCCAGCGGGAGTTGACATAGTACTGGGCCGAGCGCTGCGCGGCGTCGGCGACGATGTCGGACGCCTGGCGCTTGGTGCCGACGAACAGTACGCGGCCACCCTTGGCGACGGTGTCGGAAACCTGCTTGAGCGCCTGGTGCAGCAGCGGCACCGTCTGCGAGAGGTCGATGATGTGGATGTTGTTCCGGGCGCCATAGATATAGGGCGCCATCTTCGGGTTCCAGCGGTGAGTCTGGTGGCCGAAGTGAATGCCAGCTTCCAAAAGCTGGCGCATGCTGAAATCAGGCAGAGCCATTCTTGAGTATCCTTTCCGGTTAGCCTCCACGGACACAGGCATTTCTGGACTTTGTCCTCGAACGCCACCGGAGGTTTCAGCCGGATTTCTCCCGGGCAGACACCAAAGTCCGTGTGTGGAATGAGCGCGCATATAGAGGGGATGCGCGACAAACGCAAGCGCTGCGGTGTCTTGCGGCTCAGCATGCGGCGATCAGCGCACCCGGGCTATAGTCGTATCTTCCCCTTCGGCACGCGGACACGCCGGAAAACAGCAACGATCTCTTCGCGGCTGCATTCGATGGCGCCTAATCGCACCGCGCGGTCGCGCTCGAAGCCGGTTATGTCATAATGCGGCGCCGATGTCTTCGGCGGCCCCTGATAGGACGAACGCTTGACGCCGAGCTGTGCTGCAAAACGATGCAGCTCGTCGGTGTCGTCGGCCAGCAGATGACACCAGCGGTGGCCGACCCATTTCCAGATCGCCGCGTCGACATACACCGCCATGAGGTTTGCCGCACTCCTTCATCTTGCGCCGACCAGCGGAGCCGCAGTTCACCTGGGGCCAAGATCCAAACGTTAGCGATGATAGAAGGGATTCGGATAGAAAATGAAGCCGCCCGCGGCTTCGAGTTCGGCTACTGACGTGGTGACAGCCGCCTGCATACGGCTGTGCAGTTCGGCGAGCGCATCGTCGATCGAGCCCGGAAAGGCGTGCAATCCCAACGGTTCCGGCACCCGGATATGCGCGCAGCGCGGCCCGGCCGGCTGCGGCACGAAGCGGTTGATCGTGTCGCGCAGCGTGCCCTTGCAATAGTCGTTGCGGACGCGCTTCAGATGCTCGGCGATCTCCTCTTGCGTGATGCGCGAGTTCACTGAGGCCCACGGTCCGACGCGCTGGAGACGCTGGATGGTGTCCGCCAGCGTGCGGACCTGTTTTTGTCTCTCAGCGTCGCCGGTGTTTTCCCGCAGCCAGCGGCGCGACCGGCGCAAAAGCTCGGCGATCTCGTTGGCGCCGGGATCGAACGAAATGCCCTCCCCCAGGCGCCGGCTCAATTCGAGCAGCAGTTGCGTCTGACGCGCTGCATACGAAGCCCGTTCGTCGGGCGCCATGCCACAGGCAATCTCATCGCGCGACAGCAACGTCGCATAGACATGGTGGACGCGCTCCGGCAGCGTATCGGCGGCACGGCGTTCGATCTTCAGGCTCTTCTCGACATACGCGCATTCCTGCGCCAGCGCCGGCTCGACATTTTTGGTGAAGGCGAGCTTCCAGACAACCGGCGCGATCCAAATCCTACAATCCTGATCCGTGGCGCGACCGCGCTTGAGCGCTTCGAACCCCATCTCGACCGCCCCCGGAAGGAGCGAACCGACGACATTAGCATGCCAGCCGACGCCGCCTTCGGGATGCAAGAGAACACCATGCCCTTTCAGCGCCCAGGCGATCGAGTGTTCCTTGGCGGCCCCACTGTTGCCGGGAATCTGGGCGATCAGATTGTTGGCCAGCCAGAATTTCTGCATGATCCGGCCGAGGCCGTTGACGACGCCATGCGTGGCCCAGGATGCCGCGAGCGGACTGACCTGCGAGACGATCTCCTTGTCGATCATCCAGTCGGTAAAGAATTCCGGATGGTTAGGCGTTATGAACGTCGCCTTGCCGACGCCGCAACAGGCCTTCAGCCGCTGCCGGTCGTCGTCGGGAAAGTCGATACGACGGACATTGGCGACGCCGCGCAATCCGGCCAGGCGGTTGAACGGCAACAGGTCGCGAAACCCGGGAATGCCATGCAACATGACAACCCGGTTGACTACAGTCATGATCCTGATCAGCGCCGGATTGGGCCTCGGCGCCACGAACACATCGATTCTGCTCAACCCACCCCCCGATCGACCCATCGGCGTAGAAGTTGAGATGCAATTGCGGCGTGTTCAAGTCATGGCGCATGACCCCAGAAATCGGAATCGATTCGGAAAGGATCATACGCAAAATCAAAGTGCTTCAGCGTCCTTTGCGCGGCCAAGAACGCGCGGCGCTGTAGGCGCCGCCTTGCGGGCGTGGTTAACCTGAAGCCTATTTCGGCGGACAGGCTTTCGACTGATCGAATAACGACAGATTGACCAGCTTGCCGGTCATCGAGAACTCGCCATAGTCCATGACGAGGTCGCGCGTGATGCCGTTGTCATGCAGCTTGAAGCTGATCCGGTACTCCGGCACCTCCTCGCCTGACTTGTCGGTGCCGTCGAAATAGGCGATGTCGACTGGCCAGTATTTGTCGGTGGCGAGTTTCGCCAATGCCGGCGCTTCCGGATCAGCTTTGTCGGCATCGGCTTTCTTGCCGACGACGACGGTGGTGGTCATCACTTTGTCGGCATCTTCCGAGCCGTCGAACAGGTTGGTTTCGTAGAAATTTTCGCCCTTTTCGGCCTTGTCGATCAGTTCGGCCAGATGCTGGGTCGGAAACTGGGTGGCAGCGAGTTCGAGGCTGCTCTTCTCCGGCTTGTCGATGTCGACCTTGAGGCCCTTCGTCTCCTTCGTCGCGGTGCCCTTGACCTCCTTGTCGAGGTTCTGGTCGACGAAGGATTTTGTCACGAACGAGAACGTCTTGCCTTCGGCGTCCTCGAAAGTGGTCGTCTGCTGGTCGGTCAGCTTTGTTGCATTGTCGTTAGTGGCAATCTGGGTGACGAAGCGGAACTTCACCGTGTAGCCTTCGCAAGGTGAGCCGTTGAACTCATAAACCATGCGGCCGGAAATGCCGGTAATGCCGGAGCGATCGGAGGCTTTGTCCAGGCTCAGATCGTAAACCGCGCGATGGGCTTGCAGCGCCGGTACGGCAAAAGCCGGCGCCATCGAGAACACCGCTGGCAGCAGGACAGCGTGGAATGCGAGGCGTGTTGCGCGCATGAGGGGCTCCGATCATCGCGCCTGATGGCAGGCCGCAGGAAAGAGGGTCCAGCTTAAAAAAAGTCGTGGCGGAAGCGAGGCAAAAATAGCAATTTCGGCCCGGCCTGCCCGGCGTCATCAAGCAATAGGGAAATACCATGAGCGAAACAATCGAAAAGCGGCTAAGCGATCTCGGCGTGACGCTTCCGGTCGCAGCCGCGCCCGCCGCCAATTACGTGCCCTATTCCAGGTCAGGCAATCTGCTGTTCACCGCCGGACAGCTGCCGCTCAGCGAGGGCAAGCTGCAGGCGAGCGGACTGCTCGGCCGCGATGTCGACACCGCAAGCGGCAAGGAAGCGGCAAAATACTGCGCAATCAACATATTGGCGCAGGCCAAGACAGCCCTTGGCGATCTTGAGAAAATCCGCCGCCTGGTGAAGCTCACCGTCTTCGTCGCCTCGGCACCGGATTTTGTCGAACAGCACCTGGTTGCCAACGGCGCCTCGGATTTTCTGGTTGCAGTGCTCGGCGATCACGGCAAACATGCCCGCTCCGCCGTCGGCGCCGCCTCACTGCCGCTTAATGCCGCAGTGGAAATAGAAGCCATCTTCGAAGTCGAATGAGCCAGTCATGACCGATCTTTCCTGGCTGACCGCCCGACCCGTTGCCCATCGCGGCCTCCACGACATGAACAAGACGCGGTGGGAGAACACGCTTTCCGCCTTTGCCGCGGCAGCCGAACGCGGCTATGCGATCGAATGCGATGTGCATCTGTCGTCTGACCGCATCCCGGTCGTCATTCACGACAGCGATCTGAAGCGGCTGACCGGCCAGGACGGCTTCGTCTGGCAGCGAACGGCAGCGGAGATGACGGCGCTCAGGATTGGCGGCACATCAGACCATCTGCCGACTTTGCAGCAGGCACTCGACCTGGTCGATGGTCGTGTGCCGATGGTCGTCGAGTTGAAAGGGGTCCCCGGCCGGGACGAAGGTCTGGTGGAAAGTGTCGGCGAGATGCTCAAGCGCTACAAGGGCAAGGCGGCGATCATGTCGTTCGACCACTGGCTGATCCGCGATTTCCCGAAACACGCGCCCGGCGTTCCGGGCGGACTGACCGCTTATGGCAAGGACGTCAAGCTGATCGAGGCGCATTTCGCCATGCTGGCGCACGACATCGCCTTCGCCTCCTACGCCGCCGGCGACCTGCCGAACCGGTTTGTCAGTTTCGTGCGCGAAAGGCTCAAAATGCCGGTTATCACGTGGACCGTGCTCGACCAACCGGCGGTCGACCTGACCTTTAGATACGCCGACCAAATGACGTTCGAAGGATTCGAACCCGATCTTGTGCAGGTCGCTTGAAAACCGAGCTTGCATGGACCGGCACGGAGCTTAAATAAGCCTCATGGATCAAGGCGATGAAGGCGACGGGCAAACGGCGAATGGAGCGTATGCGATCCGGGTTGCCTCCGGCATCGGAGCCTTCACCTGCGCGGAATGGGATGGCCTCGGCGGTACCGCACGCGGCGATACAGAAAACGGCTACAACCCCCTCGTTTCGTTCGCTTTTCTGAGCGCGCTCGAAGATTCGGGCTGCGCCGTGCAGCGCACCGGCTGGCGGGGTCATCATCTCAGGCTGGAGACAGCGCAGGGAAAACTGCTCGGTTCCGTTCCCTGCTACCTGAAATCGCATAGCCAGGGCGAGTATGTTTTCGATCACGGCTGGTCCGACGCGTTCGAGCGCGTCGGCGGGCGTTACTACCCAAAACTGCAATGCGCCGTGCCGTTCACGCCGGTCACCGGTCCTCGCCTGCTGGTCAACAAGGGCGAGGACAGTCGCGCCGTGAAAGCCGGCTTGGCAGAAGGCCTTAAGGCGGTGACGGACAAGCTCGGCGTTTCTTCCGCGCACGTAACCTTCGCGCAGCAGAAGGATGTCGGGGCGCTGGAAGCGGCGGGTTTCCTGCACCGCACCGACCAGCAGTTCCACTTCTTCAACGAAGGTTTTTCGACCTACGACGATTTTCTCGCCACTCTGGCGTCGCGCAAGCGCAAGGCCATGAAGAAGGAGCGGCGCGAGGCGCTAGCCCACGGCATCTCGATCGACTGGCTGACCGGCAGGGATCTCACCGAAAGGATCTGGGACGACTTCTTTGCCTTCTACATGGATACCGGCAGCAGGAAATGGGGGCGGCCCTACCTCAACCGCGAGTTTTTCTCGATGATCGGCGAGCGCATGGCCGACGACATTCTGCTGGTGATGGCCAAGCGCAATGGACGCTACATTGCCGGCGCTATCAATTTCATCGGTTACGATGCGCTCTACGGCCGCAACTGGGGCTGCATCGAAGACCATCCGTTCCTGCATTTCGAGGTCTGCTATCACCAGGCGATTGACTTCGCGATCGACCGTAAGCTGAAAGTGGTCGAAGCCGGCGCGCAAGGCGAGCACAAGCTGGCGCGCGGCTATAGGCCGGTGACCATGCATTCGGCGCATTACATCGCGCATCCCGGCTTGCGCAACGCGGTCGCCGACTATCTCAGGCGCGAGCGGCGCGAAGTGGAGCGGATGGGCGACTATCTTGAAGAGCACACGCCGTTCCGCAAGGATGTGGCGGACGGTTAGGGCGCCGCGTCCAATTGGACGCACAAAGCATGCTCTAACACTTTGAATCTCCGCATCGTACTTTCCGAAAATCGATTCCGATTTTCGGGTTTGATGCGGTAGAGCAAGGCACAATCCGGAGCGCACGCCATGGCTGACCCCACCTACGACAGCAACAATATCTTCGCGAAAATTCTGCGCGGTGAAATCCCGTCGCATCGCGTCTATGAAGATGACGCGATCGTTGCCTTCATGGATGTAATGCCGCAAGGGCCGGGTCATACGCTGGTTGTGCCGAAGGCGCAGTCGCGCAACCTGCTTGACGCGGACCCGGCAGTATTCGGCCCGCTCTTCGCCGTCGTGCAGAAGGTGGCGTTGGCGGTGAAGAAGGCCTTCGGCGCCGATGGTGTCACCATCCTGCAGTTCAATGAGCCTGCTTCGGGCCAGACCGTCTACCACCTCCATGTCCATGTCATTCCGCGCTTCGAGGGAATCCCTTTGAAGCCGCATAGCGGGCAGATGGAGAAACCGGAAGTGTTGACTGAGAATGCTGACAAGATACGAACAGAGCTGGGAAGCTGAAGCTGAAGCCGGGCGTCGCGCACGCCTCCAGCATCCACTACCTCTTTATCCAAAAAAAAAGCCCCGTTTCCGGGGCTTTTTTATTTTTCAGGCCATCATGCCTTTCGGGGCAGTTGCGGCACCAAGCTGCGCTTGCCGCCATCCTTGCCCTTGGGCTCCGCCTTCTGCGCGATCGCCTTTTTCGCGACGGGCTTCTTGCTGGCAGCTTTCTTGAGTTTCGGTGTGTCGTCCGGTTCTTCCTTTTTCGGCTTGACCGGCGCCTCGTCGGCGAGCGACTCGAGCTTCAGGCCGGTCTCGCCGGTCTCCTTCTTCTCGACGGTGACACGCACCGTGCCGCCCTTCTTGAGCTTACCGAACAGCACCTCGTCGGCCAGCGGCTTCTTGATGTGCTCCTGGATGACGCGGCCGAGCGGCCGTGCTCCCATGCGCTCGTCGTAGCCCTTCTCGGCCAGCCAGGCGATCGCTTCCTGCGACAGGTCGAAGGTGACGCCACGCTCGGAGAGCTGGGCCTCGAGCTGCATGACGAACTTCTGCACCACCTGATGGATGACCGGAACCGGCAGCGAGCCGAACGGGATGATCGCATCGAGACGGTTGCGGAATTCCGGCGTGAACAGCCGGTTGATCGCCTCGACATCGTCGCCTTCGCGCTTGGTCGAGCCGAACCCGATCGCCGCGCGTTGCGCATCCGAGGCGCCCGCATTGGTGGTCATGATCAGGATGACGTTGCGGAAGTCGATCTGCTTGCCGTTGTGGTCGGTCAACTTGCCGTGGTCCATGACCTGCAGCAGGATGTTGAACAGGTCCGGATGCGCCTTCTCGACCTCGTCCAGCAACAGCACGCAATGCGGATGCTGGTCGACGCCGTCGGTCAACAGGCCGCCCTGGTCGAAGCCGACATAGCCGGGAGGCGCGCCGATCAGCCGCGAGACGGTGTGGCGTTCCATGTATTCCGACATGTCGAAGCGGATCAGCTCGACACCGAGCGAGGCGGCGAGCTGCTTTGCCACTTCGGTCTTGCCGACGCCGGTCGGTCCCGAGAACAGGTAGGAGCCGATCGGCTTCTCCGGTTCGCGCAGGCCGGCCCGCGCCAGTTTGATCGCCGAGGTCAATGCCGTGATCGCGGTGTCCTGACCGTAGACGACACGTTTCAACTCAACGTCGAGACCGGCCAGCACCTTCTCGTCGTCGGCGGAAACCGTCTTCGGCGGAATGCGGGCGATGGTGGCGATCGTCGCTTCGATCTCCTTGATGCCGATAGTCTTCTTTCGCTTGGCTTCCGGCACCAGCATCTGCGAGGCGCCGGTCTCGTCGATCACGTCGATTGCCTTGTCCGGCAGCTTGCGGTCGTTGATGTAGCGCGCCGACAGTTCGACCGAAGCCTTGATCGCCTCAGCCGTGTAGCGAACCTTGTGGAACTCCTCGAAATACGGCTTCAGACCCTTCATGATCTCGATGGCGTCCTCGATGGTCGGCTCGTTGACGTCGATCTTCTGGAAGCGCCGCACCAAAGCGCGGTCCTTCTCGAAAAACTGGCGGAACTCCTTGTAGGTGGTCGAGCCGATGCAGCGGATCGTTCCGGACGACAGCGCCGGCTTCAACAGGTTCGACGCATCCATGGCGCCGCCCGACGTCGCCCCTGCCCCGATCACGGTGTGGATCTCGTCGATGAACAGAACCGCGCCCGGATAATCCTCGAGTTCTTTGACGACCTGCTTCAGCCGCTCCTCGAAATCGCCGCGATAGCGGGTGCCGGCCAGCAATGTTCCCATGTCGAGCGCAAAGATGGTGGCGTTGTGCAGCACTTCCGGCACGTCACCCTCGACGATGCGCTTGGCAAGGCCCTCGGCGATCGCCGTCTTGCCGACGCCGGGGTCGCCGACATAGAGCGGATTGTTCTTGGAGCGGCGGCACAGCACCTGGATGGTGCGGTTGATCTCGGACCCGCGGCCGATCAGCGGATCGATCTTGCCGGCCTTGGCCTTGTTGTTCAGATTGATGCAATAGGCGGTGAGTGCGTCCTGCTGCTGCTTTTTCTTGCCGCCGTCCTCTTGCGGCTCGGCGCCGCTCTGGCCGCCCTGCTCGTCGTCGGCGCCGCGCGGCGACCGCGTCTCGGATGCGCCGGGACGCTTGGCGATGCCATGCGAAATGTAGTTGACCGCGTCGTAGCGGGTCATCTGCTGTTCCTGCAGGAAATAGGCGGCATGGCTCTCACGCTCGGCGAAGATCGCAACGAGCACGTTGGCGCCGGAGACTTCCTCGCGGCCGGACGACTGCACATGGATCACCGCGCGCTGGATGACGCGCTGGAAACCGGCTGTCGGCTTGGAATCCTCGTCGTAGCCGGTGACGAGATTGTCGAGCTCGGTGTCGATATAGGTGAGAACCGTGTGCTTCAGCTCGTCGAGATCGACGTTGCAGGCGCGCATGACCGCGGCCGCCTCGGTGTCGTCGATGAGAGCGAGCAGCAAATGTTCAAGGGTTGCGTATTCGTGGTGCCGCTCATTGGCTAGCGTCAGCGCCTGGTGAAGCGCCTTTTCCAGGCCTTGGGAGAAAGCCGGCATGTTACCTCACTTCTTCTCCATCACGCATTGCAGCGGATGCTGATTCTGTCGGGCGAAATCCATGACCTGAGACACTTTGGTCTCGGCCACCTCGAATGTATAGACCCCGCACTCGCCCACTCCATGATTGTGAACATGTAGCATGATGCGTGTGGCGGCTTCACGGTCCTTCTGGAAAAAACGCTCCAGTACGTGAACCACGAATTCCATGGGCGTATAGTCGTCGTTGAGAATGAGGACCCGATAAAGGCTAGGCTTCTTGGTCTTGGTTTTGGTGCGCGTGATAACAGCCGTGCCGCGACCGGCCTCATTGCCGTCGTTGCCGTTTTGCATCCGCACCACATCTCTCATGGCAGTCAAACCAATCGTCACGTAGCCCTGCCTTTTCGAATCCCCATGCGAGTTCGACATGTAGGTCTTCGATGAACGATTTTAAGCCCTTCTGTTTAGCTGACAATATGGCTAGGTGGCCAAACTTGGCCGATTTTCGAAATCGTGAAGGCGGCAGAGCCCCCTGATTTCAAATTGCCATGAAAAACCCGGCCGCGCGTTCGCGACCGGGTCTGTCTTGCAGGCCCGAGAGCCATCTTCACATTATAGCGAGATTATTTCGCTTTTGCGACGATTGATTCGAACGGCTTGTAGGCTTCTTTGGCGAGTTCGGCATAGAGATCGCCTATCTTGGTCGCTTCGGCGACGAAGGCTTCGTACGACTGCTTGGCAAAATCGGACTGGATCTCGATCGCCTTCTCCAGCGACTTGGCCGACAAAAGTTTCTCGGCTGCTGCGCTGCCAGCCTCAAAACTTTTCTTGGTGTACTCGCCCGCCTCGGCGGCGATGGCCTGCGCACCCTTGGAAAGGGATGCGAAGCTCTTCAAGCCGGTGTCGGCAAACTCCTTGCCATATTTGCTGAAATCTTCATAGGTCTGGGTCATTTCACGCTCCCTTGACAGTAGCCGTTGAACGGTGGACGCGCCCTGTCCAGGCCGCGTTGTGCAATGCAAGTCATATATTGTGCACTGCACAAAAAGTCAATGTTTCGCCGAGCGCGGTTCCAGGCGACCGGCCCGGCGTGCAGGCCCAGCCACCGGCAATGGCTAAAATTCGAATAAAGGGAAACTCAAGCCCGAAGAAAATGGTGAACACGATGGTTACCATAAACGGATTGGTAACGCTGACCGCGATAGCTTGGTTCGAAGTGAGGCAGGACCTTTGCCGCCTTCCAGCAACAAAAAATTCAAAGGAACCATCGGTGCGTCAGGCGTTGTCGGGCATTCTCTCCAAATCCGCGTCCTCTTTGAAAACGATAATGATCCTCGCTTTGGCGATGACATTCGTCGTTGCCGACGCTGCTTCGTCCATGGCAGCGAGGTCGGCGGCCATCGTCATCGATGCCAAGACCGGCAAGGTGCTTTATTCTTCGAATGCCGATGGTCGGCGCTATCCGGCCTCGCTCACCAAGATGATGACGCTTTACCTGGCCTTCGAGGCCATGGCGAACGGCAAGATCAGCAAGAACTCCCGGGTCGTCTTTTCGGCCAATGCTGCTGCTGAACCGCCGACGAAACTCGGCGTCAGACGGGGCGGCGCGATCACGGTCGAGACCGCGATCCTGTCGATGGTGACCAAGTCGGCAAATGACTCGGCGACGGCGCTCGGCGAGCTTCTCGGCGGCAATGAAGCCAATTTCGCCCACATGATGACAGCCAAGGCGCGGGCGCTGGGCATGAAGGGGACCGTTTTCCGCAACGCCCACGGCTTGCCAAACCCCGGTCAGTTCACGACCGCGCGCGACATGGCGGTGCTCGGCATCGCGCTGCGGGAGCATTTTCCCCAGTATTACGGCTATTTCTCGCAGCGTTCGTTTCTCTACGGCCGCAAGCGCATCAACGGCCATAACCGCCTGCTTGGGCGCATCAAGGGCGTCGACGGCATCAAGACCGGTTACACCCGCGCCTCCGGCTACAATCTCGTTTCCTCGGTCGACGACGGCGATCGCCGCATCGTGGCGGTGGTGATAGGCGGGAAATCCGGCGGCAGCCGCGACAACCAGATGGCCGCATTGATCAAAACCTATTTGCCGAAGGCGTCGTCGCGCGGCAGCGGCATGCTGGTCGCCAAGGCCGGCGGCGGCAACCCGATCAGCGCGCTGGCAAAAGTGTTCCTGCCCAAGCGCGACGCGCCGACGCCGGACAGCCGGCCGGACGACGATGCCCCTGACGATGATGCCATTGCCTCGCTAGTTGAGGAAACCGACCCCGCCGTTGAAGAAGCCACCCCCGTCGTCCAGACCAGGCCCGTCTCTCAGACCAAGAAGGTCGACACAGTGGCCGCGGCCACGGCGGACGATGTCGCGACGGCAAGGGTCGCAGCAGCCTACGCCGAACCGGCGGCGGTCGATCCCGTCAACACGGCATCGGTGCCGTCCGGCTGGGCAGTCCAGGTCGCCTCTTCGCCAAAACAATCCGAAGCCCAGGCTCTCCTGGACGAGACGAGCAAGCAGGCGCCTTCGATCCTCGCCGATGCCACAGGTTTCACCGTCGCCTTCGAAAAGGACGGCGTCACCTATTACCGCGCCCGGTTCGGCTTTGGTTCGAAGACTGCTGCCTGGAAAGCCTGCAACGCCCTGAAGAAAAAGAAAATCGAGTGCTACGCCGTCCAGCAGTAGACGGCGTCGAAAACATCTCCCGGAAAAATTCTGCGTCGAAGGAGACTAGTTGTGATTGGAGAGCAAGACGTCCTTGGCTTCATTGATCCGCGCCGCCAGAAAAGACGTGCCGCCGATATCGGGGTGCAGGCGCTGCATCAGGCGGCGGTGCGCCTTGCGGACATCCGCCGCGGCGGCCCCCGCTTCAAGACCAAGGATCTTGTAGGCCTCCTCCTTAGTCATGGCGCCCGAACCTGGCGAAACACCCAGCCCTT
Organism: Mesorhizobium sp. BHbdii; assembly: GCF_053848045.1. Classification (NCBI taxonomy): domain Bacteria; kingdom Pseudomonadati; phylum Pseudomonadota; class Alphaproteobacteria; order Hyphomicrobiales; family Phyllobacteriaceae; genus Mesorhizobium; species Mesorhizobium sp. BHbdii. The sequence goes on along the minus strand of NZ_JBSPKX010000001.1, from coordinate 1,703,643 downwards.
CGCCACCATTCGCCTCAGCGTCTTTGCGCCAGATGGGAAATCTGCCGTCAAGATACGTCTCTAGCAACTGGCGGCTCTCCGGGTCGCCGGGGAGCTCGCGATAAAGTTGCTGCAACTCCGAAAGGCTCATCGTGCCAAGCATCTTGCCTTCATGGCGGCCGGCGAGCACGAGCCCCTCCAGATTGCCGGTATCGTGATCAAGCTCCATTTCGAGTGCCGCGGTGCGCACCGTCGAATGCTTGCCCGGCTCCAGTTTCGCCGTCGGCCGCTTCATCCGCATGGAGCCATACCAGGCGAGCGCCGTCGACAGGATCAAGCCGCCGATACCTTCGCGTCCGACCAGAAGCACGGCGACGCCGATCAGCGCCAGCATGACGGGCCCAAGTGTCCTCATCCCGCTTGCGAGTCTCGCGGGGTCGGCGCGGAGAAAGATCGTGGCCACGCCGAGCAGCACCAAAAGCAACGCCACGAATGCGATAATCGCGCCCATTATTTTCTGCTGCTCCGCAGATGCTCGATCATCAGCCGGTCTTCCGGCCTGCCCCTGGCCTCCAGTGCCTTCAGCCCGCCGGTTGCAAACACGGCGACCGCCGAAAGCAGGCTGGCCAAGGTTGCGGCGGCCCGACGATCAAATCGGAACCAAGCACCTTTGGACAGGCGCGCAATCTCCTTAAATGCCTTTTCTGCACCGGCATCATGGCCCTCCTGAAAGACGAAGACAGGAACGCCGTGCAGGCCGAGGCTGCCGGCCTTTTCGGCCAGATCGTCTATGTTTTCTTCCATCGCGTCGCCGATATAGACCAGCGCATTCACCTTGGCCGCCGCCGTCTGTTTCAGTGCATGGGCGAGAACCTTGCCGATCTGGGTGTGGCCGCTGCGGCATTCGATTCGCGCCATCAGTTGCTTCAGCGCGTCCGTATCGGTGACGAATGCAGATGAGCGGCACTCGCCAAGACCACGAAAATAAACCAATTGAACCTTCAGCGCTCCGGCCTTGCCGACGGCGTCGAACATCTCGCCCTGCAGCGCACAGGCAAGGTCCCAGGTCGGCTGGCGGCTCATCGTCGCGTCGAGCGAGAGTATCAGCCTGCCAGAACCGGCCGCGGACGCAGCGAGCGTCCTTGCCTGACGGATAAAGGCGTCGATCTCGCCAGTGCTCGATTGGGACTCGACCGGCGCAGGATTGGCCTTTGCGGGCACGGGCTGCTTCTTGTCGCTCATGACATTCAAGATGTGGCGTTGTCGCACAGCTTGCAAGCCCAGCATGAGGCGACCTGGAGGGCCAGCGGGCACGGCAGCTTTGAATTTGGGGGACCTTCCTAGAGAAGGCCGAGATCGGCAAGCTCGCGCCTGAGTTTCGGCGGCATCTCGACCAATCCCGCTTTACCCTTGCCGAGATCGGCCGGTGCGTCTGACGGTTTCAGGTAGCGCCAGCCTTGAAAGGCGCGGCGCGGCTGCCATTCGGTGCGCACCACCGCGGGATCGAGCATCAGATGACAGCGGCCGATGCCCTCGTCATCGGTGAAAGGACGGATTTCCGTGATCAACTGGCGGCATTGCACATTACCCTTGATCACCCAGTAGAGGGAACCGCCATCGGTGACCTCGGCGCCGCGCGTCGGCATCATGCGGGTGGTGTGGTAATGCTCGACCGGTTCACCGGCGCGCCGCCGTTCGTCGAGGCGGAAGGCAATCCACTCTTCGAGATCTTCAACGCTGTCGCAGCCGACGCAGAGCTTTATGAGATTAAGAGACATGAATTAAGGTTTAGTCCGGCGTGCGAAGGCGTCAACGGCCTGGTCGACTTTCTCCACAGTGCCAGTCTTCGCAGTGCTGTTCTCCACAGTGCTGTTCTCCACAGTTCCAATCCCCAGTGCAAAGTTTGGCTCAGCATTCCACGATATTGACGGCCAGTCCGCCGAGGCTGGTTTCCTTGTATTTCTCGTTCATGTCGAGGCCGGTCTGGCGCATGGTCTCGATCGCGGCATCGAGCGGCACGAAATGAACGCCGTCGCCCTTGATGGCCAGCGAAGCAGCAGTCACCGCCTTGACGGCGCCGAGTGCGTTACGCTCGATGCAAGGCACCTGCACCAGCCCGCCGACCGGATCGCAGGTCATGCCGAGATGATGTTCAAGCGCGATCTCGGCGGCGTTCTCGACCTGCTCGGGCGTGCCGCCCATCACGGCGCACAGCCCCGCTGCCGCCATCGCCGAGGCCGAACCGACCTCGCCCTGGCAGCCGACTTCGGCGCCCGAGATCGAAGCGTTGGTCTTGATGATGCCGCCGATCGCTGCCGCGGTCAGCAGGAAATCGCGGATGCTTGGCTGGTCGGCCTCGGGATGGAAATGCAGCCAGTAGCGCAGCACCGCGGGCAGCGTGCCTGCAGCACCATTGGTCGGCGCGGTGACGACGCGCCCGCCGGCGGCGTTCTCCTCATTCACCGCCATGGCATAGATCGACAGCCAGTCGTTGGCGAGCAGCGGATTGGGCCGGTTCTGCCGCCACTGTTCCTGCAGCTTGTCATGCAATTGCCGCGCGCGTCGGCGCACCTTCAGCCCGCCCGGCATGATGCCGTCCTGCGACAGGCCACGCTCGATGCAGCTCTTCATGGCGCTCCAGATGCCGTCGAGGCCGGCGTCGAGTTCCTCGCGCGGCATCTGCGTCTCTTCGTTGACGCGCTTCATGTCGGCGATGGAAAGGCCGCTTTTCGCCGCCATCGACAGCATCTCGACGGCGTTCTTGAAGGGGTATGGAACCTTCTTGCCTTCCGTCGTCACCGAGCCCTTCACCTTCATCCGCTGCAGCTCCTCCTCGGAAACCACGAAGCCGCCGCCGATCGAATAATAGATGCGTTTGAGCAGCAGGCGGTCGTCGGCATCATAGGCGAAAAAAGCCATGCCGTTGGCGTGGCCGGAAAGCGGCGTCTTGCGATCCAGCACCAGATCCGTCGCCGGGTCGAAGCGATAGGAGGGATGGCCGGGCGGCGAAATCCGCTTGTCGGCGGCGATACGGTCGACGATGTTGTCCGCCTGATCGGGGTCCACCGTCTGCGGCGTCTGGCCGGCAAGCCCGAGCACGACGGCGCGATCGGAACCATGGCCGATGCCGGTATAGGCAAGCGAGCCGTGCAGGCTGGCGGCGATGCGGTCGACCTTGGCGCCGGCCGGGCGTGGCCAGTCATCTCCCGCGACCTCGTCGAGAAAACGCCGCGCAGCTGTCATCGGTCCCATCGTGTGCGAACTCGATGGTCCAATGCCGATCTTGAACAGGTCGAAAACCGAAAGGAACACGCGCCGCTGTCTCCTACTGGAATTTACATATAGGAATTCCTGTGATGTTTCCGCTCTTTCGAAGATCGCGGCGCTGCACCTGCCGACCTTGTTTGCTCCGGCAGCGACATCGTTGCGTTCCGCCAATCGAAGCGGCGCCACCGCTTGTGATAAAAGGGTCGCATGGGCGATTCCTTTCATTTGTCGACGGCCGACCTCGTGGCGCTGGCCTTCTTCCTTTTCGTATGGGTGCTGCATACGCTCGCATCCGACGGGAAGCTGGTCAGCCGCATGTCGCTGACGACAGCGATGAACGTCCAGCGCGAAGCCTGGATGCGGACCATGGCCGAACGCGAGATCCGCATCGTCGACACCGCCATTATGGCAGGTCTTCAACAGGGAACCGCCTTCTTCGCCTCCAGTTCGCTGATTGCGATCGGCGGCTGTTTTGCCTTGGTCGGCGCCTCCGATCAGGTTGTTTCGATGCTGAGCGATCTACCGCTCGGCGCGACATCATCCCGCTCCGCCTTTCAGATGAAGGTGCTCGGATTGGTGCTGATCCTTGCCTATTCCTTTTTCAAGTTCGGCTGGGCCTACCGGCTGTTCAACTACTGCTCGATTCTGATCGGAGCTGTGCCGATTCCGCATGGCGAGGCTTCACGTAACCCAGTTAGCGAGACGGCGGTATGGCGTGCCGCGCGCATGAACATGCTGGCCGGGAAACACTTCAATTCCGGCCTTCGCGGCGTGTTTTTCTCGATCGGTTATCTCGGCTGGTTCGTCGACCCAAAAGTGTTCGTGCTGTCGACGCTGCTTTTGCTGGCGGTCCTGGTGCGTCGCCAGTTCTTCTCGGCGGCGCGGCAAGCCGTGATCGGTCAGCCGCCCGAGCCAACACCCGGTCCGGGGAAGAGCCGATCGATGCGGCCCGACAGCCAGTAGGCGACGAGCCCGATCCATTCACGGATTGCGGTGGTGGTGACCTCCAACCCGCTATAAGGGAAGAACGCACCGATGCTTTCCTTGCCAGTGGTCATGTAGTCGACCGGCCACGGAATGGTCGGAAAGCCGGCCTTGTCGAACAGCGCCGTGGCGCGTGGCATGTGGAAGGCTGATGTCACCAGCAACCAGGTCTCACCCGGTTTTGGCGTCACCAGTTCCCTGGTGAAGACTGCATTCTCGTAAGTGTTGCGGGATTTGTTCTCGAGGACCAGCCGATCGGCCGTCACGCCAAGCGCAGTGAGCAGACGCGGCCCCGTATCTGCATCGCCCTCACCTTCGGCGAGCATCTGGACGGTGCCACCGGAGATAACGATTTTCGCTGTCGGAAAACGCCGTGCCAGTACGGCCGCCTCGACGATCCGGTCGCCGGCGCCATTCAATTCATAGCCGCCACGCACGGCATTGGTGGCGCCCTCCAAACCGCCGCCCAGCACAATGATACCGTCCACCTTTTCTGGCAACGGCGGCCTGGGGAAGCGTTGCTCCAGCGGAATGAGCATCATTGCCCCGAGCGAGGTCAATGTCGAAAGCGCTAAAATGACGAGGGCAAGGAAGCTGCCGGCGGTCGCCAATCGTTGCCACCCGAACCTCGACGCCAACAGCCCAGCCAGCAGCAGGAAGATCGCAACATTCAACGGCTGGACAAAGAACCAGAGAAATTTGGAAAGATAGAAGAACATCCCTCACCCTCACCGCATCGGCCCAAAGATCGGTACCGATTTTAAGAAAGCACGATGCGTAGATTCAAAGTGTTAGAGTGTCCTTTGTGCGTCCAAGTGGATGCACGTCGCTCTAACGCATGCCGCCCAAAACCGCGTAGCAGTGTTGGGGCAACGACATTCATAAGCCAGGACTAAAGTGCCTCGCATCATTCAAATGCGACGCCTTGGATTAGAAACGATCCTACCACCACTTTTCCGGCTGGAACGTACCCGCCGCCTGTTCGATGACATGGGCGGTCTGGAACAAAGTTTCCTCGTCGAAGGGCCGGCCGATGAGCTGCAGGCCGAGCGGAAGGCCCTTGGCGTCAAGCCCCGCGGGTACGGCGATGCCTGGCAGTCCGGCCATGTTCACGGTCACCGTAAAGATGTCATTGAGGTACATCTTGACCGGGTCGGCGGCCATGTCCTCGTCGGCGATGCCGAAGGCCGCCGACGGCGTTGCCGGTGTCAGGATGACATCGACGCCGGCCGTGAATGCATTTTCGAAATCCCGCTTGATGAGATTCCGCACCTTCTGCGCCTGCAGATAGTAGGCGTCGTAGTAGCCTGCGGAGAGCACATAGGTGCCGATCATGATGCGGCGCTTGACCTCGCGGCCGAAGCCGGCGGCGCGGGTCTTCTCGTACATGTCGACGATGTCCTTGCCCGGCACGCGCAGACCGTAGCGGACGCCGTCATAGCGGGCGAGGTTTGAAGAGGCTTCGGCGGGCGCGACGATGTAATAAGCCGGCAGCGCATATTTGGTATGCGGAAGCGAAATATCGACGATCTCGGCGCCGGCATCTTTCAGCCAGGCAATGCCTTTCTGCCACAGCGCCTCGATCTCGTCGGGCATGCCCTCGACGCGGTATTCCTTGGGGATGCCGACCTTCATGCCCTTGATCGGCTTGCCGATCGCCGCCTCGTAATCCGGCACCGGCCGGTCGACCGAGGTGGTGTCCCTCGGATCGACCGAGGCCATCGATTTCAAGAGAATCGCGGCGTCGCGCACATCGCGGGCGATCGGTCCGGCCTGGTCGAGCGACGAAGCGAAGGCGACGATACCCCAGCGCGAGCAGCGGCCGTAGGTCGGCTTGATGCCGACCGTGCCGGTGAAGGCGGCGGGCTGGCGGATCGAACCGCCGGTGTCGGTGGCGGTGGCGCCGGCACATAGGAGCGCTGAAACGGCGGAGGCCGAGCCGCCTGACGAACCGCCCGGCACCAGCCGGGCATTGTCCAGCGTGCGCGCGGTCCTGGTGCCGCCGGCCGAGACGAAACCGCCATCGCCCTGATGCGTGGTTGGCATCACCACCGTGTCGAGGCGCGAACGCCGCCACGGATTGACGACGGGGCCGTAGTGGGAGGTCTCGTTGGACGAGCCCATGGCGAACTCGTCCATGTTGAGCTTGCCGAGCATCACGGCGCCGTCGGCCCACAGATTGGCAGTGACAGTCGATTCGTAATGCGGCTTGAACCCATCCAGCACATGGCTGCAGGCCTGGGTGTGGATGCCTTCGGTGCCGAACAGGTCCTTGATCCCGAGCGGTATGCCTTCGAGCGTCCCGCCCTCGCCCTTCGCCAGCTTCGCGTCCGAGGCCTTGGCCATGTCGCGCGCCTTGTCGTCGGTAACGACGACATAGGCGTTGAGCGTCGGATTGGCCCGCTCGATCGCCTGGAGATAGGCTTCGGTGATCTCGGTTGCGGTGATTTCCTTGGCGCGCAGCTTGGTGCGGGCCTGCGAAATCGTCAGGTGGGTCAGGTCGCTCATCAGGCAAGGCTCTTTTCGTAAAACACCGACCACTCGGTATCGGGATAGTCCAGCACCGGGCCGCAGCGCGAAAATCCGGCGCCTTCATAGACGGCCCACGCTGCCGGATGGCGGTCGCCGGTTTCCAGCACCAAACGCTTCAGCCCTTCATTGCGCGCCAGCGCTTCGATCCGCTCGACGATCCTGGCGCCGATCTTCTGTCCACGATGCGAAGGCCGCGTGTACATGCGCTTGATCTCGCCGACGGCGCCATCGTGGCGCTTCAGCGCGCCGCAACCGACGGCAAGGCCGTTGTCGCGAGCGATGAAGACAGTTGTGTCGTTGTCGGCCATCTGTTCGACGGTCATGTGATAGCAGTGCTCCGGCGGCGTCAGCTGCAGCAGCGTGGCGTTGAGCGCCTTAACCAGCCCGCGCACATCGTCCTGCAGCGGCGTCTCGATGGCGATCTCGATTGCCATCGGCCCGCTACTCCACGACCTTCGGAACGAGGAAGAAATTCTCTTCGGTGGCCGGTGCGTTGGCGACGATGTCGGCCGCCTTGCTGCCGTCGGTGACGACGTCCGGGCGCTTCTTCATTTCCATCGGAATCACCGAAGTCATCGGCTCGACGCCGGAAACATCGACCTCGTTCAACTGCTCGACAAAGCCCAGAATGGCGTTCAACTCGCCGGTCATGCGCTCGGCATCCTCCTCGCTCACCGCAATGCGGGCGAGACGCGCGACGCGCTTCACAGTCTGATGATCAACGGACATGTTTGTGCGTGCCTCGGAAAAATCAGTTCGCGCTATAGCGGCGCGGCGCGTGCCGCGCAACATGCATCGTGCTGAGAACCGGCCCAGAAGGTCTTTGGCAGGCCACGCCGTCGCAGCTGAGATAGCTGCCGCCTTGGGCATCCTCTACAACGCAATCGTCCCACCGATCTCCGGCAACGCCACCTTCACGCCGGATCCGTCCAACCCCGCGACAAACTTGTCGGCGGTCTGGTCGATGATCGGGAACGTGCCGAAGTGACTGGGAATGACCGTCTCGAACTGAAAGAAGCGGCGGCAGGCAAGGGCTGCCACCGCGCCACCCATGGTAAAGCGGTCGCCGATCGGAACGATGCCGATCTTCGGCTCATGTAATTCGTTGATCAGCGCCATGTCGGAAAAGATGTCGGTGTCGCCCATGTGATAGAGCGTCTTGTCTTCCGGAAAATGCAGGACGAGGCCGCCTGGATTGCCGAGATAGGTGTTCAGGCCATTGTCACCCGGGAACGACGATGAATGCAGCGCCTGGACGAAGGTGGTGGTGAAACCGCCGCAATCCACGGTGCCGCCGATATTGCCGGGATTGATCTTCTTGTCGCTGGCGCCCCTGCCGACCAGATACATGCAGACCTCGAAATTGGCGACCAGCATAGCGCCGCTTTTCCCAAGCACTTCGAGCGCACCGCTGATGTGATCGCTATGGCCATGGGTCAAAAGAACATGCGTGACCCCTTCCGCCGGTCCTTCCCAGCCGCTCGTCCATGACGGATTGCCGATCAGATAGGGATCGATGAGGATTTTCGCGTCGGTGGTTTCGATGCAGAATGCGGAATGTCCGTACCAGGTCAGTTTCATGAATACCTTCCTCGATTTTTGCTTCGCCAAAGGATAGAACGCCGGCAGTGAAATTAAAGTCCCACAGCATCCCTTCGCGGCGTGTGGTCCAAGGAAGGCCGTTGAGCATCATCACCATCGAAGAGTTGCCGGCGCGGCTCAGCGGCGGCAAGACGCTGGCCGGGCTCGACCTCGGCGACAAGACCATCGGCGTGGCGGTTTCCGACAGGGGCTTTGCCTTCGCCCATCCGCGTCCGGTCATCATGCGCAGGAAATTCTCGCTGGATGCAGCTGTGCTGCTCGCCTTGCTGCAGAAAGAGAACGTCGGCGCCGTGGTGCTCGGCCTGCCGATCCACATGGACGGGTCGGAAGGCCCGCGCGCCCAGAAATCCCGCGCCTTCGCCCGCAACATGGCTGGTGTGACCGACCTGCCCTTCGTTTTGTGGGACGAGCGACTGTCGACGGTGGCGGCTGAGCGGACGTTGATCGAGATGGATTTTTCGCGCCGCAAACGCGCCGGCAAGATCGATTCGGCCGCGGCGGCCTTTATTCTGCAGGGCGTTCTCGACCGGCTTCAGGCGCTCGGCGTCGATGCCTGGCCGAAATAGCGGTCGCGCATTATCCTGATCCAACCGCCGATCACCCGGCGGCGGCGGAACGCCCAAAATGCCATGAGCAGCAGACTGTCGAAGATGCAGGCCTTTGCCACCATGCCGGGAATGAGCGCCGGATCAATGCCGAGCATCTCCCCATAAAGCTGGAAGACGAGGTCATGCAATTGGCGGCTCAGCATGACATAACCGAAATTGATGTCGTTGAGCGACAGGAAGAACCAGCCCCAGAACAGGGCGAGCGGGGCCGCCCATAACGCGAACAAGGTACGCATCAGCGGCCATCCCTCAAGTTCGTGTCCGGCCTCAAGTTCGTGTCCAGCCGGCCGGAAATGCGCGAGAGCGCCGAGTTGTGCGCCGCCGCCTTCGCCATCACATGCGCGGCGGCACGGATTTCACCGGTGCCCGGAACCGCTGCGGCAAGGGCCGACCGCCGCTCTGCGAGCATGGCGACATAGGAAGCCAGCAGCGCCGCCAGTTGCACCGCGACAACCATGAACAGCCCGTTGATGCCCTGCGCGGCGCCGCCGACGACAATCAGCGACAATACGCCGGAGGCGGAGATGAAGGCGACCCGCACGACGCTGTCGGTGGCGTCCGGATTTGTCGGATCGCTAAACAGAGTCCCGACAAAGGCCCAGCAGAACAGCACCGCTACGACCAGCAGCGCTACAGCAAGCGGTGCCACGACAACGGCGTTTTCGAGGTCGGCGAAGCGGGTGTTCTGGACGGCGACGCCGAGCACGCCAAGCGCTGCCGCAACACCGCGATTCCCGTCGATGCAGAGGAACGCCAGCAGGGCGAAAACGACCGCCCAGTGCAAGGCCAGAAAGGAGCTCAATATATGCCGCATGGCGTTCCTGCTTCCGTAAACAGGACAGTGGGCTTTGCAGCCCGCCACCGCAATGGAAACCATTTGTTAAGGTTAACGGACGTCCGCAGGAGCACGACAGCGCCGGTCGTGGCGCTTTACATGCCGGCAATGCCTGCTATGGCACAGTCTCCCTCCGAGACGCTTCCATGCAAGCCACGTTCGAAAGCATTCTGCCGATCTTCCTGCTTATCCTGTGCGGGAATATTCTTCGGCGCGTCGATGTGATCGATCCGGCGGGCTGGCACGGCATCGACCAGTTGGGCTACTGGTTCTTCTATCCGACACTGATTCTCGTGACGATCGTAAACGCCGATTTCACCGGCCTGCAGCTGGATGCCATGATGCTGGCGCTGGCAATCACCGTGCCGCTGATGTTTGTATTCGTGCTGTCATTGTGGCCGTTTCTGCGCAAGGCCGGTCTTGCCGGAGCGGCCGAATTCTCGTCGATTTTCCAAACGTCGATCCGCTGGAACGGTTTCATGGCGCTGGCCATTGCCCAGAAACTGTTTCCGCCCGCCGGCATGGCTGTCGTCGCGCTGGTGATGGCGATCATCATCCTGCCGATCAATCTTGTGACGGTTTTCGTGGTTACACGCTTCGCCGACAGGACGGCCAACTGGCCGACGCTGATCCGCCGCATGGCGACCAATCCAATGGTGATCGCGGCTGCCGGCGGTCTTCTGCTGCGCGCGCTGCCCTTCGAACTTTTTGCGCCGGTCAACAAGACGCTTCAGCTGATCGGCCAGGCCGCGCTTGGGCTTGGCCTCGTCGGCATTGGTGCGGGCCTGAGGCTCGACAGCCTGGTCAAGCCCAGGATCGCTATCCTCGTCCCGGTTGCGGTCAAGCTGGTGGTGTTTCCGGCGCTGCTGCTGGCCATTTCGCTCCTGCTTGGCGTCACCGGCGAGGAATTGCTGTTTCTCATCCTGTGCGGCGCCGTGCCGACCGCCATGAACGGTTATGTGCTGGCCAAGCAGATGGGCGGCGACGCCGAGCTTTACGCTACGGTTACGACGCTGCAGACGCTTGCTTCCTTCGCGACCATTCCGGTTGTACTGCTATTGGCGGCTCAGTTCGTCGGCGGATAGAGCGTGTCGATGATCATGCGCGCGTCATGGCGCGAATCGAGCATGCCATAGGTGTTGCGCCACTGGCCGGCGAGGCGCGTCTCGACGAAGGCGTCGGCGATCCGCCCTGCCCCCAGCCTGCGAAGCTCCGCCGCAGCCGCCGACAGCGCCAGTTGCTCGGTGAGCAGGCGGGCCGAGCCCTCGTCGGTTGCCGCGACCTGCATTGCCGCCTTGAGTACACCGACGGTGCCGCGTCCGCCAGCGCCGAGATCGCGATCGATGCCGGCCAGCACCTCCTCGAACAGGCCGGGTGCACGCCCCAGCACGCGCAGCACGTCGAGCGCCATGACGTTGCCGGATCCCTCCCAGATCGCGTTGACCGGAGCTTCGCGATAGTAGCGGGCGAGCGGCGCCTCCTCGACATAGCCATTGCCGCCGAGGCACTCCATCGCTTCGTAGAGCAGCGATGGTGCGATCTTGCAGACCCAGTACTTTACGACCGGCGTCATGGCGCGAGCGAAGGCCGCCTCGCCGCGGTCGCCGGCCGCTTCGTCGAAGGAGCGCGCCAGCCGGAACGACAGCGCGGTGGCCGCGGCGACGTCGAGCGCCATGTCGGCCAGCACGCGCTGCATCAGCGGCTGCTCGATCAGATTGGTTCCAAACACCTGGCGGTGACGGGTGTGGTGGACGGCCTCGGCCAGGCCGGCACGCATGATCGCCGAAGAGGCGATCGCGCAATCGAGCCGGGTCAGCGTCACCATGTCCATGATCGTTTTCACGCCCGCCCCGGGCTCGCCGACCATCTCGCCGATGGCGTTGACGAACTCCACTTCGGACGAGGCGTTGGAGCGGTTGCCGAGCTTGTCCTTCAGCCGCTGGAAGCGGAAGCCGTTGCTCGAACCATCGCCGAGAATGCGGGGAACGAGAAAGCACGAAAGTCCTTCCGGCGCCTGTCCAAGCACCAGGAACGCATCCGACATCGGCGCTGACATGAACCATTTGTGGCCGGTCAGCCGATAGAAGCTGCTGCCGGCCCGCTCGGCCCTGGTGATGTTGGCGCGGACATCGGTGCCGCCCTGCTTCTCGGTCATGCCCATGCCGAGCGTCAGCCCGGTCTTTTCGACCGGCGGCTTTTGGCTCTGGTCGTATTTGCGTGTCGTCACCCGCGGCGCCCATTCGCGAAACAGTTTCGGGCTTGCCATCAGCGCTGCCAGCGATGCGCTGGTCATGGTGATGGGACAGAGATGCCCGGTTTCGAGCTCGGCCGTCAGGTAGAAACGCGCGGCGCGCACCTGATGACGGCGGCCGATCTCGGCATCGCCATTTTCCCAGACCGACGAATGCAGCCCGTGCGCCACCGACCGGCGCATCAATGCGTGATAGGCTGGATGAAACTCGACCAGATCGATGCGCCGGCCCCGCCGGTCATGGGTCCTGAGCTTCGGCGTCTCGACATTGGCCAGGCGAGCCAATTCCTGCGCCTCCTGCGTCAGCACGAAACGGCCAAGCCCATCGAGATCTTTGCGCACCGGATCGGAAAAACGCTCGGCAAGCTGGATCAGCAACGGATCGCCCCGCCAGGCGTTGCCGCCTGCCAGCGGAGGCGGCTGGTTCGTCACGTCGTCGGTCACGCACTGTCCTTATCATCACAAGGCCACGAATCCGAAGCCAGTAGCGGTTTATAGCCCAAGCCGCGCAACGCGCGCGACGAAAATACCGGGGAGAAAGACCGCAATCCAAAGCTGGTGCTTGCAGCCAAAGGTCCTCCACCCTATAGCAGCGCCTTGAGATGACCGACGCCTCGTCCCTGCCACTCTATCCTCACCGCCATCTTCTGGGCATCCGCGATCTTTCCCCCGCCGACATTGAGCTTTTGCTGGACAAGGCGGACCGGGCGGTCGCGATCTCGCGGCAGTCGGAGAAGAAGACCACGACGCTGCGCGGCCGCACCCAGATCAACCTCTTTTACGAAGCCTCGACCCGCACGCAGTCGTCGTTCGAGCTGGCCGGAAAACGGCTAGGCGCCGACGTCATGAACATGTCGGTGGCGAGCTCTTCGGTGAAGAAGGGCGAGACGCTGATCGACACGGCGATGACGCTGAACGCCATGCGCCCGGACATATTGATCATCCGCCACCAGTCGGCGGGTGCCGCCGCACTGCTGGCGCAAAAGGTCGGCTGCTCGGTGATCAATGCCGGCGACGGCGCCCATGAGCACCCGACGCAGGCGCTGCTCGACGCGCTGACCATCCGCCGCGCCAGGGGCCCGCTGTCGAAGCTGATCGTGGCGATCTGTGGCGACATCCTGCATTCGCGCGTGGCGCGTTCCAACATCATGCTGCTCAACGCGCTCGGCGCTCAGGTCCGCGTCGTGGCGCCGTCGACGCTTCTGCCCGCCGGCATCGAGAAAATGGGCGTAGTCGTCACCCGTTCGATGGCCGAAGGGCTCAAGGAGGCGGATGTGGTGATGATGCTGCGGCTGCAGCGCGAGCGGATGGAAGGCGCCTTCGTGCCTTCGGTGCGCGAATATTTCCATTATTTCGGGCTGGATGCCGAGAAGCTGAAAGCGGCCAAGGACGGCGCTCTGGTCATGCATCCCGGCCCGATGAACCGCGGCGTCGAGATTGCCTCGGAAATCGCCGACGGTCCGCAGAGCGTCATCCAGGAACAGGTGGAGATGGGTGTTGCCGTGCGCATGGCGGTGATGGAAGCGCTGCTCGATCCTCGCCGCAATCGCGAGGTTGCCTGATGAGCACAACGGTCTTCAGCCGGGCCCGCATCATCGATCCGTCGCGCGGCATTGACGAGGTCGGCACTGTCATTGTCGAGGGCCGCAAGATCGTCGCTGCCGGCAAGTCGGCCTTGAACCAGGGCGCTCCGCAAGATGCTACCGTCATCGACTGCGCCGGAAAAGCAATCATCCCGGGCCTGATCGATGCGCGCGTCTTCATCGGCGAGCCGGGCGGCGAGCACCGCGAAACCATCGCTTCGGCCAGCTTGGCGGCGGCGGCGGGCGGCGTCACTTCCATCGTCATGATGCCCGACACCGACCCGGTGATCGACAATGTCGCGCTGGTCGAATTCGTGCTGCGCACTGCCAAGGATACGGCCATCGTCAACATCTTTCCGGCGGCGGCGATCACCAAGGGCCTCGAGGGCCGCGAGATGACCGAATTCGGCCTGCTGCGCGAGGCCGGCGCGGTCGCCTTCACCGACGGGCGGCACACCATATCAAGCGCACTGGTGATGCGCCGCGCGCTGACCTATGCGCGCGATTTCGGCGGCGTGATCGCGCATGAAACCCAAGACGCCGACCTCGCCTCATCAGGCGTCATGAACGAAGGCCTCTATGCCAGCTGGCTCGGCCTCGCCGGCATTCCGCGCGAGGCCGAGTCCATTCCGCTGGAGCGTGACCTTGCGCTGGCGCGGCTGACCGGCGGCGCCTATCACGCGGCCAAGATCTCGACGGCCATGGCGGCAAACGCGGTAACGCGGGCGAAGGCCGACGGCGCGAATGTCACATCAGGCGTGTCGATCCACAATCTGTCGCTTAACGAGAACGATGTCGGCGAATACCGCACCTTCTTCCGGCTGACGCCGCCATTGCGCGCCGAGGAAGACCGGCTGGCGATGATCGAGGCGGTCAAGGACGGCACGATCGACATCATAGTCTCCTCGCACGACCCGCAGGACGTCGACACCAAGCGCCTGCCTTTCGCCGACGCCGCGGCCGGCGCCATCGGGCTGGAAACGCTGCTGGGTGCAGCGCTGCGGCTTTATCACAATGGCGACGTGACGCTGCTTAGATTGGTCGAGACCTTGTCCACCGCGCCGGCAAGACTGCTCGGCCTGCCCGGCGGCACGCTGAAGCCAGGCGCGATCGCCGATCTTGCGCTGGTCGATCTCGACGAGCCATGGATCGTCAGCGAAAGCGGTATCCGTTCGCGCTCGAAAAACACCTGTTTCGAAGGCGCGCGGCTGCAGGGCAAGGTCTTGCAAACGATGATGGCGGGCCGCACAGTGTTTTCAGCCTAATGCATGTCGCGCAAAAGTGTGCAGCGGTTTTGCGATAACGACATGCATGAAACAGTAACCTAAAGCGCGTCGCTGAGGCCGGTCAAACGCGACGCGCTTTAGGGCATATCTGGGGGGAACAATGGCTTACGGCATCGTCTTGGCGCTAGTGTTCGGCTATCTGCTCGGCTCGATCCCGTTCGGGCTCCTGATCACCCGTGCCGCCGGTCTTGGCGACGTCCGCAATATCGGCTCCGGCAATATCGGCGCCACCAATGTGCTGCGAACCGGCAACAAGGGCCTTGCCGCCGCCACGCTGCTGCTCGACGCGCTGAAAGGCACGGCGGCCGTGCTGATCGCCGGTCGCTTTGCACCGGAGCTCGGGCCCTGGGCCGGCCTCGGCGCCTTTTTCGGCCATCTCTTTCCGGTCTGGCTCGGTTTCAAGGGCGGCAAGGGGGTCGCCACCTATCTCGGCGTGCTGATTGCATTGGCCTGGCAGGTGGCACTGATCTTCGCCGTCGTCTGGCTGGCCGTCGCTTTCTTTTTCCGCTATTCCTCGCTGGCGGCGCTGACGGCAGCAGTCGTCGTGCCGATCGCGCTCTATGTCCTCAGCACGCCTGAGATTGCCGGGCTGTTCGCGCTGATGAGCCTGATCGTCATCATAAAACACCGCGCCAACATCGCGCGGCTGCTGGCCGGCACCGAGGGCAAGATCGGAGCCAGGGAGTGAGCCAGCGCGCCGCCGGGCCGCGGCTCAGCGACCGGCAGCGGTTGAGCTGGCTTCGTTTGATCCGCACGCCGAATGTCGGCCCGGCCACCTTTCGCGACCTGATCAACCGTTTCGGCTCGGCCGAGACGGCGCTCGAGATGCTGCCCGAGCTGATGATTTCGGGAGGCGCCAGAAAGATCGTCCGCATCCCGTCGATTGCGGAGGCCGAGGCGGAAGTGGAGACAGCCCGGCGGGCCGGCGCCCGCTTCGTCGGCATCGGCGAAGCCGACTATCCACCGCTGATGAAAAGCATGGACCATCCGCCGCCGCTGCTCGCGGTCAAGGGCGAAGGCGCGGTGTTCCGGCTGCCGGCGGTTGCCATCGTCGGCGCCCGCAACGCCTCGCTGGCCGGCATCAAGATGGCGCGAACGCTCGCCGCCGAACTCGGCCGCGACGGCTATAGCATTGTCTCCGGTCTGGCGCGCGGCATCGACACGGCAGCACATCAGGGCAGCCTTGCGACCGGCACGATCGGCGTGCTGGCCGGCGGCCTCGACCTGCCCTACCCGCCCGAGAATGCCGAACTCTGTAACGAGATTGCCGAGCGCGGCGGCGCCATCATTTCGGAAATGCCGTTCGGCTGGGAGCCGCGCCCCCAGGATTTTCCACGCCGCAACCGCCTTGTCGCCGGTGCAGCATTGGGGCTGGTCGTGGTCGAGGCCGCGCAACGCTCCGGCTCGCTGATCAGCGCCAGGCTTGCCGGCGAGATGGGCCGGCTGGTCTTCGCCGTCCCCGGCTCGCCGCTCGATCCGCGCGCTGCCGGCACCAACGCCTTGCTCAAGGACGGCGCCACCCTGGTCACCGAAGCCTCGGACATTACCGGTGCGATCGCGCCGCTGGTCGGCGCACTGGCACCAAGGACGCCGCCGCTCGAAGAGCCCCCCGACTTTTCGGCAACACCGCCGCCCGGCGAGGACGACCGCGCCCGCGTCATCGAAGCGCTCGGCCCGACGCCGGTGGCGGTCGACGAAATCATCCGCCACACCGGCCTGCATCCCGCCCAGGTTTTCATGGTGCTGCTGGAACTCGACCTCGCCGGCCGGCTGGAACGCCACGCCGGCGGAAACGTCTCGCTGGTGTGATCGAAGTGTTCCGGATCTCTCAGCACACGATTCTTGGGAGAACCTGCCCCGATGCTCGCCGCCTCTTGCCGGTCGCGTTTGTCGTGGCAGTAATCCGCTGATAAGCCTAAGCAACTGAATCTTAACGTGAAACAATGGTGAGCGCGCAGGGATTCGAACCCTGGACCTACTGATTAAAAGTCAGTTGCTCTACCGGCTGAGCTACGCGCTCCCGCGGGCTCAGAATGCCGCCCTCGAAATTGCGCGGAACATAGGGAGAGTGCTTCGACCGGTCAACCGGAAAAGTGGGCACGTAAGCCGGGCTTTTCGCGATCTCATGGCGCCTCGCAAAACGTCTCGACAAGGTCGGAGTTGCTGTCTCGCACAAAAACCGAGACGCGTTACAAATCAGCAGCTTGCTATTTTTTGCGGAACAATTGCGCAACCTGCCCGTTTTTGTGGCTACAAGGGACGACGCTTTCAAGGAGAAGATGATGAACAGGATCATGTCGGGCTTGCTGGCGACCGCGCTGTCAGCGTCATTCGCTGTAGCGGAGATCGTGCCCGTCAACGCCCAGCCCATTTACGTGCCGCTAGGTCAGAACGTCTCGTCGGATGTCCAGACCGTCGACCACAGGCGTTGGAGGCGTTTCGACGGCGATCGCGATTTTTCACGCCGCGATTTCCGTCGCGACTTCCGCCGCGGCGACTTCCGCCGTGATTTCCGTCGCGAATTCCGCCGTGATTTCCGTCGCGATTTTGCCCGTCGCGATTTTTCCCGCCGCGATTTTCGTCGCTTCGCCGGTGACGATTTCAGGTATTGGCGCGGCTATCGCGGCTATCGCTATTATCGCCCCGGCTATCGTCGCTACAACGACTACTGGTTCCCGCTGGCTGCCTTCGCCACTGGCGCGCTGATCACCGGCGCGATCATCAACAACCAGTACCGCCCCGTCTATCGAGGCGGTTCACACGTGGAGTGGTGCTACAGCCGCTACAGATCCTACCGGGCGTATGACAACACGTATCAGCCTTACTACGGCCCCCGCCGGCAGTGCATCTCGCCCTATTGATACGCCGGGCAGAGTTGAACAAAGATTGTTGAAGAGCCTGCGCCGGCACCGGCGCAGGCTTGTTTGGTGCGCGAATCTAAATCGTGCTCAGTGTCCGGCGCACAGCATGGCGCCAACCCGCCAGCTTTGCGGAACGGACCAACGCATCCATGTCCGGTCGAAACCGCCGTTCGAGCGCCCAGCTCTTGGCGAATTCCCTTGTCTTCGGCCAGACGCCGGCCTTCGAGCCGGCCAGCCATGCCGCGCCGAGCGCCGTCGTCTCCAGGATGGTCGGCCGGTCGACCGGCGCATCGAGGATGTCGGCAAGCCGCTGCATCGTCCAGTCCGACGCCACCATGCCGCCATCGACCCTGAGAACGGTCTTCGCTGACGCGCTCTTCCAGTCCCTGCGCATCGCGTCGAGCAGGTCGCGCGTCTGGAACGCAACGGATTCGAGTGCGGCACGGGCAAATTCCGCCGGGCCCGAATTGCGGGTCAGCCCGAAGATGGCGCCGCGCGCCTCGGCGTCCCAGTGCGGCGCGCCAAGCCCGACGAAAGCCGGCACCAGGTAGACTTGTTGGGTCGGGTCGGCGCTCGCCGCCAGCACGCCGCTCTGCTCGGCCTTGCCGATCACCTTGATGCCGTCGCGCAGCCATTGCACGGCAGCACCTGCGATGAAGATCGACCCTTCCAGCGCATAGGTGGTCTTGCCGTTCAGCCTGTAAGCAATGGTCGTCAACAGACGGTTCTTCGAGCGCACCAGATCGCTGCCGGTGTTGAGCAGTGCGAAGCATCCGGTGCCATAGGTTGATTTCATCATGCCCGGCTCGAAACAGGCCTGGCCGATGGCTGCCGCGTGCTGGTCGCCAGCCACACCGAGGATTTTTATCTCCGAGCCAAATAGACTTTTCTCGGTGATTCCATAATCGTCGGCGCAATCTTTCACCTGCGGCAGCATTCTTCCCGGTATGCCGAGAATGGCCAGAAGCTCGTCGTCCCATTCGTTCTTTTCGATGTTGTAGACCAGCGTTCGCGAGGCGTTGGTGGCATCGGTGGCGTGAACCTTGCCGCCGGTCAGCCGCCAGATCAGAAAGCTGTCGATGGTGCCGGCCAGCAATTCGCCGTTCTCGGCGCGTTTTCTGGCGCCCTTCACCTTGTCCAGCATCCAGGCGATCTTGGTGCCGGAGAAATAGGGATCGAGCAGCAGGCCGGTCTTTCTGGTGAACGTCTTCTCCAGCCCCTGCTTCTTCAATTTCTGGCACAGCGGCGCGGTGCGGCGGTCCTGCCAGACGATCGCGTTATGGATCGGCGTGCCGGTCGCCCTGTCCCAGATGACGACGGTCTCGCGCTGGTTGGTGATACCGATCGCCGCGACATCCGACGCATCGCGGCCGGCGCTGTTCAGCGCAGCCTTCACCGTCGCCACGACACTCGACCAGATTTCCTCCGGATCGTGCTCGACCCAGCCGGAGGCCGGATAATGCTGGGTGAATTCCTTCTGCCCGCTGCCCACGACCTTCATTTCACCGTCGAACAGGATCGCCCGGCTCGATGTCGTCCCCTGGTCGATTGCTAGGATAAAGCCACTCATTCCATTCCCTCGGCCCCGCTCCCTTGGCGCAAACAGGGGAGACGGCAATTTGCCGCCTCCCCCGATTGTTGCGATGCGGGCGCGAACGCCCGGATCGATGCTCAGTTGCTCCAGCTCTTGACCAGCTCGTCGTAGTTGATGGTCTGCGCCTTGTCCTTCTCCGGCTCGATCTTCAGCTGCGGCGCGAGATTGCCCTTGGCGACGGCGTCGGCATTCCACTCTTCGAGGGTCTTTTCCTCGGCGAGCTTCGGTCCGATGTCGCCCTGCACGCCCGCGCGCTCAAGGCGCTCGAGCACCTTTTCCTGCTCGGCGCAGAGCGAGTCCATCGCCTCCTGCGGGGTTTTGGCACCCGACGAGGCATCGCCGATCGCCTGCCACCAAAGCTGTGCCAGCTTCGGGTAGTCAGGGACGTTCGTACCCGTCGGCGACCACTGGACTCGGGCCGGCGAGCGGTAGAACTCGATCAGGCCACCGAGCTTCGGGGCGCGGTCCGTGAAGCTTTTGTGCTGGATCGTGCTCTCGCGGATCAGCGTCAGGCCGACATGGCTTTTCTTCACGTCGACTGTCTTCGAGGTGACGAACTGCGCGTAGAGCCAGGCTGCCTTGGCGCGGTCGTCAGGCGTCGACTTGAGGAGCGTCCACGAACCCACGTCCTGGTAGCCGAGCTTCATGCCGTCCTTCCAGTAGACGCCGTGCGGCGACGGAGCGAAGCGCCATTTCGGCGTACCGTCCTCGTTGACGACGGGAAGGCCGTCCTTCACCATGTCGGCGGTGAAGGCCGTGTACATGAACATCTGCTGGGCAATTTCGCCCTGCGCCGGAACCGGTCCGGATTCAGAGAAGGTCATGCCCTGGGCCGCGGCGGGAGCGTAAGCCTTCATCCAGTCGAGATATTTCTGGATGGAGTAGACCGCCGCCGGACCGTTGGTGTCGCCGCCTCGAGCCACGCACGAACCGACGGGCCGCGACTTCTCGTCGACCTTGATGCCCCATTCATCGACCGGAAGTCCGTTCGGCAGCCCCTTGTCGCCATTGCCGGCCATCGAAAGCCAGGCATCGGTGAAGCGCCAGCCGAGCGACGGGTCCTTCTTGCCGTAGTCCATATGGCCGTAGACCTTCTTGCCGTCGATCTCGCGGCCGGTGAAGAATTCGGCGATGTCCTCATAGGCCGACCAGTTGACGGGAACGCCGAGGTCGTAGCCGTACTTCGCCTTGAAGTCCGCCTTGTTCTTCTCGTCGTTGAACCAGTCATAGCGGAACCAGTAGAGGTTCGCGAACTGCTGGTCGGGCAGCTGATAAAGGTCGCCGTCCGGAGCCGTGGTGAACTTGGTGCCGATGAAATCGGCGAGATCGAGGTTCGGGTTGGTAACGTCCTTGCCCTCGTTCGCCATCCAGTCGGTCAGGCTGCGCGCCTGCTGGTAGCGCCAGTGGGTGCCGATCAGGTCGGAGTCGTTGACATAGGCGTCGTAGACGTTTTCGCCCGATTGCATCTGCGTCTGCAGCTTTTCGACGACATCGCCTTCGCCGATCAGATCATGGGTGATCTTGATGCCGGTTATGTCGGCGAACGCCTTGGCCAGCGTCTTCGATTCATATTCGTGCGTCGTGATGGTTTCCGAGACGACCTTGATGTCCATGCCCGCAAAGGGTTTCGCGGCATCGATGAACCACTGCATCTCGGCTTCCTGGGCAGCGCGATCGAGCGTCGACATGTCCTTGATCTCGGCGTCGAGAAACGCCTTGGCCTCATCCATTCCGGCATAGGCGTTGCCTGCCCCGAGCAACAGGACAAGCGCAGTCGTCGATGTCAAAAATTGCCGTCTCATGTATTTCCTCCACTGTTTCAGTTTCAAGTGCGATCGGAGCAGCCGCCGGCACGCGGGCGCTCCAACAGTTTCCCCCTCTATACGTAGCGGAACACGCCGATGGCGTAGACCACGGAGAGAGCGAGAGCCCACCACAGGTTGGGTCCGACAAGACCCAGCCAAGCGAGATGGATAAAGGCGCTGCCAAGCAGCGATAGGAAGAGACGGTCGCCACGCGTCGTCTCGAACCGCAGCACGCCAACCCGGGGATTGCCGCCTGGCGAAACGTACTCCCAGATCGCCATGCCGCAGAGCAGCGCCAGGATCGTGATGAAAAAGACCGCCGTCGGCAGCGTCCATGCCATCCAGGTGAGATTCATGTCACACCCTCCCCAGGGCAAAGCCCTTGGCGATGGTGTTGCGCACGAACTCTTGCGTTCGTTCCATCATACCCTCCCCAGGGCGAAGCCCTTGGCGATGTAGTTGCGTACGAACCAGATCACGAGCGCGCCCGGAAGGATGGTGAGCACGCCGGCTGCAGCCAGCACGCCCCAGTCGAGGCCCGAGGCCGAGACCGTGCGCGTCATGATGGCGGCGATCGGCTTGGCGGCGGTCGTGGTCAACGTCCGCGCGATCAGCAGCTCCACCCACGAGAACATGAAGCAGAAGAAGGCCGCGACACCAACTCCGCTCGCGATCAGCGGCATGAATATCTTGAGGAAGAAGCGCGGGAAGGAATAGCCGTCGATATAGGCGGTTTCGTCGATTTCCTTCGGCACGCCCGACATGAAGCCTTCGAGAATCCAGACCGCCAGCGGCACGTTGAACAGGCAGTGCGCGAGCGCCACCGCGATGTGCGTGTCGATCAAGCCGAAAGCCGAATAGAGCTGGAAGAACGGCAGTGCGAACACCGCCGGCGGCGCCATGCGGTTGGTCAAGAGCCAGAAAAACAGGTGCTTGTCGCCGAGAAAACGGTAGCGCGAGAAGGCATATGCTGCTGGAAGCGCCACTGCGACGGAAATCACCGTGTTCATAACCACATAGATGATCGAGTTGATGTAACCTTTGTACCAGGACGGGTCGGTGAAGATCACCATGTAGTTGGCGATCGTCGGGTTTCTCGGCCACAGCGAGAAGGCGCCGAGGATCTCCTGGTTGGTCTTGAAGCTCATGTTGACCAGCCAGTAGATCGGCAGCATCAGGAAGATGATGTAGATCGTTGGCACCAGCCACCAGAACCGCGACTCCTCGCCCCGCCGCCGCATCTTGCGTGCCAGCGTGGCGTTCGCCGTCTGCGCTTCCGCTGTAGCGGGGGTTTGCCGCATCAGCGTTCGTTCGTTGGCCGTGGTTTCGTCGAGGTGTGCCATTTCACCGCTCCGCGTCGTAGGCTGTCATGACGGTGTAGAACACCCAGGACAGGAGCATGATAATCAGGAAATAGACGATCGACATGGCCGCCGCCTCACCGAGGTTGAACTCTCCGATGGCCAGCTTCACCAGATCGATCGACAAGAAAGTGGTGGTGTTGCCGGGCCCGCCGCCGGTGACGACGAACGGCTCGGTGTAGATCATGAAACTGTCCATGAAGCGCAGCAGAACCGCGATCAGCAGCACACGGTTCATCTTGGGCAACTGGATATAGCGGAAGATCGCCCAGCGCGACGCCCCGTCGATCTTCGCCGCCTGGTAATAGGCGTCGGGGATCGAGACCAACCCTGCGTAGCAGAGCAGGACCACCAGGCTCGTCCAGTGCCAGACGTCCATGACGATGACGGTGACCCAGGCGTCGAACGGGTCGTTGACGTAGTTGTAGTCGAAGCCGAGCGACCGCAGCGAATATCCGAGTAGACCGATGTCGACGCGGCCGAACACCTGCCAGATCGTGCCGACGACGTTCCACGGGATGAGCAGCGGCAACGCCATCAGCACCAGGCAGACCGGAACGCCCCAGCCCTTCTTCGGCATGTTGAGCGCAATGAAGATGCCGAGCGGGATCTCGATGATGAGGATGATGGCCGAGAACACCAGGTTGCGGCCCATCGCTTCCCAAAAACGGTCGGAATGCAGGATTTCTTCGAACCATTCCGAGCCCGCCCAGAAGAAGACGTTGTTGCCGAAAGTGTCTTGCACCGAATAATTCACGACCGTCATCAGCGGGATGATCGCCGAGAAAGCCACCAGCAAGAGCACCGGCAGCACCATGAACCAAGCCTTGTTGTTCCAGGTCCTTTCCATGCTCAGCCTCCGATCTCGACGCGCCAGGAATCGGCATAGATGTTGATGCCGGCCGGGTCGAAAGCGATCTTCGGATCGGCCGGAATGTCCTCGTCCTCGCCGACGATCGCCGCTATGTCGCGGCCTTCGAAACTGGCGCGCACCACCTTGTGGCGGCCGATATCCTCGACCTTCCGGATTGAAACCGGCATGCCGCTAGCGCCAAGCCTGACATATTCGGGCCGGATGCCGAGTTCGATCACGCCTGAGGTTCCAGCCTTTGGCGCGCCAGGCAATTCGATTGTCTGGCTGCCGAGCCGCGCATTCCTGCCTTCGACCGCGACCGGCATGACGTTCATGCCCGGCGAGCCGATGAAATAGCCGACGAATGTGTGCTTGGGACGCTCGAACAGTTCGGCTGGAGAGCCGATCTGCACGATCTCGCCCTCATACATGACGACGACGTTTTCGGCGAAGGTGAGCGCCTCGGTCTGGTCGTGCGTGACATAGACCATGGTGAAACCGAAGCGCCTGTGCAGCTGCTTCAACTGCGAGCGCAGCACCCACTTCATGTGCGGGTCGATTACGGTCAGCGGTTCGTCGAACAGGATCGCGTTGACATCGGAGCGCACCAGCCCGCGTCCGAGCGAGATCTTCTGCTTCTGGTCGGCGGTCAGCCCCCTCGCCTTTCTTTTGGCCATATCGGCCAACCCCGTCATTTCTAGCGTTTCGCGCACCTTGCGGTCGACGTCGGGTTCTGGAACGCCGCGGTTGCGCAGCGGGAAGGCCAGATTATCGTAGACGGTCATGGTGTCGTAGATGACCGGGAACTGGAACACCTGCGCGATGTTGCGCTCCTGCGTCGACAGATTGGTCACGTCCTTGCCGTCGAACAGAAGCTCGCCATGCGAGGGGTACAACAGGCCGGAAATGATGTTGAGCAGCGTGGTCTTGCCGCAGCCCGACGGCCCCAGCAGCGCATAGGCGCCGCCATCCTCGAAGGCGTGATGCACCTCCTTCAGCGCATAGTCCTTGTCCGACTTCGGATGCGGCCCGTACGCGTGGCGGATGTGGTTGCAGTCGATGCGCGCCATGTGCCCTCCTCCCTCAAGCCGCCAGCATCTGTGGCGGCGCGGCCGAGCGGCCGTTCGCGTCGAACACCATGATGTGCCGCGGGTCGATGAACACCTCGATGGTCTGGTCCGGTTCGAACACCAGGATGCCGTGCTCCAGCATCACCCAGCGGACGTCGGCGAAATCGAGATGCACAAAGCTTTCAGAACCGGTGATTTCGGTGACCGACACCTTGGCTCTCACCGGAACCGCCGACGGGCTCGGCCGGGCAAGAGAGAGATGGTGAGGCTGGAAGCCGATCGTGTAGCTCGTATCGGCAATACCGGCGAGTTCAGCCGGCACCGGGAGGTTCACCCCACCATCAAGAAGGAAGCTCGAACCGCTCTTCTTCAGCACGATCGTGTTGAGCGGCGGATCGGCGAATGTCTTGGCCGTGACGAGGTCGTTCGGCCTGCGGAAGACCTCGATCGTCGGGCCGAACTGAGTGATGCGGCCTTCGGAAAGCGTCGCCGTGTTGCCGCCGAGCAGCAAGGCTTCGTGCGGCTCCGTAGTGGCGTAGACGAAAATGGTGCCGGTCGCCGCGAAGATTTTCGGCAATTCAGCGCGCAACTCCTCGCGCAGCTTGTAGTCGAGGTTGGCGAGCGGCTCATCGAGCAGCACGAGGCTGGCGTTCTTGACGATAGCGCGCGCCAGCGCGGTGCGCTGCTGCTGGCCACCGGAGAGGCTGAGCGGCGTGCGGTCGAGATAGGGCGTCAGCTTGAGAAGGGCTGCCGCACTGCGCACCTCCTTGTCGATCTTTGCCCGCTCAGTCCCGGCCACCCTCAGCGGCGAGGCGATGTTCTCGTAGACGGTCATCGCCGGATAATTGATGAACTGCTGGTAGACCATGGCGACGTTGCGCTTCTGCACCGGGATGCCGGTGACATCCTTGCCATCGAACCAGACCGAGCCGGATGTCGGCACATCAAGGCCGGCCATCAGCCGCATCAGGCTGGTCTTGCCGGAAAGCGTCGGCCCGAGAAGGACATTGAGCGAGCCGTGCTGAAGCGTCAGCGACACGTCGCGTATATGCTCCGTCGCCCCGACCGTCTTCGTCACGTTTCTCAGTTCCAGCATGATGCCTCCTCCCAGGCTTTCTGCATGACTATTCGGCAGCCGCGACATGGCGCCGGCTTATCCCGCGCATGAATTCGTCGAGCGCTGCCGTCTGCTCGCGGCTCAGATGCAGGCCGCGCTTGGTCCTGCGCCACAATACATCTTCAGCCGTCATCGCCCATTCATATTGAACGAGGTAGCGCACTTCGGCCTCATAGAGATCGGCGCCAAAGTTGCGGCCAAGGTCGGCATTCGATCTGGCGAGGCCCAGCAGCATCCTTGCGCGAGTTCCGTAAAGCCGGCTCAGGCGGCGCGCCAGACGTGCGTCGAGGAACGGATAGGCCGTTTTCAGTTTCGCCACTTCGGCGTCGAAACCGCTGGCCGGGAAATCGCCGCCCGGCAGCGGCGCGTTTGCCGTCCACGGCTTGCCGCGCTTGCCGAGAAAACCCTCGATTTTCTCGAGCATCGATTCAGACAGCCGGCGATAGGTGGTGATCTTGCCGCCGAAGGTGTTGATGATCGGCGCCGTGCCCTCGCCGCCGTCGGTCTTCAGCACATAATCGCGGGTTGCTTCCTGCGCCTTCGAGGCGCCGTCGTCATAAAGCGGGCGCACGGCGGAATAGGTCCAGACGATGTCCGAACGCTTGACCGGCTGCGCGAAATATTCGCTCGCCGCGGCACAGAGATAATCGATCTCGGCGTCGCTGATCTTCACGTCGTGCGGGTCGCCAGCATAGTCCTGGTCAGTGGTGCCGATCAGCGTGAACTCTTCCTCGTAGGGGATAGCAAAGATGATGCGGCCATCCTTGTTCTGGAAGAAATAGGCGCGCGGATCGTCGAACTTCTTGCCGATGACGATATGGCTGCCCTGTACCAGCCGGACATTGTGCACCTCGTTCAAGCCGACCGTAGCAGCCAGCACATGGTCGACCCATGGACCGGCGGCGTTGACCAAAAGCCGCGCCTTGACCTCCTCGGTGTCCCCGGTCTGCGCGTTTTCCAGTCTGACCGTCCAAAGTTCGGCTTCACGGCGTGCGCCGACGACTTTCGTGCGGGTTCGGATCGTTGCGCCGCGATCGGCGGCGTCGCGGGCGTTCAGGGCCACCAGCCGCGCATCGTTGACCCAGGCGTCGGAATATTCGAAGGCCTGGCGAAACAACGGCTTCAGCGGCTTGCCGGCTGGGTCCTTTGCCATGTCCAGCGTCTTGGTCGCCGGCAGCAATTTGCGCCCGCCAATGTGGTCGTAAAGGAAAAGGCCGAGCCTGATCAGCCAGGCCGGACGCAAACCCTTGGCATAGGGCAGCACGAAGCGCATCGGCCAGATGATGTGCGGCGCATTCTTCCAGAGAATTTCGCGCTCCATAAGCGCCTCGCGCACCAGGCGGAATTCGTAGAACTCGAGATAGCGCAAGCCGCCATGGATCAGTTTGGTCGAACCGGAGGAGGTTCCGCTGGCCAGATCGTTCATTTCGGCAAGGAAGACCGAGAAGCCGCGCCCAACCGCATCGCGGGCGATGCCGCAGCCGTTGATACCGCCACCGATGACGAAGATGTCATGGATCGGGGGTGCGTCCACAATAAGTCCTCCCGGATTTCGCATTGCAGCATTTTTAGGTTTTTACGAAACCGTGATGGGATTATTTCGAAATGGGAACGAATGTCAAACGAAATATAAACAGCAGCAATTGCCGCTACGGCACCCTTACGAGAGCGACGTTTCGATCAGCTGAACCTCTGCCTCCTGGCAGATCTTGCGTACCGACGGGATGTCGCAACGGTCGGTGATGAAGGTGTTGACCTGCGACAGATGGCCGATGCGGACCGGCGCCGTCCGCTCGAATTTGGTCTGGTCGGAAACGAGGATGACATGCCGGGCATTGGCGATGATCGCCTGCGCCACCTTCACTTCACGAAAATCGAAATCGAGCAACGCACCGTCATGGTCGATCGCCGAGGCGCCGATCACCGCGTAGTCGACCTTGAACTGCCTGATGAAATCGACCGCCGCTTCGCCGACCACGCCACCATCGGAGCCGCGTACAACCCCGCCGGCAATAACGACTTCGATGGAAGGGTATATGCGCATCCTATTGGCAACATTGATATTATTGGTGATCACCATCAATCCGGTATGATCAAGGAGCGCCTTGCTGACCGACTCCGTCGTGGTGCCGATATTGATGAACAGCGAGGCATTGTCCGGGATAAGCCTGGCTGCTGCGCGGCCGATCGCCTCCTTCTCCTCGGCGGCGATCTTGCGTCTCGCCTCATATTCCATGTTTTCGATGCCGGACGGGAACAGCGCCCCGCCATGAATCCGCGACAGCAGCCGCTGGTCGCACAGGTCGTTAAGGTCCTTGCGGATGGTCTGCGGCGTCACGTTGAAATGCGTTGCCAGATCGTCGACCAGCACGCGGCCATTGTCCTTGGCCATCTGGATGATTTCGGAATGACGCGGCGACAGATACATTTGGGGGCCTCTCGTTTTCGCTTTTCTTGTCTATAGCGGAAAACGAAAGTGATGAAAAGGCATAAGCCGGCTAACGAAATTACATCCGTCCAAAGACAACCACCGCGCAACTTTGCCGACCATTTCAACTCAACCAAGACCGCGGGCGATTTCGGTGATGACCTCGAAAGCGGTGTCGATATCCGCCGCCGTCGTCTCGAACTGACCGACTTGAAAGCGGATCGCGATCTGCCCGTCCACCCGTGTCTGAGTCAGATAGATGCGGCCATCGTCGTTGATCGCGTTGACCAGCCGCAGATTGTGTTTGTCCGAATCGATGCCGGCTTCCGCCAGATGCCGGAACGAGAACAGCGACAGCATCGGTTCCGTGACGATCTCGAAATCCGGTTCCCGAGCCAGCCGCGCGGCAAGGCCTTCGCTCCAGGCGACATGGTTGCGGATCATGGTCCGGAGATTTTCCAGCCCGTGGGCGCGCAGCAGGAACCACAGTTTCAGTGCGCGAAAGCGCCGCCCGAGCGGCACCGACCATTCGGAATAGTTGATGATTCCGTCGCGTCCATGCGTCTTCAGGTAATCCGGCTTGATGGCGAGCGTCCGCACTAGGTCTTCCGGCCGGCGGATGAACTGCATCGAGCAGTCGAACTGCGCGCCCAGCCATTTGTGCGGATTGAAGACGATGGAATCCGCGTGCTCCGCGCCGGCCCAGAAATGCCGGTATTCCGGACATATCATCGCCGATCCGGCCCAGGCGGCATCGACATGCAGATAGAGCCCGTACCGCTTAGCCACAGCGGCGACGCCGGCGATGTCATCGGTGCCGCCGGTGCTGGTGCCGCCGACACAAGTGATGATGCCGGCCGGCAGCATGCCCGCATCCCGGTCGGCGACGATCGCCGCTTCGAGGGCTGTGACATCCATGGCGCGACGGCGGCCAGCAACCGGAATGCGGACGAGATTGTCCTCGCCAATGCCCGATACCCAGATCGCCCGGTCGATGGAAGTATGGACCTGGTCGGAAGAATAGATGCGCAATATCGGCTGGCCTTGCAGGCCCTTCTTGTTGCCCTGCCAGTCTAGCGCGCGCTCGCGCATGGTCAGCACGGCGGCAAGCGTCGCCGACGATGCCGAATCCTGCATCACGCCGGAAAACCCTTCCGGCAGGCTAAGCGCCTGACGCATCCAGTCGACGACGCGCGTCTCGAGTTCGGTCGCTGCCGGCGAGGTCTGCCAGAGCATGCATTGCGCGGCCATCACCGAGACCAGATATTCGGCCACCACCGAGACCGGTGCGGCGTTGGCCGGGAAATAGGCGAAGAAGCGCGGATGCTGCCAATGTGTCATGCCCGGTAGGATTTTTTGCTCGAAGTCGGCGAAGATTGCCTGCATCGTTTCGCCCTCTTCCGGCGGCGAGACATCGATGCTTCTAGAGATTTCGCCCGGCTCGACAAGCGGTCGCACCGGTCTTTCGCGAAGTGTGCTCCTGTAGTCGGCACCCCATTCGGCCGCGTACATCGACCATTCCCGGAATTCGTTGCTATTCATTTTCCTCTCCGTCGCATCGAGCCCAGAAATCAAAGAGCACGAAAAACGGAGGCTTTCATTCGGGAAAATCGGGCAGGCTCGCGAAAGCGGTCTTGAGCGCGTTCGACCAGCCGTCCGAGATCGTGCGATAATATTGATCGTCCTGGGCTATCCGTTTCTTCAGGCTGACCTTGAAGGCATCCTTTTCGTAGAACAGCAGGTCAAGCGGCAGACCGACCGACAGGTTCGATTTCAGCGTCGAGTCGAACGACACCAGCAGGAGTTTCACCGTCTCGGCGAAACTCATCGTCTTTTCATAGGCGCGGATGATGATCGGCTTGCCGTATTTGGTCTCGCCGATCTGGAAAAACGGCGTGTCATCGGTCGATTCGATGAAATTGCCTTCCGGATAGATCATGAACAGCCGCGGCGCGCTGCCCTTGATCTGGCCGCCGAGGATAAAGGAGGCATTGAAATAGGAATCGGCCTTTTCGCCTGCCGGCGACGAACTGGCGATGACTTCCTTAACGGTGTCGCCGACCATCCGCACCGTCTGATACATAGACGGCGTTTCGAGCAGAGTGGCGTGGCGATCGGCCACCGCCTTGGTGCGTTCGTCGAGCAAACTGACGACCGCCTGCGTCGTCGCCAGATTGCCGGCCGACATCAGCACGATGACGCGCTCGCCCGGCTCTTCCCAGACATGCATCTTCTTGAAGGTCGAGATCGAATCCATGCCGGCATTAGTACGCGTGTCCGACATGAACACGAGCCCGCGATCGATCTTCAGGCCGACGCAATAGGTCATCGAATCTCTTTGGCAGCAATCTTGCCGTGGATTACTGCTCCACGGTGACGGTGACCGCAAGCTGTTCTTCCGCTTGTCCCAGCCGAATTCCCGACACCGGCGTGGCATCGCGGTAATCACGGCCGGTCGCCACCTTTACATAGCGTTCGTCGGGCGAAATGCCGTTGGCGACGTCGAACGCGACCCAGCCGAGGCCCGCAACATGCGCCTCAGCCCAGGCATGGCTTGCCGCCTGCTCGACCGCCGCATCCATCATCAAATAGCCGCTGACGTAGCGGGCCGGAAACCCCATGGCGCGCGCCGCGGCGGCAAAGATGTGGCTGTGGTCCTGGCAGACGCCGGTCTTGAGCGCCAGCGCGTCCTCGGCCGGGGTCGCCGCATTGGTGGTACCCGGCGTATAAGCCACTTGCTCGCCGATCACGGCCATCAGCCGGTGCAGCCTTTCGATATCGGTCCCCTCGCCGACCGAGGCCGCGATTTCGCGAATGCCGCTCCCGATCGTGGTCAACGGGGTTTCATGGCCAAACAGCCAGAGCGGCGCGAAACCCTGATGTGGCCCGGAGACGCCAGCGGTGTCGCGTGTCACCACCTCGCCTGATGCCTCGACGGTGATGAAATCGCGCTCACCTTCGACGCTCAACAGCCGCGTATCGTTGCCGAAATGGTCGATGAAGCGCACTTCCTCGCGTGCCCCTTCGATCGTCAGCGCCCAGGACAAAACGGTCTGCGTCGGCCCGCTGACTGGAAGCAGCCGCAACCGCTGCAATAGATAATGCACCGGCGCATCGTAGCGGTATTCGGTCCGGTGGGTGATCTTCAGCCGCATTGCTCTCGTCCCCTGAGCATGATCTTTACCGGAAACCGGCGTTCACTTTCCGGGATCATGCTCAATAGAACCTGTAGTCGTGCGCGATCTCGTCGCCGAGCCTAGTGTTGTCGCGAATGAAATTGGCCAGGAATTCGTGCAGGCCGGCGTCGAATATGTCCTTGATCGAGCCGGCCGTCAGCATGGCCTGGGTCTTGCCGGCTGTCGCATGACAGGCGTGGCGTTCGCCATAATCGTCGCCCAGGAATTTCAGGTGCTCCGTCAGGAAACGGTAGCAGAAGGTCAGCGAGCGCGGCATTCGAACATTGAGGACCAGATAGTCGGCAATGTTGCTCGGCTTGTAGTCGGCCTCGTATACCCAACGATAGGAGCGGTGCGCCGACACCGAACGTAGGATCGATTCCCACTGATAATTGTCGAGCGTCGAGCCGACCCACGAGATCGACGGCAACAGCACGTAATACTTCACGTCCAGGATGCGTGCCGTGTTGTCGGCGCGTTCGACATAGGTGCCGAGCTGCGAGAAATCGAAGATCTCGTTGCGCAGCATGGTGCCGTAGAATGAACCGCGGATCAGCGCCGTTTCGCGCTTGATCGCGTCGAGCACGCTGGGCAGGTCGCGTTCGTCGATCGGCTTGGCCAGCATGCGCTTCAGCGACATCCAGGCCTCGTTGATGCTTTCCCAGGTTTCGCGCGTCAGCGCGGTGCGCACCATGCGGGCGTTGTTGCGGGCCGTCTCGATCGACGCCATCGTGCTCGACGGGTTCGACGTGTCGCGAAGCAGGAAATCCGCGACGTTGGCGGCGGTATAGTCGGAATATTTCTGCGTGAAGGCAGCGTCCGAACCGGCGCTGAGCAGCACCGAATTCCACTCTTCGGAGGCGTTCTGGGTACGGGTCAGCGCCATGCGCAGCCCGGCATCGACCAGCCGCGCCATGTTTTCCGCCCGCTCGATGTAGCGGTTCATCCAGTAGAGCCCGTTGGCGGTGCGGCCGAGAAGCATGCGGGGCTGCCCTTCGGGCTAGTGAGTAGTGAGAGGCGAGTAGTGCATGGTGAATGTTTGGATTTTGACGGAGTACGGCATTGTGCTTTTCCTCTACTACTGAGTACTGACTACTGACTATTCACTACTTACCCGTCTCAATCATCCAGCACCCACGTATCCTTGGTGCCGCCGCCCTGCGATGAGTTGACCACCAGCGAGCCTTCCTTCAGCGCCACGCGCGTCAGCCCGCCCGGCACGATCTGGATGCGGTCGGAAACCAGCACGTAGGGCCTGAGGTCGACATGGCGCGGCGCCAGCCCTTTGTCGGTCAGGATCGGACAGGTCGACAGCGCCAGCGTTGGCTGGGCGATGTAGTTCGACGGTTTTGCCGCGAGTTTCTTGGAAAAATCCTCGCATTCCTTCTTGGTCGCCGCCGGCCCGACCAGCATGCCGTAGCCGCCTGAGCCGTGCACCTCCTTCACCACCAGCTCGTCGATATGTTCGAGCACGTATTTCAGGCTGTCCGGCTCCGAGCAGCGCCAGGTCGGGATGTTGCCGAGGATTGCCTTGCGGCCAGTGTAGAATTCGACGATCTCGGGCATGTAGGAATAGATCGCCTTGTCGTCGGCGATGCCAGTTCCCGGCGCATTGGCGATGGTGATGTTGCCGGCGCGGTAGACATCCATGATGCCCGGCACTCCAAGTGCCGAGTCCGGACGGAAGGTCAGTGGATCGAGGAAAGAATCGTCCACCCTTCGATAAAGCACATCGATCTGCTTGTAGCCTTCGGTCGTGCGCATCGCGACGTGGCCATCGACGACGCGCAGATCCTGCCCCTCGACAAGCTGCACGCCCATCTGGTCGGCAAGGAAGGCATGTTCGAAATAGGCGGAGTTGAAGCTGCCCGGCGTCAGCACGGCAATGGTCGGCGCACCCTTGGTGCTTTGCGGCCGCACCGCCGCCAGCGACTGGCGCAAGAGCTGCGGATAGTTTTCCACCGGCCGCACCTTGATCTGCTGGAACAGCTCGGGAAAGAGCTGCATCATCGTCTCGCGATTCTCCAGCATGTAGGACACGCCGGACGGCGTCCGCGCATTGTCCTCCAGCACGTAGAATTCGTTCTCGCTGATGCGCACGATATCGACGCCGATGATATGGGTGTAGACGCCGGCCGGCGGCCTTACCCCGATCATCTCCGGCAGGAACGCCTCGTTTCTGGCGATCAATTCCTTGGGCACGCGCCCGGCGCGCAATATCTCCTGGCGGTGGTAGATATCGTCGAGAAACGCGTTCAGCGCCTGGACGCGCTGCTCGATGCCTTGCGTCAGCCGTCGCCATTCGTTGCCGGAAATGATGCGCGGAACGATATCGAAGGGAATAAGGCGTTCGGAGGCTTCCTGCTCGCCATAGACGGCAAAGGTGATGCCGGTCTTGCGAAAGACGCGTTCGGCGTCCTGCATCTTCTCGGTCAGCCTGGCCGGATCCTGCTCCTTCAGCCAGCGGTCGTAAGCCGAATACGGTTTTCTCAATCCGGAGATTTCCGGAAGCATTTCGTCGAACGCTGCCAATCGCATACTCCCCTGTGAGACCATTTCACTGGCGTCACGGGAGAAAATCAAGCGCAATCGGTGATTTGGAGGATGCTGGCGATCAGTATGTCGCGACCTGCCTAAAAATAGGGCAGCGCCGATATGGCTGGGTGAGGCTTTGCCTTGTGCCCGGGCAGGGGCCGGCGTCACTCAGAAGGCGCGGAAGGTGACGACCGTAAACGTGTCCTTGATGCCGGGAAGAATCTGCACCCTCTCGTTGACGAAGTGGCCTATGTCTTCCTCGTCGTCGACATAGAATTTGGCGAGCAAATCGTAGTTGCCGGCTGTCGAGTAGATTTCCGAAGCGATCTCGGCATCGGCCAATGCGCCGGCAACGTCATAGGCCCTGCCCAGATCGCACTTTATCTGCACGAAAAATGCCTTCATTGCCCGGTCCTGCTCAACTTACACGCATAAGCGGCCCTTGTGGCAGACTGCCGCCCGGCTTTCAAGCATCAGGTCGGCGCTCAGGCAGAACGCGACCTGAGGGAAGCTTTAGTACAGCCAAACGACGGATGCACGCGGGCGATGAGACTGTGGAGCGCTGCCAAGCGCAGGCTATGCCTGCGCGCGTTCGCTTCGCTGCGAGGGCCCGCTCACATCACCGGGATATCGCCCCTTGCCCAGCCCTCGGAAATTGCCGCCGCCCGCGCCTCGAAGGCGCCGGCTTCGATGGCGGCACGAATATCCTGCATCAGCCTCTGGTAGTAGGAAAGATTGTTCCAGGTCAGCAGCATCGCCCCCAGCGCCTCTTGCGAGCGGACCAGATGGTGCAGATAGGCGCGTGAATAATCTCTGGCGGCCGGGCAGTTGCTCTCCTCGTCCAGCGGGCGCGGATCGTCGGCATGGCGAGCGTTGCGCAGATTGACCTTGCCGCGCCTTGTATAGGCGAGGCCATGACGGCCGGCGCGCGTCGGCATCACGCAATCGAACATATCGATGCCGCGTGCCACCGATTTCAATATGTCGTCAGGCGTGCCGACACCCATCAGATAGCGCGGCCTGTCCGCCGGCAGCTCCGGGCAGGTGATATCGAGCATTTCGAGCATCACCGCTTGCGGCTCGCCGACCGCCAGCCCGCCGATGGCGTAGCCCTTGAGGTCCATCGCTTTCAGCACCTGCGCCGAGCGCAGCCTAAGGGCCGGTATGTCGCCGCCCTGGACGATGCCGAACATCGCCTTGCCCGGTTGGTCGCCGAATGCCGTCTTGCAACGTTCGGCCCAGCGCAGCGACAGCTCCATGGCCCGCTCGATCTCCTTCTCCATGGCCGGCAGTGCGGTGCATTCGTCGAGCTGCATCTGGATATCGGAATCGAGCAGTCCCTGGATTTCGATCGAGCGCTCGGGCGACATCTCATAGGGGGCGCCATCAATATGTGAGCGAAAGGTGACGCCCTTTTCGGTGAGTTTCCTCAGTTTCGACAGCGACATTACCTGGAAGCCGCCGCTGTCGGTCAGGATCGGATGCGGCCAGCGGGCGAATTCATGCAGACCGCCAAGCCGCGCCACACGTTCAGCGCCAGGCCGCAGCATCAGATGATAGGTATTGCCAAGGATAATGTCCGAGCCGACGCCGCGCACCTGATCCATATACATGGTCTTGATCGTGCCGCCGGTGCCGACCGGCATGAAGGCTGGCGTGCGGATTTCTCCGCGCGGCATAGTGATGGAACCGCGCCGCGCTTTCCCGTCGGTCGCCAGCACCTCGAAGGTGAACGCCTTAGTCATTGAATTTCTTGTCCTATACCGGGCGCGCGTCCATCGTTCTCCTCTTTGAACAGAAGGCTTGCATCTCCGTAGGAGTAGAACCTGTAGCTGTTCTCGATGGCATGCGCATAGGCCGCTCGCATTGTTTCCAGACCACAAAACGCCGAAACCAGCATAAACAGCGTCGAACGCGGCAGATGGAAATTGGTCAGCAGCATGTCGGCGGCCTTAAAACGGTAGCCGGGGGTGATGAAGATGTCGGTCGGACCCGACCATCCAGCCAATGTGCCGTCCTCCCGCGCGGCGCTCTCCAGCAGGCGCAGCGACGTCGTACCGACGGCGATGATGTGCCCGCCGCGCGCTTTCGCCGCGTTCAGCGCCTCGGCGGTTTCCGGGCTGACCGAACCGATCTCGGCATGCATCTTGTGATCGGCGGTGTCGTCGACTTTCACCGGCAGGAACGTGCCGGCGCCGACATGCAGGGTGACGAAACGCCGCTCGACGCCTTTCGCATCCAGCGCCGCGAAAAGCTCGGGCGTGAAATGCAGGCCGGCAGTGGGTGCCGCCACGGCCCCCTCCTCCCTAGCATAGATGGTCTGGTAGTCGTTGCGGTCGCGTTCGTCGTCGTCGCGCTTCGAAGCGATGTAAGGCGGCAGCGGAATGTGACCGACGGCGTGCAACGCCTCATCGAGAAACGGACCTGAGAGGTCAAAACCGAGCAAAGCCTCGCCGGCCTCGCCCTTCTCGATCACCGTGGCATCGAGCTGGCCGAGAAAGCAGGAATTGGCGTCATGGCCGAAATGGACGCGGTCACCGGCGGCGATGCGCTTGCCCGGCCGCATGAAAGCCAGCCAGCGGTCGGGAGCCACCCGCATGTGCAGCGTGGCTTCGACTTGCGCCACCGCCTCGCCGCGCCGCCTGATGCCTTTTAACTGTGCCGGAATGACCTTGGTGTCGTTGAAGACCAGCACGTCACCGGTCTCGAGCAGGGACGGCAGCTCGCGCACCGTCCGGTCTTCGCGCCTCTCACCCGGCCTGACAACCAGCATTTTGGCGCTGTCGCGCGGTTCTGCCGGTCGAAGCGCGATACGCTCCTCCGGCAGATCAAAGTCGAAAAGATCGACGCGCAAGAAAATCCCGCCTCAAAATTCCGGGCAGGTCACCGCCCAGGCGCCAACACCGTCGATGCTCAGCGTGCCGCCCATTGCGAAATTGGACTGTTCGCTGGCCTTGACCAGTCGCAATTTGGCGACGATCGAGCTGATGCCCTCATCGGTGAGATCGATAGCCATGTGCTGGTCGTCCTCGAATGCCTGTCCGACGATGACTTTCGTCGAACCCGGCTGACCGTCGGTGGTCCAGTTCCTGCCGCCGGCATCAAGCCATACACGCGCAACCGCGACGACTGCAGTGTGCCCCATCAGGACGTCGATCGATGCCGCGTCGCCTTCAGCACTGCAAACAATCGATTCCGTCGCCAGCGCCGGAGTGGCCGCCGCGACAAGCATCAGAGTGATAGCCGCGACAGCCCGGTAGGTCATTTCACATCGGCCGCCACCTTCAGCGACACGATCTTGTCGGGATCCGGCACCGGCTCGCCGCGCTTGATCTTGTCGACATTGTCCATGCCCTCGATGACCTGGCCCCAGACCGTGTATTGGCGGTTGAGGAAGGCGGCATCGTCGAAGCAGATGAAGAACTGCGAATTGGCCGAGTTCGGATTCTGCGAGCGCGCCATCGAGCAGGTGCCGCGGCCGTGATTGGCGTTGGAGAACTCCGCCTTCAGGTCGGGCTTGTCGGAGCCGCCCGTGCCAGCGCGCGCCGGTGCGAAAGAGGGCTTGGTGGAATTGCCGAATTTCACGTCGCCGGTCTGCGCCATGAATCCCTCGATGACGCGATGGAACACCACGCCGTCATAAGCGCCTTCGCGCGCCAGTTCCTTGACGCGGCCGACATGGCCAGGCGCCAGATCGGGAAACAGTTCGATGACGACCTTGCCCTTGGTCGTTTCCATGATGAGCGCGTTCTCGCGGTCCTTGATCTCGGTCATGTCAGAATATCCTTTGAAACGAATGGGTTTACTTGCCGTCGGCGGCGATGCGAACCTTGATCATGCGATCGGGATCAGTGACAACCCCGTTCTGTGCCGCATCGCCTTTCTTTATCTGGTCCACCAACTCCATGCCGTTCTCGACATTACCGACGATAGTGTACTGGCCATCGAGCGGCGGCGCCGGCGCGAACATGATGAAGAACTGGGAATTGGCGGAATCCGGGTCCTGCGAGCGGGCCATGCCGACCACGCCGCGCTCGTAGCGCTCGGACGTCGAGAATTCGGCCGGTAGGTCGGGAAGATCGGAACCACCAGTACCGACAGCATCGGCGTTGAAGCCGTTCTTCATGTTGCCGAACTTCACGTCGCCGGTCTGCGCCATGAAGCCGTCGATGACGCGGTGGAAAGCGACGTTGTCGTAAGCGCCCTGACGAACCAGCTTCTTGATCTGCTCGACATGCTTCGGCGCGAGATCGGGCCTGAGCGCGATTGTCACGTCGCCGCCCTTCAGCGTTATGATCATGGTGTTTTCCGGATCGACCGCGAACGCCGAAACGGTTGCAGCCACAAGACTGAAAACAACGACAAAGCAGGTGGCGAGCCTTTTGAGCGGCATGGATATTTCTCCGAAAACCTTTGTTTCAAGTGTCGTTGTCCCAAAACCGGGTTCCACGTTGGGGCGACACGCATTATTTCGCGAATTTGGCGGTAAGTGCGCCGGCCACAGCCGCCGGCACGAAGGGGCGGATGTCGCCTCCCATGGAGGCTATCTGACGAACAAGTGTGGCGGTAATGGTTCGCACCGAAGGGCTGGCGGGCAGAAAAACTGTCTGCAGTTCCGGCGCCATCGTCTCGTTCATGCCGGCCATCTGCATCTCGTAGTCGAGATCGGTGCCGTCGCGCAGGCCGCGGATCATGATCGAGGCGCCCTGCTTCCTGGCCGCGTCGATGACCAGCCCGTCGAAAGCGACAATCTTGATGCGCGCGCCGTCGCGGCCAAATTCGGCCTTCGTCGCTGCTTCGATGAGGCCGACCCGTTCCTCGAACGAAAACAGCGGCTTTTTGCCGGGATGAATGCCGATCGCCGCATAGACTGTGTCCGCCACGGCCAGCGACGCCTTCAGCACATCGAGATGGCCGTTGGTCAGCGGGTCGAAGGAGCCGGCATAAAGGGCGATGCGTTCGGTCATGGCAGGTGCTTCTAGCGAGCCTCTCTCGCAAAGGCAAATCCGATCAGCGAGCCGCCAATGCATGTCGCCCAAAAGTGTGCAGCGGATTTGGACAACGACATGCACCCAAATAGAGCCTCAAAGCGCAACGCCTGAGCCACGGTAATCGCGATGCGCTTTGTGTGAACCTTTTGGCCGAAATGAACGACCAATGAACGGGCCGATCACGAAGCCTTCACGCAGCGTTCACTAGGTTGCAGCTTCAGGAGATGAAACCAAAACCCCATTTAATCGTTGCTTGGTGCAGGAGACACGCACATGCTGATCTACATGCTCGCCACCGCAATGACCGTCGCCATGCTGATCGCCACCGTATTCGGGCTGCATCAGGAAGCAGAGCGCGTCCGCGCCAAGTCCAGTGCCAAGCGGCTCGGAGCCTTTGGTATCCGCAAGCCGTTTCGCCACCGCTAGCTGTTGACGGCGCCGGCCCATCGGGCCGGCATTGCCCGTCAAGACCTACTCGGCGTTGTTGTCCGGGCCAACGTCTTCAGTACCGGTATCCAGAGTTGCGTCGCCCTCGACACCTTCTTCGGCTTCCTCGTCCGATTGCGGTTCCGATATCCGCTCCACCGAAACGACCTTCTCGCCGTCGGCCGTGTTGAAGATGGTCACGCCCTTGGTGGCCCGGCTGGCGAAACGAATGCCGTTGACCGGCACGCGGATGACGGTGCCGCCATCCGAGACAAGCATGATCTGGTCGTCATTGCCGACCGGGAAAGTCGCCACCAGACGGCCGATCTCAGCCACTTTCGACACATCGGTGGCCCGGATGCCCTTGCCGCCGCGCCCTGTGAGGCGGAAATCATAGGAAGACGAACGCTTGCCGTAGCCATACTCCGTCACCGTCAGCACGAACTGCTCGTGTGCCTTGAGGAATTCGTAGCGCTCGTCGGAAAGCTCCGTCTCCTCGCCGACCTCCTCATTGGTGAGCTGGATGTCTTCGTCCTCGCCCGCCGCAATGCCGGCGGCGAGCCGCCTTTCCGCCGCCACTCGCCTGAGATAAGCGGCGCGCTCGGCCGGCGGCGCCTCGACATGTTCGATCACCGCCATCGAGATCACCCGGTCGGTGGCAGCCATGGCGATGCCGCGCACGCCGACCGAGTTGCGGCTCTGGAAGACGCGCACGTCGCTGACCGAGAAGCGGATGCACTGGCCGGAGCTTGCGGTCAGAAGCACGTCGTCATTGTCGGTGCAGGTCTCGACGCCGAGGATCTCGTCGCCTTCCTCTTCCAGCTTCATGGCGATCTTGCCGTTGCGGTTGACCTGGACGAAGTCCGACAGCTTGTTGCGGCGCACCGTGCCGCGGGTGGTGGCGAACATCACGTCGAGCTCGCCCCAGCTGGTCTCGTCCTCAGGCAGCGGCATGATGGTGGTGATGCGTTCGCCCTGCTCCAGCGGCAGCATGTTGATCAGCGCCTTGCCGCGCGACTGCGGATTGCCGATCGGCAGGCGCCAGACCTTTTCCTTGTAGACGATGCCACGCGAGGAGAAGAACAGCACCGGCGTGTGTGTGTTGGCAACGAACAGCCTAGTGACGAAATCCTCTTCCTTGGTCGACATTCCGGATCGGCCCTTGCCACCGCGCCGCTGCGCCCGGTAGAGCGATAACGGCACGCGCTTGATGTAGCCGGAATGGCTGACCGTCACGACCATGTCCTCGCGCTGGATCAGATCCTCGTCTTCCATATCAGCCCCGCCCTCGGAGAGCTCGGTGCGGCGCGGCGTGCCGAACTCGTCGCGGACGGCGGCAAGCTCGTTCTTGACGATCTGCTGAATGCGGGCGCGGGACGACAGGATGTCCAGGTAGTCCTTGATCTCGTCGCCGATCGTGTTCAACTCGTCGGCGATTTCGTCGCGGCCGAGCGCGGTCAGGCGCTGCAGGCGCAGTTCGAGGATGGCGCGCGCCTGTTCCTCGGACAAATTGTAGGTGCCGTCCTCGTTGATGCGGTGGCGCGGATCGTCGATCAGCAGGATCAGCGATTCGACGTCGCCTGAGGGCCAGCGCCGCTCCATCAACTGCTCGCGCGCCGTCTGCGGGTCCGGCGCGGTGCGGATCAGCTTTATGACCTCGTCGATGTTGGCGACGGCAATGGCAAGGCCGACCAGCACATGGGCGCGGTCGCGCGCCTTGCGCAGCAGGAATTTCGTGCGCCGGCTGATCACGTCCTCGCGGAAGGCGACAAACGCCTTCAGCATGTCGGTCAGCGTCAGCAATTCCGGCTTGCCGCCGTTCAGCGCCACCATATTGGCGCCGAACGACGTCTGCAGCGGCGTGAAACGGTAGAGCTGGTTGAGAATGACGTCGGCGACCGCGTCGCGCTTCAGTTCGATGACGACGCGGTAACCCTGGCGGTCGCTCTCGTCGCGGATGTCGGAAATGCCCTCTATGCGCTTGTCGCGCACCAGCTCCGCCATCTTCTCGATCATCGACGACTTGTTCACCTGGTAGGGAACTTCGGTGATGACGATCGATTCACGGTCGTTGCCGCGCGCCTCGACGTTGACGCGCCCGCGCATGACGATGGAACCGCGGCCGGTCGAATAGGCGCTGTAGATGCCGGAGCGGCCGAGCACGATGCCGCCGGTCGGGAAATCCGGCCCCGGAATGATCTCCATCAACGCCGGCAGATCGATCGCCGGATTGTCGATGAGGGCGATGGCGCCGTTGCAGACCTCGCCCAGATTGTGCGGCGGGATGTTGGTGGCCATGCCGACGGCGATGCCGCCGGAGCCGTTGACCAACAGATTTGGAAAGCGCGCCGGCAGGACTTTCGGCTCGCTGCCGGACGCATCATAAGTGTCCTGGAAATCGACGGTGTCCTTGTCGATGTCTTCCAGCAACTCATGCGCGACCTTCGTCAGGCGCGATTCAGTGTAACGCATCGCCGCCGGCGGATCACCGTCGATCGAGCCGAAATTGCCCTGCCCGTCGATCAGCGGCACGCGCAGCGACCAATCCTGCGCCATGCGCACCAAGGCGTCGTAGATCGAGGCGTCGCCATGCGGATGGTATTTACCCATCACGTCGGCGACCGGGCGCGCCGACTTCACGTATTTGCGGTTCCAGTGGTAGCCGCTCTCATGGGCGGCATAGAGGATGCGGCGATGCACCGGCTTCAGCCCGTCGCGCACATCGGGCAGCGCACGGCTGACGATCACGCTCATGGCGTAATCGAGGTAGGAGCGCTGCATCTCCTCGATGATGGATATCGGCTCGATGCCGGTGGGGCCGCCGTCGGCGCCGCGCGGTGTCTTCTGGTCGGTCAAATCAGGTCACAATCTAATCGGGAATCACTCGGTGCTTATATAGGAAGCCGGGTCGAAACTCCAATGTCCGCGGTAGTTTTCCAGTGTCGATTCTTGTGGTGATTTCAAAAGGATATCACTGATTGCGACGATATGGCCGAGGCGCTTTTCGTAGCCGCCGGGGCAAAGCTCATTGTCAGACCAATTTTTGCTTCACAACGCCGGAACGGCGGATGCATTCGGCAATTTAGCGCCTCGCCGCCGGACCCGGTAGGCGCCGGGCGTCTCCCCCATCACGCGCCGGAAACGGTGGTTGAAGGTCGACAAGTCGTTGAACCCCGCCTCGAAGGCGATCGTCGAGATCGCCTCGTCCGACATGCGCAGCCGCACCGCCGCCCTGTGCAGCCGGGTTTTCAGCAGGAACTGGTAGGGCGTCATGCCCGCGACGCGTCGGAACGTGCGCAGGAAATGATACGGGCTGGTCGCCGTCTCGCTTGCAAGCGCAGCAAGCGAGACCGGCCGGTCGGCATCCAGCTCAATGCGCCGCACCGCCTCCGCGACACGTTTCTCGTCGCGGCGGCTCGGCGCCCGGGCAGCAGGCGTGACGCCGGAGGCGACGGCTGCGCCGGCAATCCGCAGACCGATTTCCTCGAACGCGTCGACGTCGGCCATCTCGCGTGCGGATTCCGCCTCGGCCAGCAGCGGTGCCAGCGCCGGCAAGGGCGGCAGCCGTGGCGTCTCGAAGGCCAGCTTCTTCACGCCCGGCATGTCGGCAACGATCTGTTCCATATAGGCCGGCTCGAACTGGAAGGAGAGGCAGCGGTCGCCGGCGCCATGCTCGTGCCCACACTCGTAGCACGTGCCAGGGTTGCCGAGCAGGAGCGCGCCCGGCGTCAGCATCGCATTGCCCTGGCGTGCGCGGTAGCGGAATGTGCCATTGGTCACCACGGCGACGCAGAAATTACGATGCTCTTCCTCGAACGGGCGATCGGCGGCGCCGGCGGTGCAGACCACGTCCAACACCTGCCAGCCTCGTCCGGACGCCAGTGTATGCGCGCTCGTTGTCATGGCTTGAAAGATAGCAATTTTTCCCAAGCACAGAACCCTGCCGCCGCCTATTCCCTCCAGTCTCCTGACAAGATGAGGTCGAAATCATGTTCAATTCATCTTCCTTTGTCGAAGCCCTGCACAGCGACGAGCCTGCCGGGGGCCTGGCCGAAAAACTGAACCTTTACGGCCGCTTCGTCGGCGCCTGGACATTCGATGCCACGCGCCACCTCGAGGACGGCCAGGTGCTGACCGGGCGCGGCGAGGTGCATTTCGGCTGGGTGCTCGAGGGCCGCGCGATCCAGGACGTATGGATCCTGCCGGCGCGCGACGCCGGTCCCTCACCCTCCCTCGGCAAATGGACTTTCTATGGCACGACATTGCGTGTCTATGACCCCGGCGCCGACGCCTGGCATATTTTCTGGAGCGATCCGCGCACCCAGTACTACAGCCGCCAGCTCGGCCGCGCCGAGGGCGACACCATCGTCCAGCAAGGCGCTGACGGCAGCGGCGCCTCG
The DNA here is from genome assembly GCF_053848045.1 of Mesorhizobium sp. BHbdii. Taxonomy (NCBI): domain Bacteria; kingdom Pseudomonadati; phylum Pseudomonadota; class Alphaproteobacteria; order Hyphomicrobiales; family Phyllobacteriaceae; genus Mesorhizobium; species Mesorhizobium sp. BHbdii. The sequence continues at coordinate 1,660,099 of NZ_JBSPKX010000001.1, read as the reverse complement.
GTGCGCTGGAGCTTTTCCCGGATTACCGAAAACTCCTTCCGCTGGCTGGGCGAACGCTCTCAGGACGATGGCGCGACCTGGCGGCTCGAAGTCGAGTTCCTGGCGCGGCGAGCCGGCAGCACCTGACCTGCACGGTTTCCGCTGACGCTGCTTTGCTCTACCAATGCAGGGGTCTCGGGCACGGCCCGGCGGGGAGGGTCAGAGATGCCGAGCTTCGACAGCCTTTTCAACGCCTTCGTCACCATTCTCGTGACCATCGACCCGCCAGGCCTGGCACCGCTCTTCCTCGCCGTGACGCGCGGCATGAATCGCTCGGAACGCAACCAGGTTTCCGTCCGCGCTTCGATCATCGGTTTCCTGGTGATGGCGCTGTTTGCAATCGCCGGTGCATCGATCCTGTCGGTGTTCGGCATCACGCTGCCGGCGTTCCGCGTCGCCGGCGGGTTCCTGCTGTTCTTCATCGCCTTTGAAATGGTGTTCGAGCGCCGGCAGGACCGCAAGGAAAAGATCGGCGACGTCGCCATCACCAAGGACATGATCCACAACATCGCCGCCTTTCCGCTGGCGATCCCCCTGATCGCCGGTCCCGGTGCGATTTCAGCGACAGTTCTGCTGTCCGGCTCTTTTCCAGGTTTTGGCGCGCAGGCAGCCCTTGTCGGCATCATCGCGATCTGCCTTGTCATCACCTATCTGGTGTTCGTGCTGGCCGAGCGCATCGACCGCATCCTCGGCCAGACCGGCCGCTCGATCCTGACCCGGCTGCTCGGCGTCATCCTGGCGGCGCTCGCCGTGCAGTTCGTCGCGGACGGCATCAAAGCGCTGATGGCAGCATGAAAACGGAAGCGGCCTCGCGCTTGATTGCCGAGGCTGTCATTATCGTCGTCCAGCTCGCGCGGCGAACCGCCGCCACCAGGCGCTATCCTACCTCGCCATCGTATCAATGACTTCGAAGTCGTGGGTGATCTCGGCGGTCTTGGCCATCATCGCGGTCGCCGAGCAGTATTTTTCGATCGACAGGTCGATCGCCCGTTTCACCTTGTCGCGCGAAAGCGCGCGACCCTTGACGATGAAACGCATATGGATGCGGGTGAACACCCGCGGCTCCTTCTCCGCCCGATCGGCGTCGAGTTCGACCACGCAGTCTTCGACCGCCTCGCGGCTCTTTTCGAGGATGTGGACGACATCATAGGCTGAGCAGCCGCCGGTGCCGAGCAGCACAAGCTCCATCGGGCTCGGCCCCGGCGTCCTGCCTTCCGGCCCGAACGCAGTCCCCAGCACCACCTTGTGGCCGCTGCCGGACTCGCCGACAAAGGTGCGCTCCTCGACCCATTTGACCCGTGCTTTCACCTAATACGTCCTTTCACTGCGCACCGCTTAAATGCAGAACGTCCCGAAATCCAAGACAGATTTTCGGGACGCCAATTCGTGGCCTCAAGTAGCTGGCGTTTCTCGCCCGCGTAAGGGACGTCCGCCCAAGAAATCAGAACGGAATTTCGTCGTCGAGTTCGCGCGACGAACCGCCGCCACCACCGCCCTTGTTGCCGCCACCGCGATTGAAACTCTCGCCCGGGCCGGACTGGCCGAAATCGGAACCGCGGCTGCTGCCGCCACCGGCATAGCTGCCGACCTGACCGCCCTCGCCTTGCCCGCGCGCGTCGAGCATCTGCAGCTCGCCACGGAATTTCTGCAGCACGATCTCAGTCGTGTAGCGATCATTGCCGGTCTGGTCCTGCCATTTGCGCGTCTGCAACTGGCCCTCGACATAAACCTTCGCACCCTTCTTCAGATACTGCTCGGCGACCTTGGCGAGCTGGTCGTTGAAGATGACGACATTGTGCCACTCGGTCTTTTCCTTGCGCTCGCCGGAAGTCTTGTCGCGCCAGCTTTCCGAGGTAGCGACGCGGATGTTGACGACCGGCTCACCCGAATTCAAACGGCGGATTTCCGGGTCCGCCCCGAGATTGCCCACCAGAATGACCTTGTTGACGCTACCCGCCATGATACTTCTCCGCGCTCATCCGAAACAAATTTTTGAGGCCGCACCTTACAGCCTTAAGGCAATCCACGTCCGCTACAGCTGGCTTTTCCCACAAGGTTTTTGTTCCGTTTTCGTTCTAGGATGCAGGCGATGCGCTGTCAATGGTTGTCAGCAGTATGTAGTATCTCTGCCCGGAACTTTCGACATCGGAGCCGACCGGGATCAGGGGGAAAATCCATTGAAGCCAGTCGCACATGAAGACCATCAGCGCGAGCAATGGCGAGCGGGAGTGGAAACGCGCATGCATGTATCGGCCCGCAACGGTACAACGCAACTTTGCATATTCGAGCAATGGGTGGAGCCCACAGTTGGCGCCCCAACGCATTGGCACCCGGTGGAGGAAGTGCTGACGGTGGTCGCAGGCAAGGCCGAGATGTGGATCGACGACGAGCGTACCGTCCTTACCTCGGGGCAATCGCTTGTTATACCGGCGCATCGGAAACATGGCTTCCGGAATGTTGGCATAGAAGAACTTCACGTCTATGCCGTGCTTGCGTCGCCATTCTTCGAGGCAACCTTCGACGGATTGGCCCAACCGATGAGACGTTGGGCGTCGTAAAAAGACCGCTTGCCAAACCAATAAGTGCAGACTTATGCTTCTATCATGATCGAAGCAGAGATTTTTCGAGCGCTTTCCGACCCGACGCGACGCGCCGTCTACGAACGGCTCGCCGCGGGCGAGATGACCGTATCGGAACTGCGCAGCGGCATGACCGTGTCGCAACCGGCCGTCTCGCAGCATCTCGCGGTGCTGCGCGGCGCCGGCCTAGTGGTCGAGCGGCGGGCCGGCCGCAACGCCTATTATCGCACCGATCCGCAAGGACTTGAGCCACTGCTCGGCTGGATCGAGCGCTACCGGGCGTTCTGGCCCGAGCGTATCGAAAGGCTCAAGGCGGTTTTGAAGGATATGGACCAATGAAGGCAAAACAGCATTTGTACATGGCGGCAGACTCGATCGAGTTCGAGTGCGAGCTTCCAGACCCGCCGGAAAAAGTATGGCGGGCGCTGACGGTGCCGGACCTGCTCGCGGCCTGGATGATGCCGAACGACATCAAGCCCGAGATCGGCAGTCGCTTTGCCTTTGCTAAGGCGGGTGCACCGATCGAGTGCGAAATCCTCAACGCTGAGCCCGAACGCTTGCTGCGCTATTCCTGGCGGGAGCGAGCGGCGCCGGGCGACGCACCGGATCCGCTCGACAGCCCAATGGACAGTATCGTCACCTTCACGCTCGACCGCACCGTGTCGGGCGGCACGCATCTGCGCATCGTCCACGATGGATTTGCGCGGGTAGCTACGCCTGCGGTTGCGATGGTGGGCGCCGGTTGCCGGCTTTCGCTCAACGCACACAGCCCCAAACAGACCATTGCCGCAAACACGCCTCGCCTTTTCCTGCGCGCGGCCTGAGCGGCACAACGGAGAAAAGCGATGAGCGGTTTTGCCAACCTGGTCCCGATGGTGATCGAGCAGTCGAGCCGCGGCGAACGCGCCTTCGACATTTTTTCGCGGCTGCTGCGCGAGCGCATCGTCTTCATCAACGGTCCGATCGACGATGGCATGTCGGCGCTGGTCTGTGCCCAGCTTCTATCGCTGGAATCCGACAATCCCGATAAGGAGATTTCCCTTTACATCAACTCGCCGGGCGGTGTGGTGACCAGCGGTTTCGCCATCTACGACACGATGCAGTATATAAGCAGTCCAGTATCAACCGTCTGCATGGGCTTTGCCGCCTCGATGGCCTCGTTCCTGCTGATGGCGGGCACGCCGGGACGGCGTATCGCGTTGCCCAATGCCAGCATCCTGCTGCACCAGCCGTCAGGCGGTTTCCAGGGCCAAGCCTCCGACATCCAGCGCCACGCCGAAGGCATCCTCAGGACCAAGCGGCGCATGACCGAGCTTTACTCGCACCATTGCGGTCGCACGTTCGAAGAGGTCGAACGCACGCTCGACCGCGACCATTTCATGACCGCCGAGGAGGCAAAGACTTGGGGGCTCGTCGATCATGTTTTTGACACCCGTAAGAAGGCGGCGTGAAAAGGTAGCCGTCTCATGCGCGATGCGTCCAAGTCGTTCGGCAAGTTTCATCGCCACCGGTCTGGCTTCGACCAGGGCTCGGCGGATATAGTCCGCCGATGCTCCACAAGATTTTACGCACCCACTTGAACCGGCTAATCATCGGTGTTGCCGTCGCGGCCATGACTTCCGGAGCGGCGTTCGCGGAAGACAATTCAACGTCTTCGCAGAACGACACGTTGCCCGGCGTGGCCGATGACTATCGCGTCGCCAAGCCGGCTCCCGAACCCGACGACGCCGTGCCAAACAACGGTAACGGCCAGTTCAAGATCGGCGATACCGATGTCAGGATTTCCGGCAGCATAACCTTCGACGTCGGCGTCGGCGCGATCAAGGCCCCCCGGTGATAGCGCATCGGCCTTCATTGCTGCCACAATGCTCAAGGCACTCGAGCGTTTTGCGGCGGCCATCTAAAACAAACAGCCCCGCCGCTGCTTCCGCAAACGGTCGGGGCTTTTTTGGATCTCAAATCCAATTTGCCGGGAGTACACTGCCGGCTTTTGATTTCGGATGCTTCGCGGCGTTCAGCCGACGATCCGACTAGCAGTCTCTGATTTTATGGGGATCGGCAGGTCACGGTTTGTCGGACGGCGTAGACGCCTGGCCCTGGCACTTATGCCTGCCGCGGCTCCAGCGACACGTGGAGCCTCAAGGGACTGTCCGGTGGAGTCATTCCTCTGCTCTCCTTTTCTGTCCATTGCGACTGGTGTCATCCGAAGTGCATATCGCAAAAGCCTGCGGCGTCTCGCAGGCCGCCTTAGGCGGCGAGGCCATCGATAGACGGTCGGCTTCGGTGACGTTTGGAGTCTGACTCTCTGAGGCTGAGACGTCAACCGTTGGATAGCCGATTACCAAAAATGTGATCGCTTGTGTGGCGAAACCGAAATTTGCATCCGTTTTGAGCAGCGCCGCGGCGGCCGTGGATTACATGGACGCTTTTGTCAGGAACGTGTTCGGTCTTTGTTCTTTCCGCTTGCCCGCCCGCGCGAAAGACGGTTAAAGGCTCTGGTCGAGAGTTGTGGCGTCTCTCGAAAAGGTGGCGAAATTACCTACATAGGGGATGGCCGGGACAACCCGCCATCCCACGAGAGTCCAGACCTGAGGCGGCGACCGGCGATGGCCGACCATAAATATCTTTCCATTCGCGGGGCGCGCGAGCACAATCTGAAGAATGTCGATCTCGACCTGCCGCGTGACAGCCTGATCGTCATGACCGGCCTGTCGGGCTCCGGCAAGTCGTCGCTCGCCTTCGACACCATTTATGCCGAGGGCCAGCGCCGCTACGTCGAGAGTCTGTCGGCTTATGCGCGGCAATTCCTCGAAATGATGCAGAAGCCTGACGTCGACCAGATCGACGGCCTGTCGCCGGCTATCTCGATCGAGCAGAAGACCACCTCGAAGAATCCACGCTCGACGGTCGGCACCGTCACGGAAATCTACGACTACATGCGGCTGCTGTTCGCGCGCGTCGGCGTCCCCTACTCGCCGGCCACCGGCCTGCCGATCGAGAGCCAGACGGTGTCGCAGATGGTCGACCGCGTGCTGGCGATCGAGGAAGGCACGCGTCTGTTCATCCTGGCGCCGATGGTGCGAGGCCGCAAAGGCGAGTACCGCAAGGAACTGCTGGAGCTGCAGAAAAAGGGCTTCCAGCGCGTCAAGGTCGACGGTGTCTTCTACGAAATCGCCGACGTGCCGGCGCTGGACAAGAAGTACAAGCATGATCTCGATGTCGTCGTCGACCGCATCGTGGTGCGCGGCGATCTGGCGACGCGGCTTGCCGATTCCATCGAAACCGCGCTGAAGCTCGCCGACGGGCTGGCGGTGGCCGAATTCGCCGACCGTCCGCTCGACTCCAGCCAGACCGGCGAGGATTCGGTCAACAAGTCGAAGAACGAGACGCACGAACGTATTTTGTTCTCGGAAAAGTTCGCCTGCCCGGTCTCAGGCTTCACCATTCCCGAGATCGAGCCGCGGCTGTTCTCCTTCAACAACCCGTTCGGCGCTTGCCCGACCTGCGACGGCCTCGGCAGCCAGCGCGCCATCGACGCCAGCCTGATCGTGCCCGACGACAACCTGTCCCTGCGTGCCGGCGCCGTCAGCCCGTGGGCGAAATCGACCTCGCCCTATTACGTGCAGACGCTGGAGGCGCTGGGCAAGGTCTATGGCTTCAAGCTCGGCGACAAGTTCAGGGATCTGACCGAAGAGGCAAAGCAAGCAATCCTGCATGGCACCGGCGAGCGCGAGGTCACCTTCCAGTACGATGACGGCCTGCGCTCCTACAAGACGACGAAAACCTTCGAAGGGGTCATCCCCAATCTCGAGCGGCGATGGAAGGAGACCGAATCTGCCTGGATGCGCGAGGAGATCGAGCGCTTCATGTCAGCCACGCCTTGCCCGGCCTGCCGCGGCTACCGGCTGAAGCCGGAAGCGCTTGCGGTGAAGATTGCCGGCAAGCATATTGGCGAGGTCACCGAACTGTCGATCCGCAAGGCCGACCAATGGTTTACCGCCCTGCCCGGCTCGCTCACCGACAAGCAAAACGAGATCGCCGTGCGCGTGCTCAAAGAGATTCGCGAGCGGTTGCGCTTCCTCAACGATGTCGGGCTCGACTATCTGACGCTGTCGCGTAATTCCGGCACACTGTCGGGCGGCGAGAGCCAGCGCATTCGCCTGGCCTCGCAGATCGGCTCCGGCCTCACCGGCGTGCTCTATGTGCTGGACGAGCCGTCGATCGGCCTGCACCAGCGCGACAATGCGCGCCTGCTCGACACGCTGAAGCACCTGCGCGACATCGGCAACACGGTGATCGTCGTCGAGCATGACGAGGACGCCATCCTGCATGCCGACTATGTCGTCGACATCGGCCCGGCCGCCGGCATCCATGGCGGCCACATCATCGCGCAGGGAACGCCGCAGCAGATCATGGCCAGCCCGGCCTCGATCACCGGCAAGTATCTGTCAGGCGAGCTCGAAGTGGCTACGCCGGCCGTGCGGCGCGAAGCCAAGAAGAACCGGCGTCTGAAGATCGTCGGCGCGCGCGGCAACAATCTGAAGAACGTTACCGCCGAAATCCCGCTCGGCACCTTCACCGCCGTCACCGGCGTCTCCGGCGGTGGCAAGTCGACCTTTTTGATCGAAACGCTGTTCAAGTCGGCGTCGCGCCGCATCATGGGCTCGCGCGAGCACCCGGCCGATCATGACCGCATCGAGGGCCTTGAGTTCCTCGACAAGGTCATCGATATCGACCAGTCGCCCATTGGACGGACGCCGCGCTCCAATCCCGCCACCTACACCGGCGCCTTCACGCCGATCCGCGACTGGTTCGCTGGCCTGCCGGAATCCAAGGCGCGCGGCTATCAGCCGGGCCGCTTCTCGTTCAACGTCAAGGGCGGCCGCTGCGAGGCCTGCCAGGGCGACGGCGTCATCAAGATCGAGATGCACTTCCTGCCGGACGTCTATGTCACCTGCGACGTCTGCCATGGCAAGCGCTACAACCGCGAGACGCTCGACGTCCTGTTCAAGGGCAAGTCGATTGCCGACGTGCTCGATATGACGGTCGAGGAGGGCGTCGATTTCTTCGCCGCGGTGCCCGGCGTGCGGGACAAGCTGGAGACGCTGAAGCAGGTCGGCCTCGGCTACATCCATGTCGGCCAGCAGGCGACGACGCTGTCGGGAGGCGAGGCGCAGCGCATCAAGCTCGCCAAGGAGCTGTCGCGCAAGGCGACCGGCAAGACGCTCTACATCCTCGACGAGCCGACCACCGGCCTGCATTTCCACGACGTCGCCAAACTGCTCGAAGTGCTGCACGAACTGGTCGACCAAGGCAACACCGTGGTCGTCATCGAGCACAATCTCGAGGTCATCAAAACCGCCGACTGGGTGCTCGACCTTGGCCCCGAAGGCGGCGACGGCGGCGGCGAGCTGGTGGCGTCCGGCACGCCGGAGGAGATCGTTCGCGAAAAGCGCAGCTACACCGGCCAGTTCCTGCGGGAACTGCTGGAGCGGCGGCCCGGAGGCAAGCGCGAAGCGGCGGAGTGAATGAGGACTGGCTGGCGTCTGGAAGAACCTTCAAATGAAGATCAGAAGAGCGCTTGCCGGTGATCTTGACGCTGTCGCCCAGCTGACCGACGCCGCCTACGCGCCCTACACAGCCTTGTTCGGCGCGCCGCCGATCCCGGTCACCGAAGACTATGCGCCGCGGATCGGACGCGGCGAAGTCTGGCTGCTGGAAAGCAGCGCCGAGCCGGCCGGACTGATTGTCATCGAGCGGCACCCGGACCACACAATGATCTTCTCCGTCGCCGTCGGCCCTGCCTTCCAGGGCAAAGGTTTCGGCATCGCCCTACTCAGATGGGCGGACGAACAGACGCGCCTATGGCATCTGCCCGAGGTGCGGCTCTACACCAACGCGAAGATGGAGCGGAACATTGCGCTCTACAAAGCCTGTGGCTTTCACGAAACGGGTCGCCGGCCCAATCCGTACCGGCCAGGATGGACGATCGTCGACATGGCTAAAGCCGCCCAGACAACGGCGATCGCCTGATCCTTTGCAGCAAATGGGAGGACGACAGTGACTCAATCAGGAACAATTCGCGCCGGCATGGGCGGCTGGACCTTCGAGCCATGGGACACGTCCTTCTATCCGGACAAACTGTCCAAGGCGAAGCAACTGCACTACGCAACCCGGCAGGTGCCGAGCATCGAGGTCAACGGCACCTATTATTCGAGTTTCAAGGAGCCGACCTTCGTCAAATGGGCTAACGAAGCGCCGGATGGCTTCGTCTATTCGCTTAAAGGCAACCGCTTCGTCACCAACCGCCGCGTGCTCGGCGAGGCCGGCGAGTCGATGACGCGCTTCCTGGGGTCGGGCGTCGCCGCACTCGGCGACAAGCTCGGGCCGATCCTGTGGCAGTTAGCGCCGACGAAAAAGTTCGACCCGGACGATTTCGAGGCCTTCCTCAAGCTATTGCCTGAAAAGCATGACGGCGTTGCGCTGCGCCATGCGGTGGAGGTGCGCAATGACAGCTTCGCCGTGCCGGAATTCCCAGCCCTGGCACGCAAATACAAGGTCGCGATCGTCTATGCCGACCACGCCAAATATCCAGGGATCGCCGACATCACCGCCGATTTCATCTATGCCCGGTTGCAGACCGGCAGCGACGACAATCCCGACTGCTACACGCCGAAGGGGCTCGATGAGTGGACGGCGCGTGCCAAAACCTGGGCAGAAGGCAAGGCGCCGGCCGACCTGCCACGCGCCGATCCCTCGACCGACGCATCGGTAAAACCGCGTGATGTGTTCGTCTACTTCATCACCGAGGGCAAGGTCCGCGCACCGTTCGGCGCCATGGCGCTGATGAAACGCGTCACAGGCTGACCGGCCTCGAATTTGTGACATCTTCACCGCCGTCGTAACCTTATCGATACCTCCTTGCTGCAAGAATCCAGCCAGGCCAAGTCGCAGGATTGGCGCGGGCAAGGACGAGGGCATGTCGCTTGACTACCACTCACTTCTGCAGGCTGTCGGTTTTTCCGCCGCCTGCCTGAGCCTGACATTGTTCGGCATCTGGCTGACCGCGCGTACTGAAAAGTTTCTGCTGACATGGGCGATCAGCGCTTTGTTGATCGTCGGCGAGGTTGTTATCTACAAGGACTATATCGAAACGCCCGGACGCATTCTCGGCATCGCGACGTTCGCTCTGCTCCTGGTTGGGTTCTCGACCATGCTGGGCGCCGCCTACCAGTTCAGGAGCGGCCGGTCGCCAATCCCGCTGACGGTTCTCGGCAGCTGCATCTCGCTGGCCCTGGCGCTGCCGCCGATGGCGCTCGGCTATGACGGGCTGGGCTTCATGTTTGAAAATCTCCTCGCCGCCCTGCTTCTATTTGCAACGGCCTATCAGTACTGGATCGGGCGCGCGGAAGCCCCTGTCCCGATCATCGGCCTTACCGTGCTCTACTCGACCACCGGCATTTCTTTTGTGCTGTGTGCCATGGCTCTTGCATGGGATGGGAAGCTTGTCCTCGGACATGCGCCCAGCAACTGGGCCGAGGATCTGAGCCTCGTCCTGGCCATCGCCAGCATGACCGGCATCGGCGCCCTTTCGCTGGCGCTCAACCAAGGCCGTCTGGCTCGGCATCACCGTCTGGATGCGCTGACCGATCCGCTGACCGGCCTGCTCAATCGTCGCGCTTTGTTCGACCTCAATGGCGGCGCTCCGATCGGGGCGTTCACGGCTGTGGTCGTGTTCGACCTCGACCGCTTCAAGGCCATCAACGACGAATTCGGCCACGCCACGGGCGATCAGGTGCTGAAAGTGTTCGCCGAGGAACTAGTCGAGAACCTTCGCCCGACCGATGTCGCCGCGCGCATGGGCGGAGAGGAATTCGCGTTGGTTCTGAAGCGGACCCTGCCCGAAACGGTGGAATTCATCGCCGAGCGTATACGCACCGCCTTCGCCGCGCGCGTCATCGCGACCGAAACCCGTCCCCTGACATGTACGGTCAGCGCCGGATACGCTTTCGGCAGCAAGGACGGCATAAGCTTCGACAAGGTGCTCAGCGCGGCCGACAAGGCGCTCTATGCCACCAAGCGCGGCGGTCGCAACCGCGTCGCCGCCTCGACCTTCCGACGCGCAAGCTAGTCGCTTCGCGGTTTAGCGCATCCGCCCCTTCCGTCACCCCTCACGCCGCCTTCACGACCTCGTTGTAGGTATCGAGATCGACATAGAAGACCTTGGTGATCTCTGCGATCAGCTCGTCGTGGTCGTATCCTTGTGATTTCAGAATGTTGATGGCGGTCATGATGTCGACGCGCTCGGTGAGCCGTCGTTTCTGGTGGTCCTCGAAGTAACGTTCCATCGGCTGCCCTGGCCCAAGTGCCCCAAATGCGTTGAACAACAATCAGATCTCAAGAAGGGGGCTGCTTGCACGGAACGTGCCGGCTGAGCCCACGCCTCACCTTGATCGTCAACGAGACTGATACGGAAAGCGGCCGACTCAACAAGGCCAAGTAAAGCCTAGCATGCAATCTTCGGCGCGCCAGAGTTGCAAACGGTGCCGTTGAAGAAAATCTCGTAAACCTTCGTTATTTCGTCATCCTTGGGCGCAGCGACGCGAAGCGGAGTGAAGACCCAAGGATCAATGCCATGACTTCAGAGCATCGCCACGGTGCAGAATCGAGGATGGGGGGCGCCGGAGAACGGCTTTTTCTCTTCGCCCCTGCACTCTTCGGCGCGGCATGGATTCCTGGGGTCTGCACCGCGTCGCTTCGCTCCTTGCTTCGCCCCAGGATGACGACGGGAGAGATGGTTCAGCTAATCCTAGAGGTTTGGGATTCGCCACTGAGGCTTAGACAGTCAGGAACTTGCGGACATCGGCGCGGTCGAGATCCTCGGCCGGGCCGGTGTGGACGATCTGGCCGCGGTCCATGATGTTGACCTCGTCCGCCAGTTCCCGGCAGAAATCTAGATACTGTTCAACCAGCAGCACGGCGATGCCTGCCTGGTCGCGCAGATAGCGAATGGCGCGGCTGATATCCTTGATGATCGATGGCTGGATGCCTTCGGTCGGCTCGTCGAGCACCAGCAGTTTCGGCCGCATCACCAGTGCCCTGCCGATGGCAAGCTGCTGCTGCTGGCCGCCGGAAAGGTCGCCGCCCCGGCGGCCGAGCATCTGCTTCAGCACCGGGAACAATTCGAAGACGTGGCCGGGAATGTTGCGGTCGGCGCGCTTCAATGGCGCAAAGCCCGATTCGAGGTTTTCCCGCACGGTGAGCAGCGGGAAGATCTCCCTGCCCTGCGGCACGAATGCGATGCCCGACCGGGCGCGATCATACGCCGCGCTCCGGTCGAGCGCCTTCCCCTCGAAGGCAACACTTCCGCTCGTCAACCGGTGGTGGCCGACGATCGATCTCATCAAACTGGTTTTGCCGACGCCGTTGCGGCCGAGCACGCAGGTGATCTTGCCCGCGCCGGCCTTCAGCGAGACGCCACGCAGCGCATGGGCGGCGCCGTAGTGCAGCGTGGCGTTGAAGACTTCGAGCATGGTTAGCGCCTTCTCCAACGGCTGAAGAACGAAAGGTCGAAATGATGGAACGGAACGCGCCAGACCATGATCATCTTCCCAGGTAAACTTCGACGACACGCTCGTCGGCCGAAACGAAATCGAGCGAGCCTTCGGACAGGACCGAACCTTCGTGCAGGCAGGTGACCTTGACGCCGAGCTCGCGCACGAAATGCATGTCGTGCTCGACGACTATGACCGAATGGTCGCTTGCAATATCCTTGAGCAGCCGCGCTGTCTCCTCAGTCTCGGCGTCGGTCATGCCGGCAACCGGTTCGTCGACCAGCAGCAGCTTTGGATCCTGCGCCAGCAGCATGCCGATCTCGAGCCATTGCTTCTGGCCGTGGCTGAGATTGGCGGCGAGTTCATCGCGCTTGTCGCCCAGCCGGGTGATGCCGAGAATATCGTCGATCTGCCGCGCCTCCGCGGCCGAGCGGCGATGGAACAGCGCCGGGAAGATCGAGCGTGGGCCCTTCAGCGCCAGCGTCAGGTTCTCCTCGATCGTGTGGCTTTCGAAGACGGTCGGCTTCTGGAATTTCCTGCCGATGCCCATCATGGCGATTTCGGCCTCGTCATGTCTGGTCAGGTCGACCTGCCCGTCGAAGTAAACCTCGCCCGCGTCGGGGCGCGTCTTGCCGGTGACGATGTCCATCATCGTGGTCTTGCCGGCGCCGTTGGGACCGATGATCGCCCGCATCTCGCCCTTGTCGAGCACCAGCGACAGGTTGTTGATGGCGCGAAAGCCGTCGAAGGAAACCGAGACGCCGTCGAGATAGAGGATGGTGTTGCTCTTCGACATCGCTCACTCCGCCGGCTGCGGTTCGGGGCTGGATGTGGACCAGTCGCCCGGCGTTCTCGCAGCCGAGCGAACGATCTTCGGCGGTGGCTGGACGTCAGGATCGCTGCTGGCCCCCTCGGCGATCGAGGCCGCGCGCAGCGCCTTGGCATTCCCGCGCCAAGAATCCCACGTGCCGATAATGCCTTGGGGCAGGAACAGCGTGACGGCGACAAACAGGCCGCCAAGCGCAAACAGCCAGAACTCCGGCAGCACGCCGGTGAACCAGGATTTGCCGGCATTGACTACGAGTGCGCCGATGATCGGCCCGACGATGGTGCCGCGCCCGCCTACGGCCGCCCATACCACGACCTCGATCGAGTTGGACGGCTCGAACTCGCCCGGATTGATGATGCCCACCTGCGGCACGTAGAGCGCGCCGGCAATGCCGGCCATGACAGCCGACACAGTGAAGGCGAACAGTTTGACGTTCTCCGCGCGCCAGCCGAGAAAGCGCGTGCGGCTCTCGGCGTCGCGCACCGCCATCAGCAGCTTGCCGTATTTTGAACCGACGATTGCCCAGGTAACGAAGACGGCGAGCGCCAGCGTTATGGCGCTGGCCGCGAACAATCCCGAGCGAGTCGCATCGGCCTGCACGTTGAAGCCGAGAATATCCTTGAAATCGGTCAGGCCGTTGTTGCCGCCGAAACCCATGTCGTTGCGGAAAAACGCAAGCAGCAGCGCATAGGTCATCGCCTGGGTGATGATCGACAGATAGACGCCGGTGACGCGACTGCGGAAGGCGAACCAGCCGAAGACGAAGGCGAGCAGGCCGGGCACCGCAAGCACCATGATCGCCGCAAACCAGAAATGGTCGAAACCGTACCAGAACCACGGCAGATCCTTGTAGTTCAGGAACACCATGAAGTCGGGTAGCAGCGGATTGCCGTAGACGCCGCGCGAGCCGATCTGGCGCATCAGATACATGCCCATCGCATAGCCGCCGAGCGCGAAAAAGGCGCCGTGGCCGAGCGAAAGGATGCCGCAATAGCCCCAGACGAGATCGAGCGCCAAGGCGAGCAGCGCGTAGCAGAGGTATTTCCCGGTGAGCGCGACGACATAGGACGGCACGTAGAACGCACTTGTCGGCGAGACCGCAAGATTGAGCAGCGGCACGATGAAGGCGATCGCCAAAAGGATGAAGATCGTGATGGCGATGCGGCGGTCGGCGCCGGCGGCGAAGAAGCGTCCCGTGATCATGCTTCCACCGACCTGCCCTTAAGTGCGAAAAGGCCGCGCGGGCGTTTCTGGATGAACAGGATGATGAGGACCAGCACGACTATCTTGCCGAGGACTGCCCCGGCATACGGTTCGAGAAACTTGTTGACGATGCCGAGCGAGAAGGCGCCGACCAGCGTGCCCCATAGATTGCCGACGCCGCCGAAGACGACGACCATGAAGCTGTCGATGATGTAGCCGCGGCCGAGATTGGGCGAGACATTGTCGATCTGGCTGAGCGCGACACCGGCGATGCCGGCAATTCCGGACCCCAACGCAAAGGTCAGCGCGTCGACCCATGGCGTCCTGATTCCCATAGACGCGGCCATGCGGCGATTGGCGGTGACGGCGCGCATCTGCAGGCCCCAGGGCGTGCGCTTCATCACATAAAGCAGCACCGCGAACACACCGAGCGCGAATACCAGTGTCCAGAGCCGGTTCCAGGTAACCGCAAGCTGGCCGATATCGAACGAACCGGACATCCATGACGGGTTGCCGACTTCCTGGTTCGTCGGCCCGAAGATGGTGCGCACGGCCTGCTGCAGGATCAGCGAGACGCCCCATGTCGCCAGCAGCGTCTCCAGCGGCCGGCCGTAAAGGAAACGGATGACGCCCCGCTCGATGACAAGGCCGACGAGCGCCGCGACCAAGAAGGCGAGCGGCAGCGCGATGACCAGCGACCAGTCGAACAGGCCGGGAAAGGAATTGCGGATCACCTCCTGCACGACAAAGGTCGTGTAGGCGCCGAGCATGATCATCTCGCCATGCGCCATGTTGATGACACCCATGACGCCGAAGGTGATGGCGAGGCCGATCGCCGCCAGCAGCAGCACCGATCCAAGCGAAATGCCGTACCAGATGTTCTGGCCCGCATCCCACAGCGCCAGCGTCGAATTGATGCTGGCGATCGCCGCCGTCGCCGCGTCCTTGACCGCGCCTTCGGAATTGGCCTCGACGGCGGTGAGCAGAGACAGTGCGGTGCGGTCGCCGCGCGCGCCGATCAGGGCGATCGCCGCGAGTTTATCGGCCTCCGGCCTGTCCGACACCAGAACCGATGCGGCGCGGGCCTGTTCGAGCAGCGCTTTGACGCTTGCCACGGTTTCGCTGGCGATTGCGGCATCGAGTGGCTCGATGTTTGTCGCATCGGGCGTCTTGAACATGGTGTCGGCGGCGGCAATGCGCGCGGCCGGATCTTTCGCGCCGAGCGTCAGCATGCCCAAAGCATCGCGGATGGCGCGGCGGAGCGTATTGTTGACCTTGATCTTGGTGATCTCGGCCTTGGCCGCGTCGCCGGACTTTTCACCGCTCAGCGGGTCGAGCAGCTCAACGCTGCCGCCACCTTCCTTGCCGATGAAAACCAGCGAATCGGTCTTGCGGACATAAAGATCGCCCTCCGCAAGCGCGCCAAGCGGGCGTTCGACGGCAGGGTCGCCGGTGGCCGCCAGCTCGCGCACGACAGCTTCGGTGGCCGAAAAATTCGAGGCAGTGGCAAATTTGACGATGATGGCGCGCAGATCCGCTTCGGCAGCGTTCGACGGCGACAGCATCCCCAGGAGGAGCAGCAGCGTCAGGCCGATAGCGCGGGTGAAGATCATCGATTTCTGGCGACTCTTGAAGGGTTGAACTTCGCGTCCGGGCGGACTGGAGGAGAGGAGGAGCTCGCCCGGACGCGTCGCGGTCTAGGTCGTGGAGAAATCCGCGACCGTCAGACCCGGGAGGATCAGTTGGTTCCCTTACCGCCGCACTTGCCGGTGGCAACATTGAAGTTGCCGCAGGACAGAGGTGCGCGCCAATCGGAGATCAGGTCCTTCGAATCAGCCAGATAGTCAGACCACTCGTCACCCATCACCAGGCCAGGCGTCTGCGAGACGGTCTCGAACTGGCCATCGGCCTGGATTTCGCCGATCAGCACCGGCTTGGTGATGTGATGGTTCGGCATCATGGTCGAATAACCTCCGGTCAGGTTCGGCACCGAGACGCCGATCACGGCGTCGATGACCTTGTCAGGGTCGGTGGTGCCAGCCTTCTCAACCGCCTTCACCCACATGTTGAAGCCGACATAGTGGGCTTCCATCGGGTCGTTGGTGGTGCGCTTGTCGTTCTTGATGAACTTGTGCCAGTCGGCAATGAACTTCGCGTTCTCGGGCGTATCGATGCTCTGGAAATAGTTCCAAGCGGCGAGATGACCGACGAGCGGCGCGGTGTCGAGACCGGCAAGCTCTTCCTCGCCGACCGAGAAGGCCATGACCGGGATGTCCTCGGCCTTGATGCCCTGGTTGCCGAGTTCCTTGTAGAACGGCACGTTGGCGTCGCCGTTGACGGTCGAGACGACGGCCGTCTTCTTGCCGGCCGAGCCGAACTTCTTGATCGCCGAGACCTCGGTCTGCCAATCGGAGAAGCCGAACGGCGTGTAGTTGACCATGATGTCTTCGGCAGCGACGCCCTTGGCCTTCAGATAGGCTTCGAGGATCTTGTTGGTGGTGCGTGGATAGACATAGTCGGTGCCTTCAAGCACCCAGCGCTTCACCGACCCGCCGTCCTCGCTCATCAGATAGTCGACGGCCGGAATAGCCTGCTGGTTCGGCGCCGCACCGGTGTAGAACACGTTGCGCTCGCTCTCCTCGCCCTCATACTGGACGGGGTAGAAAAGGATGTTGTCGAGTTCGCTGAACACCGGCAGCACCGATTTGCGCGACACCGAGGTCCAGCAACCGAACACCGCCGCGACCTTGTTCTTGGAAATCAGCTCGCGTGCCTTTTCGGCGAACAGCGGCCAGTTCGAAGCCGGATCGACGACGACCGCTTCGAGCTTCTTGCCGAGCAGGCCGCCCTTTGCATTCTGCTCTTCGATGAGCATCAGCATGGCGTCCTTCAGCGTCGTCTCCGAAATCGCCATGGTCCCCGACAGCGAGTGGAGAATACCCACCTTGATCGTGTCGTCAGCCGCCCTGGCCGGGACACTCATCAGCAAGCCGGCTGTGACCGCGCCTGCCGAAAACATTTTTGTTATTGTCGAGAAACTGCCCCTCATATTTCAAACTCCCTAGCTGGTTGATCGCATCGCAAACAGACCATGCAACGGCTGTGCCAACCGTGGGAGCAAAATTGAGTGGGCTTAGATTTTCTTGCTCTATCAGCTGGTTAATATATTAGCCGCCAAAGTTAAGCGCCGCCGCAGGTGTTCTGATTGAGAAAAAATTCCCCGCTCTCGCCTAAGTTTTGATCAGTCACGAATTAATGCATGAATTTTGAGCAACGCCGTATCAAAGACGACGAAAGGTTGCAGCGCCGCAGGAAAATGCGGCAAGCTCGATCTTCAAAAGAGCGACGTCATGACCTCCAGGATTTCTCGTATTTTCAGCACGATGCTTCTGGTTGCGGCCACCGGCAGTGCACGCGCCGATTTCACCCACGGCAAATTGCCGGACGGGACCTATCACTGCGAAGTCTATCTGCTTGGCATGTTCCTCAGCCTTGGCGACATCACCATCAAGGGAAATGTCTATAGCGGTCCGGTGACCTTCGGAACCGCCCGGCAGGGCTACAATTATCAGATGGATACAAATGGCGAGATTACATGGTTGGGACCGTTGGGCGGCTATACGACCGGCGGCAACTCGATCTCGCTCACGCAAGCCATCCTGGACGGTCAAACCAGCCCGTCCTTCGACATCATCATGAAGCAGCCTGACGGCGCCTTCACCGCCTCGACCTGCACGAAGCGTTGAACAGCCGACAAGAAGAGGCGCGAAACCTTGCGAGGTTCCGCGCCAACAGGCACTCGAGAGGGTATCGCTAAATGCTCTTGGCCGACATCTGTTCAGCGATATAGTCGGCCTGACGGATCGCCAGCGACACGATCGTCAATGTTGGATTTTCAGCGCCGCCGGTGGTGAACTGGCTGCCATCCGACACAAACAGGTTCTTGATGTCGTGCGCCTGGCCATGCTTGTTGACGACGCCGTCGGCCGCCTTCTCGCTCATCCGGTTGGTGCCGAGATTGTGGGTCGACGGATAGGGTGGCGTCGGGAAGGTCCGGGTCGCACCCACCGCTGCGTAAAGCGCCGAGCCCTGCTTGTAGGCGTGGTCTCGCATTGTCGTGTCGTTGGCATGGTCGTCGAAATGGACGTCCGGCACCGCCATGCCGTGCTCGTCCTTGAGATCGGCATGCAGCGTGATGCGGTTTTCCTCGCGCGGCATGTCTTCGCCGACGATCCACATGCCGGCCATATGGTCGTAGTGGTCGAGCGCCGTGGTGAAGGAACGCCCCCAGCCGCCGGGATTGAGGAAGGCGGCCATGAACGGCAGGCCGAGCGACAGCGTCTCAAGCTCGTAGCCGCCGACGAAGCCGCGCGAAGGATCGTTGCGGGCCTCATCGCGGATGATACCGGCCATGGTGGTGCCGCGATACATATGCACCGGCTTGTCGAAGATGCCGTAGACCGAGCCCGTGGTGTGGCGCATGTAGTTCTTGCCGACCTGCCCCGATGAATTGGCAAGACCGTCGGGAAACTGGCTCGATGCCGAATTGAGCAGCAGCCGGGGGCTCTCGATCGAATTTCCGGCCACGGCGACGATGCGGGCCTTCTGTTCCTGCAGTCTGCCGTCCTTGTCGGCATAGACGACGCCGGTCACCTTGCCTGACGCATCGTGGTTGATCTTGATAGCCATGGCGTTCGGCCTGACCTCGAGATGGCCGGTCGCCTCGCCTTTGGGAATTTCGCTATAGAGCGTCGACCATTTGGCGCCCCATTTGCAGCCCTGGAAGCAGAAGCCGGTCTGCTGGCAGGCATTGCGGTCGTCGCGCGGCTCGGAATTGATTGCCATCCGGCCGGTGTGGCACTCCTTGTAGCCGAGCTTGTCGGCGCCGGCCTTCATCACCTTAAAGTTGTTGTTGCCGGGAAGGCCTGGGATGTTGTTGGTGAGCGTCACGCCCAGCTTATCTTCGGCCTTTGCGTAGTAGGGCTCCAGCTCGGCAAGCGTGATCGGCCAATCGAGCAGGTTCGCGCCTTCTAGTTTTCCGTAGGTCGAAAGCGTTCTGAATTCATGCTCCTGAAAGCGCAGCGAGGCGCCCGCCCAGTGCGTGGTCGAGCCGCCGACCGCCTTGACGATCCATGCCGGCAGATTGGGAAAATCTTTCGCCACCCGCCAGTCGCCCGAGGTTGTGCGCTTGTCCGTCCAGGCGAGTTGGGCGAATGAATCCCACTCGTCGTTGATGAAATCCTCGTATTCGTGGCGTGCACCCGCCTCCAGGATGACGACATCGATGCCTTTCTGGGCGAGTTCATTGCCGAGCGTGCCGCCGCCGGCGCCGGAGCCGATGATGACAACCACGCCGTCGTTCGTGAGATCAAATGGTGCTGCCATGGTTTCCTCCCATGATGTCTATTGTGTACGGTTTGGGACGACGGGGGCTCAGAGCCACTCGATGTCGTCGAACCCGCGCGCCATGTAGCCGCCCTTGGAGTAGGACTCGCCCTCGTAGCCGAAGATCGGCCAGACCTCTTTTTGGTTGTAGAGACCGACGACAAGCCCGCCACGGACTGCCTGGAAGAACGGCGTGTCCTCGATCTCTCTTAGCACGGCAACGCGCTGCTCCTCCCAGCCGAGGCTGGTGTAGCCACCCTTACCCGACTTCGAGTCGAGTTCGGCGACGCCGTTTTTGATGAGGTCCTTATGGGCTGGGTCTTTGCCGGCCTGCTGGTCATGGGCCTTGACGGCGATTGCGTAATATTTGTCAGGCACTTGGTCGTGCGGATAGATGTCGCGCGCCATCTGGATCAGGGTCGCCATGGTTTCGGGCTTGAGCGCAGATGTTTCGAGACCCCAGGCATGTTCCGGGCTGATGACGGCACTACCCGAAATGACCAGCAACGCGCCGACACCACCGCGCTTCAGAAGCTCGCGGCGCGATAGCCCGGGCTTCCTTTCATGGGCCGGCTTTCTCTCATAAATCGTGACCATTTGTTCCTCCCTTTGCTTGCTGTTCGCACCCGAAGGTGCCCTGGCTGGCGCCCGCTGGCCGGTCGGCCGTAATGTCTCCTATTTGAACCGGCCCTGACGCTGCAGAACCTCGATCTTGTAGCCGTCGGGATCCTCGATGAAGAAGAAGCGCGCGAGCAGCGCTCCGTCGCGGTTGAACTCGACGATCTTCTTCGGGCTCAGGCCAAGCGCGCCGAGCCGGTCATGTTCGCTGTCCAGATCGGCGACCGAAACCGCGAGATGGCCGTAGCCGTCGCCGAGCGCATAAGGCTCCTGGCGGCCCTTATTGACGGTGAGCTCGACTTCGAAGCCCGCCTCGGCATTGCTCAGATAGACGAGCGTGAAGGTTTCGAAATCGAGCCGTTCAGCGACGTCCAGCCCAAAGGCTTTCCGGTAGAAGTCGATGGAACGGGCCTCGTCCAGAACCCGGATCATGGTGTGGATCGTCTTCGCCAAATGACACTCCGTCGCACCAGCACCTTATGCGCGTCGGCGTGATTATGCGCGGGTTGCGGCAAAGGTGGTGGCAGCCGATTACCACGCGCTAATCTAACGACGGGGTGGCAAACCGCCTAAGGACGAAAGTCCGATTGCTGTTTTCCGCTTTCCGGCTGAAGATAATTGGCCGCAATAGGCACTGCTCAAAGGCGCGAATCGCTGCTGATTGCGCCTAAAATCAACAAGAATGGCCAAGACCACTAAGAACAGGAGGTAACGATGTGCAGGGTTTTTGCCGGGCAGGATCCGGAGGGCTACCGGCAGATCAATCGATCGATCCGCATCGATGGGCACTCGACGAGCATCCAGCTCGAGGCGACGTTCTGGGCATTGCTCGACGAGATCGCCGACAGCCAAGGTTTAACGACGCCGAAATTCATCTCGAAGCTTTATGACGAGGCCATAGAGATCAATGGCCAGGTTCCGAACTTCGCCTCGATGTTGCGCACGACCTGTGCCCTCTATCTGCGCGGCCATCGGCCGGGCATCGAAGAACACACGGCCCCGAAGCGGCAAGCAGCTTAACTTTCGATCGCAACATCGAGTGCCAGGCGAGTCATATCGGTGAAAAGCGCCTGGCGTTCGGAATAATCGGTTTGCTCGCCGGTCACCACATTGTCGACGACAGTCAGGATCGACAGCGCCCGGGCGCCGAAATGCGCCGCGATGCGATAGAGCGCACTGGTCTCCATATCCACGGCCAGCGCGCCGTGGGCCTGCGCTTCGGCGAAGCGATCGCGCCCCTGAGGATGATAGAATATATCGCTGCAGATGGTCAGCCCAGCCTGATGTTCGATGCCGATTCCGGCAGCTCGGGCTAAGGCTCGGGAAAATAGCGCCGGATCGGGGCCGGCATCAGCACCATAGAGCCCAAAAACCTGGCCGCTCTCGGCACTTTCACCGCGCACCGACTGCGAGATCACCAGGCTGCGCAGTTTAACCGCGGCAGTTAGGGCACCACAGGTACCGGTGCGGATCAGTGTCCTCACGCCGTGGAAATCCAGCAATTCATGCGCGTAGATCAGGAATGACGAGACGCCGATGCCGGTGGACTGGATGCTCACGGGCTTGCCGCGAAACAGGCCGGTAAAACCGAGGGCTTCCCTTCGACGGTTAACGCAGCGCGGCGCCTCCAGAAAGGTTTCCGCCATCCATTCGGCACGCTGCGGGTCGCCCGGCAACAGCACTGTTGCGGCATAATCACCCTTGCCTGCCTCGTTGTGCGGCGTCACGGCATGCTCCCCCAAAACCCGCCGCCCGTTTCGCCCATAATCATGGCAGTCTCGCGCCATTTCGCAAGTGCGAGAATTAGTAAGCCCTAAGATTCCAGCACATCCTTGACGATTGTGGCCAGTTGCTTGAGCGAAAACGGCTTCGGCAGGAAACCGAAATGCGCGTCTGCCGGCAGGTTTTTAGCGAACGCATCCTCCGCGTAGCCGGAAACGAACACGAATTTGATGTCCGGCTGCCGCTTGCGCAATTCGCCAAGCAGCGTCGGCCCATCCATCTCAGGCATCACCACATCGGAAACGACAATGTCGACCTTGCCGCCGAGCGCCTCGAAGACTTCCAGCGCCTCGACGCCTGAGGACGCTTCGTGGACGGTATAGCCGCGCGACGTCAGGGCCCGCATGCCGCCCATCCGCACGGCATCTTCGTCCTCGACGAGCAGCACCGTGGCCGAACCAGACAGATCCTTGGCTGCGTCGGCGATCTTTGCCGGTGCAGCCGGCGCCTCGCCGGGTTCGCCCCCCGTTCTCGCCTCTGCAATGTAGCGCGGCAGGAAGATGCGGAACACCGATCCCTTGCCGACCTCGGATTCGCAGAAGATGAAGCCGCCTGTCTGCTTGATGATGCCATAGACCATCGACAGGCCGAGGCCAGTGCCCTTGCCGACCTCCTTGGTGGTGAAGAACGGTTCGAAAATCTTCTTGAGTACTTCGGGGGCGATGCCGCTGCCGGTGTCTTCGACTTCGACCACCACATAATCGGCCGGCGCAAGTTCGCGGTAGGGAAGGCTCTTGCTCTCCTCTATGGTCACATTCCGGGTGCGCACGGTGAGGTCGCCGCCGTTCGGCATCGCATCGCGCGCATTAACCGCCAGATTGACCACCACCTGCTCGAACTGCCCGATGTCGACCTTCACTGGCCACAGATCGCGGCCATGATCGACCTTCAGCTTTATGTCGTTGCCGACCAGACGGGCCAGCAGCATCCGCAGATCGGCTAGCACGTCGGTCAGGTTGAGCACCTCCGGCCGCAGCGTCTGCTTGCGCGAGAAGGCCAGAAGCTGCCGCACCAGCGACGCCGCCCGGTTGGCGTTCTGCTTGATGTTCATGATGTCCGGGAAGGACGGGTCCGACGGGCGATGATTGGTCAACAAAAGGTCCGACGCCATGATGATGGCGGTCAGCACATTGTTGAAGTCGTGTGCGATGCCGCCGGCAAGCTGGCCGACCGCCTGCATCTTCTGGCTTTGAGCCATCTGGCCCTCGAGCGCCTTTTGCTCGGTGGTCTCGACGGCGTAGACGATGGCCGATTCTTCGGCGCCCTCGCCGGTGCCGTCGGCGACCGCGTTGACGTAGAAGCGCATATGCCGTTCTTCATTGCCGGGCAGCAGCGTATCGATTGGTTCGATGTCAGCCTGCCTTTGTCGCGCTTTCTCGAACGCCGCGGCAAAGGCGGGCCGGTCGCGCTCATGGATCACCGAGTCCAGCCGCACGCGCCGATCGACCGCGTCCCCGTCGACGACGGAGGAAAACAGCGACAGGAAAGGCGCGTTGGTGCGCAAGATGCGCCCGCTGCTGTCGACAGCTGCTATTGCCATCGGCGTCGAATTGAAAAAGCGGGTGAAGCGGATCTCCGAGGCGCGAAGGTCGGCGGAAGCGTCCTCGCCTTGCGTCCGGTTGAGCACGATGGTGCGCGTCGGACCGTTGGCGCCCTCGCGGCTGGCCGAGACCCTATGCATGAAACGCACGGGCAGCGCCTCGCCCTTCACTGTCGTCAGATCGAGATCGATGACCGCATTGCGCGTGGTGCCGGGATCGGCCTTGACCGAGCGGACCAGCGCCATGCCGTCGCCGGCGACGATCTCCGGAAGGGTGACGGCGCCAGGCGTGAAACTCGTCAGGTCGATGCCCAGCCACTCCGCAAGCGTGGCGTTGATGTAGGTGACGCGGCCTTCCTGATCGGCCGAAAAGAAGCCGGCCGGCGCATGGTCGAGATGATCGATGGCCTCCTGCAGATCGAGGAAGAACCGCTCTTGCTCGGCCCGTTCTTCCGAGATGTCGGCGAGTTGCCAGGCGAGCAAGGGCAGCCGCTGGCCCGGGACGCTGAAGGCGCGGGCGCGGGCACGATACCAGCGCGCGCCCGGCTCGGCGCCGGGTCGAATGGATTGCGCAAGCCGAAACTCCCCGTCGCCGGGCTGGCCGTCGCGCAGGCCGGAGGCGAGCCGGTATATTGTCACTGAGGCCTCGGGAACGTCGGACAGCAAACCTTCGACCGTCTTGAGATCCGCCGCGGACGCCGCGCCCGTCATGTCGGCATAGGCCCGGTTGGCGTAGACGACACGACCCTTGGTGTCGGTGACCAGAAGACCTTGCGACATCGAATCGACGAAGGCTTTCGACAGCTCGTCACTCGTCGAGCGCGGTGTGATCTGCACGAAGCCGATGGCGGTGGCGAACAGGAAGCCGACACCGATCATCGCCAGCACACCAAGCATTCCAAGCAGGAATGGGTCGCCAAGACGTTCGCGGAAAAGGCCGAAGACGATCGCGGCGCCAGTCAGGACGACGATGAAGACGATGAGCCGGGTGACCGCACCCGGTCGCGTGTTCTGGTCGACGATCGGTACCGGATAGAAATCGCCGCGCGCGTCCTTGGCCATGTGCCCCTGCTCGTGAAATCCGGTACTTGCCCCTGCCCGGTTGAATCACATTCTCAGGGTCCGGAAAAGGCCTTGGCGGCAAATGTCCGCTAAAAATGACGCCCGTTCGGCGCCTGGGGTGGTGAATCCGAAATTCG
Organism: Mesorhizobium sp. BHbdii; assembly: GCF_053848045.1. Lineage (NCBI taxonomy): Bacteria > Pseudomonadati > Pseudomonadota > Alphaproteobacteria > Hyphomicrobiales > Phyllobacteriaceae > Mesorhizobium > Mesorhizobium sp. BHbdii. The sequence continues at coordinate 1,635,371 of NZ_JBSPKX010000001.1, read as the reverse complement.
CATTGCCCTGGGTGCTGCGGGGAGCGAATTTCGGATTCACCACATCAGCAACGTGCTGAAAATCCAGTGTGGTGGATTTGAAATTCCGGAACGCTGACGCCCTCAATTCGTAGGGACTTCAAATCCACCACATTGGTGTTTCAAGCTGTTCAAGAGGCGCGAAAGGCGACTTGCAGTGGCGTGCCGCAACAGTCTAGTGTCGCGTCTTCTTCGAAAGGCGATATTGGGGGCACCAATGCTGCAGTGGCTGGATAGTGTGGCGGGTCCGGGTTATGCCGCGGCAATCCTGTGGACGTTTGTCGCGCTGGTCCTTTTGGTCATCATTCTCCTCATCGTCAAGCTGGTCCGCAATCTGACCTTCGGAACATTCGTTGCCGGCGGCAGGAACCGCAAGACGCGGCTGGCCGTCATGGACGCCACCGCTGTCGACAGCCACCGCCGGTTGGTGCTGGTGCGCCGCGACGACATCGAGCACCTGCTGCTGATCGGGGGCCCGACAGACGTCGTCGTTGAACGCGACATCCGGCTGTCGGCGCTGCGCCGTCCCGCGCTGACCGGAGATGGCGGTGGCCATCAGCCGGCACCGCGGCCGCGCGCGCCTCAACCGGCTCCTGCGCCAATGAGGCAAGCACCGCCTCCGCAGCCGCTAAGCGCGGCCCCGACGCCTGTCCGGCCCCATCAGACTGCACCAGCGCCAGCGCCGAAGCCAGCGCAAAGCCATCAATCGGCGACCATCACGCCGCTGCCCGCCTACGCCAATGCCGTTCGACACGCGCCATCGCCGGCAAGACAGGATTCCCCGGCAAAGCAGGATTCCATTGACGATACGCTGATGAGGGAGCTCGAGGTCTCGTTTGATGTCCCGCAGCCCCCGCCGGAGAGCAAGCCGGCGGCAAAGGCGCCGTCGTCTCTCGATGACGAGATGACGAAGCTTCTAGGCGAGCTTTCCAGCCAAAAAAGATAACCGGCCAGAAACGGGGCCAGCGAACAGGCAACAAAAAAATGGCCGGAGACCGGCCATGACAAAATTCGCTATTGCTGCTTTTAGGCGATTCGCCTGTGCTTCAGTCGTCGCGGTAGACCTTCTCGCGGCGCTCGTGGCGCTCCTGCGCCTCGATCGACAAGGTCGCGATCGGACGCGCATCGAGCCGCTTCAGCGCGATGGGCTCGCCGGTTTCCTCACAATAACCGTAAGTGCCTTCATCAATGCGCTGAAGCGCGGAATCGATCTTTGAAATGAGTTTTCGCTGGCGATCGCGGGCGCGAAGTTCGATGGCGCGGTCGGTTTCCGAAGAGGCGCGATCGGCGAGATCGGGGTGGTTGGCGTTTTCCTGCTGTAGGATTTCGAGAGTTTCGCGCGCTTCGCGCAGTATGTCGTTCTTCCAAGTGACGAGCTTCAGGCGAAAGTAGGATTTCTGCCGCTCGTTCATGAACGGCTCGTCTTCGGAGGGTACGTAATCGGCGGTAACGATGTCGTTCATTCGACTCACCCAAACAGCCCCAATTTTGGCGCCTATATATTCGCGGACCGAATACTGCACAAGCGCAATCGACGACAGTTTCACGCAATTGTTAATGTCGGGCAAAATGCTATGGGCCGCATCATTCGCATGAAGGGCGCGACCGAATTCGCGTATGATTCGTTGGGTTTGAAGGGTGCCGGCCATTGTGCGCAAGGCGTTTCTCATGGCTAATCCTGCATCTCCTTTTGACGAGTTTCGGTGTTTGGCACAAGCGAGGGGCCGGTGAGCAAGCTTTATCTGTTGAGGCATGCCAAGGCCGGGTGGGCTCTGCCGGGCATGCGCGATTTCGATCGTCCCCTCGACGCATCCGGCGTCGCCGACGCCGAAACGATGGGTGCGGCCATGCGGGCCCGCAGCTACATTCCGGACTTCACCCTTTGCTCCAACGCAAAGCGAGCGCGCCAGACCCTGGAAGGTCTGGCCGGCCACATCTATACAGGCCGGGTCCTGTTCCTGGACACGCTCTACAGTGAGGACGCCGCCGGCTATCTCAACCTCATCCGCAGCAATGGCGGGCCTAGCTCGCTGCTCATCATCGGCCACAACCCGATCACGGAAGATCTCACTATCGCGCTTTCGGGCGACGGCGACGAGGCTGCGATGGGAATGCTGAATCACGGCTTTCCGACTTCCGGCCTTGCCGTCGTCCGCTTTCCGGCCAGTCTTGCCAACGCCGCGCAAGGCACCGGCTATCTCGAAGCCTTCGTGACGCCGGCCGATCTCTGACGCCATTTCAAACCTAGGCAGCAGCGTCTATATCGGATGGTACCGAAGCCCCGAGAGACCGCATTTTGGCATCATCGCTGACCACTTTCACCGACGAGGCGAAGATTGCCCTGGATACGCTGTCGGGGCGCGCTACCGGGCTTTTTTCGCCATCACTGCGACTGGGTGTCACTGGTCTTTCCCGCGCGGGCAAGACGGTGTTCATCTCAGCCTTTGTCCACAATCTGATCCATGGCGGGCGCTTGCCGCTGTTCTCGGCGCAGAAATCGGGACGCATCGCCCGTGCCTTCCTCGAAGAGCAACCGGATGACGCCGTACCGCGATTCCAGTACGAGGATCACGTAGCGGCTTTGGTCAACGATCGCCTGTGGCCAGATTCGACACGTGCCATTTCCGAGCTGAGGCTCACCATCGAATATGAATCGGCCTCCGCCTGGAGCCGCATGTTTTCATCAGGCCGATTGTCGGTCGATATCGTCGACTATCCCGGCGAATGGCTGCTGGACCTACCGTTGCTCGGTAAATCCTACGCTGATTTCTCGCGCGAAGCGTTCGAGATGGCCGTGCTGCCGGTGCGCGCCGACCTTTCGCAGGAATGGCGCTCGCTCTCCGCCGCAGTAGACCTGAATGCGGACGCCGACGAGATGACGGCGCGACGCCTCGCCGAGAGCTTCGCCGCTTACCTCAAGGCATGCAAGCTCGACGAGCGGGCGCTTTCGACCCTGCCGCCCGGCCGTTTCCTGATGCCCGGCGATCTTGAGGGCTCGCCGGCGCTGACCTTCGCGCCCTTGCCGGGCCTGAGTGAGCGGCGGGCGCGTTCCGGGTCGCTTCAGGCGATGATGGAGCGGCGCTACGAGGCCTACAAGACATACGTCGTAAAGCCGTTCTTCCGGGAGCACATCACGCGCCTCGACCGCCAGATCGTGGTGATAGACGCCCTGCAGGCCCTGAACGCAGGCCCCGGCGCGATGGCCGATCTCGAACGTGCGGTGACCGAAATCCTCGCCTGCTTCCGCCCCGGCCGCGGCAATTTCCTGACTGACTTTTTTTCAAGGCGGATCGACCGCATATTGGTGGCGGCGACGAAGGCGGACCATCTGCATCACGAAAGCCACGATCGGCTGCAGGCGATCGTGCGGCGGCTTGCCGACCGCGCCGTGGCGCGAGCAAATTTCACCGGCGCCGATGTCGACGTGGTCGCCCTGGCGGCGGTGCGCGCGACCCGCGAAGGCACGGTCAAGCAAGGCCGTGAGACGCTGCCGGTCATCATTGGCACACCGTTGAAAGGTGAAAAGATCAACGGCGAAACATTCGATGGAAGAACCGAAACAGCCATATTTCCCGGTGATTTGCCGGAGAAAATTGATGCAGTGTTCGATGTCTCTGGACCAGACCATCGGCAGAACCCGGGCTATCGGCAAAGCGATGAGGACCCGGCGATACGCTTCGTGCGCTTTCGCCCGCCAAAGCTCGAACGCACGGCTGAAGGCGTCACGCTGTCGCTGCCGCATATCAGGCTCGACCGCGCCCTGCAGTTCCTGATCGGAGATCATCTGGCATGACCGCGCCCCGCAAGCCGGCGGCATTTCGCATCGAGCCGGAAGCCCCGCCAAAAGAAAGGGCAGCCTTGCGCCAGCCCGACGCTCCATCGGCCAGAAAGCCGCGCACCGTGAAGGCTGATCTTGCCGTCGTCATTCCGGCGGAAATCGACGTTTTCGCCGAGCCGGACATCATCGCCGCCGAACCGCCGCCGGCGACCGCGCCGCGGAAGCGTTCGACGTTCGGCACCCTGTTCTTCGGCGCATTGGGCGTTCTGGTTTCGCTGGCCCTCGGCCTTTGGACCGACCAGCTGATTCGCGATCTGTTCGCGCGTGCCGAATGGCTGGGCTGGCTGGCCGCCGGCATGGCCGCGATCGCGCTGCTGGCGCTTCTGATCATCCTCGTCCGCGAATTCCTGGCGATCACCCGCCTCGCCGAGGTCGAAAAACTGCAGAAGCGGGCACTCGACGCCATTGCCCGCGACGATCCAAAGGCCGCTCGCGCCGTGGTCGACGAACTCTCGGCCTTCGTCGCGGCCAAGCCCGAAACCGCGGCCGGCAGACGCGCGCTGGCTGACCTGCGCGACGAGATCATCGACGGTGGCAATCTGGTGCGCCTTGCCGAGACCGAAATCCTCGGCCCCCTCGATGCGCGCGCCAAGGTGATGATCCTCGAAGCGGCAAAGCGCGTGTCGCTGGTGACGGCGGTCAGCCCTCGCGCTCTGGTCGACGTCGCCTATGTCGTGTTCGAAGCGGGCCGGCTGATTCGCCGCCTGTCGGAGCTTTATGGCGGCCGGCCGGGCACGCTGGGGTTCTTCCGGCTGGCGCGCAGCGTTCTCGCCCATCTGGCGGTGACCGGCTCGATTGCCGTCGGCGACAGTTTCGTTCAGCAGATCGTCGGCCATGGCCTCGCTGCTCGGCTCTCGGCCAAGCTTGGCGAGGGTGTCGTCAACGGCATGATGACGGCGCGCATCGGCATTGCTGCGATGGAGACCGCAAGGCCCCTGCCCTTCAGCGCCGCGAGACGGCCCGGCATGGGTGATTTCCTGTCCGCGCTGACATCGTTTGCAACCAAAAAGCAGAAGGAGACATCCGCTTCCGACACGTGACAACCGTCTCCAGAACCGCACGTCCTGGTGGGCGCGCAAAGGACGCTGTAGCCCTTAGATTTCGCGCGCGATCCCAGCGCAAATCGCTTCCGGTTTTCGGGGCCATGCGCTAGTGGTGACGAAGCATTAACCAATCTTGTTCATGGTCGGACGGGTTCCAATCCAGACTCTTTGTTGCCGGATGTCGTCGATGAAAAGCGTGATCTTGTCCAGTGTCCTGCCCATAGCGGTCGTGGTTTCAACAACTGCCGGCATGGCCGAAAAGACCTTTGCAGCAGAACGAGACAAGAAGTTCTTTCAATCCGTGGAAGGCGAATGGGTCGGCCCGGGGGAAATCGTCGCCGGCAAATACAAGGGCACGAAATTCACCTGCAATTTCACCGGCTCGACACCTGACGGCAAGATCGGCATGTCGCTCGACGGCGGTTGTCGGGTCGGCATGTTCACCCAGCAGATGTCGGCGACGATCCAGCACAAGGGCCGCGAGGGCTACAAGGGCAGCTTCATGGGCGGTGCCGCCGGTTCCGGCCTCGACATTATCGGCGGCAACGTGGTCAGCCCCAACAAGGTCGTCTTCACCATCAACCGCAATCAGTTGCGCGGCGTGATGCAGGCTCTTGTCCCCAACGACAATTCGATGACGGTGACGGTTGCGGTGCGCGTCGACCAGCAATTGGTGCCGGTCATCGGCATGAAGCTGAAGCGCGTCGATACGGTCGAAGTCGGCTCGATCGCGCCGAACTGAGCGCTTATCTGCGCGTCCGACAGGACGTGCGGCGCCGGCGCTATAAAAAAAGCGGCAGCCACGGCCGCCGCTTCTTTTGCAAAACTCAAATCGATTCTCAGGCCTTGATGGCGGCAGTCAGCTCGTTATAGGCCTTGCAGGCCTCGTCCGCCGTCGTAGCGCCCTGCTACTTGGCTGCGACCGCCTGAACCTTGGCGGTGAGATCGGCCGCCTTGGCCGGATCCTTGGTGATCGCCTCCTGAAGGGCTGCAGTCATGTCCTGAGCTTTCTTGGTCAGCATTTCAGTCGTGCAGTCCGGCGCGTTCGAGCAGGCCGATCCGGCAAGTGCCGCGATGCCAACGGCAACAAGCAAAAAATCTTCATGTCAGTCGTCTCCCTCAAAAAAGGCGCGGATTTGATCGTCGTCCGCCCTTCACGGCCAAAGCCGCGCCTCCTTAGCGCCCGATTGCTGCAACACGCAGCGCAGCGGGTGCATAAAGCTGTGGAGCGCGCCTGCAACACTGCTGCACCAGTTTCCGGATTCGGACTGTTCGATTTCAGCCGAAGCCCCTATCTTGGCTGCTCGATGCCGCAGCACGTGCAGCGGTCTCTAGAGAGAACGGAACGGCAGGCATGGCAGCAGAAGCAGCGGGCAGCGATCTGATCCACGTGGTGGCGCTGCTCGCCGCAGGTGTTGTCGCCGTACCGATCTTCAAGCGCGTGGGGCTTGGTTCCATCCTCGGCTATCTGGCGGCCGGCGTGGTCATCGGCCCGTTCGGCATCGGCATCTTTTCCGAATCGGAAGCGATTCTTCACGTCGCCGAGCTCGGCGTCGTCATGTTCCTGTTCATCATCGGGCTGGAGATGCAGCCGTCGCGGCTGTGGGGCCTCAGGCGAGAGATCTTTGGCCTTGGGGCATTGCAGGTCGGCGTATGCGCGCTGTTGCTGACCGGCGTCGGACTGGCGGGAGGTTTTCCGATCTCGCAATCCTTCGTCGCCGGCGCCGGCTTCGTGCTGACCTCGACAGCGATCGTCATGCAGCTTCTGGAGGAACGTGGTGAGATCGCTGCGCCCAAAGGCCAGCGCATCGTCTCCATCCTGCTGCTCGAGGACTTGGCGATCGTGCCGTTGCTGGCCCTGATCGCCTTCCTGGCGCCGGGCGGCGCCGATATGAGCTTGACGCAGCGGCTGACGGAGGTGGGCATAGGCCTTGCCGCCATCGTCGGGCTGGTGCTGGCCGGGCGTTATCTGCTCAATCCATTCTTCCGCATCCTGGCGGACGCCCGCGCCCGCGAAGTGATGACCGCAGCCGCCCTTCTGGTCGTTCTGGGATCGGCGCTTGCCATGCAGCTCAGCGGCCTGTCGATGGCGATGGGCGCTTTCCTGGCCGGCGTGCTTTTGTCGGAATCCACCTTCCGTCATCAGCTGGAGGCCGACGTCGAACCATTCCGCGGCGTGCTGCTCGGGCTGTTCTTCCTCGCTGTCGGCATGTCGCTCGACCTGCATGTGGTCGTCCAGAACTGGCGCCTTGTCGCCATCTACGTCGTCGCCTACATGGTGATAAAGGCGATCGGCATCTACCTCGTCGCCCGCATCCTCAAGACCAGTCATCGAGAAGCGCTCGAGCGTGCCGTCTGCATGGCGCAAGGCGGCGAATTCGCCTTCGTTCTCTATTCGGCCGCCGCGGTAGTCGGCATCATCGACGGCCAGGCTAACGCGACCCTGACGGCGATCGTCATCATCTCCATGGTGCTGACACCGCTGGCCATTCTGGCATTGCGGTATCTGACGCCGCGCGACGAGCAGTCGCTCGAAGGCGTCGACATCGCCGATGGCCTTACCGGCAGCGTGCTGATCATCGGCTTCGGCCGCTTCGGCCAGATCGCCAGCCAGCCGCTGCTGTTGCGCGGGATCGATGTCTCGATCATCGACAATGAGGTCGAGATGATCCAGGCGGCAGCTGATTTCGGTTTCAAGGTCTATTATGGCGACGGCACGCGGCTGGACATTCTGCGTGCCGCAGGCGCCGGCCGCGCCCGCGCCGTGTTGATCTGCGTCGACAAGCCAGATGTCGCCGTCCGCATCGCAGAGCTCATCAAGGCGGAGTTTCCCCTGCTGACCGTGCTGGCACGCGCCTTCGACCGCGGAACCGCATTGCAGCTGATACGTGCCGGCGTCGATTTCCAGATTCGCGAAACCTTCGAATCGGCGCTTGTCTTCGGCGGCTCCACACTAGAAGCGCTGGGCGTCGACCCGGCGGAAGTCGCCGAGGTAATCGAGGATGTCCGCCGCCGCGATGCTGCCCGTTTCGAGTTGCAGCTCGCCGAAGGCGTTCGCGCCGGAGCGCGCTTCCTCAAGGGCAATATCGGCACGCCCATTCCGACACCGCTCAGCCAGCCGCGCCGCACCGGTCAGGCGCTCAATGAAGAAACCGCCGGCGTTCTGCACAAATCCGAGCCTGCGGACTAAATACCTGGAGCAAACAGATGACCGAACTGGACGAACGTGCGCTCTCCGTCACCAGATTCTGGCGTGACGCCGGGAAAGATGCGTGGTTCGAGAAGAATGACGCCTTCGACGCGGAGTTCCGCAACCGGTTTCTCGACCTGCACTTCGCTGCCGCACGGCGTGAATGCGATGACTGGTCGGAGCATGCCGAAGGCTCACTGGCACTGATGATCCTGCTCGACCAGTTCCCGCGAAACTGCTTTCGCGGCACCGGCCATATGTATGCAACCGACCCGCTGGCGAGGCATTTTGCCGAAAAGGCGACCGCCGCCGGCCAGGATCTGGCGCTCGACGAAGACCTGCGCGCCTTCCTCTATTTGCCGTATGAGCATTCGGAGCATCTCGCCGACCAGCTCAAATCCATGGACCTTTTTACCGCCAAAGCCCAATCCTATCTGAAATATGCGGTGGAGCACCTGGAGATCATTCAGCGCTTCGGCCGCTTTCCGCATCGAAACAGGATGCTTGGCCGCGAGACGACGCCGGAGGAACAGGTGTTCCTCGACGGGGGCGGATTTTCCGGCTGAGCTCAGTGCATCGGAGCCAAAACTGGTTAGAGGTTTTGGTCCGATGCTTTAGGTCAGCCACCAATCCCGGCCAGACGGCAGTCGCTCGATGCCGGCGCTGTCGAGCGCGGCAAGCCGCTCCGCCACACTTCTGCCGTCGACGGTGAGGTCAGGCGCGATCTCGGCCAGCGGCGCCAGAACGAAAGCGCGCTCCAGCATGCGCGGATGCGGCACTTCCAGCCCGGATTCGTGGATAATCCGATCGCCGAACACCAAAATGTCGATGTCGATCAGCCGTGGACCCCAGCGCTCCTCGCGCACCCGCTTCAATTTGCGCTCGACGTCGAGACAGAGATCGAGCAATGCGTGTGGTGCGAGCACAGTCGAAATTTCGGCAGCCGCATTGAGAAAATCCGGCTGGTCGAGCTTGCCCCAAGGCGACGTGCGGTAAAGCGAGGAGACGACAACGACGCGCGTGTTCTCGTCAGCGTCCAGCATACGCAGCGCAGCGCCCATCGACCTTGCCGGGTCCCCGAGATTGCCGCCAAGGCTGAGGTAAACCGTGTTATTCTGGCCAGACAACGGTCACCTCGACATGATCGAGCACACCGGGCACTGGCGCATTCGGCTTGCGCACGGTGATCTCGGCCTTTTTGATCTGAGGAAACCGGGCCGTCAGCGCCCGGGCCACCTCCAGCGCTAGCGCTTCTATCAGAAAACGCCTCTCGCCGGTTATGATCTTTTCGATCACTCCGAAGGCGACACCATAGTGGACGGTATCCTCGATGGAATCATCGACCAGCGCGCGGCCGGGTTCGACGGAGAGCGCAGCGTCGACATAGAAACGCTGGCCGAGCGTCTCCTCCTCATCCAGCACGCCGTGCCGGGCGAAGAAGGCGCAGTTTTTCATGCGGATGACATACATCGCTCAGCGTCCCGCTCGATTAGAGCGACGTGCATCCACTTGGACGCAAAAACTACGCTCTAGCGCTTTCAATCTACGCATCCTGCTTTCCGAAAATCGATTTTGATTTTCGAGCCTATGCGGTCGTTTCACGGGCCAGCATAGCATCCGCAAGCGCCAGCGCATCCACATTGATTGCGACATCGTGGACGCGAAAAAGCTGCGCGCCCTTGAGTCTCAGGATAACGCTCGCCGCCGCTGTTCCGGCCCCCCTGGCCGAGGGGTCGCGGCCGGTGACGACGCCGATGAAGCGCTTTCGCGATGTACCCGCCATCAGCGGAAAGCCTAAGGCATCAAGTTCGGAAAACCGTGCCATCAGGTCGAGATTTTCCTCCGCTGTTTCTTTGGCGAAGCCAAAGCCCGGATCGAGCACGATTTGGTCGTCGGCAACGCCGCTTTGCCGGGCGATTTCCAGTGACTTCCTGAGGAAGGAAAACTGATCCTCGATAACGTCGGGCAGTTTTTGCCTGTCACGTCCGGTGTGCATGATGACCAGCCCGGCGCCGGTCTCGGCAGCGACCCGCGCGACGCCCGGTTCGCGCTGCAGGCCCCAGACATCGTTGACGATATGGGCGCCGGCGGCGACGGCAAGCCGAGCGGTGTCCTCGCGATAGGTGTCGACCGAAATCAGCGCCTTGCCAAGCCTGGCGAGCGCCTCGATGACAGGCAGCACACGGGCCTGCTCCTCCTTGACGGCTACCGGAGATGCGCCGGGGCGTGTCGATTCTCCGCCGACGTCAATGACGGAGGCCCCCTCTTCCACCATCCGGCGGGCCTGGGCCATCGCCTGTTCGGGCGCAACGAACAGTCCCCCGTCGGAAAAACTGTCCGGCGTGACATTGAGGATACCGACGATCACCGCTTTGCCGCCGAGGTCGAGATGACGCCCATGCGCCAGTTGCCATCGCCGTGTCGTCATTGTCCATCAACCATGTGTGATCCGCCAAAGATCAATTCCGTTGCGCCGGCAGCGGCCGTAGCGCATGGTGGGCAAAGAGGCAACATGATGAAACGATCACTGCTTTGCGCCCTGATGCTCGCATTTTCTGCCTTGCCGGCGGGCACCGCGAGTTTGGTAAAGACATATAGCTACTTTAGCATCGGCGGCAGGACGCTCGATGATATCGGAACCCAGCTTACGAAACTTGGGCCCCAGGTAAAAAGTACAGGGATGCGGCATCCAGGCGCCACGCAGATGGCGTTCACCACCCGCATCAGCTATGCAGAAAAATCGAATTCCTGCGCGATTGCTGACGCCAACGTCACTCTCAAAGTCAAGGTGATCCTTCCCGAGTGGCGCCGCTCGCGCAAGGCTGATGCGGGCGTAAGGCTGTTTTGGGATACATTGTCCGCCGACATCAAGCGCCATGAGGATCGCCATGTCGAGATCGCCAAGAACCATGCCCGCGACCTCGAGGATGCGCTGAAGGCGACCTATCCGCAGAAGACTTGCCAGCAGGCCAAGGCCAAGGCCGCGGAAATCGCCGCCGCTATTCTTGCCAAGCACGACCGGGCCCAGATGCAATTCGATCGCGTCGAGACAATCAATTTCGAAAGCCGCATCCTGCGGCTGCTGCGCTATCGCATGGAGCGCATCGAGAACGGCCGGCTGCCGGGTTAGCTCAGGCCAGATGGTAACGATTTAGGCATTGGCAGGGCCTTCGCCTCGACACGTCCGAGATCGCCTGCTATTGCCACGCGGCTGTTATACGAAACGCATGCCGGTCGGTAGTCCGCCGATCCTGCCTGGCGGGATTCGAAGCCCCGTTGCCCAACGAGGTCCACAGCCCAATTCAGAGGGTCCGATTTCCGGCCTGTCGCCGTCACCGGCGCTTAGACGGACGGCCTCGGCTCTTCCTCTGGAAGCAGTGTCGCCGCAGGCGGACGGAGTGGATCGATGGACAAATCTGTCAGCGAAGCGGCCACGGCGCCGGTAAAGGCGTCGCCGCTGACGGAAAGCGAAAAGAACGCCATCATCGGCGGTGTCCTGCTGTCGATGCTGCTGGCGGCGCTCGACCAGACTATCGTCGCGCCGGCAATGCCGACCATCGCGCGTTTGCTCGGTCATGCCGAATATCTGCCGTGGATCGTGACCGGCTACCTTCTGACCGCGACCGCCACGGCGCCGCTCTACGGCAAGATCTCCGACGTCTACGGCCGCCGGCCGACCGTCTATGCGGCAATCCTCATCTTTCTCGCCGGATCGCTTGTCAGCGCCATGGCGCTCAACATGCTCGTCCTGGTCGTTGGACGGGCGATCCAGGGCGCCGGCGGTGGCGGCCTGTTCGCCCTGACCCAAATCGTGATCGGCGACCTCGTTCCGCCGCGCGAACGCGCACGTTACGCGGCCTGGATCGCAGGCACATGGGCGGTTGCCAGCATCGCCGGGCCGCTGCTCGGCGGCTCCTTCGCCGAGCATCTGCACTGGTCGCTGATCTTCTGGATCAACATCCCGCTCGGCCTCCTGGCCATGGCGATCATCGACAAGCCGCTCAAGAAACTGCCCGTCGCCGCAAAGCATCACCGCATCGATGGCCTCGGCGCGCTGCTTCTTGTCGTGGCCACCGCGTTATTGCTTCTTGCACTGAACTGGGGCGGCAGCGCCTATCCTTGGGCGTCGCGCGAAATCCTCGGGCTGCTCGCTTGCTCGGCTGTCTTTAGCGGCGCCTTTGCGCTGCGGCTCATGCGCGCGGCCGAACCGCTGATCTCGCTCGAAGTGCTCGGCAATCCGATCGTGCTTGCCGGCACGCTTTCGATGTTCCTGCTGCAGGCCGCCAATGTCGGCCTGGCGGTCTACCTGCCCGTCTATCTGCAGTCGGTCCTTGCTCTCTCCGTCAGCAATTCGGGCATCGCGATGCTCGGGCTGTTGCTTGGCACCGTTGCAGGCGCGACATTCAGCGGCCGCATGATACCGCGCTTCGTCCATTACAAGCGGATCGCGCTCGCAGGAACGATCTTCGCCATAGCCTGCCTCGGCCTGCTCAGCCTCATCGCCGGACACGCCTCGCTGGCGGTTGTCGAGGTTCTGACGACCTGCATAGGGCTGGGTGCCGGGACGACGTTTCCGGTTGTCACCATTGCGGTCCAGAACGCCGTCGACCGCCCGCATCTTGGTGTCGCGACCGGCGTGCTGGCTTTCCTTCGCTCGCTCGGCAGCGCGCTTGGTGTCGCCATGCTCGGCGCGGTCGCCCTCGGCTATGGCCTGCCGTTGGCCGGCGAAGCCGCGCAGGCGGCCGGCCATATCGCCTCGGCGACCCCGTTCGTGATGATCTTTCTTGCCACCGCGGCGACGCTGCTTGTATCGCTTGTCACGCTCGGCCTGATGCCCGAGAAGCCGCTGCGCGGCCCTGCCGAGACCGCGGCGCCGATTCTCGTTGAGTAAAATCAAAGACCCAGGTGCGTGTTGAGATTCAGATCAGGCCCGGCATCATCTTGAATATCAACACCGCTAGCCGGCGACGCCAAGCTTCTTCTGCAGACTGGTCGACGAGGTCGTATACTGGAACACGATGCGCTCGCCGGGGCTGACGATGCGCTTGGCCGCTTGCGCCATCAGGGCGACCTCATGGAAGCCCGACAGGATCAGCTTCAGCTTGCCGGGGTACCAGTTGATGTCGCCGACGGCGAAGATGCCCGGTACCGATGTCTGGAATTTCTCGGTGTCGACCGGGATCAAGTTCTCGTGAAGATTGAGCCCCCACTCGGCGATCGGTCCTAGCTTCATGGTCAGGCCGAAGAACGGCAGCATCCGCGTGCACGGCACCTCGATATCGCCGCTGGGGCCTTTGATGGTCGCGGAGGAAAGCTGGCCGTCGGCGCCAGACAATCCCGCCACCTGCCCTACCTGGAAATCCAGTTCCTTCATCTCCTGCATGGCGTACATCTTGTTGACGCTGTCGGGCGCCGCGCGAAACTCCGGCCGCCGGTGGACTAACGTCACGCTCTTGGCCACCGGCTGCAGGTTCAGCGTCCAGTCGAGCGCCGAATCGCCGCCGCCGACGATAATGAGGTCGTGGCCGCGAAATTCCTCCATCCGGCGAACCGAGTAGAAGACGCTCTTGCCCTCATAAATCTCGATGTGCGGGATCGGCGGCCGCTTCGGCTGGAATGAGCCGCCGCCGGCGGCGATAACCACAACCTTTGCTTCAAAAACCTCGTTCTCGTCAGTGAGGACGCGAAAGCTGCCGTCCTCGAGCTTTTCGAGGCTCGAGACCATGCGGTTGAAGGTGAAGTCGGGCTTAAACGGCGCGATCTGCTCAAGGAGCCTGTCGACCAGGCCCTGCGCCGAAATCGATGGCCAGCCGGGAATGTCGTAGATCGGCTTTTCCGGATAGAGTTCGGCGCATTGCCCGCCAGGGCGATCGAGTATGTCGATGAGATGGCATTTCATGTCGAAGAGGCCGAGCTCGAACACGGCGAACAGGCCGACCGGCCCTGCCCCGACAATCAATACGTCCGTCCTGGTGATATCGGTCATGAATGCGCCTTCAATCCGCACGACCGCGAAAATCGAAATCGATTTTCGCTGGAGATCATGCGCCAAATCACGGTGCTATAGCGTCCTTTGCGTGTCCAAGAGGATGCGCGGCGCTATAGAGAACGGCGAGACACTGCATGACCATTGGCCCGCTGCCAAGCCGGGACCCGAAAAATCGGCTACAACGCTTCAGCCTTCACGCTTCAGCCCTGGCGGGCGGGCACGCGCACAACCAGGCCGTCGAGAGCGTCGCGCACCTTGATCTGACAGGAGAGCCGTGAGTTCGGCTGGACATCGTAGGCGAAGTCCAGCATGTCCTCTTCCATCGCTTCCGGCTCACCGACTTCCGCCGTCCATGCCTCGTCGACATAGACGTGGCAGGTCGCGCAGGCGCAGGCGCCACCGCACTCGGCCTCGATCCCCGGCACGGCGTTGCGGATCGCGTTCTCCATGACGGTCGAGCCGTTTTCGGCATCCACGTCAAAATGTGTGCCGTCATGGGCGATGAAGGTCAGCTTGGTCATTTGTCACCTGAAGGGAGTTCCAGCCGAGATAATCACTCCAGCAGACAAGTCAACTGCCGCGCGAAAGCGGCGCTCTATGCCGTTTTTTTCGGAAATCGGTTTAACGGCTGATGGCGGCGACGAAATCGCGGACTTCTTCGATCAGGGCGCCAAGCCGCTTGAGGGTATTGGTATCCTCAGGTTGAAGTTCGATCGCGCTGGCGCAATCGGCAATAGCGAAGGCGCCGACGCCGCGCGCCGAACCTTTCAGCCCGTGCGCAAGAAGCAGTCTTTGCCCCACATCGGCGTCGACGATCCTGTCGCGAACGGACAGCGCCTGCTGCACGAACAGCGCCAGCACCTCCTGTTCGAGGTTGCGGTCGCCCATCGTCTGACGCGCCAGATGCGCCAAGTCCACCGGCCGCGACCCGGCCGTTCCCGATACGTCGCCGCCGGGCATCGAGAAGGCAATGCCGTTTTCGCCACGCATGATTCTGCAACTCCGTTCATCCAGCCGCAAAAAATAGGCCCATCCTGTGGATGACGGGTTAATGATTGGCCCGGAAAAATGTTGCGATAACGGCGCCGGAATCACAGTTCTGTTAACCTTATATTTAAAGTTTTACGTATCGCGCCGAATGCATGTTTTCTTTACCCCGGTGTGTCATTACGATACGACAGGTCCATTTTCAGCCTCTTGCGTGGGACACGACAAGCAGAATCAATAAGTCCCGCGGCAGCTTGTACAGGGTAGCGAAGGCATGGCGAAGAAAACAACGACGAGAACGCTCGACAACGACGTAGCCAGGGAACTCGAAAAAGCACTTGAAATCGATCTGAGCGGCGATGCCGGCGGCGACCTCGACATCGCAGCGTCGATGGAAGATCTGGAAACGCAGATATCGCAGGCTGCCGACGAGTTGGCACGCGAAGGCCGTAACCAGAATGCCGAGCCTGTCGCCAGCCAGAGCGAGAATGCCGAGCCCGTCGCCAGCCAGAGCCAGAAGACGGAGCCTGCCGCCAACCAGGACCAAAAAGCCCAGGACCAGAAAACAAAACCCGCGGCAAAGGACGAACTGCGCCCTGTGGAAACGCGCAATGGCACGCAGCCGGCCGGCTTCACGCCGGCCAATGACCCTCGTCAAAAAGATTACAAAACGCTGCTGCATACCCTCAATCGGCGTGCCTCGAACACGATCTACTGGGTCGTGGCGCTCGTTTCGCTTGCCTGGATCGCGGGCGCCGGTGCATTGGCCAACATGCTGTTTGGACCAGGCATCTGGCAAATCCGCACGCCCGGCCAGTTTTTCGCCCGTCCCGAACTGATCGGCCTGGCGATCGCTGCGATCCTGCCCGTGCTGCTGTTTTGGGCGTTTGCAGCCATGATTCGCCGCGCGCAGGAGATGCGCATCGCGGCTCAGTCGATGACGGAAGTGGCCTTCCGCCTGACCGAGCCGGAAAACATTGCCCAGGATCGCGTCATGATGATCGGGCAAGCCGTCCGCCGCGAGGTGGCGGCCATGGGTGAAGGCATTGAGCGCACGCTTGCGCGTGCCGTCGAGCTCGAAACCCTGGTGCACAGCGAGGTGAACCAGATCGAACGCTCCTACTCGGAGAATGAATCCCGCATCCGCTCGCTTGTCGACGGGCTGGGCAGCGAGCGCGAAGCGGTGGTCACCCACGCCGAACGCGTGCGCGCCTCGATCACCGGCGCGCATGAGACGCTGAAGGACGAAATCGGGGCGGCCAGCGACATCATTCGCGACAGCATTCTCAACGCCTCGACCAACCTGTCGATGACCATAACCAATTCCGGCGACACCCTGATCGACAGGATCAACCAAAGCTCGTTGTCGATCTTCGATTCGGTGGAAGGCCGGCTCGAATCGATCACGGACCGGCTGTCGACCTCCGGCGAAGCCTTCGCCAGCCTTCTCGATACGCGCATCGCCAAGCTGACGGACACGACCGACGGCCTCACCCGGTCGCTGACCGACCTGCTCGACGATCGGACCTCCGGCATGGTGTCGTTGCTCGGCGGCGCCGCGCGTACGCTCAACTCCGAATTTGAAGCCAGCCTTGACGGCATCGAGCGGACGCTGGCCGAACGCGGCCAGGCGCTGATTAGTGAATTTCAGACCCGCGCCGAAGCGCTCGACACCGGCACCCAGAAGCTCAACGCCGCGCTCGAGGCTCGCGCACGCCAGATCAACGAGACGCTGGTCGAGCGCGCGCGCGAAATCGCCCATACCTTCCAGGAGAGCAAGGAGACGCTGTCGGCGATGATCGATCAGGGCAAGACCCAGATCGGCGCCGACATGGCCGACATCGTTTCGTCGACTTCGTCCATGCTTGAAGCACGCGCAGGCGATTTCGCAGGGCGCATGGAAGCGGCCCGTCATGTGGTGTCGCGCTCCTTCGACGCCGACATCCAGCGGCTTTCCGATGCCCGCGTCGGCATCGAAGAAGCCGTCGAGAACCACAGCCGCAAGCTTTCCGAAAGCCGCGAACGCATGGCGGCGGCAATGCAGGCCGATCTTGCGAAATTCGCCGAAAGCCGCGCCGGCATCGACGCGGCTGTCACCGACCAGGTGCAGAAGCTTGCCGAAGGCCGCAACCTGATCTCGCGCGCCCTCGAAGAGGATCTGCGCAAGGTCAACGAGTCAAGCGCCGCCATCGATGCTTCGCTTGGCAGCCATCTCGAAAGGCTCGAAGAGGGCCGCAACAGGCTTTCACAAGCCTTGAACGAAGACTCCGGAAAACTTGTACAAGCCCGTACGATCATTGACGAAATGGTTGCCGGCCATGTTGGGAAGCTCGCCGAAGGCCGCAGCATTCTTTCACGCGCCCTCGAGGCCGATCTCGGCAAGCTGGCCGACAGTCGCACCAGCATCGACGGCCTGGTCGCCGGTCAGGTCGAGAAGATCGCCGAAGGTCGCGCCATACTTGCCAAGGCGTTGGAAACCGACATTGTCGGCATCAAGGATCTCATCCAGAGCCATTCCGCCAAACTGGCGGAAGACCGCAGCCTGCTTTCGCGCTCGCTCGAAAACGACCTGTCCGGTATCCGAGGCCTGATCGAGGACCATTCGGGCAGGCTCGCCGACGATCGCAGCCTGCTTTCGCAAACGCTCGAGGCAGACCTCGCCAAATTGGCGGAAAGCCGGTCGAGCATCGACGGGCTGGTCGCCGGTCAGGTCGAGAAGCTGGCCGAAGGCCGCGACATCCTCAAGCGCGCGCTGGAATCCGATCTCAACACGATCAAGGACGTCATATCAGGCCAGTCCGAAAAGCTGGCGGAAGACCGTGGTCAGCTTTCGAAGGCGTTGGAAACCGACCTGCAAAGCGTGAATGGCCTTATCTCCGATCACATGAACAGGCTCGCCGAGGACCGTTCAATCCTGTCGAAGGCACTCGAAGACGACCTCGCCAAGCTGGCCGAAAGCCGGTCGAGCATCGATGGTCTGGTCACCGGCCAGGTCGAGAAGCTGGCCGAGGGCCGCGACATTCTCAAACGCGCGCTGGAATCCGATCTCAACACAATCAAGAGCGTTATCGCAGACCAGTCCGAAAAGCTGGCGGAAGACCGCTCGACCCTGTCCAAGGCGCTCGAAGACGACCTCGCCAAGCTGGCGGAAAGCCGGTCGAGCATCGACGGGCTGGTTGCCGGCCAAGTCGAAAAGCTGGCCGAAGGCCGCGACATTCTCAGACGTGCGCTGGAAGCAGACCTCAATACCATCAAGGGTATCGTCGCCGACCAGTCGCAGCAGCTGACCGACAATCGCGCTCAGTTTGCGCAGGCGCTGGAAGCCGATCTCGGCAGCGTCAACGGTCTTGTAAACAGCCATGCCGAGAAACTCCTCCAGGAGCGCTCGACCCTGTCCAAGGCACTCGAAGACGACCTCGCCAAACTGGCGGAAAGCCGGTCAAGCATCGACGGGCTGGTTGCCGGCCAGGTCGAGAAGCTGGCCGAAGGCCGCGACATCCTCAGACGCGCGTTGGAAGCAGACCTCAATACCATCAAGGGTGTCGTCGCCGACCAGTCGCAGCAGCTGACCGACAATCGCGCAGAGTTTGCGCGGGCGCTGGAGGCCGATCTCGGCAGCGTCAACGGTCTCGTAAACAGCCACGCCGAGAAGCTCATCCAGGACCGCTCGATCCTGTCCAAGGCGCTTGAAGACGACCTCGCCAAACTGGCCGAAAGCCGGTCGAGCATCGACGGGCTGGTTGCCGGCCAGGTCGAGAAACTGGCCGAAGGCCGCGATATCCTTAGACGTGCGCTGGAAGCAGACCTGCAGAAAATTGCGGCGAGCCGCGGCGAGGTGGACGACATCATCGCCGGGCATGTCGGCAAGCTGGCCGAAGGCCGCGACGCGCTGACCCGTGCGCTGGAGGACGATCTCTCCAAGCTCGCCGATACGCGCAAGGAAGTCGACCGTTCCCTGTCCGGCCATATCGACCAGATCGCCGCCAGAAGCACCGACATTTCGGACGCCATTGCCGCTGACGTCGAAAAAATCGAGCAGGCGTTCAGCCGTCAGACCGGCATCATTGAGGAGCGCGCCGGAACCATGGAGCGCGCGCTGTCGACCGGTGTCGACAACGTCCGCAGCGTGCTCGAAAAGAGCGCCGTCTTCGTCGCGGGAGCGCTGCGTGAAAAGGTAATGGAAGTCACCAGCGCGCTGCATGAGCAGGCCGGCGCCGCGTTCAGCGACGCCGACCGCAAGATCGCCGAGCGTGCCGAGCAGACCTCGGCCGCCTTGCTCGCCAGGGCGGAGGATATCGCCCGCACCTTCGAAGAGGCGGACCGCCGCCTCGCCGCACGTGCCGAAGACACGTCGAGTGCGCTCATTGCCCGCGCCGAGGATACATCGAGCGCAATCATGGCCCGGGTCGACGACACATCGAACTCCTTGCTGACGCGCGCCCAGGAGACGGCCGACCAGCTGGCCGCTCGTGCCAGCGAGATCGCCGGTACATTCGATGTGGCGGACCAGAAGCTGGTTGCCCGCGCGGTCGAAACGGCGCAGTCGCTGGCGGCACGCGCCGGCGACATCCTGCGCAATTTCGAAGGCGCCGACGAACGGCTCGGCGTGCGCATCGGCGAATCGGCCGAAGCGCTCGCAGCGCGAGCATCGGACCTTGGCCGCATTTTCGATGCCGCCGACCAACAGCTGATCTCGCGCATCGCCGAAGGTTCGGAGGCGCTGTCGGCCCGCGCGTCGGAGATCGGCCGTATCTTCGACGAGGCGGATCACCGTCTGGTATCCCGAATCGCCGACAGCACGTCGACGATCGGAGAACATGCCGACAACATCGTCGGGGCCTTCGCCAGCACCGAGCAGCGGGTTGCCGAACGTGCGCGGCAGACCGGTGAGGAACTTGCCGTCCACGCCCGTGAAATCGAGCAGGCGCTCGCCGGCGCCGACGAGCGCCTGGCATCCAGCGCGGCGGCTGCGGCGGCTCGCGTCGAGGAGCAGGTTGCCGGCGTCGAAAACCGTCTCGTCTACACCACCGAAACGATAGGCCAGAAGCTCAACGAGCAGGTTTCGACCGCTGAGGCGCAACTTATTTCGCGCGCCAACGCGATCGCCGAAACCTTCACTGCGGTCGGCCAGCATATCGGCCAGAGCACCAACGACGCGGCGAAGACCATCGGCACAAACACCCGCGAGCTCAACACCATGCTTGCGGCACGTTCGGCCGAGATCTCGAAAATCCTCGACGAAACGGCGCGGCCGCTGGTCGAGCGCTTCGCCCAGGGCGGCTCGGAACTGCAAAAGAGCATGGAAGAGGTGACCGAACGCGCCACCGAGAAGCTGCGCAGTGAAAACGCCACCCTCGTCAATGCGCTCGCCAGCCGCACGGCCGAAACATTGTCGGCCGTCGAAGGCGCGCGCTCGACGCTCGCCGACAGTGTCGCCGATCTGATCGGCCGCATGAGCACCTCGAGCTCGCAGCTCGGTCAGTTGATCGAGCAGGCGGCGGCCAACCTCGGCCAGGTCGACGAACGCCTGACCGGCAGCACGCAAAGCTTTGCGGCGACGACGGAAAAAGCCGCGCAGACCTTCGCCAGTTCGGCACGCCTGGTCGATTCGAACACGACACGGCTTACCGAGCTGTCATCGGCGACCTTGCGCGAGGTTGCCTCGATCGCCACCAAGTTCGACGAGCACAGCCGATTGCTGTCCAGTGCTTCGGATCTGTTGAGCTCGGCCCAGAGCAACCTCGAACACACGCTGGAAAGGCAGTCGTCGCTGGAGGACCTCGCCGTCGGCCTGGTCAAGAAGTCGGAGGATCTCGAAAAGGTCATGCGCTCGTTCGAGGATCTGGTCGGCCAGACGTTGCAGAACGCCGAAGGCAAAACGCTGGAGTCGGCGGACAAGATCCGTACCGCCATCTCCGACGTCGTCGACTCGGCAACGAAGCGCTTCGCCGACGCGACCGAGGAGATGCGACGCACCGCCGGCTCGATCAAGAGCGAGCTCGACCTCACCCGCGCCGAGCTCAAGAAGGGCGTCATCGAGATGCCGGAAGAGGCAAAGGAATCGACCACGGCCATCCGCCGCGCCGTTTCCGAGCAGATCAGCGCGCTGAAGGAATTATCTGAAATCGTTGCGAAATCGGGCCGCAGCACCGACTCCTCGGAGCCGCGCAACCTGCGTCCGGCACCGCAAGCGCCTGCCGCGCGCGCCACTGAGCCGCTGCGCCGTCCTCCCGCCCAGCAACCCGAACCTCGTGGCCCGCAGGCGCCATCGGGTGACACCGCACTGCGCGGCACGCTCGACCTGGAACGCCCGGCTGAGACGGCGCCGCGCCAGCGGGACCCCAATGGCCGTACGCCGCAGGGCGGCTGGGTGCGCGATCTTTTGACCGGGGCATCGCGCGAAGAGGGCGCCAAGCCGGCGGCACCTTCGGAAGCGCCACGCTCGGCACCTGCCCAGCGCTCGCCGCTTCACGTCGTGGAGTCGCTTAACTCGCTTTCCGTCGACATCGCCCGCGCCATCGATCACGACGCCTCGATCGAGCTTTGGAACCGCTACCGGCGCGGCGAGCGTGACGTGTTCACGCGGCGTCTCTACACGCTAAAGGGCCAGCAGACTTTCGACGAGATTCGCCGCAAATATCAGATGGAGGCGGAATTCCGCGTCGCGGTCGACCGCTACTGCGACGATTTCGAAAAGCTGCTCAAGGACGTGTCGCGCAACGACCGCGACAACATGATGGCGCAGACCTACCTGACGTCGGACACCGGCAAGGTCTATACGATGCTTGCCCACGCCAGTGGCCGCCTGCATTGATTAGACGATAGGAACCAAAAAGGCGGGAAATTTTCCCGCCTTTTTCATGCCGTGCCGACCCTTCGGGATGATGCTCTATTGATTGATCTCCGGTTCGACGAGCCTTGCCAGGTTTCGCAGCGAGTCCTGCCAACCGAGATAACAAGCCTCAGCTGGAATGACGTCCGGCACCCCTGCCTGCGTGATGTCCAGCTCCGTGCCGACTGATACTTTCTTCAGTATCACCGTCACCTGCATCTCGCCCGGCAATTTAGGATCGTCGAACTTGTCCGTATAGCGCAGGCGTTCGCCCGGAACGAGCTCGACATATTCGCCGCCAAACGCGTGGCTTTTGTCGGTTGTGAAGTTGCGGAACGACATTTTGAATGTGCCGCCGACTTTGGGTTCCAGATGATAAACCGTGCAGGTAAAGCCGTTGGGCGGTAGCCATTTCGCGAGCGCGTCCGCCTCAAGGAAAGCGCGGTAGACTTTTTCTGGGCTGGTTGCCAGGACGCGGTGCAGGCGTACGGTACTGGGCATATCATTTATCCTTGTGATGTCGATCCATGCCCAAGGACGAACGGGTCTTGACCAATCCGACACAAGTTCTGAGGTTTTTTGGAACCGGGGCCGCAGACCTTCATGTTAGGCTCCCTGCGACCGCTTTTCGACCCGTTGCGGAAGTTCGTTCGACCCTGCCGAATTCACGCCCATGACCCTAGTCGGACATTCCAGGCCCAAATTTTCTCCCAGATAGGGACCTCCAGTGGAACTCACCGCTTTGACCCAATCCAGTTGTTACTCGATTTCGACCTCAATGTCGCAAGAGGTGGCGAAAGCGGATCTTGACCGAGCTAGATGCGTGTCGCCTATTTGGCCCGCTCGATACGCAGGGTATATGAGCGGGCTTGCAATGGTGAGCCTGGCGCTACCTGCCCGGCCGGCTCAAAAACAAGGGTGGGGCCTATTCGGAGCTCGCCACGGGTGCGACCAGCGGCGCGATGCGGCGGATCGCGACGCGCCGGTTCTCGCGTTCGGGCTCCTGGGTTTCAACCTTCAGGTACTGCTCGCCATAGCCCTGCGTCTCCATGTTCTCGGGCGCGATGTCGAAGACGTTGGTCAGCGCGGTCGCCACCGCCTCGGCCCGCTGGTCCGACAGCGCCAGGTTCGCCACCTCCGCCCCGACCGCATCGTGAGCGACACTGGAAGATGCCAATCCCGCACCCACGTCCAAGCGGCCTTTGCCTTTCAGGAAAGCTCAATGACGGTCAGATCTTTTGATAATGATCTGGCGACCCCGTTCTACTATGTTCGCCCGCAGCGACGTCGAACCGCTAACCCCTGTGCGGTCCTTGCAGCGAAGCAACACGAAGGCCGGCCAACGGGTCGGAGAGGCGACCGACAGGGGTCACCTCGATGTTGGTCCGGAAATGTCGCAACCGAGCCGGCCGGGGCATCGGCTCGGATTTCACCGCTATGGCGCGTTCTACGTCTCAATCGGGTGGCTTTGCGACACCAACTAGCAGCAAGATCGAAGTCGGGAATCAGGCGGGCACCCGTCCTGCGATTCATGCACCGACGGCAATTTTGATCAGGCAATGAGCTGATGCGACCGGCGGTATTCGGCACACGCTTTTCAAGCACGGTGCTATTGGACAATCTCTACCAGGACGCGCTTACCTTGATAGCCCGATGAGTTTAGAATTGGTCTTCCAGGCGGCTCGTCAGAAGCCGCCGGCGAAGAGGCCTATCAAGGGAGGAAACCATGACGCCGATCGAACCAAACAGGTCGCGTACTTGGCATAGGTCAGTGCTCGGCGCGGCCGTGCTCGGCATGGGCGTGCTGCTGACGGGAACAAGCGCCGGCGCCGGCTCTGTGGACAAGACCCCATTCGGAAACACGCAGGACGGCAAAGCCGTCGATCTCTACACGCTCACCAACGACCGGGGCGCGTCCGTCAAGTTCATCGCCTATGGCGGTATCATCACGGCGATCAATGTGCCCGACCGCTGGGGCAAGCTCGACAACGTCGTGCTCGGCTTCAAGGAACTCGCCGACTACGAATCCATGAACCCCTATTTCGGCGCCTTGATCGGGCGCTACGGCAATCGCATCGGCGGCGCGAAGTTCACGCTCGACGGCACGCAATACCAACTCGCCGCCAATAACGGGCCGAACAGCCTGCACGGCGGCACGAAAGGCTTCGACAAGGTCGTCTGGGCGGTCGAGCCGCTGAGCAGCGTCAGCGGCGCCGCAGCGCGGCTCAACTACACGAGCAAGGATGGCGAGGAAGGCTATCCCGGCACGCTCACGGTCCAGGTCGTCTATAGCCTCACCAACGACAACGAGCTGCGCATCGACTACGAGGCGACGACCGACAAACCAACCGTGGTCAATCTCACGAGTCATTCCTACTTCAATCTCGCCGGCGACGGCACGGGTGGGGTCGACGATCACATCCTCACGATCAACGCCGATCGCTACACGCCGGTCGATGCGACCTTGATCCCGACCGGGCAGCTCGCCTCCGTGACCGCGACGCCGTTCGACTTCCGCCAAGGGGCGCCGATCGGCGCACGCATCCGCTCGAACGACCCACAGATGGCCTATGGCCGCGGATACGATCACAACTTCGTGCTGAACCGGTCGGGTGGTGGACTTTCGCTCGCCGCCCGAGTCTACGAGCCGCGCTCGGGCCGGATCATGGAGATCTCGACCACCGAGCCCGGCGTCCAGTTCTACAGCGGCAACTTCCTCGATTCGACGCTCGTCGGCGCAGCCGGTCAGCAATACCGCCAGACCGACGGCTTCTGCCTTGAGACGCAGCACTTCCCGGATTCGCCGAACAAGCCGTCATTTCCAACGACGGTGCTGAAACCGGGCGAAACGCTGAAGTCGACTACGATACACAAATTCTCCACCGACGCGTCCTAGCGTTGCAGCTGCGTTCTTTTCTGGTTGCTGAATCGATGGGTCGCCATGATACGGAGATCATGGATGACGGGCGTTTCGATCGAGACGCTGGAGCTCTGGGCGTCGTCGCTGCGGGAGGCAAGACAGCGGATCCGGAGCTTGTTTGCTGGCGCTATGTCCCCGGCCGAACACACAGCCTCTCCGCGGCGAAGCAGGCGAACGTTGCGGCTTTCCATCGCCCCCAAAGCCGTAGCCAAATCAGACCTTCATGCAAGTCGCTGTCTACGTCCAAAAGGGGGGTCGATTCAAAGCTGTGGCGCGAAGGGCGGCTTTGGAGAAGCGCCGGGAAGGTCGGTAATTGGCGCCCCCTGCTCGTTCCAGTCGTCGAAACGGACGGCAGCTCCCCACCCGTCTCGGCCATTGGCGGCAGCCAGATGATTGAGTTTGATCCTAAACTGCACCCGGCAATTCCGGCTGTATCAGATCACCGAATCGGTCCAGCGGACGATGTCCTTGGCGGCATCGCCGAATGCGCGGTCGAGCGCGCCGACATAGGCCTGGTTGCCGCCGCCGGAGACGGGCGCGGTCGCGGTAAAGCTCTTCGAGGCGCGCACCTCGCCATTGCGGTCGTTCAGTATCCGCACGAACAGCTCGACTTCGGCATGTTCGCCGCCGTCGACCCTGACTTCGAAGGAACGGACCTCGACGATGACCTGGTAGTCGATCGCCAGCCCCTCGCCCGGCTTGCCGACACCGGCGAAGCTGCCCGAGCGCTGGAATGTCTCGGCCAGCCGCGCCTGCACGATCAGCGGCAGCCGATCGGCCCATTGCGCGCCCTTGAGGTACTGGATCGAGCGCACGGACGGCTTGATGACGATGTTCTGGCTGTCCAGCGCCTTGAGCGCGGAGGGTTGGGCAATGAGGATCTGGCGGCGGCTGCGGCCGCGCGCATCGAGCGGCGGCGCCGACAATTCGAATGTGTCCAGAGGCGCCGGCCCGCCGCCCGGCAAAAACGCGCAACCGGCTACCAAAAGCGTAAGCAATGCCACACCCGCTTTAAGCCCGCCCGATTTGACCCCGCCCAATTTAAGCACGACCGACTTCACACGCGATCCCCGTTGTCCCCGAATCGTATGAGCAACCCGCATCCGTAGCGCACTTGCCCGCTGTTCTTGGGGCGGGCGAAGGCCGAAGTCAACGCCGCACCCTGCCGTCGAATTGCCGAACCTCGCCTTCGCCGCCTGACAGGATACGCTGCGGATTTCGGCTGAGATCCGTCACCGCCTCTTCGATGCGGCTGATCGAGCGGCGGCTGTCCTGGACCAGCGCTTCGACGTTCTGCAGGCCCTGACCGGAGAATCGGGCCAGATTGTCGGTGATGGTGCCGAGGCGGGCGTTCAGGGTGTCAGCGACCTGCTTGAACGATCTCAGCGTATTCCTGGCATCGGCTATCATGCCGTCGGCCTGACCTGAGCCGAGCAATGTATCGACCTTGGCGAGGATGCCGTCGACGCGCACCGAAGCGTCGTTGAGACGCTCCGCGAGCTGCTGCGCGTCCTTGATGGTCTGGTCGATATCGTCGGCCCGGTTGGCGAATTTGCTGGTCACCTTGGCGATGTCGGCGGCAGCCTCGTTGGCGTTTTCGCTGGCCTTCTGGATGTTGGCCAGCGCGGTGCGAACCTGTGCCGGGTCGATGCCGTCGAGAACGCCGTCGACTTTGGCCAGCGTGCCTTGCGTCCTTTGAGCGAAATCGTTGATCGACCCAACCGCCGTGTCGACATTCCTGACGACCCTGTCGAACTGCTTGCTGGTTTCCTTCAGGTTCGTGGTCACCGTGTCGACGTTGGCGACGATGCTCTTGATCTGGTCCTTGTCGACGGCGTTGAGCAGTCCTTCCGCCGCCTTCAGCGTGCCGTCGAGCTTGCCCGAGACACCCCTCAACTCGTCCGAAAGCGAACTGACGCTGGCGAGGAATTTGTCGATGCCGTCGGAGTTCTTGGCCAGCGCGTCGGAGAAGGTCTGCACATTGTTGACGGTCTGCGTCAGCGGCCCGCGAACGTCCCTGGTGAAGCCTTCGAGCTGGGTGAGAACCGTATCGGCGCGGGTGAAGATGTTCTGCGCCGTCTGCAAGAGATTGGTGACCGCCGACGGATTGGCGACGATCTCGGCGACACGGCCTTCCTTTTCCGCCAGATCGAGGAGGTTGGGCTCCTTGGGATCGGCGCCCTTGAGTTCGATATTGGCCTGACCGGTGAGGCCGGCGAGGCCGATGTCGGCCTGCGTCGATTTGGTGATCGGCGTCATGCGGTCTATTTCGGCGTCGGCTATGGCGGCGGTCGGATTATCGACGTCGATATAGACGCGCCTGACATCCCCAACCCTGACGCCGTTGAACAGCACGAAGCTGCCGCGGCCGAGGCCGGAAGCCGATCCCGGAATGCGCACCCGCAGCATCGCCGTCTCACCTCTGTCGCCGATCGCTGCCGTCCAATAGACGAACGCGAACGCTGCCAGGATCGCGGCTAGCGTGAAAATGCCGACAATGACGTAGTTGGCTCTGGTTTCCATTTATCCACTTATGGCTACGCGCGGGCCGCAAGATCAAGTTGCCGCGCACGTTTTCCGCGAAAATAGGATTTCACCCAGGGTTCCTCGCTTCTGAGCATGTCGTCGATCGTGCCTTCGACCAGCACTTTCTTTTTGCCGAGCACGGCCACCCGATCACAAGCTGTGAACAGCGTGTCGAGATCGTGCGTGACCATGTACACGGTCAGATCCATGGTATCGCGCAGCTTGACGACCAGTTCGTCGAATTCAGCCGCACTGATCGGATCGAGGCCGGAGGTCGGCTCGTCCAGGAACACGATGTCGGGGTCGAGCGCCAGTGCGCGCGCCAGCGCCGCGCGCTTGATCATGCCGCCGGAAAGCTCGGACGGAAATTTCTGCGCCGCATCCGGCGGCAACCCGACCAGTTCGACCTTGAGCATCGCCAGCTCGTCCATCAGCTTTCTGGGCAGGTCGAGATATTCGCGCATCGGCACCTGCACGTTTTCGAGAACCGTGAGCGCCGAAAACAGCGCGCCGTGCTGGAAGAGGACGCCAAGGCGCATGTCGATGCGAAGACGCTCCCTCTCGCTCGCCTTTTCGACATCGACGCCGAACAGCTTGATCGTTCCCGACTGCTTGTGGACCAGGCCGAGGATGGTGCGCAGGAGAACCGACTTGCCGGCACCGGAGGCGCCGACAAAGCCGAGGATCTCGCCGCGCCTGATATCGAGCGACAATCTGTCGAGAATGACCTTGTCGCCGAAGGACACGGTGATGTCGTGCGCGGAAAGCACGATCTCGTCTTCGTCGGCCCCTTCCGCAACCCCAGTCGCCTTTGTACTGCCCTGCGTCGCCATGTCAGAACTCGATCGCCGCGTAGAACATGGCGAAAAGCCCATCGAGGATGATGACCACGAAGATCGACTTCACCACCGAAGCGGTGACGTGTTGTCCCAGCGATTCGGCGCTGCCGCCAACCTTCATGCCTTCGACCGAGGCAATCGTGCCGATGATCATGGCCATGAACGGCGCCTTGATCAGCCCGGCAAAGATGGTGCTGAGATCGATGGCGACACGCAGCCGGTCGATGAACGCCGCCGGTGCGATGTCGGAGTAGAGCCATGCGGCCAGGATGCCGCCGCCGAGTGCGGCGAAATTGGCGATGATCGTCAGGCAAGGCAGTGCGATCACCAGCGCGACCAGCCGCGGAAACACCAGCACGCCGATTGGATTGAGCCCGATGACCTTTAGCGCGTCGACCTCCTCGCGCATTTTCATCGAGCCGATTTCAGCCGTAATGGCGCTGCCCGAACGGCCGGCGATCATGATCGCGGTCATCAGCACGCCGAGTTCGCGCAGGATCAGCACGCCGACCAGATCGACGACGAAGATATCGGCGCCGAAATAGCTGAGCTGGTAGGCGCCTTGCTGGGCGACGATCGCGCCGACGATGGCCGACATCAGCACGACCACCGGGATGGCGCCGACGCCCATGCGATCGATCTGGTTGAAGATCGCCGCCGGATTGACCGCATGGCCGCGGCCGAGCTTCATCTGCGAGCCGCGTATCGTGGCGCCCAATATGTTCATCGCGGCTAGGAAATCGTCGCGCATTTCATAGACACGCCGGCCAACCGCCTCTAGCGCGCGAATGATGATGTTGGGCGGCTTTGTGCCGCCGGAATCGGGTTCGCGCCGGACCGCGTCGCCAACGGCGCCGAGCAGGATCGAGGCAATCTCGCTTTCCCCTTGCAGCCTGATCTCGACGCCTTTCTTTTCGAAGGCGCTGACCAGGCGGTCGATCAGCCAGGCTCCGGCGGTATCCATCTTCTCGATATGCGAAAGGTCGAGCGCCAGCGTCTGGAAACCGCTGCGCTTCTCGATCTTGCGCATCTCGGCGTCGACCAGCGTCACGGTGCGCGTCGTCCAGTTTCCGGAGAAGGCGCAGCCCAGAACGCCACCCTCCTCACCGACCGCGACGCGCGGCTGGTGGTCGGCCTCCTTGGCGGTCGTGCCGCTTGCGTCGCGTTTGCGGATGGTAAACATGGCGTCCTGTTAGCCTGACGGGCCAATCTGTTTAACCTGACGAAACCCACCTGTCGATTTGCCGACAAGCTCGTTGTCGCACAGCCGGAGCAGAAAAATATGGCGCGTGTCATTTCGGTCGAGGCCGAGCGCTTTCCCATCGCCGGGACCTTCACCATTTCGCGCGGTTCGAAAACCGAAGCCGAGGTTATCACAGTGACGATCCACGAGGACGGCCAGAGCGGGCGCGGCGAATGCGTCCCCTACAAGCGCTACGGCGAAACGATGGACGGTGTGCGCGATGCGATCGAGGCGATGCGGGGCGAGATCGCTGGCGGCATCAGCCGGGCCGCGCTGCTCGATACCATGCGCGCCGGAGCCGCCCGCAATGCCATCGACTGCGCGCTATGGGACCTGGAGGCGAAGATCACAGGCAAGCCGGTCGCTCTCAGCATCTGCACGGCTCCGCCGAGCGCGCTTGAGACGGCCTACACGCTGTCGCTCGGTGAGCCCGAAGCGATGGCAGCCCAGGCCCGCGCCAACGCCCAGCGCCCGCTGCTCAAGGTCAAGATCGGCGGTGACAACGATATGGCCCGTATCCGCGCGGTTAGGGAGGCGGCACCGGCGAGCCGCATCATCCTTGACGCTAATGAGGGCTGGAGCGACGACAACATCGTTGCAAATCTCGCCTTTGCCGCCGAATACGGCATCGCCCTGATTGAACAGCCGCTGCCGGCGGGCCGTGACGGCATCCTTCGCCAAATCGCGCATCCGGTGCCGATCTGCGCCGATGAAAGCGTGCATGAGGCAGAGGGCCTGGCCTCGCTTGTCGGCCTTTACGATGCCGTCAACATCAAGCTCGACAAGTCGGGCGGCTTGACCGCTGCCCTCATCCTTCGCGATCGCGCCCGCGTACTGGGTTTTGACGTCATGGTCGGCTGCATGGTCGGCACGTCATTGGCCATGGCGCCGGCCGTGCTCTTGGCGCAGGATGCCGATTTCGTCGATCTCGACGGGCCGCTGCTGCTGGCCCGCGACCGTGTTCCCGGTCTCGTCTACCAGGGTTCGCTGGTGTCACCGCCCGATACGGCGCTGTGGGGCTGAACGCGCGGCAAGCCCGATCAACGCAAGGCCGATAAGGGCGATCGGGATCATGGCAAAAAAGCCGTCCACGCCGAAGCGGTCATAAAGCGGGCCGGACAAGAGCGTCACCACGGCCGTAAAAAAGCCGTTGGAGAAATAGGCGATGCCTTGCGCGGCCCCGGTGCGCTCCTCTGCGATCGTCTCACCGATCATTTTCTGCAGGCCGATCAGCACCAGCGCCACGGAGACCGCATGCAGCGTCTGAACTGCGAAAAATCCGGCGACGCCAAGGCCGAGCGGCCAGATCATGGGGAAGGCAATCCAGCGCACGATCGCGCCTATCCCGGCCATCACCATGATCGACACGACCGAGAAGGAGCCGAAAACCCGGGTGAAGACCATGAACATACCGATCTCGGCCACCACACCCCAACCCCAAAGCAGCCCGACCACCTGATCGCCGATGCCGATCGATTTCCAGTAGATCGACACGAAGCCGTAGAGAAACGCGTGGCTGGCGGTGATGACGCCGACGCCGATGGAGAAATACAGGAAATAGGCGTTGAGGAGTTTTGGCGCCGATTGCTGGATGTCGGCCGCCGAAAGCAGCGAGGCACGGCGCGGACGGCCGAGCCGCGGCGCGATCAATCCGACGACAAGTGCGGCGCCAAACGCCACGAAGATGATCATCGGAACAGCCTGGGCGCCCGTCGCCGACAGGATGAAACCGCCCGCAAGATTTGCGCACAGATAGGAGATCGATCCCCATTTGCGCATGCTTGCGTAGTTGGAGCCGAAGCGGCGCACTCCCGACAGTGCCAGCGAATCGGCAATCGGCGAATGCGGTGTCCAGACCACAGCGAGCGCCAGCGAAACAGCGAGCACCATGGCGTAGGTCGGCGTCATAAAATAACCGGCGGACAGCGCCACAGATGCGGCCATCAGTGCGACATAAACATGGGCGCGGTCGCTCGCCCTGTCGGCCAGTGCTGTAAGCAATGGCGTCGTCACCACGCGCAGGAACATTGGTGCTGCGAGAATGACCGCTATCTGCTCGGCATCGAAACCCTCTGCCTGCAACCATAGCGGGAAATATGGCAAATGTATTCCGAGCGGCACGAAAAGCGTGAAGAAAATCAGGCCCATCCGCAGTTCGAAATGACGCGGCTTGACGAGCTGTTCGGGTGAAAGCGGCGGCAGGGAGGACATCAACAGGCAATCCGTCGGCGCAGCGTTCAGCCGAGTCGGTCTGCAGCGCACGCCAATTCCATAACATGCTGAAAAAGTCGGCGGAACCGCTTGGACTAATCGATTAAAGCGAGGTGAGGTAGGGTTTGGTCAGGCAGCCTGGACTGCCCTGCCCTTGATGTCGATCGGCACGAGCACTTCGTTGCCGACCGGAGCCTCCGGCAGGACGTGCGGCCAGTGCAGGATCTCCATCCGGCCGTCGAAATGCTCGACCACCGCGGTGCAGCTCTCCACCCAATCGCCGGTGTTGATGTATTGCACGTCCTCATAATTTTCGATCGCGGCATGGTGGATATGACCACAGATCACGCCGTCGACATGCGAGCGGCGCGCTTCCTCGGTCAGCATGGTCTGGAACGAGCCGATGAAATTCACCGCCTTTTTGACGTTGACCTTGGCCCAGGACGAAAACGACCAATAAGGCAGGCCAAGCAGTTGGCGAAGCCGCGTCACCACGCGGTTGACGAGCATAGCCGCGTCATAGGCATAGTCGCCAAGATAGGCCAGCCAGCGCGCATTGTGGACGACAGTGTCGAACTGGTCGCCATGGATAACAAGAAGACGTTTGCCGTCGGCGGTCTCGTGAATGGCGCGGTCGGCGACGACGATGCCGCCGAAATGCACGCCTTGGAACTGGCGCGCGAACTCGTCGTGATTGCCGGCGATGTAGGTGATGCTGGCGCCCTTGCGCGCCTTACGCAGCAATTTCTGGACGACGTCGTTGTGGCTCTGGGGCCAGTGCCAGCTCCGTCTCAGCCGCCAGCCGTCGACGATGTCGCCGACGAGATAGATGATATCGGCGTCGTGATGGCGCAGGAAATCGATCAGGAACTCGGCCTTTGCCGCCTTCGATCCGAGATGGACGTCGGAGATGAACATGCTGCGGAAAGTGCGGGGCTCTGCGCCAGGCATTGGATTCTCACCGTTGCTCTCGCGCAGCCTATGCCCCGATTCATGCAACAACCGTATGACGGTTGCGATTGGTCCAGCCTCAAGAGTAGGTTGCCGCGCCAATCAGAGGAGAAATCGCCATGGATCTCGGTATTCGCGGAAAAAAGGCCATCGTCTGTGCTTCGAGCAAAGGACTTGGGCGCGGTTGCGCCATGGCGCTGGCCGAGGCCGGTTGCGATCTGGTCGTCAACGGGCGCAATGCCGACCAATTGGCGAAGACCGCCGCCGAACTGCGGGAAAGATTTGGCGTCGAGGTGACCGAAATCGTCGGCGACGTGTCGAAGCCCGAGGTGCAGAAGGCGCTGCTTGCCGCCTGTCCCGATCCCGATATCCTCGTTAACAACAATGGCGGACCGCCGCTTCGCGATTTCCGCGAACTCGACCGCGAAAAAATCATCGAAGGCGTCACCCAGAACATGGTGACCCCGGTCGAACTGGTTCAGGCTGTGATCGACGGCATGGCCGAACGCGGCTTCGGCCGCGTCGTCAACATCACCTCGCTGTCCGTCTATGTTCCCATTCCCGGCCTCGATCTGTCGTCCGGCGCGCGCGCAGGCCTGACTTCGTTCCTGGCCGGCGTCGCGCGGACGGTGATCGACCGCAATGTGACGATCAACAACATGCTGCCGGGCAAGATCGACACCGATCGGCTGCGCCCCCCGCATGAAGCCGGCACCCCCGAAGATCCGGCTGCTGCCGCCGCACGCAAGACCCAGGCAGCAGCCAACGTTCCGGCCAAGCGGCTCGGTACGCCGGAGGAATTCGGCCAGATCTGCGCCTTCCTGTGCTCAGTTCATGCCGGCTACCTGACGGGGCATAACATACCGGTCGACGGCGGCGCCTATGTCAGCGCGTTCTAGTACCGAACGCTTGGTACCCGCTGGGAACGCCGGGAGACGATCGTGACGGCTCTGAAGCAGGCCTTGCTTGCAGGTGGCCGTCGTCATGGAGCAGCTGGGCTATGATGGCCCCTTCCCGCGCTGGCCGCCCTACAGTGCATAGGGCCATTCTTCCGGCACGAAGCGATAGGCGTCGCCATCGCGCGCCACATGGCCGATGCCGGGGAACGGCAAATGCATGCCGGCGACCAGCATCCGGTCAGCAGCGACCCGGTCGAGCGTCCGCTTGCGCGTTTCGGCAGCCAGCTTGGAATCGACATCGAAGGCGATGCTCCAGTCCGGGCGCGCGAACTGGTAGGTCGCCATATGCACGACATCGCCCCAGATGAACAGCGCCTCGCCGTCCGATTCCACGATGAAGCCGGCATGGCCCGGAGTGTGGCCGGGCAGCGGCACGGTGCGGATCGCGCCGACCGCCTCGCCCTCGCTAGCCACCTGCCGCACGCGGTTCGCATAGGCGGCGGCGGCCTGGCGGGCGCCGATGAAGAACGGCCTTGCCCCATCCGGCGCCTGGTTCATGTTCGCGTCGTCATGCCAGAAGGCGTAATCGGCGGCGGTGACGATGAGCTCGGCATTGGGAAACAACGCCTGGCCGGCGGGAGTCAGAACGCCGTTGATATGGTCGGGATGCATGTGGGTAATCAGCAACGTGTCGATCTGGTCCGGAGACACGCCGGCCGCCTCGATAGCGGCCGGAAGTCGACCGAGTGACGGGCCCATGCTGTCCGACGTACCGGCGTCGACGAGCACCAGACGGTCGCCCAGATTGATGAGATAGGCATTGACCGGTGCGCGGTGCGGTCCGGGCTTCTGGAAGCTGGCCTCAGCCAGCCGCTCTGCATCGGCCTCAGCGAGCCCGATGACCAGCTCGGAACCAATGTCGATATAGCCGTCTAGCAGCGCCGTAACCTGGACCGATCCCACGTTGCGGCGCAGCGCGCCAAGCGTTGCGGCGTCGACTAGCGGCGCGCGGGCCAAGGCCGGAACGGAGACATTGGCCAGGAGAGTGCCGCCGGTTAGGCCGGCACCGGCGAGAAAATGACGGCGGGAAAGCGGCATTGCATCGTCTCCAGTTTGGGGATCCAGAGCTCCAGGCGGAGCAAGGCGGATCTATGTCATAGGCTCAGCTTTTTGAACTTGCCGATTCATTATATGTCTTATTACTCTTGTTTATTAATCACGGCGGAGAGTTGCCATCATGGACCGCTTGACCGAGCTGACCAGCTTCGTACGCGCCTGCGATACCGCCAGCTTCTCGGCGGCAGCGCGCGAGTTGGGCTTGAGCCAGCCGGCCGTCAGCCAGCAGATCCGCGCACTGGAAAAGCGTCTAGGCGTCCGGCTCTTTGACCGTACGACCCGCCATGTTTCGCCAACGGAAGCCGGCCGGCGTTATCTGGAGCGCGCCCGCGACATCATTGAGCGCATCGAGGAGGCGGACCGCAGCGTCGGCTGCCTCGAATCGAAGATGTGCGGACGTCTTGCCGTCGGCGCGCCGGCCAGCTTCGGCGCCGGCGTGCTTGGCAGCTATCTGATCGAGTTCAAGCGCGCCTATCCGGAACTGTTGCTTGACGTGGCGCTGACCGACAGTTTCGTCGATGTGATCGCAGAGGGGCTCGACGTGGCGATCCGTATGGGGACCATCGATGACAACCGGCTGATCGTGCGCAAGCTCGGCGTGATCGGGCGCTGCCTCGCAGCGACGCGAGAGTATCTCGACCGCCGGGGCCGGCCGCGGCGCCCGGAAGATCTCGCCGACCATGATTATCTGCTTTACGCTCACATCAGGAAGCGCGATGTCGTGCCGCTCACCGGCCCGGGCGGCGAAAAAGCCGAGGTGCGAATCCGGCCGGCCATGCGCTCTGACAATTCGCTGCTCAATCATCAGGCGTTGCTGTCCGGCGTCGGCATCGGCCTCGGGCACAGGGTGATACTCGATCCGCTCATCGCCGAAGGCTTGCTCGAACATGTGCTGCCGGACTGGCACTATGCGCCGCACCATGTGCATGCGGTCTATCCATCGAACCGCTTCATTCCGTTGAAGGTCAGGCGGTTCGTTGCCGGCTTCGCCGACCACCTCGCCGCGATGGGTGCGCTCATCGATGACAAAAAAGCATGAACATCCAAGGAAACGGCGCCGGCTAGCGAACTCTGAGGTTTGTACGCGCAGGGAATGGCGGACACGGGAGAGTCGAGATGTGGCGCGGCGGAGATAGGCGTAGCCTCGCAACCGCGCGGTGAGTAGCTATCGGGTGGAAGGTAGCCGCAAAGCCTGGAAGCGGTCGACCTGACACCTTTGCGGCTGCTGCTCCCGCAGGACACATGAACTACCCTTCATGGTCATTCCTCCTGCCGATCGAGAAACCGCTTCACAGCGTCGAGGAACACACCGCGCCCTGCGGCCTCGCGATCGAGATGCACGAAGTGCGTGGCGTCCGGGATGTTTAGGCGTTCCGCTTTTGGTGCTTCGTCCACGATTGTCTTCGCGTCCTCCGGCCGGCTCCAGAAATCCCGTCCGGAGCGGATGACGAGCACTGGCATGGTGAGTGCCGCCGCCGCCCATTGCCGGCGACCGAAGGCGAGTTCGAAGCTGTCGGCCATGGCGCCGCTTGGGGACCGGAAACTCGGCGGCTGGCGCGTCGGCGCCGTCTCGTCGGAGGCGAGTGCTGCATCACCATAGGCCGCAACGACCGCGGGATCGCGCCACTGGGCCTTGTCCGCGACCGGGATGCTGTCGTCCCAGGCAGTGAATAGGCTCTGACGTGTATTCATCCGATAACCGCCGAACGTATGGACATTGAACGTCCCGGGCCGGTCGGGATTTTCGAGCGGCGTGCCGGTTCCAAGAGTGGAGTGCTGGTCTGAGCCTCCGTGCAGGGTGTTGTAGAGGATGAGCCGGTCAACCGTCTGCGGAAACCGGCTGGCGTAGGCGCCGGCCCAATGTCCGCCGGTGGCCCAGCCGACGAGGCTGACCCTCGAAACGTCGCTCCATTTCGCGATAGCGTCGACCGCTGCGGAAATATCCGCCACGACGTCTTCGGTACGCATCAGGGGAGCGGACCTATCCGGCGGCCTGTTCATCGCCGCAGGGCGGCTCGATGCGCCGTAGCCGCGAACATCCAGGACATAGACAACGTGCCCGTCCGCCGCGAGGTCGGCGGCAAGCGACCCACCCGCAACAGGCAGATCGAAGGACGCAACGCCGGGCACGCGTGCGCCATGGACGAGGAGGACGGCGGAGTTGGCTTCGGACGCTGCGCCAGGACGGCGCACCTCCCGGACGAAGAGGCGCTCGCCCGTCCGAAGTTCGACGAACCTGTCGGCCCGGACGAGATCCGGCTCTCCTGCCGGTGCTGGAGCGGCGATCATAGCGGCTGCTGTGAGCACGAGGGGAAAGGCGGTAAAATGGGACATCATGACGTCTCCGGTCGCAATTGCGTTCCGCAAAGACTGCCAGCTATTCGATATCTTATCGATGACGCGTCTGAGGGTTTTCGATATCGTCAAGATATGGAACTTCGGCACTTGCGACATTTCCTTGCTGTTGCGGAGGATTTGCATATGGGTCGTGCCGCACTGCGGCTGGCCATGGCGCAGCCTCCGCTTAGTCAATCGATCGGGCGCCTGGAGAGGGAGCTCGGCGTCAAGCTGTTCGAGCGGGCCAACCGCCGCCTGACCTTGACGCGCGCCGGCTCGGCCTTCGTCGAAGAGGCTCGAGCATCCATACGGCACGCCGATTCGGCGCTTTATGTCGCCCGCGCAGCGCATGACGGCGAAGCTGGCGAGATCAGGATCGGCTTCGTGTCGGCGGCCCTTTACGAGCGTCTGCCGCACCTCCTGTCCCGGCTTCGCGAGAAATATCCGGACATCCATCCAAAGCTCATCGAGGTGTCCACCAATGAGCAGATTGCGGCGCTATCGCGCAGTGAGATCGACATCGGTTTCGTGCATCCACCGCTCGGGACCGACGAACGTCTCGACGTCCATGACTATCCTGCTGAAGATCTTATTGCCGTTCTGCCTGACGACGGGCAGACGCACGGGGTGACGCTGGCGGACATCGCCCGCCACGGGCTCATCATGTTTCCGGCTGCACAAGGCCCGGCGCTCCATGCCCGCATCGTAGACACATTCACCACGACTGGCCTCGAGGTGCGGATCGTCCAGGAGGCGACGCGGGCACTGACCATGCTATCGCTCGTGTCCACAGGCTTGGGCGCGGCCCTGCTGCCACGATCGACTCAGCGCCTTGTATTTCAGGGCGTCCGGTATGCAGCGATCGCCGACGCATCGCTGCCCGCGTGGCCACTTGCGGTGATCGCGAAACGGCGGCCACGGCCGGCCATCGTCGATAGCGTCTGGAAACTGCTTGACGGTCGGCCAGACGTGACTTGACCGCTGGCGATCGGACATACCCCGGTCGCGCAATGCGCTCCCATTAAATCAGCCCGGCAGCGACATGGCAGGTGAGGATTTCAGCGCAACAATCTGACATAGATGAGTTTTTGACGATTCTTCTGCCTAATTGGCAGTTGCGTCATTTGGCATCGTGAAAATCCAACGCTGCATGCTAAAAGGGCTTCAAGGCAGGATCGCAGAGAGGCCCGTATGGAAGGCGAAAACAAAAAAGCAGCCCGGTCGGACCTCGACGAAGCCGCACTTTATTTCCACAAGCATCCACGGCCTGGAAAGCTTGAAATCCAGGCAACAAAGCCGCTCGGCAACCAGCGCGACCTGGCGCTTGCCTATTCGCCCGGCGTCGCGGCGCCTTGTCTGGAAATCCGCGACAATCCGGCGGCGGCCGCCGACTACACGGCGCGCGCCAATCTGGTTGGCGTCGTCTCCAATGGTTCGGCGGTGCTCGGCTTGGGCAATATCGGCCCACTGGCCTCCAAGCCGGTGATGGAAGGCAAGGCGGTGCTGTTCAAGAAATTTGCCGGCATCGATGTGTTCGACATCGAGATCGACGCGCCTGACATCGAGCGGATG
Source organism: Mesorhizobium sp. BHbdii (assembly GCF_053848045.1). Lineage (NCBI taxonomy): Bacteria > Pseudomonadati > Pseudomonadota > Alphaproteobacteria > Hyphomicrobiales > Phyllobacteriaceae > Mesorhizobium > Mesorhizobium sp. BHbdii. The sequence continues at coordinate 1,596,860 of NZ_JBSPKX010000001.1, read as the reverse complement.
GTCGAGACCATCTCGGCGCTGGAGCCGACCTTCGGCGGCATCAACCTCGAGGACATCAAGGCGCCCGAATGTTTTGAGGTCGAGGAACGGCTGAAGGCCCGCATGGCCATACCGGTCTTCCACGACGACCAGCACGGCACCGCGATCATCGTCGCCGCCGCCGTGCTCAACGGGCTGGAATTCGCCGGCAAGACGATCTCCGACATCAAGATCGTCACCTCCGGGGCCGGGGCAGCGGCCCTTGCCTGCCTCAACTTGCTGGTTTTGCTGGGCGCGCGCATCGAAAACATCTGGGTCACCGACCGTTTCGGCGTCGCCTACAAGGGCCGCGTCGATGAGATGGACCGCTGGAAGGCCCCTTATGTGAAGGACACCGAGGCGCGCACGCTGGCCGATGTGCTGCCCGGCGCCGACGTGTTCCTGGGGCTTTCGGCCGCCGGCGTGCTGAAACCGGAATTGCTCCAGCATATGGCGCCAAAACCGCTGATCCTGGCGCTGGCTAACCCCAATCCCGAGATCATGCCGGAAGCGGCACGGGCGGCACGACCCGACGCGATGATCTGCACCGGCCGTTCCGATTTCCCCAATCAGGTCAACAACGTACTTTGTTTTCCTTATATTTTCCGTGGCGCGCTGGACTGCGGCGCCAGCGCCATCAACGAAGAGATGAAGATGGCGGCGGTGCGGGCGATCGCTGCCCTTGCCCGCGAGGAACCGTCAGATGTCGCCGCGCGCGCCTATTCCGGCGAAACGCCGATCTTCGGGCCTGATTTCCTGATCCCCTCGCCCTTCGACCCGCGGCTGATCCTGCGCATCGCTCCGGCGGTGGCCAAAGCCGCCTGCGACACCGGCGTCGCGACACGGCCGATCACCGACTTTGCCGCTTATATCGACACGCTGAACCGCTTCGTCTTCCGCTCCGGCCTGGTGATGAAGCCGGTGTTTACGATGGCCAAGACGTCGAATGCCAAGCGCGTCATCTATTCCGACGGCGAGGATGAGCGCGTGTTGCGTGCCGCCCAGGTGGTGCTGGAGGAAGGCATCGCCGAGCCGATCCTGATCGGCCGCCCGCACGTCATCGAGGTGCGGCTGAAACGCTACGGACTGCGCATCAAGCCAGGCGTCGATTTCGGCCTGATCAATCCCGAGGACGATCCACGCTATCGCCACTATGTCGACCTTTTGATCGAACTCGCCGGCCGGCGCGGCGTCACGACGGAGGCCGCCCGCACCTTGGTGCGCACCGACAACACGGTGATCGCCGCACTTGCCCTCAAGCGTGGCGATGCCGACGCCATGGTTTGCGGCCTGGAAGGACGTTTTGAGCGGCATTTGCGCAATGTCACCCTGATCATCGGCCCGCGCGCCGGTATCAAGGATCATGACCTGTCGACGCTTTCCATGCTGATCTCGCAGCGAGGCATCATTTTCCTCACCGACACCCATGTCACGGTCGATCCGACGGCCGAGGAGATCGCCGAGATGACAGTGTTGGCGGCCGAAGAAATCCAGCGCTTCGGCATCGAACCCAAGGCCGCCCTGCTGTCGCATTCGGATTTCGGCTCACGCGATTCGCCAAGCGCGCTCAAGATGCGGCAGGCGGCGGCAATCCTGGCGCGCATCGCGCCAGACTTGCAATGCGACGGCGAGATGCATGCCGACTCGGCTTTGTCGGAGCAGCTGCGCCAGCGGGTCTATCCGCATTCGCGGCTGAAGGGCGAAGCCAATCTGCTGGTCTTCCCCAATCTCGATTCGGCGAACATCACGCTCACCGCGCTGCGCGCGATGATGGACGCGCTGCATGTCGGCCCGATCCTGCTCGGCACCGACAGACCGGCGCATATATTGACGCCGTCGGTGACGTCACGTGGCGTCGTCAACATGACGGCGCTCGCCGTGGTCGAAGCGGCCCATAAGGCGCAGGCGGTAGTAAATCTGGGCTAAAACGGCTTTTTCGCGGTAAGCTGATAAATGACCGCAAAAGCGGTAGCGACGGGCGGTTAAACGGAGTTCACGGCCAATGACGGGCGGAGGGAGGAAGCTGACGCATGCCGCGGCGCTGCTTGGTGCCCTGGCGTTATCAGGCTTTGCCGTCACTCAGCCGCAGGCCGCCTCCCGTGTTTGCCGGCAACTGGAAGCCGATCTCGCGACCGCTTCGCGCGGTGGCGGCGGCAAGCCGGCCCTGCTCAGGAAATACGATGATGCGATCGTGCGGCAGCGCGAGCAGATTTCAAAGGTAAGCCGCCAGTCCGACAGCGCCGGCTGCGGCTTTTCGCTGCTCGGCCGCAATCGCAACGCTTGCGCCGCACTCGAGGCCACGCTCGACCGCATGAACGCCAATCTCGATGCCCTGCAGGTCAAGCGCGCGCAGCTCGCCGGCGGCGGCTCGCGCCGCGATCGCGCACGCATATTGGCCTCACTTGACGCCAATGGCTGTCGCGACAGCGTCGTGCCTTCGAAACGTGCGCCTGTCCTCGAAGCGAACCGTGAAAACGGCGAAGAAGGCCTGCTCGATCGGCTTTTGGGCGACGCCAGAAATCACCCCGATGCTCTGGACGAGCCGAGCGATCCCGACGAAGAACGCGGTGTCCGCGCCATGATCAATCAGCCCGACGGCATGGACCTGCCACGCCTTGGCGGCGAATTCCGCACAATGTGCGTGCGCACTTGCGACGGCTATTTCTTCCCGATGTCGAATGCCGCCTCGCTGGGCGATTTCGAGCGCGACCAGAAGAACTGCGATTCGAGTTGCCCCGGCACCGAGATGCAGGTGTTGTATACGCGCGGCATTGGCGACGACTCGGCGGACATGACGTCTTCGGTAACCGGCAGGCCCTACAGCGAACTGCCGACCGCCTATCTCTACAAGCAGCCCGAAACGTTGCGCCCGCCGGCCTGCGGCTGCAACGCTGCACAGAATTTCGAGATCATTGCCGGCAATCCGCCAAGCCCGGAACAGACCGAGGCCGATGTGGAGACCCAGCCGCTCATTCCGGTGCCTGTCGCCAAAGCCGATCAAGGCGCCGACCCCGAGACCTTGGCAAATGTCGAAGGCGGGCGCGATCGCGAAGCCATCAAGCGCCTCGCCGTCAAACCCTCGCCGACGACTTTGCCGCCGCCGGGACGGCGCAAGGTCAGGGTCGTCGGGCCAACGTTCCTTCCCGACCCAGCAGCGGCAACAGATCTGCAAGCTCCGGCCCCGAAGGCTGCCCCGTAAGCGCCAGCCTGAGCGGCATGAACAGCGCCTTGCCCTTGCGGCCGGTCGCTTCCCTGATCCTGCCCGTCCACTCCTTCCAGACCGACCCGTTCCAGGGGTCTTCCGGCAAAAGGTCGAACGCCTGGCGAAGGAAATCGCGGTCGACGTCGGAAAGGTCCGGCTGCTCCTGCGGGCCGTCGCGAAGTGTGCGCCACCAGATTGCTGCATCGGCCAGCCTGTCGAGATTGCCGCGCACCGCCAGCCAGAAGGGCTCGGCCTGTTCGCCGGAAATGCCGAGCACGATCAACCGGTCGCGCGCCTCGGAAAACGGCATATGGTGGAGCAGTGTGCGGTTGAGCACGAAGAGCTCGTCCGGATCGAATTTGGCGGCGGATTTCGACGTCGCGGCCGGATCGAAGCGCCGGGCAAGTTCGGTCATATCAGGCACCGCCACTACGTTCTCCGACGTGCCGACAAGCACGGCCAGCGAGGCAACGGCCATCGGTTCGATGCCGGTCTCGCGTAGGCTCTCGATGGACAGCGCGCCGCTCCGCTTCGACAGGCCCTCGCCCGATGCAGTGGTCAAAAGATTGTGGTGGCCGAACTCCGGCGGCTCGGCACCCAGTGCCTGGAACAGCGCGATCTGCACGCCCGTGTTGGTGACGTGGTCGTCGCCACGGATGACATGGCTGATCCCCATCTCGATGTCATCGACCACCGAGGGCAGAGTATAGAGATAGGTGCCGTCCTCGCGCATTAGAACCGGGTCGGAAACCGAGGCAAGGTCGACGGTTTCCTCGCCGCGCACCAGATCGTTCCAGTGGATTTCGGTGCGCTCCGGCTGCAGAGGATCGCTGGTGAAATTGGGCAGGAGGAAGCGCCAATGCGGCCGCCGACCATCGGACTGGTATTCGGCGATCTGCTCAGGGGTCAGCGTCAGCGCTTCGCGGCCGTAGACCGGCGGCAGGCCGCGCGTGCGGCGCACCTTGCGCCTGAGATCGAGCTCTTCCGGTGTTTCGTAACAAGCGTAGAGAAGGCGCGCCGCCTTCAATTTCTCCACCGCCGCATCGTAGATCTCGAAGCGCCGTGACTGGTATTCCGTCGCGTCCGGAAATATCCCTAGCCAATGTAGGTCGTAGAGGATGGCGTCGGAGAATTCCTGCGTCGAGCGGGCGACGTCGGTGTCGTCGAAACGCTGGATGAAGCGGCCCTTGTTGTTCATGGCGAACAGCCAGTTGAACAGCGCAGTGCGCGCGTTGCCGATATGAATGCGGCCGGTGGGTGATGGGGCGAAACGGACGGTAACTGTCATGAACGGGGCGTACCGGATGGTTTTGCTGTTGACAAGACACGCCCCCGCGCTTGGCCGCAGACATAGAACATGACGAAGGCGATGAAAAGGCGGCAGCGCCGCGCGACCATTAAGACACGCGGCGCTGTAAGCGTCAGATCGCCAGCCCCTTGGTCAATTCGAGCGCCTGGCGCTCGAACAGCCGGCGGTAGATGCCGCCCTGCAGCCGGATCAGTTGGTCATGCGAACCCTCTTCGACGATGCGGCCGCGATCGAACACCAGAAGCCTGTCCAGCGCCCGCACCGTCGAAAGCCGGTGCGCGATGACGAGCGTTGTGCGGCCGACCATCAACCGCTCCATCGCCTGCTGGATCAGCACCTCCGATTCCGAATCGAGGCTGGATGTCGCCTCGTCCAGAATGAGGATCCGCGCGTCGGCGAGGAAAGCCCGCGCGATCGCCACGCGCTGGCGCTCGCCGCCCGATAGTTTCACGCCGCGTTCGCCGACCAGCGTGCGGTAACCCTTCGGCAGGCCGACGATGAAGTCGTGCGCGCTTGCCAGCCGTGCTGCGTGCTCGATTTCGGCTTGCGTGGCGCTCGGCCGGGCATAGGCGATGTTTTCGGCCAGCGACCGGTGGAACAGAATCGGCTCCTGCTGGACGATGGCTATCTGCCCGCGCAGCGATGCCTGCGCCACCCCAGCAATTTCCTGGCCGTCGATCAGGATCGTTCCCGCGTTCACGTCGTACAGGCGCTGGATCAGCTTGACGAAGGTCGTCTTGCCCGAGCCCGAATGGCCGACCAGCCCGATGCGTTCGCCCGGCGCGATATCCACCGAAAAGTCGCGATAGAGCGGCAGTCGATGGCTGCCATAATGGAAGGTGACGTTGTCGAAGCTGATGCGACCGTCGGTGATGCGGATCGGTTTGGCGCCGGGCGCATCCTCGATACCGAGCGGCTCGGACTGGAAGTCGACCAGTTCCTCCATGTCGTTGATCGAGCGCTGCAAATTGCGGATGTGCGTGCCGATGTCGCGCAAATAGCCTTGCAGCACGAAGAACGAGGTCAGCACGAAGGTGACATCGCCGGCGCTCGCCTGCCCCCACGACCACAAAAGCAGCGAAAGTCCGATCACCGCTGCTCTCAGAAGCAGCAGCATCGACCCTTGCGTGGTGCCGTTGATGGTGCCGCGCACCCAGGTGCGGCGCGTACGCGCGCGCCATCTGGCCACGACTTTGGCAAGGCGCGTCTCCTCGCGCTCCTCGGCGCCAAAACCCTTGACCACGGCGTTGCAGCTCACCGCATCGGCCAACGAACCGCCCAGGCGCGTGTCCCACGCGTTGGCAAGCCTTGCGGCAGGCGCGACATAGCCAAGCGACAGCAGCGCCGTCACCGCGATGAAAAGCAACGAACCTGCGGCGACGACAGCACCCATCAGCGGCCAGAACCAGCCGAGCAGCAGCGTCGAGCCGACGAGCATGACGAGGGACGGCAGCAGCGCGATCAGGATCGTGTCGTTGAGCAGGTCGAGCGCCCACATGCCGCGGGTTATCTTGCGCACGGTCGATCCGGCGAAGCTGTTGGCGTGCCAGTCGGTCGAGAAGCGCTGGACGCGATGGAAGGCGTCGGCGGCGATATCCGCCATCATCTTCAGGGTCAGTTCGACGATGGCCATGAAGGCGAGATTGCGCAGCACAACACCGGTGAGCGCCAGGGCTACCAGCATCGAAAAGGCCGCCATCGCCGCATTCCACGCGACATCGTCCGCTGCAGCACTGCTGGCAACGGCATCGACCAGTCGGCCGGAATAGAGCGGCGTCAGCACGTCGGCCAACGTCGACAGCAGGAACGTGCCCATAATGAGCGAAAGCCGCCACGGCTGACGCCGCCAATGACTGAGCGTGAAGCCAAGAACGCTGCGAAAGGCGCCCGCGCGCAAATCTACCTGAAAACGAGCCATGATGTCATTCGGGCGCAAGCGAGCCCGGTCCCGGTAAGGTCGAAAATTGAAAAAACCGCGTGGGGCGAATTAGCGCCCGGGAATGCGGAGGTTCGGCATATTTGGCGGCTCACCCGAATACGGGCGGCGACCGGCATCGACGAAGGCCTGTTGTCAGATCGGCTTGGCCATGAAGGTGAAAACCTTCCGGCGCGCCTCCTGAGACCTAGACTTCGCGGCCTCGCATAACGATATCAAATCCTGGCATTCGGTCCTCCCGAAAAGGGGAATCGCGGAACCGTTCTTATAGAGATGCCCCAACGCGTCGCCAAGCCAGAGAGCGACCGAAAGCGCATCTGGTCCAACCAGTGAGAAGATTTGCAACAATCGCGGGTTGTGCGCCGTCGTCGTCCACTCAGGCTACCGGAATACGATCGAGCCGCATGTAGCGGCCATCGGTGGACGGCCTGAAGCCAAGTTTTTCGTAAACGGCGTGGGCATCGTTGGTCGACAGGCTCCAGTGCGTGACTGTCTTGCAATCCGGATGATCGATAAGCGCCTGGACAAGCCGCGTGCCGATCCCTTGCCCACGATATTCCGGCCAGATGATGACATCAGCCAGATAGGCAAACACCGTGCGGTCGGTGATTGCCCGGCCGAAGCCGACCTGCTTGCCGTCGGAATAGGCGCCGACGCAAAGCGAATTAGCAAATGCGCGGCGGTGGACTTCATCGCTGCGCCCGCTGCCCCAGTAGCTTGCCATCAACAGGTCGGAGGTTGCCCGGAAGTCGATCCGTGACACGTCGAAGCTGATTTCACAGTCAGGCATAGCTGTCCCACCGATCGTCCGGCCGCAGCCATTTCACAGGAGCGAGAAACGGTGATCTATCCGCCATCCCTGAACCGGTTGGTGATGGGATAACGGCGGTCGCGGCCGAAATTCTTTTTGGTGATCTTCACGCCGGGCGCTGCCTGCCGGCGCTTATATTCGGCGATGTAGAGCAGATGTTCGACGCGCGTCACCGTCGCCCCGTCGTGGCCGCGGGCAACGATCTCGTCGACACCCATCTCGTTCTCGACCAGACACTCCAAGATGTCGTCCAGCACCGGATAGGGCGGCAGCGAATCCTGATCCGTCTGGTTCTCGCGCAGTTCCGCCGACGGCGCCTTGTCTATGATGTTGTTCGGGATCACCTCGCCGGAGGGGCCCAGTGCGCCCGGCGGCACGTGCGTATTGCGCCAGCGCGACAGCGCATAGACCTGCATCTTGTAGAGGTCCTTGATCGGGTTGAAGCCGCCATTCATGTCGCCGTAGAGCGTGGCGTAGCCAACCGACATCTCGCTCTTGTTGCCGGTGGTGACCACCATCGAGCCGAACTTGTTGGAGATCGCCATCAAAATGGTGCCGCGCGCGCGGCTCTGCAGGTTTTCCTCGGTGATGCCTTCCTTGGTGCCCTCGAAAAGCTGCGTTAACGTATGCAGGAATCCCTCGACCGGCTCGAAGATCGGCACGATATCGTAGCGGCAACCGAGCGCGCGGGCACAGTCCTCGGCATCCCTCAGCGAGTCCTTCGAAGTGTAGCGATAAGGCATCATCACGGCGCGCAGCCGTTCCTCGCCGAGCGCATCGACGGCAAGCGCCGCGCAGATCGCCGAATCGATACCGCCGGATAGGCCGAGCACAACGTTCTTGAAGCCGTTCTTGTTGACGTAGTCGCGCAGGCCCAGCATGCAGGCGCGATAATCGGCCTCCTCCTTTTCCGGGATTTTCGACATCGGCCCTTCGGAGCAGACCCAGCCGTCGGAATTATTTCCATTTTGCCCGCCTGCGGCGGCGCGGTTTCTCTTCCAGGTGGTGACGTTGACCGTCTCCTCGAACTGGCTCATCTGGAATGCCAGGGTCTTGTCGGCGCCGATGGCAAATGATGCACCGTCGAAGATCAGTTCGTCCTGGCCGCCAAGCTGATTGGCATAGATGATCGGCAATCCGCATTCGATGACCTGGCGGATGACAACCTGGTGGCGAACGTCGACCTTACCGCGATAATAGGGCGAGCCGTTCGGCACCAGCAGGATTTCCGCACCGCTTTCGGCCAGCGTCTCGCAGACGCCGACATCGCCCCAGATATCTTCGCAGATCGGAATCCCCAGGCGCACGCCGCGGAAATTGACCGGTCCCTGCATTTCAGGACCAGCCTGGAAGACGCGCTTCTCGTCGAATTCGCCGTAATTCGGCAAATCGAGCTTGTAGCGCTCGGCAAGGATCTTGCCGCCATCGGCGAAAATGATCGAATTGTGCGTGCCGCTGTTGCGCTTCAGCGGCGTGCCGATGATGACGCCCGGCCCGCCATCGGCAGTATCGCCGGCGAAATCCTGCGCCGCCCGCTCGCAGGCCTTCAGGAAAGCCGGCTTCAGCACCAGGTCTTCGGGCGGATAACCGGCGAGGAAAAGCTCGGTGAACAGCACGAGGTCGGCGCCCTGGCGAGCGGCATCCGCCCTCGCCTCGCGCGCCTTGGCGAGATTGCCGGCGACGTCGCCAACCGTGGGATTGAGCTGGGCGACGGCGATGCGCAATATGTCGGAAGCGGTGTTGTTGGTCATGCCTGCTGACTTAGCGCGACGGAATTCGCCGGGCAATGGCGTTCGCTTGGACCACCCCAGACCGAATGACATGTGTCATTCGTGTCCAGACCGATCGACGACGTCGATCGTGTCGAGACCGATCTACGGATCGTGTGGGATCGATCGACATATCGATCGTGTCCTATTCGCCCATATATTCGCGCAGTGCCTCCGGCGAGTGGTTCTCGCCGATCGACATCGCCAGAATGCGAGAAATATGCCGGCGCGGCAGGCTGGTTTCCGCCGCCCAGACATTGATCTGGTTCTGGATCTTGTCGAGATCCCTCTTGGAGGTCGGGATTTCGGCGATGTCCAGGCCGGCGTCGCGCAGCGCCGCCGCCATGTCGGCTGAGACGATGAAGGCGTCCCACTCCAGCCACCTCAGAAAATACTGGCCGGTGTTGCCGCCGAGCCGGCTGCCATGCTTGCCGAGATAGGCCATCAGTCCAACCTGGTCGTCTTCAGGCCAATCGGCGAGGAACCTGCCGAAGCCGCCATGCTCCTTCGACACGCGGGCGACGAAGGCCGCGTTGTCGCGGACGGATTTGATCTTCTGCGGGTTGCGCACGATACGCTCGTCCCTCGCCAGATCGTGCCAGAAATCGTCCGGCTGAAACAACAGCCGCTTCGGCTCGAAGCGGAGGAACGCTTCTTCGAAACCAGGCCATTTCTGCTCGATGACACGCCAGACGAAACCAGCGGCGAAAACACGCTCAGCCATGGTCGAGAGGATGCGGTCGTCGGTAATGTCAGCCACCGCGGCATTGTCGGGCATAGGTCCCAGCAGCGACGCCAGCGCCGCTTCCCCGCCCTTGCGTTTGGCCGCGCGGGCGCGGATTTTCTGAAAATCCATCATTGTTTCCTCACCTTATCGCGTCAATCTACCACTTCCCGTGCGAACCAGTAGCCTCTACCTCTATCGCTGACGACGGAGGCGACGATGAACAAGACGATCGAGGAACTGGCGAACCGTTGGCTGAAGCGAAAGCCGGACGGCCTCAGCGCACCTGAAAACCGGGTGCTGCAATCAACGCTCGAACGCACCACGATCTCGAAGGACACCAACAAGGCCGTCGCTTTTCATCAGACGTTTGGCGACCGCCTCGCCGACACCATCGCCCGGATCGGCGGTTCCTGGTCCTTCATCCTGGCCTTCATCGCCTTCCTGATCCTGTGGACGTCAGGCAATGTCTGGCTCCTGTCGCGCGATGCCTTCGATCCCTATCCCTTCATTTTCCTCAACCTCATCCTGTCCATGATCGCTGCGCTGCAGGCGCCGGTGATCATGATGGCGCAGAACCGCCAGGCCGAGCGCGACCGCATCGACGCCGCCCACGACTACGAGGTCAATCTCAAGGCCGAGATCGAGATCATGGCGCTGCATGAGAAGCTGGACGAACTGCGCCACAGCCAGATCGTTGGCATGCGCGACGAGATCGCCCAGCTCGCCGAACAGGTGAAGCGGATCGACGAGATTCTGTCGAAGCAGCGGACGCGTTCATGACGGATGCCATCCACCATCTCGTCGAACAATACGGGCTGATTGCCGTCTTTCTGGGCTGTGTCGCCGAGGGCGAAAGTGCCGCCCTCCTTGGCGGGTTTTTCGCCCATCAGCATGTCTTCGTCCTGTGGCAGGCGTTTCTGGCGGCCTCCATCGGCGCCTTTGTCGGCGACACTTTATTCTTCACCCTCGGACGAAGCTTCGCCAATCATCCGCTTGTGATCAAATTGAGAGGTCGGCCAGGCTTCAGCCACGCCTATCGTCTCGTCTCCAACCATCCCGACATTTTCGTGCTGTCGAACCGCTTCATTTACGGCCTGCGCCTTGTCGGCGGCATCGCGGCCGGATTGTCCGGCATTGCCGTGACGCGCTTTGTCATTCTCAACGTCATTTCATCCATAGTCTGGGCCGGATCTTTCACCACCATCGGCTATGTGTTCGGGCTGGGCGCGGAGCGCATCGTGGGCCAGGCGTTGGTCCGTCACGAGCGATTGCTGATCGCCCTGGCGATTGGGTTGGCAGCGGTGGTCCTCGCCTGGTTCATCGCTCACACCATTGCCAAAAAGGAGCGTAGCAAGGAAACGTAAGGGTCGACCAAACCTGACCTCACCTTGCTCCGGGATGTGTTGAGATTCAGGTCAGGCCGAGTCGGAGTCGAAGACGGGCGCGAAGCGACCAAACAGGTGGGTTCCGAGAACCGGAGCGCAGCGTACTTTTGGGTGCGTGAGCACCGGAAGCACAGGAAGCCGCCATTTGCAGGCCGGCATCACCTGAATATCCACACATCCTAGTCGATGCCGAGCGCCCGGTCGCCGCGATCAAGGACCAGCGGAATGATCAGGTCTTCCTCATCGGCAAGGTGCCGGGTCAGCATGGCGATCAACCGGCTGTTCTCGTCGGCATAGGGATCGGCGGCAAAGCGCTGCTTGTCCTCGCTGTCCTGAAGCGTGCGGATGAAGGCGTTCGCGGTCTCGGCATTGCGCTCCAGCCCCTCATGGATCGTGTGATGATCGGCATCGAGAAACTCGAAGCCGCGCTTCAGCCGGACCTCGGCTTTGGCGAACACCGGGAAATAATGATGGTCCTCGACATTGTGGTGACCGTCGAGATTGCTAAGAAAATGGTTGAGGCGCGGCGCGAACCAGCGAGCGAACTCCGGCCCCGTCAGCCTGCCCTCGTGATAGTCGTCGATACCGTTGGTCAGCATGCCGCCGAGCTCGCGGAACATGTCGTGCCGCTGCAGCCACATAGTGGCGATTCCATGGATGTTGGAATGCGCCTGCCAGATCTCGCGCGGATATTTATCAGTCAGCCAGCGCAAATCATCGGGCAAGCCGGCACGCTCGAGCAGAAGAGAATCAGTAGCGTCCGACATGACGGTCTCCTTTGGTAACCGCCATATAAGAGGTGAGGGATTAGATCGGTAGCCCCAAGATTCGCTCGATGATGGCGATGCCCCAGACGCCGGCAACGATCACCACCGAAATCAGCACCGCCAGCGAACCGCAGTCTTTGGCGAGCTGGATATCGACGTTGAATTCCCGGCTGAACGCATCGCATGCGGCCTCGATGCCGGTGTTCAGCACTTCGACCATGATCAGGAGCAGCACCGCCCCGATCAACAGCGCATAGCCGCGCCACGACACCGAAACAAACCAGCCAAGCGGCAACGCCAGCACGAGCAGCATCAGCTCCTGCTGGAAGGCTTTTTCGCTGGAAGCCAATTTGCGAAATGCCCGCACTGAATTGAAGAAAGCATCGATCAGCCGCTGCATGCCAAACCTTTCCAAATCACCGGCAGGGGATAGCGCAATGGCCGGATCAAGGGAATAAGGCGATCTCTTCAAAAATCATTCGTCGGCGACCTTCTCACCCATCCGCGACCTTGATCGACGGCGTCGACTTCTCGAACTGCGGCAGCCCATCGTCGATCGTGTAGTAGTCGCCCTTGTCGCCGACGAAGATGTGACATTGCCCCTGAAGTCCCGTGGGCTCGTCGAATAGTCCCGCCAGAACCGAGATGTAGGCATCTTGCCGTGGCTTCCAGAACAGCAGAGAGCCGCATCTCTTGCAAAAGCCGCGCTTTGCAAACGAAGACGCTTCGTACCAAGTGATGCTCTCGACACCTGATATTGTGATGTTCCCTTCGGGGACATTGGTTGCAGCGTAGAAGTGACCACTCTGCTTCCGGCATTGCGAGCAGTGACAATAGATCACGCCGCGCAATGGCCCCCGCGTCCTGAAGCGCACGGTTCCGCACAGGCATGACCCGGTATGAGTGTCGTCCATCTCGCCCCTCCCAACGCAGTCGCCATCCCCGGCATTGCGGTAGGATTCCAGTTTTATGGCCGCCGCGCACGAGCAAATGCGACACAAAGCGGGCGTGTTCGAACTGCCAGCTATGAAACCGACCGCGACCCTAAAGGCGCTAATGTGGCGCTGAGCTAAATTGCCATTGCAAAGATTGCCAAGCGCTCATTTATCGGGCGAAGCCCAGAGGCAAAGGAAGCGACATGGCAACGATGAACATAAGTCTTCCAAGCGATATGGTCGAGTTTGTGGAGCACGAAGTCTCCCAAGGCGGGTACGCTTCCTCGAGTGAAGTCGTCAAGGAAGCACTGCGCTTGCTGCGACACGAAAAGGGCCCAGCAGGCGGAGAAACTCGCCATCCTTCGGCGCGAAATCAGTATCGGGGTGGAAGCCGCCAACGCAGGGCGACTCGGAGAAAAGCGTCAGTGACATTCTCGATGAGGTGATGCTCGAATCGCCCAGGAGATGAGACACGAGCTTACCGAACCCGCCGAACGCGATACCAGGGACATCTTGCGAAATACGATGCTGATGTTCGATCCGCAGCAAGTCCGTGCCTACGCTCGCATCATCGAACTCGGTATCCAGCTAGTCTTGGAAGATCCGGATCGACCAGGTTCCATTGAGCGCGCCGAACTCGCCATGAGCGCATGGAACCACGGCATAAAGTGATCAGAGCACTCAAGAATATGACAAGAACCAAGGCAGGTAGCCCGGAGATACCCGACGCTGATAAGCCGCCAAGTGGTCCGGGTTCCTCAGAGGCTGGGGATTTCTCCGGCGCTTCTTGATCGATGGCGACTGAAATCAGCCGTTGACGGCCTGCTTGTGCTGGACCGGGTGGCTCTTCTTGAGCAGGTCCGAGACCAGGAATGCCAGCTCGATCGCCTGGTCGGCGTTGAGGCGCGGGTCGCAATGGGTGTGGTAGCGATCCTGCAGCTCCTCGGCGGTGATGGCGCGGGCGCCACCGGTACATTCGGTGACGTTCTTGCCGGTCATCTCGATATGGATGCCGCCCGGATGCGTGCCTTCGGCACGATGCACCTCGAAGAAGGTCTGAACTTCCTTCAGGATGCGGTCGAACGGCCGCGTCTTGTAGCCGGCGGCCTCGATGGTGTTGCCATGCATCGGGTCCGACGACCACACCACGCTCCGGCCTTCTTTTTTCACCGCGCGCAGCAGCTTCGGCAGATGGTCGGCGACCTTGTCGGAGCCGAAGCGCGCGATCAGCGTCAGCCGGCCGGGCTCGTTCTCCGGATTGAGCAGGTCGATGAGCTGCAGCAAGCCGTCCGGCGTCAGCGACGGGCCGCATTTCAGGCCCAGCGGGTTCTTGATGCCACGGCAGTATTCGACGTGGGCATGGTCTGGCTGGCGGGTGCGATCGCCGATCCAGATCATATGGCCGGAGGTCGCATACCAGTCGCCCGAGGTCGAATCGACGCGGGTCAGCGCCTCCTCATAGCCGAGCAGCAGCGCCTCGTGGCTGGTGTAGAAGTCGGTCTCGCGCAGCGCGTAATTGGTCTCCGAGGTGATGCCGACGGCCTTCATGAAGTCCATCGTCTCGGTGATGCGGTTGGCGAGCGACTCGTATTTCTCGCCTTGCGGGCTGTCCGAAACGAAGCCCAGCATCCATTGATGCACGTTCTCCAGACTGGCGTAGCCGCCCTGGGCGAAGGCGCGCAAAAGATTGAGCGTCGCCGCCGACTGGCGGTACGCCATTTCCTGGCGTGCGGGATCGGGAATACGCGACTTGGCGTCGAACTCGATGCCGTTGATGATGTCGCCGCGATAGCTGGGCAACGTCACGCCACCCTTGGTCTCGTTGTCGGACGAGCGCGGCTTGGCGAACTGGCCGGCAACACGGCCGACCTTCACCACCGGCTGCGCGCCGGCAAAGGTCAGCACCACAGACATCTGCAGGAAGACGCGGAAGAAGTCGCGGATGTTGTCCGCGCCATGCTCGGCGAAACTCTCGGCGCAATCGCCGCCCTGAAGAAGGAATGCGTTACCGGCAGCGACGGTCGCAAGCTGCTTCTTCAGCTTGCGTGCTTCACCTGCAAAAACCAGCGGTGGAAAGGTGGCGAGCTGGGCTTCCGTGTTCTTCAGCGCGGCAAGATCCGGATAGGCAGGAACCTGCTGGATCGGCTTTGCTCTCCACGAATTCGGCGACCATTTCGTCATCGTTGCACCCAACGTTCTTTCCAGCGGGTGCTATCGCCCGCCATTTCGCCCCAAAATGGGGCTCGCGGCTCCATACACGAAGCCGATTTCCTATTCTAGACCGGATTTGGACGTGTGGCGAATGGCCGTGATGCGCCAGGAACTGCCGGCGTAGTCATTGGCCAAAGCACCAGCAACGCCTTGTTAGGCAGCCTTCTCCACCAGCCGAGCCAATTGCGTCATGACGACGGCGGCCCCGGCCAGACGCTTTTCAGGTGTTGGCCAGTCGCGGCTGAAGACGACGCTCTGGTCGGGCCGGATCTTGGCCAGCGAACCCTGCTCGCCGATGAACGTGACCAGCCCGACAGGATTGGAAAACTCGCGCTTGCGGAAATGGATGACAACGCCTTTTGGTCCGGCATCGAGCTTTTCGACATTGGCCTTGCGGCAGAGCGCCTTGATGAAGACGATCTTCAGCAGATGCTTCACCTCCTCCGGCAGCGGGCCGAACCGATCGATCAGTTCTGCGCCAAAGGCATCGATCTCCTCGGTGTTTTCGAGGTCGCCGAGGCGGCGGTAGAGCGCCAGCCGTAGCTGCAGGTCCGGAACATAGCTTTCCGGGATCATCACCGCCGTGCCGACGGCGATCTGCGGCGACCAGCCGCCATCCTGAACCTCGCCGGAATCCTTCACCTCCGCGACAGCTTCCTCCAGCATCTGCTGGTAGAGCTCGAAGCCGACCTCCTTGATATGGCCCGACTGCTCTTCGCCGAGAAGATTGCCGGCGCCTCTGATATCGAGATCGTGGCTGGCGAGCTGGAAACCAGCGCCCAGCGTGTCGAGCGATTGCAGCACCTTCAGCCGGCGCTCGGCGGTGTCGGTCAGCTTGCGGTTGGCCGGCAGCGTGAACAGCGCATAGGCGCGCACCTTCGAGCGGCCGACGCGGCCGCGCAGCTGGTAGAGCTGTGACAGACCGAACATGTCGGCGCGATGCACGATCAGCGTGTTGGCGGTCGGGATATCGAGGCCGGATTCGACAATGGTGGTCGACAGCAGCACATCGTACTGGCCGTCGTAGAAGGCATTCATGATGTCGTCGAGCTCGCCGGGCGGCATCTGGCCGTGAGCGACAGCCACTTTCAGCTCTGGAACGGATTCATGCAGGAAATCATGGATTTCCGCCAGATCGCTGATGCGTGGCACGACGTAGAAGGAATGACCGCCGCGGTAGCGTTCCCTGAGCAGGGTCTCGCGGATGACCAGCGGGTCGAAGGGCGAGATGAAGGTGCGCACCGCCAGGCGGTCGACCGGCGGCGTGGCGATCAGCGACAGTTCGCGCACGCCGGTCAATGCCAGTTGCAGCGTGCGCGGGATCGGCGTCGCCGACAGCGTCAGCACATGCACGTCGCTCTTCAGGTCCTTCAGCCGTTCCTTGTGCTTGACGCCAAAATGCTGTTCCTCGTCGATGATCAACAGGCCAAGATTCTTGAACGAAATCGAGGCGCCGAGCAGCGCGTGAGTGCCGACGACGATGTCGACCGTGCCTTCGGCGATGCCCTTCTTGGTCTCGGCCAGATCCTTGGCGCCAACCAGCCGCGAGGCCTGAGCGACGTGGATCGGCAGGCCGGAGAAACGCTGCGAAAAGGTCTTGAAATGCTGGCGCGACAACAATGTCGTCGGCACCACCACCGCGACCTGAAACCCTTCCATCGCCGCGATGAAGGCGGCGCGAAGCGCAACTTCCGTCTTGCCGAAGCCGACGTCGCCGCAGATCAGCCGGTCCATCGGCTTTCCAGCGCCCAGATCGCCCATGACCGAATCGATCGCCGTCTGCTGGTCGTCGGTTTCCTCATAGGGAAACCGCGCGGAGAATTCGCCATAGAGACCTTCCGCCGGCACCAGCGAAGGAGCGGCGCGCATCTGCCGCTCTGCGGCGATGCGGATCAACTGGCCGGCCATGTCGAGCAGCCGCCGCTTCAGCCGCGCCTTGCGCGATTGCCAGGCGCCGCCACCAAGCTTGTCCAATGTCGCTTCGGCCGAATCCGAGCCATAGCGTGACAGCAGTTCGATGTTCTCAACCGGCAGAAACAGCCGGTCGTCGCCGGCATAATGGATTTCTAGGCAATCATGCGGCGCACCGACCGCCTCGATAGTGCGCAGCCCGATGAAGCGGCCAATGCCGTGGTCGGTGTGGACGACAATGTCGCCGGAGGACAACGCCGAGGCTTCGGCGATGAAGTCCGAAGCGCGTTTCTTGCGCTTCGAGCGACGGATCAGCCGGTCACCCAGAATGTCCTGCTCGGCGACGACGACCAGTTTCTCGGTCTCGAACCCGGATTCGAGCGGCAGCACGGCAAGTGCCGCCTGCCCTAGTTCGAGCTTTTCCGCCTCGGCCAGCGTGGCCACCGGCTTGAGATTGCCGAGATGATGTTCAGCCAGGATCTGGCCGAGCCGGTCTAGCGAACCTTCTGTCCAGCCGGCGACGACGACGCGGCGGCGGGCGGCCCGCTCATCGGCAATGTGTTTTACGACGACGTCGAAGACGTTGATGGTGGGATCGGCGCGTTCCTCGACGAAGCTGCGGCCATGCCGCGAGCCGGCATGGAAGATTTTCTTCGCGCCGGCATCGGGCACATCGAAGGGCGTGAAGTCGACCGCTTCGCGCGGCCCAAGCGAGGCGATGAGGTTTTCGGGCGACAGATAAAGCAGGTCCGGCGGCACCGGCTTGTACGGAACGGCGTCCTTAAGCGCGCCGTCCGCCTGCTTCCTGCGCGCCTCGTAGTGGTCCAGGATCAGCGTATGACGTTCTGCCAACGCTTCATGCGCCAGATGGTCGAACACGACAGGCGTGTCCGGCAGATAGTCGAACACCGTCTCCAGCCGCTCATAGAAGAACGGCAGCCAGTGCTCCATGCCGGCGAAACGCCGTCCCTCGCTGACCGCCGCATAGAGCCCGTCGTCGCGCGAAGGCGCGCCAAAGGCTTCGATGTAGCTGCGGCGGAAACGGCTGATGGTCTCCGGCGTCAGCGCCACTTCGCTCATCGCCTGCAGCGCCATCGACTTGCGCTGGCCGGTGGTGCGCTGAGTGGCGGCGTCGAAGACGCGGATTGATTCCAGCGTGTCGCCGAAGAAATCGAGCCTGAGCGCTTCCGTCCAGCCAGGTGCGAACAGGTCAAGAATGCCGCCGCGCACGGCAAACTCGCCGACGCCGCGGACGGTCGGCACCCGCTCGAAGCCTGACGTCTCCAGTCGCGACACCAGTGCATTCATGTCGATCTGGTTGCCGGGTTTGGCGTGGAAGGTCTGCGCCTCGATGAGGCTTGCCGGCGGAATGCGCTGCAGCAGCGCATTGGCGGTAGTCAGGATGACGGCGCGGTGCGGTTTTTTCACCAGCGCGATCATCGCTGTGAGCGCATCCAGACGCCGTGCGGCAGCATCCGCCCCGGGCGAGACGCGGTCGTAAGGCAGACAATCCCAGGCTGGCAGTTCGAGCACCGGCAGGCCTGGCGCGGCGAATGACAGCGCCTCAACGATCGAAGGCAGGCGCTGGCCGTCGCGCGCCACGAACAGCACCGGCTTGTCGGGCGCGATCTCGTGCGCGGCCTGCACCAGCGCAAAGGCTTCGTAGCCGTCGGCAACACCGTCGACGATGAACTGGCCGACGCGGCCTTTCGGCAGGCCAATGGTGGGGATCAAGCTCATGAAATCACGTATTCAGAATGTCATCGCCTGGCGCGACGCCAAGATCTTTTGCAGGACGGCACACTCGATATCAGCCGGAGCTGGGCGCTCGCCGGTGACCACGGGCAGGAATTCGGTGTCGGGAACGTCGAGGAGCCTCTCATATTGGTCGAGTTCGTCGCCGGTCAAGGCGCCGATCTCGGCGTCTGCGAAACTGCCGAGAATGAGGTCCATTTCGCGCATGCCGCGATGCCAGGACCGAAACAGAAGCTTGCGGCGGCGGGCGTCGAGCCCCTCGCTTGATCGTCCCGTTCCCGTCATCGTCCAGTATCCTTGCCTGAAGCGGGGCATATAGCGTGGATAGAGGGCGGTGTCAGCCTTGCGCTGCGGCTGTCGCGACATAAGCTGACATCATGCGTCCTTCCCTCCTCGATCCGCTGTTCGTCCCGATCACCTCGCTTGCCGGCGTCGGGCCGAAGGTCGGCGCACTGATCGAGAAAATCGTGCCGGCCGATCTCGGCGACCGAGCGGCGCGCGCCGGCGATCTTCTGTTCGTGCTGCCCCACACGGTGATCGACCGTCGCAACCGGCCGGGCATCGCCGATTCGGCCGAAGGCGCGATCGTCACCCTCGAAGTGCGCATCGACCGCCACCAGCCGCCGCCGCGCGGCAACAGATCGGTGCCGTACCGGGTGCACGCCCATGACGACACCGGCGAGATCGCGCTGACCTTCTTCCATGCGCACGCCGCCTATCTCGAAAAGGCGATGCCCCAGGGCGAGCATGTCGTGGTCTCGGGTCGAATGGAATGGTTCAACGGCCGGCCGACCATGGTCCACCCAGACCACATCGCGCTGGCCAGTGAAGCGGAAAACCTGCCGCTGGTCGAGCCGGTCTATCCGCTCACCGCCGGGCTCTCGGGAAAAGTACTGCGCCGCGCAATCGGCCAAGCGCTCGCTCGCTTGCCGGTGCTGCCGGAATGGCAGGATGGCGAGTTTTTGCGCCGCCGCACCTTTCCTGCCTTCGGCGACGCGCTCGCCAGCATCCACAATCCCGCCGACCCGATCGACGTGTCCGTCGACGGCGCGGCCTGGCGGCGTCTCGCCTATGACGAGTTTCTGGCAGGCCAGGTGTCGCTGGCGCTGGTGCGCGCGAAAGTCCGCCGCTTGTCCGGACGACCGTTGGTCGGCGACGGCCGCGTCGTCGAAAACCTGCGCGCCGCCCTTCCCTATTCGCTGACTCCCAGCCAGGAATTCGCGTTGGCCGAAATCAACGCCGATCTCGCCGATCCCGAACGCATGCTGCGGCTTTTGCAGGGAGATGTCGGCTCCGGCAAGACGGTGGTCGCGCTACTCGCCATGGCGCGCGCCGTCGAGGCCGGCGGCCAGGCGGCGTTGATGGCGCCGACCGAAATCCTGGCGCGCCAGCATCTTGCGACGATTGCGCCTTTGGCGGAACAAGCCGGCCTGCGCATCGCCATCCTCACCGGCCGTGAAAAGGGCCGCGAGCGCACTGACACGCTGGCCGGTCTGGCCAATGGCGAGATCGACATCGTCGTCGGCACTCACGCCCTGTTCCAGGAAACGGTGACGTTCCACGACCTCGTCCTCGCCGTCATCGACGAGCAGCACCGCTTTGGCGTCCACCAGCGGCTTGCCATCACCGCCAAGGGCGATGCCCCCGACATGCTGGTGATGACGGCGACGCCGATCCCGCGCACGCTGGTGTTGACCGCTTTCGGCGACATGGACGTGTCGAAGCTGACCGAAAAACCAGCCGGTCGCCAGCCGATCCGCACCGTCACCCTGCCGCTCGAGCGGCTCGACGAACTGGTCGGCCGCATGCGCGACGCCGTCGCCGACGGCCAGAAGATCTACTGGATCTGCCCGCTGGTCGAGGAATCCGAAGAGATCAAGCTGATGTCGGCGGAGGACCGCTTTGCCTCGCTAAAGCCGCTGTTCGGCGACCGGATCGGCCTGGTGCACGGGCGCATGAAGGGCGCCGACAAGGATGAGGCGATGCGCGCCTTCAAGGCCGGCGAGACACGCATTCTGATCGCTACCACGGTCATCGAGGTCGGGGTCGATGTGCCGGATGCGACGATCATGGTCATCGAGCATGCCGAGCGCTTCGGCCTCGCCCAGTTGCACCAGTTGCGCGGCCGGGTCGGTCGCGGCGAAAAACCGTCCTCCTGCGTGCTGCTCTACAAGGATCCGCTCGGCGAGACGGCAACGCGCCGGCTGTCGGTGATGCGCGAGACCGAGGACGGGTTCCGCATCGCCGAGGAGGACCTGAAGCTGCGTGGCGAAGGCGAGCTGCTGGGCACCCGCCAGTCCGGCACGCCGGGTTTCCAGGTGGCGCACATCGAAGCGCATGCCGACCTGCTCGAAGCCGCCCGCGACGACGCGCGGCTGATCCTGTCGCGCGATCCCGAGCTGCAATCCGAACGCGGCGCCGCCCTTCGCATGCTGCTTTATTTGTTCGGCCGCGACGAGGCGGTGCGGCTCTTGCGCGCCGGCTGAGGCCCGGTATCCACAGGCGGATTGCCGATCTGACCGCCGATCGATTTGCCGTTCAGCGTCACCATTTTCGTCTTGACCGCCGGCGCCACCAAGCCTGCCGAAACGATCAGCTTGGCGCCGTCCTCGACCGTCATGTCGAGCAGCACGATGTCGGATTTCGGCACATACATAAGAAAGCCCGTGGTCGGGTTGGGCGCGCACGGCATGAAAACCGCGATTAGCGGATCACCTTCCTGGTCGAGCTTCTGGTTGATCTCGGTTTCCTTGTCGCTGGCGACGAAGACCAGCGACCAGACGCCCTTGCGCGGATATTCGACCAACCCGACCTGGCGAAACATGTCACCTTTGTTCGACAGCACGGTCTCGAAGATCTGTTTCAACGAGCCATAGATGCCGCGCACCAGCGGCATGCGGCCGAGCAGCCGTTCGCCGAACAAGACGATAGCGCGGCCGACTATATTGGCGGTCAAGAAACCGATCAGGGTGATCAGGATCAAGGCGACGATCAGGCCGAACCCCGGAACCGGCGCCGGCAGATAGCTATCGGGGTTGTAGCGCGCCGGAATATAGGGTTTCACCCAGGAATCGACCCAGCCGATGAAGGACCAGGCGATGTAAGCGGTGATCGCCAGCGGCGCGCAGACGACAAAGCCTGTCAGGAAGTAATTCCGCAGCCGGGTCATGCCTGAGGTCTTGGGCGCATCGGACATGGTTCACCGCAGCACTGATTGCGGCGCAACATTAATGAACCGCAATCCGCTTTGGAACCGCGAAATTTTTCAAACCACGCCTATTCCACAGTCACCGATTTCGCCAGGTTGCGCGGCTGGTCGACGTCGGTGCCCATGAACACGGCGGTGAAATAGGCCAGCATCTGGATCGGCAGCGCGTAGATGATCGGCGAGATGATTTCCGGCACGTCCGGCAGCACGATCGTCTCCATCGTCTTCACCGTGGCGTGTGCGGCACCCTTGCTGTCGGTGATCAGGATGATCTTGCCGCCGCGTGCCGCCACTTCCTGCATGTTCGATACGGTCTTTTCGAAGATGCGGTCATGCGGGGCAATAACGATGACAGGCATGTTCTCGTCGATCAGCGCGATCGGCCCGTGCTTCAGCTCACCGGCGGCGTAGCCCTCGGCATGGATATAGGAGATTTCCTTGAGCTTCAGCGCGCCTTCCATGGCCAGCGGGAAATTGGTGTCGCGGCCGAGATAGAGCACATTCTTATAGTGAGCGAGGTCGCGTGCGACCTTTTCGATCTGCCCGTCGAGCTTCAAGACCTGGTTGGCATAGCGCGGCGCTTCCGACAGTTGACGTACTAGCGTCGTTTCCTGCTCCCGCGAGATCGTTCCGCGCGCCACGCCGGCCCGCACGGCAAGCGAGGCCAGCACCGACAATTGACAGGTGAAGGCCTTGGTCGAGGCGACACCGATCTCCGGCCCGGCCAGCGTCGGCAGGATGACGTCGGACTCGCGCGCCATCGTCGATTCGCGGACATTGACGACTGCGCCGATCTTCATGCCCGCCTTGCGGCAATAGCGCAGCGAGGCCAACGTGTCGGCGGTCTCGCCCGATTGCGAGATGAAGAAGGCGGCGTCTGTCTTCGACAGCGGCATCTCGCGGTAGCGGAATTCCGAAGCGACATCGATGTCGACCGGCAGCCGCGCATAGCGCTCGAACCAGTATTTGCTGATCAGGCCGGCGAGATAGGCAGTGCCGCAGGCCGAGATCGCCAGCCGGTCGATTTTGGCGAAATCGAACGGCAGGTCGAGCGGCTTCGATACGCCGCCGACAAAATCCACATAATGCGCCAGCGTGTGCGAGATCACTTCGGGCTGTTCATGGATTTCCTTCTCCATGAAATGGCGCCGGTTGCCCTTGTCGACCATGAAGCTGGTGCTGAGCGACTGCTGGCGCTTGCGGTCTACTTTGCTGCCGTCCATGTCGAAGATGGCGACCTCGTTGCGGCGCACCACCGCCCAGTCGCCGTCCTCCAGATAAGTGATCGAATTGGTGAAGGGGGCAAGCGCGATGGCATCGGAGCCCAGGAACATCTCGCCGTCGCCATGGCCGACCGCCAGCGGCGGGCCGTTGCGCGCCCCGACGATGAGGTCCTCGTCGCCCTTGAACATGATGGCCAGCGCAAAGGCGCCTTCCAGCCGCTTCAGCGCCTGGTGCGCGGCCTCGACCGGCTTCAGGCCCCTGGCCAATTCGCGCCCCACCAGATGTGCGACGACCTCGGTGTCGGTCTGTGATGAAAATGTGTAGCCGTCGCGCATCAGCTCGTCGCGCAATTCGGCAAAATTCTCGATGATGCCGTTGTGGACGATGGCGACGCCGTCGGAAAAATGCGGATGCGCGTTGGTTTCGTTGGGCACGCCATGCGTTGCCCAACGCGTATGACCGATGCCGATCATACCATTGAGCGGTTCGTCCTTCAGCCGGCGCTCGAGATTGACCAACTTGCCTTCGGCGCGACGGCGTCCGAGCTGGCCGTCCTCGACAGTGGCAACGCCGGCCGAATCGTAGCCGCGATACTCCAACCGTTTCAACGCGTCGACAATGAGCGGCGCGACCGGCGAATGACCAACAATTCCTACGATACCGCACATTGCCGTTTTCCCCATTTCCCCGCAGAAACCCGGTGTCATTGAGGATTGGCCGGGCTGCCGCGAAAATCACATTGCGTTTCGTTCCATATCAGCCGGAACGGTCTTGCACAGATGCACCATGACAGAGCGCTCTTGCAATCCGGTTACCGCAATCGCTCAGTTTCTCCGTACGGGCATCCTATCTCGCCTCGGTGGTTCCTGAAATCCATCAAAGATATGATACGGTCATGAACAAACGAATCGACACGGTGACGCTTTGGCGTCCGGTTGGGCCTAAAGAGCTGAAACTGATCGAGAAGTCGGGCATGCGGGCGTTTCCGCCGCGCCTTCCCGAGCAACCCATTTTCTACCCCGTTTTGTCTCAAGCCTATGCCGTGCAGATCGCGCGTGACTGGAACGTACCAGCCAGCGGCTCGGGCTTCGTTACCCGGTTTGACGTTTTGAAGAGCTTTCTCGACCGGTACCAGGTCGAACATGCCGGTAGCAAGGCACATCTGGAATACTGGATCCCTGCCGAAGACCTTCCCGAATTGGACAGGGCAATTGTCGGCATGATCGAGGTGACGGCTGCTTTCGGGAGAGATGCGAACCTTGCCGGCTAACGCCGAATGATCATCCACCGGCCTTCTTCGCCGCCGCGGCCGAAGCAAAACGCTCGCGCAATTCCTTGCCCTTGCCGGCCAGCGTCCTCTGGCGGGCGCGGCCAAAGGCCAGCGCATCGTCGGGGACACTTTCGGTGATCACGCTGCCGGAAGCGATGTAGCCGCCCTTGCCGATTGTAACAGGCGCCACCAGCGAGGAGTTCGAGCCGATAAAGGCGCCCTCGCCGATGTCGGTGAAGAACTTCGAGTAGCCGTCGTAGTTGCAGGTGATGGTGCCGGCGCCGATGTTGGCGCCGGCGCCGACGCGGGCATCGCCGATATAGGTCAGGTGATTGACCTTGGCCCCCTCCTCGATCGTCGCCTGCTTGACCTCGCAGAAATTGCCAACCTTGGCCTTTTGCTTGAGATCGGCGCCCGGCCGCAGCCGCGCGTACGGGCCGACATCGCAGTTCGAAGCGATGGTGGCGCCTTCAATGTGGCTGAAGGCATGGATCTTGGCGCCCGTGGCGATTTTCACGCCCGGCCCGAACCAGACATTGGGTTCGACGATCGTGTCGGCACCGATTTGGGTGTCGTATGAGAAGAACACGGTTTCTGGCGCAATCAATGTGACGCCGGAGAGCATGGCCTCGCGCCGCCGGCGCGTCTGCCAAATGCCTTCCGCCTCGGCGAGTTCGGCGCGGTTGTTGATGCCGAGCACATTCTCGAAGCCGGCTTCCGTTGCAACGACATCGAGGCCCTGCCCGCCGGCGATCTCGACAATGTCGGTGAGGTAATATTCGCCCTTGGCGTTCTTGTTGCCGACTTGATCGAGCAGTTGCAGCGCGTGCATGCCCGCAACCGCCATCAGCCCGCCATTGCAGAAGGTGATTTTCTTTTCTTCGTCGGTGCAGTCCTTTTCCTCGCGGATGGCGATGAGCTTGCCGCCCTTTTCGATCAGCCGGCCGTAGCCGGTAGGATTGGGCGTGCGGAAGCCGACCACAACGACGGCAGCGCCTTCGGCCAGCTTCAGGCGCGCAGCGGCCAGCACCTCCGGGTCGATCAGCGGCGTGTCGCCAAACATCACCAGGATCTCGTCGTAACCTTTAGATATCGCAGCTCGAGCCGCCAGCACGGCATGCGCGGTGCCGAGCCGCTTGTCCTGGACGAAGGTCTCCGCCTTCGGCGCGAACTTTTGCGTGGCCTTACGCATCTCGTCCGCGCCATGGCCGATCACCAGCGCCAGATCACCGCTGCCTGCGGCTTCCGCAGCCCTCACGACATGGGCGACCATCGGCAGGCCGGCGATTTTATGCAGCACCTTCGGCAGCGCACTCTTCATACGCGTCCCCTCACCGGCGGCGAGAATGACGGACAGGCAGGTTCTCTGGCTCATGGAATAGCAACCATATGAAAAGGGATCAGGAATCGGGATTGTCTAGCATTTGTGCCATGCTGCACCAATGCGGTTAAATTCCGGTGAGATTATCGAGCAGCCGAAACTCTCCCCACTACGGTTCGCCAAGCCGGTGCCAAGCATCCCGATATTCCGGCTGGTCATAGTCCCTCGGTTGCAGCCAATAGGATACCTTGCCAGCCGCGCTCTCGCCACGACGCGCTGCCGCCTTCACTTCGCCCAAGGTCATCACGAAACAGGTTGGCAGGTCTGAATTGGCATTGATCGTAATGACCCACCATTGGGAACGTAGCGTGTCGAGCGAGCCACCGAGCGGGACCGGGTGCCGCTTCGACAGCGCTTTGGATTGAATGGGCAGCACGCGCGCTTCGTCCTCGCTCGCCCCATACAGGTCTGCCCCGCGCGCGTTGCGCACCGTCGGCATAATGTGCCAGCCACGCCGGGATAGTTCCCGTGCCACATGATATAGACCCGAATTGCCGGTAAGCTGATGCCGCAAGGTGAAACGCCCCCAAAGAACTGATGGACGTTTCTATCACCGAATGACGCTATGACCATGGGCAGGTATGGCCGGCACTCCTGTGCACACCCACAGCCGACGTAGGCTTGCAAGCCTATCCCAGCTGCCCCAGCACCGGGAAATTCTCCAGCAGCCAATAGGACGCGGCCTGCACACCGCCGGTGAGGAAAAACACCCCCGCGATGACCAGCAGCGCGCCCATGGTCTTTTCGACCCGGCCGAGATGGACGCGGAATTTCGAGAGAAAGCGCATGAAGGCGCCGGAAAACAGCGCCGCGATCAGGAACGGTATGCCGAGACCGAGCGAATAGGCGGCAAGCAGAGCCGCGCCCTCGCCCACCGTCTCGCGGCCGCCGGCAAGCGTCAGGATCGGTCCCAGCACCGGTCCGATGCAAGGCGTCCAGCCGAAGGCGAAGGCCAGTCCCATGACATAGGCGGCAACGATACTGGCCGGCTTGCCCTGCGACTGGAAGCGCGCCTCACGCGACAGCAGCGGGATGCGTAATATACCGAGGAAGTTCAACCCCATCAGGATGATGAGCACGCCGGCCGCCATGGCCAGCGGCTCCTGCCAGACGCGCAGCAGCCGTCCGATGGTAGAGGCGCCGGCGCCCAACGCTACGAACACGGTCGAGAAGCCGAGAACGAAGGCAATCGAGGCATAGAGCAGCGCGCTGCGTGCGTCGGCCTTGGCCGTGACGCCGGCATTGCCGCGGAAATCATCGACCGACACGCCGGCCATGTAGCAGAGATAGGGCGGCACCAGCGGCAGCACGCAAGGCGACAGGAACGAGATCGCCCCCGCCCCGACCGCGCTGACATAGCCGATATCCAATGCCATTTCCCGAACTCCAACTGTATCGGCGCCGATATAGCGGCGCACGGGCTTGTCCGCCAATCACCATTGCGTGGCAAGTTGCCGCCCTGCATCGAGGAAGAAACGGCACACCAGGCGCGTTGATGCAACGAGGCCGCGACTTTCCGCGCGCTTCTCGATCATATCAGGGAGAACCTCATGAAATCGATCACAGTCGGGCTGGCGGTGCTTTTGCTCGGCTCCGCCGCCTCCTGTGCCGCCGAAGCATGGAAGGAAGCCGATGTCGGCGGCACCAAGATCTATACCGATGCCAACGGCATGACCCTTTACACCTACGACAAGGACGAGGCGGGCAAGTCGAACTGCTACGACAAATGCGCCACCAATTGGCCGCCGCTGAAGGCGGAGGCCGACGCCAAGGCCGATGGCGAATGGACGATTATCGACCGCACCGACGGCACCAAGATGTGGGCCTATGAAGGCAAGCCGCTCTACACATTCATCAAGGATAAGAAGGCTGGCGATGTGACCGGCGACGGCGTCGGCGGCGTTTGGCACATAGCCAAGGCCGACTAGTCCCGAACCTGCATCCCCGCCTTCCTGAAATCACGGGCTGCCGCGTATCCCTGCAGGCCTTCCGGCGGTCAGCTTCTTGTACTGTCCCGATGGACATACGAGCCCCACTCGCCGCGCCTGTCTCGCCCGCCGACAGAGCATCATAAGGGACGTCTCTTCAGCTGGGGCTGGCGCATGATCGATGTTTCTCTTATATCCGCGGAGGAATTTGTCCCGTTTCTTCCGGATTCATTGCCGGTTTGTCCAACGATAGGGCAGCCGCTCCCCTTATCCGGAATTGCGGATATCACATGACGCGCTCTTGGGTTGTGCGCTCAATGCAGGACTGCATTTTGGGCGCTTCCCCTTGACCGGATGCAAAAGCCCGGCCATGTGAGCGACAATTGTACGAGATTTCGTCGCGCGCAGCGGAACTCTTCTGCCGCACCACAGCTGATATGAGACCTCATGGACGTCGTCGTCGTCGAATCGCCGGCCAAAGCGAAGACAATCAACAAGTACCTCGGAAAGAACTATAAGGTCCTGGCCTCGTTCGGCCACGTCCGCGATCTGCCGGCCAAGGACGGCTCGGTGCGTCCGGACGAGGATTTTGCCATGTCCTGGGCTGTCGATACCGCCTCAAGCAAACGTCTTGCCGACATCGCCAAGGCGGTCAAGGACGCCGACGGCCTGATCCTCGCCACCGACCCGGATCGCGAGGGCGAAGCCATTTCCTGGCATGTTCTGGAAGTGTTGAAGCAGAAGCGCGCGCTGAAGGACAAGCCGGTCAGCCGCGTCGTCTTCAACGCCATCACCAAATCGTCTGTGCTGGAAGCGATGGCCAATCCGCGCCAGATCGATGCGCCGCTGGTCGATGCCTATCTCGCCCGCCGTGCGCTCGACTATCTCGTCGGCTTCACGCTGTCGCCTGTTCTGTGGCGCAAGCTGCCCGGCGCCCGCTCCGCCGGCCGCGTTCAGTCGGTGGCACTGCGTCTCGTCTGCGACCGCGAATTGGAGATCGAGCGCTTCATCCGCGAGGAATACTGGCAGATCGCAGCCATTCTCGGCACGTCGCGCAACGAAAATTTCGAGGCGCGGCTGACCGCCTTCGACCGCAAGAAACTGCAAAAGCTCGACATTTCCAACAAGGCGCAGGCCGACGATATCAAGGCCATGCTGGACGGTGCGATTTTCAAGGCACTGTCGGTCGAAGCCAAGCCGACCAAGCGCAATCCAGCCCCGCCCTTCACCACCTCGACGCTGCAGCAGGCCGCCTCCTCGCGCCTCGGCTTTTCGGCAAACCGAACCATGCAGGTAGCGCAGCGGCTCTATGAAGGCATGGACATCGGCGGCGAGACCACCGGCCTTATCACCTATATGCGAACCGACGGCGTGCAGATGGCGCCCGAGGCGATATCAGCCGCACGCGATGCGATCGCCAAGGAATTCGGCCCAAAATACCTGCCCGAGAAGCCGCGCAACTACACGACTAAGGCCAAGAACGCCCAGGAAGCGCACGAAGCGATCCGCCCGACCGATTTCATGCGCACGCCCGCTTCGGTCAGGCAATATCTCGATGCCGACCAGGCGCGGCTTTACGAGATAGTGTGGAAACGCGCCATCGCCAGCCAGATGCAGCCGGCCGAGATTGAGCGCACCACGGTCGAAATCGAGGCGGTCAACGGCGCCCGCACGGCGGAGCTCCGCGCCGTCGGTTCGGTCGTTCGCTTCGACGGCTTCATTGCCGCCTATACCGACCAGAAGGACGAGGATTCGGAAGACGAGGAAGACCGCCGTCTGCCCGAGATCCGCGCCGGCGAACAGCTCGCCCGTCAAGCGATCAACGCCACCCAGCACACCACCGAGCCGCCGCCTCGCTATTCGGAAGCCTCGCTGATTAAGAAGCTGGAAGAGCTGGGCATCGGCCGTCCGTCGACCTACACGGCGATCCTGAAGACGCTCGAGGACCGCGACTACGTCAGCATGGACAAACGCAAGCTGTTGCCGCAAGCCAAGGGCCGGCTGTTGTCGGCCTTCCTCGAAAGCTTCTTCGAGCGCTATGTCGAATATGACTTCACCGCCTCGCTCGAGGAAAAGCTCGACGAGATTTCCGACGGCAAGCTCGCCTGGAAGGATGTGCTACGCGATTTCTGGAAGGATTTTTCGGGCGCCGTCGCCGACATCAAGGAATTGCGCGTCACCGACGTGCTCGATGCATTGAACGAAGAACTGGCGCCGCTGGTGTTTCCCGCGCGGGAAGACGGTTCGAACCCCCGCATCTGCCCGAAATGCGGCACCGGCAACCTGTCGCTAAAGCTCGGCAAATTCGGCGCCTTTGTCGGCTGTTCGAACTATCCCGAATGCTCCTTCACCCGCCAGCTCGGCGACGCCGCCAACCCCAATGGCGAAACCGGCAATGGCGAGGACGGCACCAAGGTGCTTGGCAAGGACCCCTACACGGCGGAGGAAATCACCCTGCGCAGCGGTCGTTTCGGCCCCTATATCCAGCGCGGCGACGGAAAGGAAGCCAAGCGCTCCAGCCTGCCCAAGGGCTGGACAGTCGATTCGATCGACCACGAAAAGGCCCTCGCCTTACTGTCGCTGCCGCGCGACGTCGGCAAGCATCCGGAATCCGGCAAGATGATCTCGGCCGGGCTGGGGCGCTACGGCCCGTTCGTGCTGCATGACGGCACCTACGCCAATCTCGACAATATCGAGGACGTGTTCTCGATCGGTCTCAACCGCGCCGTGTCTGTGATTGCCGAGAAGCAGTTGAAGGGCCCGGGCGGCCGCAATGGCGGCACGCCCGCCGCCTTGAAGGAGCTCGGCGAGCATCCGGCTGGCGGCGGTAAGATCGTTGTGCGTGACGGCAAATACGGGCCTTACGTTAATTTCGGCAAGGTCAATGCGACGCTGCCGAAGGGCAAGGACCCGCAGTCGGTGACGATCGAGGACGCGGTGGCGCTGATTGCCGAGAAGGAAGCCAAGGGCGGCAATGGCGGCAGAAAGCCCTTCCGCAAAGCGGCCGCACCTGCCAAAAAGCCTGCGGCGGCCAAAAAACCGGCGGCCCAAAAACCAGCGGCCAAAAAAGTGGCCAACAAAAAGGGATAGGGCATCGTGGCGCGCAGGGTATCCGGAAGAAGTCATGGCGATCTGCGCACCGCCGACACGAGAGCCAAGGTTAGGGATAACTACCGGCCGTCCCGCGACGAGATCCTGCGCTACATCGCCGAAAATCCGGATCGCTCAGGAAAACGCGATATCGCCAAGGCGTTTGCGCTGCGCGGCGAGGACCGTATCTGGCTGAAAGACATTTTGCGCGACCTGCAGGATGAGGGCCTGCTGACCAAGGAACGCAAGCGGCTGGCCCGCGTCGGCGCCCTCGCCCATGTCGCCGTGCTCGACATCTTTGGCCGAGACGCCGACGGCGTGCTGCTGGCGCACCCAACCGAAGCCGTGGGCAACGGCGAGCCTCCTGTCATAGCGATCCGCGTGTCGCGCGGCGGCGGCCCGACACCGGGCATCGGCGACCGCGTGCTGGCCAAGACCTTTCCAACCGATGACGCGACGGGCCCCGCCTACACCGGGCGGGTGATGAAGATCTTCGAAAGGCGCACCGATGCCGTTCTCGGCGTTTTTCGCGTTCTGCAGGACGGCACCTTCCGCATCGAGCCTGTCGAAAGACGCCAGCCGGAGCTGGTCGTCGACAAGGAATTCCAGAACGGCGCCAAGAACGGCGATCTGGTCGAGGTCGAGCCGGCGCGGGCCTCCCGCTATGGACTGCCCAGAGCCAAGGTGCTGACGGTGCTCGGTTCGCTGACCAACGAAAAGGCGGTCTCGATGATCGCCATCCACGCGCATGACATTCCATATATTTTCCCGGCAGACGTCATTGACGAGGCAGAGGCGGTCAAACCGGCGACGCTGGCCGGCCGCGAGGACTGGCGCGAGCTGCCGCTGGTCACCATCGATCCGGCCGACGCCAAGGACCATGACGATGCGGTGTTCGCCATATCGGATCCGGACGAAAAGAACCCCGGCGGCGTGGTGGTTACCGTAGCGATTGCCGATGTCGCCGCTTATGTGCGCTATGGCACCGCGCTCGATCGCGAGGCGCTGAAGCGCGGCAATTCGGTCTATTTCCCGGATCGCGTCGTGCCGATGCTGCCGGAGCGCATCTCCAACGACCTTTGTTCGCTGCGCGAAGGCCAGGACCGCCCGGCGCTGGCGGTCCGCATGACCTTCTCGGCCGATGGCCGCAAGCTCAGGCATTCATTCCACCGCATCATGATGAAATCGGCGGCGAAACTCGCCTATCCGCAAGCGCAAGCCGCGATCGACGGCGCGCCGGACGACAAGACCGGCCCGATCCTCGACACGGTGCTGAAGCCGCTGTGGGATGCCTACGCCGTCGTCAAGCGCGGCCGTGAGACGCGCCAGCCGCTCGAGCTTGAACTGCCTGAGCGGAAAATCCTGCTCAGGGAGGACGGCACCGTCGACCGGGTCGTCGTGCCGGAGCGGCTCGACGCACACAAGCTGATCGAAGAATTCATGATCCAGGCCAATGTCGCGGCGGCCGAGACGCTGGAGGCGAAACGGCAGGCGCTGGTCTACCGCATCCATGACGCGCCTTCGCTCGCCAAGCAGGAATCGCTGCGCGAATTCCTGCAGACGCTTGGTCTGTCGCTGGCACGCGGGGCGCAGATGCGGCCCAACCAGTTCAACGGGATTCTGGATCGCGTCCGCGGCGCCGACCATGAGGGACTGGTCAACGAGGTGGTGCTGCGCACGCAGATGCAGGCCGAATATTCGCCCAGCAACATCGGCCATTTTGGCCTCAATCTGAAACGCTATGCGCATTTCACCTCGCCGATCCGTAGATATGCCGACCTGATCGTGCATCGCGGGCTGATTGCCGCCCTCGGCTTTGGTGCGGGCGGACTGACGCAAGATGAGGCGGAGCGGTTGGAAGAGGTTTCAGCACTGATCTCGGCCACTGAGCGCCGCGCCATGGCCGCCGAGCGCGACACGGTCGACCGGCTGATCGCCGCCTATCTGGCCGAGCGTGTCGACGATCGTTTCGATGCACGCATTTCGGGCGTCACCAAATCGGGACTATTTGTCCAATTGCCGCAGTATGGCGCAGATGGTTTCATCCCGGTGTCAAGCCTGGACGGCGATTACTATATATACGACGAAACTGCCCGATCGCTTTTCGGAGAGCGCACCGGCAAGGGCTATCAGCTTGCCGACCGCGTCGAGGTTCGCCTGATCGAGGTGGCGCCTATGGCCGGCGCGATGCGTTTCGAGATGCTGACCGACCCAAAGCCGCTGCCCGGCTCCAAACGGTCGTTTCACAAGGCCAAAGGCCGCGCCCGCGCGTCGCAATCGCGTCCAGGCTCGCGCGGCAGGAGACGATAATGCCAAGCGATTTGAACATGAACCAACAGGTTTTCGGCGGCGAACATCATTCGGGCCGCATCGCCCGCCCGCTGCGGACGGCGATGAAGCGTGGCGCGCTTAGCCGCTGCCCGCATTGCGGCGAGGGAAAGCTGTTTCGCGCTTTCGTCAAGACCGTCGATAAATGCGATCATTGCGGCGAGGAGCTCCATCACCACCGCGCCGACGACCTGCCGGCCTATCTGGTGGTTGTTATCGTCGGCCACATCGTGCTCGGCGCGTTCACGGGTGTCGAAGCGACCTCCACTTTGTCCACCTGGCAGCACATCGCCATCTGGGTGCCGCTGACCATCCTCATGGCGATCGTCTTGCTGCAGCCGGTCAAGGGCGCCGTCATCGGCCTGCAATGGGCGTTCTATATGCACGGCTTCGGTGGGGAAGAAGATCTGATCGAGTCGCATCCCGAGGCTTGAAACCGAGGCTGGCGCAAATCGGCATGGCTGGACGCCACTTTCGCATCGGAGAAGATTCCGCTAGGTCGTGCGCATGGACGTTATGACCAAGGCGGAAGTCGACAAGGTTCAGCGGATCGCGCTCGACGCCAAGGCTATACGCCCGCGCGACGCCGCGACGCTGATCCTGCTCGACCGAAAGGGCGACGAGTTCCTGGTGCTGATGGGCCGGCGCCACGCCCGTCACGCCTTCATGCCGGGGAAATTCGTCTTTCCCGGTGGTCGTACCGATCCGGCCGACAGCCGAATTCCCGTTGCCACAGCGTTGCACCGTGAGGAACAGGCGAGGCTGACCGCCGGCGTCGGCCGCACCAGCCCGGCCCGCGCCCGCGCCATCGCCCTGTCGGCGATTCGCGAGACCTATGAAGAAGCCGGCCTGCTGATCGGCCAAAAAGGCGCCTTCGCCACGACCAGGCGCGATTGGCAGGGTTTTGCCGAGCACGGCGTAAGACCCTCGCTGGAAGCGCTGCGCTTCATCGCGCGCGCCATCACGCCGCCAAACCGGGTGCGGCGCTTCGATACGCGCTTCTTCAGCGCCTGGCGCGAAGATGTCGCCGTGGAGTTGCCGGACGGCGGTCCGACCAACGAGCTGGAGGAACTGGTCTGGCTGCCGCTCGCCAAGGCCAGAGAAGCTGATATTCCCGACATCACCAGGGCCATCCTCGAGGAGCTGGAAAAGCGGCTCGTCGATGATCCGCTGCTGCGTCCCGGTGGTTCCGTGCCGTTCTACCGGCTTGTCCGCAATCGCTTCGTTCGCGAAATTCTGTAGAGCATAGAGCATTCACATCCCATGACGGTCGATACCCAGCAAGAGGTCGAGGAACGCGTACATTGGCTGCCGATGATCGCGGCGATCTCGTCGATCAGTGTCGTCGGCATCGCCATCGGCCTCGGCATGCCGCTGCTCAGCGTCATTCTCGAAACGCGCGGCCATTCGGCGTCGATGATCGGCTTCAACACCGCTGTCGCCGGCCTCGCCTCGATCGTCGGCGCACCGCTCGCCACCCCGCTCGCCATGCGCTTAGGCGTCGCCTGGACGATGCTCGCCATGATCGCAACGGGAGTGCTGGCCTTTGTCGGCTTCCATTTCGCACCGGACTTCTGGATGTGGTTTCCGTTGCGCGTCCTGCTGCACGTCGCGCTGACGGTGTTGTTCATCCTGTCGGAATTCTGGATCAGCACTTCGGCGCCGCCACACCGGCGCGGTCTCGTCCTCGGCATCTACGCCACCGTGCTGTCGCTCGGCTTTGCCGCCGGGCCGTGGCTGTTCGCCCAGCTCGGCAGCACCGGCTTCCTGCCCTTCGGCGTGATCATGGCGCTGGTGACGCTGGCCGCCATCCCAGTTCTGGCGGCACGCAACGAGAGCCCGACGATCGTCTCCAATGGCGAAACCAGCAACTTCCTGCGCTACATCTGGTTGGTGCCGACGGCGACCGCCGCGGTGCTGGTGTTCGGCGCGGTCGAGACCGGCGGCTTTGCGCTGTTCCCCGTTTATGGCAACCGCATCGGCTATTCCGAGGCCGATGCCGCCCTCCTGCTCACCATGATCGGCCTCGGCAACGTGCTGTTGCAAATCCCGCTCGGCATGATCAGCGACCGTGTCAGCGACCGCCGTTATCTGCTTCTGGTGTGTGCAACCATCGGGCTTGCCGGCACTATCTTCATGCCGCACTTCGCGCAGGACTGGCATCTGATGGCGGCGCTTCTGTTCGTCTGGGGCGGCGTGGTCGCGGCCATGTACACGATCGGCCTGGCCCATCTCGGCTCGCAGCTTTCCGGTCACGACCTGGCCTCGGCCAACGCTGCCTTCGTGCTCTGCTATGGTGTCGGCATGGTGCTCGGCCCGCAGGCGATCGGCATCGGCATGGACCTTTTCGGACCCTCCGGCTTCGGCTGGGCGCTCGGCGTGTTCTTCGCCTTCTATATCGCGCTGGTCGGCGCCAGGCTCGCCCGAAAAATCCTGTAGAAAGACCCGATCGATGCCTCATGTGGCGCAAGGCTGCTGACATGACCGTGTCAGCAGCACCTGGATAGATTGTCAGCAACACGCCACGAATTTGAGGATGCCGCCATGATCGACTCCGGGTTTGAAACGAAATCGGTGCGGATGGAATTGCTGCTGCTTGTGACCTTTCAAGCGCCGGCCTCCGATGTTGACCGCATCATGGAAGCTGTGGTCGCGATCGCTCCGCTGACCATGGGCAAATACAACAGCAATGCCTACCAGTCGGCGCACGGCATCGAGCGCTGCCGGCCACTCGAAGGCGCGGCTGCAGGCGCCGAGACGGAATTGCGCAGACGGCATGGCACGGTGGAGGTGTCGTTCGAACTGCCCGACGATCAGGCGTTGGCCGCCCGCATTGTCGAAGCGATATTCCAGGCCCACAGCTATCAGGAGCCGGTGATCCGCATTCAGCCGATCCTCGCCAGCCGCTCCAAGGGTTTGGACGACCGCTCCAACCCGAACCGCTGGTGGAACACCACGGGAGACTTGAAGAAGGCCGCTCCGCCGGTTAGGGAAGACGCATAGTTAGGAACATTCTCGGCTGCCGGCTGGCTCTGATATTGACCAGAGCTTGCACAAGCGACGGCAGCGAACTCACGGGGTTGACTTTCCGGGCGCGTTCTTTATGTGTCGCGCCAAGTTTCCCGCGTC
This sequence comes from Mesorhizobium sp. BHbdii, assembly GCF_053848045.1. Taxonomy (NCBI): domain Bacteria; kingdom Pseudomonadati; phylum Pseudomonadota; class Alphaproteobacteria; order Hyphomicrobiales; family Phyllobacteriaceae; genus Mesorhizobium; species Mesorhizobium sp. BHbdii. Next base: position 1,560,566 of record NZ_JBSPKX010000001.1, on the reverse strand, counting down.
CGGGTGTTTCCCCGTGCTCCAGCGGCCAAAACTCCACGAACATAACGGACGAACACAATGGCCAAAGCCGCAAACATCAAGATCAAGCTTCTGTCGACCGCCGACACCGGTTTCTTCTACGTGACCAGCAAGAACAGCCGCACCAAGACGGACAAGCTGTCGTTCCGCAAATACGATCCGGTTGCCAAGAAGCACGTCGAGTTCAAGGAAACCAAGATCAAGTAATCTGGTTTCCTGCTTTAAAGCCAAAACGCCGCCCCTATGGGCGGCGTTTTCGTTTTCAAGGCTCGAAGAAGTCCAAAATGTCCAATGCTTGTCGCAGAGTCTTGATGCATTTTGAGAACGGGGGCCGGTCGGCGTTTGGCAGCGGTACGAGGAGGCCACTATGTGCCAGCGCCGGCCGGCCGACCCCACGGACCCAGGAGATGCGGCGGACCTGAATCATGGGGTATTCTTCGGATCGATCCGGCTATCTACCTCGCGCCGGTTGCGTCATTGATCTGCACATTTGCGCAACAGCCTGTGAAAATCAACAATTTCTTAACTAAGCCCGGCGAATCGCTTGCGTTAAGGTAAATTCGTAACCCTGTCGCACAGAATGGAGAATTGGCCTTACGCCGCCTTGGCAACGACGCGGTTGCGGCCGGCGCTCTTGGCTTCGTAGAGCGCGAGATCGGCGCGCTTTATCAGCCCGGCAACCGTGTCCACGCCCTTCAGCAACGACGACACGCCGACGCTGACGGTAACCTCGATCGTCTTGCCGTCGTGACCGACTGCAAACGGCATAAGAGCGATTTCGGCGCGAATGCGCTCCGCGACCTTTTCGGCGACGGCGCCGTCCGTGTCCGGCATCACCACGACGAACTCCTCGCCACCGAAACGGCAGGCGAGATCGATACCGCGCACATTCTTGCGCAGCCGCCGCGCAAATTCGCGCAGCACCTCGTCGCCGCCGTCATGGCCATGTGCATCGTTGATCGTCTTGAAGCGGTCGAGATCGGTGATCATCATCGACAGCGGCCGTCGTCGCGCCACGGCACGGTCGAACAACGTCTGCAGGTGGCTGTCGAGGTATCGGCGATTGTGCAGCCCAGTCAGCGCGTCGGTCACCGCCATCTCGATGGTCTGGGTGACGCTGGCACGCAGCTGGTCGTTGTAGCGCTTGCGGCGCACCTGCGTGCGTAGCCGAGCAGTCAGCTCCTGCTGGTCGATCGGCCGCATCAGATAGTCGTTGATGCCGAGTTCGAGGCCGCGGATGATGCGCCCCTCTTCACCCTCCTGCGCCAGAAGGATGATCGGCACGAAACGGGTGCGATCGAGCGAGCGCAGTTGCGAGCAGAGCCTGAGCGGATCGAAATCGGCAAAGGCCGTCGAGATCATCACGCATTCATAGGGGGTCTCGGCGGCCTGGAAGAAGCCGGCATGCGGATCGGTGGCGATGTCGAGGTCGGCGGTGCCGCGCAGCATTTTCTGGACGCGCTCGAAGGAGGATTTGCGCTCGTCGATGAGCAGAACCTTCGGCGTGGTGTCTGCGGACGCGAAGTTGCGGCTCAACAGCTCCTCGATGCCGATGTTGCGCGTGGTCGAGGCGCGCAAGCGCAGCTCGTCGGTCAACGTCTTCAGCCTGACCAGACTTTTGACGCGCGTCATCAGCTGCAGATCGTTGGCCGGCTTGGTCAGAAAATCGTCGGCACCGGCCTCGAGGCCGCGCACCCGGTCCGAAACCTGGTCGAGCGCGGTGATCATGACGACGGGGATGTGCGACGTCGCCGGGTCGCTCTTCAGCCGCCGGCAGACCTCGAACCCGTCCATGTCAGGCATCATCACGTCGAGCAGCACGACATCGACCTTGCCGTTTTCGCAGGTCTCGATCGCGTCCAGCCCGTTCGTGGCGGTCAGCACCTCGAAATATTCGGCAAGCAGCCGGACCTCGAGCAGCCTCACATTGGCAGGGATGTCGTCGACGACGAGGATCCGTGCAGTCATCTCATAAAGCTCCGGCTCGGCTGGAAGGGCGCATCAGGCGTCGCCCAGGTAGGATTTGATGGTTTCGATGAAACGCGGCACCGAGATCGGCTTGGAAATATACGCTTCGCAGCCACCCTGGCGGATACGCTCCTCATCGCCCTTCATCGCGAATGCAGTGACGGCAATGACCGGTATGACATGGAGGTCGTCGTCTTCCTTCAGCCATTTGGTCACCTCCAGCCCCGACACTTCGGGCAACTGGATGTCCATCAAAATAAGGTCCGGCTTGTGCAGTCTCGCCAGATCCAGCGCTTCCAGGCCGTTGCGCGTGCGTACCGTCTCGTAACCGCTCGCTTCGATGAGGTCCCGAAAGAGCTTCATGTTGAGCTCATTGTCCTCGACGATCATGACCTTCTTAGGCATCAAATTCCCGTCTCGGCCTGCCTTCCGCTCGAAGGTTGCCGTCATGCGCCCTCGCCGGTACGCACCAAACACTGCTCGACTCTACGGCAATATAATTGACGAAACGGAAACCGGCTGCCGGAAAAGCTTCGGATTTCACCTCGGACACCGCATTGCAGAGTTAGATGGCTTGCCGCAGGCGACGCTTGCGATTACTGCCAAAAAGAGACTCATTCCACCGCGCAAGAAGGTAGTGATGGCAAACGCAGCGTCAATGCGCGAGGAAGCGGAAACCATTGCCGTGAAGGCATTGGGCTTCGTCGCCGCCGATCCGGAACTTCTGCCCCGTTTCCTGGCGATCACCGGCATCGAGGCGCATTCCATCCGCCAGGCAGCCGGCGAGCCGGGTTTCTTGGCCGGCGTGCTGCAGTTCATCCTCGCCCACGAGCCGACGCTCATGCGGTTCGCGGCGGAAACCGGCACGCCGCCGGGTTCCGTCGGCAAGGCGCTGCGGGCACTGCCGCTTGGCGACGACGACCATGAACATTCGATATGAGCGACGACCGGATCGCGAAAACGCCTACGGCGTCGTTTCTTCTTCGCTGTCGTCGCCTTCATCATTCGCAACCGGATCGGCCGGCTTCACCATGACACCATTGACCGTGACCGAACCGTCCGGCTTGCCGTTGACGACCCATTCGATGCGACCGTCCGGCAGCGTCTTGCCGAATCCCTTGATCGCAAGCGCCACCGGCACATATTGCGCGGCTTCCGGCTCCGACTTCGCCGCCGCCTGCAGGCTTTCCACAATTCTGTCATAGCCTGCGATATCGATCGTCACATTTGCCTCGGGCTTCATGCCGGGGAACGTCATCTCGCCTTCCATCGCGATTTCCATGTCGCCGTTCTTCACCGTGCTGTGGCCGATGACAAATTTCGGCGTCTTGGCCATGAAATCAGCCTTGATCTGATCGCCAAAGTCGGCCGGCAACGGCGGATTCTTGTTGAGATCAAAGGCCTCGATCGCCTTTTTCGCCATGCTGTCGAGATCGATGTTGGCGCCGCCGAAATTCAGATAGATGTCGGTGGGCAGAAGCGCCATACCCCAGGCGGGCACAAGATTCTGAGGGATCGTCAATCCTGCCGCCTTGATCGTATAGTTGACTGCTCCGTTCTGGGCGATGCCGTCGGTCCCGAAGCTGGTGCCCAGCTCCGTCGCTCCGAAATGCCCGACCGGGCTTTCGACAGTGACATCCTTGAATCCGTAGCTTCCGTCGATCCGCTCCCACAGCGGCAGCGCGGCGAGTAAAAGCGATTTGAGCTGCGCCTGGTTGGCCTTCAGCTTGGCTTCGTCTTCATTGGCGACGGCAAATGCCAGCAGATCGAGAAATGGCTTCGTCCGCATCCCTTTGCCGGTCGCATTCACCGACAGTTCTGGCGATTTGATTGTAAGCGGGAATTTCAGCCCGCTTTTGGGATCGTCAAAATCAAGCGTTTCGGCAAAATCGGCGATCGTCTGCGTCGCGGTGAAATCCACGCCGCCATTCGCAGCTTGGGTTGCGTTCATAGTGGCAGTACCGGCGCCGGTGCTCACCTCCGCGCGCTGCATGGTGTCCCGGGTCTTCATCTTCATCCCGGCCGTCGAGTGTGTGGCGCTGGTGAAAGCCGCCAGTTCGGTGTCATAGACGCCGGTGAACTTGCTGTCTTTGATCGAGAATTGCATGCTCTGCAGGCCTTCCGGCCCCATGAACTCGAAGGACCCGCTTGGCGACAAATCCGCAGAGACATTCCACGTCCCGTTGCTGCTTGGCTTGACGAGGAATGCGTAGGGGCTGAAGTCGAACTTGAAGGAATGCTGCGTCGCCAACAGGTTCACGACAGGTTTGAAGTCGACGGTGAGTTTGTAAGCGTCGCCTTCCACGGAAACCCTCAGGAAACCGCTGTCGATCGCCTTGCTGCCGATGTAGCGAGACAGATTTTCGGAGAGCTGCTTCGCACCCTCGCCATCGACGGTCTGGCCGAAGGCAGGCGCGCTGAGCGCGAGAACAAAGACGGCCGGCAGAACACGGTTCACGCAGAATCTCCGTTGCTATTCTTCTGGTAGAAAACTCCAATCGTAACCGTAAGCCGAAACGGGTGAGGTGCAATCCCTGCTGAGCGCTAGGTCCCGGCCACCGTTCATGAACCAGCGGCGCGGCGCGACGCGGTTGATGCAATGCGCCCTGCACGATCGCGGTGTTCGCCAGCATCGACGATGCATCAGCCTGTCGCCCCAGCAAGAGCTCGCGTCATCGGAGCTTCACATCGCCTTCTTCGGCGTGACGACGCAAGCGACGCGGGCATTGAGCAGGCGCCAACCGAAGACAGCGTCCTTGCCGGGCGCGCCGAGATCTTCCGCCGACTTGCCGAGCGCATCAAGAATGTCGGCCGCCGTGGCGCTGCTGTTTGCCGACTTCATCAACGCCGCTGCGGCGGCAACAAACGGCGCCGCAAAGGAGGTACCGGTCTTCCGCCTTGCGCCGCTGACCGACGCGGCCGTCCATACTTCGACGCCGGGGGCGGCCAGGTCGATATGCTCGCCGCGGCCGGCACGCCTGTAGGGGCGTTTCATGCGGTCCACCGCCGTCACCGCGATCACTTCCGCGTAGGCCGCCGGATAGGCAGGTCCGGCCTTGGGACCTCCATTGCCGGCAGCGCATTGTTGGTGGCCGACGCTTGCTGCGAATCGACTGCCGGCAATTTGCGGAACCAGTCCGGCAGAACCGTCTTGGCTGCTACTGGCGGCGCGATGACGCCATAATCTTCCGGCCAACAGACAAACCGGATCGAGCGAGTGGTCTGGGAAAAATGAAACATTGATAGCCTCCAAGGAAAAATCCGAGGAGGAACGGGCCGCAGGCGGATTATTCCTGCTGGATGTCAACCGTCTGATTATGCAGGCCGGCTACGAGATTTGGCCGCCGCCGAGCGACCGCCGCGGCAGCGGCGCGCACAGCAGCACTGGTTAAAGCACCAGTCGCATCAGCGGTCGGCCCGCCTTGCGCTCGACCAGCCTCTCGAAGCCGGCTTTCTCGAAGACCCGCGACGAACCGACGAACAGCCCGATCGAACGCGAATCTTTCGACAGGTCGATCGGACACGCCTCGACCAGCCGCGCGCCATTCTGGCGAGCAAACTCGATGCCGCCTTCGACCAACCGGTGCGTCACGCCCCTGCCGCGCGCCTTGACGCGGATGAAGAAGCAGGAAATCGCCCACACGCCCGGATCCACGGCGTCGGCGGGATCGACGGGCGCCGATCCCCTGCCCTTATTGTTCCATTCGGGCACGTCGGCGCGCGGGCCGATCTGCATCCAGCCGACCGCCTTGCCATCCTCGAACGCCAGCAGGCCCGGTGGCGGCCCGGCCTCGATCCGCGCCTTGATGTGGTCCTTGTTCCGCTCCCGGTTGCTGGCGCGGCGCGCTGCCGGCGACAGCCGGAAATGTGTGCACCAGCAGCCGTAGCAGGCACCTTGCTTACCGAAAAGATCTTCGAAATCAGCCCAAAGCTCAGGCACCAGCGGCGCTATGGTCGTATTCATGAGCTCTCTCCCGGCCCACCGTCTTGTCGTGGCGTCCGTCCTGACGTACCATTGCCTTTGTTCTCTTTATGTTCGCAGTGATGGCGGCTCCTGTCAACAATCCCGATCACGGTTTTTGCCGCGACTGCCTGACCTTTCAGCGCGGTGAGGCACGGCGCTGCGAACGCTGCGGCAGTCCACGGCTTGCCCGCCATCCGGAGCTCTACCGGCTGCATCTTGCCCATATCGACTGCGACGCGTTTTACGCGGCGGTCGAAAAGCGCGACAACCCAGCGCTGAAGGACCGGCCGTTGATTATCGGCGGCGGCAAGCGCGGCGTCGTCTCCACCGCTTGCTACATCGCCCGCATCCACGGGGTGCGCTCGGCGATGCCGATGTTCAAGGCGCTCGAAGCCTGTCCGGAAGCGGTCGTCATCCCGCCGGACATGGAAAAATATGCACGCGTCGGCCGCGAGGTGCGCGCCATGATGCAGGCGCTGACGCCGCTGGTCGAGCCGATCTCCATCGACGAAGCATTTCTGGATCTTGCCGGCACCGAGCGTCTGCATGGCTTGCCGCCGGCGGTGGTGCTGGCGCGCTTCGCGCTTGGCGTGGAGAAGGAGATCGGCATCACCGTTTCAGCAGGCCTTTCCTACTGCAAGTTCCTGGCCAAGGTAGCATCGGACTTTCGCAAGCCGCGCGGCTTTTCGGTGATCGGCGAGGCCGAGGCATCAGGCTTTTTGGCCGAGCAGCCGGTGACGCTGATCTGGGGTGTGGGAAAAGCTTTCGCCGCCACGCTTGAACGGGATGGCGTCCAGATGATTGGCCAGTTGCAGCGCATGGAGCGCGGCGACCTGATGCGCCGCTACGGCGTGATGGGCGACCGGCTCTACCATCTTTCACGCGGCGAGGACGACCGCCGCGTCCATCCCGACCAGGATGCGAAGAGCGTATCAGCGGAGACCACCTTCGACACCGACATCGCTTCCCTGGATGAATTGGTTTCGGTGCTGAGAGCGCTGTCGGAAAAGGTTTCCGGGCGGCTGAAGAAATCCGGCATTGCCGGACGCACCGTCGTGCTGAAGCTGAAGACCCAGGATTTCAAGACCCGCACGCGCAACCGCCAGCTCGGCGATCCGACACGGCTGGCCGACCGCATTTTTTCGACCGGGCTCGAACTGCTGCGCAAGGAGGCGGATGGCACGAGATACCGGCTGCTCGGCATCGGTGTGAGCGACCTCTCGAATGACGACAAGGCCGATCCGCCCGACCTCGTCGATATTCAGTCGCGCAAGCGCGCCATGGCCGAAGGCGCCATCGACACGCTACGCGATAAATTCGGCCGCAGGGCGGTTGAGACCGGCTACACCTTCGGCAAGGGGCGCAACGCCCACCCGCCCGAGCCGATCGAGGACTGAGTACGATTCTGAACCGAGAGGTCCGCGTAAGCGAAAAGTGGAATCCGGTTCGGAAAAGATCATGCCAAAAAGATAGAGCGGCTGTCAGATGCGCCTCAAGTCGATCCGGCTGGTCAAAACGCGCTCGCCGGTTTTCGGATCGACGTCGATAACGGTCAGCCGCATGCCGTCTTCGCCGTTCTTCTCGACCGTCATTTGCGCCGTGCGATCGCCGTTGACCTCCTTCGCCCAACGGATGCCGAGATTGATCGCATTGCCTAAGCGCCTGCCGCTGAGCTGCGCCGGCCCGGTGCGGGACCCGACATAGGTCCCGGTGTACTTCGTCCCGCGGGACTTCAGATCGGCACTGATGGCGCGCGTCACCACGACGAGACCGCGGCAGGTGCCGTCCAGCGACAATGAGCTCGATGTCGCGTCGGAATTGAAGCGGCAGGAGACGCTCACCGTCGGCGCCTCGGTGGTTACCTTGACGGTCCCCTTGCCGGCGAAGTTTCCCTCGAACGAGCGGAGAAAATCGGCCTCGTCGGCATGAGCCGCGCCAGCCGCAGCCGTCAGGCAGCCGGCAAGTACAAATCGTGCAAATGATTTCATGGGACCTCTCCTCGTTGATATCGGAACGACGATATTTCCAATGAACTGGCTGTTTGGACCAACGCCCGCCGTGACGGCAGGTTCCGCCTTTAACATGACCGTTTTGCAACACGTCGCTTCTGGCCCAGCCGAATGCGTCGACTAGCGGTTGCGGTGAAAGTCCCGGCTTGCGACATAGCGCGCATGGCACCCTCACCCTCGATCCCCCGGGCCGCGTTCTGGATGGCGCTGTCGATCGCATCGTTTCTGACGATGTCGGTCGCCGGCCGCGCCACGACGGCCGAGCTCAACGTATTCCAGGTGCTGGAGCTGCGCTCGGTGATCGGCCTTTTCATCCTCCTGCCGCTGGTGATGATATCAGGCGGTTTTGCAGCAATGCGCACCAAACGCCCCTTGGCTCATATCGCCCGCAATGTCGTCCATTTTGTCGGCCAGGCGGCATGGCTATACGCCTTGACGCTGATCCCGCTGGCCGTGCTGATCTCCATCGAATTCACGACGCCGATCTGGACGGCCATTCTGGCGGTCGGCTTTCTTGGTGAAAGACTAAGCCGGCCAAGACTTGCGGCCATCGTGCTCGGACTGATCGGCGTGGTGATCATCGTCCGTCCGGGCGTCGGCTCCGTCGATCCGGGACATATCGTCGTGCTGGGTGCCGCGGTCTGCTTCGGCATATCTGTGGTCCTGGTCAAATCGCTGACGCGGACGGACAGCGTCGTGTCCATCATCTTCTGGATGCTGGTCATACAGTCGGTGCTCGGCCTTATCCCGGCGCTCTACGAATGGCGCAACCCGCCGCTCGAATTGTGGCCGTGGATCCTGCTGATCGCCTTCACTGGCATGTCGTCCCATTTCTGCATGGCCCGCGCGCTCGCCTATGCCGACGCGACAGTCATCTCGCCGATGGACTTTTTACGCGTGCCGCTGTCAGCGCTGATCGGCTGGCTGCTCTACCACGAGCAGATCGATGCTTTCACCGCCGGCGGCGCCTTGCTGATCCTGTTGGGCAATCTGCTCAATCTGCAGAATAAAGCGACCAAACCTGCGGAAGTGGCAGCGTCTTAGCATTTTGCAGCCAAGCATCTTCGTTTGGCGTCCGACAAAATGCGTGAAAGCAAAGAGCATCTCAGTCGCCTTCGTCGGGGATGTTGAGGAGATGCCCGCAGGCCTTGCAGTGGACGGCGTCGGCTTCATGCCGCTGAAGCCCGCATTGCGGGCAAGGAAAAAACACCTTGTTGGGACGGAAGAGCGCCTGCGCCAGCCTGACGAACAGCGATATGCCGATGATCATGGTGACGATGGCGGTGAGCTTGCCGGCGATACCCGGCAGGACGATGTCACCGAAGCCGGTCGTGGTCACCGTTGCGACGGTGAAGTAGAGCGCGTCGACATAGCCTTCGAGACCGGCGCCGGTGCGAAAGAAGAAAGTGTAGACGAAGCCAGTGATGACAAGGAGGAATGTCAGGAGATTGATGACTGCATGACTCGCCTCGCGCCATTTTTTGAGGCCGCGCATCTCGAAAAACCGCCACAGCGCGCCGCTGCGCGACAGCGACCACAGCCGCAATATGCGCAGGAAGCCCAGATTGGCTAGCGCTGAAGGCATCAGCAGCGTCAGCAGGATAAATGCATCGACCCACGACGCCGGCTGTTTCATCAGGCGCAGCATGTCGTTGGAGGCAAGCAGCCGCGCAATCATGTCGGCGGCGACAAGCGCTGCCACGGAATAATCGAGCCAGAGGAACGAAGGCGACTCCTGGATCACCGGTGTGGCGATGAAGAAGGCGATGATGGCAAGGTCGATGATGATCGCGACCAGTTGAAACCGGAAAGCCGCGGGCGTGCGCCCGTGATAGAGTTTGCGCAGCGTGCCGCGCAGCCGCGTCAAGGCTGAATCCCGAGCTCCGTCCCTGTCTGGCGCCTTCATGACAACTGCGATAACGCTCGCTGCGACAGCCGTCCAGTGGGGCAGAGCAGGTGAAGCCGCTGTGGCTTGAGAACATCCGGAGCGTTTCAGACCCGGAACGCGATTAGACCGGTTCCGCCTCGATGATGCTGATGCGAGGTCCAGCTTCAACGATATTGGCGACCTGGAAATTCGACGCCGCAAGCAGCAACTCGAATTCTTCTGCCGTGCGCTCCTGCCCGCCCGGCATGACCAGCATGTTCAGATCGCCGAATTTTGCGCCGGCGCCTTCGTTGGGCGGCGCCAGAATGCTCTCAAGCACCAGCAGTTTGCCGTCTGGGCGCATCGCCCGGCGGCAGGTTTTCAGGATCCGGATGTTTGTGTCGTCGTCCCAGTCATGCAGGATCCATTTAAGCACAATCGCATCGGCGCCCTCGGGCACCGAGACGAAGAAATCGCCGGCGACGATGTCGCATCGATCGGCCACGCCCGCGGCGTCAAAGACCGGGCCGGCCTTCGCCACGACCTGCGGCTGATCGAAAAGAATGCCGCGCTGGCCGGGATTGCGGCAGAGAATTTCGGCAAGCAGCGCGCCCTGCCCGCCCGCGACATCCATGACAACAGAGAACGGCCGGAAGTCATAGGCCGCGATCACCGCGGCGGCGACGCCACGCGACATGGCCGTCATCGCCCGGTCGAAGATGACGGACTCTTCCGGATGCTCCGCCCGGTATTCCCAAACGCCCTTGCCATGAGCGTGGCGAAAGGCATTTTCACCGGTGCTGACACTGTGCAGCAGATCGCTCCATGCCTGACGGAAATACGGCCGTCCGGCCAGAATCGCCCACGGTGCGACCGAATGCTGAACATCGGATCGCAACACGCCGCCAACCGGGGTCAGCGAGAAAAACCGGTCTTCCGCTTCATGGAACACGCCGACCGATGCCAGGGCGCGCAACAGCCGGTAGAGCGCTTGCGGATGGGTATTGGTCAACGCGGCAAGTTCGCCGCTGGTGCGTTTTCCGTCCTTGAGATGGTCTGCGATGCCCAGTGTGGCGGCGACGCATACCGCCTGAGATACCTGGAACCCATTGACCATTTTCTGGAGTTCGGCAGCAGCTGTCCGCTCGTCCATCAGGCTCTCCCCCCGGCCGCCGAAAGAGCCAGGCCAGCAACCGAAAAGACGAGTTGATGGCATGGCGGGCCGACCTCACGATACCAGTGGCAATGTCACCGGGCAATCCGGCGCTGGGCATGCTGGCGCTGGCTTGGCGGAACACGGTCAGAACACACGAGGCTGTGCCAATCCCGTTAGCTCACACCAGCTCTACTTCCACCACGCCCGGCACCGCGCGCATGGCCGACGCGATCTGTGGCGAGACGCGGTAACGGTTGGGCAGTTCGATCTCGACCTCGCCCTGCGCCTCATCCTTGATGACGATAATGCTCACCTGGCTATCGCCGCGCTGGGTAAGCTGCGATTGAATCGCCGACGCCGGTCGGTCATCCCTGACAAAGATGCGCAAGGCCTTCTGGATGCGGCTTGCCTCGTCCTCCAGCGACTGCACGGTCTGGATGCGCAGATTGACGCCTTCGGGCCTGTCCTCGGCCGAAACGGTGATCACCACCGATCGGCCGGGCTCGAGCAGGTCGCGATACTGCGCCAGACCTTCGGAAAAAAGCACCGCTTCATACTGGCCCGACGTGTCGGAGAACTGCACGACGCCCATTTTGTTGCCGGTGCGCGTCTTGCGCTCCTGCTTGGTGGTGACCGTGCCGGCAAGCCGCCCGGCGGCAGCACCGCGTTTGACCGCGGCCGAGAACTCGGCCCAGTTCTGCACCCGCATCTTCTGCAGCGCCGCCTTGTATTCGTCCAGCGGATGCGCGGAGAGATAGAAGCCGACCACCTGGAATTCACGGTGCAGGCGGTCGGCGGCAAGCCACGGGTCGGTCGCCGGCAGGTTGAGCGCCTGCGACTGTGCGCCAAGCGAAGCACCGAAAATGTCGTGCTGGCCCGACATTGCATTCTGCTGCGCCAGCGACGCCAGCCCCATCATCCGCTCGACGCCCGCCATCATCGCGGCGCGGTCGTGGCCGAAGCAGTCGAGCGCGCCGGCCATGATCAGGCTTTCGAAGACCCGCTTGCCGACGATCTTCGGATCGACCCTTTCGCAGAAATCGGCGAGGTTCTTGAACGGTTTCCCGCCGCGCATTGCGACGATATGCTCGACCGCCGCGTCGCCGACGCCCTTAAGCGCGGCCAGCGAATAGAAGATCCGGTTCTCGCCGACTTCGAAGGCCCGGAAGCTTGATATCACCGACGGCGCCACGACGTCGATGCCGAGGCGCAGTGCATCCTGGCGGAAATCGGCGAGCTTGTCGGTGTTGCCCATGTCGAGCGTCATCGACGCGGCCAGGAACTCGACCGGGTAGTGCGCCTTCAGATAGGCCGTCTGGTAGGAGACGACGGCATAGGCGGCCGCATGCGACTTGTTGAAACCGTAGTCGGCGAACTTTGCCAGCAGGTCGAAAATGAAGTCGGCTTGCGGCTTGCCGACGCCGCGCTCGACCGCGCCCGAGACGAAGCGCTCGCGCTGCTTGTCCATCTCGGCGCGGATCTTCTTGCCCATGGCGCGGCGCAGCAAATCGGCTTCGCCGAGCGAATAGCCGGCAAGCTCCTGCGCGATCTGCATCACCTGTTCCTGGTAGACGATAACGCCTTGCGTCTCCTTCACCAGATGGTCGATCTTCGGATGGATCGACGCCATCTCCTCCTCGCCATGCTTTCTGGCGTTGTAGGTCGGGATGTTCTCCATCGGCCCCGGCCGGTAAAGCGCGACCAGCGCGATAATGTCCTCGATGCAGTCGGGGCGCATGCCGATCAGCGCCTTGCGCATGCCTGCACTTTCCACCTGGAACACGCCGACCACTTCGCCGCGCGACAGCATGGCATAGGTATCGGGGTCGTCGAGCGGAATGTGGGCGAGATCGATCTCGATGCCGCGGCGGCGGATCAGCTTGACCGCGGTTTCCAGGACCGTCAGCGTCTTCAGGCCGAGAAAGTCGAACTTCACCAGCCCGGCCTGCTCGACATACTTCATGTTGAACTGGGTGACCGGCATGTCGGAGCGCGGATCGCGGTACATCGGCACGAGCTCCCACAGCGGCCGGTCGCCAATAACGATGCCGGCGGCATGCGTCGAGGCGTGGCGGTAAAGCCCTTCCAGCTTCTGCGCCATGTCGAGCAGTGTCTGCACGATCGGCTCCCGCTCGGCCTCTTCGGCAAAGCGCGGCTCGTTGGCGATGGCGTCGGCGAGCTTGACCGGATTGGCTGGGTTCGACGGCACCATCTTAGAGAGCTTGTCGACCTGGCCATAGGGCATCTGCAGCACCCGGCCGACATCGCGAAGCACTGCGCGAGCCTGCAGCGTACCGAAGGTGATGATCTGGCCGACCTGGTCGCGGCCGTATTTCTGCTGGACGTAGCGGATGACCTCCTCGCGCCGGTCCTGGCAGAAATCGATGTCGAAGTCGGGCATCGACACGCGGTCTGGATTGAGAAAGCGCTCGAACAGCAGCGAGAAACGCAGCGGATCGATGTCGGTGATGGTCGTCGAATATGCAACCAGCGAGCCGGCGCCCGATCCGCGGCCCGGCCCGACCGGAATGCCTTGCGCCTTCGCCCATTTGATGAAGTCGGCGACGATCAGGAAGTAGCCGGGATATTTCATCCTCTCGATGACCCCGAGCTCGAAATCCAGCCTTTCGCGATATTGTTCGGCTGTGTAGCCAGGGGTCGGGCCGTGCGCTGCGAGCCGCGCCTCCAGCCCTTCATGCGCCTGTTTGGCAAGCTCCTGCGCCTCCGCCTTCACCGCCGCATCGGCGTCGGCGACGTCGCCGCCGGCAAAGCGGGGCAGGATCGGGTTGCGGGTCTTCGGATAATAGGAACAGCGCAGCGCGATCTCGATGGTGTTGTCGATCGCTTCCGGCAGATCGGCGAACAGCTTCGCCATGTCAGCCTGGCTTCTCAGAAAATTGTCGGGCGACAGGCGCCGGCGATTGTCCACGGCGACCACCGAACCTTCGGCGATGGCGATCAGCGCATCATGCGCCTCATAGTCGTCGCGCGAGGAGAAAAACGCCTCGTTGGTGGCAACCAGCGGCAAGTCATTGATGTAGGCGAGGTCGACTGATGATTTTTCGATGGCCCGGTCATAACCGGAAACCCGTTCCAGCTCGACATAGAGCCGGTCGCCGAACAGCGCCTTGAGCGCCAAAAGCCGCGTCTCGGCGAGGTCGCGGCGGTCCTCTTTCAGAGCATTGCCGATCGGGCCGCGCGGCCCGCCGCTGAGACAGATCAGGCCGTCGCAATTGCCGTGCAGCATCTCGGTCGTCAGATGCACGGCCTCGCCGGGCGGCGTTTCGAGATAGACCCGGCTGACCAGCCTGACCAGATTGCTGTAGCCGGCCTCGGTCGCCGCGATCAGGACCACGGGCCGCATTTCCGGGCCTTGCCGTCTGCGGTCGCGCTGGCTGTCGCTGGCTTCGCCGGAAAAGGCGAGAGCGGTCTGGCAGCCGATGATCGGCTGAATGCCCTCCTTTACCGCCTTTTGCGCAAATTCGAGCGCGCCGAACAGATTGTTGGTGTCGGTGACGGCGATGGCCGGGGCGTCATCCTTGACCGCATGGCCGACAACGGTGCCGAGCTGCAGTGCGCCTTCGAGCAGCGAATAGGCCGAATGCACGCGCAGATGAATGAACGGCCGCGCAGGCGCTTCCGGCCGCGATGCCTTCATGAAGGCCTCACGCCGCAACGGGTCGCGTGGAAGTGTCTCATTCGCCATGGTTTTTAGCGCCGCTTGAAGGACTCAGCCGATGAAGATGTATTGTCCGGCACCGGATGATGCGAGTCCAGCAATTGCCATTCGAGCCGCGCAAGTTCGCGATCGTTGGCTTTGTGAAGGCATTCATGCTAGGAATATATGCATGGTGTTGATTTGCGCCAACGACCCGCCGCCGAGGCGGGTTTTTATTTTCAGCCTCACGCGAATTCCATGATCACCGCATCGACTGCGAGGCTGTCGCCCGGCTTAGCCTTGAGTTTCGACACGGTAAGATCGCGCTCGGCGCGCAGCACGTTTTCCATCTTCATCGCCTCGACGACCGCCAGCGTCTCGCCGGCCTTGACCTCCTGCCCCTCGGCAACGGCAATCGACACGACGAGGCCGGGCATCGGGCAGAGCAGCATCTTCGACGTGTCGGGCGCCACTTTTTCCGGCATCAGCCTTTCGAGCTCCGCGGTGCGCGGCAGCATGGCGCGTGCCGTCACCGACATGCCTTTCCAGGCGATGCGAAATCCGTTCGGCACCGGCCTGATCTGCGCGGCAACCCTGCTACCGCCGACCGTGCCGCGCCAGATGAGATCGCCCGGCCGCCAGTCGGACGCCACCGTCAGCGCCTTGCCACCGTCGATCGACATGTGGAGCTCCAGCGGAATGGAAATCATGCCTCCAAGGACAGAGGCCGAAAGGTAATCCTCGCCGATCTTGATCACCCAGTCGCGTTTCAGGGCACCCGAATGCGGCGCCAGCCGCCCGCTCAGCCGGTCGAGCCGGTCGCGGCGCAGCAGTTCGACCGCGGTGGCGATGGCTGCGAAAATGGCCTTTTCCTGGCTATCAGGCGCGATCGGCGCGAAGCCATCAGGATATTCCTCTGATATGAAGGCGGTCGATATCAGCCCTTCCCGCCAGCGCGGATGCTGCATCAGCGCCGCCAGGAACGGCATGTTGTGCTCGATGCCGTCGACGACGAAGCTGTCGAGCGCCTCCGACATGGCGTCGATGGCGGCGAGCCGCGTCGGTGCCCAGGTGCACAGCTTGGCGACCATCGGATCATAGAACATCGAGATTTCCGAACCCTCGGTGACGCCGGTATCGTTTCGGACGACGACGTCGCCGAACCGTCCCTCTTCCGGTGGCCGGTATCTCGTCAGCCGGCCAATCGACGGCAGGAAATTGCGATACGGGTCCTCGGCGTAGAGCCGGCTTTCCACCGCCCAGCCGTTCAGCTTGACATCGCTTTGCTTGATAGCGAGCTTTTCGCCGGCAGCTATGCGAATCATCTGCTCGACCAGATCGATGCCGGTGACGAGCTCGGTTACCGGGTGCTCGACCTGCAATCGCGTATTCATTTCAAGGAAATAGAAATTCTTTTCGCCGTCGACGATGAACTCAACCGTGCCGGCGCTCTGATAGTCGACTGCCCTGGCCAGCGCCACCGACTGCTCGCCCATGGCTTTCCGGGTCTTGGCGTCGAGGAAGGGCGAAGGCGCCTCTTCGACGATCTTCTGGTTGCGGCGCTGGATCGAGCATTCGCGCTCGCCGAGATAAAGCGCGTTGCCGTGCGCGTCGGCCAGCACCTGGATCTCGATGTGGCGCGGATTGACCACGAACTTCTCGATGAAGACGCGGTCGTCGCCGAACGAGCTTTTGGCCTCGGACCGCGCCCGGTCGAACCCGTCGCGCACCTCGGCCTTGCTCCAGGCGATGCGCATGCCCTTGCCGCCGCCACCGGCCGAGGCCTTGATCATCACGGGATAGCCGATCTCCCCGGCTATTTTCTCGGCATGACCGGCATTCTCGATGACGCCAAGCCAGCCGGGTACCGTCGACACGTTTGCAGCATTGGCGAATTTCTTCGATTCGATCTTATCGCCCATCGCCCTGATCGCTTTGGGTTTCGGGCCGATGAAGATGATGCCTTCTTTCTCCAACGCTTCACAGAAGGATGCGCGTTCGGACAAAAACCCGTAGCCGGGATGCACGGCTTCAGCACCGGTCGCCTTGCAGGCAGCGATGATATTCTCCGGCACCAGATAGCTCAGCGCGGCCGGAGAAGGCCCGATATGCACAGCCTCGTCGACCATCTTGACATGCACGGCGTCGCGATCGGCATCCGAATAGACCGCGACGGTGGCGATGCCCATCTTGCGCGCCGTCTTGATGACGCGGCAGGCGATCTCGCCACGATTGGCGATCAGGATTTTTGTGAACATGCGGGTTTTATTCCCTCGGCTGCCTTTCTTTGATGGGCTTCGCCCGGCCGGTCAAGGCAAGTTGGCGCATATCCCGGGCGCAAGTCGGCTGACACCGACCAAAACCCGGTCACGAACTGTCAATTCGTCCCATAGTCCAGAACCTGCAGATACGCTAAAGCTCGCCTCGATTGCCGATTTGGCTGGAGAGGAGAGCCCCGATGAAAACCCGTGCCGCTGTGGCAGTCGCTGCCGGAAAGCCGCTGGAGATCCTGGAGGTCGACCTCGACGGCCCGCGCAACGGCGAGGTGCTGGTCGAGATCAAGGCGACCGGCATCTGCCACACCGACGAATTCACGCTGTCGGGCGCCGATCCTGAAGGCATCTTTCCGGCGATCCTCGGCCATGAGGGTGCAGGCATTGTCGTCGATGTCGGCAAGGGCGTCACCTCGGTCAAGAAGGGCGACCACGTCATCCCGCTCTACACGCCGGAATGCCGGCAATGCCCGTCCTGCCTGTCCAGGAAAACCAATCTGTGCACCGCGATCCGCGCCACGCAGGGGCAAGGTCTGATGCCGGACGGCTCGTCGCGCTTCTCGATCGGCAATGACAAGATCTTCCACTACATGGGCTGCTCGACCTTCTCCAACTTCACCGTGCTGCCCGAAATCGCGGTGGCCAAGGTCAATCCCAACGCGCCCTTCGACAAGATCTGCTACATCGGCTGCGGCGTCACCACCGGCATCGGCGCGGTGATCAACACGGCCAAGGTCGAGGTCGGCGCCACGGCCGCCGTCTTCGGCCTCGGCGGCATCGGCCTCAACGTCATCCAGGGGCTGCGCCTTGCCGGCGCCGACATGATCATCGGCGTCGACCTGAACAACGACAAGAAGGAATGGGGCGAGAAATTCGGCATGACGCATTTCGTCAATCCGAAGGAGATCGATGGCGATATCGTGCCCTATCTCGTCAACATGACCAAGCGCGGTGCCGACCAGATCGGCGGCGCCGACTATACATTCGATTGCACGGGCAGCACCAAAGTGATGCGGCAGGCCCTTGAAGCATCGCACCGCGGCTGGGGCAAGTCGGTCGTCATCGGCGTTGCCGGCGCCGGCCAGGAGATCTCGACGCGGCCGTTCCAGCTGGTCACCGGACGCACCTGGATGGGCACCGCCTTTGGCGGCGCGCGCGGCCGCACCGACGTGCCGAAGATCGTCGACTGGTACATGGACGGCAAAATCGAGATCGACCCGATGATCACCCACACGCTGAAGCTGGAGGACATCAACAAGGGTTTTGACCTGATGCATCAGGGCAAGAGCATCAGGAGCGTGGTGGTTTACTAGGTGAAGGAGGTTCAAATTCGCGTTCGTATTGCCGTTCGCAGTCACCGCGAAGTTAGTCAGGCACTCCCATGAATCCTGAGACTCTCAAGAATTGGAGACTGAAGCTCCGGAACGGGCGGATGAAGACAGCGTTCCGTCACTTCACGGTTCTGGCCGAGGGCGAGGTTGTATCTCCCAATGAGGACTTTGAAACAGAGCCCGGGCCGGCTTTCTTTGGAATGAAAGTTTGGGCGTCGGACGCGGATCAAGCGATCGATATGATACGCACCATCGGCCAACACATTGGTTTCTCCTCCACTGGAAGAATTTACGTCTATGACACTGAGCCCACTGAGCCGCCCGGCACCGAGCCGCGCGGCTACGAGCTGAAATTCACGCCGTATGAACACGACTAACATCAACCAAGAACGAAGCCGCCTACAGATTCTCGTCGATGCCGATGCCTGTCCGGTGAAGGCTGAGGTCGAGAAAGTCGCCGAGCGCCATGGCATCGTCGTCACCTTCGTCTCCAATGGCGGCCTGCGCCCGTCGCGCGATCCGATGATCCGCAACGTCGTCGTTTCCAAGGGCGCCGACGCGGCGGACGACTGGATCGTCGACAATGCCAAGCCCAACGACATCGTGGTGACAGCCGACATCCCGCTTGCCGCCCGCACAGTGGCACTCGGCGCCCATGTGCTTGGGCCGACCGGGCGCCCTTTCACGCCGGAAACGATCGGCATGGCGGTGGCCATGCGCGACCTCAAGCAGCATCTGCGCGAGACCGGCGAGAGCAAGGGCTACAATGCCAGTTTCGCGCCGCAGGACCGCTCACGGTTTCTCGGCGAGCTCGACCGCATCTTGCGGCGTGCGCTGAAATCCGCCGCATCGGGCTAGCGCAACCGGAGATCGCGCAGCAAAATCGGGAATCGATCTTCGGCATCATGGGCACAGTCAAAAGTGTTATAATGTCCGAGTCCTAAAAGACGAGCGGCGTAAGACAGACCGCCATCAGAGGCCGGGCCATGACGACCGAGATGCCCCTGAAGAAACCACTTCACCGCCACATGCAATTCGCGGTGTCGGCCTGCATCGGTGTAGTGGCGCTGGCGATCGCGCTGCTCTTGCGCACTCCGCTCGCCTTTTCCATCGGCGCCAATGCGTTTTTCGCCGCCTACACCGTCATCGTCGTCGCCCAGATGCCGCTGCTCACCGACCGCTATCTGAGCAAGAATGCCAGCGCCACCGACCAGCCGGTGCTGGTCATCTTTGGCGTGACGCTGATTGTCGTCGCCGTCGCCATCATCTCGATGTTCCAATTGATCAATCGCGAGCGCAGCGCGCATCCTGTCGAACTCACCTTCGCGCTGCTGTCGATCCCGCTCGGCTGGTTCACCATCCACGCCATGACGGCGCTGCATTACGCCCATGTTTACTGGCTGAACGATGAAGAGACCGACCCCGGCAGCAAAGCGAAGCAGAGAAAGCCCGTCGGCGGCCTCGTGTTTGCGGGTAAGGAGCGGCCGGACGGCTGGGATTTCCTCTATTTCTCGACCACCGTTGGCATGACTTCACAAACCTCCGATACCGCGGTTTCGACCACGCAAATGCGTCGCATCGTGCTCTTGCATTCGATCGTGTCGTTCTTTTTCAATACAGTAATCGTCGCCGCCGCGGTCAACCTCGCCGTTAGTCTCGGGAGCCGGTAGTACCAGGCAGGCCGTAATAATTTCGTGATCGGATGAAACATCGCTTTGGCTGGCAACGTATTGGGAGGAGAACGATCGGAAAGGCCGACTGAGCGGCCGGAAGGACGCGAAAAAATGGAATCGGTTGTCAGGAGCCAATCCACCGTCGGGCCAGATACTGCCGCGCCGAAGGACGCAACGCTGATCTACCGGCAGTCGCGCTGGACTCGGCTGACGCACTGGCTCTGGGCCATCTCGCTGTTCTTCATGCTGCTTTCCGGCCTGCAGATCTTCAACGCCCGCCCTCAGCTCTATATCGGCAAGGAGTCGGGATTCGCATACAACAACACCATCTTCGCCATCGGCGCCGAGAACACCGCAAACGGTCCGCGCGGCTACACCGAAATCTTCGGCAAGCGCTTCGATACGACCGGTGTGCTCGGCTGGTCGGGGCCGGCGGGTCGGGAGACGTCCCGCGCCTTCCCGTCCTGGGTGACGATCCCCTCCTACTACGACCTCGGCACCGCCCGCGTCGTCCATTTCTTCTTCGCCTGGATACTGACCACGACACTGGTCGTCTGGCTGGTCGCCAGCCTGATCAACGGCCATCTGCGCCGCGATCTTGCCCCGCGCGTCGACGATCTCAGGCGCTTGCCGCGAGACATCACCGATCATGCCAGGCTCAAGTTCCACCACAGGCGCGAGTACAACACGCTGCAGAAGATCGCCTATGGCGGCGTCATGTTCGTGCTACTGCCGCTGATGATCATCACCGGCCTTGCCATGTCGCCGAGCATGAACGCGGTGCTGCCGTTCCTCAACGATCTGCTCGGCGGCCGGCAGACGGCGCGGACGATTCATTTCATCGTAATGCTGCTGCTCGTCGGCTTCTTCATCGTCCATATACTGATGATCCTCGCCGCCGGCCCGATCAACGAGTTGCGTTCCATCATCACCGGCTGGTACCGAACCGATCCGCCGGAGGCCCATGGCAGCAAGACGCCCCAGAGGAGTGCGTGAGATGGCGAAGTTTGAGATCAGCCCCAAACTACAGATAAGCCGAAGAAAATTCCTGACCTCGGCCAGCCTCGGCGTCTCCGGCATCATGCTGTCGGGTTGCGATGCTTTCGACAGCCAGCTTGGCGTCGGCGACGGCCTGCGCAGCTTCCTCGAAGGCGCCAACGGCCTTACCTGGCGCGCGCAACGCCTGCTTGCCGGCGATTCGCTGGCGCCGGAATTCACCGAAGCCGACATTCGCCAGCCGCAGCGGCCGAACGGCGTCACCGCGCCGGACGACGATGTCTACAAGGGCCTGCTCGCCAACAATTTCGCCGACTGGCGGCTCGAGGTTTCCGGCCTCGTCGAAAAGCCGCTGTCGCTGACCCGCGAGCAGCTGATGAACATGCCAAGCCGCACCCAGATCACCCGCCACGACTGCGTCGAAGGCTGGAGCTGCATCGCCAAATGGACCGGCACGCCGCTGTCGCTGGTGCTTGATCAGGCGGTGGTCAAGCCGCAGGCGCGTTACGTCATGTTCCACTGCCTCGACACGATCGACCGCAGCCTGTCCGGCGACATCAAATATTACGGTTCGATCGACCTGATCGATGCCCGTCACCCACAGACGATCCTTGCCTATGGCTTGAACGGCAAGCCGCTGCCGGTCGAGAACGGCGCGCCGTTGCGTGCCCGCGTCGAGCGCCAGATCGGTTACAAGATGCCGAAATATCTCCGCAAGATCGAACTGGTCGACGGTTTCGCCGATATCGGCGGCGGCAGGGGCGGCTACTGGGAGGACAATGGCTACGACTGGTACGGCGGCATTTGAGGCCATAGCTCCGCCATTTCCGATCAGTGTTTTAGTGCGTTTGCTCAAGCGACCTTGTCGATTAGCGGTTTGAGCACCGGATGGATTTCCGGCGAGGCATGCTTGATCAGTGTCAGTAGCGCGCGCTCGTTCTCGCGCAGCGGCCGGTCGCCGCCGATGCGCTCAGCCAGCCACTTCGCCTCGCTGGCGTCGATGGTCTCGGCGCGGCGGGCCAGTGCCTCGGCTGCCTTGTTGTTCGATTCCCATTCGGATTCGATATCGCCCGGCGCGCGATAGGCTTCCATGATGCCGGCAAGGCCGCCCGATACCATGCGGCCAAAGAAACTGCCGATCTCCGGTTCTGCCTGCTCGAAGAAAGAATCCCGGCGCAGCGCCACGTCGCGCATCGGCGCTTCGTAGCCGGCCGAGCACATGACGAAATTGGCGATCGCTTTGACGAACAGATCATTCCATGACGGATCGTTGTTGGCTGCCGCCGTCCGCTCATTGATCTTGAACAGGATCTCGGCCTCGGCGCGGGTGATCCCGATGTTGCCGTCGCCGCCGTGGGCATAGAGGATGCGGCGCAGAAGCTCGACTTCCGCCTTGGCGATCAGGCCGGGAACCAGCTTGCCGTCGTGCATCAGCGGCCCCTTGCCGTCCAGAACGGCATTGGCGACCTGCGCCAGCGCATAGACGCAAAGCCCGTTCGGCGACGATTTCGCCTTTTCCAGCACATGCACCAGCAATTCGAGTTCGGTCCGGCTATCGACCATGCCGTCGCGCGAAATCGCTCGGACCAGCCAGTCGGCATTGTCCTGCGAGATATAGCCCGCCGGCTTTTCCTGATGAACGATGAAGTCGGTCACAGCTTCGACGAAAAAAACAGGCCATTGCGCGCATTTGTCCTTGGCCGTTGCGTCGAGCGCAAACAGAGCCTCGGCCTCGCCGCGCGTCACCACGCCGTCGCCAAACACGTCGCGGCGCAGCATGACCACATCTTCCGCTGTGATCCGATTTTTCGAGGTCAGCCCGGCCACAGGCGCGCTCATCGTTAATTCGCCCATTTCGTTCCCCGTCCGAACGTCGTTTGGACCCAATATATCGGGAGTTCGTTGAGAAACCGGCAAACCGCGTGGTTAGCGAAGACTTGTCGGTAAGTGTCGCTGGGAGGTGACAAGGTGTCGCCCGCAGGCTATGGATGGCGAGTCGAGGGCTCAAATTGAGTCCTACCTGTTTGCGGGAGAGAGCAGCGAGAGCTGCCGCCGAAGGGGAAATCGCCCGAAATCTCTCAGGCAAAAGAACCGTAGACGGGAAAGACACTCTGGAAAGTCGGGGCTCGCCCCCGCGCCGAAGGTGTAAGCGCTGCCGACAGAGTTACGGGGCGCGAGTCTCTCAGGCTTCAGACAGAGGGGCACGGACTGGTCGCCACTCGCGGCCGATTGCGTGCGACTCTGGAGACGACATGACGGGCGACGACACCAAACACCTTCCCCTCGAAGACCTGCACGCGGCCGCCGGTGCGCGCTTTGGCGCGTTCGCCGGCTGGTCGATGCCGCTGACCTATCCGGCCGGCGTGATGAAGGAGCACCTTCATACCCGCGAGCATGCCGGCCTGTTCGACATCTCGCACATGAAGCTGTTCGAGATCAGTGGCTCGGGCGCTGAAGCACTGCTCAATCGTGCCTGCCCGTTCGACGCCGGCGCGCTTGAAGTTTCCCAGTCCAAATACACGTTCTTTCTCAATGAAGCCGCCGGCATCCTCGACGATCTGATCGTCACCAGGCTCGGCCAGCAACGCTTCATGGTTGTCGCCAATGCCGGCAATGCCGAAGCCGACGAAAAGCACCTTCGTGGGCTTGCTCTGGATGTTGAGGCAAAGGGGGATTTTGATGCCAAGATCGATGCACTCGACCGCGTCTTCCTGGCGGTCCAGGGGCCTGAAGCCTGGGCCGCCCTGTCCCGCGCCGGCATCGAGACCGGCTCGCTGCTGTTCATGCACGGCTTTGAGCCCCGCGAAAACTGGTTCATGAGCCGGTCGGGCTATACCGGTGAAGACGGTTTCGAGATCGGCCTGCCGGAATCGGATGCGCGAAATCTCGTCGCCAAGCTGCTCGAGGACGAGCGCGTGATGTGGGTTGGGTTGGCCGCCCGGGACAGCCTGCGGCTCGAAGCAGGGCTGTGCCTGCACGGGCTGGACATCACGCCTGAGATCGACCCGGCCAGCGCCGTGCTGATGTGGGCGATCCCAAAGGAGGTTCGCGCCTCTGGCGCTTTCATCGGCGCCGACGCATTGCGTTCAATCCTGGAGCGCGGCCCGGCGCAGAAACGCGTCGGACTGAAGCCGGAAGGCCGCCAGCCGGTGCGCACCGGCGCTGCCCTTTTCGACACCGACGGCAATCCCGCCGGCCACGTCACCTCCGGCGGCTTCGGCCCCTCGGCCGCCCATCCGGTCGCCATGGGTTACGTGCAGACGTCGCTGGCCAAACCTGGCGCAAGACTCTTCGCCGACGTTCGCGGGACCAAAATCCCGGTCGATATCAGTCCCCTGCCCTTCACGCCCCATCGCTACCGCAAAGGATGAACTTCATGGCAAAAACCTATTTCACCGAAGATCACGAATGGCTCCGCGTCGAAGGCGGTATCGCCACCGTCGGCATCACCGACTACGCGCAGGAGCAACTCGGCGATCTCGTGTTCGTCGAATTGCCGGAGCTTGGGAAAAAGCTGGCTAAGGGCGATACGGCCGTCGTGGTCGAATCCGTCAAGGCGGCATCGGACGTCTATGCACCGGTCGACGGCGAGATCACCGAGGCCAACACCTCGCTCTCGTCGGACCCGTCTTTAGTCAATTCGGCGGCGACCAGCGACGGCTGGTTGTGGAAGATGAGGCTGGCCGATGAAAGCCAACTCGAAGGTCTCCTGGATGAGACCGCCTACAAAGCCCATATTGGTTGATAGCAGGACCAGGAAGATGACCGCAGCACCCTACGCCTTCTCGGCCCGCCATATTGGCCCCGGCCTCAATGACGTCAGAGCCATGCTGGCGACGATCGGCGTTCCCTCAGTCGAGACGCTGATCAGCCAGGCTGTGCCGAGATCGATCCGGCTCGACCGGCCGCTGGCTTTGCCGGCCCCGGCGAGCGAAGCGGAGGCGCTGGCCGAGCTTTCGGCGACGATGGCCAAAAATACCGTGTTGAAGAGCTTTATCGGTGCCGGTTACCACGGCGTCCACGTGCCGCCGGTCATCCAGCGCAATCTGTTCGAGAACCCGGCCTGGTATACGGCTTACACTCCCTACCAGGCTGAGATCAGCCAGGGCCGGCTCGAAATGCTGTTCAATTTCCAGACCTTGGTCACTGAGCTGACCGGCCTGCCGGTGGCGTCGGCCTCGCTGCTCGACGAGGCGACGGCGGTGGCCGAGGCGGTCGGCATTGCGTTGCGCCATCATCGCGACAAGCGGACCAAGGTGGCGCTTGCCGGCACGCCGCACCCGCAGACGCTCGACGTCGTGCGCACCCGCGCCGAGCCCCTCGGCATCGAGGTCGACGGCGACACGATCGACGACAACACCGCCGCTCTGCTGGTCTCCTGGCCTGATACGTTTGGCGTCTATGGCGACCACAAGGCGGTAATCGAGAAGGCCCGCGCCACCGGCGCGCTGGTCGTTTTCATTGCCGATCCGCTCGGCCTGACGCTGACCGACGCGCCAGCTACGCTTGGCGCCGACATCGCCGTCGGCCCGATGCAGCGCTTTGGCGTGCCGATGGGCTTTGGCGGGCCGCACGCCGCCTATTGCGCTGTTTCCGACAGGCTGACGCGGTTGATGCCCGGCCGCCTTGTCGGCCAGTCCACTGACAGCAAGGGCCGCCCCGGCTATCGTCTCGCCTTGCAGACGCGCGAACAGCACATCCGCCGCGACAAGGCGACCTCCAACATCTGCACCGCGCAGGCGCTGCTCGCCAACATGGCGACCGCCTATGCGATCTGGCATGGCCCTGCCGGGCTGCAGGCGATTGCCGGCCGAATCCATTCATTGGCCAACCGGCTGGCGACCGGTCTCACCGCGTCTGGAATTTCGGTGCTTGGCGCAAGCCGCTTCGACACGGTGACGGTGGAAGTGAAAGGCAGAGCCGGCGCGATCGCCGCCGCTGCTGAAAAGACTGGCCGATTGCTGCGCGTCATCGACGCCGACCACATCGGCATCAGCTTCGACGAGACCTCGACCGATGCCGATCTGGACGCCATTGCAGCACTGTTCGGCGCTAACGCAGGCGCTGCTGGCACCAGCACCACTCCGGGCAAGCCACGTGGTAAGGCGTTTCTCAGCCAGCCGGTCTTCCACGAAAACCACTCGGAAACGGAGATGATGCGCTTCTTGCGCCGGCTGGCCGACAAGGACCTGGCGCTCGACCGCGCCATGATCCCGCTCGGCTCCTGCACGATGAAGCTCAACGCCGCCGCCGAGATGATGCCGGTGAGCTGGCCAAGCGTCGCCAATCTGCATCCATTCGCGCCGGCCGGGCATTCGGCAGGCTATCGCGCGATGGTCGGCGAACTGGAAGGCTGGCTGTCGGAGATCACTGGCTTCGATGCGGTCAGCCTGCAGCCCAATGCCGGCAGCCAGGGCGAGTATGCCGGGCTGCTCGCCATTCGCGGCTATCACCGCTCGCGCGGCGAAGGCCACCGCACCGTCTGCCTGATCCCGTCATCCGCGCATGGCACCAATCCGGCGAGTGCGGCGATGGCCGGCATGAGCGTCGTCGTCGTGCGCTGCACCGAGGATGGCAATATCGATATGGACGATATGAGTGCCAAAGCCAATGAGCATTCCAAGAATCTCGCCGCGCTTATGTTCACCTATCCTTCGACGCATGGCGTATACGAGGAAGGCGCGCGCCACCTCTGCGCCCTCATTCACGAGCATGGCGCCCAGGTCTATTTCGACGGCGCCAACCTCAACGCCTTGGTCGGCCTCGCTCGCCCCGGCGACATCGGCGCCGATGTCTGCCACATGAACCTGCACAAGACCTTCTGCATCCCGCATGGCGGCGGCGGTCCCGGCGTCGGCCCGATCGGCGTCAAGGCGCATCTGAGACCTTATCTGCCCGGCCACGTCACCGAAGGCTCGGGCCATGCCGTGTCGGCCGCACCGTTCGGCAGCGCTTCGATCCTGCCGATCACCTGGATGTATATCCGCATGATGGGCGCTTCCGGCCTCAAGCAGGCGACCGAGACGGCGATCGTTTCCGCCAACTACGTGGCGACGCGGCTCGCGCCGCACTTCCCGCTGCTCTACAAGGGCAGGCACGATCGCATCGCCCATGAGTGCATCCTCGACACCCGCGTGCTGAAGGAGAGCTCCGGCATCAGCGTCGACGATATCGCCAAGCGGCTGATCGATTATGGTTTCCATGCGCCGACCATGTCGTTTCCGGTGGCCGGCACGCTAATGGTCGAGCCGACCGAGTCCGAGCCCAAGAGCGAACTCGATCGCTTCTGCGAGGCGATGATCGCGATATCAGGCGAGGCAGCCAAGGTGGCGAAAGGCGAATGGCCCTTGGCTGACAATCCGCTGGTCAATGCGCCGCATACCGCGGCCGAGGCGCTGGCCGGCCAGTGGACCCATCCCTATTCGCGCCTGGAGGCGGCCTATCCCGCCGGTGATGCCGACATATCAGCCAAATACTGGCCGCCGGTGTCGCGCATCGACAATGTCGCCGGCGACCGCAACCTCGTCTGCTCCTGCCCGCCGCTGTCGGAATATCTGGGGGCGGCGGAATAGAACCAGCCGATTGCGACGCAGACTGCCCCCTCATTTCCCGCGCACACGCAATGAAGATGGCTGATGCGGCAAACCCCTGAAGGGAGTTTCGACCCATTTCCGCCGCTTGGTTGCCGGATGGTTTTGCAGTAAGAGCCCTATCCTCGAACGTAACAGGAACCTCCGTCGCCTGCCCGCAAAAAGCGTGGCAGTATCGGATGGTGATTCGCAGCATCGGAATCCAGGACCAGCATGGACGACAACAACGATCTTTTCGGCACTATGGACAAGCAGTCGCAACCGGTTCGCGCCACCGCTCGCCCGGCCGACCCGCTGGTGCAGGCGGCGAAGCGCCCGGCATCCCGCGACGGCAGCGAGAGCTATAGCGCCGCCGACATCGAGGTTCTGGAAGGGCTGGAGCCGGTGCGGCGGCGGCCCGGAATGTATATCGGCGGCACCGACGACAAGGCTATGCACCATTTGTTCGCCGAGGTCATCGACAATTCGATGGACGAGGCGGTCGCCGGCCACGCGACCTTCATCGATGTCGAGCTATCGGCCGATGGATATCTGGCGGTGACCGACAATGGCCGCGGCATTCCGGTCGATCCGCATCCGAAATTCAAGAAGCCGGCGCTCGAAGTCATCATGACGACGCTGCATTCGGGCGGCAAGTTCGACAGCAAGGTCTACGAAACCTCGGGCGGCCTGCACGGCGTCGGCGTCTCCGTCGTCAACGCACTGTCGGACCATCTCGAGGTCGAGGTCGCGCGCGGGCGCCAGCTCTATCGCCAGCGTTTTTCGCGCGGCGTTCCGGTAACCGGCCTGGAGCAACTCGGCGAGGTGCATAACCGGCGCGGCACCAGGATACGCTTCCATCCCGACGAGCAGATCTTCGGCAAGGGTGCGGCGTTCGAGCCGGCGCGGCTCTACCGCATGACGCGCTCGAAGGCCTATCTGTTCGGCGGCGTCGAGATCCGCTGGACCTGCGATCCGTCACTGATCAAGGAGAAGGACACGACGCCGGCTAAGGACGAGTTCCATTTTCCCGGTGGCCTCAAGGACTATCTGAAAGCCTCGCTCGGCGACGAATTCCAGGTCACCCGCGAAATTTTTGCCGGCAAAAGCGACAGGCAAGGCGGCCACGGTTCGCTCGAATGGGCGGTGACCTGGTTCGGCGGCGACGGGTTCCTCAATTCCTACTGCAACACCATTCCGACCGGCGAAGGCGGCACGCACGAGGCCGGCTTCCGCAATGTCTTGACGCGCGGCTTGCGTGCCTATGCCGATCTGGTCGGCAACAAGCGTGCTTCGATCGTCACGTCGGAAGACGTCATGATCTCAGCGGCAGGCATGCTGTCGGTGTTCATCCGCGAGCCGGAATTCGTCGGTCAGACCAAGGATAGGCTGGCCACGATCGAAGCGATCAGGATCGTCGAGACCGCCATCC
Source organism: Mesorhizobium sp. BHbdii (assembly GCF_053848045.1). NCBI lineage: Bacteria > Pseudomonadati > Pseudomonadota > Alphaproteobacteria > Hyphomicrobiales > Phyllobacteriaceae > Mesorhizobium > Mesorhizobium sp. BHbdii. The sequence goes on along the minus strand of NZ_JBSPKX010000001.1, from coordinate 1,531,652 downwards.
GCGACCCCTTCGATCACTGGCTGGCCGATAATCCGCAGGAAGCTTCGAAGCTGCTCGAATGGGTGATCGCGCGTGCCGACGAGCGGGTGCGCCGGCGCCAGGAAAAGGAAGTCTCGCGCAAGAGCGCGGTGCGCAAGCTGCGGCTGCCCGGCAAGCTCGCCGACTGCACGCAGAATGCCGCGGCCGGCGCCGAACTCTTCATCGTCGAGGGCGATTCGGCCGGCGGCTCGGCGAAACAGGCGCGCGACCGCGCCAGCCAGGCGGTGCTGCCGCTGCGCGGCAAGATCCTCAACGTCGCCAGCGCCGGCAACGATAAGCTGGCCGGCAACCAGCAGATTTCCGACCTGATCCAGGCGCTTGGCTGTGGCACGCGGTCAAAATACCGCGATCAGGATCTGCGCTACGACCGGGTCATCATCATGACCGACGCCGACGTCGACGGCGCCCACATCGCTTCGTTGCTGATCACCTTCTTCTATCAGGAGATGCCGAGCCTGGTCCGCGGCGGCCACCTCTACCTGGCGGTGCCGCCGCTCTACTCGATCCGGCAAGGCGGCAAGGTCGCCTATGCCCGCGACGATGCGCACAAGGACGAACTTCTGCGCACTGAGTTCACCGGGCGCGGCAAGGTCGAAATCGGCCGCTTCAAGGGGTTGGGCGAAATGATGGCCGCCCAGCTCAAGGAAACCACTATGGACCCGAGGAAGCGCACGCTGCTCAGGGTCGATGTGATCGACGCCGAGGCGGCGACCAAGGACGCGGTCGACGCGCTGATGGGCACCAAGCCGGAAGCCCGCTTCCGCTTCATCCAGGAACGTGCGGAATTCGCCGAGACCGAAGTTCTGGATATCTGAGCATCTTCTGATCGGCGAGCCACAAACGGCGACCGTCACCGTTGCAAGGCAGTATGCGGCTGCCATCGCTGGCGAAGCAAGGCGGCCGACATGTTGCAGATTGCAGCCTCGTTGCGCATCGTCGCCGCCGCTATCGAGGATTTCCCGGATTTTTTCGCGAAGGATAAGGTCTAAGCCGCCGCGATCGCCAGCGCATGGCCGCGCGCGTTTTCGCGCAGCGCATCGAGATGGATCGATTTGACCAATCCGGCGAGATCGCCTTCGGCGGACTGCCCGCCCAGTTCCTTCAGCATCAGCCAGCTGACTTCCTGGACGCCGGCCAGGCGCTTGCCATTGGCGACCTCGCGCCAGATCTTCAGCGCGCGCACGATGATCCCATGCGTAGCCGTGGCAAGGCCGGCGCTGCGGAACAGCGCCTGCAGCGCCACATCGTGCCCGCCGGCCAGCAGCGCTCTTACCCGTTGTTCGGATTGCTGGCTGAGCGCGACCAGCGCCGAGCCGAAGAAATCGACCTTGCCATGCGCGATGGTGCGAATGATGAAACTTGCGGTCAGGTCGCCGCGCAGGCGCAGATGCTCGATGAGCGCCGCATGTTCCTCCTGGCGCGTGCCTTCGATCAGCGTCACGGAAGCCTTGACGCAGGCGTCGCGCATGACGCGCTCGGCTCTGGCACGGCCCATCAACGCCAGCACCAGCGGCGAACCTTTGAGCGTTTCACCAAGTTTTATCAGCAGCATATGCCGGCAGTCGGCGGGCAGACGCGCGTCTGATATCAGCGCTTCGCGCACCGAAGACAGATGGCCATGGCGTTCGGCGATACGGCGGAAGCTGAGCGAAGCGATGTCGGCGCCGCTGTTGGCGAGAAGCGTGGCGCAGGCTTCCGGTTCGCCGATTTCGGCGATCGCCGCGGCGACCGCCATGGAGACGCGCGCACGATCGGCGATCAGTTTCTGCGTCGCCTTTTGGCCACCGGCAACGCGGTCGATCAGATCGGCATCGGTCAGCAGCGGAGAACGTGCCAGCACCAGGCTTGCAACTTCCGGTTGATCGGACGCCAGCGCGCTGATGATCTGCAGCGGCGCGTGATGGCTCATCGACAGCGCCTCTGCGATCGCCAGCCGCACTTTCGACGAAGCATCGTCGAGCAGCAGCGTCAGCGCAGCCTCCGCCGCGCAGCGGTCCTCGAAAGGCAAATCGGCATTGATGTAGGCGCGAGCCAGAGCGCTTGCCGCAGCAGCGCGCTCCGAAACCTTGGCCGTGTAGATCCATTTCAGGAAATGCGAAACAACCATGCCGTCCGCTACGCCCCTAACCCGAGTCCGTTCCCGCCCCAGTGAAGACCGTAGGCAGAAATGGTTTACGAACGGTTCACCATGTTTGTTAACTGGCTTGCGAGCGCGGTATGCAGCGCCTATCAACCTCTTAGAGCGGACGCACAGAAGTACGCTCTGACACTTTGAATCTTCGCATCGTGCTTTCCGAACATCGATTCCGATTTTCAGGCCGATGCGGCAGCGGAGGAGATCGAGCATGGCCGGGCTTTATCTGGAAGAGTTCGTTGTCGGCCATGTCTTCCGGCACACGCTGCGGAAAACCGTCACCGAAAGCGACAACATGCTGTTTTCGGTAATGACGCTGAACCCGCAACCGCTACACATCGATTTCGACTTCGCCGCCAAGAGCGAATGGGGCAAGCCGCTGGTCAATTCGCTGTTCACGCTGGGCTTGATGATCGGCATTTCGGTGAACGACATCACCGTCGGCACCACCATCGCCAATCTCGGCATGAGGGAGACGGTGTTTCCGCATCCGGTCTTCCACGGCGACACCATCCGCGTCGAGACGACGGTGGTGTCGGTGCGCGACTCCAGGTCGAAGCCGGACCGCGGTATCATCGAATTCGAGCACCGCGCCTACAATCAGAACGACGTGCTCGTCGCCAAATGCACGAGGCAGGCGATGATGATGAAGAAGAAGGCGGCCTGACCGATGCGCTCGCTGCTGTTCGTTCCAGGCGATTCCGAAAAGAAGCTGGAGAACGCGTTTGGCGCCGGCGCCGACGCGGTCATCGTCGATCTCGAGGATTCGGTCGCGCCACAAAACAAGGCCTTGGCACGCGATATCGCCGCACGCTTCATCCCCGAACACAGGAATCAAACCAGGTCCGCGATCTATGTCCGCATCAACGATCTCTCGACCGGCCTGACCGATGACGATCTGGCGGCGCTCGTGCCGGTGAAACCCAACGGGATCATGCTGCCGAAGTCGAATAGCGGACAGGATGTCCAGCATCTCTCGGCAAAGCTCAGGGTGCACGAGGCCGAAAGCGGGCTGCCGGATGGTGCGATAAAAATCCTGCCGATCATCACCGAAACAGCTGCCGGCGTGCTGGCGGCTGCGACCTACGCCAACGCAAGCGCGCGGCTTGTCGGCTTGACCTGGGGTGCGGAAGACCTCTCGGCAGCAATCGGTGCGCGCACGGCCCGCGACGAGAATGGCCGCTACACCGATGTGTTCCGCTTCGCCCGCACCATGACCATCCTTGCCGCGGCTGCCGCGGAAGTCGCGGCGATCGACACGGTTTTTCCGCACTTTCGCCACATGGCCGGCTTCGAGGCGGAATGCGCCGAGGCAGAGCGCGACGGGTTCACCGGCAAGATGGCAGTCCATCCGGCGCAAGTGCCGGTCATCAACGCTGCCTTCACGCCGTCGACCGCGGCGGTGAAACACTCCCTGGCGATCGTTCAGGCATTCGAGGCGGCTGGAAATCCCGGCGTCGTCGGCATCGATGGCAAAATGTACGACCGGCCGCATCTGCGGCTGGCAGAGCGGCTTGTGGCGCGAGCCAGGGCGGCAGGGATTTCCACCTGATCTTTTGCCAGCCCTAATCTTTCTCCAGCCCTAATCCTTTCCCCAGCGAGGCCGGCGCATCGAAAAGATCTCGCTGACGCTGGCATAATCCATGTAGCCGAGACGGGCGACATTGCCCGCCCTGACGATATCGAAGATGCCGTCTTTCAGGAATGCATCGTCGATATGCACACCGACGACTTCGCCGGCAACGACGATGGCGCTGGTCAGCGTCCCGTCCAGCGCCTTTGGCCGCAAGATCTCAGTCACCCGGCATTCAAGCGCCGCGGGCGCTGCCGCGACGCGGGGCGGCGCAACCAGACGCGACGGCGCCATTGTGAGATCGGCATAGTCGAATTCGGTCACGCCGCGCGGCGCATCGACCGCCGTGCGGACCATTTTTTCAGCAAGATCGCGGCTGACGAGGTTGGCGACGAACTCGCCCGTCTCTTCGGCGAAGGTAGCGCTGTCCTTCTCGCCTTCGGACGAAAACCAGACGATGAAGGGCCGCGTCGAAAAAGCATTGAAGAAGGAATAGGGGGCGAGGTTGATCTCGCCGGCCTTGTTCACCGTCGAGATCCAGCCGATCGGCCGTGGCGCCACGATCGCCTTGGACGGGTCATGCGGCAGCCCATGCCCCTTTGCCGGCTCGTAGAACATTCAGCCCACCCACGGCCCTGCATAGTCGGCATAGAGCTTTGCCGGATCAGGCCGGGGCCGCTCCGGCGCCGGCCCCTGATAGGAACCGATATGGACAAAGCCGACGACGCGCTCATGCGGCGCCAGCCCCAGGATCGCCCTGCCCTCCGGCACATCGGAATACCAGTTGCTGATCATGTTGGTGCCATAGCCCAGCGCATTGGCTGATATCATCAGGTTCATCGCCGCCATGCCGCCCGACAGGAACATCTCCCATTGTGGGATTTTTGGATTTTCCTTCGGGCTCGACACCACGCCGATCACCAGGGGCGCGCGTGAAAAGCGTGTCAGTTCCTGGTTGTGGCGGCCTTCTGGCAGCGGCCCTTCGCGCTGTTCGGCAAGTGCCGCCAGCTTCTTGCCGATCTCGACGCGTGCCTCACCCCGGTAGAGGATGAAACGCCAGGGCTCGAGCCGGCCGTGGTCTGGCACCCGCGAGGCGGCGGCAATCATCGTCGCGATGTCAGCGTCGCTGGGCGCCGGTTCCTTCAACTCCGGGATCGGCGCGGAATTTCGGGTCAGCAGAAAGTCGATGATCGGCGACGCCATGGGCGCAAGTCTCCTTGGAATTTGAGCTGAAGCGCACCATCGGGACATCGGGCGGCTCGGGCATTGGCGCGGCGCGCCGGACAAAGAGCCATCTAGCAGAAGCCGATCGGACTCTTAAGCCTTGAAATTGCCACCGCCTTGGGCTTCAACGCAAGGCATGTTTGAGGGGACATTGCGTCTTTTCCTGATCTGGCTCGCTGCCGCACTGTTCATGGTGCCGGTTTCGCTTGCGGTCGCGCAGGATGCGAACGGCCTCGGTGATCTGAAACTTCCCGGAATTTCGAGCTATGCGCCTCCGAAAAGCGAGATACCACTGGCATCGGGGAGCAGTGGGGCAATCACGCTGTCGGCGCAATTGACCGACAAGGGTGCCGACATCACGCGCGGCATCGTCTGGCGCGTCTTCAAGCCTGAACCGACCGGCGACGGCAAGCTGCCGATGGTCGCTTCCGCCCATGGCGGCAGCGCGGTGTTCCAGCTCGAGCCCGGCAGCTATCTGGTCCATGCCTCCTACGGCCGGGCCGGCGCCACCAAGCGCATCACCGTCGGCAACGACGCCAAGCGCGAAAGCCTCGTGCTCGATGCCGGCGGGCTCAAGCTCGATGCCGTACTGTCGGGCGGGGTGCGCATACCGCCGAAGAAACTGCGGTTTTCGATCTATGAAGGCCAAGCCGAGGCCAATCACGATCGCGCCCTGATCATACCCGATGTCGAGCCGAACAGCGTCGTGCGGCTGAACGCGGGCGTCTACCACGTCGTCTCGACCTATGGCTCGGTGAATGCGGTCATCCGCTCCGACATCCGCGTCGAAGCCGGCAAGCTGACCGAAGCGGCCGTCGAGCACCGTGCGGCGGAGATGACCATGAAGCTGGTACGCGAGCCGGGTGGAGAGGCGATCGCCGACACCTCCTGGTCGTTGCTCAACGAATCCGGCGATCCCATCAAGGAAACCGTTGGCGCCTTTGCTTCGATGGTGCTTGCCGAAGGCGACTACACCATCATCGCCAAGAACCGCGACCGCATCTACCAGAAGGATTTTACCGTCGTGGCCGGGCAGAACAAGGAAGTCGAGGTTCTGGCCACGGAGGCATCGGCGATGGATCCCGAGGAAGGCGCGGACTGACCCGTCCGGACACTGCCGTGTAGATTCGGGTCCAGCAGCCTATTATTTGTCGATCAGGCTGCCTTGCGTATGTGTCGCGGCAGGAATTGGCCGCGGCCGCGCGGTTCGGCCGGCGCCAGATCGAAAACGCCACGATGGAGGCGGTCGAGCAAAGCCTTGCGGTCGCGCAGCGGCTCCAGTTCATCCCGTCCCAACACGTCACCGATGCGCACGTCGATCGATTTGCCCGACAGCCGCGCGAATTCGTGGATGAGCAGGGAAATGCGCAGCGTCAGAGAAGCCCTCCCGACTAACTTCGCCACACGCCCGTCGCGCTCGGCCATGTTCATTGGTCCGCTGACCAGGTGGAACAGCCGCCCGTTCTGGCCGGAAAAGTGCATTGGGACAACCGATGCCTTGGCATCCTGGACGAGACGGGCCGGAAACATTTTCCACGGCAGATCACGCGCCCGTCCAAAACCCTTTGGCGCGGTGGCGACGCCGCCCGCGGGGAAGATGACGATGATGACGCCCTCTTTCAGCAACCGCACCGCCTCATGGCGCACCGCCATGTTGTTCTTCAGCGCGTCCTTGGTCTCGGAAAAGTCGATCGGCAGCGAATAGGGCTCCATCTCGCGGATCTTGAGCAAGTCCTTGTGGATCATGACACGGAACGGGCGCCGAAGCTGCTCAGCCAGCGAGAGCACCGCAATGCCGTCGCCGATACCGAACGGATGGTTGGCCACGATCACCAGCGGCGTATCAGGCAATTTTGCCGGGGGCCATTGGCCGGTGGTCCGCACCTGGACATCGATCAGCTCCAGCATGCGGCTGAACACACGCTCGCCGGCCGGCACCACATGGCGGCGCCAAGAGTCATAGAGGGCCGCGAAGCGATCGCGGCCAGACAGGCCTTCGATGGAATGGATGAACCAGCGCGTCAATGCCGGCTGATGCGGGCTGGCGTAGGAAAGCTCGGGAAACGGTCTTTCGCGCATCTTCAGCTTGAGCATGAGGGCTCGTTACAAGGCTGGCGTGACAAGCATATGAAAATAGCGGGCATGTGAAATAGCGGCATGTGAAAATGGCGGTGGATCGCTCCACCGCCATTTCCCGATGATCTGGCTGAACTCAGGCGGCTCGTTTGCGCTTGCGGTCGGGCGTCACGGCCTCTTCCGTAAGCGTTGCCACCGCCTGGCCAAGGCTGAGCGACTCCTGATCTCGCGAGCCGAGCCGGCGGATATTGACCGTCTCCTCCTCCGCCTCGCGCTTGCCGCAGACGAGGATGACCGGAACCTTGGCCAGCGAGTGCTCGCGGACCTTGTAGTTGATCTTCTCGTTGCGAAGATCGGCTTCCGCCAACAGTCCGGCCGCCTTCAACTGCGCGACGACCTTTTGCGCGTAATCGTCGGCATCGGAGGTGATCGTTGCCACCACCACCTGCAGCGGTGCGAACCACAGCGGGAAATGGCCCGAGTAATTCTCGATCAGGATGCCGAGGAAGCGCTCCATCGAACCGCAGATGGCGCGATGCACCATCACCGGCTGCTTCTTTTCCGAATCGGAGCCGATGTAGAAGGCCCCGAAACGTTCCGGCAAGTTGAAGTCGACCTGCGTGGTGCCGCATTGCCAGTCGCGGCCGATGGCGTCGCGCAGCACATATTCGAACTTCGGCCCGTAGAACGTGCCCTCGCCCGGATTGACGCCCGTCTTGATCCGGTTGCCCGACCGCGCCGCGATCTTGTCGAGCACGTCCTGCAGCACACCCTCGGCATGATCCCACATCGCGTCGGTGCCGACGCGTTTTTCGGGGCGGGTCGCCAGCTTGACGGTGATTTCGTCGAAGCCGAAGTCTGCGTAGGTCGACAGGATCAGGTCGTTGATCTTGATGCACTCGTCGGCGAGCTGTTCCTCGGTGCAGAAGATGTGGGCATCGTCCTGAGTAAAGCCGCGCACGCGCATCAGCCCGTGCAGCGCGCCGGACGGCTCATAGCGATGAACGGCGCCGAATTCAGCCAATCTTACAGGCAGATCTCGGTATGACTTCAATCCATGCTTGAAGATTTGGACATGGCCGGGACAGTTCATCGGCTTCAGCGCGAAGACGCGGTCGTCATCAGTGTCGTCGCCGGCAACCGTCACCTTGAACATATTGTCCCTGTACCAGCCCCAGTGGCCTGAAGTCTCCCACAGCGAGTTGTCGAGCACTTGCGGAGCGTTGACTTCCTGATAACCGAGGTCGTCGAGGCGACGGCGCATGTAGTTGACCAGGTTCTGGAACATTCTCCAGCCCTTGGCGTGCCAGAAGACGACGCCCGGCCCCTCTTCCTGGAAATGGAACAGGTCCATCTCGCGGCCGAGCTTCCGGTGATCGCGCTTTTCGGCTTCCTCCAGCATCATCTGGTAGGCATCGAGCTGCGCCTGGTCGGCCCAGGCCGTGCCGTAGATGCGGGTCAGCATCGGGTTGTTGCTGTCGCCGCGCCAATAGGCGCCGGCCACCTTCATCAGCTTGAAGGCGCTTCCGATCTGGCCGGTCGAGGCCATGTGCGGGCCGCGGCAGAGGTCGAACCAGTCGCCCTGCGCATAGATCTTGAGGTCCTGATCGTCGGGAATTGCGTCAATCAGTTCCAGCTTGTAGCGCTCGCCCTTGTCGGCGAAGATTTTTTTCGCCTTCTCGCGCGACCACACCTCTTTGGTGAATGGCTTGTTGCGCGCGATGATCTCGCGCATCTTCTTCTCGATCACCGGAAAATCGTCCGGCGTGAACGGCTCGTTGCGGGCAAAATCATAGTAGAACCCGTTCTCGATCACCGGGCCGATGGTCACCTGCGTACCCGGCCACAATTCCTGCACGGCTTCGGCCAGCACGTGCGCTGCGTCGTGACGGATGAGCTCCAGCGCGCGCGGGTCTTCGCGGGTGATGATCTCGACCTTGCCGGACTTGCCGAGCGGGTCGGAAAGATCGCGCACCACGCCGTCGATGCTGTAGGCGACGGCTTTCTTGGCCAGCGACTTCGAGATCGATTCCGCCAGGCCGGCGCCGGTCATCGCCGCCTCGTAGTCGCGGACTGAGCCATCGGGAAATGTCAGGGAAACGGAATTCAGCATGAAGTTCTCCTATCCAGTCCCGCAAACGAGCGCGGGTGGTGAAATGCCGGATGCGTCCGGCGGCAGTCTTTTATGGGCAGATTCCCGTGCCGTAAAGGCGAATGGCCGATCACTTAGTTTTGTTTGACGAGATTCGGCAGCTCTTTCATGAACATCGCCCGCGTCCTGAGGCCCTTGGGCGTGTCCGATCGTTTCGTGTCGACCACCAGGCGGGCAAAGACGATCTTGCGGCCGTCACTTTGCGCCCAGCCGACAAACCAGCCAAGCGAGCGGTTGACCTTGTCGGCGTCGTTGCGAAGCCCCGTAGTCCCGGTCTTGCCCTGCACCGTCCAGCCACCTGCCTGGAAGGTCGGCAAGATCGCCTCGGTCATCGCATGGGCCTTGTCCGAAACCGGCAGTTTGCGGGCAAGCAAGCGGCGCAGGAAATTCACCTGTTCGACCGGCGATATCCTGAGAGAAGAATTCACCCAGGACCGGGTGAGGCCATCATTCTTGCCGGCATTGCCGGATACATCGGTGTTGCCGTAGTCGAATTTCGACACGTAGCCGGCGAACCGCTCGCTGCCGAGCCGGCGGGTGATTTCCTGCGAAAACCACAGCACCGAGTCCTTTTCCCAGATCGTCGGGTCGACGGTTTTCTGGTCCCGCTTCACCGCATTGAACTCCGGCTTGTAATCCCATGCCGGCGTGTGCTCGTCGATCAGGATCCCGGCGTCGTAGCCGATCAGCGACAATGGGACCTTGAATGTCGAGGCGGGACTGAAGCGTTGGTCACAAACCCCTTGCCGATACAGAGTTTCGCCGCTGTCAGCATCCAGGATCAGCGTGCATTCAACGTCCTTCAGCGGCGCGGATTGAGCACGGATCGGAAAACCCAACAGCCAAGCCAGAAGGTAGATAACCAATGCGAAAACGAATGGACGGCGGTCAATCTGGCGCATTTGGCAATCTCTCCTGAGGCATGTCAGGAGCGGCTTTAGCGAGGCGTCTTGTCTCGATTTTGTCTTAAATACGCAACATGGGGTTAAGGTTAGCAAGTCGTAAAGATCTGCCCGATTACCGAGCCCCTCTACCGGGATCAGCTTTCCGCGTCACTGCGTTTTTTTCCGATCCGCCAGTACCGCAAGGGCGCGAACCAGACATAGCGATCGGCCAGCACATCCGGCACACGATCAATGCCGTGTGTTCCGCCCGGCCCGCAGCGCAGCACCCTGAAAAACCCCATCCAGCCGCCGGCCCATAATCCATGGCGGGCGATTGCCTCATGTGCGTATTCGGAACAGGTCGGCAGATGCCGGCAGGAATTGCCGACAAAGCCGGACAGCGTCAACTGGTAAAAGCGCACAAGCGTCGTGCCGAGGATTCGGCCGGGCGTCTTGCGCCAGGGGCCGGGCCAGTTGCGCGTGTACCGCGGCCTCTGATGCTGGTGCGTGTGATCGGTCGCCATTTGACGGCTAAGCCGCCTGTTCGGCGCGCTTCTTCTCGATCTGGCCGATCGCGTCGACCACCGCATCGAAGGTCAGCATGGTCGAGGCATGGCGCGCCTTATAATCGCGCACCGGTTCTAAATATCTGAGGTCGGCGAAGCGGCCTTCGGGCGGCGCGCCGTTTTCCTTTAACATCTTCAGCATCGTCTCGCGCACAGCGCGCAATTCGCCCGCGCTGGCGCCGATGACATGTTGCGCCATGATCGAGGACGAAGCCTGGCCAAGCGCACAGGCCTTCACATCATGGGCGAAATCGGTGACGACGCCGTCATCCATCTTCAGATCGACAGTCACGGTCGAGCCGCACAGCTTGGAATGCGCGCGCGCGGTTGCATCGGGACGGTCGAGCCGGCCGATCCGCGCGATATTTCCGGCAAACCCCAGAATTTTCGCATTGTAGACTTCGTCGATCATATTTTTCCAATCCGTCGCCGCCGAGCGAACAGCGATTGCCGCTGACGGTCTTCCTTTCGCTCGGCACGATCATATATAATGCTGGTAGTCGGGTATGGACAAGGTAACCAACAGCCTCGTCCTTGCTCAAATCAGTTCACGCCGCTTACGGGCTGGAAACAGGGCACGTTTCTAACACCCGAAAGGTCGTGGTCCGTTCAACTCGTTCCTCCTGAGAGGGGAACTACGGGAGACGCCTTTATGGATGCCGTCATCAAGAAATTCATGCCCCCTTCCGCCTACATGGAAAAGCCGCTCACCGATCGGCCGACCGAAGCCGAAGCCGAGGCCGCGGTTCGCACGCTGTTGCGCTGGACCGGCGACAATCCGGACCGGGAGGGCCTGGTCGATACGCCGAAGCGTGTGGTGAAGGCCTATCGCGAAATGTTCGGCGGCTACGACAAGTGCCCGGCCGAGGAACTCGGCCGCACCTTCGAGGAAGTCGCCGGCTATGATGACCTTGTCCTCGTCAAGGATATAACGTTCCATTCGCATTGCGAGCACCACATGGTGCCGATCATCGGCAAGGCGCATGTCGGCTATCTGCCGGACGGCAAGGTTGTCGGCCTGTCCAAGATCGCGCGCGTCGTCGATATATTCGCCCAGCGACTGCAGACCCAGGAAGCCATGACCGCGCAGATCGCCGGCGTCATCCAGGACGTGCTCAATCCGCGCGGCGTCGCCGTCATGGTCGAAGCCGAGCATATGTGCATGGCCATGCGCGGCATCCGCAAGGAAGGCTCCACCACGCTGACCTCGACCTTCACCGGCGTCTTCAAGGACACGCCCGAGGAACAGGTCCGTTTCGTCACAATGGTGCGTGGCGGCAGGGGCTGAACGATCGTCGCCGGTCGCTAGCCATGATCCCGAGAAGTGGGTAAGGCTCTGAACAAGGACCGGCGATGTCGGAACTGAAATTCCCGAAAGCTCCATCAGACAAGAAAGCACTAGAAGAAAGCACGGTTTTTTCGCCGCGCTTCGATGCCAGCGGCCTCGTCACCGTCGTCGTCACCGATGCCGACCACGGCATGCTGCTGATGGTCGCGCATATGAATGCCGAAGCGCTGGCGCTGACGCTGGAAACCGGAATCGCCCACTACTGGTCGCGCTCGCGCAACGCTCTGTGGAAGAAGGGCGAAACGTCCGGGAATGTCCAGAACGTTGTCGAGATGCTCACGGATTGTGACCAGGACGCCATATGGTTGCGCGTCAAAGTGATGGGCCACGACGCAACCTGCCACACCGGCCGGCGTTCCTGCTTTTATCGGACGGTGGGACTGATCGACGGCAAGGGGACGCTTGCCAGCGATGGGAGCAGGCCGCTGTTCGATGCGAAAGAAACGTATCGAAAGCCCCGTGAACCATCCAAATGAACCATTCGCCGAACTGCAGCCTCGTATATTCATGATTTCGATACGGCCAGCCTGTATGTTGGCCGTGGGACAAGGGAGATTGTGATGCTCGAATGGGCGTCATCGCTGAACAGACCGGACGTTCGAGAGGCCAATGGCCTGTCGTCGTCCGCCGGCGTATCCGAAACGAACCCCGCCAAGAAAACAGGCATTTCGCTGGCATTGGGCGGCGGCTGCGCGCGCGGCTGGGCCCATATCGGCGTGCTGCGCGCGCTCGACGAAGCAGGCATCGAAGTGTCGATGATCGCCGGCACCTCGATCGGCGCGCTGGTCGGCGGCTGCTATCTTGCCGGCAAGCTGGATGAGCTGGAAGAATTCGCCAGAAGCCTGACCAAGCGCCGCATTTTTGGTCTTCTCGATCTCAATCTGCGCGGCAGCGGCCTGTTCGGCGGCATGAAGCTCGACGCACGGCTGCGCGAGCATATGGCCGGCATCCGTTTCGAGGATTTGTCGAAGCCATTCGTTTGTGTCACCTCGGAAATCCGCACCGGCCATGAAATCTGGCTGTCAGGCGGCTCGCTGATCACCGCTATGCGCGCCTCCTATGCACTGCCCGGCGTGTTCGAACCGGTCACTTGCAACGGGCGCGTGCTGGTCGACGGCGCGCTGGTCAATCCGGTTCCGGTCTCGGTCTGCCGCGCCTACGAGCAGCCGCTCGTGGTCGCGGTAAACCTTCACTATGATCTGTTCGGCCGCGCCGCCGTCATCAAGCACAGCGCCGGCGAACTGGTCGTCGAAAAGGATGCGCCAAGGCCCGGCCTGGTCGATACAGGGCACCAGTACCAAACACGGCTCGGCATCACCGGCGTTATGGTCGAAGCTTTCAACATCATCCAGGACCGCATTTCGCGTGCGCGGCTTGCCGGCGACCCGCCGGATATGTCGCTGCAGCCTAAGCTCAGCCATATCGGCCTGACCGAATTCCACCGCGCCGACGAGGCGATCCGTATCGGCTATCAGGTGACGGTGGCCCAGATCGGCGAGTTGGCCCGGCTGCAGACGGTTCTGGCTTAAATCGTCGAAGACTCGCGCAGAAGCGAAAACCGCTCTCAGGCACGTGCGGCATCGACGATGCGGAACTGCACCGTGCGGTTGCCGTTCCAGTGATTGCCCGACAGCGAACCGGCGACGTGCACCGGTTTGCCCCGGTTCGTGAACAGGAATTCGCCGAGCGCCGTATCGGCGGCGCGAAAGGCGATCGCCTGGATCCGGCCGCCGCTTTCCGACTGCAACTCGGCGCGGATGTGATTGGTGCCGACCGGCCTCGCATCGGCAAGACGATGGCGCGGCAGCGCGAAGACCGGCGCGACATGCCCGGCGCCGAACGGGCCGGCTTTCTCCAGCGCATCGAGCAGGCTGAGCGTTGCACCCTCGGCGGCCAGCGCACCGTCGATCGCCAGGCTTTCCTCGCCTTGCAGCCGGAACACGTCGGCCGCCGCCCGTTCCTCGAAGAAGGCGCGGAGCGCGCCAAGTTTCGCCCGCTCCACCGTAATGCCGGCCGCCATGCCATGGCCGCCGCCTTTGACGATCAGCCCGGCAATGGCGGCCTCCCGCACCAGCCGGCCGAGATCAAAGCCCGACACCGAACGGCCTGAACCCGTGCCGACGCCATTGGCGTTGAAGGCGATGGCAAAGGCGGGCCGGCGCGCATGGTCCTTGAGCCGCGAGGCCAGCAGGCCGACGATGCCCGGATGCCAATTGGAGCTGGCGGTGACGACGATGGCCGGCCCATTGCCGCCCGCAAGCTCGGCATCGGCCTCGACTCGTGCCGCGGCCAGCATTTCCAGCTCCATCTGCTGCCGCTCCTGATTGAGCCGGTCCAGCGTCTCGGCGATGGTGCGGGCCTCGACGGGATCGTCGGTGGCGAGCAGGCGGCTGCCGAGTGCTGCGTCGCCGATGCGCCCACCGGCATTGATGCGCGGGCCGATCAGATAGGCCAGATGGAAGGTGCTGACCGGCTCGCCGATGCGCGAGACCCGCGCCAACGCCGCCAACCCCTCGTTCCTCTGCTGGCGCGCCATCTGCAACCCCTTGACCACGAAGGCGCGGTTGACGCCGGTCAGCGGCACCACGTCGCAAACGGTCGCCAGGGCCACGAGGTCCAGCAGACCAAGCAGGTCCGGCGGTGCGGCATCCGGCAACCGGCCACGCAGGATCTTCGCCGTCTGCACCAGAGCCAGGAAGACGACGCCGGCGGCACAAAGATGGCCCTGCCCCGAAAGGTCGTCCTCGCGATTGGGATTGACGACCGCCTCCGCCGCCGGCAACGGACCGCCGAGCTGATGATGATCGAGCACCACGACATCGGCGCCGGCAGCCTTCGCCGCGTCGATCGAGACGGCGCTGTTGGTGCCGCAGTCGACGGTGACGATCAGCGTCGCGCCACGCGAGACAAGTTCGCGCATGGCTTCCGGATTGGGTCCGTACCCCTCGAAGATGCGGTCCGGTATGTAGATCTCCGCTGGCACGGAGAAATGCGTGAGAAACCGCTTGAGCAGCGCCGATGAGGCCGCGCCGTCGACGTCGTAGTCGCCGAAGATCGCCACTCTTTCCCCGGTCACGATCGCTTCAGCGATGCGAGCGGCGGCCTTGTCCATGTCGGTCAGCGAAACCGGGTCCGGCAAAAGATCGCGGATGGTCGGATCAAGGAACCGCTCGGTCTGCTCGGCGGTCACGCCGCGCCCGGCAAGCACGCGCGCGACGATGTCCGGCACGCCAAAGCCTTGCGCTATCGCAAGCGCAGTCATGTCCTGCCGCTCGGTCAGCCGGTGTTCCCAGGAAACACCTGATGCCGACTGCCTGACATCGAGGAAGATACGGTTTTCGCCCGTCATGCGACGCGCCGTCTGCGGATTGTCATTTGTCACAATACGCGACGGCTAGCCGAGTCGGGAATCAAAACTTTTCCAGATCCTGGTGCCTTGCCTTGATCTCGCGAACGGTGCGCGACGACGAGCGCAGCACGATCGTATGCGTGGTGATGGAATTGCGGCCGAACTTGACGCCGGCCAGCATGTTGCCGTCGGTCACGCCGGTTGCCGCAAACAGCACGTCACCGCGCGCCATGTCTTGCGTGCGGTAAACCCGCTTCGGGTCCAAGATGCCCATCTGCGCCGCGCGCGCCACCTTTTGCGGCGTGTCGAGGATCAGCCTTCCCTGGATCTGGCCGCCGGTGCAGCGCAACGCTGCCGCCGCCAGCACGCCCTCCGGGGCGCCGCCGGTGCCGAGATAGATGTCGATGCCGGTTTCCTCCGGATCGGTGGTGTGGATGACGCCGGCGACGTCACCATCGCCGATCAGCCGGATCGCAGCGCCCGTGGCGCGCACGGCCTCGATCAGGCTGCCATGGCGCGGCCGGTCGAGGATGCAGGCGGTGATCTCCGGCACCGGTACGCCTTTGGCCCTGGCCAGGCTGGCGATGTTTTCGGCCGGCGAGGCATCGATGTCGATGACGCCGTCCGCATAGCCCGGGCCGACGGCGATCTTGTCCATATAGACGTCGGGCGCGAACAGCAGGCTGTCTTTTTCCGCAATGGCGATGACGGCCAGCGCGTTGGGCAGGTTCTTGGCGCAGATCGTCGTGCCTTCGAGCGGATCGAGCGCGATATCGACCGCCGGGCCTTTGCCGGAACCGACCTCTTCGCCGATATAGAGCATCGGCGCCTCGTCGCGTTCGCCCTCGCCGATCACCACCGTACCGTTGATGGCGAGGCGGTTGAGCTCCTCGCGCATGGCGTCGACTGCGACCTGGTCGGCGGCCTTTTCGTCGCCGCGTCCGCGCAACCTGGCCGCCGCAACCGCGGCGCGTTCGGTGACACGCACCAGTTCCATGGTGAGTATCCGGTCAAGGCCGGCGACGATGTTCTGGGCAATGTTCATCGGTGGACAATCCTCGTTGGCACATTGCCTCCCGTAAGAGCGCCGCGTCCATTGGACCGCGCAAAGGACGCTCTAAGTCCTTAAATTTACGCATTGTGCTTTCCCGAAAATCGATTCCGATTTCCGGGCCGATGCGTTAGAGGCGCGCCGGTTGTGTCAAAGCTCCATGACAACAGCAAGACCTGGGCGGGTCTTTCTTGAAAGCGCAGCGATATCAATCGATTTGAGAAAGAGAATTCCTATTCCGCCCGCTCGATGCGGATGACCTGCGGCTTGTCGGTCAGATGGTCGTCCTTGGTGATGCCGTCGACGGCCTTGCGGACCGCCGCTTCTGTTGTCTCGTGGGTGACGAGGATCACCGTCTTCTGCAGGGCGGTATCCGGCCCGGCGGCGTGCTGCACGATCGATTCCAGCGAAATATCGTTGTCGGCCATGCGCTTGGCGATGGCGGCAAAGACGCCGATGCGGTCATGCACGGTTAGCCGGATGAAATAGCCGCCGGCATGGCTGCGCATCTGCGCCTTCTTATAGGGTCGCAATTCCTTCGCCGGCAGGCCGAAGACCGGACCGTGCTGGAAACCGGGCCGGCTCTTGGCGATGTCGGCAATGTCGCCGACCACTGCCGATGCGGTGGCGTTACCGCCGGCACCGGGACCGGAGAGCAAAAGCTCGCCAAGAATATCGGTTTCGATGGCCACCGCATTGGTGACGCCGTGCACCTGCGCGATGACCGAGGCCGTCGGCACCATGGTCGGGTGCACGCGCTGTTCGATCCCGCTTTCCGTGCGTTGGGCGACGCCGAGCAGCTTTATCCGGTAGCCGAGATCGCCGGCCGCGCGGATGTCGGCCTGGCTGATGTTGGAAATCCCTTCCATGTAGATGTCGTTGGCGGCGATTCGCGTGCCGAAGGCAAGGCTGGTCAGGATCGACAGCTTATGCGCGGTGTCGTGGCCCTCGATGTCGAAGGTCGGGTCGGCCTCGGCATAGCCCAGCCGCTGCGCATCCTTCAGACAGGCGTCGAACGACAGGCCCTCGGCCTCCATGCGGGTCAGGATATAATTGCAGGTGCCGTTGAGGATACCGAAGACACGGGTCACCGAATTGCCGGCCATCGCCTCGCGCATCGTCTTGATGACCGGAATGCCGCCCGCCACCGCCGCCTCATAATTGAGCAGCACGCCCTTCTTCTCGGCGATCTCGGCCAGCGCCACGCCATGCTTGGCGAGCAGCGCCTTGTTGGCGGTGACGACGTGGCGGCCGGTTTCAAGCGCTGCTTTCACGGATGATCGCGACGGTCCCTCGTCGCCGCCGATCAGCTCGACGAACACGTCGATCTCGGCGGTCTGCGCCATTCCTACCGGATCGTCGAACCACTTGGCCGCGCCGAGATCGACGCCGCGGTCGCGTTTGCGATCACGGGCCGAGACGGCCGACACGACGACCTCGCGGCCGCATTGCCGCGTCAGTTCCGCCGCCTTGTCGTGCAGCACGCGCGCCACCGACGCGCCGACGGTGCCGAGACCGGCAATTCCAACACGCAACGCTTCAGCCATGTCCGGCGACGCCCCCCAAGAATTTGGTCGATGTAGTGTCAGGCGCTCAACGGTGCGCGGCGAGCGGCACCACATTGTTGGGCTGTTTGGCGCTGGACGCCAGGAAGCGCTTGATGTTGCGAGCCGCCTGCCGGATCCGGTGCTCGTTCTCGACCAGCGCGATGCGCACATGGTCGTCGCCATGCTCCCCGAAGCCGACACCCGGCGCCACCGCCACGTCAGCGTGCTCGATCAGAAGCTTGGAGAATTCGAGCGAACCGAGATGCTTGAACGGCTCCGGGATCGGCGCCCAGGCGAACATCGACGCCGCCGGCGCCGGGACAATCCAGCCGGCGCGGCTGAAGGCGTCGACCATGACGTCGCGGCGCTTATGATAGATGTCGCGAACTTCGGCGATATCGGCGCCGTCGCCGTTGAGCGCGTGCGCAGCCGCCACCTGGATCGGCGTGAAGGCACCGTAGTCGAGATAGGACTTGACCCTGGTTAGCGCCGAGATCAGCCGCTCGTTGCCGACGGCAAAACCCATGCGCCAGCCGGGCATGGAAAAGGTCTTCGACATCGAGGTGAACTCGACCGCCACGTCGATCGCGCCCGGCACCTGCAGCACCGAGGGCGGCGGATGGCCGTCGAAATAGATTTCCGAATAGGCAAGGTCCGACAGGATGATGATGTCGTTCTTCTTGGCGAAGGCCACCACCTCCTTGTAGAAATCGAGCGAGGCGACCTGCGCCGTCGGGTTCGACGGGTAATTGAGGATCAACGCCAGCGGCTTCGGGATCGAATGGCGGATACCGCGCTCCAGCGCGGGGATGAAGCCGTCGTCCGGTTCCACCTGCAACGAGCGGATGACGCCGCCCGACATGATGAAGCCGAAAGCGTGGATCGGATAGGTCGGGTTAGGGCACAGGATCACGTCGCCGGGGGCGGTGATCGCCTGCGCCATATTGGCAAAACCTTCCTTCGACCCCAGCGTCGCCACCACTTGCGTGTCCGGGTCGAGTTTCACCCCAAAACGGCGGCCATAGTAATTGGCCTGGGCGCGGCGAAGGCCCGGAATGCCGCGCGATGACGAATAGCGATGCGTGCGCGGATCGCGCACGACCTCGCACAATTTGTCGACGATGGCCTTGGGCGTCGGCAGATCCGGATTGCCCATGCCAAGGTCGATGATGTCGGCGCCGCGCGAGCGGGCACTGGCCTTCAGCCGGTTGACCTGCTCGAAGACATAGGGCGGAAGCCGGCGGACCTTGTGAAATTCTTCCATGTCAATTCCAGACGGTCAAAGTGGTTTTTGGCGAAGGTGGTTGTCGGTCGCGCGATATAACCCTATTTGCAGGTAGGGTCGAGGGCAGGATCGCATGGGGCTTCGATCTGCTTCAGCGCGTCGGCGCCGTGCTTCCTTGCCAGTGTGTTCAGCGCCGCCGGGTTCGCGGCCTTGACCGCTCCGCCCTTTGAGGCCTGCGCCTGCTCGTCGGCCTTCAACTGGGCGAGCTTGGCGTTCTTTTCCGCCTCGGTGAATTGCTTCGCCGCCACCTGCGGCGGAATATTCAGATTCGGATAGGTGCCGGTGTTCTTCGGCCCGTCGGTAGCCGCGACAGGCGTGGCGCCCTCGATGTTGGTGCTCGAACAGCCGGCGATCGCCAGCAAAACGACCGCCGCGCCCATGCGGCAAAAACGACCAGTGCCAGAAAAAACAGTTTCGCCAATGTTAATCGTCATATTGTTTCCTTGGCAGCCGAGGTAGAGCGCGTTGGACCCTGTCCGATGTCCCATGATAATATGTCAAGAAAACGCTTCGGGAGGAACCCCGCGAACCATGTCCAAAACACCCGATTCGGGCAAAGCGGAAGATGACCAGGCTTCGACCGTCGAGCAATATCTGGTGAAGGACCCGGAGCGCTTCGCCTTGAACGTGGCGCGCATGATCGAGCAGGCCGGCAAGGCGGCCTCCGCATGGGCCGAGCCGCGGGAAAAAGGCGAGGTACGCGATCATGTCGCCGAGCCGGTCGTCGACATGGTGAAAACATTCTCGAAGCTCAGCGAATACTGGCTTTCCGACCCGCAGCGTGCGCTGGAGGCGCAGACGCGGCTGTTTTCCGGCTACATGACCGTCTGGGCCAACTCCATCCAGCGTCTCAGCGCCGGCGGCGAAGATGCCGAAGACGCGGTCAAGCCCGAGCCCGGCGACAAGCGTTTCCAGGACCCGGAATGGGGCCGCAACGCCTTCTTCGATTTCCTCAAGCAGGCCTATCTCGTCACCTCGCGCTGGGCGGCCGAGCTGGTCGAGCACGCCGATGGCCTGGACGAGCACACCCGCCACAAGGCCAGCTTCTACGTCAAGCAGGTGTCCAACGCCATCTCGCCGTCGAATTTCATCCTGACCAACCCGGAGCTGTTTCGCGAGACCGTCGCTTCGAATGGCGAAAACCTGGTCCGCGGCATGAAGATGCTGGCCGAGGACATCGCCGCCGGCAAGGGCGACCTGAAACTCCGGCAGGCCGATTATTCGCCCTTCGAGATCGGCAAGAACCTCGCCACGACGCCCGGCAAGGTGGTGGGCCGCAGCGATGTCGCCGAGATCTTGCAATACGATCCGGCGACCGAGAGCGTACTCAAGCGGCCGCTACTGATCTGCCCGCCATGGATCAACAAATTCTACATTCTCGATCTCAACCCGCAAAAGTCCTTCATCCGCTGGGCGGTAGAGCAGGGCCACACTGTCTTCGTCATCTCCTGGATCAACCCGGACGAGCGGCACGGCACCAAGAGCTGGGAGGCCTATATCCGAGAGGGACTGCAATACGGCCTGGACACGATCGAAAAGGCCACCGGTGAAAAGGACGTCAATGCCGTCGGCTATTGCGTCGGCGGCACGCTTCTGGCGGCGGCCCTGGCGCTGATGGCGCAGGAAGGCGACCACCGCATCAAATCGGCCACCTTCTTCACCACGCAGGTCGATTTCACGTATGCCGGCGACCTGAAAGTGTTCGTCGACGAGGAGCAGGTTGCGGCCGTCGAAAAGGCGATGAACGAGAAAGGCTATCTCGACGGCACCAAGATGGCGACCGCCTTCAACATGCTGCGCTCGGGCGACCTGATCTGGCCCTATGTCGTCAACAACTACATGCGCGGCAAGGATCCCCTGCCCTTCGATCTGCTCTACTGGAACGCCGATTCGACCCGCATGGGCGCGGCCAACCATTCCTTCTACCTGCGCAACTGCTATCTCGAGAACAGACTTTCGCAAGGCATGATGGAGCTGGCGGGCCGCGTGGTTTCGCTGAAGAACGTCACCATCCCGGTCTACAACCTCGCCGCGAAGGAAGATCATATCGCGCCGGCGCTTTCGGTGTTCCTAGGTTCGAAGTATTTCGGCGGCGAAGTCGACTACGTCATGGCCGGCTCCGGCCACATCGCCGGTGTCGTCAATCCGCCGGCAGCGCAGAAATATCACTACTGGACCGGCGGCAAGCCGGCGGGCGAGTTCGACCAGTGGATCGCCGAGGCCATAAACCATCCCGGCTCCTGGTGGCCGCACTGGCAACGCTGGGTCGAGGCGAAGGACAACACCCGCGTGCCGGCCCGCAAACCCGGCAAGCACATGAAAACCCTGGGCGACGCGCCAGGCACCTATGTCAAGGTGCGTGTGTAACCTTCTGTAATGTGTGGTGAGTTGACGCGCCGGTAAAAGAGGGCGAAATGGTGTCGTCAACCCTCAAGCAGTCTCGATTCCTCTTTAGCCGTCGAATTACTCTGGGGCTTGCGGATTTGACACAGGTCTCGTTTCGGTTCGGGGACAAGGATTTATTTCGGCGAGACGTTTCGACGCCGCCAATGACGTACCGGCCGGACATCGAGGGGGAATTTTGTTTTGAAATCAGCAGGATCGCGCTTCGCGAAGGGAGAAAGCCGCGCCATCGCGGCCGCGCTTTTCTCCGTGCTCCTGGCGTCCTGCACCTCGGCCGGCGACCCGTCCCTGTCAGTCGGCATGCCCGGTTATAACGCCTCTGCTACGGATATCAGCACGGCCTCTGGTACCCAACAGGTCGCCGTTGATTCGTCGTCGCAGATCACGACTTCACAGATGACGATGACCGCCGAGGGCGACGCAAGCCTTCCCGAGCAGGTCGGCTATGTACCAATGGGCAAGCCGGGAACCCAGGGGGGAGCCCCTCAGGGAGGCGCCAAGTCCGATGCCGGCTTCCCCGTCACGGCTCCTGCGCGCGCCGACGCTGCTGCGGGCCAGACGCCGCAGCCCCAGCAACAGTCCGCGCAGACGGTTGAACAGGCCGGCTCTGCTACGCAGAAGACTGAAACCGCCGATGCAGGCACGGCCGCGCCGAAGTCCAAGACCGAGGCGGCCGCGCCGGCGATGAACAACCCGGTTTATGTGACCGCCGGGGAGCCGCAGCCGCAAGCTTATGCGCCGAAGAAGAAGGGGTTCCTCGCCTCTTTGTTCAGCGCCACGCCGGCCTCGGCGGCGCCTGCCCCGCAGACCAGCAACAGGTCGGGCGAGCAAACGACGGCGGCGCAGCCCAAGGCGGCCGCAAAGCCGACCATCACGTTGGCCTCGGCCAAATCGGCTGAAAAGCCGGTGCAACTGGCTTCGATCGGCGATACCAGCCATTTCACCGATGACGCGCTGCCTGGCGTTCGCAAGACCGCACTCTTCGAGATCAAGCGCAAATCCGGCCTCGACGACGACAGCGACGTCGATCTGAACGAGGATGAAGGGGGCGCCTATCAGGTGGCATCCGCTGCCGGGCTTGCCCGGCTGGCGCCCAACGGTCTTTTGAAGCAGACCGAGAATGTCGACGTTGCCTGTCTAAAACCTTCGCTGGTCCGCGTGCTGAAGACGATCGAGGGCCACTACGGCAAGAAGATGATCGTCACCTCCGGCTATCGTGACCCGGCCCGCAACCGCCGCGCCAACGGCGCCAAGAATTCGCTGCATATGTATTGCGCCGCCGCCGACATTCAGGTTCCAGGCGTCTCGAAAGCGCAACTAGCAGGCTATATACGCAGCATGCCCGGGCGTGGCGGCGTCGGCACCTACTGCCATACCGAATCCGTACACATCGACGTCGGTCCCGAGCGCGATTGGAACTGGCGCTGCCGCCGGCGGGGGTAATGGCTGGTTCTTCCTCTCGTTTGTGGACGCCCGCAGTGCGCCGTCTGAGGACGGCATGCGATGCAGCGTCGAACCGGGCTAAATCGCCGAAAATGCGCGTTTTTTGCGGCCACTGAAAAAAGTTGTCGCAGGTGCGGCAGACGGGTTGCCGGTTTGGTGCAACGCAACTATAAGCGCTCACATCTGAGCGCGCCCATCGTCTAGCGGTCAGGACACCGCCCTTTCACGGCGGTAACAGGGGTTCGATTCCCCTTGGGCGTACCAGAGATTTCAACTGGCATGGCAATAGAGCATCAGATCCAGTGCATTTAGCCGTACTCGTCGCCAAGGCGGTCGATGAGGACCTGGATATCAAATCCCTATTGGGCCGCACCTAAATTCCAGATGTCCCGATGCAGGCGCCATGTCCCGTCGTCGTCCTTTTTCCAGACGACGATGTACTTGCCCGCAACGGTGGAGAGGGCGCCGTCTTTGCTCGGCACATCGAGCGTAAATGCGCCAACTTCGTAGGCGAGGTTTGCGCTCTCTTCCACCTCCAGGGCCTTTAGGGTGAGATTCTTCATCCCGCTTTTGATCGCGCCCTGCCAGAATTCTTCCACGCCCTTGCGACCATCGACGCGCTTGCCGTCGGGCGGCAGCACGGCGGCATCCTCGGTATACATTTGACCGACCGCCGCCGCGTTTCCGCTGTTGAAGGCGTCCGTGAATTTCGTCAGTGCCGCTTCGATGTCCTCGCGAGCCGACTGGGCGGCCGCAGACAACGCAGAGGAAAGAAGCAGCACAGCAGCAAGTGCAAATAACTTAACCACTCTCATCTCGTCCTCCCTTTGCGTGATCGGTATATCCACCGGATGAATAGCGAGCCCAATCCGAGTGCGCCGCCGCACCCGCTCAATGGCCAGGTCATGATTTACATTAGGCTTATCTGATATGACGGCGCAAGCGCAGCTGCGCAGCCGAGAGCGGGGGCGTAAAGCCTCACGAGCGCGCGCGTTTCCGCCGGTCGCGCTGATGCTCTCGCGCGTCTCTCAGCGTTCGTCCTTGGCCTTGCCATAGGCGTTCGACGCAGTGTCGGGCGTGTAGATCAGGCCTACTTTCTTGCCGCCACGCACAGCTCATTGCTGGCGGCGTGCGCGTCTTCACTCCTCATCAAAGGCGAAGCCATCGTCCTCGATGAGAAGCCCCGTTCGGACTTTGCCGAACTGCGAGGCAATCCCGCGACGCCAGTATGACCTGTATCTCGTCGCGGAATTTCTGGAAAGACGATTTATGACCGGCACGGGAACGACCCGGCCCATGTTCTTCGAGGTGAACAAAGGCCGGGCCTGATCTAGTTTCCCGCCCGTAGCTCCTTCAGGTCACAGCGAATGATGCTGCCATGGAAAATGGCCGGCGAGTTGCGTGTGAGATGCATCTCCCGTCCCGTCGCTGTCCAAAGAGAGCGACCCGGTTGAACTGTCGTAGCTGACCTGGTCGGAACGATCATGCGAAGCCGTAGACAGAGCGTCAGATGACTCCCCTCCCGGCTTGAGACCGTCTAAGAAGGCCTGGTCGAAGTGAGGCTTGTCCTGCAGCTTTTCCTGGAGCCAGCTGAAGTCGAAGGCGTCGTGGCCTCCGCGGTCGGACATGATCTCGGCGGCGCCGCCCTTGCTAGCATTGGCGCCGACATTTTCATTATCCTCGACAGTGTGGGCGAACCCGTTGCCGGCCGTCTTGTCGTGTGAACCGGCGAGCGACTCCGAGCCGCCAGAAAGGGCGGCCAACACCCGGTCGACACTGCTGCCTGCCTTTTCGCCGCCATTGTCGACATGGGAGGTGTCGTTGCCGTCATGGTCTACCGCCCAGTCGGTGCCGGCGGCTGCATGGGGCGCATCGGCACCACGCACAGCATGAACACCGCCATTGCTGGTCGCGGGGCGGGAAGCGGCGGCCTCAGTGGAACTGCCATCGCTGGTGGTGGTATCGGAAGCGGCGGCCGCAGTAGAGCTGTCGTCGCTGATGGTGGTGTCGGAAGCAGCGGTCGCAGTAGCGCTGTTGTCGCTGATGGTGGTGTCGGAAGCGGCGGTCGCAGTAGAGCTGTGGTCGATGGTGCTGGCGTCAGAAGGGACAGTCGCAGTAGAGCTGTGGTCGCTGGTGCTGCCGTCAGAAGGGACAGCCGCAGTAGAGCTGTGGTCGCTGGTGCTGGCGTCAGAAGGGACAGTCGCAGTAGAGCTGCCGTCGCTGGTGCTGGCGTCGGCAGGGACAGTCACGGTAGAGCCGTCGTCGCTGATGGTAGCGTCGGCAGGGGCAGTTACGGTAGAGCTGTCATCGGTAGCGTCGGAAGCGGCGGTCCCAGTTGTGCTGAGATTGTGCTCCCGGAAAACGGCCTGCAGTTCCGGGGAGCTCTCAAGTGCGACGTCGCCTTCCTGGGAGCCCCAGGCGTAGGCAAAGTCAAAGGCGGGCGATGGAACCACCTTGCCCCAGTGGTCCATCATGGTCTGCAACTGGTCTGTCGTCGGCATGACATACTTGCCGTCCGTATCGGTCGTCCAGTTGCCGCCGCCAAAGGATTGATAGACCGGAACGATCTGGCTGGTCGGGATGCCCGACTCCACCGCTGCAGCCACGGTTCTGTCGATCATGTCATAGTCGACCGTGTCTGTGCCCGTGCGAACCGGATACGGATCTATTCCGAACAGATCGATATGCGTGTTCTCATGGTTGTAGGTGTTGGAAAAATCCGGCTCAGCAGACGATCCCATATTCATCATGGTGATGAAGGTCTTGGCGCCTGGCACATTAGAATGAATGTAATCGGATTCCGCTTTCAGATCGGCAGCGTCCACCTTTGTGTGGTACTTGCCGGTGGGATCCGGCTCGTCGACGAGAAAAAACCCATACACCTTCGGATTGCCAATGAAGGGGGTGACTTTGTCGATAAAGGACTGGGTTACGCCCTCGCCCTCGTTGAGCCAGACCATAGCCTTCATGCCATCCGGTAGCTCGTTGACCTGCTCGACGGTTTGAACGTCAGCCAGGTTGAAACCGGCGCTTGCGACTTCTGTGGCGGACCCACCTGCTGCGAAATGAAGTGCCATTGATAATCCTTTTTTTCTTAGCGCCCCGCGGTGGCCTGCCTACTCGACGGCGTATATTAGCGCCAAATCAAATACACACACCCCTCTGATAAAATTTTTGAGATATTTGGTATTGCATTGAGTCTCGCAGCCCCGATTTCGCCGCACAAAGTTCACGCTCCTGCCAATGTCGAATTCGTGAAAAACAACCCGTAGCCAGTCTTGACGAACTACCAGAATATTCCTTTTTTGTTCCTAGGCGGGCCGATCCGTTCGACGCGCTTAGTAACGCAAATATCAACATTTGTTGTTTCTGGCTACTGCCTTCACTGTCTCCTGCCGCCGCATTTGCTCGATTTTTGCGCTCTGGCGTGGCAGTGACAATGGAGGCGACGCGCTGGCCGCCTCATAGCCAGATTGGACTATTTGTTTGAACAATCTTGCCGCGGGCGATCGCAGTTTGCGATATCTCGCCGGCGACGGTGCCCATTGCCGCGTTTGAGTTCGACGCAACTCATCTGTCGTATTTCGCGGCACCAACGGGTGTGCACAAGGCAGATGAGCAACTCGGAAGAGGCTGTCACGTTTCGCCTGGTGCAATAATGCTTTCCACGGCCAGCGACAACCGATACAGCCCGCGCCGACTCTGATCGTTGCCAAGTCGGGAGAGGTACGTTGTCTCCCCTGCCCGCGGCAAGCCGCTCAAACAAACTCGACGCCGCCTCGCTATGGGGCCGGTTGGGGCCAGCGGTGTAACGCAGCGCGGCCAACGTCCGTCAGCGCATAGACGCCGCGCTCGGCCCTGGCGAACCAGCCATAGACATTGTGAAGCAGGATCTTGGCGGCGCGTGGTGAAATGGCTTTCAAGTCGCGCGGGCGCTTCGGGCCGTCGACCATCGCAGCGGCGCAGGCCAGCGCATCCTGCCGGTAAGCGGTCATTATCGGCGTACGCGAGCCGCCGCCGACTACAGGGTCGCCGCGCCGGCGACGATGCTCGTCCACCAGGCGCGATCTTCGTCTCGGGTCTCGCCGGGGCGGCAAAGCGGCCGGGCTGAGCAGCAATTCGACGTTGCCGGCGGAACCAACCCCCAGAAGCCCGAACCCGAGCCGCCGGCAGAGTGCGCGGAACCGACGGTCATGCTCGCGGCCTTTGCCGCGGGCCGACATCCGCGCCGCGAGCCAGACCTCATCGCATGACGCAGCACGATCGACACCTTGAAGTATGAGTTCGAGGTTGAACTGCAATTTCAATTCGCAGATGACGACCACGGGCGGCTCGCCGTCACGCAGTCCCACGACGTCGCAACCACCAACTTCGCCTTTAACGGTGAATTCCAGGCTCTCAAGAAACCGCTTCACCGGGATGTAAAGAGACGTTTCCTGCATGCCGGAGCCATAGCCGATTCGTGACTGGCTGGCACAGCATCACCGAAGGCATGCCGCTCTGGGGCAGATTTGCCGCTCGTCGAACGCATGGAAGTGTGGGATGCATTAAGCAGTTCGCTGGGACTGCCCGGCTCGGCCGCTAAGCCCGCAGCCCCCTCGCCTCGCCTCCGCGCCTGCGCGGAACCAGCTGTCCCTGGCCAGGAGGCGGCTTACCCGGCAGAACGCCATGAACGCCCGGCAAGCGTCCTCGGTGTCGACCAGGTCGACCGTGGCGCCAAAGCAGGCATTGAACGCGGCCTGATAGACCGGGCCCTGCCGGCGAACCGGCCAGCCTTGCAGGAAATCCAGCGCCTGTTCGACGCTGTAGATTTCCTCGACCGGCAGGCCAGGCGCTGTCGTGATGCGCACCGGCACCTCGAATTGCGATCTGTCCATTCGTGTCTCTCCAGAGCCCGTTCCCCACTTGTTGCTCAGAAATATGTCGTCAGTGCGGACGAACACCCCGGCACGGGCTGGACAGGCACAGGATGAAGCCGCAAGACATGAATATCGCCGGCTTGAGCCCATCGCCGGCAGTTCGTCCTTGAACCTGGGGCCGTCCGGTGCCAAATCTGAGAGACTTTTCGCGCGGGCTCATCAGAAGCCCTTTCTTCCGGCAAGACGGACACAATGGTCACCTATCTCGACGCCGCCACGGCACCACTCAGAAACACCGGCCAGATCCGCCTCTACGGCGAAGAGGGCTTTGCCGGCATGCGCAAGGCCTGCGACCTCACCGCACGCTGCCTCGACGAACTGGTGTCGATCGTCGCGCCGGGCGTTACCACTGAAACCATCGACCGCTTCGTCTTCGAGTTCGGCATGGATCACGGCGCATTGCCCGCGACGCTCAACTACCGCGGCTACACGAAGTCATCCTGCACCTCGATCAACCACGTCGTCTGCCATGGCATTCCCGACAACAAGCCGTTGAAGGACGGCGACATCGTCAACATCGACGTCACCTACATCCTCGATGGCTGGCATGGCGATTCCTCGCGCATGTATCCGGTGGGCACGATCAAGCGCGCCGCCGAGCGCCTGCTCGAGGTCACGCATGAATGCCTGATGCGCGGCATCGCGGCGATCAGGCCGGCCGCCCGCACGGGCGCCATCGGCGCCGCCATCCAGACCTATGCCGAAGGCGAGCGCTGCTCGGTGGTGCGCGATTTCTGCGGCCACGGCGTCGGCCAGCTCTTTCACGACGCGCCGAACATCCTGCACTATGGCAGCGCCAGCGAGGGCGTCGAGATGCGGCCGGGCATGATCTTCACCGTCGAACCGATGATCAATCTCGGCCGGCCGCACGTAAAAGTGCTGTCGGATGGCTGGACGGCGGTGACACGCGACCGCTCGCTGTCGGCGCAGTACGAGCACACGATCGGCGTCACCGAAACCGGGTGCGAGATTTTCACGCTGTCGCCAAAAAACCTCGACCGCCCGGGCCTGCCGGCATAGTGTCCTGCCGGTATAGTGTTTCGACAAGTCGCGGGCATCTGCCCGGCAAGCGCTGGATATGGGCGGCCTATGGGGAAAACCAGCGACGAAGACGCACGCATATTCTTTCCCGAAAGGCCGATAAAATCGCTCGCGAAAGCCAAGTCGGTCGAAAAGCCGCATTATCTCGGTCATCGCGACCGTTTGCGCCAACGGTTCGCGGCCGCGGGTTCCGACGCCCTCCCCGACTACGAATTGCTGGAGCTCTTGCTCTTCCGCCTGATCCCCCGCGCCGACACCAAGCCCGTCGCCAAGGCGCTGCTGGCGCGTTTCGGGACGCTTGCCGAGGTGCTTGGCGCGCCTGTCGGGCGACTTGAGGAGGTCAGGGGTATCGGCCCGGCAGTGGCGCTCGATCTGAAGATCGTTGCCGCGGCCGCCCAACGCGCGGCACGTAGCGAGATCAAAGGCCGCGAGGTCTTGTCGTCCTGGACGCAGGTTCTCGGATACTGCCGGTCGGTAATGGCCTTCGAGGAGCGCGAGCAGTTCCGTATCCTGTTTCTCGACAAGAAGAACGCGCTGATCGCCGACGAGGTGCAGCAGGTCGGCACCGTCGACCACACGCCGGTCTATCCGCGCGAAGTGGTCAAACGCGCGCTCGAACTCTCCGCCACGGCGATCATCTTGGCGCATAATCATCCGTCAGGGGATCCGACGCCGTCGCGCGCCGACATCGAGATGACCAAGCTGGTCATCGAGACGGCCAAACCGCTCGGCATCGCCGTCCACGATCACATCATCATCGGCAAGAAGGGTCACGCCAGCATGAAGGGCCTGCTGCTGATTTGACGCCCGATCTGAGCATGCACGCCTTCTTGTCGAAGCGTACGGTCTCGTGTCAAGAATACCTCCAGGCAGCGAGGGGCGCGCCGCGAGAGCACGGCTACCAACCGCTATTGCGAGCGCGACGACAATCAAAACCGCCGCGACTGCGAACGTGATCCGCATGCCGGCGGCAACGGCCTCGGGGCGCGCCGTTGTGATGTCGGTCGCCACCGAGGCGAATGCGAACACGGCGCCCATGGCGGATGCACCAGTGATGAGCCCGAGATTGCGCGACAAATTGAGCAAGCCGGAAATGACGCCCCGCTGGTCCGGGCGGATATCCGACATGACGGCGGTGTTGTTGGCCGTTTGGAACAGCGCATAGCCTGATGTGACGATTGCGATCGGAGCGATGTAGCCAGGGATGCCCGATATTGTCGGCATCATGGATAGAATGAGGCAACCGGCCGCTATCGCGATGAGCCCAATGATGGTCATGCGCCCAGCGCCAAAACGGTCCGCTATGCGACCAGCTGGCACGCCAGTCAGCGCGGCGACAAGCGGACCGACCGACATGACGACGCCGACAAGAGCCGCGTCGAGCCCGAGCGCACGAGACAGATAGAACGGCCCGACCACCAGTGTCGCCATCATCACCGTCGCGACGAGTGCGTTCGTGGCGAGGCTCGTACTCAGCGTCGCATTGCGGAATGCGGCCAATCGGATCAAAGGTGATGCCACCCTCGCCTCCACAAGCACAAAGAAGCCGGCTCCGAAAACGGCTCCCGCCAACAGAGCCATGTTGAGCGGACCAAAACTGCCACGCCCGAACGTCATCGCGAGCGCATAGGCGCCAAGCGCCAAGGCAAGCAGCAGCGTGCCCACAACGTCGAAGCCGGCCCGATCCGTCTTCGAACCCCGGCGATCAGCCGGCAGGTAGCGATAGGCGAGAACAAGGGCCAGCAAACCCAATGGCACGTTGACAAGGAAGATCGCCCGCCAGCCGGATCCGGCAATCAGAAGGCCCCCGAGCGAGGGACCGAGAGCGGTGCCGATCGCCGACATCGTTCCGAGCAGCCCCATAGCGCTGCCGCTCCTTGCCTTCGGAACCGTATCACCGACGAAAGCCATGGTGAGGGCCATCATGATGGCCGCCCCCAAGCCCTGCGCCGCCCGCGCGGCAATCAGCAGCCAGAGCGTCGGCGCGACACCACACAGGACCGAGGCCGTCGTGAACAGCAACAGTCCGGCCAGCAACAGCCGCCGGCGACCGATGAGGTCACCGAGCCGTCCAACGCTGACGATCAGGGTGGTCACGGCGAGGAGATAAGCCAGCACGATCCACTGGACTTCCTGGAACGAGGCGTCGAACGCCTGCGCCAAGGTCGGCAAGGCAACATTGGCGATGCTGATGCCGAGTGAGGACAGCAACATTGACAGCGAAAGGCCGGCAAGCGCCCACCGAACCGAAGGTGCTCGTTCCACATTTCCGGCGACTGCCCGTCCTGCATCGATTGGCTTCAATATGAACTCCGTTTTCTGGCGGCTCCGGAAACGGAGCTGGCAGACACGTAGTCCTTTGCTTGATATGGCGGAAGACGCATCATTTGCACTTAATCATTGCGTTTGACGCTATGTCAGATTGTGCCAACCATGCTACGATCCATCTATGCCGCATCCCGATCTCAATCTGCTTGTCACCCTTGATGTGCTGCTGACGGAAGGCAGTGTGGCACGCGCCGCCAAGAGGCTGCGGCTTAGCCCGTCGGCGATGAGCCGGGCGCTGGCGCGATTGCGTGAGACGATCGGCGATCCGCTGTTGGTCAGGGCCGGACGCAGCCTTGTTCCCACACCCCGGGCCCTCGAGCTCCGCGAGCGCGTCGGTCAGCTTGTGGAGGACGCCGAAGCCGTTCTGCGTCCTGTTGAGACGCTCGACCTGAAACGGCTTGTGCGGACCTTCACGCTCAGAAACCAGGACGGCTTTGTTGAGAATTTCGGACCTGATCTCATTGCGCGCGTCGGCGAACAAGCACCGGGCGTGCGGCTGCGTTTTGTACTGAAGCCGGACAAGGACAGCACGCCCCTGCGCGACGGCAGTGTAGAACTGGAAACCGGCGTCGTCGGAAAGGCCACAGGACCGGAGGTGCGCGCGCAAGCGCTGTTCCGTGATCGTTTCGTCGGCGTCGTGCGGATGGGGCATCCCTTATGCGAGGTGACGATCACCCCTGCCCGTTATGCGGCCGGCCGGCACATCCTCCTCTCCCGTCGCGGGCTCGACAGGGGACCGATCGACCATGCGCTTGAGCCGCTAGGGTTGAAACGAGAGATCGTGACGGTCGTCGGCGGTTTTTCGGAAGCTCTGGCTCTGGCGCGCGCCTCGGACCTGATCGCCAGCGTTCCCGAACGATATACGGGGAACCTGCGCGACGGAATGTACTGTTTCCCTCTGCCGGTTCCCCTGCCGGAAATCACGGTTTCACTTTTGTGGCACCCGCGGCTCGATGCCGATCCGGCGCACCGCTGGCTGCGCGGGTGCGTTCGAGACGTTTGCGCCGGAATAACTCACTGGATTTCTTAGTGGGTTGAGGCGAGCGTTGCTGATCCGATCACGGCAACTCGGTGTTGCAGGTGCCGGCGATCTGGCCGACCGCCTCGCTGAACCCGGCAAGGTCGAAATCGGCCTCGCCTCGCCCCGACAGCAGCCCGAACCGCCAGGACAGCTGGAGCCGGTCCGCGGAAACCAATCGCCTGATCCCGTCGGCACCATCCCGAACCAGCCTCCTCCCCCGCGCGCCGACCGACCAGCTTTCGTTGACCTTGCTGGCCTTGTCGACGGTCACCGACACGGTGATGGTCCGGCTGGCGGAGACGGCATCGTTCAACTGCAGCCATTCGCTCCAGCGCGGTTCGCCATTCGCCCGACAGGCAATGGTCAGGATCGGGCTGTAGCTTAAGGTGCCGCCGCCCGTGATGAGCTTGTTGGTAGCATGGAGCGAGGCAGTGACCAGGCCATCGCTGCCGGTGTCGAACCGCCAATTGTCAAGGACGCTGTCGGCCTGGGCGATACCGCAGACCGAGGCGAAGAGGAACGCCGTGGCGACCGCGCCTCCGATGCCGACGAATAATCTCAACGATCCCTCCAACGACCCTGCGCTTTGCAACTCGGCGCAGATAATGATCAAAACATCGTATCGCCAGCCGCCAACCGCTGCTTGGGCGCGAATCTGTCGCTTATCGCATCGGCCCGAGAATCGGGATCGATTCTCGGACGCACGATTCGTAGATAATGAAAATTCATTCAGAGTTTCTGCGTCCAAGTGGACGCACGTCGCTTTAAGGCGACTATGAAAAAGGATGCATTGAGGGCGGTCTTTCATAATTCGGCGCAATGCCGTGTTGTTCGGCGCCCTTGGCAGCTTTTTCTTCGCTGCAGCCTTCTTCTTCTTGGGTTCTTCCGCATCATCGCCATTGCGTTTTCGGCTGACCGGAAGACCGCACTAGAATTTCGACGGGAAATCGAGCTATGATGCACTTGGCATTTCCTGGGACGGCTTCGCGCCCTTGGAATGCCGGGAGGGAAACGGGATATGGCCATCGCGCTTGTACTCGTTTTGGTAGTCGTGGGCTCAGTGTTGTTCCACTTCCTGAGCCCATGGTGGTGGACGCCGATTGCCTCGAACTGGGATTATATCGACAACACCATCATCATTACCTTCTGGATCACCGGCGTCGTCTTCGCCGCCGTCGTCCTATTCATGGCCTATTGCGTCTTCCGCTTCCGTCATCGGGAAGGGAATCAGGCGGCATACGAACCCGAGAACAAGCGGCTCGAATGGTGGCTGACGATCGCCACCGCAATCGGAGTCACGGCCATGTTGGTTCCCGGCCTGTTCGTCTGGAACCGGTTCGTCAACGTCCCCAGCGACGCAACAGTGGTCGAAGTCGTCGGCCAGCAATGGCAATGGAGTTTCCGCCTGCCCGGCAAGGACGGCAAGCTCGGCACATCCGACACCCGCAACGTCAGCGCTGAAAATCCGCTCGGCGTCATCGCCAGTGATGCCAACGGCCAGGATGATGTCGTCGTCGAAGCCGCCGATCTGCACCTGCCGGTCGGCAAGCCGGTCAAGATGCTGCTCCGCTCGATCGACGTGCTGCATGATTTCTACGTGCCGGAATTCCGCGCCAAGATGGACATGATCCCGGGCTCGGTCACCTATTTCTGGTTCACCCCGACCAAGACCGGAACCTTCCAGGTCCTGTGCGCCGAACTTTGCGGCCAGGGACATCCTTTGATGCATGGTGTGGTCATGGTCGACACGCAGGAAGATTATCTGGCGTGGCTCGGCGAACAGCGGACCTTTGCGCAATTGTCGGCCCCCCAGCAGGTGGGCTCGGCAGAGTAGACGCCGGGAAAGACGGCGACGTGGATTGAAATTGCGGCAGGGCTCGAAACTGTCGAGCCTGGCCGAGAAGGGCACGGAGGTGTTCCTATGGTCGATATCACACCTGCAGATGCGGTACCGCCGGCCGAAGTCGCGGAGATGGAACTCTACCATCCGCACAGCTGGTGGACGAAATACGTCTTCTCGCAGGACGCCAAGGTCATCGCCATCCAGTATTCGGCGACGGCAACGGCAATCGGCATGGTGGCGCTGGTGCTGTCCTGGCTGATGCGGCTGCAGCTCGGCTTCCCCGGCACGTTCGACTTCATCACCCCGGAAGCCTACTACCAGTTCATCACCATGCACGGCATGATCATGGTGATCTACCTGCTCACGGCACTCTTCCTTGGTGGCTTCGGCAATTATCTGATCCCACTGATGGTCGGCGCTCGCGACATGGTCTTTCCCTATGTCAACATGCTGAGCTACTGGATTTACCTGCTCGCCGTGCTGGTTTTGGTGTCGAGCTTCTTTGCGCCCGGCGGACCGACGGGTGCCGGCTGGACGCTCTACCCGCCGCAGGCCATCATGACCGGCACACCAGGCGGCCAGGACTGGGGCATCATGCTGATGCTCGTCTCGCTGATCCTGTTCATCATCGGCTTCACGATGGGCGGCTTGAACTATGTCGTGACGGTGCTGCAGGCCCGTACACGCGGCATGACGCTGATGCGCCTGCCGCTGACTGTCTGGGGTATCTTCACCGCGACCGTCATGGCGCTGCTCGCCTTCCCGGCGCTGTTTGTCGCCTGCGTGATGATGTTGTTCGACCGTGCGCTCGGCACCAGCTTCTTCATGCCGGCGATCGTCGAGATGGGCGAACAATTGCAGCACGGCGGCGGCAGCCCAATCCTGTTCCAGCATCTGTTCTGGTTCTTCGGCCACCCCGAGGTCTACATCGTGGCACTCCCGGCCTTCGGCATCGTATCCGACCTGATCAGCACCCATGCGCGTAAGAACATCTTCGGCTACCGGATGATGGTCTGGGCCATCGTCGGCATCGGCGCGCTGAGCTTCGTGGTCTGGGCGCACCATATGTACGTCAGCGGCATGCATCCCTATTTCGGCTTCTTCTTCGCCACCACGACATTGATCATTGCCGTCCCGACCGCAATCAAGGTCTATAATTGGGTGCTGACGCTGTGGCGCGGCGACATCCACCTCACCATACCGATGCTTTTTGCCCTGGCCTTCATCGTCACCTTCGTCAATGGCGGGCTGACCGGGCTGTTTCTCGGCAACGTTGTCGTCGACGTTCCGCTGTCGGACACGATGTTCGTTGTTGCCCATTTCCATATGGTCATGGGCGTCGCTCCGATTCTGGTGATCTTCGGGGCGATCTATCACTGGTACCCGAAGGTCACTGGCCGGATGCTGAACGAGGCAATGGGCCAGTTCCATTTCTGGGTCACCTTCCTCGGTGCCTACCTGATTTTCTTTCCCATGCACTACATCGGCCTGATGGGGGTGCCACGGCGCTATAACGAACTGACCGACATGACGGTTATGACGGAATCGGCCCACCACCTGAACTCGTTTATCAGCATCATGGCGTTCATGGTCGGCTTCGCCCAGATGGTGTTCCTGTTCAATCTGATCTGGAGCATCCGCCATGGCCGCGAGGCCGGAGGCAATCCGTGGCGCGCCACGACCCTCGAATGGCAGACGCCGCAAACACCGCCCGCCCATGGCAATTTCGGCAAGGAACTGCCGATCGTCTATCGCTGGGCCTATGACTATAGCGTGCCGGGCGCCAAGGAGGATTTTATCCCGCAAAACATGCCGGGCTCCTTCGGATCCTCAAGAGAGCCGGCATGAGCGTCATTCTGGTCTTCCTCCTCGTGATCGTCGGCTTTGCCGGATGGTGGCTTTCCCACCAGCGGCTGATGGGAAAGCCATGGCTCGAGCAAGGTGTGATCGGGGACATTATCGGCCCGGAAGGATCGGCGCTGCCGACCGCCAAGATCGGCCTCGGCGTCTTCCTCGCCGTCGTCGGCTGCCTGTTTGCACTCTTCACCAGCGCCTATTTCATGCGCATGGCGCTGTCGGACTGGCAGGCGCTGCCGCTACCGCGCGTACTCTGGTTCAACACCGGTGTGCTGGTCCTGAGCAGCATCGCGCTGCAATGCGCCTCGGTCGCTGCGCGCCGGGGCCAAATCGACACGGTCAGGCTTGGCCTTGTCACGGCTGGGCTCACCGCGCTTGCCTTCCTGATCGGACAGCTTGTGGCATGGCGGGAACTGACCGCCGACGGCTACTTGCTGACCGCCAATCCGGCCAATAGTTTTTTCTACCTGATAACCGGGATGCATGGCCTGCACATCCTGGGAGGGCTGGTGGGTCTGAGCCGAACAACTGCCGGCGCCTGGAACGGAGCACGGCCGGAGCGGCTTCGCCTCAGCGTCGAATTGTGCGCCATGTACTGGCATTTCCTGCTTTTCGTCTGGCTCGCCATTTTCGCGCTTCTGGCCGGCTGGGCCGCGACTTTCATCGAGATTTGCCGACAGTTGCTGACCTAGGAGGGCCGGACGGATGGCAGACACGACACTGACGCATACTGGCCAAGCACAGCCGCGGCCGGCGGGCTTGCAAGGCGTCGCCGCCGATTGGTCCTCCGATCAGCGCGCGTTCAAGAACGTGTCGTGGGGCAAGGCCATGATGTGGATCTTCCTGCTCAGCGACACCTTCATCTTCGGTTGCTTCTTGCTCTCCTACATGACCGCGCGCATGTCTACCCGCGTGCCGTGGCCCAATCCGAGCGAGGTCTTTGCCCTTCATATTGGCGGCTCGGACATTCCACTGATCCTCATCGCCATCATGACCTTCGTGCTGATCTCGAGCAGCGGAACGATGGCCATGGCGGTGAATTTTGGCTATCGCCGCGACCGTCGCAAGACGGCGGTCCTCATGCTTCTGACCGCAGCACTCGGCGCGACCTTCGTCGGCATGCAGGCGTTCGAATGGACCAAGCTGATCACCGAAGGGGTACGGCCCTGGGGCAATCCGTGGGGTGCGGCGCAGTTCGGGTCATCCTTCTTCATGATCACCGGCTTTCACGGCACCCATGTGACGTTCGGGGTGATCTTTCTGATCATCGTGGCGCGAAAGGTCTGGCGCGGAGATTACGACACCGGACGGCCCGGTTTCTTCACCAGCCGCAGGGGCCGCTACGAGAACGTCGAGATCATGGGACTCTACTGGCATTTCGTCGACCTGGTCTGGGTGTTCATTTTCGCATTCTTCTATCTTTGGTGAGAGGCAGATATGGCTGAGATAACCGCAAACGGCCTGGGGCAGCATACGCTGCACGGAGCTCAAGCGCATGATCCGACAGCGACCGGCATCGCCCCTGCGGAGGTTCATCAGGAGCACCCGATCAAGCTCTATCTGGTGGTCTGGGCATGGCTGTTCATCCTTAGCGCCTGCTCCTATATGGTCGATTATTTCGGCATCCATGGCTATCTCAGATGGTCGCTGATCCTGATCTTCATGATGCTCAAGGCCGGGCTGATCGTCGCCGTCTTCATGCACATGGCTTGGGAACGGCTGGCGCTGACTTATGCGATCATCCTGCCGCCGATACTGGTGCTGGTGTTCGTGACAATGATGGTCTTCGAATCGGATTACACGCTTCTCACCCGGACGGTGTTTTTTGGGGCCGGCCCCTGACGCGCAATCCGAGTACGGGTGTCGACGGCGTCTCCCGTCAAGAGCTGGAAGCGCTATTTGCGGTCCGCTCCTGTCTGCCTTGAAACAATCGACAGCTGGCCCATTTCTGTTGGTACGCGAAACGACAGAGGCAGAAGTGATTGCTGCCCTCGTTTCCACATGCGTCGCGACTCCAGCAAGGGAGGCTCAAGATGACGATCGCAAACAGACTAAAGGACTTTATCGACGGGAAGGGAATTTCCTATGACACCGTCGAGCACCACCGCACGTCGACAAGCAGGCAGTCCGCCATAGCGGCGCATGTGCCCGGCAGCATAATGGCCAAATCGGTGGTCGTTCACCACGACGGTGGCTATGCGCTGGCCGTGGTGCCCAGCACGCACAGGATCGAGCTCGGCACGTTGCAGGACGTCATGGACCAGCGCATCGGACTCGCCTCCGAAGACGAGGTGGTTTCGCTCTTCGAGGATTGCGACACCGGCGCCATCCCGCCGATCGGCGCGGCCTACGATGTGCCGGTGATCCTCGATGAAAGCCTCGGCAATGCCGCCGACATCTATTTCGAGGGCGGTGACCACAGGACGCTCGTGCATGTCAGCGGCAAGGATTTCCGCAGCCTGACCAGCGACGCACACCAAGCCCGCTTTAGCTACCCGGCTTACTGAAGGCTCAGCTCTTGCCGTACCGGCGCGCTCGCCGGTGCGGCAAGGCAGGATTTTTCAGCTCGCCGGTTTGGTGGAAGCCGGCGATTCCACAACTTTGCGATAGACGTGCCAGGTGGCGTGACCGAGGATCGGCAGCACGACCGCCAACCCGGCAAACACCGGCAGCGAGCCTATGATCAGGGCGACGGCGACGATCAGGCCCCACACTGCCATCACGATCGGGTTCGCCAGGACCACGCGCACCGAGGTGTGGATGGCTTCATAGGCGCCGACGTCGCGGTCGAGCAACAACGGGAACGCGACGACCGTGGTGCACAATACGACCGCGGCGAAGACGAAGCCGATGGCGTGGCCCAGGATAATCAGCGTCCAGCCGCGTCCGGTGGCGAATATCTCACCGATGAAGCTGGAGAGTGATTCCGGCGGGGCCGGGCCGAACACCTGCTGGTAAAATATCTGCGCGGTTAAAAGCCAGGCGATGAAGATCGCAAGCAGCATTATCCCGACGGCCGCGATGGCCGGCAGCGCCGGAGAATTCCTGACCTCGAAAGCGTGGCCCCAGGAGGCGTCGAGCCCGGCTTCCCGCCTCCGGCTGATCTCATACAGGCCGATCGCCGCGAATGGACCGATCAGCGCAAAACCTGACACCAGCGGAAACAACAGCGGCAGCGCATTGTTGCCCGACGTCCAGACAGCGAGCACGACGCCGACAAGCGGATAGATCAGGCAGAGGAAAACGATATGCGACGGTTTGACCATAAAATCGTCGACGCCACGCTTGAGCGCATCGAAAAGGTCGGAAACGCCGATCTTTCGTATTCTGGTGTGCTCCAGCGTCTCGCTGGCGCCTGCAATCACGTGAAAACTTGCCATGACCATTCCTCCAGACCAGGTCCGGTAAGGTCGCGATTCCACGGTGCTGCCGTTCAGCGTAACTGGCCACGCAAAACCGCGACCTGCACCATGGTCAACATACGCTCTTGCATGGGATTTGTCGCCGCCCTTTGTCTGAGGGGACGGCTCCGGTGATCCGGCTAGCTCTAACGGCCTTTCTTCGATATTCTCCAAGCCGGGTTGAAGGGTGAAGGTCATGGATGGAAAGACCGTTCTCATGCTCGGCCTTGGCGTAGTTATTCTGCTGTTGCTGGGGTTCTGCGCAGTGCCAACGTAAGGTTTGAGCAGGTTCGGGGGCGGACCTCGTTCAGCAATCACCGATTGGCCGTCTCAACCCGGCAAGCAATCCGAGAATCAGGATTCGATGCAGCCACGAGGCAGGTCATGCCGTCAATTTCCGGCTGACATGACGACACGCACTGCAATGGTATCGGCAAGCAGCACGGCAAAGATCGCGAAAAGATAGAAAATCGAATAGGCAAACAGCGCCTTTGCGCGTTTCATCTCCCACCCTTCAACCCACCTTTTGTCGATCAGAAGCTTCCAGGCATGCCAGATGAAACCCGCGCCCAATGCGGCCGAAGCGAGCCCGTACAATCCGCTCGCGAATCCAAAAGCCCAAGGGAGCACGCCGATTGGTGCCAGGATCAGTGAATAGACGAAGATTTGTTTTCTGGTCGAAGCCTGGCCGGCCACGTTCGGCATCATGGGAATGCCGGCGGCAGCATAGTCGCCGATCTTGAACAGCGCTAGCGCCCAGAAATGCGGCGGCGTCCAGAGGAAAATGATCAGAAACAGGATGAGACTTTCAGCCCCGACGGCGCCGGTGGCCGCCGCCCATCCGATCACCGGAGGAAGGGCACCCGCGGCGCCGCCTATGACAATATTCTGCGGCGTCGAGCGTTTCAGCCACATCGTGTAGATCACGACGTAGAAGAAGATGGTGAAGGCCAGCAGCGATGCGGCAAGCCACCCCACCAGCACGCCGAGCGTCATGACCGAAAGCACGGAAAGCACCAGGCCAAAGCCGAGAGCTTCGCCTGGCATGACCCGGCCTGACGGGACCGGCCGCTTTGATGTCCGCGACATCAGCGCATCAATATCGGCATCGTACCACATGTTGAGTGCCCCGGCCGCTCCCGCTCCAACCGCAATTGCACCAATTGCAATCACGGCGATGACCGGATTCATCGCCCCGGGCGCCACCATCAGCCCGACGAAAGCGGTAAAAACAGCAAGCGCCATGACGCGTGGTTTCAGAAGCGCGAAGAAATCGCTGACCGTCGCTTCCGAGATGCGGACACCGGTATCCTTGAGGCCGCTTTCCCTAGCCGACATTTCAGTGGACCCCCGATGGGGGCAGGCAATCTGGTCGACCCATCGGCCGGCGGAGGAGCCAGGTTACTTCCTGGCGGAAGAACCGGGTCATTTGGAGAATTGCTTCAGATAGGCGATGACGTTGGCGAGGTCCTCATCCTTCTTGAGCCCGGCAAACGCCATCTTCGTGCCTTTGACCATGGCCTTGGGATCGCGAAGGTAGCTGGTCAGCGTGGCTTCATCCCATTTGACGCCAGATTTGCCAGCCTCGGTCATGGCTTTGGAATATTTGAATCCCGGATGCGTGCCGGCCGTCCGGCCAATGACGCCGCTCAACGACGGACCGACCTTGTTCTGATCCTTGTCGACGACGTGACAGACCTTGCATTTGGTGAAGACCTTTTCACCCGCGGCGGCGTCCTGCGCCTGCGATTGGCTCGTGACTAAGATCGCAACGGACACGGTAGCGAAAAACGCGATTGCACGCATGGCATTCCCTCCCCGACCGCCAAATCTGTCTTGGACGATCTGCGCGTGCCGACACGGCATGCGCCCCTTGCACGACAGCGCGGAATTTCCGCGTCTCCCGTATGGATTGCGGCACCTACATACCACAGAATCTGGCCGGCAGATAGAAGAAGTCGACCAGCCAGATTGCCCCCGAAGCGACGGGCGGCTCGAGCGGCGTCGGGGCGCGGTCGGAACGCATACCGGATAAAGGCGTTAGACCAGCTACGGTTAAGCATCTGGAAGATCAAAGATCAGAGAAGCGTCCATGAACGACGGGAGCGTCCTGGAGGTGCGCCACGGCACCCTCACGATCGATGGCGACACGGTCTTTTACAGAGAGGCAGGCCCTGAAGCTGCGCCGGTGTTGCTGCTTCCGCATGGTTATCCCTGCTCATCCTTCCAATATCGCCGGCTGATGCCGGCGCTCGCCGATCGGTGGCGGACAGTTGCGCCAGACTTCCCCGGCTTTGGCTACAGTGAAACTCCAGATCCGCCACGGTTCGGTTATGATTTTGACGCTTACGCGACTTTTCTGGAGCGGTTCACCGACGCGCTGGGGCTCGGCAGCTACGCGCTGTGGCTGCACGACTACGGCTCGCAGATCGGCCTGCGGCACGCCATAGCGCATCCATCGCGGATCAGGGCCCTCATCATCCAGAATGGCGACATCTATGCGGATGCTCTTGGCCCCAAATACGAAACGATCCGACGTTTCTGGCGGGATCCTTCACCAGCGAACCGCGCGCCGCTCGAAAACGCGGTGAGCGAGGACGGCTTTCGCGCCGAGTTCGTAGGCGAAGTCGATGACGACGTCGCTCGACGTGTCCCGCCCGATCTGTGGAAATTGCATTGGCCGCTGATGGATACGCCTGTGCGCCGTGCGCTTTCAGTCGGACTGATGGAGAAGCTCAAGGCTAATCTCGACTGGTTCCCTCGTTACCAGGGATACCTGCGCGAGCAGCGGCCGCCGGCAATGATCCTTTGGGGACCGAAGGACGAATACATGCCCGAGCCGGCAGCGCGCGCCTATCTGCGCGATCTCCCCGAGGCCGAGCTGCATTTGCTGAACGACGCCGGACACTGGCTGCTGGAGACCCATTTCGAGGTCGCCCTGCCGCTGGTGCGACGGTTTCTCGGCGAGGTCCTGCATTAATCGCCCGCACAGAGGAGCACTTCATGACCGACAACGCC
Organism: Mesorhizobium sp. BHbdii; assembly: GCF_053848045.1. Lineage (NCBI taxonomy): Bacteria > Pseudomonadati > Pseudomonadota > Alphaproteobacteria > Hyphomicrobiales > Phyllobacteriaceae > Mesorhizobium > Mesorhizobium sp. BHbdii. The sequence continues at coordinate 1,489,150 of NZ_JBSPKX010000001.1, read as the reverse complement.
ACAATTGCCCGGATCTGGCGGGGAAGGACACGCCGTGATCTGGCAGACGCCTACGAGCCCTATCTACGCCGCGAAGGCATTCCGCCGCTTCAGGAGAAGGCACTTGGCTTGCAATTGTTTCGCGAAGATCGCGAAGAAGAAACGGAGTTCGTGACCATCTCGTACTGGCCAGACGTCGAAGCCATGGCGAGCTTCACCGGCGGCGACCCGCACAAGATCCACCACCTGCCGCGTGACGAAGAGTTTCTCATTGAACTGCCCAAGCGAGTGACCGTGATGCGGATCCTCGTCAGTCAATTGCCTCGCGACTAGGGCGGCGGCCTTACGACGTCGGCGGCAACGAAAAGGCCGCCTCGTGGGCGGCCTTTCACAATTCGCAGAATGCCGTGTTATTCGGCGTCTTTGGCGGCTTTCTTCTTCGGCGCGGCCTTTTTCTTGGGCTCTTCCGTATCGTCGGCCTGCTTGGTGTCGGCCTTCTTCGCGGCGGCTTTCTTCGCCGGCTTCGCGTTGGCCGTCTCGGTGTCCTCGTCGTCGGCCATCAACTCTTCCTTGCTGACCTTAACGTCGGTGACGGAGATCTGGCCGAGCAGATGATCGACCACCTTCTCCTCGAACATCGGCGCGCGCAGCGTGTTCAGCGCTTCGGGATTGCTGCGGTAGAATTCGAAGGCTTCCTGCTGCTGGTTGGCCGGATAGCGGCGCACCTGCTCGAACAGGCCACGCTGCAATTCGTCGTCCGACACCGTCACGCCGGCCTTCTCGCCGATTTCGGCGAGAACCAGGCCGAGACGCACACGGCGCTCGGCAAGCCGCATATATTCGGCGCGTGCCTCTTCTTCCGTCGTCTCCTCGTCGGCAAAGGTGCGGCCGGCGGCTTCCAAATCGCGGTTGACCTGGTTCCAGATGTTGTTGAACTCGGCCTCGACGAGCTTCGACGGCGCCTCGAACGAGTAGGCGGCATCGAGCTGGTCGAGCAGCTGGCGCTTGATCTTCTGGCGCGTCATCGAACCGAACTGGTTTTCGATCTGGCCGCGCACCACCTCACGCAGGCGCTCCAGCGACTCCAGGCCGAGATTCTTGGCCGTTTCGTCGTTGATTTCCAACGCACCGGGCTTGGACACTTCCTTGACGGTAACGTCGAAGGTGGCTTCCTTGCCGGCAAGATGCGCCGCCTGGTAGTTTTCCGGGAACGTGACAGTGACCTGCGTCTCGTCGCCGGCCTTGCTGCCGATGAGTTGATCCTCGAAGCCGGGAATGAATTCCTTGGAGCCGAGCACCAGCGGCTGGTCCGTGCCGGCGCCGCCGCTGAAGGCTTCGCCGTCGATCTTGCCGACATAGTCGATTGTCACACGGTCGCCTTCTGCGGCCTTGCCGGTCTTCGGCTCGTAGGTACGCGCCGATTCGGCGACACGCCGGACCTGCTCGTCGATTTCGGTGTCAGGCACGTCGAACACCTGACGCGTCACCTTGATGTCGGAGAAATCCTTGATCTCGATCGGCGGAATGATCTCGTAGTTCAGGCGGAACTCGAAGTCTGCGCCGCCGGCCAGGATCTTCTCGGCCTCCTTCTCGTCCTCGGTCATGATCACTTCAGGCTGCATGGCGGCCTTTTCGCCGCGCCCGGTAATGATTGAACGGGTCGAATCGTTGAGGATCTCGTTGACCACCTCGGCCATGAACGACTTGCCGTAGACCTTGCGCAGGTGCTGCACCGGCACCTTGCCGGGGCGGAAGCCGTTGATACGGACCTTGTTCCTGGCATCGGAAAGCCGCGCCATCAGCTTGGCTTCCATGTCACCCGCCGGCACGGTGATCTTGATCTCGCGCTTGAGACCGGAGTTGAGCGTTTCGGTGACCTGCATCATAGAACCTTTGTTTCCACCAATGAGGCAGCCAAACGGCTCCTGCCGTTACAGCCTGCCGGTATTATCTTGCCGGGAATGGCTTTTGGTGCGGGACTTGGCGATCTGTCCGCCCAACGCGGCTCAAATCCTTCAGAAATACGCTCCAAAATGTGAATAAGTCTTTGTTTTTCCTACTTCTTATCACATTCTGCAGAAGCGGATCGTCGCATCCCGTCACATTCGACACGCCTTTTGTCACAGGCGAGGCTAATTTTCAACCATCTTCGCGTATACAGCGCCGCGCGTCCTCTTGGACGCGCAAAGGACCCTGTAGCACCTTGATTTTGGCGCGTGATCCTTTCCGAAAATCGATTTTCGGGATCATGCGCCGGCGAATGGCCTCTATTTTGAACGCGACATTGACAGAATGATGGCTACATGGGATTGCCGGGCAATGCGGATGTGGCGGAATTGGTAGACGCCCTGGATTTAGGTTCCAGTGCCGAAAGGCGTGGGGGTTCGAGTCCCTTCATCCGCACCAAGTTTTTCGCCAGAAAGCCGGGGAACGCTGGCCCTTGCGAAAGCTGATCCTGCTCAAGATGACTGGCGGGAACCAGCCTCGGCAAAACACGTTGCTAAGTCATCGACCTTCACAAAAGGATCCGTGCGATGGCGAAAGACCTATCTCGCGAGGAAGAGAAACGCGGCACCGGAAAGGTCTTCAAGTGGGGCGCCGTGATCATCGCTGTGCTTTTTGTTGCCCTAATGGCCGTGTTCATCCTCGGGCCGTTCTGGTCTTAGCCGCCATTTGGGCATCGTGAAACTCCAGGCCGCTTACTGCTCAAAGACCTGGCGCGTGAACCACTCGGTCAAATTCGCAAGTTCAGGTCCCAGCACGCGATCGTTGCCGACCGGCGGCACGATGCTTCTGATATCCGCGACGAACGACTGAAGCGCCGGAGGCGCCACACGCTCGGTTACGTGCAGCGCCTGCGAGGCGATCACCGCCAGCATCGCCATTGCGGCATCGAGGCAGCGGCCGGCGCGTGCTTCCTTCGTCCAGGCGAGGAACACCGTCGTCGCTACATCGTCCTGGCCGGCGCCGGCCGATTCCGTTCCCGGGATGAAGGTGCGCTGCGCCGCGAGTTTAGCCTGCTCCAGATAGCCCGTGATCGCCATCGGCACATAGCCGACATTGCCGTGACCATCGCTGTCACTCCAGTCCCGCCCCGTCAAAAGCAGATCGGGCAGGAGCGACACCTTGCCGTTCAAAAGCTTCGAGGCGTGGCGGTCGCATAAGAGGCAGATATCGGCCCATATCGCTGCCAGATCATCCAGGGCGGGTGTTGCCATGGCATTGTGATAGCCGCCCGTGCTGATGCAGCGCCCGAGCGGGTGCCCGTCGTCAGGCGGGATGTAGACCGGGTTGTCCGATACCGAACCGAGCGACAGAGTAGCCGCCCGCTCTGCCGACGCCAGCGCGCGATGCGCCTGCCCCAGGATGCGAGGAACGATGCGATAGCTGACCGGCGCCTGATAATTGCGGCGCCCGGTGCCGGCACTGGCAAGAAACTCCCTCAATCCCCGCAGGGCCGCTGCTTCGTGTTCATCGCCCCAAAGCGCGTCGAGCGCCGGATCGTAATGTTCGAGCGGCGCGCGAAACGCCTCGATCGAAAGCGCAAAGACTTTTTCGGCAAGGCGAATGCGGCGGCGAGCCGCCAAGGCGGCATCGGCCACGAGTGCGGCAGCGCAGGGCGAGCCATTGATCAGGGATCCCCGTTCCTTGATTTCCAGGTCGAAGCGCGTCGAAAGCTCTGCAAAGAGCGGATAAAGAGCGAGGATTTCACCGGCGCCGCCCTGGCCGGAGGATGGCACCATGGGCATGGGTCCGCCGTCCAGCATCGCGGCGACGGCGAGCGCCATACGCGGTGTAGTCGCGGCATTTCCTTCGAGGAAATTCGTCAGACGGGCGAGCACGATCGCCCTCACCACGCGATCTGGCAAAGGCTCGCCGAATGATGTGGCGGCTGCGAACGCCTTGATGCGCGCATGGCGACCCCGCTCGCCAAGTTCGAGCCGCCTGCTCGCCAGTTCTCCCACAGCGGTGGTTACGCCATAGATGATCGGTACAGGGTCGGTTTCAATAAGACGCAGGAACGACGCGCGACACTCTGCGATGCGCTGCAAGGCCTTGCCGCTGATTTGCACCGTGTCTTTCTTCCAGGCGACGCGGAAAATGGAGCTGAGATTTATGTCTTCTCGTGTCGTCAGGATAGTTGTCATGTTTGATGCTGTCCGAGCGGCCACGCTTTCCCAATTCTATCCGGGCCAATTCTAATAAAGTGGTTCCTCGAACAGCGTCTTGTCGCCGTCCATCAGCGCCTTGATCTGCGCGGCGCCATCGGCTGCGATTGCGACGCGGACGCCGAACGGCCGCACCCGCATATCGTCCTGGATCGCTATTCCCTCGCCTTCCGGCAGGTAGAAACGTTCAATGCCGTAATCCGGCGCGATGGTGGTGGCTGCGCTGAGATCCCACCCCGCGGACACATGCCCGACGATATCGGTTTCGTCGGATGCTGCCGGCGCCGGCGCGTGCCCGAACCAGGCCGCTGTCGCCTGCCAATAGCCGTCGGCGCCCTGCTTCAGCCTGACGACGATTGGCGTGTCATCGCTCGTGAGCTTGCCGGCTGGAATGTTGGCGATCAGCTTCACCGGTATGCGCGAAATATCGTAGCCAAGGCGAATGAAGTCGCCGCGCAGCAGATCGCGCGGATCGATCGGTTCGACCCTAAGCAGCACTTGCTTGCCGTCGCGCAGGATCGCCGCCCGACCAGCGATGATCCAGCTCAGGAAGCCGATCTGGACGAGCGCCAGCACCACCGCCGAAATGATCAGCCGTTTACCGGTCATCATGCCGCTCCTTCCACGCTCGGGGCCCTCATGCGCTTTTCCACGCGGAGGATGACAAAGGCAAGGATGCCGAGAAGCACAGCTGCCGCCAGGAAGAAGCCTGCCGTGTCGACCATCGACTGCAACATCACCACATAGATGATGGCGAGTTCGAAGGCGAAGCCGGCATAGGCAACCCAGCGCAAGCCCCTGCTGTCGCGTCCGCCCAGCACGATTGCCGCGACAATGCCGGCAAGCGCAACGGCCGAGGCAATGGCAAAGCCGCTGTTATAGCTGCTTAAATCGGCTAATTCGAACTGGATCATCGCCAGGCCGGTGAGAAATCCGACCAGCGCGTGCAAGGGCAGACGACCGCCCAGCTGCAGTATCCAGTCGACGGGCTCGGCAGCGAAGATCGCAGCCGAGAAAAGCAGCACCGACACGACGACGAGCGGCACAGCGACCTGCAGTGTTTCGTATTCCGTAAACAACAGCACGAGATAGAAGATGACCGACAGGATGATCAGGTGGCGCGCCGCCTGGCTGCGGCTCCAGAACGAAATGGCGAACAACACGCTCGCCATGACGACGAAAAGATGCGGAAATTCCGCGCGACTAAAATAATCGAAACCCTTCAGGAACAGCCAGGCATCGGCAATGCCGACAGCAGCGACTGTCAACGGGTTCGAGCGCAGCGCAACCGCAGCCAAGGCCGTGCCAGCGCCCCAGGTGATCAAGGCCGATGCCTCGTCGCCGGACAAATGATACATCTGGCCGATGAGCGCGATCGATCCGCCGAAAGCCGCCGCGGCGACGATCCAGAGTGCCTCGCCCATTGCAGCATGGTCGCGTGTCTTCAGCACGGCGCCGCCGACATAGCCGGCGAAGATGATGGCAAAGAGCGCTGCCACCCGCGCCAGCCGCGGGATGGCCTGCCAATTGGCAGCGACGAAGATCAGGACGGCCGCACCAAAAAGCAGCGCCGCAATCATCGCCAGGATCGAGCCGAAGCTCAGTGATTTGCGCTCATTGGCCTCGACGTCGCGCGTCAGCGCGTCGGCCGTCGAGGCATCGATCAGGCCAACCTGCAGCCATCGTGCGATATCGGTCCTGACGCGTGACGAATAGCTCGCCATGCCTTTCTCCCCCAGCTTGGCCTTTTTTTCAGCCGATCCGGCCAAACCGTTGACGCTACGGCATTTTCCGATTCGGGTTAATCTGTGTCGAAGACGTGATTTGGCAGTGATGGTGCATTGCACAGTTTGCATTGCTGCTATGCACCAAAAGCGCTTTTAAATCGATATGACCCCACCTATCTTCAGGTCGTACACAAAGACGGAATGATCCGAAAGAAAGACGAAACGAGAAATACCATGAACCTGATCCGCAATTACCGCAACTGGCGCCGCTACCGGGACACCGTTTCCGAGCTGAGCCGCCTGAGCAACCGCGAACTGACCGACCTCGGCATCAGCCGCAGCGACATCCACTACGTCGCCCGCAAGGCGGTCTAATCCTCTTCGGACCGCAAATGGTCCGAACCAGTTTGACTTGAAAAGAGAACGACAATGAACCTGATCCGCAACTATCGTAACTGGCGCGTCTATCGCTCGACGGTTACCGAGCTGGGTCGCCTTTCGAACCGCCAGCTGCATGACCTCGGCATCGTCCGCGAAGAGATCAAGAGCATCGCCCGCAAGGCGATCTAGCCAAGGAATTTCGCCAGGGTTGACCTCCTCCCCAACCCTGACGAATACGGTCAGCCTTCACCTCCTCCCGAGGGTTTGACCACAAAAACGGCGCCCGCCGCACCTCCTCCCGCGGCGGGCGTTGTTTCCCCAAGGCGAAACAAACTTCGTCCCAGGGCGAAACGAATTTCGTCTTCAGGGGTTTCGCCCCCTTCATCAGGCGAAAGGAATTTCGTCAAAGCCGACCTCCTCCCCGGCGATGACGAATACGGTCGATCTTCACCTCCTCCCGAGGATCGGCCAGCAAAACGACACCCGCCGGACCTCCTCCCCCGGCGGGTGTTGTTGTTTTCAGAGTCGAAGCAGTCCGAGAGCCGTTTTGGCGGGGGACTGTCGTCAGTCCAGCGCACCGCTTTCCAGCACGCCCCGTATCTTCCACTGGCTCAGCGGAAAAATGTCCGGTGCGCCGCCCATCGGCGCATACCAGGAATCCACCACCCATTCGGTGCCCCCGCGGTCGCTGATCACCGCCGTCCAATGGGGATAGCGCCCGTCGACAAACAGGCCCCGCGAGGCCTTGTCCTCGACCTTGTGAAACCTGAGCAATTTTCGCTCGGCAAGATAGACCAGCAGAGCATGCGTATTGGTCGATTCGTCGACACAATCCATCTGGCCCCTGATGCGCGATGCACCGAATTCCGACTGCGGCAGATCGCGAATGCCGATGGCCCGGAAGATGCGCTGCTCGAAATAGCGGACAGCCTTCGAAATAGCGGAGCGCTCGGCTTGGGGCGAATCCGCACCCGCACGCAGGATAGAGCGGAAACGCGCGCCGTCACCGGGGCCAAGCGCCAGCATCGTGCGATAGTTGCAACTATAGCCATGGCATATGGGGATCCGCTTGGAAGCCGTCGCGGCCAGTTCGCCGGCGGCCGCTGATCCGCCCATGGCGATCACGACTGTTAAAAAGGTCGCTCTGGCAAAGTTCCCGAGACTCCCGTCCATTCTCCGACAGTAGACGATTGCAGCACTTGGCGCCAACAGTGCGACGAACTCATGCAATTGCAATCGCAGCTACAAGGGATTATTTCGGCGCTCATGAACAAGAATCCCATTCACGTCATCGGCGGCGGTCTCGCCGGCTCAGAAGCCGCTTGGCAGGCGGCCGAAGCCGGCGTTCCCGTTGTTCTGCATGAAATGCGTCCCGTCCGCGGCACCGATGCGCACAAGACGGGTGGACTGGCCGAGCTCGTCTGTTCCAATTCCTTCCGTTCCGACGATGCGCAAACCAACGCCGTCGGTCTGCTGCACGCCGAAATGCGGCTGGCCGGTTCGCTGATCATGAGCGCTGGCGATGCCAACCAGGTGCCCGCCGGTGGTGCGCTTGCCGTCGACCGCGACGGATTTTCCGAAGCGGTGACCAAAAAGCTCGAAGCGCACCCACTCATCACCATCCAGCGCGAGGAAGTGCCCGGCCTGCCGCCGGCGAATTGGGACCAGGCGATCATCGCCACCGGCCCGCTGACCGCACCGTCGCTCGCCGAATCGATCGCGGAAGTGACCGGCGCCGATGCGCTCGCCTTCTTCGATGCCATCGCGCCGATCGTCCATTTCGACACGATCGACATGGACGTTTGCTGGTTCCAGTCACGTTACGACAAGGTCGGGCCTGGCGGCACCGGCAAGGACTACATCAACTGCCCGATGGATAAGGAGCAGTACCTTGCCTTCGTGCGGGCACTTGTCGACGGTCAGAAAACCGAATTCAAGCAATGGGAAGGCACGCCATATTTCGACGGCTGCCTGCCGGTCGAGATCATGGCCGAGCGCGGCGTCGAGACGCTGCGTCATGGGCCGATGAAGCCGATGGGGCTGACAAATGCGCACAATCCATCGGTGAAGGCCTATGCCGTCGTGCAACTTCGCCAGGACAATGCGCTGGGCACGCTCTACAACATGGTCGGCTTCCAGACCAAGCTGAAGCACGCCGAGCAGGCGCGCGTGTTCCGCACCATCCCGGGCCTCGAAAACGCCGAGTTCGCTCGCCTCGGCGGCCTGCACCGCAACACCTATATCAATTCGCCGACGCTGCTTGACCATTCGCTGCAGTTGAAATCGCGGCCCGGCCTGCGCTTCGCCGGCCAGATCACCGGCTGCGAAGGCTATGTCGAAAGTGCGGCCATCGGCCTGCTTGCCGGGCGCTTTGCCGCCGCCGAGCGGCTGGGCCACGCGCCGGCGCTGCCGCCGATGACCACAGCCTTTGGCGCGCTGCTCAACCATATCACCGGCGGTCACATCGTTTCCGACGACGAGCCGGGAAAGCGCTCCTTCCAGCCGATGAACATCAATTTCGGCCTGTTTCCCCCTGTGGAAGCGCCGAAAGCCGAGGGAAAGCGCCTGCGCGGCAAGGATAAGACCGTCGCCAAGCGGCGTGCGCTGACGTCACGCGCGCTGGCCGACTGCCGCGAATGGCTGGGATCGCCTTCGCGGGCGGAAGCAGCGGAGTAGCAGTTACGGAGTTCGTGTCAGCCTTCAGATGCCCGGCCAGCCTCGCGTTGCGCGACGCAAGAGCAGCCAATGGCGGCGCCAGGCCGAGAGCTGCGCCTCGCCGTTCAGAGGTGAATGAGGAGAACCTTCCATCTTGCCGAGATAGGCGCTCGACAAGGCCAGCGGCAAAAATGCCGGTCGCAGCGAAACTGGCAGGGCCGATGCACCCTTCTCGAAAGCAGACAAATGCTCCTGCGCTAGTGCAATCATCGCGGCGACAGCGCGTTGCGCTCCAGGCCCACCTTCGCCCGCAACGAACTCCTCGGGCGACGACCCTGCCGCAGCCAGAATGTCGGCCGGGACAAAGCATTGCCCACGCTTGCGATGCAGCGGCAGCAGTAGCAAAAGGCCGGTCATCGCTTGTGCACAACCTGCTCTGCCCGCAAGTTCGGCAAACCGTGGTGCTTCGACGGGATCAAGCACCATCGCTGCAAGCTGGATGAGCGCCGCTCCGGTCTCGCCGCAATAGCCTTCCAGATCGGTCCGCGACGGCATAGGGTCGTCATAGAGATCGAAAATACGCGCTTCGAGCATGTTCTCGAAGGCAGATTTCGGCAGGCGGTGGGCGGAAATCGTGGCCGTCAACGTGTCCGCAACCGGATGGCCGGTGCCTACCCCGGCGTCCTCGGCTGCGATGACATCGCGCCACCATTGCAGCCGCACCTCGCCCGGCAGCGCCTCGCGGATACGGTCACGAATGCCTGATATTTCGGCATTGAAGGCATAGAGCGAAAAAAGCGCGTCACGCTTGTCCTCGGGCGCATAGAGCGCGGAAACATAGCGGTCATGGTCGGCGGCTCGCACCGTTTCCATGACGATTTTGGCGTTTTCGCTCACGTCACTCGACGGCGATCAGTGCGGCAGCCACCGCACGGTTTTCCGCCAGAAGAACATTGTAGGTCCGCACGGCAGCACCGGTCGACATCGGATCGGCCGCAATGCCCACCGCCTTCAGCGCAGCACGCAGCGCCGCCGGCAACGGCCTGAGATCCTTGCCGGCGCCGACCAGCAGGATCTCGACCTTGTCAGCCTCGTTGAGCAGCTTGGCGAAATCCGCCGTCGTCAGTGCCAGGGGATCGGCCGGCTTCCAACCGTAGATGCCCGACGGCAGGCACAGGAGCGAGCCGCGATGCGACATGTCGGCGAAACGAAACCCACCATTGCCGTAGGCCTCGATCGGGGCACGGCCGGGGAAATGCGCTTCACGGATGACGATGCCTTTGGTCATCCCGTGGGCCGCCCGTCAGGTTGCCACGGCTTTGCCGCCGCTCACCGGCTTCTCCTCGTCGGCCGTCGCGGCCTGTGGCCGCAGCTTGAACAGGATGAGCAGCGGGGCGGCGATAAAGATCGACGAATAGGTTCCGAAGACGACGCCGAACAGCATCGCCAGCGTGAACGAGCGGATCACCTCGCCGCCGAACAGCACCAGCGCCAGCAGCGCTAGCATCGTCGTCACCGAGGTCAGCGTCGTTCTGGACAGCGTCTCGTTGATGGCGTTGTTCAACAACTGCGGCAGCGGCATTTTCTTGTATTTTCGGAGGTCTTCGCGAACACGGTCATAGACGACGATCGTGTCATTGAGCGAATAGCCGATGATGGTGAGTATCGCCGCAAGCGACGACTGGTTGAATTCGAGACCGGTGATGACGAAGAAGCCGATCGTCATGACCACATCGTGGACCGTGGCGATGATGGCGCCGACCGCGAACTGCCATTCGAAGCGGAACCAGACATAGATCAGGATTCCGAGTAGTGCGATCAGCATGGCGATGGTGCCTTGCTTAGCGAGCTCGCCGGAAACCGTTGGCCCCACCACCTCGACGCGGCGGAAGTCGTAATGGTCCTGCAACTCGCCGCGCACCTTGTCGATGACGGTCTGTTCGGCGTTCTCGCCGCCCTCCTGCGTGCCGACGCGAATCAAGACGTCGTTCGGGTCGCCGAACTGCTGCACCTGCACTTCGCCGATGTTGAGTTCCGAAAGCCTGCTGCGGATGTCGGCAATATCGGCGGTGCCATCCTTGGCCTGCACCTCGATCAGCGAACCGCCCTTGAAGTCGATGCCGTAATTGATGTCGACAGTCATGAACAGCACGACCGCCAGGATGGACAGCACGCTGGACAGCGCGAATGTCCAGCGGCGGATGCCCATGAACGGAATTCTCGTGCCCGACGGGACGAAGGTCACCGGCGCGCGCGGTAACTCCTTCGGGCGGGCGCGGCGAAGCCAGATCGACACCAGCAGCCGGGTGAACGTGAACGCGGTGAAGACGGTGGTCAGAATGCCGATGGCGAAGGTTACGGCAAAGCCCTTCACCGGTCCGGTGCCGAGCCAGAACAGCACCACGGTCGCGATCAGCGAGGTGACGTTCGAATCGACGATGGTCGCCAGCGCTTTCGAAAAGCCCGTATCGATCGCCTGGATCACCGAGCGACCGTTTCGCCGCTCCTCGCGAATGCGCTCGTAAATGAGAACGTTTGAATCGACCGCCATGCCGATGGTCAGGACGATACCGGCGATGCCCGGCAATGTCAGTGTCGCGCCAAGCAACGACAACAACGCGATGATCATCGCCACATGCACCGCCAGCGCGATGTTGGCAATGAAGCCGAGGAAGCCATAGGCCACGAACATGAATACGACGACGAGGATGGAGCCGATCACGCCGGCGACCTTGCCGGCGTGAATGGAATCCTCGCCGAGCCCAGGGCCTACCGTGCGCTCTTCGATCACCGTCAGCGTCGCCGGCAGCGCGCCGGCACGCAACAGCACGGCGAGGTCGTTGGCGCTCTCGGCGGTGAAGTTGCCCGAGATCTGGCCGCTGCCGCCAAGGATCGGTTCGCGGATCTGCGGCGCCGAAATCACCTGATTGTCGAGGATGATTGCAAACAGCTTGCCGACATTCTGCGAGGTGGCCTGGCCGAAACGCGCCGCTCCCTTGGAATCGAAGGTGAACGAAACCACCGGCTCGTTGGTCTGGGAATTGTACGTCGCCTGCGCATCGACGAGGTTTTCGCCCGAAACGATGACACGGTTCTCGATCAGATACGGAACCGGCGGATCATCCTGCGAATACAGAACCGAGGATCCCGCCGGCGGACGGCCGTTGAGCGCGTCCTGCACCGGCATGGATTGGTCGACCATCTGGAAGGTCAGCTTGGCGGTCTGGCCAAGAATGTCCTTCAGCCTTTGCGGATCCTGCAGGCCCGGCACCTGGACCAGAATGCGGTCGTCGCCTTGGCGTTGCACGATCGGCTCGGTAGTGCCGAGTTCGTTGACGCGGCGCTCGACGACCTCGAGCGACTGCGCCAGCGCCGTCGACGTCCGGTATTTGATGCCGGCATCGGTGACGGTGAATTTGAGCAGGCCAGGCTCGGAATCATCCAGCGACATCTCCTGGACGGAGCCGCCGCTGAACAGGCCGGCGGCCACCGGATCGGTCAATGTCTTCAGCGCCGACTTGGCGGCATCGACCTGACCGGGATCGGTGATGCGGACCTGCACGGTCCGGCCTGATCCGGCAAGACCGGTGTAGCCGATCTTGGCGTCGCGCAGCAGTGTCCTGATTTGGTCGCGCGTCGTCTCCAGCCGATCCTTGGTCAGATCGTTCGGATCCATCCTGAGCAGGATATGCGAGCCGCCCTGCAGATCGAGGCCAAGCGTCATCTGGCGCTTCGGCACCCAGTTAGGAAGCTGGGCCAGCGTACTGGCAGAGAAAAGATTGGGCGCGGCGAGGACTACTGTGGCGGCCACGGCCAGCCAGATCAGGATCATCTTGAAGCGCGAGAAATAAAGCATATGGCGTCGTCCGTCAGGGCATTCTGGCGGATCGTTCCGCCTGGAATCGGGTTATTTCTTGGCGTTCTGGTTCGCCAGCGGCTCGCCGTTGGTCCGCACCTGCAATTATAGAGCACGGGTCAGTCACTTTGGTGCTGCCATCGGGCTTTCTTCAGCAGTGACCTGATTTCATCGCGTGTCGTCTCCAGCCTGCCCTCGATCAAATCGTCCAGATCCAAGCTGAGCAGGATGTGCGAACCGCCCTGTTGATCAAGGCCGATTGCCCTTTCGAGTTTTGGCATCCAGTCGGGCTGCTGCTTGGCGAGCGGACTGGCGGCGAAAAGACTGGGCGCACCAAGAACCCCTGCGATCGCCACGGCTACCCAGATCAGAGTCATCTTGAAGCGCGAGAAATACAGCAAATGGCGTCGTCCGTCAGGGGGCGTATCCGCGGATCGCTCCGCCAGAAATTTCGGTTATTTCTTGGCGTTTTGGTTCGCCACCGGCTCGCCCTTGACGCGCACATCGGCGATCGTCGAGCGCAGCGCCGTTACCTTGGTGCCACCGCCGAGATCGATCTCGAGCTCGTTGTCGTCGATCACCTTGGTCACCTTGCCGACGAAACCGCCGCCAGTGATGACCGTGTCGCCGCGACGAACCGCCGCCAGCATCTCGCCGCGCTTCTTCAACTGCGTGCGCTGCGGCCGGATGATCAGAAAATACATGATCACGAAAATCAGAACAAACGGCAAAATGCTGATGAACATATCCGGGGAGGTGCCGACGCCTTGGGCATATGCCGGTGTCACGAACATCGAGGTACTCCTGAATTTTGAAAAACAGCCGCCAAACCGTCCTGGGGAAATTTGGCGGCCCGTGAAATTTGGCCGGAATATAGTCGGTAAAGTTACCAATGCAACTGCGGCCAGGCATTTCAGCTGCTTTTCCGGCTGGTTGAGCCGTGTTAGAGCATGATCCCAAAAAATGGAGCGCGCTTTCGGAAAAGATCATGCTCTAACAAAAGCTTGGAGCCGGTCCGAAACCGCCGGAATCAGATAGGTTCCGTTGTCACACTCCTGAATGCAAAAACAAAAAGACAAGAAATGAGCGACAGCACCATTGAAGCCCTGAACAAGAAGCTAGACCGTCTGATCGAGGCGGTCGCCCGCCTCGCCCCGCCGCCGGTGCCGGAAACCGACCTCGGCGAGGCCGATTGCTTCGTCTGGCAGGCTGATCCCGGCTATCTGGAGCCGGTGCTCAAGGTCAACCGCGTCGACATCGGCCTGATCCGCGGCGTCGACCGCGTCCGCGACATACTGGTCGACAACACCGAGCGCTTCGCCTCCGGTTACGCAGCCAACAACGTGCTGTTGTGGGGCGCACGCGGCATGGGCAAGTCCTCGCTGGTCAAGGCCGTGCATGCGGCGGTCAATGCCTCGGCAAAGCTGGACCTGCCGCTCAAGCTCATCGAGATCCATCGCGAGGACATCGACACGCTGCCGAAGCTGATGAATTTGCTGAAGGCAGCACCTTACCGGTTCATCCTGTTTTGCGACGATCTCTCCTTCGACCACGACGACACCTCCTACAAGTCGCTGAAGGCGGCGCTGGAAGGCGGGGTTGAGGGCCGCCCGCCCAATGTTATCTTCTACGCCACTTCAAACCGGCGGCACCTACTGCCGCGCGACATGATCGACAATGAGCGCTCGACCGCCATCAACCCGTCAGAGGCGGTCGAGGAAAAAGTCTCGCTGTCCGACCGTTTCGGCCTCTGGCTCGGCTTCCACAAATGCTCGCAGGACGAGTATCTCGGCATGGTCGACGGCTATGTCCGCCACCACGGCCTTGCCATCGATCCCGAGACGCTGCGCGCCGAGGCGCTGGAATGGGCGACGACGCGCGGCAGCCGTTCGGGCCGCGTTGCCTGGCAATTCACCCAGGATCTGGCAGGCCGGCTCGGCAAATCGCTCAAAGATTAGGGACGAAGACTGAAAAAGCCCGCCCCTTGCGGAGCGGGCTGAGCCGGCGGGCCGGACTGGAGGTCAGGCGGCGCGCAGTTGCTTTTCTTGTTCTATTCGAGATAGGTCGACGGATCGACTTTTCTTTTATAGGTCGAAGGATCGACTTTCTTTTATTCAAGATAGGTCGAAGGATCGACCGGCGCCGAATTCTTGCGCACTTCGAAATGCAGTTTCGGCGAGTCGGTGGTACCGCTCATCCCGGACTGCGCGATTTCCTGGCCGCGCTTAACCTTCTGGCCGCGCTGGACCTCGATCGAGCGGGTGTGGCCATAGACAGTGACCAACCCGTTCTCGTGGCGCACCAGCACCGTATTGCCGAATTCCTTGAGGCCATCGCCGGCGTAAATGACGACACCGTTCTCGGCCGCCTTGACCGGGGTTCCTTCCGGCACCGCGATGTCGACACCATCCTTGCCGCCGCCAAAGCTGGAGATCACGCGGCCGCGTACCGGCCAGCGCATCTTGCCGATACCGGTGGCGTTTGGCGCCACCGCGTCGTCGTCCTCGGCCTGCTGGATGACCTTGGCATCCTTCCTCGGCGGCGTGTAGGCGGCGAGCGTCTCCGACGGCGTGGTCTTTGCCGCAGGCGGGGTAGTGGCAGTCGTCACCGGATCGACCTTTGCCGGCTTGGCACCGGCAACCGTCGCGGTTCCGCCGGCCGGCACCTTCAGGGTCTGGCCGATCTTGAGCAGACCGTCTTGCATGCCGTTCGCCTGCTTCAACGAAACCACGCCGACGCCGGTCTTCCTGGCGATCGCCGACAGCGTATCGCCCTGCTGGACCGTGTAGGTGCCGCCGGCACCAGTCGTCTTGGGGGCGGCTTTTCCGTCCTTCGGCTGGCTTGCTGCGGCCGATGCATCCACCTGCGCGGCGGACTTGCCCTCCCTAGGCTTCGGCTGCTGCGGCAGCATGGCCACCATCTCCGGCGCCTTGGCCGGCAAATCGTGCTTGGTGTCGTTCGCAGGCTTGGCGTCCGCAAGCTTCGGCGTCGGTTTCTTGCCCGAATAGGCATAGGCCGGGATGACGAGCTTTTGGCCGGTCTTCAGCCCGTTGGTCGCGCTTAGCCCATTGACCTTCATGAGGGCATCGGCGGGCACGCCGTAGCGCCGCGACAGGCCGGAAATCGTCTCGCCGCCCTTGACGACGATCTCGGTAGCACGCGGTGCGCTGCCTGCCGTTGCCATGCGCGGAGCATCAGACTGTGCGTCCTTGAACGGCTTTGCCGCTGTCCCCGTTGCGATCCGGTCGACCTGGGGGGCGGCTGGCGCCGAAGCGGTGCGCGCCGGACTGGCGGCGGGCGCCGGCTGCGACTGGCTGACCGGCGGCAATTGCTGCGTCGTAACCGGCTCGAGGCTTGAGCGGCTGACCGACTGGGTATGGCTGCCGTCGAGCGGCGCGGCCGACACCGGCGCATCGCCAGGATAAGGCTGTGCGGCGTCCTGCTTGTCGATGATGGCGCGCTGGTTGTTGGTCGAGGAGGTAAAGACGTCATCGACGCTGTTGAACCGCGAGACCTGGGAACTGCATCCCGCCGCGGTGCCCGCAACCATGAGGACAGCGAAACCACGCGCCAGGTTGCGTCCGTTTGCCTTCAAAATACTGAATTGCATCGCTTTTACCCGCAGATACCCGGTACAGACTGACCGTGATTAAAGCGCGTTAATGTTACTGGTCGGTTAAACCTCTAGAATCAGACGCAAATTTTGTTAAAATATTTAAGGCGGGACCTGTCGGGCTGAGGTTCAGGTAGGGACCAGTCGCGGACGGGCGCGAAGCGACCAGACCGGTCGGTTGCGGCCATCACCTGAAATATCGACAGATCCCTAGATGACCGCGGCTATGCCGCGCAGCATCGGCTGCAGGCGGACGAGGCCGATGTCCTCGCGTTCGAAGCGGCTGCCGACCTTCGTCAGTTTGGCCAGCACCTGCTCGCCCTCCTCGGGTCCGATCGGGGCGATGACGATGCCGCCGCTCGACAATTGGTCGAGCAGGAAGCGCGGCAGGCTGTCGAAGGCCGCCCCCGCGACGATACGGTCGAACGGCGCTTCATTTGCCAGCCCGTTGGAGCCGTCCGTCTGACGCACGATGACATTGCCGATGCCGAGTGCCTCGAAGCGCTGTTTGGCCTGCTCGACCAACGTCTTGTAGCGGTCGATGGTGACGACCCGCGCGGCAAGCCGCGACATCACAGCCGCCGTGTAGCCCGACCCGGTGCCGATCTCGAGCACGCGGTTGCCCGGCTCGATGGCAAGCGCTGCGATCACTGCGGCTTGCAGATCGGCGCCCTCGATCGCCTCGCCGCATTCGATCGGCAGCATACGGTCCGACCAGGCGATCGGATGGAACTGCGCGGAAAGGAAGCCGCGGCGCGGCGTCGCCTCGAAAGCGGCGATCAGCGCCTTCGGCACCACGCCCTTGCCACGCAAGCGGAGCAGGAAAGCGGCGAAGCCTTCGCGGTCGTCGAGCGTCGGACCGTGGTTCAGGTTCATGCGAGCGCCTTGGTCAGTTGATCGCGGATTTCATGAGCGGTGAGATCGAGCTGCAGCGGCGTTACTGACACCAGCCGGTTGCGCATGGCATAGAGGTCGGTGCCTTGCTTGCCCTCGACCGGCTCGCGGCCGAAGCGCAGCCAATAATAGGGAAGTCCGCGGCCGTCGCGGCGCTCGTCGACCCACAGGCTGTGGACGAGCTTGCCTTGCGAGGTGACCACCGTGCCGGCGATCTCTTCTGGCGCGCAATTGGGAAAATTGACGTTGAGCAGTACGCCGTCCGGCAGCGGCATGGCGACAAGTTTCCTGAGCAGCGCCGGCGCCAGCGCCTCGGTGGTCTCGTAAGGCACGACGCGATCCTCGCCGACATAGGAATAGGCCTGGCTGAGCGCGATCGAACGGACGCCGAGCAGCGCGCCTTCCATGGCGCCGGCGACGGTGCCCGAATAGGTAACGTCGTCGGCGATGTTGGCGCCGGAATTGACGCCGGACAGAATCAGGTCGGGTGCTGCCGGCAGGATCTTCTTCACGCCCATGATGACGCAGTCGGTGGGCGTGCCGCGCACGGCAAAGTGTTTTTCGCCGATCTTGCGCAGTCGCAGCGGCTCCGAGATCGACAGCGAATGCGCGTAGCCGGACTGGTCCTGCTCCGGCGCCACCACCCAGACTTCGTCCGACAGCGTGCGGGCGATGCGTTCGAGCGATGCAAGGCCCTCGGCATGGATGCCGTCATCATTGGTCAGGAGGATACGCATTATTTCGATTCGATCTTTTCCAGACCGCCCATGTAGGGCCGAAGCGCTTCAGGAATGGTTACGCTGCCATCCTCACTCTGGTAGTTTTCGATGACAGCAATGAGAGCGCGGCCGACGGCGGTGCCGGAGCCGTTCAGCGTGTGGACGAAGCGGTTGCCCTTGCCGTCCTTGTCCTTGTAGCGGGCGTCCATACGCCGCGCCTGGAAATCGCCGCAGACCGAGCAGGACGAAATCTCGCGATAGGCGTTCTGGCCCGGCAGCCAGACCTCGATGTCGTATGTCTTGCGCGCGCCAAAACCCATGTCGCCGGTGCACAGCGTCATGGTGCGGAACGGCAGGCCGAGACGCTTCAGCACCTCCTCGGCGCATTCAGTCATCCGCTCGTGCTCGGCCAGCGACGATTCCTGATCGGTGATCGAGACCAGCTCGACCTTGTAGAACTGATGCTGGCGAAGCATGCCGCGCGTGTCGCGCCCGGCCGAGCCCGCTTCCGAACGGAAGCACGGCGTAAGCGCCGTATAGCGCAGCGGCAGCTTTTCGTGCGCCGTGATCTCCTCGCGCACGAGGTTGGTGAGCGGCACTTCGGCTGTGGGAATGAGGCCAAGCCTGCCATCTCCATGCGGGGCGAAGAAGAGATCCTCCTCGAATTTCGGCAGCTGCCCCGTCCCGAAAAGAGCCTCGTCTTTCACCATCAGAGGCGGCTGCACTTCCGTGTAGCCATGCTCGGTGGTGTGGAGGTCGAGCATGAATTGGCCGAGCGCGCGCTCCATCCGCGCCAACCCGCTCTTCAGCACGGTGAAGCGCGAGCCTGACAGCTTCGCCGCCCGCTCGAAATCCATCATGCCGAGCGCTTCGCCGATCTCGAAATGCTCCTTCACCCAGTTCGGTCGCGTCGGCACCTTGCCGACGATGCGCTTGACGACATTGTCGTGCTCGTCCTTGCCGACCGGCACATCGTCGAGCGGCACGTTGGGCAGCACGGCCAAGGCGTCGTTCAGCGCCTTGTCGAGTTCGCGTTCGCGCGCTTCGCCATTTTGGATAAAGGTCTTGATCTCGCCGACCTCGGCCTTCAACCTTTCGGCAAGTGCGGCATCGCCCGAACGCATGGCATTGCCGATCTCCTTCGACGCAGCGTTGCGGCGCTCCTGCCTGGTCTGCAGCTCGGTCAGGTGTTCGCGCCGCGCCTCGTCCCTGGCGATCAGATCATCGACCGTGGACTGCGCATCCTGAGCCGACCACGAGCGCTTCTTGAGCGCCTCGACAAGGGCCTTCGGGTTGTCGCGAATCCATTTGATGTCGAGCATGGTTGTTCGTCCTCGGCGGGCATGTCGCCCAAAGTGCGCAGCGGTTTTGGGACAACGACATGCCCAAAATAAAGACCTAAAACGCATCGCATTTTAGGCCAGAGGGCGTAAACCGCATCCTTGATCGATGCAAGATGTGAAGGCCGAGTTCCTTCGCGCGCCCCTCTGTCCTGCCGGACATCTCCCCCACAAGGAGGGAGATTGGCAGCTTTGCCGACGGCTCACCTATTCCACCCTGCAGATTAGCGATAGTCGCGATGACAGCCGATCTCCCCACCCGTGGGGGAGATGTCCGGCAGGACAGAGGGGGGCGCGACAGGATGCAACCTATGTAGATGCAGACTAGGTAGACGACGCGTCCACCGGCTTTTCGGCCACTTCTTCTGCGGCCTCCTTCTCGCGCGCCAGACGTTCCCGTTCTTTGCTGCGCTCGATCAGCCGGGCCGACCAGATTGAGACCTCGTAGAGAATGATCGTGGGGATGGCGAGGCCAATCTGGCTTATCGGGTCGGGCGGTGTCAGCACAGCCGCCACCACGAAGGCGATGACGATCGCCCATTTGCGCTTTTCAACCAGCGCCTCGGACGACAGCATGCCCACCCGCGCCATCAGGCTGGTTACCACCGGCAACTGGAACACCAACCCGAAGGAGAAGATCAGCGTCATGATCAGGCTGAGATATTCCGACACTTTCGGCAGCAGCGAAATCTGCACCTGGTCGTCGGTGCCGGCCTGCTGCATGGCGAGGAAAAACCACATCACCATCGGCGTGAAGAAGAAATAGACCAGCGACGCGCCCATCAGGAACAGGATCGGCGAAGCGATAAGGAACGGCAGGAAAGCGTTGCGTTCATTCTTGTAGAGGCCGGGCGCGATGAATTTATAGATCTGCGTGGCGATCAGCGGAAAGGCGATCACCATGCCGCCGAACATCGCCAGCTTAACCTGGGTGAAGAAGAATTCCTGCGGCGCCGTGTAAATCAGCTCGACTTTGTGCGGGTCGAGTCCTGCCCATTGGGTTGCCCATTTGAACGGGATAACCAACAGGTTGAACAGTTGCTTGGCGAAGAAGAAGCAGAACAGGAAGGCGACGAAGAACCCGCCGATCGACCACATCAGCCGCCGGCGCAACTCGATCAGATGCTCCATCAGCGGAGCCGCCGATTTATCGATCTCGTCCTTTTCCGAAATGCTCACTTGGCGGCTCCCGCCGTCTTTTTGCCGGCTGCAGTCGGCTTCTTCACCGCTGCCGGTGCAGGCTTCGGCTCGGCCTTTTTAGCTGCCGTCTTTGTCGCGGCAGGTTTTGCGGCTGCTGCCGCTGGCTTCGCTGCGGCCTTGGAGGCCGGCATCGCTTTCGCTGGCGCGGCCTTCTTCTTCGCTGCCGCGGCCTTTTGCGGTGCAGCCGGCGTCGCCGTCGCGACAGGCGGTGTCACCACCGACTCATCGGTCATCGCCGGGAACGTCGGCGCCGCCGGCGCCGCTTCCGGGGCGTTGACGCCCGGCAGCACCGTCGCGCCATTCTTCAGCTCGGTATCCTGCGGCGTCGAAGCAGCTGGCGTGGCTGGGTCGACTGCTGGCTTCGGCTTCATCACCGCGTCGACGCCTGAACGGACATCGGCTGCCGCCTGCTCGAACGGGTTGAGCTGTTTCCTGATCTCGGCGGCCGGGTTGAGGCTTCTGAGTGAATCGACCGACTTCTTGACGTCGTCAAGCTCGGCCTCCTTCAGCGCGTCGTTGAACTGTTTTTGGAAGTCGGCTGCCATGCCGCGCATCTTCGCCGTCGTGCGGCCGAACGTGCGCAGCATCTTTGGCAAATCCTTGGGCCCGACGACCACGATCATGACGATCGCGATCACCAGCATCTCGGTCCAGCCGATGTCGAACATGGCGATGCGTTCCGACTAAAGTTTGGGCTCAGCTCTTGCTGGCCTTTTCCTTCACTGCCGAAACGGTCTCGTCGGCACGGTGTTCAACGGTGCGCTTGTCCTCGGCAACCTCGTCGTCAGCCATGCCCTTCTTGAAGCTCTTGATACCCTTGGCCATGTCACCCATCAACTCGGGAATCTTGCCGCGGCCGAACACCAGCAACACGATCACCAGCACGATCAGCCAGTGCCAAATCGAAAATGAACCCATAACAATCTCTCTCGAAAGTTTTCTCTGACGATGATCTATGCGCTTTCGCGTCGGGATTCAAACACAACCGCGACAGAGTTTTATAAAACAGTGGCCGAAGTCACGCACTTTCGGCGCCATAGCCCGCTACCAATCGGCGCAGCCGCGAAATACCAACGGCTTTCGGCACGTCGTTTGCGGTCAATCTTCCTCGACGCGCGGCGTCAACAAGCCGAGTTCCTCAAGGTCGATGTCGGTTAGCGGATCCTCGTCGTCGGTCAGCGCATCCGGATCGGCCGGTGGCAGCGGAATGGTAAAATTCGACGGCATGCGGCCCGAAAGCAGCCCTGCACCCTTCAATTCCTCCATGCCGGGAAGGTCGCGGATCTCCTCCAGTGCGAAGTGGTCGAGGAAGATGTCGGTGGTGCCGTAGGTGACGGGACGGCCGGGCGTGCGGCGCCGGCCGCGCATCTTCACCCATTCGGTCTCCATCAGTGTGTCCAGCGTTCCCTTCGAGGTCTCGACACCTCTGATATCCTCGATCTCGGCGCGCGTCACCGGCTGGTGGTAGGCGATGATCGCCAGCACTTCGAGCGCCGCGCGGGAAAGTTTCCTCTGCTGCACCGTGTCGCGGCTCATCAGGAAAGCGAGATCGCCGGCGGTGCGGAACGCCCAGGCATCGCCGACGCGCACCAGATTGACGCCGCGCCGCGCATAAATCTGCTGCAGTTCGGCCATCGCCGCGGCGATGCTGATGCCGTCAGGCAGGCGTGCGGCAAGCTGCCTTTCGCTGACCGGCTCGGCGCTGGCAAAGACGATCGCCTCGGCCATGCGCACGGCTTCCGCCATATGCAGCCGCTCGCCAGGGTTCTGGGACAAGTTCTGGGCCTGGCTTTCTGCCGGTGCCCCGGCGAGCACGCCCTCTTCGGTCTCGGCGTCGATGTTGAACGGAATGACCGAAGCGTTGGCGCGTTCACTCACGATGCCACCTCGACTGCCCTGATGCCTTGCGCACGGCCGCGCAGATAGAGCGGCGCGAACACCTCGTCCTGCCGCATTTCCATTTTGCCTTCGCGCACCAGTTCCAGCGTCGCCGCAAACGAACTGGCAATCGCGGTACGCCGCTCGTCCGGGCCAGTCAGATATTCGACCAGGAAGCTGTCCAGCGCCGTCCAGTCGGCAAGCGAGCCGATCAGCCTGTTGAGGATATCGCGCGCATCCTTGAGCGACCACACACCGCGCCTGGCGATCGTCACATTAGTGATGGCCTGCTTCTGGCGTTGCGCCGCATAGGCGGTCAGCAGATCGTAGAGCGAGGCCGAATAGGCGTTGCGTTTCTCGACGATGATCATTTCCGGCATGCCGCGGGCGAACACGTCGCGTCCGAGCCGGTTGCGGTTGACCAGGCGTGCCGCCGCGTCGCGCATCGCTTCCAGCCGCTTTAACCGGAATTGCAGCACGGCCGCCAACTCCTCGCCGCTTTCGCCGTCGTCGCCGGGTTGCTTGGGGATCAAAAGCTTCGACTTGAGAAACGCCAGCCACGCCGCCATCACCAGATAGTCGGCGGCAAGCTCCAGCCTGAGCGCCCTCACCTTCTCGACGAAGGCCAGATATTGCTCGGCCAGCGCCAGGATCGAGATGCGCGACAGATCGACCTTCTGGTTGCGGGCAAGATGCAGCAGAAGATCGAGCGGGCCCTCGAAACCGTCGACATCGACGACCAGCGCGGGATCGCCGGTCAGCCGCGAATCGTCGTTCTCGGCCCACAGACGGTCCATCGGTGCGGCCTTGCCGGCCTTGTTGTCCAATGTTTCCGCCACTTCCTGTTGCTTTCCTTTGCTTCTATCTTCTTGTTTGACCATGATCTGTTCCGAACAACCGGCTCCCATTTTTCGGGATCAAGGTCTAGGCCACCGCATCGAAATAGGTGGCGAATTCGGCGCGTATCTCGGTTTCATCAGCCCGATCGCGGTTCTTGATATAGGTCAGCGCCCGTTGCGCGCGTTGCAGCGACGTGCCTTCAAGCCCCGTTGTGCGCGACGCAATGCCGGCCATTTCCTCGAAAACGCCATTGCAGTGAAGGACCAGATCGCAGCCCGCCGCAAGGATCGCGGCCGCCTTTGTCGGGAAATCCCCAGAAAGTGCCTTCATCGAGGTGTCGTCGCTCATCAGCAGCCCGTCGAAGCCGATTTCGCCGCGGATGATCTCATCGATGACCTTGCCGGATGTCGTGGCCGGGTTCTTCGGGTCGATCGCGCTGTAGACGACATGCGCCGTCATCGCCATCGGCAAATGATTGAGCTCCCTGAACGGGGCGAAATCATGCCGCTGCAAGTCGCTCATCGAGGCATCGACGGTCGGCAGTTCGAAATGCGTGTCGGCAAAGGCCCGTCCATGCCCGGGAATATGCTTCATCACCGGCAGCACGCCGCCCGACATCAGGCCCTCCGCCGCTGCGCGACCCAGTTCGATGACGGAACGAGGTTCCTTGCCATAGGCGCGCGCGCCGATGACGTCGCTGGCGCCCTCGATCGGAACGTCGAGCACCGGCAGGCAATCCGCCGTGATGCCGTAGCGCAGCAGGTCGAAGGCATGCAGCCGTGCCATCAGCCAGGCGGCGCGGTTGCCGGCGTCGTGGTCGTTGCGCCACAGGGCCCCGAGCTCGCCACCGGCCGGATAATTCGGCGCCAACGGCGGGCGCAGCCGCTGCACCCGGCCGCCTTCCTGGTCGATGAACACCGGGGCGTCCGGGCGCTCGATACAGTCGCGCATCGCGGCGACCAGATCGCGGATCTGCTCGGTCTCGCCGATGTTGCGCGCAAACAGGATGAATCCCCACGGGCATTCATTGCGATAGAAATTGATTTCTTCGCGTGTGAGCGATTTCCCGGCGCAGCCGAGGATCATGGATTTTGATTCGGTCATGGGCAGGAGTTTAGAGCTTCACGCGGACAAAGGGAATCGCATCGAACCACATGCGGCCAGGACCCTTTCCACACAAAGAACTCCCTTCCACAAAAAAACCGGCGCGGTTCGTGACCGCGCCGGTTCTTTCCGGCCAAGGGCGGGAGACTTGAAATGTCTAACGCGACACGAAGCAGTTGCCGCCGGCAGCCTTGTAGCTGGTGCACAGGTTGATCGCATCGTTGCGCGACTTCGCCGGGACGCGGACGCGATAGAACGTTCCCTTGCCGGCGATCTCGGCCTTGACAATGTTGGCGGTATGGCCGGAAAGCACGCTGCCATATCGGCGCTGCAGATCCTGAAAGGTCGACTGGGCGCTTTCGACGGTCGGCTGCGAGGCGATCTGCATCGACCATGAGCCACCGCCGGTCGAGCCCTCCGCCGGATTGATGGACGCAACCTGGTCGGGCTTGACCTCGCCGACGACGTCGACCGGCTGGTCGGACGGACGCTGCGGCGCCACCGGAACCGAGGCCGGCGTATTGGCAGGCTGGGCGGTTTGGGCCTCAGCCTCAGGCGCGGCTGCCGGCGGATTGAGTGTTTCCGGCTTGGCTGTTTCCGGCTTGGCGGCTTCGGTCTGGTCGCCGCCCACTGGGTCGCCACCCAGTAGGTCGCCACTTGCCTGGTCGGCAACAGGCGGTACCGTACCGGTCTGTTCTGCATCTTCGGTCTGACCCGTCGGGGCCACATGCTGCGGCGCCGGATCGACTTGCTCGACGGCAGCCATCTGCGGTGCCGCAGGCGCCGGATCCTCGCGCGCAACCAGCGAGCCATCGGGTTTGACGACCATGGTTCTCACCTTGCGCGGCGCAACCGCGACGAGGTCGGGGTCGATGCCCTGGTCGGCCTCTTGCAGAACCTGGGCGATACGATCCTCGGATTTGGATGCCGGCACGGCGGCGACGTCGGCATTTCCGGCCGCTTGCGTGCCGCGGATCGCATTGGCGCCTTCAGCGGCGGCGGATTCGGCATTGCGGGTCGCATCGGCGGCTTCAGCCGTGTCGATATCGTCGGGCGAAAGATCGACCACACGGCTCTGCGGCGGCTCCTTGGCCGCCACGTCCACCGGCTCTTCGGTGTTGGTGACCAGTTTTTCCTGGACCGGTTCGGCGGGTTTTGCGCCACCCTTGGCCACGGCGTCATAGACCTTATTGTCCTGGTTCGGCACGACGGTGCCGCCCGGATTTTCCGGCCTGACCTTGATCGGTGCGTTGTCCGCCTTCACGATGACCGGCGCATCGGTGCCGCCGGTGCCGCCGAAAGACAGCGCGAAGGCGCCGAGACCGCCCGCGAGCGCCACGGCACCGAGGACCGCGGCGACCAGCAGGCCGCGGCTCCGCGGCCTCGCAGCATCGTGCTCAGCCAAGCCGGGAACTGACATGGCCTCATCCAGTTCGGGGTCGTAGTCGAGTTCGTCCAAGCCAAAGTCGTCGGCCTGCGAAGCCGGCCGGCCGTTGGGCAAGTCGCCCAGATCGAAGCCGCTGGCGGCATCGGCATAAGACGTACTGACAGACGCTTGTGCGGGTCTCGCCGCATAGGTCCGCGTTTCAACGCGGTCGGGCTCATAGCCTGACTGGAACCCGGCCGCTGACTGGAACCCGGCCGCTGACTGGAATCCGGCCCCTGACTGAAATCCGGCCCCTGACTGAAATCCGGCCCCTGACTGAAATCCGGCATTGTAGGATTCGTCGTCATAGGCCGCGCTGCGCGCCGGGGCGGCAGCGACGTCTACGGCATTCATTTCCGTGAGAAGGCTGGCGAACTCCGTGTCGAGATCGTCATAGGCAGGCGCCGCCGGTTCGTCGTCATTGAAGTCGAGGTCCGGAATATCGAGGTCGTCCGCCAGCGCCACCACGCGCTCGGGCACATCGACCGTCTCGACATCGGGCATCTCGTCATACGCCGAAGACTGTTCGCTTTGCGCCGGCGCAGATGCCGCATCGGCGGCGCCGTCTTCGGCCGGCTCATCCTGATAGGACGGTGCCGTAGCCATTGGCGGTGTCGCTTCCGTGGTCTTCACCGAAGTCGTCGGCTGGGCTGCAAAGGCAGGCTGCGACTGTGCGACCGGCGTTACGCGGCTCCACGAACGGGCTGGCGTCGGCGGGGCGGAGGGTGCCGCCATCCAGCTGAGCGCATCAGCCGGATCCTGCTGGGGAGCGGCGGCCGCAACGTCATCGCCGTCGCCATGATCCAGACCGATGTCCTTGGCGAACGCGGTATGCAATGCGTCATCGTCGAAATCGTCATCGGCCTGCCCGGCGGCATCTTCAGCGCTGAAATCCTGGCTTTCGAGCTCATCGAGGAGAACGCTATCGAGATCGGCGTCGGCGGCGTGAACCGCGCTACTATCCGGCGACCCCAAAAGGTCCTGCTCGTCGAGGCTCCAGTCCAGTTCTTCGACGGGATTCGCTGGTTTGATGGCGACCTTTTCAGTGGCGGCTACAGGTTGCTGAACCTTAGCGGGTTCGTTGGCCGCGGAGGCCGCCACGGGGGCAGCCCGTGTGCGCATGGTGCCCAACAGCGCGTTCAGCTCGTCTTCGAGGCTCCGCTCGTCAGCGATGGGGGCGGGCGCCGCCGGCTGGACTACGACGGACGGCGCCGTCGGTTGGGCAGCAACGCCGAAGGCCTGAGCAACCGGCTTTTCGGCTTCCTCGGCAAGCGCGTCTTCCAAGCTCAGGTCAAAATCGGCGTCGAACGCATCTTCCGGGGTCTCGGCGGAAGGCTCGTGCTTGGCGACGATAGCCTCTGGTTCGTCAATTTCTGGCTCGTCAATTTCGACCGGTTCAGCCGTGCGAACGTCGAAATCCATGTCGACATCGACCATGACATCGTCGAAATGGCCGGCAAAGTCCTCATCGGACTCGTCCGAAACAGCCCGAACAGGCGCAGCAGGAGCTTCAACAGCGGCCTGCTCCATCGGCCCATGTTCGTCGAGCATCAACTCGTCTTCGAGCGAGCTTGCGACGGCATTGTCGAATTCGTCGTCGAAGGCTGGTTCGGCGGCCGGCGCGGAAACGTCGGCGGGTTCGGCAGCCTGCTCCATCGGCACGTGTTCTTCAAGCATCAGCTCGTCTTCGAGCGAGCTTGCGACGGCATTGTCGAATTCATCGTCGAAGGCGGGGTCGGCAGCCGGCGCGGAGATTTCGGCGGCTTCGGCAACCTGCTCCATCGGCACCTGCTCGTCGAGCATCAGCTCGTCTTCGAGCGAGCTTGCGACTGCGTTGTCGAACTGATCGTCGAAGGCGGGTTCGGCGGCCGGCGCGGATGCATCGATGGCGGCAGTATTCTGTTCGGCCACGTCCGTCGCCTCGTTGTCGACCAGTAAATCCTGTTCGAGCGACGCGGCAAGCTCGTCGTTCCCAAGCTTGTCGTTCCCAAGCTTGTCGTTCACTGCCAAATCGTCTTCGAAAGGCGACACGTCTTCGAGCGAACTGGCAAGCGCATCGTCGAAATCGTCATCGAACGCAGCTTCAACAGCCGGCACGGATGCTTCGACAACACCAGAACGCGAGTCGTCGGCAGCAACGGCATGGGCGGTCTCGTCCGTCGCATCGTCGTCCAGCAGGAAATCCTGTTCGAGCGACGCGGCAAGCTCGTCTTTCCCGAGCTTGTCGTTCCCAAGCTTGTCGTTCCCTGCCAAATCGTCTTCGAAAGGCGACACGTCTTCGAGCGAACTGGCAAGCGCATCGTCGAAATCGTCATCGAACGCAGCTTCGACAGCCGGCGCGGATGCTTCGGCAACACCAGAACGCGCGTCGTCGGCAGCAACGGCATGGGCGGTTTCGTCCGCCGCATCATGGTCCAGCAGGAAATCCTGTTCGAGCGACGCGGCAAGCTCGTCGTCCACGGCGTCGGTGGCAGCCGCTTCGAAAGCCGGCTCGCGAATCTCGGTTGCGCCGTCGTTGTCGTCGACGCCGAATTCACCCATCAACTCCTTCTCGAGATCGATGTCGAAATCGCCCTCGTCCGCCGGCTGGCTGGCGGGAACCGCCTTCGGCTGGGCCTGCGGCTTGACCGGCTGGCGCGGGTCGAACCCCATGATCCTGGTCAGTTCCGCGAACGGATCATCGTCGGCGATATCGTTTTGGGCGGCTGCTCTCAGCTGGGTTCTGTCTGCCATTATCGTTCCCGAACTCGCACTCATTCGGACGCCATGGACGTCGCGCAGGGTTGGCCCTTACCAGCGCAATGTGGGCAAAAGGTGACAGGTTTTTTAGTCAAACCTAACGCATTTCGGTGGGCGCATCGGCCCCGATCAGCATCAGGCCGGACGTCAAAACGTCCGAAACAGCCTGCACCAGCCCTAGTCTGGCATGCGTCAATTGTCGGTCGTTAACCTTAACAAAACGTAAGTCCGGATTCTCGGTGCCGCGGTTCCAATGTCCGTGGAAGCTGGAGGCGAGATCGTAGAGGTAGAATGCCAGCCTGTGCGGCTCGAGCGCAAGTGCCGCGGATTCAATCAGCCGTGGATATTCGGCAAGCTTCCTGATCAGGCCGATCTCGCCTTCGTCGGTCAGCGAAGCGGTGGCGGCGGCCAGCCGATTGCGGTCGAAATTGGCCTCGCCCAACTGTTCGCTCGCCTGCCGGAACACCGAATGGCAGCGCGCCGAAGCATACTGCACATAGAACACCGGATTGTCCTTCGACTGCTCGGTCACCTTCGCGAAATCGAAATCGAGCGGCGCATCGTTCTTGCGGTAGAGCATCATAAAGCGGATCGGATCGCGGCCGACCTCCTCCACCACTTCGCGCAGCGTCACAAAATCGCCCGACCGCTTCGACATGCGCACCGGTTCGCCCTCGCGAAAAAGCCTCACCAGTTGGCAAAGCAGCACTGTAAGCTTCACCTCGTCGCCGGAAATCGCCCGGGCGAGCGCTTCCAGGCGCTTCACATAGCCGCCATGATCGGCGCCAAGCACATAGATCAGCTCGACGAAACCGCGATCAACCTTGTCCTTCAAATATGCGACGTCCGCGGCAAAATAGGTGAAGGTGCCGTCCGACTTGACCAGCGCCCGGTCCATGTCGTCGCCAACCGCAGTCGAGCGGAACAGCGTCTGCTCGCGATCCTCCCAGTCGTCCGGCTTCTCGCCCTTGGGCGGCGGCAGCTTGCCCTTGTAGATATGGCCCTTGAGCGTCAGGTCGTTGATGGCCGAACGGATTTTCCGGGCGTTGTCGGCGTGCAGCGTGCGCTCCGAGAAAAAGACGTCGTGATGCACATTCAGCAGCGCCAGATCCTCGCGGATCATGGCCATCATCGCATCGATCGTCCTGTCCTTGACGATGGCAAGCGCTTCCTCGTCGGGCATCTGCAGCAGGGAGCGGTCGAATTCGCTGGCCAGCGCCTGCCCGACCGGCACCAGATAGTCGCCCGGATAGAGCCCGGCCGGAATCTCGCCGATGTCGTCGCCGAGCGCCTCGCGGTAACGCAGCATGACCGAGCGGCCGAGCACGTCGATCTGCGAACCAGCATCGTTGATGACATATTCCTTGGTCACGTCATAACCGGCGAAGGCCATCAGGTTGGCGAGCGCATCACCCACCACGGCGCCACGGCAATGGCCGACATGCATCGGTCCGGTAGGGTTAGCCGAGACATATTCGACATTGGCTTTCTTGCCGCCGCCGACCGTCGAGCGGCCGTAATTGCGGCCTTGGCCGAGCAGCACAGTCAGATGCAACTGCCAGAACGCGTCCTTGAGCCTGAGATTGACGAAGCCTGGACCGGCAACGTCCGCAGCGGCGATGTCGATGTCGGCGCGCAGCGCCTGTGCCAGCCTTTCAGCCAGTGCGCGTGGGGGCTGGCCGGTCGGCTTGGCCAGCACCATTGCAGCATTGGTCGCCAGGTCGCCATGGCTGGCGTCGCGCGGCGGCTCGACGGCGATGCGCGACAAGTCCAGCGAACCGCCGTCTTTGTCTTTTAACTCAAGCGCTTCGACAACTCTGGTGATTCGCGCGTTGAAATCGGCGAAGATGTTCATTGGTGTAGCTCTGGTGTGTGGCTCTGGCGGCTTTGCGGGGATCCGGCTTATTGGCCGGCAAAATCGAGCTCGGCCTAGCTTAATTCAGGCGTATGGTCAAACAAACGGCGGTGTTCTTTCAAAGCGTAGGTATCCGTCATGCCCGCCAGGAAGTCGGCGACGCTGCGCGCCCTGATGCGATCGTCGGCCCGGTCGAGCCCTTCGCGCCAGCCGTCGGGCATGGCGCGCGGGTCGGCGAAATAGACCTCGAACAGGTCGTTGACGATCTGCTCGGCCTCGTTACGCACGCGCATGACCTCGCTGTGCCGGTAGAGATGCTTGTAGAGAAAGGCCTTCAATTCCTTTTCGAACGCGGCCATTTCGGCTGAAAAGGTCACCATCGTCTCGCCTGCCGCCCTTACCGCGTCGGCGCTGTCCGGCTTGATGCGGGCCAGATTGGCGGTGGTGGAAACGATGACATCCTCGACCATCATCGTGATCTGCCGTCGCATCAGTTCGTGCCCTGTCCTCACATCGTCCAGCGCCGGATAGCGCTGGCGCACGCCTTCGAGGATCGAGCCGGGCAGCGAGACCTTTTCCAGCATGTCCAGCGTCAGGAAGCCGGATCTCAGGCCGTCGTCGATGTCATGGGTGTTGTAGGCGATGCCGTCGGCGATCGCTGCGCACTGCGCCTCGATGCCGGCGAAGCGGTCGAGTTCGAGGTCGTGCAGTTCCGAATAGTCGCGGATCGCTGGCGGCACCGGCCCCTTCAGACCCTTTCCGCTGGCGTCAGTCAGCGGTCCGTTGTGTTTTACCAGGCCCTCCAGCGTCTCCCAGGTGAGGTTCAGCCCGTCGAATTCGGCATAGCGGCTCTCCAGCCGCGTCACCACGCGCAGCGACTGTGCATTGTGATCGAAGCCGCCCCAGGGGATCATTTTCTCGTTCAGCGCGTCCTCGCCGGTATGGCCGAAGGGCGTGTGGCCGAAATCGTGCACCAGCGCCACCGCCTCGGCCAGGTCCTCGTCGCCGCGCAGCGCCCGCGCCAGGGCACGCGCTATCTGCGCCACCTCGATCGAATGCGTCAGCCGGGTGCGGTAATGATCGCCCTCATGCGCGACGAACACCTGCGTCTTGTGCTTCAGCCGGCGGAATGCCGTCGAATGGATGATGCGGTCGCGGTCTCGCTGGAATGGCGTGCGGGTCGGGCTCTCCACCTCGTCGAACAGCCGCCCGCGCGACTTCGCCGGATCGCAGGCATAGGCCGCGCGCGGCCGATAACCAAATCCGATGTCGCCCAACTCGTTTGTCATCGCCGCTGCCGCAGTTGACTTGCCCCCTCGCGCTTCATACCTATCATGTGAAACCGAAAGCAAGGTGACGCCCATGGGCGCTGATGCCAAGACCGCCATGAAAGTCGAGATGACCGACGCCGCCGCCAGGCGGATCGCAAAGATTGTATCTGGCGAAGCCGGCAAGACGGCGCTGCGCGTTTCGGTCGAGGGCGGCGGCTGCTCCGGCTTTTCCTATAAGTTCGACCTGGTCGAAACGCGCAACGATGACGACGTCGCCATCGAGAAAGACGGCGCAACCGTACTGATCGACGACCTCTCGCTGGTCTATATGGGTGGCTCGGTGATCGATTTCGTTGACGACTTGATGGGCCAGTCGTTCCAGATCAGGAACCCGAATGCGGTCGCCTCGTGCGGCTGCGGCACCAGCTTCAGTATTTAGAAATGCCTGCCATCGGCGCGGTCCGTCAGGTCGCGCTTTCAGCCGGGCGCGATCTCGATGCAACGCTGGCGTTCTGGCACGACGTGCTTGGCATGACGGTGCACGTGCGCTTCGATCCGCCCGGCATCGCCTTCATCATGGCCGGCGACGTGCGGCTGCTGTTTACCGATGGCCTGCCGGCCGGCACCGTCTATCTCGACATATCGGGCCTCGACGATTTCTACGCCTCGGCAAAAGCCGCCGGTGTCCCCTTCACCGCGCCGCCGATGCTCGTCCATCGCGACACCGAGGGCCTGTTCGGGCCGGCGGGGGAAAGCGAATGGATGGCCTTCCTAAAGGACCCGGCAGGCAATACGATCGGCCTCGTCGAACGCCATCCGCCGGAACAGCCCGAAACATCAGTGAGGCCGTCATGAAAATCGTCACCTGGAACATCAACGGCGTTCGGGCCCGCATCGGCAATTTGACCCATTGGCTGACGGAAAGCGCGCCTG
Organism: Mesorhizobium sp. BHbdii; assembly: GCF_053848045.1. Taxonomy (NCBI): domain Bacteria; kingdom Pseudomonadati; phylum Pseudomonadota; class Alphaproteobacteria; order Hyphomicrobiales; family Phyllobacteriaceae; genus Mesorhizobium; species Mesorhizobium sp. BHbdii. Next base: position 1,456,571 of record NZ_JBSPKX010000001.1, on the reverse strand, counting down.
ATATCGCCTGCCTGCAGGAGATCAAGACTGTCGACGAGCAGTTTCCGCGCGCGGAGATCGAGGCGCTCGGCTACAACGTTGAAATTTATGGCCAAAAAGGCTTTAACGGCGTCGCTATCCTGTCGAAGCTGCGCTTCGACGAGGTCATCAGAGGCTTGCCGGGTGACGACACCGACGAGCAGGCGCGTTTCATCGAGGGCGTGTTCTCGACCGACAAGGGCGCGTTGCGCGTTGCGTCGCTCTACTTGCCGAACGGCAACCCGATCAATGACGAGAAGAAGTTCTCCTACAAGCTTTCCTGGATGGCGCGGCTGGAGCGCTGGGCCGAGGAACGGCTCATGCTCGAAGAGGCGCTGGTGCTGGCCGGGGATTACAATGTCATCCCCGAATACATCGACGCGAAATTCCCGGAGAACTGGCTGAGCGACGCGCTGTTCCAGCCGCAGACGAGGCAGGCGTTCCGCCGGTTGAAGAATCTCGGCTTCACCGAAGCGGTGCGCGCGGTCACCGACGCGCCGGACATCTTTACTTTCTGGGATTATCAGGCCGGCGCCTGGCAGAAGAACAACGGCATCCGCATCGATCACTTGCTGCTCTCGCCCGAAGCCGCCAACCGCTTTTCCTCGGCCTCGATCGAAAAGCATGTGCGCGCCTGGGAAAAACCCTCCGACCATGTGCCGGTGGCCGTCGAACTGGCTTTCGCGCCAATCTGATCATTTCGGGGCTCGGACCACCGAATTCCCGGTTGATGGACCGTCATATCGCCACAATCGGGGTTTCCGCTGCAATCCGGGTTCGGCCGGGGTTCAAGATGACGATCAGATTTGCGCTTTGCCCATGTGCCGCCGCGCTCGCCCTCGCGGCGACGCCGGCGTTTGCCGATCCTGAATGCCTGGCCAACGGAAAATCATTCCAGATCGGCCAGGTCGCCTGTCTGACGCTGTCCGGCCGGAGCCACCTCGCCCGCTGCGATATGGTGCTCAACAACACGTCATGGACAAAGATTCGGGACGAATGCCCGCGAACGATGCTGGCGCCGTCGGCCACGCCGATTTCAACACCGGAGTCCGGTCTCGTTCCGACGGAACCCACCGACAACTGATCTTCCGACTTGATTTTTCGAAGTAGCCAGTCTTCCTGACTTATTGGCTTCCTCACTATCGGCTTCGTGGCTACTGGTCGCCGCCGCCCTTGGTGAGGATGTCGTCGGCCAGCGAAATCGCGGTGCGGCGGTCGGCCTCGCCCGCGGCGGCAAACGCCTCTTCCTGCATGCCGCGTATCCATGGCTGGTCGGAAGGTGAGGCCCGTTCGAGCGCCGCGGTCATCATCGCCAGCCCCCGAACGATCTTACCGCTCTGGAAAAGCAGATGGCCGAGCGTTGCCTGCGCGCCGGCATGGCCCTTTTCCGCGGCGAGTTGGAACCAGCGTCCCGCCTGCTTGATGCTGGCCTTGACGCCGCCCTTGCCATTCAGGAAGATCTGGCCCATCTCGAACTGGGCATTCGGGTTGCGGTAATTGGCGGCGGCGCGCATGTAATATTCCTGGGCCGCCACCTCGTTCTCTGTGATGGGGCTGCCGGGGATGCCCTTCCTCAAATAGTCGCCGAGCGCCACGAGCGCGTCCGACACATAGCTCTCTTCCGGCGAACCGGGCTCGACGTCCTGGTCGGCGATCTCGCTGAAGAACTTGAACGCCGCGTAGTCGTCGCGCTCCACGCCGTCACCCTCGGCATACATACGCGCAAGCTTCCAGGTGGCGCCGATCTGGCCGTTTTCGGCCGCGTATTTGTAGGCCTCCGCGGCCTGTTCCTTGCGGCCGTTCTTGTAGGCGGAGAAGCCGAACTGAAACACCGCCCACGGGCTGGACTGCGGCTTCACGCCGGTCTTGTCGTCGAACACCTTGTCGTCGAAGGCCATGGCCTGGCCCGCGGCGCCCAAGGTCGCGCCAAAAGTGGCGATAGCGACCAGTGCCGAAAAGACAGACAACCTCAGCAACTCAGATATCCGCATAACAATGTGTTTCTTTCGCACCACCGGGATGGGTGACCGCGCCGTCGCGGGCAGGCCCCACCGTTTGTGCATATTTCCAGATCGCGCCCGACTGATAGTCGGTCGCGCGGGCCTTCCAGGCCTTTGCCCTGGCCGCCAGTTCGGTGTCGGACAGCGCCACCTCGATCGTGCCGTTCACCGCATCGATCGAGATCAAATCGCCATCCCTGAGCAGCCCGATCGGACCACCCACGGCGGCTTCCGGCCCGACATGGCCGATGCAGAAGCCGCGTGTCGCGCCCGAAAAACGTCCGTCGGTGACGAGAGCCACCTTGCCGCCCATGCCCTGGCCATAGAGCGCCGCCGTCGTCGACAGCATTTCGCGCATGCCCGGACCGCCGCGCGGACCCTCGTAGCGGATGACGAGGACCTCGCCTTCGCTGTAGCTGCGATCCGTAACCGCCTCGAAACATTCCTCTTCCGAATCGAAACAGCGCGCCGGACCAGAGAATTTCAGCTCCGACATGCCCGCGACCTTCACGATCGCGCCTTCGGGGGCAAGGTTTCCCTTCAAGCCCACGACGCCACCCGTTTGGGTGATTGGTCGGTTGGCGGGACGGACCACATCCTGGCTATCATTCCAGGCTACGTGCTCCATATTTTCGGCTAAAGTGCGGCCGGTCACCGTCAGGCAGTCGCCATGCAGATAGCCGTGGTCGAGCAACGTCTTCATCAAGAGCGGAATGCCGCCGGCCTCGAACATGTCCTTGGCGACATATTTGCCGCCCGGCTTAAGGTCGGCGATGTAGGGCGTCTTCTCGAAGATCCTGGCTACATCGAAGAGGTCGAACTTTATCCCGGCCTCATGCGCGATCGCCGGCAAATGCAGCGCTGCGTTGGTCGAGCCGCCGGTGGCCGAGACCACGGTCGCCGCATTCTCCAGCGCCTTCAGCGTGACGATGTCGCGCGGGCGGATATTCTTTGCGATCAGCTCCATGATCTTTTCGCCGGAGGCGAAGTTGAAGCGGTCGCGCATCTCGTAGGGCGCCGGTGCCCCGCAGGAATATGGCAGCGCCAGACCGATGGCCTCGGCGACGGTGGCCATGGTGTTGGCGGTGAACTGGGCACCGCAAGAGCCGGCCGACGGACAAGCGGCTTGTTCGATTTCGAGGAGCTCGGCGTCGCCGATCGTGCCGACCGAGTGCTGGCCGACGGCCTCGAACACATCCTGCACGGTGATCTGCCGGCCCTTGTAGGAACCGGGCAGTATCGAGCCGCCATAGATGAAGATCGACGGCACGTTGAGCCGCACCATGGCCATCATCATGCCGGGCAGCGACTTGTCGCAACCGGCAAGGCCGACCAGCGCATCGTAGCAATGGCCGCGCATGGTGAGTTCGACCGAATCGGCTATGACCTCGCGCGACACCAGTGACGATTTCATGCCCTGGTGGCCCATGGCGATGCCGTCCGTGACGGTGATGGTGCAGAATTCGCGCGGCGTGCCGTTTGCCGCGGCGACGCCCTTCTTGACCACCTGCGCCTGGCGCATCAGCGAGATGTTGCACGGTGCCGCCTCGTTCCAGCAGCTCGCGACACCGACCAGCGGCTGCGCGATCTCGGCCGCCGACAATCCCATCGCATAGAGATAGGAGCGGTGCGGCGCGCGCGCCGGACCGACGGTCACATAGCGGCTGGGCAGCTTGGCCTTGGAGATGACTCTGGCGTTCATACTCTTCCTTGCCGCGGGCGGTGCGACCTGCCCCATTGCCGAGCCTCTTTGGGCACGTGTTCCGAGACAAACTCGAGTGCGCCGGGTTTATGGCGGGAAATAGGCAATCTCCCCGGGCGTCCTTGTGGTGCGAGGGTTGCTCAGAAACTGTTGCCAAAACGTCACAATCGCGGGAGGCAGAGGGGTGCCGCGTTTTTGTAACGCCGCCTGCATGTCAGGAAGCCGCTCGAACAAAAAAGCCGGGCAATGCCCGGCCTTTTTGCTATTGAAAACTTATAGTTAGAACTTGACCTTAACCGAAGCTGAGCCGGCAAGGAGCAGATCGTCGTCGTATGTGTAGGTGATGGCATTTGCCGTGTCGCCAACACCGGTGAAGGTCGACGACCCACTGGTCAGAACACCGATCGAACCACCAAGTCTGACCTCGATCTTGTCGTTCGGCGAATAAGAAATGCCGCTGGCCACGAACCAGGTGTCCGACTGATAGCCGGAGGTCGTCGAGGTTCCACGATCCCAGGTCAGCGAAACCGCGCCAGACAATTGGTCGGAAAACTTGTGAGCTATGCCACCCGAAACTGTCCAGCCGTCGCGATAAAGCAGGTCGAAAGAAACGGGCGAGGGAGCGCCGGTTACCGGACTGCGCACGCCATTGATGGGAATGACGCCAAGCCTGCTCCATTCCTGCCAGCGGATGGAACCAAAGGCCAGCCAGCCAGGCGCTATACCGCTCTGCAGCTTGAGTTCCACAGCTTGGGGTATCTCGGCCGAGGCGGAGACAGGGAAGACCCCGGTAGCGCCTGGAATCAGATCCGCCGGAAAGGCGCCCCTAAAACCGGTGGTGTCGACAGTTCCCGACAGCTCGTCATATTTGTAGCTCGAAGAGTACATCAGGCTTCCGCGCAAGGCGATTTCGGGAATTTCATAGGCGGCACCAACACGCCAGCCCCACGCCTCGTCTGAAAGCTGGAACTTGCCAATGCCGGTATTGCCGAAGGCCAGCAAGGTCTGCCGCGACAGGAATGCATCAACCTCCTGGTAGGAGACGCCGCCGATGAACCGCATCGAGCCCTTGCCAACATTTACCTTGTAGGAGCAGGTAAGGCCGAAATCATTTGTTTTGACGTAGTATTCGACCGCCGTTGGCGAATAGGCGTTGTTCATTCCGAAGTCTGCCTCCGCACCATACGGTTCCGTATAGGTGGCAAGGCAATCCACAGGTTCAAAGAGGTTGGCCTTGATACCGATGCGCGGCACCGCATAGTCGCCACCAACGTCCACTGACGAAGACGACAATCCCGAGCCATCCAGGCGCTGCAAGTTCTTCAGCGTACGCTGTGGCGAAACATAGGTGACGCCAGCGTCGACCGAATATGGCGCGGCATCAAACAACTGGTCGATGTTGACACCGCCCCGGTCGAAACCGCCCGCGTTCGCAACGCTCGAAATCAATAGCGAAAAGCACCCCGTCCCCAGCAGCGCTTTCAGACGCAAATTGTTCACGAATCTCCTCCCGAATACGAATGGGATTTAGCTAGAACCAATTCAGGTTAACGGCGCAACAATGAATTCCCGATGCGTACATGTACACCTTCGCCGACCGCATTTTAGACAAAGTGACAGCTTTCCCGCAAAGCCGGAAAACGGCCCGTTTGGTTGCAAATCGACAAAAAATCCAGAAAACTCGCGTGGAACGACGCAAAAACGGCCGGTTTTGCGAAGACAAGGCCACATTGTTACATTATGGCAACAATGGGGCTAAAACATTCCGTTTACGTCAAGATTTACGCTGCGGAACGCCTATTCTAGCGGCAGGAAGCCGTCCGAAAAGCAAGTTCGCACGACTCGCAAATCCTGAGCATCGGACCCAAAAAGCGGATGCCGGTTTTGGCCAATCCGAACCTCAGCCAATTCGATTTTCAAACACCAGTACTAGTCAACCGGCTTCGCGCACTCGTGTCAGCGCTACCGAAAGCTTTTCTTGCGCCTCGCGATACTCGGCGAGTTTTTCGCGCTCGGCTTCCACGACATCTTCTGGCGCGTTGGCGACGAATTTCTCGTTGGACAGCTTCTTGTGCAGGCGGGCGATCTCCTCGGTCACCTTGACCAGTTCCTTCTGCAGCCGGCCCGCCTCGGCGGTAAGGTCGATCAGGCTGCCGAGCGGCAGACAGATGGTCGCCTCGTTGAGCACGATCTGGGCGGAGCCCTTAGGCGCCGTATCGACCAGCGAGATGTCGCCGACCCGCGCCAGTCGCTTGATGGCCGATGCCTGGCGCTCAAGCCTTTCGTGGGTCGCGGTATTGGCGCCGATCACCATCAGGGGCGCGATCGCGGCCGGCGGCACATTCATTTCCGAGCGCACGGAGCGGATGCCTGAGACGAGCTCGACCAGCCAGTTGATGTCGGCGGCCGCTGCCTCATCCTCAAAGTCTGGCGACGGCCACGCGGCATGGCAAAGCAGCGACGGCCGTTCCTTGCCCTCGCCGGCGGTCTCAGCCCACAGCTCTTCGGTCATGAATGGCATCATCGGATGCAGCAGCTTATAGATCTCGTCGAGCACGAAGGCGACACAAGCCCGGCTTTCGGCCTTGGCAGCCTCGTCCGTGCCCATGAACACCGGCTTCAGCAGTTCCAGATACCAGTCGCAGAACAAGTTCCACACGAAGCGGTAGGCCGCGCCTGCAGCCTCGTTGAACCGGTATGAGGTGATTCCTTCGGTGATTTCGCGCGCGGCGCGTGTCAGTTCGGTCAGGATCCAGCGGTTGACCGCCAGCTTGGCGTCGTTCAGCCAGAACTCGTCGTTCCTCGCGACGTCGTTCATCTCGGCAAAGCGCGTCGCGTTCCACAGCTTGGTGCCGAAGTTGCGGTAGCCGGCGATGCGGGCCGGATCGAGCTTCACGTCGCGTCCTTGCGCGGCCATCACCGTCAGCGTGAAGCGCAGCGCGTCGGCGCCGTATTCGTCGATGAGATCGAGCGGGTCGATGACGTTGCCTTTCGACTTCGACATCTTCTGCCCGTTCTTGTCGCGCACCAGCGCATGGACATAGACGGTGTGGAACGGCTCTTCGTCCATGAAGTGCAGGCCCATCATCATCATGCGGGCGACCCAGAAGAATATGATGTCGAAGCCGGTCACCAGCACGTCGGTCTGGTAGTAGGTTTTCAGCTCCGGCGTCTGGTCCGGCCAGCCAAGCGTCGAGAACGGCCACAGCGCCGACGAGAACCATGTGTCGAGCACATCCTCGTCGCGGGTCAGGATCTCGCCCGGCTTGAAGTTCTCGAGCTTGTCCTCAACCCAGGCCTTCCATGGCCCTTCCAGCGCCAGATAATATTCGACGGCTGCTGCGAGCGCCTCCTCCTCGCTCTTCTCGACGAAGACGCGCCCATCCGGTCCATACCAGGCCGGGATCTGGTGACCCCACCAGAGCTGGCGCGAAATGCACCAGGGCTGGATGTTCTCCATCCAGTCGAAATAGGTCTTTTCCCAGTTTTTCGGCACGAAATTGGTACGGCCCTCGCGCACCGCACGAATAGCCGGTTTGGCGAGCTCCGCCGCGTTCGCATACCATTGTTCGGTCAGGAACGGTTCGATCGGCACGCCGCCGCGATCGCCATGCGGCACGGCATGGCGATGCGGCTCGACCTTTTCGAGGAAACGGCCCGCCTCCATCAGCTCGACGATCTTCTTACGCGCGACGAAACGATCGAGGCCGTTGAGTTCATCCCAGACGGCCTGGCGCTCGGGCGTCACCTCCAGCCCGGCGAGAAAGTCGTCATTGTCCGTGAGGGTGACCGCCGCCTCTACGGTGAGGATATTGATCGCCAGCAGCTTATGGCGCCTGCCGACCTCGAAATCGTTGAAGTCGTGCGCCGGCGTGACCTTGACCGCGCCGCTGCCTTTCTGCGGATCGGAATATTGGTCCGCCACGACCGGTATCTTGCGGCCGACGATCGGCAGGACGAGGTTCTTGCCGACCAGATGCCGAAAACGCTCGTCGTCGGGATGCACCGCCACCGCCGTATCGCCCAGCATTGTCTCGGGGCGTGTCGTTGCCACGGTGATGAAGGTTTTAGGATTTTCCGGATCGAAAACCTCGCCCTCGACAGGGTAGCGGAAATGCCAGAGGTTGCCGTTGACCTCCTGCTGTTCGACCTCGAGGTCGGAAATCGCAGTCAAGAGCTTCGGGTCCCAGTTGACAAGGCGCTTGTCCTTGTAGATCAGGCCTTCCTTGTAGAGCGTGACGAACACTTCGAGCACCGCCTTGGATAGGCCCTCGTCCATGGTAAAACGTTCTCGGCTCCAGTCGGCCGAGGCCCCCAGCCGCTTCAACTGATTGAAGATCGCGCCGCCGGATTCAGCCTTCCACTCCCAGACTTTCTCGATGAACTCGTCGCGCGTCAGGTCGCGGCGGTGGATCTGCTTTTCCATAAGCTGGCGCTCGACCACCATCTGCGTAGCGATGCCGGCGTGATCCATGCCGGGCTGCCACAGCACGTTCTTGCCGCGCATGCGCTCGAAGCGCACCAGAATGTCCTGCAGCGTGTTGTTGAGCGCATGGCCCATATGCAGCGAGCCGGTGACGTTCGGTGGCGGGATTACGATGGTGAAGGCTTCCGCGCCCTCCTCGGCGCCTGCGCCGGCACGAAACGCGTCGGCCTCCTCCCAGATTTTGGCGATCTTCGGCTCGACGATTTTGGCGTCGTAGTTTTTTTCGAGCATGGAAAGGCGTCCGAGCTGTCGGGTTTTTGCTGGTCCGGTGTAAATCGGAAGGTCTTGGCCAAGTCAACCGCGAGGCGGCAGGCGAACTGGCTCGCCTGCCATACAGATAGATCTGACAAGATCACAGGCAATGCCACTGCCGAGGCCGTAGGCATTACATCGCACCCAAAAACACCGCCAGCGGCGGCGTTCCCCATCCGTCGACCGTCCGAATTGTTACTGCGCGCCGCGCGCCACGCGCTCGATTTCTTCGCGCACCAGCCGCTCGACTAGCGTCGGCAGATTGTTGTCCAGCCAGTCCTGCAGCATGGGCCTGAGCATCTCCTCGGCCATCTCGTCGAAGGTTTTCTTGCTGCGGCTGGCGAACGCATCGGAAAGCTCGCCGAAGGCGGCGGCGACCTGCCGGCCCGTGTGTTCGGAAAGGATCGCCGGACGAGTGGACGGTGCCTCGCTTGTCGCCGGGCGCGCCAACCCGCTTCGCGGCGGGGCCGGCTCGAAAGCAGGTTCGGCCGCGTCCTCGAAAACCTCGGCCTTCGGTTCGGCGTCCGGCGTCCGTCTCACCTCGGCCCTGTCCGGCTTGGCCGCGGTCATCGCTTCGCCTACTGAGGCGATCTCACGCCGCCAATCGGCGACGATGCTGTCGGTCGTATCCGCAACCCTTCCCGTCGAAGGCGCATCCGGCTCCGGCTTGGCGGCCGGGGCCGGTTCGGCTGCAATCCTGGCACCAGCAAGCGGCACGGTCGCTTTGACCGGAGTCGGGTCGGAACGCACCGGCGGCTCCATGCGTGCGATGACAGGCTCGGCGGCCGACGGTGGCGCCTGCACCTCGGTCAGCGTGACCGGCCTCCTGGCGTCGAATCCCGGACGCAACTCGGCGCGAAACGCACCCGCCTCCGGCGGCGCCTCGCCTGCCGCCGGTGGCGCCCCGCCTACCGCTGGCGGCGCCTCGCCTGCCGCCGGTGGCGCCCCGCCTACCGCCGGTGGCGCCCCGCCTACCGCCGGTGCCGGCACGGCAACCGACGCTAAATCCTGCAGCAGGTCGTCCGCTTCCTCCGGCTGCTTGCGGCCGGTATCGTTGTCCTCGATGATCCTCCTGATGGAAGCCAGTATCTCCTCCATGGAAGGTTCGCGCTGTACGCTGCTTGCTGTCGCCATCGTCACATCCGCCGCCCTTGTGACTCGTTGCAGATTTCCAGTCCGGCCAAAGCCGGATTCGAATCATGGCAACAGCGTAACCGACGGATCGCCTTACGAGAATCCCCAATCTGAGGACGCGTTGGATTTCAACAGATTAGAGCCCGCGCGTTCCTTCGAACGCGCGGGCTCTAATGCCTTGAAACTGGACGGAATTGAAACTGGTGGCGCGATCAGCGGCCGTCCGGGGTGCGCAGGCCGATCCACTTGTCCTTGACCGCATTGTAATGCTCTTCGGGTCTGTATTTCGTCACCTGAAGGGCGAGACGATCGACCGAAAGACGCCCTATCGCCGAGAGGATGGCATAGCTCGCCACCACCAAATCGCGTTCCGAACTGGCCTGATTGATCTTGGCGGTGATGAGGGTGGCCTGGGCGTTGAGAACGTCGAGCGTGGTGCGCTGGCCGACATTGCGCTCCTCGATGACGCCGCTCAAGGCAAGCTGCGCGGCTGCGATCACCTGCCTGTTGGCCACCACGGTTTGCTGGGCGGCGATATATTGCGTCCACGCCGAGGTCACGGCTTGCCGCACGGTGTCACGGCTGACATCGACCTCGATCCGGGCCTGGCTAAGCGATTCCTTATTCTGACGCACTATCGCCGACGTCCGCCCGCCCGAATAGATCGGTATAGTCAACGTGGCACCGATGTTGGCCGAATTGGTTGTGCCATCCTGCCCCGTCCCGAGATCGACGCCCGGACTCGTCCTGCGATAGGCGCTGGAAACGCCGGCGGAAGCCGAAAGCTGCGGCAGCAGCGCGCCTTCGGCCGATTTCACCGTAAACGCCGCCGCGTCGACCAGATGCTGGGTGGCGAGGATGGCCGGGTGCTCAATGGATGCGATCGCGATCGCCGCATCGAGGTTCGACGGCAACAGCTTCGACAACGGCGAAGCGCTCCTGAGCCTGCCTGGCTCGTCGCCGACGATCTGGCGATAGGTCGCAGCGCTTGCCAGCGCCTGCGCGCGGGCGGCGGCCAGTTCCGCCACAGCGGAGGAGCGCTCGGCATCGGCCTGTGCCACGTCGGTGCGGGTGCCTTCGCCGACTTCGAAGCGCGAACGCGCCGCGCGCGCCTGCTCGGTCAGGAACTGCAGGTTCTGCTCCGTCAGCACCGCCACTTGGCGGTCGCGAATCACGTCCATGTAGGCGCTTGCCGCGTTGAACAGAATGTTCTCTTCGGTATTGCGCAGGCTCTCGACCGAGGCGCGGACCCGCGATTCGGCGGCAGCGACGTTGTTCCTGGTCTGAAAGCCGTCGAACAGGGTCTGATCGATCTGGACGCCAAAGCTGCCGGTGGTCAAACGCGTGCTTCGGTTCGCGCCGGGTACATTGCCGCGGGCATTGAAATGGCTGGCGGAGTAGTCGATATCCGCAGAACCGGTGATGGTCGGGCGCCAGCCGGACTTGGCGATGGCAACGCTCTCATCGGTGACGCGGACGCCGGCACGAGCCGAATTGAGCTGGGAATTGTTCTGGTAGGCTTTTGAAAGTGCACCGAGAATGGTTTCCGCCGAGGCGGCCAGCGGAGAAAGCGCGGTCGCCGAGAAGAGGACGGCGGCAAAAAGGCTCTTGCGTAAAGACGGCACGTTATTCCCTCATTCGTTTTGCATGGGAACCACACCGCGCCGGCTTCTCCCATTTGAGCAGCCGGCGCGGTGTGTTTCAGGTCCCCTGCTGTCAGCCCCCAAAAAAGAACACCCCGGTTATGCGGATCAGCAACGATTGTTCAAGCGCAAGCGAACATGACAACGCCTTTGCTGCAAGCCAAAATCATTCAGAACTCAAACGCACGAATACGTTCGAATCCCGGTAGTGGCTTAATTGCCGCATTAAATGCGCCTCTTCCGGCTACAACCCCCCCTGTTTTCAGAAACAATCGGGCCACACCCGAATTCCCCTGCCCTTCGACGGCGACGAGCCGGCCGCCTTCCGCAAGCTGGTCGAGCAGCGATTCCGGCACTTTCTCCACACTGCCGCCGATGAAAATGACGTCGTAGGGTGCTCCCGCGGCATGGCCTTCCGGCAGTGGTCCCTTGACCACGCTGACATTGTCGCAGCCCAGCGCCGAAAGCGTCGACATGGCGGTCTCGGCCAATGCCGGATCGCTTTCCAGCGCAACGACGGACTTTGCCAGCCGCGACAGGATCGCCGCCGCATAGCCGGTGCCGCAGCCGACATCGAGCACCGAATCGCCAAGGCCGATTTCGGCCAGCTGCATCAGCTTGGCCAGCGGCGAAGGCTCCATGAGGTAGCGGGGGCCATCCGCTGCATTGGCAATGCGGATGTCTTCGTCGATATAGGCTAGATCGCGCTGGCCGGGGACAACAAAGGCCTCGCGCGGCACGACAAGCAGCGCCTCGAGCAGCGGCGCGCTGGTCACGTCGGTGGTGCGGATCTGGCCATCGACCATCTTCACCCGACGTTCGGCAAAATCAGCGCTCATGTTCCAACCAATCCGCCCAAAACCAATCTGCTTGCCGCGCCAAGACCGCGGCTCATTTCGACCGGAACTCAAGCCCCCTGGCGCTGGTGCGCGGGAGCTTGGGCATTTGGAGGCCTCGCCCGGAATCGAACCGGGGTGCAAGGATTTGCAGTCCTCTGCGTAACCACTCCGCCACGAGGCCTCATTGCTCCCGGCGTTCCACCCGGTTCCAATAGGTTGCGGCGAAAATGCCGTCAAGCGGCCATGGTGCATTCCGGACGGTTTCCCCTCGGCCATGATTCCACGCATCGCGTCGTCGATACGCATGCTGCAATCAAAATATTAGTTAACTGTTAAGTAGGGAATTTTGCAAAGGGAAGCCCGGGGCCTGGACCTCACGTCGGGTAAGCAGAAGGTCCGCCATTTTGAAGGAGTTGCAAGGGCCGGAAAAAAGCGCGCCGGGCATCAGCCGGGTTGAGTCGAGCCGGAAAGACCGCCCCTTCACAGAGGCTTGCCACGCGGTGCAAACCGTCAGTTCGGCCGCCGCCGCCGTTCCCACCACACGACAAGCCGGCGCCGGTGGCGGCGTACCAAGGCGAACTCGTAGGAGAGCACCAGCAATCCGATCGGTATCATCCAGAATCCCAGGATCGGCAGGAAGCCGAGAATGCCGCCGAAGATCAGCACGACGCCGATCGCAATCCTGAGGCCGCGCGAGCGCGGCATGGTGAACTGACGGCCGAAGACCGATATTTTCCGTGCCGGTGGATGGTTGTGGCTTGCTGCGCTCATGTCGGGTCGGTGGTCCGTTCGGGCAAAGTAAAAGCACCAGCTGACGAAAGCCGCAACCACGTTTTCGGTTCCGCGCACCCCGTCAGACGGCTCATATGAGGACGCGCACACATGATTGCTATAAATCGTCGCGCGAAAAAGCGCCGAAAAATACGAAATGCTTCTTTGCAAAGCCGAAACGGGTTTGCTATAGGCTGCGCCACTCACATGAGAGCCTCTGTTCCCCGGTAGCTCAGTGGTAGAGCAACCGGCTGTTAACCGGTTGGTCGCTGGTTCGAATCCGGCCCGGGGAGCCAACGCCCGTTCTGCGCCAGGGCGCGATATTGCGTGCCAACGTGCGATTTTTCCCTACACATCGATCCGATCGTTCTGCGGGAATGGCTCGCAAACAGCAGAGATACCGATCGAAGTCAGTTGTAAGCTAGCGTAGCGCCCTCCCCTCGCCTAGGCCTGCAAAGCTCTCATCGTAGAGTCGGCGGCAACATCGTGAAAAGACATGCACCCGGCGCCATTGCGCCGAAACGAGCCGTTACATAGATTCGGCCGGCGAAATCTAGCGTGCGCTGAAAGCTGACATACCTCGTGAGTAATGCTTCTTCTCGACTTCTCGGTCCAAGCTCCTCGCCAACGCAGGGAGTGACATGCTCTGCGCCCCAGGGTGGAGTTGAGAAGCGGCTCGCCCTCACCAAGGTCTTGGAGGCGCCGCCGGTCTGCGGGCTCAGCTGGCCCCGTCGCTCTCATGATTAATCGCCGCACGCGTGCCGGATGAGAACACAATCAGCGCGAACAACGGCTCGGTGCCGACCGCGCTGGCCCAGTGGCGCACGTTCTTCGGGATGTGAATCGCATCGCCTGGCTCCAGCCGATAGATAGCGTCGCCCAGCTTGTGCTCGCAGATGCCGGAGACGATGTAGAGGATCTCCTCGCAATTGGGGTGCGAGTGAAGCTGGTTGCGTTCGCCGGGATTGATCAGGCAGGTGCCGAAGGTCATTTCCGAGCCCTCGAAGTTTTCAGCTGTGATCTTCCAGTTCAGCTCGCCCCACGAGGTCGGCACGACCTCCCCGTCCGCACGCTTCGAAATCGGATTATCGATCGGCATGGCAGTCTCCGGCCTCACAGCGTGACCGTCACGCCGGCCTCGGCGGTGCGGTAGAAATCAAACAGCTTCATGATCTCATGCGCCACTTCCAGCGTGCCCTTGGTCAGCGGCGCGTCGTCGAGGATAGCGTCGGTGAGATGCAGTATCTCCGGCACATAGCCGAGGTAGAACAGATTGTTATTGTAGAGCTGGCCGAGCGAATGCTCCGGCTCGTAGATCAGCGCAGCCTTGTCATCCGGCTGGATGAAGCTTGCGGCGCGGCCATAGGCGGGCAGTTCGGCGCGGCGGTACCAGGTGAGCTTGCTGCCGTTCTCAACGATGGCGTTGGAGCCCTCGCCGATGATCTCCACCCGCTCGAACAGACTGGAGCCCGACTGCCCGGCGGCGAAATGCAAGCTGCCGATCGCGCCGGACTTAAAGCGGATATTTGTGAAGGTCGCGCCGGTTGTCGGCTCCCAGTCGTAGCTCGCACGCTCTATCTGACCGCCGAGGAAACTGAGGATCGCCGCGGGATGGTAGATGTGGTCGAGGAAGCTCTGCATCTTGACTAAGTCGTTGCGGCCCGCCGGCGCAGGCAGGCTTTGAGGATAACGCACTGCGATCGAGGTGAGCTTGCCGAAATCCTTGGAGCCGATCAGATCCTTCAGCTTCTCTATCGTCGGGAAGAAAGTCTTCTTGAGCCCGGTCATGACCAGCCGGCCGGCCTTGGCGCTCGCCGCCTGCAGTTGCTCGATCTCCGCCAGCGTCGCGGCGGTCGGCTTCTCCATCCAGACATGGGCGCCGGCGGCAAGCGCGTCGAGTGCCAGGCCGGTCGCCTGGACATGTCCGTCCGATGTGTAGGCGGTGACAATGAAGACCAGCTCCGGCTTTTCCTCGGCCAGCATTCTGCGGTGGTCGGTCCAACCGCGCGCCGCCCCGAAAAGCCTCGCGAAGCTATCGGCGCGGGCCTGGTCGAGGTCGCAGACGCCGACCAGCTCGACCGGCGCGTAACGCAGCGCCGGATAGACGTTGCGGTAGGCATGGCCGCCAGCCCCGATGAAACAGGCGCGCAGCTTGCGCTCGAATTCAAAATTGTAGCGGATTTCCCGCTGGACGTGATGTGTCATGGTTTAGCCTTTGATCGCGCCCTGGGTCAGGCCTTCCGTGAAGCGCCTCTGGGTGAGGATGTAGAGAAGGATGATCGGCAGGAACGAGATCACCGTTCCCGAAAACACCAATCGGTATTCCGAGGAATAGGTGCCGGCAAAGCGCACCAGTCCGAGCGGCAGCGTCTGCACTTCCGGGCTGATCAGCACCACCAGCGGCAGGAAGAAGTCGTTCCAGGTCGACAGGGCGCTGATGATAATAAGCGCCTGGATGGCGGGTTTCGAGATCGGCAGGAAGATCTTCGTCAGGATCTGGAAGTGGTTGGCGCCGTCCATCTGGGCCGCCTCCACCAGCTCATCCGGAACCGAAACAAAAAAGGAGCGCATCAGGAAGATGCCAAAGGGTATGCCGTTGGAGACCTGCGCCAAGACGATGCCGGTCAGCGTGTTGACCAGCCCGAGTCCGAACAGCACCTGGTAGAGCGGAATGACGATCGCCTGGATCGGGATGGTGAGGCCGAAGATGAAGGCATAGAACAGCCACTCCCGCCCCGGGGAAGCGGATCTTGGCCAGGGCGTATCCGGCCGGCGCGCAAACGGCCAAGGTAAGCGCAACCACGCCAGCGAGATTGAGCAGGCTGTTGCCGACGAGTTCGCCGAAGCCGCCGATCTGCCAGGCATCCTGGTAGTTGCGCCACATCAGGTTTGCCGGCCAAGAGAACGGATCGGCGGCGCCAATTTCAGCCTCGCTCTTGAAGCTGGAAACGATCAGCCAGGCGAACGGAGAGACAATCAGGACCAGCACCGGCGCCAGCGCCAGCGCGGTCGGCCATTCGTTTTTGCGGCGGCTCATCGGGCAAGCCTCGCGCGCCAGCGGGTGAACACGATGGTGATGGCGATGGCGAGTGCGCTGAGCAGGATGCAGAGCACTGCGGCCAGTCCGTGGTCCTGCGAACGGAAGGCCAGCCGGTAGATGTAGGTGGTGATCAGCTCGCTGCGATAGAACGGACCGCCGTCGGTCATTACATAGACAGTGGCGAAACCCTTCAGCCCGTTGATCAGCGCCAGCGAGACCACGAAAGTCATCACCTCCCGCAGGCCCGGCAAGGTCACATAGATCAGCTTCTGGAAGCTCGACGCGCCGTCGACCTCCGCCGCGTCGTAGAGCGCAGGATCGATGTTCTGAAGCCCGGCGATGAAGAGCAGCATGTACAGCCCGAAACCCTGCCAGGAACTGGCGACATTGACCGAGAACAGGACCAGCGCCGGGTCCGACAGCCAGCCTTGCGTCCAGGCGCTGAGGCCGACCTTAGTCAGCGCCGTGTTGAGCAGGCCGAAGAACGGATCGTAGATGTTGGCCCAGATGACGCCGACCACCGCCAGCGACACCAGATGCGGCAGGAAGAACGCGGTGCGGAAAAAGACATGGCTGCGCCTGAGGCTGCCGATGGCGAGGGCGAGCGCAAGCCCAAGGCCGCCGGCCATGACCAGGTGATAGATAAGCCAGAGGAAGGTGTGGCCGAGCGCCTGCCAGACGATCGGATCGGTGGCGGCCTTGGCATAGTTGTCCAGCCCGACAAACTCCGCAGGCGTATTGAAGCCGGCCGAATTGGTGAAGCTGAGCCAGAGCGTGACGGCAACCGGCAGCAGCGTGAACACCGCATAGACGGCAATGGCAGGAGCCATCAGCCAAAGCGCCGATCCGGTCGTGTCGCCGTTATTGTGGCGGGGGCGGCGCGGCAGAACTTCGGCCCGTGCGCCAGAGGAAGCGGCGGAAGTCATGGGCACTTGCGCCGTTCGCCTCGCACTCCCCGGCGGGAATGCTCCTCCCCCCGGCAGCGGAGAGAGAGTATTGTCATCGTCGTATTGCAAGTCGGCATGCTGAAGAACGGCCCTACTTGGTCTCGGCCAGCTTGGCCTGGATCTGCGTCATTCCGTCTTGGCCGGTGATCTGCGCCGACACCAGCCCCTGCAAGACTTGGAAGTAAGTGTCGACCACGGGACCGGGTAGATAGACGCTGGGATTGTAGCCGACGCCTTTGGCGGCGACGGCGAAAATCTCCTTCAGCACCGGCGTGGAAGGTTCGACGCCAGACAGTTCGCGCGGATAGATCATCGTGCTTGCCGGGTTCTGGGCGCGCTTCTTCATCACCGCGTCGGAGAGAATGAAATCGATCCATTTCAGCGCCAGCTCAGGCTGCTTGGAATTGACCGGCACCAGCCAGCTCCAGCCGACGCCGCCGGTCGGCTTGGCTTCGCCCGGCAGATCGGAGGGCATTGCCGCATAGGCGGCATTGGCGAGGTCATAGCCTGCCTTGCGCGCATTGGCCGTGAACCACGGGCCAGCGACGAAGATCGCGGCGCGCTTGGAGAACCACAGACGCGAGGCGCCTTCGAGATCCAAGCCTGCCATCTCCTTCTGGATCAGCCCGGCGTCGACCAGCTCGCGCATGCGCACCGCGCCGGTTACCACCGACGGATCGTCGAAGGGAATCTCTCGCTTCAGCGCCTTCAGCACGGTTTCGGTGCCGCTGGCCGACTGCAGCATGTTGCCGAAGAAGTGGCCGGCGCTGGCTGGCGTGCGCGGGCCGATTGCGATGGGCGCGATGCCGGCCTCCTTGATCGTTTTCAGAAGCGCGACGAATTCGCCCCAGGTCTTGGGGATATCCCAGCCCTTCTCGGCGAAGAGGTCCTTGTGATACCAGACGCCGAGCGCATCGAGGCCATCCGGCACTTCGTAGATCTCGCCGCCGAACTGCCCCTTCAGATCGGCATAAAGCCACGGATAGATATTGTCCTTCCAGCCGCGCTCTTCGTAGTATTTGGTCAGCGGCATCACCTGCTGGGCGTTCTTGACCACCGTGATGCGGCCGATGCCGGAATTGGTGAGGATGACGTCCGGGCCGGCGTCGGATTGGATGGCCGCCTGCACAGCGCCGTTGCTGATCGTGCCGGTCGGCGGGATGAACTCCACCGTCGTGCCCGGATTGGCCGCTTCGAAATCGGCCTTGATGCCGTTCCACAGCTCCGCCACCAGCGGCTCGGTGATCTGCTCCGGCCCCCACATGCGCAGCGTTTCGGCGCCCGCCGCCACGCTTGAGGCCGCGATCAGCGCGGCGACTGCCGCACCTCTGACGAGATGCTTCAACATACTCTCCTCCACTCGGCACGCCGTTCGCATGCCTTTCGGTCGGAAAAGGCCGACCTTCCTCCCCTTCCCGGCTAGGCTGCCGGATCGCGATGCAGGAAGCGCGCCAGGACGGCCTCCTGGACGTCCGAAATATGCGCCCGCATCAGCGCCGACGCCTTGGCAATATCGCGGGCGCGGAACGCCGCGACGATCTCGTCGCGCTCCTGCGCCGCGCGTTCGGCAAGGTCGCGGCTTTCATTGGCGATGGTGCGCCCGACCTGGATCTGCAGCGCCAGCCTGGCCAGCGTTTCGATCAGCGCCGCGTTGCCCGACTTTTCCGCAATCGTTTCGTGGAAGGCGCGGTCCCGCGCTCCGTAGGTTTCCATGTCGCCGCGCCTGAGCGCCGCGACCGCCTCGTCGAGCAGCATCTCGAAACGGCCTATGTCGCGGTCGCTCATCTCAGGCACGGCAAGCTCGACGGCGAAGCATTCCAGCGCCTTGCGCAGCTCGTAAAGGTCGTTGACTTCCTTGCGCGAGAAGGAGCGTACGAAGAAGCCGCGATAAGGCTTGATCTCGATCAGCCCCTCCTTCGCCAGCGTGCCGATCGCCTCGCGGAATGGCGTGCGGCTCACCTGCAACTTCTCGGTCAGCGCCTTCTCGTCGATGGCGCCGCCACTCGGCAGCTCTCCCGAAACGATGAGCCGCACGATCTCCTCATAGATGCGTTCGCGAAGCGTCAGGTGGCGTGGTGCATTCATGCGGGCGATTCCGTCTGGCTTTATGCCAGCTAGTATGCAATATGCGAAAGAATATACAATACGCAAAATATAAAACACGCGGATTTCTCGCATTGGCGGGCTGATCGAGAGGGAGGAGAGACACTTTTGGCCAAGGTTTTCATCGTCGGCACCGCCGACACGAAGGGCGTCGAGCTTGCCTATGCAAAAGAGGTGGTCTCGGCAGCCGGCGTCGAGGCCGTTCTGGTCGATGTCGGCACGCAGGGCGGCGCTGGAAAGAACGTCGACGTTCCCGCGGCCGAAGTGGCCCGGCATCATCCCGAGGGCGCCCCGGCACTGTCCGGCCTGACCGACCGCGGCAAGGCGGTCTCGGCTATGGCCAAGGCGCTCACGGCCTATCTTGCGACACGCAAGGACATCGGCGCGGTGCTTGGGCTTGGCGGCACCGGCAACACAGCGCTGGTGACCGAAGCGATGCGCTCCCTGCCGATCGGTGTGCCGAAGCTGATGGTCTCGACAGTCGCCTCCGGCAACACCGCGCCCTATGTCGGGCCGAACGACCTCGCCATGATGTATTCGGTGGTCGACATTGCCGGTCTCAACACCATTTCGCGCAAGGTGATCGGCAATGCCGCCAATGCCGCCGCCGGCATGGCGCTTCATCCCGTGCCCGCCTCGGCATCGGACAGGCCTGGTCTCGGAATGACCATGTTCGGCGTCACCACCACCTGCGTGACGCAGGTTCGCGCCGCCATGGAGACGACCCACGAGGTCTACACCTTCCACGCTACCGGCACCGGCGGCCAGTCGATGGAGAAGCTCGCCGATTCCGGCCTCGTCGCCGGGCTGATCGACGTCACCACGACGGAAGTGCCCGACCTTCTGGTCGGCGGCGTCTTTCCCGCCACGGAAGACCGTTTCGGCTCGGTCATCCGCACAAAAATCCCCTATGTCGGCTCAGTCGGCGCCGTCGACATGGTGAATTTCGGGGCCAGGGACACCGTCCCGGAAAAATTCCGGGATCGGAAACTGCATGTCCACAACGCGCAGGTGACGCTGATGCGCACCACGCCGGAGGAGAACCGCGCCATCGGGAGCTTCATCGTCGAACGGCTGAACCGCATGGAAGGACCGGTGCGCTTCCTGCTGCCCCTGCGCGGCGTTTCGGCGATCGACGCGTCCGGCCAGCCCTTCCACGATCCGGCAGCTGATGCGGCGCTTTTCGATGCGATCCGTTCCTGGTGGCAGCCCGCCCGCAACCGGCGGCTGGTCGAGGTCGACGCGCATATCAACGACGAAAGCTTCTCGACCGCACTGGTCGAGAATTTTCGCGAAATCTCGAATTGAGGAAGACCATGCCCCGCATACCCCGCGAAACGATTCTCAACGACCTGCGCCGCAAGATCGCCAGCGGCCAGCGGATCATCGGCGGCGGCGCAGGCACCGGCCTTTCCGCCAAATGCGAGGAGGCGGGTGGCATCGACCTCATCGTGATTTACAACTCGGGCCGCTACCGCATGGCGGGCCGCGGCTCCCTGGCCGGATTGCTCGCCTATGGCAACGCCAACGACATCGTGAAGGAAATGGCGCGCGAGGTGCTGCCCGCTGTCAGCCGCACGCCGGTGCTGGCCGGCGTCAACGGCACCGACCCGTTCATGCTGCCCGATCATTTCCTCGACGAGCTCACGGCGCTCGGCTTCTCCGGCGTGCAGAATTTCCCGACCGTCGGCCTGATCGACGGTACCTTCCGCGCCAATCTGGAAGAGACCGGCATGGGCTTCCATCTCGAGGTCGACGTCATCGCCCGCGCCCACGCCAAGGACATGCTGACCACGCCCTATGTCTTCTCGACGGACGACGCCGTCGCCATGACGAAGGCCGGCGCCGACATCATCGTCTGCCATCTCGGCCTCACCACAGGCGGCTCGATCGGCGCCGAGACGGCGGTGTCGCTCGACGATTGCGTGGGCAAGATCGTGGCGTGGTCGGACGCCGCCCGGCGCGTCCGGGACGACATCATCGTGCTCTGCCATGGCGGGCCGATCTCCATGCCCGACGACGCGGCCTATGTGCTTTCCCGCGCCCGCAACTGCGACGGCTTCTACGGCGCAAGCTCGATGGAGCGGCTGCCCACCGAAATTGCTATCGAGCAGCAAACACGCAGTTTTGTGTCGATGCGGCGCTGATCACGCTTTTGCGCAGTGCAGCATCGCTTCCAATAAATTACGCCGCTACCTCCGAGACGACGCTCGCGAAGACTTCCAGTCCCATAGGGCCTCCTAGAAACGGTGGCGGAATGCGCGTCCACGACGTGTAGCTCGCGCCGAAGCTGAAGGTCCGCTCGCAAAAGGTCCGAGACACAAAGCCGTCAGTCCACTTTCGGCCCTATCAAGACATTCGATACGTCGATCCGGGCGTCACCTTTCTCTGGCGCTACTTGCCCGTTCCAGAGCACAAGCCCCGCTCTCTGCGTCAGCATACCTAACCCTACTACGGTTCTCGTCAGCATCTTGTGCCCTCAAGAGCCGTTCGTATCGTGCCATCAGCCGCTTTGGGAACGGCCGCACGATAGCGACCGTAGCCCACCTTCAGGAGCAACCCTTCCTCGCATATGCGGGCGAGATAGCAACGAGGAACGCCGATGTCGGTCAGGTCTTTTGTCCGGACTTCACCCTTCTCAAGAGCGAGCCGGACGGCGCGTTCCCTCAATGTCGGCTTCGGACCACCGGCAAGCCGGATCCGCTCGGCGCGCTCGCGATCACGCTTTCGAATTTTGACAGTGGGCTGTGGCGTAGTTTCGAGGGGGATCGGCAGCTCGTAGTTCGTGGTTTCATTCAGCCCGGGGAGCCATTTGCCACGTCTATCTTATTGCTTTTCCTTAATTTTACTCTTTGAAGCGGCGCCTTCCCGCTTTCCTTCCCGCTTTAGCGCACGAAAAAAACCGCCAGTGAGCCGCTTCGTTCTGGTGGCGTCGGGTCAGTTGTACGTCGGCGAGCCGCCACTAGTCTCCGTTACCAGACCTTCCTAGCCACCATCGCCGCTCTCGGGCACTGCTATTTGGGGCTTATCCATCTCCAAGTGCCATCAGGTTGACACTCGTTCCAGGCCAGGTCTCCGCCCGTGATAGCGCCAGCGCTATAGAACTCGCCCTTGTAGATACACCCCCACGCAGAGGCTTTGGTGGCCTCCCAAACGAAGGCAGGTGAACACATCATTACGCTATCACTGGCCCGCACCGTTGCGCCGGGGGAGTACGCCATGCCACCTAGCCAGCATCGTTGCTGTTCAAGCGGAGCTTGCTGAGCAATTGCCGCGCTCGATGCCATCACCAGAACAGCCGAAAGAATCGATCGCATCCGATAATCCCTTTCACGCAAACCTACCCAACTTTTGAACGCCGTCGGAGAGGCTTAGTTCCGCGCTGCAAATCCCCCCACTAAGTTCTAGCAAAGACTGGTGCGACAACGCCATTACGCTGGGGAATTCACAACGTATCGATCTATGGTAGCAGCCATGGAAAGCGCCCTTGATGATCTTGCCCGCATCCTGAAAGCCCCGCAAAACAGCCTGCGGGAGCGCTGCGCCTTTGCGCTCCAACTGTAACGAATGCCGCCTTCGGCGTCGCAATCGGCCCTGGGAATCGCCTTAGGCCGTGCTATTGCCGGTCAAGGTATATTAGCAACCTCTTGACTAGCCAACGTGCCGCCCCATCATCATCAGATGGCTCGGGGCATAAACATCCGACGAGGTCGCCCTCACGGCGTCAGTGCGGGGGGGTGACGGAGGATCGTGCCAGCGTCTCGATCCCCTCCTACGGCAGCCCCCTGGCCCCCAAGCGGCAGGGGAAACCGGTCAAAGTCAGTGGTAAGCTAGCAGAGCCCAATGCCGTGACCTAGGCGCGCTACCTCCGTCAGACCTTGGGGAACCGGGCCGGCCCGAGCACGTTGTGGCCGGTGAGCCCGGGTTACGCATGCAACAAATTTTCCAAGAATTCGGCCATCCGACATACCTCCCGTTTCCGGTTATTGCGGCGAGGCTTCTGCTGGCGTCGATCTTCGGTGCTGCGATCGGTTTCGAACGCGAATGGCGAAATCGGCCTGCCGGGCTTCGCACCCATATCCTGGTCTGCGTGGCAGCGGCTACTTTCGGTATTCTGACGATTGAAATCGTCCACGCGCCGATGTTTCTGCAGGACTCCGTGAAAGTCGATCCGATTCGTGTCGTCGAAGCGGTTACCGCTGGCGTCGCGTTCCTTGCTGCCGGATCGATTTTGTTTTCGAGAGGCGAGGTCCACGGGCTGACGACCGGTGCGGGCATGTGGCTGTCTGGCGCAATTGGCGTGGCGTGCGGGCTAGGTCTGTGGCAGGTGGCGGCGCTCGGTACGCTTTTGGTGCTGGTCGTGGCAGGCCTTCTTTATAGTTTTGCAGCCAAGTCCGGGATTAGCGAGAACACCGGACAAGGAAAGCCCATTTCGGAAGAAGATGTGTCCAAGCGGCGCAAAGGCTGAGGACAAACGCCCCGCGCGCAAGGAGCCGAACGGCGGAGTGCGTGGCGGACCCCAATTCGCCGGGCTGGTGCCTGGGCATTCTACCTCACCCCCTTAGCAGCGCCGGCCTTCCGCCTTGTCTGGCGCGTCGGACTGACAAGGAGAAGCCCGCGCTCCTCCTCCGAGCGCGGGCCGACCGGGTTACAGCCCGACCTGCAGCGGGCTAAAGTTGGGGGGAAGGCCCGCTGGTCCCGCACAAGCGTTAGCGCGCACGCTAATGTCGCTCTTGACGAACACCCCCGCAAACGGAGACGGAATCCCAGTCATTCTTCCTCCCAAAAATCCTGCAGCGAAGCAGGGGCCTGTAGGGCGGACCTTTCCCAAGAAGCATCCTTCAGCCGCCGTCTGCAGGTGCTGCCGGAGCCGGTGCTGCCGGAGCAGGTGCGGCCGGCTCTGCCGGAGCGGGCGCGGCTGGCGCTTCGACCTTGGGCGCTTCGACTGTAGGCGCTTCAACCCTGGGCGCTTCAACCTTTACGTCGACGTCCTTTCCGGTGCCCCCGCCGTTTATGTTGATAACGCCGGTGAACAACAGCAGGATCACGATTGCGATAATTGCGAGAACGACGGCGACAGCGGTGCCGGCGCCATTTCCGCCTGAGTTAACAACGGTGGGACCGTCAGCCATGACTATCTCTCCTATTCTGAATTATCATTGGTCGGCAACGGGCCCGGCGGGCACTTAGTTCCGCCGCCGGGCTATGGTCCATGATGCAGTAAGACTGAAGTCTTTGCGTTAAAGACAGAGGGCTGAGGCTGGCAACCAAGATCTTACCAACGGATTGGTATTGGCCGCCGAGCAAAGTCCCTTCATCGGTGGTTCCGGGTGCCCGCTGTAATCCCTCGTCGGCGGGCGCCCGATATGACTCTAACAGCGGAAACAACTGTGCCCCTTACCCAGAGCAGACAGAATGTCGATGAGGTCGCAAGCCGACCCGCAAATGACAATCAAACTCCTGACCCAACAGATTTCTCGGTGGTTGATCTTGTTTCGTCGAGCGACGAAGAGGTCGCTGCAATCGTCAGGCGAACAGAGCGCCTGGCCCTCGCGATGATTATAGTAATGGCGATTTTCCTGATCTTTGCACCGGTGATCTTCATTGCCCTGAGGTATGGGTTCTGAGATGTCGCGCTTTGGCCCTCGTCCCAGAAATCCTGCAGCGAAGTGTGGCGGAGGTCCTTCTCGCCGCGCCCGTGCTTCACGCGGGCTTTGATCCCCGGCTTGACCCATTGCGTTGCCGGCCGCCTATCTGCCGGTCCGGGCGATTGACGACGAAGCGAGACGGAAGCAGCGCACAGGCGGGGGCGACCTTTATGAAGCAGACCCGCCGCTGCATTTGCGAAGCGACGGGCCTCGACCCCATTCCCCGAGACCTGACCATGCAATTGCGGTGCCAGACGGGTTGACCCATCGTGGCACACCTTATGGCTTCTACACAGCGGAATTGCCGCCACATACTTCGTTCGAATGTTTCGACTCCATTAGCTTGAGCGCATGTTTTCCGCCAGCCAGGTGAGCGCCCCCCGAAGGCTCGCTTGTCAGGCCCAGCGGCCTCCCCCCACAACCAAGCCGCTGGGCCGTCCCCGCTGGAGCGAAGCGCGTTGTCCCGCATAGTAGCAAACCCTCTTGACTAAGAGCTCGCCTCCACCGGTCAAACGAATGGTAACTTTCTGTCTGAATGTGTTTACGGTCCATTCTCGGAGATCCCCGCATGGCTTCGCGTGGGAGACGCAGTAACTCCCCTTTTAAAGGCGTCGAGATGCTACGAGCACCGCAAAGCCAGTTCCTGAAGCCTGAAGATCGGGCGCTCTGCCAGCGGGTGGTCGACCAGATAACCGCCGACGCTAAATGGTACAGCACCTCGATAGACGGCCAGATTCTGGCCTCGACCACCCTGACTCTCTTCCAATCCGGGGTGGCCAATGAAACGAATTTGCTGGCACACGTTCGCGCGCCGCCACGACTTCACTAAGCTGACCGGCTAGCGCTTCCCCTTCGGCGTGATCTCTTCGATCTGAACCTTCTCGCCGATCTCTTTCGCCATAGCTTCCGCCTTGACCTTGTCCTTCGTGGTCAGCACCGTTCGCCAGTGCGGTTTCTCGAAGACACTCACGATGTAAGTTGTCGCCGGTTTGTCGGCCATCGCGCTAACACGGCTGGATAGGAACATACTCCAAGCACGGTACTTCCGCGATCACGCCATATCCACGGTCGCAAGCTCTGTTAGCTTCTTGGTGCGGCGGACCCCAATCCGCCAGGCCGGCGCCCTACAGGCAATCTACCCCAACGCCCCCCAAAGCGGCGCCGGCCACCTTCCTGGGAGCCACGATCAGCCGTTCATCCCCGGGATCTTTCCGTGAGCCAGTGGATCTTGCCGTCCGGGCTCGTCAAGATCGGCTGTGGAATCTTCCACGACTGAAGTGAGATTCGATGAATGACGAGCTGATCCGCCTTGCAAGTGCAATGGAGCCCGTCACGCGCCCTAGCATTCAGCACCATAGGTGCGAGCATCGGCTGCGGGAAGAATGCAGGATGGGGCTTTTGCGAAGCCGAGGCAGACGCCCCACTGGTTCTGTTTCGAGCACCGCGCCGAGGGGGAGCGATTTGCTCTGACTAGAGCTCCTAGCCGGCTGGTAAGGACCCAGTCCGAAGGGAATAGCATCTTGCCCGCCTTTGGCCGCAGCTTCAAAGCTTTCATCTATTCGGCTGATGCGCCGATCCGCTGGAAATTAACAATCTGCCCCAGCTCTAGACCGCTTCGTGCTGGCGGTGGCCTCTGCAAACTTCGGATGAAGGGCTGACCTATATTGT
Source organism: Mesorhizobium sp. BHbdii (assembly GCF_053848045.1). Classification (NCBI taxonomy): domain Bacteria; kingdom Pseudomonadati; phylum Pseudomonadota; class Alphaproteobacteria; order Hyphomicrobiales; family Phyllobacteriaceae; genus Mesorhizobium; species Mesorhizobium sp. BHbdii. The sequence goes on along the minus strand of NZ_JBSPKX010000001.1, from coordinate 1,430,320 downwards.
TGCGCGCAGGTTCATATCCGATCGCGGCAAGGGTTGCTTTCCTTGCCGCGTTGGCCGGCGTTCTCCTGCTGCTCGCCCTTTTTCCGGCGTGGCTCCTGCAGAATTTGGGAGTGACCTTCACGCATCATGGCAAGCTCATCCACGCCGCCGCATTCACCGTTTTGGCGGCCTTGGCAAGTGTCGGCTGGACGAAACACAAGGCAAAGCTGATTGTCCTCCTCGCTTTTTCGGGCGTGGCGATTGAAGTTGTTCAGGGCGCGCAACTGATAGGGCGCGGTCCGGATGTATTCGACTGGATTGCCGACTGTGCTGGCATGGCGTGCGGGATCACAATCGCGAGGTGGACAAAACGGCACCGGGTGAGAAACCGGCCGAAACGACCCGGCGAATATCCCGATCGCGAGATCGATTGTCAGAAGGCCGTCGAGCCAAGCTTTCAGGCGATCGTCGATTGCATGCTGGAAGCGGGCTGGGCCCGTGGAGAGATCATGCGCTCGCTACGCCGGCTGATCTCCGCAGACAACATGACGCAAAAGGAAAATGCCAAGGTCGAGGCGCAGCTTGCGATCGCACGCGCAATGAGCCGCGCCGGCCGGCCTCTCTAGGATCAGCAATTCAATGAATCGCCTACAGACAATGGCCGAAATGGCGGCGAGCCTAACTGTCCGCAATCAGACAGAGCGTTGAAGGCCGCCACATTTGGCCGGAAATCGTGTTGGTCAGGGTTTCAGGGAGGAATTCTCGATGACTCACTCTTTTCCCACAGTCACGGTAGAAACAGTCGCCGAAGTCTACGTTCTTTCCATAGGCAAGGCCCGCTTCCTATCGATCGGACAGGCAATCTGCGCCCTTCGGAAACTCATGCCGGCTTGCAACGCGACCGACCACGAGTTGGAGGAGATATTGGCGGCAGCGTGCGTGATTTACAGCGTGCCCGTAGCTTTCGACGCCAAAACAGCCGATGGCGCATGGCTCCATTCGTAGGGCCGGAGATGCCCGCGCAAGCGCAGTGGCATGCCCGCATCGGTCGGATCTCCAAGGGATTGTTCGCTAAACCGCGAGATGACGACCGAAGGGGGAAAGAAAGCCATCTGCTGTCGAAACTGCCGGAGAGAAATTAGGGTAAGCTGATTGCGTGGGCTGTGTTAATCGGCCTCGGCTTGACTGTAGCGTGGCATGTGTTCCGAGTTGTTGCTATCTTTCTCGCCGTCATCACCGGCAACTTCGCTCCATAAGCTGATCAAAAAAAGCCCGCCGCACCTTTCGGCGCGGCGGGCTTTCCTCCCAGTCGCTTAGGTCATTCAATAATTTTGATGATCTTGCGAGTGCCCGGGTCAACGACAACGGTCCGGTTGTCGACGACAACGGTGCGGTATTTGGTGTTGGGTACTTCATGGAGCTCGACCGTCTCGGGCAGGGTTGAGCCGATATTGAGCTCCACTCCAGGGATTTTCACTGAGGCGAGCGGCTGCTTTTTCACGTACTCCCTGATCACCGTCTCCTGTTCAGGCTCGATGACTACGTCCTGAGCGGCAGCAGCACCAATGCCTGCCAGCAGTAAAAATCCCGCGGCTGCAGTGGAAAGATGCATTCTCATGATGGCCTCCTTTATGTGAGCTATGTTCCGCTGAACGCGTCTTCGCGCCAGATTTACCAAACCTCAGGCAGCTGCAAATGTTCCTTTTGCGGGACTTTGGTCTGATGCGCGACGGGACGTAAGTCTCGCCTGTTTTGGCGTAATAGGCCGGACATCGCGCCACCCGGAACCGCCCCTGCGCATAGTCGTTGCTCGCTGCAAGTTCACGGGAGGAGCCCATGGAAAATAGTGCCCACCACGCCCGCTGGTTACTCGCTCCTGGTCTTCGCAGTTTCGATCACATTCCTGGCGATTGGAATAATCGTTAGCTAGGATCGTTAGCTAGAGGCCGACCGGACTTGACGATGGCCGGAACGACGAAATGAGATCTGCGCAGCTAAGTCCCTTCCCGCGCTGATAAAGGACCACCCGCCATTCCTCGATGGGCGGGTGGTCCGCGGAAAAGAACGGCTGACCAAGTCCGCCGACTTTGTGACAAAGATCGCCTTTCCTGCACGCGACTTTTCATCGGAGTGCGATTTAAAAGACAGAATGAAAACCTGCGGGACGCAGTGAGGAGGGCTTCAGATGCTTGGTCTCCCCAAAGATTATGTTGGTCGTGTCGTTAATATCGATGCCGAGTTACTTAATTGCGCTCAAATTACCAACCTTGACACAAATACCCCAAAGCTGGTCAACAAGCATACGTCGCCCAAGACAATAAAGGTCTTGAATTGGGACAAGCACGGAGGCCTCGTTGCCACTCGATGGTTCCATTTGGAAGACGGCAGAGACAGGCCCATTCTCTTCCCAGGGGTTCAAATGGCCGTTAGCGCAGTGACAGACTTTGCCGATATGGGGGCGACGACGGGTCGAGGTTTCTCGAAATCTGGAAGCATACAGTGCCAGGACAAGAATGGTGGGAGGCTAGGAATACCAATCCAGAACGGTGGAACGCGGTTAGTTTTTCAGGGTTTCATGGCACCACGAAGCAGTATGACGTTGCGTACGCGCTGGCACCTGGTGAGCGAATTAACATATGGGGTGCTCCCGACATTTATAAACCTTTCTTCGCGCTCAATTGGGCGCGGCTCGATCCCCTGTAGGCCCGGGGCTCGCAAAGCAACAGGGCGGCTTCCTTGCTCGGCAATATGCTGGCGGGGCAAGTCTGTCCGATCGACATGAGAACCAGTTTGCGGGCGAAGCGCTTGCGAAGGATGATTGAGAGCCGGTAATAGCGTAAGCAAAGCCCGCGCCCACTCCTCCGAGCGCGGGCCGACCGGATTGCAGCGCGATGTGCAGGGGGCTAAATCTTGGGGGTTGGCCCACTGATCCTACACAACCGTTAGTACAAGCTTATGTTCCGCTTGACGAACACTCCCGCAAACCGAGGCGGAATTCCTGTTATTCTCCATCGCGTGGCGGAGGTCCTCCAGTCCAAGCCACGGCGGGTGAAAATCCGCGTTCCGCATTCGTCAATGATCATTTGCGACCGATAGCCGTCGAACTTGAGCTCATGAAGCCAGACGGCGCTTTCGGGAGGCTTCTCCACCAAAGTCGGCATTAGTGGCGGGACGAACTTCAAACGCATGCATTGACCCGCAAAACCGCGATTCAATTAGCATACGCTTAATTAGTTCTCATTTTAACGAATCGTTGACCGCGCCGTCCCAGAATAGGACGGCGCGGTCAAACCCAACCGGACTGCGCAGGCGGCTCCGGCAATTCAGCACCCCGCCTCACATTGCCGGAGCCGCTACCACACCGCTCTAAAATACCAGCAATGGTTGAATCAACTGTTACCGCACGTGCTTTCCAGTGCGCTTTCCCAGTCGCTAGATTTTGATGGAACAGGGCCTCGCCTCGTCCGGGCCCCTGCCTTCAGGGTCGACGTTGAGACAGTCCATCTGGCGAAGAAAGCATGGACGGCCACGATGACATCAGCAACGCTTGGGCCGCCCTCAAGCCCGTGCGTAAGGCTATTGAACAGCCATGCCCCTGCCGGCGTGCTGCCGAGCGAAGAGCGGTCCTGTTGTTTTATCGCCCCGAGCCGATCCACGAGGGCGAGGCTCTTGCGAAGGCCATGATTGAGACGGTCAAAGGCTGAGCCGGTAAGCGCAAGCAGAAGCCCGCGCTACTCCTCAGGGCGCGGGCCGACCGGATGCAGCCCGATCTCCAGCAGGCCAAGCGTGGGGGGTAGGCCCACTGGTCCAACACACCGTTAGCGGACGGTAATGTTCCGCTTGAGGCACACTCCGCACCAGCATCCAAAATGGCGGGGCAACGACGGTCCTGTCGACGTTGCGGACGACAGCGACGCGGAATGCTTCGCGCGCGCCGGCATCGTCCCAATCACCCGCCTTGGCCAAGAGGACGCCATCCTGCTCGTGGCCATAAATGGCGAACTCCATGCTGATCCTTCACGCGACGTCAGCATCAATGCCCGACGAGCGGCCAGATTGCGAATGTCCCGCGCTGTGCCCTCCCCTGCCGCTACACTCGGCAGCCCGCAGAGGCCGGGGCCGGTTTCGTCTCCTCGATAATTGGGATTCGCGCGGGGCCTGTTCGACCCAGCGTGGCCCCGCTCTCCGGGCTCTGACCTAGAAAGACCCATCTGTCGAATCGGACAGGTCCTCGAATGCGCGAATTTCCTCAAGCCGTGCCTCAAGCGCCGCCCTTGTCGCAGTAACGGCATCGCTACCGGCCAGGAACTGCTTGGCGGATTGTCCATGCCGGCGATTTTCACAAGGGCGTCGCCAAGGACCTACATGGGTTACGCCGTCACGCCACCGCGACCGGTTTTCGGTGCCGTCATCCAGGGCATAGCTGCAGAGACGTCATCGAGGATCTTGGCCGATCTCGCGAAGCCGGCGAAAGCCTCGCGTGCAACTGAAATGGGAACTTGGCCATCGTAGGCGCGCTGGCAAGCTCGGAACGCCGTGTCAAAGATTGGCCCTCTGCGATTCTTCGGCCATTCCTGCAGGAACTCGAAAGCATCAGCCAAGCATTCGATTTCCTCCACCATGAACTCCCCTCTCTTGACGAAAACAGGCCGGTCGAAAGTCCTGTCGTTCATTAGAACCTCCATTCAACTGAACGAGTGTTTGAGCTTACACGAGAGCCGTGAGCGACGGCTGCGGGGAAATATGTGAAGAGCGGTTTTTGCTGTCAAGGAAGGACCAATTCGGGACTGAAGCAAAACGCATCGCAGGACTGGGACCGCATGCGCAATGTCGCTGTGTACCGCTGCAACCTGCAGCCGAGGACGCTCTGAACTCCATTGCTCCCGATGAAAACCGAACTCTCGCAAAGACCGCCCGGCGGCACGATTCGCGGCGACGGAAAGACGCGGCAGCAGAAAGCCCGCGCCCTCCGGGAGAGGACGCGGGCTGGTCGGGGCCACCGATCTCGCAGCATTTGTATGAGGGACAATACTACGCTGCTGGCACTAAACTTTTGTCGCAGGACAGTGTTCCACCCTCTAAGGAAAAAACCGCAGGTTTGTGTTGGCCGCTATAGAAACTCCTCCCGACGAAGGACCGCGTACACTGCCCCGCCCACCATCGAGAGTATAGAAAGAACCAGGAGCAAGGCGACGGGGTATGGCTCGCCGACGACGGCGTCAGCTTCGTCTTGTTTCTCGTTCAAATTCTCGTTTCGATCGCCCTTCCTGATAACGCTGCGGCCAAGTGTGTAGCGAAGGTCCTCAACGAGCGCCCTTCCGCGTTCGGCGGTCTGCCGAACGCGCGCCGCATGGATTTTGTTGGTTTCCCAAATAGGTTCTTCCACGGTGTCTGACTCCCAGGGCTGCGTCGTGGAATGGAGCGCTGGCCATTTGCATTGTCTGCGTAAGAACATGCTGTGCTGAATGCAACAAGTTCTAGCACCGACAAAAAAAGCCCGCCGTACCTGCAGGTGCGACGGGGCGATCAAGCGGTCACCAAGCACGGCTTGGGGGGCTGGGATGTGCCCGGTGCGCGGACCGAAAAAAATCATACGCGTGCCGGCTGCCCGGCGTCTACCAACCGGCGGTTGGAAGAGATTTGTCCGGCAGCGAGCGCGGATTTTTCAATCTCCGCCTCCTACCAGGACCTCGCGTCGGCCGAATAAGGGAACCCGCACCTCTGCTGTAACAAAGACACGAGCCCTATTCGGCGCGCGCATGAACGCGCACTGTTTGTTCCAACAGGCTCCGATCACTTCCGCCCGGTCAATTCGCCTGGAACAAAACTTTCCAGAGGTGGTTTTCCCCGTGAAGGGACAGACTTTTCGAAGGAGACGTCTCGTGAAAAAAGTTCTGATCACCAGTATGCTGGCCATCGGCGTTGGCTGTGGAGCAGCGCTCGCTCAGGAACAGCAGCCGGCCCAAACCCAGTCGGGCGCCGAAACCAATTGCCCGGCCGGCTCGGCCGGTTGCCCGGAAGGTGCGATGGGCGAACAGTCCCAAGGTAAGGCCGGCGCCACCACCGAGGAGCAAGCTCAAGGCAAGGCGAAGATGCAGACCGATGAACAAGCCCAGGGCAAAGCCGGCGCAACCGCCGAGCAGCAGACCCAAGGCGAGGCTGGCGCCACAACCGACCAACAGGCGCAGGACAAGGCCAAGGTCCAGACCGAGCAGCAGACGCAGGGCACGACCTCTACTCAGGATGAGACTTCGACCGGCGCGATCAGCAATGTGACCGTTGAACAGAAAACGGAAATCACCCAAATCCTCAAGCAGGAGAGGGTCGAACCGGTTGCCAGCGTCGATTTTGACATCTCAGTGGGTGTCGAGGTTCCGCGGCAGAAGGTTAAGCTGCGTCGTCTGCCACCGCGAATCGTCAAGATCGTCCCGGCTTACGAATCCTATGAGTATTTCGTATTGGCCGATGGCCGAATCGTCATCGTCGACCCGGGTACGCTCAAGATCGTCCTTATTCTGACCTAACGCCCTTGTTCGGCGCAAAGGAGGGGTCCGCTGCCCCCACGGCGGTCCCCTTCAATTGCATCGGTTGAAGTTGGAGAGGAGTCACCATTTGTCGAACGGCAGCTATTTACGTCGCCAGTACACACCGCCGTTCGAGCTGGCGGGGCTCTTGCGGTTGAGCACCCTCCCCAGCCGTAGCCTCATGGATCACCCTCGACGGTGCCCTTCTTGTCTAAAAGGCCTGAGATAGGACTTCAGTCTGCCCCCTGTCCGACCATGGGCTGGCGTCGGCAGTGCTTTGGCCCGGGACCGCTATCGCAAAAGCCTAATATGGGAGAGTTTTCAGGAACCGAGCTCCTGCAGGCGTCGTTGCGATACCAACCCGTGACAGGAGGCTGCAATGGACCCCAGCATTCACCAGGCACGCTGGCTGCTTTTTCCGGTATTTGGCTTGGTGTTCGGGGTCGCGGCCGTCGGGCTTATTATCGGCTGATGGGCCCGATCAATGAAGGCAACAGACTTGCGCAGTAATGAGTCCCTTCCTGCGCTAGCGAGACCACCGGTTTCTCCCCGTGAGACTGGTGGGTCTTGACACCGCCTGATGATGGCGAAAGCGTGATAGATGGTGCAGAGTACAGAGGATTGGCTCGGGCGAATTCGAAACAGGTGGAAATGCAACGCAGACCGTGACGGTCAGAGGATATTCTAGCGTGCTATTGGCAAATTCATTGACCACAGACGCGATACGGCCGCAACGCCTGAGGCTTCGTGAGACAAGAGTTCTCGCCATGATCAATGTGCGGCCTGCGTGCTCTCAATCGCAGCGCAGGCTCAAATCTCTTCGAAGGCTTCGCGTCGCCATCTGCCTCACCGCATCGACCTTGATGCTCGTCGTGAGCCCCTACCGTGTGGCACAGGACGGCCTGTCCCTGACGCTTAGCCCGCAGGCCGCCCAGGCACAAGGGAACTCTGGGAACGCTGGGAACTCCGGGAACTCTGGAAACTCTGGAAACTCCGGGAACTCTGGAACCTCCGGGAACGCTGGAAACTCCGGGAACGCTGGAAACTCCGGGAACGCTGGAAACTCCGGGAACGCTGGAACTCCCGGGAGCTCGAACTCCAATGCCAACGCGGGCAAGGGCAAATCAAAATCGTCAAAAGGCAATCCCCCCGCAAATCCAGTTGCCGCGGTAAACCCCGCCAACAAGCCACAAGTATATGTCAACGCGACCACTGGAGACCGGATCGAAGTGCGCGGGCCAAGTGTGGGTGTAGTGCATTCCAACGGGCTCAGCGAGCGCATCGACGGTGGCCATTATGAAATGCGGGATGCGATGGGCCGCACCATCATTCGGCGGCAGGCAACGAACTCCGATCGGGCAAGACTGCTCGGCATGATCGAGTGATGGCGAGTTCACAGGCCGCAAGGCTACCTTGCTTCACGCCGGATGGCGGGCAGGCGGACGCTGATGCTCGGTCGCGTCGCGCAGTGTCATCGCGGCTTCGGTCCGGTTGCTCACATTGAGCTTGGCGAGAATTCGCGTCATGTGATGCTTTATGGTTTTCTCGTGCAGGTTCAGCTGAAGACCGATCCGCTTGTTGCTCAATCCCGCGGCAACGAGCGTCAGGATCTCTCTTTCGCGGCTGGTGAGTTCGGCCAGCACGTCGGGTTTCGCGGTCGCGGTTGACTGGGCAGACAAGTCGACCAGCACGCGCGCCGACAATTGCGGGCAAACGTACCGTTCGCCCATAGCCACCGTGCGCAGTATGGCGGCCAGGGTTCTCGACCCGACCCCCTTCAGGACATAGCCTCTTGCCCCGCTCTGCAAGGCGGTCATGACATGCTGGTTTTCCTCCGAAACGGTCAGCATCACGATTTTCAGATCCGGATGCCGCTCCAGAGCCGGTTCGATCGCACTGAGGCCCCCTCCCGGCACCGAGATGTCCATCAGGAGAATATCGAGCTGCTGGTCTTCCGATATCCGCAAGGCATCGTCTCTACTGCTACCTTGGGCAACGATCTCGAACCCGCCGATCTGCTCGAGAGTGCGCACGACGCCCTCCCTGAACAGCGGATGGTCGTCGATGATGGCGAGCTTTATGGCGGCTGCCATCACGCCTGTCCTATTTCAACTATGTTGAGAACCATTTTCACCACCGTGCCATTCTGTGAAGATGTTACACCAAATTGGCCGCCGAGGCTTTCTACCCGCTCACGCAGCCCGATGACCCCCAGCCTTTCAGGGTGGATGATCTTCGGGTCGAAACCTGGGCCGGTGTCGGAAACCTCGATAGAAACGCGCTCCCCGTCGAAATGTTTCGCGACCGATTGACCGGCACCCCCGGCGTGGCGGAAGCCGTTGTTCAGCGCCTCCTGAATGAAGCGAAAGATGCAGATCTTGGCCGCTGGTGACAAGGGTGCGTGCGCCCCGGTCATGGACAGCATCACTTTGACGCCGGTCCGTTCTTCGTGCGCTCGCACGGCAAGCTCAAGGATTTCCGTCAACTCGGCATTCTCGACATGCGGCAGCATGAGGCCCTTGCTGACATTCCTGATTTCTCGCATCGCATCGTCCAAATTCGCTTTGACCACCTGCAATTCCCGTGCGCGCGCCGCAGCCGGCGTGGCAGGATCGGCTAGCACGGGGCTGTCAATCCCTAGCGCAGCGAGGGCAACCAGTTGCGCCGGCCCGTCGTGCAGGTCCGCGCCGATCCGCCTGAGGTAACGTTCGTTAAGTGCCGTGGCGCGCTGCGAAGCACGCTGCACCCGCAATCTCAACATTCTGTTTTGAGCAACCAGATCGGAAAGTTCGGCAATGCGCCGCTTCAAGGAGTGGCTCTGGGAACGAATCGTGCGGCTGCCACGAAAAACGATCGCCGAAAGCCCAAGGAAAAAAAGTGCGGTAACGGCAGCGACATCGAACCAGGTCCGAACGAGTGCCTGCCGGAGGTCCTTTTCAAAATCGGCGGCGATCTCGTCGAATTCCAAAACAGCTACGACTTCGCCCGACCACGGCTGAAGCATCGGATTATAGATTTCAAGAAGATGCAAGCCGCTGTCCCTCTCAGCCTGGTTATCATAGTGCCTGTCCAATTCAGCAACTATGTCGCCTGCGAATGCGGCCCGGAGATTGTCGCTGAGTGGAAAGCGCTTCCCGACCAAATTTTTATTGGTTGAATAGAGGATGGTACCGTCGCGGCGCCAGAGCTTGAAGGATTCGAGCCTTGTGCCGAGTGCGCCTTGTCCCAGCGTTTCATCCAGGGCGTGGGCAACGCTCTCCTCCAGCACCTCGCTCCTGCGCATGTCGGGGAGCAGCGGCGCGATAACGCTGTCGACGTAAAGAGCGGTCGCAGAAGCCGAGTTCCGGGTGACCGCTGCTTCTATCTGGCTTGTCACTGAAATTCCCACCACGATCATCGCCGACAGCGAGAACAGCCCGCCGGCGAGCAGAAACTGGGTGGCCAGCGACAGTGCATTCCATCGATCGATCAGTCTTGTCGCTCTGTATCGCGCCATATCCCCAACGGCCCGGTCGGCGGCGCGTCGCGCCAGCGGCACGATTCGAGAGAACCGGCCAATCTGTTGTCGAACGACGCTAAGCGACGCCATCTTTGATCTGCAACCGATCAATCACAAGGGAACTTAGGGCTAACAGACGGGACGGAAACCGCAGCCAGCGGTTTTTTTGCGTAAGCGCCACGGTCTCGTCGAGCGAGGCGGCAAGTCATGACGCGGCAACGCCAACGCTTTCGATCCCCCCAGGCACAAGATGCGGCGTATTTTTCACTTCCGGTCGCGCAATTCTCTCACCGCTTGAGTAAGGGTCATGCGATCGTTACCGTTCTTTTTGATCAGCTTACTGACCTGGCTGGGCGAAACGCCATTTTCTCGCGCGAAATGTTCCACCTCGTAGTACTCGTCGACCGACAGGCGGTCGTGGTCGAGGAAGTCTCGGTTGCACTTGTTGTCGGCCATTTCCTTCTCCTGGCGAAGCCTAACACGGGGTCTGAATGTCGGTTGGAAACCGGCTGGATGAGGGTGGTGGACACTCCTCTCCATGAGCTCCTCCTGTGAACGTGCGGCGAACGAGTGCAAGCGGTCGCGGTTCCGGGCGGCTCGATAGCCGGACCCATTGCGCGCGGCAGGTCAGACTTAAGTCCAACGGCAAGGCTTCTCGGATCGGACCGAAGGCTAGCCAAGGAACGTTTGCAGCGGTCTCATGTTTGAGTGAGCCTAGCTCGAAGATGGATGCCAAGAGAGCTCACAGAAGGAGGCAACTATGAAAATGCGTCTTTCCACTGCAGCCGCGGGATTTCTGCTATTGGCAGGTATCGGCGCCGCTGCCGCTCAGGACGTGATAATCGCGCCTGAGCAGGAGACAGTCATCAGGGAATATGTGAAAAAGCAGCCGCTCGCATCCGTGGAACTCCCTGGGGTGGAACTCAATATCGGTTCAACGCTGCCCGAGACGGTCGAGCTTCACGAAGTTCCCGACACCGAATACCGCTATGTCGTCGTCGACAACCGGACCGTTGTCGTTGATCCCGGCACACGTAAGATCGTCAAGATCATTCAGTGACCTGAACGCGAGGGTAGGAGACGCCCGCCGCTTCGAATGAGCGGCGGGCGACTATGCTATGGGCTGTGTCAAATGCGAACAATCAGCAGACTTTTCGATTCCCGCGACCAGGCAGCGCGTGCAGTTGCCGCGCTTCAGGCGGCAGGAGTTTCTTACGAACAGATCAGCGTCATCGGACCATACGACGACGAAATCAGCGCTGTCCTGCGCGGTCCGGGCGGTGTCGCATTTGGCGCGGCCGCTGGTCTGTTAATCGGCCTGGGTGCTTTTGGAGCCATCGGCATTGATCCTGTCGGAGCCGTGGCTGGCATGGTCCTCGTCGGTGGGGCCTGCGGCGGCTTTGCTGGTGGACTTCTCCAGGCATCTGCCGATGTTGCCAAAAAGCCGGGTGAGCCGAACGTTGCACAAGGCGTCATCTTTGTGATGGCGCAGGTCGATGAAAAACTGGCCGATACCGCGCAGGCAGCGCTAGAAAATCCCGTTCGGGTAACGCAACTCGTGGCCACAGGCGGGTGAGACGCGTCGGCTTGGTGTCGCGCATGATTATTTCCCGGCTTATCGCCCACGAAGCGCATTCAGATCGGAATTTCTCGCTGAGCGGTCAGTTTTCCCTCTGGCGATTCAGGAGGCGGGAAACGTCTGCTCGACCAGACTGAGGTAGTAGCGCAGCACGGTCGGCACGATCTCGTCATTGAAGACGTAGCGGTCGCCGTGCAGGCCCTCCCCGGGCCCGACATCGCCGACGCCGACCCACGCGTAGCAGCCGCCTGCCTCACGGATCATGAAGGCGAAATCTTCGCAGCCGAGGCTCGGGCTGAACTCGGTCGAAACGTTCTCGCTGCCGACGGTGGCGGCGGCTGCCGCGATGGCGCGCGCCGTCGCGTCGGCCGTGTTGATGAGCGGCGGATAGCCCTTGTGGTAGTCGAGCGTGGCTTTGAGCGCATGGGCTGCGGCAATGCCCCGAGCGATCTCGCCGATCAGCTTCTCGCAATGATCGGAATGACCGGGCTCGAAAAACCGGCAGGTGCCTTGCAGCCAGACCCTCCCAGGCACGATGTTGCCGACATTGCCGCCATGGATTTGGGTGAGGCTGACGACCAGCGCGCTTTGCGGATCGACCGAGCGGCTGACAATGCGCTGGACGGCCTGGACAAAGGCGCCCGCGGCCAGGATCGGGTCGTCGCCGAGCTGCGGCATGGCGGCATGTGCGCCAAGACCCTCGAAGGTCACCTCGAAATTGTCGACGGCGGCCATCTGCGCTCCAACGCGAGCGGCGATGCTCCCCAGTCTGACGCCCGGCCAGTTGTGGACGGCATACATCGCCTCGACCGGGAAACGCCTAAACAGGCCGTCTTCGATCATGCGCAAGCTGCCGCCTTCATTTTCTTCGGCTGGCTGGAAGATGAAGTAGACGATGCCGTCGAAGGCGCGGGATTGGCTGAGCAGCCTGGCGGCGCCGAGCAACATGGCTGTGTGGCCGTCATGGCCGCAGGCGTGCATCACGCCCTCATTCCTGGAGGCATAGGGCAAGCCGGTCCTCTCGACGACCGGAAGGGCGTCCAGCTCGGCGCGGAGACCGATGGCGCGCGTGCCCGCGCCGTTGCGCAGGACGCCGACAACCCCGGTTCCGCCGATCCCCTCATGCACCTCATCGAAGCCGAAGGCGCGCAGTTTCTCGGCAATGAAACGTGCCGTTTCGTTCTCATCGAATCCGAGTTCGGGATTGGAATGGATGTGGTGGCGCCAGGCTATGACCTCTGGTGTCAGAGCGGCGATGGGGTCATTATGCAGCATGATGCTCCTTCCACGCCGGCAAAGGCGGTCATGGTTTGATCCGGGATCACGATTAGAAGGTCGCGCAAGATGCGTCTTGAACCAGATTGACCGCAGCGGGGACGAAAGACGTGGACGCGACAGAGATCAGGAAGTACTGGCGCCATCCCTGCTTCCCTGACCTTGGCCTGTTCAAGGCGCGCTTCACGCAGCATCGCTACGAGTTGCACACGCACCCAACCTATGTGATCGCACTGATTACTTCTGGCTGTGAACGTATTCGCATCGGGCGCCACAGCGTTCTCGCTCCGGCAGGCGCAATTGCCGTCGTCAATCCCGAGGAGTGGCATGATGGCGAACAAGGTGCCGATGAAGGCTGGGCCTACCGGACGTTTTATCCCTCGGTGCCGCTGCTGACGGCCGTCGCCCGCGAGTTGGGCGGGGCTGACGCTCCGGTTTTTTCACGCGCGATCATCGAAGACAGCAATCTCGCCGCAGCGTTGGCGGCGGCGCATGAGGGCTCGACGTCCCAGGACTCAACGCAGGCTGAGGCGTCGCTGCTCGTCGCCTTGAGGCATCTCATCGTTCGGCATGGCGATTGGGGCGGGCGAACCGAAGAGGTCGAAAGTTCGGGATCGCGACAAAGGTTCTCGATCTACGAGGACGTTATTGAACGCGAACTTGGCTCGCAGCTCGACCTACAGCGGCTTGCCGACGCCGCGTGTGTCACCCGGTTCCAGGTCATCCGGGATTTCAAGAAGGCGATTGGCCTGACGCCCGCGGCGTATATCCGCGACCGGAGATTGCGTCGCGCCAGCACCTTGATAGAACAGGGGCTCGGCCTCGCCGATGCCGCCATCGCGGCAGGTTTCGCCGACCAGAGCCATTTTTCCCGCACGTTCCGGGCTACGCGCGGCATGACGCCTGGTATTTTCAGGAGAGGCGGCTGGGTGCTCCCGAAAGGAGACGCTTGCGCGCGGAAATTTGCTGAGCGATGGTGAAGTCTGGCTTGGGGGGAATTATGCGAAAAATTCTGATATCGACGACGCTGGTGCTTGCGGCAGCCCTGTCCGCAACCGCCGCGCACGCGCTGGACGCCAGCGGCACCCCGGTCGTCGTGACCCCGCTTGCCTCGCGCACCGAGACGGCGTCCGGCGAGCCGATCACGCTGCCTCAGAAAAACGTGCAGGTCCTGGTTTCGTCCTATGAGATCGCGCCGGGCGCGACGTTACCGGTCCACAAGCACCCGTTTCCCCGCTATGCCTATGTTGAGGGTGGAACGCTTCAGGTCACCAATGTCGAGACCGGCAAGAGCACCACGTACAAGTCAGGCGATTTCATCATCGAAATGACCGGGCAGTGGCATCAGGCCACCAATGTCGGCGCCGATCCAGTCAAGCTGCTGGTCATCGACCAGGTCGAAGAAGGCACCAAAAACACGGTGTTGCGCCAGTAGCTGGCAACAGTGGCTACCAGCCGGCTGCTCACTTCGCCGCCGCGTTCACCCGATCAGCGGCGGCGGCCAGCACGGCGCGGTCGCCCTCCTCGTACAGGCGGCGGATAGCGATGGCGCTGACGCGCCAGCCTTCGGGCGTCCGCACCAGCCGGTGTAGATAGCTGGCGCCAACTGTCCAGAACCGGGTGTCGAACCAGTGGGTGGCGCGGACGTGGCTGCGCGCAACCGCATCGTTGCCCGCGCCTTCGACAACGATGTTGGTGATGAGGTGCTGGGTGGCGTCGAAGCCCGGCAGAAGGCCTTTCCACTGAGCAATCAGCGCGTCGCGGTCGCTGGTCGCAACCTCGCCACCGAAAAGGCTGGTATAATCGGTCGTGACGCGGGCCGCGAGATAGGATCTGACCCGGTTCCATTCGCGCAAATCGGCATAGAGGCCGATTCCCGCCACTGCCTCCGCGATGGCGGTCCTGTCTTCGACCGTCAGCGTGGCGGCGGATCGCGTGGTGCTCAAGGCCGGCAACGAGGTAGCTGCAAGGGTCGCGGCGAAGACTGCCGAGGCCACGACCTGCCGGCGGGTAACCGGGCTCATTGTCCCGCCTCCCCTGCACCGCCCAGCGTGACGCTGAAGTGCGCGGCAACGGCGTCGCTCGCGGCCTTCACCGGCGCAGCGCGGTCGTAGAAGTCGAACTGGGTGACGTTGTCGAGCCACAGCTCCTGCTTCTGCCCAGTCAGCCGTGCGTAAAATTTGTGCGCACCCTGTGGGATGGCAGCCGCCTCGCTGTGCACCATCAGAAAGGGCTGATCCAGGCGCGGAGCAGCCCGGATTGCATCGAATGTCAGCCAGCCGCGCCAGAAGGCCGGATCGGCCTCGTTGCGCCAGGCCGGGATCATCCCGCGATCGGCCTCGGTGTAGTAAGGCACCTTGAACATGATCGCACGCTCGTCGGTCGGGCTGGCGGCGGGCAGCAAGGCCTGCTTGCCGGTGCGGCGATACGCAGCCTCGGCCGCATCGCCCGCCGCTTCAAGTCTGGCGACGCCTTCCTTGCCGCCATAGGTCTGCTCGACCACCTCGGCATCATGCAGCCACGGCGCAACGAGGGCGACCGATTTGATCGCGGCATCTTCAGCGGCGGCAGTGACCATGTAGCCGGAGCTGGCGCAAATGCCGAGCCCGCCGATGCGATCCTTGCCGATCTCGGGCCGGGTCGCGAGATAGGCGACCGCCGCTTCGATGTCGGCGATCTTGGCGCCGGGATCCTCATATTGGCGCCGGGCGCCGCCGCTCTCGCCCCAACCGCGAAAGTCGAAGGTCAAGGCTGCGAATCCGCGGTCGGCCATCTCGCGGGCGTAGCGGGCCGGCATCTGTTCCTTTACCGTCATCCAGGCGCCGGTCACGACCAGCGCGGGCCGAAGTCTCGCCGCGTCCAGATCCTCGGGCAGATAAAGATCGCCAACGATCTGCTCACCGTGCGAGGTGAAAGTGACGCGCTCGACCCGCGGTGCGGCGAAGGCGCTGGAGCCGAGCGCGACGGCAGTTGCTGCGGCTAATGTCAGGGTTTTCAGCATCGCAAATCTCCTTTGCTTGGCGCGGGAGCGGCAGGTTGAGCAAAGCCGCCGTCTAGCGGTCATCCGCCAGTCGGCCGGGCAGTGGCTTCAGCGGGTAGTGCGTCCAGTAGAAGGCGTCCGACTGGTACATGTCGGTCAAAAAATTCTGCGCCTCGGCGATCTTTCCGTCCTTGATGCGAAACATCAGGGCGTAGAGCTGGTCGATCTCGGGACCTGAGCCGACGTTCGACCAGCCGCGATGGATGTCGACGACGAGGTCGCCCTGCGCCTGGAAGAGGATCGGCTCGGCCCTGAATTTGCCATCGGCCAGGCCACGGAAGAAGGCGACCACTTCCTCCGGCCCGCGCTTGTCGCCGGCCAGCGGATGATGGCCCGGAATGCGCCAGACGATGTCTGGCGCGAGGAAGGGCCGGACGGCCTCCGGGTTCCCGGTCGCATAAGCTGCGTAATAGTCCTTGATCAGCTGGATGTTGCGGTCTTCCTGCGGACCGCCGTTCGCGGGAGCGGCAGACACCGCCAGGAGAGCGCCGGCGGCAAGCGAAGCGAGCCTGGTCATCGATCCTGTCTCCTTGCCTTTCGAGTTGCCTTTCGAGCCGTCGCAACGGCGAGGCTAAACCCAGCATGAGGCATTTTCTTCACCGGAAAAAACCCGTATAGTTCGACAAGGCTATTTGGAATAACCTCATAATGCGCCTCGACCAGTTCAGCGGCATCGTCGCCTTCTTGAAGGTTGCAGAGGCCAGGAGCTTCACCCGCGCCGCCTCCGAACTCGGCGTCGCTCCGGCCTCTTTGAGCGAGGCGGTCAAGGGGCTCGAGGACCGTCTGGGGGTGCGGCTTCTCAACCGCACGACCCGCAGCGTTGGCCTGACCGAAGCCGGCGCCCACTACCTCGACCACGTGCGCCCAGCGGCCGAAGAGATCCGGGCGGCTGGCGCGGCGCTGCGCGAGACCCGCGATCGCCCCGCCGGCACACTGCGCCTGAGCCTGCCATGGATCGCCGCACCACTGCTGGTCGAGCCGCTGATGGGGCCGTTCATGGACGCTTACCCGGAAGTGCGGCTTAGCCTGATCTTCGACGACAATTTCGTCGATATCGCCGCTCAGGGCTTCGATGCCGGTCTGCGGATCGGCGAGCTTCTCGAGAAGGATATGATCGGCGCGCGTCTGGGCGGGCCGCTGCAGACCGTGGTGTTGGGGAGCCCGGACTATCTGGCGCGTAACGGTACGCCGAAGCGGCCCGCCGACCTCGCCGCCCACCGCTGCATGGCCTTCGCCTTCACCCGCACCCGCGCCATCTCGCCCTGGGAGTTCGTCGTGGACGGACGCCAAGTCGAGTTCACGCCCGACGCACGTCTGGTCGTGAACACACTTCCGCTCTGCATCACCGCCGCCGCGCAAGGGCTTGGCCTAGCCTTTGCCGTCGAAGGCCTTGCTGCGCCGCTTCTCGCCTCCGGCGCGCTGGTCAAGGTGCTGGAGCCTTTCTGTCCCACCTACGAACCGCTCCACCTCTATTATCCCAGCCGCCGCCTCGTCCCGCCCAAGCTGCGGGCCTTCATCGACTTCGTGCGCGCGAACGCTCACAATTTGCGGATCTGATGCGCCGCCGCGAAACCAGCCACGGCGCATATCGGCGAGCCGGTCCGCTCACCCCCAGGTGCCGACCATCTGCCTAGTGGCGGCGTTGAGGCGATTGAAGGCGTTGATCAGGGCAATCTGGACCACCAGGGCGGCAAGCGCCTTCTCGTCATAATGCCGGGCGGCCTCGTCCCAGATCGCGTCGGGCACCGGGTCGGGCCGGTCGCAGAGCCGGGTTGTTGCCTCGGCAAGCGCAAGAGCCGCGCGTTCGGCGTCGGTGAAGTAAGGCGTCTCCCGCCAGGCGGACACCGTGAAGACGCGCTCATCCTTTTCGCCGGCCTTCTTCAATTCACGCGCATGCATGTCGATACAGACGCTGCATCCGTTGATCTGGCTGGCGCGCAAATGGACGAGCTTGCGCGTCACGTAGGGCAGGTCAGCCGATTCCGTCGACTTGTCCAGCGCCAGCAGCGCCTGCAGGGCACCGGGAATGAGAAGCACAGGGTGTTTCAGTCTTGCTTGCATCGTGGTCTCCTTGTTTTGCCGATCCCGATGCCAGTCATCCGGGATCGGCGCCCTGTCTGCCAAAATCAATAACCAGATAGCTATGGATTTACCAATAACTCGGCAGTTATGAATGTGTCAAGCAGGAAATTGGGCAATGCAAACGGCAACGACCCGTCGCGTTGAGCCAATAGTTCCGGCTTTCGCTACAAGGAGCCCGATGCTAGGGCATGACCAACTCGAATTCGCCAACGGATCGCCCTGTGACCGACACCGAACGCCCTCGCCTGCCGCTGATCGAAATCTGCGTCGAAGGCATAGACGGCCTGCTGGCGGCGCAAGCCGCCGGCGCCGACCGGGTCGAGCTCTGCGCCAGCCTCCTCGAGGGCGGCATAACGCCGAGTCTTGGCACAGTGCGTGCCGCCCTTGAGCTGGCGACGATCCCATTCCACGTCATCGTGCGGCCGCGCGGCGGCGATTTTCTCTACAGTGAAGCCGAGTACCGTTCGATGCTCGCCGATGTGCGTGCGCTGAGCGAACTTGGCGTGGCTGGTGTCGTCGTCGGCTGCCTGAATGCCGACGGTACCGTCGACGAAAAGCGCATGAGCGAATTGGTGCAGGCGGCAGGGCCTTTGAACGTCACCTGCCACCGTGCCTTCGACATGACACGCGATCCGGCCGAAGCGCTGGAAGCGCTGATCCGCAGCAAGGTCGGCCGCGTGCTGACCAGCGGCCAGCGCGATACCGCATTGGAGGGCGTGGCCCTGCTGGCGGGCCTCGTCCAGCAGGCCGGTAAGCGCATCGTCATTCTTGGCTGCGGCGGGCTCAACCCCAGGAACACCGCCGAGGTGCGGGAAAGAACCGGACTGACGGAAATGCATTTCGCCGCGCTCAAGGACGTGCCGAGCGCGATGCGCTACCGCAATCCCCAGGTTGGCATGGGCGGCACCGACCTCGACCGCGAGTACCGCAACACCGTGACCGACGCGGCGCTGGTGGCGGCGACGATTGCGGCGGCGAGAGCATGATCCCGAAGAAAGAAAAACACGTGACGCAAGCACGCCTGCCGATCGACCAGGTCTCGCCGCAGGACGAGCCCGCCGTCCTCGCCCTCAACAACGAACACGCGGCCGAGTTGTCGTGGCTCGAACCCGAGCGCCTGTCCTTCCTGCTCGGCGAAGCGTTTTATGCGCGCCGCATCGGTGCGCTCGAAGCCTTCATCATGACCTTCGACCAGAACGCCCGCTACGACAGCCCGAACTTCCTGTGGTTCCGCGAGCGCTATTCGCGCTTCGTCTATGTCGACCGTGTCGTCGTTGCAGGAGAAGCGCGTGGTCGCGGCCATGCCCGCAGGCTCTATGAGGATCTGTTCGACCATGTATTGCATGCCGGCCAGACCATCGTCACTTGCGAGGTGAATGCCGAGCCGCCCAATCCGGCTTCAGACGCCTTTCACGCCGCGCTTGGCTTCGTCGAGGTCGGCGACGCGGTGATCCACGGCGGCAAGAAGGCGGTCCGCTACTATACCAGGCAGATCACCGGCTGAGGCGACAGCCCTACCAATTGCGGTTCAGCCAGCCACGGGCAGGCTTTTCGACGATGTAATAGCTGCACAAAGCGCAAGCGAACGCCCCGGCCAGCATCAGCAGCGGCGCACTGCCCTGTGAATAGACGAATTTGTAGAACGGCTGCTGCCACAGATAGAGCGAATACGACCACAGTCCCAGCGTCGCCATCGGCCAGCAGGACAAAAATCCGGTCAGGTACCGTGTGCTGAAATCGAGCGAGTTGACGGCGAGCGCCAACAGCGGCACCGCGACCAGATAATGGATCGGCGTCGGCACCGCATCCATGAACAGAAGAACCGCCCCGACGGACGCCGCGACGGCGACATGCGGCCCCTCGAACAAGGCTGGCAGCCTGTCGTCGGCCTTGAGCAGGCATATCACCGCCGACAGCAGGATCGAAGCGATGTGCACGTCGGTCCGCCAATAGGTGGTCTCGTAGTCCATTGCGAAGACCCAGTACGAAATCGCGCCGTTTGCCATGGCCAGCACCGACAGCGCGCTGAGCAGCAAGACGACGCGGGCACGCCCTGAAACGAAAAAACTGATCACCGCCAGGATGACATAGGCATGTTCTTCGACGCATAGCGACCAGATATGGTCGAGCGCGCCGGCGCGGCTGACGAGAATCCCGGCATAATTGTAGGTGAATGTCAGCGCCGTCAGCGCCGCCTTCCATTTGAAGGCGACAAACGTGCCGGACAACGCAACCATCGAAGCGACGACGAAAACCAGCAGCGCCGGATAGATGCGGGAGAACCGGCGCTTGAAGAACGCCTTGAGAGGATAGCGTTCGACAAAGAGAATCTCGGCCATGAGCCGGCCGCTGAGCACGAAGAAGAACTCGACGCCCATGACACCGAGGTTGATCCCGGGAACGGGAAAGAAGTGGCCGATCAGCACCAGTGCGATCGACAGGCCGCGCCATCCGTCGAGATAGGCCAGCCTTGTTCTCGACGACGTGTCGGCGGCGGACCGGGACACGACAAGCTGCGCCGCGGAGATATCCGTCATGCCGGTCCTTTCGCATTTGAATGATGCGAAAGGGCTGCGGGCTGTGACCGTGCGCTCCGAGCCCCGGCTCGCATTCCTCCATGCATATTGCAGTGCAATAGAGCGCTGTGCAAGTGCGAGATGGCCACCCTTTGGCCTGTACGGCCGTAATGCCCGAGAGCGACGAAAAAGGGGCCGCGAAGGCCCCTTCCCCAAAGATGACAAACCCAAGACCCGGCGATCGGTATCTTCAGGCGTTGGCGGCAGCCACCGCGCGCTTGGCCATCACCATGATCAGATTGGCGCGATAATCGGCCGAGGCATGGATGTCAGTCATCAAATCATTCGCCGGCACTTTCACTCCGTTGAGGGCAGCGGCGTCGAAATTCGTGGCAAGTGCCGCCTCGATTTCCTTGGAACGAAAGACGCCGTTGTCGCCGGCCCCGGTGACGGCGACGCGGACTCCGTCCGCGCCCTTGGCCACGAACACACCGACGATCGCATAGCGCGATGCCGGATTGCGGAATTTTTCATAGGCCGCCTTGGCCGGCGCGGTGAAGGTCACCGCGGTGACGATCTCGCCGTCCTCCAGCGCCGTCTCGAACAGGCCGGTGAAGAACGTGTCGGCAGCGATCTCGCGCCTGTTGGTGACGATAGTGGCGTCAAGCGCAAGAAGTGCTGCCGGGTAATCGGCCGCCGGGTCATTATTGGCGACCGAGCCGCCGATCGTGCCCTTGTAGCGTACGGCCGGATCGCCGATCAGAGAAGCCATGTGGGCCAAAGCCGGACAGGCCGTCTTCAGCCTCTCGTCGCGGGCGACGTCGTAATGCGTGGTGCCGGCGCGGATGGTGATGGTGCTGCCCGACACCTCGATGCCTTTCAATTCCTCGATATGCGAAAGGTCGACGAGATCGGACGGTGCGGCAAGCCGCGTCTTCATCGCCGGGATCAGCGTCATGCCGCCCGACAGCAGCTTCGCATCGCCGCTCTCTAGCAGCTTGACGGCATCAGCGACCGAGGCGGCGCGGTGATAATTGACTGAGTACATGGGACTCTCCGCTAAAGTGAATTAGTGAACGGTGAATGGTGAATCGGAAGCTTCGTGAACTCGACGCCAATCTTACTATTCACTATCGACCATTCACTATTCACCCCTTTCAGTGTTTCGTCGTCGCCCGGATCGCTGCCCAGACCGTGGACGGCGATGCCGGCATGGCGATATCGGTGATGCCGATGGCGTCGGTGATGGCGTTGAGCACTGCCGGCGGTGAGCCGATGGCGCCGGCCTCGCCGCAGCCCTTGATGCCGAGCGGATTCCCCGGGCACGGCGTGTTCGAGGTCGAGACCTTGAACGACGGCAGGTCGTCGGCTCGCGGCATGGTGTAGTCCATATAGCTCGCAGTCAAAAGCTGCCCGCTGGCGTCGTAGCGGGTGCCCTCCAGCAAGGCCTGGCCGATGCCTTGGGCGACGCCGCCATGCACCTGGCCTTCGACGATCATTGGATTGATGATGTTGCCGAAATCGTCGGCGGCGACGAACTGGACGATCTCGGTGACGCCGGTTTCCGGATCGATCTCGACCTCGCAGACATAGCAGCCGGCGGGGAAAGTGAAGTTCGACGGATCGTAGAATGAAGTCTCCTTCAGCCCCGGCTCCATGCCGCCCGGCAGGTTGTGGGCGGTGTAGGCGGCAAGCGCCATCTGAAACCACGGCACTTGTCTGTCGGTGCCGGTGACCTTCAATGCACCGTTTTCGATGACGATGTCGCCCTCGTCGGCCTCGAGCAGATGGGCGGCGATCTTCTTGGCCTTGGCCTCGACCTTGTCGAGCGCCTTGGCGACAGCCGACATGCCGACGGCGCCCGAGCGCGAGCCATAGGTGCCCATGCCCATCTGGACCTTGTCGGTATCGCCATGGACGATCGAAACACTGTCGATCGGCACGCCGAAGCGCTGGTTGACCAGTTGTGCGAAAGTCGTCTCATGGCCCTGGCCATGGCTGTGCGAGCCGGTCAATACTTCGATCGTTCCGGCGGCGTTGACGCGTACCTCGGCTGATTCCCACAGGCCGACACCCGCTCCAAGACTGCCGACCGCCGCCGACGGCGCCAGCCCGCAGGCCTCGATATAGCAGCTCATGCCGATGCCGCGCAGCTTGCCATTCGCTCTGGCGGCCGCCTTGCGCTGGGTAAAACCGGCATAATCGGCAGCCTCCATCGCCGCGTCCAGCGAAACGGCATAATCGCCGGCATCATAATTCATGATGACCGGCGTCTGGTGCGGGAACGATGTGATGAAGTTCTTTCGGCGAAGCTCCGCCGGCGACACGCCCAACTCACGGGCGGCGGTCTCCATGGCGCGTTCGAGCAGATAGGTGGCCTCGGGCCGCCCTGCCCCGCGATATGCGTCGACCGGTGCGGTGTTGGTATAGACGGCGCGCACATTGGCGTGGATCGCCGGAATGTCGTACTGGCCCGACAACAGCGTCGCGTAGAGATAGGTCGGCACGCAGGACGAGAACAGCGACATGTAGGCGCCGAGGTTGGCGATGGTGTCGACCTTCAGCCCGGTGATCCTGTTGTCCTTGTCGAAAGCCATTTCGACCGTCGAGACATGGTCACGGCCATGGGCGTCGGTGAGAAAGCTCTCGGTGCGGTCAGCGACCCATTTGACCGGCACGCCGGTCTTCTTCGAGGCCCACAGGCAGATGATTTCTTCCGGATAGATATAAATCTTCGAGCCGAAGCCGCCGCCGACATCCGGCGCGATGACGCGCAGCTTGTTTTCGGGCGCGACATTGTAGAAGGCGCTCATCACCAGACGCGCGAGATGCGGGTTCTGCGAGGTCGTCCAGCACGTGTAGTGGTCCTCGGCCTTGTCGTAATAGCCTAGTGCCGCACGCGGCTCCATGGCGTTGGGCACCAGCCGGTTGTTGACGATCTTCATGCGGGTGACGTGGGCAGCGGCCTTGATCGCCGCATTGGTCGCTGTGCTGTCGCCGAGCTCCCAGTCGAAAATCAGATTGCCGTCGGCTTCCGGGTGGATCTGTGGTGCGCTCCTTTCGAGCGCCTTCGGAGCATCGACGACTGCTTTCAATTCCTTGTAGGTGATGTCGACCGCTTCGGCCGCGTCGCGCGCCTGGCCCTTGGTTTCGGCGACCACGACGACCACCGCGTCGCCGACATAGCGGACCCTGTCGAAGGCCAGCGGCGACCACGCCCCCATCTTCATCGGCGTGCCGTCCTTGGAATGGATCATCCAGCCGCAGATGAGATTGCCGATGCCGTCGGCCTTGAGTTCCTCGCCGGTCAGCACGCCGATGACGCCCGGCATGGCCTGGGCCTTTTTGACATCGATCTTCTGGATCTGCGCATGCGCGTGCGGGCTGCGGACGAAGGCCGCATGCTTCATGCCGGGAACCACCATGTCGTCGACATAGCGGCCGGCGCCGGTAATGAACCGCTTGTCTTCCTTGCGCGCCACACGAGCGCCAACACCTTCAATGCCCATCGCAGAAATTCCTCCCGAAAAAGTAGGGGAATAGGGGTAAGGGAGTCGGGCAATAGGGAATTAAGAGCCAAATCGCTACTCCCTACTCCCTATTCCCTATTCCCCTACTCACTTCATCCCTCACGCAGCTTGCCTGGCCTTGCCCTTGGCGGCTCCCTTGGCCATCGTCTCCGATGCGGCGAGGATCGCCTTCACGATGTTGTGGTAGCCGGTGCAGCGGCAGATGTTGCCTTCGAGCTCGGCGCGCGCCGTGGCCTCGTCGAGGCCTTCGGGGTGACGGTTGATCATGTCGGTCGCCGTCATAATCATGCCCGGCGTGCAGAAACCGCACTGCAATCCGTGATGCTCCTTGAACGCCGCTTGCACTGGATGCAGGTCGGCTCCGTCCGCCAAGCCTTCGATCGTCGCGATGGTCGACCCGGAGGCTTGCACCGCAAGCATTGTGCAGGACTTTACCGCCTTGCCGTCGACATGGACCACACAGGCGCCGCATTGCGAAGTGTCGCAACCGACATGGGTGCCGGTGAGTCCAAGATTCTCCCGCAAGAAATGAACCAGCAACGTGCGGTCTTCGGTGACGCCACCGACCCGCTTTCCGTTCACCGTCAACGATATGTCCGACATGAAATCTCCCTGGGTAATTTACCTTGGTCGTCTTGTCGCCGATGCCGCGTGAGTGCTCCCGGCTGCCGCTCTTCCCCTCCCGTATAACGTGCGGAAAAAGCAGCTTGCAATCCCGAAGTCGTGAGAATGCAGTTCGCCCGAAAATCCGCCTATTGTACTTTCGGTCACGCAAAGGCCGGAACGGCGGAGCGAAGCGAAACCACGATCGCTGTGGCGATGCCGCCTTGCGGCCACGAACGGCTAGCGCGGCAAGCCGATTCAGCCGACGCCGTGTTTTCTGAGAACCTCCTGCTCGTCGCCTGACACCCACCCAAATGTTTTCGGCTCTCCGTCCAGCTTCTGGACGAGGTAGTGGACGTCGAAATCTATCGTGACGTCCGGTTGGCGTTTGCGCGCATAGATCGACGTCCAGGCGACGTGAGCAACGCAAATGATGCTCGTCTATCGGCGAGGTGCCCGTATCCGCATCTCCTTCGTACCGATCGCTCGATAATGAGCATAACCTTGCTCCATAACTTGCCTGAGCTGGTCGTCGTTCTTCCCGACCATGACGCCGGCAGGCGACGCCGCAATGAAGGCGGAGGCATAGACCGATGTGACTTTGTCCATGTTGCTGCCGTCAAAATAGCAGAAACTTCAAATCCATCGTGTTGGCTCATTGCCAAAGCAGCACTTGAAGACAACAATGACTTCGACGCCGGCGCGCCAGACGCGCACAAAAAGAGCGTCGGAGGAATCGAGGAGGAAGCCGCTGGCCAGTTCACGGACGCGCTATGCATGCGGCCTATCGGTGCTCACCACGGATGAGCCCGACGCCAATGTGTTCACCCAGGCGGTCGCGGCTGAAGCCGCAGCCATCGATGCGGGTTTCGCCCTGCTGTTTTTCTCCCAGAGCCTTGTCGATGCGGCGGCCCTGTCGGACGCGCTGAAGATCAACGCGCCGGCACTTGCCTATGCCGGCTGCTCCACCGCCGGCGAAATCACGCCGCGCGGTCTGGAGGAAGGCCAGATCCTCGCCTTGCTCTTTCCATCAGCATCGTTTTCGGTCGCAAGCACCATGGTCGACAGTCTCTCTTCGTCGGGCATGGACAGGATCACCGGTGAAGTCGGGGCGCTGCGGCGCGCGCTGCAGGGCCGCGTCGGCTACGAACGGACCAACACCACCTTCGCGCTCTGCTTCATCGACGGGCTGTCCTATGCCGAAGAAGCGGTGACCTCCGCCATCCACTGGGGGCTCGACGACATTCCGCTGATCGGCGGTTCGGCCGGCGACGATCTGAAATTCGAGACGACGCGGCTGATCTCGAACGGCAAGGTTGCCTCCGACTGTGCCATCATCGTGCTGATCACCACGGAAATTCCTTTCCACGTGTTCAAGACCGACAATTTCGTTCCCACCGACGAGAAGCTGGTGGTGACCGCGTCCGATCCCGATTACCGCACCGTGCGCGAATTCAACGCCACCAATGCCGCCGAGGAATACGCCGCCTCGGTCGGTGTCATCCGGCAGATGCTGACGCCACTGAGTTTTGCCTCGCACCCGGTGGTGGTGAAAGTGGGCGGCGAGTTTTACTGCCGCTCGATTCAGAAAATGCACGCCGACGGCTCGCTGTCGTTCTTCTGCGCCATCGACGATGGCGTCGTCCTTTCCATCGCCCAGCCCAAGAACATGGTTGAATCGACACGTGCCGCCTTCAGGGATGTCGAGGAAAGGCTTGGCGGCATCGACATGATCCTCGGCTTCGACTGCGTGCTGCGCCGACTCGACGCGCGCAACCGGCAGGTCTTTCGGGAGATTTCGGAACTCTACAAGGTCAACAACGTCATCGGCTTCGGCACCTATGGCGAACAGTACCGGTCGATGCATCTGAACCAGACGTTCACCGGCATCGCCTTCGGAGAGCGGCAGGCGGCGGAGTAGGAGGTTCTTATGCCGCTCAGGAACATCAACGACCTGGAGAAGCTGAAGAAGATCAACGCAGCCCTTGTCAGCCGCGTCGAGCGCTCGATGGACCAGCAGGCCAACGCGTTCTCGCTGTTCCAGACCGCGATTTCGCTCGAGAATCGAGTGCGCACGCGCACCGAGGAACTGCACTCGACACTGCGTAGATTGGAACAATCCAACATCGATCTCAGTGCCGCCAAGGAAAACGCCGAGCTGGCGAACCTGTCCAAGACCAGGTTCCTGGCGGCCGCCAGCCACGACGTGCTGCAACCATTGAATGCCGCGCATCTCTCCGTCTCGGCGCTGGCCGAAGTGCAGACCAGCGACGAGGGCAAAAAATTGGTCCGGCAGGTCGAGCGGTCGCTGGAGACGATGGAGGACCTGCTCCGCACCCTGCTCGACATTTCCAAGCTCGACGCCGGCGTCGTGCAGCCCGATATCGGCGACGTCAGCCTGGAGATGCTGTTTTCGTCGCTGCGCTCGGACTTCCTGCCGGTCGCCGAAATGAAGGGCCTGACGCTAAAATTCCGGCCGGTCAACGCCGTCGTGCATTCGGATCGCACCTTGCTGCGCCGCATCCTGCAGAACATCCTTTCCAACGCGCTGCGCTACACCCGCTCCGGCGGCGTGCTGGTCGGCACCAGGCATCGCGGCGACACGATCCGCATCGATGTCGCCGATACCGGCTGCGGTATCCCCGACGACCAGCGCGAGGCGGTGTTCGAGGAATTCCACCGCGGCACGATCCCGACCGATGCCGGGCTTGCCGGCGGCGGGCTGGGACTGGGCCTGGCCATCGTGCGCCGCATCGCCGCCGCACTCGGCCATCCCGTGACGTTTTCGTCGAAGGTCGGGCACGGCACGATTTTCCATATCGACGTTCCGGTCGGGATCGGCGCCAGCGTCGATGCCATTGCCGGCACCGTCGACATGGAGCGGCCGCGCGGCTACGGGCTGTTCGGCACAAAGGTGCTGCTGGTCGAGAATGACGTCGAGGTGCTGCAGGCGATGACGTCCCTGCTCGAGCGCTGGCAATGCCTGGTGCGCCCCGCCACCTCGACCGATGCTGCGCTCGAGATGCTTGGCGATACGGACTGGGTGCCGGACATCGTCATAGCCGACCAGCATCTCGACGGCGGCGATCTCGGCACCACGACCATCGGCGAGGTCCGCGATTATCTCGGCCGCGCCGTGCCGGCGCTGATCGTCACCGCCGACGGTTCGGAGACCGTCGCCATAGCTGCCCGCGCGGCCGGCATCGAGCTGATGCGCAAGCCGCTGAAACCGGCACAATTACGAGCGCTGCTGGCGCATCTCTTGGCTTGAGAAGTGGCTATGGAAAAGAGATGACCCGGATCACCGTCTTTCTATCAGTCACATCAAGAACGCTTGACCCACACGAAATATCCGACCTCCTAGAAATTGACGCCGACCACGAAGTCGTCAAAGGCAGCCAGAGGACGCCCCCTCGGCCATGGCCCAAGAACAATGGCTGGAACATCAGTTGCAGGTTCGAGGAATATGTAGATCTCGACTTCGCCATCGGCGAGCTGGCTCTGAGGCTTGGCGAGAAAGCAGAAAACCTGTCTTGGCTACGTCATCATGAACATCTGAATGAGATATCTTTGAAGATAGCGATTGCTCCAGAGCGCGAGGATGTCCCTTTGAATTTCTCTGCTAAGACGATTGCCTTTGTGGGCAGAATTGGAGCATCGCTGGATATTGAGTATTTTCCCGAATAGGTCCCTGAATGGCTCGCCTTGCCCGCATTATCCTTCCCGGTATGCCGCCGTGAAACCCAGAAAAACGACGCGGGCGACGAAAGAAAAATGGTGCACTGTCACCGTAATCCAAAATGGTGCACTGTCACCGCAATTGCTTTTTCGGTACTTGGTATGAAATTCAGAAATCAGACAGATGAAAATTTGTCGATTGCCTCCACAGATTTAGTTTGCCATTTGAAGTAATAAATGGAGATCGGTTTAGCGCCATATACGGCGAGCTTATAACCAATTATGGAAAAGTCTTTGATCTTAGACCGGTCGTAGCGCGAGAGATCGATTGGTTTCAATCGGCGGCATATAGAACTCAAGGATTTTCTTATTTCATCGCATTCTACACGATGTATAGAGAAGTAATTGGCAACTCGGTTTATGTGTTGACCGAATTGCACGGACAAATATCCAAGCCGGACACTTTATTTAAACTCCCCAGCTCCATCGGATTGGCGATGTCTCATGCGCACTACGGTGGCGTAGATCACGTATGCTTTACGCCGAATCTCAGACTCCTGACAATTCGCGACCAGAATGACACAATTGTCGGCTATGGCGATGCAATTCCCTGTCTGAAGGAGTTTCGAGAATCCTATCCGGAGTTTGTCGTAGCCTAAGCGCTATATGAAGACGGAGCGAGGCCCTTTCAAAACCCCGCCTGGCCGCGAAACAGCTCGGCACTGTCGAGCTTCGAAACCTCGATGACGGCTTGCGTGCGGCTGTAGACGTTGAGCTTGCGCAGGATCTCGGAAACATGCGCCTTGACAGTGGTTTCGCCGACCTGCAGCTCGTAGGCGATCTGCTTGTTGAGCAAGCCCTGGCGCAGCATCTGCAGCACCCGCAATTGCTGCGGCGTCAGTTTGGCAAGGCGCTGCACCATCTCGGCGCGGTCGGTGCTGTCGGCGTCCGGCGGCTGGCCTTCATAGGTTTCGGGCACATAGATCGCGCCTTCCATCACCGAGCGGATGGCGGCGGCCAGATCGCTCTTGCGCGCCGATTTCGGGATGAAGCCGGCTGCGCCATAGGACAGCGCCTCGGAAATGATCTTGGGCTCCTCATGCCCCGAAACGATGACCACCGGCAGGCGCGGATAGCGGGTCCGAAGCTGCAGCAGTCCGTCGAAGCCATGGACATCAGGCATGCTGAGGTCGAGCAGCGCGAGATCGAATGGCTTCGCATCCGCCAGAAGCTCAAATGCCTCGGTGATCGAACGCGCCTCGACAGTGTCGACGTCCGGGTATGCCATTTGCACAGCGCTGTGCAGCGCCTCGCGAAACAGCGGGTGGTCGTCGATGATCAGAAACCGGGCGCGATCGTTGACTGCGGTCATGGCATTCGTTCAGTTCAGGCAGGATAGAATAGCCCAGCGACCATGGCCAGATTATTGGCAAATAGTACATCGCCATCCCTGGCCGAAAGGCGGAGATGGCAATTTCCGGACCACCATGCCTTGCCCGGTCGGCCAAATCGGCCGAATGTGCAGAAATGAGCGACCTCGTCCTTCACAACTACTACCGCTCCTCCACCTCCTACCGGGTGCGGATTGCGCTGGAGATGAAGGGCTTGCCCTACCAATACGTGCCACATCATCTGCGCCACGGCGGGCATCTGGAGCCCGCCTACCTCGCGGTCAATCCGCAAGGGCTGGTGCCGGCGCTGATCCTCGGCGACGGCACGCTGTTGACGCAATCGCTGGCGATCATCGAATTTCTCGACGAAACCAGGCCCGAACCGCCGCTTTTGCCGCAGGACGCACTTGGCCGGGCCCGCGTCAGGATGCTGGCCCAGATGATCGCCTGCGACATCCATCCGGTGAACAATCTGCGCGTGCTGACCTCGCTGCGCACCCTGTTCGGCGCCGGCGACGCGGA
This sequence comes from Mesorhizobium sp. BHbdii, assembly GCF_053848045.1. Taxonomy (NCBI): domain Bacteria; kingdom Pseudomonadati; phylum Pseudomonadota; class Alphaproteobacteria; order Hyphomicrobiales; family Phyllobacteriaceae; genus Mesorhizobium; species Mesorhizobium sp. BHbdii. The sequence goes on along the minus strand of NZ_JBSPKX010000001.1, from coordinate 1,400,102 downwards.
CGTCGCCAACTGGTTCCGGCACTGGGTGAACGAAGGTTTCCAGCCGCTTGAAAAGATTCTGGCTTCCTCGTCCGAAACCGGGACATTCTGCCACGGCGACACGCCGGGGCTGGCTGACATCTGCCTGGTGGCTCAGGTCGCCAGCAATGCGCGTTTCGGCGTCGACCTGATGCCCTACCCGACGATCACACGTGTCCACGCCGCCTGCATGGCGGTGCCGGCCTTTCGAAAGGCAGCACCCGAGAACCAGATCGATGCCGAATAGAGCGAGTTGGATTAAAGCGTGAGGAATTGCCGATGAAAGCCGTTGTCTTCGAAAAATTCGGCGAAACCCCGACGATCCAGAACGTTCCCGATCCGGAGCCGGCACTGGGCGGCGTTGTCATCAAGGTCGAGGCGACCGGTCTCTGCCGCAGCGATTGGCATGGCTGGATGGGCCATGACGACGGCATCCGCCTGCCGCATGTGCCGGGCCACGAGCTTGCTGGCGTCGTGGTGGCCGCCGGCAGTCAGGTGACCCGCTGGAAGACCGGCGAGCGCGTCACCGTGCCGTTCGCCGTCGGCTGCGGCCGCTGCTTCGAATGCAGCTCCGGCAACCATCAGGTCTGCGAGCATCAGTCCCAGCCCGGCTTCACCGCCTGGGGATCGTTCGCCGAATATGTCGCCATCGACCATGCCGACACCAATCTGGTCCGCTTGCCGGACGAGATGGAATTCGCCACCGCCGCCAGCCTCGGCTGCCGCTTCGTCACCTCGTTCCGCGCCATTGTCGACCAGGGCCGGGTGACGCCCGGCGAATGGGTAGCCGTGCATGGCTGCGGCGGCGTCGGCCTGTCGGCGATCATGATCGCCAGCGCCATGGGTGCCAACGTGATTGCGATCGACCTGACCGACGAGAAGCTGGACTTCGCCAGCAAGATCGGCGCGGTGGCGACGATCAATGCCGCCAAGACGCCGAATGTGGTCAAGGCGGTGAAGCAGATCACCAATGGCGGCGCGCATATGTCGATGGACGCGCTCGGCCATTCCAGTACCTCATTCAACTCGATCGCGAATCTGCGCCGGCGCGGCCGCCATGTGCAGGTCGGCCTGATGCTCGGCGATCACGCCAGGCCGCAGATCCCGATGGACAAGGTGATCGCCTTCGAGCTCGAAATCCTCGGCAGCCACGGCATGCAGGCCCACCGCTATCAGGCGATGATGGAGATGATCCGCACCGGCAAACTGAAGCCCGAACTGCTGGTCGGCAAGAAGATCAGCCTCGACGAGGCGCCCGCGGCCTTGATGGCGATGGGCGGTTTCGAAGGCATAGGCATTGGCGTGGTAACGAAGTTCTAGCCAAGTCGGCTCTCCCTTCTCCCCTTGTTGTGGGAGAAGGTGGCCGCGAAGCGGTCGGATGAGGGGTGTTCCAGCTTGGCACGTGGGCGTTCCGGCCAGCACCCCTCAACCGTCTTGGCGCTGCGCGCCAATCCACCTTCTCTCACAAGGGGAGAAGGGAGAAGGGCCGGCGCCTACCGCGCATATTTCTTCGCACCGACCACGCAGAGCACGACGGCTGCGGTGACCGCTATCATGGCAGGACTGACCTGCTCGTGCAGCAGCATTGCCGCCAGCCCAAGGCCGAAGAAAGGCTGAAGGAGCTGCAGTTGCCCGACCGCAGCGATGCCGCCTTGCGCCAGTCCGCGATACCAGAACACAAAACCGATCAGCATGCTGAACAGCGAGACATAGGCCAGGCCGATCCAGGCGGCCTTGCCGACGCTTTCGAGCGACGGCGGCATGGTGATGAGCGTCAGAGCCAGCATGACCGGCAGCGACAGCACCAGCGCCCACGAGATTACCTGCCAGCCGCCAAGCTTGCGGGACAGCGTGGCTCCTTCCGCATAGCCCAGTCCGCACAGGATAATGGCGGCCAGCATCAGCATGTCGCCAACCGGCGAGGCCGAAACGCCTTGCGTCACCGCAAAACCGGCAACAAGGGCGCTGCCAAGGCACGAAAACAGCCAGAAGGCCGGTTTGGGGCGATCGCCGCCGCGAATGACGCCGAAGATCGCCGTCGCCAGCGGCAACAGGCCGACGAAAATGATGGAATGGGCCGAGGTGATGTGCTTGAGCGCCAACGCAGTCAGCAGCGGAAAGCCGACCACGACGCCGAGCGCCACGATGGCCAGCGACAACAGATCTCGTCGCTCCGGACGCTTCTGGCGAAAAATGAGCAGAAGCGCGAGGCCGAGTATGCCTGCCGTGGCAGCACGGGCGACGGTTAAGAAGGCCGGATCGAAATCCATCACCGCCACGCGCGTTGCCGGAAGCGATCCGCTGAAAATCAGAACGCCCACAAATCCGTTGATCCAGCCACCCGCCGTCTTGTCCATCGCATGCTCCTGATGTTCTCGCCCTCTATCGGGCCGGACGTATGGCGCTACCAGAGACAATGAGGTACAGTTTGATAAAACTGTCATGGTAGGTTGAGCAGTACGGATGGACGAGCAGGCGACGGCAAGTGAGGGCAGCGTGACGCTTGTCGAAAGTGTCATGTCGACGGTCAGGCACAGGATCGCCGCGCGCAGCCTGACACCGGGAACACGACTGCCTTCGATCCGGGCTTTCGCGAGAACCATGCAGGTTTCCAAATCCACCGTGGTCGAAGCCTATGAGCGCCTTGCGGCGGAAGGAATCATCCGGTCGCGTCCAGGTTCGGGTTTTTATGCCGCCGGACCGCTGGCTCCCTTGTCACTGGCCGAGATCGGCCCCAGGGTTGACCGTGCTGTCGATCCACTCTGGGTTTCGCGCCAGTCGCTGGAAGCCGGCGACGGCGTGCTCAAACCCGGCTGCGGCTGGCTGCCTGCCTCGTGGATGCCGGAGGCTGGATTGCGCCGGGCACTGCGGACAATGGCACGCGGCGATGATGTCACGCTGACGGATTACGGCACCCCGCTCGGGCTGCCGACGCTGCGTCATCTGCTCGCACGGCGCATGGCAGAGCACGGCATCGAAGCCTCTCCCGACCAGATCATGCTGACGGAATCGGGCACCCAGGCCATCGACCTCCTCTGCCGGTTCCTGCTCGAGCCGGGCGACACGGTGCTGGTGGACGACCCCTGCTATTTCAACTTCCATGCCCTGTTGCGCGCTCACCGGGCCAACGTGGTCGGCGTTCCCTATACGCCGTCGGGGCCGGATACCGAGCTGTTTGCGCAGGCGCTGCTCGAGCACCGGCCGCGCCTCTACATCACCAATTCCGCGCTTCACAATCCAACGGGAGCAATTCTGTCGCCGGTCGTCGCCCATCGATTGCTCAAGCTCGCCGACCAATCGGATCTGACGATCATCGAAGACGATATCTTTGCCGACTTCGAACACACGCCCGCACCCAGGCTGGCGGCGTTCGACGGCCTTGGTCGCGTCGTCCATATCGGCAGCTTCTCCAAGACGCTTTCGGCGTCGGTGCGCTGCGGCTTCATCGCGGCTCCGCGCGACTGGATGGAAGGGCTGACCGACCTCAAGATCGCCACGTCCTTCGGCGGCGGACGGCTTGCCTCCGAACTGGTGCTGACGCTGCTGAAGGACGGCAGCTATCGCAAGCACGTGGATTTGCTGCGCACGCGGCTTTCACGCGCCATGGCTGAGACAAGCACCCGCCTGAAGGCAATCGGCATCACGCCGTGGATCGACCAGCCGGCCGGCATGTTTTTGTGGTGCAGCCTGCCGGAAGACGTGGATGCAGCTGAAATGGCCCGCCGCGCCTTGTCGGCCAATGTCGTTCTGGCGCCCGGCAATGCGTTCAGCCTGTCCCAAACTGCCAGCCGTTTCCTGCGCTTCAACGTCGCGCAGTCAGCAGACGAGAGAATTTTCAGGACGCTCGAAGAGGCGATGTCGCGTTGATTTTCGCTGTCACGAAAATGCAGCGCTTCGTCTCACGCCCCTGCCCGCCTGCGCCGCCGCTCATAGAGCATAACCAGCGTTTCGGCGGTCAGCGCCGGCTTCTGCTCACCTTCGATCTCAACGATGTTGGCAGCCTTCATCAGATATTGGCCGGGGCCTTTGTCCTCCATGGACAAAAGCGTGCTGCGCAGCCTGATGCGTGCGCCGGCCCTGACCGGCGCCAGGAACCGCACCTTGTCAAAACCATAGTTGAAGACGGCTTGCGTGTTTTCGGGCACGATGCCCATATCGAGCGCCAGCGCGCCGATGATCGACAGCGTTAGATAGCCATGCGCGATGGTGGCGCGAAACGGGCTCTGCCGCTTCGCCCGCTCTGGATCGACATGGATCCATTGGCGGTCGCCCGTGCATTCGGCGAACTGGTCGATGCGGCTCTGGTCGACCGTCGTCCAGTCCGACACGCCAAGCTCCTGCCCTGTCATCGTCCTGAGCTGTTCGTAGGTCGGCGGCGTCCTCAGCCGTGTTTGCGTCATTCCTGCTTTCCCGATCGCTTGCCCTGCCTCCGGACCACGAACCGGCCGCCTCTGTCAATTCGCTCCGCGCCTTCCGCTGCGGTATCCCAGACCGGATCGCGTCGGTGCGGGTGTCCAGCGCCGGAAACAGGTTAATCCGGGCAAGAGGACACTTGTGCGCCCCGCCGGGGCCAAGGACCAACAATACGGCTTTCAGGAGCCGGACATGACGGGAGAAAAATCCGCCTGCTTTGGTGTGGGAACAGCTTACTTCTTATCGTAGCTGCTGCGGATTTCGGCCATCGCCTCCTTGATGCGGTCGCGCAGGATCTCGACCGATTCGGTGCCGGATTTCCTGGTCAGTTCGGCCACCTCGCCGGCATTCTTCAATGCGGTCTCGAAGGATTTCCTGGCGAACGCCGCTTGCTTGGCCATCAACTCCCGAGGATCGCCCGGCGCCCTGTAGCTCTGCGCCATCTCGGCGATCTCGTGCAGTGTGTCCTGCAGCATCTCGCGCTGTCTGGAGAGCAGGGACGACGCTCCGGCGGCACTAGCCCTGGCTGATTTTTCCAGTGCCTCAAGGTTCTTGCGATGATGGTTGAGGATCGCCTCGACATCGATGTTCGGCAGCTTCAGGTCGCGGCCGAACCTGCCGAATATGTCCATGAAGGTGTCGGATTCCGGTCGCTTTGCCATGCTGGTTTCTCCCCTGTTGCTGCGAATGCGGCACCTGAAGAGAACAATAGGGCACTGGAGCTTCGCGGTCCATTCGGAGGCGCAACACATCGCGGCTCAGTCGACGAGGAACAGCCGTTCCGCGGTATGGAGCACGACGCCGGCAATGCCGCCGATGACCATGCCGTTGAAGCGGATATATTGCAGGTCCCTGCCGATGTTCATCTCGATCAGCCTGGTAAGCTGGGCAAGGTCCCAACGCTTGACCTGATCGGCGATGAATTTCGAGACGCCGCTCTTCTGGCTTTCGACGAAAGACGACAGCGCTACGACGAACCCCTGGTTCATGTCGGCCCTGATCTGTGCGTCGCCGGCAAGATGGCGGCCGACCTCGACGAACATGTTGGCGAGATGGGCGCGGATCATCGAATTCGGCGCCTTGGCGTCCTGCTCGATAAACACACTGAGGCTTTCCCACATATCGCCGGCCAGCGCCTTCAGCTCCGGCCGGGCGAGGAAATCGCGCTTCAGTTTCTCGGCGCGCTTGGCGTATTGCTTGGACGTCCTCAGCCGCTCGACGAAGGTCAGGACAAAACGGTCGAACTCGGCGCGCATCGGGTGATCGGGATCGGCCCTCACCTCGTCGAGCAGCGAACCGGCGGAGGCGACGATCTTCTTCAGCAGATAGGCGTCGGCGCGAAACAGATTGAACAGCGACGGCAGTTCCTCGCGGATCTTCTCGCGCATCGTTGCCAGCGCCTGCTCGTCGCTCAGGAAGCGGCCAACGACCTTGGTGAATTCGTCGAACAGTCTTTGGTGACGGCGATCATCGGTTAGAGCCGACAGCAACTCCGCGGCGAGCGGCGCCAGCGGCACCTTTTCGATCTGCTCCAGCATGCGGCTGGTGACGAAGCCGCGCAGGCCGGATTGCTCGACCGCCGCCAGTGTCTGCGGCACCAGCCGGCCGACGAAATGCGACAGATCGGCGGCGCGGTTCTGGTCGGCCAGCCAGTCGGCGACGAGCGCGGAAAAGTCGACCTCGGCAAGCTTTTCACGCACCGGCTCGGGCGCCAGGAAATTGACCTCGATGAAGCGGCCGAGATTGTCGGCGATGCGGTTCTGGTTCTCCGGGATGATCGCGGTGTGCGGGATCGGCAGGCCGAGCGGCCGTCTGAACAGCGCCACCACCGCATACCAGTCGGCCAGCCCGCCGATCGTCGCCGCCTCGGCGAAAGCGGCGACGAAGCCCAGCCAGGCAAAACTGCCCTCGAACGACTTGGCCACCGCAAAGATGAGGACGCAGAGCGCGAGCGCTGCGGTGGCGACGAACTTGGTGCGCCGAAGCGCCGAAAGCTTGGCCTCCGCGTCGGCATCGAACCGAGCGGATGCCAAAGCCGGTGCTGATTGTGACATGGATGAACTGCTCCTGGTCGATCTCGCGGACTTAACTTAGTAATCCGCCCACCCGAATGCGCGCCATATTGGGATTATGGTTTGCACGACCGCCCACACAAACTTGACAAGAATGTTCATCTATCATGCGGTGCTTGTCTGGAATTATTCCAAGGTATAGGCCATATTGGGCCTGAGCTACTGCTTCGTGAGGACAAAATGCGGCTGACACGCCAGACCAACTACGCGATGCGCATCCTGATGTATTGCGCTGCGAATACCGATCGGCTGAGCCGGATTCCGGAGATCGCTGCCGCCTACTCGGTGTCCGAACTCTTTCTCTTCAAGATCCTGCAGCCTTTGGTCGAGCATGGTCTGGTCGAGACGGTGCGCGGCAGGAACGGCGGCGTCAGGCTCGGCCGTCCGGCCGAATCCATCACCCTGTTCGACGTCGTGCGCGTGACCGAAGAGAGCTTCGCCATGGCCGAATGCTTCGAGAACGACGCCGCCGAATGTCCGCTGGTCGACAGTTGCGCACTGAATTCGGCGCTGCGCGAGGCACTCAACGCCTTCTTCGCCGTGCTCGCGCGCTATACGATCGCCGATATGGTGGCGGCGCGCCCGAATGTGCGCCACCTGCTCGGCATCGACATGCTGGTGCAAAGGGCGCCCGCCGCCTGATTTCGATCGCCGCAGCCAAGGGATCACTTCAGGTTGAATTCGCCCCCTCTTTCCGAGCGCTTGCGCTGCCCCTCACCTGTCTGTCGGCATCCTCTCCCCGTATAGTGACGGGGAGAGTACAATGTCATCGACGGTTTCGCCAACCTCCAACATTGCAAGAGGGAAGCGTTGCGGCCAGCTACTTTCTCCCCGTTCACGGGGAGAAATGCCCGGCAGGGCAATGAGGGGCGGCGCCGACTTCGACAATTGGCGCGTCAATGCCGCAAGCGCAGGGGCGTCATTTTGCAGGCCGGCTGAATATCAATAGACCTACACCGCGGACTGCGGCAGGACGAACGGCATGTCTCCGGCCGGCAGCACGCCGACCCTCAGCCGGCAATCGAACACTTTTTCGATCAGATCGTCGCTCAGCACGTCCTGCGGTGAGCCGGTGGCGGCAAGCCTGCCGCGATGCATGACGAAAATCCGGTCGGCATACATGGCCGTCAAATTGAGGTCGTGCAGGATGGCGACCACGCCGCCGCCCCCTGTGGCGAATTCGCGGGCGATGTTCATGATGATCAATTGGTGCTTGATGTCGAGGCTGGAAACCGGCTCGTCGAGGAAGAGATAGCGCGGTTTGCCGTCGAGGACCGGCGCCCAGACCTGGCAGAGCACACGGGCCAACTGCACGCGTTGCTGCTCGCCGCCCGAAAGCTCCTGGTAGAACCGGCCGGCAAAGCCGTCGAGATCGACGCGCGCCAGCGCCCGTTCGGGCAGGCGCTCGTCCTCGCCGGGCAGCGCGCCCGAGCGCCCGCCGAGCAGGCCGAGCCTGACAATCTCGCGCACAGTGAACGGAAAGGACAGCGTCGTCGCCTGAGGCAGCACGGCGCGCATCGTCGCGGCCTCGACCGGCTTCATCACCGACAGGTCGCGGCCGTTGATGGTGACCTCTCCCGAATAGGCAAGATCGCCGGACAATGCCCTCAGTAAGGTCGTCTTGCCGGAACCGTTGGGGCCGACGATGGCCGCGATTTCGCCGGGCCGCATGTCGAAATCGACATTGGCGACGATCCGCTTGCCGCCGATCGCCACCGAGACATCCCGTGCTTCGATCATGCAAATCCCGCTCACAGACCGTTTCGAAATTCGCTGTGGGGAGTCATATGGTGGTGCGGTCTCTCACAGGTCGACGACCCCACGCTTACGCAGCAGGATCCAGAGGAAGAACGGAGCGCCGGCGATCGCGGTGACGATGCCGATCGGCAGCTCGGCCGGCGCCACGATGGTGCGGGCGACGGCGTCGGCCAGAAGCAGCAGGCAAGCGCCGAGCAGGGCCGACGCCGGCAGCAAATAACGATTGTCCGGGCCGATAGCCAAGCGCAGCAAATGCGGCACGACGATGCCGACAAATCCGATGCCGCCGCTGACGGCGACAGATGCCCCAACTGCCGCCGAAACGCCGATGATGGCGGTGTGTTTCAGCCGCTGCACCGGGATGCCGAGATGGCCGGCGGTGGCTTCGCCCAGCGCCAGCGCATTGAGGCCGCGCGCCAGAAACGGCATCGCCGCCAGCGCCAGCACTATGATCGGTCCTACGGAGCCGATCTTCTGCCAGGTCGCGCCGGCGAGCGAGCCAAGCTGCCAGAAGGTCAAGTCGCGCAACTGCCGGTCGTCGGCCATGAAGATCAGGATACCGGTCAGCGCCATGGCAAGGGCCGCCAGCGCAATGCCGGCGAGCAGCATGGTGGCGACCGAGGTTTGGCCGTGCCGGGTGGCGACCTGATAAAGCACCAATGTCGTCGCCAGCCCGCCGCAGAACGCCGCCAGCGGCAGAGCGAGTGTGCCCAGCACCGAGGTTATCGGTGCCAGCGCCGTGGCGCCAAGCACGATGACGGCCACCGCGCCGAGGCTCGATCCAGCCGAAACGCCGATGAGACCGGGGTCTGCCAGCGGATTGCGGAACAGCCCTTGCATGACCGCGCCGGAGACGGCAAGTGCGGCGCCGATCAGCACACCGAGGATGACGCGCGGCAGGCGGATGTCGTAGACGATCAGGCGGTCGCGGGCGCTCAGCGCCGCATTGCCGGGTGCTGCACCCACCAGCCAGTCGCCGACGACGCTGACGGCCGAGGCATCGGATGCGCCTGAGGTCAGCGACAGCAGCACGGCAATGGCAAGCCCCAGGCACAAAAGCAGGATGACGATGCGCGCGCGCCCCGAACGGTCGCCGTCGGATGCTGTCGCCATAGTGCCCGCACCAGCGATCGATTGATCCCCCATTGGGTGCCCGCTCAGTCCTCGGCCTGCCCGCCATAAAGCGAGGCGGCAAGGTCGTGGATGACGTCGGCCGTGCGCGGCCCGAAGCCGAGCAGATAGCCGCCATCCATGCGGACCACCTTGCGCGCGGCACCCGCCGGTGTCGACAGGATGGACGGGTTCGCGAACAATTCGTCATCCGATGCGGCAGGACCGGCATTGTTCATCATCAGGATCACGTCGGGTCTGGCGGTGATAACAGCCTCGTCGGACAATTGCTTGTAGCCGGAGAAGCCGTCAACCGCGTTGACACCGCCGGAAAGCTTGATGATGCCGTCGGCGGCAGTGTCGCTGCCGGAAGCGAGGATCTTGCCGCCCTGCATCGACAGCACGAACAGGACGCGCTTGCGGTCCTTGATCGAAGCGGTCTGCTTTTCGGCGGCCTTCAACTTGGCATCGATCTCGGCTGCCAGCGCATCGGCCTTGGCGTCCACGCCAAGCGCCTTACCGACGATGCGGATCTTTTCGAGAATGCCTTCATGGTCGTAGCGCTCGGGCACATCGACGAACGGAATGCTCGTTTTCTTCAGCACGTCGACGGCTTGCTTAGGCCCACTGCCGTGCAGCGCCAGGATGCCCGACGGATTGACCGACAGGACACCTTCCGGCGACAGTTGGCGCATGTAACCGACGTCAGGCAGCTTGATCGCCGCCTCGGGATATCGGCTGGTCGAATCGCGAGCGACCAGCCGATCCTGCTCGCCGAGCGCAAAGACGATCTCGGTAATCGAACCGCCGATGGCCGCTATCCTCGACGGGTCCGCAAAGACCTCTGTCCCTTCTGCGGCACGGACCGGCAGCAATGCGGCAAAGGCCAGGGCAAGGCCGATGGTGGCCCCAAGCGCCATTCTGAAAACACCCGCCCGTCTAAGCAAAGGAGCCATTGTCGTTGTCCTCAGGCTGCGGTCGGGCTTGGAATGCGCGGCAGGTTCTCTGCCAGAAACCGCCAGTCCTCGCGCTCGCTTTCGCCTTCATGGCGCTTGCCGAAGAACTGGATGACCAACTTGCCGTCGGCGCCATAGGCTTCGAGAGACGTGACATGGCTGTCCTTGGTCGGCTTGCGCACGGCCCAGACCTCTTGGATGTGATCGGTTCGCAGATGCAGGTGAAAGGTTTCGTCCAGCACGTTGATCCAAGGCCCCATCGGCTTGATCGACTTGATCGGGCCCGAATGGATCTGGATGCAGCCGCGATTGCCGACAAAGCACATGATCGGCATCTCGCCCTCGGCGGCATGATGGAACATCGCGCTAACGGCATCGTTGTCGAGCAGCCAGGCGTAATCCTGGCCGACCATGCGCATCGCCTGGCGGCGGTCGAGCTTCAGCGTCTTCAGCATGCCGAAGAACTGATGCACGTCCGTCAGGCGGCTCCAGCGGTCGCGCAGATCGTCGACATCAGCGGGAGCGTGGGAAGGCCCGGCCTCGCTCTCGAGCCCGTCTTCTGAAATCGCCCCTTCTGAAATCGCGACCCCCTCTGAAATCGCAACCATTGACTCCTGGTTCGGCGATTCGAGTTCGGCCACCAGCTTCTGATAGGCATAGAGGTTGGACGCGGGCCGCAGATGCACCTTATGCACCGCCGCGCCTGCCGCATCGAAGAACTGCAGGCTGCGCCTGATATCGCCGCCGTCGCGTTTTTCGACGGCAAAGCCGTGCGCCCAGACTTTCGGGAAGATGCGCAGATCGATATTTTCGCCAAGCACCATGGCATTGTGGTTGCCGGTAACGACCTTGTCGTAGACGCCGATCTTCTCGTGCACCGCGCTTTCGTTACGGGTCAGCGCCATAACCTCGCCGACGGCTTCGAGGCCGGTCAGAAGGTCGTTGACGCGCGGCTCGACGCGGACGACTCCGTCGCCGCAATGCGCAGCGACCAGCTCGGCTTCCGAAATGCCAAGCTGGGCGGCGAGATCGCGCTCGCGCGTCTTCGGATTGTCTGCCCGCGCCCGCCGGATCTCGTGCGGAGCGGGTTTTACGCGCTGGTCCATGTCTTAAACACCTGCTTGTCTTAACACTCACTCGCTTTACGGCCACTCGCCTTGCAGCTACTTGTTGAGGATCAGCTTGCCCTGGCGGGTAATCTTCAACCGATAGAGCGCACCATGGTGCTCGATGCCGATCTCGTGCTCGCCCTGGAACAGTGTGTTGCTGGACAGGGTCCTCACGGTCAACGGGACCCGATCGAAACGAGCCGAATTGTCGTCGGAACGGCGGACGCGATAGCGAAAGTCATTGGGATTGTGCGTGTTCATCTGGTTCGATCCCTTTCCTGGGCCGGGCTTGGTCGGCTGGCTCGACGCTGCGTGAAATGCCGATTCATTTCTTGACTCGAATAATCATGTTTATTAGTCAGTGCAATACCGGACTAAGTTAGTCAAGATTTAAGACGCCGGACACGATGAAAAATGCCAGCAAGCGCCACGCCAGCCAGCATCGAACCTGGAATTTTGGAGTTGGGGCATGGGGTTGGCGAATTGGGGACGGCTGGGTCTGGCGAATGGCAGCCCAGGTAGGGCGCATCGAAGTCCGGCGCATCGATCAATGGCAAAGGGCATGGCGGCATTGCTGGCGGGTGCTGCGGCGATCGCTCTGCTCACGCCATCGGCAAACGCTCAACAGGCCGCCCAGCCGACAGCAGACCAGCAGCAGGCCGAACAAGAGCAGACGCCTGAAGAGGCTGGCCCGGCAGGCGCAACGCTGCTCGACCAGATCCTGGTCATCAGCCGCACCGGCGAGACGGCGATCGATTCCCTGGCTTCGGTCAGCCATGTCGATCAGGAGCAATTGGAACGCCGCATGGCGACTACGCCAAACGAAATGCTGTTGGGTGTGCCGGGTGTAGCGGTCCAGGCAGACGCAAGGCGCGTCAGCTCCAGCATCAATATCCGTGGCTTGCAGGATTTCGGCCGCGTCGCGGTGATCGTCGACGGTGCGCGGCAGAATTTCCAGCGCTCCGACCACGGCACGCAATCGACCTTCTACATCGACCCCGAGCTCATCAAATCCGTCGACGTGATCCGCGGCCCGGTCGCCAACACCTACGGCTCGGGCGCCATCGGCGGCGTCGTCTTGTTTGAGACCAAGGACGCGGAAGACTATCTTCGCGACGGCGAGACATGGGCCGCGTCCGCGACCGGGCGCTACGAGAGCAACGGCGAAGGCTGGACGACCAGCGCCGCCGGCGCCTACCGTTTCAACGAAAACTGGGATGTCCTCGGCAACATCGTCTATCGCGACTATGACGACTACAAGGATGGCGGCGGCGATACGGTGAACGGCACCGGCTTCGACGTTTTAAGCGGTCTTCTCAAGACGACCATCCGCCCCAGCGAAAACAGCGAATTGAAGCTGGGCTGGAATGGCACGAGCGACGGCTGGAACGAGGTCAGCGGCGGCACGCCGGTGAATGACGTCGACCTGGAGGCGAATACTTTCACGGCGCGCTACAACATCACCGATGAGAACAAGAGCTGGCTCGATCTTCACGTCAACGCTTCCTACAATAAGACCAAGCTGGAGATGACAAGCCTCGTTCCGCAAAACCGGTTTGATCCGGTCACCGGTCTTCCCATCGTCCTGCCGGTGGATTCGATGTCGACTTTCGATATCGGCACTTCGGGTATCGACATCTGGAACACCTCGCGTTTCGAAACCACTGGCATTGCGCACGAGCTGACCTACGGTGGCGACTGGGTTGGCGACGACGTCGAGACGGGTGGCGCCGCAGGCGGTGCCAGTTTCTACACCCCTTCGGGCAAGCGAAACGTTTCCGGCGCCTACATCCAGGACAAGCTCACCTGGGACTGGCTCGAAGTCATCGCCGGGCTGCGTTACGACAGCTACAAGCTCGAAAGCGATGTCGGCGAAACTTCCGGCGACCGGCTGTCGCCGCGCATCACCATCGGCGTCTCGCCGTTCGAAATCGCCAGCCTTTCGGGGCTGCAATTCTACGGCACCTATGCGGAGGGATATCGCTCTCCGTCGCTGTCGGAAACCCTCATCAGTGGCAATCATCCGGCAGGCGTCAGCTTTCCGTTTCTCCCCAATCCCGATCTGAAACCTGAAATCGGCAAGACCGTCGAATTCGGTGTCAACCACAAGCTGGACGACATCCTCGAAGCCGGCGACGCGTTTCGTTTCAAGGCGGCCTACTTCAACAACGATGTCGAAGACTACATCGACGGCGTCACCCTGTCGGCATTCGACCCGACCAGCGGCTGCCCATTCGGCCCCGGCATCCCGATCTGCTTCCAGTACCAGAACTTTGCAGAAGCCAAGATCCGCGGCTTTGAAATGGAAGGCGTCTATGACGCCAGCTGGGGTTTCGCCGGGATTTCGGCGTCGATCATCGATGGCCACACCATCTCTTATGACGGCGAGCGGGCAGACCTCGTCACCGTCCCGTCTTCCCAAGTCACCGCGCAGCTCGGCTTCCGCTTTCTGGAGGACAAGCTAACCGTCGGCGGCGAGGTGCAGTACAATGGCAAGCCGAAGGGCAACCCAGTGGCCAAGGACTACACGCTGGTCAATGCCTTCGCCAGCTACCAGGCGACCGACAATTTCAAGGTCGACTTCCGCGCCGACAATTTGTTCGACGTCAAATACACCAACCCGTTGAATGCATCGGCCACGAGTGTAATTTACGAGCCCGGCGTCACGCTCAAGCTGGCGGCGACAATGCGATTTGGAGGCTGACGACAATGATAAGCTTGACGGCATCGCTTCGCCTGCTGACCTCGGTGCTGGCGATGCCGCTTGTGATGGGTCCGGCGTGGGCGCAAGAGTCCGCGCCGGTCCCTGCTCTCACGCTTGAGCTCAATGGTGCGCAGGCCTCCGAAAAGGGCTGCCGTTTGACGTTCGTGGTCAACAACACTCTCGGCGCCGACCTCTCGAAAGCAGCGTTCGAGATCGCGCTGTTCAACGAGGCCGGCGTCGTCGACCGGCTGACCGTGCTCGACTTCAAGGACCTGCCGGCGGGCAAGACCAAGGTGACGCGTTTCGATCTTGCCGGCGCCGATTGCGCGAAGGTCAGCCGTGTGCTGATCAACAGCTCGACCGAATGTGCGGGCACCGGCATCGAGCCGGGCGCTTGCATGCGTGGACTGAAGACAGAGACCAAGACCGGTATCGCCTTCGGGGTCTGAGAAGACAGTGGGACCGGAGCCCGCACTCGCGCGAAACCCGCTTGCAAGACCGCTGGCCGGCCTCTTGCCGTTGGGGGCAAATGATCTTGATTTGACAAGAGGGTCGCTGCAGTTTCCGTTCCGCGACATGCAGGAAATCAGCTCCATCTCAGCTACCGGCCCAGGCACCGGCCCAAGCACCGGCCCAAACACAAGCCAAGACACCGGCGCCGAAATTGGCGTAACGCCGGTCGAGCCGCTCGAACAGGCGCGCCCGACAGGCCGAGGATGGGCCGCGGCGATCATCGTCTCCTGCCTGGCACACGCGACGGTCGCGGCGGTTTTTCTGATTACGCCTGCCGGAACATTTGACTTCCAGGATGCCACTCAGTCGGAGGGCAGCGATCAGTCGGGCGCCAACGTGGTCGGCAGCGCGCTGGATCGGGAAGCGCCGGCAATGAAGGTCACATTGGTGCCGAACCCGCAGCCGACCAAACCAGCGGCGGCAAAGGCCGAAAAACCGGTGCCGCCAACAAAGCCTCCTCAGCCCACCACGGAAGCAACGAAGCAGCCCCTTGAGCCTCTGCCGGAAGCTGTCAAACAGTCGGCAGCCATGCCAGACATATTGGTGTCTGGGGCGGCCGATGACCAGAGCCTGGTCCCGAAGACGCCAGCACAGCCGACTGTTCAGACAGAAAGCACCGAGGCGCCTGCTGCGTTTGCCGGGCAGCCGCCGATCCCCAGCGCCAGACCAAGTCCCCCTTCAAGAGCAAGCGAAGCTGATGAGAAGCGTGGCACGGCAGATGGCCAGGACCGCTCTGCTCAGGCGGCGAGTAAGGGCAAGATACAAAATGAAGCAGGCATCGCAGCGGAATCCAGCTACCGCAGCGACGTCATAAGAAAGCTCAGCCGCGTCAATCGCGGCGTCCCGCCGTCGGTGCAAGCAACCGCCCGCAACAATGCTGTAGTCACATTCGTCATTGGCAATCGTGGCGGCATCAATGAACTGCGCATCCTGCAAAGCTCCGGATCGTCAGACTTCGATCAGGTCGTGCTAGGCATCGTGCGGAAGGCAGCCCCCTTCCCTCCCATCCCGACAAAAGTCGGCAACAATCTGGTGTTTACAGGCGAGATCGGTCCGTTTTGAGAATCTTCGCCTCGTCGTTTCCAGCTTCCGCCACAGTTCGCCAATCTCGAAAGGAACCACCAATGTACATCGCCATGAACCGCTTCAAGATACAAAACGGCTCTGAGGACGCTTTTGAGGACGTCTGGAAAAACCGTGATTCGAGCCTTTCGGAGATAAAAGGTTTCAAGGAATTTCATCTGCTGCGCGGTCCGGTCAACGAGGCCGAAGGCTACACGCTGTTTGCCTCGCACACCGTGTGGGCGAGCCATGAGGATTTCGTCGCCTGGACCAAATCCGAGAATTTCCGCGCCGCGCACCGCAACGCCGGCTCCAGCAAGGTGCACTATCTCGGTCATCCGCAGTTCGAGGGCTTTTCGGTCGTCGAGGGCGCGTGAGGTGACCTTGCCTAACAGATAGAAGCAGCCGCCTTAAGCCGCGGCCAGCAGGCTGGCATTGCCACCAGCAGCCGTAGTGTCGACGCAGACGGCGCGCTCATGCGCATAGGCCGCCGGGTTGAGCACTTCGCTGACCAGCGGCACGATCGGGCCGGCGCGGTCGGCGATCACCTTGCGCACGATGCGCGCGGCCTCCGGCGTGCCGGAAAAGGCGACGAGGTCGACACGCAGCGCGCGTGCCTCGACCGGATCGGGCCGGCCGTCGATGGCCGCCAGCGGCAGGCCCTTGCCGGTCAGTGACAACAGGGCCGCCGGCGCATCGGGCGCGACGGCCAGCACCGCATTGCCGGCCGCCAGCGCCTGGATGGTCTGGGCAAGCAGCGTGTCGGCATCCGGTCCGAGGCAGAGCACGCGGCCGCGCGGCGACAGCGACAGCGTGTTGGCCTCGCCGGTCGGGCCGGGCAAATCGACCTGGCCGAAATCGATGCCGGCGGCGGCACCGATGGCCGCCGCACCTTTGCCGCGCAAATGTTTCCTCAGCACCGCAATGCGGTCCGCCCGCGTCGACCAGCCGCCCAGCGTCGGGTCGGGCAGATTGTCGGCGAGTTCGGTCGCCGTCACCTTGCGGCCGTCAAGAATAGGCGTGCCCGCCTCCGGCCCCCTGCGGAACCGCCTGAGATAGTGCGGTCCGCCGGCCTTCGGCCCGGTGCCGGAAAGCCCTTCGCCGCCGAACGGCTGCGAGCCGACCACGGCGCCGATCTGGTTGCGGTTGACATAGATGTTGCCGGCATGGATGCCGTCGACGAAATGCTGGGCGCGGCCTTCGATGCGGGTGTGCAGGCCGAAAGTCAGGCCATAACCCTTGCGGTTGATCGCGGCGATGACCCCGTCGATATCGTCGGCGTCGAAAGTGGCGACGTGCAGCACCGGTCCGAACACCTCGCGCTCGATGTCCTCGATGCCCTTGACCCGAAAGACATGCGGCGCGACGAAGCGGCCATCCTTCGGCGCTTCGAGCTTGGCGATCAGCCGGCCCTGCAGGCCCATGTCAGTGCAATAGTCGCGGATCGATTTTTGTGCCTCCTCGTCGATGACCGGGCCGACATCGGTCGAAATCCGCCAGGGATCGCCGAGGCTGAGCGTTTCCATCGCGCCCTTCAGCATCTCCAGCATCTTCTTCTCGACGTCCTTCTGCACATAGAGCACGCGCAGCGCCGAGCAGCGCTGGCCGGCACTCTGGAAGGCCGAAGCAAGGATGTCGCGTACTGCTTGTTCGGGAAGCGCGGTGGAATCGACGATCATGGCATTCAACCCGCCAGTCTCGGCGATCAGCATGGCGTGGGGCGCGGCGGTCTCGGCCAACTGCTTTTCGATCAGCTTGGCGACCTCGGTCGAGCCGGTGAAGCAGACGCCGGCAATGCGCGGATCGGCGGTCAGTGGGCCGCCGACCGAGCGGCCATCGCCGGGCAGAAGCTGGATGACGTCTTCCGGCACGCCGGCTTCGCGCAGCAATTCGACGGCGCGGAAGGCGATCAGCGGCGTCTGCTCGGCCGGCTTGGCGATGACCGAATTGCCGGTGACGAGAGCTGCCGCAATCTGACCGGTGAAGATGGCGAGCGGAAAATTCCATGGCGAGATACACGCGATCACGCCGCGCGCCTCGGTTCCAGGTTCGGCATTGGCCGCCTCGGTTGCGTAATAGCGCAGGAAATCGACCGCCTCGCGCACTTCGGCGACGCCGTCGGCCAGTGATTTGCCGGCCTCGCGGGCGGCGAGCGCGAAGAATTCGACGGCATTGGCCTCATAGAGGTCGGCGGCGCGGTTGAGGATGGTGGCGCGCTCGGCGACGGCGCGCCTCGCCCATGCCGGCTGCGCCTCCACCGCGATGCGCACGGCGGTCGTGACCTGCTTGGCGGTGGCCTCGCTGACCGTGCCGACCACTTCGTCCGGCTTTGCCGGATTGACCACCGGACGCTGCTTGCCGTAGCCGGCGGCCCGGGTGATCGGCTTGGCGTGCCAGCGGTCCGGCCCGGCAAACTCGGCCTTCGCCTTGTCGATCGCGGCCAGCGTCACCGGATCGGTGATGTCGAACCCCTTTGAATTGCGGCGGCCAGCACCGAAGATGGCCGACGGGCTGGGGATCGCCGGATTGGTGGCCGGACCCTGTTTCTCGACGGTTTCGAGTGGGTCTCGAGCGATATCCTCCGGCTCGACCTCCTCATCGGTGAGCTGGTGGACGAAGGAGGAGTTTGCGCCATTTTCGAGCAGCCGGCGGACCAGATAGGCAAGCAGGTCGGAATGCGCGCCGACCGGCGCATAGATGCGGCAGCGCGTACCCTCGGCCCGCCGCACCGTCTCATGTAACGCCTCGCCCATGCCGTGCAGGCGCTGGAACTCGAATGAGTCACGATCCCCAGCCATCGACAGGATGGCGGCGACGGTGTGGGCGTTGTGGGTGGCGAATTGCGGATAGATGCGGTCGGTCATCGACAGCAGCTTTTTCGCGCAGGCGAGGTAGGACACGTCGGTGTTGGCCTTGCGGGTGAAGACCGGATATCCGTCGAGCCCGAGCGTCTGCGCCCGCTTGATCTCGGTGTCCCAATAGGCGCCCTTGACCAGCCGCACCATGATGGTGCGGTCGTACTTCTTCGCCAGCGCATAGAGCCAATCGATGACGAAGGCGGCGCGCGGACCATAGGCCTGGACGACGACGCCAAAACCATTCCAGCCGGCAAGCTCCGGCTCGGCCAGCACCCGCTCGATGATTTCGAGCGACAGGTCGAGGCGGTCGGCCTCCTCGGCGTCGATGTTGAGGCCCATGCGCGAATGGCGCGCCGCCAGCGCCAGCGACAAAAGCCGCTCGGCCATCACAGGCAGCATCTTTTCCTTTTGCGTCACTTCATAGCGCGGGTGCAGCGCCGAGAGCTTGACCGAGATGCCGTGGTTCTGGCGGATGTCGGGACCATTGGCGCCGGCATCGAGCGAGGAGATGGCGTCGGCATAGGCCTTGAGATAGCGCAACGCGTCCGCCTCGGTGCGAGCCGCTTCGCCCAGCATATCGAAGGAATAGAAATAGCCTTTCTGGGTCATCGGCCGGCCGCGCTTGACGGCCTCGGCAATCGTGCGGCCGAGCACGAACTGCTCGCCCATCTCGCGCATGGCGGCGGCGACCGCCTTGCGGATGACCGGCTCGCCCAGCCGGCGCACCATGGCGCGCAGCGTGCCTTCGATGCCGCCCTCGCCCTCGTCGAGCACCCGGCCGGTCAGCATCAGCGCCCAGGTTGACGCATTGACGAAGATCGAGCTCGAGCCCCCTGAATGCGCTGACCAGTCGTGCGGCGCGATCTTGTCGGCGATGAGGTCGTCCATCGTTTCGGTGTCGGGCACCCGCAGCAGCGCTTCGGCCAGGCACATCAGCGCGACGCCCTCCTTGGTGGAAAGGCCATAAGCGGACAGAAAGACTTCCATCAGCCGCGGATCGGACGAGCCGCGCACCGCCCGCACCAGGTCGGCGGCGCGGGCCGAGATTGCCTTCCGCTCTTTCGTCGAAAGCCCTGTCGCCTCGGCCAGCCGCTTCACGGCCTCGTCTTCATCGGGCAAGTAATTGGCACGGATCTGCTGGCGGATGGCATCGAGCGCTGGCATGACGGTCCTATAGAGCAAGCGTCAGGGAGCGGTCCGGCGGTCACCGGACCGAATGGCGCAAGCTAACACAAAGCTTGGTTTCGATCGGTCCAAAGAAATCGACAGGAGAGGCCGATTGGATTATCGTGTGGCCTGATTTTCTCCAATTTGACCACAAATTCGATGATAGAAGACCAATTAGACCGCATCGACAGGAACATCCTGTCGGCGCTGGGCAGCAATGGCCGGCTTTCCATGTCGGAACTCGCGGCCAAGGTCGGCCTGTCGAAGACGCCGGTGCAGGCACGGGTCAAGCGGCTGGAGAAGGACGGCATCATCCGCGGCTACCAGGCGATCATCGACCGTGAGCGCATGGGCGAAGGCCACGTCGCCTTCGTTCAGGTGAAATTGTCCGACACCCGCTCGGCCGCGCTCGACGCCTTCAACCGCGCCGTGCAGGCGGTGCCGGAGATCGAGCAATGCCACATGATGGCGTCGAGCTTCGATTACCTCCTGAAAGTCCGCACCACCGACATCGCCACCTATCGCCGCGTGCTCGGCGAGCGCATCTCCGCCCTGCCCCACGTCGCCCAGACTTCGACCTTCGTGGCGATGGAGACGGTCAAGGATCGGTAGTAGAGCGCTGCTGCGGTGAACGTCGGCGGGACAGCGCCCCCTTTGTCCTGCCGGACATCTCCCAGAACGACGGCTTCGGCGACAGCGCCCTTTTCTTCAATGTTGAAAATTGGCGAAAGCCGAGGGGACAGCCAATCTCCCCCTCGTGGGGGACGTCCGGCAGGACAGAGGGGGCGCGAAAGATCGCTACCGAGCGGCCTTTATTCCGAGTCCTTCACTCCGCCAATGTCTTCAAAAACGCCACCAGCGCGGCGCGCTCGCGGTCCGAAAGCTGCAGCGGATGGATCTCGGATATGCCCTCGACACTCGCCGGCGCCGTCGAATAATGCGCCACCACTTCTTCGAGCGAGGAGAACTGCCCGGCATGCATGTAGGGCGGACGGGTGGCGGCACCGCGCAGCGACGGCGTCTTGTAGGCGCGGGCGAGTTCCGGTCCGGCCTTGACCATGAAGCGCAGCTCGCCGCAGGCGCTGGCGTCGCCATCGCGAAACGCGCCGAAACAGTTGAACGGGTCGGCCTCGACCTGCGCCACCGCATCTATGCGGCCGCGATCCGCAGGCAGATTTGCAACCGGCGGCACGCCGGTGTTGTGAAAGCTGCCGTCGGTGAAACGCGGCCCGGTGTGGCACGTCAGGCAATTGGCCTTGCCGATGAACAGCTTTAGCCCGAGGATTTCCTCGGGCGAAAAAGCATCGTCGCCTTGCGGCAACTGTATACCGGTAGCCAGGGCGGCAGCGAACCGGTCGAAGCGCGTCTGCGGCGGCGCGATCGACCGCTCGAAGGCGGCGATCGCCTTGCCGATATTGGCGAAGACGCGATTGACGCCCTCGGCTTGCGCTTCGGTCATCGTGCTCCACGCCGCCTTCTCGGCATCGCTGCCGACCGGGCTGGCATTGGCCGGCACAGTCGAAAGGTCGGGCAGCGGCCCGAAGATGCGCTCATAGCGCTCGCCGAATCGCGCCTTGATATAATGCGCGTAGGCGGCGCGATTGCCGGCCTGCTCCAGCGGATTCTCCAGCGGCGCCAGCGCCTGCGCCCAAAGGCTGTCGCGCCGCCCGTCCCAGAAGAAGAATGGATCATGCGCGACGCCGGCCAGCGGCATGGTGCGGCGGTTGGTGCGGCCGACGCCGACCGCTTGCGGCAGGTCGTCCTGGAATTGCCGGTCGATCTTGTGGCAGGTCGAGCAGGAAACCTTGCCGTCGCCGCTCATCCCGACGTCGAAAAACAGCGTCGCGCCGAGGGCGGCGGCGGCCGGCACGTCGGCGAAGCGGTTGGTGGTGTCGGTTTTCGGCGGCGGTAGCGCCGACAGCGCCAGTGAGGCGATGGTCTTCTTTTCGGCATCGGAAAACTCCGGCTTGCCGCAGCCGGCAAGCACGCCCATCGCCAGCAGCGCGAAAAGACGCGAAAAGCGGTTCATCTTGCTCCAGCGCTCAGAGCAACACATTGAAGACCACCGTATCGGATCCCGCCGCCGCGGAAATGGCGAAATGCAATTGCCACAATCCGCTCATCGTGAATTTCACCCCATCGATGCGATAGCAGCCGTCGCCCAGATAGTCGGTCGCCTGCGGGCTGGTCGGCAGACCGTGCCTGTGCCGCGGCATGCCCCCGGAAATCGTGATCCCGGCGCCCTCCACCGGGGTTCCCGCACCTGTCTTCAGGGTCAGCAGCCAGGATTGCAGCTCGCCTTGCCTGATGACACCCCGCTCCGGCTCGAAACTGGCCACAAACAGCCCGTTCGTCGTCTTCTTCGAGCGGGCGACTTCGGAGCTCGCAAGCCGAGGCGCTTGCGGCGCGGTCAGATAGACGGCAGCGAGAATGCCGGCCAGCAAGGCAGCCAGGCCAAGACCTGCCAGAACATAACGCCATAACGATGCCAAACCGTTTCCTCTTCCGGAGATAACGTCTCGCTGGGCAGATTGCGTCCCGCCTTCCGCGTGAGAAAACGCCGTTGGCGCAAAAATCCGCCATGGCCAAGCATGGCGCTGCCGCTCGCAAAAAGCTACAGCACCGGGTCTTGGTTTTGTGCATGTCGTTATCCCAAAACCGCTGCGCAAGGTTTTGTGCGACATGCACCAGGAGAGAGATTCATGACAGGAAACGGCGTCGCCTCGATCGGTGAATGCATGCTCGAACTTTCAGGCCAGGCGGGGCCGAACTGGCGCATGGGTTTTGCCGGCGACACGTTCAATACGCTGTGGGCGCTGCATGCGCTGAGCGGCGATCGGCCGGCGACCTATGTGTCGGCCTTCGGCGACGACCCGTTCTCGCGCGACCAGATCGGTTTCTTCGCGCAAAACGGCATCGGCGTCGGCGCCAGCCCGATCATATCAGGCGCCCGGCCCGGCCTCTATGCGATCACGCTGACCGGAGCCGAACGCTCCTTCACCTACTGGCGCGGCGATGCGGCTGCAAGGCAGCTTGCCTCCGACCCGGCTGCTTTGGCGAAAAGCCTTGAAAATCAGGCGCTTGTTTACTTTTCCGGAATCACTTTGGCAATTCTGGATGGCGCTGCGCGCAAGACATTGCTGGCAGCGGTGGCCAAGGCACGCGCCGCCGGCTCGCTTGTCGCCTTCGATCCCAACTACCGGCCGCGGTTATGGCGCCAGCGCGAGGAAGCGCAGGCCGCGATCCTCGATGCGCTCACAGTCACCGACCTAGCGCTACCGACCTTTCCCGACGAGCAGATGCTGTTCGGCGACGCGGCGCCGCAAGCAACCGCGGAACGGCTGCGAAAGCTGGTCGGCGAAGTCGTCGTCAAGAACGGCGAGGAGCCGGCGCTGATCGCCGCAAACGGAACCCTGCAACCCGTTCCGGCCGTGCATGTCGCCGCCCCCGTCGACACGACCGGCGCTGGCGATTCCTTCAATGGCGCCTATCTCGCCGCCCGGCTCGCCGGGCACGCTCCGACTGAGGCCGTGCTGCGCGCGCATCGCGTCGCCGCGGCCGTCGTGCAGGTGCGCGGCGCGCTGGCGCCATTCGAAACGTTAAGGGCGGCGTTCGAAGATTAGGATCAAACGCAATCAGACTGGCTGCCGCCAACGGCTGACAAGCTTGCAGCCCAAGGCGGTCGCTAGTGGTGAAACCTGACGGTTGGTACCGGTCGTGAAAGACCGCTCCGGATTGCATTTCCGTTCACGTTCGCAATTAGAACGAGCAACCAGCGCCAGTTCCGGTCGTTTGCGGTTATGGCAAACAAGGTCACATGTACATCCGCAAGCAAACTTTCGGCCTTTGCCGCATTTGGGAGCTCACTTGACGACCGAAAACTCGAACTGTTCCCAGCGGTAAACGGCCTTGTATTCGTCGTCGCGCCCCGGCGTCCTGAACACATTGCGATAAATTGCTCCACAGCTTGTCAGCTCTCCGGGAAAGGCATCGCACAGGAAATTGCCTTGCACCCACGAGGTTCCTGTTCGGGTCCTCAGGCCAATGGTTTCGCTGACGGCGCCGTCGACGGAGGTCGTGCGCTGCATCGGCAGGAACTCGCCAAACGCCAATTTTCCGCGCGTTTCGTGGCCGAACATGAGAGACCTTATTTCCGCGCCTGTGAGCCGGTCCTTCGGATTCATGCCTGCCTTTGCCAATGCCGGCAGCTCGGGCACGCCTGCCTTGGTCAGGCCGGCCAAAAGGCGTTCGATATCGGCCGTATTCTTGAAAACCATGAAGTCCTGGGTGATCAGTTGGCTTGGTTCCCACAGTAGCCTTTGCGTAACAACCTTCCTAAACCTTTCCAAGGCAGCCGCGGTCTGGTCGGTGCGCCCAAGATGCCCATAGGCAGAAACAAGGACTTGCAGAGCATAGAATTTCGCCCGTGGGTCGGGCGATTCAGGATCCATCTTCTCGATGGAGTGAACCGCGTCCTCGAATTTCCCTTGGCCGAACTCGGCTAGTCCGGCCTGGTAGTGCCGGTAGTCCATCCACGAGATCGGGTCGACGCGCGCGGCCGCCTCGAGATAGCTCAGTGCTTCCTTCGGCCTGCCGTTGAAATTCAGGGCATTGGCTAGCGAGAGATAATTCCAGGTATCGCTGGGATCTAGCGCCACCGACTTCAGCAGAACGGTGACTGCTTCGTCCGAGTTGTGTTCGCGGACCATCAACTCGGCGACTAGCTGATAGTAGCCGGGCGAAGGATGTCGGGCGGCGAGCTTGAGGGTTTCGTGGACTTTGTCATAGGCCTCGGCTCGCGTAAGCCCCATCACCACGGCCCGGGTGATGTCCGCGTCCCAATAAGCCCAAGCGAGTTGGGCATGAGCCGCGCCGAAATCGGGGTCGAGTTGCACCGCGTGCTGGAAATGCTTCACAGCCTGCGCAAACTCCTCGGGGGTGTTGATACGGTTATAAATGTCCATCCCTTTGAGATAGACATCATAGGCCTCGGGACTGTTTGTGCCTCCCGAGCGGGCGGCCGGCGCAACGCTCACCAGGCGGAGTCGGAGCGCGCCTGCGATGCTGCCGACGACCTTGTCCTGCAGCGCGAACACGTCCGCCCACCTGCCGTCGAAGCGCTCCGCCCAGAGATGTCCGGACGTCGAGCTGTCGATCAGATGCGCATTGATGCGCATGTTGTCGCCGATGCGGCGAATCGAGCCTTTCAGCAGGTACCGGACGCCCAATGCCGCCGCAATCTCCTCCGGCTTCGGGTCCTTATCCTTGTAGGCGAAGGCCGCGCTGTGGGAGACGACGAAAAGACCCGGCACACGCGCCAGTTCAGTCGTCAGGTCCTCTGTGAAGCCGTTGGCGAGATATTCTTGTTCCTTGTCATCGTTGAGGTTGTCGAAGGGCAGGACGACTAGCGAGGGCCGGGTGTCGGCTGCCTCGCTGCCTGCCGGGACGGCAGGCTGTGCAGGCCTCTCCCACGGCTGCCACCATGCTGCTGCAAGGCCGAGAGCCAGGACGAAAACACCCGCCGCGACCGGAAAACGCCAGGCGCGTGGCTGGCGGCGAGCATGGAGGATCTTGCCCGCTGCCGCGGAATCAAGCAATACGCGATACGCCTGAACCGGTTCGGCGATGTTTTTGACCCTCTGTTCGCCCATTGGCTCAAAGGCGAACGCCAGCTTCCTATCGACCTCCTTGGCCACTTTTCCCGAGATGCAGATGCCGCCCGGTTCCGCCAACTGCTGAAGTCTGGCCGCGATGTTGACCCCATCGCCATACCGGTCGTCGCCGTCGACGATCACCTCGCCGAGGTTGATGCCGATCCGCACCAGGATCTGTTCCACTGCGGGAAGCGAGGCGTTGCGCTCGGACAGGCCCCGCTGCAACGACACTGCACATTCGACGGCATCGACGACACTGCCGAATTCGGCCAGCATCCCATCGCCCATCAGCTTGAAGATATGGCCGTGGTGGCGGGCAATTTCGGGCTCGAACAGTTCCTTGCGTCCGGCACGTAGTCGCTCAAACGTACCGGCCTCGTCGCGCTCCATCAGAGTCGAATAGCCCACTACATCTGCGGCTAGCATCGCGGCAAGCTTGCGGTCCATTGGTGGCCTGGCCCCGGCGGATCATAGTATTGGTTGTCCCGATAAGAAACTGACCTCACCAGTACTCAGCAAATCCCTACCTTCCGCGCGTTCATTGATGGCTGATGCGGCGACGGTTAACCAATATCGTATTCTACCACATTCGAGACATTAGAGCTTGCCTGCCGGAATGGCTCGCTTGGGTCAATATCGTTGGTTCCGATGAACGTCGGCTTTGGAGGCGCCACATAGCTCTGGGAACGACCAGTTGGGGTTACAACTTCCCGTTCGGACTCTCCGACGGAAGGATAGAAAGGGGTCGGGAGGCTGTATTCGTCTCGGGTCCCAAGCGTTGGATTTTGACCGCTATCCGCGCTTTTCGATGACGCCGTACAGGACGTTTCGGTTCTCGCCAAAGAACACCTGCGCCTCGACGGTGTTGCGGTCGACGCTGGCGTTGATGATGTTCCACATATCGGCCTCCGACCGCAGCAGCAACACCCAGTTCATGAACGTCTCCCGGTAGCCGGCGTCAGGGTTGCCCTCTGCGTAGTTCGCGAAGAGGAATGTCCCGTTCGGCTTCAACATCTGCAGGCAGGTTTTCGTGAGCTTCACGGCGACGTTGTGCGCAAGATAGTCGTAAAGGCCAGAGGCGTAGATGAGGTCGAACTTGCCAAGCTTGTGGCCCCGCGTGAGCATGGTTCGTACCGAACCGTCGATGGCCTCTACCGCGGTGCCCTGGAAGTCGCGCGTGATCAATCCAACGCTCTGAGGATCCTGATCGAGCGCAACCCAGCGCTTGAGATGGCCCTCCCGTAAAGCGGTCGAGCGATTGGCCTCCCTTAAATGGCCGGCCGCGATCGCCAGGACCTCGGCCTCCGGTCCATTCTTGGTCGCAATCTCATCGACATATCGGGTTAAAAGATCGCGCCGTTCCCGTGCCGCGATGCACGACGGTACATCCTTGGTATGGCTATAGAGCGCCTTGCCGATTTCCGAGGCGTTTGCCACGCTCTCGGCCACGTGCGGATCACAATAGATATAGTCGAGCAACTGCGCGTCGCCAGAATAACCTCTGGGCTTGTCATAGGACCACCGCGTGAGCGGATCCTCAAGAAAGTACTCCAGGACCGGGTGGTTCTGCACCACGGGTATCAATGCTTGCCAAACGTCTGGATGAACCTTGGAACGGGTTGCTTCGAGGTGCGCCATCAGACGACGAATGATCTCCGCGGGATCCTTTCGTTGCTCGATTTGCTGGTGTGTCGTGTGGAGAATGAGCGCAAGCTCTACGCGAGCAGTTTCGAACGCTTCGCTATGAGGCTCGAGCTTTCCTGGAGGGAGACTGGCGGCGATCATCTCGGCAGTAATCAGACTTTTGCCATCAAGGATGGTTGCCACCACATAACCCCATAGTTACAACTAGCTAGATATTAGTTAGATATTGCGTAAAATTTTACCTTTGCCAAGCCAACATCCCCGGCATTTTAGCGGTGTCGTTAATTTCCCGCCAACCATGCTGGTTCTTTGGACGCCTTGCGGGTGGGATTCCGGATACGAGTTAACGAAAACCTATTTGCGCGACTGCATAATTGTTTGCGAGGCGCCGCAATCGCTGTCGCGCCTGAGGAGTCGGCCGGCGTTGGGGGCAGAAGCTAGAAATGAGTTCGGAATACAAAGTCCCGTTCAGATGGGGTTTGTGGTGACGAACGAATGCGCGTCATCTGCATTGGCCGATATAGCCCATGCGGAACCGTTCGAACCGCGCTACGAGCCGCGGTCCGACGAGCTCCGCAACCTCTACCGAGAGGAAGGCCAAGCGAAGCGAAGAATGGACGCCAGGCCAGGGCTTTGGATCGCCGTTGCCATCTATCTGCTGTTTTCGGCAACGGATCTGCTGCTGATTCCGGATGTGGCACTCTATACGATCATGGCACGCTTCGCGGTCGGAGTGACTGCACTCCTGATCTTGGAGGCACAACTTCGCCGGGGCGTCGGAACGGAATGGATTGACGTCACTTGCGCCGGAGCCATCATCTTTGGCTATGTTGGCTGGCTGTGCCCAGCGGTCATGGGTGCAGACAAGGAAAGCGTCTCTTATTACATGGTGTTCGGCACCATCTTCATGATTAGCGCCAATCTCTTCTTCACGTTTAAGTTCAGCCTGTCTATTGTAACGTCTGCAATAATTTTAGTAATACTGTATGTCGTAAACTACTTTGTGCCTTCCACATTAACGTACAAAATGGTATTTGGAACTTTTTACATTTCATGCTTCACATTTACGTCCTACGTTAACTGGAAGCTGAACGAGGAGCGCTACAACGTCTTCCTGAATGCCCTCGAAGCCAAAATCCAGCACAAGGAAGCCACCGAGCGCGGACAGGCGCTGTTGAATCTGTCGAGAACCGATCCGCTTACGGGTCTGGAGAATCGGCGGGCGATTGACGAGAAGCTGCGGGACTACTGGAGCGACTGGCAAAGGTCTGGCAGCAGTTTTGTGGCGATCCTCATCGACGTGGACTTCTTCAAAAGGTTCAATGACTACTACGGACATCAAGAAGGCGACCGCTGCCTGATTCTCGTCGCCAATGCCCTTGCCGAAATGATTAAGCAGCACAATGGCTCAATCGGCCGCTACGGCGGTGAGGAATTCATTGTTCTGGCTCGCATGGAGAAAAGAGAACAGGTCGCAGATATCGCCGAAGCCATTCGAAGCACGGTGGAGAACCTCGCGCTTCCCCACGAGCAGCGCAGAGACGGTATCTCGGTTGTGACGGTGAGCGTTGGCGCTGCATTCACCAGGCCGCAGACTGGCGCCAAGCTGGAAAAAATCATCCATGAGGCCGATCGCGCACTCTATCTGGCAAAAGCAGGCGGTCGAAATTGTACCTGGCTCTTCGATCCAAACGATCCCCAGAGCAGCGACGAGAGCGAGAATATTGCGGCTTTGCTGAAGATCGCGATCGGCCAGGATCTCGTTTCACTCGTCTATCAGCCTATCCAGAATGTCACGTCCGGCCGAGTTGAAGCCGTCGAGGCTCTGATGCGCCTCAAAATGCTGGACGGTACATCGGTTCCGCCGAGCTTGTTCATTCCCGTCGCGGAACGAACTGGCGCGGTCCTGGCGCTTGGGCGCTGGGCAATAAGGACAGTGTGCACTGAGCTTCTGGCGGACGGTCACGTCCGTGTCGTCAGCGTCAACGTCTCTCCGATTCAGCTCAAGACGCCTGGCTTCGCAACGTCTGTTGCGGCCATTTTGAGCGAGACTGGCGTAGCCGGCAGCAGGCTGGCCCTCGAAATCACCGAAGGGCTGGAGATGGAGATGCACTCCGACGTTCTCCGCTGCATCAGCGACCTGAAACTGCTAGGGATCAGGATATGGCTCGATGACTTCGGGACGGGCTTCGCCGGCCTCTCATGGCTTCGTCTAATCGATTTCGATACGGTGAAGATCGACCGCTCGTTTCTACATGACTGCGGCACCCCGAGGGGCAAGGCGATGCTGCAAGACATTATTGCCCTGGTCCGAAATCGCGGTCATAAAATCCTGCTCGAAGGGGTCGAAACCGACGAGCAGATGGCCCTCGTACGCGAATTTGACATAGATAAAATCCAAGGGTTTCACGTCGGCCGTCCCGCTCCCGCCGCGAGTTTCCGGACGAGACCGGTCACCTACAAACGCCCATTTTCGGTCGTCAAGTCCGCATGAATGGCGGCGGAGCGATCTGCGCTCCTGCAAGCCGTCGCCCCGCGCTCCCTCTGCAATAGTCCAGCGGCTTTGTCTTAGCCGACCGACAGTCGCCGCCGTCGATCTCCACTGGACCAGGCCGGGCTCATTGCTTCGTGCTCGCCTCCCGGAACGCCGCCTCTCCGGCGTCCGACACCTCGGCCCACTTCTTGTCGGCCGCTGGATCCGCGGCGTAGCTGTCATGCCAGTTCCACCACTTGTAGGTCGGGGTCTGGGGATAGCCCTCGGGCGAGTCCTCCCAGACCTCCTGCCGGCCAAGCGGGGTGATGTCGAGATAATTCCAGGTGCTCCCCATCTGCTCGTCGCCGCGGTTGTTGATGAAGTAGGTGCGGAACACGCGATCGCCGTCGCGGATGAACACGTTGTGGCCGTGCCACTCGTCCACGCCGAAGTCGGCGTCGAAGCTGTCGGTGAGCGTGTACCACGGCATCTCCCAGCCCATCCGCGCCTTCAGCCGCCCGATATCAGCCTGAGGCGCACGCGAGACGAAGACAAGGGTGGTGTCACGGGCGTTCAGGTGGGCGACGTGGGCGACCTGGTCGGCTACCAGGGAGCAGCCGCGGCAGGCGTGGTCGGGCCAGCCGAACACTCCCGGCTCGAAGAAGGCGCGGTAGACGATCAGCTGACGCCGTCCGTCGAACAGGTCGAGCAGGCTGGCCTTTCCGTCAGGCCCTTCAAACGCATACGTCTTCTCCACGGCCATCCACGGCATCCGCCGCCGCTCGGCGGCCAGCGCGTCACGGGCGCGGGTCTGGGCCTTTTCCTTCACAAACAGCCGCTCGCGGGCCGCCTCCCACGCCTCAGGCGACACCACTGGGGGTGTGCGCATGGCAGGCTGTCCGCTTTTCCGTCCGCTCTCGGCTGATGAAGTCATGGCTTGATACCTCCTGATTTGGGCGAATTCCCGCGCCTCATGGCTGAAGCGCGGTTCCATTCGCTGCTCATCGCTCGTTGGCGTGAGATAGTTTGGCACCGGAAAGCAAACAGTGGGAGTAACAAGTGTGGCGCTATTCCGATGGAAACGCTGATTGCGTTGAGGGCAGCGTTCGAAGATTGGGTCAAAACTCAATCAGGCTGGCTGCCGCCAATGGCCGAGAACTTGCCGCTTGAATCGGTCGGCGGAACGAGCACAGGGCGCCAATTGCCGACCTTGCCAGCGCTGCCGGGAAGGTCGTGTCTCGATCCCAAAGAACACGTTGGCCGACAGGCATGCCTGGCTGTGGGCTGGTCGACGAGGTGAGCGCTGTAGAATTCAGGTACGGGCCCTACTACCTAGGCTTGTGACAAAGTTGATCGAGCACGTCTCGAAGCGCAGTGGCGGCTTGGTCACGCTCGTCAGCAGACATCAGCTCGGGCTCAGCTTCTAGCCTGAGATGCGGCAGTTCGGTTCGAACGGAGCGATGGGCAGCGACAAGATTGGCCTTCAGATCGATGACGCGATAGGTGGCGACCGGATACGCGATCCCCTTGACGTGAATGTGCCCCAGTTCATCGCAGTCGATTATGTCCTTCACTTGCGCAAACGTCTCATAAGAAATGAGCACGGTCCCTGGCTGCGCCTCCTGCTCGAGACGTGAGGCGAGATTCACAGCGCCGCCGATTATCGTGTAATCCATCCGGTCCTCGCTGCCGAAGTTGCCGACAGTGCAGTAGTCGGTGTGGATGCCGATGCGGCAGCGCAGCGGTGTTTCAATTCCAATGTCGCGCCAGATTTCGGCAAGTTCGCTCATCCGCTTCTGCATGGCGAGAGCCATCTGCACGCAGGCGAACGCGTCCTCCTTGACGCCGCGAGTCTCCGGATCGCCGAAAAACATCAGGATCGCGTCGCCGACATACTTGTCGATCGTCGCGCCGTGATCCGAAGCAATTTTCGACATTTCCGTCAGATAGTGATTGAGGAGCTGGGTGAGAACTTCGGACTCCATTTTGTCAGTGGTCTCGGTAAAGCCGGCGATATCCGAGAAGCATATCGTCAGCTTCTTCCGCTGGCTGGCGATCCTGACGTCCTGACGGCCAGTGAATATCGAGTTGTAGACCTGCGGCGCCAGGTACTTCGCCAGCTTGCTGGAAAGCGCCTCGAGAGCCGCGGATTTCTCGGCGAGGTTCTCCTCCCGTTGCTTCAGCTCGGTGATGTCCGAGTAGACCGCGACTGTGCCGCCGCCGGTGATCCGCCGCTCGCTAATCATAATCCATCGCCCGTCGCCTCGCCGCTGCAGCCACGGTTCGCCAGGGTTGCGGTGCCGGGAGAGGCGCTCGGCGACCCATTCCTCTAACCGTCCCTCAGCATCCCTGATATAGCCGCGCTCAGCGGATCGGCGAATGATGTACTCGAAGGCCGTGCCGGGCGTCAGTTCGATCGAAAGGTCGCTGTAGAGCAGTTCGCGGTAGCGGCTATTGCTAAGGGCGAGCCGGTCCTCCGCGTCGTAGAGAGCGAATCCCTCGGAGATGCTTTCGATGGCATCAATGAGCCGCTGACGCGCTTCGGCGACCTCGCGCAGGTTCTTCTCCTCCACCTCGACTGCGGTATCCCGGAAGAGCCTGAGCGCCTCGGCCATGCGGCCGATTTCGTCGTGGCCCGCAGCAGGCAATGGCGCACGAAGATCGCCGCCGGCGATCGCGAGCATGCTTTGGCTCAACCCTCCCAGCCGCGCGAGGAGGCTACGGTCGACATAGAGCCACACAAACAGAACGGAACTCAAGAGGCTGAGAACGGCGGAGCCAAGGACAACTCCGGTCCCGTAGCGCTGGACGACCGCGGCTTCGAGACCGGACGCCGCGATCTCGCGGTCTGCCGCGGCGACCAGGCGATCGACGGCAGCGGTAAGACTGCGCGACAGCTGATGGTTTTCGGCCAGAAGCTTTTCGCCCTGCGCAAGGACGGCGAACTCGTCCTGCCGCGTCTTCGGGATGCTGTTTCCACCGTCGATCAATGCCTTGAACTCGTTCACCCGCTGCTGGAAACGGGTTCGCAGCCTCTCGTCGATCTCGTTGGAAATCGTATCTAGAACGGCGAACGACCGGCGCAGCGGAAACATGATCAACGCCAGATCGCCTGGCGTAGGCGCGTCCGCCGTGTTGACCAGCGCGTCATTGACCGCCGAGATCTCCTGCTGCGCCTTCTGCTGCGGGATGTAGGCCGCGATCGCTTGAACCAGGTCGGCCGTCGCTTCCGTGCCTCGATCCGACGCAAGCGACGTGCCGGCTGTGACCGCCCGCCATTGCTGGAGTTTGGAATTCATCACGAGCATACCGGGCGCCACAAGGCGCTGGCTTGCATTTGTCGTAGCCGACAGGCGGCGTAACAGTTCCTCTTTGTGCGCCACCACGGACAGGCGGGCGGCGACAAGGTCATCGAGGACATTGAGATTGCGGCGCAGACCAAGCACCGCAGCCTCGATCTCAGCCACCACCGCCGTGCCAGGCTTGGCGCCTTTGAGAGCGGCAAGCAGTTCCTCTAGGCGCGTCATCTCGGCCGCGATCGCAGCCGACACCTCGTTGTGCTGAGCCTTGCTGGTCGAAGCAAGTACGGCGGGCGCAGTGGCGGCGACCCGCTCGGCCTGCCGCGACAGCTGGAGGGATGCGAGCGCCGATGGGTCCTTGGTGATGCGGTCGAGAACCTCCCCCACCTCGAGAAAGGCATAAAGAGCGGCAGCTGTCGCGAGCACCGCGAAGGTGCTGATACCGAAAAAAGCGAGCAACAGGCGGCCGCGTATGCCGAGACGCTTAAGCATCGCGGCGACGCGTTGATTCAGCTGGCGCGACCAATAAGATCTGCACAGATTGGCTCAATGCGATCGGCCAGCTCGGTGGTCCGTTACTCCAACGGCACGTATTCGCCGCCCTTCCAAACATACCATACCCAACTCTGAACAGTGAGGTCGCCCTTGTCATCAAAGTCCATACGGCCCAGCACAGTATCAAATTGATTGCTCCGCAGCGACGCAATCACGGCTTGGAGTTCTAGTGAGCCTGCCTTCTCGACCGCCTGCGCCCAAGTCTGGGCGGCACCGTAACTATGCAGCGTCCAGGAATCTGGTTCGAAGTTCTCGGCACGGAATCGTTCGACGACTTGCGCCGCTTCGGCATTTCGACGTGGGTCGGGGACAAAGGTGAAGAGTGTGCCCTCGGCGGCAGGGCCGGCAATGAGCCCAAACGCCTCGGTCGCCGTATCGTCACCCGAGATCAGCTGAAGCGAGTAGCCCCGGTCGCGCGCCGCACGGACCATAAGCGCAGCCTCGGTATGATACCCACCCATATAAAGCACGGCGATATCCGCCGCCTGTAACCTACTGACCTCGGCCGAGTAGTCGTCTTTCCCGGGAGCGTAGCCATCATAGATTGTTTCGTTCACGCCCCGCTTGTTCAACTGCTTTCTTGTCTCATCGGCGAGACCCTTCCCATAGGTC
Organism: Mesorhizobium sp. BHbdii; assembly: GCF_053848045.1. Lineage (NCBI taxonomy): Bacteria > Pseudomonadati > Pseudomonadota > Alphaproteobacteria > Hyphomicrobiales > Phyllobacteriaceae > Mesorhizobium > Mesorhizobium sp. BHbdii. Next base: position 1,366,125 of record NZ_JBSPKX010000001.1, on the reverse strand, counting down.
GTGTTGTCGTGAAGGATCGCGATCTTCTTGTCGCTCCAATGATCGGCCAAGTAGTTGCCGGCCTCGAAGCCCTGCGCATCGTCGCGACTGCAGACGCGGAAAACGTTTGCGCGACCTTGCTCGGTTAACATCGGATTGGTCGAGGATGGCGAAATCTGCAGAATTCCCGCCGCCTCGTACACCTTCGAAGCTGGGATCGAGGCTCCAGAGCAGTAGTGCCCGACGACGAACACTACACCGTCAGCCACCAGCTTTTGGGCCGCAGCCACTGCTTGCTCGGGATCGCAGAAGTCGTCGACCGTGATGAGCCGCACCTGTTGGCCTAGAACGCCGCCCGCTGCATTGATGTCGGCCACAGCCACCTCTGCGCCGCGCTTCAATTGCGTGCCAGTCCACTCAAGCTTTCCGGTCATCGGGCCTGCGACCCCGATCAGCACCTCCGCCTGCGCAGGACAGTTAAGCGCGACCGCGAGCGCCACAAAAGCCACTGTGATGATACGGTGCATGGAGGACACCCCAAGCGAGTAGTTTACGCCAATCCCGTCAACGCCGACAGTCCTTTCCGCGAGCGTAGATATCTTGGCTGGTCATACAGCGCACTCGTCTCGTCGTTGATTAGGGTTCTACCAGGATTTGCCATATCCCTGCGCGAGTTAGTTGATGGCTAAAGCGCTCGCGCTTGCCGAGGTTCTCAACAAAATTGGGCGCTAAGTGGTTGTTGCCATCGCGTGCTACGAAGTGGATTGTCCCCTTTGCAGACGTTCCGGCCCGATCTACGAAGGTCGCTTTCGGGTCAACCTGCGTCATCCCGCTATCGGCTACAAACGTCCGAGAAGGTCCGAACTCGATCGCTGAGAATATTTGGGTTCCGATCCGAGAGCGTCGCGCGTCCAATGGGAGCGCAAAGGACGGCCTTTGAACTTGCGCACGATCCTGTCCGAACCGGAGGTAGCGCAGCAAGAACCGGTACCACCCGACTTCCGTGTCAGGCACCAGGCAGTCGGAACCGGTATTCCGTGACATGGTGGTAGATCTGGCCCGGCCATAGCGTGGCCTGTGGGAAATACGGCCGGTTCGGCGCGTCCGGCCAGACCTGCGGCTCCAGGCAAAAGCCCGAAAAAGCCTCGTAACGACGTCCTTCGAGCCCCGGCGAAGGCGGCGCCAGATACTGGCCGGTATAGAGCTGAACGCCCGGCTCGGTGGTCCAGAGCTCCATCTCGACGCCGGAATTTGCGCCTTGCGCCCATGATGCCAGCTTGAGCGGCCCACGCATCGAGGCAAGGCAGAAATTCTGGTCGTAGGCGAGTTGCTTGCCCTCGCTCTCCATGCGCAGCGGCCGCGCCTGGCGGAAATCGAACGGCGTGCCATCGACCGGCTTCACGACGCCGGTCGGGATCAGGTCGCCATCGACCGGAAGATAGGCGCCGGCGTTCAGCATCAGCCGGTGGTCGAGGATATCGCCGGCGCCGCCGTCATCCAGGTTGAAATAGGAATGCTGGGTGAGGTTGCACAGCGTCGGCTCCTCGCAGGTGGCGGTCATCTCGACACTGAGCGTGCCGGGGATTTTCAGCCTGTAGGTGCAGGTCACGTCGAGCGCCCCGGGAAAGCCCATCGTGCCGTCGGGATCATGCAGTGTCAGCGTGACAAAATCCCTGCCATGCAGCGAAACCTCCCATGGCCGGTGCGAAAAACCTTGCGAGCCGCCATGCAGCGTGTGTTTGTCGAGGAAGTTGCGCTCGGTCTGGTAACGCTGGCCGGCGATAGTGAAGCGGCCATCGCGGATGCGGTTGGCATAGCGTCCGACGACGGCGCCGAAGAAGGCCGTATCCGTTTCATAAGATTCGAAATTGCCATAGCCGAGCACCAGCGGCGCATCGTGCCCGGCCAGGCGCAGATCCTGGACGATGGCGCCCAGCCCGATGATGTTGGCGGTGAGGCCGCCGCCGCGGATGGTGAAGCGGCGGACGGCCTCACCCGCTTGCGTCGTACCGAAGACCTCGCCGTCTTTCATCGCCATGCCCGAAACGCCAGTTGGTTGATCCATCCCCGCCTGGCCTCTCGGGCCGGCTTGGGTCTGTTGACGGTCAACAGGCCCTGCCAAATCAGAGGCCGAGGCCGCCGATGCAGACATATTTGGTGTCGAGATAATCCTCGATGCCCTGATGTCCGCCTTCCTTGCCGAGGCCCGATTCCTTGACGCCGCCAAACGGCGCCTCAGGCGTGGTGATGAGGCCTTCATTGACGCCGACCATGCCGTATTTCAGCCCTTCCATGACCCGGAAGGCGCGGCCGAGATCGCCGGTGTAGAAATAGCAGGCGAGGCCGAATTCGGTGTCGTTGGCAAGCGCCACGGCTTCCTCTTCGGTTTCGAACTTGAACACCGGCGCGACCGGGCCAAAAATCTCTTCCTTCATGAAGCGCATCTTCGGCGTCGCGTCGGCGATCACCGTCGGCTGGAAGAACGAACCGCCGAGCGCATGGCGCTTGCCGCCGGCGACGACCTTGCCGCCCTTGGCGGTGGCGTCGGCGATCAGTTCTTCAACCTTCTCGACTGCCTTCTCGTCGATCAGCGGCCCCTGCTGCACGCCATCTTCGAGGCCGGAACCGACCTTCAGCTCGTTGCTGGCAGCGGCGAGCTTCTCGACGAACTTGTCGTAGACGCCGGCCTGAACCAGGAAGCGGTTCGTGCAGACGCAGGTCTGGCCGGAATTGCGGTACTTGGCGGTGATCGCGCCGGCGACGGCACGTTCGATGTCGGCGTCGTCGAAGACGAGGAACGGCGCGTTGCCGCCGAGCTCCATCGACACCTTCTTGACGGTGACGGACGACTTCTGGATCAGGATCTTGCCGACCTCGGTCGAGCCGGTGAAGGTGATCTTCTTGACCAGCGGGTTGGCGCAGATCTCGTCGCCGATCTCGCCGGCGGCGCCGGTCAGGATGTTGATGACGCCTTTGGGGAAGCCGACTTCCTCGGCGAGCGCGCCCCAGGCGAGGCCGGAATAAGGCGTCTGCGAGGCCGGTTTGACCACCGCGGTGCAGCCGGCGGCAAGCGCCGGGCCGAGCTTGCGGGCCAGCATCGAAGACGGGAAATTCCACGGCGTGATGGCGGCGATGACGCCGACCGGCTCCTTGGTCACCAGGATGCGGCGGTCCGCCCAGGGCGACGGCACGACATCGCCATAGGTGCGGCGGCCTTCTTCGGCGAACCACAGGATGTAGGAGGCGGCCGAACCGATCTCGCCCTTCGATTCGAACAGCGACTTGCCCTGCTCGATGGTCAGCAGCTCGGCCAGCACATCCTGATTATCCATCATCGCGTCATGCAGCTTGCGCAACAACTTCGAACGCTCGAGCGCAGTGGTCTTGCGCCATGTCTTGAAAGCGGCGTCGGCGGCTTCGATGGCGCGGCGCGTCTCGACCCTGCCCGACTTCGGCACGGTGCCGATCTTGAGGCCGGTGGCCGGATTGTTGACGTCCACCGTCTGGCCGCTGTCGGCCTGCACCCACTCGCCATTGATGAGATTGGCCTGGCGCATGAAATGGCTGGTTTTCTGAAGCATGGTCTAGCCTCCGTTCGGCGCGCTGACGGGCCGCTATCTGGATTTCTTTGGTGGGCGTGCGCAATGGCATCGGTGTCGGCACGCCTGGAGCCACTGCTCTTTACCTAGGGCAAGCCCCGCAATCAATCGCAAGATGGCATATAGGGTTTGGGCCAGCGCAAGGCGAGGCCAACTTGCGCCCAAATTGCTATCCAAACACGTTGCTACCAAACACGTGGACGACGACCGTCAGCCAGAACGCCGTGGTGACGACCGCGCAGGCGGTGGCGATGGTCATCTGGTTCGATGCCAATGCCTGGCCGGTGTTGAACTGCGTCGCAATCAAGTAGGAATTGACCCCGGATGGCAGCGCGGCGGCCACAACCGCGACCTTCGCTGACAGCGGCGGCAGCCCGAACAGCCAGACCAGGCCGAGTGCAACGGCCGGCATCAGCAACAGCTTCAGCGCCGACAGCGCCAGCGCCGGCCGCACGTTGCCGGAGATGCCGAAACGGCACAGGCCAAGCCCCATGGCAAACAGCGCGACCGGTCCGGCGATGTTGGCCAATGCGTCGACCAGCCGGACGGCCAGCCCCGGCAGTGGCAGGCCGGTGATACGCCATACCCATCCGGCCAGGATGCCGATGATCAGCGGATTGGAGAGCAGCTTTCGAAAGAAGCGCCGGATGATGCGCAGCGGATGCACATGCTCGTCACCGCGGCCAAAGACTTCAAACAAGATGATCGACGCCATGATCATCGTCGGCAGATGCACGGAAATCAGCAGCGACAGCACTTCGAATCCACTTGGCCCGATTGTGCCGAGGACAAACGGGATGCCGAGCAGGACGAGATTGGAAAAAGCCGACGACACGCCGCCGACGACCCCCGCACGCGCGTCGCGCCCGAACACCCGCGTGATCACCAGATGGCCTGCAGCCCAGGTGACTGCGGCAGCCGTGAAATAGGCTCCCCAGAACAACCAGGGCGCGGCACCATGGAAATCGGCATTGACCATGGTGCGGAACAGAAGCAGCGGCATCGCCACCCCGACGGCGAATTCGGCGATGGCCTCGCCCGCCTCGGCCTTCAGATAGCCGGTGAGCCCGGCCAGATAGCCGAGCGCGACTAGGCCGAAGACGAAAAGGACGGTTTCGATGAGTGGAGACATTTTTCTCCTGATAGGCGAGCCGGGATTGCAGCGCAATCGCCCCGCCTTACGAAGCGGTCTGTTCTCGCAAACAGCCGGGATTGGTCGTGCCTTGTTTTTCAGCCGGCTTTGCCGTCCCTATATGCGATCACCGGAACCAACCTCCGGTGACCGGAAAAGGACGTTAGATGCTTCGATTTGTGCTGGCGCTATTGCTGCTCGTCATTCCCGCGTCGGCCCATGCGACTGAAGCCGGCTGGGCGCTGTTGCGCGACGGCGGACATGTGGTGCTGCTTCGCCATGCCATGGTCACCGGCACCACCGATCCGGCGAATTTCGACATCGAGAAGTGCGCGACCCAGGTCAATCTCTCGGTGCGCGGCAAGCAGCAGGCGCGCAAGATCGGCGCGCTGTTCGCCGCCCGCGCCGCGCCCATCGAGCGCGTGCTGTCCAGCCGCTATTGCCGCTGCCTCGACACGGCCCGCATCGCTTTCAGAGCGGAACCCGAACCGTTCGCGCCGCTTGACCTGCTGAAGACAGACGCGAGCGAGAAAGCCGCCCAGCTCGAGGCGATCATGAACGAGATCCGCGGCTATTCCGGTTCCGACAATGTGGTCATGGTCACCCATCTGGAGAACATCATGGCGCTCACCGGCATCTCGCCCCGCGAAGGCGAAGCCGTGATCGTCGAGCTGCAAGGCGACGGCCTGCGCGTGCTCGGCCGCGTCACCTTCTAAGCTGCGCTGGAGACGGTTGAAGCGTTCGCTAGTGGTGAAAATCTAGCGCTGGTACCCTAAGCGGAATACCGGACCCGTTGCGGTCTTTCAGTTGCGAGCGTCGCTTGCTGGAGCTGCGTTAGTCGGTCGGGGGCCAATGGTATTTTTAATGGAACGCTAATATACATAGACGCTCGAACGAGCAGCGGCTGCCAAATACTTGAGGAATGCCATGCGAAGATTAATCTTCACGGCAATGTGTATCGCAACCGCGACAGCCGCTAGCGCCCACGATTGGTACGAGGACAAGGTTGACCCACAGACGAAATTCAAGTGTTGCGGTGGTTCTGATTGCCGCGCCATACCACGGTCTTCGGTGCGGTCCAGGATAGACGGTGGTTACACTTACTTGCCGCATAATTTCATCATCCCCCGGGATCGCGTACAGGAATCCCCGGACGGCCAATACCATATCTGCGAGAGTACCTACGTCGTAACTAATCAGCTGTATTGGCGTTGCTTTTTCGCACCTCGTGCCAATGTCTCTCTACTTCTCCCACGTTAATGATACTGCGCGTCGTGGCCGAAATCGACATCGACAAGGTACGTAGCTGTGGCAAATTCAGTCGCGCCGCTTGCTGCCCTGAACGGAGGTTCGCGTTCGCTACACGGGAAAAGCATCGGCCCCGAAAGCACGATGCCGTGGCTGCGCTCAAGATCGTTCGTCATCCTCCTCCCCGCCGGTTTCCGCCAGACCGTGGCTGTCCGCTGCGCCAAGCTCCAGCCCCGTAGATGCGCTTCAATTGGCCGATCGTTTCCAGGGTCACCGGGGAAAACGGCGTCTGGCCTTCAAAAGCACGATGCCCTCGACGACGTCACTCAGGCTCATGTCGCGATGTTCGGCCAAGGCCCTGAGCACCTTCACGCAATGACCAGAGATAGGATGGTTGCGGCATATCCCGGCAGGTTCCCGCGACCCTATTGCCCTGGTAGAACAGCTACCCCATCTGCGCCCGGCGTATCAGGCCCTTTTCCTGCCCGGAAAAACCGATTAGACAGCGCGCAAACACATGCGGACAGATTCCGCCCGCAACCGAAGGAAAAGCCCTTGTCCACCACGTTCGACAAAGTCGCCAAGATCATCGCCGACACCAGTGAGATCGATATCGACACGATCACCCCTGAAAGCCACACTATCGACGATCTCGGCATCGACAGCCTCGACTTCCTCGACATCGTCTTTGCCATCGACAAGGAATTCGGCATCAAGGTGCCGCTGGAAAAGTGGACGCAAGAGGTCAATGACGGCAAGGCCTCGACCGACGATTACTTCGTCATGAAGAACCTGTGCGCCAAGATCGACGCTCTCGTCGCGGCCAAGAACGCCTGAAATGGTTCAGCCCGCGATCTTGATGCGCCTTCAAACCTGACCCACAACAACCGCCCATGAGTCCCCACCACGTCGTCATATCAGGCATCGGCCTTGTCTCTTCGCTGGGCGAAGGTCCGGATGCGCATTGGCGCAAACTCGCCCAGCCCGGCCTGGAACCCGTGCTCGAAGCATCGCGCTTCTCGCCGTACACCATCCACCCGCTGCCGGAGATCGACTGGAACCTGCAGATCGCCAAGCGCGGCGACCAGCGGCAGATGGAAACCTGGCAAAGGCTCGGCACCTACGCCGCCGGCATGGCGCTCGACGACGCCGGCATCAAGGGCAATGACGAACTCTGCACGACCATGGACATGGTGGTGGCTGCCGGCGGCGGCGAGCGCGACGAAACCGTCGACGCCGACATTCTCGCCGCTTCGGAAAGCCGCAACGACCGTGACGTCCTGCTCAACGAGAAACTGACCACTGAGTTGCGGCCGACGCTGTTTCTGGCGCAGCTTTCCAACCTGCTCGCCGGCAACATCTCGATCGTTCACAAGGTGACCGGCTCGTCGCGCACCTTCATGGGCGAGGAAGGCGCCGGCGTCGCTGCCGTCGAGACGGCCGCCGCACGTATCCGCTCCGGCCAGTCGACGCATATCCTGGTCGGCGGCGCCTTCCAGACCGAGCATTCGGACATGCTGCTTGGCTATGAACTGGCCGGCTATCTGCATCGCGGCCCCTGGAGGCCGGTCTGGCAGAGACAAGGCCTGCAAGGCGGAGGCGTGGTGACTGGATCAGGCGGCGCGTTTCTTGTCCTGGAACAGCGCGAACATGCGATCAGCCGCGGGCGAAAGATCTATGCCGAACTCGGCCCGGTCATATCCGGACGCGCAAAACGCCGGCAGAGCGAACTCGATGCCGAGATTGCCGCCCTGCTCAGGCAGGCGGAATTGCCGAACGGCGAGTTGCTGACGATTTCGGGCGCTTCGGGTGCCCATACCGCTACTGCTGCCGAGAAATCGGCGCTCGACGCCAATCCGGCGATTGCCGCACGCGGCTTTTCGACGCTGACCGGCCACATGAAGGAAGCACAGTTTCCCTTCGCCGTGGCGCTGGCGGCACTGGCTGTCGAACGTAAGGCCGCCTACCCGGCTTTTGACCCCGCCACCGAGAAGCCGTTCAACGGCATTCCCAGGACCGTCCTTGCAACGGCGGTCGGCTATCACCAATTCGAGGGCTTGGCGTTGGTCAACGCCGCCGATTAAAGATCCGGGACAAGTCATGGCCAATCTGAACGACCACATGGGCAGGCCGATCGTCGCCGTCACCGGTATCGGCGTGGTGACTTCGCTGGGTGTCGGCAAGGCCGACAATTGGGCAGCGCTCACCGCGGGCAAGTCCGGCATCCATCCGATCACCCGCTTTCCCGTTGACCATCTGAACACCCGCATCTCCGGCATGGTCGATTTCCTGCCGTCGAGCTCCAAGGGCGCCAGTCTTCTTACCTACGATCTCGCCCAGATCGCCGCGCAGGAAGCCGTGGCCGAAGCCGGCCTTGATTCGGGCGATTTCGGCGGGCCGCTTTTCCTCGCCTCGCCGCCGGTCGAACTCGACTGGAGCGAGCGCTTTTCGCTCTACAATTCCGACAAGCACGACATCGGCGCCGAACGGCTGCTTCGCGTGGCGCGCGGCTTGAAGGAACTCGATGTTTTCGAAACCACCCAGTTCGGTTCGATCGCCGACCGGCTCGCCGACCGTTTTGGGACGCGCGGCCTGCCGATCACGCTGTCGACGGCCTGCGCCTCGGGCGCCACCTCGATCCAGCTCGGCGTCGAGGCGATCCGCCGCGGCGAATGCGACAGGGCGCTGTCGATCGGCGCCGACGGCTCGGCAACGGCCGAGGCGCTGATCCGTTTCTCCCTGCTTTCGGCGCTCTCCACGCATAACGACATCCCCGAAAGGGCGTCCAAGCCGTTCTCCAAGGATCGCGACGGCTTCGTGCTGGCCGAGGGCTCGGGCGCGCTTGTGCTGGAATCGCTGCAGGCCGCACTGGCCCGCGGCGCGACCATCCTCGGCATCCTGCGCGGCTGCGGCGAGAAGGCCGACGATTTCCACCGCACCCGTTCGAAGCCGGACGGTTCGCCGGCGATCGCCGCCGTTCGCGCCGCCCTCGCCGATGCCGGCTTGGGCGAGGACGAGATCGATTATGTCAACGCTCATGGCACGTCGACGCCGGAAAACGACAAGATGGAGCATCTGTCGCTGTCAACCGTGTTCGGCGAGCGGATCGGCTCGATGCCGATCTCGTCGAACAAGTCGATGATCGGCCACACGCTGTCGGCCGCCGGTGCCGTCGAGGCCGCGTTTTCGCTGATGACCATGCGCGAGAGCGTGATCCCGCCGACCATCAATTACGACAATCCCGATCCGGCGATCGTGCTCGACGTGGTACCGAACGAGAAGCGCAACGCCGAGGTCGGCACGGTGCTGTCGAACTCCTTCGGCTTCGGCGGCCAGAACACCTGCCTTGTCATGGCGCGGGAACCAGTCTAAGCGAGCCTTTTCCCGCTCAACAGAACCGACAGGCTCAATGCGCGCATTGCAACTTATCGAGGACCGCCGCCTTGAAACGGTGGACCTGCCGCCTCCGCCGCAGCCTGCGCTGGGCGAAGTGACGCTGCGCATCAAAGCCGTGGCGCTCAATCATATCGACGTCTGGGGCTGGCGCGGCATGGCCTTCGCCAAGCGCAAGCTGCCGCTGGTCGTCGGCGCCGAAGCTTCCGGCGAGGTCGAGGCGGTCGGCCGCGGCGTCTCCAGCCTTGTACCCGGACAGCTTGTGTCGATCTACGGCGCGCGCACCTGCGGGCTTTGCCGCGCCTGCCGCGAAGGCCGCGACAATCTCTGCGATAATGTCTCGGGCGTTCACGGCTTCCATCTCGATGGCTTTGCGCAAGAGAAGATCAACCTGCCGGCGCGCCTGCTGGTCCCCGCCCCGCCCGGCGTGACGGACATCGGCGCGGCCGTCGCGCCCGTCACCTTCGGCACGGTCGAACACATGCTGTTCGACAATGCCAGGCTGCAGCCCGGGGAGATCATCCTTATCCATGCCGGCGGCTCGGGCATCGGCTCCGCCGCGATCCAGCTGGCTAAGAAAATGGGCTGCACTGTGATCACCACGGTCGGCTCGAACGACAAGATCGACAAGGCGAAGGCGCTTGGCGCCGACCACGTCATCAACTATCGCGAGGACCGTTTCGAAGGCGTGGTTCGCAAGCTGACGAAGAAGAAGGGCGTCGACGTCGTCTTTGAGCATGTCGGCGCGGACACCTTTGCCGCCTCGATGCTGTGCCTGAAACGCGGCGGTCGCCTGGTGACCTGCGGCTCGACCTCGGGCGTCTCGACGCAGATCAATCTGATGCAATTGTTCCAGCAGCAGCTGAAGCTGCTCGGCTCCTTCGGCTGCCGTATGCAAAACATGGCCGACGCCATGCAGAAAATGGCGACGGGGCTGGTTTTTCCGGTTATCGACACCGAAGTCGGCTTCGACGGCATCGACGCCGCGCTGAAGCGCATGGAAGGCCGCGACGTGTTCGGCAAGATCATCCTGCGCGTCGGCTGACCATGATGTTGCTGTCTAAAAACATCATGGGCTAGGAATGGTCGGCAACACCTTCAAGAAGCTCCGCCGGGACTTGGCGTTCCGCCACGGCAGGCGGCTGCGCCAGTTCAACTATTGGCTGCTTGCGCGCGCCGCGATGACGATAATTTGGCTGCTGCGTCTGCTGCCGGTCGACAGCGCGCTCAATTTCGCCGACCGAGCCGCCCGCCTCATTGGTCCGTGGGTGGGACGCCACAATGTCGCCACCGCCAATCTGCGCAACGCCTACCCGGAAAAGAGCGACAGCGAAATCCAGGCCATCGCGTCCGATATGTGGGGCAACATGGCCCGCCTCGCCGCAGAATACATTTTTCTCGACGCCCTGTTCGACTACGATCCCGCCGCGACGAAACCGGGCCGCGTCGAGGTCAAGGGGGTCGAGCACTTCGTGCATATCGCCGAGGAACAGAAGCCGCATATCATCTTCACGGGGCATCTCGGCAACTTCGAACTGCTTCCGGTGGCGGCAGCCACTTTCGGCATGAACATCACGGCGCTGTTTCGCCCGCCCAACAACCCTTACCTTGCCGACTACATCCTCTCGACTCGCCGCTCGACCATGGGGTCGCTTCTGCCTTCTTCGACCGGCGCTTCATTCGCGCTGGCGTCCATTCTGGAGAAAGGCGGCAATATCGGCGTGCTCGTCGACCAGAAATTCTCGAGCGGGCTCGAAACGACATTCTTCGGCCGCCCATGCGAGAGCAACCGGGTTCTGGGCACCCTGGCGCGGCACTATGACTGCGATGTCTATCCGGCGCGCTGCGTGCGCTTGCCGGGCAACCGCTTCCGGCTCGAGATCGAGGACAAACTGACCTTGCCGCGCACCGCCGGAGGCAGTGTCGACGTCCACGGCACCACCCAGCTGCTCAACGACGTGGTCGAGCGCTGGGTGCGCGAGGATCCAGGCCAGTGGATGTGGTTCCATAAAAGGTGGGAAATCAGCGGCCCGCGCAGAAAGCGTCAAAAGGCGAGACAGCGCGGCGAAGCGGCCTGAAGCGGCAAGTATCGAGATGCAGCGCAAGCGTGAAGCGATTTGCCCTGCAACTAGGGGTAGTTTCGACTTGACAAGTGACGGCAGTTATGCTAGGAATTTAAGCACAATTCTTGATCTGCGCCAACGACCCGCCCGCTGATGCGGGTTTTTTGTTTCGGCCGGATCGCTCGATGGCGGCCTTGTTTCAAGTTTCGGTCTTTCGGCGCGGCAAGTTTCACCGCCAATCGTTAAGCACGTCCGATATGAAAGGGCTGTTTGACAGCCACGCCTGGAGAAAAGTGAACCTGATCGGTCAAAGCCTCGCCTCATCGGCCGTAAGTGCGTGCTCTCGCGTGCCGGAGACGATGATCTCCAGGACCTCATGCTCGCCGGTGTTCCTGACGTAGCGATCGCCGACGTTCTCGCCGCGCTTCAGCACCATCACGCGATCGCCCACAGCGAATATGTCAACCAGGCGGTGGGAGATTATGATCTGGGCAACGCCCTGCTTTTTCAGTTCCAGCATGGTCTCGAGCAGCCGCTCGGTCGCCATCACCGAGAGATTGGCGGTCGGCTCGTCGAGGATCACCACGCGCGGCTGGAAGGAGATAGCGCGGGCAATCGCCACAGATTGCTGGCGTCCGCCTGACAGGCTCTCGACCTTTTGATAGACGGAGTTCACGTCGACCTTGAGTCGCTTCAGCACGCTGTCGGCTTCCGCGTACATTTTCCGCCGATTGACGAAAAGGCCCTTGCGCGGCCAACGGCCAAGAAAGATGTTCTGACCGACATCCATATTCCCGCAAAGAGCGAAATCCTGGTAGATCATCTCGATGCCGGCGTCGCGGCTTTCGTGCGGGCTCTTGAAGTGCACCGGCTGCCCAGCGACGAAAACCTCGCCGGCGTCGCGCTGGTAGGCGCCGGTCAGGATCTTCATCAGCGTCGATTTGCCGGCCGAGTTGTCGCCGACGAGGCCCAGGATCTCGCCGGGATAGAGCACGAGGTCGACGTTGCGGAGCGCCTGCACTGCACCGAAGGCTTTTTCGATGCCCCGCATTTCTACGATCGGTGCAGGCGTGGTCGGGTCACGCATGGGTGGTCTCCGCCGTTCTTGTGCGCCGTGCGAGGCGCGCCCGCAGGCGGCCGAAGATGTTGGCCTGGCGCACCCAGATGTCGATCAGCACCGCCACGATCAGGATGCCGCCGATGAAGACGTTGATCCAGTGCTGCGGCATAGTGAAGCCCTGGACGTTGAGCTGCAGCAGCGCCCGGATCAGGGTGATCACCGCCGCCCCGGCGAGCGCCCCGATCACGGTGCCGTAGCCGCCGAAGATCGAACCGCCGCCGATGATCACCGAAGCGATGGCGTCGAGCTCGCGGAACTGGCCGGCCACCGGGTTGAAGCTGCGGAAGTAGGCGACGTTGATGATCCCGGCCATTGTCGCGCAGAGCGCCGCCAGCATAAGCGCGAGGAACCGCACCCGGTTGGTGTTGATCCCGGCATAGGCGGCGGCGCGAATGTTGCCGCCGGTAGCATAGACCTTCTGCCCGAACGGCATATAGGCGAGCACGACGCCGGCAATGACGGCGACGAACAGCATCCAGATGGTCTGGACGCTCACCACCTCGGCGATCGAGCGCAGCAGCCCGTCCGGCAGCGAGATGCGGTAGTGCAGCATGATGTCGTTCACCTTGCGGCCAAGCAGGTTGTAGCCCTCGGGCCAGCCGGTGAGCTGCTGCCCGGCGACGAACCAGGCGGCGAGGCCGCGGGCGATGTAGAACATGCCGAGCGTGGCGATGAAGGCCGGCAGCTTGAAGCCGACGGTGACGATCGCGTTGACGAGGCCGGCACACATGCCCGCGAGCAGGCCCATCGCCACCGCGGTCACGGGGTCGGCGCCGAGAACCTTGAGAAAATAGGCGGCGGTGCTGCCGGCGAGGGCGAGCACCGCCCCGACGGAGAGATCGATATCGCCGGCGGCGATGACGTAGGTGAGCCCGATGGTGATCAGCGCAAGCTCGGTATAGTTGAGCAGGATCGCGAAGCTGTTGGACAGGTTCCACCAGTAGTCCGGCCGGAGCGCGAGGCCGGTCAGCCACAGGAGCACCGTCAAGATGATGGCGAGCGCGTCGCGCCGGGCGAGGAACTTGCCGAACCCGGTGGCCGACAGCGCCATGTCGGTCGCCATCGCCCCCTTGGTCTGCACTCCCTCGATCGCAATGCCACCGATCTCGTAGGCCGGTGGCGGTGGCCGGCCGCGGAGCCAGGCCCAGAGGCGCCCTGCCACTTGGCGGCGGATGAGATAGGGCTCGATGAGCACCGCCACGACGAGCAGCAGTCCGAGGAACACCGGCACCGCGCCGACCGGCAGCGAGAAAACGGCGTTGACCGTGATCTCCTCGTCGCCGATCTTGATGGTGCGCGTGATCGGCCAGCCCTCGCGCAACACCTTGTCGAGCAGCACCACCAGCAGGGCGCCAAGGCAGGATCCGGCGACCCGGCCGCGGCCGCCAAGGATCGAGGCGCCGCCGATGATCACGGCGGCAATGACGGTCAGCTCACCACTGACGCCGTAGAGGGGCGTCACGCCCTTGTCCTGGGCAGCTGACATCAGGCCGGCAAGCGCCGCGCAGAGCGAGGAGATCAGGTAGGCTCGAATGCGCACCCAGTTGGTCGGGATGCCGGCATAGGACGCCGCCTGCTCGTTGCCGCCGGTGGCGAAGGTCTCGTAGCCCCAGCGCGTCTTGGCGAGCACATAGGCGCCGATCACTGCGACAACAACGAAGATCACGACCTGGTTGTTGAAGCCGAGGAGGTTAGTCTCGCCGAGGTGAAAAAAAAGCGGATAGCCGGTCGCCTTGGCAGGATAGTAGATCGCCTGGCCGTGAGTGAGCGCCAGCACGAAGCCGCGGCCGATGAAAAGTATCGTCAGGGTGGCGATGAATGCAGGCACTTTCAGGATGGTAACGAGCACGCCATTGACGAGACCGATCAACACACCGAGAAGCACGCACAGGATCACCGACGTGACGACGCCGAAGTCAAGGAAGCTCGGCGCGAACAGCCTGGCGAAGACGACGGCGACTAGGCCGTAAGTTGAACCGACCGAAAGATCGAGGTCCTTGTTGACGATGACGAAGGTCACTCCGACCGCGATGATGGCAACCCGCGAGGTGTCGCGGAGCAGCGAGTGAAACGCTCCTGTCGACCCGAAGAACGCGGGATTGACGAGAGCACCGCCGAGATAGAGCAGCAAAAGCAAGGCAACGAGCCCCACCTCCCAGCCGCCGACAATCTGGGACGGCGCACGGCCGAGTGATGTGGTCGCGGTAAGCGCCATGGTCTCTTCTGGTCGATTTCCCTGCTGCCGCATTGAGGGAGAGCTTGCGCCCTCCCGCAATGATTTCAGACCTTCCGAGCGGACTCAGTTCTCGAAGCGCTTGCCGACATCCTCGACGGTCTCCTTCGTCACCAGCTGGGCACGTGTGTCGAGGTTGGATGCCGCGATACCGCGATCGATCTCCAGATAGAGCTGCATGACCGGCCAGAAGCCCTGCAAGAAGGGCTGCTGCCCGAGCGCGCCGGTCAGATCGCCGCTCTTCATCGCATCCTGCTGGGCCGGGCCGAGGTCGAAACCGTAGGCGCAGATCTTGCCGGTCAGTCCGGTCTGAGCGACGGCCTTGGCAAGCGCCGGCGTGAACACGTTATTGCCGGCGAACGCGCCAACGACGTCGCCTCGCGATTCGAACAGCGTCACGATGCCGTTCACCGGATCATTCGGATTGGTGTCGATACCAGTGTTCTCCGGACCCGCGTCGACCTTGAAGGCATCAAGCTTGCCGGCATCCTTCAAGCCCTTGACGATGGCGTTGAAAGCCGAAGTGACGCGATTGTTCACCTCGATGTTGCCCATTGCGGTCGACGACGGCAGGACGATCGAACCCTTCTCGATACCCTTGTCCGCGAGACACTTGACGAGCGCCTCGCCGGCGATTGCGGCAGCGGAGGCGTCCTGGCCGGTGTGGCCAATGCTGCTGCGGTTGAGGAGCGTGCCGTCAAAGGAATTGGTCGTAGCGACCGGTATGCCCTTCGCCTCGGCGGCCTTGACGATGTCGTTATAGGCGCCGACCTGGGGCGTTGTCATGATCAGCCCGTCGATCGTCGGATCCTGCACGATCTGGTTCAGGATTTCGATCTCGCGGGCAGGGTCGTCGGTCGGCGATTCCGAGCCGAGCAGCAGGACCTTGGCGCCGATCAGGTTGCCGGCGACGGTCGCGCCGACGTAGACCGGATCGAAGAAACCATTGCCGGCAGTGTGTGTAACGATAGCGAAAGTGAGGTGACCATCGGCCGAATGGAAGTCCTTGGTACCAGGGGCCTCCTTTGCGGCTTCTTCGAAGCTGTAGCCGCCGACCGCCTTATCGACGCCGCCCGATTGTGCGTAGGCGTTCGATACGCCGAGCGATAACGCCGCGGCACCCGCCGCGAGCGAGAAAATACGTTTCATGATTATCCTCCCTTGCAACCAACGGTCGGAAGCCGTTCAGGCGCATTATTCAGGGATTCCGAATGCTTCCTCCCACCCCGTATATTCTGCCCAAAGCTCGCCCACGTAAATAGCGCTCCCACTTTCCCCGACGAATTGGTTCAGAGCGGAAAGCCGGCGTTGCCTCACAAGAAGCGCCCGTTCTGACTTCTTGTAGGAACCGCGAGCTTGCAACCACCTAAAGTTAGTTGGTCACGACGATACGCGTGTTGCGGAAGCCGGCTTGCCGCACCATCGAATAGAAGGCGGCGGCATTGGCGGGGTGCAGCCGCACGCAGCCATGCGACGCGGGGCGCCCGAGAGACTTCACCGCGCCCGTGCCATGGATGGCATAGCCGCCGCGGTAGAACACCGAATGAGGCATGGGCGACATGTCGTATTTGCGCGAATACCACATCCGTGCCGTTCGTTGCGGCCGGTAGCTGCCGCGCGGCGTGATATACCCCTTACGCGCCGTCGATACGCGCCATCGGTAAACCGCCTGACCGTATCTTACAGTCATCGTCTGCGATGACACGTCGATCCTCGCAACCAGCTTGGCTGCGCAGCCCTCGACCGAAGAACCGAACAGCATCGTTACCAGTAACGCTGCCATGAGAACGGTCTTTTTCATGCGGTCAAACCCCTTTGATTGCCCTTGCCCGCCTGCCTTCACGCTATTGTTGATTTTTTAAATGGCAAGTGAGGTAACCACATACTCCTTGACGAATTCGCCAATCCAAAGCAGCGAATTTGAACGATTTCCCGCGATAGTTGCCGCAACAACACGCAGCAGCGGCGCGGTCCGCCAAGAGGCTTGCCAAAGCGCACCGTTGGCTGCTCAATTCGTCGAATGAACGAAATGAACGAACGGCTCCTGAAAGCGGTCGATGATCGGGTCGACGACCTGGTCGCGCTGACCGCGGATCTGATCCGCTTTCCGACAATCAATCCGCCAGGCGAAGCCTATCGGCCATGCGCCGAATACGTCGGAGCGCGGCTGAAGAAACGCGGTTTCGAAGTCGAATTCATCCGCGCCGAAGACACGCCCGGCGACACCGACCGCTACCCGCGCGTCAATGTCGTCGCCCGCGTCGATGGCCGCTCGCCCGGCGCCTGCGTGCATTTCAACTCGCATATCGACGTGGTCGAAGCCGGCGATGGCTGGAGCCTCGATCCCTTCGCCGGCATTGTCAGGGATGGCAAGGTCTATGGCCGCGGCGCCTGCGACATGAAGGGCGGCTTGGCCTCCTCGATCGTCGCCGCCGAGGCCTTCATGGAGGTCTTCCCCGATTTTCCGGGCGCCATCGAAATATCAGGCACGGTCGACGAGGAGTCCGGCGGCTTTGGCGGCGTCGCCCATCTGGCAAAGCTCGGCTATTTTTCCAAGCCGAAGGTCGACCACGTCATCATCCCCGAGCCGTTGAACAAGGACCGAATCTGCCTTGGCCATCGCGGCGTGTGGTGGGCGGAGATCGAGACCAAGGGCGAGATCGCCCACGGCTCGATGCCGTTCCTCGGCGACAACGCGGTGCGCCATATGGGCGCCGTGCTAAGGGCTTTCGAGGAAGAACTGTTCCCGGCGCTCGACCGCAAGATGACGCGAATGCCGGTCGTGCCCGATGGGGCAAAGCGCTCGACCATGAACATCAACTCGATCCACGGCGGCCAGGCCGAGGATTTCCGGCCGGGCCTGCCCTCGCCCAACGTGCCCGATTCCTGCCGGCTGACCATAGACCGCCGCTTCCTGCTGGAGGAGGACCTCGGCACGGTCAAGAGCGAGGTGACTGATATCCTCGACCAGCTGAAGCGCGAGCGCAAGAAATTCGACTACGAGATCCGCGATCTCATGGAGGTGCTGCCGCTGATGACCGAGCGCGATGCACCGGTGGTCAAGGCGGTGGCGCAAGGCATCATGGAGATATTCGACCGCGAGCCCGACTACGTGATTTCACCCGGCACCTACGACCAGAAGCACATTGCCCGCATCGGCCACATCTACGACTGCATCGCCTATGGCCCGGGCATTCTCGACCTCGCCCACAGGCCCGACGAATGGGTAGGGATCTCCGACATGGTCGAATCTGCCAAGGTGATGGCGATTGGGCTGAACATATTGCTCAGGGGCGCCGGCGCACGGTAACCCGGCTGCGACGGAAAGCTTCGAACGCTTGAGCCGGCGGCTAACGGAAAACATTCCCGCCGGCGCTGCCGGAAAGCACGAAACGCAATTTACTCCTTGGCGAAATCACGCTTCTATCCACCGGGTTTTGAGCATTTTTGAGCATACGGGAGCTGCACGATGAAATTGTGGAAAACCATTCTCACCGCTGCGGGCCTGGTGGTGGCCACTGGGGCGTCGGCGTTCGCTGTGCGGACCGATCTGGTCATCGGCATCACGCTCGAACCTCCGCATCTCGACCCGACTGCGGGTGCTGCGGCGGCGATCGACGAAGTGCTTTACGCCAATGTGTTCGAGGGGCTGACCCGCATCGGTCCGAACGGCGAGGTGCTGCCGGATCTCGCCGAAAGCTGGACCATTTCCGACGACGGCAAGGTCTACACCTTCAAGCTGCATACCGGCGTCAAGTTTCACGACGGCACCGACTTCAACGCCGACGACGTGAAATTCTCGCTCGACCGCGCCCGCGCCGACAACTCCGTCAACGCACAAAAGGGCCTGTTCGCCGCCATCGATACGGTCGAGGTCGTCGATCCGGCGACGGTCAAGATCACGCTGAAGAACCCGCAAAGTTCCTTCCTCTACAATATGGGCTGGGGCGACGCGGTCATCGTCGCGCCGGAGACAGCCGACACCAACAAGGAAAAGCCTGTCGGCACCGGCCCGTTCAGGTTCCAGAGCTGGGCCAAGGGCTCGTCGATCACGCTGATCAAGTCCGATACTTACTGGGGCGCCCCGGTGTCCCTCGACAAGGCGGAGTTCCGCATCGTTCCCGATGCCGCCGCCGCGATACCGGCGCTGCTTTCCGGCGACGTCCAGGCCTTTCCCTTCTTCCCCGATCCCGACAGTGTCGCGCAGGTCAAGGACGACCCGCGCTTCAAGGTGGTGATCGGCGCGACCGAGGGTGAAACCATTCTCTCGATCAACAACAAGAAACCGCCTTTCGACAGACTGCAGGTCAGGCAGGCGATTTCGTTTGCGCTCGACCGCAAGGCGATCATCGACGGCGCCTCGGCCGGCCTTGGCGTGCCGATCGGCTCGCACATGTCGCCCGCCAACAAGGCCTATGTCGACCTCACCGGCCTCTATCCGCACAACGTCGAGAGGGCCAGGGAACTGCTGAAGGAAGCCGGTCTGGAGAACGGCTTCAAGGCGACGCTGAAACTGCCGCCGCCCCCCTATGCGCGGCTTGGCGGCGAGATCATCGCGTCGCAACTTCGCGACGTCGGCATCGATCTGCAGATCGTGCCCGTGGAATGGGCGCAGTGGCTGGACCAGGTCTTCACCAAGAAGGATTACGACCTGACCATCGTCTCCCACACCGAGCCCAACGACATCGATATCTATTCGCGCAAGGATTACTACTTCAACTACGACAACCCGACCTTCGACAAGATCATCGCCGATCTGAACCTCACCTCCGATGAGGCCAAGCGCATGACGCTGCTCGGCGAGGCGCAGAAGATACTGGCCGACGATGCCGTGGTCGGCTTCCTGTACGAACTGCCGAAAGCCGGCGTCTGGAACGCCAAGCTCGAGGGTTTTTGGGAAAACGCCCCGATCCAGGCCAACGACCTGACCAAGGTGAAGTGGACGGAGTGAGGCAGCGCAGCGGTCCTCCTCCCATGACCACCTATCTTCTCAATCGTCTTGCCATCGCCGTCATCACGCTGGTTCTGGCCTCGATCGTGGTCTTCGCCGTGCTGGAGATCATTCCCGGTGACCCGGCGCGGCTGATGCTTGGCATGAACGCCAGCGCCGACCAGCTCGAGCTGCTGCGCAACCAGATGGGCCTCAACGCGCCCCTCGCTCTGCGCTATCTGCACTGGGCCGGCGGCTTGCTGAGCCTCGATTTCGGCCGTTCCTACACCTATTCGGTGCCGGTCATCGACCTGGTCCGCGAGCGCGTCGTCGTCTCGCTGCCGCTGGCGCTGATCGCGCTGGCGCTGTCCACCATCATTGCCATTCCGGTCGGGCTGTTTTCCGCCGGCAGGCACGGTCGGGCCGGCGACACGATTGCGATGGGCGCCGCCCAGCTTGGCGTCGCCGTGCCGAACTTCTGGTTTGCGCTGATGCTGATCTACCTGTTTGCGGTTTGGCTGCGGCTGGTGCCGGCCGGCGGTTTTCCGGGTTGGAGCGCCGGCGTCTGGCCGGCGCTGAAATCGCTGGTCCTGCCGGCGATCGCGCTCGCTCTGCCGCAAGCGGCGATCCTCGCCCGCGTCACCCGCTCGGCGCTGATCGAAGTGCTGAACGAGGACTATATCCGCACCGCCCGCGCCAAGGGCTTGCCTTATCGCGCGGTGCTGTGGCGGCACGCGCTGCGCAACGCCATGATCCCGGTGCTCACCATTCTCGGCCTGCAGTTCGCCTTCCTGCTCGCCGGCACCATCATCATCGAGAACGTCTTTTACCTGCCCGGCCTTGGCCGGCTGGTGTTCCAGGCGATCACCCAGCGCGACCTGATCGTCGTCGAAAGCGTCGTCATGCTGCTGGTGGCCGCCGTCATCGCGGTCAACCTGCTTGTCGATCTCTCCTATGCGGTCGTCGATCCGCGCCTGAGAAGCCGCCAATGACGCTGCGCTTCGACATTCCAGAGGAAAATTTTGCCGACATCCTCGTCAAGGCCTTCACCAACCGCTCGTTCCTCGCTGGCTTCGTCATCACCGCGCTGGTGGCAGCGGTCGCCATCGTCTCGTTCTTCTGGACGCCTTTTGACGTCACCAAGCTGATCATCGCCGACAAGACCCAGGCACCCTCGCCGGCGCACTGGTTCGGCACCGACCATTTCGGCCGCGACATCCTGTCGATGATCATGGTCGGCGCCCGCAATTCGATCGCCGTGGCGCTGGTGGCGGTCGGCATCGGCATGGGCATCGGCGTGCCGCTCGGTGCCTTCGCTGCGGCGCGCGGCGGCATCGCCGACGAAGCGGTGATGCGGCTGAACGATCTCGTCTTCGCCTTCCCTGCCCTGCTGTCGGCGATCATGATCACCGCGATCTTCGGGCCGGGCGCGCTCAACGCCATCATCGCCATCGGCATTTTCAACATTCCGGTCTTCGCCCGCGTCGCCCGGGCCGGCGCGCTGGCTATCTGGCCGCGCGACTTCATCCTCGCCGCGCGCGCCGCCGGCAAAGGCAAAACACTGATCACACTGGAACATGTGTTGCCCAACATCGTCACCTTGCTTCTGGTGCAAGGCACCATCCAGTTCGCGCTCGGCATCCTGGCCGAAGCCGGGCTTTCCTATGTCGGGCTCGGCACACAGCCACCGATGCCGAGTTGGGGCCGGATGCTGTTCGATGCGCAGACCCGCATGGTGGCGGCGCCCTGGATGGCAATCTTTCCAGGCATGGCGATCGTCGTCACCGTGCTTGGCCTGAACCTGCTCGGCGACGGTATTGCC
Organism: Mesorhizobium sp. BHbdii; assembly: GCF_053848045.1. Lineage (NCBI taxonomy): Bacteria > Pseudomonadati > Pseudomonadota > Alphaproteobacteria > Hyphomicrobiales > Phyllobacteriaceae > Mesorhizobium > Mesorhizobium sp. BHbdii. The sequence continues at coordinate 1,344,606 of NZ_JBSPKX010000001.1, read as the reverse complement.
GACATCCTCGATCCCCGGTCACGGCGTCAGCGATGAGCCTGCTCGAAATCGAGAACCTTTCGCTGAGCATCGGCGACACGCCGATCCTGAGGGATGTCGAGCTCTTCGTCGCGCCCGGCGAGGTGATGGGGCTGGTCGGCGAATCCGGCTCGGGCAAATCGATCACGGCGCTGACGGTGATGCGGCTTCTCCCCTGGTCGGCGCGCGCCACCGGGCGCGTCGTCTTCGACGGCATCGACATCCTGGCGACCAGCGAAGACCAGATGTGCGCGCTGCGGGGCGACGACATCGGCATGGTGTTCCAGGAGCCGATGACGGCGCTGAACCCGGTCAAGACCATTGGCGAGCAAGTCGCCGAAGGCATCCGCTGGCATACGAAGGCAAGCCGCGCTGACGCCGAGGACCGCGCGCGAAAGATGCTCGACCGGGTCGGCCTGCCCTCAACCAAATTCCCGCTATCGCGCTATCCGCACGAGCTTTCCGGCGGCCAGCGCCAGCGCGTCGTCATCGCCATTGCCTGCGCGCTGAAACCCAAGCTGCTGATCGCCGATGAGCCGACGACGGCACTCGACGTCGTGCTGCAGGCGCAGATCCTCGACCTGTTGCGCGATCTGGTCGCGGAAAATCGCATGGGCCTGCTCCTGATCTCGCACGACCTCGCGGTGGTGACGGAGATGGCGGATCGGATCACCATCCTGCGCCACGGCGAAGTGATGGAGGCCGGCGACACGGCGCGCACCTTGTCCGAACAGCTCCATCCCTACACCCGACAACTGGCGCAGGCCTCGATGCATGTGCCGGCGCGCGCCAGGACACATGAGGTCGGCCAAGACACCCCCCTGCTCCAGGGTGCCAAACCTCTTCTTCAGGTAAACAGCGTGACGCGGGACTATCCGGGACGTCGCCCGTCGCTGCTGAAGCGGGCGGCTCCGATCCGCGCCGTCGACGATGTCTCGTTCTTGATTGATCCCGGCCAGTCGGTGGCGCTGGTCGGGCGTTCCGGCTGCGGTAAGTCCACGCTTGCCCGCATGATCCTGGCGCTGGACGGGCCGACATCGGGAACGATCCGGTTTCGCGGCGAGATCATCACCGGCAAGAGCGAGGCGGAGCTCAAGCCGGCGCGCCGCGACATGCAGGTGGTGTTCCAGGACCCTTACGGCTCTTTCGACCCGCGCCAGAAAGTCGAAAAACTGGTCGCCGAGCCGCTGCATGTCCTGGAGAAGAAGCCGACGAATACGGAGCGGCGCGAGATGGTGGCAAAGGTCCTGCACGAGGTCGGTCTCAGCCCACGCGACATGGACAAATATCCGCACGAATTTTCAGGCGGCCAGCGCCAGCGCCTGTCGATCGCCCGCGCCATCATCACCCGCCCCAAACTTGTCGTCGCCGACGAGCCGGTCTCGGCGCTCGACGTCTCGATCCGTGCCCAGATTCTCGATCTGCTCGCCGAGCTCAACCAGAAACTCGGCGTTGCCTATCTATTCATCACTCACGATCTGACCGTCGCTCGCGCCATCACCGATCAGGTGATGGTGATGTATGACGGCAGGATCGTCGAGCGCGGCAGGACGAGCGAGGTTCTCGACCATCCGCAGTCCGAAGCCGCCAAGGCGCTGGTCGCTGCGGCCCCAGACCTGCACCGCGCGATTGCTCGGCGGTTACAGGAACAGGGGTGAGCCGCCGACCGTTCAGAACGACTTACTCTTCGGCCTTCACCACATCCGTTGGGCTGATGTCGAGCAAGTCGAGCGTGCGGCGCAAAAGCTGCATCTCGGTCCCGGCAAGTTGCGAATCGGCCTTGGCGATCTCGGCCATATGGCGGGCAAGCAGGCTGCGCCTCTCGACGTCGAGGTCACGGAACTGCGCGATGGCTTGCGAGCTGTTGGTCTCGTAGCCGAACTCGTTGAGATATTCGATGACGCTGTCGATGCTGGCTTCCGGAATGCCGAAGGCTTCCCGGCAGATGCGCCTGAAGGCGGCCATTTCACTCTCGCTGACCGTGCCGTCGGCCAGGATCATGCGAAACAGCATCAGCAGTTCCGCCGACAGCACAGGATCGTCCGCAACCTTGCGCACGCCGGGGTCGCCATCGAAGATCGAGCGTATCTGGTCAAGCAATGCGAATGCCATCAGCGTCCCTTTCCGATTCGTTGCGAATAGGTAGCGCGGAATCGGTCTTGCGCAAACGGGTCGGCTGTGGTTCGAACGCGCCATATTTTCCCGCTGGCCGGAACCCCTCCCGCAACCATCCGATGTTCGATTTTTTCACCCAGACCGTCGTTATTCTCGGCGCCGCCGCCTTCGCTGCCGGCTTCGTCGATTCGATTGCCGGCGGCGGCGGCTTGATCACCATTCCAGCACTGCTGCTCGCCGGCTTCTCGCCGGTCGAGGCGCTGGGAACCAACAAGCTGCAGGGCATGTTCGGCTCAGGCTCGGCGACCATCCACTACGCCGCGAAGGGCCATGTCGATTTGCGCCGGCAATTGCCTTCGGCCCTGTTGGCGCTTGCCGGCAGTGCTCTCGGCGCCTTGCTGGCGACATTCGTGCCGGGCGACCTGTTGCGCGCTCTTCTGCCGGTCCTGCTGATCGCCATCGCTCTTTACTTCGCCCTGAAGCCCAACATGGGTGACGTCGACCGCGCCCGGCGCCTGTCGCCGTTCCTGTTCGGGCTGATCCTGGTGCCGATTGTCGGCTTCTATGACGGCCTGTTCGGGCCGGGGGCCGGTTCCTTCTACATGCTGGCCTTCGTCACCCTAGCCGGCTACGGCGTGCTCAAAGCGACGGCGCACACCAAGCTGCTCAACTTCGCCTCCAACATCGGCGGCTTCATCGTCTTCGCTGCTGCCGGGGTCGTCTACTGGAAGATCGGCCTGATGATGGGTATCGCCCAGTTCCTCGGCGCCCGCGTCGGCGCCAGCCTCGCCATCCGCAATGGCGCAAAACTGATCAAGCCGCTGCTGGTGATGGTCTGTCTGGCGCTGGCCATCAAGCTGCTGGCCGATCCGGCGAACCCGCTGCGGACGCTGATTGGTGTGTGAACGGCGCGCCTGATACTATGCGGTTGTACGAATCATGTCGGAGGAGCCACACATGAATCTCAGTGCGCCTACGCAGCTTGTTTTCATCATATCCCTTGTTATCGCCATCATCGGCCTTCTCGCCGCTCTCGGCGTTTTTGCGTTCATTCCCTTGGCCGCGGTGTGGATCGTCCTCATCGCTTATATTGTGCTTGCTGGCGGCTGCTTGGTTCGCGGCGCTTAGGTATTCAAATCTCAGGTAACTCGAAGCGCCCGGCCACAAGGCGGGCGCTTTTGATTTTGGGGGCTGGTCTGTTAGAATCCTTGGGCGGAAGGAAAGCTCATGCCCGCCAAGAGCGAAGACGGCAGCCGATATGAAAATCCCGGCCTCGACCGGTTCGAGATGGTGCGGCGTACGTCCGGCCCTTGCCTCCGGGGCGCGGTCACCGACATCTGCGGCTATCGCGAAACGGCACCGGGCCGTTTCCGCAACGTCGAATATGCATCGCTGACCGTGCCGCTGGTCATCAGCTTTGCCGAACCCTTCGCCATCGGACTCGGCAAGGATCCGGGCGACAACGACCGCTTCGCCAGTTTCGCCGCCGGCCTTTTTGCCGGTCCGGTGGTGATCGAATCCTTCGGTGGCGCCTGCTGCGTCCAGGTCAATTTCACCCCGCTCGGCGCCCGCCGCTTCTTCGGCCTTGCGATGAGCGAACTCACCGACCGCATGGTCGGCCTCGACGATGTGCTCGGACTTGAAGGCATCGCGCTGCGGGAAAGACTTGGCAATGCGCACGGTTGGAGCGCACGCTTTGCCATCGTCGAGACGTTCGTCGCAGCACGGCTGGACAAAGCCCGGGAAACGCAGGCCGAAATCGCTTGGGCCTATGACCGGATCATCGTCTCGGGCGGCCGCATTCGCGTCTCATCGCTCGCCGACAGGCTGGGCTGGAGTCGCAAGCATCTCGCAGGAAAATTCTCCAACGCGATCGGCGTCGGCCCTAAGACGCTGTCGCGCATCGTCCGCTTCAATCGGGCGCTTGGGCTGTCAAGGCAGGACAAATCCGATTGGGCTGATATCGCCGCCGATTGCGGCTATGCCGACCAGGCGCATCTTGTTCGCGAATTCCGCGACCTTGCCGGCGAAACGCCGACGACGCTTTCCGCCCAGGCATAGGTTCTGGAACGCCTCTTGCGACGCCCGACGGGCATGTGCGTGGTAACATTTCTTCAAGACGTGCGAACAGCCTTCGCCCAGACTGGGTTATCGACAATCCAATTGAAGGAGATCGCCATGACAATAAATGTCGAACCGCCCAGGCTCTATCCCACGTTGCGCTACCGCAATGCAGTCAACATGATCGACTGGCTGGGCGAAGCTTTCGGCTTTGCCGTTCATGCCCGCTACGGCGAAGGCGACATTGTCCGTCACGCCGAACTGACTTTTGGCTCCTCGATGATCATGCTGGGCACTGCACGCGACGACAAGTTTGGCCAGATGATCGGTGCACCGGGCCCTGGTGGCGGCAGATCGATCTATGTTGCCGTCGACGATGCTGATGCTGCTTATGCCAGAGCCAAAAAGACCGGCGCCGAAATACTGGAAGAACTGACGGACCGCGATTACGGCAGCCGCGAATTCATCTGCCGCGATCCGGAAGGCAATGTCTGGTCGTTTGGCACCTATTGGCCCAAGGCCACCGAACCCGCCAGCTAACGCGCCAGGCCAAAGATGGCGTCGCAGTCGAGGTGAGTTTCCAACTCGGCTGCGACCTCGTCCAGCGCCCGTTCGACCCCGGCGCGATAGTCGACGCCGCCGCCTTTCACGCCAAGGTTTTCCAGGAATTTCGCCCGAAAAGCGTCGGCGGAAAACAGCCCGTGGAGATAGGTGCCCGATACCTTGCCGTCGGCGGAGATGGCGCCGTCATCGACGCCGTTGATGACGGCGGACGGCCGCAGCGTATCCGGACCGGTGGTGCGGCCGAGATGGATTTCATAGCCCTCGAGCGGCAGGTCGAACTGCACCGAGCGCGCGCTGACATTGCGCACGGTCTTTTCCGGCTCCATCACCGTTTCAACATCGAGCAGGCCAAGCCCTGTGGTCTCGGTCACGCTGCCCTCGATGCCGTCGGGATCGCGCACGACGTGGCCGAGCATCTGGAACCCGCCGCAAATGCCGACGACGTGGCCGCCGCGCTTGCGGTGGGCGGCAAGGTCGCGGTCCCAGCCGTTCTCGCGAAATCTCAGGAGATCGCCGATCGTCGACTTCGAGCCGGGAATGATCACCAGCCCGGCATCTTCGGGGAGGTGCTGACCAGGCGGCACGAATACCACCTCGACCTGCGGTTCGGCCTTGAGCGGGTCGAGGTCGTCGAAATTGGCGATGCGCGAAAGCATCGGCACGGCGACCTTCAGCGCGCGTTTCTCGCCGGTCGCCAGGCGTTCGAGTACCACGGAATCTTCAGATGGCAACCGCGCCGCCGCCTTCAGCCACGGCACGACCCCGAAGCAGCGCCAGCCGGTGAATGTCTCGATCGCCTTGATGCCGTCATCGAACAGCGAGACATCGCCGCGGAACTTGTTGATGAGATAGCCGACGATCATGCGCCGGTCCTCTTCCGGCAGGATCAGATGCGTGCCGGCGACCGAGGCGATGACGCCGCCGCGATCGATGTCGCCGACCAGAATCACCGGCACATTGGCGCGCGTCGCAAAGCCCATATTGGCAATGTCTCGGTTCCTGAGATTGATCTCGGCCGGCGAGCCGGCGCCCTCGACGATGACCAGATCGGCGCCGTCGCCGACCTTTGCCCAGGAGTCCAGCACGGCATCCATCAGCCTGCCCTTCAGCGCCTGGTAGTCGCGTGCCCTCGCCTCCCCTGACACCTTGCCCTGCACCACTACCTGCGCACCGATATCGGTCTGCGGCTTAAGCAGCACCGGGTTCATGTGGATGGAGGGCGCAACGCCACAGGCGATCGCTTGCAGCCATTGGGCGCGGCCGATCTCACCGCCGAGTTTATCGCCCGGAATATCGGCAACGGCGGCGTTGTTCGACATGTTCTGCGGTTTGAACGGCCGCACCTGCAGCCCGCGTTTCCTGGCCGCGCGGCAGAGGCCCGCGACCAGCACTGTTTTGCCGACATCGGAGCCCGTGCCTTGCAGCATGATCGCCTTGGCCATCAGTCCTTGCCCTGTACCGTCGTTCCGGTGATCGTGGATTTTGCCGCCAGCGGCCCGCCACGCCAGATGTAGAGCGCCAGTAGCGGCTCCTTGCCGGTGCGCATGGCGTGGCTGACATCAGAGGCGTGGTGGATCACCTCACCCGCCTCGCGCGTGCGAAAACCGCCTTCGCCCATGCGCCATTCGGTGCCGCCGGTCAACGGAATGTAGATCTCCTCGGCGACATGATGATGGTCGGGATAAACGACATCAGGTCCAAGGATCAGCAGCCCGGCCGCGATCTCGTCGTTGACGAAATGGCCGCGCGTGCCGAATACCTCCAGCCAGCCGTAATTGTCGATGAAAGTCTTGCCGAAATCCGCCTCGCTGTAGGTCTGCCCCCAGCGCAGTTCGCCGCGACGCTCCGCAAGCAGCCGCGCCAGCGGGTTGGCGTTTGCCGGAGCGAGCTCGGCGATACGGTCGAGCTGGCGCAGGCAGGCGAGCGGATGCGGCTCGAGCCGACGCGCCGGCATGGCCCAGCCGATCCGGGCCACGGCATCGCGCACCAGCGTATCATCGAACCTTTCGAGATAGGCATGGAAACACTCGAGCAGTTCATCGAAATCTGTCATCACGCCTTGCTCCACACACGCATTCGCGCACGGCGCCCCCAGATGGTTGGATGCAGACGGTCAGCTTGCGCGGCGGCATCATTGGTCTAGATTGAACCGCGCGCAAAGCCAAAAACGACAGGCCAGCCGGCCGACAACATCAGGGAGCACGCCATGGACGCCGCTGTCGATGCGGGCACCAGCCAGTTCGAACTCAACGAGGACCAGCGCGCCATCCAAGAGATGGCCGAGGCCTTCGCCGCCGACCGCGTCGCGCCGAACGCGCTCGACTGGGACCGCAACAAGCATTTTCCGGCAGACGTGATCCGCGAGACAGGCCCGCTCGGTCTCGGCGGCATCTATATCAGCGACGATGTCGGCGGCTCGGCGCTCGGTCGGCTCGACGCCGTGCTGATCTTCGAGGCGCTTTCGCGCGCCGATCCGGCTTTTTCCTCCTTCATCTCGATCCACAACATGGTGGCCTCGATGATCGACCGCTTCGGCAGTGACGAGCAGCGCCAACGCTTCCTGCCGAAGCTGACTTCGATGGAATGGCTGGCCAGCTATTGCCTGACCGAGCCAGGCTCGGGATCGGATGCTGCGGCGCTGAAGACGCGCGCGGTGAAAAGCGGCGGCGACTATGTGCTGAACGGCGTCAAGCAGTTCATCTCAGGCGCCGGTGACAGCGACCTCTATATCGTCATAGCGCGCACCGGCGCCGACGGGCCGAAGGGCATTTCCACCTTCGTCGTGCCGAAGGATGCGTCCGGCCTGTCTTTTGGCGCCAACGAGCACAAGATGGGCTGGCACATGCAGTCGACGCGCCAGGTCATCTTCGAGGACTGCAAGGTGCCGGCGCAAAACCTGCTCTCAGTCGAAGGCGCCGGCTTCGGCATCGCCATGGCCGGACTCGACGGCGGCCGGCTCAACATCGCCGCCTGTTCGCTGGGCGGCGCGCAATCGGCGTTCGACAAGGCACTGGCCTACACCGCGGAGCGTAAGGCCTTCGGCTCCAAGATCAACCAGTTCCAGGCGCTGCAGTTCAAGCTCGCCGACATGGAGACCGAGCTGCAGGCGGCTCGGATCTTCCTCTACGCCGCCGCCTCGAAGCTCGACCGCAAAGCTCCCGATGCCTCGAAATGGTCGGCGATGGCCAAGCGCTTCGTCACCGACATCGGCTTCAATGTCGCCAACGACGCGCTGCAACTGCATGGCGGCTACGGCTATTTGCACGACTACGGCATCGAGAAGCTGGTCCGCGATTTGCGCGTTCACCAGATTCTCGAAGGCACCAACGAGATCATGCGCGTCATCATCGCACGCGCCCTGATCGGCCGCTGACGGCAAAACCGGGAGAAAACGATGACCACCATCGCCTTCATCGGCCTCGGCAATATGGGCAACCCGATGGCCGCCAATCTCGTCAAGGCTGGATATGCCGTGCACGGCTTCGACCTGATGCCGGAGAATCTCGTCATCGCCAAGGAGCATGGCGTCGTCGTCATGGCCAATGCCGTTGCCGCAGTGAAGGAGGCCGATGTGGTCATCACCATGCTGCCGGCCGGCAGGCATGTCCTGTCGGTCTATGAGGACATCGCGCCCAAGGCGAAAAAAGGCTCGCTGTTCATCGATTCCTCGACCATCGACGTCGAATCGGCACGAAAAGCCCACGCCATTGCCGCCAAACATAAGCTGCTGTCGATCGACGCGCCGGTTTCCGGCGGCACCGGCGGCGCCGCAGCCGGCACGCTGACCTTCATGGCCGGTGGCTCGAAGAACGCATTCGACAAGGCCGAACCCATCCTGAAGCCGATGGCCGGCCGCATCGTCCATTGCGGCGATGACGGCGCCGGACAGGCGGCAAAGATCTGCAACAACATGATCCTCGGCATTTCGATGATCGGCGTCGCCGAAGCCTTCGTTCTGGCGGAAAAGCTCGGCCTGTCGCATCAGGCGCTGTTCGACGTCGCCTCGAACTCGTCGGGCCAGTGCTGGTCGCTGACCACCTATTGCCCGGTGCCCGGTCCGGTGCCGACATCGCCGGCCAACAATGGCTACAGGCCGGGATTTGCCGCAGCACTGATGCTGAAGGACCTGAAACTGTCGCAGGAAGCCGCGCAAAGCGCCGGTGCGGTGACGCCGCTGGGCGCCGAGGCCGCCCAGCTTTATGCGCTGTTCAACGCCCAGGGAGATGCCGGTGCCGATTTTTCCGGCATCATAAATTTCCTGCGCGGTACCCCGGCGTAACGCATGTCGCCCAAGAGCTTGCGCTCGGGCTTGACCGTCCCTTCAGACGCGACGCGCTTAAGCCTCGAACTCGACGGGCTTTTCCGTTCCCGGCAAAGAGAAACATCGGAAATTTAGATTTGCTTAAACTATCGATAACCACCCGGTAACGATGTCCCTGTAGAACGGAGTGCGAGGCGGCATATCGCATCCGCCCGGCGCTCCGGATCAGGTCTCGCGTACCGGAGCCCGTAAGTTTCGCAAGTGTTCTGTTGGCGAAGCGCCATGCGTATCTGGCAAAGCCGCGTTCCCGATGGAGCGCGGTTTTTGCGTTTCGGAACGGCACCGCGCAAGAGCTGGCACAGATGTGGAAAGGGCCGCTGATCCGGCCCTTCGATGGTGCAAGTCATGACCCTGTACGGCCAATTGGGGAGAGGACTATGCGAGCCTCTTCTCAAGTTGCTCCACCCAATCGAGTTGCGACCAGTTTGCCGTCCATCATCATGGGGATGATTGCCAGCTTTTTTTCTTCCAGGAATTCCAGATCGGCGCTGCCTTGATTGAGGTCCATCAGCTGCTCGACTTTTCCATCCGGATGAATGCGAAAGAGCGCCCCTGCGACCCAGTCCGTAACAAGCCAATTTCCTGCTCCGTCCGATTCTAGACCATCTAGATTTCCAACAGGCTCGCCGGACCCGATGTCAGAGATAGCCTTCGTGTTCAGGTCGATCGCGATCAGATGGCCGGGTGTCTTGGACGAAAAATCCGGCTGGATATCGCGACCCCAGCCGGCGACGAGGAGGCGACCATCTTCGACGCGCAGACCGTTCGGATGCAGGAGATCCTCGCTCTCCAGCCAGACGGTGAGAGCATCATTGTCCAGAACATAAATCCTGTTCGCCAGCATGTCGGAAACAAAGATGCGACCCGCCTCGTCGACTGCGGGGTCATTGAGGAACTGAGCGCCTTCTGCGGGCCACGTTCCGGTGATCTGACCGCTCTCGACGTTGACGGCCATAAGTCGATCGATGTCGGTGACGAAAAGCGTATCGCCTTGCATCACCAATCCCTTGGGCGCATTAAACCCGGTCACCCAATCGGCTGCCTGCAACTTTCCGTCAGGCGAAACTTTCGAAAGGTATCCGACCCCATCCTTGCCGGCGGGCTCGCCAACAATGTTGGAAACGTAGAAGACGTTCCGCTTGGTATCGAAAAGTACGCTCTCGGGGGCCTTTAAGCCGTCAAGCGACCAGACCTCCTCCGCTGTCGCGGGTGACCCTGCCACTCCTAGTAGTAGAATAGAAAATAGAACTGATTGAATCCTGATCATGATAACCTCCCTATGTTGTTTTTTGACCTATTATGTAAAGCGCAACCGCAAATTGCGCAGGCGATCTTGAAAACCTTACGGTTGAGGCTTCGATTGCTCTGACAAGTTCGTTTGCTAACCAATTTCTGCTTAGCCTCGCCAACTTTACAATTCCCCAGATGAATGGCAGTTCCAACGTCAACTGTTCTTGGAGCCGTACTGCGGATGAAAAGCACTCCGCACATCCCGTGACGCTGTACTTGGGCGGCGCGCGAGAGGCTGGTGTTCGAAAACGACGCCTAAGCGAGTCTAATCGAAACACCAGCCTGTCGCCTTTGCGCGGACGGCCGATGCGGTCCGCCGAAGGCATCATCGGCTCGAGGCTCGGATCGTCGATATTGCCGAAATTGGGCAAGCCATACCGTACGGCCAGGGATGTGCAGGTGCTGCCCCCTTAATCAATTTCATTCCGAGCTGCCCTTCACACAGTCTGGATGGGCTCTACCTACAGCTTGATTCCAAATACTGGAGGACAGCACGATGAAGCACGTTCTCGCATTTGCACTCTTCATCGGCGCCGGATCGCTGTTTGCCACGGCAGCCTGTGCCGAGCCGCCGGACCATGCCCGCAACGATGACGCAAAGCTCCATCCCGCTCATCAAGGGCACCTGTCGAGCGGCCGCGAATACCCAGGAAGACCTGCCACTGAGTTCCACGAGAGCTTAGAGGCGGAAGGAGAGTCGAGCTTTCCGACCGGTCCGGGTGGGTGGGCCGAGCAACAGAGCGACGGCGCTAACGCCCAGCGTAGCAGCACCGACGCTACGGCCGACAACTAGGGCAGGTAAACACAGGTCCTGACGAACAAGGTAAATCGCGGCGATGGACGAAGCGATCGCCTCGTAGCAGCCCTTGGTGAGCGGCTCCTCCAAGGTGTAGGAGACCTGCCGCGCTCACGACCGATCCTCGCCCTGGCGAGATCTTCGGCAGAATGCGGTATTCAAACACCGGGCGTCCGACTGCAGAACGCCCGGCAATCGTTCTATCTTACTGCTTTCGCAAATCCGCTTGCGCCAGATCAAGCGCCTTGGCGATGCGGTCGCAGGCCATGTCGATCGTCTCACGCGTCCAGATCAGCGGCGGAGACAGGATCATCGTATCGCCGGTGGCGCGCAGCATCATGCCCTGGGCAATTGCGTGGTCGCGGACAAGCACGGCCGCGCTTCCGGCCGGCAGGAAGCGCTCCTTGGTCGCCTTGTCCCTAACGATTTCGATTCCCCCCATCAGCCCGATCGAGCGCACTTCGCCGACCAGATCGTGACCGCCAATGTGCTCCTGAAGCGCCTTGGCGAAATATGGTCCGGTGTCGTTCTTGACCCGATCGACCAGACCTTCACGCTCCATGATCTCGAGGTTCTTCAGTGCCACGGCGCAGGCCACAGGGTGCCCGGAGTAAGTGTAACCGTGGTTGAACTCGCCGCCCTTCTCGACCAGCGTCGCCGCGACGCGGTCGCCGACCAGCAGGGCTGACAGCGGCTGATAGCCGGAGGTCAGCGCCTTGGCGGTGGTGATGGTATCGGGCTCGATGCCGAAGGTCTGAGCCGCGAACCACTCGCCCGTTCGACCATAGCCGGTGATGACTTCGTCCAGCATCAGGAGGACATCGTATTTGTGGCAGATGCGCTGCACTTCCGGCCAATAGCTCATCGGCGGTATCTTCACGCCGCCTGCCCCCATCACCGGCTCGCCGATGAAGGCGGCGACCCTGTCGGCGCCGGCCTCGAGGATGGCGTCCTCGACGGCCTTGGCCGCGCGCAGGCCGAAATCATGGTCGCTTTCGCCGGGCAGAGCCAGCTCGTAGGCATAAGGCATCATCACATGGACAATGTTGGGAACCGCGCCGTTGAGCTGCTTGTGCATCGGCTCCATGCCGCCCAGCGACGCGCCGGCGATGGTCGAGCCGTGATAGGCCGTCTTGCGCGAGATGATGCGGTTCTTCTCCGGCTTGCCTTCCAACGCCCAATAATGGCGGACAAGGCGCAGCGCCGTGTCGTTGGCTTCCGAACCGGACGAGCCGTAGATGACCTGATTGACGTGCTTCGGCGCCAGTTCCGCCAGCTTTTTGGCCAGCAGCACCGGCGTCGGAGTCGAGCATTTGAAGAAGGAATTGTAGTAGGGTAGTTCCTTCATCTGGGCGTAAGCTGCGTCGGCCAGTTCATCGCGGCCGTAACCGACATTAACGCACCACAGCCCGGCCATGCCGTCGAGGATTTCCGTCCCTTCGGAATCGTAGATGAACGGCCCGTTGGCGTGGGTGATGATGCGTGAGCCGGCCTCGCGCATCTCCTTGTGATCGGTGAACGGATGAAGGTGATGCGCAGCATCGATCTGCTGGAGCTGCTTCAGCGAGTAATTCTGGTAAGTCATGTCTGATCTTTCCTCTTGAACCAATCCGACATTAGCTGCCGGGGCGGATTCGTCAGAGGAAGTCGGGCGGCGAATAACCGATGCGGGCGCAAAGCCGCAAAAGCTCGGCGCGAAGCGTGCGCGGCGACGGCGTCACCGCCACCCCAAATGCGCGACATGTCTTCATCCGAGCCATGCAGCACCTTAGGCGGTCTGATGCGATCAGTTCAAGCCGTTCCGTTCAGCGCCCGTTGCAGGAAGACATACTTCATCGCCGCCTGTGCCGCTTGCGGCCGGCGATCGCCGCGCCCGCCATGGCCACCTTCGGTTTCTTCGAAGAATAGTGTCTTGGTGTGGCCGGCAGCCTGCAGCCGCCCGGCCATCTTGCGGGCATGGCCGGGATGGACGCGGTCGTCGGCCGTCGATGTGGTCAGCAACACCGGCGGATAGGCGGCATCGGTCTCGACATGCTGATAAGGCGAATAAGCCGCAAGCCACTCGGCTTCTTCAGGCTTCGCTGGATCGCCATACTCGGCCATCCAGGATGCCCCAGGCGGCAGCTCGGTATAGCGCAGCATGTCGAGCAGCGGCACATCGATGATCACCGCACCGAAAAGCTCCGGATGCTGGGTCAGCGAAACGCCGGTCAGCAGGCCGCCATTCGAGCCGCCCTGGATGCCGAGCGTCGCCGGCGTGGCGATGCCGCGTTTCACCAGGTCTTGCGCAACCGCTATAAAATCGTCGAAGGCATTCTGGCGATTGGCCTTGAGCGCGGCCTGGTGCCAGTTCGGGCCGAACTCGCCGCCGCCGCGAATATTGGCCTGCACATAGGCATTGCCCTTTTCCAGCCACAGCCGGCCGCGCACGCCGGCATAGCCGGGCAACAGCGGCACTTCGAAGCCGCCATAGCCATAAAGCAGCGTCGGCACCGGCCCGTGCTGGTCGCGCCGCCTGACGACGAAATATGGGATCTCTGTACCGTCCTTCGAGCGTGCCTCGAACTGTTCCGAGACAAGCGACGACGCATCGAAACGCGCCGGCTGCGATTTCACCGTCATAAGTGTCGCAGCATTGTCATCCGACCAGATGATCGAGCTCGGCGTCAGGAAATCGGTGAAGGAAAAGGAGACGCTAGAGCCGAAACGCTCGGCGTGGCTGATGCCGACACTGCCGTTTTTCGGCAGCGCCACGTGCTGCAGCGACCAGCCGCTGCCGCCGCGTTGGCAGGCGACGACCTTCCCGCGCACATTGTCCATCAGATTGATGAACAACCGGTCCTGCGTACGGGCGATGCCAGCGATCGAGACACGATCCGCCGGCTCGAGGACGGTATCGACGGGTCCGAGCGCATTGGTCTCGATCCAGCGGGCAAAGTCCAGCGAATAGAGGCCGTCGGGTCGGCATCGCGCGCCGTCCGGCGCCGTCCATGGACTGCGCACCCCGAAGACGAGCTGATCCCTGAACAGCATCGTGTCGGTGACGTCGTCCGGCAGCGGGATGCGCCTGTTTTCGCCGGAAGGCAGACGCAGAAAGCTGTGCGAGGCGAAGAAATCGAGCGTCCGGGTCAGGAACAGATGCCGCTTGTCGTCGTCGAACTCGAGGGAACCGCCGGCGGCGAGATCTTGCTTCTGCGCCTCGAAGATCGGCGTCGCATCCTCCAGCCTGGTGCCGCGCTGCCAAAGCTTAACCACGCGCGGATAACCGGACTGGGTTTTTTCGTTCTCTTCGAAGGCAGCCGAGACGATGACCGTGTCCTTGTCCAGCCAGCTGAAGCCCGACTTCGAGGCAGGAGCACGAAAGCCGCCCTCGACAAAGGACTTGGTGTCGATGTCGAATTCGCGCATCTCACTGGCGTCGCCGCCATCCGGCGACAGGCTGAGCAGGCAGCGGCTGAAGTCGGGGTAAAGCCGGCTGGCGCCGCTGAACACCCATTTCACGCCCTCTTTGGCGGACAGACTATCGAAGTCGATGATGGTCTCCCAATCCGGCTTCTCGGTCTTGTAGGAAGCGACCGTCGTGCGCCGCCAGAGGCCGAGCACATTGGTCTTGTCCTGCCAGAAATTATAGACATGGCCGTTGAGTGCAGAGCCGACCGCAATGTTGTCTTCGGCCGTCATCAGGTCGAGTGCGGTTTGGAAGTAGGCTTGGTAAGATGGATAGCCCTGCAATTCACCTGTCGTAACCTCATTCTGACGGTGAACCCAGTCGAGCGCTTCCTTGCCTGTCCTGTCCTCCAGCCAGAGAAAGGGATCTTCGTCCGCCGAATTCGCCTGCGTCTTTGTGTTCGACATGGTCAAATGGTCTCCGATAAACTCATCAAGGCTCGGTGTTGCAAACATCGTCTTGCGACGACCTATATTCAACTTGGAACGCGCAAAACGAGCCGTTGCGCTGTTGGCCGCTCTAAGGTGGGGCCTCCTGCCGCCCGCAGGCCACGAGGGAACTCATGCAACATCTGTACATTGCGAAAGAGAAGTTCGGTCCTTTCAGCGGCACTGCGTGGACCATGTACATCAACTGGTCCGGCCTCACCCAATTAAGCGAGGTCGTTTCACTCGATGGAATGCTCGGGCCGGTCGCCCTGGGAGAGGTAAAGGACAGCTACTGGCCGCATATTGTGAACGAGGACTACATGCTCGATTTCTTTGTGGACCTGGACTTCCTCCTTTCGGAGTTGGCGGATCCGGGCGACTTGAATGTCCTCAATGTGATCCGAAGACCGTCGGTTGACGTGCGTTCACTAGACTGGAACGGATTTACCTTCCTGGGCTACGACTTGTTGGATCAAGACGTCTCCATAAGCGCTTTGACCAACTGCGGAGGATTTCCTTACGTGTTTTTGAACACGGAACTGTCTGACGTTGGATTGATACCCGACTTTGATCGTGCCGTTGAAATTCGAGACCGTCTACGCGGGATGCATCCCTCTGAATACCACGCCAATTGTGATTTATGGGCGATTTCCAGATGGCAAGGAAAAGAAGGCACGCCGCAATTGCATTAGATTGCTCGCCCCCGCAATACGGTTGTGACCGCCAACGCCAGGCAGATGGCGCCGAGCGTGATCGGCAGGCCGTCCGCACCGAGAATATCCATGGCGCCGCCCGCCAGCGGGGGCACGGCGATGCCGCCGACGCCCCACATCAGCGAGAAGGCGGCGTTGCCGGCGACCAGTGCCGAGCCGGTGAACCGCTCGCCAAGCTCGATGATCGACATCGTGTAGATGCCGTAGGAGACCGCACCCCAGATAAAGACGCATGGCCAGATCAGCGGCGTCTCGATGAGAACCGGCAACAGCACGCATCCGAGCAGCGTTAGCGATACACAGATAAATCGGACCAGACGCGCCGTCAGCCGTTCCGCCAGCAGGCCGAGCGGTACCTGCATTGCGATATTGCCGGCGATCATCATCGACAGCAGCGCCGACATACGGATTTCCTCGATGCTATAATGCGCTCCGTAGACCGGCAGCAGTGCCAGTACCGCCTGTTCGAAACCGGCTGCCACGACAACCGCCGACAACAGCAGCCATGCCATCGGCATGAACCCCATGACCGAAACCCGGTGCCCGGCCTCATCGACCTTCGGCAGCCGTCGCAGCACGAGCGCCAGGCAGGCGCCGCAAAAAACGAATGCGGCGATGCCGACGAGAAACGGCGGCCATCCTTCGGTGCCGACGGCAAGCAGGCACAGCGGGCCGGCGGCGAAGCCAGCCGAAATGACTGTAGAATAGACCCCCATCACGCGGCCGCGGCGTAACGGCGGCGCCAGCGCGATCACCCAGATCTCGCTCAGCACGTAGAGCGGATTGGTCACCACGCCGATCAGGAAGCGCAGCGGGAACCATAGATAGACATTTTGCGTCCAGCCGATCAGCGCCAGCATGATCGCGGAAAGAGCTGCGCAGGTGAGCGCCGTGCGCCCCGCCCCGAACCGGCGCGCCAGCGCCGGGATCAGCGGCGACGAGACGATAAAGCCGACCGGCGTCATTGCCGCCGAGAGGCCGATCATGGCCGGCGAGACGCCCTGGCGCTGCAGGATGAAGCTCAACAGCGGATAGCTCAGCCCTTGCGCGATGGCGAACACCGAAACGGTGGCGATCACGCCGGTGATCGCCGCCCACTGCATTGTCTCATCGCTGTTCTGTTCCGCCAGGTCCATGATCCGCACCAACAGGGAACCTGCACGATTAGCGTTTCAGCAGCGCGCCGGGAAGCACCGGGGGCGAAAACCGCTTGCGCCAGCCTGAGGAGATCAAAAGCCGGGTGATCCAGTCGGTTGGCTTCAGCCCGGGAGCTGTCATGTCGCTTCCCTCGTCCTAGTGGTCGTCGCCTCCGCAATGGCGGGACAGCCGGCGGTCCATTATGCCGCCGCACTTATCGCAGCGTACGAGGACTATCATGACCGCCGCCCTTCATCCCGCCGAACCGGCATTGGCAAACGACCGCGCCCGTCGCGGCGGCCGCGCGGGAAAGCGCGCCGGCGGATCAGCGGCGTTCGAGCAGCCGCCGTTCCGCCAACTGAAAATCCCGCTGACGCCGACGAAGCTGGTCTCCGACGACGAGCTGGAATCGATCCACCTCGCATCGCTCCGCGTTCTCAGGGAAATCGGCGTCGACGTGCTGCACGACGAGGCAAGGCGCATCATGAAGGCGCACGGCGCGGATGTCCGCGAAGGCAGCGAGCGGGTGCGCTTCGACAGCGACATGATCCTCGAGCTGGTTTCCCACTGCCCGTCGGAATTCACCATCCATGCCCGCAATCCGGCGCACAATGTCCGCTTCGGCGGTGACAATCTGATCATCTCGATGATGGCGTCGGCGCCCAATTGTTCCGACATCGACCGCGGCCGCCGGCCGGGCAATCAGCAGGACTACCGCAACTTCCTCAAGCTTGCGCAGATGCACAACATCCTAAACTGCACGGGCGGCTATCCGGTCGAGCCGATCGACATCCATCCGTCCGTCCGGCACCTCGAATGCATCCGCGATCTGAGCGTGCTAACCGACAAGGTGTTCCACATCTATTCGCTCGGCAAGGAGCGCAATGTCGACGGCATCGAGATCACCAGGATCGCGCGCGGCATCAGCGGCGAACAGCTTCTCGAAGAGCCATCGGTGTTCACCATCATCAACACCAATTCGCCGCTCAAGCTCGACGTGCCGATGATGGAAGGTATCATCCAGATGTCGAGCAAGGGCCAGGTCGTCATCGTGACGCCGTTCACCCTATCGGGCGCCATGGCGCCGGTGACCATCGCCGGCGCGCTGGTGCAGCAGAATGCCGAAGCGCTGTCCGGCATTGCCTTCGCCCAGATGGTGCGCAAGGGCGCGCCAGTCGGCTATGGCGGTTTCACCTCCAACGTCGACATGAAGTCCGGCGCGCCGGCCTTCGGCACGCCGGAATATATGAAGGCGCAATTGGTCGGCGGCCAGCTCGCCCGCCGCTACAACATCCCTTACCGCACCTCCAACACCTGCGCCGCCAACACGGTCGACGCGCAGGCGGCCTATGAAAGCGTGTTCTCGCTGTGGGGCGCCATCCAGGGCGGCGGCAATCTGATGATGCATGCGGCCGGCTGGCTGGAAGGCGGCCTGCGCTGCTCCTACGAGAAGACCATTCTGGACATCGATCTGCTGCAGATGGTGGCCGAGTTCCTGACCCCGCTCGACCTCTCCGAGGAGGCCCTTGGCTTCGACGCCATCCAGTCCGTCGGTCCGGGCGGCCATTTCTTCGGCACCCAGCATACCCAGGACCGCTACAAGACCGCTTTCTATTCGCCTATCATCTCCGACTGGCGCAATTTCGAGACCTGGGCGGAAGCCGGATCGCCGACGGCTCTCGAAAAGGCCAATCGGGTCTGGAAGGAGCGGTTGGCCTCCTATGAAGAGCCGTATATGGACCCGGCTATCCGCGAGGAGCTCAACGCCTTCGTCGACAAACGCCGGTCCGAAGGCGGCGCGCCGACCGATTTTTAAATATCTGTATTGGTTTGATGAACAGTCGACCGCCACTCCGTCGAGCGTCACCCGACACCTCTCCCCCGGTCGACAGGGTAGAGGGAGGGCGTGAGATCATCCCAGCCGGCGCCCTTCTCCGCTTTGTGTTCACCCCCCGCTCACTCGATTCAATCTCTTCAAAAACGGAACTATCTTCATGAAATCTCAGACAAAAGCGGTTGTCATCGGCGGCGGCGTCGTCGGCTGCTCGGTGCTCTACCATCTGGCCAAGGCCGGCTGGACCGACATCATGCTGATTGAGCGCTCGGAGCTCACCTCCGGCTCGTCGTGGCATGCGGCGGGCGGCTTCCACACGCTCAACGGCGATCCCAACGTCGCCAAGCTGCAGGCCTATACGGTGCAGCTCTACAAGGAAATCGAAGAACTTTCCGGCCAGTCCTGTTCGCTGCACCTGACCGGCGGCGTGATGATGGCCGACACGCCCGAGCGCATGGACTTCCTGCGCCTTGCCCACGCTAAGGGCCGCTATCTCGGCATGGACACCGAGCTGATCACGCCGTCAGAGGCCAAGGCGATGTTCCCGCTGATGGACGAGACGAATTTCGTCGGCGCCATGTGGGATCCGGTCGAAGGCCATCTCGACCCTTCCGGCACCACCCACGCCTACGCCAAGGCGGCCAGGAAGCTCGGCGCCGAGATCGTGCTGCGCAACCGCGTCGTCGAGCTGACGCAGGAAGTCGACGGCACCTGGAACGTCGTCACCGAACAAGGCACGGTCCAGGCCGAGCATGTCGTCAACTGCGGCGGCCTGTGGGCGCGCGAGATCGGCCGCATGGTCGGTATCGAGCTGCCGCTGCTGGCCATGGAGCACATGTACCTCTTGACCGAGCCGATGCCGGAGGTCGAGGAATTCAACAGATCGACCGGCCGCGAGATGATCGGCGTGATGGACTTTAAGGGCGAAATCTACACCCGCCAGGAACGCAACGGCATCCTGCTCGGCACCTATGAAAAGGCCTGCAAGCCGTGGTCTCCGGTCAATACGCCGTGGGATTTCGGCCATGAGCTGCTGCAGCCGGACATCGACCGCATCGCGCCGTCGCTCGAGATCGGCTTCAAGCATTTTCCCGGCATCGAGAAGGCCGGTATCAAGCAGATCATCAACGGTCCCTTCACCTTCGCACTGGATGGCAACCCGCTGGTCGGCCCGGTGCAGGGCCTGACCAATTTCTGGTGCGCCTGCGCCGTCATGGCCGGTTTCTCGCAGGGTGGCGGCGTCGGGCTGGCATTGTCGAACTGGATGGTTCATGGCGATCCCGGCTTCGACGTCTGGGGCATGGACGTGGCGCGCTTCGGCGAATGGGCGACGCTGCGCTACACCAATGCCAAGGTGCGCGAAAACTATTCGCGCCGTTTCTCGATCCGCTTTCCCAACGAGGAATTGCCGGCGGCGCGCCCGGCGCAAACGACGCCACTCTACGACACGATGCTGGCCAAAAACGCCGTCATGGGCGATAGCTGGGGCCTCGAAACCCCGCTCTGGTTCGCACCGAAAGGCACGGAGCCGAAAGACATCGTTTCCTTCCATCGCTCCAACGATTTCGGGCCGATCGGCGAGGAAGTGCGTGCGACCCGCGAGAAGGTCGGCGTCACCGAGATCGCCAACTTCGCCAAATACGAAGTCTCCGGGCCGGCAGCCGAGGATTTCCTCAACCGGCTGATGACCAACCGCATGCCGAAGACCGGCCGCATCGTGCTGACCCCAATGCTCAACGAATTCGGCAGGCTGATCGGCGACTTCACCATCGCCAAGGCGGGTGAAGAGCGCTACATGATCTGGAGCTCGTCGGCGGCGCAGAAGTATCATATGCGCTGGTTCGAGAAGCACCTGCCGAAGGATGGTAGCGTCCGCATTCACCGCTTCGACCAGACGCTGGTCGGCTTGTCGATCGCCGGGCCGAAATCACGCGACCTGCTGCAGAAGCTGGTCGATGTCGACATCTCGACCAAGGCTTTCCGCTTCATGGACTTCC
Organism: Mesorhizobium sp. BHbdii; assembly: GCF_053848045.1. Taxonomy (NCBI): domain Bacteria; kingdom Pseudomonadati; phylum Pseudomonadota; class Alphaproteobacteria; order Hyphomicrobiales; family Phyllobacteriaceae; genus Mesorhizobium; species Mesorhizobium sp. BHbdii. The sequence goes on along the minus strand of NZ_JBSPKX010000001.1, from coordinate 1,323,884 downwards.
GCGAGATGGCGGTCGGCGGCGCGCCCTGCATGGTCAATCGCATTACCTATACCGGCGACCTCGGTTACGAGATCTGGATGGCGCCGGCATACCAGCGCCTCGTCTACAAGGCGATCAAGGATGCCGGCGTAGAGTTTGGCCTCGTCGATTTCGGCATGCGCGCCCTGCTCTCGATGCGCCTGGAGAAGAATTTCCCGACCTGGTTCCGCGAACTGCGCCCGATCTACGGGCCGTTCGAAGGCGCGATGGACCGTTTCGTCAAGCTGGAGAAGAACGACTTCATCGGACGCGAAGCGGCAGCCAAGGAGCAGGCAGAAGGGCCAAAACTGCGCCGTGTCTCTTTCATCGTCGATGCCGCGGACGCCGATGTCATGGGCGACGAACCGATCTGGGCCAAGGTCGGCGGCAAGGACTACGGCACGGTGGAAAAGCCGCACGGCTATGGTGCGCCGCGTTTCGATACGGACGGCAAGGAAGTGCGCGGCTCCAGGGCCGCGGAAGGCGCTTCGGCCGTGCGCGGCATCGTCGATGGCGACTGGCGCGTGGTCGGCTGGGTCACCTCCGGCGGCTATGCCCATTACGTCCAGAAATCGATGGCGCAAGGCTATGTGCCAGCGGCGTTGGCCGGGGAAGCGAGCGCCGGACTGTTCGAGATCGAAATCCTCGGAAGCCGGCGCCCGGCCCGCATCAATGTCGAGCCGCCTTTCGACCCGAGCGGCGAGAAGATGCGGACCTAGAGCACCGCACCCAAAGGCCTGCCCTCCGGCCCGACCCGGGGTGCGACCGATTTTGGAGAAGTCCGATGCTTAACCAAAAGCTAGAGCGGCGGTACGATTCGACTTGAAGCCCGCCGCCCCGGAAGCGATCAGGGCTGCCACATTGTGCGGGGCATGGTCTTCGTGCTAGCGGAGCCGGCGGCAACTGGCACGGGCGATGAGAACTCGTTGAAGTATTCGATGAAATGGGACGAATGGCTTGCCGAGAGCAGGATCGGCCCCTTCCCGGCGGCGATCGTCATGGTCGCCGCTTATTTGGCCTTGCAAACCGTCATATTGTCCATTCTGGCCACTTGGGCAGGAACTGGCGTCGGCGTCGATGACGCGGAGCAACTGATTTATCTTCCATATCTTTGGGCTGGATATGGCGGCTCGCAACCGCCTCTCTATACATGGATCAACTGGCTGGCCGCGCAAATTTTCGGCACCAATATTTTCACGCTGAAGCTCGTCAAATACTCCGTGCTGTTCCTCGCCGCCTGCAGTGTGTTCGCCGCCATGCGGCGGTTCGGCTACACGAAAGCGACGGCAGCGGCGGCCATGCTTGGACTTTTCACAATCCCGCAAATCGCCTGGGAATCGCAGCGGGCCTTGTCGCATTCGGTCGCCGTTGTCGGCTTTTGCGCACTGCTCCTGCTCGCGATGGCTAATCTGATCGAGCGGCGAAGCGTGATCGCCTATGCGGTGTTTGGCTTGGCAACGGCTGCGGCAATTCTTGCCAAATACAACGACGTATTCCTGGTGTTAGCCCTTGTTGCGGCGGTGTTGTCGCTGCGCGAGTTGCGCGGTGCGATCCTCGATCCGAAATTCGCAATCAGCATTGCCGTCGCGATATTGGTGCTGGCGCCAACCACATATTGGAGCCTCATGCATCCTGCCGATTTGCTGGCGAGAGGCGAGAAGTTCGGAATAGACCTACAGCAGCCGCGCATGACGGCCGCGGCCACCGGCGCCGGCAAGTTTATCATGGGGACCTTCAATTTCGCTGTCTTGCCGGTGTTCATTTCCGCGCTGGCTTTCGCGCTGACGGGGTTTCGTTTCTCCGAGCGTCACCCCAAAGCTCCGGCCAGGGAAGTTCTCTTGTGGCGTACCTTGGCGCTCGGCTTGGCCATGCTGGCTACACTTGTGCTGGCCACCGGCGTGACCGAGGTCAAGGCCCGTTGGCTGGTGCCGGTCCTGATCATCTTGCCGCTGGCGATGGCCGCCTATATGGAACGGCTTTCACCACGCGGCAGGGACGCCCAGCTCCTGGTGATCGCGGCCGGAGCGGTCATCGCCGTTCTGCTCGCGCCCGCCACTTGGTACTTCCAGATAAACGGGACCAGTGGTCTCTCGCGGATGATCCGGGTGGATTACCCGGCCCTCTATCGCCAGCTGACTGCCGACGGGCCGGTGAAAACCGCAATATCCGACGGTGCATGGGTCGGAAATCTGCGGTTGGTCGACGAAAAATTGGTCGCGCTTGACCAGGAAGTGCCGAACTTCGACAGGCTGGTGCAGGAGCCGGCTGTACTCGTCTGGCTCGACCGCGACGATCCGCGGCCGGTCATTTTGGAGCAGCTCAAAAAAGCCGGCTATGAGCCCGAGGGCCAACCAAGGCAAATCATGGTTCCGCTATTGCCTAGCACGGACAAGCCTGCCCGGCCCGGCGCCTACATAAGATTGAAGAAAACGGCTGCGGAAAAAGCCACAGCGCCCGACGAAGGCGTTAGCAAAGGAACCGAGGGTGGACAGGAACCCGACTGATCGACCTCCTCGTCATCGCAAGATCATGCCGTTCGAGCCGGACGGAGCGGGCTCCACCGATGTGTTGCGCCTGAAGTCGCGGCAGAAGGCCGCTGAGCTCAACCAGCATGTGCTTGGCTATGGCGCACTGGCGGAAGCCGAGTGGCACGCCGCCGGCATTGCTGCCCCCAACCTGCCTGCCATGCGTCAATACCGGCTCGACCGCATCCGCGCCGAGCTGAAGCGCCGCGACTATGCAGGAGCCCTGCTCTACGATCCGATTAACATCCGCTATGCGACCGACTCGACCAACATGCAGCTCTGGGTCGCGCACAACCCGACAAGGCATTGTTTCGTTGCCACCGAAGGTCCGGTGGTGCTGTTCGACTATTTTTCGTGCGAGCACCTTTCCGACCACTCCGGCGTGGTCGACGAGGTGCGGCCGGCAGTGTCGTGGATGTATCTCTACAGCGGCGAGTTGACCGAGCAAAAGGTCCGCCGCTGGGCTGCCGGCATCGCCGATCTGGTGAAAGAGCATGGCGGCGGTATCAGTCGTATCGCCGTCGATCACATCAATACCGAAGGCGTCGAAGAGCTCGCCCGCCTCGGCATCTCGATCGGCAATGGCGAGGCGCTGATGGAAAACGCTCGTCTGATCAAATCGCCCGACGAAATCCTGGCCATGCACCGGTCGATCGTCGCTTGCGAGGCGGCGATGGGCGAGATGGAAGCAGCATTGCGGCCAGGCATTTCCGAAAACGAATTGTGGGCCGAACTCCACCGCGGCAACATTGCGCGTGGTGGGGAATGGGTCGAAACCCGGCTCTTGACGTCAGGCCCGCGCACCAATCCGTGGTTCCAGGAATGCTCGTCGAGAACGATCGAAGCCGGCGATCTCGTCGCTTTCGATACCGACCTGATCGGCCCTTATGGTTTCTGCGCCGACCTGTCGCGCACCTGGCTCTGCGGCGACACCGAGCCGTCCATCGAACAACGCGACCTGTTTCGCATCGCCGCCGACCAGATCGCCCACAACACCCGCCTGATGCAGCCGGGCATGTCCTTCCGCGACCTTGTCGAACGCTCGGCGGTGCCGCCCGGAGATTGTTTCCCGACGCGCTACGGCGTGCTCTACCACGGCGTCGGCCTGGCCGACGAATACCCGACGCTGCCGCATGCGATCGACTGGACTGAAGACACGCCCGACGGCGTGCTTGTGGCAGGCATGGTGCTTTGCGTCGAGAGCTATATCGGCCGGCTTGGCGGTCACGAGGGTGTCAAGATCGAGGAACAGATCCTGATCACCGAAACCGGCAACGAGCAGCTTTCGAACTATCCGCTCGACGAGCGGCTGCTCGGCGGCTGATTGTTTTTATGCGAGCGCCGCGACAGCCTCGCGCAACGCCACCACGATTTTCTCCGGTGTCGATCTGGCGGTGATGAACGGCAGGCCCTTGCGCCGCCTTGTCCAGCCGACCACCGCCACCGCTTCCGCTGCAGGCTCGAAGCGCTGCGCCAGCGCCCAGCTCAGGCAATCGATGGCGGCGACATCGGCCCTGCCCTCGGCAATTGCGACGATCGAGGCACGGTGGCCACCGCTTTCGCTGCGCTCAGAGAAGATGTCGAGGCTTTCGCCCAGCGCCTCCAGGTCACGCGTCAGCCCGACGATGCCCGACATGGAATCGAGGCTGTTAAAGGTAAAGTGCTTGCCACGCAGGCTATCGAGCGGGATGAGAGGGCTGCCGTCGGCCGGTGAGGCAACCGATGGCGCTTCACCTGCCCGCATCACGATGGCGCTCGAATAGAGTTCGCCCTGCCCGCCTTCGAAAGCATCGTAATTCGGCTGGCCGATCACCTGGACATGCTCCGACAGGCCGGTCTCCATCGGGCCCCAGCAGGTCTGTGCGAACAGCAGCGCCGGATGCAGCCAGAGGCCATGAAAATCCAGTTCGCCCGGCGGCAGCGTCGCCGGATCGGGCGCGATGACCCTTCCGGCGGCGTCGCGGATGCCGCCTTCCACAGGCCGTAGATCGGCATTGAAGCGAGCGATGGTCTGCGGCGCGTCGATGCCTTTTTGCCGGAAGGCATCACGCAGCCGCGACCATTGGGCATCGACCTCGCTCCGCATTTCGGGCCAGTCGTACATCGGCAAGGCGGCAACGAAATCGCTCATGCCGGGATTTTGATCGTTACGCTGAGAAACTGACGAGACCATTGACGCGCACCTGGGCATCGCCGCCGGCGATGCCACAAAATTCATTCTTTCGGCGGCTCGGCGGGCACCGGCGCACTGCCAAGCCCATTGAGGCTGCGCGCTCTGACGCGCGGCTTGAACGCCCGGCCCGGTTCCGGCGTGCGCCGCAGCACCGGGTGGACGATCGGCTCCTTCGCCTTGAACGCATAAGCCTTGAGAAGCGCCAAATAGTTCGGATAAGCGTAGCCATTGTTCATCCGCAGCCACTCGTCACGGCGCTCGCGAAACAGCTTCGGCAGCCGGTACCAAGCCACCGTCGGGCTCTTGTGATGGACGAAATGCAGATTGTTGTTGAGGAACAGGAACGACAGCGGCGAACGCTCGACGATCACCGTGCGGCCTTCCGGATGCTCCGACCATTGGTGCTCTGCGAAGGTGCGGATCGAGATCAGCGATTGGCCCAGCCACACCGGAACCAGGATGTAGAGCCATAGCGGGATGCCGAAGCCGAACTGCACGACCGGCAGCACCACGGCGAGGCCGACGGCGTGCAGCAGCCATGCCTTTCGGATCATCTTGTCGCCGGCGAGCACCTGCTTGGCATCGTCGATGAAGAAGCCGATGCACGACAGCCATGGGCCGAGAATGAGACGGCCGATCATGGTGTTGTTGATCTTCAGCAGGAACTTCATCGCCGGCGGCAATTCGTCATGGTGCCACAGCGCCTTGTAGTAGCTTTCAGGATCGTCAAGCGGATCGGTCAGCCGTTCGTCGGCATGATGGCGCAGATGAATGGTCTTGAACCGACGGAACGGCCAGACGAGACCGATCGGCAGGAAGACGAAAGCTTCGTTGAGCTGCGCATTGCGAGTCGGATGGCCGTGCAGGACTTCGTGCGCTAGCGAGGATTGCAGCGCGGCCATCAAGGCCAGAACGACGAGCGCCAGCAGCGGATAGGACGGCCACAGGAATAGGCCGGCTACAAGCCAGGTGCCGTAACAGAAAAACGCGAGAAACACGGTGGGCCATTCGATGGCCGGTGCATTGCGTCGTCTGTTATTCATGCTCGTCATGGATCGACCACTGCCCTTCCAGTCGCCGGAATCGTTTTGATTCCTGACAGCATTGTGTCAGGAGCATCGAGATGCCGCAACGCGACAAGGCGCACAAAATGTTGCGATTGCGCATTTTTAGCCGCAGGCGTTATACATTGTAAACAAATTGGAGGATTCATTTACGCCTAAACTGCCATTTTAATGGACTTGCCGGATTTTTTTCCTCCCAACGGCCGGAATCACGATATGGACAAACGCGACCTATCGACGATCTTCCGGGAGCGCCTGAAAATGCTCCTGACACGATCCGACTTGAACCAGTCCGCTTTCGCGACGGCCGTGGGCATCGATCGTTCGGCGCTTTCGCAGCTGCTATCCGGCGCCTCGACACGCCTTCCCCGCGCCGAAACGCTGCTCAACATTGCCGCCGAATTCAAAGTGTCGCTCGACTGGCTGCTTGGCCTCAGCCAGGACGAAGGCGTCACCGGTGAAATCCGCGAGAGCCTGGAGATCGAGGAAGCGCCCGACGGTTTCGACCGCACGCTGCTGGCCAGATGGCATGCCGAGGCCGCCGGTACGAAAATCCGTTACGTGCCGGCCGGCATTCCCGACCTTCTGCGCACCGAGGCGCTCGTCGACTACGAGGCTGGTATCGCCAACAAGAGCCGCGAGGCCCAGGCCGGTGAGACGCAGTACCGCATCGACTACAACCGGCGGCCGGAAACCGACATGGAAGTCTGCATGCCGCGCCACACGCTGGAGATCTTTGCGCGCGGACTGGGCGTCTGGGACCGTTTTCCTGAGGCCGACCGCCACCAGCAGCTTCTTCACATGGCGACGCTGCTCGACGACCTTTATCCCACCTTCCGCCTGTTTCTCTATGACGGACGGATGCGCTACTCGATTCCCTACACCATATTCGGGCCCTATCGTGCCGCCATCTATGTTGGCGACATGTATCTGGTGCTGAACGCGACCCAGCCAGTCCGCACGCTGACCAGCCATTTCGACAATCTGATCCGCGCCGCCGACATCAACGCGCATGAGGCGGCCAGCTTCACGCAAAGGCTGGCGGAGATGCGATTTTGACGGCTGTCTATCGCGCCGACATTGACGCCATATAAAGATTTCTTTATATCCTTATCTCGACAAAGAATCCCCGGAAGGCGTATTTCCAATGACCAATCCAATTGACGCGCTGCTTGCTGAGAAGGGCGTTCTGCTTGCCGATGGCGCCACCGGCACCAATCTGTTCGCCATGGGGCTAGAGGCCGGCGAGGCTCCAGAGTTGCTGAACGAGACGGCGCCGGACACCATCACCAGTCTGCACCAGAACTTCGTCGATGCCGGCGCTGACATCATCCTGACCAACTCCTTCGGCGGCACCCGCCACCGGCTGAAGCTGCACCATGCGCAAGGCCGCGTGCATGCGCTGAACAAGCGCGCCGCCGAGATCGCCCGCGCTGTCGCCGATAAAGCCGGCCGCAAGGTCATCGTGGCGGGCTCGGTCGGCCCGACCGGCGAGTTGCTGGTGCCGCTCGGCGCGATGACCTATGACGAGGCGGTCGAGGCCTTTGCCGAACAGATAGAGGGCCTGAAAGCCGGCGGCGCCGAAGTCGCTTGGATCGAGACCATGTCGGCGCCGGACGAAATCCGCGCCGCAGCCGAAGCCGCGATCCGCATCGGCTTGCCCTATACCTACACCGGCTCCTTCGACACCGCCGGCCGCACCATGATGGGGCTGTTGCCGAAGGACATCCACGGCGTCGCCGATGGCTTGTCGCAGGCTCCGCTCGGTGTCGGCGCCAACTGCGGCGTCGGCGCCTCCGACATCCTCGCTTCGCTGCTCGACATGACCGAGGCGAAGCCGGAGGCAACGGTGATCGTCAAGGGCAATTGCGGCATTCCGGAATTTCGCGGCGCCGAGATCCATTATTCCGGCACGCCCGAGCTGATGGCCGACTATGTCAGGCTGGCCGTCGATTCCGGCGCAAAGATCGTCGGCGGTTGCTGCGGCACCTCGTTCGCCCACCTCGCCGCAATGCGCAAGGCGCTCGATGCGCATACCCGGTCGGATCGCCCGAGCATCGAAAAAATCGTCGAGCGCATTGGCCCGATGCGCAACAAGCAGGCCACAGTCAACACCGCCGAGACCAGCGAAGCCCGCCGCGAGCGCCGGCGCAGCCGCGCCTGACAAATGTTGAAAAAGGCCGGTAAGATTCCCCTGCCGGCCTGTCTCACCCGCCCGTGGGTCGATTTGACGAAAATCGGACGTCATCACCGTCACCGGTTACCGCCAAGCGCCGAGGCAAGGCGCACCAGCGAGAGGAACTCGGACCGGTACCCAAACGGGTCGGCTCCCCGGGCGGCAGTGGCAATCTCCATGATCTTGTCATAGCCGAACTTCGCGGTCGCATCCTCGTCGCGCAGCTTCTGGCCAAAGGCAGCGACGGCAATGGAGAACCGCTGGTCGGTGCTGGCCTGGTCGAAATCAGCCACTTCGTTGGCTGATGTCACCGGCGTGGTGATCAGCTTCGAGGCATCCTCGTTCGGCAGCTTGTAGCGGATTTTCACGAAGGCATATTCGTCGGCGTTGGCGACGCCGCCATTGTTCACCGAAGCCTGGCCGTAGCGCAACTGATCGATCTGCTCGCCGCCGCTGCCCTTCGGCGTGATCTCGTAGATCGCGGTGACCGAATGGCCGGAGCCGATCTCGCCGGCATCGACGCGGTCGTTGTTGAAATCCTCGCGATTCAAGGCCCGGGTCTCGTAGCCGATCAGCCGGTATTCCGAGACCTTGTTCGGATTGAACTCGACCTGGATCTTCACGTCCTTGGCGATGGTGAACAATGTCGAGGACGCATCCTCGACCAGCACCTTCTCGGCCTCGGCCAAAGTGTCGATATAGGCGGCGGTGCCGTTGCCGTTCTGGGCGATGGTCTGCATCATTTGATCGTTCAGATTGCCGCGACCGAAACCGAACACCGACAGAAACACCCCGATCTTGCGCTCTTTTTCGATCAACCGCTTCAGATCGTCGTCGTCGGTCTGGCCGACATTGAAATCGCCGTCCGTGGCCAGCATTACGCGATTGATCCCGTCGTTGACGAAGGATTTCTGCGCCAGCCGATAGGCTTCCTTGATGCCCGCCTCGCCGGCCGTGCTGCCGCCGGGCGTCAAAGTGTCGATGGCATTGAGGATCTTGTCTTTCTCCGAAACTTTCGTCGGCTCGAGGACGGTGCCGGCATCACCCGCATAAGTGACGATCGAAACCGTGTCGTCGGGCCTCAGCCTGTTGACCAGAAGCCGGAAGGCCGATTGCAAGAGCGGCAGTTTGTCCTGCTCGTTCATCGAGCCCGACACGTCGATCAGAAACACCAGATTGGCTTTGGGCTGCTCGGCCGGCTTGGCTTCGAAACCCTTGATAGCGACATGCATCAGCCTGGTGTGCTCGTTCCACGGCGTCGGCATGACGCTGACGGTCGAATTGAACGGGGTCGAGGCAGAGTCCGGTCCTTTCCAGTCATAGGGGAAGTAGTTGATCATCTCCTCGACGCGGACGGTGTCGGCTCGCGGCACAATACCTTCCCTGAGCGAACGCCGCACGAAGGAATAGGAAGCGGTGTCGACATCGATCGAAAAGGTCGAGACCGGGTCTTCGAGCGCGGCACGCACCTGATTGCTCTTGAAATCCTCGACGCGGTCGCGATTTTGCTCCGGCAACGGCATCTGGTCGGCCGGCATAGGCGGTTGTACCATCAGTTTGGACTCGGCTGTTGTGCCGGCCATACCCTTGACCGCTGCGGCGCTTGCGCCGCCGTCCTGTGCGAACTCGCCGCTCGGCGCCGGCGGAGGCGCATTGTTGGTCAGCGCACCTTGCCTTGTCAGGCCGCCGGCGGCAGCCGATTCTGGCTTCGGCGGCGATGCCGGCGCAAGCGCCTCGGCTGCGTCGCGGCTTTCGGCCTCGGCATCGGCTTTCTTCCTAGCCACTGGTTTGTCGGCCAGCGTTTCGGTGATCTTCTCGTCGCCACCGGAATGGAATGGCTGCTCCTGCAGCATGTAGATGGTGGCGTATCCGGCTATCGGTAGGGCGACGAGCCCGGCAATGGCCGGAGTGGCGAAGAGTTTCTTTTGGATGATTTCGCTCCAGAGCTTTTGTGCTCGCTCTGTGAGACGAAGCCCTTTCGCCGATCCTTGGGCGGCAGGTGAAGTTTTTTCGTCCAGGTCGTAAGCCCGCATGGCGGCCTCTAAGGCACGCGCCTTCGCGTCGGTACCCGGTGCCGGTGCTGCGATGTCGCGCAGTCTGTTGAGTTCGTTGTCGTCGACCATGATCACACTTCCCCGGCTGAACGCATGAGCGTCTTCAACCGTTTCTTCGCTTCATGGATGTGCCAGGAAACCGTCGTCTCCGAGATGCCTATCGCCTCGGCGGCGGCTGCGTGGCTGAGCCCTTCGCCATAGACGAGCAGCACCGCGTCGCGCTGCTTGTCCGGCAGCATCCGCACCGCTGCCCAAAGCGCCTCGGCCGGATCTTCGGGCTCGGCCGGGGCTTCTCCCGTGATCAGCTCGTAAGCTCCGTAGGCTTCGATCTTGATCGTCTCGCGGACCGTCTTGCGCATCACGTCGCGTGCCGCATTCAGCGTCATGGTGTAGAGCCAGGTGGTGAAGGCGCCGCTACCATGATATTCGCGGATCGCCCGGCCGAGCCGGACGCAGACTTCCTGGGCGATATCCTCGGCGTCGGCCTTCTTCCCGCACCAGCGATATGCGGCGCGATAGACGAAATCATAGTGCCTTTCGAGCAATTTGCCGAAAGCCCGCCTGTCTCCGCCCTTTGCCCGCCCGATCAACTCGGCGTCGGAGGCTTCGCTTTCATCCAGCATCATCGCCATCATTTGCCTGTTTGACGAAGGCTAGTGGCGATTCCTTGGGGTGGTGGAAAGAAAAGGACAAACCGCCTTCGAGACCACCAACCATGGGTGCTCCTCACTCTCCGGGACAGACCAGGCGCACGGTGACCGTGTGCTTGCCGCTGACCGACATGCCGCCCTGTGTCACGATCTTGGCAAACGGCATCGTGCTGACATCTTGCGAGATGTCCGCCTCGCTCGCAAAGCGTTCTGCTGCAAACACCTCGCCGCTGCCGACTTCGCCTTGAGGACGCATCGACATGCCGTAGCCGCCCATGCAGCGAAGCTTTACGTCGCCGGGCCTGCCTTTCGACTTGCTCTTGAGGCTCATAAGAAAGCCATCCGTATCCAGAGCCATATCGATGTCGTCGTTGAGTTGCCCGCTCGATTTGCACGTCATGCCGCCAATCTTCGCGTTCTTGATCTTGCCGGATTGTTTGCCCTTTCCGTTCACCGTCCAACTGTCCGACCCGGGCGAGCTCTTGCCCTCCATCTCGATCGACGGCATCACAAAGGAATAGGTGACATCGAACTGTGGACCCTTGATGCGGGGTTCCATCTTCGCTGCCACGGTGATTGTCCCCTCATCCACGATGCGCTTGAGCTGCGCCCGCATGGCGTTGGCCTGCTCCCGATAGCGTTCGGCTTCTTCGGCGGCGATCTGACTGGGCAACCTGTCCCAATAGACCGCAGCGGTTTCCCTTGCGCATCTCTCCCTGTGCGCGGCCTCGTGAGCCAACGTGATGTCCGCGATTTCCTTGCACTGCGAGCCGGCGCGCAGTGCCTCTAGATCGGCCGGCTTCTGCTCGCAGCTGCCAAACTTCATGTCCACCGTCAAAGGACCCGAGTAGCCGTAGGCCGGGTTGTGAGGAAGCTTGAACGTGCGCATGACGTCGGCGCGCGCCCTGGACGATCGGTCCTGGATGTTAACGTCTGAATCGGGATGGATCGGGTTCTTGTGCGCCTCGATCAGCGGATCCTCGACCGCCTTGAGCTTGGCCGCCATATCGGCGAAGAACATCGCCTCATACTCGGCGTTCTTCAGTTCTTCCTGAACGCTGCGCAGGTTGCGGCAGGAACATTTTGCTTGATCGGCAAAAGCTGGCTGGACCATCGCGGTCAACAGGCAAAGGCCTAGAATCTTGCTCCTGAGAGAAACCCGCATCATGCCCCCTGATCAAACGACTGCCGCCGGTATTCAGGAGCTATGTTTCGAGACTATGTCGCCGGCCCCGGCGAGCTAGCCCAACGTTTCACTGAACAGCGTCGCCAATCGCTTCGAGTGGCGCTCGGCGCCCGTTGCGTCGAAGGCGCTGTGGTCCGGCACGCACCAGCCATGCGCCATGCCGGCATAGTTCTCGATGACATGGTCGACTTCAGCCGTGCGCAGCGCTTCGGCCAGCCGTGCCGACTGCTCCGGCGGGAAACTTCTGTCAACACCCGCCGTGCCGACATAGACCCGCGCCTTGATCGACGTAGCGTTTCGGTGCGGGCTGTCGGCGGCATCGCTCGCCAGATTGCCGCCATGGAAACTAGCCGCGGCAACGATCCGGCCGGGATAGGTCGCGGCGGCGTTCAGCGCCCGCGCTCCGCCCATGCAATAGCCGACGGTGCCGACCGGTCCGGTAACGCCTTCGGCATCGAGCGCATCGAGGAAAGCGCCGCTGTCGCGGATGGTCATGTCCTGTGTCGTGCCGCTGAGGAGACCCGTGATGACAGCTTTGCGCTTCTCTTCGCTGAAGGCGGTCTTGGCCTCGAAAGGGCCGTAGGGCGCGTTGCGGTAAAAAAGGTCCGGGACCAATACCGCGTAATTATCGCCTGCAAGCCGTTCCGCCATCTGGTCGAGCGCCGGCCGCGGGCCAAAAGCGTCCATATATAGGATGATTGCGGCCTTGGCCGAGGCCGCCGAGCGGAACAGCCCGGCTTTTGCCAAGCCGTCGCTGGTCTTGATCTGAATGTCCCGCTTCGCCATCACCCACTCCTTCTAATTGTCGCGCGATCAATATCCACGCAGGCCAACAGGGCAAGTCACAATGAGGCAACCTATTTCAAGATTGCGTGCGGCATTCGGCGACGCTACCGACCCGCGAACGCCGCCATATGAAAGGCCTGAACCTGTGGCGGATAGCGGTAGTCGGCACCATAGGGACAGGCGTTGCGGTCGAGACAGCCGCCGGTGCGGCAAGGCGCGCCGCTTTGCCCACGCACATGCGCCAGACAAGTTTCATACGCGAAACCATCCGCAGAATACGCGCTGACGGGACAGGATTTGAGGCAAGGTTTGTCTACACATGTGTCGCAAAGGTGAATCACGCCGCGGGGTTCGTGAAGCGCTATTTCGACCTCGAACAGCAGCGCGCCGCGATAGGCGTGCCAGAGTCCGTATTGCGGATGCATGAGGATGCCGAGCGGCGACGGCCGCAACCCCTCGGCCCGCATCGCCCATTGCTGGAACGGCAGATACGGTCTGTCGGACGGAGACACGGCACGCGCGCCGAAGTCGTTCGCCACCCCGCCGATCACTTCGCGAGACCATGTATCGAGCGGATTGGCGACGGCCTGTGATTGGCTTTCTTTCCAGCGCAGGAAATGCGGCCATGGTGCGGCGCCCGCCTGCCCTACGAGCAGCACCGATCTGGCGGCACCGCCAGAGAGGCCGGAAGGCGTTTCCTCGCCGCCTGCAAATTTGACACCGCCGCGCAAGGTGAGACCGTGAGCGGAAAGCGCTGCCGCGATGGTTTCGATCATGCTGCGCTCAAGGATCATCCCTTCCTGTCCGGGTCGGAGAAGGCGCTCCGCCAGACTTCCTTATGGATGATGTTGGCGACTTTAGCCCCGCCTGACTCGGGCTCCTTTCAGGTGAAGGCGTCGGCCATCGACGCTTTCTTCCTGGCGATGAACTCCTTCAGCCCATCGTCGATACCCTGATCGAGATGCGGCGCCTCGTAGCTTTCCAGCCAGCGGCGGGCGAGTTCGTTGGCGCGCTGCGGTGCGGTTTTTTCGCCTTCGGCCAGCCACTGCTCGTAGGAATTGTTATCGGCGATGTTGGAACGGTAGAAGGCGGTCTGGAAATTGGCCTGGGTGTGGTCACAGCCGAGATAGTGGCTGCCCGGGCCGACCTGGCGGATGGCATCCATCGCCTGGCCGTTCTCCGACAGGTCGACGCCTTCGGAGAATTTCTGCGTCATGCCGAGCTGGTCGATGTCCATCATGAATTTTTCGTAGCAGGAGGCGAGTCCGCCTTCGAGCCAGCCGGCCGAATGCAGCACGAAATTGGTGCCGGCGAGAATCGTTGAGTTCAGCGTGTTGGCGCTCTCATAGGCCGCCTGCGCGTCCGGTATCTTCGAAGCGCAGAGCGAGCCGCCGGTGCGGAACGGCAGGCCGAGCCGGCGGGCGAGCTGCGCCGCGCCATAGGAAACCAGCGACGGCTCCGGCGTGCCGAAGGTCGGCGCGCCCGACTGCATCGAAATCGACGAGGCGAAGGTGCCGAACAGCACCGGCGCGCCCGGCCGGATCAGCTGCGTGAACGACGCGCCGGCCAGCACTTCGGCCAGAACCTGGGTCAGCGTGCCGGCGACCGTCACCGGGCTCATTGCGCCGGCGAGAATGAACGGCGTGACGATGCAGGCCTGGTTGTGACGCGAATAGACTTTCAGCGCACCCAGCATGGTCTCGTCGAACACCATCGGCGAATTGGCGTTGATCAGGCTGGTTAGCACCGTGTTGTTTTCGACGAAATCGTCGCCGAACACGATCTTGGCCATCGCCACCGTGTCTTCGGCGCGCTCGGGCGCGGTGACCGAGCCCATAAACGGCTTGTCCGAATATTTGATGTGGCTGTAGATCATGTCCAGATGGCGCTTGTTGACCGGCACGTCGACTGGCTCGCACACCGTGCCGCCCGAATGATGGATCGACGGCGCCATATAGGCGAGCTTCACGAAATTCCGGAAATCCTCGATCGTCGCATAGCGCCTGACCCCATCGAGGTCGCGCACGAAGGGCGGGCCGTAGACCGGTGCGAAGACGGTCGCGTTGCCACCGATCTGCACCGAACGTTCGGCATTGCGGGCATGCTGGGTATAGACGGATGGCGCGGTTTTCAAAAGTGAGCGGCAGAGCCCCTTCGGGAAATGCACGCGCTCGCCCTTGACGTCGGCGCCGGCCTCTTTCCACAGCTGCAGCGCCTCGGCGTCGTCGCGAAAGATGATACCGATCTCTTCGAGCACCGTGTCGGTGTTCTTCTCGATCAGCGCCAGCCCTTCCTCGTCCAGCACCTCATAAACGTTGATCTTGCGCTTGATGTAGGTGAGCTGGGTGCCGGGGCCGCCACCCGAGCGCGCTGCCCGGCGGGCAGCGGCACCACCGCTGGCGGCGCGTCCGCGCCGCGCGTTTGACGCTTCCTGGTCGACCGGCGCGTTCTCACTCATGATCGTCCTTCCCTGACTTTTGTTCTGGCCTGATTATTACGGCCGCATATCGCGGCTTCTGGCCGGATCGTAGCCATGCACCCTATTCGAAACGGCCCGCCAGCGCCAACGCCTGTCGCAAAATCGACAAGAATTCCAATAGATTTGCAGTCGCTTTCCTTTTGCGGGAAGTCGCAAATCAGCTATGGACGCAAGCCTGTAGCGGGTTAGGTATTGACGTGATATTGGGGCCCCGCAACTGTATCCGTGCGGCAAGGAGCTGGATTAAAAATGGCCGACGACGAGATCATCCTTTCCGAGCTTTCCGACGACGAGCTCGTGCAGCAGATGCACGACGACCTTTATGACGGACTGAAGGAAGAAATCGAGGAAGGGACGCAAATCCTGCTCGAGCGCGGCTGGGCGCCCTACAAGGTGCTGACCGAGGCGCTGGTCGAGGGCATGCGCATCGTCGGCGAGGATTTTCGCGACGGCATCCTGTTCGTGCCGGAAGTGCTGTTGTCCGCCAATGCAATGAAGGCGGGCATGTTCATCCTGCGTCCGCTGCTCGCCGCCACCGGCGCACCGAAGCAGGGCAAGATGGTGATCGGCACCGTCAAGGGCGACATCCACGACATCGGCAAGAACCTCGTCGGCATGATGATGGAAGGCGCCGGCTTCGACGTCATCGACCTCGGCATCAACAATGCGGTGGAAAAATATCTCGACGCCATCGAACAGCACCAGCCTGACATCATCGGCATGTCGGCGCTGCTGACGACGACCATGCCCTATATGAAGGTCGTCATCGACACGATGAAGGAAAAGGGCATCCGCGACGACTATGTCGTGCTGGTCGGCGGCGCGCCACTCAACGAGGAATTCGGCAAAGCCGTCGGCGCCGACGCGTATTGCCGCGACGCGGCCGTGGCGGTCGAGACCGCCAAGGACTTCATGAAGCGCAAGCACAACGTCCGCGCGTCGGCCTGAGCTTTTTAGCCAATTTCCCGAGGGACTGGCGCGGTGCCCTCGGCGCCTTTGTCCCATTGACCTCGGCGGCAAGCTCGCCACTGGATTTCTCGATCGGCATAGGCATTGCCGTCGGCATGGCGCCGGCCGGCTAGCTATTGGACGCACGGTACTTCCGCGATCACGCCATGCCCACGGTCCCAACCTCTGTCAGCTAATTCGTGCGGCAGACCCCAACGCCGCCTGGCCGGCGCCCTACAAGGCAATCTATCCCAACGCCCCCCAAAGCGGCGCCGGCCTTCCCTAATCTGGCGCATCGGACCGGCAAGGAGAAACCCGCGCTCCTCCTCCGAGCGGGGCCGATCGGGTCCGATCTGCAGTGGGGGCTAAGCGCGGGGATAGGCCCGGCTCCCGGCGAACGGACCCAATTGCCCGCTGGTTAGGCCCGGCGGCCCGCTGGTCACCCCCGATTGGCTGTCGGGCTGTTCTACCTGCCCCCGTTTGTGGCCAGACGTTCGACAAGCGGGACCTTGGCGAGGTGCTGCTCCTCGACCATGAGCCGCTGCCGACCGAACAATAGATTCCGTCAGCCTCTCGACATGGCGGCAAAATGCGGTTGCTCATCGTCCGCTGGCCTGCGGCTGAGCAGATTGAGCGCCCCCAATGTTCGGCATGAGGAACATACTGACGAACAGTGTTCGTTCGAATGATGCTATTCCGTTGCCTTGAGCGCAAGTTTTGGTCAGCCAGCACAGCGCCTCCTCTTAAGCTCGCTGGTGGTCAAGGCCCAGCGGCCTCCAGCTGCCAGTCCCCCTCGCAACCAAGCCGCTGGGCCGGCCCCCCGCTAGAGCGAAGAGCGTTGTCCCGCATATTAGCAACATCTTGACCAAACCCTAGCGCGCTCCAGACTCGATTTCATGGCGCGGGGCATAGGGTATTGGTGACGTGGTGGCGATCGCCGCTACAGTGCGAAAGCGGGTACGCGAGAACCAGGCGGGTGGAGAGATACCGGCCCCAGAAGCGCAACAAGCCGCTGCGTGACATGGTGGCTAGCATAGAGTCCAAGAGAACATCCGCAGCGCCTGGGCCGCCCTCAAACTGGTTCGCATAACTATTGAACAAACCCGCCCAGCCGGGGTGTTGCCGAGCGCGGAAGCAGTTTGTGCTATTCGGTTCCGAGCCTGTCCATGCCGCAGCAGCGATACTTGCGATCCCGGCGATTGGTGGCTGGGTCACCGGGCGTTTCACCGGCCTGTGCGCCGCGTTGGAAGCCTCGCCGCTCGGCACCTGCAACGAGGGAACGGGCGTCGGAATCTGACACGCTAAAACCCAGCGCTCTTACTGCCTGAGAAGGGTCGGCGTTCGTCGCGCCGGCCCCTTTTTACGAATTTCTGTACGACACCGCCACCCAGGCCTGTACGCTGTAGGTGTTTGTTGCATTAACGCCAGTTGCATGGCCGCAACCATTGCGCATGCTTGCCAGCCACTCGACTGGCCTTCGGCATCCAGTGTCACGCCAAAGAACGACACCGTTAGTAGACGGCTTAACCTCGCTGGCTGCCGCGATGGAAGCTTCCGGCGCTAGCGGCTAGGGTGCTTATGGTAGGATCGGGCGGGTTGAAGCGCCTATTCTGATTTTTTCGCCTCTTCCTTTTTCAGGATCGGCGTTTCGGCAGTTGTCGGCGTATTCGCGACGCTTGCGACTTTGGTCTGCTGATCTACGCTTGCAGCTTTGGTCTGCTGATCTACGGAAGCCGTCGTTTTAGTGTGGCCAACACATTCCGCTGCGGCGCCGGACACCGAAAGACCCAGAGCGGCAACAACTAAGAGAGCGGTCTTCATCCTATGGCTCCTAGCTTCGTTGTTGAGGGTACAGGGAAAGATTAACGGCATATCCCCCGCTCGAAAAGTCAACTTTTCGTGCCCGCCCCAACGAAAATAACTGCAATAGGCGGACACGACGTCCGCGCTTCGGCCTCGTCTGGGCGAATTCGGCATGGACCATAATCCGATCCGCGCCTTGCAGCACGACTTTCTCGTTCCCAGATGTTACAAGGGCTTAATACGCATCGCTTGAACTATCTTGAGAGCAATGCGCCTTGGCGAGACTGCGGATCAGGGGTTCTCGACCGTGTCCTCAACCGCGTTGGCTGTCGATTTGACGTCCCTGCCAACGCCACGGACGGTGTTGGCGCAGGCCGAAAGTGCCAGGGCGCAAGCGAGAATGGCGATCGGGGCAATGCGTAGCGGTTTCATGAATGGTATCTCCCTCAACAGATAGATTCGTGGGACAGCAACGAAAATCGGTTAGACTGGTTCCATGAGCATTGCGCAAAAGCTAAAACCCGATCAACGCGACAGGCTGCTTGTCATCGCCTGCGGGATGATTGCGCGCGAAGTTCTGGCCGTCAAGGAGCAGCTGGGGCTCGACCATCTCGACCTGACCTGCCTGCCGGCGGAATTCCATTTCTACCCGGACCGCATCGCGCCCGCCATGGACAAGGCAATCGAAAAGGCCAAGGCAGACGGCTACAGTAACATCTTCGTCGGCTACGCCGATTGCGGCACCGGCGGCCTGCTTGACCGTGTCTGCGAGAAGCATGGGGTCGAGCGCATGGCCGGGCCGCATTGCTTTGCTTTCTATCAGGGCATGGATGCCTATGCGAAGGTCGCCGACGACGACATGATGTCGTTCTACATGACCGATTTCCTGTGCCGGCAGTTCGAGGCCTTCTTCATGAAGCCGCTCGGCCTCGACAGGCATCCGGAGCTGATCAAGGACTATTTCGGGAATTACGAGAAGCTGGTCTATATCGCCCAGACCGACGACCCGGAACTCGACAAGGTCGCCGAGAAGGCCGCAAGAATGCTCGGCCTCGCCTATGAGCGCCGCTCGACCGGCTATGGCGACCTGACGACGGAGCTGGCCAGCGCGGCGGCACACGCCTGACGGTTCGATCAGGCGGCCCCTTCGTCCGCTGCGAGCGCGGCAAGCACATCGGCAAAGCTTGTCTTGCAGACGAAGCCCAGCCTGTCCCGCGCCCGCGAGGCGTCGTAGACACGGTCGATCGAGGAAAACATCGTCCAGCCCTTTCGCGCATAGAGCGCCGGAAATTCCGGAAAATATCGCGCGACGACGCACGGCGCGTCGGCGATCAATGCCTCGCAATCATCTGGCCGGAACGGCGTTGGCGCCGAGACGATGATGATGTCGAAGCCCAGTCGTGGCGCCTTCTCCAGCGCCGCCACATGGGCCTCGGCGGCATCTTCCACGGTCAGCCGGCGGAACAACAGCTCATTGGCCTTGGTGTTGGCGTCCGACTGCTCGATCGCATGCGCCATGTCGTCTGTCTCAGGAAAGAACCGCGCAGTGCGCAGCACGATCACCGGCAGTCCGGACTGGGCGTGATAGAGGCGGCAAAGATGCTCGGCCGAAAGCTTGGTTACGCCGTAGATGTTGCGCGGCTCGGGCGACACGTCTTCCGTCAGCCAGGCGGCCTTGCGCGTACCGCCGGTCAAGCCTGCGCGTATGGCTTTCGAGATCATCAGCGAGGTCGTCGACGTGAAGACGAAGCGCTGAACGCCTGATACCACCGCCGCGTCGAGCAGGTTGAGCGTGCCGCGCACATTCGTCTCGATGAAATCCTCATTACGTTGGTGTTCGATGTCAGGCTTGTGCAGCGCGCCGCTGTGGATGATCGCCTCGATGCGGTTTTCCCTGATCGTCCGCATGACCAGATCACGGTCGGCGACCGAGCCGATCACCTGCGTTTGCGCCGACGGGGTGGGATCGAGACCGATGACGCCATGGCCAAGAGCCCGCAGGCGCGGCGCTAGCGCGCTGCCCAGCCACCCTGACGATCCCGTAAGCAAGATCCGCATCGGCGAAACCACGATTTTTAAGCTGATCGCTGTTAAGCACGGATGACATGTCACCGCGAACGGGTAAGTTGTATGCCAAACGAGAAAACAGGCTGTTCCAGCTTTCGACCAGGAAACGCACCGATGATCGCTCGCCTCCTGGTTGCCGCAGGCGTTGTCTGCTTCGCCCTGCCCGCGCTCGCCGATGGCGAGGTGCAGAAGCTGATCACGCCCGCCGACAAGGTGCGGCTCGACAAATATGACGAGACGCGCAAGGCAGCCCTTGACGAAGCCAGGGCTGGCGACGCCGCCGATGTCAAGCAGCTCGACGCCTTGCTGGCGAAGCCGTTGGTCTCGTTTTCCGACAAGGACCTGACCGGCAACTGGCAGTGCCGTACGATCAAGGCCGGCGGGCTGAGCCCGCTCGTCATCTATGGCTGGTTCAAGTGCAAGGTGAGCGACGACGGTTCGGGCTGGATGCTGGAAAAAATCACCGGTTCGCAGCGCACCAAGGGGCGTTTCTTCGACGACGGCGAAAAGCGCTCGATCTATCTCGGCTCCCTTTTTGTCAACGACGATCCTGCAAAACCCTATGGCGGCGGCCCGCAAAGCGATCAGGTCGGCTATACCTTTCGCAACAGCGCCAACGAATGGCGCATCGAGTTCCCGGGGCCCTTATACGAATCGAAGCTCGACATCCTTGAATTCAAGCGCTGAGCGCGCGATCCCTGGCTTGCGGCGTGCTGCGGCAGGCGCGCGGCAAGCCTGAGGCAGGCGATATGATTTCAAGCTACGCGCTGCTGCAGGCGGCATTCTCACGCGACAGCATCGAGGCGGTCAGGGATGCGCAGCCGGGAAGCTTGCCATATCATATCCCGGGCCTGCCTTCGAAACAGTGGCACCATCCGACGGCCTGGTTCTATCTCTGGACCGGCGTAAAAACCGGCGTCTGTTGACGAGCACCGATTTACCGGACAGCGCCCTGGCAATAAGCTTGCCGGTATGAGCGAAATCGACCACCGCACCATCATCGCCAGCCTTTCGGCCGAGGATCGTCGCGACCTCACCGCCAAACTGGACAGGCCCGGCATAGTCCGGCTGGCCGTTCATGGCGGGCTGGTTGTCGTGCTCGGCGCGCTGATCGCCGCCCGCATTTCGTTCTGGCCCATTCTCATGCTGCCGCAGGGAATCCTGATCGTCTTCCTCTTCACGCTGTTGCACGAGACCATTCACGAAACGGCCTTCAGGACGGCGTGGCTCAATCGCGCCATCGCCGCAGTGTCCGGTTTCCTGATCCTGCTGCCGCCGGCGTGGTTTCGCTATTTCCATTTCGCGCACCATCGCCACACGCATGATCCGGACAATGATCCCGAACTGATGGCGCCGAAACCGAAGACCATTGCCCAGTACCTGCGCTATCTCTCCGGCGTCCCCTACTGGAGCGGCATGGCGCGCGTCGTCGTTACCAACGCCGCTGGCCGCAACCGAGACGGCTTCGTGCCGGAAAAGGGCCGCGACAAGGTGACTTCGGAAGCACGTTGGTTTCTGATCGCCTATGCGGTGCTGCTGGCGGCTTCCCTTGCCGCGCAGTCGGCGCTGCTGCTGTCGGTCTGGATTGTGCCGGTGCTCGTCGGCCAGCCCTTCTTGCGGGCCTATTTGTTGGCCGAGCACGCGCTTTGCCCGCATGTCGCCAACATGCTCGAAAACACCCGCACCACCTTTACCACGCGGCTGGTGCGCTTCGTGGCGTGGAACATGCCGTACCACTCCGAGCACCATTCCTATCCGGCCGTTCCCTTTCACCGCCTGCCGCGTTTCCATCAGATCGTCGCCGAACACCTGCGAACAACCGAGCGAGGCTATATCCGTTTCCACAGGAAGCTTGTCGGCAGCTTCGATCGTCGCACCGGCTGATCCAAACCAAGCCAATATCGAAAACTCTCACCTTTCCTTTTGCGGCCTCCAATTGCGTCGCTTTTGAATGCGCGCGCGTCGTCCCATAACAAGCAGCCCAACAGCGCTTCCGGCAATGCTCCGAACCACTGCATCGGCCCGAAGATCGGAATCGATCTCCGGAAAAGTACGATGCAGCTGAGCCAAAGTAGTAGAGCGTCCTTTCCGATTGGACGCACGGCGCTCTACGGGAGTAGGAATTCATGGCCGATCTGATCGTCGTCTACTGGCGCGACATCCCCGCCCAGGTCATCGTCAAGAAAGGCCGGCAGAACGCCAAGCGCGAATTGCCGCTGCGCTTCACTGAGGCGATCGACATGTGTGCGATGCGCACCGGCGCCGGCGGTACCGACGACTACCTGGCCGAATGGCGCAAGGCCGACCCTGTGCCGGTCAGCGACGATCTTGAAGGCGAGGCCGAAAAAGCCCTTCAGGACATCGACGCGAAATACGACCGCGAGCGGCTGGTCGCTCTGGTCAAGGGGGGCGGAAAAGAAAATGCCTGAAACAACCCCGGCGGTTACCCAGGCCACTCTGGTCAAGAAGGCAGCGCCGAAATCCGACTACAAGCCGGCCAGCGTGTCGCCGCAGCGGCGCGTGCAGCGCTCCTTCGCGGTCAGGTTGTGGTCCGTCCGCCACTCGCGACTGCTCGAATGGTTCTACGCCAGATTCGCCGACATTTTCCTGCTCCTCCATCCGCTGTGGAAGGGCATCGGCTACGGCCGCGTCGAAGGCCCGATCAAATTCGTCGAAAAACGCGTCAAGGGTTTTATGTTCGACTGCCGCATGTGCGGCCAATGCATCCTTTCCTCCACCGGCATGTCGTGCCCGATGAATTGCCCCAAGCAATTGCGCAATGGCCCCTGCGGCGGTGTGCGCGCCAACGGCAATTGCGAGGTCGAGCCTGATATGCCCTGCGTCTGGGTCAAGGCCTGGGAAGGCTCTCGCAACATGAAGCATGGCGACAAGATCCTCGACGTGCAGAAGCCGGTCGACCAATCGCTGCGCGAGACCTCGGCATGGCTGCGGGTGACCGCACAGGGCGCCGCCGCGCGCGAAGCCGCCCGCAATGCGGCCCAGAATACCACGAACACCGGGGCATCGGCATGATCGGCCGCCAGCGCGACGAGAACCCGGCCGGCATCCACCTGCCGCTCGATCCCCTGCCCGGCCACACCTCGCGCGGCCGGCTGGAGCGCGTTCTGAGGCGCGGCGAGTTCGCGGTGACCACCGAACTCAACCCGCCCGACAGCGCCGATCCGGAGGACGTCTACAACCGCGCGAAAATCTTCGACGGCTGGGTCGACGCCATCAACGCCGTCGACGCGTCGGGCGCCAACTGCCACATGTCGTCGGTTGGCATCTGTGCGCTGCTGACCCGCATGGGCTATGCCCCGATCATGCAGATCGCCTGCCGCGACAGGAATCGCATTGCCATCCAGGGCGACGTGCTGGGCGGGGCGGCGATGGGCGTCGCCAACATGCTGTGCCTGACCGGCGATGGCGTGCAGGCCGGCGACCAGCCGGGCGCCAAGCCGGTGTTCGATCTCGACTGTATGTCGCTCCTGGAAACCTGCCGCATCATGCGCGACAACGGCAAGTTCCTGTCCGGCCGCAAGCTGACGACGCCGCCGCAGCTTTTCCTCGGCGCGGCGATCAACCCTTTCGCGCCGCCGATCGATTTCCGCCCCTACCGGCTGGGCAAGAAGATCGCCGCCGGCGCGCAATTCGTGCAGAGCCAGTACTGCTTCGACGTGCCGATGTTCCGCACCTACATGCAGCAGGTCCGCGATCTCGGTTTCACGGAAAAATGCTTCATCCTGTGTGGCGTCGGGCCGCTGGCCTCGGCCAAGACGGCCAAATGGATCCGCTCCAACGTGCCGGGCATTCATATCCCCGATTCGATCGTCAAGCGGCTGGAAGGCGCCCAGGACCAGAAGAAGGAAGGCAAGCAGCTCTGCATCGACATCATCAACGAGGTGAAGGAAATTCCTGGCGTCTCCGGCGTCCATGTTATGGCCTATCGCCAGGAGGAATATGTCGCCGAGATCGTCGATGAATCGGGCGTGCTGAAGGGCCGCCAGCCCTGGAAACGCGAAATCCGCCGCGACGACCAGCTCGTCGCCGACCGGCTCGACCACATATTGCACGACGAGATCACCGAAACCCAAGTGGATATGGTCAAGACCGCGCATTGATGGCGCGGACGGTCACCATTCGCTTGATCGAAATCAGAAACGATATAAAGAAGTCTTTATATCACGAGGGAGAGACTTCATGACCCGGACGATCGTCGCCTCGGCGACACGAGAAATCATCATCGGCTTCGACCAGCCCTTCTGCGTGATCGGCGAACGCATCAATCCGACCGGGCGCAAGAAGCTCGCCGCTGAAATGATCGCGGGTAATTTCGACACCGTCATCAGGGATGCGCTGGAACAGGCCGCCTGCGGCGCGACCATGCTCGACGTCAATGCCGGCGTTACCGCCGTCGACCCCAACGCAACCGAACCAGCGCTGCTGGTGCAGACGCTGGAGATCGTGCAGGGCCTGGTCGACCTGCCGCTGTCGATCGACAGTTCGGTGACCGCGGCGATCGAGGCGGCGCTCAAGGTCGCCAAGGGCAGGCCGCTGGTCAATTCCGTCACCGGCGAGGAAGAGAAGCTCGAAGCCATCCTGCCGCTGGTCAAGAAATACAACGTTCCGGTGGTTGCCATCTCCAACGACGAGACAGGCATTTCGATGGATCCGGACGTGCGCTTCGCCGTCGCCAAGAAGATCGTCGAGCGCTGCGCCGATTTCGGCATTCCGGCGCATGACGTGGTCGTCGATCCGCTGGTCATGCCGATCGGGGCGCTGGGCGATGCCGGCCGCCAGGTCTTTGCCCTCCTGCGCCGGCTGCGTGAAGAGCTCAAGGTCAACACCACCTGTGGCCTGTCCAACATCTCGTTCGGCCTGCCGCACCGCCACGGCATCAACGCCGCCTTCATCCCGATGGTGATCGGCGCCGGCATGACCTCGGCGATCATGAACCCGGTGCGGCCGCAGGAGATGGAAGCTGTGCGCGGCGCCAATGTGCTGAACGGCACCGACGAGAACTGCACCAACTGGATCAGGACATACAAGGACTACAAGCCGGCCGAAGGCGGCCAGGCGATCGCGGCGCCCACGCAAGTCAATACGCCGGGTGAAGGCAATGGCAATGGCGGCCGCCGGCGCGGCGGCCGTGAAGCCCGTATGGCCCGGGGATAAGCGCGCAATCGTGAACTCACCTGCCAATATCACCGATCCGCTCGTGCTGTTCATGCCGTCCGGCAAGCGCGGGCGGTTTCCGGTCGGCACGCCGGTGCTTGATGCCGCACGCCAGCTCGGCGTCTATGTCGAGAGCGTGTGCGGCGGACGCGCTACTTGCGGGCGCTGCCAGGTCGAGGTGCAGGAAGGCAATTTCGCCAAGCATAAGATCGTCTCTTCCAACGACCACATCTCGCCCAAGGGTGCCAAGGAGGAGCGCTACGAACGCGTGCGCGGCCTTCCCGAACGACGCCGTCTGTCCTGCTCGGCGCAGATCCTCGGCGATCTCGTCGTCGACGTGCCGCAGGACACGGTCATCAACGCGCAGACCATCCGCAAGGACGCCGACACCAGGGTCATCGCCCGCGATTCGGCAATCCACATGTGCTATGTCGAGATCGAAGAGCCCGACATGCACAAGCCGCTAGGCGATCTCGATCGCCTGAAGATCGCGCTGATGAAGGACTGGGGGCTCAAGAGCCTCGATTTCGACGTCCATCTGCTGCCGCAGGTGCAAGGCATCTTGCGCAAAGGCAACTGGACCGCCACCGCCGCCATCCACAAGGATGCCGAGAGTGAGACCGCGCGGGTCATCTCTTTGTGGCCCGGCCTCAAGAACGAGGCCTACGGGCTTGCCTGCGATATAGGCTCGACCACCATCGCCATGCATCTGGTCTCGCTTCTGTCGGGCCGCGTCGCCGCCTCGTCGGGCACGTCGAACCCGCAGATCCGCTTCGGCGAGGATCTGATGAGCCGCGTTTCCTATGTGATGATGAACCCGGACGGTCGCGAAGGCATGACGGTCGCGGTGCGCGAGGCGATCTCTGGTCTCGTCGATAAGGTTTGCGCGGAAGGCAACGTCCAGCGCAACGACATCCTGGATTCCGTCTTTGTCGGCAATCCGATCATGCACCATCTGTTCCTCGGCATCGACCCGACCGAGCTCGGCGGCGCGCCCTTCGCGCTGGCCGTCTCGGGCGCCGTGCACATCAAGGCGTCGGATATCGGCCTGAAGCTCAACCAGGGTGCCAGGCTCTACATGTTACCTTGCATCGCCGGCCATGTCGGCGCCGACGCGGCTGCGGTGACGCTGTCGGAAGGCCCGCACCGCCAGGACGAGATGATGCTGATCGTCGATGTCGGGACCAATGCCGAGATCGTGCTCGGCAATCGCCAGCGGGTCGTGGCGGCCTCCTCGCCCACCGGTCCGGCCTTTGAGGGCGCGGAAATCTCCGGCGGCCAGCGCGCCGCGCCCGGCGCCATCGAGCGCGTGCGCATCGATCCCGATACGCTAGAGCCGAAATACCGCGTCATCGGCTCGGAATTGTGGTCCGACGAGCCCGGCTTCCTCGACAGCGTCCAGGCAACCGGCGTCACTGGTATCTGCGGCTCCGGCATCATCGAGGTGGTCGCCGAAATGTATCTGGCCGGCATCATCTCCGAGGACGGCGTCGTCGATGGCGGGCTCTCCGCCCGCTCACCGCGGGTCATCGCGAATGGCCGCACCTTCTCTTACGTGCTGAAGGAGGGCGAGCCCAGGATCACCATCACCCAGACCGACGTGCGCGCCATCCAACTCGCCAAGGCTGCGCTTTATGCCGGCACCAAGCTGTTGATGGAAAAACAGCACACCGATCATGTCGACCGCATCCACTTCGCCGGCGCCTTCGGCTCCTTCATCGATCCGAAATACGCCATGGTGCTGGGACTGATCCCCGACTGCGATCTCGACAAGGTCTCGGCCGTCGGCAATGCCGCCGGTGCCGGCGCGCGCATGGCGCTTTTGAACCGCGGCTATCGCCGCGAGATCGAGGAAACGGTGAGCCGGATCGAGAAGATCGAGACCGCGCTGGAGCCGAAATTCCAGGAGCACTTCGTCTACGCCATGGCGCTGCCGAACAAGGTCGACCCGTTCCCGAAACTTTCGGCGGCGGTGAAACTGCCACCGCGCAAGACGGTCAGCGAAGACGGCATTGCCGGCGACGCCGCCCCGCGGCGGCGTTCGCGCGAAGGCCACGCGGCCCGGCGCGGCCGGGGGTAATATCCCGCCGGCGAAAGCAGCATTTCGCCCTCATTCTCGTTTGCATGCAAATGTTTCCGGATCAGCCCAAACTGAAACAAGGCGCTGTTTTCGTGAAATCCACCAGATACATGCGCGGCGCATTTAACCGGCATCGAACAGCAGGCAGGAAATAACTTCCAGCCGCCGCAGCACTCCAAGGGAGATGAAGATGTCGATGTTCGAAAGCCTCGGCCGCTTTGGTACGGCCATCAAGCATGCGCACAACAGGGAGCAAGTCCGTCCGGGCCCTGAACAGCCTACCGCCCGAAATTCAGAGGGACATCGGCTGGCCAGTGTCGCCGCGCGAAGACCCGCAGGTCACCTTCTCGGCCCTGCTTCTGGGTTCGGCGCGCTGATGACGTTCGCCGACAAATGCAAGCTGCTGGCCAAGCGCCGGAGCCGTCATACGGCTCCGGCGGCAAGCGACCCGCGGTTGCGCGCCGCACTGCTGCACCGGCGCTGAGCATTGCAGCGAGCCATGACTAGCTGCTGGCCTTGATTGCCAGCCCGATCACACCGCCGTGTTGTCTCAGCGCAAATCTTGACATTCTGGGCGAAGGCACGATCTTCGATAGCGGGGGTTCTCTTAGTCGGCTCAACCGAAGTCCGTGTGTCCGCATGCCCAGCCTCAAAAGCCACGTCGTTTCCTTTGTCCTCAGGTATAGCCGCAAGAAAGCCTTTTCCAGTCCGGAAAACCTGCAGCGCTGGATTGCCTATGCGCGCAAGACGGAGAACCATCAGCCGCCTGCCTTGCTCCGATCACGTTTCGACATCACGACGCGCAGCGTGGACGGCTTTCCCGTCTATGAAATCGCGCCAAAGGCTGGCGAGCGGAAGCGTATCCTCTACTTGCATGGCGGCGCCTACGTTTTTGAAATCACGCCGTATCATTGGCGGTTGATCGGCGATATGGCCCGTCGGTTGGGCTTCGGCATCACCGTGCCGATCTACCCGATTGCTCCCGAACACGATTTCCACTCCATGTTCGGCATGGTCGGCAAGGTCTACCGGCAGATGCTCGATGAGACGGAAGCGCAGGACATCGTCTTTATGGGCGATTCCGCCGGCGGCAATATGGCCGTGGTGCTGACCATGATGGCCGCGGAAGACGCCCTGCCCTTGCCGTCACGCCATGTACTGATCTCGCCCGGCCTCGACGTGTCGCTCGCCAACCCCGAAGTGTTCGAGGCGGAACGCTACGATCCGTGGCTGGGAATTCCGGGCGGGCTGGAGGCGGTCCGGCTCTACAGTGCCGGCATAAATCCCAGCGACTGGCGCATCAGCCCGCTTTACGGTGACCTCTCGGTGTTGCCGAAAACGCTGCTTCTGACCGGTTCGCGCGACATGCTGACCCCCGACAACCTGATCTTCGCGCAAAAGGCCCGTGCCGCCGGTGTCGAAATTGAGGTTGTTCTCGAGCAAGGCATGTTCCATGCATGGCCGCTCATCGACATGCCCGAGGCGCGGCGTGCGCGCGATAGCATCGTGGCGTTTTTGACCAGCGAAACCGAGAGCTATCACGCCAAAGCCGACAAATTGTCACTGCAAAAGACAGATCGCGGCGTCACCGCTCACAACCTGGCCACGCCGTTGAGGTCCTGAATCAAAATTTCCCGGTTTCCCTGAACACTTCGAAGGTCGCACGGATGTGGTCGGCGACCGCCTTCACCGGCGCGCTGGCGTCCGGCGCCACGACCATGGCCAGATTGTAGGTGCCGATATCGGGCATGCCGTCCTTCGGGCAAAGCTCGACCATGTCGCTGCCGAGGAACGATTTCGGCAGCGGCGCTACCGCGAGGTCGGACATGATTGCAGCGCGCTGGCCGGCCGTATGCGCGCTCATATAGGCCACGCGATAGTTGCGGCCTTCGCGGCCGAGCGCTTCGAGCGCCCCGGCCCGCCAGGCACAGCCCTCTTCCCACAATGACACCGGCAGCGGTTCGCGCAGATGCGCGCAGCCGCCCTTGGCGCCGGCCCAGACGATCGGTTCGGTGAGCAGCACTTCGGCGCCGAGCGCGCTGGTCTTATAGGAATTGGTGAGCAGCGTGATGTCGAGCGCCCGGTCGTCCATGCGCCGGCGCAGATTGCTGCTCTGGTCGATGGTGACATCGACTGCGATAGAGGGATGCGACTGCGCAAAACGTTTCAAGACATGTGGCAGCACGCGCTCGCCATAATCATCCGGCGAGCCGAGCCGCACCACCCCGACAATGTCGGGGATGATGAATTTCGACACCACCTCGCGGTTGATCGACAACAGCCGGCGGGCGTAGCCGAGCAGCATCTCGCCATCCGTGGTCAGCGTCACCGAGCGCGCGTCGCGCGCAAACACGGAGCGGCCGAGAATGTCCTCAAGTTTCTTGATCTGCATGGAGACGGCCGACGGCGTGCGGAAGACGGCATTGGCCGCGGTTGTGAAACTGCCGGTCTCGGCGATTGCCACGAAGGTGCGCAGGACGTCGAGATCAAGCAGCGGCAACGGGTGATTGAGTGGGGCGTTCATGGGATGCAGCCTTCAATTTTTCTGATGCAAACTATCATTCCATTTCGTTTGATTGAACATCACTTTGGTGGGATAGTCAACTCCATCGAAGGCAGGTGTATCGAAAGCGGCCTTGAACGCCCACGACATCGATCTGCAATCGACACGAAATGAAGGCGAAACAAACCGGGTCTAGCGCTTCGTATGCCGAGCAATCGGCAAGCTCTCGACCCAATGCAAAAGGAGAATGAAAATGTCCATCCTGTCATCCATCGGCCGCATCGCGACCGAATTCAGCGCGGCTCGCGCCCGCTACCAGACTGAACGCGCCATCCGCTCTCTGCCGATCGAACTGCAGAAGGATATCGGCTGGCCTGAAGCCGCCGACACCAAGACCGGCACTCGCTATGGCGTTGGATCCTGGGCTGGCGGAGCAAAATAGATCGTGTGTATTCAAAGCTGACGGCCTGTCGCGCAGATCATGCCCGGCAGGCCTTTTTGTTTGCAGTCAAATGTTTCTTGAAGCCATGTCGCCGCTGCATGGCGCATATGAGCGGGCTGCATAGCAGCTCACATCTCGAACTAACGCCTTGTAAGTGATCATAAATATTGGGCGGAATGCCCAAAGTTGTCGCATTCCGTGTCGCTTTTCATATCAAGTGCTTCGCTTTTGCGATTTAGTTTCCCCTCACGTAAGCCTATATCAGCGCCAGCCAACGAGCTGCCCCACTCCATCAAGCGAAGGCGACCCGTCTGAGCAACCGAATGGAGATGATGATGAAGCTTTTTGCCCGCCTTTTTTCTCGCCGTGAAATGAACCTGACGACCGCGCTCGAGCGCCAGCGCCTTGCCAACACCATGCCCGGCCAGACCGGCGCCGTGGCCGCCGCACGCCTCGGCTTCGTCGCCTGATCTGACAAGCTCGCAAGCGGCGCTATCTGCTGCTGCTTCGAAGTTGATCACAGCGCCGCTTCGGTTCTGCCGAGGCGGCGTGTTTTGTATGTGCCGACCACATGCCGCATATCTGCTCAAACCGGCGGCATGTTGGGACCGTCAACGCATAGCGATTGCCCATTTGCGACCCATGTCGCAAATAAAGTCTGTCTTTCGCCGCCTAGCCAATTGACAGGAAAGGTTTTTCCTGATGTCGCTATGCTGATCGCGACATCCTGTTCGCGCCATTGCAGCGTGAGGGTTACCCTGTGAACGTCGTAAATCATCCGATCAGGCGGTCGTTTGTATTCTTCCTGGTCCCCGATTTCACCATGATCGCCTTTGCAACGGCGCTCGATCCGTTGCGCTCGGCCAACCGGATGCTCGGCTACGAGGCCTATCGTTGGCGGCTCGCCAGCATCGACGGCAAGCCGGTACGCGCCTCGAACGGCGTCGAATGCGCCGTCAACACCTCGCTGGAGGACGAACGCAAGAAGATGTCCGGCCCCGAACGGCCGAACATGGCGGTCGTTTGCAGCGGCATCAATGTCGAGCGCTACCAGAACAGATCGGCCTTCGCCTGGCTGCGCGAGGAATACAACCGCGGCGTCGCCATCGGCGGTTTGTGTACTGGCGCACATATACTGGCCGCCGCCGGCCTGTTGTCCAACAAGCGCTGCGCCATTCATTGGGAGAACCTGCCGGGTTTTTCCGAGGCGTTCCCGAAGGCCAATGTCTTTGCCGACCTCTTCGAAATTGACCAGAACATCTACACCTGCGCGGGCGGCACCGCGGCGCTCGACATGATGCTGAAGCTGATCGGCGACGATTTCGACGACAACCTCGTCAACCGGGTCTGCGAGCAGGTTTTGACCGACCGCGTACGCAGCCCGACCGATCGCCAGCGCCTGCCGCTGCGTGCGCGCCTTGGCGTGCAGAATTCCAAAGTGCTGACCATCATCGAATTGATGGAAGCAAACCTGTCCGAGCCGCTGTCGCTGATCGAGATTGCCGATCATGTCGACTTGTCGCGCCGCCAGATCGAGCGCCTGTTCCGCACCGAAATGGGACGATCCCCTGCCCGCTACTATCTGGAAATCCGCCTCGACCGGGCCCGGCACTTGCTGATCCAATCATCGATGCCGGTGGTCGAAGTGGCGGTCGCTTGCGGGTTCGTCTCCGCCTCGCATTTCTCCAAATGCTACCGCGAGCTCTATGCGCGCTCGCCGCAGCAGGAGCGCGTCGATCGCAAGCAGTTGCTGGTCGCGTAAAAAAGGCAACACCTGGATGGTGTAGACGCCATTGCCTCCCGGAGAGGAGTGCTCGCCAATTCTAGAACGTCCGATGCTCTAGCGGCTGTCGAACATCCAGCTTCGGTCGCGCCACATTTTCTCGCCGACCTGACAGTCGGTGGCCGGCTTGTCTTGCGCCAGTACCACCGGCGGATGCGCCGCTTTGTCCGCCGCCCATTGCGGTGAGGCAGGCCCGGCAAGCTCGAGCACCAGCTTGCGGCGGATCGCTTCGGGAAACTGCGTCCACTCATTGACCGGGATCATGAACGCGCCGGGCCCACCGATGACGCAGTCGGTGTAGTAGCGGTCGAGATAGTTGACGTCGTAGACACTGGTGAAGCCGCTCCGGGTCATCAGCGGCAGGCCGTTGATGGTGATGCCTTGCTTGACCAGCTCGTCACGGATGATGTCGACGGGAGCACCTTGATTGTTGGGGCCATCGCCTGAAATGTCGATGACGCGCTTGACGCCCTGAAAGCCGCTTTCGGCGAAGAGATCGCTGCCGAATTGCAAGGCACCGGAAATCGAGGTGCGCCGTGCGCTGTTGGGCGCATGGGCGGCGAGCTGTTCGACCACCCGCTCGGCGTCGGCACGATTGGCGATCACCGTCCACGGCACGATGACGTGCTGCCAGGTCGTGCCGGCCCATTCGACATAGGTGACGGCAATCTTGCCATAGGCGCCATCGGCTATCGCCTGCAGTACCGTATCGTGCGTCAGCGCCGCGACATAGCCGCGACGCTGGATTTCGAGCTCCGCCGGTGACATCGACAGCGAAACGTCAACCGCCAGCACCAGTTCGATATCGACGGGTTCGGCGGCGCGGGATTCCGGCGCCAGCCCCAGCATCAGCGCCAGCGCTGCGGCGCCTGAAAGGAGATGTCCTGCACGAGAAAAAGCAGACATGCCGCAAGGTAAGCGAGAATCGTCGTGTCACAAAGCGAAAAGCCCGGCGCTGGGCTAATGCATGTCGCCAAAAGTGCGCAGCGGTTTGCGGTAATGATAAACAATAACTTAAAGCGCGTCGCATGACTCCCCTCAGACGCGACGCGCTTTAAGGCTTTGCGTTCACATTTTTGCGAGTCCGCCCCTCACCATCTATTGTGGGAGGCTCAGCTGCGTGGATTGAGGTTCTCCGGGTCGTAGAGCGGCCTGTAGCCGACGGCGGCCACTTCGACCGGGTATGTCTCGCCGAAATATTCGACGTTCAGCTTGCGGCCTTCCTGGCAATACGCCCAGGGCAGATAGGCGAGCGCGATGTTCTTGCCGATGGTCGGGCCATAGGCGATCGAGGTCGTGAACGACCGGCGGCCGAGTTCGTCGACCAGCGTCTCACCCGTTTGCGGGTCCATCACCGGCATCGTGCCGACCGGATAACGGGCTACGCCCCTGGAATCGACATTGTCCGTCATGACCAGCGTGCAAAGCATGGCCGGCTGATGCGCGCGGGCGCGATACTCCAGATGCTTTGCCTTGCCACTGAAATCAGCCTCCTTGACTTTCGGACGGGCAAGATCGGCCTCCAGCAGATTGTACTCGGTCAAAAGATCCGCGTTCTGCAGGCGCAGGCTCTTCTCCATGCGGCGGCTGTTGGCATAGGTCTCGACGCCAAAAGCCATCACGCCGGTCGAACGCAACGCGTCCCATACAGCCAGCCCGTCTTCATATCGCATGTGCAGTTCCCAGCCCTGCTCGCCGACATAGGAGATGCGGAAAGCGGTCACGTCCTGGCCGGCGATCCTGACAGGCTTGATCGCCGCAAAGGCAAAGTTCTCCGGTGTCAGCCCGTCCGGGTCCTCGACGACCTTCTGCAAGGTCGAGCGCGCGTTCGGACCCCATATGCCGACGGTCACGTAGTTCTCGGTCACATCGGTGATGGTGACGTCGAACCCTTTGTCTTCTGCCGTCCGCCGCATGTAGTGGAAGTCCCGCGGGCCGGCATCGGCACCGTCGATGACGCGGCACCGGTCGGCCATGCGGATGACGGTCAGGTCGGCGCGCACCATGCCTTCATCGTCAAGGAAATGCGTGTAGATGCCTTTGCCGATATTGCCGTCGCCGCCGATCTTGGCCGCGCACAGCCATTCCATCAGCGCGACATGATCCGGCCCTTCCACGTCGTACATCGCGAAATGCGATAGATTTACGATGCCGCAATCCTCGCTCATGGCGAGATGCTCGGCATTGGAGACGCGCCAGAAATGGCGGTTGTCCCACTCGTTTTCGCGCACCGGCACCCGGTTGCCGTATTTCTCGAGCAGGTGCTCGTTGGCGGCATAGCCATGGGCGCGCTCCCAGCCGCCGAGCTCCATGAAATAGCCGCCGAGTTCCTTCTCGCGCTCCCAGAAGGGCGAGCGGCGCACGTTGCGAGCCTTGGAGAAGGGCTCGCGCGGATGGACGGCGGGATTGTAGACCTTCATCGCCGTTTCGGTGCAGCGGTCCCAGATGAACTGCTCTTGCGTCTGGTGCGGATAGAAGCGCGAATAGTCGATGGCGTGGTGGTCGATCGACGTCCGGCCGTCCGTCATCCAGTCGGCGATAAGCTTGCCCATGCCGGGGCCGTCCTTGACCCATATTGCGACGGCATACCAGAGGCCCCGCACCTTCTGGCTCTCGCCCATAGAGGGGCCGCCGTCTGACGTCACCTGCAGAAGCCCGTTGAAGGAATGGCTCTCATTATAACCCAGTTCGCCCAGGATCGGCGTCAGTTCCATGGCGCGCTCGAGCGGTGCCAGGATCTGTTCCATGTCGAGGTCGCGTTGCGAGGGCGAAAGACGGGCCTGGTGTTTCTCCAGAAGGTCGCGCGGATGGCAAAGGCGCGGATTGGTCTCCTCGTAATAGCCCCATTCGATCTGCCCACCTTCGGCGGTCTTGGGGTCGCCGGTGTCGCGCATATAGGCCGAGTTGCCCTGGTCGCGCAGCAGCGGCCAGCCGATCTCCTTGCCGGTGCCGGCGAATTCGGTGTAGGGCCCGAAGAAGGTAAGCGGATGGTCGATCGGCATCACCGGCAGGTCCTCGCCCACCATTTCCGCGATCAACCGGCCCCAAATACCCGCGCACACAATCACGTAGTCGGCCTCGATTGTGCCACGGTCGGTCACCACGCCCTTGATACGCCCGTTCTCGACGACGAGCGACTTGGCCGGCGTGTTAGCGAAGGATTTGAGCTTGCCGGAGGCTTCCGCCTGATCGACCAGCTTGCCGGCGACCGTTTGCGAGCGCGGGATGACGAGACCGGCATCGGGATCCCACAGGCCGCCCTGCACCTTCTCTTCCTCGATCAGCGGGAATTTCTGCTTGATCTCGGCCGGATCGATCAGGCGGGCACGCGTGCCGAAGGCCTTTGCCGAGGCGATCTTGCGCTTGATCTCCTCCATGCGATCGTCGTCGCCGACGCGAGCGACCTCAAGGCCGCCGATGCGGGCGTAATGGCCCATCTTCTCGTAGAAATCGATGGAATAGAGCGTCGTCCAGCAGGACAGGAAGTCATGGCTGGTCGTGTAGCAGAAGTCGGAGGCGTGCGCCGTCGAGCCGATGTCGGTCGGGATGCCTGATTTGTCGATGCCGACGATGTCCTCCCATCCGCGCTCGATCAGGTGATGGGCGACCGATGCGCCGACAATGCCGCCCAGCCCGACGATGACGACCTTCGCCTTTTCCGGAAACCCTGCCATGCCCGCGACTCCAAAAGTGATGTTGCGGGCGCCGGCGCCCGCTGACCGGCGCACAATATGCAGACGACGGCCATCGCGCTACCGCCTGTTTGCGACACGCCACAGGTGCGGCGCGACCCCGGCGCATGCCCCCGAAAAATCGGAATCGATTTTCGCCTGGATCATGCGCGGAAAAATTCCACAGCGTCCTTTGCGCGCCCAAAAAGACGCGAGGCACTGCAGTTGAGATCAGCTGCTTCGAGGGAAAATGATGCGCGCCAGGCTGGAGACGGACCTCATGGTTCATCTCCCGAAACGACGTGCAACACTGGGGCGCGACGCCCTTCGATGCTCGCCCACAGCGCCATGAAGGGGCCGGCGAGCAGCAGGAACGGCGGGATCAGATAGGGAAAGTAGATGCGGGTGTCGTGGATGGGGAAGACGGTGAACTTGGCCAGCGCGCCGAGCACCAGCGCCGCAAACAGGATACCGGCGCGGCGGTCGAGCTTGAAGCCGGCGCGGCTGGTCGCATACCACCCCGCCAGCGCCAGCACCGAGACGCCGACCCAGCTGTTCAGGCTGACGGCGCGGACCAGGGAGGCGGCAAGAGCCCGGAGATAGACGACAGCCGAGAAGGGTGGATCGAAACCGTCCATGTTGTAGTGCTGCTCGACGCTGGAGAACCACAGATGCGGCCACCAGCCGGGATGCTGTGCCCAATGCGAGATGGCGAAATAGGCGACCAGGGAGGCGGCAAATCCGGTCAGAGCGCCCCACCCCTTCTGCCGGAAGGCGACCAGCAATGCGGCGAAGATGGCAAGAAAGACGATGTTGTCGGGCCGCGCCATGAAGGCGAGGAAAACCAGGATCGCGGTGGCCACTTCGCGACCGCGCACATACGCAAAAAGCCCGCCGAGGAACAGGGCGGAGCATAGCAGATCAGGTGTATTTGCCCGCGCCGCGTCGCCGAATTCGGCCATCATCAGCACCGCGCCGGCGACCGGCGCCAGCGCCAGCGCGCCTTCGGACCGCAGCCAGAGCAGCGCGATCGCACCGAACAGCAGCACCGACGATACTGAGATCACACGCATCGCCTCGACCGGCGACATCACAGAACTCATCGTCGAAAGGATCTCGGCGTAGAGGAACTTGATCCGGTACATGCCGAGCAGCGAATGGAAATCGGTGGCGTTCCCGGCCATATGACTGCGGAAACCGCCGCCATCATCGGTCAGTGCCTTGTACTCGCCAGCCGACACACCGGCCTTGACCGTGCCATAGGCATAGTCGTGCAGCGCCTGCACATCGGGATAGCTGCCCTCCTCGGCGATCGCGAGGTAGGGCAGCATGTCCCAATTGGCGTCGGGGATGAACCATGTCGTCACGGCGATCAACGCGATGTAAAGCGCGAAGGCCGCCGCCCCGACCGGTGCGGCAAGACGCGCATAGGTGCCCTCGCCCCATGCCAGACCGGCCTCGGTGACCCGGTCGAGCAGGTGTGTCGAAACGGG
Source organism: Mesorhizobium sp. BHbdii (assembly GCF_053848045.1). Taxonomy (NCBI): domain Bacteria; kingdom Pseudomonadati; phylum Pseudomonadota; class Alphaproteobacteria; order Hyphomicrobiales; family Phyllobacteriaceae; genus Mesorhizobium; species Mesorhizobium sp. BHbdii. The sequence continues at coordinate 1,286,808 of NZ_JBSPKX010000001.1, read as the reverse complement.
AGATTTGGTCAGCATGGTTTCGCTCGGCGGACCTGGCTAGCGGACCTGGCTTTTGACGAAATCCTTCACGATCGACACGATGCCGCGCGACAACAGGCTGTCGAGCGCCTCGACAAAGCGGTCGACATGTTCGCACTGGCAGATCAACGGCGGTTCGAGACGGATGACATTGCGGTTGTATTCGGTGAAGGCGACGAGCACGTCGTAGTCGCGCAGCAACAGCGCTCCGACGAAGCCGGACAAGGATCCCTTCAGCTTCTCGTCGAGCACGCTGACCACCGGCCGCAGCACCATCGGCAGGGTCTGCGAAAAATCGTGGAATTCCAACCCGACCATCAGGCCCTTGCCGCGGACCTCCTTGATGATCTTCGGGTATTTTTCCCTCAACGCCTGAAGGCGTTGCAGCAGGTAGTCGCCGGTCACAGCGGCGTTGTCGATGAGCCCCTCGTCGTAAAGCACGTTGAGCGCCTCGATCGAGGTGACGCAGGCCTCACCCATGCCGCCGAAGGTAGCCATGGCGTGGATCATCGCCGTCTTCGGCGTGCCATAGGCCTTCATGTAGACCTCGCGCCTGGCAATCATCGCGCCGACCGCCGCCTTGCCGCCGCCGAGCGATTTTGCCAGCGCCGTCACATCAGGAACGACGCCGTAATGCTCGAAGGCATAGAAACGGCCGGAGCGGCCATAGCCGCACTGCACTTCATCGGCGACCCACAGCACACCGTACTGGTCGCATAGCGCACGCAGCTTCTGCCAGTATTCGGCAGGCGCCTGGAGGATGCCGCCACCACCCTGGATGGTTTCCAGCACGATGACGCCGATCTCGGGGTCCGAACGGAAGGTGCGCTCGACCGCTTCGATGTCGGCGAAAGGGATGCGCACGACATTGTCGGCCACCTTAAAGTCGGCGCGGTAAAGCGAGCCGTCGGTGATCGCCAGCACGCCTTTGGTCTTGCCGTGGAAGGAATTCTCGGCATAGACGATCCTCGGCCGCTTCGGGCCCGCGGCGCGTTCGGCGAGCTTCACGGCCGCCTCCATGGCTTCCGAGCCGGACGAGCCCAAAAACACCATGTCGAGATCGCCGGGCGAGCATTTGGCGAGATTGTGCGCCAGGGCGGCCGCATATTGCGACATGAAGGCGATGGCGATCTCTTGCCGCTTCTCCTCCTGGAATTTCTTGCGCGCTTCGAGAAGGCGCGGATGGTTGTGGCCGAAGGCCAGCGAACCGAAGCCGCCGAAGAAATCCAGGATCCTGCGGCCGTTCTGATCGATGTAGAACATGCCTTCGGCGCGCTCGATTTTGATCTTGTGGAAGCCGAGCAGCTTCATGAAATGCAGCTGGCCGGGATTGAGATGCGCCTTGAACAGGTCGGTCATGCGCGCGACGTCCATCGCCTTGGCCTGCTCGACGCTGATCAAATCGGGCTTGGCGGTGATGGCGGGCAAAAGCGCCGGCGCGCTGACTGTGGCGCGCGCAGTCGTGTGGTCTGGCTTCGTCATGACGGTCATCTCAAGGGTCTCCTGCTGCCCTTCACTCGGCGGGCACACGTTTGGCGGCGACGGCATGGCCGTCTTTCTTGGCGCGATATTCGCTGTAGGCGGCGATCAGCATGCCCTCGTCACGATATTGCGGCACCCAGCCGAGCTGGCGTTCGGCCTTGGACACGTCGAGCACGCAGTCCTCGTCGGCGATCAGATACTGCTCCGGATCCATGATCGGCATGTTCAAGAGATCGAGCAGGTCGAGCGTGCGCTTGACTGCCCAGCCCGGTGTCGGGATCAGGATCGACTTCGACCCGGCATGCCTGATCAGATCGCCGAGCAGTTTCCTGACCGGCGGCGGGTTGAGCGAACCGAGATTATAGGCTTCATTAGGCACGCCGGCTCTCCAGGCGGCGCGCGCTGCCTCGGCGCAGTCGAACACCGAGATGAACTGATATGGGTTCTTGCCCGAGCCGATCATAGGCACCGGAAGATTCCAGTCGATCAGCTTGAACAGTTTTTCGAGGATGCCGAGGCGGCCCGGGCCGATGATCAGGCGCGGCCGAAACAGCGAGATCGACATGCCGCGCTTGCGCCATTCGGCGGCCAGCTCCTCGGTCTTCTGCTTCGACCAGCCATATTCGCCGAGCGGCGCGACCGGATGTTCCTCGGTCATCGGCTGCGTGATCGTATGGCCGTAGATCATGTCGGTCGTGTAATGGACGAGCTTGGGCGCGCCGGCTCTGTCCATCGCCTTTATAATGTGCTCGGTGCCGTGGAAGTTCACCGGGAAGAAGAACTGGTGGCGCTTGGCGCGCACCTGGATCGGCGACAGCATTTTCGCCGAAAGATTATAGACCATGTCGTCGGCCTTCAGCCCGACCGAAGCGACCGAGGCCGGATCAGTGACGTCGCACCTGACATATCGGACCGAACGGTAATGCGGCAGGTCGCTCTTGGCGATGTCGGCGACTACCACCTCCTCGCCGTCGGCCAGAAGTTTCGGGGCAAGGTGGCGGCCGACGAAACCGTCGCCGCCAAAGATCACGTGTCTCATCGAACAATCCCGCTGGTGTGAATCTTGTCGGGGGAAAGGCCAGCCGTCTCGTCCTCGTGCTCTCGATCGCCCAAGTCCCGGCCACTTTGGGCGATCAGCACCGTGCCGACGCAGATGAAGGCGATGCCGGCGATGCGCCAAGCATTGAGGTCTTCGCGGAAGATGAAATAGGCGAAGATAGCAACGGCGACATAGGCGAGGCTGAGGAACGGATAGGCGAAGCTGAGCTCGACCTTGGACAGCACATAGAGGTGCGAAGCCATCGAGATGACGAAGGTGCACAGGCCGAAGAAAACCCACGGGCTGAAGACAATCTGCAACAGCTTCAGCAACGGATTGGTGCCCTCGAAGGAGATCGTACCGAGTGACATCATGCCCTGCTTCAGCATGAGCTGCGCAGCGGCGTTGGTCATGACCGTGAACAGAATGAAGACGATGTATTTCATGTTTCTTCCGCCAGCCCTTCAACCGTTCTATTACAAACCTGCAAACGCTTCGTGAAGCACAAAACGTTTTAAGCAAATCTTGGTCTTAGACCCGTTAATCACGAACTGTTCTAATTTTATCTATTCTGCGGCTTCAGCGGTTTCGCGCCGAGCCTCGAGTTTTTTCGCCGTTCGCGCCCAGAAACTCGACATGAAGGCGGGATCGCGGATCGCTTCGAGGCGTTGCCATTCCGGAAAGGATGCGGCGAAAATGTCGGCGCCCATGCGGGCGTCCTTGTAGGGATTGACCGCGCCACCGGCCTCGACCGTGATGTGGTCGAGCTCCTTCAGCAGCGCCAGCGTCCCCCGGCCACGGTTGGAAAAATCCAGCGTCAGCGTGAAACCCGGTCGCGGGAACGACAGCAGTGCCGGCGAGCGGGCCCCGCCGAAGCGCTTCAGGACCGTCAGAAACGAGCCCTGCCCCGCCTGTTTTGCCGCCGCAAGCAGCGCCGGCACCGCTCGGCGCGCGACGTCTTCCGGCACCACGCTCTGGTGCTGGAAAAGCCCGTTCGGTCCGTAGAGCCGGTTCCAGTTGCCAACGCCGTCGAGCGGAAAGAAAAAATCCTGGCAGCCGACCTGGCGCGGCGCGGTAGACCTGCCTTTCTTCCACCGGTAGGCGGCATTGAAGGCAGTCAGGAACGGCCGGTTGAGCACGTTGAACGGCGGCTGGAACGGCACCGAAAAGTTGCCGCCGGCACGAGAGGCCACATGGGAGCCATGCTCGGCGTGATTGCCGCTAAACAGCAGCCCGCGCCCACGGCCGTGGCCGCCGGCAAGCTGGTCGATCCATGCGACGACGTATTCGTTGGCTTGGTCGGCCGCGTCGGCAAGCTCGAAGAATTCGCCGAGGTCGCGGAACGGCGTCGCCGTCTCGACGATGTCGAGGGATGGCACCCGCATCAGCCGGATCGATGCGGACAGGATCAGTCCGGTCAGCCCCATGCCGCCGATCGTCGCCGCAAACAGCCGTGCATTGTCGGTCGCCGAGCAGTAATGGGGCCGTCCATCCGATTTTAGCAGCGTGAACGATTCGACGTGGCAGCCGAAGGTGCCGCGCCGGTGATGGTTCTTGCCGTGAACGTCATTGGCGATGGCGCCGCCGAGCGTGACGACCTGCGTGCCTGGAACGACGGCCGGAAAGAAGCCGTATGGCGCTGCATGGGCGATGATGTCGGACAGAAGCACGCCGGCCTCGGCCTCTATCACGCCTGTCTCGGCATTGAAGGCGCGGATCCTGTTCAGCGGCCGCATGTCGACGACCATGCCGGCCTGGTTCTGGCAGGAATCGCCGTAGGAGCGGCCGTTGCCGTAGGCGAGCAAGGCATTTCTTGCCGCCTTGCCGCTCTTCAGCAGCGCAACAGCGTCGTCCGCCGGGATCACATCGAGTGCCGGCGGCGTGGCAAGACCGAAGCTCTGGAACCGCTGCTTCGCCACGCCTACCAGCCTCCGGCGACCAGAAACACGGCGCCGATGAGCACGACGATCTGGCTGCGCCAGTCGCGGATGATGAAGACGACCGGATCGTCATGCATCTCGTCGCGGCGGGCGAGAATCCAGACGCGGATGGTCAGGTACAGGACGATCGGCGCCAGGGGCCAGACCAGCCACGGGTGAGGATAGAGTTCGCGCACCGCAACACTGTCCATATAGAGTGCCAGCACCAGCGCCGAGGAAAAGGCCGAGGCCATGCCCGCCTGGGCGACGATCTCCTGGTCTTCGGTGCGGTAGCCGCGGCCGGCAATGCGTTCGCCGGCCGGAATGGCGGTCGTGCGCAGCTCGACAAAACGCTTCACCAGCGCCAGCGACAGGAAAAAGAAGATCGAGAAGGCCAGCAGCCAGAACGAGACGTCGACGCCGGTCGCCGCGGCGCCCGCCAGAACGCGGATCGTGTAGAGTCCGGCCAACGTCAGCACGTCGATCAGGAGCATGCGCTTGAACGACAGCGAATAGGCGGTGGTGATGACTATGTAGCCGCCGAGCACGCCGAGGAATTCGATAGGCAGCAGAAGCCCTGCACCAACACCCATTGCAAGCAGCACCATCATCGAACCGAGGCCGAACGGGATCGACAGCGCGCCGCTGGCGAATGGCCGGTTGCGCTTGGTCAGGTGTTTGCGATCGAGCGCGAGATCAAAGAAATCGTTGAGGATGTAGATGGCGGAAGCGACTGCGCTGAACGATACGAAGGCCAGCAGGCATTCCCAGACCATGTCGGCGTTGAAGTATTCGTGCGACAGTACCATCGGCACCGCGATCAGCGAGTTCTTCAGCCACTGATGAACGCGCAGCATCTTGACGATGGTTCTGAACGTCGGCTTCGGCGCCGGCATCATTTCGGCACCGTGGGCGGCCTGCCATCGCGCAGCATGGCGGTCGGGCGCGACGACGATTGCCGCGCGCGCGGCGTCGAATACCCTAAGGTCGTGCCGGCTATTGCCGGCATAGTCGAAGCCGCCATCGCCATAGGCGGCGACAAGCGAGGCGCGCTTTCTGCTTGAGGTCATGTTGTGGGGGCCGTCGGTCGCCAGGACGCGATCGAATATCCCGAGATGTGCGGCGATCGCCTCGGCCAATTTGCGCGGCGTACCGGTCGCCAGCACGATCTGGCGGCCCTCGCCATGTTCAACGCGAAGGCGCTGAAGCAGCGCCTCGCGGTAAGGCAGCGACGCAGGATCGATGTCGATGCGTTGAGCGATGGCCTGCTTCAACCGCGCCGGCCCGCCGGCGAGCCAGAACGGCACGAGGAAAAGATAGAGCGGATTCTTCTTGAGAAGGATGAACAGCCCTTCCCACAACAGGTCCGTCGCGATCAGCGTGCCGTCGAGATCGACGGCAAGCGGAATTGCGTTCCTGTCCGACCGCGCGTCCATTTTCCGTTGCCCTGCCTAAAAGCCCATGATCCCGAAAACCGATTTCTCGGAAAGGATCATGCACCATTCCAAAATGCGCGCCGTGCTTCGGCGTCTTCGGCCCGATATAACGGGGAACAGCGCAGCGAATGTTAAAACACCCAGCCTGGCCTGGCTTGCGTGACGGTATTTCCCCCTTCATCGTTAAGTTTCGCCGACCCGAAACGATAAAAGGCCGGGAATTGCCCGGCCTTCGAAAAATCGTCAACGTTTTTTGACGCGGCTACTTGATACGGGCGACGCCGCCCGAGATTTCGATCGTTTCCGAACCGGTCAGCGCCTCGAGGTCGCCATTCGGCATGGTAACGAAACAGCCGGTCGGGCAGAATTCCGCGGTTTCGCCGGCGGCCAGCGCCAGCTCCGTCTTGCCACCGCCTTCGGTCACGACGAGTGTGCGGGTCTCGGCGTCCTTGTTGGTCGCGCTGGCGCCGAAGGCTGAACCGCCCACGGCAAGAAAAGCGATGGCGGCGACGAGAGACTTCCACATTTGCAATATCGGTGTTTCCACCGCCTCTGTTTGCATTTCGCAAGGCATTCTCGCCCTTTGCATGTGAGCTTATATGAGATGCAAGCTGAACGGCAACTGAATGCCGCATTCATGCCGCAATTGCTTTCGCTGTGTCGAAAGCCGGTGATACCTGAATATCAATATTACCCTAATCGGGATCCGGCTTGCGGGTCTTGCGCCCGGATCTAGCCAGGCGTTTCGTCTCGGCCGCGGCTTCGGCCGCCGCGCGCTCCTTCTCGGCGAATTCAGCCTCGATCTGGTCATCGTCGATCGGCCATGCGTCATGCTTTTTGGTCTCGACGACGGCGCGCGGCGCCGACGGAATTTCGATATGCTGATCCGCGAACTCATCGAGGACGGCAAACCGGATGTCGTTCTGTACGATGTTGCCATTCATGACGTCGGCCAGGAACACACGGATTTCGAATTCGAGAGCGGCCGGCCCGAAATTGGTGAACAGCACGAAGGGTTCGGGATTCTTCAGCACCAGCGGATGGCCGCGCGCAATCTCCAAAAGGACAGCATGGACCTGCTTGACGTCGCTGCCGTAGGCGACGCCGACCCTGATGTCGACGCGACCGAGCTTGTTGCGGTGCGTCCAGTTGCCGACGGCATTGTTGATCAGGTTTGAATTGGGCAGGATCACCGACTGCCGCTGGAACGTCTCGATCTCGGTAGCGCGCACACTGATCTTCTTGACCGTGCCGCTGATGTCACCGGCGACGATCCAGTCGCCGACCTTGAACGGCCGCTCGGCCAAAAGGATCAGACCGGAGACGAAGTTGGAGACAACATTCTGCAGGCCAAAGCCGATACCGAGGGACAGGGCGCCGGCGACAAGCGCCAGATTGGAGAGATCGATGCCCGCCGCCGAGACGCCGACGAGTGCTGCGAGCGCCACGCCGGCATAGCCGACCGCCAGCCGGATTGAGTTTCGCACGCCGGTGTCGACTTTGCCGCGCGCCATCACCGAGCCGTCGAGCCAGCCCTGGAACCAGCGCGTCAGGAAATAGCCGATAATGAAGACAATGATGCCGGTCAGGATGCCGGTCACCGAGATCGTCACCGAGCCGATGGTGAGGCCCGTCGCCAGCTTATAGCCCCAGGCCTGGATGTCGCCGGGCTGGAAGCCCCACATCAACAGGATCAGCGGCAGGAACACCAGCACGATCATCAGGTTTATGGCGACGCTGACGACCAGGCCGAGCTGGTCGAGCGCGGACTCCTCATAGCTGGAATTGGTCGATAGCCAGCGCCCGATCGACGTGTTGGCAAAGCCGCCTTCCTCGCTGATCGCCCGCGCCGACAGGAAGCCGATATAGGCGGTGACCAGAATGGTTCCGGTGACCACGACTTGCAGCGAGACGAAGAGGGCGAGGCCGATATAGCCGAGCAGCGCCGTGGCGATGGTGAAAACGCCGAGCGCGACAGCCGTGTAGCGCAGCCACACCGGCCAGGGGCGCCAGCTTCCGTCGGGGGCCTTGAACGGTTTCAGCAGCCCCATCAGGATCAGGATGACACCGACGATGATGGTGGCGACAAAACTTCTGGCGATGGTCAGCGACAGCGGCGAGCCCATCTTGTCGTTGACGACCGACAGGAAATTGTTGACGCCGATCACCACCGCCATGGCGGTCGTCAGCCGCACCAGCCAACGTGCCGGACCCGTTTCAACGGGTATGAGCCGCCAGTTCGGCAGCCGCGGCTCCAGCGCCGCATTGGTCAGCCGGTTGACGCAGAACACCACCGCGATGACGGCGACCAGCGCATTCAGGAAAACGCCAATGTCGCCGCGCAACACGTTATAGTAGTTGAAAAAGAACACGGTCGAGACGAGAAAGACGCCGACCGCCAGCGTCGGCAGCAATGTCGACCAGAACGCCACCGACAGCCGGCTGAGATAAGACGGATCCTCGACGGAAGGGTCTGCTTCGAAGACACGTCCGAACAGACGCCGCCCACCGACAAAAAGCACCGCCGCCAGGGAGAGCGCCGTCAAGGTCGCGGCCAGCACGGCCTGGAACTTGAACTTGAAGGCGAAGGTCAGCCAGGACGACACCGCCTTGTAGAAGCCGGTAAATTCACCGTTGGCATCGGAAATGACCTCAGGGCTCAGAGCGTCGGACAGCACGTAGCGCTTAGTGAGCAGATTGCGAAACAGCTCGCTGCGCATATTGGCGATCTTGTCGATGAGGCCGCTGATGCGGATCGACAGGTTTTGCGCCGCGGCGATGACAGCATTGATCTCGGCCTTTTGGGACGCCAGCGCCTGGCGCTCGCTGGTCACGATGTCGGGTTCGGGCGGCTGGCCCGCGGCCGGCGGCGCCCCGAGCTGATCGAGCCTTGCGTTGATCTCCGAAAGTCGCGGGCGGAAGGCAAGCGCGCTGTTCAGCGCACCTCGCGACATTTCCTCGAGCTGTAGGCGGATATCGACAAGGCTGGCGTCGTCGTCACCGTCCTCCTGGATTTTCTTTTCGAGATTGTCGGTCCTCGTCGTCAGATCCTGCAGGATTTTCTGCTGGTCGGCGACCACCCCGGACGCAGCATGGTCAAGCCCCTGCGCCGCCGCATCAAGCGAAAGCGGCGCCGAGGCAACGATCGCCAGGACCAGAATGAAGCGGAGCAGTCGGAAAAGCATGATCGTTTGGCGACTCAAAGGCGGTAAGGCGTTCTAAAGCTCGTCCTTGATAAAGACGCTCATACCGGGGAGCAAGCCGTCCGCTCTGTCCGGCGGTCTCGGCGTCGGCCAGTCGAAAAGCGATGGCGCAATATTGGCTTTGCGGCAGCGGCCTGCTCTATAGTGTGCCCCATCGCCCAAAACGGATGACAAAAAGCCAGAACGGATAACAAAAAGAATGGCGGAATATTCGGCCTTTTCGCTTCTCAAAAACGCGCTGACCGGCAACAAGGACTGGAAGCCGGCCTGGCGCAAACCGGACCCTAAGGCGTCCTATGACGTGATTGTCATCGGCGGCGGCGGCCATGGCCTGTCGACCGCCTATTATCTCGCCAAGGAGCACGGCATCACCAATGTCGCCGTGCTGGAGAAGGGCTGGCTCGGATCCGGCAATGTCGGCCGCAACACGACGGCCGTGCGCTCCAACTATCTGCTACCGGCCAACACGCGCTTCTACGAACATTCGATGAAGCTGTGGGAGAACCTCTCGCACGACCTCAACTACAACGTCATGTTCTCGCAGCGCGGCTGCCTCAACCTCGCGCATACACCCGCCCAGCTCGACGATTTTGCCCGCCGCGGCAACGCCATGCGCCATCTCGGCGTCGACGCCGAACTGATGACCACGGCCGAGATCGCACGCCTGGTGCCGGCGCTGGACGTCTCCGCCACGGCGCGCTTCCCAATCGTCGGCGGCCTGATGCAGCGGCGCGCCGGCACCGCCCGCCACGATGCCGTCGCCTGGGGCTATGCGCGCGGCGCCGACCGTCGCGGCGTCGACATCATCGAGAATTGCGAGGTAACCGGCTTCGTGCGCGACGGCGACCGAATATCAGGCGTCTCGACGTCGCGCGGAGAGATCCGCGCCAAGAAAGTGGCGGTCGCGGTGGCCGGCAGCACCGGGCAAGTCATGCGGCTCGCCGGCATCGATACCATGCCGATCGAGAGCCATGTGCTGCAGGCCTTCGTGACGGAATCGCTGAAGCCGTTCATCAACACGGTTCTGACTTTCGGCATGGGCCATTTCTACATGTCGCAGTCGGACAAGGGCGGGCTTGTCTATGGCGGCGACCTCGACGGCTATAACAGCTACGCCCAGCGCGGCAGTTTGCCTGTTGTCGACGAGGTGATGAGCGAGATGCTGGCACTGTTTCCGGGTCTCGCCCGCGTCCGCATGCTGCGCTCATGGGGCGGCGTCTGCGACATGTCGATGGATGGTTCGCCGATCATCACCACCGGTCCGCTGCCGGGCATGTATCTCAACTGCGGCTGGTGCTACGGCGGTTTCAAGGCGACGCCGGCCTCCGGCTGGTGCTTTGCCTGGACAATCGCCAAGGACGAGCCGCACGACTTTAACGCCCCCTTCACGCTCGACCGTTTCCATCGCGGCCTTGTGATCGACGACAAGGGCCAGGGCGCAACGCCTAGGCTGCATTAGGTAGGACATCGATGCTCATCACCTGCCCCTATTGCGGCCCGCGCGACGTCATCGAGTTCACCTATCAGGGCGATGGCAACCGCGAGCGCCCTCAGCCTGCCTCCCAAAACCTCGATGCCTGGAACGCCTATGTCTACAACAGGTTGAACCCGGCGGGCGACCACAACGAGATCTGGCAGCATTCCGGCGGCTGCCGCGCCCACCTCAGGGTCGTGCGCAACACGCTGACACACGAGGTCTCCAGCGTCGCCTTCGCGCGCGGCGACCACAAATCCGCCGCGCGCCACAAGGCGGAGGGCAAGCCATGAGCCCGCGCCGCACCGATGCCGGCGGCCGGATCGACCGGCTGCGAACCATCCGGTTCACCTTCGACGGCGCGCCCTACACCGGTCATGCCGGCGACACGCTTGCCTCGGCGCTGCTGGCCAACGGTGTCACCCTGTTCGGGCGCTCGTTCAAATATCACCGCCTGCGCGGCGTGCTGACATCAGGCGTCGAAGAGCCGAACGCCCTGGTGACGGTGCTGCGGGGCGAGGTTCGCGAGCCCAACATTGCCGCGACCATGGTCGAGATCTATGACGGGCTGACCGCCGTCAGCCAGAACCGCTTTCCATCGCTGTCCTGGGATCTCAGCGCCGCCAACCAGCTCGGCGGCAAGCTTCTGTCTGCCGGCTTCTATTATAAGACCTTCATGGGACCTGCGATCGGCCCGCTGAAAGGCACGCGTTTCTGGATGTTCTGCGAGCATTTCATCCGCCGCGCCGCCGGTCTCGGCCGTGCTGGGATCGCTGCCGACACGGCGCGCTATGAGCGCATGAACGCTTTCTGCGATGTGCTGGTGGTCGGCTCCGGTCCGGCCGGGCTGATGGCTGCCAGGGCCGCCGCCGATCAGGGCGCGCGTGTCATCCTCAGCGAGCTCGAACCGCATTTCGGCGGCTCGGCCAACTGGTCGGGCGAGACGATCGACGGCATGCCGGCCGCCGACTGGGCAGCGCGAGCCGCCGGCCAGCTCGAAGGCTATGACAATGTCTGCCTGCTGCCGCGCACCACGGTCTGGGGCTACTACGATGGCAACACGCTCGCCGCGCTCGAACGGGTCACCGATCATAAGGAGAGGCCCGGCAAGGGCGAACCGCGCCATCGCTACTGGACCATCCGCGCCAAATCGGTGGTGCTGGCCACCGGCTCCTTCGAGCGGCCGCTGGTGTTTCCGGGTAACGACCGGCCGGGTGTGATGCTGGCGCATGCCGCCGAGCGCTACGCCAACGAGTACGGCGTGCTGCCGGGCAACAGGATCGCGCTCTTCACCAACAATGACAGCGCCTATCGCTCCGCGCTTGCGCTGAAGAAGGCCGGTGCGGCGATCGTCGCCATCGTCGACGTGCGGCCGGAGCTTTCGAGCGAGATGCGCGAGCTCGCCGACGAAGTGGAGGCCAAGAACCTTTCCGCTCACGCCGTGGTCGCCACCGAAGGCGGCAAGGCGTTGTCCGGCATCAAGGTGCAGCGCTTCGACATGGTCAACGGCGCGCTTGCCGGCGATCGGCGCAGCATTCAAGCCGACTGCCTGCTGATGTCGGGAGGCTGGTCGCCGACCATCCATCTGGCCAGCCAGGCCGGCGCCAAGGCGGAATGGAATGCCGCCAGACAAGCCTTCCTACCACCGAACGCGACGCAGCGATGGATTGGCGCCGGCGCCTTCACCGGCAGCTTTTCCACCGCCGAGGCAATCGCCGAAGGCCGCGCCGCCGGCCTTTCCGCGGCGGGTGGAACGGGCACGCCAGCGGCCTTGCCGGTCGTCGAAGCCGCACCCGGCGATCCCGATCCGGCGCCGGTGTTCGAAATCAAGGCTGATGGAAAAAGCTTCGTCGATTTCCAGCACGACGTGACCGCGGAGGATGTGCGGCTGGCGCATCGCGAGGGCTTCATCTCGGTCGAGCACCTGAAGCGCTACACCACGCTCGGCATGGCGACCGACCAGGGCAAGAGCTCCAACATACCGGGCCTCGCCATCATGGCCGAAGCATTGGGCAAGCCGATCCCCGAAGTCGGCACGACACGTTTTCGCCCACCCTTTTCGGCGGTGTCGATCGGCTCACTCGCCGCCGAACGGTTCGGTGATCTGAGGCCCGAGCGGCTGACGCCGATGCATGACTGGCACGTCGCCAACGGCGCGACCATGTATTCGGCCGGCCTCTGGTTTCGCCCGATGATCTACGGCCACGCCGGCGAAACGATCGAGCAGGCCTATGTACGCGAAGCTAAGGCGACGCGCGAGAGCGCCGGCATCGTCGACGTCTCGACGCTGGGCAAGATCGCCGTGCAGGGTCCGGACGCGGCGGAATTCCTCGACCGGGTCTACACCAACGTGTTCTCGACGCTGGCCGTCGGCAAGGCCCGCTACGGGCTGATGCTGCGCGAGGACGGCCTCGCCTTCGACGACGGCACGACATGGCGGCTCGGCGAACAGGACTTCTTGATGACCACCACCACCGCCAATGCCGGCAAGGTGATGCAGCACCTGGAATATTTCCTCGACGTCATCTGGCCGGAGCTGAAGGTCCACGTCACCTCGGTGACCGACCAATGGGCGGGTGCGGCGATCGGCGGGCCAAAGGCGCGAGCCATTCTTGCCGCTTGCGTCACCGGCACTGCCGTCGACAACGCCACACTGCCCTTCATGGGCATCGTGCATGGGAAGGTATCAGGCGTGCCGGTGATGATCTGCCGGCTTTCCTTCTCCGGCGAAATGGCCTTCGAAGTTTACTCCGGCGCAGGCTACGGCACCCATGTCTGGGAAGCGTTGATCGAAGCCGGCAAGCCGTTCGGAGTGGTGACTTACGGGCTTGAGGCGCTGGGCACAATGCGCATCGAGAAAGGCCACGTCACCGGCGCCGAGATCGACGGCCGCACCACGGCGCGCGACCTGCATCTCGACTGGATGCTGTCCAAGAAGAAGCCCTTCATCGGCTCGGCTATGATGGATCGCGAGGGCCTGATCGCACCCGGCCGTCTGGAACTCGTCGGGCTGATTTCGCTGGACAACCAGCCGCTCAACGGCGGCGCGCACATAGTCGAGGCGCTTGACGAAGCCAATCCGCACGATTCCATCGGCCACATCACCGCTTGCTGCTATTCGCCGGCGCTCGGCAAGTACATCGCGCTCGCTTTGGTCAAGGACGGCAAGGCACGGCGCGGCACGCGCGCCCATATCTCCGATCCCCTGCGCAACCGGTTCGGCCCGGTCGAGATCGTCTCCAACCACTTCTTTGATCCGGACGGGAGCCGCATGCATGGTTGAGCGCCAATCACCGCTTGAGCCGGCACCGCTTGAGCCGGAACTGCGCACCGGCTCGCACGGCGATTTCGAACACGGCATCGATGTCATCCTCTCCGAAACCAGACCGGGGTCGATCCTGCAGCTCGCTGCCTGGCCGGGCCAGGAGAAGGAGTTGATCGCCGGTATCCGCACCGTGACCGGCCTTGCTCTGCCCGATGGCGCCGGCGCCGGCAGCACCGACGGCGTGAGATCGGTGTTCGGTTTCGCGCCAGGAAAATTCACGGTGGTCGACGAGGCCGAGGGCCTGGTGTCGGGCTTTGCCGGTGTCGTGACGCCGGCGATCGGCACGGTGACCGACCTGTCGCATGGCCGCACCGCGATCCGCATCGCCGGACCGAAGGCCGAATGGGTGCTGGCGAAATTCTTCGCCATCGACTTCGCGCTGCCGGCCTTTCCGGTCGGTGCCGGCCGTTCGACCATGCATCATGACGTCTTCGCCCAGATCCAGCGCACCGGCGCCGACCAGTTCGACATCTATGTATTCCGGTCGTTTGCGCGCTCGTTCTGGAAGGCGCTCTGTCACGCCAGCGAGGAAGTCGGTTACGAAGTGCAGTAGACCGAGACGGCGCGTCGTCGCCTCACTTGGCGCCATCTCATTTGGCGAACGTCACCCACTCTTCCAGCGGCGCGCGGTCGGTGCGGAACTCGTTTTCGGGCTTGGACGTGTCTTCATGGCCGAGCGCCATGCCGCAGACGACGATCTCCTCGTCTGGAATGTTGAGCACCGGCCTGATCTGCTTGTGGTAAGGTGCAAAGGCGGCCTGCGGGCAAGTGTGCAGGCCCCTTCCCCGTGCCGCCACCATGATATTCTGCAGGAACATGCCGTAATCGATCCAAGACCCCTTGTTCAGCCGCCGGTCGACGGTGAAGATCATGCCGACCGGCGCGTCGAAGAAGACGAAGTTGCGGTCGTGCTGCGCGCGCATCCTGTCCACCTCACGCCGGCCGATGCCGAGAACGCTGTAGAGGCCGAAGCCATTGGCTCGCCGCCGGGTGAGATAGGGTTCGAAGAACTGGTCGGGATAGTAGCGATACTCGTCCCACTCGGCCTTTTCGGCACGGATGCCGGAGTTGAGGATGGCATCGGTGATCCGCTGCTTGACCTCGCCCTTGGTCACGTAGACCCGCCAGGGCTGCATGTTGGTGCCCGAAGGGGCGCGCGAGGCAACGGTGAGAATGGCGCGGATCGTCTCGTCGTCGACCATGTCGGGCAGAAAGGCCCGGACCGAGCGGCGCGACGTGATCGCCTCGTCGACGATCGCCGCATCATCTGTAATCTTAGTCCTGTTTTCCAGCATGGGCGTCCTTTGCGCCTGACCCGGAACCCGGAATCGATCCGGAAAGGATCATGCGCCGTCCAGAAAATGAAAGAGCACCATTGCGGGTCCAATTTGACGCGTGGCGCTCCATCGTAAGCCTCGACCGGACGCCCTCACTCGCCGTTCGTGGCCGAGCCTTTGCCTGAACTGCCAAAATGGCGCAAGCAATTCTTGTGGCACTATGAAAATCCTCTTGATTTTTTCACGAACCTGACGTCTCATGAAATTTGCCCCGACTTTTTCACGAAGGGGATTTCTCACCAAGAAATTTCATCAAGAGAAATGGCTTTGCCCTCAACCGCTGTCAGATCGGAGCAGGAAAACCGCGAACGGCTGCTGGCCGGCGATATCAGGGCGCTGCGCAGAGCGCGCGGTCTGACCCTTGCCGAGATCGGCCTGAAGCTCGGCCGCTCCGTCGGCTGGGTCAGTCAGGTCGAGCGCGGCCTGTCGATACCATCGCTGAGCGATCTCAAAGCCTTTGCGGAATTGTTCGGCGTGCCGGTCAGCCTGTTCTTCAGCCACGACGTGCCTGTGGAGAACGAGCGCGGCGTGGTCGTGCGCGCCGGCAGCCGCCGCACGCTTGGTACAAGCGATTCCGGATTGGTGGAGGAGCTTCTGTCGCCCGATCTCGGCGGTAGCTTCGAAATGCTGCGTTCGGTCTTCGCGCCGGGTGCTGAACTGAAGACCGAAGCGCGCCGGCCGACGGAGGAAGCCGGGTATGTTGCTTCCGGCAGCTTCGACATCGAGATATCAGGCGTCTGGCACCGGCTTGGCGAAGGCGACTCTTTTCGCTTCGACGGCAAGCCGTTCCGCTGGCGCAATCCTGGAGCGGAGCCGGCGGTAGTCATCTGGGTGGTTTCGCCACCTGTTTACTGAATGCATGTCCCCCAACAGTGTGCAGCGGTTTTGGGATAACGACATGCATCAAAACAGAATCAAGCGCGCTGGACCGCGCTTTAGGTTTGGAGAAAAACATGGCCGGTTTGCCGATCACGGCACGTGTGGTGATCATCGGAGGCGGTGTCGTTGGCTCCTCCTCGCTCTACCATCTCGCCAAGGCGGGCTGGACCGACTGCGTGCTCCTGGAAAAGAATGAGCTCACCTCCGGCTCGACCTGGCATGCGGCCGGCAACGTGCCGACCTTCTCCTCGTCATGGTCGCTGATGAACATGCAGCGCTATTCGACGGAGCTCTATCGCGGGCTGGCCGACGCGGTCGGCTATCCCATGAACTACCACGTCACCGGCTCGCTCAGGCTGGCCCATACAGCCGAGCGCATGCAGGAGTTCCAGCGCGCCAAGGCAATGGGCCGCTATCAGGGCATGGACATCGACGTGATCGGGCTCGACGAGATCAAGCGCCGCTACCCGTTCATCGAAACGCATGAGCTGAAGGGCGCGCTCTACGATCCGAACGATGGCGACATCGACCCGGCGCAGCTGACCCAGGCGCTGGCCAAGGGCGCCCGCGACCTAGGTGCGAAGATCATTCGCTTCTGTCCGGTCACCGGCGTGCGCCGCGAGAACGACGAGTGGGTGGTCGAGACCGCGCAGGGCGAAATCCGCTGCGAGGTGGTCCTCAACGCCGCCGGTTACCGTGCCGCCGAAGTCGGAAAGATGTTCGGCCGCGACGTGCCTATGATGGTGATGAGCCATCAATATATCCTGTTCGAGGAAATCCCCGAACTGGCCGCATGGTCGAAGGAGCAAGGCAAGAAACTGCCGCTGCTGCGCGACGTCGACACCTCCTATTACCTGCGCCAGGAAAAGAACGGCATGAATCTCGGCCCCTATGAGCGCAATTGCCGTGCGCATTGGGTCGGTCACAACGACCCGATGCCAGACGATTTTTCTTTCCAGCTGTTCCCCGACGATCTCGACCGGCTGGAGGACTATCTGGCCGATGCCGTCGCCCGCGTGCCGATCCTGGGCACCGCCGGCCTGTCCAAGGTCATCAACGGCCCGATCCCCTACGCACCGGACGGCAATCCGCTGATCGGGCCGATGCCCGGCGTGCCCAACGCCTTCGAGGCCTGCGTCTTCACCTTCGGCATCGCCCAGGGCGGCGGCGCCGGCAAGGTGCTGGCCGAATGGGTGACTGAGGGCCAGACCGAGTGGGACATGTGGTCCTGCGATCCGCGCCGCTTCACCAGCTATGCCTCGGCCCCGGATTACTGCGTCGCCAAGGGCATGGAAATCTACGGCAACGAATACGCCATTCAGTTTCCGCGCCATGCCTGGCCAGCTGGGCGCGACCGCAAACTGTCGCCGATCCATGATCGCATCAAGGCGCTCGGCGCCCAGTTCGACGCCTATAATGGCTGGGAGCGCGCCACCTGGTACGCGCAAGCCGGCGACGATGTTTCGGAAGCCGCGACGCTGACCTTCCGTCGCGACGGGCCATGGCAGCATCGCGTCCGCGAAGAATGCCTCGCCGTGCGCGACGCCGCCGGCATTTTGGACCTGCCCGGCTTTTCCCGCTTCAACCTCGACGGCCCTGGCGCTGCGGAATGGCTGAGCCAGCAGGTTACGGGGCTGGTGCCGAAACCCGGCCGCATCGGCCTCGTCTATTTTGCCGACGACAAGGGCCGCATCGTCACCGAAATGTCGGTGGTGCGCCACGATGAGAATTTGATGACGCTGATCACCGCCGCGGTGGCGCAGTGGCACGATTTCGAGTGGCTGAAATGGCGCATGCCGAAGCACGCTTCATTCAAGCTGGTCGACCGGACCGAGGAATACTCCACGCAGATCCTCGCCGGGCCCAATTCGCGAAAAATCCTCGCCGATGTCTGCGCCGCCGACCTTGCTCTGCCCTGGCTGACGCACCAGGAGACGACGGTCGCCGGCCGTTGGGCAAGGCTGGTGCGCGTGTCCTTCGCCGGCGAACTCGGCTGGGAAATCCACACCAAGGTCGACGACACCGCCGCCGTCTTCGACGCTGTCTGGGCGGCCGGCCAGAAGCACGGCCTGAAGCCGTTCGGCATGTACGCGCTGGATTCGCTGCGGGTCGAAAAAGGCTATCGCGCCTGGAAAGGCGACCTGTCGACCGACTATTCGATCCTGCAGGGTGGGTTGGAGCGTTTCGTCAGATGGGACAAGCCCGACTTCCGCGGCAAGGCAGCGCTACAGAACGAGAAGCAGCAGGGCGTCAAGAAACGCTTTGTCACGCTGATCGTCGAAAACCCCGGCGACTGCGATGCGCCCACCATGTCGACGCTGTGGCATGACGGCCGGATAGTCGGCGAGACGACGTCCGGCGGCTGGGGTCATCGTATCGACAAATCGATCGCGCTCGGCATGCTGCGGGCCGATCTCACTGAGCCGGGAACCACGGTCGAGGTCGAGATCTTCGGCGAGCGCTTCAAAGCGATCGTGCAGAAGGACGAACCGCTGTGGGATCCAAAGAACGAGAGGTTGCGCGCGTGAAGACGGTTATCCTCACTGACGGCGGCATGGGTCAGGAACTGGTACGCCGCAGCAAGTCCGATCCCACCCCGCTATGGTCGGCCAGGGTGCTGATCGACGAACCGGACCTGGTGCGCGACCTGCATGCGGAGTTCATCCGGGCCGGCGCCCGTGTCATCACCATCAACACCTATTCGGCAACGCCCGAACGGCTGGCGCGGGAGGGCGCGGAAGAGCTGTTCGAGCCGCTGCAGAAGCGCGGCATGGAACTTGCAAGGCAAGCTCGCGACCAGGCCGGCGACGCGGCAATCGCCGGCTGCCTGTCGCCCCTGTTCGGCAGCTACGCGCCGGCACTGACGATATCCTTCCAGGATACGCTCGACATCTACCGCCGCATCGTTGCCGAGCAGGCTGACGGCGTCGATCTGTTCCTGTGCGAGACCATGGCGTCGGCCGAGGAGGCGCGCGCGGCTGTCACCGCGGCGTCGGAAAGCGGCAAACCGGTGTGGGTGTCTTGGACGCTTGCCGATCACGGCGCACCACGACTGCGCAGCGGCGAAGCCATTGCAGCTGCGTCGAGCGCTCTCGACGGGCTGCCGGTCGCAGCTAGACTGGTCAATTGCTGCAGGCCCGAAGCGATTGCTGCAGCGTTGCCCGAACTGATCTGCCTCGGCGGCCCGGTCGGCGCCTATGCCAACGGCTTCACCTCGATTGAGGCGCTCAAGCATGGCGGCACCGCGGAAGTGCTGCACGCCCGCCACGACCTTGATCCGGACGCCTATGCAGGCCAGGCAGTCGGCTGGGTTGAGGCCGGCGCCGGCATCGTCGGCGGCTGCTGTGAAGTCGGACCGCCTCACATCGCCGCCCTGCGTGACCGGCTCGAACAGGCCGGCTACGAAATTTCGGGAGTAGCATAATGCCCAGACCATCATCGCGCATTTCCGGCATCGTGCCTTCCGGCAAGGATGGCTGGGAGGTTCATTTCGCTGCCTGGACACGCAAGGAGGCCGGCGAGGACATCATCATGCTGTCCGTTGGCGACCACGATTTCGACACGCCGGCGCAAACGATCGAAGCTTGCGTGACCGCGGTTCGCGCCAGCAACCACCACTACACCCCGCTTCCCGGCATTCCGCGTCTGCGCAAGGCAATGGCGGCGGCATCGACCGCGTGCACCGGCATTGCGACCAACCCCGACCAGGTCATCGCCACGCCAGGCGGACAGGCAGCGCTTTACGCGGCGGTACAAGCCGTTCTCGACCAGGGCGACCATGCCATCGTGGTGGCGCCCTATTACGCAACCTACCCTAACACGTTCAGTGCAGCGGGCGCCGATTTCACCGTAGTCGAGACACCCGCCGAGGATGGTTTCCAGCCGCGAGCCGCCGACATTCGTGCCGCGCTTCGGCCGAACACGCGCGCCATCCTCATCAATACGCCCAACAACCCGACGGGTGCTGTCTACGCCCGCCAGCGGCTGCAAGACCTGGCGCAGATCTGCCGGGAACATGACCTCTGGCTGCTGTCGGACGAGGTCTATTGGACGCTGGGCGGCGGCGAGCACATCTCGCCGCGCTCGCTACCCGGCATGGCGGAACGCACGCTGGTCATCAATTCCATGTC
The DNA here is from genome assembly GCF_053848045.1 of Mesorhizobium sp. BHbdii. Lineage (NCBI taxonomy): Bacteria > Pseudomonadati > Pseudomonadota > Alphaproteobacteria > Hyphomicrobiales > Phyllobacteriaceae > Mesorhizobium > Mesorhizobium sp. BHbdii. Next base: position 1,266,566 of record NZ_JBSPKX010000001.1, on the reverse strand, counting down.
GAAGAGCCACGGCATGACCGGCTGGCGCATGGGCTGGCTGACCGGGCCAGAAGAGATGATCTCGCTGCTGACCAACCTCAATCTGGTGACGACCTACGGCCTGCCGGCCTTCATCAGCCTCGCTTGCGCCGAGGCGCTAGAAAACGGTTACGGCGTCAAGGAGATCGCCGAACGCTATGCCGCAAGGCGCAGCGTCGTCCTCGACGCCATGCGCGGCATGAACAACATCACCGTGCGCGGCTCCGAAGGCGGCATGTATGTCATGCTCGACATCTCGGCCATCGAGCCGGACGACGAGAAATTCGCCTGGGCTTTCCTCGACAAGGAAAAAGTCGGCGTCATGCCGGGCTCGAGTTTCGGCGAGGCCGCCGCCGGCCACATCCGCGTCAGCCTCTGCCAGCCCGAGGCGATACTTTTGGAAGCAGCCCTTCGCCTGCGCCGCTTCGCTTCCAACTATCGCCGTGAGGCGGCATGAGCGCCCTGCCCCAGAATACCATCCCGACAAAGGCCATTCCTCCCAAAGCAAGGGCCGTCATCATCGGCGGCGGTGTTTCAGGCTGTTCGGTCGCCTACCATCTGGCCAAGCTCGGCTGGACCGATATCGTGCTGCTCGAACGCAAGCAGCTGACATCAGGCACGACATGGCACGCCGCCGGCTTGATCGGCCAGCTGCGCGGTTCGCAGAACATGACGCGGCTGGCGAAATATTCGGCCGACCTCTACGTCAAGCTCGAAGCCGAGACCGATGTCGGGACCGGCATGCGGCAGGTCGGTTCGATCACCGTGGCGCTGACCGAGGAGCGCAAGCACGAGATTTATAGGCAGGCGTCTCTCGCCCGCGCGTTCGATGTCGACGTGCGCGAGATTTCGCCTGATGAAGTCAAGGAGATGTACCCGCATCTCAACATTTCCGATGTGGTCGGCGCCGTGCATCTGCCGCTCGACGGCCAGTGCGACCCGGCCAATATCGCCATGGCGCTGGCCAAGGGTGCGCGCCAGCGCGGTGCGACGATCGTCGAGAACGTGAAGGTAACCAAGGTCCATACCAGGGATAGCCGCGTTACCGGCGTCTCCTGGACGCAAGGCGACGAGCAAGGCATGATCGAAGCCGATGTCGTCGTCAATTGCGCGGGCATGTGGGCGCGCGAGCTCGGGCGCCAGAACGGCGTCACCATCCCGCTGCATGCCTGCGAACACTTTTACCTCGTCACCGAACCGATCCCCGGCCTGACCCGCCTGCCGGTGCTGCGCGTGCCGGATGAATGCGCCTACTACAAGGAAGACGCCGGCAAGATGATGCTCGGCGCCTTCGAGCCGGTGGCCAAGCCATGGGGCATGGATGGCATCCGCGAAGATTTCTGCTTCGACCAGTTGCCGGAGGATTTCGAGCATTTCGAGCCGATCCTTGAAATGGGCGTCAACCGGATGCCGATGCTGGCCAGCGCCGGCATCCACACTTTCTTCAACGGTCCCGAGAGTTTTACGCCTGATGATCGCTACTATCTCGGCGAGGCGCCGGAGCTTTCCGGCTACTGGATGGCGACCGGCTATAATTCGATAGGCATAGTTTCCTCCGGCGGCGCCGGTATGGCCCTGGCGCAATGGATCAATGACGGCGAGGCACCCTTCGATCTGTGGGAGGTCGACATCCGCCGCGTCCAGCCGTTCCAGAAGAACCGCCGCTACCTGAGGGAGCGCGTCTCCGAGACGCTGGGCCTGCTCTATGCCGACCATTTTCCGTACCGCCAGATGGCGACCTCGCGGAACGTCAGACGCTCGCCGCTGCACGAACATCTGATGGCGCGCGGTGCGGTGTTCGGCGAGGTTGCCGGCTGGGAGCGCGCCAACTGGTTCGCCAGGCCCGGCCAGGAGCGCGAATACCGCTATTCATGGAAGCGGCAGAACTGGTTCGACAACCAGCGCGAGGAACATCTGGCCGTCCGAAACGGCGTCGGCCTGTTCGACATGACCTCGTTCGGCAAGATCCGTGTCGAGGGCCGCGATGCCTGCGCCTTCCTGCAGAAACTCTGCGCCAACGACATGGACGTGGCGCCGGGCAAGATCGTCTATACCCAGATGCTCAACCAGCGCGGCGGTATCGAGAGCGATCTCACCGTCTCACGGCTATCTGAAACGGCCTACTTCCTGGTCGTGCCTGGCGCGACGCTGCAGCGCGATCTCGCGTGGCTAAAAAAACACCTCTCCCATGAATTCGTCGTCATCACCGATGTCACCGCTGCCGAAGCCGTGCTCTGCCTGATGGGTCCGGATGCGAGGAAGCTGATTCAAAAGCTGAGCCCGAACGATTTCTCCAACGAGACCAACCCGTTCGGGACGTTTCAGGAGGTTGAAATCGGCATGGGGCTGGCCCGCGCCCACCGTGTAACCTATGTCGGCGAACTGGGCTGGGAGCTTTATGTCTCGACCGACCAGGCCGCCCACGTGTTCGAGGCGATCGAGGAGGCCGGCGACGATGTCAGCCTAAAACTCTGCGGCCTGCACACGCTGGATTCCTGCCGCATCGAAAAGGCCTTCCGGCACTTCGGCCACGACATCACCGATGAGGACAATGTGCTGGAGGCAGGCCTTGGCTTCGCAGTGAAGACTGCCAAGGGCGATTTCCTTGGCCGCGACGCCGTGCTGAGAAAAAAAGAAACCGGATTGGACCGGCGGCTGCTGCAGTTCCGCCTGAAAGACACGCAACCCTTGCTCTTTCACAATGAGGCGATCCTGCGCGACGGCAAGATCGTCGGCCCGATCACCTCGGGCAATTACGGCCATCATCTCGGCGGCGCCATCGGCCTCGGCTACGTGCCTTGCAAAGGCGAGAGCGAGGCGGACGTGCTGTCGTCGTCCTACGCGATCGAAATCGCCGGCGAGCGCTTCGCCGCCGAGGCATCGCTGAAGCCGATGTATGATCCGAAGTCGGAACGGGTACGGATGTAGCTCAGAAGCGCCCCAGCTTCGTTCGCACTTTCTCCAGGAACGCCGCCCTCGTCTTCGGTGTCGATGAGTCCATCAGGTAGTGCGCCAGAAAGAACGTCCTGCAGCGGGTGGCGCAGAGTGCCCGCATGCCGCGCAGGATTGTCTTGCGTCCCGGCTGGCCGACGACGACGCTCCACCAGGTCGGTGCGCCGCAGGTCGTGATCACCCCGATCTTCGTCACATGCCTCATCAGCGACTGAATCCGTCGCTTGCCGGCCGGCAGTCGGAAGGCGACGTCGGTCGCCCAGACCCGGTCGAGCCAGCCCTTCAGCATTGCCGGCAGCCCATACCACCATGTCGGATAGATAAAGAGGATTGCCTGGGCCCAGTTGAGATTTTCGATGTGGGGCTTGAGCGCCGGATCCTGCGGGGCGTGTTCATTGTAGGAGCGTCGCTCGCCGCAGCGCATGACCGGATCGAAATTCTCCGCATAGAGGTCGAGCAGCCGCACCTCCCAGCCCCTCGCCTTCAGCACCTCGATGGCACCATCCCGGATCGAGGCGCAAAAGCTTTCCGGGACCGGATGGCAGTAAACCACCAGGACCCGCATCAGAAGGCATCCATGCTGGCGGCGACTTTCGCCGTGAATCTCTTCCGCGTTTCATCGGTCGACTGGTTCATCGAATAATGCGCAAGATAGGACACGGAGGCACCTGGCTTGACCGAGGCGCGCAACACACGCTTGACCAGCTTGCGCGGCGGGTCGCCCATCAGCATGGCGTGCAACCGGCTGCCGCCATAGGTGGTGACCGCCGCCAGCTTGCGGATGTTGTGCAGCGACGGCTGCACCTTGCCATTGACCAGCTTGAACGAGACGCCGGGCAGGAAGACGCGGTCGAAAAAGCCTTTCAGGATCGCCGGATAGCCGAAGTTCCACACCGGAAACGACAGCACCAGCGCCTCGGCCCGCAGCAGGCGCTCGACATAGGGCGCTGCCGGATCACCGGCGCCGCGATCGTCGTGATAATCGAGCCGCTCGGCCCGCGTCAGCCGGGGATCGAAATTCTCGGCATAGAGATCGCAGTCGTCGACGGCGTGGCCGGCTGCCGTCAGCCGTTCGACGATCACCTTGTGCAAACCGGCATTGAAGCTGGTCTCGACCGGATGGGCGTAGAGAACGAGGATGTTCATCACCCCGCCTTCTGCAACCCCTTGAACAGGAACGACTTGCCCGAGCGATAATCGTAGTCCGGGTTTTCCCAGGCGATCATCTTGCCTGGATTGAGCAGCCCTTGCGGATCGGTCTCGCGCTTGAAGGCGAGCTGCACCTCGTCCGTCTGCTTCATGCCGCCCTCTTCCAGCGTGTAGCGGTGCGGGTTGAAGACCCAGCAGCCATTCTCTTCGTGGATGCGGATGATCTCGTCGAGCCGCTCCGCCGTCGTGAAGCGGACCAGCGGCAGTCCGGCCACGCCGATCGCGCCGTCGAAGCGGATGAATTCGAGATGTGTCGGCACTTCGTCGCCGAAGCGGTCGATCATCGCCTTGACGTAAGCGAGGTGATCCGGCGAAGGATAGCGGGTCTGCAGATAGGTAATCGTCGGGTCGACCCTGATGGCGCGCAGCGTCGTGTGGTTCCAGGTCAGCTCATAGGCCGGCGGCAGGCCCTTGAGATCGGCCTCCTTGTCGGCGCGGAAGACGATCTCGCCCTTGCTGCGCGCAGTAAGAGCGACAAAGGCGTCCATGGCATGCGGCGTGATCATGCAGACGACGATGCTTTGCTCGCGCCTGAAAAACCGCTGGTGCCGCTTGAAATAATCGTAAGGGATGGGCGCGGCGATCGGCGTGATCAGCTTCGCTAGAATGCCGTCCTGAATGGCGAGATCGTTGCCGAAGCCGGCCGCATCCATGAAATCGTCGAAGCCGACGATGACGTCGATCCAGTCGTAAGATGCGGTCAGCGGCATCTCGACCTCGGTGACGATGCCGTTGGTGCCGTAGGCATGCATCACCTTCAGCACCTCCTCGCCGGTAAGATCCATGATGCGAGGCTCCGCCTCCATCGTCACGGTCCTGAGCCGGATGACATTGCCGAGGTCGCGCAGCCCACCCCAGCGGATCGAGCCGACGCCGCCCGATCCGCCGGCGACGAAACCGCCGATCGACGCGGTGTTATAGGTCGATGGCGACATTCGCAGCTCCTGGCCGGAATGCGCGCGCGTAGCCCTGTCGATGTCGGCGAGGACGGCACCGGGTCCGGTCACGACGCGGCCGGGCGCGATCGTCTTGACTGCATTCATTTCGGCGAGATTGAGCACGACGCCGCCGGACAAAGGCATCGCCTGCCCGTAGTTGCCGGTGCCGCTGCCGCGCGGCGTCACCGGCACGCCATGCCGGTGACAGGCGGCAAGCACTCGGATCACCTCGTCTTCCGTCCTCGGCGTCACGATCAGATCGCCGGTCACATGGTCGAGCTGTTGCTTCAGCACCGGGCTGTACCAGTAGAAGTCACGGCTCTTTTGCTGGACGATCGCCGGATGGTCGTCGATCTTCAGACCGTCGAGATCGCGTTTGAGCGTAGCCAGGTCCATCATCCCACCATTAGATCATCGAGTTCGGCATAATCGGGCAATTGGCGCTCGATGGCGCGGCCGTCGCGCACCACGATGCGATCCGATTCAGGCCGCGACAGCAATTCCGTCCAGCTCCGCCCCTTGAAGACGACGAAATCGGCGGCGCCGCCGGCTGCAAGGGTGCCGAAACCGTCGAGCCGCATCACCTGGGCCGGCGTTGAAGTCACCGCCTGTGGCCAATCGCCGACCGGGTGATCGAAATGCAGGATGCGCGTCGCCATGCGATAGACCTCCAGCATGTCGAGATCGCCATAGGCGTAGAACGGATCTCGGGTATTGTCGGAGGCGACGGCGACAGGAATGCCGCGCGCTTTCATCTCGTGCAGCAGCGTCACGCCGCGCCAGCGCGGCGTGGTCTTGTCGCCGCGCCGGTCCTGCAGATAGAGATTGCACATCGGCAGCGACACCACGGCAAGCCTCGCCTTCGCCACCTTATCCAGCGTGTCGAGCACATCGAGATCGGGCTGGCGTGCCAGCGAGCAGCAGTGGCCGACGAGGATGTTTCCCTCAAAACCGTTCCACAAGGCCGCCTCGGCGATCTTCTTCAGCGAGATCGCCGAGATATCGTCAGTCTCGTCGGCGTGGAAATCGAGGTCGAGGCCATGCTTGATCGCCTGAGCGAACACCTCGTCGAGAAGCTCTTCCAGGTCCGGCAGCATATAGGTGACGACGCCGAGCACGCCGTTGGCTGCGGCGACTCGTTTGGCCAGCCTTTCGAACCACTTCCTGTCGCGCACGCCTTCGATGCCAAGCAGGCAGGCCGCCTGCAGCTCGATGCGGCCACGCCATTTCTCCCGAATCGTCTCGAACACCGGCCAGGAGATCTCTTCCTGCGGCGCGACGCTGTCGAGATGGGTGCGCATAGCCCTGGTGCCGTGCGCGTAGGCTGAGCGCAGCGAAAAATCCATGCGGCGGGCAACGTCGTCTGCGCTCCAGCGGGCAGCGCGATCGGCGCCGGTGGCGTTCAACGCGCCCATGAACGTGCCGTCCGGATTGGGTTTTCGAGGCCAGATATGGCCCTTGTCGATATGCGTGTGGCAGTCGACGAAGCACGGCATGACGACGCGGCCGCCGAGGTCGGCGGCAGCTGCGGGCGAATTGGACTGGCGATGCGCAACGATGCTGGAGATTTTGCCGTCGGCGACGGCGATATCGGCGAGCGCAAAGCCGTCGGCATCGAAGGCTGCGGCAAGGCCCGGCGTCAGTGATGCGTGAAGCCGGACGTTGGTGAGATGGTAAGGACCAGAGGCCGGTATCTCCAACATTTCATCGCTCCTGCTTCAGCGCGCTTTCATGCCAGCGCCGCAAAATGAGATGCGAGATCAGCGACAGCACCAGGAAGATCAGAATGCCGGTGAAAGAGATCAGGATCAGGGCCGCAAACAGCCGCGGGGCATTAAGCCGGTAACCGGCCTCGATTATGCGAGAGGCAAGCCCCGACGACTGGCCGGTTGCCCCGGCGACGAACTCGGCCACCACCGCGCCGATCAGCGACAGGCCGCCGGCGATCTTCAGCCCGCCGAGAAAATACGGCATCGCTGCCGGCAGCCTGAGATAACGCAATTGCTGCCAGCGGGTCGCGCCGTTAAGCCTAAACATGTCGCGCAGATTGCGGTCGACGGAATTGAGGCCGAGCGTGGTGTTGGACAGGATCGGAAAGAAGGCGACAATCCAGGCACACAGCAGAAGCTTCGTCGTCTGGTTGTCGACGTAGATGTTGATCAATGGGAAGATCGCAACGATCGGCGTCACCTGCAGGACGATGGCAAACGGGAAGAACGACATCTCCACCCATTTCGATTGTGCGAACAGGACCGCCAACCCAACACCGCCGACGATGGCCAGAAGCAGGCTGAGGAAGGTGATCTTGAGCGTCACCAGCAGCGAGGAAAACAGCAGCCCGGCATCGTCAAACAGTGTTTGCAGCACCACACCGGGGCGCGGCAGGATATATTTCGGGATGTCGTTCCAGACGCAGATGCGGTCCCACAGCCAGATGGCCAGAATCATGATCGCCAGCGGCAGCACCCATCGGCCGATGCGCTCGAGCCGCTCCTGGCGCACGCGACGCGCCTCCTCGGGATCGAGCCTCAGCACGTGTTCTTCAATGGCCGTCATGGTGCGGTCCGGCAGTTGAGTTGATGGCGCCGATCAGCACATCGGACGCCTGACGGCAAAGCGCGGCATAGGCGGGCGAAGTACGGAAGGCTTCATTGCGCGGATACGGCGCATCGATGACGAGTTCTTTGAACACCCGGCCCGGTCGCGCCGCCATGACGACGACGCGGCTGGAGAGGAAAACGCTTTCGAAGACGCTGTGGGTCACGAAGACGACGGTAAAATGCTCGTCCTGCCATAGCTCCAGAAGATCGTTGTTGAGCTTGAAGCGGGTAATCTCGTCGAGCGCTGCGAACGGCTCGTCCATTAAAAGCACGCGCGGCTTGGTCACCATGGCGCGGGCGATCGAGACGCGCATCTTCATGCCGCCGGACAGCTCGCGCGGCACGGCATGCTCGAAGCCGGTCAGGTGGACCCGCGCCAGCATCTCCATCACGACAGGCGCAGCCTTGGCCCGCGACACGCCCTTCAGCCGCAGCGGCAGCCAGACATTGTCGAAGACATCGGCCCAGGGCAGCAGCGTCGGCTCCTGGAAGACGAAGCCGATATTCGAGCGGTCGACAGAGCTGCTGCCGCGCCAGTCGAGCACGCCGGAGGTCGGCGTCGCAAGACCCGCAATGAGGCGCAAGGCCGTCGACTTGCCGCAGCCGGACGGGCCGAGAAGGCTGAGAAAGTCGCCTTCCCGGATCGTCAGGTCGACATCGCTGAGCGCTGTCACGCCGTTGGAAAAGACCTTGCCGACGCCACGCAGCGCCAGCAGCATCGGACCTTTGCCCGATGCGCTTGCCGGCGCTTGCGGCACTTTCTCCTGCATCATGCCTGGGTGCTATTTCTTCAGGTCGATCCCGACGCCCTTGTTAACGAAGGCCAGCGTGTAGGACTTCTTGATGTCGACGCCGGCCGGCACGACCTTGGCCTTGACCATCTTGTCGTAGAAGCTTTCGATGCGCGCGTCAGTCATCGCACCGATGCCGAGTTTTTCCGTGTCGCCGGAATCGACGATGCCAAATTTCTTCATCTGCTCGATCGAAAACGCGATCTGCTCGTCGCTGATGTCGGGGTTATCCTTCTTGATCGCCGCGTTGGCGGCAGCGTTGTCGCCGTAGAGATAATTGTACCAACCCTTGGCCGAGCCATCGACGAAGCACTGAACCACCTCCGGCCGCTTGTCGATCGTGGCCTGCATGGTCTCGATCGTCGTCGCATAGGTGTCGAAGCCGTAGTCGGCGAGCAGGAACAGATTGGGCTGGAAGCCGCCCTCCTTGGCGACGGCGAAGGGCTCCGAGGTCACGTAACCCTGCTGGATCGACTTCGGATTGGCGATGAAAGGTGCGGGGTTGAACGTATAGGGCACGCGCTTGGCCGGATCGAAGCCGAACTCCGTGATCATCCATTGGAAGTAGCTCTGTGCACCTTCGTCGCCAATAATGTACTGGTCCGCGTTCTTCAAATCCTCCCATTTGTCGAGGCCCTGACCCGGATGGCTCATGATCACCTGCGGCTCTTTCTGGAATGAGGCGGCGACCACGCGCAGCGGAATGTCCTGCTGAACGGCGTCGAAGGCCTGCAGCATGTTGCCGCCCATGTAGAAGTCGATCTTGCCGGCGAGCAACAGCGGCCGACCGCTGACCTGCGGGCCACCTTGCATGATCGTCACGTCGAGCCCGCAAGCCGCATAGGTGCCATCAGCGGCTGCCTGATAATAGCCACCGTGCTCGGCCTGGGCGAGCCAGTTGGTGCCGAAGGTGACCTTCTCGTTCGCTGCCGCGCTTAGCGTGCTTGCGGCAAGCAGCACGATCGCGCCCACCGAAATCTTAGGTTTTCCGTCCATCCACACCACCCTCTGTTGGCTCCGGCGCGCCACGCACCGGGCTCGACACCATCGACTCAAGAAGCAAGACACATGCCATCACCGAGGCCGCCCGCCTGCGCAACGGTGGTGCACGAAGGCCGGACGGTCATGCTGTACCGGGGGCATCGTGCCTATTTTTTGAACGCCTGTCCACAATCGCCCTGATAGTATGCACTGCATCTTGAATGGGCCGCCAATCCGGCTTTAGGCTGACATCGTTGGAGATTTTCATGTTCAAATTCCTGGCGCCGAAGTCGATCAAGCCGCCCTTCGCCCGCTACAGTCATGGCATCGAGGTGCCTCCCGGCAAGAGGCTGGTGCTGTGTTCGGGCCAGGTCGCCATCACTCCGAACGATCAGATCCCGGAGGATGCCGGCGCACAGGCCGAACTCTGTTTTCAGAACATCGCGGCGATACTTGGCGAGGCCGGGCTTGGACTTTCCGACATCGTCCGCATCAACACCTATGTCACCGACCGCGCCTTCCTGCGGCCCTATATGGACGTTCGCGATCGGCTGTTCACCAGCCCGGCGCCGGCTTCGACGCTGATGATCGTGTCCGGTTTCGCGCGGCCGGAATTCAAGGTCGAGATCGAGGTCATCGCGGCAGGGTGATCGACAGGCGATCCTTCCCGCGCTAGGTCTGGCCGTGCATCGAAGAGGCCAGTCTATCGAAAAGGCCAGTCTATCGAAAAAGCCAGTCTATCGAAAAGGCATGACATGACCGCTGCAAACAAACGCGTGTGGTGGGGCGACTACCGGACCACCGAATACGCCACGATCGATCCGGAGGCGACGATCGCCGTTCTGCCGGTGGCGGCGATCGAACAGCACGGCCCGCATCTGCCGGTTTCGACCGACACCTCGATCATGACCGGCATGCTCGACACGGTGATCGCCCGCCTGCCCGCCGATCTCGACATCCGCATCCTGCCCGTCCAGGCGGTGGGTAAGTCGAACGAGCACCTGCATGCACCGGGAACCCTCACTCTGCCGGCGCCGATCTTGATCGAGGCGTGGACCGAGCTTGGCCTGTCGATCGCGCGGGCCGGGCTAAGGAAACTGATCGTCGTCAACTCGCATGGCGGGAACGAAGAGATCATGGGCATCATCACCCGCGAATTGCGCGTGCGTGCAAAGATGCTGGCGGTGAAGACGAGCTGGCAGCGCTTTGGCCGGCCGGCCGGCATGTATACCGAGCTTGAGGATCGCCACGGCATCCATGGCGGCGATGTCGAGACCTCGCTGATGCTGCATTTCCGGCCGGATCTGGTCGACATGGCAAAGGCCGACAATTTCGTGTCCAACGTCGCCCGCGCCGAAAAGGAATTTTCACTGCTGCGCCACACCGGAACGCACGCCTTCGCCTGGATCGCCACCGATCTCAACCCGAACGGCGTGGTCGGCGACGCCAGCATTGCAACGGCCGAAAAGGGCAGGCTTACCGCCAACCATCAGGCGGACGGCTTCATCAGCCTGTTGAAGGATGTGCGCAAGGCGAAGCTGGCCGACTGGCTGGCATAGTCAGGCCATGGTCCCGAACCGAAGGTCAGCGCAGCAAACAGCGGAAACCGGGTTTCGGAAAAGATCTTGGTCAAACTCTAAAGCGCGTCGCGTCTGAACGGATTTATGCGACGCGCTTTAAGCACTTGTTTTTATACATGTCGTTATCCCAAAATCGCTGCGCACTTTGGGCGGACATGCATTAGGCGTCGATCTTCAACTCAAAAGGCGTGCCTTCGAAGGCGTCCGCGCCGCGCCCGATCGCCTGGATCGCGCCGATCATGCGGCCGTTGCGATCGAGCAGCGTATCGGCGACCTCGATCAGCCGCGGGTTAGGTGTCGCCGTCGGCGACAACGCGCGCAGCGTCTCAGCCAATTCGACCTCGCAGCGCTTCGGCGCCAATGCCGCCGCGATGATGTAAGCCGAGGCGGTCGAACGGCTGATGCCGGCATAGCAATGCACGACCAGCGGCCTTGCACGATCCCATCGGCGCGCGAAATCGAGCAGATCGCGGACATGGATTTCGCCCGGCATGGTCATGCCCTCTTGCGCCACCGCAATGTCATGCATGACCAGATGCAGATGGTTTTCCCGGGCGATCGACGCCGGCCGCGTCACCTCGGTACCGGCAGCCAGCAGGGAAAGCAGCCGCTCGGCGCCGGTTCTCGCGACCGTTTCCTCGACCTTCGATAGCGAACAGACATGGATCATTGCTTGATCTCCTTGGTGTTATCGTCGCGCTGTTGCGCCCAGTCGGCAAGAGCCGATTCGAGCCGCTGCCATTCCTCGTCAGGACCCGGGAGCCCGGCGCGCAGCACATGCGGCCGGCCGGAAAAATGCCGAAGCAGGATGCCGCGCTCGCCAAGCGCCGAAAACAGTCCGGCGGCGTCCGCCAGCCTGATATAGCGGAACAGCGTGGTGCCGCCGGCGACTGGGACGCCGAAGCGGTCGAACAACGCATCGAGCCGTGCTGCATCCTCTGCCAGACGGCGTCGCATCTCGGCCTGCCAGCCGCTGTCGGCAAGCGCGCGGATACCGTATTCGAGCGCTGGGCCGGCGACCGCCCATGGCCCGAACTGCGCCTCGAGCCGTTCGACCGTCAGCGCGTCGGCCAGTGCAAAGCCGAGCCGCAGGCCGGCGAGGCCAAAGAACTTGCCGAAGGAACGCAGCACGACAATGCCGCCTTGCTCGACATCCCCGGTCAGGCTTTCCGCACGCGGGCCAACATCCATGAACGCCTCATCGACGACCAGCAACCCGCCTTTGGCGCGCAATCTTCCGGCAAGATCGAGCAGCTTCTTGCGTTCGATGATGCGCGCGTCCGGATTGTTGGGGTTGACGATGATGGCGAGATCGGCTCCTGCCAGGACCTCGAAATCATCGACCTCCGTCACAGCATGGCCGGCGATTGCCGCTGCCCGCTGATGTTCAGCATAGGTCGGCCCGAGCACCAGCGCCTTGCCGGGGCTCGCCAGCGAGGCGACGCGGGGCAACAAGATCTGCGTGCCCGGCGTCGCCACCACATTCGCTGCCGATGGCGCGCCATAAACGCTTGCCGCAACTTCGGCCAACTCGCGGACCCGCGCTGCTTCCGGCAATCTGGACAGGGCGGTGGCGGGCAGATCGAAAAACGGATAGGAGTGCGGATTGATACCGGTCGAGAGGTCGACGAAGGGCTGCGGCGCATGCGGAAAAAGCGCCCTCGCCCGGCCAAGGCTTCCGCCGTGATCCACCACTGTCGCCGCTCCATCAAGAGACTTCATGTCGATCCTGACCGCTTTCCTGTCACTGGTTGTTGAATTCGCCGTGGGTTACCCGGCCTGGCTGTTCGGCGCCATCGGCCATCCCGTCACCTGGTTCGGCAGGCTGATATCCTTTCTCGACCGCAGGCTCAACCGCGATACTGATTCCGACGCCCTGCGTCGCCGGCGCGGTGTTCATGCGCTGCTGATCATCGTGCTGGTGCCGGCCGCCATCGCCTTCGCCGTGGAAACCATGCTTTCGGGCATTCCAGCCGGACTGGTCCTCACGGCAATCCTGGCGACGTCGCTGCTGTCGCAGAAGAGCCTGGCCGAGCATGTCGAGGCGGTGGCCGACGGACTGGACAATGGTGGACTCGACATCGGCCGTGCTGCCGTCTCAAGGATCGTCGGCCGCGATCCGGAAAAGCTCGATAGAGCCGGCGTCTGCCGCGCGGCGATCGAAAGCCTGGCCGAGAATTTTTCCGACGGCGTCGTTGCGCCCGTCTTCTGGATCGGCGTCGGCGGGCTGGCCGGCGGCGTCGCCTACAAGGCCGCCAACACGGCCGATTCGATGATCGGCCACCGCACCCCGCGCCACGAGGCCTTCGGCAGGGCGGCAGCGCGCTTCGACGATCTGATCAACCTGCCGGCGTCGCGGCTGACCGCACTGCTCATCGTGGGTGCCTCTTTCTTCGTCAAAGGCGCCGATGCGGGCAACGCCTGGCGCACCGTGCAGCGCGACGCGACAAAGCACCGCTCGCCCAATGCCGGCTGGCCGGAGGCGGCGATGGCCGGCGCGCTCGGCCTGGCGCTCGCCGGCCCGCGTTCCTATGACGGCGTCATGGTCGACGATGCGTTCATGGGCGAAGGCGGCCACCGCGATGCCGAGAGCGCCGACATCAGGCGGGCGCTGAAACTCTATCGGGTCGCCGACTTTTTGCTGATCGCGCTGTTCGGCTTGGTGTCGGTGATTGTCGTCGGTGCGTGACGGCAGTGCAACGCGGCCGGTCGAGATCGGCAAAAAGTAAAAACCCGCCTCGGGGCGGGTCATAGGCGCAAATCAGCACCATCTGCCGTCACAAAGCAAGGAATCGCGAGCTCGCGACCAGGACGAACGCTTCAGGTCAGCGCTAACCCTCACCCTCACCCTTTCCCTTTCCCTTTCCGAGTAAAGGACGGGGAGAGGGGGATCGCCAGCGTTGCGGCCAAGCCACTTCTCCCCGTCCTTCGCGGGGAGAAGGTCCCGGCAGGGGTTGAGGGGCGGCGCCGACTTTCGATAATCGGTCGTCTCCAGTACGAGTTACGTGCTGCCCAACCGCGGGCAAAACGCTCAAAACTCTATGCCTTGCTGTGCCTTCACGCCGGCGGAAAAGTGATGCTTGGTCACGCACATCTCGGTGACAAGATCGGCGGCATCGACCAGCGCCGGTCTGGCGTTGCGGCCTGTGGCGACGACATGCAGGTTTTCGCGGCGCCCTTTCAGCGCCGCCACCACTTTGTCGAGATCGAGATAATCGTAGCGCAGCGCGATGTTCAGTTCGTCGAGCACCAGAAGGCTGATCGATGGCTCGGCCATCAGCTCGAGCGCCTTGGCCCAGGCCGCTTCGGCGGCGGCGACGTCGCGCTTCAGATCCTGCGTTTCCCAGGTGAAGCCCTCGCCCATTGTATGCCAGACGACCCGGTCGCCGAAGGCGGCAAAGGCGTCCTTCTCGCCGGTGTGCCATTTGCCCTTGATGAACTGGACGACGCCGACGCGCCTGCCGTAGCCGAGCATCCTCAGCGCCAGCCCGAAGGCGGCAGTGGTCTTGCCCTTGCCGGGCCCGGTGTTGACGATCAGCAGCCCCTTCTCGACCGTCTTTGCCGCGACCTCGGCGTCCTGCACCGCTTTGCGCTTGGCCATCTTGGCGCGATGGCGCTCCTCGTCCTTGGGATCGATAGTATCAGCCATGTCACTTCACCTTGAGCGGCAGCCCCACCACCATCAGCAGCACCGTATCGGACACTGCCGCGACTTGCTGGTTGAGCCGGCCGGCGGCATCGCGAAACCGGCGAGCCAACGCATTGTCCGGCACGATGCCCTGGCCGACCTCGTTGGAAACCACGAACCACGGCCCGCGCGGTCGTGACAGCACATCCGCCAGCCCTCGGCATTCGGCCTCAACGTCATGTTCGGCCAGCATATGGTTGGTCAGCCACAAAGTCAGGCAGTCGATCAGGACGGGCCGGCCGTCAGGCAGCGCCTCGATCGCGCCGACGAGATCGAGCGGCGCGTCGATGGTCGTCCAGCCCTCGCCGCGCCGCGACCGATGCAGCGCAATCCGTTCGCGCATCTCGTCGTCATAGGCTTGCGCCGTGGCGATATAGGCCCACGGCGCCGGGCAGGCCGTCGCCAATTTTTCGGCATGCGCGCTCTTGCCGGAGCGTGCACCGCCGATGACCAGGGTCAGCGTCCCGGCAACGCGATCAGGCAAAGCTGTCGCGCAGGCCGGTCGCGGTGCCGGTCAAGCGGCCACGCACCACGCCGACGATGCCGCCGAGCACCAGCCAGAACACCAGATTGGTCAGCGTCACCGCCACCACGAACTGGTGATGCAGGCCTTCTGGGATCGGCGATTCGAAACTGTCGGGCTGCGGCGCGCCGACGATATGCGGCGCCACGATCAACGCTACGGCAATCAGCGCCAGTGGCAAGGACTTGCGGAAGGCAAGCAGGCCGAGACCCGCCGCGGTCGCCATCACGGTCGCCGTCCACCAGATCTGGCGCTGGGTGAGATCGGCCGCCGGCATCGCCGGCAATTCGGGCGGCAGGCCAAGGTTCGGAGCCAGCGTGAATACGGCAAAGCCGGCAAAGCCCCAGAACAGGCCCTGACGCCAATTGCCGATGCCGCCGGCGAACTCCGAAGCGGCGACCAAGATCAGCGCAAAGCCGATGCCGGTGACCACATTGGCAACGATATTGAAGGCGAAGCGCTCGAAACCGTCGGCCGGCGTCCAGCCCTCCTCTTCCGGGGCGGCAGCTTCGGCCGGCGCTGGCGCCGCGCTGGTCATGGCATTCGTATCCCCGGCGTTCGCAGCCGGCGCCGCGGCATGGTCATGCGTGTGACCACCGCCGGCCTGTTCGTAGACTTCCGCTTTCAGAATGAGCGGCACCGTGGCATAGGCCTGCATGCAGGCGAGAACGACGCCTGCCACAAGCCCTGCGATCGCCGCGATGAACACGACGTTGCGAAACAATGTCATGATGTCAGCCCCTCGTCAGTGGCAGGGGAACGCCATCGAATGGCGATAGTCGTGAGCGGCATTGTGGACCGCGTCGATATGCGAGAAGCCGACAAAGCCCATCACGAAAATGCCGAGAAATGCAGCAAGCGCCAGCTGCACAAAGCGCGACTGCGAGGAGACGGAAGTGCCGAGCGAGACGGAAGCGGTATTCATGTCTTGTCCTTTCGCCCTCCACCCGAGGGCATAGAAGTCAGTTTTCCTGTCGCCGGCAGGTCTCCTGGCTCGCGGATCAACGCCCTTCCCCACCTTCCCGAAGAAACTCTTCAGTGGCATATGGAGAGGACTAACCGCACACAGTTGCGGGGGCAGCCACGGCATTGGGCAACAATTCGCCCTCACCGCATTCCCTTTAGGGCGCCGTGCGTCCGAATGGACGCACAAGGACGCTCTAACACTTAGACTCTGCGCATGACCTTTCCGGAACCGATTCCGGCTCCGGGATCATGCGCGGCTCCAAACGGAACCGACGACAGCTGCGACTATAGGCAGAATCGTCGCGTCCGGCAAACCAAATTCCGCCAGCCACCAGCGCGAATGCGCCTCTCGGCAGGCCAGCCAGCCCGGCGCCGCGATTGACAATGTTCGCGACCGGGTGTCGGCTGGCGTATCACAGGAGCCGGTCATGCAGCCCAGCCCGAGCGAGCACGATCCCTATAACGGTTTGACGCGACTTGAACCGTCGCTGCCGTCATCGGCCTACTGGGACATCGAGGCCTATCAGCGCGATCTCGACGCCATCTGGTATCGAAGCTGGCTGCTCGTCTGCCGAGAGGCCGACCTTGCCCAGCCGCTGGCGTTCAGGACGTTCCGTGTCGGCACTCAGGAGATCGTCGTGCTGCGCGACGAGACCGGCGAGCTGCGCGCCTTCCACAACACCTGTCGGCATCGCGGCTCGCAGCTTTGCCGGGGGAGCGAAGGTCGGCTGAAGGCCGCGGCTCGTCACTTGCCCCTACCACGCCTGGTCCTATTCGCTGCGCGGCGATCTCGTGCGCGTGCCGTCGAGATCGCTGCCTGAAGGCTTCGACAAGGCCGATCATCCACTTTACCGCGTAGCGCTGTCGGCATGGGGCGGTTTCGTCTTCGTCAATCTCAGGGAAGACGCCGACGGTTCGGCCGAGACATCCTTCGATCCCGCCTCTGGCGACCTCGCCAACTGGCCGCTGGAGACGCTGGTGTCAAGCCATATGCTGCGCAAGGTCATGAACTGCAACTGGAAGATCTTCTGGGAGAATTTCAACGAGTGCCTGCATTGCCCAGGCGTCGACAAGGACCTGTCGCGGCTGGTGTCGATCTATGGCCGCGGCCTGATGGGTCGGGACGACGACCCCGAATGGGCCCGTCACGCCGACAATGATGCGCCGGAGTTTCCGGTGGCCTGCGGGCCGGAGCCGAGACATGGTCGCGAGACGGGCGCGTCCACGGCCCGGTCTTTCCCGACCTGACTTCAGCCGAGCGTTCCGCCGGGCAGACCTACGCCACCAACCTGTCGTCGATGTTCATCGTCGGCCATGTCGACTATGTCAGGACCGTGCGGCTGGTGCCGCTCGGCTCGGAGCAGACCGAACTGACCGCCGAATGGCTTTTTTCGTCCGAAGCGCTCGCCAATCCAACGGCTGATATCGACAACATCGTCGCTTTCGGCAGGCAGGTGCTGGAGGAGAGCGCTGATATCTGCGAGATCAACCAGAAAGACTGCGCTCGATGCGCCACAAGGCCGCATGCTGATGCCCGAGGAATATGAAATTGCATCGCTTCCACAACTGGGTGCGCGAGCGGCATACAACGCTTTCACCAAAATTCTGACGATCAAAGCGACTTCGGCAGATACCGCCAGGTGACAAAACCGCAGCCCGCCGCCAGCAGGCCGAGCGTGGCGAACACCGAGCCCAGCCCGAAAAACGCCAGCACCACCGAATAGACCAACGGCGGTGTCAGCTCGGAAAAGTCGAGATAAGTGCGATAGACCGCCGCCATCTCAGCCCTTTCATAGAACCGCACCGAGCGCATGAAGGCGGTCGAGCCCAACGCGTCGAGAGCGATGGCGAAGAGCGCGCCGCACAGCAGCAAGGCGCCGGTAAGAAACGGCACGAATTCGCCGACGGCGCCCGCCGCCAGCAGCATGGCCGACAGGGCGAAATAGGCTGATGTCATGGTTCGCCGGCCGCCGAAACGCTGTCCCACTCTGCCCCAGAAGATGGCCGTGAACAACAGCGCATTGCCCGCTGAGACCAGCAGGCCGCCAGCGAGCTCGCCCTCGCCTGTGATCACCATGAACAAAGGCCCGTAGACGAAAAATGTCGTCCAGAAGCAGGAGCGGCCGAAGGCGATCAGCCAGGCCAGCCTGAGACGCGGCTGCGCGACGAAGCGGCCGATATTGGCGAGCGGATTGGCCGGCCGCGTCTTGCCAGGGCGGATCGACTGATTGTCGCCGAGCCGGTAGGTCCAGAACAGCCCCAGCAGGGCCATGGCGAAGATGGCGACCGCGCCATGCGCGGCATAGATGCCAAAACGCGTGTAGAGGAAGATGCCGAGTGTCGGCCCGCTTGTCCAGGCGAGCATCGACCACGCCATGCGCAGCGATTCGGCCTGCATGAAATCGGTCTTGCGGATGTGGTCCATGATGTAGAGGCTGAGCGTGATGGACAACGCGCTGGCGCCCATCACGCGGCAAAGCATGCCCACCAGCTGCCCGGTGAGCGTGTGCGTGACGAAGAACAGCGAGCCGACGGCAAGCAGGCAGGCACCTGATGTGTAGACCCAGCGTCGGGCAAAGCGCCGGATGAGCATCGGCATGAACAGCGTCACCGACAGGCCGAGCAGCGCCACGACGGTGTAGAGGATCGAGACGATCTGCTCGTTGCGGAGGATTTCGTAGGCCTGGATCGGGATGACGCTCGACACGGTGGCGCGCGCGAAGGATTCGACCGCATAGAGCGAGGCGAAGGTGCGCGCATCCGCCGGTCGCAAGGCCGGAAGCGCGATTGGATGGCGCACATGGGTAGCCATTGCTGTCCCCGAAGCAGAATCGCCCAAAGCAGGACGTGAGCGCCAAATCTGCCGTGGCCATCCCTAGGTCAGTAACAGGAAACCGACCCGTTCACGGCAAAAAGCGAACCGGCCAAAGGCTTTCCGGCGCTGGCCTACCGCATCGGCGCGAAATCGGAATCGATTTTCGGAAAGCACGATGCGTAGATTCAAAAGTGTTAGAGCGTACTTTGTGCGTCCAAGCGGACGCACGTCGCTCTAATGCCCGCCTTGATGCGACGCCGGCGCGAACCGGAGCCGAGGCCGTGTGTTGGCCGCCTTCTTTTGTCCGGGGCAATCGTGATAGTCGTCTTGCTCTGCTGAATCAGAATTGCGAGACCATGAGCATCGACACGCTGACCGTATCCGTTCAGGATCGACCGAAGCCGAAGCGCATCATCGCCATCGACGTCGCCCGCGGCGTCGCTTTGCTTGCCATGGCGAGTTACCATTTCACCTGGGATCTCGAATTCTTCGGCTACACCGATCCCGGCCTGACCGCCTTCGGCTGGTGGAAATTCTACGCGCGCTGCATCGCTTCGACCTTCCTGTTCCTGGTCGGCGTCAGTCTGTTCCTCGCCCATGGCAAACAGATCTGCTGGAACGGTTTCTGGAAACGCTTCGCCATGGTCGCTGGTGCGGCGCTCGCCATATCGGCTGCCACAAGGCTTGCCACGCCGGACAGTTTCATCTTCTTCGGTATCCTGCATGAGATCGCGCTCGCCAGCCTGCTCGGCCTGGCGTTTCTGCGGCTGCCGGCGCTGCTGACGCTTGTTGTCGCGGCTTTCGTCATCACCGCGCCGCTCTACCTCAGGTCCGAGATCTTCGACCATCCGGCCCTGTGGTGGGTCGGCCTGTCGGCAACCAATCCTCGCTCGAACGATTATGTGCCGCTGTTTCCATGGTTCGGCGCCGTGCTTGTGGGCATCGCGGCGGCAAAACTCGCCTTCGCTTCCGGCATGCTGACGCGGCTGGCGGGCCTGACGCCCGGCCGCTGGACAAATCCGCTGGTCTTTATCGGCCGGCACAGCCTCGCCTTCTATCTGATCCACCAGCCGGTGCTGATCGGCTCGGTCTGGCTGCTTTCGCAAGTGGTGCCGGCACCGGTCGAGACCAGGCAGGTCACCTTCCTGAAAGAATGCCAGACATCGTGCGAGCAATCGCGCGACACGGAGTTCTGCTCCAGCTATTGTGTGTGCATGCTCGATACACTCGAGGGCGAGGCCACGCTTGATCGGCTCTACCGCAACGACCAGGCTGCGGAATGGAAGGCACATCTTAACGAGCTCGCCGGCGCCTGCACTGCCAAAGCCGACAGCACTTTGATGGAGGGAGGAGCACAATGACCGACCATCAACAGAAACCGGGACAACCTAAACCGGGGTTTATACCGTGGCCGCCGCTGATCTATGTCGCGGCCATCGCCGTCAGCATCGGGCTTGGCTTGCTCTACCCGCTGCCATGGATCGGCGGCCTGCTCGGCGACATCCTGTTCGCGGCCGGCTGGGTGGCATTGTTCGGCGTCGTCGCACTCTGGTTCACGGCGATCCGCACCATGATCCGGGCAAAGACGACGCTCCACCCAAACGCCGTGCCGGACCATCTGGTGACATCAGGCCCCTTTGCTGTCAGCCGCAACCCGATATATCTGGCCAACACGCTGCTGCTGATCGGCGTGGCCCTTGTCTCGGGGATCGTATGGTTCCTGCCGCTGGCGATCATCGCCGCCTTCGCAACGCAGAAAATGGCGATTGAGGGCGAGGAAAAAGTGCTGACGACGAAATTCGGCAAGAAATACCGGGACTACGCGAAAAAGGTGCGACGCTGGATTTGAGGCGTGCCGCAAGGTCTTTTCAGAGTAGAATTATCGAAAGGGCCGGTCAGGTGTTGACACCGAGCTCCACCAATCGCTCGACGCAGGATTCCTCGGCCTGGTCGAGTTCGGCCAAGGTCTCTTCGAGGTCCCGGCGCTTCTGGCGCAGATCCTCGCGCTTTTCCTCAATGCGTTTGATCATCAGGTTGAGCTGACCGACCTCCCCAGGCGGCTCCTTATACATCTGGATGATTTCGCGGATTTCATTGATCGAAAAGCCGAGCCTCTTGCCGCGCATGATCTGGCGGATGAGGTGCCGGTCCGACGGGCGAAACAGCCGCGTACGGCCGCGACGTACCGGCTGCACCAGCCCCTCGTCCTCGTAGAAGCGCAGCGTGCGCGTCGAAACATCGAATTCGCGGGTCAGTTCGGTGATCGAATAATATTCCCGCATCGTCACTCCAAATGCCCAGCCGCGCTGCGAGTTCCAACCATGCGGCCTCGCTATCGTCCAGACGCGCGTCAGAATCGGCCGACAGGCAGTTCCAAAATCTCGCATGGCATTTACGTAAAAGTCAATTGAAGGCATAACCGCACGTTCGCTCAGCGCACGCCGAACCACCATGTGGCGAGGCCGAGAAAGGCAAAGAAGCCGACGACGTCGGTGACCGTGGTGACGAAAACCGCCGAGGCCACGGCCGGGTCGATCTTGAACCGGTCGAGCAGCAGCGGGATCAGGATGCCGGCAAGTGCAGCGACGAACATGTTGATGATCATCGCCGCTGCGATGATGCCGCCCAAATTGGGATCGCGGAACCAGGCGGCCGCGACGATGCCGATCAGGATGGCGAAGATGATGCCGTTGATGAAGCCCACCCCCATTTCGCGGCGGATGATGCGGCCGGCATTGTAGATGTCGAGGTCCCTGGTTGCCAGCGCCCGCACCGTGACCGTCATGGTCTGCGAGCCGGCATTGCCGCCCATGCCCGCGACGATCGGCATCAGCACGGCCAGCGCCACGATGTGCTCGATCGTGCGGTCGAACAGGCCGATTACCGAGGCCGCCAGGAACGCCGTCAGCAGGTTGACGAGCAGCCACGGAACCCGCGAGCGCGAGGTCGAAAGAATGCTATCCGACAGTTCTTCGTCGCCGACACCGCCCATGCGCAGCAGATCCTCCTCGGCTTCCTGCTGGATGACGTCGACCACGTCGTCAATGGTCAGCACGCCGACCAGCCGCTCGTTCTCGTCGACGACGGCGGCGGAGAGAAGGTCGTATTGTTCGAATTCGCGCGCCGCCTCTTCCTGGTCCATCGTGGCCGGAATGGCGTGCCTGGTCTCATGCATGACCTCTTCGACCTTGATCGAGCGCTTGGTGCGCAGGATCTGGTCGAGATCGATGGCGCCGAGCAGCTTGAAGCTCGGATCGATGACGAAGATCTGGCTGAAGCGGTCGGGAAGGTTGTTGTCCTCGCGCATGTAGTCGATGGTCTGGCCGATCGTCCAGAACGGCGGCACCGCGACGAACTCCGTCTGCATGCGGCGGCCGGCGGTCTCTTCGGGATAGTCGAGCGAGCGGCGCAGCCTGATCCGCTCGGTGAACGGCAGTTGCGACAGGATCTCGTCCTGGTCTTCCTTTTCGAGATCCTCGAGAATGTAGACCGCGTCGTCGGAATCGAGATCCTGCACCCCCTGGGCAATCTGCGCGTTGGGCAGGCTGTCGACGATGTCGCGGCGGATCGCCTCGTCGACCTCGGTCAGCGCGGAAAAGTCGAAATCGGCGCCCAACAAGTCGACTAGCGCGCGGCGCTGTTCGGGATGAAGCGCCTCGAGCAGATCGCCAAGTTCCGATTGGTGCAGGTCGTCGACTTCACGCTTCAGCGTCAGCGTGTCGCGATCGGCAATCGCTGCACCGATCGCGGCAAGGAACGAAGACAGAATGGCGCCGTCCTCGCCATAAATGTCGGCGTGGCTGTCCTCAGCGGCCCTGGCGCCGGTCGTCTGTTCGTCCTGGCCTTCCACCAGCGCCTCCCGCCATCAGAATTCCGGAAAAGGTGCCTGTCAGGTCTAGAGCATTGGACCCAGAAGTGGAAACCCGGTTTTGGGAAAATCCGATGCTGAAACACAAAGATAGAGCGGCGGCACGATTCGACCTGAGGCTCCGCAGCTCTATTGCGCAATGCGCGGGAATATCAAACGAAATCCACCCTTCCTCACCGGGGAGCGAAGCCACGCGCAACCGGATTGAGGGACGGACGTTGATGCCGCACTCGGCCATCTCCTCAAGGAGGCGTAGGCTCAGCTCCTGAGGCCAGAGACCAACGGGCGCAAAGGATGACAGACCGATCGAAATGGCGGCCTTTGGACACCATAAATCCTCGAACAACCGTCTAACGCTGTTTGAGGCCACTCGGTGACCGAAACATGCAACAGAGCCGTTTTGCCTTACCATCACGTCAATTGCGTTGACCTGAGCGCGTGCTTGGAATTTGCGGATGGGTGGTGGAATCCTTATAGTTGTGAATTGGCGCACGCTTTCGACTGCGGGCGTGCAGAATCGTAGAGAAGGATACAGATGCCGGACGTCAACTCGGATGCGGCGACACCTCGAATTGCACTCATTTCAACCCACGGCTACGTAGCTGCCAACCCACCACTCGGCGCGGCCGATACCGGCGGACAGGTGGTCTACGTCCTGGAACTTGCCAAAAAGCTGGCCCAATTGGGCTATGCCGTCGATATCTGGACGCGGCAATTTGAAGACCAGCCCCCTATCGATGAAGTGGCAGACGGGGTTCGTGTCCTGCGTGTCGCCTGCGGCGGACCCGATTTTATTCCGAAGGAATACCTCCACCGCCACCTTCTCGAGTGGTGTGAAAACGCGTTGCGCCTGATTCGCAGGGAAAACCTCTCCTACGACTTCATCAACAGTCACTACTGGGATGCGGGCGTGGCGGGGCAGCGACTGTCGGAAGCTCTCAATATCCCGCACATCCATACGCCGCATTCGCTCGGCATATGGAAGCAGCGCCAGATGAAGACGGACTACCCGGACAAGGCCGATACATTCGAGGCCGAGTTCAATTTCACCGAGCGCATAAAGCACGAGACCATCATCTATCGAAGCTGTGCCATGGTGATTGCAACAACGCCGCCGCAGTTGGATATGCTGGTCGAGGACTACAGTCTCGAGCGCGACCGCGTGCACATGATCCCGCCCGGTTACGACGACAACCGGTTCTTCCCCGTCAGCGAGGCGTCTCGCCGGCTGATCCGCCATCGGCTCGGCTTCGAAGGGCGAACGATCCTGGCGCTCGGCCGGCTCGCCACCAACAAGGGCTACGACCTGCTGATCGATGCGTTTTCCGTGGTGGCGCCGCGTGTGCCGGATGCGGTCCTGAGACTTGCTGTCGGCGGCGAGAACATGGACGAGCAGGAACAGAAGATCCTGAACCAGCTCACGGAACAGGTTGAACACCTAGGCTTGCAGGATCGTGTCGTCTTCTCTGGATATGTTGCCGACGAGGATCTGGCCGACACGTATCGGGCGGCGGACATGTTCGTCCTGTCGAGCCGCTACGAGCCGTTCGGCATGACCGCGATCGAGGCAATGGCCTGCGGAACGCCCACCGTGGTTACAATCCATGGCGGCCTCTATCGCGGGATCAGCTATGGCCGGCACGCGCTGTTCGGTGATCCGTTCGACAAGGAAGATCTCGGCATCACGATCGTCAAGCCTATGAAGCACCAGCGCCTCTACGGCCGACTGGGTCGCATGGGCGCGCACAAGGCGCGCAGCCTGTTCACCTGGACAGGTATCGCGCAGCAGCTTGTCAGCCTTGTCGAAGGACGTCCGGTGCTGAAGGCGGTCGACGACCATGATTGGGATGAGCCGTGGAACGACGGCGATTGAAACCGATCGCGCTTCTATCGAGTGACCTCGACGGGACTCTGGCAGGCGACGCGCCGGCGACATCACGCTTCCGTTCCAAATGGGAAGCGCTCGACCCCGAGCACCGGCCGGTTCTCGTCTACAACAGCGGTCGTCTGGCCGACGATATTTTGAACTTCGTCGACGAAGTCGGCCTGCCAGCGCCGGACTACGTGATCGGCGGTGTCGGCACAATGCTCGCCGGTCCGCGGCACACCTCGCGTCTCGCACACTTTACTGATCTGGGGCACTTTACCCAGAGGTTTTCGGAAGGCTGGTCTCTTGAGAAAGTCGATGCGGTGCTCGGATCGCTCGAAGACACCGTTCGCCAACCCGACGGCTATCAACACGCCTTCAAATCGAGTTGGTACCTGCACGAAGCAAGTCCGGAAGCCCTTGCCAGCATCGAGCGCGCTCTGGCCGAGGCCGGCCTGTCAGTGACGATGATCTATTCCAGCGGACGCGATCTCGATATCCTGCCGCGTTCGGCAGACAAGGGCCAGGCGCTGGCCTGGCTCTGCAATGAACTCAGCATCGGCCTGGATGAGGTGGTGGTCGCCGGCGACACCAACAACGATCGCAGTATGTTCGACCTGCCGGGTGCGCGCGGGATTGTCGTCGCCAATGCCTTACCCGAACTGCTTGACATGGCTCGGGACAACCCGCTGATTTACAGCGCGAAAGAACAGTTTGCCTTTGGCGTCGTCGAAGGCCTCGTTCATTGGTCGGTGTTTGACGACGCCCGATCCTAAACTGGAAATATTGATCTCCTTGTCACGGTTTGAGCGCCCATATCGTCGCGTGTAGAACTGCGCCCGTTTCGGCGATGAGACGTGCCGATTGTACCGGCTCAAAACCGCTGATCCGCTTCGTGCCAGCCCAACGACCGTGATCCGCGAAGACCTCGATCGATCCGTAGTCGAGGAATATCCGCAGCCGTCTTGGACGGGCTCCCTTGGCGATATAGTGAGGAGACTGACCTGCGCCCCCGTCTTCATGACAAATGGCAAGTCCCTCGTCGTCGACGACAACCTCGAGGCGAACAGTTGGATGATGGAGCTTCAGGCGGAAATGGGCACCCGGCTTTTCCAACTCGAACAGGATTTCGACGGAGCCGTTGATAAAGCTTACCTGCTCTCCGGCTGCAAGGCGCGTTCGGTCCAGAATATGGCTCCGCAGGCTCTCGGCTGCTCCGATGGGCGGGGTATGCAACTCGCCTGCAGACAAATGGATGTTGCGAGGCAACGTCATGGCTGTGGGGAAATCGATCGCCGGTCCGGTATCGGCCCAGTTGGCAAGCCATCCAATACCAACAATGGCATCACCGTCGACGAAGGCCTGGAAGGCGTAGTTATCCGTCCCGAAGTCCAGTTCCTGTTCGAATTCCTTGGAAAAGGTCTGACCATCGAACCAGCCGACAATGGCCATTGTCAGATTCTTGCGCCGGGTGGACTGGTCCTCACTATTCATCAGGCCGAGAATTAGAACCCAGCGCGTCGCGGGATCGGTGGCAGGCCCGTCGAGCGGCAGCAGACAGGGACATTCGATCGCCGTCGTCCGATAGTGTTTCTCGACCAGAAGCTTGCCGATATATGTCCAGCCGGTGGCGGCCGTATGGTCGTGGGTTTCGTAGAGCAGGACAACGCCGCCCTCATCGCTCTGGCTGCCCAGCAGCATTTTCCAACGGCCATCCGGTCCCTTGAAGACGTATGGGTCGCGAAAATCGGTGGTCAATCCCTCGTCAAGCGGGCGGTAGGGCAGGATGACGTCGGCATTTCCCGCCGTGATGAGGTCGCTGGAAGTGGCAGTGAGCTGGATCTGCTGTTCCGGGATACGGTCCTGTACCTGCTCGGTGAAAAAGACGCGAATACCCGGGCCATCGGCGAGCGGGATGGCTGAGCCGGAATACGCACCGCCCCGTTTGTCGGGCCTTGCGGTAAGATCTTCCGACGGGAACAGGAAGATGGGCATGTGACGCCATCGCAAATAGTCGGAAGATACAGCGTGCCCCCAATGCATCGTATTCCACCGAAGTCCATGGGAATAATGCTGGTAGAAGAGATGTGGGCGACCACCAAATCGGCCGAATCCGTTTGGATCGTTCATCCAGCCGAACGGCGGGCGAAAATGATAGCTGTCAGGTATGTTCGGCGGGGCATTTCCTGGATTGGTGTGGAGAACTGTAATCCCTGTCTCCAGCACGTCGGCCAATGCGAACCAGTAGGCAACCGACACCGAGGTTTGATCCGTGTCGTAGTCGAGTTCGACACTGCCACCGCCGAAGACGTGAAAAATTCTGAATTCATACTCCTCGGCGTTCGTAACGCTCACCTCGCCGAACTTGCCACGGACATTGGTAAAAGACAGCGAGCCCGGAACGTCCGGCTTGGCCGCCTTAAGCCAGATATGGAACGTGGCGTTGACTGGCAGGTCGGCATGCAGGCTTCGAATGGTGTTCCCTCCCGCAATCCTTACCTTGACCTGGCTGTCACTCATGAAGCTGGCTCCGTTCCGTGCGGCGTTCCCGGACAGATAGAGGATCAAACCCGGTTTTCGACCTGGAAATGCGCTGCAGAAGGTTAAAGCTGGATCTTCACTTTAGCAAAGCCATTCCCGGGATCGGCCAAGACCTTCTCTTTTCCAGGGTTTGACCTCGCCGTCGCTGTGGGGCGTCTGCAATTGCTGGCGCGGCCAATAAATTAACCAGCGCTGTTGCCCCTGGCTGACATTGTCAGGCGTCGCACACCTAACCTTCTATGGGTTGGCGTATCGCAAACTGTGTCTCAATTTGCGCTGGCTGGCGTCCGGTCACCCACCAGATCACCGACACCACAATGATGGAGACGTAGCCGTCAACAGCATAGTGCCATCCGGTATATACCGAACCGTACATTATCAGGGCTGCGAACATCCAACCGAGAATACCGAGCCAGATATTGAGGGAAGAAAGCAGATAGGCATTCAGTGTGGCAAAGGCGACGTGCATGCTTGGCATCGCCGAGATGCCGCCGCCAAGGTCTGGCCGGCCGCTCTGGTAAGCCGTCAGAAGATATGCGGCGGGCTCCCGCACCATGTGGCTATAGTCGAGACCGTCCATGGCGACCTTGAGTCCGCTGAAGCGGTCCTCGCCAACAAACTGGTGGTAGTAGATCGGCCCGACCGACGCCAGCGCCGAGGCCAAGATGGTGCCGAGGATGCATAACGTCAGCGCTGCTGCCCAGAGGTAGCGGATGCGGCCAATCTTGTCCGACCAGAGAGACACGAAAAGCATGGTGCCGAACCATTGGAAAAACCAAATCACCTCATAGCTGTTGAAGACGACGATCGACCACGTATTGCTGTCGAACCTGTGCGTGAGTTCCCACGGCGCAGTCCCGTGCAGCCATTCATCCAGATCGGCTAACCAGTTGTCCGCATAGAATGGAACAACGGACGGGATGGCCATCTTGTAGGTAGAGTACGCGGTCAAGCTCGCGAAGAAGAACAGCAGAACCAGCAAACAGCCACGCCAGCGCCCTCGAACCAAATCTACGACGTAGCGAGTTGGCTCTGCTCGGCCGTAAATAAGCGCAGCAGAACAGACCCCGCTGACAAACAAGATCGGAATACCGACGGTGAATTTCTGAGCATAAACCAGAACTAGGTGGAAGAAAGACTGCGGACTTAGTGCAGACGCGCCTGCCACGTAAGTTGCCATAAACAAGGCAAGGCGCAACGACCATCTTGTCGATGGACTGTAGTCCCTTACCCCTATAGTTAATGACATACTAATTTACCGAGATGCAAATATGCCATCGATGGCATTATCAATGTGATAGCGAAGCAAGCTTACCATACGGTTACTTCGCGCCCCGCCCGTCCGGACCAACTGCCGGGTTGGATCGGACCGTCGGTCCTGCGCTATGACTGAAAGCTGAATTTAGGAGGATCTCATGGCCATCGGTCCTGACACCAAAGGTGTCTACACCATTGCCCCGACGCCGTTCGAGGCGGATGGCAAGATCGACTGGGAATCACTTGATTCGATGGTCGATTTCTACGAGCGCTGCGGCGTCGATGGGATGACAATCCTCGGCATCATGGGCGAGGCCCCAAAGCTCGACGCCGGCGAATCGCTCGAGATCGTCAAGCGCATCGTGGCGCGCACCAGGCTGCCGGTCATCGTCGGCGTCTCCGCCCCTGGCTTCGCCGCCATGCGCAGCCTTGCGCGCGCCTCGATCGAGGTTGGCGCGCAAGGCGTGATGATTGCGCCGCCGCCGGCGCTGCGCACCGATGACCAGATCGTCACCTATTTCCGCAACGCATCCGAAGCGGTCGGCGAGGATGTTCCTTTCGTCCTGCAGGACTATCCGCTGACCCTCTCGGTCGTCATGACCCCGGCCGTCATCCGCCGCATCGTCACCGACAATCCGGCCTGCTTCATGCTCAAGCACGAGGACTGGCCGGGCCTGGAGAAGATCAGCGCGCTGCGCGGCTTTCAGAAGGACGGCTCACTGCGGCCGCTGTCCATCCTCACCGGCAATGGCGGCTTCTTCCTCGACTTCGAGATGGAGCGCGGCGCCGACGGCGCGATGACCGGCTATGCCTTCCCCGATATGCTGGTCGACGTGGTGAAACTGTCTGCCGCCGGCGAGCGCGACAAGGCGCACGATCTTTTCGACGCCCACCTGCCCTACCTGCGCTATGAGCAGCAACCCGGTGTGGGACTTGCGGTACGCAAATATGTGATGATGAAGCGCGGTGCCATCGCGTCCGACGCCCAGCGCAAGCCGGGCAGTGCGTTATCGGCGGCGGCCAGACAAGAAGTCGACTATTTGCTTATGCGGCTGGAAAGTCGCGTCCGCAAACAAGCCCCGAGATAATGCAACCAGCGGACTATTTGCCGCGCATCACATCAATAGATAGCCGCGTGAGCTTGCGTGAAAAGCGCATTTTTTGCCGGGGAGTCCCAATGGCCCGCTTCGCGACACGGTTCGGGTCTTTGAAGCAGCTGGCATCTGATGACGGCTCAACCATACCGTTAGCGCGCGGCATTCCGCGCCCAACCAGCCGCAGGTTCGCACAATGTTTCAGCTTGCACAAACAGACTTGGGAAGAGCTGTAGTGAAACAGAAAATTGCGTAATAAAATAACAGCTTATTGGATAAAGCTGGTGCGGTCGAGAAGACTCGAACTTCCACGGGTTGCCCCACAGCGACCTCAACGCTGCGCGTCTACCAATTCCGCCACGACCGCACGTGGTAGGAGCCGAAACGAACCGGCTCGCGGCGTGTAGCAAATCGTTTCCGGCGAAACAAGGGCGCGTCGCGCAATAATTGCCCGGGATTCGGCATAACGCTCCAAAGGGGTGGAACGCGCTCGGAACTGGACGTTTCAGCCGATTGCCGCCATATGTGAGGCGACACGAGACACGCCATGACAGAACGCAGCCAGATCGCCACGTCGTTCCTGCCCCTGCCCGGTTCGGCACCGGTCGAATGGCGGGTCGAACCCGGCCTCACCGCCTATCCGGATGCGCTTGCCGTCATGGAGGCGCGTGCCGAAGCGATCCGAAGCGGCGCCGCCGGGGAGATGGTCTGGCTGGTCGAGCACCCGCCGCTCTACACCGCTGGCACCAGCGCCCGCATCGATGACCTGATGGAGCCGGACCGTTTTCCGGTATTCGCGGCCGGGCGCGGCGGCGAATACACCTATCATGGGCCAGGCCAGCGCGTCGCTTATGTGATGCTCGACCTGAAGCGGCGGCGCGAGGATGTCCGCGCCTTCGTCGCGGCGCTCGAACAATGGATCATCCACACGCTCGCCACCTTCAACGTGCGCGGCGAACGGCGCGAGGACCGCGTCGGCGTTTGGGTGGTGCGGCCGGATCGCCCGGTCCGACCCGACGGCTCGCCGGCCGAGGACAAGATCGCCGCCATCGGCATCAGGCTGAGGCGCTGGGTGAGCTTTCACGGCATCGCCATCAATGTCGAGCCGGATCTCAGCCACTTTAGCGGCATCGTGCCGTGCGGCGTGCAGGATCACGGCGTCACCAGCCTAGTCGACCTCGGCCTTCCCTTGGGGATGGCCGACCTTGATCTCGCGCTGAAATCCGCCTTCGAGGACATCTTCGGACCGGCGGCACCTTTGCTTGTCGAAGCAGCCCGCAAGGCCGGCTGACAAAGCAGCACTGAACCACCGAGCTCCGACGCAGCCTCACCCCGTGAAGAACGAGGCGCGCTGCCTCACATCGCTCCGATCCAGATCGCCATGGAAATGAGAAACGTGCTCATGCACACCAGTGACACGACATCCTGAACAAGACCGGTCATAACTCTCTCCTGTTTTCAGTATGTTCGTATTTTGTTCTAATTTTGTTCGAATGTCAACGACCGCGATCCAGAGCGTGTCGCGAAATTCGGGCGCTCAGTTCTGCAGGGTTAAGGAAAGGTTGAGAACGGATTTCGCTGTGGCGAAAAATGCAGGCAGACGGCACGCTGGCGATCAGCCCGTTAGGTGTATCGAGATTCAGGTCAGGCCGAGCCGGAGTCGAAGACGGGCGCGAAGCGGCCAGACTGGGTGGGTTCCGAGAACCGGAACGGAGCGTACTGTTGGGTATGTGAGTACCGGAAGCGCAGGTATCAGCCGTTCGCAGGCCGACTGAATATTGATATGCTAAAGCGGAACAACCTTGCCGTCGGCGAGCGTGACGCGACGGTCCATGCGCGAGGCAAGCTCGTGATTGTGGGTGGCGATCAGCGCCGCCAGCCCCGATTGCCGGACCAGCGCTCCCAATGCCTCGAACACATAGGAGGCGGTGACTGGGTCGAGGTTGCCGGTCGGCTCGTCGGCAAGCAGCACCAGCGGCGCATTGGCGACGGCGCGCGCGATGGCGACGCGCTGCTGCTCGCCGCCGGACAGTTCGGACGGCCGGTGCTGCGCCCGCTTGCCGATCTGCATATAGTCGAGCAGTTGCGCCGAACGCTCGGCAGCCTCCTTGCGCGTCAGCCCTTTTATCAGCTGCGGCATCATGATGTTTTCCAGCGCCGTGAACTCCGGCAGCAGGTGATGGAACTGATAGACGAAGCCGACATCGTTGCGGCGGATCGCCGTGCGCTCGTCGTCGGAAAGCCGCCCGCAGGCGCGGCCTGCCAGAATCACGTCGCCGGCGTCGGGCCGCTCCAGCAGTCCGGCGGTGTGCAACAGCGTCGATTTGCCGGTTCCCGACGGCGCCACCAGCGCCACGATCTCGCCGCGCTTCAGCGAAAAATCGGCGCCGTTGAGGATGGTCAGCTTGCGCGGCCCCTGGACATAGTGCCGCTCGACGCTCTTCAGCTCGATAATGGCCTCGGCCATCATTCGTACCTCAGCGCTTCGACCGGATCGAGCCTGGCCGCGCGCCATGCCGGAAACAGCGTCGCCAGGAAAGACAGCACCAGAGCCATCAGGATCACCGAGATCGTCTCGCTGGCGTCCATGCGGGCAGGCAGCTGGCTCAGGAAATAGAGCTCGGGATTGAACAGCCTCTCGCCGGCCAGCCAGGAGAAGAACTGGCGGATTCGCTCGACGTTCAGGCAGATTACAACGCCGAGCAGCACGCCGGCGATGGTGCCCACCACGCCGATCGCCGCGCCCGTCATCAGGAATATGCGCAGGATCGCGCCGCGGGTGGCGCCCATGGTGCGCAGGATGGCGATGTCGTGGCCCTTGTCCTTTACCAGCATGATCAGGCCCGAGATGATGTTGAGCGCTGCCACCAGCACGATCAGCGTCAAGATCATGAACATGACGTTGCGCTCCACTTGCAGCGCATCGAAGAATGTCCTGTTGCGTTCTCGCCAATCGACCATGGTGATCGGCCGCTGCGACGCCTCTTCGATCTTCGGTTTCAGCGCGTCGACATTGTCGGGATTGTCGACATAGATCTCGATCGCCTGAGCTCGGCCATCCATGTTGAAATAGAGCTGTGCTTCCGAAAACGGCATGTAGACGATGGAGCTGTCATATTCTGACATGCCGACCTCGAAGATCGCCGTGACCGGATAGCCTTTCATGCGCGGTGTCGTGCCGAGCGGCGTCACATCGCCGTCGGGCGCGATAAGCGTGATGGTGTCGCCGAGCACAAGACCGAGATTGTCGGCCATGCGGCTGCCGATGGCGACGCCCTCGCTTGTGTCGAAGCCGGCGATCGAGCCCTGCTTGATATTGCTGGCGACGATTGAAATCTTGCCTAGATCCTCGCCGCGTATGCCGCGCACCAGCGCCCCTGATCCGCCGCCGATATTGCCTTGCGCCAGGACCTGCCCGTCGATCAGCGGAATGGCATATTGGACGCCGGGCACGCCGTTGATGCGGCCGGCAACCTGCGCATAGTCCTCCAGCGGCATGTCGAGCGGCTGCACGATCAGATGGCCGTTGACGCCGAGGATGCGCGTCAGGAGCTCGGCGCGAAACCCGTTCATGACAGCCATCACGACGATCAGCGTGGCGACGCCCAGCATGATGCCAAGGAAGGAGATCGACGCGATAACGGAGATCACCGTCTCCTTGCGGCGCGAGCGCAGATATCGCCACGCGACCATGCGTTCGAACACGGAAAAAGGTCCGGCGGCCGGGGGTTTCGCTACTGCCGCTTCGCTCATGCGGCAAAACCAAAGCGTTTCTTCACATCCTCGACCGGCAGCGTCTCACGCTCGCCGGTCCTGCGATTCTTGATCTCGACCTCGCCGGCCGCCACGCCGCGCGGCCCGACGATCACCTGCCACGGCAGGCCGATCAGGTCGGCGGTGGCGAACTTGCCGCCTGGCCGCTGGTCGGTGTCGTCGTAGAGCACGTCCTTGCCGACGGCTACAAACGCCGCATGGAGTTCGTCGCAGACGCGGTCGCAGTCGGCGTCGCCGGCTTTCATGTTGATCAGGCCGATGTCGAAAGGCGCCACCGCCTCCGGCCAGATGATGCCGTTGTCGTCATGGCTGGCCTCGATGATCGCCGCGACCAGCCGCGTCGGGCCGATGCCGTAGGAACCGCCGGAAACAAAATGATCCTTGCCGTCGGGCCCGGTCACCTTGGCGCCCATCGGTTTCGAATATTTGTCGCCGAAATGGAAGATGTGGCCGACCTCGATGCCGCGGGCCGAGACCCGGTCGCTCGTCGCAACCTTCTCCCACGCCGCGTCGTCGTGCATCTCGTCGGTCGCGGCATAGGGCGTCGTCCATTGCTTGACGATGTCGCCGATCTCGGCATCGTTGGAGAAGTCGGTGTCCGCCCCCGGCACATCAAGCGCGAGGTAATCGCGATGGCAATAGACCTGGCTCTCGCCGGTGTCGGCCAGGATGATGAATTCGTGGCTGAGGTCGCCGCCGATCGGCCCGGTGTCGGCACGCATCGGGATTGCCTGCAGCCCCATGCGCGTGAACGTCCTGAGATAGGACACGAACATCCTGTTATAGGCCGCCTTGGCGCCTTCGAAATCGAGATCGAAGGAATAGGCGTCCTTCATCAGGAACTCGCGCGAACGCATGACGCCGAAGCGCGGCCGCACCTCGTCGCGGAATTTCCACTGGATGTGATAGAGATTGAGCGGCAGATCCTTATAGGATTTCACATAGGCGCGGAAAATCTCGGTGACCACCTCCTCGTTGGTCGGCCCATAGAGCATGTCCCGGTCCTGCCGGTCCTTGATGCGCAGCATCTCCTTGCCGTAGTCGTCATAGCGGCCGCTTTCGCGCCACAGCTCGGCGGACTGGATGGTCGGCATCAGGATCTCGAGCGCGCCAGCCCGGTCCTGCTCCTCGCGAATGATGCGGCAGACCTTGTCCAGCACCCTTTTGCCGAGCGGCAGCCAGGAAAAACTGCCTTGCCCCTGCTGGCGGATCATGCCGGCGCGTAGCATCAGCCGGTGCGAGACGATTTCGGCCTCGCGCGGATTTTCTTTGAGGATAGGCAGGAAATAGCGCGACAAACGCATGGACTGGTCCGTGAGAGAGAGGATTGCCGCACCGGAATCGGCGCAGCGCAGGCTTGCTTGCCCCGGCTTCATAGCCATTTCAAGACGGAATGGAAACCCGCCCCTCTGGACGCCGCAAAGGGTCCGCAGTGCCTCATCCGCCTTGCTGGTCGTTTCGCAAGCAACGCCTGCCATACTATTGTGCACTGCAGCACGAGATTGCTTATTTCCAGGCAAAATTCTGCGTGACATTTTCACCTGCCTTGGTCTAATGTGCCGCAATAACCGAGAGGGCGGAAAGAAATCTGCCCTCCTACGCGGTCAAAGTCTTGGGAGGATGCGATCTAGGCGCGGTTACTCGCTGCCGCCGGACACCGGAAACGGATCGGACGCGTTTAAATTGCAAGGCCTCGTGCCTTGCATTTTTTTTGTGCAATCATTTTGTTAGCACGACAAATTGCTAGACCACTTTACCTAGTGCCAGCCCAGCGGGTTCGGAACCTGCATCGGCTTCCAGCGCGGATTGGGGCTCGCATGCAAGATGTGGCCACCGTGCCCGACGATCTAATTCTCGGGGCTCTGGCTGAAATCCGGCGCGATGTGCGGGATGTCGTCGATGCCGAGTCCGAGCCCCCTCGTAATGCCATAGAAGATACCAAGAAGAACCATCGTGACGATCGTCGTCCGCAGCACGGCGCGCAGCATATGCGGTCCGCGCGGCGCGCTGGGTACCGTGCCCAGCGTCACGTCCTCATCCTCGTCCTGCGTCCTCAGACTGAACGGCAGAATGGCGAACAGCACTACCCACCATGTGATGAAGAACAGGGCGAGAAACGAAACCCAGCTCATGCTTGCTCCAGTTCGACCAGCGTGCCGAAGAAATCCTTGGGATGCAGGAACAGCACCGACTTGCCATGCGCGCCGATCTTCGGGTCGGCGTCGCCAAGGACGCGGGCGCCGCTGGCCTTGAGGTGATCACGCGCGGCAAGAATGTCGTCGACCTCGTAGCAGACATGATGCATGCCGCCCGACGGGTTCTTCTCGAGGAATGCCGCGATGGGCGAATCCTCGCCGAGCGGCTCCAGCAATTCGATCTTGGTGTTGCCGACATCGACGAACACCACCGTCACGCCATGCTCCGGCAACGCCTGCGGCGGGCTCACCTGAGCGCCGAGCGTATCGCGATAGGCCGCTGTCGCCGCGGCCAGATCCGGCACAGCAAGCGCGACATGGTTCAGGCGTCCGAGCATAGGTTTTCCTCAGGCAGTAAGGCAATAGGGCAGTATGGGAGTAGGGAAAAACTACTTTCTCCCCCTACTGCCGTACTGCCCTACCCCCCTATTCCCTTACCTTGTGACGAACACCGTCACCAGCGGCTTCTTGCCCCACGCTTCATTGGCGGCGCCACGGACGGCGCGGCGCACTGCCTCCTGCACGAGGTCGAGATCTCTTCGGCGCTGACGGGGGATGGAGTCCACGGCGCCGATTGCCGCATCGATCATCAGGTCTTCCAGGCTCTCGCCGCGGGCGTCGGCCTCGGCGACGCCGATGGCGACCAGATCGGGATCGCCGGCGAGCTCATACTTGTCGTCGAGCACGACATTGACCGCGACATGGCCGGCAAAGGACAGCTTGCGCCGGTCGCGAATGCCCATCGCCTGGTCGGTGCCGATCAGCCTGCCGTCCTTGTAGATACGGCCGAACGGCACCTGGTCGATGATCGTCGCCGCACCGGGATAGAGCCGCAGCATGTCGCCGTCGCGGACCTGCGCCACCTGGCCGATGCCCGACACCGACATCAGCGACCCCTGCGCTACAAGATGCGCCGCCTCGCCATGCACCGGCACGCCGATCTGCGGGCGCACCCATTGATACATCTTGCGCAATTCGCTGCGGCGCGGATGCCCGGAGACGTGCACCAGCGCATCGCCGTCCTCGATGATCTTGATGCCGAGATCGATCAGCCGGTTCTTGATCTCGAGGATACCCTTCTCGTTGCCGGGAATAGTGCGCGAGGAAAACACCACCGTGTCGCCTGCTGTCAGCGACACCGATTTCATCTCCTCGCGCGACAGTTTTGCCAATGCCGCAAGCGGCTCGCCCTGGCTGCCGGTGCAGATGATGACGAGGTTTTCGCGCGGGATGAACCCAAAATCCTCCTCGGCGATGAATTCGGGCAGCCCGTCCATATAGCCGAGCTCGCCGGCAACATCGATGACGCGCTTCAGCGAGCGGCCGAGCACCAGGCACTGGCGGCCGGCGTCGCGTGCCGCCTTGGCAATGGAGACGATGCGCCCGACATTGGAGGAAAAAGTGGTGACCGCGACACGGCCCTTGGCGCTCTGGATGACGCCCTTGAGGCCCTCGCCCACCGCCACTTCCGATGGCGACTCCCCTTCCCGCAGCGCATTGGTGGAATCGCAGATCAGCGCCAGCACGCCGTTGTCGCCATAGGCGCGGAAGCGGGCCTCGTCGGTCATCGGCCCGATCGTCGGCGCCGGATCGATCTTCCAGTCGCCGGTGTGGATGACGGTGCCGGCCGGCGAGGTGATCGCCAGCGACATCGGTTCGGGGATCGAATGCGCGACCGGGATGGCCTCGATCTCGAACGGGCCGACGCTGAATGTTTCGCCGGCGCGGTAGATCGTCACCGGGATTTTCGGTGCGCCT
The DNA here is from genome assembly GCF_053848045.1 of Mesorhizobium sp. BHbdii. Classification (NCBI taxonomy): domain Bacteria; kingdom Pseudomonadati; phylum Pseudomonadota; class Alphaproteobacteria; order Hyphomicrobiales; family Phyllobacteriaceae; genus Mesorhizobium; species Mesorhizobium sp. BHbdii. The sequence continues at coordinate 1,229,151 of NZ_JBSPKX010000001.1, read as the reverse complement.
TGCTCGCCCTGCCGCTTGGCTTCCAGCAATCCGGCGCCGAACGGCGTCATCCAGACCGGCGCCTTGAGCTTCGGCCATGTATCGAGCAGCGCGCCGTAATGGTCCTCATGCGCGTGCGTGATGACGATGCCGCGCAGGTTCGCGATGTTCTCCTCGATGAAGCGCGTGTCGGGCAGCACCAGGTCGACGCCGGGCAGGCTGGCATCGGGGAAGGTCACGCCGACATCGACGACGATCCATTCGCGCGCATTGGCCGGGCCGTAGCCATAAAGGGCGAAGTTCATGCCGATCTCGCCGACGCCTCCGAGCGGCACGAAGACGAGTTCGGCGTTTTCCGCTGCCGCCATGATCTTTCCTTTCCTGGCCGGTCAAGCCAAGCCCTTCCAAACGGGGCCCGTCAAACCTGACCCGTCAAAACTGGGCCGACGCGACTGCACCGAAATGCACATCGCCGGCGGCAATCGTCAGAACCGAACCCTCATCGTCGCGGATCACGAAACGGCAGTCCTCGTCAATGGTCTCGAACGTGCCGCGCACCACATTACCGTCAATTCTGACAGCAACCTGCCCGCCAAGCCCTGCCGCGCGCGCCAGCCAGCGCCGCCTGACGGCGGAAAGCCCGCGCCCATCATTCCACAGCCGCGCATTCTCGCTCCAGGCATCCGACAGCGCCAGAAACAACGTCTCGGCATCACAAGCAGCGCCCAGCGCGCTGAGCGATGTCGCCGGATAAGGCAAATCTTTGGGATAAGCCACAACATTGACACCGATGCCCACAGCCACCGCGAAGCGATCGCCTTCGAGTATCGCCGATTCCAGCAGGATGCCGGCAAGCTTGGCGCCGGAGGCGAGCACATCGTTTGGCCATTTCAGCTCGAAACGGTTTCTTCCATCGCTGCCGCCGTCCAGGCCGATTGCGATCCGGCCCTTCGGCACGACGGCGTCGAGCGCATCGGCCAGCGCCAGGCCGGCGACGAAGCCGAGCGTCGCGGCCAAGCGAAGTTCGGCATTGGTGACCACCAGCAGCGTCGCCGCCAGATTGCCCTCGGGCGTCGCCCAGACCCGGCCTCGCCGGCCACGCCCGCTTTCCTGTTTTTTTGAAACGACCCAGAGCTTGCCCGGATCCCCCGCCCGCGCATGGTTCAGCGCCAGCGCATTGGTGGAGCCGACCGTGTCATGTGCCTCGAGCCGGAACCCTTCCGAGGCCGCGGTTGGAGCCAGTCGAAATGCCATCCCGTCAGAAAAATGTCTTGGCGGCGACTTCGGCATAGGTGCCGATCGGCCCGCCGATCAGCACATAAAACAGCACGAAGGCGCCGCAGACGCCGAGCACGACGCGAAGTTCGGTCGCCATCGGCACGAAGCCGCCGACCGGTTCGTCGAACCACATGATCTTGATGATGCGCAGATAATAATAGGCGCCCACCACCGAGGCCAGCACGCCGATGATCGCCAGCGCGTAGAGGTTGGCGTTGATGGCGGCGAGGAACACGTACCACTTCCCCCAGAAGCCGGCGAGCGGCGGGATGCCGGCCAGCGAGAACATCAGGATGGTGAGGATCGTCGCCATGATCGGATTGGTCGACGACAGGCCGGCGAGATCGCTGATCTGTTCGACATTGCCTTCCTTGCGCCGCATGGCGAGGATGAAGGCGAAGGTGCCGAGCGTCATCACCAGATAGATCAGCATGTAGATGGCGACGCCGCGCACGCCGGCTTGGCTGTTGGCGGCGAGACCGACCAGCGCGTAGCCCATATGGCCGATCGAGGAATAGGCCATCAGCCGCTTGATGTTGGTCTGGCCGATGGCCGCGAAGGCGCCGAGCGCCATCGAGGCGATCGAGATGAAGACGATGATCTGCTGCCAGTCGGCGGCGATCGGCTTGAACGCGCCCATTGTGACGCGCACGATCAGCGCCATCGCCGCCATCTTCGGCGCCGCCGCGAGGAAGGCCGTCACCGGCGTCGGCGCGCCCTCATAGACGTCGGGCGTCCACATGTGGAACGGCACCGCCGATATCTTGAAGGCGAGGCCGGCCAGCACGAAGACCAGGCCAAAGACGAGGCCAAGCTGCCGCCCGCCGCCGCCCAATGCCGTGGCGATCTCCTGGAACCCGGTGTTGCCGGTGTAGCCGTAGACGAGGCTGATGCCGTAAAGCAGCATGCCTGACGACAGCGCGCCGAGGACGAAATATTTCAACCCCGCCTCGGTCGAGCGCAGATTGTCCCGGTTGATCGCCGCCAGCACATAAATCGCCAGCGACTGCAATTCGAGGCCGAGATAAAGCCCGATCATGCCGTTAGCCGAGATCATCAGCATCATGCCGAGCGTGCACAGCAGGATCAGCACCGGATATTCGAACTTGTCGAAATGCTCCGCTTTGGCGAAGCGCATCGACATGACCAGCGTCACCGCCGACCCGATCAGCGCCAGCACCTTCGTGAAGCGGGCGAAGGGATCCTGGACAAAGGCCTCGCCATAGGCATTGCCCTGCCCGGTGGAAAAGATCGTCCAGACGCCGGCAATCACCAGGACGGCGACGGCAAGGCCGCTCACCGTGGTGGTGGTGTTTGCGCGCGAATAGGCGCCGAGCATCAGGAGCGCCAGGGCGCCAATGGCGAGGATCAGCTCTGGTGTCGAGAGCGACAGGCTGGAGAGAAGGTCCGGCGTCATGGTTCGCAAACCTCCCAGTCAGTTCGCCGCCGCGGTCTGCGCGGTGTCGATGGATGCGGTGACATTGGTGACGAGCGCCTTGACCGATTCGGCCGTCGCATCGAAGACCGGCGCCGGGTAGACGCCGAAGAAGATGACCAGCACCACCAGCGGATAGATGATCACCTTCTCGCGCGCCGACAGGTCGAGCAGGCCTTTCAGGCTGTCCTTGGTCAGCGCGCCGAAGATCACCCGGCGATAGAGCCAGAGCGCATAGGCCGCCGACAGGATGACGCCGGTGGCGGCGAAGAACGCCACCCAGGTGTTGACCCGGAACACGCCGAGCATGGTCAGGAACTCGCCGACGAAGCCGCTGGTGCCTGGCAGGCCGACATTGGCCATGGTGAAGATCATGAACACGGTGGCGTATTTCGGCATGTTGTTGACCAGCCCGCCATAAGCGTCGATGTCGCGCGTATGCATGCGGTCATAGATGACGCCGACACAGAGGAACAGCGCGCCGGAGACGAGGCCGTGCGACAGCATCTGGAAGATTGCCCCCTGGACGCCTTCCTGGTTCATCGCGAAGATGCCCATGGTGACGAAGCCCATATGGGCGACTGACGAATAGGCGATCAGCTTCTTCATGTCCTCCTGCATCAGCGCCACCAGCGAGGTGTAGATGATGGCGACGACGGACAGCGCGAAGACCAGCGGCGCGAACATCTCAGAGGCGATCGGAAACATCGGCAGCGAAAAGCGCAGGAAGCCGTATCCGCCCATCTTCAGCAGGATGGCGGCCAGGATCACCGAGCCGGCCGTCGGCGCCTCGACATGGGCGTCCGGCAGCCAAGTGTGCACCGGCCACATCGGCATCTTCACGGCGAAGGAGGCGAAGAAGGCGAGCCATAGCCAGGTCTGCATGTTGGCCGGGAAGTTGTGCGTCAGGAGCGTCGGGATGTCGGTGGTGCCGGACTGGAAGAACATCGCCATGATAGCGAGCAGCATCAGCACAGAGCCGGCCAGCGTATAGAGGAAGAACTTGAACGAGGCGTAGACGCGCCGCTTGCCGCCCCACACGCCGATGATTATGAACATCGGGATCAGGCCGGCTTCGAAGAAGACATAGAACAAAACGATGTCGAGCGCGCAGAACACACCGATCATGAGCGTCTCGAGCAGCAGGAAGGCGATCATGTAGGCCTTGACGCGTTTCTCGATCGATTCCCACGAAGCCAGGATGCAAAGCGGCATCAGGAAGGTGGTCAGGATGACGAACAGCATGGAGATGCCGTCGACGCCCATATGGTAGGAGATGCCGGAATCCAGCCAGGCAAACTTCTCGACGAACTGGAAGCCAGGCTCCGAATTGTCGAACCCGGTCCAGATGAACAGCGAGATGATGAAGGTGATGCTCGTCGTCCACAATGCGATGGCGCGGATGTTGCGGCGGGCATTCTCGCTGTCGTCATTGATCAGCAGAATGAACAGCACACCAACCAGCGGCAGGAAGGTGACCAGCGAGAGGATCGGCCAGGCGGTCATCAGAGCATCATCCAGGTGACGAGTGCGGCAACGCCGATCAGCATGGCGAAGGCGTAGTGATAGAGGTAGCCGGTCTGCAGCTTGACGACCCGGTTGGTGACATCGACGACGCGCGCCGAAACGCCGTCCGGACCGAGCCCGTCGATGACAGTGCCGTCACCGGTCTTCCACAGAAAGTGGCCGAGGCGTTTTGCCGGCCGCACGAACAGGAGGTCGTAAACTTCGTCGAAATACCACTTGTTGAGCAGGAAGGCGTAGAGCCCGCGATGCTGCGCCGCCAAATTTTTCGGCATTTCCGGCGCGCGGATGTAGAATTGCCAGGCAATCGCAAAGCCGACCAGCATGGCGACAAACGGCGCCAGCTTCACCCATAACGGCACTTCGTGCATGTCGTGCAGGATGTGGTTTTCCGGGAGCGTAAACAGCGACGCCTTCCAGAACTCGGCATATCCCTCGCCGATGAACGCGCCATGGAAGATCACGCCGGCGAACAGCGCGCCCGCCGCCAGGATGTACAGCGGCACCAGCATGACCGGCGGTGATTCATGGACATGGTGCATGACCTCGTGGCTCGCCCGCGGCTGGCCGTGGAAGGTCATGAAGATCAGCCGCCAGGAATAGAAGCTGGTGAAGCAGGCGGCGACGACCAGCAGCACGAAGGCGAGGCCGGCAACCGGATTGTGCGCGGCAAAGGCGCTTTCGATGATCGCGTCCTTGGAGAAGAAGCCGGCGGTGCCGATGACCGTCACGGGAATGCCGACGCCGGTCAGCGCCAGCGTGCCGATCACCATCATCCAGTAGGTCTTCGGAATGAGCGTCCTGAGGCCGCCCATCCTGCGCATGTCCTGTTCGTCGGAGACAGCGTGGATCACCGAGCCGGAGCCGAGGAACAACAGCGCCTTGAAGAAGGCATGCGTGAACAGATGGAAGATCGCCGCGCCATAGGCCCCGACGCCGAGCGCTACGAACATATAGCCGAGCTGCGAGCAGGTCGAATAGGCGATGACGCGTTTGATGTCGTTCTGGACGAGGCCGACGGTCGCCGCGAAGAAGGCGGTGAAGGCGCCGATGAAGGTGACCACGATCAGCGCCGAATGCGACAGTTCGAACAGCGGCGACAGCCGCGCCAGCATGAACACGCCGGCGGTCACCATGGTGGCGGCATGGATAAGCGCAGAGACCGGCGTCGGGCCTTCCATGGCGTCCGGCAGCCAGGTGTGCAGCGGCACCTGGGCCGACTTGCCCATGGCGCCCATGAACAAAAGCAGGCAGACGACGGTCATCGCGGCCTGCTTGTCGAGCGCATAGCCGAGGAAGGTCAATGCTGCAGCGCCCTCGGGGGCGCCTTCGGCCGGAATGAATGTCGCGGCATTGGCGAATATGGTGCCGAGATTGACCGAGCCGAACAGCACGAACACACCGAAGATGCCGAGCGCAAAGCCGAAATCGCCGACGCGGTTTACGACGAAGGCCTTGATCGCGGCGGCATTGGCCGACGGCTTTTTGTACCAGAAGCCGATCAGCAGGTAGGAGGCGAGACCGACCCCTTCCCAGCCGAAGAACATCTGCACGAGGTTGTCGGCGGTCACCAGCATCAGCATGGCGAAGGTGAACAGCGACAGATAGGCGAAGAAGCGCGGCCGGTTCGGGTCGTGATGCATGTAGCCGATCGAGTAGATGTGGACCAGCGCCGACACCGTGTTGACCACGACCAGCATCACCACCGTCAGCGTATCGATCCGCAGCGCCCATGCGGCCTCTAACCCGCCCGACTGGATCCAGCGCAGCACCGGCACGGTGAACACCTCGCCCTCGCCGAAACCGACGGCGAAGAAGGCGACCCACGACAGCCCGGCTGATGTCACCAGGAAGCCGGAGGTGATGTATTCGGACGCCTTGGCGCCGAGCGACGTGCCGAATAGGCCGACAATCAGGAAGCCGAGCAGAGGAAGGAAGACGATGGCCTGATACATGGTGGTTTCCGTCAACCCTTCATCATGTTCACGTCTTCGACCGCGATCGAACCGCGGTTGCGGAAGAAGACGACGAGAATGGCGAGGCCGATCGCCGCTTCAGCCGCTGCGACCGTCAGCACGAACAGCGCAAACACCTGTCCGACGAGATCGCCGAGTGCTGCCGAGAAGGCGACGAAATTGATGTTGACCGCGAGCAGGATCAGCTCGATCGACATCAGGATGACGATGATGTTCCTGCGGTTGAGAAAAATGCCGAACACGCCGAGCGTGAACAGGATCGCCGATACGGTCAGATAGTGCGCGATGCCGACGATCATCTCAGATTCCCTCGCCCGTCTTGACCTTGCGGATTTCCATTCCCGTTGCCGGCGTGCGGCCAACCTGGGCTGAGATCGACTGCCGCTTGATCCCCGGCTTGTGGCGTAGCGTCAGCACGATCGCGCCGATCATGGCGACCAGCAGCACAAGGCCTGCAATCTGGAAATAGTAGAGGTAGTCCGTGTAGAGGATGTCGCCGAGCGCTGCCGTGTTCGAGCGCGCGGCAAGGTCCGGAATGGGCTTCGAAACCGTCGCGGCCAGTTGCGGCGCGAACGTATAGCCGCCGAGCACCACGATCAGCTCAGCCGCCAGGATCAGCCCGACCAGCGCGCCGATCGGCGCATATTGCAGGGCGCCTTCCTTCATTTCGGCGAAATCGACGTCGAGCATCATGACGACGAACAGGAACAGCACCATGACCGCGCCGACATAGACGACGAGCAGGATCATCGCCAGGAACTCGGCGCCGGTCAGCATGAACAGGCCCGCAGCGTTGAAGAAGGTCAGGATCAGGAACAGCACCGAATGCACGGGATTGCGCGCCGAAATGACCATGAACGCCGACGCCACCGCGACAAAGGCGAAGAGGTAGAAAAAGGCCGCCTCTAGTCCATTTAGCATGGGTTCCCCCGGGGTTCCTGTCGGACCGGCTTTCGCCCTGTCCGTTGTGTGCTTCGTTCCGCCTCCGGTGCCGAAGCCGCGTGTTCCTAGCGCATGTTCCGATCGGGTTGAAAGACCCGATCGAAAGAAACATGCGCCACTCTCTTACTTCGGAGGATGATCTTTGTCCGAAAAGTCTGCAACTTTTCGGGATCATCCTCTGAACGAGGCCTCTCGCCCCGTCCATGCGTCAAATGTCAGCGATACGGCGCATCCAGCGAGATGTTGCGCGCCAGTTCGCGCTCCCAGCGGTCGCCATTGGCCAGCAGCTTGTCCTTGTCGTAATAAAGTTCCTCGCGCGTCTCGGTGGCGAATTCGAAATTCGGCCCCTCGACGATGGCGTCGACTGGGCAGGCCTCCTGGCAGAAGCCGCAATAGATGCACTTCACCATATCGATATCGTAACGCACCGTGCGGCGCGTGCCGTCGTTGCGGCGCGGGCCGGCCTCGATGGTGATGGCCTGCGCCGGGCAGATCGCCTCGCACAATTTGCAGGCGATGCAGCGTTCCTCGCCGTTCGGATAGCGGCGCAGCGCATGCTCGCCGCGGAAGCGCGGGCTGGTCGGCCCCTTCTCGTGCGGATAGTTGATCGTCTCCTTCGGCGCAAAGAACTGGCGCATCGACAGGAAGAAAGCGCTGACGAAGTCCTGCAAGAGCAGAGACTTGGCGGCTTGGGCTAGAGCGGACATCACGCAAACCCCGTGATCTTGAGGAACGCGGCGACGATCACCACCATCGCCAGCGAGATCGGCAGGAAGACCTTCCAGCCGAGCCGCATCAGCTGGTCGTAGCGGTAGCGCGGCACGAAGGCCTTCACCATGGAGATCATGAAGAACACCAGGCAGACCTTGAGCACGAACCAGATCAGACCCGGCACCCAGGTGAAGGGAGCGAAGTCGAAGGGCGGCAGCCAGCCGCCGAGGAACAGGATGGTGGCCAGCGCGCACATCAGCACGATGGCGACATATTCGCCGAGAAAGAACAGCAGGAACGGCGTCGACGAATACTCGACCATATGGCCGGCAACGAGTTCCGATTCGGCTTCCACCAGGTCAAAGGGCGGGCGGTTCGTTTCGGCCAGCGCCGAGATGAAGAAGATGACGAACATCGGGAACAGCGACAGCCAATGCCAGTCGAGGAAGGTGTTGGGCAGGCCAACCCGCGTGCCCAGCCCGTCCTGCTGCGACAGCACGATGTCGGACAGGTTGAGCGAGCCGACGCAGAGCAGCACGGTAACGATGACGAAACCGATCGAGACCTCGTAGGACACCATCTGCGCCGCCGAGCGCAGCGCGCCAAGGAACGGATATTTCGAGTTGGACGCCCAGCCGCCCATGATCACGCCATAGACCTCGAGCGAGGAGATGGCGAAGACATAGAGGATGCCGACATTGACGTTGGCAATCGCCCAGCCCTCGTTGACCGGGATCACCGCCCAGGCCGAGATCGCCAGCACCGCCGAAACCAAAGGCGCTAGGAGAAAAACGCCCTTGTTGGCGCCGGACGGAATCACCGGCTCCTTGAACACGAACTTCAGAAGGTCGGCGAAAGCCTGCAGCGTGCCCCATGGGCCGACGACGTTCGGGCCGCGGCGCAGCTGCACCGCCGCCCAGATCTTGCGGTCCGCGTACAGGATGTAGGCGACGAAGATCAACAGCACGACGATCAGCACGACCGACTTCAACAGGATGAGCAGCGCCGGCAGCACGTAGAAGGAGAAGAAGGTGTCCATGCTATTCCGCCGCCTGCCTGAAGCCGTTCTTCGCCAGCGCCGAGCATTCCGCCATCACGGCTGAAGCCCGCGCGATCGGGTTGGTCAGGTAGAAATCCTTGACCGGCGAGGTAAAGGCGCCCTTGTTCAGCCGCCCGCCGAGCTTCGCCACCTCGGCGACATCGTCAACGTTGCCGGCCGCCACCTGGTCGATGCGGGCAAGATGCGGGTATTCCGAATAGAGTTTCGCGCGAAGCTGCGGCAGCGAATCGAACGGCAGCTTCTTGCCCAGCACATCCGACAGCGCCCGCAGGATCGCCCAGTCCTCGCGCGCATCGCCCGGCGCGAAGCCGGCACGGTTGGTCTGCTGCACGCGGCCCTCGGTGTTGACGTAGGTGCCCGATTTTTCGGTATAGGCGGCGCCCGGCAGGATAACGTTGGCGCGGTGCGCGCCCTGATCGCCATGCGTGCCGATATAAACGACGAAGGCGCCGCCGGTCTTGGCCATGTCGATCTCGTCGGCGCCGAGCAGGAACAGCACGTCCATATCGCCCAGCATTCCGGCGACGTTTTTGCCGCCCTCACCCGGCACGAAGCCGACATCGAGCCCGCCGACACGCGCCGCCGCAGTGTGCATCACGGCAAACCCGTTCCAGTCGGCTCTCGCGGCATTGACGGCGGTGGCGAGCTTCGCCGCCTGGCCGAGCACGGCCGCGCCATCCGAGCGTGCCAGCGCACCCTGGCCGACGATAACAAGCGGATGCGTCGCTTTCTTCAGCACCTGGAAGAACTTGCCGTTGCTGTCGGCCAGATCCTTCAGCGATTCCGTTCCGGCGCCGAGCTGCTCATAGTCGTAGCGCGTGTCGCCGACATCGCCGATAACGCCGACCGGCAGGTCGCCGACCCGCCAGCGCTTGCGGATGCGGGCGTTGAGCAAGGATGCCTCGAAGCGCGGATTGGCGCCGATGATCAGCACCGCGTCGGCTTGCTCGATGCCCTCGATGGTCGGGTTGAAGATATAGCTTGCCCGGCCGAGCGACGGATCGAGCGCGGCACCGTCTTGGCGGCAGTCGGTGTTCTTCGAGCCGAGCGAGGCCATCAGCAGCTTCAGCGCATAGATCTCCTCGACGGCGGCGAGATCACCTGCAATGGCGCCGATCTTGTCGGGTGCAGTGCTCGACACCGATTCCTTGATCGCGGAGAAAGCCTCGGCCCAGCTTGCCGGAGCCAGCTTGCCGTTCTTGCGGACGTATGGCCGGTCGAGGCGCTGGGTGCGCAAGCCGTCCCAGATGAAGCGGGTCTTGTCGGAAATCCACTCCTCGTTCACCGCCTCGTTGGTGCGCGGCAGGATGCGCATCACTTCGCGGCCTCTGGAATCGACGCGGATCGCCGAGCCGACAGCATCCATCACGTCGATGGATTCGGTCTTGGTCAGCTCCCACGGCCGTGCCTGGAAGGCGTAGGGTTTGGAGGTCAGCGCGCCGACCGGGCAAAGGTCGATGACGTTGCCCTGCAGTTCCGAGGTCATCGCGCTTTCGAGATAGGTGGTGATCTCGGCGTCCTCGCCGCGGCCGATCAGGCCGAGCTCGGAAATACCGGCAATTTCGGTGGTGAAGCGAACGCAGCGCGTGCAATGGATGCAGCGGTTCATGATCGTTTTGACCAGCGGCCCGATATATTTGTCTTCGACCGCCCGCTTGTTCTCGTGATAGCGCGAGGAATCGACGCCGAACGCCATCGCCTGGTCCTGCAGGTCGCACTCGCCGCCCTGGTCGCAGATCGGGCAATCCAGCGGATGGTTGATCAGCAGGAATTCCATCACGCCTTCCCTGGCCTTCTTGACCATCGGCGTGTTGGTAAAAATTTCCGGCGTTTCGCCATTCGGACCGGGGCGCAGGTCGCGCACGCCCATGGCGCAGGACGCCTGCGGCTTGGGCGGACCGCCCTTCACCTCGATCAGGCACATGCGGCAGTTGCCGGCGATCGACAGCCGCTCATGGAAGCAGAAGCGCGGCACTTCCGCGCCGGCGTCCTCGGCTGCCTGCAGCAGCGTGTAGTGGTCGGGTACAGTAATCTCTTTCCCGTCGACCTTGAGCTTTGCCATGTCGTCTCAAACCCCTGCGGACATTCCGCAATCTTTCTTTCCGGGGCGCAACCGAAACCGCGCCCGGCATTGAATTCAATATTTGGCCGCGGCCAGCACCGCCGCCTGGCCAAGCCAGTCGTCGCGCTCGATGCGGCCCTTGAACGACAGATAATCGTCGACCCAGGCGATCTCTTCCGGCGTCCATGCCGCAATCTGGCCGTAGGTCCAGATCCCCAAGCCGTTCAGCACCTCTTCCAGCTTCGGCCCGATCCCCGATATCGCCTTGAGGTCGGCCGGATTTGCCGGACGATCCATGGCCTTGGGCTGCTTGAAGTCCTCGGGCATCAACCCGGTCGGCGCGGCAGCCGCATCCACCACGCTCCGTGTATTATCCACGCCGCTCGCCGCTATGTCATTCACGTTCCTGGCGAAGGACTGCGCATCGGCGATCAGGGTTTTCGTCGCCGCGCGCGCCTTGGTCGAGGAGCTTGTCCCTGTCCCGGAAAAGCGTTCGACCCTGGCATCGAAATCGTCGACGATCGGCTGGAAAAGCCGCTGCGAGGCCTCGGCGGCGCCCGAGAGCACGCCCATCCACACCCCAAAGGCATGATTGGCAAGCCCGAAGCCGAGCGCCGACAGCGCCGCCGCACCCGCAACAGGGTGCGCCAGGAGATTGACGGCGCTGGCCATCTCCTTCGGCATCATCCTGGTCAGGTCCTGGTTCATCTTCTCGAACGGGTCCAAATCTGGCATCAAATGATCGGGTCTCGAATTCAGCGACATAGGTGGTCTCCTGGTCGTTTCTTCCGTATGCCCCGGCCTGTTTCCTCAAATCGGGCACTTGCCCGTATCTCAAATCGGGCACTTGCCCGTATCTCAAATCGGGCGTTTGCCCGTATTTCATTTGGGCGTTCGCCCGTATTCATTTGGGCGTTTGCCCGTATTTTCTTGTTTATTCCGCCGCAACCATCACCGGCTCTGCCCGGTGCGCGTTGCGCGAAAACTCGTCGATGCGCCGCTCCACCTCGCCGCGGAAATGCCGCATCAGGCCTTGGATCGGCCACGCCGCCGCGTCGCCCAGGGCGCAGATCGTGTGGCCTTCGACCTGTTTGGTCACGTCGAGCAGCATATCGATCTCACGCTTCTGCGCCTCGCCGCGCACCAGCCGCTCCATCACCCGCCACATCCAGCCAGTGCCTTCGCGGCAAGGCGTGCATTGGCCGCAGCTCTCGTGCTTGTAGAAGTAGGAAAGCCGCGCGATCGCCTTCACGATATCGGTCGACTTGTCCATGACGATGACAGCCGCCGTGCCGAGGCCCGATTTCAGGTCGCGCAGCGCATCGAAATCCATCGGCGCGTCGATGATCTGCTCCGCCGGCACCAGCGGCACCGAAGCGCCGCCCGGAATGACCGCCAGCAGATTGTCCCAGCCGCCGCGAATACCGCCGCAATGCGTCTCGATCAGCTCGCGGAACGGGATCGACATCGCCTCTTCGACTGTGCACGGATTGTTGACGTGGCCGGAGATGCAGAACAGCTTAGTGCCGACATTGTTGGGCCGGCCGAAGGACGAGAACCAGGCAGCGCCGCGGCGCAAAATGGTCGGCGCCACCGCGATCGACTCGACATTGTTGACCGTCGTCGGGCAGCCATAGAGGCCGACATTGGCTGGAAATGGCGGCTTCAGCCGCGGCTGGCCCTTCTTGCCTTCGAGGCTTTCGAGCAGCGCCGTTTCCTCGCCACAGATATAGGCGCCGGCGCCATGGTGCATGTAGATGTCGAAGTCGTAGCCGGACGTGTTGTTCTTGCCGATCAGCTTGGCCTCATAGGCCTCGTCGATGGCGCGCTGCAGCGCCTCGCGCTCGCGGATGAACTCGCCGCGCACATAGATGTAGGCGGCGACCGCGCCCATGGCGAAGCCGGCGATCAGGCAGCCCTCGACCAGCGTGTGCGGGTCGTGGCGCAATATGTCACGGTCCTTGCAGGTGCCGGGTTCGGATTCGTCGGCATTGACGACGAGATAGCTCGGCCTCCCGTCGCTCTGCTTGGGCATGAACGACCATTTCAGCCCGGTCGGGAAGCCGGCGCCGCCGCGGCCGCGCAAGCCGGATGCCTTCATCTCGTTGACGATCCAGTCGCGCCCCTTGGCGATGATGCCAGGCGTGTTGTCCCAGGCGCCGCGCGCCATCGCGCCGGCCAGCGACTTGTCGAAGCGGCCGTAGATGTTGTTGAAGATGCGGTCTCTGTCCTGAAGCATTGTTCGTTCCTCAGACCGGTTTCTTGCCGGTGGGCCGATTCTTGTCCATGAGCGACGGCTTGGCCGGCTTGGCGGCTACCTTCTTGCCGCCAGCGCCCAACGGCGCATTCTTCAATTCCGGCGCCTTGAAAGCAGCCGCTGGCTCAGCCTTGGTCTTGGGACCGCTGCGCTGTTTCGAAACGTTTTCGACCTCCGGCGCGGCCTTGTTGGCGTTGGCCGCCGAATGCCGCGGTGCGGCGACGCTCGCCGCCTTTTCCGTCTCTGGTGCGACCTTCGACGGCGAAGGTGATCTCAGCGCCGGGCTGGTTTCGGGCGCATCGGTCTTCGGCTTGCTGGCTTTCGATGGCGCGACAGGGGGAGCCGGTACCTGTGCGGCCGGAGCCCCCGGCGTTGCGACAATTGCCGCTGGCGCGGCCTCCCTGGCGGCCTTGGCGGCTGCCTTGGCTTCCCTGTCGCGGGTCGTCTTCAGGATCGCCTTTTCGCTCTTCAGCGTCGTCAGGCCGGTGATCGGCTCGGAGGTGATGCGGCCATTCTGCGGGCCCGGCGTCACCGAGGCGCCCTTGCCGGCGTCGTAGAGATCGATGATCTCGGCAAGCCGCTCCGGCGTCAGGTCCTCGAACGTGTCCTTGAAAATCATCACCATCGGCGCGTTGACGCAGGCGCCAAGGCATTCGACCTCCTCCCACGACAGCGTACCCTTGTCGTTGGTGTGGAACTGGTCGTGATGGATCTTCGAGCGGCACACGTCCATCAGCGCTTCCGAGCCGCGCAGCATGCAGGGCGTGGTGCCGCAGACCTGGATATGCGCGCGGGTGCCGACCGGATTGAGCTGGTATTGCGTGTAGAAGGTGGCGACCTCCAACCCCCTGATGTAGGGCATGCCGAGCATGTCGGAGATCGCCTCGATCGCCGCCTTGGTCACCCAGCCTTCCTGCTCCTGCGCCAGCATCAGCAAGGGGATGATCGCCGATTGCTCGCGGCCCTTCGGGTATTTCTTGATCCATTGCTTCGCCGCTGCCGCATTCGCCCGGCTGAAGGCGAACGAGGCTGGCTGGAGGCTGGCTTCTGCGAGACGGCGGACTGACATGATTTTCGCTTTGTTTACTTCTTACTGAACCGAGCCAGAGACGCGATAGCAGTTCTCAGATTGCCCTAACACGCACACAAACTCTTCTTTCCCGCGCTTCAGGCGGATGTATTCGTCATAACGATCGTCAACCCAAGAGACACAGTAAGGCCGTGGCCGGCTGGGCACCTGGGCAACGAACGAGTCCAACTGGCACTGCGGGAAGGAATGAAGAACAATCCCCTCATCCATCGGTGCATGTCTCTCGAACGTGCGCCCCATCAATAAGTCACCTTCCGCAACCAGCTCAAACCCAATCTTGAGCAGATCTCTCGACAATAGCCGACCATCGGGGCCCCAAGCAGGGACTTGGGCCGCCATCGTCAGGACCGCTGCGGTGACAAGCGCGTTCATTGCTAGCGGTCAACCTCCCCGAAGACGATATCGAGTGAACCCAACACGGCGGTGACGTCGGCCAGCATGTGGCCGCGGCACAGGAAATCCATGGCCTGCAGATGGGCAAAGCCTGGCGCGCGCAGCTTGCAGCGATAGGGTTTGTTGGTGCCGTCCGAGACCAGGTAAACGCCGAACTCGCCTTTCGGCGCTTCGACCGCCGCATAGACCTCGCCCGCTGGCACGCGGTAGCCTTCGGTGTAGAGCTTGAAGTGATGGATCAGCGCTTCCATCGAACGCTTCATCGCCGCACGCTTCGGCGGCACCACCTTGCCGTCGAGATTCGACACCGGCCCCGCACCTTCCTTGCCGAGCAGCAGGTCGACGCACTGGCGCATGATTTTCGCCGACTGGCGCATCTCTTCCATGCGCACGAGGTAACGGTCGAAGCAGTCGCCGTTCTTGCCGATCGGGATGTCGAAATCCATCTCCGAATAACATTCGTAGGGCTGCGACTTGCGCAGGTCCCAGGCCACACCCGAGCCGCGCACCATCACGCCGGAAAAACCCCAGGCCCAGGCATCGGCCAGCGACACCGTGCCGATATCGACATTGCGCTGCTTGAAGATGCGGTTGCCGGTCAGCAGTGCGTCAAGATCGTCGAGCGATTTCAGGAACGGGTCGATCCAGTTGCCGATATCCTCGACCAGCTTCTGCGGCAGGTCCTGGTGGACGCCGCCGGGCCGGAAATAGGCCGCATGCATGCGCGAACCGCTGGCCCGCTCATAGAATACCATGAGTTTTTCACGTTCGACGAAGCCCCACAAGGGCGGCGTCAGCGCGCCGACATCCATCGCCTGCGTCGTCACATTGAGGATGTGCGACATGATGCGGCCGATCTCGCAATAAAGCACGCGGATCAGCTGGCCGCGCTTCGGCACTTCGATGCCGAGCAGTCGCTCGGCGGCAAGCGCGAAGGCATGCTCCTGGTTCATCGGCGCGCAATAGTCGAGCCGGTCGAGATATGGCACCGCCTGCAGATAGGTTTTGGCTTCGATCAGCTTTTCAGTGCCGCGATGCAACAGCCCGATATGCGGATCGACGCGATCGACGACTTCGCCATCGAGCTCCAGCACGAGGCGCAAAACGCCATGCGCCGCCGGATGTTGCGGGCCGAAATTGATGTTGAAGTTGCGAACGGAGGTTTCAGCCATTTACTGCTTTGCCTTCTCATCCCCCGGGAGCACGTAATCCGTACCTTCCCACGGAGACAGAAAATCGAAATTGCGGAATTCCTGCTTCAATTCCACCGGCTCGTAGATGACCCGCTTGGCCTCGTCGTCGTAGCGCACCTCGACGAAACCGGTCAGCGGAAAATCCTTGCGCAGCGGATGACCCTCGAAGCCGTAATCGGTCAGAATCCGCCGCAAATCGGGATGGCCCGAGAACAGAACGCCATAGAGATCGTAGGTTTCGCGTTCGAACCAGTCGGCGCCGGGATAGACGCCGGTGATCGACGGCACCACGGTTTCCTCGTCGGCCTGGACCTTGATGCGAATCCGAATATTCTGCTTCGGCGACAAGAGATGATAGACGACGTCGAAGCGCTTGGCCCGCGACGGATAATCGGCGCCGCACACGTCGATGATCGAGATGAACTGGCATTTTGGATCGTCGCGCAGGAAGGTCACCACTTCGATCAGATCGTGCGGCTCGACAGAGATGGTGAGTTCGCCATAGGCAAACACCGCCTCGCCGATCCGGCCGTTCAGCTTCTCTCCGAGATGGGTCGAGAGTTCATTCAAGGACTGGATCATGCCGCTCACCGTTCGATCGTGCCGGTGCGGCGGATCTTCTTCTGCAGGAGAAGAATGCCGTAAAGCAGCGCTTCCGCACTCGGCGGGCAGCCGGGCACGTAGATGTCGACCGGCACGACGCGATCGCAGCCTCGCACCACCGAATAGGAATAGTGGTAATAGCCGCCGCCATTGGCGCAGGAGCCCATCGAGATGACGTAGCGCGGCTCCGGCATCTGGTCGTAGACCTTGCGCAGCGCCGGCGCCATCTTGTTGGTCAGCGTGCCGGCGACGATCATGATGTCGGACTGGCGCGGAGACGCGCGAGGAGCGACACCGAACCTCTCCGAGTCATAGCGCGGCATCGAGGTGTGGATCATCTCGACCGCGCAGCAGGCAAGACCGAAGGTCATGAACATCAGCGAGCCGCTGCGCGCCCAGGTGATCAGCGCCTCGGTGGAGGTGACCAGAAAACCCTTGTCGGCCAGTTCGTTGTTGATCTCGAGGAAGAATGGATCATTCGCCCCCACCGGCTTCCCGGTGCTGGGGTCGAGAATGCCCTTCGGCTTCGGCGCGACGAGCGTGCCGGAATTGTCGCTCAATCCCATTCCAGCGCTCCTTTCTTCCATTCATAGGCAAAGCCGATGGTCAGCACCGCCAAAAACACCATCATCGACCAGAAACCGAGCATGCCGATCTGGCTGAAAGACACGGCCCACGGGAACAGGAAGGCCACTTCCAGATCGAAGATGATGAACAGGATCGACACCAGGTAGAAGCGGATGTCGAACTTCATGCGGGCGTCGTCGAACGAATTGAAGCCGCACTCATAGGCGGAAAGCTTTTCCGGATCTGGGTTGCGGAAGGCCACCAGGAAGGGGGCGGCAAGCAGCGCCAGGCCGACGACCAGCGCCACGCCGATGAACAGGACGATGGGCAGGTACGAACTCAACAATGCGTTCATGCTGCAGCTTTCCGTTGGCGGCCAATCCACTCTGATTACAGCACCGGACCCACTTGCGGAAGCGTGACAGTTTAACCACTGAACCGTTTTAGGAGGCTCTATGCTGCAACGCGGCGAGGGTTAGCGCAGCGCTTTCGGCGAAGCAAGTCAAACCTTGTTCAAAACACGGTGCCTGGACGGCATATCCGGATAAACTGGTCCGATCCGCTCCTGTTTGATTTCTTTCATCTTTTACTCCAGTTTCCTCTCCTGACATAGATGCCGCCAAAACCCTGCTAGCATGGCGCGGAATCATCGTCCAAACCTTGGGTCGAATGCCAACAGAGTGCCGTCTGCATGAAGGAAAAAATCTCGCTCGCCATGGCCCGGCGCATCGCGCTTGCCGCACAGGGGTTTGCCGATCCTCGCCCTAACAGCACGCCTGATCGCCGCCATCTGGCCCGCGTCCTTGCCCGCACCGGCCTGCTGCAGATCGATTCCGTCAGTGCGGTGGTGCGTGCTCACTATATGCCGCTCTATTCGCGGCTTGGCCCCTACCCGCTTGCGCTGCTCGACAACGCCGCCGTGACGCGCAAGCGCAAAGTCTTCGAATATTGGGCGCATGAGGCCTCCTTTCTGCCGGTCGAGACCTATCCACTGATGCGCTGGCGCATGGAGCGGGCCGAGCGCGGCGAGGAAATGTATAACGGGCTGGCCAAGTGGGGCCGCGAACGCGCCGCCTACATTGAAGACATCTATCGCGAGGTCGTTCAACGCGGCCCGATCGCCGCTTCCGCCCTGGAGGGCCAGAAAGGCTCGGGCGGCTGGTGGGGCTGGAGCGATGCCAAGCACGCTTTCGAATGGCTGTTCTGGGCTGGCCGCATCACCACGGCGTCGCGTCGTGGCTTCGAGCGGCGCTACGATCTGCCGGAGCGAGTGCTGCCGCCTGCGATACTTGCCCTGCCAGTGCCCTCCCCTGAGGATGCGCACCGCGAATTGCTGCGCATTTCCGCCCGCGCCCACGGGGTCGCGACGGCGGGCGACCTGCGCGATTATTTCCGCCTCTCTCCAGCCGACATCAAGGGCCGGATTGAGGAACTGGTCGAGGCCGGCGATCTTTTGCCCGTACGCGTCGAAGGCTGGGACAAGCCTGCCTATCTTTACAAGGACGCCCGTTTTCCGCGCAAGATCGAGGCACGCGCGCTGCTCGCTCCGTTCGATCCGGTCGTCTTCGAGCGGTCGCGCACGGAAAGACTGTTCGACTTCCGCTATCGCATCGAGATCTACACCCCCGTCGAAAAGCGCCAGTACGGCTATTATGTGCTGCCGTTCCTGCTCGGCGAAAGGATCGTGGCTCGCATCGATCTCAAGGCCGACCGCCCCGCCGGCGTGCTGCGCGTCCATGCCGCCTATGCCGAGCCCGGCGCCCCGCCGAAAACCGCCGCCGAACTCTTCGAGGAGTTGAAGCTGATGCAGGGTTGGCTCGGGCTGGAACGCATCGAAGTGACTCCGGCCGGCGACCTGGGTTCGGCTCTCGCCAACATTGCCGCATCGTAGACGTGCGTTGACACGACTGCCTGCACAGGCCTAAATCCAATCCAGACGGTCTCCTCTCGGCAAAGGGAGGAGCCAAGAGGGAATGCGGTGCGAAATTCCGATTTCAAATCCGCGGCTGTCCCCGCAACTGTAAGCGACGAGCCAAGGCCGAAAACCACTGGGACGGTCCCGGGAAGGCGG
Source organism: Mesorhizobium sp. BHbdii (assembly GCF_053848045.1). Classification (NCBI taxonomy): domain Bacteria; kingdom Pseudomonadati; phylum Pseudomonadota; class Alphaproteobacteria; order Hyphomicrobiales; family Phyllobacteriaceae; genus Mesorhizobium; species Mesorhizobium sp. BHbdii. The sequence goes on along the minus strand of NZ_JBSPKX010000001.1, from coordinate 1,210,010 downwards.
CACCAAGGCGATGACCCGCGAGCCAGGAGACCTGCCGTCTAGGACAAAAGAATCCGATCGCCTGGCGGGTTTTCCGGGCATGGAGCCTGATTTGGAACGCGACAGCAGTTTTTCGGCTGAGACAGCGGACGTATTGCCCGATAGTGATCCCTTGGCCGGCGTCACGGTGATCGTCTGCGCCTCCTGCCGTGACGAGACCGGCTCCGATGGCCATCCCCGCGCCGGCGAATTGTTGGCCGAAGACACGCGCCGCGCCGCTTCCGGCGAAAATATCCGTATCCGCAGCGTCGAATGCCTCGGCAACTGCAAGCGCCGGCTGAGCGCCGCGATCCTGCGCGACGGCTGCTGGAGCTACGTCTTCGGCGACCTGACCACGACAAGCGGCGCCGATCTCGTCACTGGCGCAAAGCTCTTCGCCACCTCGACGGACGGTCTCATTCCATGGCGCGGCCGCCCCGATAGTCTGAAGCGCGGCCTCGTCGCCCGCATCCCTCCCCTCGACCTTTTGAAGGACCTGACATGACCGCTTCCGTCTCCCGCGTGCCCTGCACCGTCGTCACCGGCTTCCTCGGCGCCGGCAAGACAACGCTGATCCGCCATCTGCTCGAAAACGCCGGGGGCAAGCGGCTGGCCATCATCGTCAACGAGTTCGGCGACATCGGCATCGACGGCGAGATCCTCAAGGGATGCGGCATCGACACCTGCCCCGAGGACAATATCGTCGAGCTGGCCAATGGTTGCATCTGCTGCACCGTCGCCGACGACTTTGTCCCGGCGCTCGACCAGATCCTGTCGCTGACGCCGAAGGTCGACCATATCCTGATCGAAACCTCTGGGCTGGCTCTGCCCAAGCCGCTGGTCCAGGCCTTCCAGTGGCCGTCGGTGAAGAGCCGGGTGACCGTGGACGGCGTCGTCGCCGTGGTCGACGGACCGGCGCTGGCCGAAGGCCGCGTCGCCAACGACATGGACGCCCTGCAGGCGCAGCGCGCGCAGGACGAGACGCTCGACCACGACGACCCGGTCGAGGAGGTGTTCGAGGACCAACTCGCTTGCGCCGACCTGATCATATTGTCGAAGAGCGACTTGATGGACGCCGCCGGTTCGGCCCGCGCCAATGCCATCATCGGCGAGCACACCGCGCGCGCCGTCAAGATCATGCCGACCTCGCAAGGTAAGGTCGATCCGTCTGTGCTGCTCGGCCTCGGCCTTGCCGTCGAGGACGACATCGAGAACCGCAAGACCCACCACGACGACGAACTCGACCACGAGCACGACGACTTCGATTCCTTCGTCATCGACATTCCGTCGATCGCCAATCCCGATGAGCTGGCTTTGCGTGTCGCCACGGCGGCGGAGGAAGAGAACGTGCTGCGCGTCAAGGGTTTCGTCGACGTCGGCGGCAAGCCGATGCGGCTGTTGCTGCAGGCTGTCGGTCCGCGCGTCAATCACTATTACGACCGCGCCTGGACCACTGAGGACGACCGCCGTTCGCGTCTCGTCGTCATCGGTCTGAAAGGGCTGAACCGCCCGGCCATCGAGCGTATCCTCGCCGGCTGACCCCAGGCACGAGCCGCGATGCACATCCTCACCACAACATCCGCCTCGCTCGACGATCTCGCCGAGCCCGTTGATCTCAGGCAGACGCCTGCGGATGTCGTGGCGCTGTCCTTCACCGACAGCGATCTGGCCGGGCTGGCGGCGGCGTGGAAGGCAGGTGCGGATCGCCTGCCGTCGATGCGGCTGGCGCCTTTGCGTGATCTGCGCCATCCCATGTCCGTCGACCTCTGGATCGACAGCGTCGCCCGCCACGCCAGGGTTATTTTGGTTCGCATTCTCGGCGGCTATGACTGGTGGCGCTATGGCTGCGACCAGCTTGCCTCGACCGCCCGCGCACGCGGCATAAAACTGGCGCTGCTGCCCGGCGAGAGCCACGACGAGGATTTGCGGCTGATCGAATGCTCGACGCTGCCCCGCGAAGAGCTCGACGGTCTGCTCAATTATTTTCGCGAGGGCGGCCCGGCCAACATGACAGCGCTGGTGCATCGGCTGGCCCGGCTGGCGGGATCGGACATGGCGGTCGCGGAGCCGGTCAGCGTGCCGAAGGCGGGCTATTATGAGCCGGGACGCGGTGTCGTCCCCCTCCCCCTCGAGGGGAGGGTCCGGCCGCAGGCCGGGGGTGGGGTCCTCTCTGAAGTGCGCCGACACCCTGAAGCGCTTCGACAGAAAGAAACGTCGCGCACTGCCGCAACGACCCCACCCGCCCCTGCGGGCCACCCTCCCCTCGAGGGGAAGGGATACGCCGCGCCTGTCATTCCCATCCTGTTCTATCGCTCGATGCTGCTCGCCGCCGATGTCGCGCCCATCGACGCTCTTTTTGAGGCGCTGAGCGCGCGCGGAATGGCCCCCGTCCCCATCTTCGTCTCCAGCCTCAAGGACCCAGCATCGCTCGCCTTCGTCGAGACCGCGCTCGCAGCGCTGAACCCTGCCGCGATCATCACCGCGACGGCTTTCGCTTCCGGCGCCGAGCCCGGCGTCGAAACCCTGTTCGACCGCGCCGGCGTGCCGGTCTTCCAGGTCATCGTCGCGACGACTCGTCGTGACATCTGGCAAAACAATCAGCGCGGGCTGGCGCCCGCCGACCTCGCCATGCATGTCGTATTGCCGGAGCTCGACGGCCGCATTCTGGCCGGCGCCATTTCCTTCAAAGGCGAGAGCGAAACCGACCCGGCACTGGCCTTCCGCGCCTTCGCCAACCGGCCGGAGCCGGACCGCGTCGCGCAGGTGGCGAACCGTGTCCAAGCCTTCATCCGCCTGCAGCGCACGCCGCGCGCGGAACGCAAGCTCGCCATCCTGATCCCCGACTATCCGAGCGCACCCGGCCGCACCGGCTACGCCGTCGGCCTCGATGTGCCGTCCAGCGTGCTGGCAATGCTGCACGACCTGAGCGAACAGGGCTACGCCGTTGAAGGGATTCCGCAAACGCCGCGCGCGTTGCTGAAGATGCTGGAGCGCAGCGAAGGTGGATTGGGACTAGGGGACTATCTCGACCTTTCGACGGAATTGCCGGCTGAGGCAATAGCTGCCGTGACGGCCGCGTGGGGGAATGCGGCAGATGAGACAGGTTTGTGCGACGCACCCCCCTCTGTCCTGCCGGACGTGTCCGGCACGACAGAGGGGGGTGTTCAAGCGCCCACCACCGCAAATTTCCCCTTCCGCGCCGCGACTTTCGGCAACATCACCGTGGCGCTCGCCCCCGATCGCGGGCGATCGGCCGACCGCCGCGCCGACTATCACGACCCGACATTGCCGCCGCGGCATGCGCTGATCGCCTTCGGTCTGTGGCTGCGCAAATCGGTCGGCGTCCATGCTCTCGTCCATGTCGGCGCCCACGGCACGCTGGAATGGCTGCCCGGCAAGACCGTTGCGCTTAGCGAAAACTGTTTTCCTGAGATCGTCACTGGCCCCCTGCCCGTCATCTATCCGTTCATCGTCTCCAACCCGGGAGAGGCAGCACAGGCCAAGCGGCGCATTGCCGCCGTCACCCTCGGCCATTTACCGCCGCCGCTGACCGGCGCCGGGCTCGATGAGAACCAGCACCAGCTTGAACGGCTGGTCGACGAATACGCCCAGGCCGACGGGCTCGACCGCCGCCGCCGCGATCGCCTGGCGAAACTGATCGTCGAAACCGCACAAAAGAGCGGCCTCGCCTCCGAAGCCGGCGTCGCCGGAACCGACGCGCCCGACGAGGCGCTGCGCCGCATCGACGCCTGGCTCTGCGACCTCAAGGATTTTGCCATCAAGGACGGCCTTCACATCTATGGCCGCTCAGCCGAGGGTGAGACCGATCCGCTGCGCGAGCAAAGTGCGGCGGCCGAGAAGACGGCAGTCATCGCAGTGCTCGACGGCCGCCATGTCGCTGCCGGTCCGGCCGGGGCACCGGCGCGTGGCCGGCGCGATGTGCTGCCGACCGGCCGCAATCTGTTCACATCAGATCCACGCAACATGCCGACGCCGACATCCTTCGATCTCGGCAGGGTGGCGTCCGACGAGGTCTTGCGCAGCTACATGCAATCGCATGGCGACTGGCCGCGCTCGCTGGTCATCGACCTCTGGGGCTCGGCCTCGCTGCGCACCGGCGGCGAGGAGATCGCGCAAGGCCTGGCGCTGATGGGCTGCCGGCCGCAATGGGACTCTGCCACCGGCCGCGTCACCGGCATCGAGGTGCTGCCGCCGGCAACGCTTGGCCGCCCGCGCGTCGATGTCACCTGGCGCATATCAGGCCTGTTTCGTGATATGTTCCCGACCCAGATCGCGCTGATCGATGCTGCCGCCAGCGCCGTGGCCGCCCGCGACGAGGACGCTTCGGAAAACCCGCTCGCGGCCAAGACCCGCGCCGAGGGGAAGATCAGCCCGCGCATTTTCGGCACCTCGCCCGGCACCTACGGCGCCGGCGGCGAGGATTTGCTGTCGAGCGGCGACTGGGCCGCGCGCGAAGAGATCGGTCGCGCGTATCTCGACGCCACCTCGCATGCATATGGCGGCGCCGACGGCGAAGGTATCTCGGCGCCCGGCGCGTTCGAGGATCGTGTCGCCGAGGCCAACCTTCTCGTCCATACGGGAGATGATCCCGGCCGCGATATTTTGGAAGGCTCGGCCGACGTCGCCTTCATCGGCGGTTTTTCGGCGGCGCTTGCGGCACTCGGCAAGAATGCCGACGTGATCGTCCTCGACACCACGGATCCGCAAAAGCCGAAGCCGCGTTCGGTTGGAGAAGCCGTATCTCGGGTAGTTCGCGCCCGCGCGGTCAACCCGCGCTTCATATCAGGCCAGATGCGGCACGGGCCGCGTGGTGCTTCGGAATTCGCCGAGACGGTCGACCGGCTGGTCGGCTTCGCTGAGACCACCCATGCCATATCGGGCACGCTGATCGAGGTCGTGCACGACGCCTATCTCGGCGATCCCGTGGTTCGCGCCTTCATCTTGCGCGAGAACCCTTCCGCCGCGAAGGTGATCGCCGAGCGGTTTCTGTCGGCGCGGCGGCGCGGTCTCTGGCATCCGCTACGCAATTCCATCGATGACGATCTCGCCGCACTGATCGCCGAGGCCCAGGCGCTGGGGGTGGCCGCATGAACGCCTTCTCACGTCGCGGTGCCTGCCCCGCTTTGTCCGCGCCGATGCAGACCGGCGACGGGCGTCTGGTGCGGCTCAATCCGGTCGCCGGAGGACTCTCGCCGAAGTCCTTGCTCGGACTCGGTGAATCCGCCTTGCGGCATGGCAACGGCATCATGGAAGTGACCGCACGTGGTAGCCTGCAGATACGCGGCCTGACGCCGGCAAGCGCCCGGCTGCTGGCGGTGGAGGTCGATGCAACGGGTATCGCCGTACGCACCGGCGTGCCGGTCGAGACCGGGCCGCTTGCGGGGCTCGATCCCGAAGAGATCGCCGATCCGCGCCCGCTGGCGGAGCGGATTCGGGCGGCAATCGAGGACGCCGGGCTGGGACAGCGCCTCGGGCCGAAGGTTTCGGTCATTGTCGATGGCGGCGGGCGGCTGACCATGGATGCGGTTTCGGCCGATGTCAGGCTGGCTGCGATGCGGATTGATGCGGGTGTCCAGTGGCTGGTAGCCGTTGCCGGCGACAGGCAGAATGCGACGCCGCTCGTCATGGTCGAGGAAAATGCGGCCCGTGATATCGCCGTCGCGATTCTGAGAATGGTTGCCGAAAAAGGCCGTGAAGCCCATGCAAGGGATTTGTCGGAGAGGCAGCTAACATCTCTCGCCAGTTGGCATTCCTTCGCGCTCGCGAAGGAATGCCTTCCTCTCACGGCCGCGCCAGCTCCTTCGCCAATCGGCCTATTCCCTCTCGGCGGTGATGCAACCGCCCTCGGCATCGGCCTGCCCTTCGGCAGCATGCCGGCGCAAAAACTCATCGACCTCATACAACAGGCCCTCGCCCTTGGCGCCATCGAAGTTCGCCTGGCGCCGGGCCGCGCGCTGCTATTCCTTGGTCTTCAGTTGTCCGGCTGCTCTTCCCTGAGAGATGCCGCCGCCACCCTCGGCTTCGTCACCGACGCTGCTGATCCGCGCACCAGGATCGCCGCTTGCCCTGGTGCGCCAGCCTGCGCCTCCGGCCGGATCGCGACGCGCGACATCGCCGAGACCATCGCTGCGGAAAACCGCGACATCCTCGATTCCTCGCTCACGCTTCATATTTCCGGCTGCGCCAAGGGCTGCGCGCATCCCGGCCCGGCGGCGCTGACGCTGATCGGTGGCGAAAACGGAGCCGGTCTTGTCGTGGACGGGACGGCAAAGGCCCTTCCTGCCGGATACTGGCCAGGCTATGACGCCGCGCGCGGCGTTGGCCGGATTGCGGCAGCGGTCCGCGAGGCACGACTTCGAGGCGATACCACCGCCGCCTGCCTGACAAGGCTTGGCGCGGCCGGTGTCGCCGAACTCTATCGACAGGAATAAACATGGCCGCCTACGACTATATCCATGACGGCACGGCCATCTATGAGCGCTCCTTCGCCATCATTCGCGCCGAGGCCGACCTGTCGCGCTTTTCCGATGCCGAGGCCGATGTTGCCATCCGCATGATCCATGCCTGCGGCCAGGTGGAGGCCAGCAGGCACTTTGTTTTTTCCAGCGATTTCGTCGCCGCCGCACGCACGGCTTTGGCGGGTGGCGCGCCGATCTTCTGCGACGCGGAGATGGTCTCGCACGGTGTCACCCGCGCCCGGTTGCCGGCCGGTAACGAGGTGATCTGCACGCTGCGCGACCCGCAAACGTCTGACGTCGCGAAAAAGATCGGCAACACCCGCTCCGCTGCAGCCATAGACCTGTGGGGCGAACGCATGGCCGGTTCGGTCGTCGCCATCGGCAATGCGCCGACAGCACTTTTCTACCTGCTGGAAAGATTGCGCGACGGCGCGCCGAAACCGGCCGTTATCATCGGCATGCCGGTCGGTTTCGTCGGTGCTGCCGAATCGAAAGATGCGCTGGCCGAGAATTCCTATGGCGTGCCCTACGCGATCGTGCGCGGCAGGCTTGGCGGCAGCGCCATGACGGCCGCCGCACTCAACGCACTGGCGAGGCCGGGTCTGTGAACACGATTGCAAAAGGCAGGCTTGTCGGCGTCGGCACCGGTCCCGGCGACCCCGAACTGCTGACGCTCAAGGCCGTGCGCGCGCTGGCCGAAGCCGACGTGGTCGCGCATTTCGCCAAGCGCGGCAACAACAGCAATGCGCGTGCCATCGTCGGCGCGCATTTTCGTCCTGATTTGATTGAATTGCCGCTGCTCTATCCCGTCACCACCGAAATCGACAAGGATCACAGCGACTACCGGTCGCAGATAGCGGATTTCTACGAAGAGTCGGCCGAAAAAATCGCCGAGCACCTCAGCGCCGGCAGGACGGTCGCGGTGCTTTCGGAAGGCGACCCGCTGTTCTACGGCTCCTACATGCATCTGCATGTCAGGCTGGCGCACCGCTTCCCGACCGAGGTCATTCCCGGCGTCACCGCCATGTCCGGCTGCTGGTCGGCGACCGGAACGCCGATCGTCCAGGGCGACGATGTATTGACCGTGCTGCCGGGCACGATGAGCGAATTCGAGCTGACCCGCCGCCTCGCCGACACCGATGCCGCCGTCATCATGAAGGTCGGCCGTAACCTGCCCAAGATCAGGCGTGCACTGGAAGCGACCGACAAGCTGGCGCGTGCCGTCTATGTCGAGCGCGGCACCATGCGGGGCGGCGTTTCGATGCCGCTGGCCGACAAGCAGGACGACAAGGCGCCCTACTTCGCCATCGTGCTGGTGGCCGGCTGGTCAGGCCGGCCCGCCGCATTGGGAGCCGAAACATGAGCGGCCGCCTGACCGTCATCGGCCTCGGACCAGGCAATGCCGACCAGGTCACGCCGGAGGCAAGCCGCGCCGTCGCCGAGGCAAAATTCTTCTACGGCTACAAGCCCTATCTCGACCGGCTCGATCTGCGCCCCGACCAGACCCGCGTCGCCTCGGACAATCGCGAGGAGCTGTCCCGCGCCAGGGACGCGCTGGTAAAGGCTGCGCAGGGCCACGCTGTCGCCGTCGTCTCGGGCGGCGACCCCGGCGTCTTTGCCATGGCAGCGGCCGTCTGCGAGGCGATCGAGGCCGGCCCGGCCGAATGGCGTGCCGTTGACGTCGCGATGCTGCCGGGTATCACCGCAATGCTCGCGGTCGCTGCCCGCATCGGTGCACCGCTCGGCCATGATTTCTGCGCCATCTCGTTGTCCGACAACCTAAAACCCTGGGACCTGATCGAGCTGCGGCTGCTGGCGGCGGCGGGCGCCGGCTTCGTCATCGCGCTCTACAATCCGATCAGCAAGGCGCGCCCCTGGCAGCTTGGCCGCGCCTTCGAATGCCTCACGGCGATCTTGCCCGGCACCACGCCGGTCGTCTTCGGCCGCGCCGCCGGCCGTCCCGACGAGCGCATCGAGGTGTTTTTGCTGGCGGAAGCCGATGCGGAAAAGGCCGACATGGCGACCTGCATCATCATCGGCTCGCCGGAAACCAGGATCATCAAGCGCGGCGAAAAACCGGCGCTGGTCTACACGCCGCGTTCGGCGGCGGGCCCAAGAAAATGACTGACCAGAAAATGATCGACCATCGCGGCAAGCGCTTCGACGGTTTCCGCCGACGGGACATCCGGCAGCGTCGACCTACGGATCATGACCACCTCGATGCCGATTGCCCGCGCTGCGGCGATCTTGCCGTAGGTCGCCTCGCCGCCGCTGTTCTTGGAAACGACGACGTCGATGCGGTGTTCCAGAAGCAGTGCACGTTCGTCGGCTTCCGGGAACGGCCCGCGCGCCAAGAGATAGGTCGCATCGGGCACAGCGAGCCTTGGCTCGACCGGATCGACGCTGCGGATAAGATAGTGATGTTGGGGTGCGGCCTCAAAAGCGGCGACCTCCTGCCGCCCGAGCGCCAGGAAAACGTGGCGTGGAGCCGACCCCAGCGCCGTCACCGCGCTGGCAACACTGTCGACCAGCGTCCACCGGTCGCCTTCGGCAGGCTCCCAGCCCGGGCGCCTGAGCGCAATGATCGGCACGCCGGCCTCATGCGCCGCTTCCGTGGCATTGGCGGAGATTTGCGCCGCATAGGGATGCGTGGCGTCGATCAGCAGGTCGATGTGGGTCTCGCGCAGATATGCCGCCAGCCCGGCGGCACCACCGAAACCACCCGTACGGGTGGGCACGTCTTGCGCGACAGGATTTTCGGTGCGGCCGGCCAGCGACAGCGTGAGCGACACATCGGTGCGCGCGACCAGCTTTCCCGCCAGTTGCCGGGCTTCGGTGGTTCCGCCGAGGATCAGAATACGGTGGGTCATCATGCCTGCTGACGGTCCGCGCGGCGCCAAGCTCAACTCAAGATGGCTAACAATCGTCGGCATCGGCGAGGACGGTGTAGCGGGTCTCGGCGAAGAGGCCAAGCGGCTGATCGCCGAGGCCGAATTCGTCTTCGGCGGCACGCGCCACCTTGCCCTTGTCGCATCGCTCACCAAAGGCGAAACACGCGCCTGGCCGACCCCTTTCGATGCAGAAATGCGCGACGTGCTGGCACTTGCGGGTAAAAAGGTCTGTGTGCTGGCCTCCGGCGATCCGTTCTTCCATGGTGTCGGCGTCACCCTTGCTCGCAAGATTCCTTCGCAAGAGATGGAGGTGATTCCCGCCCCTTCGGCCACATCGCTGGCCGCCGCCCGCCTCGGCTGGGCGCTGCAGGATATCGAGACCATTTCGCTGCACGGCCGCTCGCTCGACCTGATCCGGCCACTGCTGCATCCGGGCACCCGCATCCTTGCGCTGACCTCGGACGGCGATGCACCAGCCGCGATTGCGCGCCTGCTCACCGAACTCGACTTCGGCGCGTCGCGTCTAACGATTCTGGAGGCACTGGGCGGCCCGGACGAAAGGCTGCGTTCGACGCGTGCGGACGCCTTCGACCTCGAAAAGATCAATCCGCTCAACGTGCTGGCAATCGACGTTGACTCAACTTCAGAAGCACGCACCCTGCCGCTGACATCGGGCCTTGGCGATCATTTATTCGAGCATGACGGCCAGATCACCAAGCGCGAGGTGCGCGCCATCACCGTGTCCGCCCTCGCCCCCAGGCGCGGCGAATTGCTGTGGGACATCGGCGCCGGCTCAGGCTCAATTGGCATCGAATGGATGCTCGCCCATCCCTCCATGCGCGCCATTGCCATCGAGGCCGATCCAACCCGCGCCGCCCGCATCCGCCGCAACGCTTCACACTGTGGCGTGCCCGGCCTTGTCGTGGTCGAAGGCTCGGCACCGAAGGCGCTTGCCAGGCTAGGCACGCCCGACGCGATCTTCATCGGCGGCGGCGGCAGCGATACCGGCGTGCTGGGCGCGGCGATCAAGGCCCTGCGTGTTGGCGGCCGGCTGGTCGCCAACGCGGTGACGCTGGAGATGGAGGCGCTGCTTCTCGCCCGTCACGCCGCGGTCGGCGGCGATCTCACCCACATCTCTATCTCCCGTGCTTCACCGGTTGGTTCGATGCAGGCATGGCGGCCGGCTATGCCGGTCACCCAATGGAGCTGGGTCAAGCCATGATGATCGCGGGCATCGGCAGCCGCAAAGGCGTGAGTGTGCAAGACGTTCTTGCGGCCATAGAAACCGCGCTGGAAGCGCATGGGTTGGCGATGACGGCGCTTTCGGCGCTCGCCACCGCTTCTCTGAAGCAGGACGAGCAGGCAATCTTCTCCGCGGGGCGCGAGCTCGCCCTACCGGTGATCGTGGTCGAGGACGAGGCGCTCAGGGCCGCGTCTTCGCGCGCAATCAGCCGCTCGAGCCTGTCGCAGGAACATGCCGGCACGCCGTCGGTTTCCGAAGCCTCCGCGCTTGCCGCCGCCGGAAAAGGCGCGAAATTGCTTGGGTCCCGCATCGTGCTCGGCCCGGTCACCTGCGCCATCGCCATCAGCGGAGACGGGGCATGACCGTCCACTTCATCGGCGCCGGACCTGGCGCAGCCGACCTCATCACCTTGCGCGGCAGCAGACTGCTGGCAAGCTGCCCGGTCTGCCTCTATGCCGGCTCGATCGTCGCCCCGGAACTGTTGCAGCACTGCGCGCCCGGCACGAAATTGATCGACACCGCGCCGATGTCGCTCGACGAGATCGAAGCGGAATATGTGGCGGCCCACCGGGCCGGCCACGACGTCGCCCGCCTGCATTCCGGCGATCTCTCGGTGTGGAGCGCCGTTGCCGAGCAGATCCGCCGGCTGGAGAAGCACGGCATCGCCTATACGCTGACGCCGGGCGTGCCGTCATTCGCGGCCGCTGCGGCAGCGCTGCGCCGCGAACTGACCATTCCCGAAATCGCACAAAGCCTGGTGCTGACCCGCATCTCCGGTCGTGCCTCGAAAATGCCGCCCGGCGAAACCCTGGCCGGCTTCGGCCGCACCGGCGCGACGCTGGCCATTCACCTTGCCATCCACGCCATCGACCGTGTCGTCGCCGAGCTGACGCCATTCTATGGCGCCGATTGCCCGGTGGCGGTTGTCTTCCGCGCCTCCTGGCCGGACGAGCGACTGCTGACCGGCACGCTGGCGACGATCGCGGCGCAATTGGCCGCCGATCCGATGGAGCGCACGGCGATCATCTTCGTCGGCCGCTCACTGGCAGCGGAAGACTTTGGCGAGAGTTCACTTTACGACGCCCACTACCAGCGGCGCTTTCGCGGACGGGACGGATCGTGAACGACAGCACCGGAAACAGACATCGAAACGCCTCAGTCGAACAGGCTTTGGCCCGGCTGAACTTCAAACCGCGCCAGCTGGAGCCGGGCCATGTCTGGCTGGCCGGCGCCGGCCCCGGCGATCCCGGCTGCCTGACGCTGGAAGCGCTGGCCGCGCTTGGGCAGTGCGACGCCCTCGTCTACGACGCGCTGGTATCTCCCGATGTCGTGGCAGTGGCGGCGAGTGCCGAGCTGTTCTATGCCGGCAAGCGCGGCCGCCAACCGTCGATGAAGCAGGAAGACATCACCGCCTTGCTTGTGCGGCTGGCGCGAGAAGGCCGCCGCGTCGTCAGGCTGAAAGGCGGCGACCCCTATGTTTTTGGCCGCGGCGGCGAAGAGGCGCTGGCGCTGGCGCGCGAAAACATCCCGTTCCGCATCCTGTCCGGCCTGACTTCAGGTCTCAGCGCGCTGGCTGGAGCCGGCATCCCGGCCACCATGCGCGGCATCAACAAGGCGGTGATCCTGGCCACCGGCCACGCTGCCGGCACCGATGATGATCTGGACTGGGCGGCAATCGCCCGGACCGGCCAGCCGGTCGTTGTCTATATGGGAATGGCCAATCTGCCGCTGATATCAGCCTCGCTGCTCGAGGGCGGCCTGTCGCCTTCCACGCCTGCTGCAGTGATCGTCGCCGCGACGACGCCGCAGGAGCGCATCGTCGTCGCCACGCTCGCCACCATCGCCGAGGAGGCGGCCGCCGCCGGGTTGACCTCGCCGGCGCTGATCGTCGTCGGCGGCATCGTCGCGATGCGTGCGGCATTGGCGGGCGAGCCATGACCCGCGCGATCATCATCGGCGCGCCGCGCTCGGGCTCGGGCAAGACCAGCGTCACCATCGGCATCTTGCGCGCGCTCGCCCGGCGCGGTCTGAAAGTGCGTGGCGCCAAATCCGGGCCGGACTATATCGACCCCGGCTTCCACACCGCCGCGACAGGCCTTTCCGGCGTCAATCTCGACAGTTGGGCAATGCCGCCCGCCTTGCTCAACGCGCTAGCCGGTGACGCAACTGAAGATGCCGATTTCATCTTCCTCGAAAGCGCGATGGGCTTGTTCGACGGGATTCCCGCTGCTCCAGGCCGCACCGGCTCGGCCGCAGATCTTGCCCGGTTTTACGGCCTGCCGGTGCTGCTGGTGCTCGACGTTTCCGGGCAGTCGGCCACGGCGGCGGCCGTCGCCAAGGGTTTTGCTACATATGATCCCGATGTGCGTATGGCCGGCGTCGTGCTCAACCGGTTGGGCAGCGAGCGTCACCGCCGGCTTTGCAGCGACGCGATCGAGGCGATCGGCCTTCCTGTTGTCGGCGCGATCCTGCGAGATCCATCGCTTAACCTGCCGGAGCGCCATCTCGGCCTCGTCCAGGCCGGCGAATATGAGAATTTGATGGCCCATCTCGACCGGCTGGCCGACATGGTCGAAAGATCGCTCGACCTCGAGGCCATCATGGCGCTGGCGGCGCCAATTGCGCCCGCACCGGGCAGCTTCAGCGGCGCGCTGCCGCCACCCGGCCAGCGCATCGCACTGGCCGAGGACGCCGCCTTCACCTTCCTCTATCCGCATGTCGCGACGCATTGGCGCAAGGCCGGGGCGGAAATCATCCCCTTTTCGCCGCTCGCCGACGAAGCCCCCAGCGACAATTGCGATGTCTGCTGGCTGCCCGGCGGCTATCCCGAGCTTCACGCCGGCCGCCTTGCGGCGGCTGCGAATTTCCGGGCCGGCATTGAGGCGTTTTCGGCAACACGGCCGGTGCATGGTGAGTGCGGCGGCTTCATGGTGCTCGGCGAAGCGCTGGAGGACGCATCGGCAGAGACGCACCGGATGCTCGGCCTGCTCGGTCACTCGACCAGTTTTGCCAAGCGAAAGATGAATCTTGGCTACCGCGAGGCGCGGCTGCGCGCCGATTGCCCACTGGGAGCCCAAGGCACGCTGATACGCGGCCACGAATTCCACTATGCGCAGATGAGCGCGACTGGCAATGACGAGCCATTGGCCGACCTCGCTGACGGCCAGGGCAATCCGCTCGGCGCCTCCGGTTACCGCCGCGGCCATGTCAGCGGCACGTTCTTCCATGCCATTGCGAGAGGCTAGAGCATGATCCCGAACCGGAGGTCCGCGTCAGCGAAAAGTGGAAACCGGTTTTCGGAATAGATCATGCTCAAACTCAAGGACATGCCCCCTTCGCCCCGCCAAGCGCTCGATGACATCGCGCTCTGCTTCGTCTTCTTCACCCGGCTGCCGCTGCCGGTCGTCGATTTCCGGGACCGCAGCCTTGCTGCCGCGATCTGGGCAGCGCCGGTCGCCGGCCTCGCCGTCGCTCTGATTGGCGCCTTGGTTTACGCGATCGGGACCTGGCTCGGGCTTGCCGACGGTCCGGCAGCAGCACTGACCCTGGCCGCAACCTTGCTCGCCACCGGCTGCATGCATGAAGACGGACTTTCGGATGTCGCCGACGGTTTTGGCGGCGGCAAGACACGCGAGAAAAAACTGGAGATCATGCGCGACAGCCGCATCGGCGCCTATGGCGCTTGTGCGCTCGGCCTCTCGCTGCTGATCCGCTGGAGCGTGCTTTCGGAATTCGCCAGCCCGGCGCAGGTTCTCGTCGCTCTCATCGCTGCGCATGCCGCTTCGCGCGGCCTGCTCGGCGCTTTCATGCGTCTGTTGCCGCCGGCTCGCAGCGACGGTCTCTCGGCCGATGCAGGCACCGTGTCGGCCGAAACCGCCATTGCCGGCGCCGTGCTCGGCGCTGTGGCGGTGCTGACGCTAGGGTTCGGTGGCGCGGTCGCCGCGCTCATCCTGCTCGGCCTGTTGTTTGCCGCCTTCCGTATGCTGTGCCTCAACCAGATCGGCGGCCAGACCGGCGATACGGTCGGCGCGCTGCAGCAGTTTGGCGAGATCGCAATACTGCTCGTCGCTTCCGTTTGCCTTTCCTGACTCTGTTTCGGAGACTTTTCCCCATGTCTTTCAAATCGCTTGATGAATTACGCGCGGCCTGCCTCGACCTGCCTGCCGGCAGCGACGCCGCGGCAAATGCTGTCGCCCGCCGCCAGGACACGTTGACCAAGCCGCAAGGCAGTCTCGGCCGGCTGGAAACCATAGCGGCCTGGCTTGCGCGCTGGCAGGGCCGCGACATGCCGAAGCTCGGCCGCGTCAAAGTCTTCGTCTTTGCCGGCAATCACGGCGTCACCGCACAGGGCGTGTCCGCCTTCCCGTCGGAGGTCACCGTGCAGATGGTGGCGAATTTCGCCGGCGGCGGTGCCGCCATCAACCAGATCGCCCGCATCGCCGGTGCCGAACTCGACGTCATTCCGCTCGATCTCGATCATCCGACCGGCGATTTCACGCAAGTGCCGGCAATGGGCGACGAAGCCTTCCTCGCCGCCGTCTCGGCCGGGTACGGCGCGGTGACGAAAGACCTCGACCTGGTCTGTTTCGGCGAAATGGGCATCGGCAACACCACGCCGGCGGCAGCCATTTCGGCCGCCCTGTTCGGCGGCGGCGCGGAAAAATGGACCGGGCGCGGCACCGGCGTCGACGATGCCGGCCTGGTGCGCAAGATCACCGCCATCGAGGCCGGCCTCAAGCGCCACGCCGAGGCGCTTGCCGACCCGCTGAAGATCGCAGCAGCGCTTGGCGGACGCGAACTCGCCGCCATCTTTGGGTCTACGCTGGCAGCGCGTCATCTCGGCGTGCCGGTGCTGCTCGACGGCTTCGTCTGCACTGCCGCCGCGGCACCGCTGGCAAAATTGCACCCCACCGGCCTCGCCCACACGCTTGCCGCCCATGTCTCGGCCGAATCCGGCCATCGCCGGCTGCTCGAGGCGCTCGGCCTGCCGCCGCTGCTCGATCTCGGCATGCGGCTCGGCGAAGGCTCCGGCGCCTGCGTCGCCGTCAACATCGTCCGCTCGGCGCTCGAATGTCATGCCCGCATGGCAAGCTTCGCCGAGGCTGGGGTGTCGGAGAAGTAAATGCTCGCAAACTCATGAGAGGCGACACGGCTCGATATAGGGGCGTGAGACTGAGATTTTCAGTCTCACATTCTCGCCCCTTTCTCAGGGTCTTGTCACCTAAGTCTTTGAAATCTTTGGTGGGTGCGACAGGCATCGAACCTGTGACCCGCTGATTAAGAGTAACCGGGCAGGTCAAAATCTCGTGGAATTTCAAAGGGTGAGGTTTCCAATGCGTCGAGAAAATACCCTCGAAAACACCGGAACATATGGTGAATTGGAAACCACTATCGCCAGTCCGCTTTAACCATGCGGCGAGTGTAGGCGCGTTCGACCTCGACAACCGCCTCCTCCTTGGTCTTGACCGTCCCACGCGCGCCGCCTTCATGGCATGTCCAGAACCAGGTGCCTGATTCAGAACCGTGCAGCCTCTTCATGACGCGACCGACGCTGTCCTGCTGGAACTGTGCGGCAAAGTCATAGGGCGCCGCCTGCCCGCCAATTGCCGTCCTGCCCCATTGCAACCAGACGCGGGCGCCGTGGCCGACAAGGAATTGAAACGCTCCCTCCTTGTTCTGGAAGGTGCTCAGGATCGCGCTTCCGTCTACGACTTGCCAGCCGCGTTGATAGAGGCGATCGGCTGGCATCGGCCCGATATAGGCAGCGCCGATCGGTCCGCCAAGCCGGCGTCGTAATGGACGATTGCGTCGAAGATCGCCTCGTAGACACTGCCGACGTCTTCCTCGATCTCGGAGCTGCCGATGCCAACCGCCTTTGCATCGGCAAATAGTTTCTGGGTCAGTTCAGAAACCGAGATGACATCAGTCCCAACCGTCTCGGGAACTTTGCTTCGGATCATTGGTCCAGGAAATTGACGCCGCGTGTGCTCATCTCGCCATAAGACGGGACGACGCGTTAGGTTCTTGCGAGCTTCAACTTCCTCGTCGCCGAAACCCAGCAGTGATGCATGCGCACTGCCTGAGGTCGCCGCCCAACTCCACCGCATTGCGGCCAACGTCGAGTGCATCATCCCTCACGTCACCTTCGCGGCCTAGTTCGGACCGATCTACTTGACGCCTTTGCCATAGGTTCGGGCGTAGGCCGCGATCGTTGACAAAAAGTTTTCGGGACTAGATGGATTTCCGTCAACTATCATGCCACCTCCGACCGGGATCCAGAGCGTATCGTTGTTAAGAAACAAAGTTCTGCCACGTCGAGTCAGCTTAAGCGTGTGGCCGGCGCGGGGCTTCAGTCGCAAAAGTACGGCCAGGGACTGTTGCCCCACTAACGCGCGGGGTACAGTCATTAGTTCGACGCCATTTATTGCGGACCAGGGTACCGTTTCGATTGTGATATTTGAATCTTCAATGCCATCAGGAGATATCACTACGGACCGGCGTTTAAAATAGGTTCGATAAATAGCAAGACCCATAACAAACAATAAGATCGTGATAACGAATATGAATATCGCTTGACACAACACGCTAGATTTTTGGTCTGACAATAAAAATAGGAAAGAAAGAAAGATCGAAATCACTAATATCTTCATAACGCTGTTTTTCATCTTGTCGAGATCGTCGGAGCAAGTTAAAATACCGCTGGTATCGATAGCATTATATTTCGAGTAATTGTGGTTTTCGTCCATAAGAAACTTTCATCGGAAGCCTGAAAACTCGCTGGTAGGCGACGTCGATTATCACCGAAACCGCTCGGTGGTCCAATGGATCTTGCCGCCGCGGCGGTGACGGGCCAACGACCTAAGCCTGGCGTCTGGACAACAATGGAACGCGGGACGATTGCCATCGCAGCCATTGGATTGTTGGCGGTGCTAGCCTTCCTCGTTGCCGTCGCGGGCTGAGGCAAGAGGCAAGCCCGTGCATGATCGCCTGGCGGTCCGCGTCGAGCTCGGTGATTGTGCTAAAAAAACATGCAGTCACATTCGGGTCGAGGTTAACTGTAATTGGAACGTCACCGGACAACCGGATCATGGGATGGGTAGGGCATATCGTGAGTAAGTATTTTACCGACAGGGAAATAGACGCGTTCTTGGATGCCTACCTGGAGAAGTACCCAGACGCTATTGCGAGAATGCACTTCGTAATGAAGCACCCATATCGTGACAACGACCAACAAATTTCACGAAACGGTTGGGAGGTGAGGCAAGTGGCGGACTCACTTGCCTTTTTTCACGATTATGCAAATCGCATATCGGGAGACATTTTGAAGGAAGTTCCTGACAAATATTACCACGCATACAATCGTCTTATGTACGATGTGACTAAAAGGGTTGCTGAAATGCTCGGCCCAATAGGCTCTTATGAGATAGATGATTGAAATAACGCTGCCGGTTGTTTTGATGGATGCCAGCTATCCGTATAGCTCGTATTGCTGCTAACGTGCCGCCGCTAATTGGCCTGTCTAGAATTCCGTATTACTCAGAGAGTTCCCATTGGTTCTGCTTCGGACACCGCAGTGAAGGGGAGCGCTATCTATGATCATCAAAGAGCCAAGGCGTCATCACGATTACGTGGACCGGGAGATAGACTGCCAGAAGGCGATGGAGCCGGGATTTCAGGCCATTGTCGACTGCATGGTCGATGCCGGATGGGCGCGCGGCGAGGTGATGCGCTGGTAGTGGGCCACTTTGAATTCTAGATCCCCAATCGGGTCACTTCGGCAGTATATTGCTATTTGTCCAGTAGCAGTCGACCTGACCATCGGGCCTTACGCAGGTTCGGCCTAATTCGCCATGCTTTTCAAGCATGACCCGCATCGCCGGCTTGAGCGTCACGCAGGCGTGGGAATTTATCTTGGCAAGCAAAAATTTCAGGAACGCAGGTTGATTTCCTTGCTTCGCAAAGCTCACCGCTGTCTCAAAATCTTGAAGCGATCGGCAACCAAAGCCTCTACCTTTAATGGTGCTAAATTCGGTCGCATCTGCGTGGAAGGGCAAAAGGAAGATTAGTACAAATAGCGTTTGTTTCATGCGCCTCCTGCCGCCGATAGCGGATCATTTGCCCACTTCTAAGACATCCGAACGCTTCTTGTAAGGTCCGCGTGTGATCAGGGCGGAATTTCAAACTGACCCACTACCGATGCGCTCGCTGCGCCGCCTGATCGCTGCCGACAACATGACGCAAAAGGAAAACGCCATTGAGTTTGCGGCGCGAAAGAGGATGGTCCCCGTTGCCACATTGCTAGGTTACAGCACCGCACTGCCAATCGGGATGCTCACCGATGGCGAGTCCAGTGCTGACCTTCGAGGGAACGATCCGGTCCGCCCTGAGTTAGTAATCATGACGAACACCATGGAACCCTACGAAAGCGCGATGGCCAATGCCACGGAACGCATCAACCGGACCGAGCACGCGCTTGAACGCTCAGAAGAAATGCTGGCCGAGAACATCGCGCTGTGCAGCAGGCTCCGCGCGCAACGGCGTCTGATCGAGGCCGCACACCGCTTAGTTGAAGATCGATCCCCCCAGCACCGACGGTGGCTGAAGGCCTAGCAGCGGGGGGTGGTCTGTCCGTCCTCATTCCTCCCGAAAATCCTGTAGCGAGGCATGCCGAAGGTCTTCCTCGCCGCGCAGGTGCTTGACGCGGCCGATCAGCCCAGGGCCGATTCATGGCCTCCTCGGATGAACGTCGAGACGGCCGCAGCCTATTGCTGCGAAAAGCATATCGAGGATTTTCAGCAGCGCGTCGGCTCGATTTATCCACAGCCCCGCTGGGTCGAAAAACCAAGCGTAAATTCTGGTATCGTGGCGATCTGGATAAATCGCTCGGGCTTGTCGAAAAGCCGAGCGGCATGGGAGATCGTTTCGTTGGCGCGCTCGGGCAAAAGCGGCATGGTTGAACTGCCTCGCCATGTCCATTGCATTACAAAGCGACGCAAGGACGGCAACCAAACCGTCTACACCTTCTATACGCGCAATCGGAACACAGCCGCCGCGCTGCCGTCAGTCGCACTGCCCGAGCCTCTGAGCAAGGAATTCGCGCAGGCAGTCGAGATTTGCGCGCTACTGGAGCGGACGGACGACCGCTGGTTTCTCATGGGCGCCGAGCTGCCGGATCATCGCTCCAAGGAATTCTGGCCGGCCGCGACCAAGATCCACAATGCCGCTAAACGCCGGCTGCATGAGGATGCCAAGGACTTCACTGCCCTGATTGATGGCTTTCATGACCACGAGGCGTTCAAGTCCCTGGCGGCGTCAACACGGCGCGGCTACGAGGCGTCTTCCAAATTGGTCAAGGCGGCATGGGCTTTCGACCTCCCGGGCGAGATGACCACGGTCGATGCACAGCAGGCCATAGACGCGCTAGGTGACACGCCGGCGAGTGCAAACCAGTTCCGGGCCTATCTGTCCCGCCTGATGGCCTGGGGCGTCCCTCGTGGCTTCTGTGTGGCAAACCCGGTGCAGTTCACCGAGAAGATACCCAGTGGCGAGCCGTGGTCACCGTGGCCGGAATGGGCTTGGGAGATTCTGGTCGAACATGCGCCGTTCAATCTGCTGCTACCAGCGGTGTCGGCGCTGTTCACCGGCCAGCGCCAAGGCGACGTACTGATGATGAAGCGGCCCCGCGAAACGGACGACACGATAGAGGTCCGCGCGCAAAAGACCGGCTCGACTGTGTGGGTACCGGTCCACAGCGCTTACCGTCAATGGATCAACAAGGCTCCGCGCGGCGATGTCGTGCAACTGCACGTCGGAGTGAGGGGCCTGCCCTACGAAACAACCGACGGTTTTCGCGCAGATTGGCAACGGCTGATGAACACCGAACCATTCAAGCCGTTCCGCGAAAACCGTCTCGTCTTCCATGGCATCAGGAAAAACTCCGCTGGAAGTTGGGTGCACCGAGACCCAGGTCGGCGCGATCTGCAATATGAGCGAGGAAATGGTGCGGCATTACGGCCGAGAGGTCCGCGTGCGGGTGCTGGCGAGGGACGGAATGAAGCTTCTGGAGTCGCGTTATGCCGAGGTCCGGCAGCCTGCTTTGGAACAGGAACAGAACGCGAATTGGAAACCAAACGTCAGAGTTGGAAACCGCTGGGAGCGCGACACCCTTGCTTCTCAGCGAAAAAAGGAATAATATCAGCGGCTTAAGTGGTGGGTGCGACAGGGATCGAACCTGTGACCCGCTGATTAAGAGTCAGCTGCTCTACCAACTGAGCTACGCACCCACTCGCCGGTAAAACCAGCGTCGGCGGGCATATAGCCGCCGCCATCCGCCATGTCCAGCCCTGCCGGATTCATTTCCCGACAAATCGCCTCGAGCCAGTCGCGATCAGACGAACAGCTTGCCTTCCGCCACTTTTACCGCATGGCCGCCGATGCGGGCGGCTGCCAGCCTGCCGCCTTCGACATTCAGTTCGAGGCGAATGCGCGAAGGTCGGCCCATCTCAAGCCCTTGCTCGATCCACAGTCGCGAGACCCCGTCTCGCGGGCCGTCGAAATGCATGATAGCGCCAGCGAAGGCGGCCGCCGCCGAACCGGTCGCCGGATCTTCATAGGAGGGACTGCCCGGCACGATCATGCGGACATGGAAGGCGCTGTCGTGGTTCACCGTCTCGCGGCAGTAGACATACGGGCTGGCGAAGGCCCAATCGCTCTTGCGGGGTGCTAATTCCGACCACGCCTGGTTATCCAGCCTTATCCGGGCGGCGGCCTCCAGATCGGCGACCGGAACGGTCACATAGGGCACGCCGGCCGACCAGAACGAAACGCGGTGATTCTCGAAGCCGATTTCGTGCGGACCCAACCCAAGTGCGGCGCCGATCGCCACCGGGTCGGCGGACAATTCCAGTTGTTCCGGCAGCTTGGCTAGGTCGAACTCGGCAAAGATGGTGCCATCATGCTTGCTGACGGCGCAGCGCACCGGCCCGATATTCTCCTCCAGGACGAAGATGCCGGCGGTGTCGCCATCGCCAGCTATTTCGGCAAGCGCGATCGCGGAACCGACAGTCGGATGGCCAGCGAACGGCATCTCATAATCGGGCGTGAAGATGCGGATGCGGGCGCGGTGCTTAGGATTGTCAGGCGGCAGCACGAAAACGGTTTCCGACAGGTTGAACTCGCGTGCGATGGCCTGCATCGCGGTCGTGTCCAGCCACTTGCTGTCAAGCACGACGGCCAGCGGATTGCCGGCCAGCCGCTCGGTCGTGAACACGTCGTACAATAAGTAGTTCCGGGTCAGCATTGTAGAAAGCCTTTTGCCTCAATCCCAACATGGGCGAAATTTAATTTGATATTTGAACCATTCGGCCTGATCTGTGCACTGATGGGATTACCACTGTTCATAGGGGTCCGGCGTGGACCAGATTGTCAATCTGCCAAAGACGGAATCCACTTCCGACATAGAGACGGCACTCGGGCTTGACCACCTGGGTCTGAAGAAGAAACGCCATCGCGGCTGGCTTTATGGCCTGCTTGTGCTGGTCGTCATCGCCGCAAGCCTCGCCGGCTACCAATGGTACGCCGCGTCTCCCGCCAGGATCGACTATACCACGGCGCCGGCCGCTGTCGCCGATCTCACGGTCGAGGTATCGGCGACCGGCACGCTGCAGCCCCTCACCCAGGTCGACATTTCGAGCGAACTGTCCGGCGTCGTCCGCTCGGTCGCGGTCAACGAGAACCAGCAGGTGAAGAAGGGCGATGTGCTGGCTGCGCTCGATACGGCCAAGCTGGAGGTGCAGATCGAGCGCGCCGAGGCTTCCGCCAAGGCGGCGGCCGCCAATGTCGAGACCGCCACCGTAACCCTCATCGAAAACGAAAGGGCGCTTGTGCGCGCGGCGGCACTTACCAAGCGCGGCATGGCGACGGACCAGTCGCTTGAAGCGGCGACCGCGACGCGCGACCGCTCCAAGGCAGCGCTCGACAGCGCCAAAGCCAGTCTTGCCATCGCCAATGCCGATCTCAAGGCGCAGCAGACGGACTTCGCCAAGAGCACCATCTATGCGCCCATCGACGGCATCGTTCTGACGCGCTCGGTCGATCCCGGCCAGACGGTTGCCTCCTCGCTGCAGGCGCCGGTGTTGTTCGTCATCGCCGCCGATCTCAGAAATATGGAATTGAAGGCAGCGGTCGACGAGGCCGACATCGGCGCGGTTAAGCCCGGCCAGCATGCGCGCTTCACCGTCGACGCCTTTCCGGAACGGCGGTTCGATGCCGAGATCCGCGACATTTCGTATGCTTCGGTCACCACCGACGGCGTCGTCACCTAC
The DNA here is from genome assembly GCF_053848045.1 of Mesorhizobium sp. BHbdii. NCBI lineage: Bacteria > Pseudomonadati > Pseudomonadota > Alphaproteobacteria > Hyphomicrobiales > Phyllobacteriaceae > Mesorhizobium > Mesorhizobium sp. BHbdii. The sequence continues at coordinate 1,187,056 of NZ_JBSPKX010000001.1, read as the reverse complement.
GATGCACGGTTCGAGGTCGACAACAACGAGCTTCTGTTGCGGCCTGGGATGACTGCCACCGTTTCGGTCGTCACCAAGCAGGCCAAGGGCGTGCTCACAGTGCCGGCGATCGCCTTTCGCTATCGGCCGGCGCAAACAGCCGCCCGCGCGTGGAGCCTGAGCGACCTGTTCACGGGCCGCATGGGCCGTCCAGGCGGCAACCGCCAGCGCCTGGCGACGTCGCAGCCTACCGACGGCTCGCGCACGCTCTACGTGCTGGAGAACGGCCGGCCTCGGCCGGTCAGCGTCAAGGTCGGCTCCACCGATGGCGAACTGACCGAGATCACCTCCGGCCTCGAAAAAGGCGCGCACGTCATCATCGCAGCGCAGCAGCGGAGCTGAAATCATGTCAGGCTCGCTGCTCATCACCTTCCACAAGGTCTGGAAAAGCTATGGCCAGGGCGAGGCCACGGTCCATGCGCTGGCTGGTGTGGACCTTGCTATCCGCAGCAGCGAATTCGTCGCCATCATGGGACCGTCCGGCTCCGGCAAGTCGACGGCAATGAACATCATCGGCTGCCTCGACACGCCGACGGGTGGAACCTACGGCTTCATGGGCATCGATGCTGGCCGTCTCGACCGCAACCGCCGCGCCATGCTGCGCAACCTCTATGTCGGCTTCGTCTTTCAGGGCTACAATCTCCTGCCGCGCACCACGGCGGTGGAGAATGTCGAATTGCCGCTGATCTATCGCGGCGTTGCCGCCCGCGAGCGTCATGACCTCGCAATGAAAGCGCTGGCCGAGGTCGGCCTTATCGGCCGCGAGCACCACACGCCGGCCGAGCTTTCCGGCGGCCAGCAGCAGCGCGTGGCGATCGCGCGCGCCATTGTCACCAGACCGACCCTGCTCGTGGCCGACGAGCCGACCGGCAATCTCGACACCGCCCGCACCCACGAGATCATGGAACTCTTGACCAGGCTGAACACCGAGCTTGGCCTCACCATCGCCATGGTCACGCACGAGGCCGATGTCGCCGGGTATGCCGAGCGCACAATCCGCTTCCTCGACGGACATGTCGCATCCGACACCATGAACCTTGAGGTGGTGTAACCGTGATCTGGGAAACTGTCCGCCTCTCGCTGCTGTCAGTCCGCCGCAACGTGCTGCGCTCGTTCCTGACGCTGCTCGGCATCGTCATCGGCGTCGCCGCCGTCATCGCCATGCTCACCATCGGCTCGGGCACCACCGAAAAGGTAAAGGCCGATATCTCCAAGCTCGGCAGCAATCTGCTTGTCGTCCGTTCCGGCCGCCCCGCCGGACCCGGCGGACCGGGAGGGCTCGACCAGGTGGTCCGTCCGCTTGCCCAAAAGGACCTTGCCGCGCTCGTCACCCATCTGAGCGGCGCCCGCGCCATTTCACCTGCCTCGCAAAAGCAGGTCCGCGTCATCTTCGGCACCGAGAGCCTGACATCGGGTGTCACCGGCACCGATAGCGCCTATCTCGATGCGCGCGACTGGAAGCTGGTTTCAGGTCGCCCGTTCAGCGATTCGGAGACCCGCTCGGGTACCAGCGTTTGCCTGATCGGCGAAACGGTGCGCCAGCAGTTTTTCGGCGCAGGCGACCCCGAAGGCGAGATCATTCGCGTCAATCGCACATCCTGCAAGATCATCGGCCTGCTCGAGCCGAAGGGCTATACCGGCTTCGGCCAGGACCAGGACAATGTCGTATTGATGCCGCTCGCCTCCTATCAGCGCCGCATCGCCGGCAACCGCGACATCGACTCGATTTACGTCGCCGCCGACGACCGGACGCCGACGACCGAGCTGCTGCCGCGCGTCGAGGACATCTTACGCGACACACGCCGCATCACGCCCGACCGCGAAGACGATTTCTCGATACGCGACATGACCCAGATCGCCGACGCCATGGCGAGCGCCACCACGACGATGACTGGCATGCTGGGTGCGGTCGCCGGCGTCAGCCTATTGGTCGGCGGCATCGGTATCATGAACATCATGCTGGTGTCGGTCACCGAACGCACCCGCGAGATCGGCATACGGCTGGCCATCGGCGCGCATGAAAAACACATCCTCATCCAGTTCCTGGTCGAGGCGACCGTGCTGTCGCTGCTCGGCGGCATCATCGGCATCCTGATCGGCCTGGCGCTGGCCGGCCTCGCCTCGCTGACGCTGACCATCCCCTTCGCGCCAAGCCCGGCGGTAATCCTGCTCGCCGTCGGTTTTTCGGCGCTGATCGGCATGGTGTTCGGTTTCTTCCCGGCGCTGCGTGGCGCGCGGCTCGATCCGATCGACGCGCTGAGGCATGAATAGCGCGGCGGAGCGCGCGCCGCCTTCAGATGTCCCCCAAAATTTTGACGCTGCCGTCGCCCTCCCCCTGTCGCGAAACAATCCGCGGTGATAGCAATCGCCTTGGGGATATGGGGGAATAGTGGGATGAGCAAGAAAGAGCGTGTGATTTTGGTGACGGTGATCATCGAGGCCGCATTGGCGGGCCTTTGGTGGTACTTGGCCAGCTATGGCATGGCCAACCCCGATCATGTCACCGCCGATTTCCAGCAGGTTGTCGGTCGGACGATGGGAACGGCGATGGGTGCGCTGCTGGGTATCGGCGTCATGGTGTTTTTCGTCGCCGCCCGCAACGACCGCAAAGCCATCGAAAACAAAATGCGTCGTTAGAGCGACGTGCGTCCACTTGGACGCACAAAGTACGCTCTAACACTTTGAATCGTTGCATGGTGCTTTCCGATTTCGGGCCGATGCGTCAGTCCTTGCCGGCAAAATGCCACTCGATCAGTGGCTTCATATGCGGCATCAGCCCGTCCGGCAGGTCATCGGCATTGCGGATGATAACAGGCCCGTCGATTTCCGGCTCTGCCTCGCCGGCGACAAAGGCACTGATGCGCTGCGCGACCTCATCGGCGGATGCCGTCTCGCGATAGCGGCGAAAGATCACCGTGCCGGTTGCCGTCGACAGGGCATAGCAGCGCCTGCCGCGTGTCGCGCCGGCAAGGTCGAGGCCGGTTTCTTCCCGCACCTCGCGGATCATGTTGAAGTCGACATCGACAAGGCCGTCGCGGAAATCGGTTGGCTCGAACGAGCCGGCGGCGAAGTAGACGCGGCCGGCATTGACCGTGTGCGACGCCATGCGGATCGCTACCAGCGCATTGTCGCCGGCGACCAGCATGGCATGGGCATAGGCGTGCTCGGCCCCAGCCACCTGCCGGTTGCCGCGCCAAAGCATGAAGGTCGAGTAGCGCACCGCATGGCAGCGGCCCACGATGCTGTTATCGCGATAGCTGAGTGCCGAAAGCAGCACCACGGTGCCGTCGAACAACGCCGGATTGGCTGCGGTCTCGCGCCGCCAATTCTCGGCGATCGCTTGCGCATTATCGCGTTCGAACGGATGCGGGCCGGGGTCGAGCCTGACGTCGACGGCGTCGACCGGCAGGATGATGTTGCGCGGCAGGTCGAAGCTCAACGGAGCGACCCTCAGGCCATTTCAAGGGTGATCGCCACCGGACAATGATCCGACGCTTTCGGCCGATCCCAGCCGGCACGCGGAAAGCGGTCCACCTCCTGGCCCGCCGGAAAGATGGTGCGCCAGGGCTGGCCGTTGCGGATGATGTCGGGAACGGCCGTCGCGTTCTTGGCTGCCAGTGCTTTCGACAACAGGATGTAGTCGAGCTGGCACAGATGCCGCTCTTGCGGTCCGCGCGTATGGTATAAGGTCCAACGATCCATCTCCGGGCGCCGCTCGACCGCATTCTCGCAAAAGCCGTCGGCGGTGAGCACGTTGAGGCAGGACTGGCTCTCATCGATCACCTCGAAGCGGTAGCCGTCAAAGGCGTCGCCGGAGATCTTAACGCGCTGCCAATAATCGTTCATGTCGCCGCAGATCGCCCAGTACTTGTCGGCGGCGTGATCCCCACCGAAACGCTCCTCGATGATCCGGCGCACCGCTTGCGCCTCGGCGATGCGCAGCGGCATTGTCGCCTGGCGCCCGTCGAGACCGTTGCGGGGCGAGCCCATGGACTTGAAGTGCACCAGATAGAGCGTCAGCGGCACGCGACCGACGGTCAGGTCGATCTCCAGGCAGTCGCGCCGGAAGATGCGCTGGTTGGCCTGATGCCCAAACGCTGCCAGTTCCGGCGTGTGCAGGCCGAATTGTTCGAACGTGACATAGGCGTGGCTTGTCATGCGCACGAATTCGATCGGCTGACCCTGAGCGGTCTCGTTGCGCATCATCACGGCGACGTCGATGCCGCGCGAATCGTTGCCGGCGGTAGTGTATTTCTGGCGGTAGCCATGCCCGACCATCTTGAACAGATAACCGTATTCGAAAGCCTTCAGCGCCTCGATATTGTCGACCTCCTGCATGCAGATGATGTCGGCGCGGGTAGCAGCGATGGCCAATGCCGTCAGCTGGCGCGTATCGTCGGATTGCGCAATCGCCCGCGCCTGCTCCAGCATCTTGTATTCGGCCTCGCTCTGGATGTCGAAGAGCGCCAGCGTGCGATCTTCGTTGAGCTGGTTGCGGTATCCGGAAAAATCGAACCTGTTCATCAGGTTTTCGACATTGAAGGTGGCGAGGCGCAGCGACATGGCGGTGACCTTTGCCCACAAGCGCGCCCGAAAACAAGGGCCTGCCCTGCCCGTCATGGTTGACGAAACCTTTCCGTTCATCCTCCGTTCAGGCGCGAAGTTCCATGAATGACATTCTTCCTCGGGGTATTCGGGCGTGGGGCCTGAAATTTCTTGGAGAGTGCAATGAAACCGCTCTTTTCTCTTTCTGTCAGATCCGGGCTGCTGGCGCTGGGTCTTCTGGCCGGCCTGACGGCTCCCTCGCTTGCCGGCCCAATTGCCAACCCTGTCCTTCCGGTGCCGGCCAACGCCGTCGCCCCCGACATTGTCCCGGTCCGCGAGAGTTGGGCCGGCGGCAACGACAGGCGGATGCTGAGCGAATGGCGCTGGCGCAATCGGCACGGCACCCGGGAATGGCGGGGCGTCGGCGATCATCGGAGATGGCGCGGTCGCGACGAAGCCTGGAGATGGCGTGATCGCGACGATGGCTGGCGCTGGCGCCACCGTCGTCATCATCGCCGTCATTTCAACGATTCCGCGATCTTTTTCGGCCTCGGCCTCGGGTTGCCCGCCTACAACTATTATAGCGGGCCGAGCTACTATGAGCCGGGCTATTACCCCCCTCGGCGTCAGTATCGCACACAAAGGCTTTCCAGCGCCCATGTCCGCTGGTGCTACGACCGCTACCGGTCGTATCGCGCCTGGGACAACACATTCCAGCCCTATGGCGGTCCGCGCCAGCAGTGCTGGTCGCCTTACAGCTGAGCGGAGCGACTGATGAACTCCAGACGGCGCCGCGCCGCGCGGCGCCGTTTTTTTATCTGGCTCTGAAGTTCTTGCCGCCCTTTTCTGAGCGATGATAACGCTATGTTTATCAGGCAGGCCTAATTGCCTTGCCGATCGCGCCACATAAAATGCGACGATCGCCGGGGAATGGGCGCGCGATGGCTGAAGACGAAAACAGGGACAAACGCAGGCAGCGCGTCTTCAAGGGCGCGACGATCCTGACCGGCATGACCAATTCCGAGGTCACGTGCACAGTGCGCAACATGCATGACGGCGGCGCCGAACTGAAGGTCTCGATCGACGCACGCGTGCCCGACGAGTTCCTGCTCTATGTGCCGACCGACGGCATCGCCTACAAGGCAGTGGTCCGCTGGCGCCGCGAGGACCGCATCGGCATCATGTTCACCGGCACCGAGCCAAAGCCCCACTGGCACTACGGCTAAATCCTCTGCACGGCGCCCTTTAAGCAGTCGACGAAGTTAGGAGAGAGAAAAATCTCCTATAATACCCCGACGAGCAGTGCAGCCCCGGCAAGTAAGATAGAGGCGGAGGCCCACAGGACCCAAAGGCCTCGCACCCTGGGCCGGCGGATCTCTCCGCCGGCTCTTACGCAAAGATGAAATTGCGGATCAGTTCTTGGCCTTGTCGACCAACTTGTTTTTCGAAATCCACGGCATCATCGCGCGCAGCTTGGCGCCGACTTCCTCGATCTGGTGGCTGTCGTTGTTGCGGCGGATGCCCTTGAAGCGCGACATGCCGGCGCGGTATTCCTGCATCCATTCCGAGGTGAACTTGCCGGTCTGGATATCCTTCAGCACGCGCTTCATCTCGGCCTTGGTCTCGGCGGTGATGATGCGCGGGCCCGAAACATATTCGCCCCATTCGGCAGTGTTCGAGATCGAGTAGTTCATGTTGGCGATGCCGCCCTCATAGATCAGGTCGACGATCAGTTTGACCTCGTGCAGGCACTCGAAATAGGCCATTTCCGGCGCGTAGCCGGCTTCCACCAGCGTCTCGAAACCGGCCCGGATCAGCTCGACCAGACCGCCGCACAGCACCACCTGCTCGCCGAACAGGTCCGTCTCGCACTCCTCGCGGAAATTGGTCTCGATGATGCCCGAACGACCGCCGCCGACGCCGCAGGCATAGGACAGAGCGAGATCGAGCGCATTGCCCGAAGCGTCCTGGTTAACGGCGACCAGGCACGGCACGCCGCCGCCCTTCTGGTATTCGCCGCGCACCGTGTGGCCGGGCCCCTTCGGCGCGATCATGACGACGTCGACCGAGGCCTTCGGCTCGATCAGGCCGAAGTGCACGTTGAGGCCGTGGGCGAAGGCGATCGCCGCGCCGTCGCGGATGTTCGGCGCGATCTCGGATTTATAGATGTCGGCCTGCAGCTCGTCGGGCGTCGCCATCATCATCAGGTCGGCCCATTTGGCGGCCTCCGCCACGCTCATCACCTTGAGCCCGTCTGCCTCGACCTTCTGGGCGGTCGCCGAGCCGGCCTTCAGGCCGATTGCGATATCCTTAACGCCGGAATCCTTGAGATTGAGCGCATGCGCCCTGCCCTGGCTGCCATAGCCGATGATGGCGACCTTCTTGCCCTTGATCAGGTTGAGATCGGCATCGCGATCGTAATAGACACGCATTTTTCTTTCCTTCCCGTTGTGAATTCAGAGGCCTTGCGGCCCGGTTTTTGCTCCGTAAAGAGCCAGAAACTGCTGCGTCGCCCGGACGGCATCGCCGCCGATCGCCGCATCAGTCAATTCCAGCCGGTCGCCGAGCAGCAGGCGGATCTGCACGTCACGGGCGACCAGCCCGAAAAAGGTACGGAATGCCGCTTCGGCATCCGAGAACTCGAGAAGCCCCGCCTGCCGACCGGCTTCCAGCACCGGCTTCAGGCGCCTGGCCAGCGCGAAGCGGCCGTTCTCCAGCACGATGGCACCAAGATTGTCCTTGCCGCCTTTGCGCCGGATTGGACCGGCACGGCCGACCGCCACCCGGTTGAGCGCGACCGAGGTGTCGCTCGAAATCACCTTCAGCCAATCCGAGGCGAAGCGTTCTAGGCTCGCGGTCAGCGAGGCAAGGTCGAGCCCCTTGCGGTCGACCGGCGCTACGCGCACCTTGGAAGCTTGCCATTGCACCGTTGCCGTCAAAAGCCCGTTGCGATCGCCGAACCATTTGTAGAGCGTTTCCTTGGAACAGCTCGCCCGCCGCGCCACGGCGGTCATGGTCAACTGATCGCCCTCCTCGACCAGAAGGCGAAGTGCGGCGTCGAGCACGGCTTTCTGCCGTGCCGTCAGCGCTTCGCCGGTGTCGATGTCGACGCTTGCCTGCAACAAACTCTTTTCCTTGACGGCGGCAGCCAGGTCAGTACCGTACGTTACGGTTCGGCATGTCTATGCCGTATTGTCGGACCCGGTGCAAGCCCTATCTCGCTTTTTGAGGCCTTCCAGACTGGAACGGGGTAGCACGGAGGGAAGATGCTTGTCGGTCTGCTTGCATTGACCGTTACCGCCGCTTTCGCGGGCGCCGCCATCTATGTCAGCGTTGCCGAGCAGCCGGCGCGGCTTCGTCTCGATGACAGGGCACTGCTGCAGGAATGGCAGCCCTCCTACAAGCGCGGCGCCGCTATGCAGGCGTCGATCGCCATCGTCGCCTGTGTTCTTGGTGCCGTTGCCTGGTGGCAGACCGGCAATCTCGCCTATCTGGTCGGGGCGGTGCTGATCATCCTGCCCTGGCCATGGACGCTGATCGCAATGATGCCGACAAATCGACTGCTGGAGGCGATGGACGCGGACGCCACCAACCCGCAAGCCCGGGCGTTGATCGTCAAATGGGGCAATCTGCATCTGGTTCGCGTCGCGCTTGGCGTGCTGGCGGCACTGGCTTTCCTGTGGGGAAGTGTCTGACGTCGCTGCAACGATTTTTCAGCGCCAAAAGGCCACATTACTCCAAGGCGGCTGGATGGCGCAGCCGCCCAAGCAGAGCCGACAAGGTGTCGAGATCATCATCTGAAAGCCTGGCGCCGACCAGTTCCGCGATCGATCGTCCGTAGACGGCCCACATGCGGCGGCGCGTCTCGCGCCCCTTCCCCGTAATGCGGATAGTCTGTCCCCGCCCGTCATCGGCAACCCTGAGCTTCTCGACCAGCCCGTCCGCTTCGAGCCGCGCCAACAGTCGGGAGATGTTGTATTGCGCAAACAATGTGCGCTCGATCAGCTGGAATGGCCGCAAGCCGCCCTCGCCCGCTTCGGCAAGCTCATGCAGCACGTCGTACCAGGCAAGCGGCGGTAAACTGCTGTCCTTCAGCGCGTCTTCAGCTCTTTCCATCAGCTGGCGCGAAACGCGCATCAGGCGCGCCCAGGCTTTGATGGCAGCGGGCGAAGGACTGGTTTTCTCCGTCATGATTGCAGCATAGGCGATAGATGCAATTGCATCAAGCTTGACGGTTAATGCGGATGCATCTATATAGATGCAGTTGCATCGATAATCGGAAGACACTGCCATGAAACATGAAATCTGCAAGATCGCCGACATCCCGGAGACGGGCAGCCTGGTGACCGACAAGCTCGTTCTCGTCAGCCATCACCTTTGTCCCTATGTGCAGCGCGCGGCCATCTCGCTCGCCGAAAAGGACGTGCCGTTCGAACGCCTCACCATCGATCTCGCCAACAAGCCGGCCTGGTTCAAGGCGATATCGCCGCTCGGCAAGGTACCGCTGCTGCGCGTGCAGCAGAATGGCGAGGAAACCGCGATCTTCGAATCGGCGGTCATCCTCGAATTTCTTGAGGAAACGCTGGCCAACCCACTCCACCCTGCCGACCCGCTGGCCCGCGCCCGGCATCGCGCCTGGATCGAGTTCGGCTCGGCCATCCTCAACGCAATCGGTCGACTCTATTCCGCACCGACCGAGGCCGCCTTCCTTGCCGAAAGCCAAGGTCTGTCGGCAATGTTCGATCGTCTCGAAATAGAACTGGCGGCTGGCCGAGCTGGGCCATGGTTTGCCGGCCAACGCTTTTCACTGGTCGATGCTGTCTATGGACCAATCTTCCGCTATCTCGACGCGTTCGATCGGATCGACGATTTCCGCATCCTGAACAGAAAGTCGCTAGTCGAGGCCTGGCGGAAGGAATTGCGCGAACGCAAGTCGGTGAAGAACGCTGTCGCCCCGGATTATCCACAGCGCCTTCATGCATTCCTGCAAGCCAAGGGTTCGCATCTTTCGAAACTTATCCGCCGCAACGAGGCGGCCACCGCGCTTCCTTGATATCGATCCGCCTAAACGGACCGACCACGGTTCCAGCCACCATCGAGGCAAGGATGTTTGGCACTGGTGGGATTTCGCCACTGACGCCACCAGCCTGTCGCGGACAAACGGCATCACGGTCGAATCCGACTGGTAGAACGGCGTCGGCATAAGCGACAGCGCCTGAAACACCCGGACATGCCGCCGCCGCGCCCGAAGGTAGGCCTCGAGCCCGGTATCGACACGATCCGTTCCTATGAGCGCGTAATTGAGCGCTGCCGCGTCGAGCAGCGCCATGTTCGCCCCTTGCCCGAGCTGCGGGCTGGTCGAATGCGCCGCATCGCCGATTACCGGCCATCGCCTCCCGGCCGGCAGATTGAGCGTGTGATGGCCGTAACGCGCCAGCGAGAGCTGGTCGAAACTGTCGATCTGGCTCGTGAACGCCATTCGGACCACAGCCGAACCACCCCCGCCTTCCAAGCGTCGAGGCCTGTCGCCCTGACCTGCCCTGCGTCCGCCGGCTTCAAGCTCCAGAAGAATGCCGCCATCTTCTCGGCTCCGGGTTCCGGCCTGCCGATCGGCAGCACGCCGATCATCACGCTCGCTCTGTCGTAACACTGCAGCAGGGCGTGCTCGTCGAAACCGTCGCCGTGCCAGCCGAGCGACGCCCAGAACGCGCCGTAGGCGAGCGGCCGCGGTTTACCCGGATTTTGCACACGCTGCCGCAATTGGAGCGCGAACCGCTGGCATCGACCACTAGATTGAACGGCCCTATCCTTCGCCCGTTGCCGCAGGTCAGCGTTGTCCGCTCGCCGGTTTCCAGCGTCTCGAGCTCGACGCCGGTTTCGATGGCGATCGCCTCGCGCCGGACGGCGCGGAAAAGCACGCCGAACAAGGCCGCCCGGTGCACCGCCAGCCCGAAACGGCCGCCGCGCTGCGCATCATAGCGGACGTCGAGCACGCTGCGGCCGGTTTTCGCATCGGCGCCATGCAGGCGGTCGACGCGGCTGCCCAGCACCAGGATGTCGTCGAGCAGGCCGAGATCGGCAAGCACCGTCAGCCCGGTCGGCTGCAGGATCAATCCGGACCCGACTGGCTTTGGCGCGTCAAAGCGCTCGAAGATGGTGACCCGGTTGCCCGGCACGCTTCAGATAGAGTGCCGCGGCCAGTCCGGCCGGGCCGGCGCCGGCAATCGCGATGTCCAGAGAAATGCCCATTGCCCGTCGAATCTTCTCGCCCAAGCCGGACAATCCTTCAGCGGTATCGCCAATCAAGCCGTCGCACTTGGCGTTGCCACTCCGGCATTGATGGTTAAGTCTCGGTAGCGTCGAATGCGTTCCGCGCGTCGCGCACAGCGCCATGATTGAGCTCGGCCCACTGGAGCAGCTGGTGCAGGGGTCCGAACATCGAGCGTCCGAGATCGGTCAGACTGTATTCGACGCTCGGCGGCTTGGTCGGGAACACCTCGCGATGGACGTAACCGTCGCGCTGCAAATCGTGCAGCGTCTGGGTGAGCATGCGCTGTGAAATGTCGGGTACCAGCCGCCGCAATTCGCCGAACCGGTACGGCTTTTCTGCCAGCGCCATCATCAGCAGCGAACTCCATTTGTTGCTGATGCCTTGGATCACATCGCGAACCGGACAGTCCGCAATGTTCCCCCCGCCGCTGCCCGCTTTGTAAATCTCGAGCTTCGATCTCAGACCGACGATTTTGCTGTCCATCGCTGGTTCCCTGCGCCTGCCTACCTCCCGCAAAACTGCCTTCTTTACGAGGGTCGGTCAATTCCTATTTTAGTGCTGGTCTCTTTTTGAGACTTATATAAGCACCCGCCGCTCCGGCGCAACGACAGGACTTCCCATGACCGAAACCCTTCTCGTCACCGGCGCCTCCGGCCAGCTCGGCCGCGGCGTTATCCATCATCTGCTGGACACGCTCAAGGTTCCGCCCGCACGGATCATCGCCGCCACCCGTAATCCGGAAAACCTCGCCGACCTCGCGACGCGCGGCGTTACCATCAGGCAAGCCGATTTCGATGACACGGCGTCGCTCGTCGAGGCATTCAAGGGCGCCGGCAGGGTCCTGATCATCTCGACCGGCGAGATCGACCTTGGGGGCAAGCGCCTCAAGCAGCACGAGAATGCAGTCGCAGCCGCCAAGGAGGCCGGCGTTTCGCATCTGCTCTACACCTCGATGCCCAATCCTGAGCCGGTATCGCCGGTGCTGTTTGCGGGCGATCACTACGGGACCGAGCAGGCGATCAAGGCGAGCGGCATCCCCTACACGATTTTCCGCAACGGCTGGTATCAGGAGAACCTGTTCATGTCGCTGCCGCACGCCATTGCTTCGGGGCAGTGGTACACATCGGCGGCCGACGGCCGCATCGCCCATGGCGCTCGCGACGATATGGCCGTGGCGATCGCCGCCGGCCTTGCCTCGAGCGATACCGAAAGCACCACATACACGCTGACGGGCCCGCAGGCCTACACGGTCGCCGAGATCGCGGCCCTGGTCACCGACGTCACCGGCAAGCTCATCGAGGTCGTTCAGCTTTCGGATGAAGCCTTGACCGAGGGTCTGACGGCCGCCGGCGTTCCCTCGGATTTTGCTCCCGTTGTCGTTTCCTTCGACACCAACACGCGCTCCGGCCGCATCGGCATGGTGACCGACGCGATCGAGACACTTTCAGGCAAAAAGCCGCAATCGCTGAAGCAATTTCTTGAAGCGAACAAGGCAGTGCTAGCCGGCTGAAGTCCGCCGTGGTCACGGGCATGTCGAGATTCAGGTCAGGCCGAGTCGAGAATGGTGGGTTCCGAGAACCGGAACGGAGCGGACATTTGGTCCGTAAGTACCGGAAGCGCAGGAACCCGCCGTTCGCAGGCCGGCCTCACCTGAATATCGGCATGTCCTAGATAGCCACCTGCGTTCCGATCTCAACCACACGTCCGGTCGGGATCTGAAAATACTCCGTCGCATCCGCTGCCGTGCGCGCCAGCCCGATGAACAGCTTGTCCTGCCACACCGGCATGCCGGAATTGGGCGACGCCTTGAGCGAGCGCCGCGACAGGAAGAAGGAGGTCGTCATGATGTCGAACTTCCAGCCCTGCTTGCGGCAGATCGCCAGCGCACGCGGGATGTTGGGCTGCTCCATATAGCCGAAGGTCAGCGTCACCCGCATGAACAGCTCGTTGATCGTTTCCATCTTGACCCGCTCGCTGTCGGGCACCACGGGCTGCTGCGCCGTCACCACCGAGAGGATGACATTCTGTTCGTGCAGCACCTTGTAATGCTTCAGACTGTGCATCAGCGCGGTCGGCGCGCTGACGGGATCGCTGGTCAGGAACACGGCCGTACCGGACACCAGCTGCGGCTTTTTCTTCAACAAATTGCCGGCAAGGAAATCGAGCGGAATCTCGTTCCTGCGCGTCTTGTCGAATAGATAGCGACTCCCGCGTATCCAGGTTCCCATGACCAGCCCCATGATGCAGGCAACAGCGATTGAAACCCATCCGCCTTCCACGAATTTCACGATATTTGCCATGAAGAAGCCGGTGTCTATCGTGCCAAAGAGCAGCGCAAGCGCCGCAGCGAGTGCGGTCTGCCATTTCCATTGCCACCGCATCACCACGAATAGCAAAATAGTCGTCATCAGCATTTCGCCTGTCACCGAGATTCCATAGGCGGAAGCCAGGGAACTCGAACTGCCAAAGCCGACGACCAGCAGCATTACGCCGAGCGCGAGAATGAGATTCACGCGCGGCATGTAAATTTGGCCGAGTTGCATTTCGGAAGTATGCTGAACTTCGATTCTGGGCAGAAGATTGAGCTGCACCGCCTGCCTGGTCAGCGAAAACGCCCCGGAGATAACGGCTTGACTGGCGATGACAGTCGCTGCTGTGGCGAGCCCGACCATCGGTATCAGTGCCCAATCTGGCAGCATCTGGAAAAACGGATTGTCGGGCAGCCCCCCGTGAGCAAGAACGAACGCGCCTTGCCCAAAATAGCTGAGTAGCAGGCAGGGGAAGACGATCCAGATCCAGGCTAGCACGATTGGACGGCGACCGAAGTGCCCGAGATCGACGTAAAGCGCTTCAGCACCGGTAACCGCCAGAAAAACCGCGCCGACTGTGAGAAATGCACCCGTTTTGGCTTCGGCAAGGTAGGCGACCGCATAGTAGGGGTTGATTGCCAAAAGCACCGACACATCGTCAAGAATATGCACCAATCCGGCAATGCCGATCGCCAGGAACCAGAGCCCCGTCACCGGCCCGAAAACGGAGGCCACTCTACCGGTCCCGAAGCGCTGCACGGCAAACAAGACGGCAAGAATCACCAATGTAATGGGAACCACGTACGGATCGAACGCCGGGGTCACGACGCTCAGGCCTTCCACCGCTGAAAGCACCGAGATGGCCGGCGTTATGATCGCGTCGCCGAAAAACAGTGCGGCTCCGCAGAGACCAATGGCAAGAATGATGCCGGAACCAGCCGGATAAGCTTTCCGGGCCAGCGCCATAAGCGACAGGGTACCGCCTTCACCCTTGTTATCCGCCCGAAGCACGAAGGCGACGTATTTGATTGTCACGATGATCGTCAGTGCCCAGACGATCAGCGACAGAATGCCCAGAACGGCACTGCGCGGATCGGTGCCGGACGAAGCATGCAGTGCTTCGCGAAGCGCATAGATCGGGCTGGTGCCGATATCGCCGTAGACCACGCCGAGAGCGCCCAGCATCAAAACCTTGGTGCTGTGCTTTTCGACCTCAGGATGGCTTGATTGTTCGACTGGTTCTGCCTCACTACCACTGTTGGTAAGGGCCATGGACGACACTCCGATAAGCGCGCGGTGCTCTACGCTTGCTGCGATGCAATATCAAGTGCCCCAACGTGATGGCTGCCATGTCCGCAAAGCGAGGCTTCCATCGCTACCACCCACAGGCCTTCAGAAATCTTTTGACCGTACCGGCCATGCCATACTCCAACGCATCGGCTGTCAACCCATGTCCGATCGACACTTCGGCCAGTGCCGGGATGCGCTTTGCCAATGCCGGCAGGTTGTTCACCACCAGATCGTGCCCGGCATTGACCTGAAGTCCGGCGGCAAGCGCGGCATCCGCGGTTTTCCCTAATCTTTCCAGCTCCTTCGCCGCTTCTGCCGAATCGGAATGATAGCTGCCATATGGACCCGTGTAGAGCTCGATCCGGTCGGCGCCGGTGTCGCGCACGGCCTTCATCCCTGCCGGATCCGGGTCGGAAAACAACGACACGCGAAAGCCCCCCTTTTTCAGGCGTTTGACGATCAGCGTCAGGAACGCCGCCTCGGCGGCAAAGTTCCAGCCATGGTCGGAGGTGGCCTGGGCAGGGTCGTCGGGCACCAGCGTCACCTGCTCCGGCTGGTGCTTTTCCACAAGCGCCAGGAAATCCTCGCTCGGATAGCCCTCGATGTTGAACTCCGCCTGAGGGAATTCGTCGTCGATCAGCGCCCTGATCTGCGGCAGGTCGGAATGCCTGGTGTGCCGCTCGTCGGGCCGCGGATGCACTGTCAGCCCATGCGCGCCCGCGGCAAGTGCGATGCGTCCGAGCCCGGTGACGCTTGGCCACGGCAGATCGCGCCGGTTGCGCAGCATGGCGATGGCATTGAGATTGACGGAGAGTTTTGCAGGCATGGCTTCTCGGGTCCGGACGTATTTGCGGCCATCTATACCGCCTTTGGCGGGAACAGACAGGGGGTTTCCGGTGTTCCAGAGGAACGAATAATATCCAGCAAGAGGAAGGCCCGTGAATTATCTTGAAGCCGTGCCGGCGGTTCGCCGCATCGACACCGACCGCGACGACCTGTTCGCCATCGACGTCGTCGGCCATATCACGGCCGCCGACGCGGAGAATCTGTTCGGTTTGCTCGAGGCGGCTTACGCGCTGCACCCGAGAATCGACGTGCTGGTGCGTCTGGTCGATCATGACGGCGTCGACTGGGCCGATGTGTCGGACAGTACTATCGAACAGGGCACCGCCGATGCCGTGGCGCATATCGGCCGCTGTGCGGCAATCGGCGAGCCAAACTGGATACCGGGCGCACAAGGCATCTTGCCCGCCTCCGTGCCAATCGAATTCCGGCATTTCGAGGCCGAGGACGAAGCGGCCGCCTGGGAATGGCTGGGCGCCAAGCCGATTAGTGCGCCGGTGATGCCAGCAGGGTCATGATGGTGACGCGGGATCAATCCTATCTGACGATCGTCAGCCGTTCGGCCGCGCGCGTGATCGCGGTGTAGAGCCAGCGCTGGCGGGTTTCCTTGAACGCCCAGCTTTCGTCGAAAAGTACGATGTCGTTCCACTGCGAGCCCTGCGCCTTATGCACGGTCAGGGCGTAGCCATAGTCGAAATCGTCGAAGCGCTTTTTCTGCTGCCAGGGAATATCGGCGTCCGGGTCCTCGAACGCCGCTTTGAGCAGCTTGATCTTGGCAACGCCGCGGTCCGGATCGTCCTCCTCCGGTGAGACCAGCAAATTGATGCCGGGTTTCACCGTCTCGCGCGACGAGGTCATCACCTTCCACAGCGAGCCGTTGAGCAATCCCTTGGCCGGGTCGTTGCGCAGGCAGACGAGCTTGTCGCCGGCCTGCGGGTAGTCGGCATTGAACCCCTTCAGTTCGCGCAGCCGCTGATTATACCGACGCCGCGTCCTGTTGGTGCCGACCAGCACCTGGTCCGCCTTCAGCACCAGTTCCTGGGTGACATCTTCCTTGCCGATCACCTGCGCCGTGCCATAGTCGCCGCGCATGAATTCGCGTCCCTCGCGCACGTCGAGCGCCAGCCGGATGATCGGGTTGTCGCGCGCCTGCCGGTGGATCTCGGTGAGCAGAATATCCGGCTCATGGTCGGTGAAGAAGCCGCCGCCCGAGATCGGCGGCAACTGGCCGGGATCGCCGAGAACGAGGATCGGCGTGCCGAAACTCATCAGGTCGCGGCCGAGCTGTTCGTCGACCATCGAACATTCGTCTATGACCACGAGCTTCGCCCGCGAGATCGGGCTCTGCCGGTTGAGCGAGAAGGTCGGCGACATCGAAGTCTTCCCGGTCACCTCGTCCGCTACCGTCTCCTCGCCCTTCGGCCGGTAGATCAGCGAATGGATTGTGCGGGCATTGACCGCGCCCTTGGAACGCAGCACCTGCGCCGCCTTACCGGTGAAGGCGGCGAACTGCACCTGGCCGTCGACATGCTCGGCAAAATAGCGCGCCAGCGTCGTCTTGCCGGTACCGGCAAAGCCGAACAGCCGGAAGAGCTGCGGCTTTCCGGTCTTGAGCCAGGTGGCGACCGCTTTCAGCGCATCGTCCTGTTGAGGAGAGAATTCCATCAGCGCGAGAGACCGGATTCGCGAGGGAAAGACAAGGCCGACGACTACCGCCACTAAGATCATCAGTGGCGGGCGTACCGCCGACATTGACGCAACTTATCAGGCAGAGGTCGGAACGTAAAGGGAACAAAGTCGAGCCGCCACGACCTAACCGGTCGGGCCACCACGACCTTCGGTCCGGCTGGGATCGTTCTCCAGCAGGATCGGCTTGCCATGGGGCGTTGCGTGCGCGGCGCGTTCCCAGGCAGCGGCAAGCGTATCGACATCGCTCTTGCCGGCGACGCCTTTGGCCGACAGCAACTTTTCCAGTGCTGCCAGCCAGTGCTCGTAATAATCATGGCCATCGCTCGCGGCACCCGGCTTCTTGACCTCGGCGGACAAGGCGTCCGCCCATTCGCTCCAAGAGAACAGGCCCTTGTCGTGCAGTGCGACCGTCATGGCGAAGGCTTCCGCTTGCCATGGCTCGGCGAAAACCGGCGCATCGACGCCGGCCGGCAGCGCGGTGACCGACTTCGCCTCACGCCGGTTCAAGATAGCTTTCCCAGGCGTCGATCGACACGGTCAGCGTCGGGTCGGCGCCCTCGCCCCAGATTTCCGCGCCCTCAAAAACCACCGTATAGACCCATTGCGGGTTTTCGCCTTGCCCATGCGCGTTGGTGTCGGGAAAGACAAAACCATCGCGCACCGCCTCGACGGCGCCTTGCTTGCCGCGTGCGAAGCGCGGCAGCCGCGTATGGCCGGTCGGATGAAAATTCTTCGTCCGCACGAGGTCGCCCGCCTTGAACCGAGCCGGGGTGGCGATCGGCCGGTCGCATGGGCCGCCCTTGGCCAGCACCGCCAGCACGTTTTCCGCCTTCAGCACCCTTTTGGGCGCCGCAGCTGGATCGACCGCCTTGCCCGCGACCAAATCGCGATCGCTGACGAAGCCATGCCGCTTGAGCAAGGTTTCCAGCGCCTTGATCCAGATCTCGTAGTAGCTGGAGGCATAGTAGTCGGCTGGATGCAGCGACTCCCGCGCATGCCGGCTCTCGTCGATTGTCCACGCCCCCATCGCGCCGGCGCACAGCGTCACGCCCAGCGCACGCCTTTCCCAGGCGGCATGGAAATAGGGCTCGTCCTTCTCAGGCGCGACCGGCCCGAACCCCATCTGTCCGCCGAGATCCTGCGGCCCGTTCATTTCGGCGCCCCGGCCAGTCCGGTGCCGATCATCGCGTCGCGCGTCACCAGATCCGCCAGCCGCTCCTCGCTCCAGTCCTCGGTGCCGTTCGGCCGCGTCGGCACGACCAGATAGCGGAGCTCGGCAGTAGAGTCCCACACCCGGATTTTGGTCGTTGCCGGCAAGGTCAGCCCGAATTCTTCGAGCACGCCGCGCGGATCGATCACTGCACGCGAACGATAGGGCGGCGCCTTATACCAGACCGGCGGCAGGCCGAGCACCGACCACGGGTAGCACGAGCACAGCGTGCAGACGACGAGGTTGTGCGTGTCAACCGTGTTGAAGACGGCCTGCATATGCTCACCTTGCCGTCCGGTGTAGCCGAGCGAGCCAATCGCCACCGTCGCGTCACGTTTCAGCAAGGCAGCAAAGTCAGGATCGACCCAGGCCTTCGCCACCACCTTGGCGCCGTTGCGCGGGCCGATTTTTGTCTCGTAGGTGTCGACGATCACGTCGATGGCGGCCGGATCGATCAGCCCTTTCTGGGTAAGGATCGTCTCCAGCGCGCGCACCCGGGCGGCAAAAGGATCAAGCTCGTTGTCGTGGTCGTGATCATGGGACATGGGCGTCAAATTACGATCGCGAGCCGCCGGCGGCAAGCGCCACGGCTTGGGCCAGTGAAACCCATCGGCTTTACTCTGCAGCCGCCTTTTGCGGCTCGCCCTGCAACTCTTCTCCGCCCTCGAACAGCGACGGCTGGTCAACGGTTTCGACCGGTAGCTGCTCGTCCCGACGCTGCGGCCACAGCCCGAGAAGCCAGCCGGAAAAATGCTCCATGTAGACATAGATGACCGGCGTGACGAACAGCGTCAGCGCTTGCGAAGCGACCAGGCCGCCGACCACCGCAACGCCGAGCGGCTGGCGCAGTTCCGCGCTGGCGCCGGTCCCGAGCGCGATCGGGATCGTGCCCATCAACGCCGCCAGCGTCGTCATCATGATCGGACGAAAGCGCATCAGGCAGGCCTTGTGGATGGAATCGAGCGGCGACATCCCCTCGCGCCTGAGTTCGAGCGCAACGTCGATCATCATGATGCCGTTCTTCTTGACGATGCCGATCAGCATCAGGATGCCGATGACCGCGATCACCGACAGGTCCATGCCCGCAAGCCGCAACGCCACCAGTGCGCCGAGCACGGCCGACGGCAGTCCGGTCAGGATGGTGAGGGGATGGATGAAGCTCTCGTAGAGGATGCCGAGGACGATGTAGATGGTCAGGATCGCGCCGCCGATCAGCAGGCCCTGGTTGGCAAGCGAATCCTGGAACGTTTTCGCCGTGCCCGAAAAAGTGGTCGAGATCGTCGCCGGCATGCCGATCTTTTCCTTCAGGGCATTGATGTGGGTCACGCTGTCACCGAGCGCGACGCCCTGCGGCAGATTGTAGGAGATGGTCACAGCCGGAAGCTGGCCGAGCTGATTGACGGTCAAGGCGCCGGCGGTCCGATCGACACTGGCGAAAGCGCCGAGCGGCACCAGGCTGCCGCTGGCCGTCCTCACCTTGATCGCCAGCATCCTTTCTGGAGACCACTCGATCCTCGGGTCGAGCTCCATGATCACCTCATAGCTGTCGGCCGAACCGAAGATGGTCGACACTTGCTCGGTGCCGAAACCGCCATAGAGGCTGGAGCGCAGCGTATCGGTGTCGATGCCAAGCGTCGCCGCCTTGTCGCGGTCGACCACCAAAGACGCCTGCAGGGCGTTATTCTGCAAATCATTGGTGACGTCTGTGAAGGCTGCGTGATCCGCGACCATAGCGTCGGTGAGCTTCTGCGCCCAGCTGTCCGCCGCGCCGATGTCGAGGCCCTGCACGACGAGCTGATAGGCGCTGGCCGAAGCGCGCGCGCCGAGCCGCAGATTCTGCACCGGCTGCATGAAAGTTTCGATGCCGGGAACATTGGCCAGCTGCCGCCGCAGATCCGAGAGCACCTTGTCGATATCGGGGCGCTGGTCCTTGTCCTTCAATTGCACATAGAGCCGGCCCTGGTTGAGCGCGTTGTCTCCGCCGCCTACCGACCACCCTACATGCGAGACATAGGGTGAATGGGTGAAGACATCAGCCACTTGCCCCTGCAGCTTCACCATGGCGTCGAACGAAATGTCCTGGCGCGCGGTGGTCGTCACCGAAATCTGGCCGATATCCTCCTGCGGGAAGAAGCCCTTCGGCGAGGTCTGGATCAGCCAGACCGACAGTGCGGCCGTTCCGATAAAGACGAGAAAAACCAGGAAACTGTGCCGCAGGCAGAAGGTCAGCAGCCAGTCATAGCCTCGCATGAAGAAATTGTGCCTGTGATCTCCGCCCTGCGCTGCTTCGCGCTCGGCCTTCGACACCGATAAAAGCCGCGAGCACAGCATCGGCGTCAGTGTCAGCGAGACGAACATCGACGCCAGGATGGCGACTGTCACGACCACCGCGAACTCGTTGAAAATGCGGCCGATCACTCCGCCCATCAAAAGCACGGGGATGAACACCGCCACCAGCGAGATCGAGATCGAAATGATGGTGAAGCCGATTTCCCGCGCACCTTTGAGCGCCGCGTCGGGGGCCGATAGCCCATCCTCCTCCATGTGGCGGAAGATGTTCTCCAGCATGACGATCGCATCGTCGACGACAAGGCCGACCGCCAGTGTCAGACCCATCAGCGATATGTTGTCGATAGAAAAGCCGAACAGGAACATGGCGCCGAGCGTGGCGATCAGCGAGATCGGCACCGCCACCGCCGGGATGATTGTCGCGGTTACCCGGCGCAGGAACAGGAAGATCACCATCACCACCAGTGCGATGGTGAGCAGCAGCGTGAACTGCACGTCGTCGACCGCCTCGCGGATCGAAGTCGAGCGGTCGTTGAGCAACTGGATACTGGCCGCCGCCGGCATTTGGTCCTGGAAGGACGGCAGCATCGCCTTGACGCGGTCAACGACGTCGACGGTGTTGGCATCGGGCTGGCGCTGCACCGCCATGATGATCGCGCGGGTGCCGTCGTACCAGCTTGCCGTCGTCGTGGTCTCGACCGAATCGATGACGCGGGTCACCTCGCCGAGCCGCACCGGACGGCCGTTCCTGGTGGCTATAATGATGTTGGAAAATCCCGCCGCGTTGTTCAGCTGCGTATTGGCGGTGATCGTCAGCTGCTGCTTGTCGTTCTGCAGCACGCCGAGCGGCGTGTTGCTGTTGGCCGAGGCGATCGCCGTCTGCAGCTGGTCGATCGAGATGCCGCGTGCGGCGAGCGCCGTCGGATCGATCTGGACGCGCACGGCGTATTTCTGCTGCCCGAAGATCGAGACCTGCGCCACGCCTTCGATCGTCGACAGCGACGGCGAGATCACATTCTCGGCAAAGGCATCGAGATCGGTCAGCGGAACCGTGTCGCTGACCAGCGACATCAGGAGGATCGGCGCATCGGCCGGATTGACCTTGCGGTAGCTCGGCGGGCTGGTCATCTCGGGCGGCAATTGCCGCTGCGTTCGCGCGATCGCCGCCTGCACGTCGGCCGCCGCGGCGTCGATGTCGCGATTAAGCACGAACTGGATGGCGATCGAGGTGGAGCCAAGCGAATTCGTGGTCGAGATCGAATCGATGCCGGCGATGGTGGCGAACTGCTTGATCAGCGGCGTTGCCACCGAGGTCGCCATGGTTTCCGGCGAGGCGCCGGGCAGCGAGGCCGAGACGTTGACCACCGGAAACTCGGCGCTCGGCAGAGCGGCCACTGGCAGGAACCTGTAAGCGAACAGCCCGCCCAGCACGAGGGCAAAGGACATGAGCAGGGTGGCGACGGGCCTGCGGATGCAGAATTCGGAGATCATGGGCGCGTCCCGGCCGCCTTGCCAGCCTCCGCAACCCTTGGAGACGCCTGATCGCCGGTTCCGACCTGGGCTTCGCGGATCGGCGAACCGTTCTTCAGCTTTGCCTGGCCCTCGACGACGACACGTTCGCCGCTTTTCAGCCCCTCGCCGATAGCGCTGCTGTCGCCTTCGGTCAGCGCGACCTGCACGGGCCGCATCTCCACCGTCTCGTCAGGCTTGATCACATAGACGAACGGTCCCTTCTGGCTGGGCTGGACCGCAACCGTGGGAACGGAGGTCATTTGCGGCATGATGCCGGCATCGAGAACGACATTCACATATTGGCCCGGCCACAGCGAAAGATCGGCATTGGGCACGCGGGCACGCGTTGCGATCGTGCCGGAGGCTGTGTCGACGCTGGAATCGACGAAATCGAGGGTCCCCTTGCCGATCGGCGTCGGATCGCCGTCCCTGGTCAGCGTGACTGCGCCTTCCCTTGGCTCCGCCAGCGCCTTGTGCAGCAAGGCAAGATCGCTTTCCGGAAGATTGAAGTTCACCTGCAACGGGTCCACCTGGGTGATGGTCACCAGCGGGGTCGACGTGGTGTTGCCGTTGCTGGTGGTGACGAGATCGCCGATCGCGACGTTGACCGCGCCCAGCCCGCCGGAAATCGGCGCCGTGATCGTGGCAAAGCCGAGTTGGACAGCGTCGGCATCGAGCGACGCCTTGTCGGCATCGACTGTGGCCGCAGCGGACTTCTGCGCGGCGATTGCCTGATCATAGGTTTGCTGCGTGCCAGCCTGCCTGGCGACAAGGTTCTTGGCGCGCTCAAGATCGGCCGTGGCACTGGCAAGCAGCGCCTCGTCCTTGGCGAGCGTCGCCTGGTCACGGGCCTGTTGCGCCTTCAGTGAGCGGTCGTCCAGCGAGAACAGAAGGTCGCCAGCCCTCACCATCTGCCCGTCCTTGACGGCGATCGATGTGATCTGGCTCGAGATCCGTGCGTTCACGCTGACCACGGCGGGGGAGGATACGAAGCCGATGGCGTAGCGCCGGATCGGGAAGTCGGCCGTCGAAGCGGTGGCGGCAACCACCGAGGTCGAACGTGCGGCATTTGCGGCGGCCGCCGGCTTGTCAGGAGCCGCCTGCCCCGCTGACAGCATCTGCCGGACCTTGTCCGTTGCCGCGGGCGAAAGGTAGAGCCCGGCTGCGACAAGGCAGGCGGCCGCAAGCACCGCAAGCACGATCTTCCCACGCATTGTCAAAAGCCTTCTATCCGACACGCCGTGGTTCGGTGGTCATATCTTGACGTAACTCGCAGCCTAGTGCCGCGGTTTTCACCAAGTAGATAGGAGGCGCCGAAGGCGAAAAAGTGCCAAAACCCGGCATTACGAAGATTTAATGTGCAGTGCACAATAATAGGCAGCTACCCAAGCATCGGCCACAGCGTCGCCGCCAGCAGAACGCCCATGGCGATGTTGAACCATTTCAGCCGTACCGGATCCGACAGAAAACCGCGCAGCGCCATGCCGAAACCTGCCCACACCGAAACACTCGGCAGGTTGACGACGGTGAAGGCTATCGAGATCAACGCCACCGACAGAAACGGATGCTCCGGAATGGCATAGACGGCCATGGCAGTGATAGCCATCACCCAAGCCTTGGGATTGACCCACTGGAACGCTGCCGCATCGATGAAACGCATCGGTCGCGCATTGGCCTCGCCCTTGCCGCTAAGCGAACGCGACATGGCGATCTTCCAGGCGAGATAGACCAGGTAGACGCCGCCCGCGACCTTCAACCCGGTGTGCAGCGCCGGAAACGCAGTCAGCACGGCGCCGAGACCGAAGCCGACGGCCAGCAGCAGCACGAGAAAGCCGATGCTGATGCCCAGCATATGCGGAATGGTTTTGGCAAAACCGAAATTCACGCCGGAAGCCAAAAGCATGAAGTTGTTCGGGCCCGGCGTGATCGAAGTCACGAAGGCATAGACCAGCAGGGCAAAAAATGCATCGAGGGTCATGGCTTCTTCCCAAGCAGGTCAGCAATATTGTCTTTTTGGTTCAGGCGCACAAAGGCCACCCCGCGCCGGCAGCCGGGCCAGAGGATCAGCACCAAAAGCAACAGACAAGTGTAGGCGGCGCCAGCGCGTTGGAGCCATAGCGCCGGACGGTTTACATCCCCTGCGGGCCGCGATTCATCGCCGCCACGCCGGTGCGGCAGATCTCGACCAGGCCGAGCGGTTTCATGATGGCGATGAACTGGTCGATCTTGGAGCCCTTGCCGGTGATCTCGAAGATGAAGTGCTCGGTATTGGCGTCGATGACGCTAGCGCGGAAGGCATCGGCCAGCCTCAGCGCCTCGACGCGACCTTCGCCGGTGCCGGCCACTTTCACCAGCGCGAGCTCCCGCTCCAGCGGCCGGTCCTGGCCAAGTTCATGCGAGCGCACGGTGAGATCGACGACACGGTGCACCGGCACGATGCGCTCGAGCTGATGCTTGATCTGCTCCAGCACATGCGGCGTACCCCGCGTTACAATGGTGATGCGCGACAGATGCTTTTCATGTTCGGTTTCGGAGACCGTCAGGCTCTCGATGTTGTAGCCGCGTCCGGAAAACAGGCCGATGACCCGGGCCAGCACGCCCGGCTCGTTGTCGACCAGCACGGAAAGCGTGTGAGTCTCCGGCTTTTCCGTTTCCTTGGCGATGAAGTAGGCGGAGCCGGTCGGTTGAAGCTGTGCGTTCATGACATGAATCTCGATTTCAAACTTTTGAGCCAATTCTCTGTTTCCGCACGGCTTCTTCCGACAGCCCTGCCCCGGCTGACAGTTACACCAGTTCCCTGCCCTTGGCGTCGATGGCGTTGGCCACCGCCTCGTCGGTCGCCTCATCCGGCAGAAGCATCTCGTTGTGCGCCTTGCCCGACGGGATCATCGGGAAGCAGTTGGCAAGTGTCGCCACCCGGCAGTCGAAGATCACCGGCTTCTTCACCGAAATCATCTCCTTGATCGCGTCGTCCAGCTCGTCCGGCTTCTCGCAGCGGATGCCGTGGCCGCCATAGGCTTCGGCAAGCTTGACGAAATCCGGCATCGCTTCGGTGTAGGAATGCGACAGCCGGTTGCCGTGCAGAAGCTGCTGCCACTGCCGCACCATGCCCATATACTGGTTGTTGAGGATGAAGATCTTGATCGGCGCTTCGTGCTGCACCGCGGCACTCATCTCCTGCATCGTCATCTGCACCGAGGCGTCGCCAGCAATGTCGATGACCAGCGCATCCGGGTGCGCGATCTGGACGCCGAGCGCCGCCGGCAGGCCGTAGCCCATCGTGCCGAGTCCACCGGAGGTCATCCAGCGGTTCGGCTTCTCGAAATGGTAGTGCTGCGCCGCCCACATCTGGTGCTGGCCGACCTCGGTGGTGATGTAGGTGTCCATGTCCTTGGTCAGCGCGTAGAGCCGCTGGACGGCATATTGCGGCATGATCACGTCGTGGTTCATCTTGTAGGCAAGCGAATCCCGCGCCCGCCATTTCGCGATCTGCTCCCACCACGGGTGGAGCGCCTTCTTGTCGGCTTTGGCGGTCGCCCGCCACAGCCGCACCAGATCCTCCAGCACCCGGCCGACATCGCCGATGATGGGCACATCGGTGTGGACGTTCTTGTTGATCGACGATGGATCGATGTCGATATGGATCTTCTTCGAGTTCGGCGAGAACGCGGTGAGCCGACCGGTGATACGGTCGTCGAAGCGCGCGCCGATGCAGACCATGACGTCGCAATCATGCATCGCCATATTGGCTTCATAGGTGCCGTGCATGCCGAGCATGCCCATCCAGTTCTTGCCCGACGCCGGATAGGCGCCAAGGCCCATCAGCGTCGAGGTGATCGGGAAGCCGGTCAGATCGACCAGTTCGCGCAGCAAATGGCTGGCTTCCGGGCCGGAATTGATGACACCGCCGCCCGTATAGAGGATAGGCCTTTTCGCGTTGGCCATCAGTTCGACCGCCGCCTTGATCTTTTCCAGGTCGCCCTGGACCTTAGGCTGATAGCTCGTGCGCGGCGCCGTCTGTGGCGGCACGTAGATGCCCTTGGCGAACTGCACGTCCTTCGGAATATCGACGACGACCGGACCGGGACGTCCTGTCGTTGCGACGTGGAAGGCCTCGTGGATGATTGCCGCGAGCTCGTTGACGTCCTTCACCAGCCAATTGTGTTTGGTGCAGGGGCGCGTGATGCCGATCGTGTCGCACTCCTGGAACGCGTCCGAGCCAATCAGCGAGGTCGGTACCTGACCGGTCAGGCAGACCAGCGGGATCGAATCCATCAGCGCATCCTGCAAGGGCGTCACCGCGTTGGTGGCGCCCGGCCCCGATGTCACCAGCATGACGCCGGCCTTGCCGGTCGAGCGCGCATAGCCCTCCGCCGCATGACCCGCGCCTTGCTCGTGACGGACGAGGATGTGCTCGACCTCGTCCTGTTGGAAGATTTCATCATAGATCGGGAGAACCGCGCCACCCGGATAGCCGAAAACATGTTTGACGCCGTTATCCTTCAGCGCCTGCACCACCATTTCGGCACCGGTCATTTCGCGCCGCTCGTTCTGTCCACTGCTCATCGGTCTGGTCCCGTACTGTCCGCCATGCGGCGATTGCTGGTCGTTTAGTCGTGTTTCGGGCAATAAAAAAGGCCCCCGAGGGAGCCTGTGTCTTGCGCATGGGAGGTTTTCGCCCGGCGGTTACACCGCCTTGCCCACGCGCTTTCCTACTACGAGAATGAGTGCCGTTTTCATGGTGGCGGACAATAGAATTGGTTTTGCGCCGCTGTCAACGGCGAATGTGCACGACGCCAAAAGGGTTTGAACCCGTTGGTCATATCGGACGGCCGGTTGACGATCATCGCATTGAGCCAGTTGGTTCCGCCACAAGGCACCGTTCCGGTACGATCGCCGGCAGGACCAGAGTTCACGATCGTCCCGATAAGCCATTGAAACCACGCCAAACTATTTGACGACGTGACGCGGCGCACAGTTTGCCGCGATACTCCGGTCAACCGGGCTGGGAGGGTCCGGCATAGCCACGATGACGACCAGGACTTCACGGGAGGAAATTTGATGCTCGACAAGGCCCCAGGGAAGAAACTGTCCGACCTGCTCGACCAATTCGGCGCAGCGCTTGCCGCCGGCGACATCGACAAGGCGGTCGGGTGCTTTCAGGAAGACTGCTACTGGCGCGACCTGGTGACCTTCACCTGGAATATCAAGACCATGGAAGGTCGCGACCAGGTGCACGACATGCTGACGAGCCAGTTGGCGAAGACGAAACCTTCGAACTGGGCGCTTGCGAAAGGCGAAGAGGCCACAGAGAGCGACGGGCTGCTCGAAGGTTGGATCAGCTTCGAAACGGAGGTTGCGCGCGGCTTCGGCCATATCAGGTTGAAGAACGGCAAGATCTGGACGCTCCTCACCACCATGGTCGAGCTGAAGGGTCATGAGGAACCCGCCGGCTTCGCCCGGCCGTTGGGCGCCAAGCATGGTCACGGAAAAAACCGGCCGACCTGGAAAGAGGAGCGTGAGAAAGAAGTCGCCGAACTTGGCTTTGTCAGTCAGCCCTACACGCTGATCATCGGCGGCGGCCAGGGCGGCATCGCGCTCGGTGCCCGGCTGAGGCAGCTCGGCGTGCCGACCATCATCGTCGAGAAGAACGAGCGTGCCGGCGATTCATGGCGCAGGCGCTACAAGTCGCTCTGCCTGCACGACCCGGTCTGGTACGATCATCTGCCCTATATCGACTTCCCCAGGAACTGGCCGGTCTTCTCGCCCAAGGACAAGATCGGCGACTGGCTGGAAATGTACACCAAGGTCATGGAGCTGAACTACTGGTCCTCCACGGAGGCCAAGAGCGCCGCCTATGACGACGAGAAAAAGGAGTGGACGGTCGTCGTCCATCGCGGTGGCAAGGACATAACGCTGAAGCCGAAGCAGCTGGTGCTGGCCACCGGCATGTCGGGCCGGCCCAACATCCCGAAGTTCAAGGGCATGGAGAATTTCAAGGGTGATCAGCACCATTCTGCGAAACATCCCGGTCCGGACAGCTACGTTGGCAAGAAGGTCGTCGTCATCGGTTCGAACAATTCCGCGCACGATATCTGCGCCGCACTCTGGGAAGCCGGCGTCGACGTCACCATGGTGCAGCGCTCGACTACGCATATCGTCAAATCCGACACGCTGATGGATGTCGGGCTCGGCGCGCTCTATTCGGAGCAGGCCGTGCAAAACGGCATGACCACGGCCAAGGCCGACCTCATCTTCGCCTCCCTGCCCTACAAGATCCTGCACGAGTTCCAGATCCCGCTCTACGAAAAGATGAAGAAGCGCGATGCCGCCTTCTATGAGGGCCTGGAAAGGGCCGGCTTCATGCTCGACTGGGGCGACGACGGTTCGGGCCTATTCATGAAATATCTCCGGCGCGGTTCCGGCTACTACATCGACATCGGCGCCTCCCAGCTGATCATCGACGGCGCCATCAAGCTGAAAAGCGGCGTCGACGTGACCGAGATCAAGGAACATTCGGTCCTGCTCAGCGACGGCACCGAGCTGTCGGCCGATGTCGTCGTCTACGCCACCGGCTACGGTTCGATGAACGGCTGGGCGGCGGAGCTGATCTCGAAAGAAGTCGCCGACAAAGTCGGGAAGTGCTGGGGTCTCGGCTCGAACACCACCAAGGACCCCGGCCCCTGGGAGGGCGAACAGCGCAACATGTGGAAGCCGACACAACAGGAAGCGCTCTGGTTCCACGGCGGCAATCTGCACCAGTCACGCCACTATTCGCAGTTCCTGTCGCTGCAGTTGAAAGCACGGCTCGAGGGCATCGCTACGCCTGTCTACGGGCTGCAGGAGGTCCACCACACGGGATAGAAATTTCGGGGCTGTTACCGGGACTGGCCGATGCGCTTCCAGTAGATAAGCGTACCGGTCAGTCCGCCATGCGGCTTCAATGCAAAGTCCGGTATCTCACCGGCAAGCGTGAAGCCCAACCTCTCATAGAGACCGGAAGCGCCCTCCTCTGTCGCCGTATCCAGGACCAGCAGCGTGCGGCCCTTTTCGACTGCGAGGCTTTCGGCCGCCCACATCAGGCGAGTAGCCACGCCTTTGCCGCGATGGTCGACGCGGGTCATCAGCTTGGCGATCTCGGCCCGGTGCGGCTGGTTGGGGGGACAGTCGAGCAGCAAGGTAACGGTGCCGACCAGAGCCTCGCCGTCCCAGGCACCGAGCACAGCTCTTTCGCCTCTTGCAGCCGCAATAAGCGACTTCCTCCAGAAGGCGCCTGCGGCGCCCGGCGCCAGCGGATGCATGAAACTGACCGATCCACCGGCCGCTACCGTCTCGATCAGCATATCGACCAGCATTGCATGCGTTTGCGCAGTTTGTGTCAGCGCCTTGATTTCGATGGAACTCATGCGTGCAAGATCCCTGGAGCGAGATGAAACTCGCTGTGAATGCGTGAGAGCTTCGGTCGGGCCATAAGATGCGGCCCTGTCATCAGCCTCTGGCCAGCGCGACCAGATACTCGGCGGCGTCCGGTCCCGGAGCGTGGAAGCTGCAATCCGACGGCGCGCCAAGTGCCAGGCAGTCACCCGGTTCGAGACTGTGGACGACGTCGCCCTCGGTGAATTCCAGCCGTCCGGACATCAGCCATATCTGTTGTCTGATGAAGGCATAGGACGCTGCCGGAAAGCTCACCTTGGCTCCCGCCGGCAATTGAACCCGGATCAGCTCGAGCGGCATATCCGAGACCGGCGAAAGATGCCGCCTGACATAGCCTGTTGCGGGATCGCGCCAAAGCGGTTGATCGCTTTCGCGAAGCAGCCCGCCGCCCTGCAGCTCGGCCCGCGCGATGAGGGTGGAAAGCGTCATGCCGAAGGCCGCGGCGACCCGCACGAGAAGTGCTGCGGTCGGGCTCGTCTTGCCGCGCTCTATCGTGCTGAGCATAGCTTTCGACACGTCGGACCGGTCTGCGAGCTCCGCCAGCGACCAGTCCCTCAAGGCTCTTTCGGAGCGTATGCGCCTGCCGATGGTCGAGGAGATGTCGTTCGCTATATGAGTCATTCATCCGGTATATCGAAATTTTGGCTTAGAGCAAGGCGCCGATCAAATTCAATTTTCACGAATGGCTTAATTGCTCTTACACCATCCGACCTCACCCCAGCTTAACCCCGTCGATGTAAGGTCGATCGCCTGGGGAAATGGGAAACAGCCTGTCCATGTTCGTCGACCGCGAAGCCTCCGTCGGAGAGCCGACATTGCAGGAGCGCCGCAAGGCGGAGCAGAGCGACAAGCGCATTCTGGGCAATGTCGTCCAGTGCGACGGCGCGCGCGCCACCATAAGCGCCTATGCCGCCGATGTCGAAGGCACGGTCACCGGCCATTGGAGCGTCGGCAAGATGATCTCCATCAACCTTGGCGCCACGCGAACCGTCGGCCTGGTCTACGAGATCGGCAAGTCGGATCGCGCCTGGAGCAATGCGGGCCAGAACCCAATCGAGGTCAGTATCGAGCTCATCGGCGAGGTGCGCGACGGCGCCGAGCCCGGCACCAAACCGATTTTCGACCGCGGTATCACCACCTATCCGCATATCGGCGCCATCGCCCACCGCATCCGCAGCCGCGACTTGCAGGCGGTCTATGATCTCGCCGGACGTCATTCGATTACCATCGGAACGCTGTCACAGGATGAGGCGATCGACGCCAACATCGCCATTGACGACACGCTGGCGCGCCATTTCGCCATTGTGGGCACCACCGGCGTCGGCAAATCCACCGCCGTCTCGCTGCTTTTGCGCAAATCGATCGCCGCTCGACCCGACCTGCGCGTTCTCATCCTCGATCCGCACAACGAGTTCGCCGCGTCCCTGCCCGAGCACTGCGTCAGGGTCGATTCGACAACGCTGGACCTGCCCTTCTGGATGTTCAAGCTCGAGGAATTTGCCGAAGTGCTGTTTCGCGGGCGCGAGACCGTGCCGGAAGAGGTCGATGCTTTGCGCGATCTCATTCCCGCAGCCAAGAACCTGTATCGCAACCCGAATTCCGGCACCTATCTCAGGCGTGGCACTGATACACTGACCGCGGACACCCCGGTGCCCTATCGCGTTGTCGATCTTATCAAGCAGATCGACGAGCGCATGGGACTGCTGGAAAGCAAGAACGACCGCCCCACCCTCAAATCGCTGAAGTCGCGCATCGAATCGGCAGCCTCGGATCCGCGCTACCGCTTCATGTTCAATTCGCGGCTGATCGAAGATACCATCCACGAGACGATCGGCAATATTTTCCGCGTGCCGCATCACGGGCGCCCGGTGACCTGCTTCGAGATGGCCGGCATGCCGTCGGAAGTGGTCAATTCCGTCTGTTCGGTGCTGGCGCGCCTGGCCTTCGACCTTGCACTGTGGAGCGAAGGCCGGCTGCGGCTGCTTTTGCTGTGCGAGGAAGCACACCGCTATATGCCGGCCGATCCGCGCCTTGGTTTTGCGCCGACCCGACACGCGCTGTCGCGCATCGCCAAGGAAGGCCGCAAATATGGCTGTTATCTCGGCATCGTCACCCAGCGCCCGGGCGAGCTCGATCCCACCATCCTGTCGCAGTGCTCGACCTTTTTCGCTATGCGGCTTGCCAATGAGCAGGACCAGGCGATCATCCGCTCGGCGATCGCCGATTCCTCGGCCTCGACGCTGGCATTCCTGTCTTCGATGGGCCAGCGCGAAGCCATCGCCTTCGGTGAGGGCGTGGCAACGACCATGCGGCTGAAGTTCGAGAAAATGTCCGATGACCTGATTCCAGGCACGGCCAAGCGCGAGGAAGCCTTGCCGTCCGAAACCGGCAATGATGTCGACCTGGTGGCGATCGTCGAAAGGCTGCGCAACGTACCGAAATCGCAGCAGGCGATGGCCTTCGCCGAAGTCGTGGATTCCGCCCGACAGGCCGGTGACCCCAACTACCGAAAGCCACCCGTCCCGCGCGTCCAACCCGACGACGATTTCGACATGCGTTATGGCTTGAAACCCGCAACCTTCGGCCTGCGCCCGCAGAACGATTGAGCCGGCGACGGTGAAAGTCTCCATGGATCCAGCGCCCTGCGCGCTTGAGATACCGGGCAAGCTTTCCCTGCTTGGGTAAATCCCGTCAGGAAATTCGTCAGGCTGAGCCGGATGGTGTCGTTTTCGAGAACCGGAGCGGAGTGGACATTCAGTCCACGAGCACGCGCATGACCCCAAAATCGTGATCGTTTTTCGGAAAGGATCATGCGCAAAATCAAGATGCTACAGCGTCCTTTGCGAGTCCAAAGGACGCGCGGCGCTGTAGTAGCGCAGAAAACGGCATCAGGCGGCCAGCCTCACGAATTTAGTGACGGGATTTTAGGCGCAGACGCGGTTTCGGCCTTGCCTCTTGGCCTCATACAGCTGGCGGTCGGCGCGGCGATAGAACTCTTCGGCGGTTTCCTTACGGTCCCAGACGGCAAGGCCGACGCTCGTGGTGATCTTTAGGCGGACATTGCCTGACAGAATCGACATGTTGGCAATCGCCTTGCGGATGCGCTCGGCGAATTTGGACAGAAGTTCGGCGTCCATGTTGGGCGTGACCACTGCGAACTCCTCGCCACCCAGACGCGCCGCCACATCGTGATAGCGTGTCATGTCCTTGAGACAGCTGGCGACCGCCCGCAACACCTCGTCACCAACATCATGGCCGTGGGTGTCGTTGACCTGCTTGAAATGGTCGAGATCAAGGATCATCAGCCCGACCGGCTTCTCGATGCGGCGGAATTCCTCGAGATATTCCTTCAGTGCGTCATCGAAATAGCGCCGGTTCTGCATACCGGTCAGGCTGTCGGTCAGCGCCGCATGTTCCAGCGTTTCCGAACGGGCGCTGAGCGAAACCGTCATGGCGCGCAGCTTGCCTTCTTCTGTCGCCTGCTTGCGGATCAGCGGATAGATGAAGAAAATGCCGAAGAACAGGGCAGTTGCCAAAAGAACGCCGGTCCCAAACAGCAGCTTGTTGAGATAGATGATCTTGTCGACCCTTGCGGGTGTATGAACGTCTTCGGCGAAGGCCTGCAGAAGCCCATAGGCGTGAAGCGTCACTAGGCCGGCGGCCAGGATCACGAATATAAACACGAAAAAGGCTGATTCCGCCTTGTGAAAACGCATCTGCTCCCCGTTGGAAAATTCCCAAAGACGTTATGGCATGGACGGGCTTACGGAGGGTTAATTAGGACAACTTCGACGGGAAGTCTCCCCTCAAAATCAACTTTTCAGGTTGCACTGGAAAGGGGATCCGAGATCGTGGATTCCACACGATCACCAGGGCGCAATCTCATCCATTCCGGACCCAACTGATGCCTGAACCAGGTCGCCTGGCGTTTGGCATATTGTCGCGTCGCGATCTTCGCGCGCTCGATCGCTTCGGGGAAACTCAACTCGCCGGCCATTGCGGCCTGGAGTTCGCGAACGCCGATCGCTTTCATCGCCGGCAAGTCGGGATCGAGGCCAAGGTCGCTCAGCCGCCTGACCTCGTCGAGCGCGCCCTTCTCCAGCATGCGGTCGAACCGCGCCTCGATCCGCTCCACCAGCTCCGCTCGGTCCGGTTCGATCACAAAGAAACGCGTGCTGGCCCTGTCGATCAGCGGCCGGCCGCGCGCCGCCTGCCATTCCAGGATGGAACGGCCCGATGCCTCGAGCACCTCCAGCGCCCGCACGATGCGCTGGCCGTCGGTCGGCTTCAGCATCATGCCAGCCGCGGAATCTTCGCGCAGCAGGATGCGGTGCAGCTTGGCTGCGCCCTGCTCCTGGAGTTCGTAACGCCAGCGATCACGGATCGACTGCGGAATGTCGGGCATTTCCGAAATGCCTTCCGCAAGCGCCCGAAAATAAAGCCCAGTACCACCGACGAAAATTACCGGCCGTTCGAGGAACGTGCCGACCCGCCGTTCCAAGAACGCACCGTCGTCGATGAGCTTCATCACATCACGCAGCCAGGCGCCGGTGGAATATGCGGTGGAGGGATGGACATGTCCGTAGAGGAAATGCGGGACCCGAGCGAGTTCGGCAGCAGTCGGCCGCGCCGTCAGCACGTCGAGCACCGAATAGACTTGCATGGAATCGGTGTTGACGATGACGCCGCCATTGCGCTCGGCGAGGTCGACCGCAAGGGCGGACTTGCCGCTGGCGGTCGGCCCGGCTATCAGGATCGCGTTCTTAACGCGGCCCTCGCCCGCCTGCCTGCCGGAATTTTCGATGCCCCCGCTTGCCACGCCCTTGGTCGCCACGCTTGTGTCCCATCCCGCCGGCCGCGCATTGTCGCCGGCGCTTGCGAATATGGTGTCACGGTCGGTTGGCGCAAGCACTGTTCGCTGGCTGGCCGAAGGCATCGCCTGCGAATTCGCTTTGCCCGAGGCGGCCGAAGCCGTTGAAACGACCGCCGGCCTGCGCGCCGTGCTCGCACCCGAACCGGTCGACGTGATCGTCCAGCAGGCCGAGGGAAGGCGGAAGAAAATCCTCATCGCCGATATGGATTCGACTGTTATCGACCAGGAGTGCATCGACGAGCTTGCCGACGAGATCGGCGTCAAGGATTACGTCGCCGCCATCACGGCGCGATCGATGAATGGCGAGATCGCATTCGAGCCGGCCTTGCGCGAGCGGGTGGCGCTGCTGAAAGGCCTCGACGCTGCCGTGGTCGACCGCGTCATCGCCAACCGCTTGACGCTGGCCTCCGGCGGCCGCGCACTTGTCCAGACCATGCGGGCCTATGGCGCATGGACTGCACTCGTGTCGGGTGGCTTCAACGTCTTCACCTCACGCATCGCCGCTGTGCTCGGCTTTCAGGAGAACCGCGCCAACCGCCTGATCGAGCAGGACGGCCACTTCACCGGGCTGGTGGCCGAGCCGATCCTGGGGCGTGCCGCCAAGGCCGATGCGCTGCTCGAGATTTCGGCGCGACTCGGGCTGACGACCGCCGACGCCATTGCTGTCGGCGATGGCGCCAACGACCTCGACATGATCCGCCTAGCCGGCACCGGTGTGGCACTTCATGCCAAACAGGTCGTGGCGGCGGAGGCAAAATTCCGCGTTGACCACGGCGACCTGACGGCGCTGCTCTATCTGCAGGGCTACCGGCGGGAGGAATTTGTGGAGTGACGCCGATCCGCACCGAGCGCCTGATCCTGCGCAACTGGGAGGATCGCGACCGTGAGCTCTTCTACCGCATCAATTCCGACGAACGCGTCATGGAATTCTTTCCATTTCGCCGCGACCGCGCTGCCGCGGACGCCAAAATGGACGAGTTCCGCGCCTGGATCGCCGAGGATGGCTACGGTTTCGCTGCCGCCGAGATATTTGAAACGCGCCAATGCATCGGCTTCGTCGGCCTCCTCGACACCGATCATTTGCCCTTCCTGCCTGCCGGCACAGTCGAGATCGGCTGGCGGCTGGCGCCCGAATTCTGGGGCCATGGCTATGTCACCGAGGCAGCCGAGGCGTGGCTCGCCTATGGCTTCGAAACGCTTGGCCTCGACGAAATCGTGTCCTTCGCCGTTAGGGATAACAGCCGTTCCACAGCCGTCATGAAGCGCCTGGGCATGATCGCCGACCCGGCCAGCGATTTCGACCACCCCGGCATTCCGGACAGCCATGCCATACTCAAGCGGCATGTGTTCTACAGGCTGACAGCCAAGGATTGGCAAAAAAACCGGCCCTGATCAGTGCTTGTCAAACGGAAGCTCGTCGCCGGGTTGCGGCGGTTTGACGCCGACGCGATCGAGCACTTTAGCGAAATCATCGCCTGATGCATCACCAGCCCGTCGACGTAGGAAATCGGCCGCTGTCTCCATGGCTCCAACCTTTTGCGCCACGGCCGAAGCGATCCGCTGGTTCAGCGACACCCCATCAGCCTTTGCCAGACGTGCAGCCGCCTCCTTGATCGACAAGGGAAGTTTCAACGGATAGGTCGCCTTGCTCATGTTCGAAATCCTTCCAACAATTCGGCGGGACTGATGACCGGAACTTCAAAACGGCCTGCCGCAGACACAAAATCGCGGCGATTGTTAGTGACCAATGCGTCTGCCCGACCATTGATCGCTGCCTCAAGCACCATCTCATCCTTCGGATCACTCAACTGCGGGCGCCAGAGAAAGTGCAGTTCGACCTCTGCCAAGACAGCAAAGCCGGCCGGACTCAGTCCATCCGGATCGTCACAAACCGCAATTCGCCGGTCTTCGACGCCAGCATCAGCAGCGCGTTCTTGCGTCCCTGCTCCTTCAACGCAGCAATCCGGTCCATGACATCCTTGGGCGTGGCGACCGATTCCTGAGCGATCTCGGTGATCACCTCGCCGGCCTGGATGCCACGTTCGGCAGCGGCCGAGTCCTTCGTGACTTCGGTGATGACGACGCCGGAGACTTCGGCGGCGATGCCGAATTTCGTCCGCGTCTCGTCGTTGAGCTCGCCAACGGTCATGCCGAGCACGGAAGCCGTCGAAACGGCGGGCGCGTCGTCGCCATTATCCTTGCCGGCGGTGCCATTCTCGCCGCTGGCAAGCTTTTCGCCATCTTCGAGCCGGCCGAGCGTCACCTTCACGGTCTGCTCGACACCCTTTCGCACGATGACCACGTCGACAGCCTTGCCGACCGTGCTTTCCGCGACGACGCGCGGCAGGTCGCGCATTTCATTGACGTCCCTGCCGTCGAACTTGATGATGACGTCGCCCGCCAGGATGGTGCCGTTGTCGACCGGCCCGCCCTTGATGACGCCAGCGACCAGCGCGCCCTTAGCGGTGGCCATGCCGAGGCTTTCGGCAATGTCGTCCGTCACCGGCTGGATGCGCACGCCGAGCCAGCCGCGCCGCGTCTCGCCGAATTGGCGGAGTTGGTCGACGACGCCCAACGCAAGCTGCGAGGGAATGGAAAAGCCGATGCCGATCGAGCCGCCGGACGGCGAGATGATCGCCGTGTTGATGCCGATCACCTCGCCGTCGCTGTTGAACAGCGGTCCGCCGGAGTTGCCTCGGTTGATCGCGGCATCGGTCTGGATGAAGTCGTCATAGGGACCGGAATTGATGTCGCGGTTGCGGGCCGAGACGATACCAACCGTCACGGTGCCGCCAAGGCCGAACGGATTGCCGATCGCCATCACCCAGTCACCGACACGCATCTTGCTGGAATCGCCGAATTTCACCGCCGTCAGTTTGTGCCCTTTCGGATCGACCTTCAGCACCGCCACGTCGGTCTTGGTGTCGGTGCCGACCAGCGTCGCCTTCAGCGTCACGCCGTCGGAGAAATTCACCTCGATGTCGTCGGCATCGGCGATCACGTGGTTATTCGTCACCACGATACCCTGCTCGGCGTCGACCACGAAGCCGGAGCCCAGCGACTGCACCTTTTGCGAGGGGTTGCCCTGTTCGCCGGGACGGTTCTTGAAGAAATCGTCGAAGAAATCCTGGAAGGGCGAGCCCTCCGGAAGCTGCGGCATCGGCACCGCGCCCGGGCCCTCCGTGCCCTTCACCCTCTGCGAGGTCGATATGTTGACCACGGCGCCGAGCAGGCCCTGCGCGAGATCGGCGACCGAAGCCGGGCCGTCGGCGGCGGCCGCAGGCGTCACCAGCGACGGGATCGTAGCGGCGCCGATAAGAAGTGCTGCAGTACCCACGGTGAACGTCCGCCGCGCCGCGCGCAAAAACCTGTTGGATCTCATCGAGAAGTCTCCCGGTGTCTCTGAAAAGAAATGCGCTCGCCGAAAACGCTGCGTCGAACCATGTTGGCAAGAAATACGGCACGTTTGCGGCTATGGCTATCGGCCGAGGATAAATCCTCCGTTATCCCGAAATCATAAATCGTCATCCACCCCGCACCAGCCAGACGAGGCCGACGCCAACGGCGATGGCAACTAGCCCGGCGATCCGCAGCGCATTCTCCGGCATCGACAGAACTTCGCCGGCAAGTTTCTTGGCGAGGCCGGGAAAGCCGCCATAGACCAGGCCCTCTACCACGAGAACCAAGCCTATTGCCGCCAGAAAATCCTGCACCGGCCGTTACTGGCCGATGCCTGGCTGCGCTGCCGGTGCAGCAGGTGCTGCGGGCGGCGCTGCCGGCGTGTCCGCGCCGGCGGGCGCCGGTGCAGCAGGTGCTGCGGGCGACGCTGCCGGCGCAGCCGCGCCGGCGGGGTTGCGGAAGAAACGGAAGAATTCCGAATTCGGCGACAGCACCATCGTCGTCCCGGTATTGTCCAGCGCCGTGCCGTAGGCATTCATCGACCGGTAAAAGTCGAAGAAGGCTGGATCGCGCTGGTAGGCATTCGCGAAGGTGGCGCTGCGTTGAGCTTCGCCTTCACCGCGCAGGATTTCAGACTCTCTCCGTGCCTCGGCGACGATCTCCACCACTTCGCGGTCGGCGCGCGCCCTGATGCGTTGCGCCGCCTCGTTGCCGCGCGCCCTCAGCCGCTCGGCTTCGGCCAGACGCTCAGCCTTCATGCGGTCATATGTCTGTTGCGAGACTTCCGCCGTCAAATCGGTTCGGCGAATGCGGACATCCTCGATTTGCAGGCCGAGCGACGTGGCGTCGGGCCTCAGCTGGTCGCGCACTTCACGCATCATCACGGCTCGCTCTTCCGAGAGCGCCGCCTCGAAGTCGCGCAAACCGTAAACCCGACGCAAGGCGGCGTCGAGACGCGTTCTCAACCGTGCCTCGGCCAGTTCGATCTGGCCGGATACCGCGGAGCGGAACACGCGCGGATCCGAGATCCGATAAGCGATGAAGGCGTCGACCTCATAGAACTTGCCGCCTGAAACCTGGACGCGGATGTTGTCGAGGTCGAAGCGTAGCACCCTGTTTTCGATCAACTGCACGCTGTCAGCGTCGAAGAAGGCGAACGGCGCCTTGAAATAGATGCCCGGCTGGCTCTTGACGTCTACGATTTCGCCGAACCTGAGCACCAGCGCCTGCTGTCGCGCATTGACAACGAAGACCGACGAATAGAGCAGGAACAGGATAACCGCGGCGATGACGGCGATGATGGGAAGACGGTTGGCCATCACTGGGTTCCTCCGAGGACCGGCGCCGGCGCCTTCTGCTGCAATGCAGGCAGCGGCAGATAGGGAACGACCCCTGGTCCGCTGCCTTGCTCGATAATGACCTTGCTGGAGTCCTTCAGAACCCTCTCCATCGTTTCCAGATAAAGCCGCTGGCGCGTCACATCCGGCGCCTTGGCGTATTCGTCATAGACCGAGATGAAGCGCTGCGCCTCGCCTTCGGCCTCCTGCACGACCCGGTTCTTGTAGCCGGCCGCCTCCTCGCGGATCTGTGCGGCCTCGCCGCGCGCCTGGCCGAGCTTCTGGTTGGAATACTGGTTGGCCTGCTCGACAAACTTGTCTTCGTCCTGTTCGGCGCGCTGCACCTCGTCGAACGCGTCGGCCACTTCACGCGGCGGTGCGGCATCCTCGATCGAAATCGCGTTGACGTTCAGGCCGGCCCTGTAGCCGTCCAGCGTCGTCTGGATGATTTCGCGCACGGACGCCGCAATGCCCTCGCGATCGTCGCGGAAGATGTCCTGCGCCGGCCGCCGACCGACAGCCTCACGCATGGCGCTTTCGGCGACTTGCCGCAGCATGCCGTCTGGATCGGACACGTCGAACAGATAGGCCCTCGGATCGGAGACCTGATAGGCCACAGAGAACTGGACGTTGACGATGTTCTGGTCGCCCGAAAGCATCAGACCTGAACCATTGCCGGAGGCCGTGCCGCCGCCGATGTTAACGAGTTGTTCGGCAATGTTGGCCGTCTCGACCGTCTCAATGGGCCACCAATGGAAATGCAGGCCTGGCTGCGAGAACTCCGCCTTTGGCACGCCGAATCTGAGTTCGACCGCAACCTCGTCGGGCTGCACGGTATAGACCGCCTTGAACGCCCACAGCACCACAAGCGCCGCCGCGATCAGCCCGAATACGGCAGGGCTGGCGCCACCGCCACCCGGCAAAGCACGACGCAACCTGTCCTGGCCGCGTCGGATGATATCTTCAAGATCGGGAGGCGAGCCCTGCGGACCGCTAGGCCCCTTTGGTCCCTGCCCCCAGGGTCCTGGATTGTTGCCGCCGCCCCATGGGCCGCCGCCTCCGCCGCTCTTGTCATTCCAGGGCATGAATGTCCTTTCGCTCCCTCACGCGCCGGCCTGACGACGCAAAAATCCAACGTTGTTCTTCTATAGGGATGCGACGGCACGCTTTCAACGCGATCGGTCGTCGTCACCGCCCGTTTTGGACCGTCGCGACCCTTTATCGCCTCTCAATGCACGTCGCGGCGTCGCTCGTAAACCGAATAGCGTGTCGCATGGGTATCCTTTTCACCGGCCGGAACGTCCTGCGAGCGGACAATGCGCCACAAATCCGGGTCTATCGGCGGGAAATGCGCGTCGCCGTCGACCGCGGCAAGGATATGGGTGACATGCAAGCGATCGGCCAGCGGTAGCGCCTGGGCGTAGATCTCGCCGCCGCCGATAACGCAGATTTCGTCGGCGCCGGCCATGCAGCGCCCGCGCACCTTCGCCAGACTGATCGCCTCGTCGAGCGAATGCACGACTTCGACGCCCTCGGCGCGCCAGGCCTTGTCACGGGTCACCACGACGTTGAGCCGGCCTGGCAGAGGCCGGCCGATGCCTTCATAGGTCTTGCGACCCATGATGATAGGTTTGCCCATCGTATCGGCCTTGAACCGCTTGAGATCGCTGGAAAGCCGCCACGGCAAACCACCATCGCGCCCGATCACGCCGTTTTCGGCGATGGCGACATAGATCGCGACGTCCATCAGCCGCCGCTCCCGCCATCGTCGTCCGAAGGCACCAGCAGCAATATGTCGATATCGTGCTCAGGGTAGAAATTTTCTGCCGTGATCTCGAAACGGGTCGGTCCGACTTTCCTGACGTTTTCGCCACAGAACGAGACCAGGTTCTTTGGATCGCCCTTGTCGACGGTCAGCTTGAACTTGCCGATGGCGCCCGTCGCCCAGTTACCGCCCGTGGTCAGGATATAGGCGATGCGGTTCTCGAAATATTTCGGAGTGCCGTCGGGATTGTTCTTCGCTGCCTTGCGGATCGCGTTCTCGAACGTGTCGTCCATGCAGTATCGGGTCTTGTAGGCGGCGTATTGGCCCTGGAACTGGCCATCGTAGAAGAAGCTGACCGAGGACGTACCGCCGACGCTGGGTTTGTAGCGGTGGGCGACGTGGACTGCCTTATTGGCTGGAAAGGTCGAGCGCCACCAGTAGGTCGAGCGCAATTGCCAGAACGGCACATAGACGGTCTTCATGCCCGAACCGTCGTCGGCGGTGTCCTCGATGATGATGCCGCGATCGACCCAGTCGTCGGCAACCGCCTGCGGCAGCTTTGCCAAAACCGCCCTGGCCGCATCGCCGAACGGGTAGAGCGGCACGTTTTGCGCCTTCAACTCGGCGCTGATGTCGATGCCGAGCGCAAATGCCTTCTGCTCGAGCTGCGGCTTTGCCGCCACGCCGTCGATCGTCACCTCGAAGCCCAGGAAATTGTCGCTCTGCCCGTCGGGGATCGCCGGCATCTCGTTCGGATCGCCTTCGATGTCAGGCATCGGAAAAGCAACGATCGCGTCGACATCCTTGTCGGTGTTGTTTCGGAAGACATAATCGACCGTCACCTTTTCCGGCGAGATGTAGAGGTCCTCACTCTCCATGGCGACCGCGTCGCTGCGCGACAGGATCAGGCCGCCCGTTCCCAATTCGGCAATCGAATCATTGGCGAATACGGGCGTGGCCGAGAGCGCCAGCGCTGCGGTCAGAACATAACGGAACATGGAAGCTCCCTTGGCGAGATGCCGGTATGACTCTAGCCGTTTCAATGTGGAGTTTCAAAGCCCTTCCGCGCTGGCGCACATGCCATGGCTCTCTGGACACCGACGTTCCGATCGGGCAGGAGTTCGCCCATGCGCAAGCTTCTCGTCATCGGCATCGGCGCCGGCAATCCCGACCACATGACCGTGCAGGCCATCGGCGGCTTGAACCGCGCCGACGTGCTGTTCATTCCCGACAAGGGCGAGAAGAAGAACGACCTCGCCGAACTGCGCCGCCAGATCTGCGACCGATTCGTCACCAACCCAAACTCACGTCGCGTCGAATTCGACGTGCCAGTGCGGGCCGAGCCAGCGCCCTCCTATCGCTCGACCGTCGATGACTGGCACGAGGCGATCGCCGCGATCTATGAAAGCCTGATCCGCGACGAGCTCTCGCAAGATGGCTGCGGCGCCTTCCTGATCTGGGGCGATCCCTCGCTCTACGACAGCGCGCTGCGCATACTGGAGCGTGTGCGCATGAGAGGCAATGTCGGGTTCGAGCTCGAGGTGATCCCCGGCATCACTGCCGTCCAGGCGCTCGCCGCCAGCCACAAGATGGCACTGAACCGGATCGGCGACGCGGTTCAGATCACCACCGGGCGCCGGCTTACCGAAGAAGGTTTGCCCGACAATGCCGGCAGCACCGTCGTCATGCTGGACGGCAAATGCGCCTTCGACTCGCTGGATGACAGGGATCTCCTCATCCACTGGGGCGCCTATCTCGGCACGCCCGACGAGATTCTCATTTCCGGCCGCCTTGGCGACGTCGGCGACGAGATCGTGAAGACCCGCGACGAGGCCCGCCGGAAAAAAGGCTGGATCATGGACACTTATCTGCTGCGCAAGCCCGGCGAGCCGGAGGAATAGGCTCGGCCGGTACAGAATCCATCATCGACCTCACCCGGCATCGATCTCCGCCTGTAGTGCCTCCATATGCGCCGCCGCCGCGGAAGCCGCAGCCCGTTCGATGGCGCGAAAGCGGCTGACAACCGCAAGCCCCACCGGCGTCAACTGGGCGCCGCCGCCCTTTTTCCCTCCGGTCTGCGCCGCGACCAGCGGCTTACCGAACACCCTGTTCATGTCCTCGACGAGATCCCAAGCGTGTTTGTAGGACATTTCCATGCCGCGCGCCGCCGCCGAGATCGATCCGAAGGCGGCGATCTGCTCGAGAAGCTCGATCTTGCCCGGTCCGATGCGACCGCCCGGATCGAGGTTTATACGCAAGCTCAGCGACGGCATTTGCTCCTCCGCAGTCACGCCACGTCCATTTTAGAAGCTCTCGGCGATACCGCTATTCCAAAATGATATAGCGACAATCATCCGTCTGTCATCCATCCGCCTCGACAGGCAGGCCGGCGCTCGTATTCGCCTGGTCGAAGCTTACCGTCTTGACCACCGCGTATGCTTTTCGACCGAGCCGAAGTTTCAGCGTCTGTCGCGATTGCTCGGTGATCCGGGCAAGCACGGTTGCGCCATTGCAGTCTATGCCGATCTCGACCGTAGGCCCCTCGCCCGGCTCTATCGCAACGATCCTGCCCGGCAGAATGTTGAGCGCGCTGAGACCCGTCGGCTGTTCGATGGCGATCATCACATCGCGGGCACGGATGCGGATGCGCACCGGCGCACCCACCGGCACTGCCAGAAGCGGCACGCGGATGTCGCCCGCCGCCGAGCCAAGCACGGTCATGCCAAAGACTTCGTCGTGGCGCAGCACCGCAGTATCCAGCACCGCTCCCCCCTCGCCGCGCTCTTCTGCCGGCAACAGGTCGAGCCGCTGCATGATCGCTCCGGTCGGGCCGCAAGCGGCGACTTTGCCTTGCGCCAGTACAACGACGTCGCTTGCCAGCCGCGCCACTTCCGAGATCGAATGGCTGACATAGACGATCGGGATTTTCGTCTCGTCGCGCAGCCGCTCGATGTAAGGCAGGATTTCTGCCTTTCGGGCGTCGTCGAGCGAAGCCAGCGGCTCGTCCATCAGCAACAACCTTGGACTAGCGAGAAGCGCCCGGCCGATTGCCACGCGCTGTTTCTCGCCGCCGGAAAGCTTCGCCGGCCGCCGGTCGAGCAAAGGACCGATGCCGAGCAGGTCGACAACGGCATTCATGTCCGCGTAGCGTTCCGCCGCCGGCGTGAACCAGCGGCCGTAACGCAGATTGCTGGCCACGCTCATATGCGGAAACAGCCGCGCATCCTGGAACACCATGCCGATGCGGCGCTTGTGCTTCGGCACGAACAGGCCCGCATCCGTATCGACCAGCACGCGGCCGTCGGCCTCGATCCGCCCCTTCTCGGGCCGGATTAATCCGGCAATCATGTTGATCAGCGTCGTCTTACCGGAGCCCGAGGGCCCGAACAGCGCGGTCAGCCGCCCGGCGCTCCCGAAGCGGACGTCGAGCCCCAAGTCGCCAAGCCGATGGGTGATATCGAGCGCTACCGTCATTCGATATCCATCCGCTTGCCGACGCGCCGCGCCAGAATCTCCGACGCGACAAGTGCTGCCATCGAGATGACGATCGAGATCAGCGTCAGCCTGAGCGCGCCGGCATCGCCGCCCGGCACCTGCGTGAACGTGTAGATCGCCGACGGCAGTGTCTGCGTCTCGTTTGGGATGTTGGAAACGAAGGTGATCGTTGCGCCGAATTCGCCCATCGCCTTGGCGAAAGACAAGATCGCGCCGGTAATCAGGCCGGGCAGGATCAGCGGCAGAGTGATCGTCCCGAACACCCACAGCGGATTGGCGCCAAGCGTTCCGGCCGCCGCCTCGATTCTGCGGTCGACCGCCTCGATCGACAGCCGGATCGCCCGCACCATCAGGGGAAAGCCCATGACGGCGCAGGCCAGTGCGGCACCTGTCCAGCGAAAGGAAAAAACGATGCCGAAATGCTCGGCCAGAAACGCCCCGGCCGGGCCGCGCCTGCC
Organism: Mesorhizobium sp. BHbdii; assembly: GCF_053848045.1. Taxonomy (NCBI): domain Bacteria; kingdom Pseudomonadati; phylum Pseudomonadota; class Alphaproteobacteria; order Hyphomicrobiales; family Phyllobacteriaceae; genus Mesorhizobium; species Mesorhizobium sp. BHbdii. The sequence goes on along the minus strand of NZ_JBSPKX010000001.1, from coordinate 1,142,298 downwards.
GAAGGAGAGCAGCAGCAGATAGCCGATAACCACCGGCGGCAGGATCAACGGCAGATGCACCAGCCCATTGAGCAGCGTCTTGCCCCAGAATTGTCCACGGGCGAGCACAAGCGCGATCAATATGCCGGGCGGCAGGCTGGCGATCATCGCCACTGTCGCAACCTTGATCGACAGCCGGACCGCATTCCATTCGTCGGGAGTGAGATCCAGCAGCCAGTTCATCTTTTTGGCGTGCCTCAGTTGCTCGGCGTAAGGACCGTAAAACCTTGCGCCTTGAAGATCTCGCCTGTCTTGGCGGATTGCAGGCATTCCAAAAATGCCGGCGCATCCTTGTCCGTCGAATCCGCGATCTGGGCAACCGGGTAGACGATCGGCGGGTGCGAATCCTCCGGGAGGGTGCCGATCACCTTGACGCCGGGCTCGGCGTGCGCGTCGGTGGCGTAGACGATGCCGAGTGCTGCTTCGCCGGTCGAGACCAGCTTGAGCGCTGCGCGCACATTCTCGGCCTGTGCCACCTTGCCTTCGATCGAGGACCAGACGCCGAGCGATTCAAGTGCGGCCTTGCCATATTTGCCGGCCGGCACCGCTTTGAAATCGCCCATGGCAAGCCTGCCGTCGCCGATCAGCCCGGCAAGATCGAAACCCTTTTCGATCCTGGTTTCGACCGACGAATCCTTCGGCGCCACCAGCACGATCTGGTTGCCGAGCAACTTCACTTCGGTATCCGGCTTGGTCAGCTTTTTGTCGGACAGATATTTCATCCAGTCGAGGTCGGCTGAGATGAAGACATCGGCTGGCGCGCCGCCCTCGATCTGCTTGGCCAAGGCGGAGCTTGCCGCATATGAAATGGTTGCCACCTCGCCGACATCGGCCTCGCAGGCGGTGTTCACGGCGTCCAGGGCGTTCTTCATGCTTGCCGCGGCGAAGACGATCAGTCTGTCATCCGCATGGGCAACCGGCATGGCGGCGATCAACATCGCTGTCAGGCCGCCAATGGCAGCCGCCTTCAATCCGAAACCGTTGCGCACCAGCATGAACTCTCCTGGGACTTGAAAAATCCGATTGTCGCGCCTGCCAATCGATATATCCATCTGAATATAACAAGGGAAGGGCTTTTGCCAGACTTAGCCCGAACAATGGCCCAGCCAATGGCCCCGCCAATGGCATTGCGTGTTGCCGCCACCGCTCACGATAAATAGCGGTGCATACAGCGCAACGTTGCAGGCTGACGTGGATCAAGCATCGGATACGATACTCGCGGCGGACGACCCAGCACCGCCACCGAGCAATTTCGAGACAGGGTAAAGTAGAAGCCCGATGTTTGCGGCTCACACCGCGATGGGAGCCTTGATCGTCGCATCGGCGAGGTAGTTTTCCAGCCGAAAATCCTCGAAGCGGAAGGCAAAGAGGTCCTTCACCTCCGGATTTATCCACAGCGTCGGCAGCGCCTTGGGCGTGCGCCGCAACTGTTCGCGCGCTTGCTCGAAATGGTTCGCGTAAAGATGCGCGTCGCCCAGCGTGTGGACGAAATCGCCGGGCTTCAGCCCCGTCACCTGCGCCACCATCAAGGTGAGCAGCGCATAGGAAGCGATGTTGAACGGCACGCCGAGAAAGATATCGCCGGAACGCTGATAGAGCTGGCAGGAAAGCCTGCCTTCCGAGACATAGAACTGGAACAGGCAATGACAGGGTGGCAGCGCCATGGCTTCCACTTCGGCCGGGTTCCACGCCGAAACGATCAGCCTTCGGGAATTTGGATTCTTGCGTATCTCCTTCAAGAGATTGGCAATCTGGTCGATGGTGCCACCATGGCCGTCCGGCCAGGAGCGCCATTGCTTGCCATAGACCGGGCCGAGGTTGCCATTCTCATCGGCCCATTCGTCCCAGATCGAGACGCCGTGGTCGTTGAGGTATTTGATGTTGGTGTCGCCGGCCAGAAACCACAGAAGTTCATGCACGATCGACTTCAGGTGAAGCTTCTTGGTGGTGGTGACCGGGAAGCCGCGCGCAAGATCGAAGCGCATCTGGTAGCCGAATACCGAGCGCGTTCCGGTGCCGGTGCGGTCGCCGCGATCGGCGCCGTTTTCCAGCACGTGCTTCAAGAGGTCGAGGTACTGGCGCATTGGCTTCGGCTCGATTCGGGGGCTCGATTCGGGTTACCGGCCATCATAACCGACTGGCTGCTGGCCGAATATATCAAAGCGCAGAATCTTCAGACAAGACACTCGCGGCCATGCTCTGGGCTGGCGCGGGAATCGCGCCAGCATCCGCCGATGCAGGATGATTGTTCAGAGGCTGGCGAGCTTACCCAGATCCTTGGCGACTAGGTAATAGAACGTCACGCGGCTCTTGGTGTTGTCGGCCTCCATCGCCTTGCAAGTCTTTTCGATGGCCGCGTCCGCCTTGCTGGCGTCGGCTATGCCCAGCTTTTTGGCAACCCAGTTGGCCTTGACGCGATCGAGTTCCTTGGGATCCGTGCAGGACACCAGCGAGGAATCCCGATTCCTGAGCGCAATGCCCAAATGCTTCACGATCTTGGCGACCGCGTCGGCATCTGCCGCGGCGTCGTACTTCTTCACGTCTGCAAGATAATCGGCCATCAAAATTCCCCTCGTCAGCGCCACGGGATCCGGTCGATGAGGGTCGTGGCGCGCTGCAGCAAAATGTGCGCTAAGTCGGTAACTCCTCACCGCCGCAAGCTTCGGTTGAGACGGTTGACAAGTCAAGCCTTCGCGAGGCTGTTTGACCACAGCGACAAAGCATCAATTGAGGCCTTTCATTTTCCACGATCGGTCCCTATATCTGTTTGGTCGGCTCGACCGACTATGGCGATAAACAGGCGATGAAATAAGCCGTTCGGACCCGGGGGCGGTACCCGGCGCCTCCACCAAAAACCGCTGTTATCGAGGAGCGGCTTTTGCTGGGGGCGAAATAGGATCGACGAAGGTGTAAAGATCGTACTTTTGCCCGGCATTGTACCACCGTTATCGGGCTAAACTTATAGTTGCCAACGACAACTATGCGGAAGCACGTCTCGCCGCGTAAGCGGTGCGATAGCTTCAATTCAAGCCCTAGTGGTTCGCACTTCTAGGCGGGGTTCGGAGGTACCTGGCAACAGAAACCTCCACTTTTCCCCTTCGATTCCACCTCTTCGATACGATAACGGCAGCAGGCTTGCTGGCCGCGCTTCTTGCGCTATGCCCCTTCGCGACGCTGTCTTGCTGTCCTGGGAGCTGCGCTCCTATCGAGCCGCCGTCGAAAAGAACGGTCCCGTCTTCTTCGATCGCGGCGTGCCGGACACTCTTGGTTATCTGCGCCTCACTGGCCTGCCGGTGCCCGACCACATCAGGAATGCCGCCAACGCTTCCGCTACGCCAGTCATGTCTTGATCGCCCCGCCATGGCGCGAGATTTTTTGGCAAGATTGCGAGCGAAGGCAGCCCCCGACGAAGCCGAACGCACCTATCACGCGCTGGCCAGCATCTACACCGAATTGGGCTATGAACTGGTCCCGTTGCTCTTGGCGCCGCTCGAGGCGCGACTGCGATTATCTTGGCCGAGGCGGGCTTGCAGCCTGAGCCCAGACGTGAAAAAGGCCGGGAATGACCCGGCCTTTTCATGCTCTCGCTGGAAAGCATCTACTCTGCCGGCGCTTCGACAACCTCCCGCCCACGGCCAAGCGTCACCTTGGCCAGCACGAACGAGATCACCGCGCAAAGCGTGATGCCGGTCACCATCGGCAGCGGCGTGCCGTCGAAGAACACGCCGGCGATGCCCATGGCGACCGCACCGATCGCGAAGTGCAGCGTGCCCATCAGCGCCGAGGCCGTGCCGGCGATCGCGCCATGCTCCTCCATGGCCAGCACCGAAGTCGTCGGGATCACCAGGCCGAGGAACCCGTAGCCGACGAACAGCAGCACCGCCATCACGTCGAGCCGGTCGACGCCGGACGCCATCACCGCGAACAGCACCACCATCGTCGTCGCATAGCCGACCACCGCGACCCGCACCACGGGCCTTAGCCCGAACCGTTCGGACAGCACCCCCGTCAACTGCGACATGCCGATGAAGGCGACCGCGTTGATCGAGAAGAACACGCTGTAGACCGACGGCGACAGCCCGTAATGGTTGATCAGGATGAAGGAGGAGCTCGACAGATAGACGAAGAAGCTCGCGATCCCGAAGCCGCCGATAGACGCCAGGCCGAGGAAGTTGCGGTCGCCCATCAGGAAGCGATAGGCCGTGAGCGCGGTGCCGAACGAACTGCCTGCACGCGCGTCGACCGGCCGCGTCTCCTTGAGCGAGGTCGCCAGCAAGATGGTGGCGAGCACCGCCCCACCCGTTACCGTCCAGAACACGGCACGCCAGCCGAAATTCTCGATGATCACGCTACCGGTCAGCGGTGCCAAGATAGGCGACACCGAAAACACCAGCATCAAGAGCGACATCAGCTTGGCAGCGTCGGTGCCGGTGTGGAGGTCACGCACGATGGCGCGCGGCACCGCCATGCCTGCGCTGGCGCCGAGCCCTTGCAGGAAACGGAAGGCGATCAGCCATTCGATCGAGGGAGCGAGCGCCGAGCCGATGCCGCCGACCATGAACAGTGCGAGGCCGCCATAGAGCGGCAGCTTGCGCCCGACCATGTCGGAGATCGGTCCGACGACGATCTGGCCAAACCCCATGGACAGGAAGAAGATCAGCAAACTCATCTGCACGGCAGCGGTGCTGGCCTGCAGATCCGCGCCGATCGAAGGCAGCGCCGGAAGATACATGTCGATGGCAAACGGACCGATGGCGGTCAACAGGCCGAGCACGATCGCGATGCGGAGGAATTGGGGACTCATGATAGCAGGCTTCTTTCAAATCTGGTTGCCGCCGCGGGCCGGCGTGTAATGCAAAGGACGCTCCATCCCATGAAATTCCGACTTCTTATGCGGAGCGAAATCTCTTTCAGGGAAAGTCCAGAAATTTAGACACTCTTGTCTAATTCGTCAATCACCTCTATATAGTTTTCATGAAGGCCAGCGTTTCTCCTGACACCATCACGCCACGGGGCCACGAGGCCAAGCGCGTCTCCATCATGGACGCAGCCGGGGAGGTGTTCTGCCGCGAAAGCTTCGCCGGCGCCAATATCGACATGATTGCCGCCGAGGCCGGCGTTTCGCGCCAGACGATCTACAATCACCATGGCGACAAGGAGAAACTCTTCGTCGCCATCGTCCGCGACCTCACCGAGCGCTGCAATGCCGGCATCTTCGCCACCATTTCCACCTTTCCGGACCAGCCGAAGGACCTCGAGGCCGATCTGATCGCTTTTGCTGTGCGCATGAACCGCAACTGTATCTGCAACCGCGACGGAAAATTCCTGCGCAAGCTGATCCAGACCGAGGGCGAGCGCTATCCCGAGCTCTTTGCCGAATGGCGCGAACAGGGACCGGGCAGGACATGGCCGGCGATCGCCGCCCGTTTCGCCCGCCTCGCCCATGCCGGTTTCCTCGACATCGAGGACCCCGACGTCGCGGCGCGCCAGTTCCTCGCCCTTGCCAATGCCGAATTGCAGACCACCTTCATGCTTGGCGGCACGCCGACCGATGACGAGGTGCTGCAATCGGCGACACATGGCGTGCGCACCTTCCTGCGCGCCTTCGGCAAGCGGCAGCCGGCGGCCGACGCGCAAAAGCACAGCGCGCTCGCTGGCGCCTGAGCGATCAAATCTGAGGCATGCCCTCTCGCATCTGCGCTGCCGACGTCTATATCCGGTTTACGCCGCGCTCAAGCTTGATTACAGCTATGCGGACGATTCAACGGAACCCGACAGCCACATGGCCGACGACCACATCCGCTACGACATTCTGGCCCAGGAGGCATTGCGCGGCGTCATGCGCAAGGTCCTGGCCGAGGTCGCGCGCACCGGCCTTCCCGGCAACCATCATTTCTTCATCACTTTCCTGACCGGCGCCCCGGGCGTGCGCGTATCTTCCCGCTTGCGCGAGCGCTATCCCGAACAGATGACCATCGTCATCCAGTTCCAGTATTGGGACCTCAAGGTGACCGACACCGGCTTCGAAGTCGGGCTGTCTTTCTCCGACGTGCCGGAAAAGCTGGAAATCCCGTTCTCGGCCGTGCGCGGCTTTTACGACCCGTCCGTCAATTTCGAGCTCGAATTCGACGTGAGGACGGAGACCTCGGCAGAAGAGGAACTGGGCGGCCAGCCCGCTTCCGAACCGCTGGCCGTCGTCGCCGAGAAAAAGCCTGAGAAGAAGAAGGCCGCAGAGGCTGAAAAGAAGCCTGCCGCGGCCGACGCCGCAAAAGGCGCCGAAGTGGTGTCGCTCGACGCCTTCCGCAAGAAGTGATCCGACGGGCCGCACGACATGGCCGACATCGTCAATCTCCGCCAGGCCCGCAAGCAGAAGGCACGAGCCGAGAAGGGGCGCCTGGCCGAACAGAACCGGACGCTGCACGGCCGTTCCAAGGCCGACCGGGAGCGTGACCGTCTGATCGCCGACAAGGCAGAAAAGTTTGTCGCCGGCCATCGCCGCGAAGCCTCGGGCGATCCGGATTCCCCGGATATCGGACCGAAAAGTGCGCCGCGGTTTTCGGATAAATCCGATGCTTGAAGTGAAATGAGTCACGTCCGGTGAGCCCGGTCGAGAAACGCTCGGTGACCATTCGCGGCCATCGCACCAGCTATTCGCTCGAAAAGCCGTTTTTCGACGACCTCGTCGCCATCGCGGTCGCGCGCAAACTGACGCTCGCCGCCCTCGTCGCCGAAATCGACGAGGCCCGGCCGCGCGATGCCAACCTGTCCTCGGCGCTCAGGCTCTACGTCTTGGATTGGGCGAAGCGAAAGATGAAACCAGTCTAGGTGGAGCTATCCGCCGCCCAGCGACTTCAGCAGATTGTCGATCGACGAAGGTTCAAGCGTGGGTTTTGGCGCGGATTCTACTGGCGGCGGGTTGTCATTGGCCGGCGGCTGAGGCGCGCGCTCGATTTTCTGCGCCTGCTCAGCGGCGGCCCTGCGTTCGGCGTCGAGCTTTGCCTTTTCTTCCGCAGCGATCCGCATCGCCTCTTCCATCTTCCCGCGTTGCTGTTCTTCGGCCCCCGCCGCCTCGTCCGCCGCTTTTTGCGCCGCCCTGGCTCTCGTTTCGGCATCCGCCTTAGCCTTGGCCTCAGCATCCGCCTTGGCTTTGACCTCCGCTTCAGCCTTCGCCTGTGCATCCGCCTTGGCTCTGGCCTCCGCTTCAGCCCTGGCCTGCGCCTCGGCCTTGGCTTTAGCCTCGGCTTCAGCCCGCGCCTGCGCATCCGCTTTGGCCTTCGCCTCCGCTTCGGCTTGAGCCTTTGCCTCGGCTTCAGCCTTTGCCCTGGCATCTGCCTCGGCTTGCAGCCGCGCCGCCTCCTGCTGTTTGCGCAATTCTTCGGCTGCCCTCTCACGCTCGGCTTGCAGGGCCGCGTAGTAACGCACCTCGCGCCGCAGCCGCTGTTTTTCAAGCAGTGCCGCCTGCATGGCCTCGACCCGCTGCTGTTCCTTTTCCAGCGCGCGCTGGGTCAGGAACTGCGCCAGCGGCTCACTGTCGAATTGCCGCTTCGCGGCGCCGAACGGTCCGTCGACGCTGAAATTCACAGTCGGATCGGAGCCGACCAGCGCCTCGTCGCCGGGCCGATAAGTGATCGAACCGCTGGCGGCGACCGTGCTGGCGTTCAGGTCCGCCGTGATGTCGGCGGACAGCTTCGCCGCCGGATTTTCAAGATTGACCGGCGGTGCCCTCAGCGTGCCACCGGCGATTGTGAAGGCGATGTCGATATCCCCGGCCGGAAAACTGCCGTCCGCGGCGATCTGCGGCGCGAAGCGGGCAGTCTTTGCCGCATCGATATCGCGCCCGATCGCGTCGGCCTTGGCGATGAAGGCGCCAAAGGCCTCGGGATTGACACCGGCAATGGTCAAGCCCTTCAGCGCCGCCGTGCCGGAACCGGACAGCGCCGCAACCATCGCATCGACCGATTTGCCGCTGGTCGAGAGCGCCGCCGAGAAATCGCCGCTTCCGCTGATGCCGGCCTGTGGCAGCACGGTGGCCAGATCGGCGCCGGCAAGTTTCATCTGGCCGGAGAAAAGCCCGGTGCCGTCATTGTTCTTCAGCTCGAACAGCCCGGAAAGCGCACCGCCGGCGAACTTTGCCTTGAGGTCCGACACGCGGATGCCTTCCTGATCGAGCCTCAGCGAAAGCGCTGCGTCATAGGCCGTGGCCAGCGGGCCGGCGGCCAGCGATACCGTGGTCAGGTCGAGTTCGGCGGTGAATGGCAGGCTGGACTTCTGGCTGAATGGGGCGGTCGGCCAAGCCCGGCCGGCGCCCAGGAAGGCCTGGTCGCCAAACAGTGCCACCGCCATCGGATCGAGATCCAGTTCATCGAGTGCCAGCGCGCCGGCAAGATGCGGCAGCCCGTCCTTGACGTCGACATTGACGTCGCCGGAAACCGCCGCCTCGTTGATAGCGCCGCTGAGCCTGGACAGCACCAGAAGGCCGTTGCCGAAATCGGCGTCGGCCGCAAGCCACGTCGACATGCCTGTCCCCATCCCCGGCAAGCCAACGCCTGTCGTCATCAGCCACGGCTCGATGTCGGCGGCTTCCAGACTGACCTTGCCTTTTGCGGTGGGGCCTTCTGGCGTGCCCGCGATCGTCCCGTCGAAACCGGCCTTGAAGTCGTTGCCGATGAGGTTGAAGCTCGTCGCCATGCCGCCGCCAAGCGTGCCTTTTGCCGAGACATCGGTGGTCGCCTCGCCAAGCATGCCGAGTGGCAACGCCGGCAGGCCGTAAAGCGCCAGAAGTGCGGTGGCGTCGGTATTCCTGGCGTTGAAGGTTAGCGACACCGGCGCCTCGAGAAGCCGGTCGGCCACCCCTTTGCCGGACAGCGACGCCGAAAACGCCGAACCGCCGGCCTTGCCTTGCGCGCTGACTGCCAGGCCTGTCGTGCCATCGCCATTGGCGGCGGCACTCGTCACCAGATCGACGCGCGCATCCTGGAACAGCTCGGGATAGGCCGCCGCACGCCCCGCCAACCCCTTCAGCATCGCATTATTAGGATAGTGCTGCGCCGCGACATCGACCAACGGCTTGAGGTCGACGGCGACTACGGAGGCATCGAGCTTGCCGGTCGGGCTCACCGGGAAATCCTTGATCCGGCCGGTGGCGCTGATCGAGGCGCCGGCGAGCCCGCCAACCGAGAGCCGGTCGATTTCGAGCAGACCCTCGCGCAGCCTGAGCGCCGTATCGACCGTATCGGCGGTCAGCCCGCCGGCACTGACCGGTCCGGCCTTGATCTGGAAATCGAGGTCGCGGTCGGAAAAACGGTTGGCCCCCTTGTCGCTGATGAAGATCGAGGCGAAGGCGGCGAGGCCGTCGACATCGAGTTCGCCACCTTCGAGCCGCATCAGCACCGACGGCCTGGCCTCGTCGGGCTGGCTGGAATCGATGCGACCGGAAAATTTCGCCTTGCCGAGAACGAGTTCGAGGTCGCTGAAGGCTTGGCGCTTTCCGGTCAGGTCGACCTTGGCCTTGAAGCCGGCGGCCGGCAGCCGGCGGATCGCTTCGTCGACATCCCTCGACAGCCAGGCGGCAAAGCCGGAAGGCTGCGCCACCGCCAGAAGCAGCGAACCGGTGAAGCCGAAGTGATCCTCGACGCTGAGCATGCCATCTGCTTCCAGCCTGGCACGGCCGGGCAGTGTCGCGGCCAGCGACTTCACTGACCAGCCAGCATCGGCCGGCTCAGCGGAAAGGCGTACGTCGCGAACCGTCGTGTCGCCGGCCACCACCGCCGGCAGCTTCACCTCGACGGTGCCCGGTATGGTCGGCCTGGGCAGCTCGAGCAGAGCCTGCTCCAGCGCCGCGACACGCGCCGACAGCGTCAGCCCGGCGCCGGCCGCGGCGCCGACGGCTTCATCAAACTGTACCTGAGCGCCATCGGCTTCGATCGAAAAGCTTGGGTTCGGCCCAAGCTCGACGGCAGCCTTGCCGTCGGCGGTGTATGGGTTGTCGAGCGACCCGGTCTCGAAGCGGAATTCGTCGATCCCAAGTTTCTGGTGGTCGAGCGAAAACTTGCCGTTCAGCCTGAATCCCGGCTCCGGCTTGCCTGCGCTGGCCTTCATCAACTCACCGTCGGTGCCTTGAAGCTGCGCCGAACTCTTGTCGGCACCATTCTTGTCGGACCTTGCGACCTTGAACTGGCCCGAATAGATGGCCGCGCCGTTGACGATGCCGGCATTGCCGTCGGCTTCGATGACCAGCGGATAGGCGTCCGGATCGGCCTTGAGCCTGAGCCGCATCTGCCCGTCGCTACCGGCCTTGCCGGTGGAGGCGACGACCATGCTGCGCAGACCGTCGAGCCGCAGCGAACCATCCATCCGCCAAGGTCCGGCCAGCGATTTGGCAGAGATCGTCGAATTGATCTCGGAAAGGAGATGGCTGCGCCCGCCGGCGGCATGGCGCAGTGCGATCTCTCCGTCCGTCACCGTCAGCTTCTCGATCGAGATCTGGCTGGGATCGAAGGGCGACGACGGGCGTATCGCCCAGTCGACCGTGCCGTCGGCGGCAATGTCGATCGTAGCCTTCGGCCGCACCAGCCGCATGTCGAAGATCAGCACTTCCCCGCTCAGGAAGGGCGCCAGTTCCGCATCCATCGAAAAGGTCTCGACGGTCATTGCCGGCTGGCCGCCGGGGCCGCCGGCAACAGTGACGTTCGAGAAGGTCACCGACGGAAACGGCAGCAATTTCGCCGTCGCATCGCCCTGAACGGTTACCTTACGGCCCAGAATGGCGCTTGCCTCGCGCTCGAAATCGGCACGGTAGCCCGTCCAGTCGATAAAATACGGCACCACCAGCGCCGCACACAGCACCAGCACGAAAAGGCCACCGAAGATCACGAACAGGCGTGCGAGCATGAGCTCCGAGCAGTTGATGAAAAATCAGCCGCACTCTATCCGCATCGGCGTGTCGATAAAGAGGCAAATCGATCGCCCCAAGAGCAAAAAGCTCTAGTCGGCCGGCAGTATCTTCCCAGGGTTCATAATATTTAGCGGATCGAGCGCCTGCTTGATCGTGCGCATGATGTCGACGCTGTGGCCGAGTTCATGGCGCAGGAAGCCGACCTTGCCTTGTCCGATGCCGTGCTCGCCGGTGCAGGTTCCGTCCATGCTGATCGCCCGCATATTCAGCCGCGCGACGAACTCTTCCGTTGCGGCGATTTCCTTCGGATCGTCCACGTCCATCAGCACCAGCACATGGAAATTGCCGTCGCCGGCATGGCCGACGATCGGCGCGATCAACCCCATCTCGGCGATATCGGCCTCGGTTTGCGTGACGCATTCGGCAAAGCGCGAGATCGGCACGCAGACGTCGGTCGACAGCCCCTTGGCGCCGGGCCGCAGCGTCAGCGACGACCAATAGGCGTCGTGCCTGGCCTTCCACAGCTTCGTCCGTTCCTCGGCGACGCTGGTCCACAGGAATGGTCCGCCGCCATATTCTTCGGCGATCATGCCGAAAGTCTCGGCCTGCTCGGCAACGCCGGCATCACTGCCGTGGAATTCGACGAACAGGCATGGGCTTTCCGGGTAGTCGAGTTTCGAATAGCTCTTCATCGCCCGCATCTGCAGCGCATTGACCAGTTCGATGCGCGCCACCGGAATGCCCATCTGGATTGTCGCAATCACCGCATTGCAGGCCGCCTCGACGCTGGGAAACGGGCAGACGCCGCCCGAAATCGCCTGCGGAATGCCCTGCAGCTTCAGGGTCAGTTGGGTGATGATGCCGAGCGTGCCTTCGGAGCCGATCAGGAGCCGCGTCAGATCATAGCCGGCCGAGCTCTTTTTTGCACGCTTGCCGGTCGTCACCGTCTCGCCGTCGGCCATCACCGCCGTCAGCGACAACACATTCTCGCGCATCGTGCCGTAGCGCACGGCATTGGTGCCCGACGCCCGCGTCGCCGCCATGCCGCCGAGCGATGCATTGGCGCCCGGATCGATCGGAAAGAACAGGCCGGTGTCGCGCAAGTGCCGGTTGAGATCCTCGCGCGTCACGCCGGGCTCGACCGTGCAGTCGAGATCCTGCGGGTTGACCGCGAGGATGCGATTCATCCGCGACGTATCGACAGAGATGCCGCCACCCGGCGCGTTGGTGTGGCCTTCCAGCGATGAGCCGACGCCAAAGGCGATCACCGGCACGCGGTGCGCGGCGCAGGCCGACACGATCTCCTGCACCTCCACCGTCGTCTCCGGAAACGCCACGCCATCCGGCGCCTGGGTCGGAATGGAGGTGGTGGTATGCGCGTGCTGGGCGCGGATCGCCTCGCCGGTCTGGAATCTCTCGCCGAGCCGCTGCTTGAGGATGCCGAGCACAGCGGCGATCCCTTCTTCGTTGCGCTCGACCGGATTGAGGTCGCTCAGAGCCATGTTTTCCTCCGCGAATGGACCAGTGCCCACCCTGTTATGGATCTATGGAGGCTTATCGCATCGGCCCGAAAATCGGAATCGATTTTCGGAAAGCACGATGAGAAGATTCAAAGTCTTGAGACGCGTACTTTGTGCGTCCAATTGGACGCACGTCGCTCTAGTCTCACCGACCACGCTCTGTCCAGCCAGAAGGAAGTTTTCGATGTCCACCCCCGCCCCGTTCGTCTCTCCTCCCATGGCCATCGAGAAGGACTGGATCGACTACAACGGCCATCTCAATATGGCCTATTACAACGTGCTGTTCGACCGCTGTTCCGACGAAGCGTTCGAGATGATGGGGATGGGGCTGGATTATGTGAAGCAGCGGCGGCTGACCATCTACACGGCGGAAGTCCATGTCTGCTATATCAGGGAGCTGCATCTCGACCACAAGGTCAATGTCTCCTTCCAACTGCTCGACCATGACGACAAGCGGCTCAGAGCCTACCAGGAAATTCGTCATGTCGACGGTTGGCTCGCTGCCACTTCCGAATCACTGTCGCTGCATGTCGACATGTCCGGTCCGAAGGTGGCGCCCTTCCCTGCCGATGTTCTGGCCAAGGTGGAAACCATGCGCGCCGCCCATGCGGCGCTGCCGATGCCTGAGCGCGCCGGCCGTTCAATCGGTATTCGTCGCAAGACGCTTGAACCGCAGTCCCACCGCCGTTAACCTTACCAAGGTTTTAACGTGAACAAGTCGAATTGAGGCGTTGAACGACTCAGCGCGGCGTTGGAAAACCCTCCGCATCGGGTTGATACGGGGCGGAGCTGAAGCGGTTCGGGGAACGTGCATGAAAACCGACATCAAGGTCGAGGCGGACAGGCTGGCAGCCGATCCACGCATCAGCGACTATGATTTCTGGCGCTCACTGAAGAACCTCAACAACGAGATCTTTCACATCGCCAACAACAACGAGCCGATCCCTTTCGCCATGGTCCGCTGGCGCGCCATCCTGAAGCAGGCGCGGATGAAGCGCGGGCATGCCTGACGGGCAGCGCTTAATTCCTTCAACATCAGGGCTGGTGCTTCACTGCCGCCAGCGGCGAGCGCGCCACCACCGGTGACGACTGGATGATCGCGGTGTTGGTCATCGCAAACGGAATGATGCGGTCGATCACCCGTTCGAGCTCGGCCACGGAGCCGACATGCGCCAGCGCGACGAAACAGTCCTCGCCGGTCACCCGATCGCATTGCGCGATTTCCGGCAAATCGCGGATGATCTCGGCCACCACAGCCAGTTGCCCGGGCACCGGCCTGATCCGCAGCCATGCCGACAGTTTCATGCCGAGCGCGGCCGGGTTGATCCGCACCGTATAGGCCTCGATCACGCCGCTCTCCTGCAGCCGCTTGATGCGTTCGGCTACGCTCGGCGCCGATAGGCCGACGGAACGCGCCAGTTCGGCGGTGCTGGTGCGCGCATCCTTTTCCAGCAGGCGCAGGATCTTCAGGTCAGCCGCATCCAGATCGGTATTTTGGTTTCGAAGGCGTTTCAGATAAAACTCCTTGGTTTGGAAAAGAGATTATTCTCTTCGGCCGACTATTAGCCATATAAATCCAAAAAACTGCCTGCGATAATGATCTCATGGATGATCCAGCGCAAGCTCCGGCTGCAATCCCTGCCCTCGCCGGGCCTGTCTTTGGCAAGCTGGCGACCTCCCTGCCGCCGCATGTCTGGTTCGGCGTCAGCGCCGTGTTCCACTATCTCGGGCCGGCTTTCGCCGTGCTGCTTTTCCCGCATGTCGGCGTGCTCGGCATGGCCTGGCTGCGCATCGTCACGGCCGCCCTCGTCTTCGCGCCACTGACCCGGCCCTGGACGGTCTTCGCCGGCGCCGACCGGCCGACACGACTGCTGCTTCTCGCCTTTGGCGCCTGTCTCGGCGTGATGAATTGCTCCTTCTACCTGGCACTCGACCGATTGCCGATCTCGTTGGTCGCGGCGATCGAATTCATCGGCACCATCGGCGTCGCGCTGGTCGGCGTCAGAAGCCCGCGCAATCTCGCAGCTCTTGTCATCGCCGTCATCGGCACCTTGCTGCTGATCGACGTCAGATGGTCAAGCGACCCGATCGGACTGCTCTGGGCCTTCCTCAATGGCGCGCTGTTCGTTGGCTACATCGTGCTTGGCCATCGCGTCGCCCGCGCCGGCGCTGGCGACGGCATCGCCGGCCTGGGTGCCGCCATGGCGGTCGCCTTCCTCATCGTGCTGCCGGTCGGCTTCACCGATGCGCTGCCGGCTTTCTCGGCGCCGCCACTGCTCATCGCCGCCATCGGCGTCGGCATCTGCTCGTCGGTCATCCCCTACATCTGCGACCAGCTTGCCATGTCGCGGCTGCCGCGCTCGAGCTTCGCGCTGATGCTGTCGTTGCTGCCGGTCACCGCCACCCTGATCGGCGTCATTGTGCTCCGCCAGATACCCGGCCCTATCGATTGCATCGGCATTGCGCTGGTGATGGCCGGGGTCGCTTTTCACAAACCGGCAAATGCCTGATCAGGCAAGCTTCTCCTTGAGAAAGGCGATCGTCCGGCCCCAGGCGAGGTCCGCCGCGTTCTTGTCGTAGCGGGCCGCGGACGTGTCATTGTTGAAGGCATGATTGGCGCCTTCATAGACATAGACCGTGTACTCGACCTTGGCGGCATCGAGTTCCTTCTTGAAGGCGTCGATGCCGGCATTGATGCGTGTGTCGAGCCCGGCATAATGCAGCATAAGCGCCGCCTTGATCTTCGGCACGTCTTCGCCCTTCGGCTGCATACCGTAATAGGCGACGGCAGCGGCAAGGTCCGGCGCGTTCACGGCCAGCATGTTCACCGTGCCACCGCCCCAGCAGAAGCCGACCGCGCCGACCTTGCCGTTGCCATCCGCGTGTTCTTTGAGGAAAGCGACTGTTGCGACCGCATTGGCGCCGACCTGTGCCGGATCGAGCTTGGAAAACAGGTCACGCGTCCTGTTTTCATCGGCCGGCGTGCCGCCGAGCGGCGTCATGAAGTCCGGCGCAAGCGCCACGAACCCTTCCAGCGTAACGCGTCGCGCCACGTCGCGTATATGCGGGTTGAGTCCTCTGTTCTCATGCACGACAATGACCGTGCCGAGCTTGCCGGTCTGATCCGCTGGCTTGACCAGATAGCCCTTCATCTCGCCACCGCTGCCGGGATAGCTGATGTCCTCGCCTTTTACGCGAGGATCGTCGTCCGCGACGATTGCCGCCTGGGCCGAATTCGCCGCCAGCAGCGGCGCAATTGCGGCCGCCGCCGCACCTGATCCGGCAAGCCTGGTCAACTGTTCCATGAAGCGCCGCCGGTCGAGCGTCAGATGCGTGTATTCGTCATAGGCGTCTATCATCGCCTGGGTAATGGCGGGTCTCGTGACGGCTGGGCTGGCAGGGCTCGGTTTTGTCATGGCGCTCTCCTCGGCTTCGGTAAGTACTTCGGCCGCGCAACATAGGATAGAAGCCCTCATGGTCCAGTCACGGATGAGTGACGCCCTCCACAACGTCGGGTCGGCCTGCATTGGCTATGGACCGCCGGAGCGATTTTTTCAGTCTAAGGATGTCTTACTTCGGCAGCGTATAGGCCATCACGTAATCCCCCGGCTTAGTACCGACCGAGCCATGGCCGCCGGCGACGATGACTACGAACTGACGTCCGTCAGCGACCGTATAGGTCATCGGGGTCGACTGCCCGCCGGCCGGCAGCCGGGTCTGCCAGAGCTGCCTGCCGGTCGTCAGATCATAGACGCGAAAAAAGTCGTCGACCGCAGCACCGAGGAAGGCAACGCCGCCAGCGGTGGTCGTCGGCCCGCCGAACCTGGCACGCCGACCTTGAGTCATGTCGTAGACGGTGCCGTTGCGGTGTTTGTAGACGATCTTGCCGGTCCTGAGATCGACGCCCGCGACATAGCCCCAGGGCGGCGCCTGGCAGGGAATGCCGAGCGGCGACAGAAACGGCTTCAGTATCACTGCGTAAGGCGCACCGTCATTGCGGTCCTGTTCGCTGCCCTTGGTGTCGCCCGGCGGCGGCACGTCCGCGCGCGGGACCAGCTTGGAGATGTGTTCTACCGGATTTGTAAGTCCGGCCTGGATCGAGAACAAAACGGAGACACTTCTGGCCTTTCGCTGCCGAATCACTACATTCGGGGACAATGTCCGGGTTTTCGGAAGATATGCCTTTTTTTGACGAACCGAACGCGCGGCCCATGGCCCCGTCCGGCATCGCCGCGCGCGCCATGGCTGCCCGCAGCGGCCACACCAAGGCGCCCGACTATCTGAACGGGCTCAACCCCGAGCAGCGGCTGGCGGTGGAAACCACCGAAGGCCCGGTTCTTGTGCTGGCCGGCGCCGGCACCGGCAAGACGCGCGTCTTGACCACCCGCATCGCTCATATCCTTGAGACCAAGAGGGCCGAGCCTTGGCAGATCCTCGCCGTCACCTTTACCAACAAGGCCGCGCGAGAAATGAAACAGCGAATTGGCCTGCTGGTCGGCCATCAGATAGAGGGCATGCCGTGGCTCGGCACCTTTCATTCAATTGGTGTGAAGCTGCTGCGCAGGCACGCCGAGCTTGCCGGGCTGAAATCCGACTTCACCATTCTCGACACGGACGATGTCGTGCGCCTGATCAAGCAGCTGATCCAGGCCGAAGGGCTGGACGACAAACGCTGGCCGGCCAAGCAGTTCGCCCAGATGATCGACGGCTGGAAGAACAAGGGGCTTGGCCCCGCCGACATTCCGGAGGGCGACGCCCGCGCCTTCGCCAACGGCAAGGGCCGCGAGCTCTACAAAGCCTACCAGGAGCGGCTGAAGACGCTGAACGCCTGCGACTTCGGCGATCTCCTGTGCCACCCGATCCGCATCTTCCGCGCCTATCCAGACGTGCTGAAGGAATACCACAGGCGCTTCAAATACATCCTCGTCGACGAGTATCAGGACACCAACACCGCGCAATACATGTGGCTGCGCCTGCTGGCGCAAAGGCCGGATGCCGGACGTGCTTCAACGTCGACAGATCTGCGATCGGCCGAAGGCCGCAAGCCCGACCGGGCGCCCGAGCCGTTGCGAGGCCCGCGCGGAGGGCCCGCGCCGGCAGGCGCGGAACAGCCCGTGAGCGAAAACAAAGTAAATATTTGCTGCGTCGGCGACGACGACCAGTCGATCTATGGCTGGCGTGGGGCCGAGGTCGACAACATCCTGCGCTTCGACAAGGATTTCCCCGGCGCCAAGATCATCCGGCTAGAGCGCAACTACCGCTCCACCGCGCACATCCTCGGCACCGCCTCCCACCTCATCGCCCACAATGAGGGCCGCTTCGGCAAGACGCTGTTCACCGAAAAGGTCGCTGAGGACGACGAGAAAGTGCATGTCCACGCCGCCTGGGATTCCGAGGAAGAGGCCCGCGCCGTCGGCGAAACCATCGAAGCCTACCAGCGGCAGAAGCACAATCTCAACGATATGGCCATTCTTGTCCGCGCCTCCTTCCAGATGCGCGAGTTCGAGGACCGCTTCGTCACGCTCGGTCTCAACTATCGCGTCATCGGCGGCCCGCGCTTTTACGAGCGTCTCGAAATCCGCGATGCGCTAGCCTTCTTCCGCGTCGTCGCCCAAGGCGCCGACGACCTCGCCTTCGAGCGCATCGTCAACGTGCCGAAGCGCGGGTTGGGCGAAGCCACCATCCGCCAGATCCACGACACCGCCAGGGCGCTGCGCATCCCGATGCTGGAGGCTGCGGAAAAACTCGCCGAGAGCGACGAACTGAAGCCGAAGCCGCGCGCAGCATTGCGCGAAGTCGCCGCCAATTTCGAGCGCTGGCAGAAGGCGCTGGAGACCACGCCGCACACCGAGCTCGCCGAGACCATCCTGGAGGAGAGCGGCTACACCGACATGTGGAAGAACGACCGCTCGGTGGAAGCGCCCGGCCGGCTGGAAAACTTGAAAGAATTGATCCGCTCCATGGAGGAGTACGAATCGCTGCGCTCCTTCCTCGAACATGTCGCACTCGTGATGGACGCCGAGCAGAACGCCGAGCTCGACGCCGTCAACATCATGACGCTGCATTCGGCCAAGGGCCTCGAATTCGAGACGGTGTTCCTGCCTGGTTGGGAGGAAGGTCTTTTTCCACACCAGCGCGCGCTCGACGAGGGCGGCCGCTCCGGGCTCGAGGAAGAACGGCGGCTGGCCTATGTCGGGCTGACCCGCGCCAAGAAGAACCTGCATTTGTGGTTCGTCTCCAACCGCCGTATCCACGGCCTGTGGCAATCGACCATCCCGTCGCGCTTCCTCGAGGAATTGCCGGAAGCCCATGTCGAAGTCGCAGAGAGCGGCAACAGCTACGGTGGTTACGGCAATTCCTACGGCGGCGGTTCTTTTGCCCCGGGACGTGGTGGCCGGCAGAACCCCTATGGCGCGTCGCGCTTCGACAATGTGGGCGGCAATACAGGCGGCACTGAGAAATCCGGCGCCTTCTCCAGCACCTATGCGACGCCGGGCTGGCAGCGCGCACAACAGAACCGCACCGAGGCGACCAACCGCAACTGGGGCTCGCGTTCCGGCCACCAGGTCGAGCGCATCGGCTATGGCGAAACCGACAGTGGCTATGGCGCTGGCCGCACCTCCATCAAGGGCCGCACCATCGACGGCGAGCTGGTCGCCAAATCCGTCGCCGACAAGCCGTCGGCCTTCAATGTCGGCGACCGCGTCTTCCACCAGAAATTCGGCAACGGCAATGTTTCGGCCATCGAAGGCAACAAGCTGACCATCGACTTCGACAAGGCCGGCCAGAAACGCGTGCTGGATGGGTTTGTCACGGGGGTGTGAGGACGCCGCGACAACGCTGTCGCCGGCCGCCGGAGAGCGGCGGCCATGTATTCCCTAGCTTGCTCCTGACAAGGTTTGACGCTATTGCCGGTGGCAAAATTATCTTTTAACTTCAGTGCCTTGGTAGGGAGAATCCATGGGCAAGGGACGGGTCGAAGCGTTTACCGATGGCGTCGTCGCCATCATCATCACCATTATGGTGCTGGAATTGAAGGTGCCGCACGGCGAGGATTTTTCAACCCTGGCGCCACTATGGCCGGTCTTCCTCAGCTATGTCTTGTCCTTCATCTATGTCGGCATCTACTGGAACAATCTGCACAACATGTTCCACACCGTGCAGCGCGTCGACGGCCGCGTGCTATGGGCGAACCTCAATTTGTTGTTCTGGCTTTCGCTGATGCCGGTCACCACTGCCTTCATGGGCGAAAACCATTTCGCGCCGGTTCCGGTCGCCGTCTACGGGGCCGAACTCGCGCTGTGCGCGGCCGCCTACATCATCCTCGCCGTCATGCTGGATCGGTTGCACAGCAACGATACCGCCTTTGCCAGGGCGCTGGGCAGCGACCGCAAGGGAAGGGTCTCGCTGGCCCTCTATATCGCCGCCATTCCGCTGACCTTCATCAGCCAGTGGATCGGCGTCGCTATCTACGTCCTGGTCGCCATGATCTGGTTCGTGCCGGACAGGCGCTTCGAGCGGGTGATCGAAAAATAGGCCTGCTGGAGCATTTTGCAGCCAAGTGGATCGCTTGGCGTCGCACAAATGCGGCTAAAACAAACAGATAGAGCGGGATGCCCCATTCAATAAGAATGCGTTCCGCTCTAGCCTCGCATCGCCTTCAGCTTTTCCGCCACCGAGGCCGCAAGGTCGGCATAGCGCTCCTCAAGGCGCTCGGCCGCCTTGATCACCGAAAAATCATGACCGAATTTCTCCAGCGCCATGCGCAGCTTCTCGACAAATTCCGCTTGCTTTTCGAGCGCCGAAAACAGCGTCTTCACTTGCGCTTCGCTGATGTCGGGATTGGCAAGCATTTGCGGCACCTCGCGGCTCATCTGGTCGCCGGTGGCGGTCTGTTCTTTCAGGATCTCGATCCAGTCGGTCAATCGGTAATCTCCTTCTTACGCGGACAGCATGCGCAGCGCCTGCCGATGTGGTCAACCCAAGGACGCCAAAGCGGGCTTGCGCGAGCCCCGCGCCGCGTTAAGTTCGGCGCACTTGAACGAGGACGCTATAGCCATGACCACCGATGCCGAAATCCAGAGCGCTTTGCCTGCCCTTGCCTCCGGCAACGTTGCCGTCATCACCGGCGGCGCCAGCGGCATCGGCCTTGCCGCGGCCAAGCGGCTGGCGGCGATGGGCCTGAAAATCGTGCTGGCCGATATCGCCGGCGCGCGGCTCGATGAGGCTGCCCGCGCCGTTGCAACGATTGCCGGCGACAGCGCGGTGCTTGCTGTCGCCACCGACGTTTCCAAGCCCGACGAACTCGACCGGCTGGCCGAAAAGGCGTTCGGTGCCTTCGGCTGCGTGTCCCTGTTGATGAACAATGCCGGCGTCGGCAACAATCCCGGCAAGCCCTGGGAAAACCGCGACGCCTGGAAGCGGCTGCTGGACATCAATTTCTGGGGCATCGTTCATGGCGTCGAGGCCTTCACACCGCGCATGCTGGCGACCGGCAGGCCGGGCCTGATCGTCAACACCGGCTCCAAGCAAGGCATCACCACGCCGCCCGGCAACCTTGCCTACAACGTCTCCAAATCAGGCGTGAAGACCTTCACCGAAGGCCTGGCACACGCGCTGCGCAACGAGCCCGGCGCAAAAGTTGCTGCGCATCTGCTCATTCCGGGGTTCACCTATACCGGCCTGACCGAAGGTGCGACCGAAAAACCCGCCGGCGCCTGGACCGGCGAGCAGGTGATCGACTTCATGTTGGCCGCGCTGGTGCGTGGCGACTTCTACATCCTGTGCCCCGATAACGAGGCGACACGGCCCATGGACGAAAAGCGCATGGCCTGGGCGATCGGCGACATCATCGAAAACCGCCCTGCTCTGTCGCGTTGGCACCCGGACCACAAGGAAGCGTTCGCGGCGTTCATGGAAAGCTGACGCTCACGCCGCATGCGTCTTCGAGCCGGGCTTTTGCGCCGCGGCTTTCTTGACCGCCATATCGGCGACCTGCCGGTCATGCCGCTTCGCCGCGCGCTCACATTTTTCGCGGATCTCCTGAACCTCGGATTCGGTCAGATGCTCGATACCGATAAAGCTGTTTTTGGCTTTGCTGACCCGGATCAATTCATCGAGCTTCGCCTGGATCGCGGCGCCATCACGGTTCTGGGTATTCTGGATGAGGAACACCATCAGGAAGGTGACGATCGTCGTGCCGGTATTGATGACGAGTTGCCACGTATCGGAAAACCCGAACATCGGTCCGCTTGCCCCCCACGCAACAATGATCAGGAAACAGACGGCGAATGTCGACGGCAGACCGGCGAGATGGGCAACGTAGTTGGCGATCCTGGTGAAAAGCTTCTCTATCATGGCAGGAGAAACAACCAGCATCCGCTCCGGGTTCCCTTGCACAGAGGGATTTCACTGATATAGCCGTGCACGCGCCCGCAAGATCAGGGTATTTCGTTATCCCAGACGTCGAGGAAGGCTTCGATGGACAGCGTCTGCATGTCGGGGACTGCCTTGGCTAGTCTCTCGGGCGGCCAGTCCCACCAGGCGAGGCTTTCGATTCGCGCGGCGACGTCCGCCGCGAAGCGTTGGCGCAATTGCCTGGCCGGAACGCCGGCGACAATCGCGTAGGCAGGTACGTCGCGCGTCACCACAGCGTTGGCGCCGACGATCGCGCCATTGCCGATGGTCACATCAGGCATGATCACCGCGCCATGGCCGATCCAGACGTCGTGGCCGATGCTGACGGACTTCGCCCGCCGCCTTTCCCGAAACGCCCCGTCGACGCCCAGCCAGCGAAAATATTCGTTCGGGCGATAGCTGACCTTGTGCTGGGTCACCCGCTCAATCGGATGCTCCAACGCGTTGATGCGGCTGTTGGCGGCGATCGAACAGAACTTGCCTATGGTCGTGTAGATCGCCTCGGCATGACGTTCGAAATAGGAGAAGTCGCCGACCGATACCTCGCGCAGGATGACCCGCTCGCCGATCGAGGCGTAGCGCCCGAGCTTGCACGCCTTCAATTCCGCTGTCGGATGGATGCGCGGCTCAGGATCCTTGGGGACAAGATTTTCGGGACGGTCCATGCCCGCGGCTTTACGCCCGAGCGATTGGTCCCGCAAGCGGGACCGATCGTCCGTCAGAGCAATTGCGGTCGCCTATTTCGGCTTGCCTTTGGTCCACACCACGTTCTGCCCGTAGAGCGGCACGGTGGTGACCGACATTTTCGCCGAGCCGTCCTGCACCTGGCGCGAATGCGACAGATAGATCAGGGTGTCGTTGGCCTTGTCGTAGATGCGGTTCACCACCTGTTTCTTCCAGATCAGGCTGATGCCTTGCTTGAACACCTCTTCGCCGGCCTCGCTCATGTCGATCTCGCCGATGGTGATCGGCCCGGTCTGGCGACAGGAGATCGAGGAATCGGACGGATCTTCGAACCAGTTGCCCTTCTGCAGGCGGTCAATCATCCCGCGTTCGAAATAGGTGACGTGACAGGTCACGCCTTCGACCTTCGGATCCTTGATCGCCTCGACGATGATGTCGTTGCCGAGCCAGTCGACGCCAACCTTGCCGACCTCCTGAGCGGCGGCTGCGCCGGCACCGACGACGAGGCATGCGGCCAAAGCCCCGCCGATCAGTTTTCGCCCAATCAGTCTTTGCAAGGGGAGCCTCCCGCGGTTTCGAGTTTCGCCGGTCTCAGGTGGGACGGGCGGCAGCGCTTTGCAAGCGGATCACCTTTTGACAGGAAAGCCGGTTGCGGCAACGCGACATCTTTGCGCGGATGAGATCAACCCGTTAAGAGTGTTCGCCAAACAAGCTGCATGACGCCGATACGGCGCCAATGAAAATCGCGACGGACACCAATTGATGATGCGTTCAATACTGGTCGGCATTCTCGTCCTGATGGCAGCAGGCATCGGCTGGCTCACCTTCGACTGGTACCGCGGGCATTATGGCGGTGAGCCGTTCGGCGCGCCGTTCACGCTGGTCGACCAGAAGGGCGCCCCGATCACCGAGGCTGCGTTTCGCGGCCACCCTAGCGTCGTCTTCTTCGGCTTCACCCATTGCCCGGAAGTTTGCCCGACCACACTGTTCGAACTGGCCGGCTGGCTAAAGACGATGGGTGACGACGGCAAGAACCTGCGCGCCTATTTCGTCTCGGTCGACCCGGAGCGCGACACGCCGGAAATCATGAACGCCTATATCAGCAACTTCTCCGACCGCATCCTCGGCATCACCGGCGACCCCGACAAGGTCCACGCCATGGCCAAATCCTTCGGCATATATTCGAAGAAGGTCGATACCGGCAACGGCGACTACACGATGGACCACACGGCTTCGGTGCTGCTGCTCAACGACCGGGGCGACTTCGCCGGCACCATCGCTTATGGCGAAAGCTCGGAGACCGCCATCGCCAAGCTCAAGCGGCTGGCGGCGGAAGGCTAGTGCATGGTCCCGAAAGTGGGAACCGGTTTTCGGATAAGATCATGCTCAAACAAGACCATCGTTTGATGACCCAAACGCGGCTCTATTTCACCACCGGAAAGATCGAGGCCGACCGTATCTTCGCGGCGTTCGAAGCAGCCTTCGAAGACGAGGGTCTGCCGATTGCCATCCTCGAAATCGATGAGGACCGCGACATCCACGAAGTGTCGCTCTATGCCGACGGCGATGTCGACGCCGTCGAGGCTCGTGTGAGAGAGATCCTTGCCGGGCTTGTCTTGTCGAGGCCGATTGCGCGCGAGCCCGTGCCTGATATCGACTGGGTGACGCGTTCTTTGGAGGGACTGAAGCCGGTGCGCGCCGGCCGTTTCTTCGTCCACGGCGCGCACGACCGCAGGAAGCGCCACAGCGGCGAACTCGCCATCGAGATCGAAGCGGGCCTCGCCTTTGGCACCGGCCATCACGGCACCACCGCCGGCTGCCTCGAAATGCTGGAACAGGTCGTGCGGCGCGAGCGCCCGCGCAACGCGCTCGACCTCGGCACCGGCAGTGCGGTGCTGGCCATCGCGGTGGCCAAGCTCGCCCATATTCAGGTGCTGGCGACCGACATCGATCCGGTCGCCATAAAGATCGCCGCCGCCAATGCGCGGCTCAACCACGTCAAGGCGCTTGTCGAAACGGTGACGGCGCGGGGATTCCACCATCCGATTTTTGCCGCGCGCGGCCCCTTCGATCTCATCGTAGCCAACATACTGGCGCGGCCGCTGATGCGGCTGGCGCCCGAAATGGCAAGGCATATCGCTTTGGGCGGCTCGATCGTGCTGTCAGGTATCCTCGACCGGCAGCGCGACGCGGTGATTTCGGCCTATGTCGGCCAGCAGTTCCGCCATGTCAGGACGTTGCATCGCGAAGGCTGGGTGACGATTCACCTTAAGCGGTGAGGCCCAGCACTTTCAAATGCAGGCCGTAAATTCGCTCAGACGTAGCGCGACCTTGCCGCCTTCTTCAGTTCTTCGCGATCGTAGCCGTTCGCCTTCAGCGTTTCGTCGTCAAAGCCAAGCAGAACGCCGCTCACATAGCGGCTCGCTTCGCGCTGGCGTGCTTCGATGAGAGCATTCACAGCGCTTCTGAAAAATCCGCGTCTGGCTGAAATCGTGGACATGATGGTCTCCTTTGCAGGGCAATAAGACTCGTTCCTCCACGTCGAAAACGTAAGGTCTGCTGACCTATTTGAAAATCACTGATTCTGCATGGCGTCTATGCGCAAAAGCGATGCTCTGGCCAAACCCCACCGATTGTTAGGCGGCTGACGCTGTAGGACTCTGATCTTGCGCTGATTTTCTCCGGACCGAAGATCGGCGTAGCAAAAGTCGATTCCGATTTTCGGGGTCATGCGCTACGGTCGCGCCAACAGCCGAGGAGAGGCCATATGTTCCAGACCTTTGATTCCGCCGGCGACCCCGCCGTCGGCAAGCCGCGTGTTGCGTTGCTCCGTCAATGGCTCGCGGCCAACGGGCTGGATGGCTTCATCGTGCCTCGTGCCGACGAGCATCAGGGCGAATATGTCGCCGACCGCTCGGCGCGGCTAAAATGGCTGACCGGCTTCAGCGGCTCGGCCGGCGTCGCCATCGTGCTCGGCGACCGTGCTTTCATGTTCATCGACGGGCGCTACACGCTGCAGGTTCGCCAGGAGGTCGATCTCGACATCTTCTCGATCGAAAGCCTGGTCGACAATCCGCCCCCCACCTGGATCAAGGACAATCTCGGCAAGGGCGTGCGGCTTGGCTTCGATCCGTGGCTGCAGACGATCGGCGACGTCAAGGCGCTGAAAGCTTCGGCCGAAAAATCGGGGGCGACATTGGTGCCGCTCGAGAAGAATCCAATCGATGCCATCTGGAAGGACCAGCCCGAACCACCGCTGGCGCCGGTCGAGCTCCATCCGATCGCGTTTGCCGGCGAACTGGCCAAGGACAAGCTGGCACGGCTGGCCGAGGCCATCGGCAAGGATGGCGCCACCCATGCCGTGCTGACCGACCCGTCCTCCATCGCCTGGGTCTTCGACATCCGCGGCGGCGACGTGCCGCATACGCCGCTGGCGCTCGGCTTCGCCGTGCTCGCCTCCGACGGGTCGCACCTGCTTTTCATGGACCAGCGCAAGTTTTCGCGGACCGTCGCGGCCTATCTGACGCAGCTCGCCGAATTGCACGAACCCGGTGAATTCGAAGCGGCGATCGCAGCCCTGGCCAAGGGCGGCGCGAAGATCGCGCTGGACCCGGTGCTGGCGGCGGAGAAACTGAGAATGCTGGTCGAGGACAATGGTGGCACCGTCATCACTGCACCTGATCCTGCCCGCATTCCACGCGCGACGAAAAACCAGGCCGAGATCAACGGCGCCCGCGCCGCGCATCGCCGCGATGGCGCCGCCGTAGCCAAGCTGCTTTGCTGGCTCGACCGTCAGGAACCCGGCAAGCTCGACGAGATCGCAGTCGTCACCAAGCTCGAGGAGTGCCGCCGCAGCACCGGCGAGGAAACGCAGATGCCGCTGCGCGACCTGTCCTTCGACACCATCTCGGGCGCCGGTCCGAACGGCGCCATCATGCACTACCGTGTCTCCCGTGCCACCAGCCGAAAGCTTCAGTCTGGCGAGCTGTTCCTGCTCGATTCCGGCGGGCAGTACCAGGACGGCACCACCGACATCACCCGCACCGTGCCGATCGGCAAGCCGACCGAGGAAATGCGCGAACGCTTCACATTGGTGCTAAAAGGCATGATCGGCATTTCCATGCTGCGCTTTCCGCCGGGCACGCGCGGCTCCGAGATCGATGCTGTGGCGCGCCTGGCTCTATGGAAACACGGTTGCGATTTCGCCCATGGCACAGGCCACGGCGTCGGCTCCTATCTGGCAGTGCACGAGGGCCCGCAGCGCATCGCCAGGACCGGCACCGAAAAGCTGCTGGCAGGCATGATCGTTTCCAACGAGCCGGGCTACTACAAGGAAGGCTCTTACGGCATCCGCATCGAGAATCTCGTCCTGGTGACGCCGGCCGAGCCGATAGAGGGCGGCGACATCGCCATGCACGGCTTCGAGACACTGACACTGGCGCCTATCGACGTCAGGCTGGTGCGGTCCGACCTATTGACGCGCGACGAGCTGCATTGGCTCGATCAATACCATGCGCGGGTGCTTGCCGAGATTGGACCGATGCTCGACGGCGAAACGCTGGCCTGGCTGGAAAAGGCAACCGCACCACTGCCTCACGATGCAAAGATCTGAGTTTTGAAAGGCGTCGGGCCACCGGGTTGCCGATCTCGGCAAATTGCCGGCTAGATATTCTCGCGAGTGTATATTTCAAAGGGCAAGATGGTGGTGAAGTTGCCGCTCTCATTCGGGGCGGAGACCGCACGGACCATCCCTGCCAGCGCTTCCTGCGCGATGCGGGCAAGCGGGTGCGAAATGACAAAGGTCAGCGTCCCGTCGAGCAACGCCGGGCGGGTCGAGTCCATCAGCTCATAACCGACGACGACGAGGCTGCCGGCCCGGCCGGTGGAGCGCAGTGCCGCGATAGCGCCAGTGATGCCACCGCCGGCGACATAGAGACCGGAGAGATCCGGATTGTCGTTCAGCAGCTTCTCGGTCATCTCCTGCGCGATGGCGCTCGATTCGAAGGTCAGCAGCGGCTCCAGCAGCGTGAAGCCCGGCGCATGCTCGCGGAAATAGGAGCGAAAGCCGCTCTCGTTCATCTCCTGGCAGCGGTAGCGATGATTGCCGACGAGGATGCCGAGCTTGCCGGGCGCGCGACAGACATGCTCGAAGACCCAGGCCGCGGTGCGCCCGACCTTCCAATTGTCCAGCCCGATATAGCTGGCATGGCCCGTCGCCGATATCTGCGAGATCAGCGCAAAGACCGGCACGTTGCGGGCATTGAGCGTATCCACCGCCTGGGTGACGAGTGGATGGACCGCGGCGACGACGCCAACAGCGTTGCATTCGGCGCCCAAGGCCAGCATGCGCGAGGCGACGTGCTGCGGCGACAAATCGTCTAAAAACTCGGTACGCAGCTCTATTTCGCAGTCGGGCATCGTTGGCACCGCCGCACGCAGCGCCTCGGCAATGTTGCGGTAGAAGGCCCGGCCGGGCTGATGCAGCAGGAAGCCGAACCTGAAACGCGGCCGGGCGGCCGCCACACGGCTGCGCAGCGCCCCCATGCCATAGAAACCGATCTGCTCCGCGGCCAGCATGACATGCTCGCGCGTACCCTGACGGACGGCGCCCGAACCACTCAGCACCCGGTTGACCGTGGCCACCGAAACATTCGCCTCGGCGGCGACGTCCTTGATCGTTGGCCGCTTGCCTTGATCCATTTCGTCTCATCAGCGTGTAGCAATTGATACAAAGATATCATTCATTAGGCAATCCTGAGATGAATGATACAATCATTTTGGAATAAACATTCTATTCTTGATTCATTTTGGATCAAGATGTTTATCTCAACAAAAGCAAGCAAGGCGGAAGCACCGCCGGCCCAAGGATAGCAACAGCACAGCGCAGAGACGTTCTGACTCTCCGCCGACGGCGGGGAGAGGCCGCGTGCGTGTTCGGGCCATCCCAGGGCGTTGCGAGTGGAGTTCTGGATGGACGATCTCAAATACGGCGTGCGCGACAAGCGCGGCGACTGGAAGCCGAACGGGCGCATCGAGGTCGTTCCGTTCTGGAGCTGGCCGCCTAAGCTGCCGAAGATCCTAGCTTGGCTGCCTGGCTATTTCTGGCCGTGGAATGCCTTCCACATGGCCACCGCCCTCCTCTACTGGTTCTATATCGTCCCTGGCATCGAGACGATAAAGACCATCAATTGGCGCTGGGCGCTGTGGCTCTACGCCGTCAACGCTTGCGCCATCTTCGTCTTCTACGGCATTTTCGAGCTGCGCTATTATATCAAGCGCGCGCAGGCGACGCGCTTCAAATACAACCACAAATTCCCCGCCGATGCGCCCTCCGACGTCTTCTGGTTTCAGAGCCAGAACC
This sequence comes from Mesorhizobium sp. BHbdii, assembly GCF_053848045.1. NCBI lineage: Bacteria > Pseudomonadati > Pseudomonadota > Alphaproteobacteria > Hyphomicrobiales > Phyllobacteriaceae > Mesorhizobium > Mesorhizobium sp. BHbdii. The sequence goes on along the minus strand of NZ_JBSPKX010000001.1, from coordinate 1,113,383 downwards.
TCGACAATTTCCTGCGCTCGTTCTTCATCACCATCCCGTTGTGGACGGTGGTTGAAGTCGTCTTCCTGTGGTGCTTCGCCAACGGATACGTCCCCTGGGTCAGCTGGCAGGATCACCCGCTCTACCTCGCCGCGCTGGTGCTGATCGCGCCGGCCATCCACGAGGTGCACTTCTTCTTCATCCACCGCCTGATCCACTGGGGGCCGCTCTATCGCTGGATCCATTCGGTCCACCACAATTCGATCAACCCCTCGCCCTGGTCGTCGCTGTCGATGCATCCGGTGGAAGGGTTCCTCTATCACGCGGTCGCCTTCTGGCACCTGGTCATCCCGTCCAATCCCATTGTCGCGCTGTTCCAGTTGCATGTTGCCGGCTTCGGCGCGGTCAACGGTCATCTCGGCTTCGACAAGCTAGAGGTGACCGAGGACAAGGCCGTCGAAAGCCATGCCTACGCGCACTACCTGCACCACAAATATTTCGAGGTGAACTACGGCGGCGACGGGCTGATCCCGCTCGATAGATGGTTCGGCACCTGGCACGACGGGACCAAGGAGGGCGACGCCATGATGGACGCCCGGTTCAAGAAAAAGCGGGAGCGTATGAACGCCAGGGCATGACCCGGCGAACCATCGATCACGTCATGCAGCGCGAGCGGGAGAGAGGCGCGCGTGCGGGAGAGGCACAGTTTTCTAAACCCGTCTGAAGACGGCAAATGGGAGGAGAAAGACATGAAGCATATCACGAAACTCTTGGCAGCGATCATGCTGGCTAGCGTGGCGGCGACAGCCGCTACCTCCGCCATGGCGGAGCCCAAGGGAGCGAAAATCTTCGTTATCGGCGGCAAGGCCGACGATCCGTTCTGGTCGAAGGTCAAGAAGGGCGCCGACGACGCTGGCAAGGTCGCGGAATTGACGGGCGGCTCGGTGACCTGGCTCGGTCCGCAGAATTACGACAATCTCGGCCCGGACGCGGCCAAGCTCATCCGCACCGCGCTCAGCCAGAATCCGAGCGCCATCGTCGGCCCGGACTGGGTGCCCGAGGCCATGGATGACGCCTTCAAGGAAGTCGTAGCCGCAGGCGTGCCGCTCATCATCTACAATTCCGGCGGGATGGATGCAGCCAAGCGGCTCGGCGCCATGAACTATGTCGGCAACGAAGAATACACGGCTGGTCTGGGCGGCGGCGAATATTACGGCAACCACGGCTCAAAGAACGTGCTGTGTGTCAACACCTTGCCGGGCGCCACCAACACCGAAGACCGCTGCAAGGGCATTGCCGACGCCATCGCCAAGAGCGGCGGCAAGTCCAGCCAGCTGCCGCTGCCCTCGTCCAGCTTCGGAAACCCGACCGTGGTGGCGGAGGCGATCAAGGCCGCGGTGCTGAAGGACAATACCATCGACGGCGTCATCACCATCAGCGCCGGCGACGCCAACAGCGCCGCCAACGCAATCGGCCAGGCCAATGTCGGCGACAAGGTCAAGCTTGCTTCCTTCGACATGGACGAAACCGGCCTGCAGCGCATCAAGGAGGGCAAGCAGATGTTCTCCATCGACCAGCAGCCTTATCTGCAGGGCTATCTCGCCGTGTCGCTGCTGAACGGCTTCGTCAACTATGGGCTCGACCTGCCAACGAAGCCGGTGCTGACCGGACCGGGCATCGTCGACGCCTCCAACGTTGACGCGACGTTGGCAGGTGCCGCCGCCGGCGCTCGCTAGCTTGCGCAAAGTGTCCGGCCAGAGGATGCGTCCGAGGGCCGGACATCGCCGGCCGGCGCCTCCGACGGAAGGCCGCGCCAGGCTCCCCATGTTCAAGCCAGGGACACTTCGATGACATCCCAAGCCCATGACCAACCCGCCGTGGCAGCGACTGCGCCCCCGCACTCTTCGATGCCCTCGATCGGGGGGCTCGTTCGGCGCCCCGAGGTCGGCTCGCTGATCGGCATGATCGCCGTGCTGGTCTTCTTCTCGATCTTTGGCGGCGCCAATTTCATGTCGGCCGGCGGCGCCGCGAGCTGGCTCAACGTCGCCTCGGAACTCGGCATCATCGCACTGCCGGTCGGGCTGTTGATGATCGCCGGACATCTCGACCTCTCCGTCGGCTCGATGGTCCCGGCCAGCTCGATGACCATTGCCATCATCTCGGGCCACTACGACCTGCCGATCATCGTCGGAATCCTCGCAGCCCTCGGCCTTGGACTCACCGTCGGGTTCATCAACGGCCTGCTGGTGATCCGCACCAAAGTGCCATCCTTCGTCGTCACCCTGGCAACGCTGTTCGCACTGGCCGGACTGACGCTCGGTCTCTCGGTCATTATGACGGGAAGCACAAGCGTGGCACTGAAAAGTGGGCCGATGGCAAAATTTCTGCTGGGCGACTATCTCGGAGGCAAATTCGAGGTAACGCTGTTCTGGTGGATTGCCGTCATCCTGATCGTCGGCTTCATCCTGAATTTCTCGCGCTTCGGCAACTGGATCCTCGCCATGGGCGGCGACGCCGTGAGCGCCCGCAATGCCGGCATCCCGACCGATCGAGTGACGATCGCGCTATTCATGAGCAGCGGTCTGTGCGCGGCCTTCGTCGGCATGTCGCAGGCAATCCTCTACAACAGCGCCCAGGTGGCCGCCGGCCAGTCGTTCATCTTCAACTCGATCATCGCCGTGGTCATCGGCGGCGTGCTGCTCACCGGCGGATACGGATCGGTGGTCGGCATCGTGCTTGGCACGCTGACCTTCTCGATCGTCAACCAGGGCATTTTCTACACCGGCTTCGACGCCAACTGGGCGAGCCTCATCATCGGTGTCCTGCTGCTCGCCGCCGTGCTGATGAATAACACGTTCCGCACCATGGCGCTGACCTACTCGCCGCGCACCAAATCGAGGGCCCGCTGATGACCACACCCCTGCTCAGGCTGACCGGAATCAACAAGTCGTTCGGTCCGATCGACGTTCTTCACGACATCTCGCTCGACGTCAACAGAGGCGAGGTTCTGTGCCTGCTCGGCGACAATGGCGCGGGTAAATCCACGTTGATCAAGATCCTCTCCGGTGTCCACAAGCCGACATCGGGGACAATGGAAATGGACGGCAAGGCGGTCGAATTCGGCAGCCCCCGCGACGCCAGCGATCATGGCATCGCGACGGTCCACCAGTTCGGCGGCACGTTCCCGCTGATGAGCATCGGCCGCTCCTTCTTCGTCGGCGCCGAGCCGACACGGCGCTGGGGGCCGCTCACCATCTACGACCGCAAGCGGGCCAACGAGATCGCCGTCACCGAGATGCGCCAGCTCGGGATCACCCGCATCGACGACGGCGACCGCCTCGTCGGCGGGCTGTCCGGTGGCGAGCGGCAGGCGTTGGCAATCGCGCGCGCTGTCCACTTCGGCGCCAGCGTGCTGATCCTCGACGAGCCGACCGCCGCACTCGGCGTCAAGGAGGCGGCTCACGTGCTGCGCATTGTGCTGCAGGCGCGCCGCAAGGGCATCGCGGTCATCTTCATCACCCACAATGTCGTCCATGCGCTGACCGTCGGCGACCATTTCGCCGTGCTGATCAGAGGCTCCAAGGCCGCCGATTTCCGCAAGGGCGAGAAAAGCCGCGAGGCGATCACCGACCTGATGGCCGGCGGCGAGCAGATGGCCGAGCTCGAAGCCGAGATCGAGAGCTTCAGCGCAACACAATGAAGACGCCCGCTCTCCTCCACAGGGCATCTTCTCGGGCGGCCGGCGGAATGCGTGTTCCCGCCGGCCGCCTTTCGACCAACCGAAGACAGACAGCAGGCAGACAATGGCGACGTGGATTAATGCGTGTGCGACTGACGATATCGAGGAAGAGGACCTGGTCCGCTTCGATCATGATGGCCGGACCTTCGTCATCTACCGCAGCCCCAATGACGAATTCTTCTGTACCGATGGCCTATGCACGCACGAAAAAGTGCATCTGAGCGGCGGGCTGGTCATGGAATACAGGGTCGAATGCCCGAAGCACAACGGCGTGTTCGATTACCGCACCGGCGAAGCGCTGCGCGCGCCGGTTTGCGTGAACCTTAAAACTTACAACACCAAGGTCGAGGCCGGCCGCGTCTATATCGAGATCTGAGATGAGTGATACGTTCACCCTTGCGGCCTGTGCCGAGATGCTATGGCGCGACCGGCCGATGGAATGGCGCGTCAGGCGCCTCACTGAAATGGGCTTTCATGTCGGCCTCTGGAACTGGCCTGACCATGACCTCGCAATGCTGGAAAAATCCGGCACGACCTTCTCGATCATGAACGGCTATCTCAGGGGCCGGCTTGCCGATGACGACGGCGCCGCCGAGTTGCTAAGGACGGCGAAGGAGACAGCGGCGGTCGGCAAGCGCCTCGGCGTCGCCCGGCTCAATTTGCACGGCACCGGACTGGGCGAAGGCGGCCTGCCGGTCACGCCCTGCGAGACCATCACCGGCGCGATGTGGCTCAAGGCCCGCGACACGCTGACCCGCATCGCCGACCTCGCCGAAGCCGAGGGCGTGATCTTCACGCTGGAGAATTTGAACCTTCCGGTCGACCACCCCGGCGTGCCGTTTGCGCACGCCGAACATACGCTGGCGCTGGTATCGAGCGTGAACCGGCCGGGCCTGCGCCTCAATCTCGATCTTTATCACGCGCAGATCGGCGAAGGGAATCTGATCAAACTCTGCCGCGCCTGCCTGCCGTGGCTCGGCGAGGTCCAGGTGGCCGACGTGCCAGGACGGATGGAGCCCGGCACTGGCGAAATCAACTATCGCGGCATCGCTCGCGCGCTGAAGGACATGGGCTATCGGGGGCCGGTCGGCATGGAGGCCTTCGCCTCCGGCGATCCCGAGGCGGCGCTCGAAGCCTTCCGCAACGCTTTCACCATCTGAGGGAACAGGAATGGTCACCAAGAACGGCCGGCCCACCGTCGCCGACATCCGCGCCATGAAAAGCCGCGGGCAAAAGATCTCCATGCTCTACGTCACCACGTTCGAAGAGGCAGCCGCGGCGGACGCGGCCGGCGTCGACATGCTGTCGATCGAAGGCCGCTTCTTCTCACCGGAGATGCGCGAGGCCGCTGGCCGCTGCTTCGTGCAGGTCGGTCTCCCCTACGGCCCCGCCGGCAATCTGGTGACATCAGAGGACTATCTCAAAGCTGCCTACCACTTCATGCGCCTCGGCGGCGATTGCTTCTATTGCGCAGCCTCGCTCGATATCCAGAAGACACTCTGCGACAATGCCGTGCCGATCGTCGCCCATGTCGGCCTGATCCCCTCGCAATGCACCTGGACCGGCGGCTTCAAGGCTGTCGGCCGGACAGCCGAAAGTGCGCGCGTCGTGTGGGACCATGTGAAGCGACTCGAAACCATCGGCTGCTTCGGCGCCGAGCTGGAAGTGGTGCCTGACCGGATCGGCGAACTGATCACCAGGAATACACCGATGATCATGCTTGGCATGGGTGCCGGGCCACATGCCGACGCGCAGTACCTTTTCAGCGAGGACGTGCTCGGCCACACCGCCGGCCACAAACCACGCCACGCCAAAACCTACCGCAACTTCGCCGCCGAGTTTGAACGGCTGCAGCGCGAGCGCATCGCCGCCTATCGCGAGTTCATATCCGACGTGCAAACGGGCGCCTACCCCGAGCCGCAGCATGTGGTGCCCGTCACCGACGAAGAGCTTTCCGCCTTCAAGGCAGCTCTAGGCCTCTAGAGCGTTGAAGCGCGCGGCGCCTCGGTCAGTCTGATTACCCGATGAACTGCCGCGCCAGGATCAACACCGCGGCGCCCGCCAGGAACATCGCCATCAGCCCGCCGCGCAGCGAGACCAGCGCGGTCACGATCAGCGCCGCCCATTCCGCCGGTCCGGCGGTAAGGGCGGCAGGCGCCACCAGTGTCGTCAGCACCGCCGCAGGCACGGCGTTCAGCCCGGCCTCGACACGCGGATGGATATTTTCGAAACGCGAGATGACCAGATGCCCGCCGATGCGGGTGAGATAGGTCGCGATCGCACCGGCGATGATGATCCACAAGGTTGTGCTCATGGCTTCGCCTCGACGCCGCTATGGTGCGGCGGCAGGATGACCGCGAGCAGCACGCCGGCGACGGCGCCGATCGAGACATGCCAAGGCGAACCGACCGTCTTGTAGGCGATGATGGAGGCGGCAGCACTGGCAACGACCACCGGCAACCACAGCGGTCTCTTGCGGAAACCCAGGACCAGGCCGAGGAAATAGATCGGCAGCAGGAAATCGATGCCCAGCGCATGTGTATCAGGAATGAGCTTGCCGAACACCGCGCCAAGCGCGCTTTCGGTCACCCAGAACACATAGACCGGGAGGCCAAGCCCCATGTACCAGGCAAAGCCGACGGTTTCGCCGGCCTCCGCCTTGCGCTCGGCCACCGCGAACTGCGGATCGGTCAGGATGAAATAGCCGACAGCCTGTTGCACCAGCGGCCAATGTGCGATGCGCCGGCCGATGCCCGCCGAGTAAAGCACATGGCGGAAATTCACGGCGAAGATCGACAGCACGATCAGCCATGGCGCGACATGCTGCCCGAACAATTCGATGCCGACCATCTGGCTGGCGCCACCGAAAACCATGGCACTCATCAGGGAGGCTTCCAGAACCGAAAAACCGTTGTCGACGGCAATAGCGCCGAACAACAGCGCAAACGGCGCCGACGCCACGACGACAGGCAACGAGAGCCGCACGCCTTGCCAGAATTCGCTCTTCGCACCGTTTTCGGGGATTGCTTCCGCCGACATCAGCCACTCCTTTAGAGCGCCGCTCGTCCTGTTGGACGCGGACGCTCTAACGCTTTGAATCGGATCACCCGAAAATCGATCCCGACTTTCGGGCCGATGCGGGGAAAGGCCGTATGTAGGGAGCGCTGCCAGCCTTGTCACACCAATTCGCTTGAGCCAATGATCAGCGGAAATGATCGCCGCAGCCATGTTGCACGTCAGGCCTGCGCCATCCTTCGGAGATTAATCCACCGGGACCCTGGCTTCGATCGCCCTGCCCCAGTCGAGCAGCGGCTTGGCCCGCAAGGCGAAATCGACAAGCTCGTCGACCAATGCCGGCCCAAAGATTCCCGCAGGGTCGATTTCGTGCCGGACGGCGAAATGCCGGTTGCGGATGGCCGCCGCGAGATCGGCCTCCTTGACATGCTCGAAGCCGCGTGGCGCTCGCTTCATGCAACCTTCCGCATCGAGTTCGAGACGGTTTTTCTTCAGCGCCTTGATGAGCGCCCGGAATTCGCCCGGCCGCGTCGCGACGGCGTTGCGCATCGCCAGCAAGAGCGGCGGCCCGGGCTGCCACCAGGCAACGCCGGCAAAGCATCGCTCAAGCCCGATATGGACGAAGAACACGCCCTGTTCCATCTTGGTGCCGTCAGGCGAAAGGATCGCCGACAAATGCCGGTTGTAAGGTCGTTTGTCCCTAGCGAAACGCACGTCGCGATTGATCCGGAACAGCGACTTCTTGCGATCGCCGCGCAAACCCAGCCCTGCTGCCGTGAAGCGCTCGGAGAGCGTTTCGATCAAATCGCCGAAGGGATCGCGCAGCTCGCGTTCGAAGAGGTCGCGGTTTTCCAGAAACCACTCCCGGCTCTGATGAAAATCGAGTGCCTTGAGAAAGGGAATGGCCTTTTGGCCGAAACCGTTAAATGCAGCGGCCATCATGCTCCTTTGCCGATCCGCTGCAACCAAGTGTCCTCGTCGATCACCTCGATGCCGAATTTGGTCGCGTCCTTCAGCTTGGAACCGGCGCCTGGGCCTGCCACCACGAGATCGGTCTTCGCAGAGACTGAGCCGGCGACCTTCGCGCCGAGACGTTCAGCCATCGCCTTGGCCTCGGGGCGTGTCATCTTTTCCAGCGTGCCTGTAAACACGATCGTCTTGCCGGCGACCGCGCTGCCGGCTGAGACGTTCACAATGTACGGCTTCGGGTGGACCTGCGCGAGCAAGGCTTCAAGCACGTCGTCGTTTCGTTCATTGCCGAAGAAATCGCGAAGCGCGCCTATCACCGTGTCGCCGATGCCATTGATCGATGGGAAAACGGTGTGTGGATCGGCCGCCGCCGCAGTCTCCTTGCCGATGCGGATCAACTCCTCAATGGTTGAGAAGGTTCGGGCAAGTACAGCGGCCGTGGTCTCGCCGATATGGCGGATACCCAGCGCGAAAATAAAGCGATCGAGTTCCGGTTCGCGGCGAGCGTCGATGGCGGCGAACAGCTTGTCGAGACCTTCGTAGTTGCGTTCCTCGACACCGCGCACATTCTTGCGCGTCTTGCCCGATGCGGCCTCGCGCTGCCTGGCCTGCTCCTCGCGCCGCTCAGCCAGCGCCTTGGTCACGGCGGGACGGCGATCCCTAAGAGTAAAGATATCGGCGGCTGTTTTGATCAATCCCGCATTGAAGAACAGGTCTATGTTTTCGGCGCCCAGGCCTTCGATATCCATGGCGCCACGTGACACGAAGTGGCGCAATCCTTCCACGGCCTGCGCGGGACAGATCAGTTCGCCGGTGCAGCGTCGGCGGGAATCTTCCTTGCCGGTCTTTTCGTTGATCTCGCGCGTTGCGGGTGAGCCACAGATTGGACAGGTGTGCGGGAATTCGTAGGGCACGGCATCAGCGGGGCGCTTGTCGATAACGACGCTGACGATCTGCGGAATGACGTCGCCCGCCCGCTGGATGACGACTGTGTCGCCGATACGCACGTCACAGCCGTCGCGGATTGGCTGGCCGTTGCTGTCGAGACCCTTGATGTAGTCTTCATTGTGAAGCGTGACATTTTCGACCACCACGCCGCCAACCGTGACGGGCGCAAGCCGTGCAACGGGCGCCAGGGTGCCGGTGCGGCCGACCTGAATGTCGATCCTGAGCACGGTCGTCATTGCCTGTTCGGCAGGAAATTTATGAGCGATGGCCCAGCGTGGTTCGCCAGTGGCGAAACCCCATCTGCGCTGCAATTCCAACTGATCCACCTTGTAGACGACGCCGTCGATGTCGTAGCCGAGCGACGAGCGCTGGGCCTCGATCAGGTGATAGTGCGCGACCAGATCGTCGACCGACTTCGCCCGCACCATCAGCGGACTGATCTTGAACCCCCACTCAGCGAATTTTTGCACTGAATCGTATTGCGTCGGAGCGGGATCCTCTGACGTGTAGCCCCAGGCGTAGGCTAAGAACTTGAGGTTGCGGCTGGCGGTAACGGACGGATCCTTCTGACGCAGGGATCCGGCCGCCGTATTGCGCGGATTGACATAATCCTGGCCGCCAACCGCCGCCGACCGTTCCTTCAAAGCCTCGAACTCCGCGTAGGTCATATAGACCTCACCCCGTATCTCGATCACATCAGGCCAGCCCGAGCCTTTCAGGTGCTTGGGGATGTCGGCGATTGTCCTGAGATTGGCGGTGATGTCCTCCCCGACGGCGCCGTCACCGCGCGTTGCTCCCTGCACGAACACACCGCCTTCATAACGCAGCGAAGCCGATAGCCCGTCGATCTTCGGCTCAGCCGTGAACGCGATGCCCAGATCCTTATCGCGGTTAAAGAAACGCCGGCCGCGTTCGATGAAGTCGGCGACATCCTGGTCGGTATAGGCCTTGGCAAGACTGAGCATCGGCACCGCATGGCGCACCTTGGCAAAGCCTTCCGCCGGTGGCGCGCCCACTCGGCGCGATGGCGAATCCTCTAGCACCAAAGCGGGGAAGCGCTGTTCGATGGCGAGGTTGCGCTGCGTTAGCGCGTCATATTCCGCGTCCGTTATAACAGGTGCGTCCTCGGTGTGGTAGCGCCGGTCGTGCTCGGCGATCTCCGCCGCCAGCCGCTTTAGCTCGCTTGCGGCTTCGCTTTCGCTGAGCGAATCAACTGGTTTTTCGGCCATGCATTGCTCCCTTCCCGGTGGCGCGACACAATAGAACAGGATTCTCCCATGAGGGAGAGACCGGGACGAGAAAATCATTCCTGAACAGCGGGATGGAGCCACGTCCTGACTCGATCCACAACGCCGAGCATGAGCTCTGCTATGCTGCGGTGTTCTCCCGCAGCAGACGCTCGGCAGCCGCACGCGCCTCGTCGGTGATGGTCGCCCCGGCAAGCATCCGCGCGATCTCTTCCTGGCGCGCCGCCCGGTCCATCTCGGCAATGCCGGTGGCGACACGATCGGCCCCGCCGGATTTGGAGATCAGGAAATGCGTCGCCGCGCGTGCCGCCACTTGCGGCGCGTGCGTAACCGAAAGCACCTGCACGCGCTTCGACAGCCGCGCCAGCCTTTGGCCGATGGCGTCCGCCACCGCGCCGCCAACGCCGGTGTCGATTTCATCAAAGACCAAGGTCGGCGCCGAGCCGCGGTCGGCCAGCGCCACCTTCAGCGCCAGCAGGAACCGAGAAAGTTCGCCACCGGAGGCGACCTTCATCATCGGGCCTGGTCTTGTGCCGGGATTGGTGCGCACCCAGAACTCGACCTGATCGATGCCGTCTTCCATGCGGCTCTCGGCCTCACTTGCCATTTCGACGATGAAGGCTGCCCGTTCGAGCTTCAGTGCCGGCAGTTCGGCCATCACCGCCTTGGTCAAGCCGACCGCCGCCGCATGGCGAAGCGACGAAAGCTGTGCCGCCGAAATGTCGTAGGTCTCGCGCGCGGCGGCAGCTTGCTTCTCCAGCCCGTGCAGGCGCTCCTCGCCGGCATCGAGATCGGCGAGATCGGCGGCCATCGTGTCTCGCAATTGCGCTAGATCGTCGACCGCCACACTGTGCTTGCGTGAGGCGGCGCGCAGCGAAAACAGCCGCTCCTCGGCCTGTTCCAGCCGCCGCGGATCGTATTCGGTGGCGCGAAGTGCCGCTTCCACCCCCGACTGTGCCGCGTCGAGCGACAGCATCGCCTCATCAAGCGATTTGACCACGTCTTCGAGCAGGCCGGGTGCCTCGGTCACCTTGCGCTGCAGTCGCCGCAACAGGCTGGCGAGTTGCGGCAAGGGCGAGGACGGGCCCGAGAGCACATCTTGCGCGTCATGGATTTCCGAGGCGATCTTTTCCGCGCGCATCATCGAGGCGCGCAGTTCGGCAAGGTCGGCTTCCTCGCCGGGCTGGGGGTCGAGCTTCGTCAATTCGGCGACGGCGGCGCGCAGATAGTCGGCCTCGCGGGCGGCCGCTTCCACCTTGGCGCGATGTCGCGAAAATTCCTGCTCGCACGCCCGCCAGTGCCGCCATGCCTCGCCGGTCGCCCGCACAGCGCCGAGATGACCGCCGAAGCTGTCCAGCAATTCGCGATGGGCGCCGGGATCGACCAGGGCACGCTCGTCATGCTGGCCGTGGATCTCAACCAGCGCGTGACCGACGTCGCGCATCAGTGTCACGCTGGAAGACTGGTCGTTGACGAAGACGCGAGTACGGCCATCCGCCGTCTGCACGCGGCGCAGAATGATGTCGCCATCGTCCTCGATAGCGTTATCGGCAAGCAGCATGCGGGCAGGATGGTTGCGCGGCACGTCGAACACGGCGATGACCTGGCCCTGTGCCGCGCCATGCCGCACCAGCGAGGCGTCACCGCGGGCGCCAAGCGCCAGCGACAGCGCGTCGAGCAGGATGGATTTTCCAGCGCCGGTTTCGCCGGTCAGCACCGAAAGACCGGACGAGAAGTCGATGTCCAGCTTCTCGATCAGAACGATATCGCGGATCGACAGTCTGGAAAGCATGGTGACGCGCCGCTCAGGCGCCGGTGATCAGCTTCCCGGCCTTGGCGATCCACGAGCCCGCATTCTCGCGCGGCTCGAGCCCACCAGTCTGCAGGAGCTTGTAGGAATCCTTGTACCACACGCTGTCGGGATAGTTGGTGCCGAGCACAGACGCGGCGGTCTGCGCTTCCGATGTCAGCCCCATCGCATAATAGGTTTCGGTAAGGCGCGCGAGCGCTTCCTCGACATGGCGCGTGTTGGAATAGGTCTCCACCACGACGCGGAACCGCTTGACGGCGGCGATGTATTCACGGCGCTCGAGATAGTAGCGGCCGATCTGCATCTCCTTGCCGGCGAGCTGGTCGTTGGCGAAGCGGATCTTTTCCTTGGCGTCGTCGACATATTCGGAATCGGGCCAGCGCGTCACCAGATCCTGCATCGTCTGCACGGTCTGACGCGCTTCCTTCTGGTCCTGGGTGACATCCCTGATTTGCCGATAGTAGCTGAGCCCGATGATGTACTGGGCATAGGCCGCGTCGTCGGTCGACGGATAGAGCGTGAGATAGCGCTTGGCCGAACCGATCGCCTCGGTATAGTTGCCCTGGCGATAGTCGGCAAAGGCGCCCATCACCATCGATTTGCGGGCGTATTCGGAATAGGGATGCTGGCGGTCGACCGCACTGAATTTGCGGCTCGCCTCCTGCAGGCGCCCGGCATTCAGATTGGCGAGGCCCTGATTGTAGAGAACGTCGGCCGGCTCGGTCTGCTCGACATAGGTCGACAGGTCGACATCCTTCTCGGACGACATGCAGGCCGACAGGAACAGCGATGGAACAACCACCGAAAGCGCCAGGAAAACAGCCCGATGCGGCGCTTTCGATTGACCAATTCGCTTGAAGAACATGATTGGATTCCGCCCTTTCGGCGTCATTTCAGTCGTCGGCAGCAGGCATAACCATAATCGCCGTGCCCGGCAACGCTATCTCCGGCCAATCGCACATTTTTGTGGCAGCCTGGCGCAGCCCGCACACCTGCGTGATTTCGCCGGCCAATGGTGCATTCATGCAACACAGGCCGGCGGCCATAAAACCCGAAAAACGTTAAGAATCAGATCATCCAGGGTGCGTAGACAGGTGCATAGACGGCGCTCATCTCGGCGGTACGACCGCGCTCGCGGCGTGTCGTCTCGACGATCTCGAACGCCGAACGGTCCGACAAAAGGCGGCGCAGCGCTGCCGCATTCAGCCTGTGGCCGCCGCGATAGGAGCGGAAGCAGCCAATGAACCGGGCGCCGGCCAGCGCCAGATCGCCCATGGCGTCCATCGTCTTGTGGCGCACGAACTCGTTGGGATAGCGCAGGCCTCCCATGTTGATCACGCGGTTGTCGTCGCCGATCACCAGGGAGTTTTCCAGCGAGGAGCCGAGCGCATAGCCGGCTGCCCACAGCCGCTCGACGTCCTTCATGAAACCAAAGGTGCGGGCCCGCGCGATATCGCGGCGGAAAATATCGGCATTCATGTCCGATGCGAAGAGCTGACGGCCGATCGCAGGGCTTTCGAAATCGATCTCGATTTCGAAGCGCGTGCCGTCATAGGGCCTGAACTCCGCCCAGGAGGCACCGTTCTCGATGCGAACCGGCTTGACCAACCTGATATAGCGGCGCTTGACCGGCAGCGAATCGATGCCCGCCTGGTCGATAGCCTCTACGAACGCCATGGCGCTGCCGTCAAGGATCGGAACCTCATGGCCGTCGATCTCGATGACGACATTGTCGATGCCGAGCCCGAAAAGCGTGGCCATCAGATGTTCGACGGTGGCGATGTGCTCGCCTGCCGGATCGCCGAGCATGGTGCACAGATCGGTAGCGCCGACCTCGGAAACGAGCGCACGGAACTCCCGGTCTTCGCTTCCATTCGAAAGCTGGAACACGACACCCGTATCAGCGTCTGCCGGCAGGAAATGAACGGTAACGGAATTGCCGCTGTGAACGCCGGTGCCGGTCAGCGTCGCACGCGATTTAAGTGTCGTCTGATAGTCGTGCAAAACAAACCCCATAGCCCATACCGCCTTCGTCCGCTTCATCAGCCCGAGGGCGCGGCTCTTTGATCGGCATGCAGGGCCACTTCCCCGAATCCCAGCAAACCGACATTGCTCGGGCGAAGATAGTTGCCCGGCAGGAAGTCTCCAAATCACGGTTTCTTACTCTGTGTAACCGCGATCCGGAGCGGGTATAGTCTCGTAACACCCTGTTTTGCAATCGCTTTTAAGATTAACAGGCAAACAACTTTTTGTCTGCCTGTTAATAACTGTTACGGACCGTTAACAGATCAATTCGCCTGGCGGCGCAGGAACGCCGGAATTTCCAGCTGATCGTCTTCCTGGACAGCCCTGCTCTGCGGCGTCAGCCGGCCCTGGTCGTCCAGCTGGCCGCGGCGTGGCGCGTAAAGCTGCGGATCCTGGCTGGCAAGGCGGCGCACTTCGGGCGCCGCCTGGCGCAGTTTCGGCTCGCGCGGCTGCGCCGGCTGCAGTCGTGCGGGCTCTTCTTCGCGGCGGGTAAGGCCGTTCGTCAGGCGCTTGAGCAGTCCCATCGGTCCGCTGTTCTCGTGGTCGGCCGGACGGCTTTTGGCTTCCACCTCGGCTTTAACCACCGGCGGAAAGTCCTCGACGCGCGGCATGCGCTGGGGCGCTGCGGCTGCCGGCTGAAGCACTTCACGCTGCGGGGCAGGCTGCATCGCCTGCTGAACGATTGGCTGCACCATCGGCTGCGGCTGGGCCGGCGGAGCCTGGAAGATCTTGCTCTGCGGGCGAAAATCTTCCGCCTGGGCAGCCGGCGCGGAACGCGCCATCGCCGCGGCATTCGCCTCGGCGAGCTGGATTGCCTCTGCTACAGGATCGACGGCGCGTGGCTCGTAGCCCGCCTGCTGGACAGGCGCCGGACGGTTTTCCGTGACCGGAGCGGCCGGGCGACTGACCGGCTTTGGCGGAGCCGTGCGGATGGCGATCGGCGCGGCGGCGATTTCGGCCGCCGATTTGTCGATGCCGGTGGCGACCACCGAGACGCGAATGACGCCTTCGAGGTCCTCGTCGAACGTCGCACCCAGAATGATGTTGGCCTCCTGGTCGACCTCCTCGCGAATGCGGGTCGCCGCTTCGTCGACTTCGAACAGGGTCAGGTCGCGGCCGCCGGTGATCGAGATCAACAGGCCCTTGGCGCCCTTCATCGAGGTTTCGTCGAGCAGCGGGTTGGCGATCGCGGCTTCGGCGGCGGCCATGGCGCGGCCCTCGCCGGAAGCTTCGCCCGTCCCCATCATCGCCTTGCCCATCTCGCGCATGACCGAGCGGACGTCGGCGAAGTCGAGGTTGATCAGCCCTTCCTTGACCATCAGGTCGGTGATGCAGGCGACGCCGGAATAGAGCACCTGGTCGGCCATGGCGAAAGCGTCGGCAAAGGTCGTCTTGTCATTGGCCAGCCGGAACAGGTTCTGGTTGGGGATGACGATGAGGGTATCGACGCATTTCTGCAATTCCTCGATGCCCAGATCCGCCGTCTTCATGCGGCGCTGGCCTTCGAAATGGAATGGCTTGGTGACGACGCCGACGGTGAGAATCCCCTTCTCACGCGCAGCACGTGCAACGACCGGCGCGGCCCCCGTGCCGGTGCCGCCGCCCATGCCGGCAGTGACGAAGCACATATGGGTGTTGGAGAGGTGGTCGACGATCTCGTCGATGCATTCCTCCGCCGCCGCGCGCCCCACTTCCGGTTGCGATCCCGCACCCAGGCCCTCGGTGACATGCGCGCCGAGTTGGATCAGGCGGTCCGACTTGGACATGGTCAGCGCCTGCGCGTCGGTATTGGCGACCACGAACTCGACGCCGCGCAAGCCAGCAGTGATCATGTTGTTGACGGCATTGCCGCCGCCGCCGCCGACACCGAACACGGTGATACGCGGCTTGAGCTCGGTGATATCCGGCTTCTGCAGATTGATGGTCATTGTCTCCGTCCTTTGCCTTTCCCGCCGCTTCGCCGCTGCGGCCGCCTATGGGGCTGTCCCCGTCAATTTAAAAACTGTCTCTCAACCACTGACTCATTCGATGCAGTTTTCCGCCCGTTCCGGTCATCCTGAGACCAGAAATTCCCTTCGCCGGATGGCTCTCGAAATTCGCCATCTGCGGGTAGATCAGAAGCCCGACCGGCGTCGAGAAAGCCGGCCCCTTGGCCGCCTCCGGCAGGCCCGCCACACCGAGCGGACGGCCGATGCGCACATTGCGTCCGAGAATGCGGCGCGCTGCCTCGGGCAGGCCGGAAAGCTGGCTGGCGCCGCCGGTCAGCACGACGCGCTTGCCGACGGCGTTGCCGTAGCCGGACCTGTTAAGCCGGTCGCGCAACAGTTCGAGCGTCTCGTCGATGCGCGCCCGGATGATGCGCGTCATCACCGAACGCGGTATCTGCAGGGGCACCTCGCCATCCTCGCCGATCGGCTGTATCGAGACCAGGTCGCGGTCGTCGGCACTGCCGGGCAGCGCCGATCCATGCATCACTTTCAGCCTCTCGGCGGCGTCGAGCGAGGTCGACAGGCCCTTGGCCATGTCCAGTGTGACGTGGTTGCCGCCGATGGCGATGGCGTCGCCATGAACGAACTTGCCTTCCGAAAACACCGAGATCGTCGTGGTGCCGCCGCCCATGTCGATGCAGGCCGCACCCATTTCGAGTTCGTCGTCGACCAGTGCGGCAAGCCCGCTGGCATAGGGGGTCGCCACCATGCGCTCGACCGAGAGGTGCGAACGGTTGATGCAAAGCTCCAGATTGCGCAAGGGTGCCGCATCACCCGTCAGCACATGCATGTCGACGCCGAGCTGGTCGCCGACCATGCCGCGCGGATCACGCACGCCGCGCTCGGCGTCCAGCGAAAAGCCGACGGGAAGCGAATGGATCACCTCGCGCTCGGCCCGCAGCGCCTGCTTGGCGCCGGCGGCAAGCACACGCTTGATGTCGGCCTCGTCGGCCTCATGGCCGCCGAGATTGATGGTTGCCGAGAAGCTTTCGCTCTTCAGCCGGCCCGCCGTCATGTTGACGATCAGTGAATCGACGGTCAGCCCGGCCATGCGCTCGGCGGCATCGACGGCAAGACGGATGGCGTGCTCGGCCCTGTCGAGATCGATGACGACACCCGATTTCACGCCTTGCGATTTCTGGTGGCCGATGCCGATCACCTGGATGCGATGCGAGCGCCCGCGCAGCAGCATGCCGTCCTCGCGCGGCTTGAGCTTGGCCACCACGCAGCAGACCTTGCTCGAGCCGACATCCAGCACCGTCATGATGCCGGACCGGCGCGACGAGGCATCGCTGTTGCCGCCAAGCCAGCTCATATCTTCGTCTCCGCCTTGCGCTTCGGCATTTTCGGCTTTTCATTAAGCGCGGCCTGACGCTGCGTCGCCGCCTCGGGCGTCAACTGGACGACGAGACGATCGGAAAGGCGCATGTCGACGGCGGCGATATCGCGCGTCAGCAGCCCGTTCTCTCGGTCCATCCTGACCAGATCGGCGATCGCCTGGTCCTCGCCATCCTGGGGAAGCTTGACCGTGATGCCGTTTTCCAGCTTCAGGTCCCAACGCCGTTCGCCGATGCGGATATAGCCCTTGATCCGTGCGGCAAGCTCTGGATATTTCTTGATCCTGGCCAGGAAATCCGGCGCCTTGGCCGGCGCGCCGGTGCCCACAATCAGCGGCAGCAGCGACTGCTTGCCGCCGGAGAATGGCGCGATCACGGCGCCGGACCGCTCGATGACGGAAAGCTCGTTGCCCTGCTGCCAGAGCGCAAAAGGCTCACGCTCCTCGATGCGCACCTCCAGCGTGTGCGGATAGACCTTGCGCACCGCCGCAACCTCGACCCAGGGCAGCGTGGCTATGCGGCCCCGCGCGGCTTCGGCATCGAAGCCGATCAGCGACGTCCAGCCATCGAGCTGCATCCTGTCGAGAATGTCGATCTCGGAGGTTGCGCGGTTGCCGACGACCTTGATCTGGTCGACGGCAAAGCCGGTGCGGGCAGTGATGCCCTGGACGACACCGTCGACATGTCCGCCGAGATAGGCGCCATAGGCACTGCCCGATACGAGCAGCGCCGCCGAGAGCACGGCTGCGGAAAACGGCGGCACCTCGAAGTCGCCCTCGCCCAGGCGCGCCAGCACGCGCGCCGGCCGGCGAAGCAGACGCGGCAGCACAAAATGGTCGAACGACAACGGCACACCGAACAGCGTCGGCCCGGCCGCGCCCTTCCCCTTGCCCTGTCCCCACTTCAACGCAGACACGAAGCGTCCTCCACCATCCAACTCAACAAATCGCCGAACGAGTGTCCCGCCTGCGCGGCGATTTCAGGCACCAAGGATGTCGGCGTCATGCCCGGCTGAGTGTTGATCTCGAGCCAGACAATTTCACCGTTCTCGGAGTGTCGATCATCATAACGGAAGTCCGACCGGGAAACGCCCCGGCAGCCGATAGCTTGGTGAGCCTTGAGCGTCAGTGTCTGTATTTTTTGGTAAATATTCGGTGAAATTTTTGCAGGGCATTCGTGTTTTGATCCGCCCGCGACGTATTTTGAATCATAGTCGTAGAAGGAATGGCCGGTCGGTATGATCTCGCAAACCCCGAGAGCCACGTCGCCCATTACCGCGCAGGTCAATTCCCGCCCGTGCACATAGCGCTCCACCATGACGGCATCGCCATACTTCCAGTCGGACGAACCGATGACCTGCGGCGGATGCGACTGACCTTCGTGCACGATGACGACGCCGAAGCTCGACCCCTCATTGACCGGTTTGACGACATAGGGCGGCTTCATCGGGTGCTTGTTCTGGATGGCGAAGCGATTAACCACCTTCGATTCGGCAACCGGGATGCCGACGGACTTGGCGATCTTCTTGGCTTGTTCCTTGTTCATGGCAAGCGCCGAGCCGAGCACGCCGGAATGGGTGTAGGGGATCGCAAGATATTCGAGAATGCCCTGGATGGTGCCGTCCTCGCCGAAAGGGCCATGCAGCGCATTGAAGGCAACATCAGGCTTGAGCTCAGCCAGCACCGATCCGACATCGCGAGAAACGTCGACGCGAGTGACCTGGTAGCCTTCCTTCTCGAGCGCGTCAGCACAGGCTTTCCCCGAAGACAAAGACACGGGCCGCTCGGACGAGAATCCACCCAGAAGGACGGCCACGTGCTTGCTTTTCATTTCCCGTCATTCCCTCTCACGGCGGGCCCTCTTACGGTGGGTCTGCATCTCACATGCCCCAAAAAGGGCCACACACTCAAACGCTCGAAGCAGTCCCTGCCCCCATGATTTCCGCAACATCGAGTCCCCGAGCCTCCCGGCAGGTTGCCCTGACGAAAAAAACGCTGATGACGCGTCGAAACGACTCAAATCAGGAAACGCTTCAGGGCAGAGAATCAGAGAGTTGAATCGCTGGCAAGTCCTTACGATTCCGAGAGATTCACTTTCCGCAAAAAGGGCAGCGAAAACTGTGTTGTGAGTCCTTAGAGCAACTGTCCGAGGAATTCCTGGACCTCGTGCCCCGGCCGAAAATTACCGATGCGCTTGATTTCCCAATGCAGCCGGATGCCCGACCGTTCGAGCACGCGCGTGCGCACGGTCTCTCCGAGATATTCGAGGTCGTAGCCGGTCGCGGTTCCCGTGTTGATCATGAAGTTGCAATGCATCGGCGACATCTGCGCGCCGCCGATCATCAGCCCCCGACAGCCCGCCCTGTCGATCTCCTTCCAGGCCGAGGTGCCCTCCGGATTCTTGAAGGTCGAGCCGCCGGTCTTTTCGCGGATCGGCTGCACGGTCTCGCGATGGTGCTGGACGGCGTCCATTGCCGCCTTGATCGCGGCCTTGTCTGCCAAGACCCCTTCAAACACAGCCGATGTGAAGATCAGCCCGGCAGGGGGTGCCGAATGGCGATAGGCGTAGCCCATATCGGCGTTGCTCAGCGTATGCAGGTCGCCCTTGCGGTCGAGCGCCCGCACCTCGACGACGCGCTCGCGCGTCTCGACGCCATTGGCGCCGGCGTTCATCCTCAGCGCACCGCCGACGGCACCCGGAATGCCGTGGTAAAATTCAAAGCCGCCTATACCAGCCTGATAGGCGACAGCGGCAAGGCGCTTGTCGGGCGTGGCGGCGCCCGCCTTGATCGTGGTCGGCGCAATCACTTCGGCTTCGCCAAAGCCCTTGGCCGAAAGCCGGATAACGAAGCCAGTAATGCCACCGTCGCGGACAAGCAAATTCGAGCCGATGCCGACGATGGTCAGCGGTATCTCCTCGGGCACCGCCCTCAGGAACGCGGCGAGGTCGTCCTCGTCGGCCGGCTGGAACAGTGCGTCGGCCAGCCCGCCGGCGCGGAACCAGGTGATCTTGTCCATCTCGGCATTGGGCGTAATGCGGCCGCGCAGGCCGTCAAGCCGGCCGCCGAGCTTGTCGATCAATGCCTGGCCACGCATCATGAGGCGGTACCGCCGAGTTCCCTGGGCAGCGCGTAAGCCCATTGCGTGATGTTGCCGGCGCCGAGGAAGACGACGAAATCGCCGGGTTTCGCCAGGTCGCGGATAACCGGCGCAATCGCCGCCGGGCCTTCGATGTAGCGCGCGTCGCGATGGCCGCCGGAGCGGATGCGCGACACCAATGCCTCGGACGTCACCCCGTCGATCGGCTCTTCGCCTGCCGCATAGATCGGCGCCACCATCACCGTGTCGGCGTCGTTGAAGCAGACGGAAAACTCGCCGAACAGATCATGCAGCCGGGTGAAGCGGTGCGGCTGGGCAATGGCGATTACGCGGCCCTTGGTGGCGTCGCGCGCCGCCCTCAGCACCGCCGCGATCTCGACCGGATGGTGGCCGTAATCGTCGAACACATCGACGCCGTTCCACGAACCGGTACGGGTAAAGCGCCGCTTGACGCCGGCGAAGGACGACAGGCCCTTCCTGATCGCCTCGGCCGAAAGGCCGAGCTCATGCGCGACGGCGATCGCCGCCGTCGCATTGGCGACATTGTGACGGCCGGGCATCGGCAGGCGCAGGCCTGATATCGTCGACTGGCCTCGGGTCTTGCGGTCGCGGATCACCACGTCGAATTCCGAGGTCGGGCCGTCCATGCGGTGATTGGTGAAACGCACATCGGCCTGCGCGTTCTCGCCATAGGTGATGACGCGACGGTCCTCGATGCGGCTGACCAGTGCCTGCACTTCCGGATGGTCGGTGCACATGACGCCGAAGCCGTAGAACGGCACGTTCTCGACGAACTGGCGAAAGGCCTCGCGCACCTTGTCGAAGGAGCCGTAATGATCGAGATGCTCGGGATCGATGTTGGTGACGACGGCAATCTCGGCCGGCAGCTTCAGGAAGGTGCCGTCGCTCTCATCGGCTTCGACCACCATCCATTCGCCGTCGCCCATCCGGGCGTTGGTGCCGTAGGCATTGATGATGCCGCCATTGATCACGGTCGGATCGAGCCCGCCGGCTTCGAGCAGCGTCGCCACCATCGAGGTCGTCGTCGTCTTGCCATGCGTGCCGCCGATGGCCACCGCCTGCCGGAAGCGCATCAGTTCGGCCAGCATCTCGGCACGGCGGACAACGGGAAGCAGTTTCTCTCGCGCCGCCTTCAGCTCCGGATTGGATTTCTTGATCGCCGTCGAGACGACGACCACTTCGGCTTCGCCGACATTATCGGCGTGATGACCGACAAAGCACTCGATGCCCTTGTCGCGCAGCCGCTGCACATTGGCGCTGTCGGCCTGGTCGGATCCTTGCACCTTATAGCCGAGATTGTGCAGCACCTCGGCGATGCCGCTCATGCCGATACCGCCGATGCCGATGAAATGCACGAGGCCTATCGTCTGCGGCATCTTCATGCGTGCGTCTCCTTCCTGAATGCCGATACGCTTTTCTTCGACGCAATAGCCTCTGTCAGATCGGCGAGCAACCGTGCCGCGTCCGGTTTTCCGGCCGATTTCGCCGCCGCTGCCATTGTGGTCAGCCGCTCCGTATCGTCCATCAACGCGCCGACGAGCGCAGCGATGCGCTCGGGCGAGAGCGAGGATTGCGGATGCACTTCGGCGCCGTCTGCCGCTGCTAATGCCGCGGCATTGGCTGCCTGGTCGTGGTCGAGCGCGTGCGGATAGGGCACCAGCAGCGCTGGCCGGCCAATCACCGCGATTTCCGATACGGTCGATGCGCCGGACCGCGACATCACAAGATGCGCCGCAGCCATGCGCGCCGCCATGTCGGTGAAGAAGGGCGATACCTCAGCCTCGACGCCAAGGGCGGCATAGGCCGCCTTCACCCGCTCGACATCGTCGGCACGCGCCTGCTGGGTGATCACCAGCCGCTTGCGTTGCGCGTCGGAAAGCTTTCCAATCGCAGCGGGCATTGCGTCGGAAAAGAACTGTGCGCCCTGGCTGCCGCCAAACACCAGGAAGCGGAACGGCTGCTTCCCGGTCGACGCCGCATAGGGCATCTTTGCCGCCTCAAGCACTTGCGGCCTGACCGGGTTACCTGTCGTCACTGTCTTGGCGCCTGCAGCGCTCGAATCTTCCGGCAAGAACCCGCCAGCGATGGCATCGACGCGGCCGGAGAGCGCCCGGTTGGCACGCCCCATCACCGCGTTCTGCTCGTGGATCATCGTCGGCACTTTGCGGCGCGTCGCCGCATAGAGCGGCGGCAGCGTCGGATAGCCGCCGAAACCGACCACGACGGCTGGCTTGATCCGACCGATCACGGCGGATGCCTGCCGCACGCCACCCCAGATTTTCCAGAAGGCGGCAACCACGGCAAAAGGATTTTTCGAACTCATCGTCGCCGACTGGATCGGATGGATGCCTGCGGCCGGAAACTGGCCGGCAAAACGCTCGGCACGAGCATCGGTGGCGAGATGCACCGTCCAGCCGCGCCTGATCAGCTCATGCGCCAGCGCCTCGGCCGGGAAGAGATGCCCGCCCGTGCCGCCGGCGGCCAGAAGGATCGAGCCCTTCGACATTTCACTCCGCCGGCATGGCGCGCTGCGACGGTGCGAAGCCCAACCGCTTGCGCTTTTCCGGCCGCTTGCGGGTCAGCGCCAGCACCATGCCCATCGAGATTGCGATGGCGATCTGCGAGGAGCCACCATAGGAGATGAACGGCAAGGTCATGCCCTTGGCAGGCATCAGCTGCAGATTAACGGCCATGTTGATGACAGACTGCAGACCGAAAACGGTGACCAGGCCGCCAACCGCATAGCGGGTGAAATCGTCCTGCTCCTTGAGCGCGGTGCTGAGGCCGCGCAGCACGATGAAGGCGAAGATGGTCATGATGAAGAAGCACATGATCAGTCCGAACTCCTCGCCGGCCACCGAGAAGACGAAATCGGCATGGCTGTCGGGTATGACCCGCTTGACGGTGCCCTCGCCCGGCCCGACGCCGAACCAGCCGCCATTGATCAGCGCATCGCGGCCCATGTCGACCTGGAACGTATCGCCCTCGCCGGTCATGAAGCGATCGATGCGGCCGGCGACATGCGGGAACACCGTATAGGCGGCAAACACGCCGCCGATGCCGGCAGCGCCCAGCGCGATGATCCACAGCCATGGCAGTCCGGCCATGAAGAACATCACCCCCCAGGTGCCGAGCACCAGCATTGTCTGGCCGAAATCAGGCTGCGCCACCAGCAGCGAAATGACGAGGGCCAGCAGCAGCATGGCGAACAGATTGCCTGGAATGTCGGGCTGGCGCTTGTGTTCGGCAAACAGCCAGGCGCAGATGACGACGAACGCCGGCTTCAGGAATTCCGACGGCTGGATCGACACGCCGGCGAGCGACACCCAGCGCCGCGCGCCCTTCACCTCGACGCCGATGTAGAGTACCGCCACCATCAGCACCAGCATGACGCACAGCATCGCCAGGGCCATGCGTCTGATCTGCCGCGATTCCAGGAAGGAGACGGCCAGCATCACGCCAAGTGCGGGAATGGTGAAGATGATCTGCCGTGTGGCGAAGTGGAAACTGTCCAGGCCGATGCGCTGGGCCACCGCCGGGCTTGCCGCGAAAGACAGTACGATGCCGAGTCCCATCAGCGACAGGAACGCAGCCAGGAACCAGCGATCGACCGTCCACCACCAGGTGGCGACCGGGCTTTTGTCGAGACGGCTTTGCATTATCGTGCCCCTCCGATGAGCTTCACGCCATCAATAGTGCTCGCAGCTTGCCTGAAGGCTTCGCCGCGCACTTCGAAATTCTTGAACTGGTCGAAACTGGCGCAGGCCGGCGAAAGCAGCACCACCACCTCGCCGTTGTCATCATCCTTGGCCGCGTCGCTTGCGGCATGCTCGACTGCTGCGGCCAGCGTGCCGGAGATCTCGTAAGGCACCGCCTCGCCGAGCGTCGCCGAGAAGGCTGGTGCGGCCTCACCGATCAGATAGGCCTTGGCGACGCGCGGAAAGAGGCCGCGCAACGGCTCGATGCCACCCTCTTTCGGCAACCCGCCGGCAATCCAGTAAATGCGCGGAAAGCTGGACAATGCGGGCGCTGCCGCATCGGCATTGGTCGCCTTGGAATCGTTGATGAACAGCACATGGCCCTTGCGGCCGACCTGCTCCATACGGTGCGCCAGCCCGGGAAAGCTCTCCAGTCCCGACTGGATCTCGCCCAGCTCGAGCCCGACTTTGAGGCAGGCGGCGATAGCGGCCAACGCATTCTGCGCATTGTGCTGGCCGCGCAGCGAGCCGATGCCTTCGAGAAACGCAACGCGGCTGTAACGGCCATGCGCCGCCTCCATCAGATCGGTGCCGTCGGCAAAATAGCCATCGGTCAGCGGCAGGCGTTTGGAAATACGGATGACGTGCCGGCCCGCCCGCTCCAGCCGGTCGGCGAGCTGGGCGCACCAGGAATCGTCGATACCGACAATCGCGGTTTCGCTGCCGGCCGCCAGCCGTTCCTTGATCGCGGCGTAGTGCTGCATCGTGCCATGACGGTCGAGATGATCCGGCGTCAGATTGAGCAGGACGCCGGCGGTCGGATTGATCGATGGCGCCAGGTCAATCTGGTAGGACGAGCATTCCACGACATAATGCCGCCCAGGCTCCGGTGGATCGAGCGTCATCACCGCGCGGCCGATATTGCCGCCCATCTGCGTGTCGCGTCCGGCCGATTTCAGGATATGCGCCGTCAGCGCCGTCGTCGTCGATTTGCCGTTGGTGCCGGTAATGGCGATGAAGGGCGCTGCCGGCGCCAGCAACGTCCGCTGCCGGCAGAACAGCTCGATGTCGCCAATGATCTCGACGCCTGAAGCGCGCGCCAGTTCCACTGTCCAGTGCGGCTTCGGATGCGTCAGCGGCACGCCGGGCGACAGCACGAAGGCCGAGAACTTCGCCCAGTCGGCGCCGCGCAGATCGCCGGTCGCGATCCCGACGGCCGCGGCATTGGCGACACTGCCGGGATTGTCGTCCCAGGCGAGCACGTCCGCTCCGCCCTCGATCAGCGCGCGCGCCGTGGCGATCCCCGAGCCGCCGAGCCCGAAGAGCGAAACGCGCTTGCCTGCGAAGGATGTGGCGGGGATCAAGCGGCCTCCTATCGGAGCTTCAGGGTCGACAGGCCGACCAGCGCCAGGATGACGGCAATGATCCAGAAGCGGATCACCACCTGACTTTCGGTCCAGCCGAGCTTTTCGAAATGATGGTGGATCGGCGCCATCAGGAACACCCGCTTGCCGGTCATCTTGAAGTAGCCGACCTGGATGATGACCGACAGGATCTCGACGACGAACAGGCCGCCGACGATGACCAGCACGATCTCGTGCTTGGTGGCAACTGCGATCGTGCCGATCAGGCCGCCCAGGGCCAGCGAGCCGGTATCGCCCATGAAGATCGCCGCCGGCGGTGCGTTGAACCACAGGAAACCGAGGCCGGCGCCGATCACTGCGCCGAGGACCACCGCCAATTCACCGGTACCAGGCACGAAATGGATCTGCAGATATTCGGCGAACACCGCATTGCCGGAGAGATAGGCGATGACGCCGAATGACGCCGCTGCGATCATGATCGGCACGATCGCCAGCCCGTCGAGGCCATCGGTCAGGTTCACCGCATTGCCGGCGCCGACGATGACGAAGCACGAGAACGGGATGAAGAACCAGCCGAGATTGATGAGAAATTCCTTCGCGAAGGGGAAAGTCAGCGACGACGAGAACGGCGCCTGGCCATTGTGCATGATCACCCAGGCGGCGATGCCGGCGATGACGAATTCAAGCCCCAGCCGCGCCTTGCCGGAAAACCCAAGATGCGATTGCTTCGTCACCTTGAGATAATCGTCGTAGAACCCGATCGAGCCGAAACCCAGGGTCACCAGCAGCACCACCCAGACATAGATGCTGGACAGGTTCGCCCACAAAAGCGACGAGCCGATGATGCCGCACAGGATCATCAGCCCGCCCATGGTCGGCGTGCCGGCCTTCTTGAAATGCGTCTGCGGCCCGTCGGCGCGGATCGGCTGGCCCTTGCCCTGCCGCAGCCTCAGCGAATTGATGATAGCCGGCCCGAAGATGAAGACGATCAGCGCCGCGGTGATAAGCGCGCCGCCGGTACGGAAGGTTATGTAGCGAAAGACGTTGAAGACCGAGATCTTGTCCGCGAATTCGACGAGCAGTGTGAACATGCGATTCGGTCCCCGGACCTGGCTCTAGGCCTGTTTGGCGGTTGTGGCTACCGCCGGAAATTTGCTGAGCAATGCGTCGACCAATTTGGAGAACCCGATGCCTTTCGACGATTTGATCATCACCACGTCGCCAGGCTTCAGCGCCGACAGAAGCACCAGTTTCAGATCCTCTGCGCCGGCGCGGTACTCCGTCTCGATCTCATCAGGAAGGGTGTCGGCCAGCGCCCGCATTTCCGGGCCGGCGAGAAAGACCGTGCGCGTTTCGGTGCCGGCGATGAGATCGGCAAGGGCTGCGTGCAGCTTCGCGGAATGCTCGCCGAGTTCGAGCATGTCGCCGAGCACCGCGATGCGCCTCCCTTCGCCCGACACCGGCGTCGCGTTGAGCAGCGCCATTGCAGCGCTCATCGACGCCGGATTGGCGTTGTAGCTCTCGTCGATCAGCGTGATCGGACCTTTCGGGTGACGCAGCACGTGGCGCTTGCCGCGTCCGCGTTCGGCCGAAAGATCGGCCAGCGCCGTCGCCACCCTGGCGATGTCGGCGCCGACCAGATGCGCGGCGCCCAGCACGGCCAGCACGTTCTGCACCATATGTCGGCCCGGCGCGCCAACCCTGGTGGTGATTTCCTGACCGCCAATCTTGGCGGTGATGATAGAATGATCGGCATGCAGCGCGCATTCGAGCAGTTTGAATGTCGCCCGGGCATTCTCGCCAAAGCCGTAAATGTGCTCGATGCCGGCGGCTCTTGCCATCTTGTCCAGAAGCTTCCAGCGCGGGTCGTCGCGGTTGAGAAGGACAGCACCATCCGGTTCCAGCCCCTCGAAAATCTCGGCCTTGGCCCTGGCGATCTCGTCCAGATTGCGGAAGAAGCCGAGATGTGCCGCGGCGATCAGCGTGACGATGGCGACATGCGGCCGGACCATCTTGGCCAGCGGCCGGATCTCGTCGGGATGGTTCATGCCGATCTCGAACACGGCATAGTCGCAATCCACCGGCATCCGCGCCAGCGTCAGCGGGACGCCCCAGTGGTTGTTGAAAGACTGGGCCGATGCGTGCACCTTGCCGACCGTGGACAGCACATGGCGCAGCGCTTCCTTGGTGGTGGTCTTGCCCGCCGAACCGGTCACCGCGATGATCTTGGCGTTCGAGCGCGCGCGGGCGGCCAGCCCGAGCTTTTCCAGCGCGGCCAGCACGTCCTGCACGACGATCATCGGCGCGGTCAGCCGCCCGAGCGACGGCAGCTTGCCCTCGGCGACGACCAGCACGCCGGCGCCGGCCTTGATGGCGGCGGTCGCGAAATCATGGCCGTCCATCGCCTCGCCTTTGATGGCGAAGAAAGCATCGCCCGGCTCAAGGCTGCGGCTGTCGATCGAGATGCCGCTGATACCCTCCGGCATCGGGCCAAGGGGTCGTCCGCCCATGGCGGCGACGAGATCCTCGGAGGTCCACAGAAAGCTCATGCGGCGCGCTCCTGAAGCGCGGCGCGGACTTCCTCATGGTCGGAAAAATGCAGCGTCTCGGCGCCGATGGTCTGGCCTTCCTCATGGCCCTTGCCGGCCACGATCAGCGTGTCGCCGGCATGGAGCATGGCGACTGCCTCGTGGATCGCCTTGCGCCGATCGCCGATCTCGATAGCGCCGGGTGCAGCGGCAAGGATCGCGGCACGGATCGTTTCAGGCACTTCCGAACGCGGATTGTCGTCGGTGACGATAACGACATCGGCGAGCCGCGTAGCGATTTCACCCATGATCGGACGCTTGCCCCGGTCGCGGTCGCCGCCACAGCCGAACACGACGATGACGCGGCCGGTGGTGAACGGCCGCACCGACGCCAGCACGTTTTCCAGCGCGTCCGGCTTGTGCGCATAATCGACATAGACCGGCGCACCATGGGATGTTGTCCCAACGAGGTCGAGCCGACCCGGCGCGCCCTTCAATTTCTCCAACGCCATCAGGGCTTTGGTGGCTGGCGTTCCCGTAGAAATGGCGAGGCCCGCCGAAACCAGGGCATTGGCGATCTGGAAATCCCCGGCCAGCGGCAGGTCGACCTCGTGGAGAACGCCATCGACTTCCACCTCGGCGCGCTGGCGGTGGCGCTCGTGCTCGACCCGCTTCAGTCTCAGGAACTGGCCGTGGCGGCCGACCGTCAGCACATCCAGTCCTGCCGCCCTCGCCGCCCGGATCGTCGGCTCCGACCACGGATCGTCGGCAAAAATGACGGCCGGCGCGCCCTTCGGCAGCAGCGCGTCGAACAGGCGCAGCTTGGCGCGATGATAGTCCTCGACTGTCGGATGATAGTCCATGTGGTCCCGGCCGAGATTGGTGAACCCGCCGGCTGCGAGCTTCACGCCGTCGAGCCGGCGCTGGTCGAGGCCGTGGCTGGAGGCCTCCATCGATGCATGGGTGACGCCGGCATCCGCCAGTTCCCTCAGCAGCCTGTGCAGATCTACCGGGTCGGGGGTGGTCAGCGAGCCATATTCGTTGCGGCCCGGCGCCACCACGCCGGTCGTGCCTATCGATGCAGCGGCAAACCCTGACTGCTCCCATATCTGCCTTGTGAAGGCCGCAACCGATGTCTTGCCGCTGGTACCGGTCACCGCGACCATGGTTTGCGGCTGCCTGCCGAAGTAGCGGGCGGCACTCAGCGCCAGCGCAAGGCGCGGATCGTCGACGGCGAGAACGGGCACTGGCAGTCCGGCGACGGCGCTGCCTTTGCCGGCCACGATCGCCACTGCGCCGCGACTGGCGGCATCGGCGGCATAGGCCGCGCCATCGGCCTTGGTGCCAGTGAGCGCGAAGAAGACCACGCCCGGTGCTACCTGGCGGGAATCCGACGAAATCCCGGTAACCTCTGTATCGAAGGAAGCTGTCCCCTCGACAGACAGGATACCGGCTAGATCTTTCAGCTTCATCGAACCCCGTTCATAGCAACAAAATAGCGCGCAGTTGCCGGCGCGCCCCAAGAATCACTGATAGGAAACCAGCGTTGCGCCATTTTCATGGCTGAAATCTGGCTTCACGCCAAGCATGGAAGCCGAACGTCGGATAATGTTTGCAGCCATGACACCAGCATTCGAGGCGGCCGTTGCACCCATGCCGGGTTTTTCCGGCTTCGGTTCGTCGGCGATCGTAAGCACGATATATTGCGGATCGTCCATCGGGAAAGCCGCGACGAAGGCGTTGAAATTCTTGTCCTTTGAGTAGCGGCCGTTGACAACCTTCTCTGCCGTTCCGGTCTTGCCGCCGACGCGATAACCAGGAACCCTGGCGTTCCTGCCTGAGCCTTTCTCGGCGTTCAGCGCGTAGAGATAGCGCATGCTCTCGGAGGTCTTGTCGCTGACAACTTTCTTGGCCACCGACATCGCCTGTTCCTGCGCGCGCCTCAGGAATGTCGGCTGGATCAGATAGCCGCCGTTCACCAGCGCGGCACAGCCGACCGCCGTCTGCAGCGGCGTCGTCGACACGCCGTGACCGAAGGCGATGGTGATCGAATGGACCTGTTTCCAGACTTTGGGCTCGGTCGGGCGGGCGACTTCAGGCAGTTCCGTCTGCATCTTCTCGAGGATGCCCAGGCGATGCAGGAATTCGCGGTGCCCCTCGATGCCGACCGCTTCGGCTTCCTTGGCCGAACCGATATTGGACGAATAAATGAACACTTCGGGCACCGACAGCACCCGGGCCTTGCCATGAAAATCATGGATGGTCTGGCGGCCGATCCTGATCGGGCGCGAAGCGTCGAAACGGCTTTCCAGCGTCACTTTGCCGGAATCGAGCGCCATGGCGGTGGTAAAGCTCTTCAAGGTCGAACCCATTTCGTAAAGGCCGGCCGACATGCGGTTCAAGCGGTCCTTGTCCTGCGCATTGTACGGGTTGTTGGGATCGAAATCCGGAACCGAGGCCATCGCCATCACTTCGCCGGTCTTGATGTTGAGAACGACGGCGCCCGCTGCGATTGCCCGGTATTTCTCCATGCCGGCGGCGACCTCGTCACGCACGATATGCTGGACGCGCAGGTCGATCGAGAGCTGCACCGGCTTCAGATCCTTGGCCACCGCAAGTCCCGACGCCTGAAGATCGCTCAGCCCCTGTTCGTCGATGTATTTCTCCATGCCGGAGATGCCCTGATTGTCGATGTTGGTGAGCCCGACAATGTAGGACGAGGTTTCGCCGGCCGGATAGAAGCGGCGCTTTTCGGTGCGGAAGCCGAAGCCGGGAATGCCGAGCTGCATGATATCCGATTGCTGCTTGGGCGTCAGTTGCCGCTGCAGCCAGACGAAGCCGGCGCCGCTCTTCAGCTTATGGTAGGTCTGTTCGTAGTCGATTTCGGGAAGCACCGTCGCCAGCTTTTCGATCGCCTCGTCGGCGTCGACAATGCGGCGCGGTTCGGCAAATAGCGACGCCGTCTTGATGTCCGTCGCCAGAACTTCGCCGTTGCGGTCGACGATGTCGGGCCGAGACGCCGTCACCCGGCTCTGCGGACCGCCGGACAGGTCGGGGTTCTGGAAACCCAGATAGACCAGCCGCCCGGTGATGATCGAATAGATGCCAAAGAACACCGCCATCGTCATCACGATGCGGGTCCTGCCCTTGCCGCCGGTTGCTTTGCGGGCGCCTTCGACCACAATCGATCCGTCTTCCGACTTGGCGGGGCGCTTCAGCAGTCTGGCGATCAATGGAAGTCTGGGAATCATTGGACGATGCCTCCGGTGACCACAGGGTCCTTGCCACCCAAGGGTCCTTTGCCAGAATTGTCGGCCATGCCACCCAGTCGCTCGGACGAAAGGTCCTCGATGGTGAGGGGTTTTGCCGGCAGATCGTCCAGCCCGATGATCTGGCGGGCGCTGACCGGCTCGAGCTCGAGTTGCGATCTATAGATCTCGGCCAGCTTTTGCAGGCGCGACGGCTGGGTCAGCAGACTCCAGTCCGCCTTCAGGAGATCGATCGTATCCTCCTCGTAGCGGATCTGCGCCTGGATCTTGTGCACCGCCGCCAATTGTTCTTCGGCCTCGCGCTTGGTCTTGTAGGTGAAGGCCGCAGCCGAAACCATGACGGCGATCAGGACTATGTCGCTGGTACGAAACACGTGCTCACCTCTCTCCCGGCCAATTGACGCCGGGAAGTTTTGGCTCAGGAAGCTTTGGAAGCCCGAAAATCGAAAAGTCGCCAGTGCGCGGCGGTGCGTCGGTGCGGATCGCAGCGCGCAGCCTTGCCGAGCGCGCCCGCGGATTGACTGATATCTCGGCCTCATCAGGCGTCACGCCGCTGCCCACCTTTTTGAAGGTGGCGCTGCGCGCCTGCGCCTCGGGCAGGTGCCGCGATCCGGATGCCGCATCGGCGCGATCGGCGATGAAGCGTTTGACGATGCGGTCTTCCAGGGAGTGGAACGTCACGACGGCCAGCCGCCCGCCCGGTTTCAGCACGCGTTCAGCCGCAAACAGCGCTTTGGCCAGTTCGCCGAGTTCGTCGTTGACGAAAATGCGCAGCGCCTGGAAGACGCGGGTCGCCGGATGGATCTTGTCCTTCGGCGCGCGGCCGACATGCGTCTCGATGGCATCGGCAAGGTCGAGCGTGCGCTCGAACGCATGTTTTTCGCGACGGCTTTCGATCATGCGGGCGATGCGGCCGGCATGGCGCTCTTCGCCAAGGAACCCGAAGATGCGGGCAAGGTCGCCCACTTTGAAGCTGTTGACGACATCGGCGGCGCTGAGACCAGCCTGGGCCATGCGCATATCGAGCGGTCCGTCGGCCCGGAACGAAAAACCGCGCTCCGCCTGGTCGATCTGCATGGATGAGATGCCGATGTCGAGCACGACGCCTTCGGCGCTTTCGACATGCTCGTCCAACGTCGAGAATGGCGCCTGAACAAGCCGGAGCCTGCCGCCCGATTGTTGTTCGAGGGCACGACCGGTAGCAATCGCATCCGGATCGCGGTCGATAGCGACGACCGAGGCGCCGCATGCCAGAATGGCTTTGGTGTAGCCGCCGGCGCCGAAGGTGCCGTCGACGATCACCTCGCCCGCTTTAGGCGAAAGCGCCTCCAGCACTTCGGCAAGGAGGACCGGAATGTGACGGGCCGGTCCGCCAGCGGCGTGAGGGTCATCGCCGTAGCCCGCCATCATTCCGGCCGCTCCCCAGGCTTCGTCTCCTGCCGAAGCTGCAAAAGCCGGGCGCGTGCTTCCGCCCCATAGGCGGCGAGCCGTCCAGGTTCCCAGATCTGAAAGAAATTGCCGCGGCCGACAAACGCTGCTTCCGCGGAAATGCCGGTGTGCTCGCGGATGAAATCGGTCATCGAGATGCGGCCGTCCTGATCGAGCTTGAGAAAGGTTCCATCGCCATGGCAGAAGAACGACATGTCGTCCGCCGCCTGCAGGAAAGGATCTTCCTGCGCGATGCGCTGCTCGTAGCGGTCGAGCAGGTCGAGCCCGCCGACATCCATCGCCGGACGGTCCAGGCAGCGCAGCGCATAGAGTTCCGAATAGCCGCGTTTCTGCACAACCGCACGGAAATGCGCTGGAACGGACACCCGCCCCTTCGCATCGATCCTGTTCACCGCGCTTGACAGAAACCGGTCCATTACGCGTTACGGCCGCTTGCGCCGCCGCACCCCTCTGCATCTTCCCGCCCGCGCCGCCGCGGCGCGGTCCCTGCCCAAAACTCACTTCGTTCTGAAAGGCGAAAACAGGCGAACGCGCAGCCGCCGCGGCTGCCCGATTGGCGTACGCTTCACCCTGACGCGGAACGAAGGCTTGAATATCGAAATGGGATATCATGGGGCGCTATGGGCGTCAACGGGAATAGGCTTTACAAACGCGCGCGCCACAACCGATGAGAGCAGCTCTGACGGCACTCCCGTCTTTATGCTCCATTAAGCCTAACGAAGCGTTTAGAGCGCCTGGCCTACCGGAGGCGGCTTGCCGCGGATCGCCACCGCGCATAGCGTCAGCCCGTCTTTTCCCGGTCAGAAACAGATTCTTTTCTCGGTCAGAAACAAGGTTGAAATCCATGTCCGAAACAGCCAGATCGCGCGCCGCGGCACTTCCCCATCTGCGTCGCGGCAGGCTCACCATGGGCGACCCAATTCCCCTGCCGCTAACTATGGCCGCCATTTATCATGCACCCGGCGACGCCACCGGGTTCGATCAATATGGCCGCTTCAGCAATCCGACCTGGGACGCGGTCGAACACATGCTGGCGCATCTGGAAGGGGCGCCATGCGTCGCCTTCCCCTCTGGAATGGCTGCAATCTCGGCGGTGTTTTTTGGATTGCTCAAATCTGGCGACCGTATCCTGCTGCCGTCGGACGGCTATCACACCACGCGGGCCCTGGCGGTGGATTTCCTAAAATCTTTCGGCGTCGCCCACGATGTCCGGCCGACATCGACCTTCCTCGACGGCGGCTTCGATGGATATCGACTGGCCTTCGTCGAAACTCCCGCCAATCCGGGACTGGATATCTGCGACATTACGGCTGTCGCCGAAGCGGCGCACAAAGCGGGGGCGATTCTGGTGGTCGACAACACGACAATGACGCCCTTCGGCCAGCGCCCGCTCGATCTCGGCGCCGACATCGTCATTGCCGCCGACACCAAGGCACCCAATGGCCATTCCGACGTGCTGTTCGGCCATGTCGCCAGCCGCAATGCCGACATCATCGCCGCCGTGTCCGGCTGGCGCGAGACGTCGGGCGCCATTCCCGGGCCGTTCGAGGCGTGGCTTGTGCATCGCGGCTTGGAAACGCTCGACGTGCGTTTCGACCGCATGTGTTCTTCCGCCGAGGTGATAGCGCGGCGGCTGGAGAGCCATCGCGCGATCAGCGGCTTGCGCTTTCCGGGTCTGGTAGGCGACCCTTCGCACAATCTCGCCCGCGCCCAGATGGAGCGCTTCGGCTTTCTCATCTCGTTTGTGCTGGCATCGGAGGACAAGGCCGAGGATTTCATCAACAACTGCTTATTGATGCAGGCGGCGACGTCGTTCGGAGGCGTGCATACGTCGGCGGAACGGCGAGCAAAAAGAGGAGACGCTGTTCCGCCCGGCTTCGTTCGCCTGTCGGTCGGCTGCGAACCGGTGGAAGAGCTTTGGCAGGCGATCGAAGCGTCGCTGGACGGTATCAGCGGCTGAACGAACCGATCACGAAGCCAGATCGTCGGCTTCGATTTTGCGCCGGCCATGCAGCACGCGCAGGATCTCGACTGCATCCTCGCTGACACGATACAAGGTGAGATACTCGCCGACGACCAGATGGCGGATGCCGGGCGAATGTCTTCGCGCGGTGCGCCTGAAGGGATAAGTCGCCAGTTGCTGTCAGCGGGCTTCCGGTCGAGCAGCCGGTCCGCTACAGCCTCGTCGTCGCGCGACATGGAGCCAGGTCGCGATCAAATCCTCTTCTGCATTGCAGTTCGGATGATGGGCAGAAAATTCATGCCGCGTTATCGGATTTCAATCGTCTGCTTCGGCCTTGATTTCGTCGATCGACGCAAACCGACCCGGTCCGCTGTCAATTCCCGCCTGCACCAGCTTGCGCAACTCCTCGACCCTATAGCCGTGCAGGTCGCGGCGGTCCTTTCATTGCATGAGCGCGTCGCGGATCACCTCGCTAGCCGAGCATATTCGCCGGCGGCGACCACAACGTCGACCGCCGCCGCCAGTTCCGGCGAAAGCGTGATGCTGCGTTTGTCGACCTGACCCATGATGCGCTCCTGATATTGCCCGCGCCTATATGGTACGATTAATCGCACCGACTTCAAGAAACGCTTGTTACGCCCACTGCCCAGCAAAGCCGGTTCAGTAGTAAAGCGCCTGAACCAGCAGGCGCCCGATGACGCAACCTGCTGATATCAGGGGGTTTCCTTGTAGAATCTGGAAGAAATTGCCAGCTGGCCTGTAAGCCGGGTTCTGTATGGCCCTCGCCCCTTGCGGCGCGAGAACGTGGCGGCCATTCATCTTGGGCGCATGTTGCCATGCACCTCACGCAACCTACCCGGACGGTGAGCCGGAAACAGCCCTCGAGGGTTTCCCCTCGCACCGTCCCTATTCGGTCTTGCTCCCGGTGGGGTTTACCGTGCCGCTCCTGTTGCCAGTCGCGCGGTGGGCTCTTACCCCACCCTTTCACCCTTACCACGGTAAACCGTGGCGGTTTGCTTTCTGTGGCACTTTCCCTAGGGTCGCCCCCGCCGGTCATTAACCGGCACCGTGTCTCCATGGAGCCCGGACTTTCCTCACCCGCAGCCTTTCGGCTTCGCGGGTGCGGCCGCCCGGCCAGCTGGCAAGGCGTATAAAGGGGTTCAAGACCGAAAACGCAAGAAAAAAGCAGGTTCGGGCTTATTACGCCGGCGCTCCAAGCGCGGCCAACTGCACCTTGACCTTGCCGCAATAGGCCGCGGAAATCGGGTTCATCCGCTTGGCGCCATGGCCGGCATTGTATTTGAGGATCGTGCCGCAGGTCGTGCCGCCGCCGAGGTTCTGCGCCATGGCGAGGTATTTCATGCCGTATTTGATGTTGGTCTCGGGATCGTAGAGGCCCCTGATCGAGCCGCTGTAACCCATCATCCGCGCCGTCGACGGCTTGATCTGCATCAGGCCGATCTCACCGGCGCTGCCGACCTGGTTCGGCCGGAAGCTGCTTTCGATCATGATGACGGCCTTGGCGAGCGAGACCGGCACACCATTGCTGGCGGCATAACGCTCGATGATCGCCGAATACTGGCCACTGCCGCCAGCGGCCGCCGCGTTCGGCGCCGCCGCCCGGCTTTTCACGCCGATCGACGCCGTCGTCGCCTGGTCGATGCGGGTCCTGTTGCGCTTCACGTTACGATTGGAGACTGCATTTTTTGCGGAGGCTGGCTTGTTTACCTTTACCCCAGCTTTTTCCGCCTTTGCGGATGCTGGCTTTTTCACCTTTACCGCAGCAGCTTTTACCGCTTTTGCGGAGGCTGTCCTTTTTTCCTTTGCATCTTGGCCGGCTTTCGGCGTGGCGGTTTTATCGGACACGGTAACGAAACCCTGGTCGGCCCGCTGGCTGAGCGGCGCGCCATTGGCGGCACCGATGGCAAAAGTCATTACGCCGGCAGCAACAGCTGCCGTTAAAACGGTCAATTTCTGCATGGGATCCTGTTCTGTTTGAACCGCGCGAAGAACTTCACGCAGCTACGCTAAATCAACATCGGAACATCTCGGGCTGTAGGTCCGACAATTTGCACGGATCGCCTTTGACGGCCGAATTGGCGGCAAAAAAGGCGAGGCAAGTCACTTTGAGTGACAGGCTGTAACTGAACAGCTAGGAAAAGACTACTTGGGCGGAACTGCCCTCACGGAAGCAAGCAGCCTTTCCAGCGTGCGGATTGTCGATCCGTCGGCCACGCCATCCACTTTGCGTTGGCGGAAATGCCGTTGAAAAGCCTCGACCACGATTTCGGTATGCCGGTCAAAATTGCCTGATATCTCTACGCCATAACCGTAGAGCGCCAGCATCGATTGCAACGCCTCGACCTCGGCATTCGCATCGCCGGCCTTCAGCACCGCGCCGCGCCTGAGGGGCGCCGCTTCGACGAGATGGCCGACACCGGCCTCGAACAGCGCTTTCCAAGGGAATTTCTCGCCGGGGTCGATCTTGCGTCCCGGCGCCACGTCGGAATGGGCGAGCACCCGTTGGGCTGGAATCGTATGGCGCTGAACAATTCCCTTGCACAGGCCGATGACGGCATCGATCTGCGGTTTCGGAAAATTCCAATAGCCCAGCGAATGCCCCGGATTGACGATCTCGATGCCGAGCGAACAGGAGTTGATGTCGCTGCGTCCGAACCAGGAACTCTTGCCGGCATGCCAGGCACGGTCGCTTTCCCTGACCATCTGGACGATGCGGCCGTCCTCATGGACGAGATAATGCGACGAAACCTCGCTGGCCGGATCGCACAGCCATGCTTCGGCGCCGGCGCCAGTCTCCATCCCGGTGTAGTGCAGCACGATCATGTCGGGCTTCTCGCGTCGTGGACCGAAATTCGGCGATACCCTTACCTCGGCGCTCGGCTCGTCGGGCGGGAAGCCGCTCATGCGTGCCGCAGGCCTCGTTCGATCATCTCATAGGCCGCGTTGATCGCCGCTATCCTGCTCGTTGCGATCTTGATGAATTCCTGCGGCAGCCCGCGTGCGATCAGCCGGTCGGGATGGTTGTCCGAAACCAGCTTGCGATAACGCCTCCTGACCTCCTCGAACGTTTTTCCCCGCTCGATGCCAAGCACGACATAGGGATCGGCCGCACCCAGGTCGACGTGCCGGGCCAGAATGCTCTGGTAATGCGCCTCCTCGATCCGGAAGATCTCGGCAATACGATGCAGGAACTGGCCTTCGCGCTCGTGGACCAGCCCGTCGGCCTTGGCGATGTGGAACAGCCCGTCGAGAATGTCCTCCAGCATCTTGCAGTTCGAATGACCGGAGCCGCAAAGCTGCGCCATGCGCGCGGCATAGGTCTCGAATCCGGCAATGTCGCGCTTGGCCAGATCGTAGAGCCGCGCCACATTGCGCGTCTGTTCCTTCGGCACTTCGAATATCTGCTGGAAGGCGCGCACCTCGTCCTGCGTGACGATGCCGTCGGCCTTGGCCATCTTGGCCGACAGCGCGATCATCGCTACCGAGAAGGCGACGCGCCGGCGCAGATCCGGATCGCCGGAGAAAACCGTGCGCACAGCCTCGACCACGTCGGCGACGCCGGACGAGGTTGAGGACGAAACGCGCGTGATGAAGTCGCCAAGGCGATCCCAAATCGACATGGGCACCTATTAGGGCTAACTGGCCACCGCTATCAAGCGAAGACAATGCCGCAGGGCAGCCGATTTCGCGGCCGCCTGACCAGCTGGCGCAACCGTCGATCATCAGCACGCGGCAGCGGCGGCCACAGCGCGCGAAACTGCCAGCTTTCGTCGCCTTGCCATTCGGCCCCTTCTGCTGGGCGAAAAAGTAACGGGCGAAACTGGGCTTGCGGCGGCGGCCGCAAGGAGCGTGTCCTGAAGTCAGAAGGCCGGCATGATGCCGGCCTTCTGTTCAACACCTGAGAACTACTGCGCCGGCGCAGCCGGAGCCGGCTCGGCCGGCTTCGTCGCGTCAGGAGCCGGCTGCATCGGCTGTTCGTTCGCCGGCGGATTGGTGCTCTGCGTGGTTGTGGCGTCCCCGCCCGTGCCGCTGTCGCTGCAAGCCGCAACGCCAAGCAGGGCAAGCGCCGAAACCGACGCAAGAATGAGTTTCTTCATGACATCTCTCCTCTAATCACGCCCCCGCTACCGGGTGACGACCAAGGACAGAATGCATCAGGCGCTTGTGAGTTTCATAACGTTGCGTTTCCGCATGTAACATCATCTGCTTTTGCCGTTGCCGGCGGAGCCCTGGCGAACTAACACCAAGCCATGGCGAATTAACATATTGAATCAATAAAATGCCTGGGAGAGCTGCCGTGACCGCCAAATGGGATTTCTGG
Organism: Mesorhizobium sp. BHbdii; assembly: GCF_053848045.1. Taxonomy (NCBI): domain Bacteria; kingdom Pseudomonadati; phylum Pseudomonadota; class Alphaproteobacteria; order Hyphomicrobiales; family Phyllobacteriaceae; genus Mesorhizobium; species Mesorhizobium sp. BHbdii. Next base: position 1,074,594 of record NZ_JBSPKX010000001.1, on the reverse strand, counting down.
ATCGACCGCGGCGGCACCTTCACCGATGTCATCGGCCGTGATCCGGAAGGCGGGCTGCACCCGCGCAAGCTGCTTTCCGAGAATCCTGAAGCCTATACCGACGCCGCCATCCAGGGCATTCGCGATCTGCTCGAATTAAAATCCGGCGCGCCGATCCCTTCCGGCCTGATCGGCGACATCAAGATGGGCACTACCGTTGCCACCAACGCGCTTCTGGAGCGCAAGGGCGACCGCGTGCTGCTGCTCATCACCAGGGGATTTCGCGACGCGCTGAGGATCGCCTATCAGGCGCGGCCCGACATCTTCGCCAAGGAGATCATTCTTCCCGAACAACTCTACGAGCGCGTCATCGAGGTCGACGAGCGCGTGCGCGCCGACGGCTGCGTCGATCGGCTGCTCGACATCGCCGCCGTGCGCCCAGCCATCGAACAGGCCAAGGCCGACGGTATCGACGCCGTGGCGATCGTCTTCATGCATGCCTGGAAATATCCCGACCACGAAAAGGCGGTTGCAAAAGTCTGCAGAAAACTGGGGTTTCGCCAAGTCTCGGTCAGCCACGAGGTCTCGCCACTCATCAAGCTGGTCGGCCGCGGCGACACCACCGTGGTCGATGCCTATCTGTCGCCGATCCTGTCGCGCTATGTGCAGAGGGTGGCGGAAGAGCTGGGTGTTTTCTCCCCCCTCGAGGGGGAGATGGCCGCGAAGCGGCCAGAGGGGGTCGCCCAAGGCAGCGCGAGGCCTCAAGGAACGTCGAGCACTGCCGCAACGACCCCACCCGGCGGCTTCGCCGCCACCCTCCCCTCGAGGGGGAGGGAATCCCCCCGCCTCATGTTCATGATGTCGTCGGGCGGTCTCACCGCCGCCGATATGTTCCAGGGCAAGGACGCGTTGCTGTCCGGTCCGGCCGGCGGCGTCATCGGCATGGTCGAGACGGCGAAACTCGCTGGTTTCGACAAGGTCATCGGCTTCGACATGGGCGGCACATCCACCGACGTCGCCCATTATGACGGCGACTATGAGCGCGCCTTCGACACCGAGGTTGCCGGCGTGCGCATCCGCGCGCCAATGATGCGCATCCATACCGTCGCCGCCGGCGGCGGCTCGATCCTGCATTACGAGGCCGGCCGCTTCCGCGCCGGGCCAGATTCGGCCGGCGCCAATCCCGGCCCGGCCGCGTACCGGCGCGGCGGCCCGCTGGCCGTCACCGACGCCAATGTCATGCTGGGCAAGCTGCAGCCCGACTTCTTCCCGGCCATTTTTGGACCCGGCCAGAACGAGTCGCTCGACGTGCAAACCGTGCGCGAAAAATTCGCAGCACTCGCCGCCGAAATCGGCGACGGCCACACGCCGGAGGCGGTGGCCGAAGGGTTCGTCACCATCGCCGTCGAAAACATGGCCAACGCGATCAAGAAGATTTCCGTGCAGCGCGGCTACGACGTCACCGAATATCTCCTGAACTGTTTTGGTGGCGCCGGCGGCCAGCACGCCTGCCTCGTTGCCGACGCACTCGGCATGGAAGCGGTGCTGATCCATCCGTTCTCGGGCCTGCTGTCGGCTTATGGCATTGGGTTGTCCTCGACTTTTTCGTCGCGCCAGCAGGCGCTGCTGAAACCACTGGCGGAAGACTCCAAGCCGGCGATCGACGAGCTTATCGCGACATTGCGCAAAGCCGTCATCGACGAGCTCGCCGCACAAGGCATCGCCGAGGACACCGTCGCCTCGAAACCGGTGCTGCAGGTCCGCTATGACGGCACCGACACCGCACTGCCGGTGAATTTCGAGCACCGCTCGACTTCACGAGCCAAGAGCGATTTCGAAACGGCCCACAAGGCGCAGTTCGGCTTCGTCTATGACAAAAAGCCGATGATCGTCGAATCGGTCGGCGTCGAAGGCACCGACACCGGCGACGCCGGCTGCGAGGAAAGCGATTCAGTTCTTGAGGACATAAGCCCAAGCCCTTCGGAGAAACGGCAAATCTTCGCCGACGGCATCTGGCGTCACGCCGGCATCTTTCGCCGCGAGGCGCTCAAGCCGGGGCACAGCGTTGCCGGTCCTGCCCTGGTCATCGAACCGAACCAGACCATCGTCGTCGAACCGGGCTGGCAAGCCGAAATCACCGCCAAGAACCATGTGCTTTTGCGCCGCGTCGAGAAAAAGCGCCGGCAGGCAGCGCTCGGCACCGAAGCCGATCCGGTCATGCTGGAGGTCTTCAACAACCTGTTCATGTCGATCGCCGAGCAGATGGGCGTGACGCTGCAGAACACCGCCTACTCCGTCAACATCAAGGAAAGGCTGGATTTCTCCTGCGCCGTCTTCGACCGCAATGGCGCGCTGGTCGCCAACGCGCCGCACATGCCGGTGCATCTCGGCTCCATGGACCGTTCGGTGGAAACCATCATCCGGCTCAACTCGGGCGACATTCACCCCGGCGACGTCTTTGCATTGAATGCGCCTTATAATGGCGGCACGCATCTGCCTGATATCACCGTGGTGACGCCGGTGTTTGAGGAAGAGCGACCAATCTCCCCCCTTGTGGGGGAGATGTCGGCGAAGCCGACAGAGGGGGGCGCTGCCCCGCCAACGCCTCCAATTGGCGAGGCGGCGTATCGCGAAGCTGAGCGCTCGATGTTGCCCCCCTCTGCCCTGCCGGGCATCTCCCCCACAGGGGGGGAGATCGGCCAATCGCCAAAAATCCTCTTCTACGTCGCTTCACGCGGTCATCATGCCGACATCGGTGGCACCGCGCCTGGCTCGATGACGCCGCTCGCCACCACGGTCGACGAGGAAGGCGTGCTGTTCGACAATTTCCGCATCGTCGATCGCGGCCGGTTCCGCGAGAAGGAACTGGAGACGCTGCTCACCGACCACCCCTACCCGGCACGCAATCCGCATCAGAACATCGCAGACCTCAAGGCGCAGATTGCCGCTAACGAAAAGGGCGTCGCCGAACTGCGCAAGATGGTCACCCATTTCGGCCTCGACGTCGTTGAGGCCTACATGGGTCACGTCCAGGACAATGCGGCCGAAAGCGTGCGCCGTGTACTGGAGCGACTGCCCGACAGTTCCGTATACGAGTATCCGACCGACACCGGCCAAGTCATCAAGGTGAAGATCTCGGTCGACCGGAAAAAGCGTGAGGCGACTGTCGACTTCACCGGTACCTCGCCGGTCATGAAGAACAATTTTAACGCCCCCGAGCCGGTCGCCCGCGCAGCCGTGCTCTATGCCTTCCGCGTCATGGTCGAGGACATGATCCCGATGAATGCCGGGTGTCTGAGACCCATCAACGTCATCATCCCCGATGGCTCGATGCTGAAACCCGCCTATCCGGCGGCGGTCGTCGCCGGCAATGTCGAGACCTCCCAGCATGTCACGAATGCGCTGTTCGGCGCCATGGGCGCGATGGCCAACGCGCAAGGCACGATGAACAACCTCACCTTCGGCAACAAGCAGTACCAGTATTACGAGACGATCTGCTCCGGCTCGCCGGCAGGCAGGATGAACTCCGGCCGCGGCTTTGCCGGCACCTCCGGCGTCCACACCCACATGACCAATTCGCGCCTGACCGATCCGGAAGTGCTGGAATTGCGCTTTCCCGTCCTGCTTGAGGATTTCCACATCCGCGAAGGCTCCGGCGGCAAAGGCAAATGGAGTGCCGGCGACGGCACCCAGCGCACCATCCGTTTCCTCGAAAAGATGGAATGCGCCATCCTGTCCTCGCACCGCGGTCGCCCGCCGCAAGGCCTGGATGGCGGCGGCGATGGCGAGGCCGGCTCGACCACGGTCCGCCGCAAGAATGGCAGCGTCGAAATCCTGAAGGCGTGCGACCAGACGGTGCTGGAGGCCGGTGAAGCCGTCATTCTTACGACACCGACGCCAGGCGGATTTGGCGAGGCCTGAGCTCATCTCAACAAGCTGTCACCCGCCTGTCATCCACCTGCGCTACCCGCTTGCGTCAGAGCAAACGGGAATCGCCTTGTCATGACGGATCTTTCCGGAGAACTGGTTTTTCGCCGCGGCAAGGAAGTTGGCAAAGCCGTCTACCAGAACCGCCCGCTGTCGAAGGCCGGCCTCTCCGAACGGCTCTTCGCGTTGCTGTTTTCCGGCCTCGTCTATCCGCAGATCTGGGAAGACCCCGATGTCGACATCGACGCGATGCAGCTTGGCCAGGGCCATCGCGTCGTCACTATCGCCTCGGGCGGCTGCAACATCCTCGCCTATCTCACCCGGTCGCCCGAAAGGATCGACGCCGTCGATCTCAACGCCGCCCACATCGCGCTGAACCGGATGAAGCTCGAAGCGGTGCGCCATCTGCCGTCCCAGGGTGACTTGTTCCGTTTCTTCGGCGCTGCCGAGACCCGTCACAATTCGCAAGCCTACGACCGCTTCATCGCGCCGCATCTCGACCCGGTCAGCCGCCATTACTGGGAACATCGCAACTCGCTCGGCCGTCGCCGCATCGCCGTCTTCGACCGTAATTTCTACCAGACCGGGCTGCTCGGGCTGTTTATCGCCATGGGTCACCGCACCGCCAAATTCTTCGGTGTCGATCCGGCCGGCATCATGCAAGCCAAAAGCCTCGCCGACCAGCGCCGCTTCTTCGACGAGGAACTGGCGCCGGTCTTCGAAAAGCCGTTGCTGAAATGGGCGACCTCCCGAAAAGCCTCGCTGTTCGGCCTCGGCATTCCGCCGGCCCAGTACGATTCGCTGATCACCTCGGGCGACGGCACCATGGCCAGCGTCCTGAAGGCCCGGCTCGAAAAGCTCGCCTGCGATTTTCCGCTACAGAACAACTATTTCGCCTGGCAGGCTTTTGCCCGCCGCTATCCCAACCCCGGCGAGGCGGCGCTGCCCGCCTATCTCGAAAAGCGCAACTACAAGACGATCCGCAACAATGTCGACCGCGTCGCCATTCACCATGCCAATCTGATCGAATTCCTCGCCGGCAAGGATGCCGGTTCGGTCGACCGCTTCGTCCTGCTCGACGCACAGGATTGGATGACCGACGACCAGCTCAATGCGCTGTGGGCCGAGATCACCCGGACCGCGTCGACCGATGCCCGCGTCATCTTCCGCACCGCGGCCGAACCCATCCTGTTGCCCGGCCGGGTCTCGAATTCGCTGCTCGACCAGTGGAACTATGCGGACGAGGCGTCGCGCGAATTCTCGGCCCGCGACCGGTCGGCCATCTATGGCGGCTTCCATCTCTATGTGAAGCAGGCCGCATGAGCACGACCGAACTGCCGGCCAGGCACGCCGAACCGCCGGCTAGGCACGCCGAGCTGATGGACGGCGTCTACCGCTGGCAGCGCCACATCTACGACCTGACCCGCAAATATTACCTGCTCGGCCGCGACCGGCTGATCGCAGGGCTTGATGTGCCCGCAGGCGGCACCGTGCTCGAACTCGGCTGCGGCACCGGCCGCAACATCGTCCTCGCCGCCCGCCGCTATCCCGACGCCCGCTTCTTCGGTCTCGATATTTCGGCCGAAATGCTGGAAACCGCCACTGCTGCCATTGCCCGCGAAGGCCTCTCCGGCCGCGTCAAGCTGGCGCGCGGTGACGCCACCGATTTCGATGCGAAGTCCCTCTTTGCCGTAGAAAGTTTCGACCGCATTTTTGTCTCGTATTCGCTGTCGATGATTCCGGGTTGGCAGAAGACCGTTTGCGCGGCACTTGCAACCCTATCACCTGGCGGCTCGCTGCACGTCGTCGATTTCGGCCAACAGGAGGCCCTGCCCCGCTGGTTTGGCACATTGCTGCGCGGCTGGCTGAGAAAATTCCATGTCGAGCCTCGTGAGGCCCTGCGCGCGGTTATGGCATCGGAATCCGAGCAGATAGGTGCAAGCTTTCGATTCAGAACACTGTACCGCGGCTATGCCTGGCTCGCAGTGATCGGACCGCGCAAATAGCTAATGCAGCGCCTTTACCAGCGCTGCCACCATGATCTGCGGCCGATAGCCGAACTTGGCCGGCGTCAGGCCGAGCCGCACCACCACCATCTGCTCCGAGGGAATGATGGCGACCGTCTGTCCGTCATGGCCTTCCATCCAGTAGGTATCCCTTGGCAGGCCCGCAGCGATGCCGGCGCCTGGGCTCCGCTCGTCGCCCGGCCCCTCGATCCACAACTGGCCCCTGCCGTAGACTTTCGAGGCCGGTGCGGCTTCCCGCATCCAGGCGACGAAGCCGCCAGGCAGGATCTGCTGGCCGTTCCATACACCATCCTGCAGCAGGAACTGGCCGAAGCGCGCCCAGTCGCGCGCGGTGGCGTAGAGATAGGACGAGCCGACGAAAGTGCCGTACTCGTCGGCCTCCAGCACCGCGCTCTGCATGCCCAGCGGGTCGAACAGCGCAACCCTCGGCCACGCCAGCGCCTTGTTCTTGTCGCCGATCGCATCCTGCCAGAGCCGCGACAGCATCACTGCCGTGCCGCTCGAATAGGAAAACATTTTGCCTACCTCGCCGGTCAGCGACTTGGATCCGGCAAAGCCCGCCATATCAGGCTCGAGGTAGAGCATCCGCGTCACGTCGGTGACGTCGCCATAATCCTCGTTGAACTCCAGCCCGCTCGACATCGCCATCATGTCGGCGAGACTGATGGCGGCGCGGCCGTCCGCTTTCCAGGGTCCGAACAGGCCCTGGTTCGTCATCACCATCTTACCGTCCTTCATCACCGTGCCGACGATCGCGGCATTTACCGTCTTGGTCATCGACCAGCCAAGCAGCGGCGTCTTTTCGGCAAAGCCGTCGCCATAACGCTCGGCGATGATGCGGCCGTTCTTGACTACTACCACCGCCCGCATACCGGCGCCGGTCATTGCAGGGTCGTCGAGGATTTTCGCGATTTCGGGGTTCTGCGAGGCATCGACCCTGTCGCCCTCCGGCCAGAGTGCATCGAGCGGCAGCGCCGGTGTCAGCGCCGGCCCGGCGACTGCTTTGGCCGTGGCGATGTCGCCATCCGGAACCGAAGCACAGCCGAGCCCGTCACGAACGACCGCGACGCTTTTGCCGAACACGCCGAACAGCCCGGCCGAGACGGTGCCCTGCTCCTTGTCGACGGAGACCCTCATCAGCCGCAGCAGCGGATGGCCCGGCGCCTGCACGTCGACGGCGAGCACCTGCTCGGCATCGCGTCCGGCGATAAAGACATTCGAGCAGACGATCTTGGCCGTATAACCCGAGCCGACGCGGATCAGTTCCGGCGGCGCGATGTAAAGCCAGGCGGCGAGTGCTGCGACCGCCAGCACGGCCAGCCCGAGCAGCCATTTCACCAGCCTCAGAACAATCTGCATTTTTCCGACTCGCCCCGGACGCTCATTTATGCCATCGATTTGCCGCCATTGCTTCGGCAAAAACGCGGTTCCTGTCGAGCGCCGTCAACGGAATATCAACCATGATCGGCGATCACTGATGCGTGTCGCCCAAAAGTGCGCAGCGGTTTTGGGATAACGACATGCAAAAAAACAAAGGTTAAAGCGCGTCAAAGCGCGCGCTTTAACATGGGAGCGGTCCTGTGGGGCGATCGCTTGGGGGTACGGTCGAGGGGCCCACCTGCAGCAACAACCCATCAGCGGCCGGCTGAAACCGGTTCAGGAGTAGCGATGCGCCGTTTCGCGGCTTTCATCATGCTGACGCTGCTGGGCGCCTGCTCGACCGTCGACGATCTTGCGCCGCCCCTGCCGAGCGCCCCGACCGTTACGGTGCGCGCGCCCCGTTTTGACGACTCCGACCCCCATAAGTGGGAAAGCGGGGCGCCGTGGAGCTATGCCGTTCACGGCACCGACGTCTCGAAATACCAGACCTCGGTCGATTGGCCGGCGGCCAGGGCCAGCGGCATTTCCTTCGTTTTCATCAAGGCGACGGAAGGCGGCGATCGCTTCGACGGGTATTTCAACGAGCATTGGAGCCGCACGAAAGCCTCAGGAATCCCCCGCGCGGCCTATCACTTCTACTATTTTTGCACGCCGGCCGCCACGCAAGCGCGGTGGTTCATCAAGAACGTGCCCAAAGACCGTTCGGCGATGCCGCCGGTTCTCGACATGGAATGGAACCCGCAATCGCCGACCTGCAAGCTGCGGCCCGATGCGGCCACGGTGCGCAGCGAGATGAGTACATTCCTCGAAATCGTCGAAAAACACTATGGCAAGAAGCCGATCATCTACACCTCGATCGATTTCTTCGACGACAACGGCCTATCGGCCTTCCGTGGCTATCCCTACTGGCTGCGTTCGGTGGCCGGCCACCCGCGCAAGAGATACGGCAGTCACCCGTTCACCTTCTGGCAGTACACCGGAACCGGTATTGTGCCGGGCATCCCCGGCAAGGCCGATATCAACGTGTTCAACGGCACGGAAGCCGCCTGGAACAAGTGGCTGCGGCAGAACACCCGTTGACAGCGGGCCTGCCGCCTGCTTTTCGACACAGCCAAATGAAGGATGCTTGCAACCGCTGGTGATCTTCTTGGGGGATGGCGATGCGATTGCGCTTGGAAATTCTCGCGGCGCTGCTTCTGGCCGCTACCGCGGCGCCGGCGGTGGCAGAGCAATGCGGCGGCGATTTCGAGGCATGGAAGCAGGGTGTAGCGGCGGAGGCCAGGAACGCCGGGGTCGGCACTGCCGGCCTTGAGGCGCTGGAAAACGCCACCGCCGACAAAAAGGTGCTGGCGCGCGACCGCGCCCAGGGCGTCTTTACCCAGACCTTCATCGAGTTCTCGAACCGGATGATTTCGGCTTACCGGCTGAAGCAGGGCGCCGCCAATCTGAAAAAATACGCTGACGTCTTTGCCCGCGCCGACCAGGAATTCGGCGTCCAGCCGCCGATCATCGCCGCCTTCTGGGCGCTCGAAACCGATTTCGGCGCCGTGCAGGGCGATTTCCACACGCTGAACGCACTGGTCACGCTCTCGCATGACTGCCGCCGCCCGCAACTCTTTCGCCCGCAGATCACGCCGCTGCTGACCCTCATCGATCGCGGCGTCGTGCCGGCCGATGTCACCGGCGCCTGGGCGGGGGAAATCGGCCAGACACAGATGCTGCCGTCCGACTATCTCGGCCGCGGCGTCGATGGCGACGGCGACGGTCTGGTCGACCTGCGCAGCAGCGCGCCGGATGTGATCATGACCACGGCCAACAAGATCATGTCGCGCGGCTGGAAACGCGACCAGCCCTGGATCGAGGAAGTCCGCGTGCCCGAGGACATGCCATGGGACCAGACCGGCCGCACCAACAAGCTGCCGCTGCCGCAGTGGGCTCAGTGGGGTGTCACCAACCCCAACGGCACGCCGCTTGTCGACAACGGCCTGAAGGCAGGCCTCGCGCTGCCCATGGGCCGCAAGGGGCCGGCTTTCCTCGTCTACGACAATTTCGACGTCTACCTCGAGTGGAACCAGTCCTTCACCTATGCGCTGACCGCGGCAAATCTCGCCGCGCGGCTGGCGGGTGCGCCGCAATTCGATCCGCGCAATCCCGAACCCGGCCTCGACGGCGATCAGATGAGGGCATTGCAGACAAAGCTCGAGGCCAAAGGCTATGACGTGGGAACGGTCGACGGCATCCTGGGCACCAATACCCGCGAGGCGATCCGCAAGGAGCAGAAGCGGCTAGGCTTGCCGGTCGACGGCTGGCCGACACCGGAGCTTCTGGCGAAGCTTTAAAGCGGGTCATCGCCTGGCAAGCAGGAAATCGATGAAGGCGCGCAGGGCCGGTGGAACCTGCCGAGAGCTCGTATGATACAGGTAAAAGCCCGGAAATCGGGGTCACCAGGCTTCGAGAAAACGGATGAGCTTGCCGGCTTCCATCCACGGCCGAACTTGGTAATCCAGCATGTAAGCCACGCCGACCCCATCCAGGGCCGCCCTGATCATCAGTTCCGTATCGTTGACCGTCAAACCGCCGTTGACGGCTACTTCCAAAGCGCGTTGGCCTCGCGCGAACTCCCTAGATGTTGCCGCCACCGGGCCACTGGAAATTGATGCAGCTCTTGCGGATGACGAGGTATGGTCCGGTTCTCGAGATAGGCTGGAGCGGCCACCGCGGCCATTTGCAAATCCTCGCTCAGCTTCACCGCCACCATATCCTTCTCCAGCCGCTCGCCGAGCCGGATTCCGGCATCGAACCGCCCCTCGACAATGTCGGTCAGCATATCGTCGATGATGACGGTCAGCGCGATATCGGGATAGGCGCGCTGAAAATCGCCGAGGATGGGAGCAATGAAACGCATGGCAGCGATGCGTGGAACGTTGATGCGCAGCGAGCCTGCCGCCCGATCGCGTGATGCATGAGCGTCGGCCACAGCGCCTTCGAGTTCGCTGAATGCCGGAGCGAGGCGGGCAAACAGCGTTTCGCCTGCTGCGGTCGGCGACACGCTGCGGGTCGTGCGGTTGAGCAGCCGGACACCGACACGCTCTTCGAGCCCGCGTATCGTCTGGCTGAGCGCCGGCGGCGAGATCCTGAGCCTGGCCGCGGCGCGGACAAAGCTGCCCTCCCCGACGATCGCTGCGAACGCCTTGAGCTCGGAAAACTCCGTTCCTCGCATTATGTATCCCAGACTTAGTAAGCTTATTCAATAATAGGCTATTATCTGATCAATAGCATGCCCCTACTTTCACGTGGGACGTCGCTCGATTTGCAGCAGTCGTAGCCAGATGAGAAAGTAACAGCAGCTATGTATCATTCGCTTGACGGCAAAACCGCGCTCGTGACGGGCAGTTCGCGCGGCATTGGACGCGCCATCGCCGAGGGGCTAGCGGCAAACGGGGCGACCGTCGTCGTCAACTATGTCGATAACGAGAAAGCCGCCGAGGAAGCCGTTGCCGCCGTCCGCGAGGGTGGCGGAAAAGCTCTTGCCATTCAGGCCGATATCTCCAGCGTTTCCGACATCCGCCGGCTGTTCGATGAGACCGAAAAGCAGATGGGGCAATTGACATCGTTGTCGCCAATGTCGGCGTCGCCGTCATAAAGCCGCTGGTCGAGGCCACCGAAGCCGACTTCGACCACGTCTTCGGCCCCAACGCCAGAGGCACCTTCTTCACGCTTCAGGAAGCGGCGCGCCGCGTGCGCGACGGTGGTCGCATCATCGCCGTCTCCACCGGTGGAACCAAGATGTTCTTCACGCAGACGGCCCTTTATCTCGGCAGCAAAGGAGCCGTCGAGCAGTTCGTCCGCGTCCTCTCGCGCGAACTCGGGCCGCGCCGCGTCACCGTGAATGCGCTTTCGCCAGGCTTTACCGACACCGACCTGCTGCCCGAGCGAGATCGCGCGATCGCCGCCGGCATGTCGCCTTTCGGCAGGATCGGAGCGCCGCGCGACGTTGCCGATGTCGCGGTTTTCCTCGCCTCCGACCAAGCCCGCTGGCTGACCGGCGAGAACATTCAGGCCGGCGGCGGAGTGGCCTGACCTACATGGCCTAATCCGCCATCGTCTCCAGGCTGGCAAACCCCTGCGGCGCGTCCCCTTCGTCGAACGGTGTCGTCACTTCGACGAAGGTGTCCGGATAGAAGCCATTGAAGCGTGTCCTCAGCGACAGCGAATAAGCGCCGATATGGCCGATCTCGATCCAGTCACCGGTATCGACCGTTTCCGGCAGCCAGAACGGCCGCGACAGGATGTCGACGGAATCGCAGGTCGCGCCGCAGACCTTGAACGGCACAATGGTCTTCTCCTCGCCATTGCGCGAACGGATCGCCGGGTCTGGGATGAAGCGCGCCGGCAGCGTGATCTTGCCGGTCCATGAATCCGACAGCGACGCCCAGATGCCGTCATTGATGTAGAGCCGCTTGCCCTTGCGCAGCAGCACGCGCACGATCAGCGACAGGCAGCGCGCCACGATCACCCGGCCCGGCTCCGCCACCAGCGGCATCTGGTCGAACTGATATTCGTTCAGGTCGCCCGACAGCCGCGACATGATCTGGCCGAGCGACGGCATCTCGATCAGCTTGCGGTTGGGATCATGGCCATATTCGGCAGGAAAACCGCCGCCGACATCGAGCCCGGCAATGTCGAAGCTGACGCGGTTGCGCACCCAGTCGGCCGAGGCCAGCGCCCGCTCATAAGTGTCGGGATCTTCGATCTGGCTGCCGACATGGAAGCACAGCCCGACCTTGTAGCCCGTCCGGTTCAGCCGTTCGGCCAGCTCGACCGCATTGGCCGGTCCGGCGCCGAATTTCTTCGACAGTTCGTAGGCGGCCGATCCTTTCGTCTGGATGCGCACGAACACAGTGATCGCACCCGGATCGATATCGAGCGCCCGCACCACGCGGGTCAGCTTGGTGATCTCGTCCTCATGGTCGAGCGAGATGACCCGGATGCCATATTTCTCCAGCGCCAGCTTGATATCCGACTGTGCCTTGACCGGATGCATGTAGAGCATCTCGGCGTCGGGCGAGACCGCGCGCACGGCGGCGAATTCGCCGGGCGAGGCCACGTCGAAAGCGCCGACGCCGGCATCAACCAGCGCCTTCAGCACGATCTGCTCGCCGTTGGTCTTGACCGCATAGGCGGTCTTGCCGGGAAACATGCCCATGAACTGCGCGGCGTCCGCCTTCAGTACCTGCGGGCGAAAGCAATAAATCGGATCGTCCGGGCGAAGCGCCAGCGCCGCTTCGCGCGCATTTTCGAATCGCTGCATGGACGAATCCCTTGACCTAGACTGCGCACAATTAATCCAACCTATGCGGGAATGAAAACAATTCTGTGTCTCGCGGCCCGCGGCGCTACGCCAGATGATGGGAATGCTAGCCCACCGATCTGGTTTCGGGTGGCCCTTGCCGTCGAACAGGATATGACCTGAACAGACGCCTGATTGGCTTGATTCAGAGCCATCTGGGAGGACGATCCATGGCAATGCGCGGACCTATGGCCCTGAAAGACTGGGCACAACTTCTGCTGTTAGGTGCGATCTGGGGTGGCTCGTTCTTCTTTGCCCGCATTGCGGTTGCCGAGATTCCCCCGCTGGTGCTGGTGCTGTTTCGCGTCGCCATCGCGGCGCTGGCGCTGCATCTCTATCTCGGCCAGCGCGGTCCGTCGTTCCGCCTCGCCTTGCCGCATGCGGGTCTGTTCTTCCTGCTGGCGCTCGTCAACAACGTCATTCCCTTCTCGCTGATCTTCGCCGGCCAGACCGAACTTGGCGCCGGTGTCGCCTCGGTGCTCAATTCGACGACGCCGTTCTGGACGTTAATCCTCGCCAACGCGCTGACCTCAGACGAAAAACTCTCCTGGAACAAGCTTGCCGGGATCGCGCTCGGCATCGTCGGCACGGCGGTGATGATCGGTCCCGGCCTGCTTGCCGGGCTGGGCGGACCGGTCTGGGCGAAATTCGCGCTGGTCGGTGCGTCGCTGTCGTATGCGGTCGCCCTGATGATTGCCCGCCGCTTCAAGGGCGTGCCTTCATCGGTCATCGCCACGGGACAATTGACCGCCTCGACCATCATCATGATCCCGATCGTGCTGCTTAGCCACGGCACTGCCAACCTGTTTTCGGCCTCGCCGCCGGTGTGGGCAGCGGTGTTGGCGCTGGCCCTGCTGTCCACCGCCTTCGCCTACATCCTTTATTTCAACCTCGTCGCCTCGGCCGGCGCCACCAACGCCTCGCTGGTCACGCTGATCGTGCCGGCCAGTGCCACCCTGCTCGGCTTTCTGTTCCTGGGCGAACGGCTCGAATTGTTCGAGCTCGGCGGCATGGCACTGATCGCGCTCGGCCTCGTCACCATCGACGGCCGCCTGTTCGGCCGCTGGCGCTAGAGCTTCGCATCCAATTGGACGCGCAAACCACGCTCTAACTCGTTGAATCCTCGCATCGAGCCGAAAATCCATTCCGATTTTCGGCGGCGGTAGCGCTGCCATAACCCATCGCTGCCCCAGCTTCGTCACATTTTATGCACAGGTCCGAAGCGGGATTTTGCCGAAGAATTTCAATGCCTAACGGCAAAGAGCCGGTCGTCAATTCCACAATGTCGTCGCATTGCAATATATTTTCCGCTTGCCTGTGGCACAAATGACCCTAGACTCTGGCCATAGCTCTTTTAGAGGAGGCTATGACATGGGACTCACGAGGCCAATCAACGCATTGATGATTTGTGCTGCGTTTGCATTCATCGGAGCCCTCATTATGGGCTTTCTTCCGTAGACCCGCCAAAGCAACGGAAGATCCGCACCGAATTGTCCAAGTCATTGAAAAGGCCGGGTTTTTACCCGGCCTTTTTGCATTTCCAGAGACTCGACCGAGACTTACGCCGCAGCAGACCCCGCAGCTTCAGCCTCATGCGAGCGGATGCCGATCATGTGGCAGACGGCGAAGACCAGATCGGCCCGGTTCATGGTGTAGAAATGGAAATCGCCGACGCCGCGCTCGACAAGGTCCAGCACCTGCTCGGCCGCCACGGCGGATGCCACCAGCGCATGCGTCTGCGGGTCCTTCTGCAGCCCGTCGAATCGCTCGGCCAGCCATGCCGGCACCAGCGCGCCGCAGCGCGACGAGAAATTGGCGACCTGGGTGAAATTGTGGACAGGCAATATGCCCGGCACGATCGGGATGTAGATGCCGGCCCGCCGTGCCCGCTCGACATAGCGCTCGTAGAGGTCATTGTCGAAGAAGAACTGGGTGATCGCCCGCGTCGCGCCATTGTCGACCTTGCGCTTCAGCATGTCGATGTCGGTGGCGAAATCCGGGCTCTCTGGATGCTTTTCCGGATAGGCGGAGACCGAGATGTCGAAATCGCCGACACTCTTCAGCGCTCCCACCAGTTCGGCGCCATTGGCATAGCCGTCCGGATGCGGACGGTAGGCGGCGCCGACGCCCTCCGCCGGGTCGCCGCGCAAGGCGACGAAGCGGGTGACCCCCATCTCGGCGAATTCCTGAATGACCTCATCGACCTCGTGACGCGCCGCATCGACGCACGTCATGTGCGCCGCCGGCGTCAGCGCCGTTTCGTTGAGGATGCGCTTGACCGTGCGTGCCGTGCGCTCGCGGGTCGAGCCGCCGGCGCCATAGGTGACGGAGACGAATTTCGGCTTGAGCGGCTGCAGCCGGGTAACTGTGTCCCACAGCCGTGCTTCCATTTCATCGCTCTTCGGTGGGAAGAACTCGAACGAAACCCGGATCTTGTCACCGATGTCAGGGCGGCGGGAAAAGCGGAACTGGTTCATCAGGCGGTTTCCCCTATCGGATATGCATTGGCCGGTTGTGCGTGGTTGGAAGGATCGGCGATCAGAATGCGCTGGTCACGGCCGAGCCACAGTTTTACGGTGAGCCTGGCCTCGTTGCCGCCCCGCGGCTCGAATTCCTGGCTGTCCTCGAGGTCTAGCCCGGCATCGGAAAACCACTCGGTGATCTGCCGGTCGGAAAAGCCGAGCCGCACATGCGCGTGCGCGTCGCGCAGGAATTCCAGCGCGTGCGGAGCGAAATCGACGATCACCAGCCGGCCTGCCGGGCGCAGCAGCCTTGCTGCCTCGCGGATGGCGCGGGCGGGATCGTCGAGATAGTGCAGCACCTGGTGGATTGTAACGAGATCGAAGGCATCGCGCTCGACCGGCGGCGCAAAAATGTCGCCCTGGCGCACCTGTGCATTCGAAATGCCGGCCTTGTCGAGATTGGCGCGCGCCACCGTCAGCATCTCGCGCGACATGTCGATGCCGATGCCGCGCCGGTAGAGCGGCGAAAAGATCTCGAGCAGCCGCCCGGTTCCGGTGCCGAGATCGAGCATCGACTGGAACGGCCGCTTGCCCACGAGCTTGAGCAGCGCCGCCTCCACGGCGCGGTCCGGCACATGCAGCGAGCGGATATGGTCCCAGCTTGCGGCGTTTACGGAGAAATATTCGGCGGCGCGATCCTGCCGCTTGCGCTTGACCGCCGCCAACCGCTCGAGGTCACGCTCGACCTGCGGATCGGCAGCCCGGATGCCGGAGACCAGCCTGAGCACGAAATCCCGCGCCGCATCCGAATCCGACAGCCGGAAGAAGGCCCATGAGCCCTCCTGGTAGCGGCCGATCAGTCCCGCCTCCAGCAAAAGCTTCAGGTGGCGCGAGACGCGCGGCTGCGACTGGCCGAGGATTTCGGTGAGATCGGAAACGGTCAGGTCGCCGCGCGACAGCAACGCCAGGATGCGCAACCGGCTAGATTCGGCCGCCGCCTTCAATGTATCTACCATGGTGTCAAGTGCGACATGCATGCGAGCATTCTCTTTGAAAAGATATAAACATATGTTTATGTCGATTTGGATAGGCTTGCAAGCGCTATGTCGCTTCCGGACAAGAATATGACGCATGCGCGGTGGATCGCGCAAAGCTAGAAGCATGATCGGGGCGGAAACCATGTTCGAGACGCGCAGCGGCGAAAAGCTTCTGGAAAACGATCCGGCAGATATGCCGCCGGACGGCCATGTGGTCTTCATCGGTCGCATCGCCTCGCCCTGGACCGCGCGGGAAACTTGCCCCAAGAACATGAAATCCGCGCGGGAAACGGGACAGCCGGCGGTTCTCACGATCGACCAGCCCTATCGTAACGGCCTGCTCGGCCTGAAGCGCGCCAGCCACATCATCATCCTGTCCTGGCTGCACCATGCACCGCGGACCCTGATTGTCCAGAAGCCCCGCCATGCGGCTGAACCAAAAGGCGTTTTTTCGCTGCGCTCCCCTGCCCGGCCGAACCCTGTCGGGTTGCATATCGCCAAGCTCGTCGCCCTCGACATCGACACGGGCCGTATCGATATCGATGCGATCGACGGGCTCGACGGCACGCCGGTCATCGACATCAAGCCTTATTTCGCGTCGACCGATGCCTTTGCGGACGCCACCATTGCCGGGCGGGACGAGCCCGGACAGGACGGGAGATGAGCGCGCCGACCGGCCGTCGCCGCGCCATCGCCAAGGCGCTGACGGCGCTATTACCGCTGGCGCCCTATGCTGACATGGAAAAGATCCGCGCCGACGCCGGCGCGGTGCATATGAAGAGCTTGCCGCCGACGATCGCCGTGTGGCTGGCGACGACAGCTCATATCCGTCATGTGCACACCGACTACGAAAAACTGCTGGCCGAAGGCTATGACCGCGACTCCGCGCGCTTCTTCGTCATGGAACAGACCAACATCGTCCTGACCCGCTGGCGCGCCACGCGTCTGCTCGAGGATGACGATGAGGACTAACAACTTCTCTCGATGGCCCAGCGGCAAGCCCAGCCTGTGTCTTGTACTCTGCGGCTCTATCCCGCCATCTGATCGGCGAAAAACGATCTGACGGAGGACGTGATGAGCAAGCCGGCCGATCGGCACACTAAACCACTGCCCTCGCTCTCCGCCCATCACATAGACCCGCACTCCTATCCGGAAGGCGTTGCCTTCCTGGACGGGCAATACCTGCCGATGTCGCAAGCCAAGATCTCGGTGCTGGATTGGGGCTTCCTGCATTCCGACGCCACCTACGACACGGCGCATGTCTGGGATGGCCGCTTCTTCCGCCTCGACCTGCATCTCGATCGCTTCTTTGGTGGGCTGGAAAAGCTGTGCATGACGATTCCGTTCGACCGCGAAGGTGTGGCCGAAATCCTCCACAATTGCGTGGCGCTGTCGGGTCATCGCGCCGCTTATGTCGAGATGCTGTGCACGCGCGGCGCCTCGCCGACCTTCAGCCGCGACCCGCGCGACGCGGTCAACCGCTTCATGGCTTTCGCCGTTCCCTTCGGCTCGGTTGCCAATGCCGAACAATTGCAGCGCGGCCTGCATGTGGCGATCAGCGACAAGGTGCGCATCCCACCGGCTTCGATCGACCCGGCGATCAAGAACTATCATTGGCTTGATCTGGTGCGAGGCCTCTACGACGCCTATGAGCGCGGCGCCGAGACCGCGCTGGTCCTCGATTTCAACGGCAATGTCGCGGAAGGCCCCGGCTTCAACGTCTTTTGCGTGGACGACGGTAAACTGTCGACCCCGGCTGTCGGCGTGCTGCCCGGCATCACCCGCCGCACCGTCTTCGATCTCTGCGCGGAGGCCGGGCTTGCCGTCACAGCGGCCGATATCAGCGTCGCTGCGCTGCGTCAGGCCGACGAGGTCTTCATCACCTCGACTGCCGGCGGCATCATGCCGGTGACGATGATCGACGGTATTCCGGTCGCGGACGGTAAGGTCGGCGCGATTACCAGGCGCCTCACGGCGATCTATTGGCAAAAGCACGAGGACCCGGCCTGGTCCAGCTTGGTGCGCTATCCCTGACCTAAGCGTGGCTACGCGCGGTAAATCCACTGCTCGGGCACACGCACCGAAATCTCCTCGCCGGTCGTGATGCGGCCTGGTCTTTCGACCCAGGCGACGAGGCCGCGCAACCGCTTTGCCGCCTTCGGGAACAGCAAAGCGCCGCCCTCGTGGTCGGCCATTCCGGCATTTTCGGCGACCGATCGCCCGGCGATGCGGCAAGGCCCGTTCTGCGCGTCGACCTTGATGGTGACGCCGCCCTTGAAGAACAGCAGCGTGCCGGACGGCAGCATCGAGAGATGGGGCAGGCCGTCGATCAAGAGATTGGCGCCGATCCACTCCGGCTTGATATCGGCGATGCCCATCCGCTGGGCGACGATCGCCAGCTCGTCCGCCGCCACGATCGACAGCTGCCGCTCGTTGCGCATCTCGGTGCCGCGTGGATACCAGGGCTCGCGCCCGCCCGAGCGCCGCGTCGCGCCAGCGTGGAAATCGCCGTCGATGCCGTTGAAGCCGAGCCGCAATTCCTCCACCGCGCGTGTCTCGAAATGATCTGATGGCGCGACGTAAAGCGCGGCCACCTGCGCGGCAAGCTTCCGCGCCGGGATGATTTCGACCGGGTTTTCGGTCTCGGGAAAGAGATCCAGCATAAGACTTCGCTCCGTGCGTGATGCCAGGCAATTAGCCGCAGTGAGCTCACCAGGTCCAGTCTAAAGCACTGATGCTCCAATCAAGCAGACTGATGCGATTACAAACCGGCGCCCGCTAATGCTGGTGCCGTTCGCGCCAAGACAAATCAGAGCATGCGCAATAGCGCCCCGCCAATCGAATAGCCGGCGCCGAAGGCGCAGAGCAGGCCATAGTCGCCGGCCTTCATGTCGGCGTGGTTCTCCGACAGGGCGACGATCGAGCCTGCGCCTGCGGTATTGCCGAGGCGCTCCAGCACCATCGGCGCACGGTCATGGCCGACCTCGTGGCCGAACGACAGCTTCAGGATCATGGCGTTCATCCGGGCATTGGCCTGATGCAGCCAGAAGCGCCGGATCGCCTGCGGCGTCAGCCCGTGCTCGGCCAGGAACTCGACGATGAACTTGTGCCCGGCGACGGTGACTTCCTTGAACACCTTGTTGCCGACCTGCTTGATCAGATTGCCTTCCAGATTGATCATATATGGATCGTCCTGGGCGGTGCGCGTGTAATAGCCGAGATTGGTGCGAATGTTGTTGGACATCTGCGTCCAGGTCCGCGTGTCGAGCACCTCAAAGCGTCCCGGCCGCTTGTCGCCCTGGGCAAGCCCCTCGACGATCATCGAGACAGAAGCATCGCCGAAGATGAAATGCGTCTGCCGGTCGCGGAAATTGAGATGGCCGGTGATGATCTCGGGCGTCGTGACCAGCACGCGCCTGTGTGCGCCGGCCCGTACCAGATTGACCGCAATGTGCAATGCCGCCGCCGCCGATGAGCAGCCAAGGCCCATATCGAAACCAGCGCCCTTCGTGCCCATCGCCTGCTGCATCTCGATGGCGATCGCCGGATAGGGCCGCTGGTGATGCGAGGCCGAGCAGATCACCAGGTCGATATCCCCAGGCTCCAGGCCGGCATGGTCGAGCGCTTTCCTGGCGGACGCGATGCCGAACTCGGCCTCCAGCGACAGCGCATCGTCCGGCCGCGCCGGAATGCGCGGCGTCATGCGGGTCGGGTCGAGAATGCCTTCGCGCTCGATCACATGGCGGGTCTGCACGCCCGAAGCATGGACGATGAAGGCACTGTCCGACTTCTGCAGCAGTGTCTCGCCCGAAGCTTCGCGGCGGACATTCTCCATGTCGACCCAGGCATTGAAGCTGTCGACCAGTTCTTCATTGGTGATTGAAGGCTCGGGGATTTCAACGCCGATGCCGCTGATGATGACGCGATGCATTTTTCAGTTCGTCCCCATGCGCAGCGTTGCGGCTTGATGTGGGCGCCGCGAAGACTGGGCGCAACTGTTTTTCCTACCTGGTGGGCGTTTACGCCGGCTTAAATCAAGTGCCTGAGACAAAAGACCACGACCTTGCGTGGCTGAAATGCGCATTGTGGTGAAACCGGGTCAAGCGCCGCCAGGCACTGCCTCTCGGCGTGGCTCTGTTTCTAAGCGGATCGCCGCGCAACGATGAACAGGCGCGGGAAACGCAGCAGCACCTTGCCGTTCGCCGTGTTCGGATAGGCCTCGGCTATCCTGGCTATGTAGCGCGTGAGAAAAAGCCGGCGCTCGGCCTCGTCGAGCGGATCGAGGAACGGCTTCAGCCCGGTCGACTTCAGCCACTCGACGATTGCTTCGGCACCGGCCAGCGGATGATTGTAGGCGGTGTGCCAGATGTCGAGCCGGTCAGAGCACGGCGACAAAAGATCGTAGTAGAACGACACCGGCGGCAGCGGCCCGCGCGCAGCACCCGCGAGCTTTTCGGCAAACGGCATTTCGGCCGCCGTCTCCCGCATCAGCCGGTGCGAGGGCTCGCTCATATTGTCGGGCATCTGCACGGCAAGCGCGCCGCCCGGCGCCAAAAATCCCATCAGCCGCTGGAAGATCGCCGGATGCTCCGGCAGCCACTGGAACACTGCGTTGGCGAAGATCACGTCGACAGGCTCCGCCGGCTGCCACGCCGCCGCATCGGCCAACTCGAAGGTTACATCAGGCAAGCGTGCCCTCGCCTTGTCGATCATGTCAGGCGAGGTGTCGAAACCGCTGACCTGCGCGCTCGGCCAGCGCTCGACCAGCAATTCGGTGGAATTGCCCGGCCCGCAGCCGATGTCGACCACCCGGCGCGGTGCCTCCACCGGCACCTGCGCGACGAGATCGCGCGACGGCCGCGTGCGCTCGTCCTCGAATTTGAGATATTGGGCGGCGGACCAGTCGGCCATTTCAGCTCCTCAGATCACTTGAGAATTCGTCGCCCTAAAATAAGAACCCTATCGCGTCAGCCGCTTGTACGTCATGCGGTGCGGGTTGACGGCGTCAGGGCCGAGCCGGCGGATCTTGTCCTGCTCGTAATCCTCGAAATTGCCCTCGAACCATTCGACATGGCTGTCGCCCTCGAAGGCAAGGATATGCGTCGCCAACCGGTCGAGGAACATGCGGTCGTGCGAGATGATGACGGCGCAGCCGGCGAAGTTTTCCAGCGCGTCTTCGAGTGCCGCCAGCGTTTCCGTATCGAGATCGTTGGTCGGTTCGTCGAGCAGCAGCACATTGCCACCGGTCTTCAGCATCTTGGCCAGGTGCACACGGTTGCGCTGGCCGCCGGACAAATTGCCGACCTTCTGCTGCTGATCGCCGCCACGGAAATTGAACGACGCGCAATAGGCGCGGGTGTTGGCCTCGAACTTGCCAAGCTTGACCACCTCGGCGCCGCCCGAGATTTCTTCCCACACGGTCTTGGTTGGGTCGAGTGCGTCGCGGCTCTGATCGACGTAACCGAGCTTGACCGTCTCGCCGACGCGGATCGTGCCGGCATCCGGCTTTTCCTGGCCGGTGATCATGCGAAACAGCGTCGTCTTGCCGGCGCCGTTCGGGCCGATGACGCCGACGATGCCGCCGGGCGGCAGCTTGAATTCGAGATCATCGATCAACAGCGTGTCGCCAAAGCCCTTCGACAGGCCCTCGACCTCGATCACCACATTGCCGAGCCGCTCGCCATGCGGAATGACAATCTGCGAGTCGGTCGGGCGCCGCTTGTCGGCCGCATCCAGCAGATCCTGGAACGCCTGGATGCGCGCTTTCGACTTGGTCTGCCGGGCTTTTGGGCTGGACTGGATCCACTCGCGCTCGCGGCCGATCGCCCGCTGGCGCGCGTCGTCCTCACGGCCTTCCTGCTTGAGCCGCTTGGCTTTGGCTTCGAGATATTTGGTGTAGTTGCCCTCATAGGGAATACCACGGCCGCGATCGAGCTCCAGGATCCAGCCGGTGACATTGTCGAGGAAGTAGCGATCGTGGGTGATGATCATCACCGCGCCCGGATAGGCGCG
Organism: Mesorhizobium sp. BHbdii; assembly: GCF_053848045.1. Taxonomy (NCBI): domain Bacteria; kingdom Pseudomonadati; phylum Pseudomonadota; class Alphaproteobacteria; order Hyphomicrobiales; family Phyllobacteriaceae; genus Mesorhizobium; species Mesorhizobium sp. BHbdii. The sequence goes on along the minus strand of NZ_JBSPKX010000001.1, from coordinate 1,052,420 downwards.
CAGATGCTTTTCCAGCCAGGCCGTCGTCTCGGCGTCGAGATGGTTGGTCGGCTCGTCGAGCAGCAGGAGGTCGGGCTGGCGCAGCAGGAGCTGGCATAGCGCGACGCGCCGGCGCTCGCCGCCCGACAGCTTGGTGACGTCGGCTTCCTTGGGCGGGCAGCCCAGCGCTTCCATCGCCATTTCGACCTGCTGTTCGAGATCCCACAGGTTCAGCCGGTCCATCTCGTCCTGGAGCTTGGCCGACTCGTCGGCCGTCTCGTCGGAATAGTTCATCATCAATTCGTTGTAGCGCTCGATGATCGCGGTCTTGGCGGCGACGCCTTCCATGACGTTCTCGAACACAGTCTTGCTCGGATCGAGTGCCGGCTCTTGCGCCAGGTAGCCGACGGTGGCGCCTTCGGCCAGCCACGCCTCGCCGCTCCACTCCTTGTCGATGCCGGCCATGATCTTGAGGATGGTCGACTTGCCCGCGCCGTTCGGCCCGAGGATGCCGATCTTCGCGTCCGGGTAGAAGGAGAGGTGGATGTTCTCGAGCACCTTCTTGGTGCCATAGGCCTTGTTGAGGCCGGCCATGTGATAGATGAACTGGCGTGCCACGCGCGCTTTCCCTGAAAAGTCGACTGTAATGTCGGATTGAATGGAAGTTGGGCGCTATGTAGGCGATGCCGCGCCGAACGGCAAACTGTTTTGGCGCCCCACGCCTGCATTCGGGCCGAAGACGCTCATTGAACTGGCGCCGCTTTCGGTTCGCTGGACAGTCCGGCGAAATCTGCGGTTAACCATTCCGCGTCAGAAAGGTGTTGGATGGGGAATCGCCGGCAAGCCGCGATTTCTGCAGAGAAAGATCGGATCGACGGCGTTGCTGAACAGTTTCCTGCTCCTTGCCGAAGCGGTTCTCTACTTCGGCGTCATGGTCACGCTTTTCCGTTTCAGGCACCGCATCGGCCTCGGCGTGTTTGTCTGCGCCCTCGGCGTCATGCATTTTCTCGAAACCTACCTCGCCAGCGTCTTCTATGTCGCGCTGCCGTTCGGCATGGTTTCGCCCGGGTCCGCGGTGCTGTTTTCCGGCAAGCTGGTGATGCTGCTGCTGCTCTACATCAAGGAGGACGCGGCAACCGTCCGGCAGCCGATCTACGGCCTGCTGCTCGGCAATGCCCTGATGATCGGGCTTGTGCTGGTCCTGCGCCTGCACGAGATCGCACCGCTTCCCAACGGCAGACGTCCCGACATCGGCTTCATCGACCAGATGGGCTGGCTGATGGTGTGGGGCACGACGCTGCTCTTCCTCGACGCCATCCTGATCATCCTGCTTTACGAAAAGCTCGGGCGTTATCTCCGCAAGGCGCTGTTCTCTCGCATCCTGATCTCCGTCGCTTGCGTGCTCACTTTCGACCAGGCTGGATTTTTCACCGCGCTGCACTTCGTCACCGGTGCGCCGATCGCGGTTTTCTTCGGCGGCTGGTTCGCCAAGATGGGGGCGGCGCTTGCCTACAGCATCATGCTGGTCGCTTATATCAGATGGTTCGAGGCGCGGCAGATCCCGGCGCCGCGTGGACTATCCGACATCTTCGACACGTTGACCTATCGCGAGCGCTATGAGGCGCTGGTCGAGCATGTCGGCCGCGACGGCCTCACCGGTCTGCTGCACAGGGGACGCTTCGACAGCGACGGCGAAGCCGCTGTTGCGGCCAGCCTGCGGACGGCCAAGCCGCTCAGCCTCTTGGTCATCGATGTCGACCACTTCAAATCGATCAACGACCGCTTCGGCCACGCCGAGGGCGACAAGGTGCTGAAATCCGTCGCCGCCCTGCTTGGCGAGATTGTCGGTCCAGAGGATCAGGTGTTCAGAATTGGCGGCGAGGAATTCGCCATCCTCTGCTCACGTTCGCATTCGGTCGCCAGGCTGCTTGGCGAAAGCATCAGGCACTCGGTCAAGGCATCCGCAAGCACGAGCCGGTTCGATATCACCGTCAGCGCCGGCATCTCCACTGTCAGCGAGTCGACCCGCTGCCTTGCCGATGTTTTTGCGCTGGCCGATCAGCGCCTCTACAAAGCCAAATCGACCGGACGCGACCGCGTCGTCAGCGAACCGGGCGGCCACGAGGCTGACAGCCTCACCGCGTCGACCAGATCAGGACGCGGCATCGGCGCATAGCATCCAGACCGGCTCGGCGTGTCACTGGAACTCGATGGGATCGACGGTGCCTTTCGGACAGCCGGCATTGTTCGTCGGCACCGATGCCAGCAACAGCTCACTGAGCGAAGGGTTTGGACCGATCGGGCCGGCCAGGCCGAGCGTCAGTTCGCCGATCAGCCGCCTGCCGCTCGAATGGTCGTTCAGACAGGAGACGCGAACCCGCTCGCCCGCGCCGGGACCGAAAGCACTATCGAAGGCGCTGCGGATCTGGTCGGAGGTCAGATCCCGGCCAACGTTTTGTGTGAAAAGATCACGCACCGGTGAAGCATTCACCGCGCGCGTCAGGTTCAGCGCATCGGAAAAATACTCCTGCTGGCTCTTGCCGTAACAGGTACCATGCTTGATCCACTCATGCCTGTCGAGATCAGATGCGGTGCCTGGCATCACCTGATCGAGCTCCGACCGCGTGTTCGGCTCGAGCTCGACCGGCGGCAGGTCCCGCCAGTGCGCCGGATTGTCGTTCGCCCTGTCGGCCGCTGCCACCTCGCAATAGAAATTTCCGTTCGGCTGCGGCCACAGCCCATGCAAGGTGAAATGCCTCGCTTCGAAACCGGCCGCGGTCTGCGCCTTGCATTCGGTCTCGCTGGGCTTGGTTTCGCAAAACGCCGGCTGCCAGCTCAGCGCGAGGACATATTCGGGCCTTCCCGAGATCGGCGCAGCGGACTTCTCCCGGTCGACCGGCGCGGGTGCTGCCGGTTCCGTGGATGCGCTGCCACCCGAAACATGGCCGCAGTCGATCCTCACCCAGCGGCGCTCCGGATCGGCCCCCGGCACGCGGATCAGATAGTGCGTGGGAGCATCCTTGTTGCCAGCCAGCAGCTCATAGCTCTGTCCCGCATCGGTCGCGATATTGCCGGGATTCTTGCCGTTCTTGATGGCCTGTGTCGCTGGACAGGTGGCGTCGGCCACGAAGGAGCCGCTCATCTTCACCTCGGCCCGAGCAGCACCCGTTAGCAACGCGGCGACAAGCGCGAATTCGAAAACCAGACCTGTCCGCGTATGCATGAAAGTACCCCGGGGAAAAATGCTGCGGCAACAGACTGCCGCCCTCTCTTGGTATCAAATTCTCCATGTCAGAATTGCGATACCGCGTTGCGACGCAAGAACAGCACTGCGGAAAACAAGACCAACGGATTGACGCAAAACCGGCGTCGGCGCACACAAACGTCCGCAGGCGTGAAAGACGCGTTGGAGACGAAGCGACAATGTCATTCAGCCAGCAGCGCGTGCTCCGATCGCCGACCGGCGCCGAGCTCAACCTTTATGTGAAACGTGCCGAGGGCCGCCCGCGCGCGGTCGTCCAGATTAATCACGGGCTGGCCGAACACGCCGCGCGCTATGTCCGCTTCGCTACCTTTCTGGGTGAGCGCGGCTTCCATGTCTACGCCCATGATCATCGCGGCCATGGCGCAACCAAGGCCCCCGATGCCCCACTCGGCAGGTTCGCTCAAAAACACGGCGGCGCCAAGGTCGTCGCCGATGTTGCGGCTGTGCACGACCTGATCGCCGGCGACCACCCCGGCCTGCCCGTCATCGCCTTCGGCCATTCCATGGGCGGCCTCGTCGCGCTGAATTTCATGCTTCATCATTCGAGCCGCCTGCACGCCGCCGCCATCTGGAACGCTAATTTTTCCGCCGGGCTCGCCAGCCGTGCCGCGCAAATCATCCTGGCCTGGGAAAAATTCCGGCTCGGCTCCGACATGCCGTCGCGTATGCTGCCGCGACTGACCTTCCAGGCCTGGGGCAAAGCCGTCCCCGATCACCGCACGCCGTTCGACTGGCTGTCGCGCGACGCAGCCGAAGTCGACAAGTATATCGCCGATCCGCTATGCGGTTGGGATGCCTCCGTGTCGATGTGGCGCGACCTGTTCGGGTTCGTCTTCGACGGTGCCGACGACACTAATTTTTCCGGTGTCCGCAAGGCCCTGCCGATCTGCCTGGTCGGCGGCGAAAAGGACCCCGCCACCGACGGCGGCAGGGCGGTCAGCCATCTCGCTGGCCGCCTGCACAGAATGGGTTTTTCGAATCTCGTTTCAAAGGTTTACGCCGAGACCCGCCACGAAAGTCTGAACGAGGTGAATCGAGATAAAATCACGGACGATTTCGCCGCATGGGCCGACAGCGTGCTGAAACAACCATGATCGACATCGACAAGATCGGGTTTGGCCCATTGCAAGAACCGTGACAGCATCACGCGGGATTGATACAGGCTGCGTTTCCGATCAATCACGGTGATCCATGACTGAGCCTCCGCTGAAAGGTGTCCGCGTAATCGAACTCGCCCGCATCTTGGCCGGACCGTGGGCGGGGCAGCTGCTTGCCGATCTCGGCGCCGACGTCATCAAGGTCGAGAGCCCGGATGGCGGCGACGACACCCGCAAATGGGGTCCGCCCTTCGTCATGAGCCATGACGGCGAAAACCTCTCGGCCGCCTACTATCATTCCTGCAATCGCGGCAAGCGCTCCATCGCCATCGATTTCTCGACGCCCGAGGGCGCCGAGACAGTGCGCCGGCTGGTCGCCACATCGGACGTTCTGATCGAAAACTTCAAGGTCGGCGGGCTGAAGAAATACGGCCTCGACTATGAGAGCCTCAGGGCAATAAACCCGCGGCTGATCTATTGCTCGATCACCGGCTTCGGCCAGGACGGGCCCTATGCGCCGCGCGCCGGCTATGACTTCATCATCCAGGGCATGGCCGGCATGATGTCGATCACCGGCGAGGCCGGCCGCGAGCCGCAAAAGGCCGGTGTCGCCGTCTCCGACATTTTCACCGGCTTGTATTCGGTGATTGCCATCCAGGCCGCACTTCGCCATGCCGAGACGACCGGCGAAGGCCAGCATATCGACATGGCGCTCTACGACACCCAGATCTCGGCGCTCGGCAACCAGAACCTCAATTATCTGGTCTCCGGAAAATCGCCGGTGCAGATGGGCAACGCGCATATGAACATTGCGCCTTACGAAGTGGTGCCGGTGAAGGACGGCCATATCATCCTGGCGATCGGCAATGACGGCCAGTTCGCTAAATTCTGCGCGGCCATCGGCTTGGACGATCTGCAATCGAACCCCGATTTCGCCACCAATCCCGCCCGGGTCGCCAACCGGGCGAAGCTGCGCGAGCATATAATCGAGGCGCTGAAAACCTTCGATCGCGATCCGCTGCTGGCTAAACTGGAGGCGGCAAGTGTGCCTGCCAGCCCGATCAACACGATCGGGCAGATGTTCGCCGACCCGCAGACCATCGCGCGCGGCATGCGGCTCGACCTCGACGACGGCTACGGCAATCTCTTGCCCTCGGTGCGCGCGCCGATGGTCATGTCGGGCACGCCGCTCGTCTATGAGCGGCCCTCGCCGCGTCTCGGCGAACACACCGAAGAAATCCTTGCCGAACTGGAGAGGTCAGGAAAATGAAGACCGGCGGACAACTGATCGTCGATGCGCTCGAAGCCAACGGCACCGACCGCATCTATTGCGTGCCCGGGGAATCCTATCTTGCGGTGCTCGACGCGCTGCACGATTCGACGATCCGCACCATCGTCTGCCGCCAGGAAGGCGGTGCTGCAATGATGGCCGACTGCCATGGCCGCCTGACCGGCAAGCCCGGCATCTGCTTCGTCACCCGCGGACCCGGCGCCACCAACGCCTCGGCCGGCATCCACATCGCCATGCAGGATTCGGTTCCCGTCATCCTGTTCATCGGCCAGGTCGCCAGCCATGCCAAGGGGCGCGAGGCTTTTCAAGAGGTCGACTATGTCAGGTTCTTCGGCGATATCGCCAAATGGGTGGTCGAGATCGACGATGCCTCGCGCATTCCCGAATTCGTCACGCGCGCCTTCGCGGTGGCGACGTCCGGCCGCCCCGGCCCGGTCGTCATCTCGCTGCCGGAAGACATGCTGACCAGCCTTGCCGAGGCGCCAGAAGCCCTGCCCCACACGCCGGTCGAAACGCGGCCGGGCGAGGCCGAGCTCGATGCTCTCGAAAAGCTCCTCAATAAGGCGCAGCGCCCTTTCGTTATCCTAGGCGGCACGCGCTGGGATGCGGAGGCCGTCGCGCGGATGCGGACGATCGCCGAAGCCTGGTCGCTGCCAGTCGGCTGCTCCTTCCGCCGCCAGATGCTGTTCGATCATCTCCACCCGAACTATGCCGGCGATGTGGGCATTGGCATCAACCCGAAGCTGGCCACCGCGATCAAGCAGGCCGACGCCGTGCTGCTGATCGGCGGCCGCATGGGCGAGATGCCGTCCTCCGACTACACGCTGCTTAAGAGCCCCTACCCCGACCAGACGCTGGTCCATGTCCATGCCGATGCCGGCGAGCTCGGCCGTGTCTATCGGCCGACGCTGGCGATCAACGCCTCGCCTTCCGCGTTCGTCGAAGCCTTCGCCGGGCGCAAGCCAGCCGCCACGCCGGTCTGGGCGGATGAAACACCGAAGCTGCACGCCGCCTATCTCGACTGGTCGACACCACCCGAAAGTGGTCCTGGCACCGTCCAGATGGGACCGATCATGAACTATCTCGAAAAAATGCTGCCCGACGATGCGATCCTCACCAACGGCGCCGGCAACTACGCCACCTGGGTGCACCGTTTCCACCGTTCCCGGCGCTTTGCCACGCAGGCCGCCCCCACCTCCGGCTCGATGGGCTACGGCACGCCGGCTGCGGTCGCAGCCAAGGAATTGTTCCCCGAGCGCGATGTGATAGCCTTTGCCGGCGACGGCTGCTTCCTGATGAACGGGCAGGAGTTCGCCACCGCCGTGCAATACGATCTGCCGATCATCGTCGTCATCGTCAACAACGGCATCTACGGCACCATCCGCATGCATCAGGAGCGCGAGTATCCGGGCCGCGTCGTCGCCACCGATCTGCGAAATCCCGACTTTGCGGCTTTGGCCCGCGCCTATGGCGGCCATGGCGAAACGGTCGAGAAGACGGCCGATTTCGCGCCGGCCTTCGAACGCGCGCGTGCCAGCGGCAAGCCGTCGATTGTCGAGATCAGGCTCGACCCCGAGGCCATCACGCCAACCCGCACGATGACCCAGATAAGAGACAGGTCGTGATTCGATAGGAAGGGCTGCCCTTTCCGTTGGCGCAAGACTTGGCTACATCGTCGCCGCCTTCTCGATCTGTCCGCGGATCTCGCCGTCCTCGTGGGCCGCCGTATGGATGTTGATGTAGTATTTGCCGGCCATCAGGTCGGCAGCCTGCGCGTCGGTCAGAATCGCCGCCCCCTTGAACGGGCTTTTCGGAGCGCCCTTGAACGGGACGGCGACGCCGGCATTTTCACCCTTTGCCGCCGGACCGTGAATATGTCCGGCCGTCGCCGGGCCGCTGAGACCTGAATACGTCACGTTCCAGGTGAGCTGTTTCGTGGCGGTGTCGAAGACGAGAGCGGCGGTACCCTTGCCCTCCGTGGTGATGGGCGGATTCTGCTGAGCGCCATCGAGCGTCGCCTTCATCTTCATCATGTCGGCCAAGGCCGGTGAAGCGCATAGGACGGAAGCCGAAACGGCCAGCGCCGAAAGCTTCGGCGAGAAAGATTGCATGCGCATGGGGATCTCCGTTGTGGCGGTGACATCCGCTGAAGCTGGATGCACTGGAACAACGGTTGTGGCGAGCGGATGTTTCCACCGGTAACGGCTATTTTACATCCCAGCAAAAAGGGGCGGTCGCCCGCCCCTTTCCGAATTGCAGGCTGCAGAGGCCAGGTTGATCGCCTCTACCCGACCGCCCTATTGATGGCCCTGCCCTACTTGATCGCCTTGTCGGTGATGGCGGTCGTGTAGGCGCCGGTCGGCTCCTTCGTGATGATCTTCTGGTCGAGCAGCGCCTTGGCGGTGCGCGCATAGGTCGCCGGGTCGAGCTTGCCGTCGGCATTGTCGATCAGCTTGGCGACTTCGCCCATCATGCGCTTTTGGTGGTTCTCGTCCTGGCCGCCATTGTCCATGACGATGCCGGCCGCCTCGTCGGAATTGTCGACGGCGTATTTCCAGCCCTTCATCGAGGCGCGCACGAAACGCACCATCTTGTCCTCGAAGGCCGGATCCTTGAGCTTGTCCTCCAGGGCATAGAGCCCGTCCTCAAGCAGATCGTTGCCCATGGCGGAGTAGTTGAACACGATCAGCTCTTCCGGCTTGTAGCCGGCATCGATGAGCTGCCAATATTCGTTGTAGGTCATGACCGAAATGCAATCCGCCTGCTTCTGGATCAGCGGCTGCACGTCGAAACTCTGCTTCAGCACGGTGACGCCGTCCGGGCCGCCGTCGGTTTTCAGGCCGAGTTTGTTCATCCAGGCGTAGAACGGATATTCGTTGCCGAAGAACCAGACGCCGAGCGTATGGCCCTTGAAGTCGGCTTCGGTCTTGACCGGGCCATCCTTCGGACAGACCAGCTGCATGCCGGCCTTCTTGAATGGTTGGGCGATATTGACCAGCGGCACACCCTTTTCGCGGGCGGCGAGCGCGCCGCCCATCCAGTCAACGATGACGTCGGCGCCGCCGCCGGCGATCACCTGCTCCGGCGCGATATCGGGGCCGCCCGGCTTGATCTCGACGTCGAGGCCCTCGGCCTCGTAGAACCCCTTTTCCTTGGCGACGTAGTAGCCGGCGAACTGGGCCTGCGTGACCCATTTCAGCTGCAGCGTCACCTTGTCCGCGGCCATCGCCTGGAACGCGGCAAGCGACATCGCGCCGGCCAGCATCGAAATAACAAGTCTTTTCATGTTTTTACCCTCTGAAGTTAAGTATTCACCCTTTAGGATCAGGACCTTCAATGCGCTCCTGATTCCAAACCCGCCACCGCTCTATCCACCACGGACGGAGGGATGCCAAAACGTAACGGCTCTCTCGAAAAGAGCGACCACGCCATAAAAGACCGAACCCGCAAGTGCTGCAACTGCGATTTCGGCCCAGACCATATCGATGTTCATCCGCCCGACTTCGGTCGAAATCCGGAATCCCATGCCGACCACCGGCGTGCCGAAGAACTCCGCGACAATGGCGCCGATCAGCGCCAGCGTCGAATTGATTTTCAGCGCGTTGAAGATGAAGGGGGCTGCCGCTGGCAACCGCAACTTGAACAGCGTCTGCCAGTAACTCGACGCATAGGTGCGCATCAGGTCGCGCTCCATGTGGCCGGAGGCGGCAAGGCCTGCGACCGTATTCACCAGCATCGGGAAGAAGGTCATGATGATGACGACGGCGGCCTTCGACTGCCAGTCGAAGCCGAACCACATGACCATGATCGGCGCCACGCCGATGATCGGCAGCGCCGACACCATGTTGCCGATCGGCAAAAGCCCGCGCCGCAGGAACGGCACGCGGTCGGCCGCGACGGCGGCGAGGAAGCCGGCGCCGCTGCCAACCACATAGCCGAAGATCACCGCCTTGAAGATGGTCTGCCGCACGTCGGCGGCCAGCACCGGCAGCGAATTGGCGATGCGCACGCCGATGGCGCTTGGCGGCGGCAGCAGAATGAAGGGAATGCCCGCGCCGCGCGTCACCGCCTCCCAGATGATCAGGATCCAGGCGCCGAAGATAGCCGGAATGATCAGCCTCAAAGCGGTCGCCGCCCAGCGCGAGGACGGGCGAAGCGCGGACAGGGCTGTCACGCAGCGCCAGGCCAGAAGCCATGCCGCGGCAAGCAGCAAATAGAACGATGCGCGAGCGGTCCCCTCATTGCCGGTTATGCCGGCGAGAAGCACCCACGCCGCGCCGTGCGCGCCAAGGAAGAGCAACACCACCCCAATCACCGGTGGGAAATTATCGGCCGCGATTGCCAGAAGCAGCAAAAGGAAAATCAAAGCCACGATAGCGACACCATAGCCGGGCGTGGCATTGACAAGCGGCCAAAGAAGGAGCGCTCCGGCAAGAAGGACAAGCGCGGCATACCCCTGCCAGGAACGAGGCGTGATTGACGAAAGGCTGAGGAGATCGCTCATGCCGGCCTCCCGCCCATGGCGCGGTCGACGATGCGCCCGGCCATGCCGACCACCATAACCAGCAGGGCTGCCACGACCGAGCCGGCAACCAGCGCCGACCAGATGTCGATCGTCTGGCTGTAATAGGCGCCGGCAAGCAGCTTGGCGCCGATGCCGGCGACGGCGCCGGTCGGCAGTTCGCCGACGATGGCGCCGACCAGGCTGGCGGCGACCGCCACCTTCATCGAGGTGAAAAGGAACGGCACCGACGCCGGCACGCGCAATTTCCAAAAGGTCTGCGAGGGGCTGGCATTGTAGGTGTGCATCAGGTCGAGATGGGTGAGCTCGGGTGAACGCAAACCCTTGACCATGCCGACAGCCACCGGGAAGAACGACAGATAGGTCGAGATCAGCGCCTTCGGGATCAGCCCGGTGACGCCGATCGCCGCCAGCACGACGATGATCATCGGCGCCACCGCCAGGATCGGAATGGTCTGCGAGGCGATGATCCACGGCATCAGGCTGCGGTCGAGCGTGGCCACATGCACGATACCGACGGCAATCACGATGCCGAGCGCGGTGCCGAAGGCAAAGCCGAGCAGCGTCGAGGACAACGTCACCCAGGCATTGTAGACAAGGCTGCGGTTGCTGGTGACGCTGCGCAGAAACGTGTTCTCGAAGAAATTCACAGCAACCTGATGCGGCGCCGGCAGCGTCGGCTTCGGCTGCGACACCGTCTTGCCGATGAATTCCACAACCCCCGGCGTCTCGCCGGCACGTCGGTCGAGATCGCGCTGGAACGGCGCGTTGAGGATGACGGCGAAAACATACCAGACAACGACCACGCCAGCGAGGATCGAGGTCACCGGAACGATCTTGTCGCGAAAAGAGTCCATCTAGCGATCCTCGCGAGATTGGCCCCCTCCTCTCCCCAACGGGGAGAGGGCGGCCGGAGCGAAGCGGAGGTCGGGTGACTTCGGCTGCAACGCCGCCAACCACCCTCTGCTGGCAGCGCTGCCGCGTATGTGGCCATGCCTGTTCTTCGTCATCCTAGGGCGGAGCCGGAAAACGGCGTGCGTAGAGGGAGCGGCCAACCACGCCTTCGTCATCCTAGGGCGAAGCAAGGAGCGAAGCGACGCGGCGCAGACCCTAGGATCCATGCCGTAACTTTCGCGCTCCGCAACGGTGCGGAACAATGCTCCCGACCTGAAGAAAACGTCAGCCGTCGTCGCCTGCGTGGCGGACATTCTGAACCGTTTGGGCCTTTCGGCCGAAGTCACGGAATGGATCCTAGGGTCTGCGCACGCCGCTTCGCGGCGGCTCCGCCCTAGGATGACGAAAGCACGGTTAGCGTCTGCCTCGCTAGGGCGATGCACCTCCTGCGTTGAAGGCGCAAGCCAGTGCCGCTTCACCTCAATCATCATAGCTGTGTCCTGCCCTGAGCCCGTCGCGCACGCGTGCCGCGATCGCCAGGAACTCCGGCGTCTCGCGGATGTCGAGCGGTCGCTGCTTGGGCAGCGTCGATTCGATGACGTCGCTGACGCGGCCCGGACGCGGCGACATGACGATGATCCGCGTCGAGAGGTAGACCGCCTCGGGAATGGAATGGGTGACGAAGCAGATGGTCTTGTTGGTCCGCTCCCAAAGCTCCAGAAGCTGTTGGTTGAGATGGTCGCGCACGATCTCGTCCAGCGCGCCGAACGGCTCGTCCATCAACAGGAGATCGGCGTCGAAGGCCAGCGCCCGCGCGATCGAGGCGCGCTGCTGCATGCCGCCGGAAAGCTGCCACGGGTATTTCTGCTCGAAGCCGCCCAGGTTGACGAGGTCGAGCGTGCGCTTGATCCGCGCCGCCTGCTCTGTCTTCGACAGGCCCATGATTTCCAGCGGCAGCGCCACGTTGCGCTCGATCGTACGCCACGGATAAAGCGCCGCCGCCTGGAAGACATAGCCGTAGGCGCGGCTCTGGCGCGCCTGCTCGGGCGTCATGCCGTTGACGGAGATGCTTCCCGAGGTCGGTTTTTCCAGATCGGCGATGACCCGCAGCAGGGTCGTCTTGCCGCAGCCGGACGGCCCGATGAAGGAGACGAATTCACCTTTGCCGATGGTCAGGTCGACATTCGACAGCGCCTGCACCGGGCCGTCATTGGTCTGGAAGGTCAGGCCGAGCTTGCTTGCCGAAACGACGGCTGGCGATGTTCCCGTCATAGGCCGCAGCCTGCCTTTTCGCGCCGCTGCTGCGCCGGGCGGAATCCGGTTGATTTTGCCGCGATGTTGCTTTCCACTCGCCCCGTCCTATCCGACTGAGAGTTCCCACTCGATCGAGAGTCTCCCAGATGTCGTCCAAACCCACTTGTCATCTTATCCGCCCTGAAAGCTCTTATGAAGGCAAGCAGGGACTGAGTTATTTCACCGGTATCGCCGCCGAGACGGTCGGCTCGACCGGCATCTGCATGCACCTGCTGACCATGCCGCCCGGTGCCCGCGCCAAGGCGCATATGCACGAAAGCCATGAAACGGCGATCTATGTGCTCTCCGGCGAGGTTCATACCTGGTATGGCGACCGACTCGAACAGCAGATCGTGGTCAAGGCCGGCGACCTCTTCTACATTCCTGCCGGGGTGCCGCATCTGCCGGCCAATCTGAGCGACAGTTCGGCCTCGGCGGTCATTGCCCGCACCGATCCCAACGAACAGGAAAGTGTCGTCCTGCTGCCGGAACTGGATGGGCTCGTCGCCTGAGGTCGGCATCGACGGAGAGGCCATCATCGGCACCGTCACGAACATGATTTCAACGGCCCTATCTCTTCAAGGCCGGGAATGGTCACGAAGAACCCATCAGCTCCCTTGTTGGTGACCTTGACGGTCTCAGTCGTCGTTCCCTCCTCGCCTTCAGCGAAACAGGTCGAGCTCAACGACTGCGTACCAGGCGCCGTCACCAGTTGCCGCGCGAACCGGCAGCCGCTGCCATAGGTTTCGACGCCGTCGGCGGTCAGCACGACATAGGCATCGCTGTCCTGATAGCCGAGCCATACACCGGCACAACCGACATCATTGCCGTAGGAACCGGCAAGAACCTCAGCCGCTGCCGGTACGCCGGTAATGCTCGCCATAACCAGTGAGGCGATCGCTGCCGAACGCCCCAAGCTCACACCCCGGTCGCCGGAATGCCGGTGCGTTCCACCTTGCGCGGTGCGGAAATTTCCTTCCAGGTCGACAGCGCCCGGTTGACCGCTGCATTCGGCTCGCGAGCGACGAACTCCCCATGGCCGGGCTTCGCCTTGACCTCAGCTTCCTGGATCGACAGTTCGCCGCGCGAGAAGACAAAGCGCGGCAGGCCGGTCACCTCAAAACCTTCGAAGACGTTATAGTCGATCACCGACTGCTGCTTTTTGGCCGTGATCTTCTTCTTGCGCTTCGGGTCCCAGACGAGGATGTCGGCGTCCGCACCTTCAACGATGGCGCCCTTCTTCGGATACATGTTGAGGATTTTGGCGATGTTGGTCGAGGTCACCGCGACGAATTCGTTCATCGTCAGCCGGCCGGTGTTGACGCCCGTCGTCCACAGCACCGGCAAGCGGTCCTCGAGCCCGCCGGTGCCGTTCGGGATTTTGGTGAAATCGCCGACGCCGTTGCGCTTTTGGCTGGTGGTGAAGGCGCAATGGTCTGTCGCCACTACTTGCAGCGATCCGGCCTGCAGGCCGGCCCACAGCGAATCCTGATGCAATTTGTTGCGGAAGGGCGGGCTCATCACGCGGCGCGCCGCATGATCCCAGTCCTTGTTGAAATATTCGCTCTCGTCGAGTGTCAAATGCTGGATCAGCGGCTCGCCGAAGACGCGCATGCCTTTCTGCCGCGCCCGCCGAATGGCTTCGTGAGCCTGCTCGCAGGAGACATGCACGACATAGAGCGGCACGCCGGCCATGTCGGCGATCATGATGGCGCGGTTGGTCGCCTCGCCTTCGACCTCCGGCGGGCGCGAATAGGCATGCCCCTCCGGGCCGTTGTTGCCGGCAGCGAGAAGCTTCTGCGAAAGCGCGGCCACCACATCGCCATTCTCGGCATGAACCAACGGCAGCGCGCCAAGGTCGGCGCAGCGCTGGAACGACGAATACATCTCGTCGTCGTCGACCATCAGCGCGCCCTTGTAGGCCATGAAGTGCTTGAACGAGGTTATGCCCTTGTCGACGACTGTGGCCATCTCGTCGAACACCTGCTTGCCCCACCAGGTGATCGCCATGTGGAAAGAATAGTCGCAGGACGCTTTCGAGGTCTTGTTGTCCCACATCTGCAAGGCCTCAAGCAGCGACTGCTGCGGCGACGGCAGACAAAAATCGACGACCATCGTCGTGCCGCCGGCAAGTGCGGCGCGCGTGCCGCTCTCGAAATCATCGGCCGAGTAGGTCCCCATGAACGGCATTTCGAGATGCGTGTGCGGATCGATGCCGCCTGGCATCACATAGCAGCCGGTGGCGTCGAACTCGTGGTCGCCATGCAGGTCCGGGCCGATGGCGATGATCTTGCCGTGCTTGAACAGCACGTCGGCCTTCCAGGTGCGGTCGGCGGTGACGATGGTGCCGTTCTTGATGACTTTGGTCATTTTTGTTCCCTTGTTTTTCTCGCGCTTCTTGGTGAGCGGCGTTCTGAATCTTGGTTTCTAGTTCACTCCACAATCACCGCTGTTTCCACCACCGCGTGGAACAGCACGTCGGCGCCGGCCGCCGCCCATTCCTTGGTGATTTCCTCGGCCTCATTGTGCGACAGCCCGTCGACGCACGGGCACATCACCATTGCGGTGGGCGCGACGCGGTTGATCCAGCAGGCGTCGTGGCCGGCGCCGGAGACGATATTGCGGTGCGTATAACCCAGGCGCTCTGCCGCATCCCGCACAGCCTTGACGCAGCCCGCATCGAAAGTGACCGGATCGAAATGGCCGACCTGCTCGATTTGATATTTGATGTCGAGCGCATCGCAGATCGTGTCGATGCCTTCGCGGATGCGGCCGTCCATCGCGTCGAGCACTTCCTTTTCCGGCGAGCGGATGTCGATGGTGAACACGGTGCGGCCGGCGATGATATTGCGCGAATTGGGATAGACCTCCATATGGCCGACCGCGCCGACGGCGTCGGGCTGGTAGTCCATGGCGATCTCGTGCACCAGTTCGATCACCCGGGCCATGCCGAGCCCGGCATTGCGGCGCTTCGGCATCGGCGTCGAACCGGTATGGGCCTCCTTGCCGGTCAGTGTCACCTGCAGCCATTTCAGTCCCTGGCCATGGGTGACGACACCGATGTCGATGCCTTCATCCTCGAGGATCGGGCCCTGCTCGATATGCAGCTCGAAAAAGGCGTGGATCTTGCGCTCACCGACCTTCTCGGTGCCCTTCCAGCCGATGCGTTCGAGCTCCTCGCCGAATTTCTTGCCGTCCTTATCGACATGCGAATAGACATCGGCCTGGTCGAGGACGCCGGCGAAAACGCCGGACGCCATCATGGCCGGCGCAAAGCGCGCGCCTTCCTCGTTCGTCCAGTTGGTGACGACGATCGGATGTTTTGTCTTGATGCCGAGCTCGTTGAGCGAGCGCACGATCTCCAACCCGCCAAGCACGCCGAGCACGCCGTCATACTTGCCGCCGGTCGGCTGGGTGTCGAGATGGCTGCCGACATAGACCGGCGGCAGATCAGGGTCGGCGCCTTCTCGGCGGGCAAACATCGTGCCCATCTCGTCGAGGCCCATTTCGAGCCCCGCCGCCTCGCACCAGCGCCTGAACAGATGCCGCCCCTCGCCATCGTCGTCAGTCAAGGTCTGGCGATTGTTGCCGCCGGCAATGCCGGGGCCGATCTTCGCCATCTCCATTATCGAATCCCACAAACGGTCTGAATTGATTCGCAGATTCTCGCCGGGAGCTGCCATTCAAGTTCCTCTCATCTATTCACATATAGGGCGACGGTTCCCGTCGCCGCCCTATACGTTGTGGAGTATTTAGTCCACAGCCCTCAGCACTTCACGCACATGGTCGATCAATTCGTTGATCTGGCCCTTGGTGATGATCAGCGGCGGCGACAGCGCGATGATGTCGCCGGTGGTGCGGATCAGGGCGCCGCGCTCGAACGCCTTGACGAAGGCCGAGAAGGCACGCTTGGTCGGACTGCCGGGGATGGGCGCCAGCTCGATCGCGCCGATCAGGCCGATGTTGCGGATATCGATGACGTTCGGCTCCCCCTTCAGCGAATGCAGCGCGTCTTCCCAATACGGCGCCAATTCCTCGCCGCGGGTCAGCAGCCCCTCTTCCTTGTAGGTGTCGAGCGTGCCGAGCGCAGCCGCACAGGCGATCGGATTGCCCGAATAGGTGTAGCCGTGGAAGAACTCGATCATATGCTCGGGGCCGGTCATGAAGGCGTCGTGGATCTCCTTCTTGACGAACACCGCGCCCATCGGGATGACGCCATTGGAGACGCCTTTGGCGGTCGTCATAATATCGGGGGTGACGCCGAAATAGTCGGCGGCAAACGGCGTGCCGAGGCGGCCGAAGCCCGTGATGACCTCGTCGAAGATCAACAGGATGCCGTGCTTGGTGCAAATCTCGCGTAGCCTCTCGAGATAGCCCTTCGGCGGCAGGATGACGCCGGTGGAACCGGCCACCGGCTCGACGATGACGGCCGCGATGGTCGAGGCGTCATGCAGCGCAACGATGCGCTCCAGCTCGTTGGCCAATTCCGCGCCATGCTCGGGCACGCCCTTGGTGAACGAATTCTTCTCGGGAAGATGCGTGTGCGGCATGTGGTCGACGCCACCGAGCAGCGTGCCGAACATCTTGCGATTGGTGACGATACCGCCGACCGAGATGCCGCCGAAATTGACGCCGTGATAGCCGCGCTCGCGGCCGATCAGGCGGGTGCGTGAGCCCTCACCTTTGGCGCGATGGTAGGCGATCGCCATCTTCAGCGCGGTCTCCACCGATTCCGATCCGGAATTGGTGAAGAACACGTGGTCCATGCCCTTCGGCGCGAGGTCGACCAAACGGTTCGCCAGTTCGAAGACGATCGGGTGGCCCATCTGAAAGGCAGGCGCATAGTCGAGTTCGGCTGCCTGTTGCTGGATCGCCTCGGTGATCTTCGGCCGGCAGTGGCCGGCATTGACGCACCACAGGCCGGCGGTGCCGTCGAGAACCTTGCGCCCGTCGCTGGTCGTGTAATGCATGTCCTTGGCGGACACCATCATGCGAGGCGCCTGTTTGAATTGCCGGTTCGCCGTGAACGGCATCCAGAATGCGCTGAGATCGTTCGGCGTGACTTTCAGCCGGTTGGACATGACCAAGACTTCCCCTTGTAACCTGTTTCGGTGCGGCTAACGCTTGGTCTTCCCGACACTTGGTCTCTGCTGCGTTTTCGTGCTACGCAAATTTTTGACCGATTGGACAAACGTTAGCACCGCCCTGTCGGCGGTCAAGGGATTACTAGCGGAAATGCGGCAGCTGAGGCGCGCTCCACAGGCCGGAGAAAAACTGGTCCAGAGAATTGGTCCAGATGACCCTCGCGGCAATGTCCTGCGGGGATGACGACAGGCATGGACACCCCTGCCCCGCGCCGCACCCGCATCCAGCAGGAAAAGCGCGAGCTCATCCTGGAGGCGGCGCTCGAGGTCTTCTCAACCAACGGCTTTCGCGGCTCGACCATCGACCAGATCGCCGAAGCCGCCGGCATGTCGAAGCCGAATCTGCTCTACTATTTCCGTCGCAAGGAGGACATCCACGAGACGCTGATGCAGCGGCTTCTGGACACCTGGCTGGCGCCGTTGCGCGAACTGGACGACATCGGCGATCCCCTAACCGAATTGCGCAGCTACATCAGGCGCAAACTCGAAATGGCGCGCGATTTTCCTAGGGAAAGCCGGCTCTTCGCGAACGAGATCCTGCAGGGCGCGCCGCGCATCATGCCGATGCTTGAAGGCGAGCTGAAGACGCTGGTCGACGAGAAGGCCGCCATCATCAAGGGTTGGATGCGCGCCGGCAAGATCGCCCGCACCGACCCCTGGCACCTGATCTTCTCGATCTGGGCGACGACGCAGCACTATGCCGATTTCGACGTTCAGGTCCGCGCCGTGCTCGGCCCCAACCGCGGCGGCGACGGCCGCTTCGAGGATGCGGCAAGGTTTCTCGAGCAATTGTTCGTCGACGGGCTGAAGCCGAAGAGCTAACTCTCGCTTCGTCATCCAGGGGTCTGCGCTGCGTCGCTACGCTCCTTGCTGCGCCCCAGGATGACGAAGCTGACGGGCTGCGGCCACCATCGGCTGAATGCGTCGGGGAACCATCGGCGCCATTAGCAGTATCGATAAAGGTTGACCTGTTTGACGCGTGCCGGACGTCCCATCTTCCACTCAGAGCAACGACACTGAGGCTCCAAGCATGGAACTGAAAGACAAGACCGTCCTCATCACCGGATCGACCGACGGCGTCGGCCGCTTGGTCGCGCAAAGGCTCGGCGCCGGCGGCGCGCGGCTCCTGGTGCATGGTCGCGATGCGACACGGGGCCAGGCGGCGGTCGCCGAGATCGAAGCCGCTGGTGGCAAGGCCGAGCTTCTCGTCGCCGACCTCTCGTCCCTGGTCGAGGTCCGCCGCCTCGCCGAGGCCGTGCGCGCCAGGACTGACCGGCTCGACATTCTCATCAACAACGCCGGCATTGGCACCGCAGGCACCAAACGACAGGTCAGCGCCGACGGCTACGAACTGCGCTTTGCCGTCAACTATCTCGCCGGCTTCCTGCTCACATCGGAGCTTCTGCCGCTGCTCAAGGCGAGCGCGCCGGCGCGCATCGTCAATGTCGCCTCGGCCGGCCAGCAGGCGATCGATTTCGACGATGTCATGCTGACCCGCAACTATGACGGCGTTCGCGCTTACAGCCAGAGCAAGCTGGCGCAAATCATGTTCACCATCGATCTGGCGCAGGAACTGAAGGGCACCAATGTGACCGTCAACAGCCTGCATCCCGCAAGCTACATGAACACCACCATGGTCCGGCAGGCAGGCATCACGCCTTGGAACTCGGTCGAAACCGGCGCCGATGCCATCCTCAATCTCGCGACGTCGCCCGCGCTCGAAGGGCGGAGCGGCCTCTATTTCGACGGCCAGAGAGAATCTCGCGCCAATGCGCAGGCCTATGACGCAAAGGGAAGACAGCAATTGCGGACATTGAGCCTCGACCTCGTCGGGCGTCAGTCAGCCACCTTAACATCGAGATAACGTTCACGAGCGAGAAACCCTCACATGCCGTGATCGTCGGCGGCTCTTCCGCGTCGGCCGCGCGGCGCGGAAGCTGGCTGTCGCCAAAGACTGTGACGGCTGCCTCCACGAGGCGGCCGTCCGAACCATCAAAGCGGCTGCGCCGCCAGCGCCAGGAATCCCCCAGTCAACGCCACATTGCCGACAAAGCCATTGATACGGGACGCGCGCTCGGGCCCCTGATGATCCCAGAAATTGTGGAACATCGGGGTAGCGACAATTAGGAACAGCACCAGGCACAGAGCGGCGGCAGCGGTCCAAACACCTGATATCACCAGAACTCCGGCGACGATCTGGAGGACGATCCCCAACCATAGCATCAGCCACGCCTGCGGCACGCCGCGCGTCGCCATCAACTGGGTGAGGAAGGTTGCGTTCTGGACGCTGCGCAGGCCGGCAAAGACGAACGCGCCGCCAAGCACAGGCGGGCGGCAAGAAGAATCTCATTCTCAAAATTCGACAACATGTTCTTGATCCCACAGCAAAGCGGGCACGCGGCGCAAGGCCGCGCGCCGGTTCGACCGCTCAAGCGGCGTTCGCCGCCGGCATCGGATGAATGGCCTGGAACGGGATGCAAAGCCGGTTCCAGGTGTTGATCATGCCAAGCGCGACAGACAGCTTTACCAATTCCTCTTCCGAGAAATGCTCGAGCGTCCTTGCATAGAGTTCGTCCGACACACCGTTGTCGGCGATCCTGGTCAGCGCATCGGTCCAGGCGAAGGCTGCACGTTCGCGCTCTGAAAACAGCGGCGATTCCTTCCAGGCGGAGACCAGATATAGCCGCTGCTCGCTTTCGCCGTCGCGGCGCGCTTCGCGGCTGTGCATCTCGACGCAATACGAGCAGCCGTTGATCTGCGACGCCCTGAGCTTGATCAGATGCAACAGGCTTTTTTCGAGCCCGCATTCGTCGACTGCCTTGTTGAGCGCCGACACCGCCTTCATGATCTCCGGCGCCGCGCCGAAAAATTGCAGCCTCTGTTTCATCGTCTGTAGCCTTTCATGCTTGCTTGGTTGAACTTGATTTCTGCGGCCGCTGATGGCGCTCGACGAAGGCGCAGTTCGCGGCGATCGAACGGGGATCGGCATCGGCCGTGTATTCCGCAACGATGTCGGACAGCCGCGCGTCGGCGAGCGCTGCGCGATAGGCACGCTCGGCCTTCAGCATCGCTACGTTGATGCCGCAAGGTTTGACATAGACCGAGGCATCGAGCTTCGCTGGGCCGCGCTGGCGGATTTCGGCGCAACGGAAGGCCGGTTCGCGCCCCTCGACGGCCAATACGATATCGAGCAGCGTTATGCGTTCCGCCGGCCGCGCCAGCCGGTAGCCGCCGTACGGCCCCGGCACCGATTCCAGAATGCCCGACGCGGTCAGCGCGTTGAGATGCTTGAGGAGATAGCTCGGCGACAGCCCGAACGCTTCGGCCATGGCAGCACCCGGCATGGTCGCCGCGCCTTCCATTCCGGCAAGCATCGCGGCGCAGTGGATGGCCGCTTCGACGCCCTCGCCCAGCTTCATCGTGCTGATCTCCGATTCATGGATACTGTTTATCGTGGATAATTTTTATCCGCAATATGAAAACGAAAAATCTCTACGTGTTTGCGATGGCCGCGAAAGAGAGATTGCCGAAGAGCGAAGGTCTGGCGGCTTTCGACACGCAGCACGCGACTTCTGTTCCTCGCCCCCGCAGAGCGGGGGAGAGGTGGCCCGGCGAAGCCGGGACGGCGAGGGAGCATGACGTTTGCGACGACAGAAACGGTAAAGGATGAGGCGCAGGATAAAAGGCCATCAGGGAGCCATTCCCAGTCGCCCCGAAGACCCCTCTCCGCCCCGGCTTCGCCGGGCCACCTCTCCCCATTTCGTGGGGTGAGGAACTCCGGCTGAAGCGAGCCCTACTCCGCCGCCACCTTGGCCATCGGGTTGTTTGGATGCGTCGTCCAGTTGGCGTAGACCGGCGACACCGGTCTGCCGGTGCGCTGGTCCATCACGCCAGCCGCCAGCGGCTCCATGGTGATGCAGTTCTCGACCGGGCAGACATTGACGCAGAGATTGCAGCCGACGCATTCGGCCTCGATCACCTCGAAATGCCTGACGCCATCGACGATTGCGGTGATCGCCTGGTGCGAGGTGTCCTCGCAGGCGATGTGGCAGCGGCCGCATTTGATGCAGGCCTCCTGGTCGATATGCGCCTTGGCAACGTAATTCAGGTTGAGATATTGCCAGTCGGTGACATTGGGCGTGGCGCGGCCGATGATGTCGTCGAGCGAGGCATGGCCCTTCTCGTCCATCCAGTTCTCCAGGCCGGCGATCATCTCCTGCACGATCTTGAAGCCATAGGTCATCGCCGCCGTGCAGACCTGCACATTGCCGGCGCCGAGCGCCATGAATTCGGCAGCGTCGCGCCACGTGGTGATGCCGCCGATGCCGGAGATCGGCAGCCCATACGTTTCCGGATCGCGGGCGATCTCGGCCACCATGTTCATGGCGATCGGCTTCACCGCCGGGCCGCAATAGCCGCCATGCGAACCCTTGCCGTCGATCGTCGGCTCCGGCGCGAAACTATCGAGATTGACGCCGGTGATCGAGTTGATGGTGTTGATCAGCGACACCGCGTCGGTGCCGCCGGCAAGAGCGGCACGCGCCGGCTTGCGTATGTCGGTGATGTTGGGCGTCAGCTTGGTGATAACAGGCATGCGGGTGTTGGCCTTGCACCAGCGCACCACCATTTCGATGTATTCCGGCACCTGGCCGACGGCGGCGCCCATGCCGCGTTCCGACATGCCGTGCGGACAGCCGAAATTGAGCTCGATGCCATCGGCCCCCGTCTCCTCGACCACCGGCAGGATCGCCTTCCACGCATGCTCCTCGCAAGGCACCATCAGCGAGACGACGATGGCGCGGTCGGGCCAGTCCATCTTGACCTGCTTGATCTCGCGCAGATTGACCTGCAGGTCGCGGTCGGTGATCAGCTCGATGTTGTTCAAGCCGAGCAGGCGGCGGTCGGCGCCCCAGATCGCGCCGTAGCGCGGACCGTTGACGTTGACCACCGGCGGCCCCTCTTCGCCGAGCGTCTTCCACACCACGCCGCCCCAGCCCGCCTTGAAGGCGCGGATGACGTTGTAGGCCTTGTCGGTCGGCGGGGCCGAGGCCAGCCAGAACGGATTCGGCGATTTGATGCCGACGAAATTATTTCTGATATCTGCCATGCTCATGCCCTCCCGATTGAGGTCAGTGCCCGGTGGATCGATTCGGCCGCGTCGCGGCCTTGCGCCACGGCCGAGACGGTCAGATCGTCGCCGCCAAAGATGCAGTCGCCGCCGGCCCAGACATTGGCCAGCGAGGTGCGGCCTTCGGCATCGACTTTGATGCGGCCGGCTTCCAAAGCAAGCAAGGCCCCGCTGCCGTTGAGCGCAGCCGGGACGAAGCTCTGGCCGATCGCCTTGAACACCTGGTCCGCGACCAGTGTCAGCCGCTCGCCGGTGCCGACGAGCTTGTCGCCATCCATCGCCGTGTATTCGAGTTCGATGCCCGACACCTTGCCGCCTTCGGCAATGACCCGCTTCGGTTGCAGCCAGTGACGGATGACGACGCCGTTGGCGGCAGCCAGATCCTGCTCGAATTCGGAAGCGTTCATGTGCTCCTGCCCGCGCCGGTAGCAGATCGTCACCTCTTCGGCGCCGAGCAGCTTCGACTGCACCGCCGCATCGATCGCCGTCATGCCGCCGCCGATGACGACGACACGCCGGCCGACCGGCAGGCTGGCAAGGTCACTGGCCTGGCGAAGCTCGGCGATGAACTCCACCGCATTGGTGACGCCTTGCGCCTCCTCGCCGTCGGCGCGCAGCGCGTTGACGCCGCCAAGGCCCATGCCGAGAAACACCGCGTCATAATTCCTAGTCAGGTCCGACAATTGGTAGTCGCGGCCGAGCGCCTTGCCATTCTGGATGTCGATGCCGCCGATCGACAGGACGTAATCGACCTCGGCCTGGGCAAAATTGTCGATGCTCTTGTAGGCGGCGATGCCGTACTCATTGAGACCGCCGGCTTTCGGACGGGCTTCCAGGATGGTCACCTCATGACCATGGCGGGCAAGCCGATGGGCGGCGGCAAGACCTGCCGGTCCGGCGCCGACCACGGCGACCGTCTTGCCGGTCGGGGCGGCGCGCGCATAAAACTGCTTATTCTCAGCCATGGCGACATCGGTTGCATAACGCTGCAGGCGGCCGATCTGCACCGGCTTGCCTTCCGCCACTTCGCGCACGCAGACCTCTTCGCACAGCGTCTCGGTCGGACAGACGCGGGCGCACATGCCGCCCAAAATGTTCTGGTCGAAAATCGTCTTGGCCGAGCCGATCGGATTGCCTGTCGAGATCTGGCGGATGAACAACGGGATGTCGATCGAGGTCGGGCATGCGTTCATGCACGGTGCGTCGTAGCAGAAATAGCAGCGATCGGACTCGACCAGCGCCTCGTGATGATCGAGCGGCGGATGCAGGTCGGAAAAATTATCGGCATACTGTTCGGGCGAAAGCCGGCCGCCGGCAATGCCCTGCTTGAAATGACCAGTCGCCATTCCGCTCCCCATTCTTGTGGTTTTGAGGAAGGCTAACACGTTTTGTTTTTTTATCAATTGGTCAATTTTCGACGCAAGCCGCTGAAAACCCAGAAATAAAACATGATAAACAAACTCATGTTATCGAGATTTCACGCGCGATCACTGTGTGGAGAGGAGGCCCATTCCGGGGGTGCTGCCATGGATCGACCTGATCTCGTCCGCGACCAGTTCCTGCAGCCGCCACAAATTGCGGTCACGAATGCCGAATTCTTCCAGGTGACTCACGGTGTTGTAGAGGTATTCGGCGCCGGACCCGACATGCCCGCATGCCCTGGCCAGCACCCGCGCCACATTTTCCAAGGGCTGATTGAGCGAGGTGCCCCTGCCGGTTACGCCGACCCAGAAGCCCAGCGCCCTGAGCGTGCCTTGAGCCGTACGCACCGGAAGCCACCTGACTGAGCCGACACTCTCGTGATCGTCGATCTCGCGCCGCAACAGTTTTTCGATCTGCAGCGGCTTTTCCCCCTCCGGCAAGCGGTAGATCACACCATCGCATCGGCCACCTCGTTCGAGCGCCATCATCAGTCCCGGCTGCGCAGCGCTGCCGCGCCAGCGGGCAATGTCAAGACAGAAGGACCGGTGCCAGCCGAAAGCGGTAGCGCGCTGTCGTTCGACGGACTCGAAAGCCGGCTTCCAGATCAGCGAGCCATAGGCGAACACCCACAAGGGGCCCGCGTCTGCTTCGCTCGATAGCCGCGACGCGAGGGTCTGGAAATCCTCATCGTTCAGTTGCGTCCAGCTTCCATCGGGACCGGGATCGGCCTCCTCCCGATGGCATAGCGCGACAAGCTCTGAAGTGAGCGACATCCGGCGCATGGACCAACACCCCTCGTTGACTAAAGGAAAGGCGAAAACCGCGAAATACGCAAGACTTGAACGGCGGTGCCTTGCCTCGGTCGATTCTTGACCCAGGTGTCGGATTCACGTCGCGAAGATCGTCCTAGGATGGATCGCACACGATCAACGACAGAAACGCAAGGAGCACGACGATGCCAGAATCCCCCATGCCCTTCTTCTGGTACGAGCTAATGACCACCGATCTCGACGCTGCCGAGGCCTTCTACACGAATGTGGTCGGCTGGAAAGCGCAGGTTTTCGACGGGGCGCCAGGCATGCCTCGTTACATTGTGATGAATGTCGGCGAGCGCGGCGTTGCCGGGCTGATGGCGCAGCCAGAAGAAGTACGCAAGACGGGCATGCCGCCGGCCTGGGTCGGCTACATCCATACCAGGGATGTCGACGCCGCAACGAAGTCGTTGAAGGCGGCGGGCGGCACTGTTCACCGCGAACCCGACGACATCCCCGGTGTCGGTCGCTTTGCCGTCGTCGCCGATCCGCAAGGTGCGGTGTTCAATTTCCTGCAGCCCGACGGTCCGGACCAACCTGCCCTGCCGGCCACCACTCCTGGCAGTATCGGCTGGCATGAGCTCTATACATCAGACTGGAAGGCGGCCCTCGATTTCTACTCCGACCAGTTCGGCTGGGAAACGGGCGATGCCATGGATATGGGGCCGATGGGCATCTACCAACTCTTTGCCGCCGGCGGCGAACCTATTGGCGGCATGATGAACAAGCCCGAGCAGATCCCCGTGCCGGTCTGGCAGTTCTATTTCAATGTACCTAGCATCGATGCGGCGGCCAAGCGCGTGACCGACAATGGCGGTCAAATCCTGGTGGGCCCGATGGAGGTTCCGGGTGGAAGCTGGATCGTAATGTGCACGGACCCGCAAGGCGCCCATTTCGCGCTAACGGCGCCGGTGCGGTAACAACGTCGGCAGCAGTGGCCGATCTCCCCCATTGGGGGAGATGTCCGGCAGGACAAGGAGGAGCCCTGTCCTTCCGGCCCCCGAGAATTACTCCGGCGCCAGCACCGCGACCTTGAGGGTCTCTTTTTTCGCGCCGCTGAACTGCACGGTGGCCGGACCGGCGGCCAGCTTGAAGCGCACGCTCTTGCGAATCCCCGGACAGGTCTTCATACGACTGAAAGCCGCCGACTTCACGGCTCTGCCGTCCTGAACGACATCGACCCAGGCCTCATCAGACAGGCTGATCTGGAGCTCTCCCTCAGGGGGCACGGCCACGCTTGCCGTCGCGCCGAATGTACCGGCTGCCGGCGCGCGTTCCGGCGGAACTGTGAAGCTGATCGTGTCGACCGGCGCCAACGCCACATCTGCAGCCTCGCCGACCGAAAGGTCAGCCCCGGACTGCGCGGCGGGCGCTGCCGCAAACAGGGCCTGCTCGCGCGTCACCGGCCATTTGAAAGCAGCACAGCTGGCGTCGTCGGCTATGGCGACGCTCGTGCCTGCAAGGATTGCGAATAGGCTGACGACGACTTTTTTCATGGCAAAGGTAACCCGCATGGTTTGGAGCTACACATCAATACAACCACAGAGATATAAATGCAACCATAGAGAGAAAAAATATATGAGGTAAACTATTTCCAATCACCGATTGTTGATGCCAGGCCATGGCAAGTGAGTGGTCCATTGCCTGGCCATAATTTATGGCCGATCCCGAGGGGTGAATGGAGCTTTTGATGAAGCTTTTCGACGGCCTGCCAGATATCAGCCGCAGGCGCTAGGGGGTTCTGCGAATCATGACCGCGTTGCAGTTCATCGACCACGGCACCCAGAAACTGTTCAATTTCCCGGTCAGCGATCATGCCGGCACCCTGAGCGGCCTACGCTCACCGCGGGCCTCCTCGAATTCGTCGGCGGCATCCTGCTGGTTTTGGGGCTGTTCACCAAGCCGGTCGCGTTCCTTCTTAGCGGCCAGATGGCGATCGCCTATTTCATGGCCCACATGCCGCGTGACTTCTTCCCGGTCAACAACGGCGGCGATGCGGCAATCTCCTTCTGCTTCATCTTCCTTTATCTTGTGTTCGCCGGTCCCGGCGCCTTGGCGCTGGACAACCGCCGCAGCGCTTGAGCCGCCACCAGCGGCGCCTTTACCCCCGCATCCGCTCGAGATTCGCGTCGAACAGCGGTGTCGGCTGCACGCGCGCGGGAAAGCGCTTGCCCAACAGCTCAATCTGGAAACCGTCGGCCTCGTCGGCGATTTCCTTCGGGACATAGCCCATGGCCACAGACGTCTCCGAATGGTGCGCGTAGCCGCCTGACGTGACCCAGCCGCGCACGGCCCCGTCGAACCAGATCGGCTCGTCGCCGATGACGTCGGCGTCCGCCGCATCGACGACAAAGGCGCGCAGCCGTAGCTTGCCGCCTTGCTGGCGCTCGGCCACTGCAGCCTCCTTGCCGATGAAATCGGCCTCCTTGCCATAGGCGACGAAACGGTCGAGGCCGGCTTCGAGCGGCCCGTAGATCGGCCGGTATTCGCGCGCCCACGAGCCGTAGTTCTTCTCAAGCCGCAGCGCGTTTAGCGCGCGTGAGCCGAACAGGCCGATGCCGAATTCTTCGCCCGCCGCCATCAAGGTCTGGTACGCGGCACGCTGGTACTCCGGTGCCACCCAGATCTCGTAGCCGAGATCGCCGGTGTAGCTGACGCGGCCGACCAGGCATGGCGCCATG
Organism: Mesorhizobium sp. BHbdii; assembly: GCF_053848045.1. Taxonomy (NCBI): domain Bacteria; kingdom Pseudomonadati; phylum Pseudomonadota; class Alphaproteobacteria; order Hyphomicrobiales; family Phyllobacteriaceae; genus Mesorhizobium; species Mesorhizobium sp. BHbdii. The sequence goes on along the minus strand of NZ_JBSPKX010000001.1, from coordinate 1,024,892 downwards.
CCGACATCCATCTTGGCCGTAGCCATGAACGGAAACGCCGCATTCGACACATCCGCCCGCGTAACCCTGGCCAACACGTCCCGCGCCTTGGGTCCTGCGATCGACAGGCCCGTCAGCTTCGCCCCCAGCGCCTCGATACGGACCGAGCCATCTTGCGGCAGATGCGCCTCGAACCAGCGCATGTGATACTGCTCGGCAATGCCGGAGCCGGCGAGGAACCAGTCCTCCCCGTTGGAATTGGGACTGCCGAGATTGGCCAGCGAAAAGTCGCCGATCAGCCTGCCGTCTTCCTTCAGCATCGGCGCCAGCGTCATGCGGCCGGGTTTTGGCAGCTTGCAGGCAAGCAGGCGGTCGAGCCAGCCCGCCGCGCCCTCGCCCGTCACCCTGTATTTGGCGAATGACGAGATTTCCGACAGGCCGACACGTGTCCGCACCGTCTTCACCTCTTTTGCGACATGCTGGAAATCGCTCGAGCGCCGCCACGAGAACTCGTCCTTGACGCCCTCGGGCGCATACCACAGCGGCACTTCCAGCCCATAGGCCACGCCCCATTGCGCGCCCTTGGCCGACAAAAGGTCATAGACCGGCGTGGTCTTGAGCGGCCGCCCGGCAGGCAGCTCCTCATTGGGGAAGCGGATGGAAAAACGCCGCGAATAATTCTCACGCACCTTGGCGTTGGTGTAGGCCATCGTCGCCCAGTCGCCGTAGCGCGCGACATCCATCGCCCAGATGTCGGCGCCGGGATCGCCCTCGATCATCCAGTTCGCCAGCGCCAGGCCGACGCCGCCGCCCTGTGAGAAACCCGCCATGACGCCGCAGGCGACCCAGAAACCCGGCAGGCCGCGCACCGGTCCGACCAGCGGGTTGCCGTCCGGCGCGAAGGTGAAGGGACCGTTGATGATCTGCTTGATGCCGGTGTTCTGGAAGGCCGGGAAATGCCTGAAGCCGACTTCCAGCGACGGCGCGATGCGGTCGATGTCGGGCTCCAGCAGTTCGTGGCCGAAATTCCACGGCGTGGAAAATTCGGACCATGGCTTATTGGCCTTCTCATAGGTACCCATCAGCATGCCGCCGCGCTCCTGGCGCAGATAGAGCTCGCCGTCGAAATCGACCGCGTGGATGATCTCCGTGCCGGTCTTCTGGTTCCAGGCGGCGACTTCCGGCATGTCCTCGGTGATCAGGTACATGTGCTCCATCGCCAGCACCGGCAGTTCCAGCCCGATCATGCGGCCGACCTCGCGCGCCCATAGACCGCCGGCGTTGACGACATGCTCGGCCACCACGTCGCCCTTGTTGGTGATGACGCGCCACAGCCCGTCGGGGCGGCGCACGATGCCCTCGACCTTGGTGAAGCGCTCAACCTCGGCGCCAAGTTTTCTCGCGGCCTTGGCATAGGCATGGGTGACGCCCGATGGATCGAGATGACCGTCCTCCTTGTTGCGGACGGCGCCGACGAACTGCTTCGGATCGAGCAGCGGCATCAGTTCGGCCGCTTCGTTCGGCGAAATCTCCTCGAGGTCGATGCCGAGATAGCGTCCCTTGGCGACGACGCCGCGCAGCCAGTCGAGCCGCGCCTCGGTCGCCGCCAAAAGCACGCCGCCGGTCAGATGCACGCCGGTCGCCTGGCCGGACAGCTCCTCGATCTCCTTATAGAGCGAGATCGTGTATTTCTGCAGCTTGGCGACGTTGGGATCGCCATTGATCGTATGCATGCCGCCGGCCGCATGCCAGGTCGAGCCGGAGGTCAGCTCGTCACGCTCCAGAAGCAAAATGTCGGTCCAGCCGTGACGGGCGAGATGGAACAGCACGGAACAGCCGACGACGCCTCCGCCAAGGACCACGACCTTTGCATGCGATTTCATGGATTTTCTCGTTTATTTCAGTGGGTTGGACGGGTGACGTGAATCGGGATGGAAGGAGCTGAATCACCCCCCTCTGGCCGGCAGGCCAGAGGGGGTTCTCGAGGACGCACGACACAACATCACGGCTCGCCCTGCCCGATCGCTTCCTTGCGCTTTGCCACATACGCCTCCAGCGCCTCGCGTACAGAAATATCCATCGCCGGCTCGACGTAATCTTCCAGCGCTTTCTTCCACAGCCGCGTCGCCCGCGCGGTGGCGTCGAGCCCGCCGGCCTCCTGCCAGGCCTCGTAATTCTGCCAATTGGAGAGCATCGGCTGATAGAAGGCGGTGGCGTAGCGCTCCAGCGTGTGCGGCTCGCCGAAGAAATGGCCGCCGGTCGGCACCGCCCCCAATGCCTCGACTGCGAGTTCGGCCTCGTTGACTTCGATCGGGCGCAAAAACTCCATCATGTGCTGGATCATCTCGACGTCGATGATGAACTTTTCGAACGACGCGGTCAGCCCGCCCTCCTGCCAGCCGGCGGCGTGGTAGACGAGATTGCCGTGGCCGAGCACCGCGCCCCACAGCGCCATCAGCGTCTCATAGGCGCCTTGCGCGTCGGCGGCGTTGGAGGCCGAGCCCGGCGTCGTCCGGTAAGGCAGTCCATAGCGCCGCGCCAGCTGCCCGGAGGCGATGTTGGCCTTGGTGTTCTCCGGCGTGCCGAACGCCGGTGCACCGGACTTCATGTCGACATTGGAGGTGAAGGCGCCATACATGACCGGGGCGCCAGGGCGGACAAGCTGCGTCAAGACCACGCCGAACAGCGCCTCGGCGTTCTGTTGGGCGAGCGCGCCGGCAAGCGTCACCGGGCTCATCGCCCCCATCAGCGTGAACGGCGTCACCGCGACCGATTGGCCGAACTCGGCCATGGTCATCAGCCCTTCGGCCATCATCTCGTCGAAGCGGCGCGGCGAGTTGACCGAAATGATGGTGGTGATGCCGGGATCATCGCGCATCTCATCAAGCGTCAATCCGCGCGCGATTGCCATCATTTCGATGCCGTCGAGTGCCCTGCCGCGGCCGATCGCCGAGACGTGAAAACTTTTGTCGGTCAGCGTCAGATTGGCAAAATAGGTGTCGAGGTGGCGTGAATTGGCCGGCAGTTCCACCGGGGCGCAGACCTGGTTGCCCAGCATGTGGATGCAGTTGAAATGCTGCGCCAGCCGGGTGAGATCGCAATAGTCGCGCAGGTTTCCGGCGCGGCGGCCGCGGTCCATGTCGTGCACGTTAGGCGGCCCCGCAACCAGTGTGAAGTTGATGGTGTTGCCGCCGAGGTGGACGGCACGGGCCGGGTTGCGCGGCGTCAGCGTGTAGCTCGACTGCGTCGTCTTCAGTGCCTCATCGATCATGCCGCGGTCGATGCGGACAGTCATCGACGCGTGATCGACCTTGGCTCCGGCATTCTCGAACAGCAAGAGCGCCCGCGGGCTCATCACCTCGATGCCGAAATTCTCCAAAATGTGCATCGACGCCTGGTGGATCGCCTCGATCTGGTCGGCCGAGAGCATCGCCATTGGCGGATAGGGATTTGTCACGCGGCGCAACGGCAGTTGCGGAATGGCGGCCGGTCCCCGGTAGCTGGTTCGCTCGGCGCCGCGCTTGCGTCTCGGTTCGTTCATGCCGCGCATCAAAGCGCTGGCAGGAGGATCGGGCTGTCAGAAATCCGCCACCCGCGGGCGTGATTTTAGCCAAGGCGGCATACTGGGAATTTCGTGCGGACAAAAGCGACAAAAAAGGTCGGAATATCTATCCTCGCTCTACCCCGACCAAAGCGGCCGATGAGCCGTTAAGGAACGCAGCAAGATTCCTTTTATGTTTTCGGCCTAATCCTGTTCCAATGGGTAAGTCGAGTTTTAGTAAAATTATAGCTGTTACCGTGTTGCTGGCGCTGTCGGCCTGCGCGACGCCGCCGCGCCATATCAACGATGTCTGCGCCGTGTTCGACCAAAATGACGGTTGGTTCGACAACTGGCAGGCGGCGGCCGAACGCGCCGAAAAGAAGCACGGCGTGCCGGTTCCCGTGCTGATGGCGACGGTGCGGAAGGAATCTGGTTTCAAGAGCAACGCCAGGCCGCCGCGCACCAAGCTTCTCGGCTTCATTCCCTGGAAACGTGTCTCCAGCGCCACCGGCTTCTCGCAGGCGCTCGACGGCACCTGGGCGCAGTATCAAAGCGAGACCGGCAGCTGGGCGGCGCGCCGCACCAGCTTTGCCGATGCCGTCGATTTCGTCGGCTGGTATCATTCCAAGACATCAGACACGCTCGGCGTCGCCCGCAACGACACCTACAACCTCTATCTGGCCTATTATCTCGGCTGGACGGCCTATGGCCGCGGGAATCGCGGCGATGCCGGCGTGCAGCGCTATGCGCGAGCCACCGAGAAGATGGCTCGGGATTATGCCGCGCAGCTACGCCAATGCGCGCGTTGATGAAGCCAAGGATCTAGCCATCCGTCAGCTTCGGCCTTTTGCCGCGCGGACGCTTGGGCGGAGCGCCGGCAAAGCCAGGACCGATGCCTTGCGGCGCGTCGTCCGGCAACCCCTCATGGGCGGCATGCTCCTTGTCGAATTTGATTACCGGCTCCATTTTCGCCAGCACGTCGTCGGCAAGCCAGCACAGGCTCAAATGACCGTCGCCGAGATTCTTCACCGGCGGCACCTGCGTCTCGCAAAGATTGTCCGGCACCAGCTTCTTGTAGCCGCAACGCGTCTGGAACGGACAGCCGGTTGGCGGGTTCATCGCCGACGGAATGTCGCCCTCCAGCACGATGTGCTTCTTGATCACGCTGGTGTCGGCGATCGGGATCGCCGACAGCAACGCCTCGGTATAGGGATGATAGGGGGGCGAAAATATCTGGTCGGTCGTGCCCTGCTCGACGATATAGCCGAGATACATGACGACGACACGATCGGCGATGTAGCGCACCACCGACAGGTCGTGGCTGATGAACAGCATCGTCGTCTTGTTCTTGCGCTGGATGTCCATCAGGAGCTCAGTCACCGCCGCCTGCACCGACACGTCGAGCGCCGAAACCGGCTCGTCGGCCACCACCACCTTGGCGTCGCCGGCAAAGGCCCGCGCCACGCCGATGCGCTGCTTCTGGCCGCCTGAGAGCTGGCGCGGCTTGCGGGTCTCGAACGCCCGCGGCAGCTTCACCAGGTCGAGAAGCTCCAGCATGCGCTGACGGCGATCGGCGACCGTGTTGCCGACATTGAACTTTTCCAGCGTGCGGATGATCTGCGAACCGACCGTATGGCTGGGATTGAGCGTGTCGAACGGATTCTGGAACACCATCTGGATCGACGACACCGTCTCGACACTGCGCTTCTCGACGCCGGTCGACTGGATCTGTTGGTTGCCGAGCGTCACGCTGCCCGAGCTTGCCGTCTCCAGCCCGAGCAGCACCTTGGCCAGCGTCGACTTCCCACAACCGGACTCGCCGACAATGGCGACGGTCTCGGATTCGCGCGCCATGAAGGAGATCGTCTCGTTGGCCTTGACGACGCGGCCCTCGCTTGAGCCGAACACTTCGCTGCCGCCGACCTTGTAGTATTTTTTGAGGTCCTCGATCTTGAGCACCGGCGCGCCGGGCTCGACGCGCTCGTTGACCTTCTTGGCGCCGGGCGGCAGCGCCTCCCAGTCGATCTCGTTGAAGCGCACGCAGCGCGAAAAATGGCCTTCATGGCCGTCGACCGCGATCATCGGGATTTCGGCGGCGTTGCAGACGCCCTCGACGAAATGGTGGCAGCGGGGGCCGAAATTGCAGCCCTTCGGCCGCTCGTGCGGCAGCGGCAATTGCCCCGGTATGGAGATCAGAGGCCGCGAATTCTTGTCGGCGCCGGGCAGCGGGATCGAGCGGAACAGGCCTTGCGTGTAGGGATGGCGCATCCGGTCGAAGACGTCCTTAATCTTGCCGGTCTCCACCGCTTCGCCCGAATACATCACCGTAATGCGGTCGCAGGTTTCCAGGATCAGGCCGAGATTATGCGACACGAAGATCATGGAGGTGCCGAACTTCTCGCCGAGCCCCTTGACCAGGTCGACGATGCCGGCTTCCACCGTCACGTCGAGCGCCGTCGTCGGCTCGTCGAGCAGGAGCAGCGCCGGCTTCGATAGCAGCGCCATGGCGATGACGATACGCTGTTGCTGGCCACCGGAAAGCTGGTGCGGAAAGGAGCGCATCATGCGCTCGGGATCGGGCAGCCTGACCGCGCGCACCATTTCCAGCGCGCGTCTATAAGCCTCTTCCTTCGACACCTTGTCATGGATCAGCGGCACTTCCATCAGTTGCTGGCCGACCTTCATCGCCGGGTTCAGGCTGGCCATCGGCTCCTGGTAGATCATCGCGATCTTGTTGCCGCGGATGGCGCGCAGTTCCTCGTCGGACAGCTCGCCCATGTCCTTGCCCTGGAACTTTATCCGACCGCCGACGATCTTTCCGATGTTGGAGAGGTCGCGCATGATGCCGAGCGACACGGTCGACTTGCCGCAGCCGGATTCGCCGACGATGCCCATCGCTTCGCCAGGCATGACCGTGCAGGAGAAGTCCATAACGGCCGGTATCTCACCCTTGCGGGTGAAGAAGGAGATCGACAGGTTCTCGATCTCGATGATCGGCTCGGCGGGATTTCGAACTGCCTCATTCATGGGTCGCTCCAATCCTTGTTCTTTCAAGCATATCGGGTCGAGAACCCGTCCATCAATCTTTCATCGATTGTTCACGCAGCGAGTCGGCCAACAGATTAAGGCCCAGCACGAACGACATCAGCGCGATCGTCGGCGGCAGCGCCGGATGGATGAAGGAGCGCAGCAGCCGGCTGGCGTCCTTGATCGCGGTGCCCCAGTCCGGACTCTCGGGCGCCAGCCCCAGCCCAAAATAGCCGAGCGTGCCGAGCAGGATCGTGGTGTAGCCGATACGCAGGCACGCATCGACGATCAGCGGCCCGCGTGCATTGGGAAGGATCTCCCACAGCATGATGTACCAGGGCGATTCACCGCGCGTCTGCGCCGCCGCCACATAGTCGCGCGTCTTGATGTCCATGACAAGGCCGCGCACTATGCGGAACACGCCAGGGCTGGAGGCGAACACCACCGCCACGAAGATGTTGAGCTGGTTGGGATCGATATGGATGATCCTGAACGGGTCGGCATCGAAGACCAGGCCGGCATAGACCCAGCCGCCAATGACAATGGTCAGCCCCAGGAGGATGTAAAGGCGGTCGGGCCGCTTCTTGTAGCGTGTCCAGAACAGCACGCTGAAGAAGATGATCGGGAACAGGAAGAACAGGCCAGCCATCGCATAGGGGATCGGCGTCTCCATGATGCCCGGTGTCACCAAGAGGTAGAACAGAAGGATCACCGGGAAGGCCAGCACCAGGTTGGCGAGGAAGGACAGCACCGTATCAATCCTGCCGCCATAATAGCCGGCCGGCAGGCCAAGCGTGATACCGACCATCAGCGCGAAACCGGTCGCCGCCGGCGCGATGATCAGCACGATCTGACTGCCATAGACCATGCGGCTGAACACGTCGCGGGCAAGCTTGTCACCGCCGAACAGGTAGACCAGTCCCGATTGCGGCTCGACCGCGCCCGGCAGCGCATCCTTCATGATGGGGATCTGGACAAGCGGATTGAAGGGCGAGATGGTCGACGCGAAGATCGCCGTGAACAGCCAGAACAGGCAGATGCCGACGCCGACGATGCCGACGCTGCTGTCGAACAGCTGACCGTAGAGGCCAAGCCTCTTTTTGTAGGCGAAGCTCACCCCCATCACCAGGACGAGAGAAATCCAGACCGGCCAGAAACGCGCAAGCACGCCAAGCACCACATCGACGGCGCCGATATATTCAAGCTGCATCCGCTCGATCCCCTATTGAACTCTGATACGCGGATTGAGAAACGCGTAGCCGACATCGGAAATGAGCTGCGTGATCAGGACGATGAACACCGAGACCAGGGAGCAGCCGAGCAAAAGATCGATATCGTTGTTGCCGGCCGCCTCGACCAGCGTGTAGCCAAATCCCTGGTAGCGGAACATCACCTCGACGATGACGACGCCGGTGAGCAGCCAGGGAAATTGCAGCATGATGACAGTGAACGGCGCGATCAGCGCGTTGCGCAGCGCATGCTTGACCACGACGCTGCCGAAGGAGAGGCCCTTCAACCGCGCGGTGCGGATATATTGCTGCGTCATCACCTCGACCATCGAAGCGCGGGTCATGCGGGCGATGTAGCCGATGCCGTAGATCGCCAGCGTCATCACAGGCAAAGTGAAATTGTAGAAGGTGATGCCCCGGCTGGCCGAAGCCGCCGAACCGTTCAGCAGGCCGAGCCATGAGGCGAAAATGACGGTGAAAATGACGCCCGACACATATTCGGGCGTCGCCGTCGAGGCGATCGAGGCGACGGACAACGTTCGATCGGTTCGCGAGCCTTCTCGCATGCCGGCGAGGATGCCGATCAGAAGCGAGATCGGCACCATCACCACAAGCACCCAGAACATCAGAATACCGGTGGCGCCGAGCGCCGGGAAAAGCTTCGACGCGACCGTCGTTTTGAACTTGGTCGAGCAGCCGAAATCACCCTGTAGCACGCCGGAGAACGTTGGCTCGACAGGATCGTTGCAGAACGAAAAACGGCGCGCGGGTTTGCCCGTTGCCGGGTCTGTGACCGGCTGTTTGGGCGCGATACCCAGCCATTGGCCATAGCGGGAGAAGAAATTCTGGCGATAGCCATGGTTGACCAGCCAGCTTTCGAGCTGCTCGGCCGAGGTGTGCATTTCGGTCTGGCTGATCGCCAGTTTTTTCAGATTGGGGTCGAGATTGATCAGGAAGAAGACGACCAATGTCAGGCACAGCATCGTCAATGCCATTGTGCCGAGGCGTCGAAGGATGAAGGAAAGCATGGCGGCCCCCTGCCGATCGGGTTGGGGTCAGGTGCTGTCAACCCTTGATTTGTCGCATGAGCCGGCCTGAAAAGTCAGCACCTTTTTGCGCTGATCCCACATTTGGATCATGTTCGAAACAGGAGGGAGGGAACAACGCCCTCCCTCCCCTTTGGCTTCGATCCGATCAGGCCTCGTCGAGCCAGACCTTGCCGTAGTCGCGCTCGAAGGTCGGGTGCATGGCGTAGTTCTTAACGGCAGCCACCGAGTGACTGTAGAGCTTGCGCCAGTAGGGCTGGATGATGATTCCGGAATCCTGCAGGATCTGCTCGATGTCCTTCATCATCTCCTTGCGCTTGGCGGCGTCGGCAACAGCGAGCGCGGCGTTGAGCTTGGCATCCCATTCGGGATTCGACCAGGCGGTTTCGTTCCAGGCTTCTCCGGTGCGGTAGCCGATCGCCAGAACCTGGACGCCGAGCGGCCGCATGTTCCAGTTGGTCATCGACAGCGGATACTTCGTCCAGTCGTTCCAGAACGTCGAACCCGGCAGCACCGTGCGCTTCACCTTGATGCCGGCGTCGCGCATCTGCGCGGCGATCGCATCGCCGGTATTCTTGTGCCAGTCTTCGTCGACCGTGATCAGCTCGTGCTCGAAATCGGCCTGACCGGCTTCCTCCATCAGCGCCTTCGCCTTGGCCGGATCGCGGGCAATCTTCGGCAGCTCGTAATATTCCGGATGGATCGGGCTGACATGGTGGTTTTCGGCGACAGTACCGGCATTGGCCATGCCAAGCTGCAGCACGACGGCGTTGTCGACTGCGAGCTGCAGCGCGTTGCGGACCTTCTGATCGTCATAAGGCTTGTTGGCCACATTGGTGCGGCAGACGATGGTCGCTGCGGTGACCACCTCGTACTTGACCAGGTCGACACCGTCGAGGATCGACACATAGTCGGCCGACGTCTCGAAATTGGTATGGACCTCTCCCGATTCGAAGGCGCTGACCGTAGCCGCGGGATCGGTGCCGTAGTCGATGAACTCGATGCCGTCGAGGAAGACCTCGCCGTCCCACCACTTGTTGTCTTCGCGGCGCTTGTAGACGACCTTCTGGCCGACATCGTAGGAGACGAGCTCGAACGGGCCGGTGCCGATCGGGCAGGCTTTGAAATCGCCGCCCTTTTCGTCGAAGGTCTTGTGGACGATGAGGCCGGGATAGTCGCACACGTTGGGAATGAGCGCGATATCAGGCGTGCTGAGCTTTAGCTTGACCGTGTGTTCGTCGACCTTGGTGACTGCGCTCTCATCCAGCTTGTCGTCCTTGACCAGCGAGCCGAGACGACCGGGCATGGAATTGCCTTCGGCTTTCTTGTCGGCCCAACGCTTGAAGTTGAAGATGACGTCATCCGCGGTGAACGGATCGCCATTGTTCCAGGTGACGCCCTTGCGCACATGCAGCGTGTATTCGGTGGCGTCGTCGTTGACGTCCCAGCTCTCGAGGAGGTAGGGGCGGAACGTGAATTCGTTTGTGTACTTGACCAACGGCTCGAGTGCCTGGCGCTCGGCATTGGCGATTTCCGACCAGTCGGCCTTGCGCGGATCCTTCGGATCCTTGATCCACATGGCGACCTTCAATATGCCGCCCTTCTTGCCCTGTACGTCCTGCGCTCTCGCCGGCGTCGGGTTGGCGAGGCCGAGCATACCATAGGCCATCGCCGTGGACGCGCCGAAGACGCTGGCCAGAGCCAGAAACTCGCGGCGGTCGACACGTCCGGCCTTGGCTTCTTCGGCCATTGCATGGATGTGATCCGGAACGCGATCGCCATTACTCTTGTAGATTGTCATCACGAAACTCCCATTGTTGGCTTTCTGCCTTTTACCATTCCGCATCCGGGCCATGATGTCAAAAACGGCACGGGTTGGGAACATGCCAAGGAATGTGCAACTTTGGAAGGGAAGCAGTTCGCGTGATAACGACAGTCTTGGCGCAAAATTGCTATTGCCCGGCAGATTTCGTTCGAATCTCCGGGATCGATCAAAGTGAGACATTCACGACAGCGCCGCGCGTCCTCTGGGGCGCGCAAAAGACACTGTAGCACTTTGATTTTGCGCATAATCCCTAACCGAAAGTCGGTTCCGATTTCCGGCGTCATGCGCGCAGCTTTGCACAGCGCCAGCCGATCCCGGACAGGGTGCCAAAACGGCGACAATTGTCGGATTGCCAGACCCTCTCGCGTCGGCCGGCTTCAGTACTCGCGCTCGTAGAAAACGCCGCCCTTGGCTTCGCCGGCGTCTGTGGCCTCGCCGCGCAATTTGACGCCGCGCCCGACGTCGAGATCGATCGCCGCCTTGCCCGAACCCGGCTTGTCGCCCTTCTGAATGGTCACATAGGTGCGGTCGTTGAGATATTTGCCCGCCGAGACCGCGGTGCCGCCTTCCTCGTCGGTGATGACGTCGAGATCGTCGACGCCGATCGCGCTGCGCAGGTTCTGGAGCAGCGAGGTCGAGCCACCGACACCGGCCAGCTGCGCGGCGGCTTCGGCAAGCTGGGCGATCTGCAGCGGCGACAGGTTAGACATCGAGCGGCCGAAAATCAGTTGCGCCAGGACCTCGTCTTCCGGCAGCGCCGGCACCGACGAGAAGTTGAATTTCGGATTGGTCGCCTCGCCCGATACCACGATGGTGACGGTGGCGCTGCTCGTCGTCGACGTCGCCGTGAGGTTGAGATAAGGCACCAGCGAGCCTGAAAAGCCGACCGTGCCTTCGGTGAAGGTCAGCCGCTTGGCGAGGATCGTCAGCCGCCCGCGCTGCAAGGTGAAGGTGCCAACGGCCTGCGGCGACGATGCCGGGCCGGTCAGCCGCAGCGAGCCGCCAAGCTGGGCATCGACACCCCTACCCTGGATGAATATCTGGCTCGGCGCGTTGACCGTGACATCGAGGTTGAGGCCGCCCCCACCGCTGCTGCCGCTCGCCGTCGCCGGACGCAACGCCTTGTCCTGCGCGCGCACGGCGGCCGGTGCGTTCTTGTGCTTGACGTTGAGCGCCGCAAGCGAGCCCGGCAGCTTCTCGGGAACGGTGATGACTGTCTTGGCCAGGTTGATCGTACCCGAGATCACCGGCGCCGACGCGAGCGGCCCCTTGATGGTCAGGTCGCCACCGAGATTGGCGGTGACCACCCTGCCGTCGGTGTAGCGGCCGTCGACGAGCTTGACCGACAGGTCGGCCGGAAAACCTTGCGCCGGATTGATACCGACCGTGCCGCTGGCCGACAGGCTGCCGCGCGTCGACAAATTGCCAGTCAGGCGGTTGATCCTGGCGACGCCACCGCCGATCGCCACATCGGCGGTGATATCGTTGATCGCAAGTCCCGAGCGTGCATCGATCAGGCGGGCACCTGAAGTGCGGACCGTGCCTGTGATGACCGGCGACGTCGCCGGGCCGCGCACCTTCAAATTGACGTCGGCCGTGCCGCTCAAAGACAGGCCTTGCGCGGCAAGTGTCCGGGTGAGGAAAGCGAACGGCACCTTGCCGGCAAAGTCGAGATCAAGGGTGGGCGTACCTGATGTCGTCATCGTGCCGCCGCCCTTGAGGCCGAGACCGGCGGCATCGCTCATGCTGGCGTCGAAGGTCAGCCTGTTGCCAGAATATGTTCCGGAGGACGAAACGCCCATGCCGCCGAAACCGGCACCGCGGGTCTGCGACGTCTGGACGCCTGCGGCGTCGATCTTGAAGGCGACGGCCGGGTTGGCCGGCGCGCCCGTCACCTTCACCGTGCCCGATATCGAGCCGGCGGCATCGAGGCCCGGCGAGAAACTGTTGGCGAGCGACATCGGCACCCGCGCCAGCGTCGCGTTGAGATTGAGCGCCTCCCCGACCTTGCCCGAAACCGTCGCCGTGCCGCCGCCGAGGTTGAGTGCGAGCTTGTCCAGGCTGGTCGTGCCGTTGGCGATGGTGATGGTCGAGGCCTGAGCGATCGCCGCCTTGATGCCGCGCATGGTCGCCTGGCCGGAGGCGAGTTCGACGGTCGTCGTGCCGTTGGCGACCCTGACGCGGCCGGCGGCCCTGGCCGGAATGTCCTTGACGGTGGCGCCGCCGGAAAAGCCGGTCCAGTCGCCGTCACGCTTGAGATCGACATCGATGCCGCGAATGACGGTGCCGCCGGAGGTGACGCTGTCGGCACGGATCTTTCCGGAGATCACCGGTGCCGCGAGATAGTTGGCGATCGATGCATCGATAGTGACCGTCCTTGCCGAAACATCGCCGCGTGAAATCGAAGCCGTCGAAGCCTTGATGGTGACCTCAGGCGCATTGCCGGTCTTCGAGAAGACGATCGTGCCACGCACGTCGCCTTCCGCCTTTTCCAGCGCAAGGGCTGCGAGCGGTCCGATATCAGGCAGGTCGAGCGCCACGGTGCCATCAGGCACGAACGCCTCGTCAAGTGCCAGGTCGCCTGATACCCGGTTCTTGCCGAGTGACAGCAAAAGCCCGTTGATGGCGCGCTTGCCGTCTGACGTCGCCAGCACGGCACGGCCTTGCAGGGGCTGGCCCGCGACATTTCCGGTCAGTTGGACATTGGCCGCCGGGTTGGCGGCATCGGCCTTGCCGGTGGCGGTGAGCCTCAACCCGGTGATCTCGCGTTCGGCCACCGAGAGCCGGTCGCTGTTGACCGTCAGCGACAGGTCAGGCGCGGTGCCGGCGCCTTGCGCGTTCAGCGCGAAAGCGATGGCGCCCTTGGCATCCCCGGACAGAAGCGAGATGTCGGCCAGCGCGCCCTTGATGTCGGCGGCGAGTTTATTGTCGGCAAGGCTGGCCTGCCCGTCGGCGGTCAGCGCGCCGGACACCAGTCTGATCGCGTTGGCTGTGACATCGCCATTGGCGTCACGCTTCAACGCGGCACTGAGTTCTGTCCGCTCCGCGAGCACACCGCGCGCTGCCGCCGGCAGCGCCGCGGAAACGACGTCGGTCTTGACGTTGAGGTCGATGGCGCCTTCGGCCAGCGAGACCTTTCCGTTGAAGGTGCTGTTCAGCGCATCGCCCGTAACCGACCCGCTGTCGATGACGAAGGTATCGGTAGCGAGATCGCCGGCGACCTTGGCAGTGATCTTTCCGGCGAGCAGCGGCGCGATGGTCGGATTGTCCAGACCGATCTTGTCCGCCGTCACCGTGCCGGAGATCGGCCCTGTCCGGCTTTTCACGTCGAAGGCGTCCGAGTGCAATGCTAGGGTGAACCCCTCGACCTTAGCTAGGTTGGTGGCGGCCGAAGGCAGAACAGCGGAGATATCGAGCTTCGGCTGCGTGCCCTGCCCTGCAGCCTTTACCGAAAGCGCCTGCAGCTCGAGCTTGATCGGGCTCTCGGTGCTGCCAAGCGCCAGAGGCAGGCTCGGGCCGGTCGAGGCCAGGTCGAGCGCAAAATCGCTGGCGCCGTTCGGGTTGATGGTGCCGGCGGCCTTGCCGGAAATTTTGTTACCGGCAAGCATCGCGTGGTCGATGGCGACGCCGCCGGCGGACGAGAAACTGCCTGCCGCATCGAAGGTGAGCGGCCCGAGCCCCGCCTGGCGGGTCTGGCTGGTCTCGGCGCCGCTGAGCTGCGCATTGAAACGAATGTTGGGGGCTGCCGACGGTCCCGTCACTTGCGCTGTTCCGCCGAGCGTGCCCGCGGCGTCGAGGCCCGGTGAAAAATCATTGGCGAGGGCGGCCGGCAGCGCGGAAAACTCTGCCGCGATGTCGAGTGTCTGGCCGGCGGTGCCGGACACGGTCACCGATCCGCCGCCGACATCGAGCAGCAGCTTTTCGATGCTGGCCGTGCCATTGGCGATGTTTAAGCTCGACGGCTGCGCGACCGCTGCCCTGATGCCGCGAATGGTCGCGTCGCCGGAAGCGATCTCGACGCTTGTCGTGCCGTCCGCGATCTTCACCCTGCCTTCGGCCGTGGCCGGAATGCCGGCGACGGTGGCGCCGCCGGAAAACCCGGTCCAGTCGCCGTCACGCTTGAGATCGACATCGATGCCGCGAATGATGGTGCCGCCGGAGGTGACGCTGTCGGCACGGATTTTTCCGGAGATCACCGGTGCGGCGAGATAGTTGGCAATCAGCGCATCGATGGTGACCGTCTTTGCCGAAACATCGCCGCGCGAAATTGAATCTGTGGTCGCCTTGATGGTGACATCAGGCGCATTGCCGGTCTTCGAGAAGGCGATCGTGCCACGCACGTCGCCGTTAGCTTTTTCCAGCGCCAGGGCTGCGAGCGGACTGATATCGGGTAGATCCAGCGAGACCGTGCCGAGCGGCAGGAATCTATCGTCGAGAGCAAGATCGCCCGAAACTTTGTTGTCGCCCAGCGACAGGCTTAGTCCGTCTATGGACCGCTTTCCCTGGCGCGTTACCAGTGACGCCTTGAAATCGAGTGGCTCATCATTGACGGATCCGGTGAGCGAAATATCGGCCGCCGGGCTGGCGATGTCGCCCTTCCCCGTCGCGGTGAGCTTTAGCCCGGTGATTTCTCGCGCCGCCACCGAAAGCCGGTCGCTGTCGACCGTCAGTGACAGGTCCGGCGCTGTGCCGGCGCCTTGCGCGTTCAGCGCGAACGTTATGGCGCCCTTGGCATCCCCGGACAGAAGCGAGATGTCGGCCAGCGCGCCCTTGACGTCGGCGCTGACCTTGTTGTCGGCGAGGCTGGCCTGCCCGTCGGCGGTCAGCGCGCCGGATACCAGCCTGATGGCGTGGGCGGTGACATTGCCGTTGGCGTCGCGCTTTAGTGCCGCGCTGAGCTGCGTCCGCTCGGCGAGCACGCCGCGCACTGCCGCCGGCAGTGCTGCGGAAGCCGCATCCGCCCTGAGGTTGAGATCGATGGCGCCGTCGGCCAGCGAGACCCTTCCATTAAAGCCGCTGTCCAGTGCCTCGCTCGTCACCGAGCCGCTGTCGATGACGAAGGTATCGGTAGCGAGATCGCCGGCGACCTTGGCGGTGATCCTGCCGGCGATCAGCGGCGCGATGGTCGGATTGTCCAGGCCGATCTTGTCCGCCGTCACCGTGCCGGAAATCGGCCCTGTCCGGCTTTTCACGTCGAAGGCGTCCGAGTGCAATGCCAGGGTGAGCCCCTCGACCTTAGCTAGGTTGGTGGCGACCGACGGCAGTGTCGCGGAGATATTCAGCGTCGATTGCATGCCCTGCCCCGCGACCTCCACCGACAGCGCCTGCAACTCGAGATTGATCGGGCTCTCGGTGCTGCCAAGCGCCAGCGGCAGGCTCGGGCCGGTCGAGGCCAGGTCGAGCGCAAAATCGCTGGCGCCGTTCGGGTTGATGGTGCCGGCGGCCTTGCCGGAAATTTTGTCACCGGCAAGCGTCGCGTGGTCGATGGCAACGCCGCCGGCGGACGAGAAACTGCCTGCCGCATCGAAGGTGAGCGGCCCGAGCCCCGCCTGGCGGGTCTGGCTGGTCTCGGCGCCGCTGAGCTGCGCACTGAAACGAATGTTGGGGGCTGCCGACGGTCCCGTCACTTGCGCCGTTCCGCCGAGCGAGCCCGCGGCGTCGAGACCGGGTGAAAAATCATTGGCAAGGGCGGCCGGCAGCGCGGAAAACTCTGCCGCGAGGTCGAGCGTCGGGCCGGCGGTGCCGGACACGGTCACCGATCCGCCGCCGACATCGAGCAGCAGCTTCTCGATGCTGGCCGTGCCATTGGCGATGTTTAAGCTCGACGGCTGCGCGACCGCCGCCTTGATGCCGCGAATGGTCGCTTCGCCGGAAGCGATCTCGACGCTTGTCATGCCGTCCGCGATCTTCACCCTGCCTTCGACCATGGCCGGAATGTCCTTGACGGTGGCTCCGCCGGAAAAGCCGGTCCAGTCGCCGTCACGCTTCAGATCGACATCGATGCCGCGAATGACGGTGCCGCCGGAGGTGACGCTGTCGGCACGGATTTTTCCGGAGATCGCCGGTGCCTTGAGATAGTTGGCGACCAGCGCGTTAACGGCGGTGGTCTTTGCCGCCAGATCGCCGCGCGAAATAGACCCGCTCGTCAGATCGATCGCGACCGTCGGCGCGCCACCATCACTCGACAGGCGGATGCTGCCCTGCACGTCGCCTGCCGCCGTCTGCCCGGCAAGAGCGGCCAGCGGCCCGATATCGGGCGCTTCGAGTGTCAGCGTGCCGAGTGGCAGCAAGCTGTCGTCGAGAGCGAGATCGCCCGAGACCTTGTTGTCGGCCAGCGACAGGCTAAGCCCGTTAAGGGAACGCTTTCCGTCACGCGTGATCAACGATGCCCTGAGATCGAGCGGCTGATCATCGACGGACCCGGTCAGTGAGACATCGGCAGCGGGATTGGCGATGTCGGCCTTGCCCGTCGCAGTCAGCTTGATCGTCTTGACCGTACGGCCCGACGCCGTCAGGCTGTCGCTGTCGGCCGAGACCGAGAAATCCGGCGCCGTGCGCGCGCCGCTCGCCGTCAGCGCGAAATCGACGGCCCCGCCGACCGGTACGCCAACCATCGGCGACAGCACCGAAACGTCGCCGAGCGTACCCTTGATGTCGGCCTGGATATCGGTGCCCGTCGCGCTGGCGGTGCCGCTGGCGCTGAGCGAGCCTGAAGTGAGTTGCAGCGCATTGGCGGCAAAGGAACCTTGCGGGTCACGGGTCGCGGTCGCCGAGAATGTCACGCGCTTGCCCAGAACCGAGCGGATCTGCGGCGGCAGCGCAGTCGAGACGGCATCGGCATTCATCTTGAGCGTCATCGCCAAATCGGCCAGCATCACCCTGGACGTCACCGAGGCATTGAGCGCATCGCTGCGCAGCGTGCCTTGATCGACGACGATTTCGTCCTTGCTGACCGATCCCGCGAGATCAGCGGTCACCCTGCCGGTCACCAGCGGCGCCAGCGTCGCCACGTCGGTGTTCAGGCCGCCGGCCGCAAGCTTGATGGTGACCGGTCCGCTGCGGTCCTGGATATCGAAGCCGTCGGAATGGATTTCAGCCACCAGATCGTCCACCCGCGTGCCGCCCGCCACCACCGAGACCAGAGACGCGCCGATGTCGACTATCGGCGCCTTGCCGCCGCCGAACGCGCGGGCCGTAGCGCCGGTGACCGCGACGGTCACGGGCTGCGCAGCAGTGCCGAGGCTGAGTACGATCGGTGGGCCCTTGGCGGCGAGCTCCACCGAAAGGTCGCTGGCGCCATTGGGGTCGATGATGCCCGCGGCCGTGCCATGCACGGCATCGCTGTCGATGCTGGCGCGTTCGACTTCGACGCCGCCCGTCACGATCGCGGTTCCGGCAAGGTCGAAACTGGTCTTGCCGGCAAACAAGGATTTCAGATTGTCCGGCAAGAAGCGCTGGAAATCGCCGTCGCCCTTTGCCTCGACATAGTTGCCCTTGTCGGTAAGCTGGTGGCGACCGGTGAGCTGGGTGACGATCTGGCCGTCGACGACGAAGGTACCGATGCCGCTCCAGTTGGCGACCGGCCCCGTGCCGGTGACGACGACGTTGATCGGCGGCGCATCCGGCAATTTGAGCAGATTGGCGATGATGCCGCCGGCCGGCTCGGATGCCTTCAGATCGAGATCGAGCTTGTTGTCGGCGGGCGCAAAATGGATGTTGGCGTCGACCTTGCCTTGCTTGCCGTCGTGGCGGGTGATGTTGAGGCTGGTTTCTAGCGCCAATGGCGCCGCGTCGGCCTTGAACGAACCCTTCGCCGCGAGCTCTGCAATACTGCTGCCGGCCAGGGCCTGCCCGAGCGCGATTTCTGGCAGGTCGATCTGCTTGATGTCGAGCGACACCGGCAGCGTGGGGGCGCCACCCTGGCTCGGCTGCGTGCCGGCAACCGGCAGCCGCGCCAGCTCGATGCGATCGGCGGCGATGCGGCCGGCGCTGAAGTTTTTCGACAGAAGCGCCAGCGGCGACCAGTCGACGGCCACCTTGCGCGCCACCAGCCAGGCGCCCTGGCGATCCTCCAGCACGACATGATCGACAGTGAGCGCGCCGGACCAGATGCCGTCGATGCCGCTGACCGTGACCTTGCGGTCATCGGTTGACGCCACGGTCGAGATGATGCCGGCGAGATTGTCGCGGCCGCGCTCGGTCTTGGTCAGCACGACGAGCGCACCGACCACCGCCGCCACTAGGATGAGCAGCGTGTAAAGGACAATGCGAAGGATGCGCTTGAACATTGTCATCAGAACGCCTGGCCGATGCCGGCATAGATGCCGAAATGCGGGTCATCGGGACCCCGGTTGAGCGGCACCGCCGCATCGATGCGCAGCGGTCCGAACGGCGTTATATAGCGCAGGCCGACGCCGGTGCCGACCTTCATGCCAGAAAAATCCGGGAATCGGTTGGTCGAGACGGTGCCGACATCGACGAACGGCACGACGCCGATCGTGTCGGTGATGGCGATGCGCATCTCGACCGAGGTCTCGAAGAAGGATAACCCGCCGATCGGCTCTCCGTCGATGTCCTTGGGACCGATGCCCTGATAGGCATAACCGCGCACCGAGCCGCCGCCGCCGGAATAGAAGCGGCGGTCGGCCGGAACATCCTGAAGGCCGGCACCGATGATCGAGCCGATGGCGACACGTTCGGCCAAGACGAACTTCGAGGCCGCGTCGAGCGACTGATAGGCCGATCCTTCGCCCCTCAGCTTGACGAAGGCCGCACCGTTCAAAATGTCGTAGCTCGGCTCGGCATAGGCCAGCGCCCTGAATCCCGTCGTCGGATTGAGCCGGCTGTCCCGGTTGTCGAAGACATATCGCAGCGGAATGCTGGCTATCAGATAGGTGTGCTTGCCGAAGGAATCGGTTATCTTCGAATAGTCGAGCGCGACTTCCGCGGAAACCGTCTGCTGCCTGTCCAGTTCATAAGACAGGCCGGTGTTGCCCTTGACCGAGAAATGGTCGTAGGCGTCGGGATGCTCTAATACGGTGTTGGCGCCGGCGAAGAATTTCGACGCCGGCCCGACCACGCCCGGTTTTTCGAACATGATGCCGGCATTGTAGTTGAGCTCGGTCAGCTCATTGCGGCCGATACCGCTGATTGCGCCCTCGATGCGCAGCTTTTCGGCACGGCCGAACAGGTTGCGGTGGCCCCAATAGCCTTCTAGGCCGAGCCCCTCGGTGTTGGAGAAGGTGCCGCCAAGGCCGAAATAGCGCGGCTTGCGCTCGCTCACTTCGACGCCGATCGGGATATTGCCGTCGGCGTCGAGACTGTCGGCCTCCTTCAGCGTCACGCTGTTGAAGACTTCCAGCCCGAGCAGGCGGTCGCGCGCCTCGTCGATCTCTTCCGGCGAATATTGGCGGCCGCGCTTCAGGCCGGTCATATATTCGGTGAAATCGCGGTCGACCTTTTCGGTGCCCTCGACCGTGGTGTCGCCGTAGCCGGCAACCGGCCCGGCCGCCACAGTCAGCGTCACGTCGAGCGTCGAGGTGGCGTGGTCGGCAATGATCTCGCGCTCCGTCACCTTGGCCAGCGGCCTGCCTTCCTCTTTGAGCGCCCGCACGATCGACGCCTCGGCCTTGAGCACGGCACCGGAACCCGCATCGCCGCCGGCGATCAGGCCGAAATCGGCGCCCGCCAGCCCCGCCGCATCGCCCGCCAGCCTGATGTCGCCAAGCGTGAATTTCGGCCCGGTCGCAATGTTGATCACCACCGGAATCGGCTGCGGACCCGAAAATTCGGCGTCGGGCGGCAAATCGTTGAGCGGCTTGCCTTCGATGGTGATGGTGACGACGCCCTCGTAACGGGCGTCCGCATAAAGTGCGGCGACAAGCTGATCGCGGTCGCCACGCGCCTTGGCCAGCAGGCCGAGCGAACCAGAGACTGGACGTTCTTCGTCGTCCTTCAGCGCCGAGGCGTTTTCGAGCTTCTCGGCCAGATCCTCGTCGGCGTCGGGCGCCTCGATGGTCACCGCATAGCGCAACGGATCGACGATGTCGGCATCTTCATCCTCCGACGATCCCCACAACTTGATGCCGAAGATCTCGAAAGCGGCCGCATTTCCGCTCGCGGCAACCAGTGCAGTCGAACATAGCAAGGAGAAAAGCAAGGCGAGCGAAAACACGCGCCGTGGCGCGGTTCCTCCCGACATCTGCTTTTCATACGCCGACATTACAACTCTACCCTAGCGTCCAAAGCTAAAATTGGAATGAAGTTCTGAATTGCTCGTAAAGGGGCCACAATCCAATTGTCTGAAATGGACAGGGCTTGGAATTCACACCTTCTGCGTCGCCGCAAGAATGCGTGATCCCTGTCCTATGGAGGTACTACCGGTCATCGGCCGGAAAGGAAACCGTTGGCAGGCGGAACCTGCCGCGTCCTCGTGTTGACAAGCGTGACTGAGCTTGAACATGTCTGGACGTTAGAGCGACGTGCGTCCATTCGGACGCACAAAGTACGCTCTAAGACTTTGAAGTGACGCATCGTGGTTTTCCGAAAATCGATTCCGATTTTCGGGCCGATGGGTAAGCAGTGTCTGGAGGAGTGTTATGGCAATGCGCGCGGCTCGTGGTCTGTCAATTCTTTTCCTTCTCTTTTTCGCCTGGGGCAGTGTCGCGCAAGCGGCCGAAGCACGCCGGGTGGTGACATCAGACAATTCCGACTATTTCGGATTCGATCTCAGATCCGACCAGAATGTCAGCCTCGACCAGTGCAGGACGACATGTCTCGGCGATCCCGCCTGCCGCGCCTTCACCTATAACCCCAAGGCCAAATGGTGCTTTCTCAAATCCGACTACAACACGCTGAAGCCCTTCAACGGCGCCGTCGCCGGCAAGATCGTCAACGTCGATGGTGACCCCGATATCGGCGCACCGCCGGAGCTCGCCTTCTTCCCCGCCTGGATGGCCGACCAGGCCCAGCAATATCGCAACAGGCTCACAGGCCCGGCCTACACCAAGCCCACCGAAGGGCTGACGGCGCTGCGGGAAGCTGCAAAACAAGCGTCGCAGACCGGCGACCACCGCTTGGCCATCCAAAAATACGAGGCTTTGGTTTCGGTATTGCCCGAAGATGGCCAGCTTTGGCTTGAACTGGCGCGGGAAACGCTCGCCGTGGAGCCGACCGCCAACAGCGCAGAGGCGTCCACCCTGCCGGCGAACGCCACCTCCGCCGGCTTCAACGCCTACAAATTGCTGCGCACCACAAAAACGCGCGCCGAAGCGCTGGCACTGCTTGGCGACGGGCTCGATCGCCGGGATCTCTCTCGGCCCGCCCTGCAGGCCTACGAAGCGAGCCTCGCGCTGGTCAGTTCGCCTTGGGTCTCGGCCGCCTATCAGGATCTCAAGGCCCGGAAGGGCTTCCGCGTCATCGATCACACGGTCGAAGCCGACACCAGTGCGCCGCGCATCTGCGCGCAGTTTTCCGAGGATCTGGTCAAGACCGGCGTCGACTATTCGCAATTCGTCACCGTCGACAACGCCGCTCCCAAGGGCGTCGAGGCGAAGGACAAGCAGATCTGCGTCGAAGGGCTCGAGCACGGCCAGCATTACGACGTGACCTTCCGCGCCGGCCTGCCGGCCGCCATCGGCGAGGTGATCACCGCACCGGTGGTGCTATCGATCTATGTGCAGGACCGCGCCCCGTCCGCCCGTTTCACCGGCGACAGCTTCGTGCTGCCTGCCGGCGCGCGCCGCGGTATTCCGGTCGTCACCGTCAACATGAACGCCGCCGAAATGAAGCTCTATCGCATCGGCGACCGCTCGCTGACCCAGCTTCTGTCCGGCTACCAGTTCCTGCGCCAGCTTGACGGCTATGACATCTCCAACATTTCCGATCAGATGGGCGAGCCGGTCTGGCAAGGCCAGCTCGACATCGCCAACGACCTGAACAAGGAAGTCACCACCTCCTTCCCGGTCGACGACGCGCTGCCGCAGCGAAAGCCCGGCGTCTATGTGCTGACCGCGCAACCGGTCGACGAGAATGGCGATGATAACGAAGATTATGATTCGCGCGCCACGCAATGGTTCGTCGTCTCCGATATCGGCCTGTCGACCTATACCGGACAGGATGGGTTGAACGTCTTTGCCCGTTCGCTCGGAACCGCCAAGCCGATCACAGGAGCTGAACTGACGCTGCTCGCCAGGAACAATGAAATCCTCGGCACTGCGATCACGGACGCTGAAGGCCGCGGCGTCTTCAACCCCGGACTGACGCGCGGCGACGGCGGCATGGTCCCGGCCGTGCTGACAGCCCAACAGGGCGACAGCGACTTCGTCTTTCTCGACATGGGCCGCGCCGGCTTCGACCTGTCCGATCGTGGCGTCACCGGGCGTCCGGCGCCGGGCGCGCTCGACGTCTATGCCTGGACCGAACGCGGCATCTACCGCGCCGGCGAGGACGTCCATGTTGCAGCGCTTGCCCGCGACGGCGCCGCCAAGGCCGTCGAGAACCTGCCGCTGACCTTCATCTTCACGCGTCCCGACGGCGTCGAGAACCGCCGCATCGTCAGCGACGGCGCATCGGCCGGCGGCCATGCCGTCGACCTGCCGCTCGAACCCAACGCCATGCGCGGCACCTGGACGGTGGCGATCCACACCGACCCCAAACAGGCGGCGGTCGCCAGCCAGATGTTCCTGGTCGAGGATTTCGTGCCGGATCGCATCGAGTTCGACCTGTCCTCCGACAAGCAGGAGATCGCGCAGGGCGAAACAGCCAACGTCACCGTCGACGGCCGCTTCCTTTATGGCGCGCCGGCCGCCGGGCTGGCGCTCGAAGGCGAACTGACGCTGTCGAGCACCCGTGACTGGGACCGCTTCAAGGGCTATTCCTTCGGCCTGGCCGACGAGCAGTCGGCGGAACCGTCAGTCACGCCGTTCACCGATCTGCCGGTGGTCGGTGAGGACGGCAAGGCGACCTTCCCGGTTTCCGTCGACCAGTTGCCCTCGACCACCAAGCTCGTCGATGCCAGGGTTACGGTCAGGATGCGCGAGACCGGCGGCCGCGCCATCGAGCGCTCGCTCAACATCGGCATCCGGCCGCAGGGCCATATGATCGGCATTCGTCCGGATTTCGACGGTGACGAGGTGCCGCAAAGCGGCACGGCGAAGTTCAGCCTGATCGCCGTCGACCCCGACGGCAGGCGCGAGGCGCTGCAGGGCGCGCAATGGTCGCTGGTCAAGGTCGAACGCAATTACCAATGGTACCGCTCAAGCAATTCCTGGAACTATGAGCCGGTCACCTTCACCAAGTCGGTGGCCAACGGCCAGGTCGACCTGACCGCCGACGGCGAGGCCACCGTCTCGCTGCCGGTCGACTGGGGCCGCTATCGGCTCGAGATCGAGACATCGGACCCGGAAGGCCCGGCGACCAGCTACGAATTCGACGCCGGCTGGTATGTCAGCTCCACCACCACCGAAACGCCTGACGGCCTCGAAATCGCCCTCGACAAGGACAACTACGCGGCGGGCGAAGTGGCCAAACTCAAAGTGTCGCCGCATTTTGCCGGCGAGCTGCTCGTCACCATCGGCGCCGACAAACTCTTGAAAATCGTCACCGCCAGCGTGCCGGCAGATGGCAGCACCATCGACATCCCGGTCGGCGACGACTGGGGCGCCGGCGCCTATGTCACGGCAACGCTGTTCAGGCCGGGCGATGCGCAGGAAACGCGCATGCCGGCGCGCGCCATCGGCGTCAAATGGCTGAAGGTCGATCCGGGCTCCAAGAAGCTCGCCGTCAGCCTGACGCCGCCGGACAAGACCATGCCGCGCCAGCAGCTGTCGATCCCGGTCTCCGTGGCCGGCGTGCAGCCGGGTGCCAACGCCTATGTCATGGTCGCGGCCGTCGATGTCGGCATCCTCAACCTGACCAATTACAAGGTGCCGGATCCTGAGACCTGGTTCTTCGGCCAGCGCATGCTCGGCCTTGAGGTACGCGACCTCTACGGCCGTCTGATCGACGGCTCGCTGGGCACACCAGGCAAGCTGCGCACCGGCGGCGACGGCGCCAACATACAATCGCAAGGCAGCCCGCCGACCGAAAAGCTGGTCGCCTTCTTCTCCGGTCCGGTCCCGCTCGATGCCGACGGCAAGGCGCGGATCGACTTCGACATCCCGCAATTCAACGGCACCGTGCGTGTCATGGCCGTCGCCTGGACTAAGGACGGGGTCGGCCATGCCCAGTCCGACGTGATCGTGCGCGATCCGGTGGTGATCACCGCCGGCCTGCCGCGCTTCCTGGCCCCTGAAGATTCGGCCGTCATGCGGCTCGACGTCACCGACGCCGACGGCCCGGAGGGCGACTATGCACTGTCGATAAACACCACCGCCAATCTTTCGACCGGCAGTGCCGCCCTGCCCGAAAAGCTGACGCTCGCCAAGGGTAAGCGGCAGACGCTAACCGTCCCGCTGATCGCTGAAACGCCGGGCAACGCCTCGATCACCATCAAGCTCGCCCATGCCGACGGCACCGCGGTCGAGCAGACGCTGTATGTTCCGGTGCGCCCGGCGCAATTGCCGGTGACCACCCGCATGGTGGTCGACCTCAAGGGCAATGGCGGGTCGCTGCGCGTCGACAAGGAGCTCCTGGCGGCAAGCGTGCTCGACGGCGCTTCTGTTAGCGTCGGCGTTTCGCAGGCGGCGGCCTTCGACGTGCCGTCGCTCCTGATGACGCTCGACCGCTACCCCTATGGCTGCGCCGAGCAGACCACCAGCCGCGCCATGCCGCTTCTCTATGTCAACGAGATGGCCTCGGGCGTCGGCATGGCCAGCGACGCCGACCTGCACGGCCGCATCCAGGACGCCATCTACAAGGTACTGAGCTACCAAGCCTCGGCCGGCAGCTTCGGCCTGTGGGGCCCGGCCTCCGGCGACCTGTGGCTCGACGCCTATGTCACCGACTTCCTGACCCGGGCGCGCGAGCAGAAATACGACGTGCCGACCCAGGCGATGAACCAGGCGCTGAGCAATCTGCAAAACGCGATCGGCTACGACCAGGACGTCAAGGATCGCGGCAGCCAGATCGCCTATGCGCTCTATGTACTGGCCCGCAACAAGAAGGCCTCGATCGGCGATCTGCGCTACTATGCCGACAGCCAGATCGAAGCCTTTACCAGCCCGATGGCCGTTGCCCAATTGGCGGCGGGCCTGGCGCTCTATGGCGACACGCAGCGCTCGGAAGCCACCTTCCAGGCCGCCCTGCAACTGGCCAATTCAAGCTCAGCATACGACTACTATAGGTCCGATTATGGCTCGCCGCTGCGCGACGGCGCGGCGATGCTGGCGCTTGCCGCAGAATCGAAGCCGGTGCCGACGATCGTGCCGGCGCTGATCAAGCGGGTGACGCAGGAACGCGCCGCCGTCAGATGGACCAGCACGCAGGACGAATCCTGGATGCTGCTGGCGGCCCGCGCACTGAAGGCCGGCAACGATTCGATCGCGCTGACCATCAATGGCGCGCCGCATGCCGGCGCCTATTCGGACCAGATCGCCGGCAGCGACATTGCCAACAGCCCGCTGACAGTCGCCAACACCGGCAGCAACCCGCTGCAGGCGGTCGTCACCACGGTGGCCTCGCCGATCCAGCCGCTGCCGGCCGGCGGCAACGGCTTCACCATCGGCCGCACCTACTACAAGCTCGACGGCACCGAAGCCAATGTCACGGAGGCGACCCAGAACGAACGCTATGTCGTCGTGCTCAATATCTACGAGCAGAACAAGTGGCCGTCGCGGCTCGTGATCACCGATCTGCTGCCGGCCGGCTTCGAAATCGACAATCCGGGCCTGGTTTCCAGCGCCCAGTTGTCGAACTTCTCGTGGCTGGCTCAGACCGACGCCGCCCATCTCGAATTCCGCGACGACCGTTTCGTCGCGGCCTTCAATCCGAACGATGGCGACGGCGACCGCAACATTACGCTCGCCTATGTCGTGCGCGCGGTGACACCGGGCACCTATGCCCATCCGGCTGCAACGGTCGAGGACATGTACCGGCCGCAATATTCGGCCCGCACCGCGACCGGGATGATGGAGGTTAAGGCGCCGTAAGGCGCCGATGGTGGCGAATATGGCGATGGCGCTGCCCCTCATTGCCCTGCCGGGCATTTCTCCCCGTACAGAGACGGGGAGAAAGAAGCTTGCGCCGAAGTTTTCGCCAACCTCAAACGTCGCAGAAAAGGCGCCAAGGGTCGTGACAGGCCCCTTCTCCCCGTCACTATACGGGGAGAAGGTGCCGGCAGGCGGATGAGGGGCAGCGCCGTGCTTTACCGAAAAATCCTGCGCCGTTCGGCCATCGCCGCCGCCTCCCTCGCCGGCTTTGCAGCAATCGCCGCGGGCGGGCTTTGGCAGCTCGACCGCGCCTTTCCGCCGCCGCTGCCGGCCGAACTCACCGTGTCGACCGAAGTGCAGGACCGCGACGGCCAGCTGTTGCGCGCCTTCGCCACGCCGGACGGCTATTGGCGGCTCGCCACCCGCCTCGACCAGGTCGACAAGCAGCTCGTCGACATGCTGGTGATTTACGAGGACAAGCGCTTCTGGGACCATGGAGGCGTCGACGTGCTGGCGCTGGCCCGCGCCGCCGGCCAGTTCTTAAACAGTGGCCGTATCGTCTCCGGCGGCTCGACGCTGTCGATGCAACTCGCCCGGCTGGCAGAGCCGCGCGACAGCCGCAGCCTAGGCTCGAAGATCAAGCAGATGCTGCGCGCCCTACAGATCGAGCGGCGGCTTACCAAGCGTGAGATCCTCGAACGCTATTTGACGCTGGCGCCCTATGGCGGCAACCTCGAAGGCGTGCGCGCCGCCTCGCTGGCTTATTTCGGCAAGGAGCCGAAGCGGCTGACGGTTTCGGAGGCGGCCCTGCTTGTTGCCCTGCCGCAATTGCCGGAAAAGCGCCGGCCCGACCGCAATCTCGCAATCGCTCATGCCGCCCGCGACCGGGTGCTGGCGCGCATGGTTTCATCGGGCCTGCTCGGCGAGCGCGAGGCCGCACGTGCCGCGCTCGACGACGTTTCAGGCGTCCGCCGCACGCTGCCGGCGCTCGCCGCTCACGCCGCCTACGCGGCGCTTTCCAAGGCCGGCCCCGGCCAGAAGCTACAACTGACGATCCGCAAAAGCGTCCAGGAAGGGCTGGAACAGGTGGCCAGGGATGCCGCAACCAGGCTCGGCCCCCGCCTGTCCGTCGCCATGGTGCTGGCCGACGCCCGCACCGGCGAGATCCTCGGCGAAGTCGGGTCTGCCAACTATTTCGACGCCAGCCGCTCCGGCTGGATCGACATGACCAGAATCGTCCGCTCGCCCGGTTCGACGTTGAAACCGTTCATCTACGGGCTCGCCTTCGAACAGGGCTTGGTCGCGCAGGAAACACTGATCGACGACAGTCCGACGGATTTTTCCGGCTACCGGCCGAAGAATTTCGACATGGGCTACCAAGGCGACGTCAGCATCCGGCAGGCGCTGCAACTGTCTCTCAACGTGCCGGCGATCAGTGTGCTCGACGCGGTCGGGCCGACGCGGCTGCTCGCGCGCTTCCGGCAGGCCGGCGTCACGCCGATCCTGCCCGTCAACAAGGCGCCGGGCCTCGCCATCGGCCTTGGCGGCGTCGGCGTGACGCTGCGCGACCTCGTCCAGCTCTATGCCGGGCTTGCCAATGGCGGCAAGGCCCACACGCTGCATGACGGCACCGAGCCGGCGAATTCCGAACGCTCCACAGCTACCATCCTTGACGATCAGGCGAACTGGCAGATCACCGACATATTGTCGGGCGTCAAGCCGCCCGAGAGTGCCGCCCGGCGCGGCATCGCCTACAAGACCGGCACCTCCTACGGCTACCGCGATGCCTGGTCGGTCGGCTTCGACGGGCGCTACGTGCTGGGCGTCTGGGTCGGCCGTCCCGATGCCGGCGCGGTGCCTGGCCTGTCCGGCTATGTCTCGGCCGCACCGATCCTGTTCGAGGGCTTTGTCCGCTCCGGCCTGGCTCCCGTGCCGCTGCCAGGCCAGCCGGCCGGCGTCACCAAACCCAGGCGCGACGATCTGCCGGTGACATTGGAGCGTTTCGGTTCTGGCGCCGACGGGCTGGTCCAGGCGACGCCGACCGAGCCTGCGCCGACGATCATCTTTCCGCCCGACGGCGCCCGCGTCGATCTCGGCACCACCGCCGCCAGGGCCTCGCCGCTGGTGCTGAAGCTGCAAGGCGGCCGCGCCCCGTTCCGCTGGCTGGCCAATGGCAAGCCGCTGGTCGGCATCGACCGGCGGCGCAGCGCGACCTGGCAGCCGGACGGCGCTGGCTATTCGACCCTGACCGTGATCGACGCGGTCGGGCGCGCGGCCAGCGTGAAAGTGTTCGTTGAATAGAATGCGCCAAACGATTCAGCGCATTACGTTTTGCGCCCTGCTATCGGCTGCCGGTACCGCCCCTGTTCTTTCCGCGGACCTCCCCGCCGGCTTCGTTCGGCTGGCCGACATCGATCCCACCATCCGGCAGGACGTCCGCTATGCCCGCACAGACAATTTCCTGCGCCGCAAGGCGGCCGGCTACGACGCGCCAGTATGCATCCTCACCGGGCGAGCGGCGGAAGCGCTCTCCGGCGTCCAGAAAGCGATTGCCGCCAAAGGACTGACGCTGGTCGTCTTTGACTGCTACCGCCCTGCGCGCGCCGTCTCCGACATGGGCGAATGGACGAGGGAAGGCGGACCACCCGACCCGCAATGGTATCCGGCGGTCAAGCGAAAGGACCTCATCGCCAAAGGCTATGTCGGTGAACTGTCGACGCATTCGCGCGGCTCGACCGTCGATGTCGCCATCGCGCGAGTCGACCGTAACACCGCTCCGAAACAGGCCTGTGGCGCGCCCGATGCCGACACGCTCGATTTCGGCACCGGCTTCGACTGTTTCGACCCGATGAGCGAAACGGCGCACCGTCCGCTCGCCGGGGAAGCAACCGCAAATCGCAAGAGGCTTGTCGAGGCCATGCGCGCCGGCGGCTTCAGGAATTATGCCCGCGAATGGTGGCATTTCACGCTGGAAAACGAGCCGTTTCCAAAGCAGCGCTTCGATTTTCCCCTCACCGCCGACTAAATCACTGATCGCTGCGAAGCAAATCGCGTCCAGACCACATCGAGCCATTGCCGAGGTGCGACCTTTCTCCAGACAGATCGCTGCATGAGCCCGGATTCGGCACCCCGCCGTCGAGAGGAAAGAATTTCTTCATAAGGCCAAAGATCGGCGGAAAATTGCTTCGAACGGACAAAAAAAGCAACATTGAGTGCATCTAATTTCTACCAATTCAGTAGATTTGAAGCGATCTCAACGGAGGCGTAAATGACCAATCCTCATTTCAGGAAACTGCTCGGCGCCCTGGTCGCTGCATCGGTCCAATTCGGAACAGTCGGTTTCGCGTTTGCCGATACCACCATCCTCAACGTGTCCTATGATCCGACGCGTGAGCTGTACAAGCAATTCGACGAGGCGTTTGTCGCCCACTGGAAGGCCGAGACCGGTGAGACGGTAACCGTCCAGCAATCGCATGGCGGGTCGGGCGCACAGGCCCGCGCCGTGATCGACGGCCTCGACGCCGACGTGGTGACGCTGGCGCTCGAAGGCGACATCAACGCCATCGTCTCGAAATCGAAGAAGATCAATCCCGACTGGCGGACCAAGTTCGAGAACAATTCGGCGCCCTACACCTCGACCATCGTCTTCCTCGTCCGCAAGGGTAACCCGAAGGGCATCCACGGCTGGGGCGATCTGGTCAAGGACGACGTCCAGGTGATCACGCCAAACCCCAAGACCTCGGGCGGCGCACGCTGGAACTATCTCGCCGCCTGGGCCTATGCCAACGCCAAGGGTGGCGGCGACGAAGCCAAGACCAAGGAATTCGTCGGCAATCTCTACGCCCATGTTCCGGTGCTCGACACCGGTGCGCGCGGCGCGACCGTAACCTTCGCGCAAAAAGGCTTGGGCGACGTGCTGCTGGCTTGGGAAAACGAGGCCTATCTGGCGCTCGACGAGTTCGGCGCCGACAATTTCGACATAGTCTACCCGCCGACCTCGATCCTGGCCGAGCCGCCGGTCGCTGTGGTCGACGCCAATGTCGATGCCAAGGGCACGCGAAAAGTCGCCGAAGCCTATCTGAGCTACCTCTACTCCAAGGAAGGCCAGACGCTGATCGCCAAGAACCATTATCGCCCGTCGAAGCCTGACCTGGTGCCGGCGGAGGACCTCGCCAAACTGCCGGAGATCAAGCTGATCACCATCGACGATCCACTTTTTGGCGGTTGGAAGAAGGCGCAGCCTTACCATTTCGGCGATGGTGGTATATTCGACCAGATCTATAAGCCGGCCCAGTAGACCCAGTAAGCTAGACTCTAGATCAGGACGACATGACCACAGCACCCGCAAAGGCGGGGTGGCGGTTCAGACAGCCGAGCGTCATTCCGGGTTTCGGATTGACGCTCGGCTTCTCTCTTGCCTACCTCACGCTCATCATCCTCATTCCCCTTTCGGGGCTGGTCTGGCGATCGGCCGCGCTCGGCTGGGCCGATTTCTGGGCGATCGCCACCGACCGCCGCACCACCAATGCGCTTGAAATCAGCTTCGGCACCGCCTTCATTGCCGCCGCGGTCAATGTCGTCTTCGGCACGATCGTCGCCTGGGTACTGGTGCGCTACAACTTTCCTGGCCGCCGCATCGTCGATGCCATGGTCGACCTGCCCTTCGCCTTGCCGACGGCGGTGGCCGGTATCGCGCTGACCACGCTCTACGCGCCGAATGGCTGGCTCGGGAGCTTGCTGGCACCGCTCGGCATCAAGGTTGCCTACACGCCGCTCGGCATCGTCATAGCGCTGATCTTCATCGGGCTGCCTTTTGTCGTGCGCACCGTTCAGCCGATCATGGAGGAGATCGACAAGGAGGTGGAGGAAGTGGCCGCGACGCTCGGCGCCAATCGCTTCCAGACCATCGCCCGGGTTCTGCTTCCGGGCCTGGCGCCGGCCATCGTCACCGGTTTCGCGCTGGCTTTCGCACGCGGCGTCGGCGAGTACGGCTCCGTCATCTTCATCGCCGGCAATCTGCCCTACAAATCCGAGATCGCGCCGCTTCTGATCGTCATCCGGCTGGAGGAATACAATTATGCGGCGGCGACCGCGATCGCGGCAATCATGCTCGCTTTGTCGTTCGTGATGCTTCTGGTCATCAATCTGGTGCAGACGTGGAGCCGCAAGCGCTATGGCTGATCCGGAGATCAAATCCTACGCACCACACCACGAAAGTCAGTCGGCGGCAGTGACCGAAAGCCGCCCGGCGAAAGCCGTGCTGATGATCGTGACCTTTGCCTTCCTCGGCATTTTCCTGCTCTTGCCGCTGATCGTCGTCTTCAACGAAGCCTTCGCAAAGGGCCTCAGTGCTTATACGGAGGCGCTGACCAACCCAGACACGCGCTCGGCGATCCACCTGACACTGCTGGTGGCGGCGATCTCGGTGCCACTCAACGTCGTCTTCGGCATCTCCGCCGCTTGGGCGATCGCCAAGTTCGAGTTCAAGGGCAAGGCCTTCCTCACCACGCTCATCGACCTGCCGTTTTCGGTCTCGCCGGTCATTTCCGGCCTGGTCTATGTGCTGTTGTTCGGAGCACAGGGCCTGCTCGGCGCCTGGCTGAAGGCGCATGGCATCGTCATCCTGTTTGCCGTGCCGGGCATCGTGCTCGCCACCATCTTCGTCACCTTCCCCTTCGTCGCCCGCGAACTGATTCCCTTGATGCAGGAACAGGGCAATGGCGACGAGGAGGCAGCGCTGTCGCTCGGCGCCAATGGCTGGCAGGCGTTCTGGTACGTGACGCTGCCCAACGTCAAATGGGGGCTGCTCTACGGCGTCTTGTTGTGCAATGCCCGCGCCATGGGCGAGTTCGGCGCGGTCTCCGTCGTGTCGGGCCACATACGCGGATTGACCAACACCATGCCGCTGCATGTCGAAATCCTTTATAACGAGTACAATGCCGCAGCCGCCTTCGCCGTCGCTTCACTACTTGCGAGCCTGGCGCTCGTCACGCTGGTCTTGAAAACACTTCTCGAAATGCGCTACGGCGCCGAGCTCGCCGCGACGCGCGGACACTAGAAATAAAGAGTTTGATGTCGCCCAAAGTGCGTAGCAGTTTCGGGATAACGACATGCATCGACAAAAAAGGGACGGTTGATGGAAGTTCGCGTTGCCAACGTGCGCAAGGAGTTTGAGCGGTTTCCGGCCCTCCACGACGTTTCGCTCGACATCAAGTCCGGCGAGCTGATCGCGTTGCTCGGACCCTCCGGCTCCGGCAAGACAACGCTGCTCAGGCTGATCGCCGGGCTGGAGCGGCCGACGAAAGGAACGATCTTCTTCGGCGAGGAGGATGCGTCGCAAAAGTCGATCCAGGAGCGCAATGTCGGCTTTGTCTTCCAGCATTATGCGTTGTTTCGCCATATGACGGTCGCCGACAATATCGGCTTCGGCCTCAAGGTCCGGCACGGGCCGACACGTCCGTCGGCGCAGGAAATCCGCCGCCGTGCCTCCGAGCTTCTCGATCTCGTCCAGCTTTCCGGCTTGGAAAAGCGCTATCCGGCGCAGCTTTCGGGCGGCCAGCGCCAACGCGTGGCGCTTGCCCGCGCCATGGCGATCGAACCGGCCGTGCTTTTGCTCGACGAGCCGTTCGGAGCGCTCGACGCCCAGGTCCGCCGCGAGCTGCGCCGCTGGCTGCGTGACATCCACGACGCTACCGGCTACACCACGGTCTTTGTCACCCATGACCAGGAAGAAGCGCTTGAGCTTGCCGACCGCGTCGTGGTGATGAGCCAGGGCAGCATCGAGCAGGTCGGCACCGCCGATGAAATCTACGACACGCCGAATTCACCCTTCGTCTACGGCTTCATCGGCGAATCGAGCTCGCTTCCCGTCAAGGTCGAGGACGGCCAGGTCTGGATCGCCGATCGCCCGATCGGGCTGTCCGCGCCGCAGGCACCGCAAGGCGAAGCGACGCTGTTCTTCCGTCCGCACGATGTCGAACTGGTAGACGAATGCAACGGCTGCATCGCCGGCACGGTCGCCGCCAGCCGCCGCGTCGCCGGCACCAGACGGGTGGAGCTCGAAATTGGCGGCGAGCGTCAGCGGGTCGAGGTCGAGCTGCCCGTCGACCATCCGGCGGCGCAGAAAAGCCGGGTGGCGTTCAGGCCGCGGCGCTGGAAGCTTTTTCCGGCTGTGTAGAAGGCTGTATCTAAACGGGCTACCTCGGCGTGCTGAGAACACGCCGAAATGCATCTGCTTGGAAGAAAATCCTATCAACGGGCCGTTTCGGCAATCCTTTTTCTCACAGCAACACCATAGATCCGGGTTGCGTGCCTCGTCGCGTCAGGCATCGCCCGATTATCCTTCTGCGATAAACGGCATTTCAGGAGCGTGTTTTCATGAAGCGATTTTTGCTTGGCGTCGCCACATTGGCCGGCCTGTTCCTGGCATCCTCCCAAGCGTGGTCGGCCGACAAATTGCTGAACGCGTCCTATGATGTCGGCCGCGAACTGTTTGCGCAGGTGAACAAGGCCTTCGTCGCCGAGCACCCCGGCGTGACCATAGATCAGTCGCATGCCGGGACGTCGGCGCAGGCACGTGCCATCGCCGAGGGCCTCGGCGCCGATGTCGTCACCTTCAACCAGGTCATCGACATCGACTTCCTGGTCTCGAAGGGTCTTATCTCCGCCGACTGGCAGAAGGACTTCCCCGACAACGCCTCGCCTTTCTATTCGCTGCCGTCCTTCCTGGTGCGCGCCGGCAATCCGAAGAACATCAAGGATTGGGACGATCTCGTGCGCAACGACGTGCAGGTGATCTTCCCCAATCCGAAAACGTCGGGTAACGCGCGCTACACCTATCTTGCGGCCACCGCCTACGCAAAGGAAGCCTTCAAGGGCGACGATGCCAAGGTGAAGGAATTCGTCACCAAACTGTTCAACAATGTCCCGATCTTCGACTCCGGCGGGCGCGCCGCGACCACCACCTTCGTGCAGCGCGAGATCGGCGACGTGCTGATCACCTTCGAGTCGGAAACGCGCGGCGTCCGCAGGGAGTATGGCGATGACAAGTTCGAGCAGGTGACGCCTTCGGTCAGCCTGCTGGCGGAGTTTCCAGTGGCGATTGTCGACACGGTCGCCGACGAGCATGGCACGCGTGACCTCGCCAGGACTTATCTCGACTTCCTCTACACGCCGCAGGGCCAGGACATCGCCGCCCGCAACGGACTGAGGGCTCGCGACGCGGCGGTCGCCGCCAAATACAAGGCTGAGTTTCCCGATGTCCGCCTGCTGACGGTGGAGGACGTCTTCGGCGACTGGGCCAAGATCCAGGCCGAGCATTTCGCCGCGGGCGGGTTGCTCGACCAGACTTATGGCAGCCGCTGAGCAAGCGATCTTCGAACTTGAAGCGAAGCCGGCTTTTGCCGGCTTTCTTCGTTTTCGCGGTCCGGAAAGGTGATTTCGCGCATTTCCGGCCGCACCATCCAAAACGTCACGAAGAATCAACGTGTTTGTGCCTACTGTGCCATCAGACGGCTTGTTTTCGCGAAACTGCGTCGTGCGACCAAACGTCATGATTTACACACAAACAACCGCCAGATGCGGGCGGTTGGGGTTTTCATGAACTGAATCGAGCATGCTTACCAAAAAAGGCAAATACGGCCTCAAGGCCCTCGTGCATCTGTCAGGCTTGCCGGTCGGTCAGCTCGCATTCGTCAACGACATTGCCGTCGCCAACAACATCCCGAAGAAATTCCTGGATGCCATTCTGGGCGAATTGCGCAATGCCGGCTTCGTCCAGAGCCGCAAGGGCAAGGAAGGCGGCTATCGCCTCGCCCGGCCGGCCTCCGAGATCAAGATCGGCCATGTCGTGCGTGTCCTCGACGGGCCGCTGGCGCCAATCCCTTGCGCCAGCCGCACCCAATATCAGCGCTGCGAGGATTGCGACGAGGCGACATGCCAGGTCCGGAACATGATGCTGGAGGTGCGCCAGGCGATCGCCGAGGTGCTGGACAATCGCAGCCTCGCCGCGATGCGCGACGCCGACAATGACGATTTTCCAGTCGAGCTGACATCGCAGATCTGATCAGGCGCCCCTGAAGCGGATCCGCGCCGGCCACCGGCTCATGAATTCGCCTCGAACAGGCCCATGACGTCGCCGACAATGTCGGCGATCGGGCGCGTCGCATCGAGCGTCAATGCGTTCTCGTCGGCTGCCGGCACTTCTAGCGTAGCGAACTGGCTGTTGACCAGGCTTGCCGGCATGAAATGGCCCTGGCGGGAGCCGACACGCTGCTTCGCGGTCGCGGGATCGATTTCCAGATAGAGGAAAACGATGTCCTGGCAAAAGCCGCGCAGACGCTCGCGGTAGCTGCGCTTTAGCGCCGAACAGGCGGCCACCACGCCCTGGCCATCGCCGACCGATCCCGCAATGCGCCGGCCGATCGCGTCGAGCCAGCCTTCGCGCAATGCGTCGGTCAGCGGCTCGCCGCTTGCCATGCGCGCGACGTTTTCCGGCGGATGCAGCCGGTCGCCCTCGACGAAGATGGCGCCCAACGCTGCGGCCAACGCTTCGCCGACGGCCGACTTGCCACAACCGGCGACGCCCATCACTACGACGGCCGGTGCGGGCCGAACGCGATGCCCCTGCGTTTGTGCTGCCTTTTCGTCCACGATGCGGGTCAGCGGCTGGCCGGCGCGCGGCCGTAAAGCAGGAGCATGGCGACG
Source organism: Mesorhizobium sp. BHbdii (assembly GCF_053848045.1). Taxonomy (NCBI): domain Bacteria; kingdom Pseudomonadati; phylum Pseudomonadota; class Alphaproteobacteria; order Hyphomicrobiales; family Phyllobacteriaceae; genus Mesorhizobium; species Mesorhizobium sp. BHbdii. Next base: position 988,452 of record NZ_JBSPKX010000001.1, on the reverse strand, counting down.
ATGACGACGCCGTAGATGATCTGCCGCCCCGCCTCCGGCATCTGCATGACCGAAAGAATGGATTGCAAAAGCGTGATCAGGATGACGCCCGCGACCGTGCCGAGATACGAGCCGCGGCCGCCGAGGATCGAGGTGCCGCCAAGCACGACCGCTGCGATCGACGGCAGGAGATAGGCGTCGCCCATAGACTGCGCCGCCTTGGAGGCATAGCCGGCCAGAAGCACGCCGCCGAAGGCGGAGAGCCCGCCGGACACGGCGAAGGCGATCAGCACGACGCGCCGCGTGTCGATGCCGGAGAGGTAGGCGGCGCGCTCGCGGTTGCCGATACCGTAGACGGTACGGCCGAAGCCGGTGCGGGTCAGCACGAAAACCATCGCAGCACCGATCAGCGCCCAGATGACGACCGCGTTGGGCACGCCCGGAATGGCAAAGCCGGTCGCCAGATAGCGCATCGCCCGGGTCGCCGAATCCTGCGGCGAGAACCCGCCCGTATAGACCACCATCAGCCCTTGCGCGACGGCATTGGTGGCGAGCGTGATGATCATCGAGGGAATGCGCAGATAAGCGACGCCGATGCCGTTGACGACGCCGATCGCGACACCGCAGAAGATGCCGAACGGGATCGCCAGCGCCACGCCGACCGGGCCGTAGGCGGCGGCCGCACATGCCATCATTGCGCCCGCCGCCACCGACCATGGCACCGACAGGTCGATCTGGCCGAGCAGGATGACTAGCATCATGCCGGTGGCGATGACGCCGAGAAACGAGGCCACCTTGAGCTGCTGCAGCAGATATTCCGGCGACAGGAAGCTGCGCGAATAGAGGCTGCCGACAAACAGCAGCAGCACGATGCAGGCAAAGGCGGTCAGCACCGCGGGATCAGCGCGGCGGATGAATTTCGGCATGCGGCTGGCGATGCGGCCCATGGTCGTTTCGCTCACAGGAACCACTCCAGCCGGTTACGGACCCTGAACAGGGCGAAGGCGCCGAGGCTGACGGCGATCAGCAGGATGACGCCCTGGAACAGCGGCTGCCAGAGCGGATCGAAATCGAAGACGAAGAGCAGGTCGCCGATGGTACGGAAGGCGAGCGCGCCGAAGATCGCGCCGATGGCGCTGCCCTTGCCGCCGAACAATGAGACGCCGCCAAGCACCACGGCGGCGATCGAGAACAGCGTGTAGGCATTGCCGCTGGCATAGGCCGCCTCGCCCGTATAGGTGAAGAAGGTCAAGAACAGCCCGCCGATCGCGGCCAGCAGGCCGGCGAGCGCATAGGCGGCGAACTTGCCGCGGCGGATCGGCACGCCGGACATGTAGGCCGCCGTCTCCGACGATCCCGCGGCATAGGCCGCGCGGCCGAGCACCGATCGGCTGAACGGCACCCAGACCACGAGCACGACGGCCAGCAGCGCCACCAGGCTCGCCGGCACCACGCCGAACAGCCGCCCGGTCAGCGCGTCGGCGAGATCCTCGTTGACCGAGCCGCCCGGGAACGGCCGAAGCAGCAGCGCGATGCCGAAATAGACCGCGCCGGTGGCGATGGTGGTGACGATCGGCTGCAGCCTTCCGTAGATGACGATGGCGCCGTTGATCGCCCCGCACAGCAGCCCGGTGCCGAGCACCGCGACGACGCCGAACGTGGTTTCGATACCGGTGCCGATGACCAGCCATGAGGCCAGGCAGTTGGTCAGCAGAAAGATCATGCCGACGGAAAGGTCGATGCCGGCGGTGATCACCACCAGCGTCTGCGCCATGGCGACGAAGGCGAGCAGCACGCCCTTGTTGGAAGCCGTCTGCACGACATTGGCGGTAAAGCCCGCCGGATGGTTCGAGGTGTAGATCGTAAACATCACGATGAAGATGCCGAACGCCAGCAGCGTTCCGCGTTGTTCGGCAAGCCAGTAGCGCCAGTCCTTCACGCGTCCGCTCCTTGGCCAACAGGCATCTCTTCGCCATGGATGTTGAGCGCGCTGGCGATCAGCGCCCGCTCGGTGATCTCGGCGCCGACCAGCTCGCGCTTTACTGCTCCGTCATAGAGCACCAGCACCCGGTCGCAGCAGCCGATCAGCTCGTCATAGTCGGTCGAGTAAAACAGGATCGCCGCGCCTTGGTCGGCAAGCTTGCGCATCAGCTGATACAGTTCCTGCTTGGTGCCGACATCAATGCCCCGCGTCGGGTCGTTGAGCAGGATGATGCGCGGCTGCCGCATCAGCCATTTGGCGATGACGACCTTCTGCTGGTTGCCGCCGGACAGTGCGCCGACCGGAATGTCGAGGCCTGCCGTCTTGATCGCCAGCAGAGCTACCATGTCGTCGATCAGTCGCTGCTCGGCGGCACGGTCGATGATGCCGGCCCTGGACAGCCGGTCGAGTGCGGCGAAGGAGAGGTTTTCGCGCACCGTCATCGGCAGCATCAGGCCTTCCGTCTTGCGGTCTTCCGGGATCAGCGCCATGCCGATCCGGTCACCGCGCGCCTTGGCCGGGCTGGCGATCGCCACCGGTTTGCCGTCGATCAATATCTGCCCGCTGAGGCCGCGCAGCACGCCGAAGAAGGCGAGCAGCAATTCGCGCTGGCCCTGGCCGTCGAGACCGCCGAGGCCGACGACCTCGCCTGCGCCGACCGACAGCGAGATATTGTCCAGCCGGTCGGTCCAGGAAAGCTTGCGCGCCTCCAGCACGGGAGCGGCGGTGGCCGGCGCGCGCATCGGCCTCGGTGGGAAAATATGGCTGTATTCGCGGCCGATCATCAGCTCGACGACTTCATTGTCGCTCTTGGTGCCTGCTGCGTAGCTGGCGACATTGCGGCCGTTGCGGAAGACCGTGCACTGGTCGGCAAGCTCAGCGATCTCGTTCATGCGATGCGAGATGTAGAGCAGCGCCAGCCCTTCCGAGCGCAGCCGCTTCAGCACGCCGAAAATCTTGGCGACGTCGGCCGCGGTCAGCGCCGAGGTCGCCTCGTCGAGGATCAGGATGCGCGGCTTCCTGGCAAGTGCTTTGGCGATCTCGACCATCTGCCTTCTTGAAAGCGGAAGATCCTTGACAAGCGCCAGCGGGTGGATGTCGGCAGCGCCGGCGCGCGCCAGGGCCTCTTCCGCGATGCGTCGCTGCGCCTTGCGGTCGATCATGCCGAAGCGTTTCGGCGGATCGGAAATGACGATGTTGTCGGCAACGCTGAGTTCGGGGACGAGCGACAGTTCCTGGAAAATGCAGACGATGCCGGCCTGGTTGGCCGCTGCCGGCGAAGCGAAGCTCACCTCGCTTCCGTCCAGCATCATGCGGCCTTCGTCAGGCGCGACGACGCCGGCCATGACCTTGATCAGCGTCGATTTGCCGGCGCCGTTTTCGCCGAGGATGGCGTGAATGCTGCCTGGTGTAACCGAAAGCTCGGCCTTTTCCAGCGCCCGCACACCGCCATAGCGCTTGGATATGCCCTCCATGCGGAAGAGCGGAACCGCACCGTCCATCGGCCCCTCCCAAGGCGCTTGTTCTTCGGGACCGGCGCCGCGGGCCCGCGGCGCCGAGCGATCAGTCTATTGGTTTTCCTTGCTCTGGCCCATGATTTCCTGCGCCGTGAAATTGATGCCGCAGGTCGGGAAAGAGTTGCCGACGAAGAAATTGTCGGACTGGTCGGGGAAATAGTCCACGCCTTCTTTGAAGTTCGGATGCTCGACGATCGCCAGCGGCAGCTTCACCGCTTGCGGGACGACCTGGCCTTCGAGCGCTGCGATTGCCGTCTTGATGGCGACCGCCACCTGTGCGGGGCCGGTTCCGGCCGACGAACATTTCAGCCCGTCTGCGGCAAACTTGGCGCAGAATTTGCGGAAGCCGTTCTCCGTTTCGCCGCCGAACGGCACGAACGGATGCTTGGCGTCGATCATCGCCTGGACGATGCCGGTGTCGCCGCCCTGCCCGGTGACGCCGTCGAAGGGGCCGTTGGTGGCGATCGCGTCGGCCGAGGCCTTTTGCGCCACGCCATCGTCCCATTTGCCGATGACTTCGGTGACCTCCCACTTCTTGCCCGAAGCGTTGAGAACTTCATGGATGCCGTTGTGGCGGTCGGTGTCGACCGACGTGCCGGCAACGCCGCGCACTTCGAGGATCTTGCCACCATTGGGAATATGCTTGATCAGCCAGTTGGCCCACAACTCGCCAAGGCCTTTCTGATCGACATTGACGTTGATGGCGTCCTTGGTGTCGAGAATGTTGTCGAAGGCGACCAGCACGACGCCGGCTTCCTTGGCGCGCTTGATGACCGGTCCGAACGCCGTCGGATTCTGCGCGTTGACGACGATCGCGTCATAGCCGGAATCGATGAAGTTGTTGATCGCCGAAATCTGCGCCGGCACGTCTTCGCCGGTCGAGACCACCTTGAATTCCTTCAGTTTCGCCGCGACCTCCGGCTGCGCCGCATAGGCCTTCGCCGTCTGCACCATCTGGATGCGCCAGGTGTTGGCGATGTAGCCATTGGCGAGCGCGATGCGGTACGGGCCTTCTTTCTTGGGAAACTTGAAGAACTGCGTGTCGGCCGCCCATGGCGCGAAGCATTCCGGCTCGGCAGAGGGGCCCTTGACGATTTCGGCTTCGGCGAGCGCCGACGAACTCAGCATAACCAATGCAGTGGCGGCAATGATGCCACCAACGAGTGACTTGATCATCGATATTCCTCCCAGTTGCAGTTTCTGATTGTTCTTACGCGTCTCGCGCGTCTGGCCCGGCACCTCCCGCCTTGCTCGTCGCGCCTTTCAGGCGGCCGAATGCCGACCCGATCTCCTCCCTTGCCGATTGGTAAACCGAAGTAAAAACTATCATATTATACATAATAAACAAGTGTGAGCTGTCGCTTATATATAATAAACAGACATCGGTCTTTGCCGCGACTTCTGCCTAGAGGCATATGGTAGCGCTACCCATGAGGTGGTGTAAAGCGGCATTTCGGGATGCCTGCAAAGCGCTTCAGTGCTTTCAGCGGGCAGTGCTCTCGCGGCGCTTAAGCTCGAAGCCAAGGTCGACGACCGGCTCTTGCGGCCGCTTGCCTGCAATCGCCGCGAGCGCCATAGCGACCGAGCGCCGGCCGATCTCGTAGCGAGGCGTCCGGATGCTGGTGACCGATGGAAAAGCCACTTCCATCATGTCGAGATCGTTGAAGCCTGTGATGCCGATCGTCTTCGGCACGGCGATCGAGGCGCGGTGGCACTCGAACAGTACGCCGAGCGCGATGTCGTCGTTGTTGCAGAAAACCCCGTCGAGCATCGGCACCCTGGCCAGTGCGTCACGAAACAGTTCGCGGCCGAGCGTCACACTGGACGGCACCGGCGTGGTGGTAATCAGCCGCGGGTCTAACAGACCGGCCGCCTCCATCGCCGCGCGATAGCCTGCCAAACGACGCTGCGAGCGCGGGTCCATGCGCGCGCCGATGAAGCCGATGCGGCGATAGCCCATTTCGATCATGTGCTCCGTCGCCGCCTTGCCGCCGTCGAAATGCGAGAAGCCGACCATCATGTCAACCGGATCGGGCCCGGTCTCCATGACCTGTACCACCGGGCAGCCGGCCGTCTCGAGCAGTCTTCGCGACGTTGGCGTCTGGTCGATGCCCGCCACGATCAGCGCCGCCGGGCGCTGCGGGCCGAACACCTGCAGCAGCCGTTCCTCCTCGAGGCCGGAATAGTGGGTATTGCCGAGCTGGATACGGTAGGAACTGTCGGACAGGCTGTCATAGATGCCGCGCAGCACTTCGGCAAAGACGCTGTTGGTGAGCGACGGCACCAGCACGCCAAAGACCTCGGCGCGCGCCGAAGCCAGCGCCCGCGCATTCGGGTCGGGCAGATAGCCGAGCTCATCGACAGCCGACTGGATCTGGCGGCGCAGATCTTCCGAAACACGCCCCGGCTCGCGCAAGGCGCGGGAAACCGTGATGGCGCCGACACCGGCCTTACGCGCGACATCGGCGATCGTCGGACGGCCGCCGCCGCGGCGCGAGCGCGGCTTGGTCACAGCCTTGTCCCGAACGCGGCGCCTTCGCCAAAGCGCGGCCACGAAATGCTGTTCAGCGTCTTTGCCACTATCGCCATGCCAACCCGACTTGCCGCACCCGTCTGGCGTCGCGCAGCCTTACCCGATTGTCAAGCTAACCGGCCAGGACAGCTACCCGAACTCGGGTAGCGCCACAGTTTGAATTTCGGCTGTGGGTGGTGAGCGGGCGTCTTGTCGTCCACCGTGCTCAGGCTTCTACGCCGTGCGTCGTCCGCTGCGCCACCTCGTGGCGTACGGCAATGCGAACAAGTAGAGACCGCTGAGCATGAGCAAGGCGAGCGGGATCAGAGGCATGAGGTATACCCAGTAGGCGGGCTCGACACCTGCGCCCAAGGTGATGAAGATGGCAGCGACGACCGCCGTAAAAATGATCGACAGCCAGCGGTGGAGTTGCCGAATCCACGTGTTCCAGTTCATGAGCACCTCCTCTGAAGACGAGCTGAAGCGGATCGGGCGACCCGCTTGGCGCCAGCCTTCTTGCAAGCTTGTTTGATTTGATGCCGTCTTGTTGGCCATTGCCCGTTGGCGCCGGCACGCCTTACTCTATCCGCGCCAGGACCTGCTCCAGGTTCGCAAAGAACCGCTGCCACCCATATTTGGCACCCTGGTAATACTGCTGCTGATCCGGCCGGAAGCCCAACTGCTCCATGCGCAGATGGGTCCCCGTGCTCGTAGGGGTGAGCGTCCACGTGACGACACTCCGGAGATCCTTGGTATCCCACGTGTAAGACAGCGTCTTGTTGGGCTCGACTGCCTGGACCTGACAGTCGACCGCCCCCCAGTCCGCGCTAAGATTGAAACGGTGCCCCTCGTCTGGCTTGAAATCGTTCTTCATCAGCCACTCCTCGATCAGGTGTGATTGCGTGAGTGCGCGCCAGATCTTTTCCGGCGGAAAAGCTACCTCCCGTTCGACAACGACGGCGCGCGTTTCGGTCTCAGTATTGGTCATTGGTCCATCCTTTTGAGCAAATCTTCGAGGTTGTCGAACCGGCTTTGCCAGAACCCAGCCATTTGGTTCGTCCAGTCGATCAGCGGCGCCAAGGCGCCGAGCTCCGCGCTATAGTGCGTGTTGCGGCCTTCGTGGCGGTCGCGCACCAACCCGGCCTGCTTCAGAACCCCAAGGTGCTTTGACACTGCCGGTTGCGAGACCCCAGCCCGAGCGGTCAGAGCCGCGACGGTCTGGTCTCCGTCGCGACACAGCCGCTCGAAGATGGCCCGTCGCGTCGGATCGGCAAGCGTTCTGAAAAGGATCTCATGGGGCTGTGACATGGCAATCGATAACTCGCTGGCTATTTGACGAATTCAATAACCGCCGAGGTATGTATAAGTCAAGCAGGAACGTGGACCGGCATCCGCGGCGCAGGAGCCACCGCCGGTCTTGCTACCAACGATTGCGCACTGTCATTCCGCTCGGGTCGTGAGCAAACTGAGACACCACCCGCCAGCGGGGTCAGTGCTCAGGCCATCGCCGCGGCGCTGCGCCGCGCCTTCCACAGCAGCAGCACCATGGCCGCTATGTTCAGCAGGTTCCAGGCAACGCCGTTGAGGAATGCGGCGGCGTAAGAGCCGGTCAGATCGTAGATCCAGCCCGACATCCAGCCGCCGATCGCCATGCCGAAGATCGTCGCCATGATTACGATGCCGACGCGCTGGCCGGCCTCTCTGGCCGGCATGTATTCGCGCACGATGATGGCATAGCAAGGCACGATGCCGCCTTGCGACAGGCCGAAAACCAGCGAGACGACGTAAAGCGAGGCGAGCCCGTCGAAGGGGATGTAGAACAACAGCGACAAGCCTTGCAGTACCGAGCCGATCAGCAGGGTTTTCACGCCGCCGATGCGATCGGCAAGAAAACCGGACGCCAGCCGGCTGATGACGCCCGCCACCATCATGATCGACAGCATGTCGGCGCCACGCGCCATGCCATAGCCGAGGTCCATGCAATAGGCGACGATATGGACCTGCGGCATCGACATCGCCACGCAGCAGCCCAGGCCGGCGACGACGAGCAGCATCTGCAGGGCTGCCGGCGACAGCGATATCGGCTGGACGGGCCGGCTGCCGGGCGACCCGGGAGGGGCCGCACGTGGCGCGCCGCGCCTGAGCAGCAGGATCAGCGGCACCATGGTCGCAACGCAGACGACGCCGATCGCGCCATAGGTGAAGCGCCAGCCTTCGCTCTGCATGACATAGGGCATCGCCATCGGCCAGACCGCCCCGGCGAGATAGCTGCCGGCGGCGGCAGCCGTGACCGCGACGCCGCGCCGGCGGTTGAACCAGTGCGAGATGTCGGCGATCAGCGGCCCGAAGATCGCCGACGTGCCGAGGCCGATCAAAAGCCCCTGGGCAAGAGTGAACTGCAGGATCGAAGTGGTCAGCGACGCCAGCAGGAAACCAGTGCCGAGCGCCACCGAGGCAATGAGCGCCGGGATCCAGTAGCCCACGCGGTCGATGGCGCGGCCGACCACAACATTACCGACGGCGAAGCCGACCATGGTCGCGGTATAGGGCGTCGACGCGGCGGCGCGATCGACGCCGAATTCGGCCTGCACCGCCGGCAGCACCACGACGACCGCCCACATGCCGACGCCGCCGATCGTCGCCAGCAGCATCGAGATGCCGAGCCGCATCCAGGCATAGGCGCTGTCGATGCCGGGGCTGCTTGGCTGGCTGGAGAAGGTTGTGCTCAAGGCTTTTCCTGTCCGCGATTCTGCAAAATCGACCGGTTCGACACCACTATCGGCACATTGGCCGCGCCGTGCAGCGCCACATCACGCAAATCCGTGGCTCCAGGGATTTGAGCTGAAGTGGAACAGTGACCGCCGTCCCGGAGTTTTCCATCAACGCACCAATGGAAGGAGTTTGTCATGACCGGGAAAAGGAAATGGTCGGCCGAGGTGACGGAGCACAGCGATGCGCTGGACCTCGAGGAGCACGTCTTCGAATCCCACGACCCTAAAAAGATCGCGGCCTCGCTGAAGCGATCGGCCGAACATAGTGACCGGCGCAAGGCCGAGCCGTTCCAATCCGCCATGTCGATGCTGAATTTCTACATCAACCGTGCCGGCAAGAACCTGCCGGCCAAGCAGAAGAAAGTGTTGGAGGAGGCCAAGGACGAACTGCGCGCGGTGTTTGGGCGCCCGAGAGAAGATTAGAGGGTCGGCCTACCTCGACTTGATGACGCTATCTGTATTGGCCAACAGCTTGCGCACCGCGTTGCGCGCCGCATCCGGCCGCTGCAGGCGAATGTTCTTTTCGATCGCCTCGTGCAGCTTCTGCGCGTGCTGCAAATCGTCCAGTTCCCGCGTCGTATAGGCGAACAGATGTTCGAAGGCCGATTCGATCAGCACACCGAGCGGCACCAGAAGGTCGTTGCCCGAGGCGCGCAGGATGGCCAGATGAAAACGCGTGTCCGCGCGGGTGCGCTCCTGCAGCGTCGTCGCTTGGCCCATCTCCCGGCAGGCCTGGCTGATCTCGGCCATCTGCTCGTCTGTGCGGCGCATCGCGGCAAAGGCGGTCGCTTCCGGCTCGATGATGTGGCGGAACTCCTGCACCGTTTTCAGGAACATCTCGCGGTCGGGCGAGGTCGCGTACCAGGCCAGCACGTCGCGGTCGAGCAGGTTCCAGCGCTCTTTCGGCTCGACCCAGCTGCCGATCTTCGGACGCGACGCCAAAAGGCTTTTGGCCATCAGCATCTTGATCGCTTCGCGCACCGCCGAGCGGCTGACGTCGAAAGTCTCGGACCATTTGGCCTCGTTGGGCAGGATGGTTCCCGGCGGATAGTCGCCGCGCACGATCCTGAGCCCGATCTCGTTGGCTAGCGACGCATGCACGCTCGACCCAGGCATACGCGCCGCATCGGCACGGCGGACGACAGCCGAGCGCTCGGCGGACGCCACCTTGGCCGGTATTTTTCCCCTATTCGGCTTGCCGTCCCGCATGCGTTCACAAAGTCCGGATTCCGAAAGCTGTCAAGCACAGGAAAAGCCTCGGGCTGCAAAGCCTGCTTCTATGCACAGATCAGCCCGGGTGCATCGACCCCGTCATGCCGACTTGACGTATTTCCGCCAGCTGTGTTCAGGGCGGAACCCGAGCACATCCCGCGCCTTCCGGTTCGAAAGCAGCGTCTCGTATTCGCCGAGCTCAGCGTTGACCGGCACGCCGGGATAAAACCGCTTCAAGAGTTCAGCCGTCGGCAGATCGGACGAGGTGTCGTCATTGGCTGCGTTGAACACCTGATAGCCGAGCCCATCCTTTTCGATCGCGCGAAGCGTGATCTGGCCGAGGTCGCGCGCGTCGATATAGCTCCAGGCGATCCGCTTGCGGAAACCCGGATCGGCGAACCATTTCGGGAACAGCGAATATTCATGCGGCTCGATGACGTTGCCGATGCGCAACGCGTAGATGTCGATGCCGCTGCGCAGCGCGAAGGCGCGCGCCGTCTTCTCGTTAACGATCTTGGACAGCGCGTAGCTGTCCATCGGGTCGACATCGTACTCCTCGTCGAGCGGGAAATGCGTCGGGTCGCGCGGCTCGTTGGCGAAGACCAGCCCATAGGTCGTCTCGCTGGAGGCGATCACCACCTTGCGGATGCCGAGCTTCACCGCCGCCTCGATTACATTATAGGTGCCCAGCGCATTGATACGGAACACCTCGTTATCGGGCGTGATCATGATGCGCGGGATCGCCGCGAAATGCACCACGGCGTCGACCGGCTGCGCGCGCAGCGACGGGTCGAATTCATGCAGGCCCATATAGCTCGACAGCGCGTTGAACACCTGCCCGCTGTCGGTGATGTCGGTGATCAGCGTGCGCACCTTGGGATTGTCGAGCGGCTTGGTATCGATGTTGAGCAGCTGGCACCCCTGCTCGACCAGATACTGCACGACATGACGCCCGGCCTTGCCGCTGCCGCCGGTGAACATGATCCGCTTCGTCATTTTGCTCTCCACATTCCCTGGAATTCATGTGTATTGTCAGACAATATCGAACTCTGCAATCGTCTATCAACCGCTTGCGGCAAAAACCCGCTTCAACAATTCGCCTGCCAAAGTGCAGCGCCGTCATCGAGACCGCAACACAGGATTACACGGACATGAACACCACCGCCGCGAGCGAAAAGATCGGCTTCATCGGACTGGGCTTGATGGGACACGGGATCGCGAAGAACATCGTCGATAAGGGCTATTCGCTGACATTCCTCGGCCGCAAGAACCGCGCTCCGGCGGAAGACCTGCTCGGCCGGGGTGCGGAGGAAGCCGCGACCTCGCGCGACGTGGCAGTGGCATCCGATATCGTCTTCATCTGCGTCACCGGCTCGCGCGAGGTCGAAGCCATCATCCGCGGGCCCGGCGGCCTCAAGGAAGGCCTGAAGAAGGGTTCGGTGGTCGTTGATTGCTCGACCTCGGACCCGACCTCGACCGTAGCGCTTGCCGCCGAACTCAAGGCGCTCGGCGTCGACTATGTCGATGCCCCGCTCAGCCGCACGCCGAAGGAGGCCTGGGAAGGCACGCTCGACGCCATGGTCGGCGCGTCCGACGCGGTCTTTGCCCGACTGAAGCCGGTGCTCGACACCTGGGCCGGACGCATCGTCCACATCGGCGACACCGGCGATGGCCACCGCATGAAGCTGCTCAACAATTTTATTTCGCTGGGTTATGCGGCGATCTATTCCGAGGCGCTGGCGCTGGCTGAGAAGGTCGGCATCTCGCCGCCGCGCTTCGACAGCGTTATCCGCAACGGCCGCATGGATTGCGGCTTCTATCAGACCTTTATGCGCTGGACGCTGGAAGGCGACCGCGATGCGCACAAATTCACCATCGCCAACGCCTTCAAGGACCTCACCTATCTCGAATCGATGGCGGGTGCTGCCGGCATCGCCAACCCGCTTGGCAATGCCACGAAGAACGCATTCGCCGGCGCATTCGCCGCTGGGCCGGCCGATCAATATGTGCCGATGCTGGCGACGCATATCGGCAAGGTGAATGGCGTCGACCTGACACCGAGAAGGACGGCAAGCGGCAAGAGGTTTAAGGACCGCTCTAGCGCCGCGACCGCCCGATAACGTCGTCGGTATTGGCGAGCAGTCTGTGCACTGCGGTGCGGGCTGCAGCCGGCCGCTGGAGCCGGATGTTCTTCTCGATCGCCTCATGCAGCGCCTGCGCTCGAGGCTGGTCGCTGGTTTCGCGGGTGACGAAAACGAAGAGGTGGTCGAGCGCGGATTCGATCAGCACGCCGAGCGGTACCAGGAGGTCGTTGCCCGACGCCCGCAGGATGGCCAGATGAAAACGCGTGTCCGCGCGGGTGCGCTCCTGCAGCGTCGTCGCTTGGCCCATCTCCCGGCAGGCCTGGCTGATCTCGGCCATCTGCTCGTCGCTACGCCGGATCGCGGCAAAGGCGCTGGCTTCCGGCTCGATAATATGACGGAACTCCTGCACGGTTCTGAGGAACACTTCGCGGTCGGGCGACGTCGCGTACCAGGCCAGCACGTCGCGATCGAGCAGGTTCCAGCGCTCCTTCGGCTCGACCCAGCTGCCGATCTTGGGGCGTGAAGCCAGCAGGCTCTTGGCCATCAGCATCTTGATCGCTTCGCGAACCGCCGAGCGGCTGACGTTGAAAGTCTCGGACCATTTGGCCTCGTTGGGCAGGATGGTTCCCGGCGGATAGTCGCCGCGCACGATCCTGAGGCCGATCTCGTTGGCCAGCGACGCATGCACGCTCGATCCGGGGATCAGCGCCGCATCGGTACGGCGCGCGCCGGGCGGACGGGCAGCCTGTGCCTTGACCTTGGCCCGTGCGTTAACCGTGGTAAGTCGCTTTTTCGATCTTGCGTCCGACATCCATGTTCCCCGGCACATGCTGAACTCAAGGCGCGGCAAAGCAGGAGCGGTTCGCCCCAGCAATCTCACCTCGTAGGTTTTCGTGAACCGGTGTGACGGGGCGCCCGTCGATCGGACGCCCCGAAACTGTGAACCTACTTCTGGATGCAGGTGTCGGCCGTATCCTTGGTGCACTCGTCGAGACCGGTGAAGACCGGATCGGCGACCGGCTTGCCTTCGATCAGGTCAATCATCACCGAGGGCGCCTTGTAGCCCATCTCGAACGGCCGCTGGCCGACCAGCGCGGTCACCAGACCCTCCTTGGCGATCGCCACTTCCTCACCGATCGTATCGGCGGCGCCGATGACGAACTCGTTCTTGGCGATCTTGTCGGCCATCGGCTTGAACAGGTCGCGATAGGGCTGCGGCGCACCGAACAGCGGCCAGCCGCCCATGATGCCGAAAGCGTCGAGATCGGGATTGGCGGCGAGGATATCGGTCATCGCCTGCACGCCCTTGGCGCCGTCGTCATTGGTGAACACCGGGCAGCCGGCGACCTCGGTCCAGCCGCCCTCGCCGGCGAGCGCCGGGAGATCCTTCTGGCCTGTAAGCGCGTCGCGCATGCCCTGAGCGCGGCGCAGGATGTTGTCGGCCGCCGGATTGCCTTGGATGGTGCAGATCTTGCCGCCATCCGGCTTGGCCTTCTTGATATACTCGCCGATCTTGTAGCCCATCAGGTAGTTGTCGGTGCCGAGATAGGTCTTGCGCAGCGCCGCATCTTCCTTGCTGAGGTCGGCGTCGAGCGTCATGATCGGGATCGACGGATTGGCACTTTTGATCGTCTGCGCGATCAGCGGCGCGTTGGACGGCGAAATGGCCATCGCCACCGTGTCTGGCTTGCTCAGCATGTCCTGAACGATCTGGGCTTCGCCGGCCTCGTCCGAGGTCGACGCCGGACCTGTGTAGAAGCATTCATATTCCGAGTTGGCGTTTTCCGAGTTCCATTTCTGGCAACCTTGGTTGATGGCCTCGAAGAACGGATTGTCGAGCCCCTTCACCACGATGACGAGCTGTTTCTTGGCCATAGCCGGCCCGGCGCCCAACGCCAGCATGGCGACGGCAGCGAGCAACATTGATTTCCTCATTTCAGTCCTCCCTTGAAACAGACGGACACGGCGTGCCCGCCACACAGACCGGCCCGGATGCGCGATGGCAGAGGTTCGTTTCGCGAGCACTCGTGTCGCCAAGCCGGGCCGATAAGTATTTCCAGATGCGGCCGCAGACCAGCGCGGTACGGACGCTGCCAGATCCTCGACCGATAAACCTCCGCCGATTCCGCCGGCGCGCCGGAACAGGAGATCGGCATAATCTCCTCCGACGCTTAGCTAATATCGGCTTGCGACCAACGTCAATTGCTATTTGTCCTACAAAACGGATTTTTCGAAAGAAGCCGCTGTTGACGGCAAGGGGGCATGTGCGTAAATGGGCGAAAGCGCTGTTCCCGGGAGGGGCTGGGGAGAGCGAGGCCGCGGCAGAACCGCTGGCCGGAAGCACGGGGAGGAAGCAGTCTGGTGTCGGTTCTCGAACTCGCCAACATCTCGAAACATTTCGGCGCCATCCAGGCCGTCAACGACGTTTCGCTGTCGATCGAGGCCGGACAGGTGGTCGGCCTGATGGGCGATAACGGCGCCGGCAAGTCGACGCTGGTCAAGATGATCGCCGGCAATTTCCGCCCGAGCCACGGCACGATGCAGATGGACGGCAAGGAGCTGATCCTGCACAAGCCGGTGGAGGCGCGCCAGCACGGCATCGAGATCGTCCATCAGGATCTGGCGCTGTGCAACAATCTGACGGCCGCCGCCAACGTCTATCTCGGCCGCGAGCTGCGCCGCGGTGTCGGGCCGTTTCGCATCCTCGACTACGCCGCGATGTACAAGCGCGCCGGCCAGATTTTTGCCGTGCTGAAATCCGAAACCCGCCCGCGCGACTTGGTCAAGCAGATGTCGGGCGGCCAGCGGCAAGCGGTGGCGATTGCCCGCACCATGCTTTCGCAGGCTAAGATCGTGCTGATGGACGAGCCGACGGCGGCGATTTCGGTCCGACAGGTCGCCGAGGTGCTGAACCTGATCCGCCATTTGCGCGACCAGGGCATTGCGGTCGTGCTGATCAGTCACCGCATGCCCGACGTCTTTGACGTTGCCGACCGCGTTATCGTCATGCGGCGCGGCCGCAAGGTTGCCGACAAGACGATCGCGTCGAGTTCGCCCGAGGAAGTCACCGGGCTCATCACCGGCGCCATCGAACAGGTTTGATGTCAGCGGGTTTCACCACGCAAGCAGATAAAGGTCGACGATGGCAGTAACTCTTGACCAGACGATCGCGCAGAAGCAGCACACTTTGCTGACCAGGGTGTTTGCCAGCCAGACCTTCTGGGTGGTGATCGCGGTCATCCTCGCCTGCCTGTTCCTGTCTGTCGCCACGGATTCGTTCGCCACGACGAAGAACCTCTACAACATCACCCGCAACGTCACCTTCGTCGCCATCGTCGCTCTGGGCATGACCTTCGTCATCATCACCGGCGGCATCGACCTTTCGGTCGGTTCGGTGCTTTGCCTGTGTTCGATGGTGCTGGCGGTGACCATGCATGCCGGCTACGGCATCGAGATCGGCATTGCCGCTGCAATCGCGACAGCGCTGATCATCGGCGCCTTCAACGGTATCTTGATCGCCTATCTCGGCTTTCCGCCGTTCGTGGTGACGCTCGGCATGCTGTCGATTGCGCGCAGCCTTGCCATGGTCGCCTCCAACAACACCGTCGTCTTCCAGTTCGGGCCGGATCACGACAAGCTTCTGGCGCTGGGGGGCGGCGCCTTTGTGTTCGGCATCGCCAATCCGGTGCTCTACACGATCGTGCTGGCACTGATCACCGGCTTCGTCCTGCGCTGGACGAAATTCGGCCGGCACATCTTCGCCATCGGCGGCAACGAGCATGCGGCGACGCTGACCGGCGTTCCGGTGCGCCAGATCAAGGTCGCGGTCTATATGATCTCGGCGCTGGCGGCCGGTATCGCCGGCATCATCCAGACCGGCTGGCTTGGCGCCGTCACCACCAATCTCGGCAACGGCATGGAGCTTCAGGTCATCGCCGCGACCGTCATCGGTGGCGCCAACCTGGCCGGCGGCATGGGCACGGCCTTTGGCGCCGTCGTTGGCGCGGCGCTGATCGAAGTGATCCGCAACAGTCTCGGCCTGCTCGGCATCAATGCCTTCTGGCAAGGCGTGTTCATCGGCGGCGCCATTCTGCTGGCGGTCCTGTTCGACCGGATCCGCAATTTCAGGCGCAACGAATAGACCGCAGTTGACGAACGCTATTCGTTTCCCCTGCTATCGCTCAGTCTGATAATCGGCCGGTACGGCCCATGACGGGGCCCAGGCGTGCGCATGTGCCTTGACGCAGGCCCGGACTGAGCCCCACTATCCCCATTGCAGGCGAAGGGAGGCCAGTCGCCCTGCGGGAGGATATACCCATGACGGAAGCGATCAGGCTCTACTGGGGCCGGTTCGGACATGTTTCTGTCCTGAACGTCGCCAGCGACTTCGTCACCCATGCCCATGTCGAGGCGCATATCATCATCTGGCTGGAAGGCACGGCCGGCGAGATGACCATCGGTCGCGAAACGGTGCGGCTTGGGCCCGGCACCGCCGCCGGCATCAATTTCTTCCAGCCGCACAGCCACGCTTTGTCCAACGACGGCCGGCCCGGCCTGTTCCTCGCCTTCTACATCGATCCGGACTGGGCGCGCCAGCGTCGCGACCTGCCGTCGTCCGCGCCGCTATTTTCAGCACCGGCGATCACGCTGGAGCCCTGGCTGCACAAGGCGGCAGCCAACCTTCTCGACCATCTCAGCGACAATGAGAGCATCGACGACATCGCCAATTACGAGATCGAGCGCTTCATCGACAGCGTGCTCGACGCCGCCGACGCCTCGGCACCGCAAGTAGCACGCGCCCGCGTCCACACCATGCAGGATTTCCGTGTCCGCAAGGCGATCCAGCTGATGAAGGCCAATGTCTGCGAGCGTATCTGCTTCGACGATGTGGCACGCAGCGTCGGCCTGTCGCGGCCGCATTTCTTCGCGCTGTTCAAGGAGCAGACCAATCTGACGCCCAACGTCTACTGGAACACGTTGCGCATGGAGGAAGCCGTGCGGCAGTTGCAATGGTCGCAGGAGCCGCTGATCTCGGTCGCCTGCAATCTTGGCTTCACCACCCAGGGCAATTTCTCGCGCTTCTTCCGCGATCATGTCGGCGTTCCGCCGACACTCTATCGCGAGGCGGCGCGGGCCATTTCCTGAGCCGCCTGGCAGCCGTTTTTCAGACTATTTGATAGGCGGTCAAGACGCATTGATAAGCGCCGCCGGGCCCGCCGCCCTACCCTCGCGACATACATGCTTGCAAGGGAACGACCATATGGCGAAAGTTACCATCTCCAGCGTCATCGACGCGCCGGTCGAAAAGGTTTGGGCGCGCATACGCGACTTCAACGGCCTGCCGAGCTGGCATCCGCGTATGGTCGAAAGCCATATCGAGGACGGCAAGGATCCCGGCACGATCGGCTGCGTGCGCAACTTTCAGCTCGCCAGCGGTGCCCGCATTCGCGAAAAGCTGCTCGACTTCTCCGACGGCAATTTCCTCGTCAGCTACTCCATCCTGGAGACACCGCAGCCGCTGACCAACCACAAGGCGACGCTGCAGCTGCGGCGGGTGACCGATGGCGACCGCACCTATGCCGAATGGACCGCCAGCTTTGACGCGCCCCCTGAAGAAGCCGAGAAACTGGCCGAGGGCATGGGCGCCAACGTCTTCCAGGGCGGTTTCAACGCCTTGAAAAGTCATTTCGCCGGCCAAAGTTGAGCAAAAGGAGCCTTCCATGGCGCTCGCCCTGCAGACTTTCTCGACGGTCAAGGACGCCAATGCGGCGCTGAAAGCCGCCGGTACCCGATATCTCGGCGGCGGCACGCTGGTCGTGCGCGCCGCCAATGAAGGCGATGTGTCGGTCTCCAGCCTCATCAGGTCGACCGAGCCGGCGCTGTCGGCCATCACCGTTTCCGGCGGCAAGGTCCGCATTGGCGCTTCGGTGACCATGGCGGCGATCGCCCGTAATCCGGATCTCGCGTCGCTTGCCCAAGCGGCGCGCGCCGTCGGCGGCCCGGCGATCCGCAACATGGCGACCGTCGGCGGCAATCTCTTCGCCCCGGCGCCCTATGGCGACTTCACCGTGGCGCTGCTGGCACTGGACGCAACCGTCAATATCGACGACGGCGAGCTACCGATCGAAACCTTCCTGGCAAAACGCGAAAGCAACCACGCCATCATCACCGCAGTTGGATTTACGTTTCCGGCTGAAGGCTTTCGCTTCCTGAAAGTGTCGAGGATCAAGCCGAAGGGCGTCTCGGTGCTGAGCATCGCCGCCGTGCTGGAACAGGCACCGGACGGAACCGTGTCTTCGGCACGGATAGCGCTTGGCTGCATGGCCGACCGGCCGATGCGTGCGACGGCGGCGGAGAAGGCGCTGCTCGGCAGGACGCTCACCAGCGATGGCATCGCGCCGGCGCTTGCTGCGGCCGGCGACGGCACCTCGCCTGTTACCGATCCGATCGCCAGTGCCTGGTATCGCAACGAAGTCCTGCCGGTCCATCTCGGCCGGCTGCTACTCGGCTGAAATATCCAGGGGAGCGCGCTTGCCCACGAGCAGGCGCGCAAGGAGGAAACATGGCAAAGGTCCCGGTTCAGCTCACGCTCAACGGCGCGGAGAAGGCCGAATTCATCGACAGCGGTACGACGCTGCTCAACGCACTGCGCGACAAGATCGGCGACACCTCACCGAAAGGCGGCTGCCATCAAGGCACATGCGGCGCCTGCTCGGTCATCATCGACGGTGAGCTCCGGCTCTCCTGCCTGACGCTGGCCGAAACCTGCAACGGTGCGGCCATCACCACGACATCGGGGCTTTCGGAAGGCGGCGTTCTGCATCCGCTGCAGCGGGCCTTCCTCGACGCCTTCGCCACCCAATGCGGCTTCTGCACGCCGGGCATGATCATGGCCGCCAAGGTGCTGCTCGACCACACGCCGAACCCCAGCCGCGACGAGGTGGTCGAGGCGCTGTCGGGCAATATCTGCCGCTGCACCGGCTACGAGCCGATCCTCCAGGCGGTGCTGACCGCCGCGCGATCCAATTCGCAGAACGCGGCTTGAGGGGAGTCAAAAAGATGGAACTCCGCAAGAACTACTTCGCCGACCAGCGCAAGGATGATCTGCACGAGATCGGCCAACCACGGCCGCGCTCCGATTCACCCGGCCATGTCACCGGCAAAACCGCCTATTTCGCCGACCGCAATTTTCCCGGCATGCTGCATTTGAAGATGGTGCGCAGCCCGCATCATCACGCCCGCATCCGCGGCATCGACACTTCGGAGGCCGAGAAACATCCAGGCGTCGTCAAGGTGCTGACCGCCAAGGATGTGCCGCACAATGTCTACACCATCCTGATCCTGATCCAGATTGGGCCGGAGGACGAGACGGTGCTGGCCGATGGCAAGGTGCGCTGGAAGGGCGAGGCGGTGGTGGCGGTGCTCGCCGAGACCGAGCGTGCCGCCCAGGAAGCGGCGGCCAAGGTCAAGATCGATTACGAAGTGCTGCCGGCCGTCTTCGACATGGAGGAGGCGCTGAAGCCCGGCGCGCCGATAGTGAACGAATATCACGGCCGGAACTATTATCTCTATGACAGCGGCGAATGCCGCAAGGTGCGCTTCGGCGATGTCGAGGCCGGCTTCGCCGGGGCCGATCACGTGCTCGAACAGACCTACCAATCCTCGCCGATCGAACACGCACCGACCGAGACGACCGGCTGTATCGTCGCGCCGGAGGGCAATGACCGCTTCACCTGCTACACCAACACGCAGGCGATGTTCTTCACCCTCGACAACGCCTCGATCATCCTGCAGATGCCTGGCAACAAGCTGCATTTCGTCGGCGGCACCGTCGGCGGCGGTTTTGGCGGCAAGGTCGACGTCATCGTCGAGCCGATCGCCATCCTCGGCGCCAAGCTGACCGGGCGGCCGGTCTCCTTCATCTACAGCCGCGAGGAGGAGATGCAGATCTCCTCGCCGCGCGCCGCCGAAAAGGTCGTCATCAAGGACGGCGTCATGAAGGACGGCCGTGTCGTCGCCCGCAAGGTCACCGGCTACACCGATGCCGGCGCCTATTCGCGCCACTCGCCCTATGGCGCGCAGAAAGGCGCTGGCCACTATCCCGGCCCCTATACGATCCCGAATGTCTGGATCGACACCTACTGCGTCTACACCAACCGCACGCCCTCCTCCGCCATGCGCGGCTTCGGCGTCACCATCGGCGATTTCGCGCTGGAGGTGCAGATGGACAAGCTCGCCCGGCTGATCGGCATGGACCCGCTCGAAATCCGCTTCATCAATGCCTACCGCGACGGCGACATGAAGGCGCATCGCCAGCCGACCGAGGGCGCTGCGCTGATCGAGTGCATGCAGGAAGCCTCGCGCGCCGCCAACTGGCCGGTGGCGGAGAAGTTCATGGCGATGTCGTCCTACGCGAAGGGAGCTTGAGATGGCGATCAGGCGTGGACGCGGCGTCGCCGCAATCAACTATCCGACCGGCATGAACCTCGGCGGTGACCCGACCCAGGCGCTGGTGCATTCGACGCCGACCGGCAATTTCATGGTGACGCTGTCTAGCGTCGATCTCGGCCAGGGCATGAAGCAGATCATGGCGCAGATCTGCGCCGAGACGATCGGCGTGCCGACCGACCGCGTCGTCGTCGACACCGCCGACACCGATACCGGCCCGCACTGCATGGGCACCTTCGCCTCGCGCGGCACCCACCGCGCCGGCAACGCCGTCATCCAGGCGGCCAGGGAAGCCCGCCAAGTGATGCTGGAAGTGGCGGCGGAGGAACTGGAAGTGAATGCGTCGGACCTCGAGACCGACGGCCAAGGCAACATCCTGGTCAAGGGCGCGCCGCAAAGATCAATTTCGATCTTCGATGTCGCGCTGTCGGCTCACTTCAAACGCGGCCGCTCGATTTCCGGTCGCGGCATGTTCTTGATCCCCCGCTCATATCCCGAGAAAGAAACCGGCGCGATGAAGCCGTCGACCTGCTACGCCCACGCATGCACGGTGGCCGAGGTCGAGGTCGATGACGAGACCGGCGAGGTCACCGTGCTGACGGTCAAGAACATTTTTGAGATCGGCCGCGCGCTGAACCCGAAAATGGTTGAGCAGCAGCTCATCGGCGGCTCATGGATGGGCATCAGCCACGCGCTCTATGAGACGACTGAACCCTATTATCCCAATCGCGATCATGGCGGCACCGACTTCAACCAGTATCTGATGCCGGGTCCTGGCGATCTTGCGCAAACCGAGATCATCGTGCTGGAACGACCCTCGGCCGACGGCCCGTACGGCGCCAAGGGGCCAGGCGAAATGTGCGCCAACCCGCAGATCCCGGCGGTCGCCAATGCCGTCTTCGACGCCGTCGGCGTGCGCATCGACACGCTGCCGATCACGCCGGAGCGCATCCTGCGCGCGTTGAAGGCGCAAGCCCCGAACTGAGTGTTGGAAATGCCTAGGAGAAGCGTCGAGACTGTCGCGACCTCGCCGGAGGCGGTGGCGTCGCACCTCGCCGCCTCGCGCTATCTGGCCGATGAAAGCCTGGCGACTGCCGTCTTCCTGGCGATCCGGCTGGGCAAGCCGCTGCTGCTCGAAGGCTCGCCGGGCGTCGGCAAGACGGAAGCGGCCAAGGCGATAGCTGAAGTGCTCGGGCGCGACCTCGTGCGGCTGCAATGCTATGAAGGCATCGACGCTGCGCATGCGCTCTACGAATGGAACTACCAGCGCCAGCTGCTCGCCATCCGTCATGCCGGCGAGCATGAGGTCGACATCTATGACGACCGTTTCCTGATCGCGCGGCCACTGCTGCAGGTGCTGAAGGCGCCGGAAAAGCGCGTCCTGCTGGTCGACGAGATCGACCGTTCCGATCATGAGTTCGAAGCGCTGCTGCTGGAGTTTCTTTCCGATTTCCAGATCAGCATTCCTGAGAGAGGTACCATCCGCGCGACGGCGCAGCCGATCGTCATGCTGACCTCGAACCGCACCCGCGAATTGGCGGAAGCGCTGCGGCGCCGCTGCGTCTACCACTGGATCGCCTATCCCGACGCCGAGCGCGAGGCCGCCATCATCATGCTGCGCGCCGGCGATGTCGCCGAGGCGACCGCACGCGCCGTGGCTTTTGCCGTGCGCGACATCCGCGCCCGTCCGTTGGCCAAGCCGCCCGGCATCGCCGAGGCGGTCGAATGGGCCAACGCCGCGACGCTCCTCGAAAAAGGCGGCAGCCCGTGGCCGGAAGCTTTTCGCCGCGCCATCGGCGTGCTGATCAAGGACGAGGAAGACCTGTCCTATATCGCCCCCGAGCTTGGCCGGATCGTCGAGGAGGCACTGGCGTGAGCGCCGCGGCCTTGCCCCGGGCGGCAGCACCCTTGCTCGGCTTCGGCCGGCTGCTGCGCCGCTTCGGCTTTTTGATCGCTCCAGAGCAAATCTCCGGCTTCATGCAAGCCGTGACGCTGCTTGGACCGCGCTCGATGATTGATATCCACGAAGCGGCGCTTGCCACGCTGGCGCCGCCGCCGGACCGCCGCGACGAATTCGAGGCGCATTTCCAAAGCCATTTCTACGGCAACATGGCTGCCCTCGTCGAGGGCGAGGCCGACGAGGAAACCCGCATCAAGGATGACGGCGGCGCCAGCGACGAGGAGAATGAGGTGGCGCGCCAGGAGGAAGGCGGCGAGCTATCGTCCGGCGCCGAACAGTTGAGCGCCCGCGAATTCCGGCGCGACGGCGACGGGCTTGCCTCCTTCCGCCGGAAGCTCGCTGCAGCCTTGCCCGTCCGCCGCTCCTTCCGCACCGTGCGCACGCACGCGCGCGGCAAGCTCGATCTGCGCCGTTCGCTGCGCGAAATCGTCAGTGCCGATGGCGACATACCGTCGCCGCTGCTGCGCCGCCGGCAGACCGTGCCGCGCAAGCTGCTGATCCTGATCGACGTGTCCGGCTCGATGAAGCTGCACACGTCGGACTACCTCAAGCTGGCGCATGCGGCGGTGCAAGGTGCGGACCGGGCTGAAATTTTCACCTTCGGCACGCGGCTGACCCGCATCACAGCGGCGCTGCGCATTCGCGACCGAGACCAGGCCCTGGCCCACGTGGCAGCACTGGTCGACGACTGGGACGGCGGCACCCGCATGGGACCGACGCTGCTCGCCTTCCTGTCTGTGCCGCGCTTTTCCGCTTTCGCGCGCGGGGCGGCGGTGGTCATCCTGTCTGACGCGCTGGAGCGCGGCGATCACGCCGAACTGGAAATGGCGATACGCCGGCTGAGCGCACGCGCCTTCCGTCTTTCGCTGGCGACGCCGCTGGCCGGCGATCCGCGTTTCCAGCCGGCAACGGCAGCGCTTCGCGCCATCCTGCCGGTGCTCGACGATCTGATCGATGGTTCGTCCATCGCCGGTCTCACCGATTTCATCCTGTCGCTCGCCCGCCCTGCCCCGGCGGCCGCAGCCATCTGGAAAAGGGTCTCATGATGCAGAAGGCGATCGACGCACACTTCCACATCTGGCGCCAAAAGGATCAGCCATGGCTGGTCGGCCCGATGGTGCCGCGCATCTTTGGACCCTATGAACCGATTCGCCGCGACTATCCGATCGAGGAATTCCTGGCCGATCAGCAAGGCTCAGGCGTCGAGAAGGCGGTCTATGTCCAGACCAACTGGGCCAAGGAGGATTTCGAGACCGAGGTCGCCTTCCTGCAGAAGACAGCCGACGAGACCGGCTGGCCGCATGCCATCGTCGGCTATGCCGACATGACGGTGGACGATATCAGGCCCCAGATCGACCGGCTGATCAAGTACCCCCTGCTGCGCGGCTTGCGCATGCAGCTGCACTGGCATGAAACGCCCGCCTTCCGCTTTGCCGCCTCGGCCGATCAGGTGATCGACCCGAAAGTGCGGGCCAATGTGGCGCGGCTGAAAGACTACGGCCTGTCCTTCGATCTGCAGCTTTTCCCCGCCCAGACGAAGGACGGGCTGACGCTTGTCGGCGAGAATCCTGAGACCAATTTCATCCTGACCCATGCCGGCATGCTGACCGATATGTCGGACGAAACCACGGAGGCCTGGAAGGTGGGACTGCGAACGCTTTCAGCGGCACCCAATCTCTACGCCAAGCTCTCCGGCCTCGGCACCTTCGTCCACCGCAATGACCCGGCACTGATCGCCTATATCGTCGACAATGCAATCGACGTCCTCAGCAGCGATCATCTGATGTTCGGCTCGAACTTCCCGATCGAGAAACTGTGGACGAGCCACGCCGAGCTGATCAAGGCGCACCGGGAGGCGGTGGCCAAGCACGGCGTGGCCGCCGAGGCGGACATCTTTTGGAAAACTGCGGAGAAGGTATATCGGCCGGTGTAGCGCGGCGCCTTTCCTTCTCCCCTTGTGGGGAAGGTGGCCCAGCGAAGCTCGGTCGGATGAGGGGTGCTGGAAGGATCGTTGCGTAGCAGAGCCGTCTCGGCGCTACGCGCCGATCCACAAGGGGAGAAGGTCAAGCCCGATTTCAGTTCCGCGGAAAATGGCCCGAAACCTCGGTGCCGGCGGCCGGCGGCAGCGCCAGGAAGCGGAGCGAGACCGCGAGCCCGATTGCACCGATCACCAGGAAGGCAAGGCGGAAGTCGACCAGGTCGAGCGCCGGACCGCTTCTCGCGATCTGCGACAGGTTTAGGAGCGCCGCCGCGATCGCCACGCCGAACAACATCGCCACTTGCTGCAGCATGCTGGACAGTGTCGCCGCCGAACTGCGCTGCGATGAGGCTACGTCGGCGAAAGCCAGTGTGTTGAGCGCGGTGAACTGCATCGAACGCGTCAGTCCGGCAATCAGCATCAGCGCCACCAACAGCGATTGGGGGGTCTGCGGCGATATCGCTGCGCAGGCCATGATCGACAGCGATGCGATCACGCCGTTGAAGACCAGCACCGAACGGAAACCGAAGCGCCTCAGCGTCGGTGTCGTCACCGTCTTCATTCCGAGATTGCCGAGGAAATAGGCAAGGATCAGCATGCCGGCATCGATGGGTCTCAGGCCGAAGCTGACCTGGAACAACAGCGGCAACAGGAATGGCGTGGCGTTGATGGCGACCCGGAAAATGGTGCCGGCCGACAGTGTCGAGATGGCGAAAGTCTGCACCTTGAAAGCCGAGAGGTCGAGCAGCGGATTTTTTGCGCGCGCCAGATGCCGCACGGCCAGCCAGCCGACCAGGGCGCCGGCGGCAAGCAGCGCCACGGTCGGCATGGCGCCGTCTTCCGGATGGGCGATCCGCTCGAGGCCGTAGAGCATTGAGGCGAGCCCGGCCGAGGTCAGAAGAAAGCCCGGCCAGTCGAGCGGCCTGGTTTCGGAATCGCGGTCGCCGGGAATGAAGCGGGCGACCAGCGCCAGACCGGCCAGCCCGAGCGGAATGTTGATGAAGAAATTCCAGTGCCAGGAGAGATAGGTGGTGATGAAGCCGCCAAGCACCGGCCCGATCACCGGCGCGAACAGGGCCGGCCAGGTGATCAGTGCGGTGGCGTTGAGAAGCTCGGACTTCGAGGCGTTACGCAGCACCAGGATACGGCCGACCGGCGTCATCAGCGCGCTGCCCAGGCCCTGCACGGCACGCGCGGCGAGGAACTGGGTCAGGCTTTGCGAGATTCCGCAGGCGATCGAGGCCAGCGTGAACAGCGCGATCGCCATGAGGAAGATGTTGCGCGCGCCGAAGCGGTCGGCGAGCCAGCCCGACAGCGGCACGAACGCCGCCATGGTCAGCATATAGAGGGTGATGCCGATGCTCATCGCCACCGCCGGCACGCCGAAGGATTCTCCCATCTGCGGCAGCGATGTCGAGATGATCGTCGAATCCAGAAGCTGCATGAAGAAGGCGACGGCGACGATCAGCGCCACGCGCCGCGCCTGCCGCGCCGCCGTCGCGGTCTCGGCCAAGGCTTTGTTTTCGGGAATGGCGGTCATGCGCAGAACTGTACGGAAGTTTTTCCCGCGCCACTGGGAACCAGGCAATTGTCTGGCAAATCGATGACGCACCGGTTTGAACAGCATTTGGGCGGCGCCGTCCAGACATGGACCAACAAACTTTCGTGTCATATCGCGACCTGTTATGCGATGACTGAACCTAGCCACCGAACCAGCCTTTGACACTTCGCGATTTCGTTTCGCCTCTTCTGACTAGGATCCCGCTTCATCAGGACCAATCTGCGCATGAAGCCCATCTACATCGATTATCTCAACGCCCTCGACATCGAAGCCCTTGATATGGTCGATGCGGAAATCGTCGATGCGGTCGAGGGCGGGCTGGTGGCCCAGGGCAACGGCCAGACGGTGATCGAGCCGCGCGTCCATCTCGAGCCGGACCCGTCCTTCAACGGCCATTTCAATGTCCTGCGCGGCTACGTCGCGCCGCTCGATGCGGCGGGCGTCAAGATCGTCGGCGACTATGTCGACAATTACCTGCACGGTCTGCCGTCGGAATTCGGCATCCTCAACCTGTTCGATCCGCGCACCGGCACGCCGCGCGCCATCCTCGACGCCACCGTCATCACCGACATGCGCACCGGTGCCGTCACCGCCATTGGCGCAAAACATCTGGCGAAAAAGACGTCGAAGATCCTCGGCCATATCGGCGCGCGGGGCACCGCCTACTGGAACGTGCGCCTGCTCGACCATCTCTTCGACTTTGAAGAGATCCGCGTGCATTCGCGTCGACCGGAAAGCCGCGACGGCTTTGCTGCCAAGCTGTCCGCCGATCTTGGCAAGCCGGTCATGGCGGTCGCCGACTGGCGCGCTTGCGTCGAGGGCGCCGACATCGTGGTCGAGGCCTCGCGGCTGCCGGAACCGCAGCCGCTGCTGAAGACCGCATGGATCAAGCCCGGCGGGCTGGTGATGCCCTACGGCACGATGAGCGCGGTGGAGCTGTCGTTGACCGACATCATGGCAAAGATCGTCGTCGACGACTGGGGCCAGTGCAAGGGCGGCAAATTCGGCTCGCTGCGCGCCCATGTCGAGACCGGACGCCTGAGCGAGCAGACGCTGCACGCCGAACTTGGCCAGATCGCCGCCGGCCTCAAGCCGGGGCGCCAGAGCGACGACGAGACGATCCTGTTCTGGCATCGCGGCCTGTCGCTCTCAGATATCGCGCTGGGTAAGGCGATGCTGGCCAAGGCGCAGGCGCAAGGCATCGGCCAGCGGCTGCGTTTCGCATGAGCGCGCTTGTCCTCACCGGAACGGGCGTTAGCATCGAGGGCGTCGCGGCGGTTGCCCGCGCCGGACGTAGGGTGGAGGTAGCCCCCGCGGTCTTGGAGAGGCTGGACAGAGCGCGAAAAGTGCTCGACCGCGCCGCCGCTTCTGGCCAGCCGATCTATGGGCTCAATACCGGTCTCGGCGCCAATCTCGGCACGTCGGTCAGCGGCGACGCCAGCGCCTTCCAGCACCAGTTGCTGGAAGGACGCAGCGGCGCCGTGGGTGACGCGCTGCCACAAGACATCGTGCGGGCGACGATGCTTGCCCGCACCGCGATGTTTTCGGTCGGCGGTTCGGGCATTTCATCAGAGGTTTTCCTCGCACTCATCGGCGCGCTCAATGCCGGCGTGCATCCGGTGATGCCGTCGCTGGGCTCGATCGGCGACAGCGACCTGGTGCTGATGGCAACGCTCGGTCGCATGCTGACCGGCGACGGCGAAGCCGACTTTCAGGGCCGGCGCATGTCGGCGGCCAAGGCGCTTGCGATGGCCCGCCTCGCCCCCGTCAGCCTCGCCCCCAAGGACGGGCTGTCGCTGATAAGCGCCTCGGCGGTGTCCGCCGGCAGCGGTGCGCTGGCAGCGGCTGACGCATTGTCCGCCTTCGCACAGCAACAGCAGGCGGGCGCGCTGACCATTGAAGGCATCGGCGCCAACCAGACGATCCTCGATCCGCGCCTGCAGGCGGCGCGACCGGCCGCTGGCCAGCAGCAGGCCGCGCAACGCTTGCGCGATCTGCTGGCACGCGACAAGGCGCCGACGCCGGCGACCTTGCAAGACCCGCTGTCGATCCGTTGCATGCCGCCGATCCATGGCGCGCTGTTGCAGGCAATCGATCAGGCCAGGCAAGCTGTCGAGATCGAGCTCAACGCCGCCGCCGACAACCCGCTGGTGCTGGACGACGACGACACGGTGCTGTCGACCGGCAATTTTCACACCCCGTCGCTGTCGCTTGCCTTCGAGACGCTCAGTCTTGCCATCGCTCAATGTGCGGCCGCCTGTGCTGCCCGCTTCATCCAGCTTACCGGCTCAGGCCGCAACGGCCTGCCCAAATATCTGTCGCCGGTCGGCGGCGCTTCGGCCGGCTTCGTGCCGCTGCAAAAGACAGTAAGTGCTATTCTCGCCGCCATCCGCCACAGGGCCAACCCGGTGATGCTCGACTTCCTGCAGGTCTCGGAGGGCGTTGAGGACCATGCGACGCAAGCACCGCTGGCCGTTTCGAAATGCGCCGACATGATCGTGCTGTGGCAGCGGCTGATCGCCTTCGAGCTGATAGCCGCCGCACAGGCCGTAGACCTGCGCGACGGGCTGACTCTCGCGCCGGGCACAGCGGGAATTCACGCAGCCGTGCGTGCCCTCGTCGCGCCGCTTAGGGAAGACAGAGCGCTGGGTATTGACGCGGAGGCGCTTTACGCTGCGCTCGCTACCGGAACATGGCTGCCATAGCGCCGGCCGTCGCATATGCCGGCTGACGATATTGTCGAGCAGGTCCTAGCCGACGCGTTTCATCCGGCGTCGATCTTCTCCATGAACAGACCGAGTTGTTCCGGGTCCATATGCACCACATGCTTGTCTTCGGGATAGGCCAGGCTGTTCACGTCGGCGACATATTCGGAAAATGCGGCGATGCGTTCCGCCTGCAGGCGGTCATATTCGGCGGCGAAATTGCGGTAGACTTTGGAGTGGCGCGGCATGTGGCCACGGTTCTGGCCAAGGATATCGTCGGCGAACAAATATTGCGCGTCGCAGCCGGTGCCCGCCCCCATCGACAGCATGATCAGCGAGGTCCGCTCCGAAATCGCATTAGCCACCTCGACCGGCACCACTTCGATCTCGGCGCCGACCGCGCCTGCGGCCTCGTACCGCTTGACTGCCTCGAAAATCTGCATGGCGCTGTCGGCGGTCTTGCCGACAGCCTTGAAGCCGCCGGTCCAGGTGGCGCGCGACGGGATCAGTCCGACATGGCCGATCACCGGGATATTGTCATCGGCCAGCCGTTTGACAGTTGCAAAGCCGGCGCTGCAATAGACCGCGTCGGCGCTCGCCTTGTAGAGCCGGAACGCCCAGCGGACGAAGTCGTCGGCTGTGCCGATCTCGTAGAAATTGTCGCCCGGCATGGTGAACAGGCTGGGTGCGGCATCGCGGTATTGCGGGTTGAGCACCAGCTCCGGCGGCACCGAGACGATGTCGACCCCGGCTCTTTCGGCTGCCTCGGCCTCGTCCATCGTCAACACGCGCAGCATGGTCAATTGCCGCTTGCCCTTCATGGCGCGCAGATCGGTGATCGTGGGTCTTTTACGGCTCATCGATTTGGTCCCCTTGTTGCGTGTATTGAAGGTCGGTCAGGCTTCAATTTGCATGATCTTTTCCGAACCGAAGGTCAGCGCAGCAAAAACCGGTCCCCCTTTTCGCTGACGCGGACCTCCGGTTCGGGATCATACCCTATATCTGGATCATCACTTTGCCAGCCTCGACCTTGACCGGATAGGTCTGCAGATTGACACAGACGGGAGCCCCCTTGGCCTGGCCGGTTTTGTAATTGAAGCGGCCATTGTGCTTGGGGCATTCGATGATGTCGTCCATGACAAGCCCGTCGGCCAGATGGGCCTTCTCATGCGTACAAAACCCGTCGGTGGCGAAGAATTCGTCATCAGGGGAACGGTAGATCGCGAAAGTGCGGCCGCTATGGTCGAAGCGGATGACATCCTCTTCTTCGACATCGTCCACGGCGCACGCTTCGACCCAATCGGCCATCTCTGTTCTCCTGAAATTTCTGTATTGCGGCAGTGCCCAGTGCCTATTCCGCGGCCGCCGACATGTTCACCTCGTGGAACTCGCCACGATAGGGCCGCGCCGTCGGCGGCAGTTCGCGCTTGAGGAAATAGTCCTCGTACTTGAGCTGCCTGAGCAGGACCGGCCAGACCTCGCGATAGGCATGCCACATCGACGGGTTCGGCTCAGGCAAATCGTGCTTGATCAATTCGTGCAGCCTGGGCAGCGCGTGATAGGGCACCATCGGGAACATGTGATGCTCCACATGGTAGTTCATGTTCCAGTAGATGAACCGGCTGATCGGGTTCATGTAGACGGTACGGGTGTTGAGCCGGTGGTCGACCACATTGTCGGCCAGGCCGATGTGCTGCAGCAGGCCGGTCAGCACCATGTGCCAGGTGCCGTACAGGCGCGGCACCCCGATCAGCACCAGCGGCAGCCATGACCACGTGTAAAGAGCGACCGCGATGGTCGCGATGTAGATCGCGATATGCCAGCGCGCGGCGATGACGGCCTTGTGCTGTTCCATCTCGGGAACGTAGCTTTTCTCGTCGGGCGTCAGTTTGCCGAACGCTTGGCGTACCAGCGCCGGAAGCGAGTAGCGAAAATCGAGGATACCGGTGAAAGCGAGTGCGGTGCGCAGCAGGTCCGGCGGGCGCATCACGGCGATCTCGGCATCGCGTCCGACAATGATGGTGTCGGTGTGGTGGCGGGCATGGCTCCAGCGCCAGGTCACCGGATTGCGCATCAGCATGAAGCTGGCGATCTGGTAGACCACATCATTCATCCAGCGCGTTCGGAAGGCAGTGCCATGACCACATTCGTGCCAGCGCGAGTCGCTGGAGGAGCCGTAGAGCACGCCATAGACGAAGAAGAACGGCACGCACCACCAGGTGCCCCAGAAATAAATGCCGCCGGCAGCTGAACCCAGGATGGCGACGATCCAGATGATCGTGTCGCGGATCGCCGGGCCATCCGACCGTTGCATCAACTCCTTGATCGCCTTGCGGGAGACGTCGGTGTGATACCACTCGGCCGAAGCCAGCCCCGTCTCGATCGCCCTGCGTGTGCTCTCGCCGACCAGGCTGTAGTCGCGCTTCACTGTGCCAGCCATTGTGACCTCCAAATCCTGATGGCCCGAGAGCCCTCCCCGCTCCGACCGGACTCAGCCTCCCAACTGGTATTTCGCATCCTCTTCGCCATCATCGCGACCTGCCTCCGAGCACCGGAAAATTGCCCGACGGCAGCGGATAATCCTGTTGCGGCTGCCGGGCGATCGCTGCGATCCGGCTTTCAGCGGCAGCGATGTCGCCGGTGCCATCGAGAACCCGGAACACCGCATTGTATGAGCGGCTCTCGCCATGCTCCAGCCAGATCATCTCGCAGCGTTCTCGGGCCGCCAGATTGCCGAGCACATGATGCGTCGACGGCTCGATGCCCAGCGCATAGTGCCCTGCCTGGAAATTCTGCCACTCATAGGCACAAGGCAACTGATCCTTGCGGGTCACGACTTCCAGCCCAAGGCCAAGCCGGTCGTTGACCACCGCCACCGGCACTTCCCCGGCGCCGTTAGCGCCAAGCTCGTGCTGCCAGACCTGCTCTTTGAAACCTAATTGCGGCGCCGGCACTGTGCGGTAGCCGACCTTCTGCGCCTCGTAGCGCTCGCCGGCATGCCCGGCCCACACAACGTCACGGATCGGCGCCAGATAGCGGGATCCCTCGTCGAGCACCGGATGGCTGACATTGATGTGGTAGAAATACATATGCGGCGTCCGGCTGAACCCGTGATTGACGACCCGGTCCGAAAGCCGGATCTCGTTGCCGCCGACATCGGCTTCGATCCGCCGCAGCAGATGCAAATCCTCGCCGAACACAGTCGATTGCTGGACGATGCCTTCGGCCCACAGCACGCAGCGGTCGCCGTCCCAGGTCTCGCCGTAACCGGTCAGGCGCGCCGGAACGGTGCTGATGCGGCCATGCAGCGAATGGCGCACCGTTTTCTTCGGCGGATAATTGTAGCTGTCGGCGGGAACCTCGTTCATGAACAATATATGGTCGAGACCGCAGGTCAGCAGCAGGCCCGAGAAGGAACGCGCCCAGGCCAGCCCCTCCTCGCCTTCGTACTCATGCAGACCGGGATGGCGAAAGCCGCTCGGCGAATGCCAGCCGATCGCCTGGCCCTTGAAGTCGCAATCGGCAATATCGAGCGCCCGATCGACCAGCGCGGTGAAACGCAGGCCGGAGCCGGTGCGGAATTCGAGCATGCGGATGCCGCGCTCCACGCCGTCGCCAAGTGTCATCAGCCGCACGCCGGCGAATTGCGACAGCATGCCGGACCGTTCCGAAACCTGCCGGCGCGACAGCGTCTTGCCGTAAAGCTCTACCATGTGACGGCCAGTTCCTTCACTTCGCTTTCGTCTCCTTGAGCAGGGCCGACATATCGGCGCCGGTAATGATGCTTTCCACCGTCAACAGATCGGTATCGGCGACCGTCTGCTCGGCGACGATCTCGCCGCGGCGCATGACGATGATGCGATCCGCGACCTGAAAGACGTGATGGATGTTGTGGGTGATCAAAAGCACCGAATGGCCGGCCGCGCGCACCTCCTTGACGAAGCGCAGCACGCCGTGCGTTTCCTCGACGCCGAGATTATTGGTCGGCTCGTCGAGGATGATGACCTTGGCGGCGAACTGCATCGCCCGCGAAATGGCGATCGACTGGCGCTCGCCGCCCGAAAGCGTGCTGACCAGCGCATCGGCGTCGAGCTTTTTCGAAATGCCGACGCGCTTCAGCAGCGCCGCGGCGGCGTCGCGCAGCTTGGCGAGATCGAGCGGCGCGAACACGCCCAGCCATTTCAGATTGACCGGCTCGCGACCGAGAAAGAGATTGCGCGCGATGCTCAGGTCCGGCGCCAGCGACGTGTCCTGGTGGATGGTCTCGATGCCGAGATCCATCGCGTCGCGCGTCGAGCGGATCGAGACTTTCTGGCCGCGCACATAGATGTCGCCGCGGTCGACGGGAAACACGCCGGAGATCGCCTTGATGAGGGTGGATTTGCCGGCGCCGTTGTCGCCGAGCAAGGCCACCACTTCACCTTCATTGAGTGCGAACGATGCGCTCTTCAGGGCGCGGACGCTGCCGAAGGACTTTTGCAGGTTCTGCAACCGAAGCACTTCCATCGTCAGCTCCTGGCGGCGTTCTTCTGCAGCAAAGCGTGCAGGATCAGCATGGCAAGGATGATGACGCCGACGAAGATGTTGTAGGCGAGCCCCGGCACGCCGATCAGCACGATGCCGTTGCGGATGCTGCGCAGCATCAGCGCGCCGACGATCGTGCCCAGGATCGTGCCGCGCCCGCCGGTCAGCGCCGTGCCGCCGACCACCACCATGGCGATCACTTCGAGTTCATAGCCGGTGCCGGCCACCGGCGAGGCGGCAGAGATGCGGAACGCGCTGATCATGCCGGCGAGACCGGCCAGCGCGGACGTCAGGATGAACAGCCAGACCTTGACCGCATCGGCCGGCACGCCGCGCGCCACAGCAGCGTTACGGTTCGAGCCGATGGCGCTTATCCAGTTGCCGAGCTTGGCGTAGTGCAGGACGTAGATCGCCAGCAGCGACAGGCCGATGAACCACCACAAGGATGTATAGAAACGGAACGTTCCGATATTGAAGCTGCCGGCCAGCAGCGTCACGAAAAAGCCTGGCTGGTCCCAGGATTTCAGCGGAAAGCCTTGCGTGATGTAGAGCGCAGCCCCGCGCACCACGAGCAACATCGACAGCGTGACCAGGAATGAGGAGATGCCGATCTTGGTGACGATCAGCCCGTTGACCGCACCGATCGCTATGCAGAGCAGCAGGCCGACAAGCAGGGCGATGCCGATGTCCAACCCGCCGTTCTGCACCAGAAGCATGACCACGACCGGCGCCAACCCGAACACGGCTCCGACCGAAAGGTCGAACTCGCCCGCCGTGAGAAGCAGCGTCATGCCGAGCGCGATGATGCCGAGTTCGGGCAGGAACGCCATCATGTTGGAGATGTTGAGCGGCGACAGGAAGTTGGCATCGGCAACGGCGAACACCGCCAGCAGGACAATCAGGATGACGAGCGAAGAGAATTGCGGCGAGCGGATCAGGCTCGACCTGCGTTTGGAGCGCGGCATTTCCTCTTCTGCGGCGATTGTCATGACTGCTTGGACCATATCTCAGGGTGACGCCCGCCGCCTGCGCGGCGGACGTCAGTTTCCATCACTTGTTGTAGAGTTTCAGGATCGGTTCGACGCTCGAGGCGTCGTAGAGGCTGAACGTGTGGATATCGTAGCCGATCGGCTCACCCGAGGCGGCGAGCCCGAGCAAAGCAACCGGCATGAAGCCCTGTGCCGAAGGGAACTGCCAGGCCGCTGCGTTGACGAAGCCGGCCTTGACGGATTCGGCTGTTTCCTTCGAATTGCCCCAGCCGACGACCGGGATTTTGCCAGCCGGCACGCCAGCGCCGTCGAACACCCGCTTGATGCTGGCCGCCACGGAATCGCCGAGCGCGATGATCGCCGGCGGATTGTTGGCCACCATATAGTCGGTCATCTTGGCGATGATACCGGCCGGATCGGTGCCGCAATCGACGACGTCGTATTTGATGCCGAGCGGATCGAACACGCTGGCGATGCCTTCGGTCTCGAGTTGCTGGTAGCTGGCTCCCGGCACTTCGACCGGCAGGAACACCTTGTCGCCCTGCTTCACCATCTTGTGGTCGACCAGGTATTTTGCCCAGATGGCGCCGGCCTCCTTGAGGTCAGCGCCGACATAGGCCTGCCGTCCGGTCGCCGGATCGTCGGTGTTGAAGAACACGATCGGGATGCCGGCGGCCTTGGCCGCCTTGACCTCCTCGGTCCACAGGCCTGGCTGCGCCGAGGTGGTGGCGATGCCGTCGGGCTTGGCGGCGAGCGCCGAGTTGAACGCTTCCTTCTGCGCCGCCATGTCGCCGCCGCTGAAGGAGATATTGCAGGTCACCTTGAGCTGGTCGCAGGCCTTGGTGGCGCCGGCATTCCAGTCGAGCCAGAAGGCATCCGATGGGCCGCCATGCGACAGCAGGTAGAACGTCTTTTGAGCATCCTGCGCCAGCGCCGAGCCCATGGTCACGCCGGCGAGCACGGTCGCGGCAACGGCGATTTTCGACACGAATTTCAACATTTCTCTTCCTCCCTTTTTTGGTAGCCGAACCGTGCCGTCACAGTCCGTTGGCGCGGAATTTGTCGTCGAGGAATTTCTTGGCGCGCGGCACGTCATCTTCCGAAAGATGCTCGATGATAACCGGGATGTTCGGGTGCTTTTCGGCCAGCCGCCTGAGATAGAGGTCGTAGTTCAGCGAACCGAGGCCTGGGGCCGGCAGCTCGATCTCGCCAACACCGCGGAAAGTGTGGCTCTCCAGCGCGTCCTCGTCGCCGATGTCGGCGTGCTTCTCCGACTTGTCACCGCCCGAGCGCTTGACGTCCTTGGCATGGGCTATTCTGATCTTGTCGGTCAGCGTGTCGAATACCTGGTTCAGAATCTGGTCCATCCTGTCGATGTTGTGCGTCTCGAAATAGTTGGTCGGGTCCATCAAAAGGCCGAGACCGGGATGGTCGACCTGCGCGAACATCTTCACCGTCTCCTCGACCGAGCCGACGACATTGTTGACATAGGTTTCGAGCAGGAAGACCGCGCCGTGGTCGTATGCGGTCTGGGCAAGATCTGATATGACCTTGCGGCATTCCTCGAACCCTTCCTCGGTCTTGTTCTTGGGATGATGCACCCAATCGGACTCGCTGTTGTAGGTGCCGGTTTCCGAGATAACGTAAGGCGAGCCGAAATCGCGCGCATTGCGGATGATCTCCTTGAGATAGCCGACACGCCTATCACGCTCGCCTATGTCCGGATGGATGATGTTGGTGTAGCCTGACACGCAGCACACCGGCAGATTGTGGTCGCGGAAGGTGTCGCGAACAGTCCGGGCCTTTTCCTTGGTGATCTGCCCGGCCGACAGGTCAACATCCTTAAAATGGAGGTCGAGCTGCACCGTGTTGAAATCGAGCGCGCGGATCTTCTGCGCGGTTTCCTTGAGGCTGTACGGGAAATAGCCCGTGAAAATGCCTGCCTGCATCATGATGTGAAGTCCTCCCTGTAAGCGATTCAGTTGATTGAGTTTGTCGAGATTTCGGAAAGCTTGACCGTGCGGCCCTCGTCGATCGAGCGATAGCCGGCTTCGATCAGCGCCATGGTCTTGACGTTGTCGGCGACGGACAGCGCCGGCGGCGTGCCGGTCTTCACCGCGTGCTGGAGCTGCTCCATCACGCCGATGAAGGCATGCGGGAACCACATCGTGTCCCAGTTGGGCGTCATCCATTCGCCCCCGGTGGTCTCGGTCGAAGCATAGGTCAGCGTCGAGGCAGCGCCCGTCGGCCAGCCGATCGTGCCCTTGGCGACGCCCTTTGTGCCGTCGACGCGCCAGTTGATGTGCTGGTCGTCCTTGTAGCCCTCCTGGCGCGGACCGGACCAGACATCCTCAAGCGAAACGGCGAGCACGCCGGACGGGAACCGCAGCGTCGAAACGGTGATGCCGTCCGAATGGTCGAAGCGCGTGCGCGGATCTTTGCGGGTCAGCGTCGTGATCTCGTCGGGATCGCCGAACAGAAAACGCAGCACGTCGAGATGGTGGACGCTCATATTGGCAAGCGTCAGCCGGTCGTAGTCCTCGAGGAAGGTCTGCCAGTGGGGGATCGCATGCATGTCGATCTGGGCGAAGACGATGTCGCCGAGCGCGCCGCTGTCCATGATCTGCTTCAGCACGCGCATCGACTGATCGTAGCGCATGTTCTGGTTGACCGAGAGGATCTTGCCGGCCTTGGCCGCCTCGTCGCGCAACTCGATCGCATCCTTGAGCGACAGCGCCAGCGGCTTCTGCGCCAGGACCGCCTTGATGTGCTTCTGCTTCAGCGCATGGCGGATCAGCGCCGGCTGCTGGTCCGGCGGAAAGGCAAGGTCGATGATCTCGACGTTTTCGTCCTCGATCAATTGTTCCGGCGTGTCGTGGACGGTCGGGATCTCCCAGCGCTTGGCGACCTTCTCGGCACTGGCCTTGGTCCGCGAGGCGATCGCCACCACCGGAAAGCCGGCGTCCTTGTAGGCGGCAAGATGGCATTCGGCCATGATCATGCCGGCGCCGACACAGCCGATTTTGTACTCCCTGGTGCGGACTTTAACGTCCGGCTCGAAGTCTTTGCTCGTCATGTCTTTCTCCCGAAGCTCGTTTCTTGCGGCCGCTGTCATCGTCCCAGCGCTGCCCCGCTTTGCCCGAAATAATGCACGCGGCCGGGCTCGCAGGATATCGCCACCATCGCGTCCGGCCTGATATCCAGCTGGCCGCGCAGCAGTGCCCTGAGGCGCGCCTGCCCGGCAGCGAGTGTCACCACGGTATAGCCGCCGAGCGGCTCGACCTCGAATACTCGCGCCGGGCGGCCCGCGCGCCCGTCTGAGACTCCACCCTCCGATATTTCCCCATCCGACCAGGGCCGCACCTTGATGTCTTCCGGCCTGAGCCCGATCTCGACGGCATCGGCCGGAGCAGCCTTGTCCGCGATACGGATCGCGCCTTCAGCCGCCTCGACGCCGCCCTCGCCGCGCAGCGACTTCAAGATATTCATCATCGGCGAACCGAGCAGCCGCGCCACATAAGTGCTCGCCGGCCGGTCATAGATCTCGGCCGGCGCGCCGATCTGTCTGATCCTGCCGTTCTCCAGGATGGCGATGCGGTCGGCAACCGACATCGCCTCTTCCTGGTCGTGGGTGACATAGATCAGCGTCTTGCCGAGCTCGCGCTGGATGCGCTTCAGCTCGACGCGCGTCTCCTCGCGCAGCCTGGCGTCGAGCGCCGAGATCGGATCGTCCATCAGATAGGCATTGGGATCGCGCACCAGCGCGCGGGCGATCGCCACGCGCTGCCGCTCGCCACCGGAAAGCTGCGCCGGCGGCTTGTGCAGGATGTGGCCGATATGCAGCTTGGCCGCGACGTCGGCGACACGCTTTTCGATTTCGGCCTCGGCGACCCGGCGTTCGACCAAGGGGAAGCGCACATTGTCGCGCGCGCTCATATGCGGAAACAGCGCTAGGTTCTGGAACACCATGGCGACGTTGCGCTCGGCTGGCGACATTGTATTGACCGGACTGCCGCCGATCAGGATCTCGCCTGAGTCGGGCGTTTCCAAGCCGAGCACCAGACGCAGCATCGTCGACTTGCCCGACAGCGGCGGACCGAAGAAGCAGAAGAACTCATTGTCGTTGACCGTGAACGAGGCATCGTTGACGGCGATCGTGGCGCCATAGCGTTTCGTCACATTGCGGAAAACGATATCGGCCATGGTCTCAGCCCGCTTTCATGGCAAGGCCGGTGGCGGCGTCGAAGACGCGTACCGACTGCGCGGCCGGTGCGATCACAGCTGTTTGCCCGACCGACAGCCCCACATCATTGTCGAGCACCGCCTTCACCAAAGCCTCGCCGTCGCCGAGATGGATAATGGTACGCGCGCCGATCCGCTCGACGAAATTCACCGGCATCGACAGGCCGCGGCCGCTTTCGGCCAATGTCACCTGCTCCGGTCGGAAGCCGTAGAGCACCTCACTCCGCACGCCCCGCACAGCGGCGGTAAATTCGACCGGCAGCGGCGG
The DNA here is from genome assembly GCF_053848045.1 of Mesorhizobium sp. BHbdii. Lineage (NCBI taxonomy): Bacteria > Pseudomonadati > Pseudomonadota > Alphaproteobacteria > Hyphomicrobiales > Phyllobacteriaceae > Mesorhizobium > Mesorhizobium sp. BHbdii. Next base: position 949,721 of record NZ_JBSPKX010000001.1, on the reverse strand, counting down.
CGTGACACCGAGCGGCCCGAGATCGACGACCAGCCCACGGTCGCTTTCCGCCGGCCTGCCTCTGAGCAGGTTCATCCCCGGCGCACCGATGAAGCGGGCGACGAAGACATTGGCCGGATCGTTGTAGACCTCGAGCGGCGTGCCGACCTGCTGCAGCACGCCGTGGTCCATCACCGCGATGCGGTCGGCCATGGTCATCGCTTCGAGCTGGTCGTGGGTGACATAGACCATGGTCTGCCGGAACTGCCGCTGCAACTGCTTCAGTTCGGTCCGCATCACCGCCCGGAAGGCCGCATCGACATTGGACAGCGGCTCGTCAAGCAGGAAGATCGCCGGCTCCATGATCGCCGAACGGCCGATCGCCACGCGCTGCAATATGTTGACCGACAGCCTGTCGGCCTTGCGGTCGAGCAGCGGCGTCAATTGCAGCATCTCGGCAATGGCTCCGACGCGACGGTCGATCTCGGCCTTTGGCGCGCCGCGCATTCTCGGGCCGTAGGCGAGGTTCTGCCACACGCTCATATGGGTGAAAATCGCGTAGTTCTGGAAGACGAAGCCGACGCCGCGCCGTCCCATCGGCACGCCGGTCATGTCGCGCTCGCCGAACAGGATCTTCCCGCTGGTCGGCTCCTCCATGCCGGCGATCATGTTCATGGTCGTCGACTTGCCGCAGCCTGACGGCCCGAGCAGCGCCATGAACTCGCCGTCGGCGATGGCCAGATCCATCGTCTTCAGCGCGTTGAAGTCGCCGAACTTCTTGACCAGATTCTGCAGATGGATGGCGCTCATGCCAGCACCTCCCGCGCCCGCGCCATGCGCTTCATGGCAAATACCGCTGCGATGGACAGCACGATCAGGATGGCCAGCGCGATCGCCGCGACATAGCCCCAGATCAGGTCCTGGGTGGTGAGCTTGTAGATGTAGACGGAGATCGTCTCGGTTGCGACGCCGGGACCGCCGCCGGTCATGATGTAGAGCGTGTCGAATATCTTGAAGTTCTCGATCACCCGGATCGCCAGCGCGATGATGATGATCGTCTTCATCTTCGGCAGCACGATGGTGACGAAGCGCTGCCAGGGATTGGCGCCGAGCAGCGTCGCCGCCTTGATCTGGTCCTCGGGCACGCCGACCAGGCCGGCAAGCAGGATGAGGAACATCAGTGGTGTCCACTGCCAGATGTCGGCGACCATGACGGCGATGAGCGCCAGCGTCGGGTCCGAAAGCCAGGCAATCGTGACGGGAAAGCCTGATAGCGCCGACAGGATGTCGTTGACCGGGCCGCCCGACTGGAACAGCATGAAGAACATGTAGCCGGCCACCGCCGGCACCACCATCATCGGCATCAGCAGGATCGAATAGAATACCCGCCTGCCCGGAAACTCGTCGGCAAACAGCGTGGCGAGCGCGAGGCCGAGCAGGAATTCCGCAGGCACGCAGATAATCATGACGATGGCCGTGCGCTTTAGCGCGCTCCAGAAGCGCGCATCGGCGGCAAGGTCGGTGTAGTTGGCGAAATTGTTCCACAGCGACCAGGCGTTCCACCAGCCGAGGCCGGACAGCGGCGACCAGTCGGTCAGGCTAATATAGAGCTGCATGAGCAGCGGGAAGACGGCGATGAACAGCACCAGGATCTGCGCCGGCAGCGTTAGCCGGAAGCCGAGCTTTGCCCCTTCGTCCCGCAAGGCCGGCTTTGCCTGGACGGCCTTCATCACGTCCTCCGAAATCGTCGCAGTCACCGCGCTCATTGCTTGAGCGCCCCAAAGGTCAGCCCGCGCACCAGATGGCGCTGGATGGCGATGCCCATGATCACAGGCGGCACTGCGGCGATGAGACCGAGCGCCGCCTTGGCGCCGTAGAGCTGTCCCGTCATCGAGGAGGACAGCGAGGCCATGTAGACGGGGACCGTCACCCATTCGCGCGTCGTCAGAAGCAGCGCGATCAGATAGTCCGACCAGTTGAGAATGAAGACGAACAGCGCGGCGCTGGCCAGCGGTGCGCGCATCATCGGCAGCGTGATGCGGGTGAAGACGCGCCACCGCGAGCAGCCCTCAACCAGCGCCGCTTCCTCGATCTCGCGCGGCATGTCGTCGAAGAAGGTCTTCATCAGCCAGAAGGCGAAAGGCAGCGTGACGATGCCGTAGATCAGCGACAGTCCCCACCAGCTGTCGGTGAAGTTGAGGAAAGCCCACATGATCATGACCGGGGTCATCACCGCCATGGGCGGAAACAGGCGAAGCTGGATCAGCGCCAGCGGCAGATTCTGGCCCGAGCCGAAGTGCGACAGTCCGTAGGCGGCTGCCGTGCCGGCCGACATGGCGATTGCCGTGCCGAACGTGGCCGACAGCAGCGACGACAGGATCGGTTTTAGCGCGGTGCGGTCGAGCGCGACGATCAGATTGTTGGTCGATTCCCCGAAGACGAACCGGAAATTGCTGAGCGTCGGGTTCTTCGGCCACCAGGTCAGGTGGGCGCCGGTCGCCGACCATTCGGCGATCGGCTTGAAGGCCATCGACACCATCCACAGGATCGGCACCAGCGTCATCGCCATGGCCGCAAGGATCGCTGCATAGCGGAATATTTCGAAAGGAACGGAACGCTTCATCTTGCAGCTTTGCTGGGGTCATCGTTTGCAGAGGGGAAGAGCAATCACTCCTCCCCTCCATTCGGATTCAGGGAGCAGGATCAGCTGGCCGGATCGAGAACAGTAGGCCAGGCTCCCTTGTTGGTCTTGATGGCTTCGAGAAGCTTCTCCTCGCCGGTGCGGCGGGCGATCTTCTTCCATTCGGCCTCGGTGTCGGCCATCGCCTGCTCGGCGGTCTTGGCCTTGGTAAGTGCTCCGACGAGGTTCTCGTCCAGCGCATTGTGGAAGGCGGTGGCGCCGGGATAGTTGATCGTCGGCACGGTGCGGGCGACCGTCTCGCGCACCACATCCATGTGGTAGGCGTGATAGGTCTGGCGGACCAGCGGGTCGGAGAAATCCGACAGCCGGAACGGATCGAAATAGCCGCCAGGATTGGCGGTCATCCAGGCATAGATCCGGCTCGATCCCAACCACTGCAGGAACAGGTAACAGGCCTCCGGATTCTTGGCCTGCGAGGAGACCGAAGCCGAGAGGTTCAGCCACAGCACCGAACGGCTGATCAGCTTCCCGTCGATCTCGCGGCCGGGCGGCAGCATCGAGCCGATCTTGCCTGTGACCTGCGAATCCTTGTTACCGGCATTGTCGAGGAATTTCGGCAGGTTGGAGAAGGCGCAGGTCATGGCGGCGCCGCCCTTGGCGAAATTGCCGTACTGCTCCGGCCAGCCCCAGGAGATCGCGTCCGGCGAATGATGGGTCAGCGAGGCGATGTACTCGTTGGTCGCAGCGATGCCTTGCTCCGAATTGATCAGCGGCTTGCCGGTATCGTCGAACAGGAACTGATTGGGCGAAGCCATTGAGACATAACGCTGATACCAATTGGTATAGCCCCAGCCCTGGTTGCGCAGATCGGTTGAGCCGAACAAGCCCTTGTCCGGGCGCTGGAAGAAGGCCGCGATCTCGTCATGCTGCTTCCAGGTCTTCGGCGGCGCCAATTCGTAGCCATGCTTGTCGGAGAAGGCTTTCTTTTCGGCCGCGTCGCCGAACAGATCGGTGCGGTAGACCCAGGTCTGGAAATCGCCATCCAGCGACACGCCATAGGTCGAGCCGCGATACTGGTTGAGCAGCGAGACGCCCTGGGCGCCGTTGACATAGCCGCGCTCGAGATCGTCCCATTCCGGCTTGTACTGGGCGACGAAGTCGTCGAGCTTCAGGATGCCGCCGGTTTCGGCGAGATCGCCGAGACGGTTCCATTCCACCGCGTAGATATCATAGGCCCCACCCTTGGTGGAGATGTCCTGCATCGTCTTGGTGAACTCCTGGCCATTCGGCACGCCGACGATCTCGAGCGGAATGCCGGTTTCCTTCTCCCACAGGTCCTTGATCGAGGGCGCGCCGGCAGGAAATGGCTGCGTCAACTGGCCGATCGAGCCGTCGGACAGGCCGAGCACGATTTTGGCAGGCGCCTTGCCGGCGCCCTTCATCGCCTTTGCCGCCTCGATGGCGCGGCCTTCCGGCGTATCAGGCCCATACTGATAACGCTCTGAGCCGTCGAAGCCCGTCGGGCCGCCGATCATGCCCGGCGCGAGCGCATCGGCCGCATAGGCGCGGCTGGGACGAATGAATTTCGGTGCGATACCTGCGGCGGCAACAAGCACTGCCGCCTTTCCACCGGACGCCAGCAAACGGCGCCGCGACATGCCGATCATATCAGACATTGGAAGTCCTCCCTCGGGGCCTTGTTCCTCCACGGCCCTCATGATGGATATTGACGACACTATGGGAAGGCTGTCAACATCATAGATAATCAAAACACGTCATAACATCGCAAATGAGGGGAGAGAATGCAGTCCAACGAGGTCACTCTACGGTACCTGGTGCTTGAATTTGAGGGAACCGTGCGCAGTCGCCTTACCCTTTTCGATCCGGCTCGACGATTTGGTGTAGCGCGCCGGCTTGCGCATCGGCTAAGGCCGGATACATCATTTCCCATCAGAATCGCGGATGGGAATGAAGTCGTCGTCCGACGTACATCCGTTAATCCGCGGTTTTGATGCGCCTGTAGCGCACTAGCAGTAAGGTGATCGACTATGCGGTCCACCCTGACAGACATAGCCCGGGAAGCCGGCGTTTCAGCCGCCACGGTCGATCGTGTGCTCAACAACCGCGCCGGGGTCAGGGCGCGCACCCGCGAAGTCGTACTTGAAACGGCGCAGCGGCTTGGCTACATCGCGGAAAATTCGAACGGCCCGACGCCGCGCAACGCGCTGCGCGGCGATGTCATACGGCTCGATTTCGCCCTGCCCGCCGGCACCAATTCCTTCATCAAGATGCTGCACCGGCATATCGAGGCGCAGGCGCAGTCGCGGCCGGACCTCGACGTGCGCGTCGCCACGATCGAAGGCTTCAATCCCGACCGACTTGCCCGCCTGCTGCAGGAATTGCGCGGCCAGACGCAAGGTGTCGGCGTCATTGCGCTCGATCATCCGACCGTCCGTGAGGCAATCCGCTCGCTGTCGGCCAGCGGCGTCAAGGTCGTCACCATCGCGTCCGACATCCTGCATGTGCCGAGGGTCGCCTATATCGGCATCGACAACCGCGCTGCCGGCCGGCTCGCCGGCTATCTGCTCAATCGCTTCATGGGCGCTGACCGTCCGGGCAAGGTCGCGCTGTTCGCCGGCTCGCTCTCCTATCGCGGCCATGAGGAACGCGAGATGGGGTTCCGCCACATCCTCACCGAAGAATCGCCCAATCTGCAGATCGTCGAGATGCGCGAGATGCTGGACGACCGGGAAAAGGCCTATGCGGAGGCCTCCGCCCTGCTGGACCGGCACCCGGACCTGGCCGCGATCTACAATGTCGGCGCTGGCAACACCGGCATCGCCCGGGCGCTCAGGGAACGAGGGCGGGCGCTGTCGACCGTGTTTCTCGGCCATGAGGTGACGGAAGGCACCAAGGAGCTTCTGCTCGACGGCACGCTCGACGCGGTCATCGACCAGAATCCGCGCGTCGAGGCCCGCGAAGCGCTCAACACCTTGACCCATGCGGTCAGGGGCTTGCCCTACGAACTGCACCAGCCAAGGCTGCAGGTGATCTTCAGGGAAAGCATCCCGGAGATCTGAACTTTCCGCTCGAAACAAGAATGGCCGCGCCAGCAAGTGCGGCCTGTGGTGCTCCGGCGATCAGGTAATCTTGAGCTCGATGCCATGCTGGCTGCGGCCTATTGGCGACGTGGCGCGGCAGGACCGATGGCCGGCTGGATCCTGCTCACGATCGCTTGCGCATCCTCGCCAAGGCCGATCGCGATCCGGTCGCCGGAAACAATGCCTGATATGTCGCAGACGACCAGCGGCATGCTGACATCGTAGAGAAACTCGGCGACGATGGCGCCGACGGCCAGGATCGGGTCGGGCCGCTGCAGGATAATGCCGGCCGGCGCCGTGCCCCTGCGGATCGCCTCGGCCAGAACCGAGGACGAGGACGAAGATCCCCGCCCGGAAGCCATCACCAGGATCTTGGCAGCGACATTTTGGCCAAGACCAGGATGCGAACGGTCGATGATGTCGCCCGTCTCGATGTCCAGGCCGCCCCAGAAACTGAGCGCTTGCGACAGCACCAGCGCCGAGCCTTGTGCCTCGCCGGCAAGCTGGAAACTGCCAACTCTGTTCAGGGCTCGACTTTTCAGGGCTCGACTTGCCTGTTCACTCATGGCGCACCCCTCACGACGTGCCCGACCGCTGCCGAGCGGATGCAGTCCTCCATCTCGCCGAACGCCACCGAGACGCCGATATTGCCGGGGGCGTAATGCGCCCATTTGCCGGAGTTGGTCATCACCACGCCGTCGAGGCGCTCGATAATGGTGGTGACATAGGTGCAGGTATCGGTCACTGGAATGAGGTTGAACGCCTTCACACTCTCCAGCTCGCCCTCGTTCTGAAGCCGCGTCAGCGTCGCGCGCCCGGTGTTGACATAGATCGGGACGCCCCTGCACGGCGCGATATGGCGCAGCATCGGCAGCAGGCGCATCCACTCGTGATGGGAAAAATGCGGCGTGCCGAGCGATACGGCCGCAAGCGGCGCACCGTCGGGGACGCTGGACAGCCTGGCCAGAGCATGATCGATGTCGGCGCGAGAGATCCGGATCGTCTCCTCCGGCGCCTTGCCGCGAAACGCCTCGTCGAGCGTCTTTGCTTCCGGCGTGATGCCGACCGCATGAAACAGTGCCACCGCGCCCGTCGTTGCCGCCGCCGCACCCAGCGCCTTCAGCTGGTCCTCGTCGCGCGGCTCTGGCAGGCCCGATATCACCGGGATGCGGTCGCCACTCGCCTGCCCGATGATCAGCCCGACGCCAACGAACAGGGCGTCGGTAGGCTCGAAAGAACCGGTCAGCTCGAACAGCATCTGGCCGCGCCGGTTTTCGCTCAAATGCAGCCCCCAGGCCGGCGCCCGCCCGGTCATCGCGCAGCACAAATCGATGAAATCACCATAGCGATTGGTCCGCGCTCCAATCACCGAATTGGCAAAGACGATGGCGTTGGACTCGCCCCAGGCGATCTGCTCGCCGAAAGCCGGCCGGAACCGCGTCTGATAGGGCGCGCAGGTGAAGGTCGCCTGACAGCCGAGCTCCAGATGCGCCTTCATCAGCCGCCGCGCCGGCACTTCTTCGGCGGCCGGCATCTTCACCAGGCCGGGATGGATGAGGTCGAACGAACCGACATTCAATGTGGTGGGCACCCGAACGCTGCCACCGCCCTCGACCAGCCTCTCGACGAAATCGAGACCGGCCTGGCCGTGATAGAGGCAGCCGTCGATGTGGGCACCGGCAATATCCAGCAGCTTGCGCGCGCCGACCGCCTTCGAAAAGGCGACCAGGATCTTCATCGCTGCGGCCACGGCCGGGCCGTGCTCGCCCTGCAGCATCGACTGGTCGCCCGCCATCAATTCAAGCGTCATCGGGTGTTCCGCTTTCCTCACTATGCCCGACCATGCTCTCCTGATTGCAGTCCGCCTGGCAAGATCAGTTCGCGGCGATCAGCACCGTACTCTTCGGCGACCAGCGCAGCAGCACCTCCTGGCCTTCCGCCAGCCTGTCAGCGCCGGTGTTCTGCACGATGACCTTGAGCGTCTGGCCGTCGCGTTCGACGAAATAGGTACTGTTGTTGCCGGCGAAGATACGCTTGGAAACTTGGCCACGGAGCACATTGCCATTGGCCTGGTCCGCGCTTCCGGAATCGATGGCGATGCGGATGCGTTCGGGCCGCACCGCGCAGCTGGCCTTGGCGCCGGCGGCAAGCGTCGCCCCTGCCCGGGCGGCGATCGCCGTGCCGTCGGGCAGCCGGATACCGACGCCTGTGGTCTCGCCGCGAAAGATGTTGGCATCGCCGAGGAAGGTGGCGGCGAATTCGCTTTTCGGGCTGTCGTAGATCTCCTCCGGCGGTCCTTCCTGCACCAGCCGGCCATCGCGCAGGATACCGATGCGGTCGCTCATCGTGAGCGCTTCTTCCTGGTCGTGGGTGACGAAGATGGTGGTGATGCCGATCTCGCGCTGGATACGCTTCAGTTCGATCTGCATGTCTACCCGCAGCGCCTTGTCGAGCGCGCCGAGTGGTTCGTCGAGCAAAAGCACACGCGGCTTGGTAACGATGGCGCGGGCCAGCGCAACCCGCTGGCGCTGACCGCCGGACAGCTGGTGCGGCCGGCGGCCGCCGAGCTTGCTGAGTTGTACCAGATCGAGCGCGCGCTGCACCTCGCTTGCAATAGTTGCCTTGGCTTCGCCACGCACCGACAGGCCGAAGGCAACATTGTCGGCCACGCTCATATTGGGAAACAGCGCATAGTTCTGAAACACCATGCCGATACGCCGCCTCTCGACCGGCACCCGCTCGACGCTCTCGCCGCCGATCGCGATGCGGCCCGAGTCGGGGAAATCGAAGCCCGCGATTTGCCGCAGCAGCGTGGTCTTGCCGCTGCCCGAGGGCCCAAGCAGTGCATAGAAACCACCGTCGGCAAAATCGATGGAGACGTCATCCAGTGCCTTGTGCGCCCCGAAATTGCGCGACAAATTCGATACCTGAACGCCGGCCATTATTTCTCTCCGCCGAATTTGAAGAAACGTGCCGTAAGCAGCATCAGCGCCATCGAGACGACGATGATGATCGTCGAGACCGCGTTGATCTCGGGCGTGAAACCCTTGCGGATCGCGGCGTAGATCTCGACCGGCAAGGTTGTCTGACCCGGCGTCGACAGGAAGTAGGACACCACGAACTGGTCGAACGATACGGCAAAGGCGAACAGCCCGCCGGCGATGACGCCCGGCACGATCCAGGGCAACGTCACGCGCCGCGTCACCTGCCACTGGTTGGCGCCGAGCGATCGCGCCGCCTCTTCCAGTTCCGGCGCAAAGGTCTGCAGCCGTGCCGAGACGACGACGATGACATAGGGCAGCGCCAGCGCCACATGGCCGAGCAGGATTGCGAACAGACCACGCCCGATGCCGACGCCGAAGAAGAAGATCAGCATCGCCGTGCCGGTGATCAGCCACGGAATGGCGATCGGCGGAAACAGCAGCGCTTGCAGGAATTTCTTGCCGCGAAATTCGTAGCGATAGAACGCCAGCGACGCCGCCGTGCCGAGCGCGGTGCAAAGGATGGTGGTGATGACGGCGATCTCTATGCTGTTCGAGGTTGCGGAGATCAGCTGGTCGTTCTGCCACAGCGACGCGTACCATTCAGTCGTCCATTCGAACGGCAATTGGTAGAAGGGCGAGACGTTGAACGACATCAGCGCCATGATGACGATCGGGAGATAGAGGAAGGCGAGCAGCAGCCAGATGTAGAGCCGGCCAAGCCATTCGAGGATGCGGGTCGTCGCCATCAGGCGGCCCTCCTGAGCACCGGCGATGTCAGCGCAAGAATGACCAGGACGACGGCCAGCAGGATGAAGGACAGCGCTGCGCCCAGCGGCCAGTTGAAGACGGCGACGAACTGATCCTCGATGACCGTTCCGTAGAAGGTACCGGTGCGCCCGCCGAGGATACGCGGCTCCATGAAGGAGCCGACGACGGGCACGAAGATCAGCGCTGCGCCCGCCACCAGCCCCGGCATGGACAGCGGGATGATCACCCGCCTCAGCATCTGCAGCCTTGAGGCGCCGAGCGAGCGCCCTGCCTCGATCAGCGAGTCGTCGATCGCCTGCAGCGTGAGGTAACAGGTCAGCACCATGTAGGGCACGTAGGAATGCACCAGCCCGATGACGACGGCCGGATACGAATACATCAGGTCGATGTTGATCTTGAACGGCAGCACGGCGTTGAGCGCGGTGTCGAGAATGCCGCCCTCGCGCAGCACCATCGCCCAGGAGAAGATGCGCACCAGCCCGTTCGACCAGAACGGCAGGATGACGAGCAGGAAGATCGCCTCGCGGCTGCGCCCTTTCAGCACCTTGGCCAGCACATAGGCTGCGGGAAAGCCGATGACGACGCACCACAGGGTCACCTCAAGCCCGAGCCTGAGCGATGCCAGCAGCAGCGTCAAATACAGCCGCTCTGAGAAGAAGGTGGCGTAGTTCTCCAGCGTGAACGACCACGCCTTCCCCGACAGCGGCAGCTCGGTCATGGAGGAGAAGAAGACCATGGCCGACAGCGGCAGGAAGATCGCCACCGTCAGCCACAGATAAGCGGGCAGAAGCAGGGGCAAAGCCGATCGCAATCCGCTCCTCGAACCGGTCGCGACCTGTTCCGCCATATGCCTCTCCCCGAAAGCCCGCCCGCTACTTCACGTTGACTTTGAGCTCTTGCCACAGCGCCAGATAGGCCTCGCGCTGCGCATCGGTGATGGGCGCCTGGAACTGGATGCGCTTGGCGACATCGGGATCACCCATCACCTTGCGGTTGAACGCATCTTCGGGAAGCGCTGCAACCGCCTTGGTGTTGGCCGAGACCGGCGCGCCGACCTTGGTGACCCATTCAACATAGAAGCCGGGATCGATCATGTAGTTGATGAACGCCTCGGCGCCGGCGACATTCTTGGAGCCGACCGGAATGGAAAAGGCGTCGAGCCAGGCGACGGCGCCTTCCCTTGGGATGACCAGCGAGACCGGCAGCTTGAAATGCGTCTTGGCGCGGTCGGCCGAACCGCTCCAGTAGGTGCCGATGTCGATCTGGTCGGAGGCGACCATCTGGTTCCAATCGTTCTCCGAGCTCCAGAATGTCTTGATCTGCGGCATCAGCGAGGTCAGCTTCGCCTTGACAGCTTCCATGTCCTTGATGTCGTTGATGTTCTGGCCGGTGGCGATGGCGCCGAACTGAACCGCTTCGACCGCGTCGTCGCGAATGACCACGCGGCCCTTATGGGCCTCGTCCCACATTTCGGTGATGCTGGTCGGCGGCGTCTCGAAGGACTTCTCGTTGATGGCGAGCGCGGTCAAGCCCCACACCCATGGCACGCCATAGACCTTGCCGTCACGAACGAGCATCGGCGATCCCGCCTTGTCCGGGCTGATGTCGGCGTAATTGGGAATATTGGCAACGTCGATCGGCTGGATCAGCTTTTCCGCCATCGCCTGGTCGTTGAAGGCTGCGTTGATCATGACGACGTCGTAGAGGCCGGGATTGGTCCTCAGCTTGGTCAGCATTTCCTGTTCGGAATTGAAGAAGTCGTTGACGACCTTGTTGCCGGTCGCCTTCTCGAAGGCCGCGATGGCCCAGGGCTCGTCGGCCCCGTAGCCCTTCCAGTTGAGCACATGCACTTCGGCGGCAGTGGCGGCCAGCGTGAGCGCAGAGGTGAAGACGGCAGTCGCCGTCAGAAAAGCAGTCAGTTTTGCGCATGTTCGTTCCTCTCATTGTTCTGCCCGGTTGGCGGGCTTGTTGCGTCATTTAGGCTGTCAGAAATGGGCCTCTTGCTTCCGGCTATGCACGGTCGTCAGTCGATCGTAATGGCCGAGGAATCTCTGGATCTCCTGGTCGGTCGGCGCCGACGACCCGCCATGGCGGGTGACCGAGAGCGCCGCCGCCGCATTGGCGTAGCGCGCCGCTTCGAAGGGCGGCACGGCCCGCGAAAGCGCGCTGACGAAGGCGCCGATATGGGTGTCGCCGGCGCCGTTGGTATCGACGGCGGCGACCTTAAAACCGGGCACGGCCTGCGCGGTGCCGTCAGCCGACCGCACGAAGCAGCCTTTCGCCCCGGCGCGTATGACGACCCCCTCGGCGCTCGGACAGTGATTGGAAAGAAGCCGGGCAGCAATAGCCTCGACATCGCCGGGGCCGGCGATCTCGGCCGCTTCTACGATGTTGCAGCTCAGCCAGCTCGTGCGCGCCAGCACCCGGTCGAGAATGGCGCGCGGGATGTCTGATATAACAGGCGTCGGATCGAAGACGAAGGGAATTTCCGCCGGCAGCGCCTCGATCCAGTCGGCCAGCGCATCGCGGCTTCCAATATAGCTCAGCGTGTAGCCGGAGGCGAACACCCAATCCCCCGGCGCAACCCGGACGGGCGCCATCATGCCGAGGCTGAGCACACTCTCGGCACCAGGCCATGACACGAAGGTGCGCTCGGCGTCGCCGCTGATCATGGCGACGCAATTGCCGCTGTCCATCATGGTGGATGCCGGGGTCAGCGTTGCGATGCCTTCCGCCGCGAGGGCGGCACGCAGGAAGTCACCATTCGGTCCGCTGCCGAGTTGGCCGCCGAACGCCACTTTCATACCGGTGCGGCTGGCCGCGACCATCATGTTGAAGCCGCCGCCGGCGACCTGGGCAAAGCTCGATGCGGTTTTCTCGGTGCCGGGCGCCGGCAAGGCGTCGATGCTGTAGACATAGTCGACCACCGCGCTGCCGATATGGACGAGACGCCCGCTCATGCCGCCGCGTCCTTGCCTGAACTGCTTTTCGCCATCCGCGCCGCGACCAGGTCGGCGGCGAGCGCGCGCACCTGCGCAATGTCGAGGCCTTTGAGCCGGTTGATGTGTTCCTGCGGCAATCGGGAAAAGCCGGCGCAGGCGCCTGCCATGCCGGCGGCAATGGCGCCGATCGTGTCGGTGTCGCCGCCGAGATTGGCGCTGATGACGGCCGCCAGCCAGGGATCGCCGCCGGCTATTTCCAGCACCGCGAAGGCCGCCGGAACCGATTCCTGGCTGGCGACGCCGGTGCCGACCAGGTCGACGATCAGCCGGATGCCGTCAGTGACAGCCTTGCCGCGAACGAGGCTCCTCGCCCAGTCGATACGCGCGGCAATGTCGCCGCCGGTGATCCAGTGACCGAGTTCTGCGCCGCGCTTGGCCGCCACGACGGCACGATCTGCGGCCGCATGCCAGTCGCCGCCGGCAACGCCGCGGCTGACGGCGGCAGCGACGGCTGCGGCTGAAGCAATGGCGATCGAGGTGTTGTGCGTGGCGCGGCAGGTTTCGGCGACCTTGGCGACCAGCGCGTCGAGCGGCTCCGGCGGCATCATGATGCCGACCGGCGCGACGCGCATCGCGGCGCCATTGGTGTCGCCGCCACTTCCCGCTTCCTCGGCCGGCACGCCGCCATTGATGGCGTCGATGGCGCGCTTGGTCGACGGTCCGAGGAGATCGTAGCTGCCGCGCGCCTTGACCTCGCGCTCCCAGTCGAGCAGCGCATTGACCCAGCGCGTGTGATCGAAGCCATCGCCTGAAACAACCAGGATACGGCCGAGCAGCAGCGCCTGTTCGGTGTCGTCGGTAACAGTGCCGGCGGCCAGGCCTTTCGACACTGGATGGTCGGCGACGGGCGCGACGAAATCCTCGACGTGGCCGTAGAGCTCGGCGATGCGGGCCGGCGACAACAACTGCGTCGGCATGCCGAGCGCATCGCCCAGCGCACCGCCGATAAGCGCACCCATCGCCCGGTCGATCGCCTCGGCCGTGTCCATACTCAGAACTCCAGGTGAAGTGCGAAATGCGCCGGATTGAGAAGGCTGGTGACAAATTCGACGGCGCGACCATCGGCCGCGCGCGTCAACCGCCGCGTGCGCAGGAACGGCGCGCCGGGCGCGCAATCGAGAATGGCCGCGTCCTCGGCGCTCAGCATCTCGATATCGACCCACTCCTCGCCGTGATCGGGAACGAGCCCCGCCCCTCGCAGCGTCTGGTGCAGCGAGCCCTCGCGCAGGCCGCGCAGCGGCACGTCCTCCAACTCGGGCGACAGCGGCAAGCGGCTGCGCTCGATCGAGATGGCGTGGCCGTCATCGGCGTTGCTGCGCACCCTGTCAACGGCGATGAAGAACGGGCTTTCGACGCCCAGTCTGGCAGCGAGCTCGGCATCCTGCATGACTTCGAGCCTGAGCGTGCGCGTGTCGGCATTGGCGCCGGCATTGGCCAGCGCCCGCGACCAGCCGACGGCGTCGTCGACCGGCATGCCGTCGAAGGTGACGAACGAGCCGATGCCGACTTTGGTGGTGATCAGCCCGCGGCTCGACAGCTCCTCGAGACCCTTGCGGATGGTGTTGCGGCTGACGGAAAAGCGCTGGACGAGCTCGTTCTCGCTCTGCAGGCGGTCGCCGAAGCCGAGCACGCCGGAGCGGATCTCGTGCTCGAGGACGGTGGCGATCCGTTCGGGCTTGCCCGTACCGGGAGACGACAGAGCCGTGCGACGCGTCATGGAATACCTGTTCAGTAGACCTGTATAGTCCTGTTCAATAGCGTGACATGGCGGTCATGTCAACGGCTCGTGGCCAGCACGCTTTTGAGTTCCCATAGCTGGGCAAGGATTGCTCTGATGATCACGAACGGTTCGTCGCAGGCTGGAATTTTATGGGAACCTTCACCACCCCCGAGCGGTTTTTTCTATAGTCGCAAATGCGGCAACAACCGAGAAAATGGAGACGAATGGAGAAAAATCATGCTCACGAAGATTCTCGCAGCGTCCGTTCTCGCCGCCGGTCTGGCCACCTCTGCGATGGCCCAGAATACCAGCGACCCAGACGCTGACATGGGTCCCGGCAGCGACAGAAGCGTCGTCACCGACCCTGCCCCGGTCGATCCGAACCTCGTCGAGCCGAATGCCGTCGATACCGGGATTACGGGTAGCATTATTGCGGGCCCTGATGACTTGAATTCAAATGCCGACTTGAATTCTAATGCCGATCGTAACTGCCCTATAGGCCCGCAGGGCGCGATGCCGGATGCAATGAACAAGGCTCCCGGCACGGTTTCACCGACCGTCAATGACAACCACTGCGGCAAGTAGCCGAGATCGATTTCCACACTTTCGGCCGCGGCACGGACAGAGTTTTCGTCCCGCGGCCGAAACGCTGTGTTGCCGAAGCGCTATGTTCTAGCTTCCTGAACTCTTGCGCGATCGGACAGCTTTTGGCTTGGTGGCCTTTCCGGTCGCGGGACCCTTCGCTTTCGGCCTGCTCTCCTCAGCGTCGATCTCGGCTGTGGCCTGATCCCAGTGCTGCTGGTGCGCGCCGGCGGGCCGGCCGGCCTGCTCCCAGATCGCGTGGGCGCGTTGGCGAATGCGTTCCTGCCTGTCGTCCGTCACTGTTGCCTCCATCGGCTCAAATCCGTGAGCGACAACTTTTAGCTGAAATTTCGTTCGGCGTCTTGGGCGGCTTCAGCCCTGGTCGGACAGGACCGCGACACCGAGAAGCGCCGCCTTTTTGGTGATCAGCCCCGCCAGATCCGCGTCCGAGCGCTCCGTTCCAGTTCGCTCACGAACCTCTGCAATCAACTCCTTCATCGACAACAGGGCAGTGCCCCGTTCAGCAAGCAGCTTGTCGACAGATGCGGCCACATTGCGTGACTGGACATGGGGCAACATGGAAATGGCTCCTTCCCGCGACAAGACGATCAACGGCCGGCGGCCTGCCGGCGAGCCGCCGCTCCCTCTTGCGTCTTCCCGAGAGAGCGGCGGGTGAAGGTCAGTCGATGACCTGCACGATCCTGCGGGTGCCGGGGTCGACCAGCACGGTGCGACCGTCGACGACCACGTATCTGTACTCGACGTCGGGAACCTCGTGAAGTTCAACCGTGTCGGGCAAAGTGGAACCGATATTGAGCTCCACTCCCAAAAGGCTGATCGACGCCAGCGGGTGCTTCTGCACATATTCGCGGACGACTGTCTGCTGCTCGGGCGTGACAATCACCTGGTCTGCGGTGGCCACGCCGATACCGGCGAGCAGAACCAGCCCGGCGGCGGCAGGAACAAGGTGGATTTTCATCGTCTTCTCCTGTCTGTTTGCGGGCTGCGCCTTCCCCAGTCGGGAACGGCGCGCCCACATTGAAAACGCTCACGCAACCTTCTTTGTTCCGTGAGCGGCGGCTGTTCGATCCCCGCATTGGTGCCGCCCTGATGCGACCACAGTGGCCCGCGTTCCTGTCGCAGGCACGCGGGCCGATCGGATTGCCCGATCAGCAGCGATACCGGAGGGGGGTGATATCGACTGCTTCGAGAGGAACATTTAGCAAGAGCTAATGTTCCGGGCCGAAGGCGAAAAAGTGTGCCGGCGTCGGGGCACCCGTCAGGCGCGAGGCGGCAAAGGCCCGAATCTATTGTTTCGGCGGCTGTGCCGGCACCTCGCCGGGCTTGAGCACCGGTGTCTTCCCTTGGTCCGGCGGCGGTGCGGCCATGCCTTGATCGCCGGTCGGCGGCGGCTGCAGCACGCCGTTGCAGGGATCAAGCGTGTCGGTCAGGCTGTCGCTGGCACCGTTGTTGACGGGCGGCTTCTGCTGCTGGCCGTTCTGCGGCTGGGCCTGGCAGGGGCCGGCAGGCGCCTGGTCTTGTGTCCCCGTCTGGGCGGCAACCGGCGCCGCCAACGCCAGTGCACCCAGCGCACCCATCATCAGCGTGCCCGTCATCAGCGTGCCCGTCATCAGCGTGCCCGTCATCAGCGTGCCCGTCATCAGCGTGCTTGGCAAGAATTCGAAAGGTTTCACGTCGAACTCCTTTCCCGCGAAGGATCACCTCCTTGCCAAAGCAGGTGGGCGGCGATTGGTTCCCGTATGCTGCGACGCGCCCGGCTCCATGCTATCGACTGACAGGATAGTTTTGAGCGGCAAGAGCGACGAGTTCCGTGGAAGACGCGAAAAACCGCCCCGTTTCCGGGCGGGCGCAGCATGTTGGGGAATCGTTAATCAGCGATTGCTACTATATTGGACCATGACCAAGAATCTCGGAAACGCCGTCAGGAACGCCCCGAAGGAACCGGCAAGGAACTCCGCCCTCAGCCGGCTGGCGCCCGCCTTGTTTCCCCTGGCGGTCGTCGCGCTTGGATATCTGATTGGCTGGCAGTTCTTCGGCTTCTAGGGCATCGGCCCCCCCGATGTCGCGCGAACAGACCTTGCATCAGAGGCCGGCTGCTTCTCAGTCCGGGAAATCGAAAACCGGTTCCTCGCATCGATGGACCCGACATTGACCGTCAAGCGTCCGGACATAGGAGGCGACAGGCACGTCGGGCCAGTAGCACTCGTTGCCGTATTGACGGACATATCGATCATAGGTGTTGCGGCCGGTGGTCAGGACGACCGCGCGCCGGCTCTGGATCAGAAGCTGCGTCTGTTCGCATGTCATGGTGCGCGCATCCGGCCGGGCGTAAGCCATGCTTGTGGCGGCGAGCAGGATCGCTGCGGCTGTCGAGACGATTGGGCGAGCTGGCATGGTGCATCCTCACAAGGGTCGTGCGTAACGCGCACCGTCGCCCGTGGTTCCGCACCTTCACCCCACCTTCACCCGGAGCAGCGTCTCCCGCAGGAGGCTGTTACTGCGGCGCAATAAGACAGGCGCGATCTCACTCCTCCTTCTCCGGCTTGAACCGCCTCACCACCACCTCGAAGACGATATCCGAAATCCACATCGCCGAGACGCCGATGAGGAACGCCGCGGCCAGCGTCGTGGTGTCGTCGTCAGGCGACGGCAAAGGCACGCCGGCGCGGATGTAGTGCACCACGGGAAGCGTCAGGTAGGCCGCCGCCAGTGCGCCGCAGATCGGCGACGCCACCATCTCGCGAACCTTGTAGCGGTGGCGCGACAAGGCTCGCAAAATGCCGCCGGAAAGGCCGGCGACCACCACCGGCGCCTTGATGCCGAGAGCATCGAGAAACTCCTGTATCATCACGGCCTCCACCCGCACCATCTGGCGCCCTTCCCGTTGTAGGCATTCACCTCGTCGAGCTCGGGCCGCGACATGGCGGCGACGACGAGGGCGGACGGACGCCGCGCCTGATTGTGGTCGCACCAGACCTGGCGCGCGGGCGAAACCGGCGTTGTGCATCCGGCGAGCAACAGGCCCCCGAGCAGCAGACCGATCATCAGTGCCTTGCCCATCGCATCGCCTCCCGCCGTGCGGCTTCGTCCGGCAGGTCGCGCGCCGCGCGTTCGGCATCGGTCGCCTCGCGGTCCATTTCGAGGCGATCCTGCGCCGCGGCGAGTTTTTCCGCCGCTCGCCTGGCCGTATCCTTCCTGGCCCGGCTGATGCCGCCGGCGACAAAGAGGCCGATGCCGCCGACGAGTGCTGCGAAGATCGCCATGATCGCCTTGTTGCCGGCGAGCGCGCTCAGCATGGAAAGCACCCACATCTCAATTGCCCTCCACGGCGGGCTGTCTTCTGACGAGGCCGGCGACGCCGTCGCGGACGACATTCATCAGGATCTTGAGCAGGGTCAGCACCCCGGTGATCTTGAGCGCCAGGGCCGCGTCGATGCCGAACATCGTCCAGTCGAAGCCGACCAGGCCGGTAAGCAGCAGGATCAGCACATTGATCAGATTGTGCGCCGCATTGGTATTGAACCACGTCATGGCTTTACCTTTCGAAACAAGGAGAGGATTGCGGCGACCAACGGAGCCAGGACCGCGGCCCAGAATCCGGGCAACGGTCCGGGCCGGACTCCAGCCCTGCCCGGCTCTGCCTCCGAAGTCGGGGAACCGTTCAGCTGCGGAGCATGCGGGATCGGAACAGGCGCTGGAGGCTGTGCTGGGGCAGCGGGCGGCCACGGCGTGTCCCTGATCCCAGACCATTTGCGGAACGCGTCGGCAAGCCTGATATCGTAGGCGTTTTTCCCAAAGGATGCGCCGTTGTAGCCCTTGGCAAAGCCGGCCCAATCATGCTTGCGCAATTTGCCGTCGAGCCGGTTGGCGGCGATGAAATTGACCGCCGCAGCCAGCTGCAGCGCCTCGTCCTCCATCATGGCTTCGACCATGGCCTGCACGGTGGGGAAGCCGGCCGCCTTGAAATTCTCGCCGAGAACCTGGCCGAGCCCCCATGACGCCGATCTGAGCGCCGCCGTCTCGTCGATCGCGATAGCCGCTTTCAGGCGCGGATAGCTGTCCCGGGGATAAGGCTTTTCGCCCCACCTGACATAGGCAAGTCCGGCCGCGACTGCTTGCGCACGCTTCGCCCCCGACAGGTTGCGGAAAAAGACATGCGGCTCGAACAGGATGATCGGCCGGCCATGGGCGTCGAAGCCATGCCCGCTGGTCTCGACGTCGAGAAAGGCGTGGATCTCATCCTCGCCGACGCCGATCCTGGCGCCAAGTTTTGGCAGATCGAGGTCGACCAGGCGCCTGGCGGCGCCCTTGAACGTGGTATCCATGGTCTTGTCCTTTCCGCCCAGGTCGCGGGCAGGTTGATGTTTGCAACCGACTGTGTGAAATGAGCCCCAAGAGGAGCGGAGATCGGGAGGACAGCGGCCCATGTCGCAAGATGAAGGAACGGCGCGCTGGACGGTGAAGGCCGAGCTATGCGCGGTCGGCCGCGACAAGCCCTTGCTTCTGGCGCTGGCAGCGATCCTGTGCCTCTATTGCGGGCTGGTCGCCGGGCCGATCCTCTATGCGTTCCTGGCTATCCAGGGCATGGCGGATTTCTTCAAGTGACGGTGTTGACCATTTGAAAACAGCTCGATCCGTCTTGCTGCCTGATCCGAAATTGCTTAGCCGGGATGAAACTGCTCCCATGAACCGTTCGTACCGTGTGGGACACAGGGAGGGCACGTGACAATAAGGATCAGGCTTCCGGGCGGGACCTTGAAGATCAAGACGAAGGACGAGCTGCGCCGCCGCGAACAGAAGCGCGAAGTTCCGGTCTGGCAGGTCGGAAATTACTTCATCGTCTGGTGGCCGAGCAGCATGTCGGATCGTCCGTCCAGGCCCCCGCCAAAATGATGAGCCTGCGACCCGACCCTTCTGGAAACAGTCCCAGAAGATAGCCCCAGAAATAGTCAATGATCGGCTGTTGACTCTTCCGCCGCGGAAGCTCTCTAATTGCTGCGCTGCACAATGGGGGTTGGGCTGATGGCGGTTCGTATCAAGTTGCCGGGCAGCACCTTGAAGATGAAGGTGTATCGGGAATTGCGCGAGCGCGAGCGCACCCGCCGCATCCCTGTCGTAAAGGTCGGTTCGATCTATCTAACCTGGTGGTCGAACCGCCAGCGTCCTCTAGATAACCCGCCGGGTGCGCCGGACGATCCTGACCAATCCCGGGCAACGCCTTGACGCCCTGAACCCCTCATCAGGGGCCTGCGCTCAATCCTTCCGGAAACAGTCAAAACGCGCCCATCGGCTGTTGACTCTTCCCCAGGGGAAGTTCTCTAATTGTTGCATTGCACATCATCGTTGCGTTGCACGGCGGGAGTTGAACCGATGGCAGTGCGTATCAAATTGCCGGGCGGCACCCTGAAGATGAAAGTCTATCGCGAATTGCGGGTGCGCGAACGCGAGCGCCGCGTGCCGGTCATGAAGGTAGGTTCGCTGTATTTTGTCTGGTGGTCGAACAGCCAGCCTCACGACAAGCCGCAAGACAGCCGTCATTAGCCACAGCCATTTCGCTGCACCACTTGAAGTTGGGCGTGTCTCTTTGGACGCGCAAGGACGCTCTAGATCTTTCAATCCATACACAAAGCCAATTCGACCGGCAGCCAGATGCGCCGGCAGACGCGGCCGAATTATCGGCTGACAAGACGGAGCCGCTCGGTATAAGTCTACCTGCGGTTGGCGGAATGCTACTTGCACAGGCTGTGCCAGGGGGCCGTGTCGAGCCAAACGAATTAGAACGTGAACACCTCACGATCACGCTTGCAAAGCGGAGGTGCTTGCCGCAAATGATGGGCGGCCGAACGGATCTGCCCCTGACGACGCGAACTGACCCTGCCGGTGGCATAAACCCTCAGCGCTTTCCGGTTCCAAGCGATCGTCGGCGCATCCCTGCGCCAATGGTGGAAACCGACGATGAGCGCGATGCGGGGGCAGCATTGAAGGTGCTTTGTGCGCAAATGCCACAACCTCATTGTCAGCGACGGATCGCAGGTCGCCGAGAGACAGCAACAGATACGATACGGAACACACTGACATGCATTTTGTGCCGCGCTTCCTGCAACACCTAGCGGGCGTCAATGTCGGCGCCGGCACGAAGATGGCCATTCAGAGCGTCCGCACTGCCCGCCGTGGCCATCACTCGATCGGCGAGGACGGTATCATCAACTGCCGTTTCTCGTTTGACCGGTCAGCAGCCCAAATCACGATCGGCCGCCGCTGCTTCATCGGCAAGAGCCACCTGGTCGCCGCCGAGCACATCAGGATCGGCGATGACGTCGTTATTTCCTGGGGTACGACGATCGTTGACCACAACTCGCATTCGCTGGATTGGAAGCAGCGAGCCAACGACGTCGCGGACTGGCATCAGGGCAAAAAGAACTGGTCAGGTGTCGGCATCGCGCCGGTCACGATCGAGGAGAATGTCTGGATTGGCTTTGGCGTGACAATCCTGAAAGGCGTCACGATCGGCAAGGGCGCGGTCGTCGGCGCAGCGTCTGTTGTCACGAAGGACGTGGAGCCCTTCACGGTCGTTGCCGGCGTTCCTGCTAAGAAGGTCCGCGACCTTTCAGAATTAACTATTTAGTGCTGCAGAGCGCTCCGGCCATGTACGCCATGTTCCGCAGCGCAGTCTTGGGCGCGAACCTGAGAAATTCGGTTCGCAGCTTGTATTTCAACCAACCCCTTGACGGGCCGGCCAGGTGCTGCTCATAAGCGAGATCGTGAGCATACGTCATCAGCCTGTCGACCTTGAGGCCGGAAGTTTTGAGCAAATTTTCGAATGTTAGCGGCGTGTAGAAATTGATATGCCCATAGGATCCGGACATGCGGATCGCCTTGGTGAGATTTCGCGTATGCTCCAGCGGCACCTCGATGTAGAGCTTCTTGCAGACCCTCGCCGCCTCCATCAAAAACATCCGTTCGTGCTCGACGACGTAGATGGCCAATCCAGGTCGAACGACTTGTCGGAGTGCGGAATGTGGAAGCCATCAAAAACATCGAGCTCTTCCGACTAGGGATTTTCCGTGCCTTGATGGCCTCAATACCCGAGGTGGAAATCTCGTCGGCCCCGAGTGTCTTTGCCAGATTTCGTTTGTTGAGGTTGTCCAGCACAGCCCCTTCACCGGCCCCGATATCAAGGACCTTTTCGAAGGTCTCCCCCGGGAGGATCGCTTCTATATGGCCGACTGATTGCTGCGAAGCAATTTCGCGTTTCGCGGCTACTTTGCCATCTGCGTAGTAATCATCATAGATCGCTATAATGCTGCCGGCGTCCGCCATAGAGAAATCCTCCTAAGGATCACCCCCGCCAAGCCAACCGTGCCATAGTGCGCGAACCGCGGCCAGTGCGGACTAGGCGCCTCCCAGCCACACTTCGACGAGCCTTCGGCATCGTCCTTATGCACTGTGATCCCTCGACTATAAGTTCGGGTCATTGGACTGTTAGGATCTTCTTTCCGACGATCACCCATTCCTCGCCCTCTTCAAGCGTCGCGATCGCTTTACCCTTGCACTGAATTGCGAATGGCGTGGCCTTATCCCCTTTCCGCGACGTATTCGATGAAGCGCAACGCATTGCCGTCGTGGCCGGCGTCGTTGAAGTGCAGGCCTTCTTGATAGGCCCCCGAGTTGATGTAATCGAACCCGTCGATCGGGATCGTCAGCACATTGCGCGACCGGTAGGTTTGGCGGATCGCGCCAAGCGCTGCGTCGTATGTTCGGCCGCCCGTATAGCTGCCATCCCAAGACGAGGACGGGCGCGTTGGCGGCATTACGATGATGCGGGGCGCCAGGGCCGCTTCCAGCGTGTTGATGATCGACGTGATGTTCGTTGAAATCGTCGCCGGCGGCGTGCCAAAGCTGTCGTTGATGCCCAGGGCGAGGACCGGCACGATCTTGCCGCCAGCATAGCCGCATTGTGAGACCGCAGAAGCAAGGCGCGGCGCGTTGAAGGACGCGAATGTATAGCTTCCGTGCGCGGCGCGCAGCGTCCGCAGACGCGGGCGCGAGCCGGCCGCTTTTATGCCGAGACGGATAAGCCCGGTGATCTCCACAGGTCCGCCTGCGACCGTGAGGGTATAGTTTCCGCTCGCCGCCTGCCCTGTCAGGGACGGGCCGGAATATTGATCGAGTGCCAGAGCACCGGCAGCGTTCACAGTCCTGTAGGCCGCGCCGCCGTTGAAGGCGAAGGCGAGCGAGCCTTGACCGGCGTCCTGGGTGTAGTGGACGTCGACCTGTTCATAGGCGCCCGCGAACGCCAGGGACGCACCATCCGCAAGGATGATGCTTTCGCCGAGCGGCCCGCGCGTTCCCGTCGAGACGGTTCCGCTGGTCGTGACGCCATAGAAGGCGGGCGTGTAGGTAGAGCTTGGCCGCAGCGCCGTCATGCCCGGTTCATCGTCAGCAATACCGACATTTGCGAACTGCGTGACGCGATTGAACCAGTGTGCGGGGCCGTTGCTGGCCAGCGCCCAATGACCGATGCTGTCCGCGATCAGGCAGAGCACGTCGTTGTTGGCGATATGCTCTGCCATCTTGGCCCGGAAGCCATCATAAAGATTGAACAGCGACGGGCGAGCCGGAACGAAAAACCTCCGGCCGCCGACGAACGGCTTTCCAGGCCCCCAAAAGCCGTCACCCGACTTGGGCATGGCCGTCAGCGCGAAGCTGCCGGGCGGCACGTAAGGATATGAGTGAGCGGCTCCGGCCGAAGCAAAGATTGCGGTCGCGTCAACGACGCCATTCGGGTCGGCGTCCGCCAGCAGGTTCATGCCGGTGTTTTGCGCACCGCCAGCCAAAGCCCGCGTAGCATCGGCGATGAGGCCAGTTTTGATCGTGAACGCGACCTCATAGCGGTGCTGGGTCGATGATGCCACAGTGGCGCCGTTCGATAACACGCCGGCCTTGATCCATGCGGGAATGCCCTGCGGATTGACGCTGTTCTGAAATTTGTAGCCGCCGCTGCTTATCGCCGGATATTGCCCCGCTGCAATCGGGATGCTTAGGGGAATTTCGGTCACACCATTGGCCAGCGTGATCCGATGTGTGCTGATCACGTTGACGGTCAGGTCGCCGTTGTACTGGATAACGTGAATGTTGGCCGCGCCGGAACCGCTTGCCCCGGCATTAACTTCGGTAATGTACCCATCGGACGGCGCTGGCGTTTGCATGACAACGCTGTAGTTCGACGGGGTATTCGTGCCTGTGTTGACCAATGACGGCCAGCCAACAACCTGCTCTGATCCGACAATATCAGCCAGTTCGTTTGCGGTAGCATAGGCAGCACGCGCCTTGACGCCGATTTCGCCCGTGAAAGTTGCCTTCCATTGCGGCCCATTGGTAAAGCCAATGGTCTTGGCGGTGTTCGACGTAGGAACCGCCGCCGTGAACCACTCGGCTTCGCCGTTCGGAATGGCGCCCGCCGTATAGTACCAGGTGCCGGAGCCGGTGCGCTGGAGGCCCATGACACTGCCGGCCGGTTTCAGGATCGAGAGCCCCGAGTTGACGGAGGACGGGCCAGCGACGGCAAGGATGGTTTGTTCAGAGACGAGACTCAGCGTGCCGTCGCCCTCGACGTGGGCAAAGACGACATGAATGGTCCCGGCTGTCACACCGAAGCCGAGCTCTACGCTCGACAGATATTCATCTATCGCCGACAGAGACCCCGGCCAGTAATAGACAGAAGTGTTAGTGATAGCCGTGCCGCCGACCGAGCCGGTAATGGCAACCGGACCCACCGTCCGCGATCCGATCAAGGCGATGACTTCCGCCGCTGACGCGCGAACGCCCGTGTCGATGGCAACCGGCCCCGCCACTACGTTGTACATTCCGAGGATACCGGCGCCGATTTCGGTCCAAAAGTATTCACCAACCTCAACATTCCGGGCAAGAACCGGTGGGGCGCTGGCACCAGCGAGGCCGGCTGACGCGCCAAAGCTAAAAGCAGGCGCGGTGGTATAAAAACCCGACGCCGTGATGAGGATCATAGTGACTACGCCGCCAGCGACGATGAACCGACCGGCAGCGCCAGAGCCAACACCGCCAGTAATGGCGAGATCGAATGTCCCATCAGTCCCTCCAGCACCGCCCACGAGTGCACCGCTACCAACGATACCAAAGCCGACCGCCGCCGCGATCGTCGGGAAGATGCCCTTGCCGTACAAAGACGCGTCGCGCGCCGCCTGGACGCTGGCCAGATTGGCCGCGGTTGCTACGACATCGGCGGCGGTTTGTCCGGCATTGGCGGCGGAGATGGAGGCGCTGGCAGCTGCCTGGCCGGCACTGGCCTCAGTGGCATCCTTCAGCACCTGCGTTTCATCGCGCAGCGCTTCCACCTCATCGACAACGTCTGAAATGTCGGGCGACACAAACGGGATAATGGCGATGGCGTCGGTGCCCACGACCGGCTCGTCGGCCGTAAACTGAAACACCCGGTCGGCATTGACTGTCCCTACCTGGGTGTGGACCGTCGTTCCCTTCTGCAAGGTGCGGGCGGTGCGGGCATCGGCGGCGCGAAACCATTCGCCTTCGCTCACCGTGTAGATCCCGTTCTGCGTCGGGTCGGACTGGTCCTTGACCAGCACGCGGTCGCCAACCTCGCATGGCACGCCGTCGATGGTCTGCAGGCCATGCCGAATGATGTTGGCAGCGGTCGCGAGACGCACGGGTTCGCGTTCGCCGGTCAGAATTCGAACGGCGGCAGTTGCAGGTCGGGCCATCAGGCTTGCTCCATGATAAAAGCCCCGCAAAGCGAGGCTCGAAAGTGTTTTGGTGTTCGGATTTCAGTGCGTGGCGCTGGAGCGCAGTCTGAAATACAAAATCAGCGATCGTTGCTGCAGGTTTGTGCAATCCTTTTCGACCGCACTGTCGATCGAGGAAAAACCGGTGACATCGTGGCACCCTGAGGTGGCACGGGGGCTCTGGTTCTTCTATAGGCGGATCCTGCCGTCGGGGACCTGAACCTTCAACATGCACACCAGAGTCGGAAGCGCGGATTCGCACCTCATTGGCTATCCGGCGGACATTGACGGCCTGCGCGCGATCGCCGTCATTTCGGTGAGAGCATTCCACCTGTCGAGATCGGTGCTGCCGGGAGGATATCTGGGGGTCGACATCTTTTTCGTGCTCTCGGGCTACCTGATCACGCTGATTTTGTGGCGCGAGGCGGTCAAAGGGCAGTTCTCGATCATGCGCTTCTATGAGCGGCGGATTCGCCGGATCATGCCGGCACTTCTTCTGCTGCTGTTTTTTGCCACGGTTGCAGCGGTCGTTCTGCTGTTGCCTGCCGACCTGATCGGGTACGGCAAGAGCGTTCTGGCCACCCTGACTTTCGTGGCCAACATCTATTTCTGGCGGGATACTGACTATTTTTCGAGGGCGGCAGAAGCGAAGCCGCTCCTGCATGTCTGGTCGCTCGGCGTCGAGGAGCAGTTCTTCCCGCTACTGATCGCCGTCTTCGCCCGCTTCTGGCCTCGAGCGACGCTACCCGCCATCGCTATACTCACCCCTCGCCTCACTGGCGGCCAATGTACTGGCGCTCAGGATTGGCGGCGCGTCACCTGCGTTTTTCCTGCTGCCGACCCGGGCTTGGAACTCGCTCGTGGGCTTGACGATCTGATCGGTCGTCTACGTGGGTTTGGAAAAAACGTCGTGCTAGTCGGCCCGATCGCCTACCCTGGTTGGGATATGCTTTCCGAGCTAAGCCGAAGCCTCGCCTTTGGTCGACCTCTAGGAAAACCGACTTACCTTCCGGCCGAGGAGTTTCAACGACAATACGGGGCGGCTCTTCAACATTTCGAGACTCGTGACAATATCGGCTTTGCGCGCCCGGATAAAGCGCTGTGTGATACAAGCCGGTGCAATTATGTTCTTGAGGGACGATCCATGTTCGCGGACGCTAGCCATATTGCCCAAGCGGAATTGTTCCGTTTCCGGTCGATCTTTGCTGAAGCGCTGGCCACGCAGCGCTGAGCTTGTAACGCTACGGCCTATGGCAGTCCGCCAACGCGCCTCTTTGTCCAGCCGGCGATTGTCAGCCCGCACGCCATGCCGGTGCAGTCGGCAACCCAGTCCAACCCGTCCAGATCGCGCCCTATCAGTTGCGAACCCTGAAGAACCTCGATCGCCGCGCCGGCAAAGGCGAGGGCAATTATCAGCCTTGCCTTGTGTTCCGGCCAGCCGAGGCTTCCCAGGGCCGCCAGTACCGTGAAGGCGATGGCGTGTTGGAGCTTGTCATCGTGAAGCGTGATGGCCATGCCGAGATCCGGCAAGAACCGCACCGGCAGAAGAGTAAGCAGGAGAACGCCGGCCAACGTGACTAGGAAAACGATTCTTGCCAGCATCATCGGGTATGAGTCTAAGCGCAACAAGATACAGTCAGTCCTTCATCTGAAAAGTCTGGCATCTGAAAGTCTGGCGAGCCTGACACAGCCCCGACAGGACCTCGCGCGACATTGGAGGCTGCGGTACGCCATAGGTTACTATCATGACCAAAATCAGACCGCCGGCCGGTGCTCGCACGATTGGCCGCGTTTGTCGGCGAGCCCAGTACATTACTCTCGAAGTTCCGGCAAAATCTTTTCGTCGAGGAATTTGAGACGGCTGCCCAACATTTCAGCGTTAGCGGGATTTGCCGGCACATTGACAGGGATCAGCTTCGCGACCGACTTCCCCTGGCGCGCGGCTCGACCCAGTCTTCCATTGCGCCAATGTATCCATCAGCGCCTCATACGGAGTCCTGACGTCGTCGCCCGGCATATATGCGGGAGGTACATCACCCACGATTACCCATACCCGTTGGGGCACATCTGGTCTGCCGGGTGAAATCTCAAAAGAAAAATGTATATTATCCCCTCAGCACCATATCCAAGATATTCGCCTTTGATGGCCGATACCCAGTCATAGATTTCGAGATATTGGCGCGCCTCGATACAGGCAGAGTCAAGATCGTCCTCGCCTGTGCTGATATCGGCAGGAGGCAGGCGCGTGACGCTGCTTAGATCTGGGATGGCATCGTTCAATTTTTTCTCCAAAGCATCACCATGGCCCGACAACTCCAAACAGAGCATGTCTATCATTGCTCTCGCGAGGTTATTAGAAAATCGAGAACGCGTCTCGAGATGACAAGGCGATAATCTGACGAGATTCCGAAGTCGTCGCGGCCTGCTTGCCCGTTCACCTTGAGCCACATCAATGGGGGACACCCACCTCAGGCTCCATTTCTTGAAAGTAGTCGGAGGTGGTCACTTCAGCATCGGCGAATGTCTCACCCGAAAACCCATCTCCAACAGTGCGCGTTGGCCTCTTCGGTAACAAGAAGACAGGGAAAGGTCGTCACCAACGCAGAATCAAACCAGCCTTCTATCTGGTAGTGAAGCTTGCTTACGATTGGCGGATGAAGGCTGGTGTCCAGAACGGTGTTTTCGCCTAGGCCACCAGCCACGTGCGGCTTTATGTAGAAATATGGCCCCGTTGAATTGTCAGCAAGGCTGCGCAGGTGGCCGTCCAGCAACATAGACCCAATGGCGGCAATCCACCGCCTCAGCGTCGCAACCACCTCTCACCCCTTTCGAACCGGCAGGCCACACCGCTGCACCACACGGCCTGTGTGTACGGGAAAAGTTCTGGATGTTGACAGGCGTTCCCGGTGGCAGGCCATTTACCTTGGCTATGACCTGACCCATGATGTGCCAGTAGACTTCCAGGTCCGACAATTTCTGGTTTGAGATATCGTCCTCTCCGCCGAGAAACAGCGGTTTCTTATAGCCGATGCACTGGTCATAGGCGGGTTCGGCCCCGCCGGAATCGCGCCAGTCTGCGTAGAGGTTGGCAGCCAACGCCGCATCTTCGTCCTCTCTGACATCGATCTCGTGGAACGTCCTGACATTGGCGGGAACCTGCAGAGCCTCCCCGGTGCCTGGCTCGAACATCACGATGCCTGGCTCCCCTTGCTCGAGCTCTGAGAATCGACGGCAAATGCGGTCCCCTGCCAATCGTAGCCAAAGCAGGTGATCCGCCCGGCGAACTCGGGAAAACCCAAGGTGACCCTCGCGTTCCACTGCGCCACGTTCTGCGCACGAATGATTCGGTACAGGCCATGTTTGAACGAGGCACCACCGAAACTGGTCAGCAGTTCATTCAAACCGGGAAATTTGTCTCAAAGGATTCGCTGCCGGAATCCACCACCAGCCTGCTTTCAACGGGAAAGTGTTTTTGGAATGTCTCGAACACTGCGATCTCCATCTACCAGCCGATTAAATCTGACGGTGCCCAACCTACTCCTGCCGGCCGTCGAACGGTTTGATGGTAGCAGAAGGGAGACCTCGCTCATCAAACACATCGAAGACGCGCTCTGATAGGGACGAGGTTCAGGTTCTTGGCGATGCCGAAGTCATCGTGACCCGCCTTCCCGTTCACCTTCAGCCACACGAAAGATGGAAGCTCTACCTCGGGCTGAAGTCCGCGGAAATCTTCGGACGTTATGACTTCAACAGGGGCGAATGTCGCTCCGGTGAAGCCGATTTTGGACAATGCGTGCGCGGAATCCTCCGTCACGAGGAAACACGGAAAGCTCGTTATAAGAACGTCACCGAACCATCCCTCCATCTGATACACAAGCTTGCTTACGATGGGGGGGTGGACACTGGTGTCCATGACGGTGCCCTACCCAATCCACCTACCACATCGGGCAGAATGTCATAGTATCTCATCATTCACCTATTGGAGGATCGAACAAATGCCCGTACTTCTTGTCGATTTCGGCAACATAGTCAAGGATCTTCTGACGGGTAGCATGAGGATTTTCCTTATAAAAACCTTCCCACTCGTTCCGAATAACTTTATGGTGCAAATTTATGTCGAATTCCTTTCGAATTCCTCGAAGATTCTCGATTGAATGCAGCTCTTTCTCCGCAAAGAGCCCAGGATACCTTTCAAAAACTCGCTGCTCGACGCCATGGTGCACTACATAGTCGCTTTTGTTGAGACGAGGATTCGCGTCGAAGAAGGTTTTTCGATAATCGTTTGATTTCGCCCACCCAACTTTCGCCCCGGCGTGTTTGATAGTCGACAGGTCCCTGGCAAGCATCGCAGCAAGTAGCGCGGTGTCAAATGCACCATCGGATATTTCACCGGCTCGCGTCCTCCGGCGTGGAACTCGTGGCGAGACCGAGCGCCCAAGCGCTTGCTGGAATTGCAGAGTTTCGGCGTTGACAGCCCAACCAACTGCCTCGCTCGCTTCGGTAAATTCAGATGGCCGCTTCGAAAACCTGGAGAAAGTCTCTTCTCCAGGCTTGACAAACTTGCCAGCCCGCCTGAGCGCCGCGGCCGCAACCCTTTGGGTCGGAATGGCGTTCGCGAACTTTAGCGCGGCTTCGCCGTGGTTGCCGTGCAGCGCAGCGACCGCCGATTCCTCTAACGCAAACGAAACCCCGAGAGGCGTGAAATCCGATAGAGAAATGCCGCCGGTCTCGCCAAGCCCTGTGGAACCAACCAGCCCCGCCGCGAGACGGCCCCGAAGACTGGCTGCCCGATTCTCGCCAGTTATCAATCCTCCAAGCCACTCACGGTTCGTCTGGATACGATTAGTAACCTCGGCATTTGCTCCCGATCGTCCTGGTTCGACAGTGTTGGTTAAATCGAGCAGCATCATCGGGTCGACTACAGCTGCCCGGACCGACCTGTCCGCGATGCTGTTGTCCGTTTGGGACGCACCGGTCTGAAGCAGATGGCCAAGCACCGCTTCGCGTGCGGCTTGAGTGGGAAGCGCCGCGAACACATTGCGCAGCTCTGCGCTCTGGTCTTGCGGCTGGGCCTTGAGTTCGCCGACAATGTCCTCTGCGACGGAGTTGGGCAGCGGCTGAATGGTCTCGAAGCCCAACTGCTGCTGAGCGGCGATAGAGCCGATGATTGCCGCCTGATAATCTTCCGGCCTCGTCAGATTGTTCCAGGTGGCATCCAGATTCGCGAATGCCTTTCGGGCATAGCCGCCCGGATCGGCCTGCCTGGCCTTTAACGTCAGGTCCGCGGCGGTGGTGATGGCGTCGTGGCGCGCCTTGTCCTCTTCCGGCGTTGAACTGTCTGCCGTCGGGTCGGCGTCCTTGACCATGGCCAGCACGGCGTTATTCGACAGGTCGCGCATGCTGTGGAATTGACGACTGACCTCCATGGTCCTGTTGAACGCCTCGAAGCGCCTGGCGCCTTCGGTGGCGCCATAGAGAGCGACGAACTGTTCCGGCGTTGGGATGGGGCCGGAATAGGTTCCAGTGTCCCTGATGGCGGCCGGTGCATTCTGCTTGGCCAAGCTAATGTTAGTGCGTGTTTCGACTTGCCGCATCGCGTCGGCGGCTCGAGCTTGCTGGACCAACGCTGGCCGGTCTTCGGGCGCAATGTCGTCCCGAAAGGACTGCGCCACCCTTTCATCCGGCGTCAACTTGCTGACGCGATCGCCTTTCGCGGCCGCTTGCTTCCCTTCCCAACCCGCGCCCGTTTCGCCCATGCCATCGGGCGCGGCCTGCGCACCACCCAGCATCTCGGCGGCGCGCTTCGGGTCCTGGGCGATCATCGCCAGGACGAGCGCCTTGGCCGCGTTACTGCGCCACGCGGTTTCGGCCGCTTGCCTGGCTACCGGGTTGCCAATCTTGCCGATGAAATCGAGCCCGTCTTGGCGGATCGCTTCGAACGTTGCGGTATCGTTGGGATCGCTCTGCGCGATCGAGCCGGTGTAGATGTTTTCAACCTTGGTCCACTCGGCCTGCTCGTAACCATCGCGTCGCGCCTGCTGCCTGGCGGCCATCCGCGCCGAGCCGGCCGAGCGCAGGGCTTCCTTCTGTCTGGTGAAATTGGCGCGCTGGCCCTCAGGCACTTTCGGCAGGGTGCCGTCGAAGAGCGTGTCGAACAGGCCTGATTTGATCACCTGGCCGGTGCGTGGATCGACCTGGCCATACATGCTGTCATGCAGGCCGCTGCCATCGGCCGGCACATTCTGGATTGCATCGTTTTCGGCCTGCACGATCTGTCCATTGAACTGCCGGCTGACGATCTCGGCGTCGAATACTTCCTGCTGCTGCTTCCGCTGCTGGAAGCGCTCGGCTATCGCCGAGAGTTCATCACCAAAACCTTGCATGGCGGCGCCGACAGGCGAGCCGCCGGGATAGGAAACCACGCTGCCGGTATCGAGCCGGCGCTGGGCGAGCTGGAGGGGGATGGTCGCCATCAGTAAAGCCCTCCGCCCGGCGCCGGCGGAAAGGCGCTCTTGCCGAACGTCACGGCCTTGCTCGGGTCGTAGATGCCGGAAAGACCCGACACGAGATTGCCGCCGGCCTTGAAGATCGAGGCGGCCACCGCCTGCCTGCCGGAAAAGCGCGAGATGGCGGCCTGCGTGGTGAGATTGTTCTGGCGCAGCTGCGAGCCGTACTGGATCGCCTTGATGTCGAGCTGGCCCTGCCTTGCATTGGCGGCCAGCACCTCGGTCGGCGAGCCTGATATGCCGACGCCCGAGGCGCCGCCCTGGGCGCGCGCCTGCGACAGCAGAAGATCCTGCTTATGGCGTTCCTGGCCCTGGTCGAAAGCCGCACTTTGCGCGTCGGCTCGCGCCTGCTGCTCATAGGCCTTGGCCTGATAGTCGGCCATCTGCCTTGACTGCTGGCCCTCGACCAGCGCGCCGCCGACCGAAAGAGCTGTGCCGATAAGGGCAAGTGTGCACATGGTCAGCCTCGTTCGCTGGCGACGGGAATGAATTTGCTTCTGACGCCTTCGACTGGCGCGCCGAGCGCGGCGCGCGGGTCGAGCGCGCCGCCGGGGCTGAGGAAAGAGAGAAGCAGTCTGTCGGCCTGGATCGCCGGCCGGCTGAGACGGGCGGGTACCGCCGCGCGCGGGCCAGCCATGGCAGCGCGCCGGGTGGTAGTCAGGTTGATCTTCAGGTCGGCAACGCCGGCGGCGTCGAACAGGCCGTTGGCGGTGGTGATGGCTCGGTTCAAGGCATCGGCCTCGAACAGCTCCTGGCGCAGTTGTTCGATCAGCCGGTGGACGGTGCGCCAGCGCTCGCCGAGGGAAGCGGCCTTGGACTTGATCTCGTCCCCCAGGGCGACGATGTCGGCCCGAGCTTCGCCTTGCGCAGCGGCGGCGCGGCGGCTGTCCGCCGCCTCGATGGTTTTCTCCAGTAGCGCGATTGCCGTATTGCAGTCTGTGAGCGCGGCGCGCACTTCGCCCAAGTCGCCGTCGCCGAAGATCGCACTGTCCTCGGCCTGTTCCAGTTCCTGCTTACGGGCGATTGCATTGTTGAGGTCGGTGTCGAGCAAGGCGATGACGGCAGCAAAATCGGCAGCCGTCCGCGCCCTGCCGAGATCTTCGGCATGGGGGGATGTCATTGCGGTGGATTCCTCTGGTGGCGAGTGAGGTGGAGGAGCAGGCGAACGGGGAGCCGCTATCTCCCCCCTTGTGGGGCAGGGCTATCGCATATGAGTGATGGCATTGATGAGATAGTCGTCATTCCAGGCGCATTTCTTGATGCGATGGCTGATAGGAACGTTGGGAACATCGGCGGCTTGCAGGATGTTTCTGGCGAGCCGATTGAGGAGGGCTGTGTTGGCGGGAGCATTGTCTTTGAGGGCACGGCTGAGATCCTCGTCAAGATGTACGTCGAGCATCCAATGCAAGCCATTCTCGATCTGCCAATGAGCTCTGGTGAGGCTGAGCGCCTGCTGCGGCGACAGAAGCGTGGAGGCCATGAACAGGCGCATCAACGGCTTGGCCTGATCGCGCCGGCTGGTGATGCGGATGAAGGCCTGGTGGCCGGGCATCAGCGGCTCGGCCGCCGCCACGATCTCGGCTTGCCGCCACTCGTTGCGGCCGTGACTGGTCTCGACCCGCTCGGCAATGGAAGGGGTGGCGTCAGCCAGTTGCAGGTTAGCGCGGCGCAGCCAATGACGGCGGTTCCCCTTCAGTGCAACCAGGTAATCGCCACCCCTTTGGGTGATGGCCTCAGCCATGCGGGTGTGGCAGTGGAGCGCGTCGGCGGTGACCAATCTGCCCGTAAGATCAATGAGTTCGACGACCTTGAGCGCGGCCTCGACCTCGTTCTCACCATCGCTCGGCGAGACTGCCGCCAGACACAGCCGGGTCTCGGCGGCGAAGGCCGACACCGTCAAGGGCGGACTGGCTGCCAAGCCCTTCTCGTAGGCCCGCCGCAAAGCCTTGCCGTCGAGCGACACCACCTCAGGTACCTCTTGGCCGGCTCTCGCAAAAGCTGCGGCAAAGGCGGCAAAGGCGCGACCGAAGGCCTCCGGGTCGAGCAGGCGCAGCAGCCGCGAGAACGTATCGTGGCTGGGGGCTGCGTCATAGTCGATCAACCGCGACAGCGCCTGCTTGCGCTCTTGCGCGAACAGGGCGAACTCCGTCGCATTGCTGGCGCCGCACAGGCTTGCCGCGATCATCATCACGATCAGGTCACCAAGCCGGTGCGTGGCGTTGGGTGCGCGTGGATCAGGCACCGCGCCAAAGTAGCTCTCAAGGCAGGAAATGGCAGTCGCTCCTTCGCTCAACTGCCTCTCCAAAGAATCCTTTCTCGGCCTAAACTCAACCCCAATATCGCCATATGCGATTCCCCTGCCTTGAGGGGGGAGATAGCCGGCAGGCCAGAGGGGGGTCGTCTCGCATCCTCTGACCGCGATACGAGGCTGCGTCAGGACGTGCCGACCCCCTCTGTCGCCTTCGGCGACATCTCCCCCTCAAGGGGAGATCGGCAGTCTCAACTACGGCTCGGCATCGAACACCGGCGTGAACGCCCGGATGGTGCAGGGTGTCGGGTTGGTGTGGCGGATCTTCACTCTGCCCTGCCCTTCCCAGCTGTCGTCGACCGGCACCTCGACATTGCCGGTGAACAGATTGGCCATACCATTGGGCGAAACGATCGAGGGGATACGAACCGGCTCCCACCGGCCGCGCATCAACGACGTGATTTCCAGCCCGGTCGTGTCGGTCTCCAGCAAGGAGAGGATCACCGCCGCCACCTTCTTTCGGCGTCCGACAACCGATCCGTCCTTGCCGCCGATATCAAGCTCAAGCGTGTCGGCGCCGGCCTCGTATGGAAGCCCGACATGCCATTTAGCAGCGGCGGGCGAACCAACCGGAAGTGTGACATTGCCAGCACCGCTGACTGTCAGGCCGCGGTAGACCTTCCCGTCCGCAAGCACGTCCACAATCAGGCCGGCGAGATGTATTGCGCCGCCTACTGTTGTAACTGCCGCGCCGGTGTAGGTCAGGCCGCAATCGACTTCGAACGCGTCGGCGATCTCGCCATATTCGAACGGAATGGTCTTGATTTCGATAGTGCGCTTGGTGACTCCGCCGATGGTGCGTTTGACGAACAGCCAGAGATCATCATTGCCGTCCTGTCCCGGCGTGACCACGGCGCTTTCAACGATGCCCCATGCCGAACCTGAGAACGAGCCGGCGATGCGATGCCGCTGCATGCCGCGGACTTCCTGCGAAGGCTGGTGCGTGTAGCCGCCAAGTTCTCCGTTATCCAGCGGGAACCACAGCAGCGGATCGGGATCGGTCTGGAACGCCAGTTCAACGACACCCTTTTTTGGAATGTGCTCGGAAATCTGTCCGACATCATCCGACGTGAAGCGGCCGGTGGCGCTCTGGGCAAGTTCGGCGATCGATTTGCGGGAGCGCGTCACGTAAAGGAACGACTGCCCGGCATCCACCGGACGGACCTTGGCGCAGCCAAACGTGCGGGACCGGCGGTTCTTGAAGGACGAAGGGGTCAGCGCTTCGTCGATGCCGGAACCCGATAGAGCGCGGACCCCGCCAAGCGTTCCGATCAGCAGGGCACCATCCGAATCGGAGATCCACGCAATGTCATTGGCCTGCCCGCCGCCGGCCTGGATAAATTCAAGAGCATCGTCGTCCTTTTCCCCGAGTGCGAAATTGTCGAAGTCGCCGGTTGCGGATGCGTAGACGGAGAATTTTCGGCTGAAGGCTAACCGCTCCTCGTACAGCGAACCGCTCTCGACGTACTTGCCGGGAACGAAGGTGCCGAGACGCCAGCGGGCGATCGGGCTGAGATTGGGAAGCGCATGCCCATACAACCTGACTTTGACCACAGTAGCGCTGGTGCGGCTCGTGATACGCGCCCAGCGCCAGACAGCATCCGAGCCGAGCAAACGAATGGTACGGCCAACATCGCTGGTCTGGAAACCGGTGCCGTCATTGATGCCGACGATCGAGGACGCCGTGAGATCGAATGGCGTCTGTGTATCGCCATCCTCATGCCATCCCATTTCCGCGATCGTAAGATTGGCGTCGTCCTCCGAGCCTGAGATATTCAACCGATAGGACTGGTAGGCAGTCTCATTCTGAAACTCGAAGAAACGCACTTCGCTGCGCGACCACCCGGTTTCCGCTGTCCGGCTGTCAAGCGAGATCCAGTTCGTGCCGTCGAAGCCCTGGAAATCCCACGCGATGGGTGCCTTTGTACCACCAGTGGAGTTTGCCCGAAGCCAGTAGCCGTCACAAACCTTGGTCGCTGTACCGGCGAAGTCATAGGACAAGAAGCCGATCGTCGTGCCGAACGAAAGGTTTGACCCATTGTCCCGGTCAAACACCCTGTAGGCGTCGGCGGACCCGCTGCTGTCGGCAGCAGTGCCGCTTGGAGCGGTGTTGTTGGTCATAGGGGGATGGACGGCGCCGGTCTCGGCAGGCGCCATGGTGGTCGCAGTTGTGTTGATGTCGTCATAGGGGCCGTCGAGAAAGACGAACTCGGCCAGCGTCCATATGGTGTGCGCCGTGCGGGTGAGAACCTGCGGAAGGTAGTCCCTGTGGGTGATCCACATCTGGTCGGCGGATTGGACGAATTGCAGGTCGAACAGATCGGCTTCGAGATAGGGTGTCGCCACTTCCACCGTGCCGACCCGCGCGCCATAGGCATAGACGCGGACGTAGAGATCGCCGAATTCAAGCATGTAGGCCTGATCTGCCGAGAAGATGAACGGAATGCCGCGCGTCCTCTTGGCCGAAGTCTTCACCTCGCCAACGAAGTATGTCCCGCCGCGCTTGCGGATGCCGCCATGCGGCAACGTGACGAAGTTTTCGCATTTGGAAAGCGCCGCCCGATAAAGATCGAGCGACGCGCGGGCGTGTAGCCGCGGCGAGATCTCGCCCCGAACGAATGTGTCCTGGACTGGATAGAGCGTCGTCATCAGCGCACAAACCGGCCGCGCTGGATCGCCCAGGACGACGTTGAAAGCCTGCCGCCACGCTGGATGGCGTTGGACTGGAATGCCGCGTCGAGCGCCCGGTCATAGGCACCGCGGGCGATGTCGATCATGCCCGCCTTGTGGGTCAGCGGATGCGCGATCTTGATGGCGAGCGCTGCAACCAGCACTTCGGTGAACAGCGCGTCCCAGTCGTTCGGATCGGTGAGGTTGGCGACGTAGCGAATGAGACGCGGCCCCGACCGGTCGCAATAGATCAGCCCGGCCTCCTGGCGCCACGCGATCGGCACGCCATCCGGCTCGCCATTATCGGTCAGCGGCAAAGGCCGCAGGCAGTCCACCGGCAATTCATAGGCAAAGTTCAGCGTGCCCGCGCCACTGCCGGTATCGGACCCGGCGACGGCGGCCGCCAGGATTGCGAACACCCAGGCGTGTTTCGTCAGCTCTGCCTCGCGGGTCAGGTCGAAATGCAGATTGAGCAGGCGGGCCGGTTTCACGTCCTGATCAAGGCTGTCGATCGGCGCCTCGTCGAGGACGCCAAGCGCCATGTTGGCGATGTCGAGCGGGGTGATAGCCATGATTTTAGGCTCCGTCTGTGTGGATCGGAAAAAGCAGGCATGGGCCCACGGCAAAAAGCCGCTTCGTAGCGGCTGAGGATTTAGTGATTTTTGCTTGAGCAAAACGTTCGCACGTCTCGTGCGTGGAACCCGTCACGCCAACCACCACCCGTCAGGAAGCGGGTAGCGTGCGCTTGTCGAGAGCCGCCGCTGTTTCGGCCGACTTGGTAACGGCGCTTGCTTGCCGCCTTCCGGCACCTCTCGCCATCGCCAAACCCCTGTCCAGGGCCTCCTGAAGACTTGTCGTATAGTAGGCGGTGTTTTCCAGACCGCTGAAGAAGTTTATGCGGTGAACTTCGCCCTTTTTGCTTATGACAATGCCTGCTTTTCGGAGCACTCGCTGAACTGCCTTGTATGTCATGTTCATGGTTACCTCCTTGCCAAGACAAAGCAGCATCGCCCATCTCTGTAACCATTTGGTGACGGCGATTGGTTAAAGGGCAACATGAATATGTTGCGAACGCAAGTCTTGTTTCACTCTGGTGCAGCGCAGCGGGTGAACTTTGGATTCGCCACATTGGCGATCTAGGCCGTGAACTATTAATGTGAGATGGCCGAGATCAAATCGAGGTCGACGCCGAGCCATGTCCATAAAGCACGACGAAGCCACCCTGTTCGATAAATGGAAGGCGGAGCCGTGTGAGTAGTGCAATCAGTTCGCTTGAGCAATCCTGTATCACTGGGCTTACCAACCGGCCCCTGTATCGACTGTAGCGGGTGCGATCTTTACCCACTCGATGTGCAGGCCAAGGCTTGATTCGGGGGTGCTTGCCCAGTCGCCGAAGTATGTGGGTGCGTACTGAAGTTCGACAGGCTCAGGTGCATCAGCATGCACGTATTTGACCTGGTACGCGGGCCGAAATTACGGGTATGTTACCAGGTTGTTGCGGAGGGCATCGCGGCGATGATCGCCGCGAACCCAGAAGCGGTGGGGAATTTCATGGTGTCGGACGCCACGCATGGCATTGTTGATGTTATGCGTATCAATGCTGGGCAGGCTGAGGCCCCGCGCGGCTGCGACTTCAGCATGTGGATCGCGTTTCCCAGGAATATTCTTGGGAAACGTAATAAGACTACTCTAATTTAGCAACTGCATTGGCCATCCCGACTCCGAAACGAGGAGTAAAGATGTTTTTTCTCCTTAGATCTTCCGCGCTAAGCAGAGAGCGCATTTATGGGTTTTTTGTTGGCATATTCAGTGTATTTGCTTTCATTTTTTTGGTAATTATTGGAGGAACGGATAGCAATACGGTCCTTTTCTCGCGCTTATTGGTTGGCTTCGGGTTGGTGTGTTGCTATCTTTCCTATGTCAATCTGAGGGTAGGTGAACCCGCCGGCAAGCAACGCCTAATAACGCCAAATCTCTTGTTCATCTCCACCTTTTTTATAATTACTGTTGTAGTTTTTTTGTCATTTGCGCTTCTTATCGAAATAA
This sequence comes from Mesorhizobium sp. BHbdii, assembly GCF_053848045.1. Taxonomy (NCBI): domain Bacteria; kingdom Pseudomonadati; phylum Pseudomonadota; class Alphaproteobacteria; order Hyphomicrobiales; family Phyllobacteriaceae; genus Mesorhizobium; species Mesorhizobium sp. BHbdii. Next base: position 910,615 of record NZ_JBSPKX010000001.1, on the reverse strand, counting down.
GAACCTTTAGCGGGGCGCTGATGATTCCGATGTGCTTGCTGAGTTATTCTCTGTTTATCGATATGTTGTTCCTGTGGAGAGGAGGAAGATTGTGACTTCCATCGATTTTGCACATACACCGGATGGGAAGGTCCTAACGATCGACCCTAACACAGGGCAGCTTACGACGCCTCTCTCGGAATCAGACGCCTTGTTTTGGTTGGATGCGCTGACCGCATTTACTACGGGTTTGGCGCAAGGCCTAGCACGCTATACAATTGCGCTGCCCACCGCTGCCCACGTGACTAGATTTAGGCTCACCTTTCAAGGTAAGCCAGTCGGGCTTGGGGAGGGCCTTTCAGCGGCGTGGTCGGCGGTGGCGGGGCATCGGATTTCGACAAACAAAAGGCATACTGAAGCTGGGAAAGGTTTATGGAAGAAGACATTACAGAAGAGCAGCAGAGATGGTTTGAATACTTCATGCCGCGAGCCGAGCGTGGCGACGCACAGGCGCAGCTAGCCGTTGGGATAGGATACGCCAATGGCAAGATGGTTCCTAAAGATTTGCAAAAGGCGGAGCTATGGCTACGTCTGGCTGCAAACAAAATGGGAGAGAGAGCCGTCTTTCATCTTATGAAAATTCTCTCTAGGGAACAATCACCTCGCACCAAGGAGGTTTTTGAAGAAAAGGCAGAGTGGAATCTCGGTGCTATATACCTTATCTATGGTAGATTTATCTTAAGAAGCAGTGACACTCAGTTAGGAAGATTATATCTAAAGAAGGGATGGGACAAAGGTAGTATTATTGCGGGAATCTCATTCTTTGCGTCAAAATATCGGAAGCCGTGGAAGATAGTCACTTTGCCAATTGTACTGCCCCTAATTGTTAAGGCAGCTATCATAAAAGTAAGGAATAAGGACGATCCTAGAGTTCTTGAATGAAATCCGTTTGCGGTAGTTAACCGAGCTAACTGCGATCACTTGAGCAACCTAACTATGCAGCAGAACAAATCCGCTTGGCCCACGTTGCGCTTGATACGATCGCGCAGCCAGGAGGATCAAATGGGCAACCCGGAACAGGATTTTCCGAGAAGCTCCGCGAGCGCATTAGAGAACGTGCCGTAAACGACCGCGGTGAACGGGCCGGTCTACAGCTAGGCCGTGAACCCATATACACGAACGGCTAAGATGAGGTGGAAAGGCGACCTCGCACTATGGGCACATTCTCGAAACGTTTCGATCAGCATCGGTGAGTTATGAATCGCATTTCGAGCGAGGATTGATCAATGAGTAGCTCTCAAATGGAAAAATATGTCTGGGCCTCAGTCCTCTATTACACCGTGGCCGTGGTTGCGACTGTGGTTCTTATAGCTGCTTTTATGAGCAATCTTGGTGCTCTGCGGGGCTTGGTTGCAATATTCGGCTATTTTGCGCTTATTATATTTCTAAATAGTTGGCGACGCAGAAGACATCCACGAAGTGTCTATCAGGCATCATTGGCCAAACGGAGACTGGACAACTAGTCAACGTCCGCAACGGGGTCGTTTGCCGACTGGCTGCTTTCACATCGCGCCGGATTCTGATTCAGGGCTCACCATGAGCCGATATGACCTGACAGACTTTGAATGGCGGGTGATCGAGCCGCTGCTACCCAACAAGCCAAGAGGTGTGCCGCGTGTTGATCGGCGCGTGCTGAAGGCTGCGCAGTAATGAGTCTACGGCCTAGCGTCCAGAAAGGGCGGGAGTTCTTTACCCCCGCCTCTTCCGGTCCGATCAGGCCTCGGTCGTCTTCAGCGCGATGAACGTCATGTTCTTGACGCTCGACGCGGTGCGGTCCCAGTTCGCCGCCAGCGCCAGCTCGGTGTCGGTGGCGAATTCGCCGGCCGAGGAGGCGTCGAGGAAGCGGGTGCCGGGCACATGCGGGACGAAATGCCTGCGGCCGACCATTTCGGTGACGCCGCCGCCATGGCCCTGGCGCGGCTTGCGGTCGAACTCCAGCGGCCCGCCTTCGGTATTGACCGGCAGCTCGTTCCACAGGATCGCCTTGTCCTTGAACATGAAGGCCGTGTAGACGCCCGCCGCCACCGGGATGTCGTCGTCGACGACGGCCCTGAGCCCCATGTAATAGGGGATCAGCGGCCCGCCCTGCTCGGACGGCGGCACATAGTCGATGAGGTCGGCGAGCTTCAGCGCCTTCATCTGCTTGGAGTGCATCCAGATCGTCTTGAACTTGTCGGCGCGGTCGCCCATCAGATAGGCGGCCTCGATGATGTCGGTGTCGACGATGGAGGCGCCAGTGAGGCGCACCAGGTCGCCGGCATCATTGGCGAGGTTGTCGGCCACCACGCCCTTCAGGATGCCGAGCAGCGTCAGCTTGTTGGCGCGCTGCCAGTAGTCGGTCTGGCGCCGCACGATCAGCTTCTGCGGGTCGTCGCCCGCGAGGATGCTGGTCAGGTCCGGAATGCCCCAGGCCTGGGCGCGGACATTGCGGGCGGCGACCTCGCGGCGCGCGCCGATCTTCTTCAACTCGATCGAATCGGCCGGATCGTCATTGACCGGCTCGGACGGATCGTTGCCGAGATCCTTCCAGCCGGGCATGTCGACGGAACGCCCGCCCATGGAGAGCTTCGAAGCGATGGCCGGGTCGGAAAACAGGATCCCGGCCTGGTAGATCTCGAGCGACTGGACATGCTCCTCGAACGAGTATTGTGCATAGACGGACGGAACGATCGCGTCCGCGATACGGGTATAGGCGTCTGCCATTTTTGTCTTCCTCAGGTTTGGTTGGCGGAGAAGGTGTGTTGAGATTCAGGTCAGGCCGAGCCGGAGTCAAAGACGGGCGCGAAGCGACCAAACAGATGGATTTCGAGAACCGGAGCGGAACGGACATTAGAGCGTCGCGCGTCTTATTGGACGCGCAAAAGGACGCTCTAACACTTTGCATTTGCGCATGATCCTTTCCGGAAACCGAAATCGGTTTCCGGGGTCATGCGCTGGTCCGTGAGCACCGGAAGCGCAGAAAGCCGTCGTTTGCAGGCCGGCATCACCTGAATATCGACACAGCTTTAGAGGGGGTTGTTGGGCATCCACAGGTCGGGGTTTTCGCCGGCCTCGCGTGCCAGCCGGCGGGCGCGAACGGGATCGCCTCTGACGAGGGCCGAGATCTCAGTCAGGTTGCGTTCGCCGGCGGCGTTGCGCTTGAACGGATTGCCTCCGATCAAAGCCGCGCCGCCGTCGATCGTGTCTTCCCTGAACATCGCCTCGCCGATGGCGTGGAATGCCTTGGCGATCTGCGGATCGGTCAAGGCGCCGTCAGGCAGAAGGATGCCCTTCGCCTTGTAGGCATCGACCAGGCCGAGCTTCTTCATCGCCCGGTTGGCGACCTCCAGTCTCTGGCGAAAGCCGTCGCTGTCGGTCGGTCCCCAATCCCTGACCAGGTCATCGTGAGTGGCCTCGACCGAACGGGCAAGGGCGATCTGCTGCACCCTGGCCTGCTCGGCCATGTAGCCGACGAAGCGGTCGTGATAGGCCTGCGCCACCTTCGGGGTGGCGCCGGCCTCGACCGCCCAGGCCTTGGACGCGTTGGCGAGCTCGTCCGAATAGGCGAAGTCTTCGGGAAGCCCGTCGGGGCGCCTGTACTCGACCTTGTCGGGCGATGTCAGCGGGCGCATCGCCTCAGGCAACCGGGCATGGAACCTGTCCCAGTCTTCCCCAGGTGCGTCCGCTGCGGGAATGCGCAGGCTCTCGCCCTGCTGCCGTTCCAGCTCCGCATAGGATGTGAAAACCCGATCGAGGCTTTCAGGCTGGGTCCAGCCCTTGGTTTCAGCGAGCTTGCGGTTGCCTTCGGAAAGACCGTCAAACCAACTCTTGTCGGCCGGCGGGGCGGACCCGTTGTCCCCGTTGGCCGGTGGCCGTACTGGGTTGCCCGCCGGTGGCGAAGCCACCACGGACCCGGCGTCTGCCAGATCTGTCATGAGATGTTCCTTTGTTGAGGTTAAAGGCTGATGATAGGAGCCGGTGGTGGGGCCTAGAATCTCCCCCTTGTGGGCCCCTTGTGGGGGAGATGGCCGGCAGCCAGAGGGGCGCGTGGAGCGCAAACCTCCATCTGTCGCTGAGGTCGGGCCCGGTCGCACCTCTGTCGCCTTTGGCGACATCTCCCCCTCAAGGGGGAGATTAACGCTACGCGTTATCGCCCCAATTCTCCCACAGCAGCGTGATCGTTCCGGTAACGGCCAGCATGCCGTCGGCGTCGATATCGGTGCCGGCGGCGAGGGCAAGGTTGAGATAGAGGTCGGCCGGCGTCACTGTGCCATCGAGCGTCAAAGCCGCCGCTACATCGGCGGTCGAAGCGGTCGACAGTGCAGCACCGGCACCGTCCAGCGTACGTCCGGTCGAAGCCAGCACATTGACCATGGTGCCGGCGAGCGCAGCGCTTGACGCCGCCGCCGACCCGAGCGACCAGGTCAGTGCCGCATTGTCGTTGATGGTCGAGGCGCGGGTGGTCAGCACGGCGAATTGCAGCCTTGCGGTGCCGCCCTTGATGCGCACCTTGCCGCCGAGGAAATCGAAAAGCTTATGGCTGGCATAGGCAAGCGCATCGGTGACCGGCACCTGCATGGCGTTGAGCGAAAAGACGGTGCGGAAGGAACCGCCCTGCCCGCTCGTGCTGGCGGCAAGCCCGGCCTTGGGCGGGGTAAGGCCGGCCTCTCGGGCGGCGGCACGGGAAAGCGTCCGGGGGAGACCTCGGGTCATTGCATTCTCCATTCTTGGGGATTTGAGGGATCGGCTGGACCCGCCGCGAGCGGAATCGTTGCGGCCGAAGCCTGATCATTTCGATAGAGCATGACCCTATCGTCTTGTTTGACCCTGATCTTTATGATCTTTTTGTTTGACAATGAGCCTTCCGAGCCGGAGGCCTTGGCCGTCAAGACGAAAGAAACCATGTCTTATTTCGTGAGGCATGGTGCCGCTGTTCCGCCGCAATGCGACCGCACTTGGCAAACACTTGGCAAAACCAGCCAGTGTATTAGTTCATAGGCTTCAACGGAGTATCAGACGATGACCATGTACAAAGCCATTGCCGCCCTGCTTGTGACTGCCACGCTGGCAGGATGTGCGCAGACCGAAGGCCAGCAGAGGGCGACCACGGGCGCTCTGGTCGGCGGCGCGGGCGGCGCTCTCGTCGGCCAGGCCTTGGGCCGCGACACCAAGAGCACGGTTATCGGTGCAGCCAGCGGCGCCTTGCTGGGCGCGGTCGTGGGCAGCGCGACAACGCCGCAGCGGCGCGGCGAACAGCTTTGCCGCTATCAGGATCGCTACGGCCGCATCTACACGGCGCCTTGCGACGACCGCTATTACAGCGGCAACTATTGAGCGATAGCGAAACGCGCTTGGGAGAGTTCGGTGGCTTCGACGCCGGCTCCTTTCTTTTCAAGTTGGCGATTTGCGAAATCAGCGGCGACGGCCGATCTCCCCCCAAGTGGGGGAGATGTCCGGCAGGACAGACCGAGCATTGAGCGATGCCTCACACGCCACTGCCTCCGCGAAATCGCGCAAATGCCAAGTCGATGCGGAGACCGGTGCTGAACTGAAGCTCTGGAACGAGCTTCGCGCGCACCGGCTGATGGGGCTTGGCTTCCGCCGACAATTTCCGATCGCTGGTTACATCGTCGACTTCGCTTGCCCAGACAAGAAGCTCGTCGTCGAAGTCGATGGTTCGCAGCATGCCGAGGCCAATGCAGGCGATGAGGCGAGGACAAAGCGTCTGGAACAGGATGGCTGGACCATCCTGCGCTTCTGGAACGACGACGTCGTTCGCGACGTCGACAATGTCTGCCAGCACATTGTGATCGAGGCAGGGCTCGCAGGTGCGACTTGATACGCCGACGGGACAGCGCCCCCCCTTTGTCCTGCCGGATATCTCCCCCACAGGTGGGGAGATTGGCAGCTTCGCCAGCACCGCTCCTCTTGGAAGCATCGTAAATTGGCGAAAGCAACGATAATGCCGACCTCGGCGAACCCTCCTACCTCCCCTCCAGCCTCGCTGCCTTCTCCAGCGCCGCCAGCTGCGCCTCGTCCAGCGTCAGGAACCCCATGATGTGCTGCACCACTTCGGCGCGTGCATTGCTCAGTGCGCTGTGCAGTTCGAAGCCGTTCGGCGTCTTCGTCTTGGCCAGCCATTCGCCATAGGACGGGCGGCGGTAATAGCCGGTCGCCGCCGTCAGGTCGGCAAGCACCATCTCGCCGTCCTGGCCTGAGAACACCCTGAGATAGGCCTTGGTCAGCGCATCCTGCGCCTTGGCCGGGCCGCCGGCCTGGCTCGAATGGGCGAAGCATTTGCCGCTCATGCGCCGCCCTCGCCGCCCTGCGACATCAGCCCGCCGAGACTGTCGAGCAGACCGCTGTCGCGCGCCTGCACGGCGGCGGGCACGGCATCCTTGGCCACCTTGCCGGCGGTGGCGATCGCGGCCATGCCGGCCTGCGCAGCTTGCGCCTTGGCTCTGGCATCGCGGATACCGGCAACCTCGTCCTGGCGGCGAAAGATGCGCTGCGGGCTGCGGCCGGCGCTCTGCACGATCTTGAGCGCCTCGTCGCCGTCGATATTGTCCATCACGCTCGCGTCGAACTGCGCCATCTGCATGGCCGTGGTCACCACCTGGATTGTATCGCGCGCCTCGGCCGAGCGGCGCAGCACGTCGAGCGGGCCGGTGAAGGTCGGCCGCACCGCCTTGCCGGCAAGGCTCGCCGGCGGCAGGAAGCGGCTGTCTTCCTCGTATAATCCTTTGTCCTCGAGGATGCCGAGCTCGCGGTCGAGATTCGAGGCAAAACCGGCCTGGATGATCGAGCCGGAGGGCCCGAGCAGCGCGCCCTTTTCCTCCTGCCGGATCAGCGCTTCGGTCGCCGTCATCTGCGGGTTCTGCACCAGCGTCTGGAACAGATTGACGAACATCATGTCGCGGATCTCCTCGGCCCGGCTTTCCGCGTAGTTGAACGCATAGGTCGGGTTCTGCCCTGTAGCGATCGGCGCAATCAGCGGTCGTCCCTGATCGTCGATCAGGCCGGGATAGTTCTCGCCGGGATTAAGCACCGGCACATAGTCGAGCCGCGCCTTCGAAGCGGTCGCCGGATCGGTGACCTGCTGCAGCGCCCTGAGGCCGGAGCGGCGCACGGCGTTTTCCTCGCGCACCGTGGTCAGCGCCTCGATGGTCGGCGAAATGCCGTAGGGGTCGCCCTCGTAACGGCGCCAGTTGAAGCACGACACCGGGAAGGAGCGGAAACCGCTTTCCCTGACGATGACCTCCTCGTCCTCGAGGACGTGGCAGGAGGCGAAGGCCGTGTCGAGATACTGGTAGGATCCGCCCAGCCGATACATCTTGCGCTCGTCGCGCGGCTGGATGCACTGGATCAGCGAAATCTTGGTCTCGCATTTGGCGGGATCATCGACCAGCATTTTGATCCGCGCCGGCAGCTTCTCATAGCCGAGCAGCTGTGCGGCCTGGCGCGCCGTGCGCTCGTAGCGGCGGTGGAAAATGTCGACTTGACCCCAGCGGTTGCGGCAGAGATAGCCCTCGACCACGGGGATCGAGGCATAGCGGATCAGCGTGTGGGGCGCAAAGCCCTCCTCGGCGTAGAGATAGGCCGGGCCGTAGCGCACGACGTTGCGCAGGCAGGCCTGCGTTGCCGGCACGAAGTTCGAATTGGCGGAATAGCGCAGCGAGAACAGGAAATCGCGAAGCGCCTCCGCCCATTCCTTTTCCTCGTCGCTCTCTTCGTCGTTCAAGGCGGCGGTCGACAGCCCGTGCCATTTTTCCGACTGCGGGATGATCAGGCTTTCCAGCCCAGCGGCCAGCCGGTTGGCTGCCGAGTTGATGGTGTTGGCGTAGACACGCGCACCCCGCCGCTCCTGCCGCTGAGCCTGCGAGTCAGGTCCGGATTGCCGGCGCCCGCTCCAGACATCGGGCGCGTCGGGGTCGCAGAATTCCGACACCGCCTCCCAGACAGCCTCATACTGGCTGCGCTCGCTCTCGAGTTCGGCCTGTCGCGACAAGATCTCGTGGGCGCGGGAATCGCTCGTCATGGCATTCTTTCTTCGGTGGTCTGAGCTTATTTTAGGGCGGTCGAATTTTGTCCGCTTTTGCGATGTTCAAGGGTGGCGCGGCGGGCCTTTAAGGAGGTCGATGTGACAATGACGGAGAGCCTACCCGGTGCCCTGACGAGGCGAAGCAAGCAGGTTGCAAAGCGGCTGATCGGCTACGACTCCCGCAACTGGCTGCGCATCAGGCAGATCGAGGCATTCACCGCGTTTCTTGAGGCGGACGGCCGCAAGTCATCTGACGTGATCGAGGTTTCGCCCGGCTGGAACCGCTACTGGAAGACGATGTGCTCCAACTACACCTCGGTCGATTTCCCCGATTTCGACATCTGCAAGGACCGCACCGACCGGCAATATTCCGTCGTCATCGCCGACCAGGTGCTGGAGCATGTGCAGCGGCCGCTTGCCGCCGCGCAAAATATCCATGCCATGACCCGGCCGGGCGGCTGGGCGATGGTGGCCACACCGTTCCTGTTCAGGGTGCATGCCAGGCCGCACGACTACAACCGCTGGACTCCCGCCGGCCTGAAGCAGGTGATGGTCGAAGGCGGCTTCCCGGAATCCGAAATAGAAGTGTTCGGCTGGGGCAACAAAGCCTGCGCAAAAGCCCATATTGGCGGCCCAGTGCGCGCCTACGGCCTATGGCGCGACCTCAGCAACGACGAGGAATACCCGCTGATGGTGTGGGCATTTGCGCGGAAGCCGGGGTGACAGCGATCTCCCCCCTTGAGGGGGGAGATGGCCGGCAGGCCAGAGGGGGTCGGCGCGACCAGACGCGGCCTCCTGCGGCAGATCAAAGTTGGCGCTTTATGCGTGGCGACCCCCTCTGTCGCCTTCGGCGACATCTCCCCCTCGAGGGGGGAGACTATCCTCACCTCTTCACCAACCGCGCCAGCCGCCGCCAAGTCCACCAGGGCAAACCGCCGCGATTCCTGAACACCCGCTTCATCGCGCCCATAATCACACCCCCAGCAGCACGCGGCGCTGGCCGGTGAGGTCGCTGGGCGACATATCGGTCTTGACCGTGCCGGCGGTGCCCTGGCGCTGTTCGAGCTCAGCCCTGAGTGCCGCCTCGCGTGCCTGCACGTCTTTGTCGGCGATGGTCGGTGTCGGTGGCAGCGGCTTCAGCGCCGGCGGCTTTTGGAAGAGGCACATGGTTCCAGCTTTCTCTTGTCCATTCATAGAGTAAAAAATCTTCGCCATTCCGGCCGTAACCCGGCAAGCGGCAGCGTTCCGTCGCGCCGAGCCGACCGAGCCAGCGCAGCGCCAATTCATTGGCGGCGAGCGCCCGCGCCTCGACCCGCCAGGCGCCGCGCGCGGCAACCTTCGGCCCGAGCACGGCGTGAAAGAACTCGGTGATACCAGGCACGCAGCGCTTCATGCGGCGCGTGCCCCAGCTCCAGGCGATCCATAAGCCGCGCTGTTCGGCGGCGCCAAAGCCGGCCTCAGGATTGCCGTCCAGCTCGGCGACATAGGCAAATCCCTGCAGCGCAGCCAGCGCCAGCAGCGCCGGCGACCACGCGTCGAATTGGCAGTCGATCTCGGCCCGGTCTTCGGGCCGCAGATTGGCGGCGATGTAGGAGAGGTCGCGCAAGGTGGCGGGGATGATGCGGAGGGTCATGAGGCAGTCATGGTGTGTGGTTGCCGTCGAGTAACCGAAACGCCCCCAGCGGATCACTCTGCCCGGCCTTTCGCCGCGCGCTCCTGAACTCCGCCGGGTCGACCACCGCTTCCCTCAGCATCATCACGCCATAGCGTGTCGCCGCCATCAAATCGTCGCGCAGTTTCACCACCTGGCCATCCTTGCGGTGGTAGAGGCGGAATTCCTCGAACCAGTCGGCGAGTGTCGAAACCCCGTTGAAGCGGCCGCTCTGCGCCCAGCATCTCCACCAGCCGGCCTCGAATGATACCGAGCCGTCGGCAGGCTACGCGTAGGTGCCAAGCCCCTACTTGTAAGCCACCGCTGCACTTGCGGGTCCCGCCAACGGAATAATCTCGCAGCGACTAAACCCCGCCTCTTTGCACCACTCGGTGAACTGGGCGCCGGTGAAGTCAAACGCCTCGCCAAATTCGATCAGCATGTTCAGCGACATCATGAGACCGAAGCCGTTTTGCCTGCGTTCATCGTCGATGATGTTCTCAATGGCGACCAGCGCGCCGCCGGTCGGCAATGCACGATAGGCCTTGGCGATCAGCATCTTCTTGTTCTCGAGATTCCAGTCGTGAAGGATCATTCCCATTGTGATGATGTCCGCCTTGGGAAATTCGTCCGCGAAGAAGTCGATCGTCTCGGCGGTGACCCGGCCGCCGAGATTGCGCTCCCTCAAGCGCCGTTCGGCGATCGGCTGCACATCAGCGAGATCGCACGTCCGGCATTGTATGTGCGGATGCCGCGCCGCGACGATGGCCGAAAGTTGCCCGGTTGCGCCGCCTATATCGGCCAGCGTCTTATATTTGGAAAAGTCGAATTTCTCGGCAAACGCCGTGAAATTGCCCATGGAGATGCCGCTCATTGCGTCCATGAACTGCTCCAGGCGCGCCGGGTCCGCATAGAGCTCGCCGAACATGGACTTGCCTGTCTCCTTGATCTCGTTTTGAGGCTTTCCGGTTTGCAATGCCGGTGTGAGATCGCCCCAGAACCGATACAGGCGTGCGTTCGCCATCTCAAGGATTCCACCGATGTATTGGGGGCTCCGCTTGACCAGGAATAGCGCGGTTGATGGCGTATTGCCGTATTTGCCGGTTTCACCGGCGCCGTCCCTCTGCAGCAATCCGAGCGCGACGAGGGTGTCGAGAAAATCGTACGTTCCGCGCGGATGCAGCCCCATGGCGCCTTGCAGTTCGAGGCCCGTTTTGGGGCCGTCCGCAAGCAGCGAGAAGAGTCCGAGTTCCACGGCGCTCAACAATGTCTTGGCTGGCCAGAACCCAAAGCCAATTTGCAGTATGTGGTCTGGAGAAATTCCGTTTTGCATCTGAGCCTCCCCGAATGGCGAATGCCCCGCGTGAGGCCACGCCGATGCGTCCCGTGAGCGGGATCATTCGATGCTACACTACGTCCGCGGAAGTTCACTACAGTTTTCTAAATCGGAGCCGGAGCGCATTGCCGCCACCCATCACCGAAACGCCCCCAACGGATCGCTCTGCCCCGCCTTCCGCCGCGCGCTCCTGAACTCCGCCGGGTCGACCACCGCTTCCCTCAGCATCATTACGCCGTAACGCGTCGCCGCCATCAAATCGTCGCGCAGCTTCACCACCTGGCCGTCCTTGCGATGGTAGAGCCGGAACTCCTCGAACCAGGGCAAAAGCGTCGAAAACACCTTGAAGCGGCCGCTCTGCATGCGGTCGAGCATCTCCATCAGCCCGGCCTCGACCGAGACGGAACCGCCTGGGAATTGCGCATGGCGGGTCAGCATGTTCAGCCCATGCGCGGCGTATTGTTTGGCGAGTGCCAGGCCCGCACCTTCCAGCGTCTCGCGACGGCCGTCGCGCGGCCACGCCCAGGGCAGCCATTCGCCCCAGGGTTTTAGGGTCAGCGCCTGCATCGCCGGCGTTTGCTGCGAGGCGCGGCAGGCTTTTGTGACATAGACGACATCGGCCTCCGTGTCCCAGGCGAGCTCGACCGCGGCCGACGGATGGTCCCAGCCGAAATCGAGCGCGCCAAGCCGCGGCCAGTAGCGCGGCAGCCGGAACGGCTCGCAGGCGATCAGTTCTTCCGCCACCGGAAAGATGCGGCCGGAGCCGAGCACCGGAATGCCCTTGGCCCGCGCCTCGCGCTCATGCGCCGGATAGGCGGCAATGATCTCGGCGCGCTGCCGCGGCGTATAATGCTCGGCATCGTCGATGGTCATGAAGGTGACGTGACGGGACATATTAGCTGGCCGTAATTAGTTGGCGGGACGAGCTATCGCCATTGATAATACTGTTTATCAATGCGAAGTTGCTGATGACTTGGGGGAAATACATGATCCGCATAGCAATCGTTGTGGCCATGGCAGCCAGTGCGTCAGCATGCCAGTCGAACGTGCCTTATGACACGAGCAAGCAGACCTGCAATATGTATGAGCTCGACGGGGACCAACACAAAGTTTGCGCCCCGGACACACCGAACAAAGTATGCAATGTCTGGAGCAATCAGAGGGGCGACAAAAGGATATGGTGCCAACCGCTCACTCGGAAAGCAACCGATCCCAAGGCCCGCGCCAGACAGCTTGCAGGAACCAAATACCCTTGATTCGACTTCATCCGCTGGCTTTCCCCATCCCCACCATCTCCTGCGCCGACAAAAACAGCAGCACCACGTCCGACATGCCGAGCAGTGGCGTGAAGGTGACTATTGCGATGCCGCCCGTGGCGTTGGTGCGGGTCAGGCCTTCGGAATAGATGTCGAGCGGTGGTTCCTCGTCGAACCAGACGCCGTGCAGCGTTTCGCCCTGCCATTTCTCGCGGCCCTTCTCAAAACTCTTGAACGACAGCACCGATTCATCGGCCTGCACATCGCCGCCGCCGCCGTGGCGGACCACGACGCTGTCCAGCGCGTGCGGCGCGCCACGCCCCATGATGGTGCTGAGAATAGCGTCGGCCGGGATCATGCCGGTGCCCCAGGCCGCCGGCTGCTGCGGCGGGCCAAGCAGGATGCGCTGCGGGTTGTCGCGCGTGCCTTCGCCGGTAACGCCGGCCGCCCAGAACCGCACGGCGGTATCGAAGACCTTGCCTTGCCACCAGTTGGGATAGCGGCCGGTGAGGTGCATTGCCCATTCGGCGCCGCCGGCCCTGGTCTTGCCGAGCTGATTGCCGGCCATGAACAGCCGCTCGCGATTGGTCGCGCCGGCCGCGTGGAACTCGGCCTGTCGGGGATAGGGCCGATAGGCGGCAAGCTGGTTAGTGCGGCGCCTCCGGTCCAGCTCCGCCAGCAGGCTGAGATATTCCTTCCTTGCCGCCCGGCTGTGCGAGGCCTGTTGCGAGGCCCGGCTTTTCGAGGAACGGCCTGAGGACGGCTTCGAGGCCGCGGATGCGCTGCCTGATTTCGTCATCGCTCAATGCATCCAGACTGTTGATGTTGACAAGCAGGTCCCTTGGCAAATCCTTGGGCAATACCGACAGCACGATCTTCAGATACTGGTCGGGCTTTTCGGTGCGAACCTCGGCGATCACGCCGGCGCCATGCGCCCGGAAATCGGCGCGGATGGCTTCAAGGAAACCATCGCCCAGCGTTTTTTTTGCTCGCCTCGGCCGGCCGGAGGGCCTGGGTTCCGTCACATCAGGCGGTTCGAAAGGATCTTCGGCCATGCTACCCCGCCGTCCCGGCGGACATCGCCGGCTTCGCCGTTTTCTTGAGTGCCGACGTGGGTTTCTTGCGGGACTTCGCCCGCTTGCCGGGGCGCTTAGCGTTTGGCTTCCGCAGCCGGCTTGCCGCATCGGGCTTTGCCTTGCCGGCTTCGGGGAGGGCTTTGAGCGCCGCCCGGACGTTGCTCATCGCACCGGCGCCGACGCCCGTTCGCGAAAACCCAAAGCCGCCGACCACATCGACGGAACCGCCCCGGACCATGCCGATCCGCACGCCGTCCGCGATCGGCTCGACCCGGCCGCGGCGCGCATCGGGCATGCCCTCGAATTCGCCGATGGCGCTGACCACCTCGCGGCCGTCATCGTCGGTGAAGATGGTGGCATAACGGTTGGACATTGGCGGTCTCTGGGAGGTGCAGTATTCGTTACGGGAAAGCGTCGCGATCCTTCGCGCCCCCTCTGTCCGGCAGGACAGGACAGAGGGGGTGCTGTCCCGCCGACATTTGATATCGGCAACACAGGCACAAACATTCGAGAAGGCTAAAAACAAAAACCCGCCTCGGCGGGCAGGTCGTTGGCGCAACTCAGCACCATGACTATATTCCTAGCATAGCTGCCGTCACAAAGCAAGCGAAATCTCGTGGGCCGGCCCAAAATTCGGCCCCGCGCCGCGATATGCTGCAGCTGTCCGGATCGGAACCGGCGTTCGCGCGTTTGCAATTTTGCCAATGGGAGCAAAGCCATGAATGTCGCCAATCTGCAACTCGAAGGCCTGCTGATGGCCGTCGCATCGATCAATCAGGTCCTGGTCCGCAAGGGCGTGCTGACGGTCGAGGAGATAGACATCGCCTTGCGCAAGGCCGAAGCCAGCGAGACCAGCGAGGAGCGGTCCGAAGGCATGTCGGCGTCGAGCCGCGATGCCGTCAACTTCCCGATCCGGCTGCTGGAACTGGCCAATCAGTGCCAGCCGGAGGCAGATATGCCGTCGTTCTCGAAACTGGCGCGCATGGTCGGCCAGATGAAGGAACCCTACAACGACCAAATGTGAGGCGGCGAACAGAACTGACGCGCCGAGGCGGCCAGTCTAGCGGCCCTGCATGATCCTGATGACCTTGCTGTTGTCGGCGGTGGGCGAATGCAGCTTCACATAGTCGGCGTAGGTCAGCCTGCCATTGGCAAGGGCATTGCTGATACGGCTGCAGAAGGCTGTCTCGTACTTCGCCACGCTCACATCCATGATCGCGGCGTAAGTCTTCTTTTCGCCGAGCGGCGTGGCTCTCTCTCTTGCAATGCAGTCCTTGATGACCCTGCGCTTCACGGCAGGGCTGCCTTCAAGTGTGGCATGCATCGTGTTGAACTCTCCTTCCGTCAGCGTGGTGCAGCCGGCAAGCAGTGACGTGCCGACCATGACGGCAGCAAAACGCGTGGCGATGTTCATGAATTCCCCCCAAAGACCCGCGTCTTGCTTATCGCGTTCAAAGTCACAAGTACAGAGGCAATACAAGTCGACCTTCGCCGAGCCGAAACATTAGGGGCGGCAAATATATCGTACTACGCCCTGCTCCGTACTTTGCGACCGCAACTCCCGGATCAGGATCTGGCGAATGCACGGTTCAGCGTCAGCACGCGGCCCGGCCCGTGCACTGCGGCAAACAGCAGCCCGGCCAGGAAAGTAAAATGATCGACGAAGAAGCCGAATTCGGCCTGGTTGCCGGCCCAGTGCGACGGCCCGTGGAAGGCAAAACCGAGGAACAGCACATAGGCGCCGGCGACAAGAGCGGCCTGCGAGAAGAAAGCGCCGGTCAGGAAGCACAGCACGAGGACGATTTCGAGCAGCGCCGCGCACCAGGCCAGAAACAACGGGAACGGAAATCCGGCGGCGGCGATGTAGCCCGCGGTGGCGCCCATATCCATGAACTTGAAGGCCACCGCCATCAGGAAGACAGCCGCGAAGATCAGGCGGCCAATCAGGATTGCGGCGGTCTGCCATGGCGTTTGAAGGACTTCGGACGGCATGTCTCTCTCCCAGCTGTTGCGACGGTTTCGACCCAAGGACGATCGGTCGGCCGCAAGTCCGACATCGGCAGAAGCTTTCTATGCCCTATCTCCTCATGAATAAACCGCCCGGCTGCGATCGATGCAGCGCCGCTGCTTTTTTGCGTTCACCACCAGGATCCAGCGACGGCCTTGACCGACAGGAGTTCCTCGCCTAGTGAATAGACAGACCTGTCTCACTGCTTAGGGTGACAAGCCATGATCTCATCATCGCCGCTCGGCTCCGACAAGCGCAGGCACGTCGTCGAAACCGCTTATGCACTGTTCAAGCGCGACGGCTTCCATGCCACCGGCATCGACCGGATCATCGCCGAGGCGGAGGTCGCCAAGATGACGATGTATCGTCACTTCGCCAGCAAGGACGATCTGATCGTCCAGGTGCTCGACTATCGCGCCCGGCGTTTCGACCGTCAGCTCGATCGCCTTGCGGAAGAAGCCGTCACGCCCGAGCAGAAGATCGCGACCATCTTCGACTGGTACGAGCGCTGGTTTCGCAGCGCCGATTTCCACGGCTGCCTGTTCGCGCATGCGCTGGCAGAGTTTGGCAACCCAGAGCACCCGGTGTTCAAGGCCGTCGCGGGGCAGAAGAACGGCCTCAGGCGCAGGATGCAGTCCATCCTCGAGGACATGATGCCGCCGGACCGAGCCGCAAGCACGGCGGCGGCGCTGCTGATGCTCATCGAGGGGGCAACTCTCATGGCTGAGATGGGACAGGCCGGCACAGCCATTTGCGATGCCCGCAAGGCTGCCTTCAGCATCATCGCCGCTCCCAGCGCCATGACCGCGCCATGAGCGCGACGGTCATCGGGCTGGCACTGCTTGCCGCAATCCTGCATGCAAGCTGGAACGCCTTTCTGCGAACAGGGGCCGACAGGCTGTGGACCGTCACCGTGATGAGCTTTTCGAGCACGGTGGTCGCCATTCCGTTGGCGATCTCCAGCGCGTTTCCGGCACCCCATGCCTGGCCCTACGCCGTGCTCTCAGCCTGCCTGCAGGTCGGCTACACCATGTTTCTGGTGGCTGCCTACAGGAACGGCGAACTGGGCCAGGTCTATCCGATCGTCCGCGGCAGCGTGCCGCTGCTGGTCACACTTGGCGGATTTCTCCTGGCCAACCAGCATCTCGCCCTGCCGCAAATCCTCGGTGTCGGGCTCGTCGCCGGCGGCATCATGAGCCTTGCCTTGGGAAAGGGACGGACAGACATCACATCGATCCTCCATTCGCTGGCGGCGGGTGCGATCATCGCCGCCTATGCGACGGTCGATGCGATCGGCGTTCGTCAGGCGGGAAGCGCCACTGCCTACACCGCATGGGTTCTGCTGATCTACGGTGCCCTGCTGCCGGCAGCCTTCATTGCCTTCCGTGGCCGGCTCGTCGTCGATGTTCGCTCTGCCGAAACGCTTAAGGCGCTCGGCGGCGGCGTGTTCGCGCTGCTGGCCTACGGCCTCGTGGTCGCCGCTTTCGCGCTCGGGCCGGCCGGCCCGATCACGGCGATCCGGGAGACCAGCGTCATCTTCGCGGCGTTGATCGGTTGGCTGTTTCTCGGCGAGGTGCTGACGCCCCGGCGCATCGCCGCCTGCGCCATCGTCGCACTTGGCGCCATCTGCCTCGGCTATCAGCCGTGAGACTCCGGCGGGGCGCCAAGCGGCCTACTCGGCTGCCGCCTCCGGATGGCTGATCGGTGCCCGCACCGTCCCGTACTGGCTGCCCCAGCGGTCGGTCATCTCGCAGCGTATGTCCCACAGTTCCGGGAAGAAGCGATGAAGGGCGCCGGCCTGCAGCAGTTCGACCGGCCGGCCCTTGAGCGATTTCGAGCCTAGCCCGATCGAACGGTGGATGAGGTAGAGATGATTGGCGCGGAATTTCTGGAACAGCTCGTCGAATTCGATCAGCGCCTCGGCGACGACATAGCTGTCGCCGTGATCATACCTGATATCGTAGACATCCTCGACCGAGAGCCCGCGACCATCGAGATAGGACGCCTTGAAGGCCCGCCACAGGTCCGGCGGCATGCGCAAGAGCAGCTTGAAGCCCGGCGATTCCTGGCCGCTGCCATTGCCGAGTTGCAGGCGAATCTCCTGGTATTCCTTGGGCGACATGGTTTCGAGCAGGTCGAGCTGCGCCGTCATCATGCGCATCAGCCGATGCACGCGCCCCATCAGCGTAACGACGCGATGCGTGTTCTGCTGTTCGAGGAAGTCGACGACATCGATCAGCGTGTAGGTGATGAGCTTCATCCACAGCTCCTCGACCTGATGGACGATCTGGAACTGCAGCTCGTCGGCATTCACCATCTCGGCCAGCGGCTTCTGGCAGGCGAGAAGCTTGTCGCACCTGAGGTAGACGCCGTAGTCGCGCATCTCGGGCGCTTCGATGCGGGCATAATAGTCCGGCTTGTGCATGGCAGCTGCTCCTTTGCCCGGCCCATCGGGGGCATCCGAGCATGAAGAATAAGCGCTTTTGGCTTGAACATTGTTCCATTCTGTTATTCAAATAGCGAGAATTGAAAGACGAACTCCCATTCATGGAGCCGTCTTGGAGAACGTTTGATGCTGGATGCCCTTGACCGGAAGATCGTCGCAGCGCTGGAACGCGACGCGCGTACCTCCTTCGCTGTGCTCGCCGACGAGGTCGGTTTAAGCAAGACGCCGTGCTGGAAGCGGGTCAAGGCACTGGAGGACGCCGGCATCATCCGCGGCTACTCGACACGGATCGACCCGGCAAAACTCGGCTTCGGCATCGAAGCTTTCATCCAGGTGTCGATCGATTTCGAGCTTTCCGAAGCCTTCGAGGCCGCCGTCCAGGCGCACCCGCTGATCCGGCGCTGCCACGCCACGACAGGCGAGGCCGATTACCTCCTGCAGATCGTGACGGTCGACATGATGGCGCTGGACAGGATGCTGCGCGTCGAGCTCAGCCGCCTGCCCGGCGTGCGCCGCACGATCACCTCGATGGCCATGCGCGAGATCAAGGGCGACATTTCTTTCGCCAATGCCGTTGGGCATACGCAGCAGAAGCGATAGGCGCTCGGCAGCGGCCGGGTTCGTTCGATTGGAGCCAGTCAACGGGATGGTTCGGGCTGCGGTTTTGTCGGGCTTTTCTATCCCCGATGCCGGGCTTGGGGCTGGATCGACATCCGGCTCCTTCTGCTGTTCGGCGTCAGCTTTCCGCTTCGGGCAGTCTTCGTAGCCGTGGTCGCGCCCGCCGCAATAAGCACAGCATTTTGCAGGGATATCGGGGCGAAACATCGTCATGCATTGAAATGCACGTGGCGCCGGTCTGGTTGCGTCGCACCGTTGCTTTTCGCTTACATTAGGGATTTGGCGCTGAATCCGAGGCTTAAGGCGTGTAGCCCAGCGCGGCCAAGGCCGACAGCCCTGCAACCAGGCCAATTGCGATAACAATGCCGAAATGCCGTTCCAGGAATTTGCGCCCCTGCCAATCGTATCGCATATCTGAAACTCCGCCGCGTAATCTGGGGCAATGTGTTCAGGCGTCAAGGCCGGGGTCCTTGACAGGCGGTAGACAGGCAGCTGCCATTGTTCATATCGTGGTTCATATCGGAACGCGGAACGACACCTCATGGCCGAGCATTCTTCATCGGCGGGAGAAAACCACTCCCAGCCCGCTGCGGCATCTGACCCCCGCCTGGCCTTTGTTTATGCCGAAGCGGTGCGGGGTCTCCTGCATCAGCAGAACGTGGTGGAGAGCCTCAATACGCGAGCGGGCAATCTGATCTTTGCAACCGCGTTCGTGAGTTCTCTCCTCGGCGGCAGGGCTCTCCTGGACGGACTGGGGCTGTGGGACTGGCTGGCGCTGGCGTTGCTTTTCCTGATCGGGCTGCTGGTCGTGATTATGTTGTGGCCCTACTACGCCTATACGTTCCGCTTCGATCCAGAGCAGCTGCTCCAGGACTTTGTCGATAAAGACCCTTCCGGCACCATGGATGTGATGCACCGCGCGCTTGCGCTGCGCATTAAAACCGACATGGCCAGCAATTGGCGGATCATTCAGCGCTTGCGCATGTCGCTACAGCTTGCCTTGTTTCTATTGTTGCTGGAACTTCTGGCGTGGCTGTTGGCCATAACGCGAGTCTAGGCTCAGGGCACATTGTCCAGCATGGTAAAGACTGCTTTGAGGTTAGATACGCGACAATCTATCGTCCTAAAGCTGAGCTTCGATAGCCGCCTTATCTATAACCGACCATGCTTGTACAATTTTTTTGTCACGAAATTCGTAGATAATATTCTCGGCAAAGGAAACTCTCCTCCCGTTTACAGGGAGACCAAGGAACATTTCTTTCGGTGTACAGTCGAACGCTAGCCGGCTCGCTATATAGGGCGGATCGGAAATCAGCATCTGAACGTTGAAATGAAGGTCCGGAATTTCAGCAAAGTCTCCCTCCAGCATTTCGAGATAACCTGATAACCCCAGCCGCCGGCCGTTGTGGATCACCTCATCATGAACGAACTGTCCCAGCTTCGGCCAGTCCTGCTTATTCAGGCAGGCAATGTAGTGTCGGTAGACGTCGGAGAGGTCGGTTTTAATCACGGCAATTGCTCCTATCTTCTACAAGGCCCTGCTGAAAAGGGCGTGTCTCGTGCTCAAGCAGATGACGGCATGAAGCGGCTTCATGCGCGGATGAGAAAGTGTTAGACAGCGTTCACTTCCTCTACTCCCGCTTCGTCTAATGGTAGGACAGCGCCCTTTGAAGGCGTGAATCGTGGTTCGAGCCCATGAGCGGGAACCAGCAGCTCCCCAGCCGGGCAACCGATCGGTCTTGATCCGATCAGACTGCTGCATCGCGCAGCAATGCCCGGGGGGACCGGTGTGCCCGCCTTTCCGAATGGTAAGGATGGTCGGCCGGACCAGGGCACCCTATATCGACCGGATGTGACGGAGGACGACATGGCCGACGACAAATCCAAGAGCAAGCAGGACCGCAAACCGGCCTCCGGCGAGGAGCCTTACGACGTTGCGGCTTTTGCAAGAAAATACGGCCTACCGCCGAGCGAGGCCGCGACCATCATCAAGCGGTACGGGCCTTCGAGAAAGAAGCTCGATGCGCATATGGCGAGCCGCAACGCCTGATCCGCATCCGGCGGCGTCGACCCGGACCATCACCGCGGCCGGATCATCATCGCGGCCGGATCCATCACTGCGACTTGACCATACCGCGTGTTTCCGGTGCCTGCCGGCGCTATCGGCCGGATTCAACGCCAGGTTTCAGGAACGCAATAACTCTTTTACTTTGACGCGATACCACCTAGCGGCCAATCGTTGGGGGTCGAATGTCGGACGGTGCATTGCGTTTTGAATGTGTCATGGAGCCAAACGGCAGATGGATGGTGTGGGACGTCAGGCTCGATCTGCCGGCCCAGTTTTCGGCGCTTGCGCTGATCGGCCTGTGTCACGATGAGGCCGTTTCGCTCTGCAGCCTCTTGAACGAGACAGGCTCCGAGACAGGCTCGAAGGAGGCCCGGCAGAGCCGGGCCTCCTGATGATTGCGCCGACTGCCGGATAATTTCCCACTCGCTTGTAATACTGCTTTGGCTGCGGATATTGGCACGGCAGGCAAATGTCGCGCGCCTGCCCGCTCGCCATTTGCGCTAGACCGGATCCTGCCTTGATAAACAAAGGTACTAAATCAGCTGACTAATCGGTTCACATTGGCGAACCGGCATGGCCAAAAGTCGAACTGGAACCATCCAGCATTTTGCGGTCTCTTCGGCGGAAGCCTATGAGGCGACCTATGGAGCGCGGATTTATAGCTGTTGCTCTTATATTAGCTTAAGAGCATATTTCGTCAGCCGGCGAACTGCCCAAGCCGGTTAGGCTCGGCGCCATTCCCCTCGATCCCTTGACGCCGAGCCGCGGGGATCGGCAGCGCTGGAGGCGAACCATGCCGATGTATCTCTCACGATTCAGCTATACGCCCGAGACCTGGGCGCGCCTGATCGAAAACCCCGAGGATAGACGCGAGGCAGCCCGCACCTACATCGAGTCGGTGGGCGGAAAGCTGCACGGGTTCTGGTATGCCTTCGGAGAGCACGATGGCTGGAACCTGTGGGAGGCGCCAGACAACGTTTCGATGGCATCTGTCATGCTGGCTATCGGTGCGGGAGGCGCGATCAACTCGTACGAGACCACCGTCCTCCTAAGCGTCGAAGAGACGATGCAAGCGCTTGGGAAGGCAAAGTCGATCCGCTATCGTCCGCCGGGAAAGCCCTGACCAATTCGCAGTGTCGACGCTGGAACTGTTCTGGACGTTCTCGCGGCTTTTAGGCTTTCTCACCTTCGACCGACGCGAATCCGATCTCGCGCGTGACGGATCGCTGCCGTCCTGCAGCCTCGCACCCGGCCAGCGGATACTATGCTCGCCGTCCAGCTGGCAAAGCCGCTTGCGCGCTCGCCCGTGCCACGATCGCTTGCAGCGGCTCCGGCCGGTGCAGCAGAAATCCCTGGCCGAAGGCAACGCCCATACCCCTGAGGATGTCGAGCGAAGCCTGCTCTTCGATCTTCTCCGCCACCACGGAGCAGCCGAGGCTTCTGGCGATGCCGGATATGGCCGAGACGATTTCGCGGTCGAAGCGGCTCTCCGCAATATGCTCGATGAAGGAGCCGTCGATCTTGATGGCGTCGACGGGAAAGCGCCGGAGATATTCGAACGAACTCATGCCCGCCCCGAAATCGTCGAGGCTGACGCGGCAGCGTCGCTCGCGCGCCTTGCGGACGAACTGTTCGGCAGCAGTGAAATTGGTGACTGCGGCGGTTTCGGTGATCTCGAAGCCGATGCCGGAATGCGGCGCCCCGGTCTCATCGATGACGGCGTCGACGAAATCCCAAAGCTGCGGATCGCTCAGGGTTTGCGCCGACAGGTTGAAGCCGAGCGTGAGCGCCCCTGACTTCAGCGCCGGACCATAAAGCGAGAGCGCCGTCCTGATGATCCAGCGATCGAGCCGCGAGGCTATGCCGAACCGCTCCGCCGCCGGGATGAACTCGCCCGGCGGGATCAGCCGCCCGCTGCGCCCGGCGAGCCGCGCCAGGACCTCGACATGGCGGCTCTCTTGCAAAGGTGTTCCGAGCCGATGGATTTCCTGGCCGAACAGTTTCAGCCTTCCGTCTTCCATGGCATCGACGGTGTCGGCCGCCAGCCGCGCCGCATTGAGACCGCTGGAACCGGATGTTGTCTCAGGGGAGAACACCGCGAAGCGATTGCGCCCGGCGGCCTTGGCCGCATAGCAGGCGTCGTCGGCGCAGGCGAGCGCGTCGGCCACCGCGGTATTCTCATCGGCGACAAAGGCGATGCCGATGCTGGCCGCGAGCTTGCGCGACGCCGCCGTCGAGCCGAGGTCGGCATCGCGAACCGCCGCGAGAACGGCGCCGGCGAGACGCTCGGCTTGCGCTGCGTCGCAACCAGGCACCAGCAGCGCGAACTCGTCGCCGCCGAGGCGCGCGGCATGCACCGACGGCGGCAGACAGCCCTGAATGCGCTTGGCGACGCTCTTCAGTGCAAGGTCGCCGGCGGCGTGGCCGGCGAAGTCGTTCAGAGCCTTGAAGTAGTCGAGATCGACGTAGAAGATCGCGAGCGGGCGCGCCGTTGCGATATGCTCGGCCAGCAGCCGGTCGAATGCAGCGCGGTTCAGAAGGCCGGTCAGCGCGTCATGGTGGGCCGCATGGGCAAGTTCCTGCTCGCGTTGCTTCGCCTCGGTGATGTCGCGCACCGTGCCCAGGATCTGGCCCGACGACTGGGCGTCGGCGATGAGCCGTATCAGCGATTCGACATGTCTGATTTCGCCGTCCCGCTTGATGATGCGGTATTGCACGGCGACGACCTTTTGGGTTTGCAGCGGCGCCAAGTGGGCCCGCTCGGCGTCGGCCCTGTCATCCGGATGCAGATAGCTGTGCCAGAGGTCTTGCGACACCTCGTCGGTTTCGGCGACAAGCCCGAAGATTTCCCGCGTGCGCTGGTCCCAGTAGCTTTTGCGTGCGGCGAGATCGTGATGCCAGATGCCGGTGCCGCTGGCTGCTAACGCCAGGCGAAAGCGGACGTTCACCTGCTCAAGCTGTGCTTCCGCTTGCTTCTGCTTGGTGATGTCGGTTTGGACGCCCATCAGCCGGAGCGGCCGGCCTTCCGCGTCGCGCTCCACCACTCCGCCGCGATCGAGAACCCATACCCAGTGACCGGATTTGTGTTTCAGCCTGAGCTCGGTCTCGATGGAATCGGTCAGCCCGGCAATGTGGCGTTCGCCGCTGGCCACCGCCCGCTCGCGATCGTCGGGATGCGTCAGTTGCAGCCAAAGGTCGCTTGTCTCGGCAAGCTCGCCCTCGCCATAGCCGAGCATCTGCGACCACATTGTCGAGTAGAAACAATCGCCGGTCCTGAGATCCCAGTCCCAGACGCCAAGATGCGCGCGTTCGAGCGCCAGCTCCCAGAACTCTCCGTTGCGATCCTTCTTGTCAGCCATGCCTTGGACTTCGCCTGCCCCATCGCGGCCATTGTGCGACAAAAGCAACGAAGAAACCGTTACTGCGCACGGAGCCGGCGAAGGGGCCCACAGGAGGCACGGGGCGGTTGCTTCTCCGATGACAGGCACGTTGACCCCGGCCGGTCGCGGCAACGAGGATGCGGAAGTCATCCGACCTAGCGCCTATGCGATCTCCCGCAACTGGTTCCATGAGTTGAGGCTGTCCAGCGCTGGTGGGTTTTACCTCAGGGCAATCGCTTCAGCTTTGTGCTGCCCCTCATCTGCCTGCCGGCATCTCCTCCCCATAGAGTGACGAGGAGAAGGGGCTGGCCGCAACCTCGGCACGTTTTCTGCAACGCTGGAGACTGGCGAAATCCGTGGCGAAGGGTGTCTTTCTCCCCGCCACTATACGGGGAGAAATGCCCGGCAGGGCAATGAGAGGCGGCGCCGTTATCGACAGTGGTCAACCCAACACCCGGTTGGAGCAATTTTGTCTGAAGCGATTGCCCGGCGTTATCTCCTGGCCGCTATCCCAGCCACCACCAAAGCCCGCCCAGCACCGCCACTACCCCGGCGATCGACAGCCCGAGCATGATGTACGATCCCTTGATGACGTCGCGGATCACCTTCTTGACGCTTTCGCGGTCATTGAGGTTCGGGAACGGCTCCTGCGGTTCCGCCACGCCGAGAAAGCGGCACAGCGGCCCCCAGCCTTCGGTCACCGTGAACACCAGAAGCTTTTCCGGCGGCACGGCCGCCTTCACCTCCTCGGTGTAGGCGTTGTAGCGCGCGATCGCCCGCTCGCGGTCGTCCATCACGCCGGCCAGTACACGGCCCCAGATCAGCTTGCGCGACATGTCGCCGAATTTTCGGCCGAACGGCGTCAGCCACTCCAGGATCTTGAACTGCCAGAGGTTCTCGGTGAAGTAGATCGTATCGATCGTGCTGTCGTACCAGCCTGCGGCGCCGCGCGGGTGAAGCGTCAGCAGCAGCTTGGCATCAGGGTATTCGGCCAGCAATTCCCGCCATACGCAGCAGCCGGGATTGTCGACCGTCGCCGTGTAGTTGGCAAACACCCGGTCCCAGTCGTGCGGTGTGCCGGGCTTGCTGTTCGCCACCTTGCGCCAGAAGTCGAGATGGCCCTTGTTGGCCTTGTTGAGGATCACTTCCTGCATGTGATAGCAGGGAAAGCCGAGCCTGTTCAGCGCGGCAAAGGTCGACCATGTGCCCGTGCGTCCAAATCCCGCGCCGATTACCTTGAGCGCCATGTAATCCTCCCCCTTGGCCCCATTCTTGGCCCACGTTGCGCCCAGCGCACCCGGCGCGCAACAACTTTCCATCGTGCCTTCCGCAATAGGTCTGCTCTTTTTGAATGGAACAGCACGACGCCACGATGCATCTCAACCAGAGGATGCATTAAGCATGTGCACACTTCTGATCCATTTGCCACTTGCGCAACCATTGAAAGGGTGAAAACGTTGGTCCGGGGTAAATGGGCAAGGGTGGCCGTCGCGGCTGTTACAAGCTCCGGGACGGCTTTGAAAAGCCATGAATTTTCCACAGTTCCTGGTGGGGATGACCACCGCGTCATTCGTCGTGGCGCTCTCGACTTTTTTGGCAACGGGTTCAATCTGGAAGGCGCTGGGCTGGACGGTCCTTACCTTGATCGTTTCGCAGGTTGGATATTTTTTGCTCGTCGTCCAACTGATCTACAGAGCCGGGCGAAAGACACATAGGTGATCCGCGACCGCGAGTGCTGGACCTACGAGACGGTATGCGGTTTTGGCGCGTGTCGAGATTCAGGTTACGCGCCGGCAGAATATCAATGTGCTTAGATCATGATGCGACCGAAATAGATAAGATGGTCTAAGCCTTTTGAAAGCGGACTTGTTCGGTTCTGGGAATGTGCATTGGACGTTCCGTTACTTTAGTGAACCAGTATATATTTCCGGATACGTATGTCTGGTGCTGGCAGCACGGAAGCCTGCCTGTGGCTTGTGTAATAGGACAGGCTTGAGGGCGATCGCTGCCCTTCTCGGGTCATCGTAACGGTATGGATCCCTAGGTCTGCGCTCCCGCTTCGCCCTAGGATGACGAACGGGGGAGTGTTGTTCAGCCAATCTCGAAGTTTGAGATTTGGCATCAACCGCCACCCGCACGCGGCGACGCAACTGCCAATCTTCACCGTCCGCGATTGGCCTTAAGCAGTGATGCCTTCGTCATCCTAGGGCGAAGCAGGAGCGAAGCGACGTCGCGGAGATCCTAAAATGACTGCTGTTACAGTGGTCGAGGAGCGCGACGCCGAACGTCTCCGGCTCCACGCGTCTGGCCAAAGCCGCTCATTCGGCCGCCAGCTTGTCCTGCGTCTTGGTGTCGAAATCGCTGGCGTCGTGGCGCTCGTGCAGCTGCATCGCCGGCTCGCCGAAGGCGCGGTTGACCATGCGGCCGCGCTGCACCGCCGGCCGTGCGTCGATTGCTTCGGCCCAGCGCTGCACGTTCTTGTACTCGTCCACTGCCAGGAAATCGTCGGCGTCGTTGTACATGCGGCCCTTGGCCAGCCCGCCATACCAGGGCCACACGGCCATGTCGGCAATCGTGTAGGCATCGCCGCCGAGATACTCGCTTACCGCCAGCCGCCGGTCGAGCACGTCCATCTGGCGCTTGGTCTCCATGGCGAAGCGGTCGATGGCATATTCGATCTTTTCCGGCGCATAAGCATAGAAATGGCCGAAGCCGCCGCCGAGATAGGGCGCCGAGCCCATCTGCCAGAACAGCCACGACAGGGTTTCTGCACGCGCCGGCTGCTCGGTCGGCAGGAATTCGCCGAATTTTTCGGCCAGATGCACCAGGATCGAGCCGGATTCGAAGACGCGGATCGGCTTTGGCCCGCTGCGGTCCATCAGCGCCGGGATCTTGGAGTTGGGGTTGACCTCGACGAAGCCGCTGCCGAACTGGTCGCCGTCGTTGATCCTGATCAGCCAGGCGTCATATTCGGCACCTTTGTGGCCGAGCGCCAAGAGCTCCTCCAGCATGATCGTCACCTTGACCCCGTTCGGTGTCGCCTGCGAATAAAGCTGCAGCGGATGCTTGCCGACCGGCAGCTCCTTGTCATGCGTCGGGCCCGCGAACGGCCGGTTGATGCTGGCGAAGGCGCCGCCATTTTCCTTGTTCCAGGTCCATACTTTCGGCGGTGTATATCGGTTCATCTTGGGAGGCCTTGTGTTGTGAGCGGGGAGCGTCTTGGGAAGGATCAGCTTGCGCGATGAGAGCGGGAGGGTGAGGCAGGTTCGTCTACACATAGATACAGGTAGTGCGGTCGCCAGGAAGTTCAACTTATGTTGAACTATTGCCGATGCCGCGCGCCCCTTCTCCCCAATAGGCCCCAAGGGGAAGGCCTAATCGATGCCCTTGCGCCTCGTCACGTGCGCCATACCTATAGGGATATCGGGCCTTGCCGGCCCACGCATCGCTTGCCGGGATTGAGAGCATGACCATCGATACGATTTTGCGGTCCATCGTGGCGGTGCGCGCCTCGATCCCCGACGACGCCTTCACCGCCAACGCGCTGGGCACGAGCCGGGAAGGTAGCGGCGTGGTCATTCGCGATAACGGGCTGGTGCTCACCATCGGCTATCTCATCACCGAGGCGGAAGAAGTCTGGCTGACCGACCATAACGGGCGCGTGGTTCCTGCCCACGCGCTTGCCTATGACCAGGAATCGGGCTTCGGCCTGGTGCAGGCGCTGGCCCCGCTCGGCCTGCCCGCCGTGGCTTTCGGCGACGCGGCCAGGGCGATGGCCGGCGACCCCGTGGTGCTCGCCGACGGCATCGGCCAGGCGATCAGGGCGCACATCGTCACCAAACAGGAATTCGCCGGCTATTGGGAGTATCTCCTGGACGAGGCGATCTTTACCGCGCCGGCCCATCCGTCATGGGGAGGTGCGGCACTCATCGGGCAGGACGGCAGGCTGCTTGGCATCGGTTCGCTGCGCCTGCAGATGAGCCGCGCCGGCGAGATCGCCGACATCAACATGGTGGTGCCGATCGACCTTCTGCCGCCCATTCTCGACGATCTCCTGACACGCGGCCAGGTTGCCAAGCCACCGCGCCCATGGCTCGGCGCCTTCTCCGCCGAAAGCAATGGCGAGGTCGTGGTGATGAGCGTCGCCGAAGGCAGCCCCGCCGCCGAAGCCGGCTTGCGCCAGGGCGACATCATCTCGGACGTCCGCGACGGAGAAGTCGACGGGCTCGCCGATTTCTATCGCAAGCTGTGGCAGAACCCGGCGGGCGCCGAGATCCCATTGCGGGTGGTCCGCGACGGCCGCGAAACCTGGCTGCGCGTCAAGTCGGCCGACCGCAACAGCTTTCTCAAGAAACCGCAGCTGCAGTGAAGCAGTCCGTACCGGTCAGATCTTCGCGATGCGGGGGCGCTGCCCTCACTCGCCGCAGGCGCTGAAGCCTGTTCCAGGGTTCCACTCAGAAAAGGCAATGACCTTGCCGCCAACCGCCACTGTCTTCTGCTTTGTGGTGCCATCGGGCTGCATCTTGCTGCTTTTGCCCTTGCCGGTCAAAACATTGTAATCGCAGTCGCTTGCGACATTGTCTTCAAGATAGTCATGATAATCATAGGCAAAGCCGGCGACGATGAAGACGCCGTCGCGGTAAGCGAGCGTCAGCGTCTGGTTGGTCCGTTTGCTGCCGACCGGCATCGCCGGCAGATACAGTTTGATCGAGCCGTTGGGCAGTGCGGTCAGCTCCGGCTCGGTGTCGGAGGCCTCGTAGCCGGAGCGGTCGTAACCGTTCCACTCGCCGAGAATCTGGTCACGCACGATGCCGGCAGGACGCAAAAAGTTGTGTTCGCGATCCCTGAGAAAGAAATGCATGTCCATCGGTTCGCTTGGCTGGGTCTCGACGATCATCGCCAGGTCGACGGCGCCGTCGCCATTCCAGTCGCCGGTCAGCGCGGTGATGATCTTCTGGGTTTCTATCGGTTCCGCCAGGGCCACGGTCGGTAGCAACAGCATCAGACCGAACAGCATCGATCGCATGGCACCATATCCCCCAGTTGAAGCCCGCCGTGTCCACCGGGCCGGTTCTGCCGCGGAGATATCTACAGTACGACGAGAAGAACCGCCATGGGCGCCGCGGGACAGCGCCCCCTCTGTCCGCCAGGACAGAGGGGGCGCGAAGGAGCGCGACCTGCGCAAAGTAGCCGGCGGCCCGGCACGATCACGCCCGGGCCGATGTCCCACCCTCGCCAAAAATGCCGATCACCCAATCGATGAACACCCGCACGCGCGGCGCGAGCTGGCGGTTTTGCGGATACAGCGCCGACAGCGGCGTCGGCGCCGGCGGATAGTCCGGCAGCACCTCGACCAGCGTCCCGCACTCGAAATCGCTGGCGAAGCGGTAGTGCGGCGCTTGCACGAGCCCGAAGCCGAGACGGGCGAGTTCCGCCATCGTGTCGGAGCCGTTGACCGTCACCCGGCTCGGCAGCGTGATGGTGCGCAGCTCGCCGCCAACCGTGAATTCGAGCGGCATCACCTCGCCGGTCCGCGACGAGCGGAAGCCGACCATCGCATGCCCACCGAGATCGTCGGGCGTTACCGGCACGCCGTGCCTCTCCAAGTACGCGGGGCTGGCGCAGGTCACCTCGCGCAGCGTTGCCACCCTTCGCACGATCATGCCGCTGTCGGCCTGTTCGCCGGAACGCAGCACGCAGTCGACGCCTTCGCGTACCAGGTCGACCAGCCGGTCGCCGTCGCCGATATGCAGATCGATCCTGGGATAGCGGTCGAGGAACTCGGCGAGTCGCGGCAGGATGAAATGGCGGGCCATGAAGCCGTGCACGTCGATCCGCAGCTGCCCTTGCGGCTGCGCCGCCTGGAAGCCGGCCTCGGCATCCTCCACATCGGCCAGTATGGCAAGGCAGCGCTGGTAATAGGCCTGGCCGTCTAGCGTCGGGGTGACATGGCGCGTTGTGCGTTCGAGCAGCCTGGCGCCCAACCGCGCCTCCAGCTCCTTGATCGCCTCGGTGGCGGTCGATCGCGACATCGAGAGATCGGCGGCGGCCGCGGTGAAGCTGCCGCGTTCGATCACTCGGGCAAGGAGGCGCATTCGGTCGAGACTGTCCATCGCCATTGTTCGCCATATCCGAATGGTGTTGGCAAGTCCGGAGCGATTATCCCGGCGAGTTTATCACCTACGTTCAGTCCACAAGAATTGGAGAACTGACATGGCTATGCAGAATGGAAAGGTGGCGCTGGTGACCGGCGCCTCGAAGGGAATTGGCGCTGAAATCGCCAGAAGACTGGCGCGCGACGGCTTTTCGGTCGTCGTCAACTACGCCAGGGGCGCTGAAGCCGCCGAACAGGTGGTGCGCGAGATCGAGGCAGAGAGGGGCGAGGCAATCGCCGTCCAGGCGGATGTCGGCGAGCCCACGGGCGTGGCGCGTTTGTTCGACGCTGCCGAGCAGGCCTTGGGCGGGCTGGACGTGCTCGTCAACAATGCCGGGATCATGAATCTTGCGCCGCTCGCTGAAATGGACGTCGCGGATTTCGACCGGCAGATCGCGGTGAACCTCGGCGGCGTGTTTCACGGCATGCGCGAAGGTGCCAGGCGGTTGCGCGACGGCGGCCGTATCATCAGCTTCTCGTCCAGCGTCGTCGGGCTCTACCAGCCGACCTACAGCGTCTACGCCGCGAGCAAGGCTGGCGTCGAGGCGATGACGCATGTGTTGGCCAAGGAGCTCGGACCGCGCGGCATCACCGTCAATGTCGTGGCGCCGGGGCCGGTGGCGACCGAGCTGTTTCTCAACGGGAAGTCCGAGGCGCTGGTCGAGACGATCACGAAAACGATCCCGCTCGGCCGGCTTGGCCAGCCCGCCGACATCGCCGGCGTCGTGTCGTTCCTCGCCGGGCCGGATGGCGGCTGGGTCAACGGCCAGGTGCTGCGCGCCAATGGCGGCACAGTCTGACTTTCCCTTCAAATCGCTACTGAGGAACCGACATCATGCCGTTTGCAAATTTCAAGGTGCCTGAGCGCGCTCTGTCCGCCCGGCAGAAGGAAGACCTCATCCATAAGACCACCGCTTTGTTCGTCGAGCTGTTCGGCGGGGAGGTGCGGCCCTACACAATGGTGCTGATCGAGGAGGTCGCCGATGGCGGCTACGGCCGCGCCGACGAGGTGTTCACGATTCCTAGGGATTGAGCTCCCGATCTCCCCCCTTGTGGGGGAGATGCCCGGCAGGGCAGAGGGGGGCGCTGTCCCGCAGGCCTCAAGACCTGGGGTTCCTCGCCCCCGCGAAGCGGAGGAGAGGTGGCCGCGAAGCGGCCGGAGGGGGCTTTCGTAGGGCGCAGTCCCCCTCTCCGTCTCGGCTTCGCCGAGCCACCTCTCCCCCACTTTCGTGGGGGCGAGGAACCTAGCTGGAATGATTCTGCGATCCTTCACGCCCCCTCGTCCTGCCGGACATCTCCCCCACGAGGGCCCACGAGGGTGAGATTGGCAGCTTGACTGTCCGGCCAGCCTTGCAACGGTGGCTCCGTTGCTGCTTCATCAGATGAGCGAGGAGGAAACCGATGATGACCGCAAACAGGCGGACCAGCTGATGGCGCCGGTCAAGGTCGACCCCGCCAAAGTGCGCGAATTCAGCGATGCCGAAAGCTTCTACGCCTGGCTCGGCAAGCACCACGACACCGAGACAGAAGTCTGGATCAAGATACACAAGGTCGATTCGGGGCTGCCTTCGATCACGCCCAAGCAGGCCATCGACGTCGTGCTGTGCTGGGGTTGGATCGACGCCGTGCGCAAGGGGCTCGACGACAAGAGCTATTTGCAGCGCTACACGCCGCGCGGCAGGAAGAGCACCTGGAGCCAGATCAACGTCGACAACGTCGCCCGGCTGATCGAGGAAGGTCGGATGACCGAGCACGGGCTGAAACAGGTCGAGGCAGCGAAGGCCGACGGCCGCTGGGCGCGCGCTTACGGAAGCGGCAAGGACATGAAAATCCCCGGGGATTTGCAGGCGGCCATCGATGCCGAGCCCAAGGCGAAGGCGATGCTGGCAACGCTCAGTGCGCAGAACCGTTTCGCGCTCGCCTTCCGCATCCACAACATGAAGACCGAGGCTGGGCGCAAGAAGAAGATCGCGGTGTTCGTCGAGATGCTGAAGCGCGGCGAGACGATCTACCCGCAAGGAAGGAAATGAAGCTTTGGAGTCGGGCAGGTATGGCAATCAGGCGCCGCCCGTCCGACGGATCGCCTGATACCGCTCGGGCGGGGAGCAATCGCCGCCGTCAGGCCGCTCGCTTCGGTTCGATCGCAAAGGGGCTGAGCCCCAGCCAGGTCTGCATCTTCCTTGCTATGTCCTGATTGCCCGTCAAGGCGAGCTTCACTCCGGCCCTTTCGACCGTGATCAGTCCCATCCAGATTTCGGTCATCGTGTGCAGGTCGGTCGAGACGTAGAGGTCGACATCGAACCCCGGATCGTACCAGCACAGATCGACCTCGCCATGCTTTTCGACGATCAGCCACCACGACCGTTTGGACGCCGGTAGCTCCTGATACAGAAATTGTATCACTGTTCGCCCGTCTGGAAGCGGGGAGGGGTTCAAATTGCGCCGCATATCCCACATCAGCAGCGACGGATCGAGGTTCTTCAGGGATAGCCGGGACTCGACCCATTTCTGGCCCCAGAAACCCATCGCCTCGACGACGGAACGCAAATCTCTGCCCGCCTCCGTCATCTGGTATTCGAAGATGCCCTTCTCGGCGCGCACCTCCTTGCGCTCGACGATCCCCGCCACCTCGAGTTCCTTGAGTCGTTGCGACAGAAGGGTCGGTGACATCTTGGGGACGCCGCGGCGCAGGTCGTTAAAGCGGGTCGATCCCGCCACCAGCTCGCGAAGCAGCACCATGGTCCAGCGGGTGCACAATACCTCGGCAGCCATCGATAGCGGGCAGAACTGTTTGTATCCGGACTGGCTCATGATTTCAATCTCTCCTCCAACTCGGTCAGGACCATAGGCCTTCCCTGGCGATGCGGCGAGTACAGAAGCTGTACCGGCCTAGTACAGTTCGCGGACTGGCTGGCGCGGGCCTTGCCATGCGAGCCCTTGGCCGGCGCACGGGATACCCCTATGCGCCATAACCAGGAGACATGACCCATGACGGCCTACATCATCGCAGACATCAAGGTGAAGGACGCGCAGTGGATGCCGGCCTACGCCGCTTCGGTCCACGACCTCGTTCACAAGCACGGCGGCAGATATCTGTCGCGCAGCGGTAATGTGAAGACGCTTGAAGGCAAGCCGCTCGACACGACTTTGATCGCCCTGATGGCGTTCCCGTCCGAGGCGGCGGCTCGCGCCTTCACCGACGATCCTGCCTACGCTCCCTTCGTTTCGGCCCGTCAGGGCGGCAGCGACAGCCGTTTCCAGCTGATCGACAACACTGATCTAGCTGGCACGATTTCCTATCTGCCGAAGGGATGACAAGCTTTGAGGGACGACGAGCTTTGCCGGCATTCAATGCGTCGAATTCCGGAACAACCAACAAGAACAAGTCGCAGGTTTTTTCCGGCCAAATCCAGGCCAGGATCTGTGCTTCGATCACAAGAACGGAATGAATATGACAATCTACTTTTGCAATAAGCTTCTCATGGCCGGCGCCGTCCTGTCCGTCTGCACTGCATTCGCGCAGGCCCATCAGCACGGCTCGGCGTCTGTGCCCGGCGCCAATCCTCTGGCCGACAAAGTGCGTGCAGCCGATAGCCGTTTTCTCGATGTTTCGGTCGCCACCGCCGAGGGCTATTTGCCCATTCCCTGCGCCAGCGGCATCACCGGCGGCGCCATGGGCATTCACTACGTCAACGCCGAATACCTGAAGGACGACAAGATCGATCTCGCCCGTCCTGAAGCCGTCATGTACGAACCGATGGCCGACGGGACGCTGAAGCTGGTGGCGGTCGAGTACATCACCTCGAAAGGCCCGGCGTCGCTGGACGGACACCTGTTCAACTTCAACAGCGCGCCGAATCGCTACGGCCTGGGTGCTTTCTACGAACTGCATGTCTGGGCCTGGAAGGGCAACCCGACCGGCACGTTCGCCGACATGAACCCGATCGTATCGTGCGACCCGACGGTCGCCCCAAGCCAGTAGGCGATCAGGCCGGGCGGCGTCACCGCCGCCTGGCTGTCCGGCCTCCTAACGCTGGCAAGCTGGCCGGCGCCGGCGCGCCACAAGCGGTTCGGAGGAGGCGGCGCGCTTCAAGGCCAAGGCGTGAGCCAACAGGCCTGAGCCAGGTGGGATCAGGTCTGCGCAGGTCGAAAGCGACAGCTCGCGGAGCGCCGCGCGGCGCCGGAGTTTTCCGGCGCTTCTCTGGCCGCAACACTGCCGCTCAGGCCGACATGGCCAATGGCCTTGCGCTCTTGTTGGGGATCTGGATGTCGATCTCCAGCGTCGACATCGTCTCGCCGCGATCCATCGAGACCTGCAGGTAATCCTGGTCGATCTGCACATGCCTGGCGATGACGGCCATGATCTCCTCGCGCAGCACCGAGACGAGATCGGGCTGGCTGCGGTTGCGGCGCTCATAGGCGAGCAGCACCTGCAGCCGCTCGCGCGCCACCGGCGCGCTGCCGCGCCGCTTGAAGAGGTCTAACAGGTTCATGCTGCCCTCCTTCCAAAAAGCCGATCGAGAAAGCCCTTGCGCTCGAACGGCACGACGACCGGCAGTTCCTCGCCCTCGAGCCGCTTGGCCGCCTCGATATAGGCGCGGGCGGCGGAATTCGTCGGATCGCTCAGCGTCACCGGTGAACCGAGGTTGGAGGCCTTGAGCACGTCCTGGCTTTCGGGAATGATGCCCAGGAGCGGCGTCGACAGGATCTCCAGAACGTCGTCGATCGAGAGCATTTCGCCGCGAGCCGCGCGGGCCGCATCATACCGCGTCACCAGCACGTGCTTGGCGATCTGCTCGCCCCGCTCGGCCTTGACGGTCCTGGCGTCGAGCAGGCCGATGATGCGATCGGAATCGCGCACCGAGCTGACTTCCGGGTTGGTGACGATGACCGCCTCATCGGCAAAGCGCATGGCAAGCTGCGCGCCGCGCTCGATGCCGGCCGGACTGTCGCAGAAGACGTAGTCGAACACCGAGCTTAGCTTTTCTATCACCTCGCCGACGCCCTCCTCGGTCAGCGCATCCTTGTCGCGCGTCTGCGAGGCCGGCAGCAAGAACAGCGTCTCGACCCGCTTGTCGCGGATCAGCGCCTGCGAGAGCTTGGCCGTTCCCTGGATGACGTTGACCAGGTCGAACACCACCCGCCGCTCAGCGCCCATGATCAGATCGAGATTTCTTAAGCCGACGTCGAAGTCGACCAGGGCCACCTTCTTGCCGGTCCTCGCGACCGCGGCGCCAAGGGCGGCAGTCGAAGTCGTCTTGCCGACGCCCCCCTTGCCCGAGGTGACCACCACTACCTTGCCCATATATGCCTCCATTATTGTTGTTGGTATTGTTTAAGCGTCTGATTTAGGCGATCCGCTTAAGTGTTTGTTTCATATGCAATTCTAAAAACATCGCGCACCTTTGGCCGGCATGCTTAGCTGAACGGCGCGATGCGCAGCGTGTCTTTTTCGAGAAACGCCTGGACGGCTTTTCCGCGCAAGGACGGCTCCATCTCCTCGGCGGTGCAATACCAGCCGTCGACCGACAGCAGCTCGGCCTCGTTTTTGCGGCAGAAGATGCGCGCCGCCGAATGGCCGAGCACACCGGCAGACGCCCGCCCGCGCAGCGTGCCGTAGACATGGATGGAGCCGGCGGCGACGATCTCGGAACCGGAGGCGACGGAGCCCAGCACGATGACATCGCCATGCGCGTGGAAGACCGACTGTCCCGAGCGAATCGGCGTCTTGACCATCAGCGTGGCGGGCGCTTCCGGCTGCCTGTCTTCTGGCTTGCCCTGTTCCGCCCTGCCCGCCTCTTCCGGCTTGCCCGCCTCTTCAGGCCTGCCCTTGCTGTCGGCCTGCATGAGCAACCCGGCGGTGGCCTCTTTCGCACCGATCAGTACGGGCGGCAGATTGGCCTCGAGCGCCGTGCTGCCGTCGAGCTCGATGGCGTAGATGCGGATGCCGCGCAGGCCAAGCTCAGCAACCAGTGCTTCGATCTGGCCGACCTCAGGCTTCAGCGTGTTGAGGTTGAGCACCACCGGCCGGCCGGCGAAATAGCCCGGTGAATTGCCGATCCAGCGATCGAGGCTCTCCAGCCACTCAGAAAGCGGGGCCTCCGGCGTCAGCGTGAAGGCGACGAACGAGCGGGCGCGAAAACGAATGGATTTGGTCTCGACGGGGGCGGCGAAGGTCACGGACAGCGATTCCTTACTGATAGGTAAACGCTAGCCAGCCATGGTTAACGAAAGGTTAACGGAGGGGGTATTCGCGACATTAGGAAAGCCGTTTACTGACTGCCCGGCTGTGTCAGCAGCCGAGCGGCAGCGCTGGAAATTGCTTGCCCTTCTCGACACCTTGCTGGCTAAGTGCCCTTTGCTGCGTCCTCGATAAGTTCCGCTAGCAAGGTAGAGAACCGCTCGTCAGTCCTATCCCCTATGTTTCCCACTTCTCTTGCCACCATCCCGGGCGAAGAGACCGACACTTGCCCGCTCAGCTGAACGTTGACCGTGAACGTCCTTCCGACTTCCTCCTTCTCCACGCCCTGCTTGCTGTAGACTTTGAACCGGATAGATGGTGTTGACGCTTTGGCTTGGCGGCGTGGCGCGGTGTCCATCTCGACAGTCACCTCGCCCGCCACTTCAGCCTTGGCCGCCTCCAACGACGCAACCACGACGTGGTTTAGCCAGGCCCTGGCTTGCGCGCCGAAGTCCACCACACCTGCCTCGGCCTTCTTATTGCGGACCTTCCCCTCTTGCTCACGGGCTTCCTTCCCGCGCTCAAGGGCTTCTTTGAACTTAGACATCATGGTTTGCCTCCGATTGTAAGCGCATGAGACCAGGCGTCACATCCCGATGCTCCTCCTAATGGGTAGAACGCGCACAATCGGCGTCCGTTGCGTAAGCGGAGCCCGCGGTTCGCCGCTGCGCACGGTAGCTTCCTTCTGGCGCGGTCGATCGCCCGGGTGGCGGCGGTAATCGCGGCGCTGTGGTGGTGGCTGGGGTAGCGTGTCAGCAGCCGAGCGGACGGCGCTGGAATTTCCCTGCCCTTTCCCACAAGATGCCTGAACATCCCGGAGGGCTCGTCATGTGCAACCTCTACAACATCACCACCAGCCAGGAGGCGATCCGCCAGTGGACCCGCGCCCTGCGCGACATGCTCGGCAATCTTGAGCCCTCCATCGACATCTACCCCAACCAGCCCGGCCCGGTGGTGCGCAACGCGCCGGACGGGACGCGCGAGCTGGCCAATCTGCTGTGGGGCATGCCGACGCCGATTGAGCGGGTGAAGGGCAAGGCCGACTACGGCACCACCAACATCCGCAACCCGCAATACGGCCACTGGCAGCAATATCTCGGCGTCGAGAACCGCTGCGTGGTGCCGCTCACCAGCTTCGCCGAACCGAGCCCGACGCCGGGCGACAAGGACCCGGATACCGGTATCCAAAGGAACTACTGGTTCGCGCTGAACGAGAAGCAGCCGCTGTTCTTCTTCGCCGGCCTGTGGACGGGCTGGCAAGGTGTGCGCAAGGTCAAGGACGGCCCCGGCGACTTCGAGCTTTATGGTTTTCTTACCACCAAGCCAAACGCCCTGATCGCGCCAATTCACGAGAAGGCCATGCCTGTCATCCTGACCACCCAGGAGGAAACCGAGACCTGGCTGACAGCGCCGTGGTCGGAGGCCAGGCACCTGCAGCGCACGGCACCCGACGACGCGCTGGTGATCGTCGACAAGCCGGCGACGCAGATAAAGTTTCCGCCGCAGGCGCCACAGGTGCCGGTACAGGGGTCGCTGTTCTAAAGCTTGAACTTCTGCAGCACCCAGATGTAGCCCTTCGGCGGGTGGTCCTGGTCGATGAACTGGGTGCGCACGGTGGTGTCCTTCCGGCTGCACCGTTTGCACCTGAACCTGATGGTCTCCAGCGGCTTGTTCCAGCCCACCACCTGCGCGACATCATTAGCCCTGAAGCGTCCCACATGGTAGCAGTGGCCGCACTCCACGATGAGCAGCATGTTGGCCTTCGCGGCACGTCCAACGCTGTCCATCGGCCCGGCCATCGGTCATTTCCGGGCCAAATAGTCCTCGGGAAGCGGAAGCAGGCCAAGATCCGGCATCCGGAAATCGGGCTCCTTGTTCGCTAGGCTGGCCATCACCTCATGCAATTTGTCGACAAGTCCACTAAGCTGCCAATACAGCTCGCCATGCGCCTTCAGATGCAGTTGCGACGAAAGCACCGTCCTGCGCAGGCTCAGGGCGTCCCTGATGATCGCCTCCGCATGCCTCGTCGAGAGCCTGTCAAACCGGCTTTTTCGTCTGCCCATCGCGGCTCTCCCTAATTTGTGAGCAACCGCCCCACCTGCTGACAAATAGGAAGGGATTCCTCACGGAGTCAATTTACACTTGACATATTTGTTCCCGTTTTGTTCAATTTGAACAGAACTATTGGAGGGCACCGCCATGGACCACATCGTGACGCTGGACAGCCGCCAGGAGGCTGCCCTTCAGGCCATCGCCGACAAGTTCATCGCCCGGCACAAGGGCGATGCGGTGAAGGCCCTCAAGCAGATGATCGTGCTTAATGGGCATTTGCAGGAGCGGCTGGATGCGGTTGAGGGATCGCGGCGGGCGACGCGCTAGGGATTCAGAAGCGGCGAAAACAAGATCGGCGAGATGCGGGCTGAGATTTGTAGCGGCCTGGCCTTCATGACGACGCGAACGGGTGCGGCACGAGGCGCGCACGAGCAGTAACATTCAGCGCGCTGATGACGTCACAAGACGGACGGCAAGCTCAGCGGCTTCAGCATCGGACAGGCCTTGTCCCTCGGCGAACGACAACCAGGTCGAGAACTCGAGGGTGTGTGCGAGCGTTGCGCTGAAGAATCGAAGCCGGGCTGGACTCACCTTCCAGCCCGCACGCAGTATCTCCGCTGCTCGCTGGAGCATCGTACGCCTCCGCTCCAGCGCAGCCGCCACCACTGGCATCTCGGCGTCGCGGTAAAGGTTGGCGAGGAGTTGACGCTTGCGGCGATAGTAGCCGTAGAGCTGCTTGAGCGCCGTTCGGTGACGCTCCTGCGGGTTCTCAATGCCGATCCAGGTATCTGGCCTCGGCGGGGGATCGAGCTCGAACGAATACGCCGTGCAGGCGGTGAAGATCGCCTCCTCGTCGGGGAAGTGGCGATACACCGTGAGGCGCTGCACCCCGGCCTTTTCGGCTATCGCGCTGATCGTGGTTCGCGAAGGCCCCACGGTATGGTGCAACTCGGATGCCGCGCGCGTGAGTGCCCGATGGGTTTCAGCCTGTTTGTCGGCCCGGGACTTGAGGGTGTAGCGCCGAGGTAGTACTTTCGGTGAACGCACGTGATTACCCATATTGACGAGAGCCGAATCCGAGTTTATCGATGAGTGAACATAAACGTTCACCGATCATCAGCCAAGGAGGGAGCCATGGCCGCCCCCATCACTATCCCGCATAGTGCCGGCGACTCCTTCGCAATTGGCGGTTTCGGTATCCACTGGAAGATTGACGGCGCAGCGAGCGACAAGCGCTTCTCAGTGGTTCACCACTCTCTTGCCCCTCATGCGCTGGCGGCGCCGCTTCATCGGCATCATCGGGAAGACGAGTATTCCTATGTTCTCACCGGCCGGCTCGGCGCTTTACTTGGCGATGATGTCGTCACCGCTGAACCAGGTACCTGGGTGTTCAAGCCGCGCAACCAGTGGCACACCTTCTGGAACGCTGGTGAAGAGCCGTGCGAGATCATCGAGCTGATCTCTCCTGCGGGATTCGAGAACTACTTCCGAGAGCTCGCGGCGCTGTGGCCCGATCAAACCAAGATGCCCGGGCTGCTCCGGAAGTACGAGCTCGACATGGATCCCGGAAGTGTGGCCGAGCTTTGTGCCCGGTATGGGCTGGTTTCGGCCCGCCCTGAAGCTGCCACCTAAGAATCTGTCACTGCTGGGGCTTCGAGCGGTAACCACGAGATCCGATCCGCGAGGGCCCGGCGAACTCTGGTGCAGACTGGCGCCACAGACCGACCTGCCATTCGTCGAGAGTGCGCCGGCCGTAAGGTATCGACGAACGCGCTCCGGCTGGCCGCAAAAGGTCGTGATAGCGGTGTGCTTCCGCCAATCCGAAGCTATTTGCGCCAGCACCGGACAAAAGAGCAGCAGCGTTCGGTATCTGCTTCGGGTCACCCGTTTGCGCGAGGTGCATCAGGTACGGCTCTGAACAATTTGCGTACCGTGCTAAAATCCGCGGGCGACCGCCATGGGCGTCGCTACCTGCTTCCGGACTAAGGCTTGATGTGGACGCACCAGGTTCTCGTAAAGTGTCCGGCGCAGAGATGCGTGGCCGCCGTCTTCGCAGGCTCAGGTTCCGCCAGGCATCCGACGCGGCTGCCTGGCAGGCGACGGCACGCCCCCTCAATGCCGCTTGAAATACTGCACCTCGCGTTCGTGCTTCTCCGCAGCCTCGCGGCTGTCAAACGTCCCGAGATTGCGGCGCTTGCCGGTCTTTTCGTCCTTCTTGCGCGAATAGAGGCGGTATTTTCCGTCTTTGAGTTTTCTGATCATCTGTCACTCCCCGAGCCGCCGCTTCCCCTTGAGGTTGCGCGCGGCTTGCTCGATCGCCGCCCGGTCGTTTCCCAGCCTGTCGAGCAGTTCTGCGCCTGGTCGCCCGATATGCCGGTGCGCACCGCCAGGGCCTCCACCGTCAAGACGTCGGAGCTCGCGACCTCGCGGGTTTCCGGCAGGGCATCGCCTGCCGTCAGGGGCAGGGGTTCAAAGCGCGAAGACAGCGCGCTCTTGCGCATCGAGTCGCGCCACCAGCCCGGTTTCCCAGGCGATATATTGTCGGGCCGCTTCGAGATTGCCGGTGTGGCGGTCGTGCGTGAAAAACACGAAGTCGATCGCCTCTTCGTCCGGCGGCTCATCTGGCGTGGATACTACCGGCAGCCCAGCTGCCTTCCACGCCGCCGGGTCGCCTTTCATCGCACGGATATCAGCGTAGCCCATACTCCGCAGATCGCTCGCGATCAGGCCGGCGACAACGGCGTCACCGCCACAGAGCACGATCGGCCGCCCCATCTCGACGCCTCTGACTGCATCCGCAAGATTGGATCGTAGCGTCCAGCGCGCCCCCGAAATGTGACCAGCCCGAAAGCTCATGCTTGGCCTTGTGTCGAGCAGGATTTCATTACCGGTCAGAACGGTGCCCAATTTGCAAACGGGCGACGGAACGGCGACAGAGCGGGCAGCAACATCGATGTCTGGCCAGGCAGTTTCTCCACCAGCGAGTACGTAGACCTCCCACCCCATATGCCTCAGCCATTTCGCGACGACCACGGCGCGCATTTCGTTGTCATCGACGAGAACAATCCGGGCGCCACGCACGGCAGCCCAGACATCAGTCGACTGAATCAGCTGGCCGCCCGGTGCGTTCACGGCGCAGTCGAGATGCTCCGCCGCGAATTCGATGTCGCTACGAACGTCGAAGACGTAGGTCGTACGCCCCTCATCCCTTCCCCATGCATTCACATCAGCCGCTCGCGTGAATACGACGTTCCACCGTTCCGCCAACGCGCGGGCCCGCACTGCCATAGTTTTCAGCGACTCGATAGGAGGGATCGCTTCAACCCTGCGTGAGGAACCACGCTCCAGCTCCAGCCCGGCAAGCGTCCATCCCTGAGTACCATTCTCGAGGGCAAACACCGGATTCCTGATCCCCATATCCCTCAGAATTTGTGCTCCGAGGATCGACCGCGTCCGTCCAGCGCAATGCACGACCACCGGAATTTCTTCATCCGGAACGAAAAACTCAGCGCGATAGGCCAGCTCGCCATTGGGCACGCAGATGCTGCCCGGCACGTTCATTTTCGTATGCTCATTGAACGGGCGCCCATCAACGATGACGAGCGCGTCGCCGCGCTGGATCCGCTCATGCAATGCCGCTGGCGTAATATGCGGCACTTCAAATGCCTGCTCCACCAGTTCGCCAAAGGCCTTGCTCGGCACGAACACGCCCTCGAACAAAGTAAATCCAGCCTCTGCCCAGCCACGTGCGCCGTCGATCAGAACTCGTATGTCACCATAGTCGAGCCGCCTTGCGAGGCCTGCCGCGTGTTCCGCCCGGCCTGATAAACCGTCGTCGTACAATACGACACGGCAGTTTCGCCGCGGCACCAGCCTCGTCAACAATATTTCGAAGCGACTGAATGGCGCTGACGAAGCGAGAAATGGATGTCCGGCCGCGAACTCACCAGCTTCACGCACATCGAGCAGTGCAATTTCATCGCCATCGCTTAGGGCGCGCTTCAGCGCCCAGGCGTCAATTCCAACAGATGATGTCACTGCATGACCCTAGCGTTTGGTGGCGACAGCCATTTTCATAGGCTGGGCGGTCTCTGCTTCGAGGTCGAACACCAGCCTCTCGGTGAGTGCTTCGAGTGCCTTGCCGTAGAAGTGCAGGTGCCGGATCGGTGTTTCGCTCCTGATCTCCACTGAGTGGATCTCGTTGGCGAGCAAAGCGATGCCTTCACCTGGACGCACTTCGACCTCGCCGGTGACCGTCAGCTTGGCAGGACCGGGGCCGGTACCGCCATCGATTCGATCGTAGAGGGTGTTGTGCTCGCTGCCTTCAACGGCCGCGATGCACGCCCAGGTCGTGTGATTGTGCGGCGGCACCTTGTTGCCGGGCCGCATGACGTTGAGGTAGAGTGTGAATCCCTGATCGTCGTCCGAACGCACGAGATATCGGGCCTGCCGCTCGTTCGGCTCCGGGTCGGCATAGTTGGCAGCGTTCCATTGATCAGGAAGGGCGGCGAGCTTTTTCAGCGCGTCGAGCACCTTGGAAAGGCTGGCGCGGGTTGCCCCTTCGCTTGTGACGATCGCCCGGGCTCGTTCGACCATCGCGTCAATCATTGCGTCGTTGTCACTGCGCATGCTTCATCCTCCGTTGCGGATCTCGGCGTTGGTTTTCGAAAACCGAGAGCCCCGCCTCGAGAT
The DNA here is from genome assembly GCF_053848045.1 of Mesorhizobium sp. BHbdii. NCBI lineage: Bacteria > Pseudomonadati > Pseudomonadota > Alphaproteobacteria > Hyphomicrobiales > Phyllobacteriaceae > Mesorhizobium > Mesorhizobium sp. BHbdii. The sequence goes on along the minus strand of NZ_JBSPKX010000001.1, from coordinate 867,578 downwards.
CGGCGATCAGATCGTCAGGGTCTTCAAGGCCGATGTTGATGCGAAGCAGCGGTCCCGTTGTGCGGTCTTGTGAGGCGGTTCGGATGGGCTTCGATGGCAGGATCAGGCTTTCGTAACCACCCCAGCTGGAACCGATGCCGAACAGCTTGAGCGCGTTGATCAGGCCGTGGATGGCATCATGTGGGGCAGGAGCAAGTTCCAGGCCGAACAGGCCGGACGCTCCGGTGAAATCTCGGCGCCACAATGCGTGCGACGCATGGCCGGCAAGTGCGGGATAATAGGCACGCGACACCGCCGGGTGCCGCAATAGCCAGTCAAGCACAATTTCGCTACTTTGCTGGTGCTGGCGCAGTCGTGCGCCGAGTGTGCGCAGCCCGCGGAGCCCAAGCCAGCAATCGTCCGGCCCGGCAATAACGCCGTGTGCGGCCGCATAGCCGCGTACGCGCTCGAAATATTCCTCGGTAGTGACCGCTATGCCGAGCATGGCGTCGGAATGGCCGACAATGTATTTTGTCGCCGCGTGAATGGACACGTCCACGCCGCGTGCAAGAGCCTGAAAGAACAGCGGTGTCGCCCAGGTGTTGTCGGCGACGATGGCGATTCCCCGGGGACGGCAAACCGAAGCGATCGCCGGGATATCCTGGACCTCAAACGTCAAGCTGCCCGGAGATTCGCAATAGACCACACGGGTGCGATCCGTAATGAGGCTGGCAAGCTCCGCACCTATCGCCGGATCGTAGTAGGTGGTTGAAATCCCGTCTCTGGCCAGGGCCTCATCACAGAATTTTCGCGCCGGCCCATAGACCGTGTCGACCATCAGCAGATGATCGCCCGGCCGCAGCAACGCCCGCAGCACATTGGCGATCGCTGAGAGCCCGGACGGAAAGGTCGTGGCGCGAAAGCCACCTTCAAGCGCGGCTACTGCTTCCTCCAGCGCGAACGTCGTCTGGGTACCGTAACGCCCATAGCGGAGGGACGAGAATTTCTCGACACGCGAACTTTCATAAGCCTGGAGGTCGGGATAAAGTATTGTCGAAGCGCGTACGACGGGAACGTTGACGACGCCACCGAAAGCCTGTGGATCACGCCCGCCATGAGTGAGAATTGTGTCCGGCCGCAGCCCGTTGACTTTGTTCACTGCGCGTCCCCAAAGACCGTATAATGCGCGTCGGTAGGCATTCGCCCCGCGCCGTTCACTGCGGAAATATCCTGCGGACAGGCCGAAAACACCACGACAACGTCCACGAGGGCTTCGAACACCACATAGTCGCCTGGTTTTGAAACCGGCGGTTCGCGAGTGATCTGCCCATCGGGCGCCACGGGGAAATTCATGAACAGGTTGAGCGGCCCGGGCGTGAAATCCACGTCGCGCCCGATCGCCTTCAGTGCCGCGTGGAAATTGTCCTCGCAATTGTCATGCGCCGGGTATCCCATCTTGGCGTAGATACCGGGGCTGCAGCAGCACATTAACGTGTCGTGGACTCCGGGCGTCGTGTCTTCAACCAGCTTGAGCATTGGCCGATAGCGGTTGGAGACAAGGACATCGCCGACAGCGGGAGTAAGACGGCTGTTCCAGGAGCGGGTTGCTTCCATGGCCATGTACTCGCCGAAATCCGCAGCGCTAAACGCCCAGGTATCGAGTACCTGGGAGCCAAACGTGTTTTCGACCCTCAGCTTTTGCCCGGCGGTAAGTGCGACTGACGTGCCTTTGCGCGCGGGAATGGTCACGTGTTCCTGTTTCATCAGGCTGTCCTCAGAGTCTTGCCGGTCGATCGGGGCTGGGTCGGTGCATTGCCGTAGGGATAGGCAGGCGCACCGAGTTTCATCGACAGATCGCGGCCGCCCTCCTGCAGCATGGCAACCCATGCCGGGATTTTTGCAGGATCGAATACATCGAGCGGAAGCACGAATCCGATCGCCGCGGTGACTTTGCCGTCGCCCCCCAGAACAGGCGCCGCGACCGCAACGAGCCCCGGCGCACTTTCACCGTTGCTGACGCAGAACCCGCTCTGGCGGATTTCTTCGAGCTGATCTGTCAGCACAACCGGGTCGGTAACGGTCGCTGCCGTGATCGGCGTCATCGGGTTCCGATCAAGAAAGCCTCTAAGCTCCTGCTTGGCCAAGCCCGCCAACAGCACTTTGCCGGCCGACGTGGCATGTGCGGGCAACCTGTTGCCGACGCGCCAATGGCCCTCGGCATAGAGCGGCCCCTCGACGGCCATCAGATGAAGCACAATGTCGCGATTCATAACGCTCATCGTCGAGGAAAGACCGGAACTCTCCATAATCCGCCGCAGCACCGGCAGCGCGTCGCGCGCAAGCGCACTGGATTTCGGGTAGCGCGATCCAAGCTCGAAAGCGGTGATCCCGACCTTGTAGCGCCGGGTCGTCGGATCCTGTTCGAGCATGTTCTGGTCGCGAAAAACGGCCAGAAGCTTCGAGACCTTGCTCTTGGGCAAACCCGTGGCAAGGCACACATCGCCGACGGAGAGGGTCTCGATGGTGATGAACAGGCGCAGAATGTCGAGCGCGGTATCAAGCGTTTTCATTAAATATCCTCTCGTGGCGCTGAAGACCCCGGCAGGATAGACACATTGTAAATATCGCTGCGGCGTGAAGCGAGATGGGACTGGCCAACGGACCGCGTTGCCGCGGGATCCACCCATGGCGCAAGAAGAATGGCATCCTCGTCGCGGCTCGCAGGTCCGGCCCGGAACCTTCCGTCAGGCCCGACGATGCAACTTGAGCCAAGAAAGCTCAGATCGCCTTCGGCGCCCGTTCTGTCGGCGACTGCGATGGTGATCTCGTTGGCGCATGCTGCAGCGATCGCCATGTGGCAGCCCATCGGAAGTCCATGCGCATCAAATGGATCGCGATGACGGGGATTGCCCGCCCAATTTGTCGGCAGCACCACAAGCGTGGCGCCAGCAAGCGCCATGGCGCGCATCATTTCGGGGAACCAGAGGTCATAGCAGATGGCGACGCCTACCTTTCCCCAAGGCGTGTCAACGAGCAGCATCGAACCGCCGGGATCATAGAGGTCGCGCTCAAAATTCCAGAGGTGCAGCTTCCGATAACGCCGGCATGCGCCATCCGGGCTGATCACGACAGCGGTATTGTACAGCACGTCCTCGTGCTCTTCGATCAACCCGCCGATCACCCACAGATTGTGCGTCCGAGCTGCATCGGACCAGGCAGCCACAGTCTTTCCCTGCAGTGTTTCAGCCAGCGGCATCAATTGTCCGACGCTGTCGAACACATAGCCGGTGATGGCGCATTCAGGAAGCACCGCAATATTTGCGCCCGCGGCCGCGGCTTTCGCAAGTAGCGCAACACTGCGCGCCCGGTTCTCGCTCACGGCGCCATGCACGGGGTTGAATTGTAAGATGGCGATTTGTGGGTCAGGCATGGAGAAGGCTCCACTCGGTGCCGACAAATGCCACCCGATCTCCACTGTGCACCACCGGGTCCGTGCGCAGCCCGATCAGCGCCACGGGAGCGTCGAACACGATCTTTTCGAGTTCCTCACCCCAAACGCTTTCTACAATTCCAATCGGCTGCCCGGCTGGCACGATGCTTCCTGCCACCGCTTGTTGGCGAAAGAGCCCACCATGGCTGCACATGACGTGACGCCGCCGAGTTACACGCTGGACACTTCCTGGCTCCCAGCCGTCGGCTTCGAGAAGCCCTATATGCTGCGCCAGTCGAAACAATCCCCTTACACCCTGCGCAATGTATGCCGGCTCTTGCCGGCTCCCACCGCCCAACTCGACCATGAAAGCCAACAGTCCGGCCTTGAGCCCCTGATAGTCGAGGGCGCCGGCGACATTGCCCGGCAGTTCCGATCCGCCGTCGACGGGCATGCGGCAAACAACGAAGGGATCGAACGTGGCCGCGGCGGCGAGCAGCGTCTTTTCGTCAGTCACCTGAGCAGATCCGATTTTGTAGACCACGTATGGTTTGCTGTCGAAATACGGGTTCATCGTGTGAAAATTGACCAGCACGTCGGCAACATCCCGAATCTCCGAAAACAGCGTCCAGGCAAGGCGCTCCGATGCCAGTCCATCGGCTCGTCCGGGAAACGACTGATCAAGGTCAAGTTCATCCTGGGGCACACGTTTGCGCCGCGCGTCGAAGCCAAGCGGGTTCGAAACCGGCGTCACCACGACTCTGCCTCGCATTTGGCTTGGATCCAGCGCGCGATAGAAGTCCAGCGCCGCAAGGACGCCATTGATCTCGTCGCCGTGCACAGCGCCATTCAGCCACAGACAGGGACCGTCTTGCATACCACGCATCACGAGATAAGGCAGATCAATAGTCTGGCCGCTCGCCATCGTTCCCATGCCTAGTCGGCAGCTAGCGCGCTCGCCAGGCTTGAGGGCCAGAAGGGCATTGTTGACCGATCCGCCGTGCTTGAGTTTGGAGTCCATCATGCCGCCTCCTCGCCGAGATAGGCGACGCGCACCCGCGGGTCTGCCAAGACCGTCTTCGCCGGCCCATCGACGGCCAGAGTCCCCATCTCAAGGACAATTGCCCGGTCGGAAAACTGCAGCGCGCCCATCACGTTCTGCTCGGCAATAATCACGGTGACGCCGCGCGCCGCGATCTCTTGCACCGTCTCGAATATCTCGCGCATCATCATAGGCGCCAGTCCCAGTGTCGGCTCATCGAGCAGCAGCACCCGCGGCTTCAGCATAAGCGCCATCGCGATCTCGATAATCTGCTGCTGGCCACCGCTCAGGTAGCCGACAGGCACATTCCACTTTGCTTTGAGCATCGGGAACTGATCTGTCGCCCGTCGAATTGCGGCCTCGCGCTCCTGTCGCGACAGTGTATAGCCGCCCATGAGAAGGTTTTCGGCGACGGTCATCGCCGGGAAATTACAGCGTCCTTGCGGGACCAGTGCGAGTCCGCCCATTAGTCGCTGCTCGGGCGTCGTGTCCGTAATGTCCTTGCCTGCGAAGGCAATCGATCCATCGAAGCGCTTGCCGATACCGAACACGGATTTCAGAAGGGTCGACTTTCCCGCCCCGTTACCGCCCATCAATGTCGTGATCGTGCCTCGCTCGATCGCGAGATTGACGCCGCGCACGATCGGCTCGTCGACATAGCCGACCGACCAGTTGTTCAGCTCGATGATTGGATTCATGGAACCTTCTCCGTCGTGACATCGCTGCCGGAGCCACCGAGATAGGCACGCATGACGCGCTCGTCGGCGCGCACCGTTACAGGCGGTCCTTCCATCAGTTTCCGGCCCGCTTCCAGAACGACCACATGATCGGCATGACGCATGACGAACGGGATGTTGTGCTCAATGATCACAAAGGTCCGCCTCTCGAACTTCAGCGCGTCGAGCAGGCGCGAGAGATCGCGGATCACGGATGGGTTCACGCCCGCCAGCGGTTCATCGAGAATGATGATCGCCGGATTCATAATGAGCGTCGCCGCCAGTGCAAGCAGCTTACGCTGTCCGTAAGATAGGATCGCCGCCGGCGCCTCGCGATAGCGTTGCAACCCGACACGCTCGATATGTTCGTCGAGGACCTCGGATGATGGCGCCATCTCTCGCACCCGCGCAAAAGTGAGCGGATTTGTCGCCGCCGCACCCCCCGCGGCAATGCGCAGATTGTCACGCAGCGAAAAGCGTTCGTAGACACGAACGTTCTGAAAAGTGCGCACCAGTCCAGATGCCGCGACCGTGTGAGCCGAAGCACCGGTAATGTCCTTGCCGGCCAGAATCACCCGTCCGGCGTTGGCTTTGGTGAATCCGGAAATGCAGTCGATAGTGGTGCTTTTACCCGAGCCATTGGGTCCGATCAGCGCGGTAACCGAGCCCGCCTCGACGGAAAATGACACGTCGTCGATCGCCTTGATTCCGGCGAAGCTCTTGGAAAGCCCTCTGACTTGAAGCAGACTTGTGCCCATCACGCTCGCCTCCGCCACAGCCGCAAGCGCCTGTCCTCTAAATATCCACCAAAACCGCGTGGCATCACAATGATGATGGCCGCAAGCAGCACCCCAAAGATGACAAGACGCCACTCAGAACTTACGCGCAACATTTCGGGCAGCGCGGTGAAGACCAGGCTCGCGCCCAGAACGCTCCAGAAATGTCCGGCGCCGCCCGCTATGACGATGATCAGCAGTATCTGGGTGTAGTACATGTCGAAAATGCCGGGCTCGACGATCGAGAGGTGGAAGGTGTACAGAGCGCCGACAAAGCCGCTTACTGCACCGGAGATCACAAAGGCGAAAAGCTGCCAGCCAGAAACATCCATTCCCTGTGAGCGGGCGAGCGACTCGTCCTGGTTGGCCGCCAGCAAAATCTTGCCCATCCGCGTCGACATAATGGAGTAGAGCAAAGCCAACACCGGAGCGATCAGCATCAGCGCGATCCAGTAGAACTGGAACGGATCGGCACCGTCCAGGTTGACCACGCCCGGAATGGATATCGAGAGCGGTGGCAGGCCGGGGATGCCCATAGCGCCGCGCGTAACTTCGGTCCAATTGCGGGCCAGGAGTTGCAACAGCAATGTCAGTGCCAACGTGACAATGACGAATGCTGCCCGCGACACCCTGAGAGCGGGTACACCAACCAGAACGGCAACCACCGCGCAGATTGCTGGGGCGATCAGCAGGCACAGCCATGGGGACAGCCCGAGGCTCTGACTGCCGATCGCCGATACGTAGGCGCCGACACCCCAGAAGCCAGCCTGTGCAAAGGAAAGCTGACCGGCAAAACCGTAAATCAGGTTGAAGGCCTGGCTCATCGCAGCAAAGATCAGAGCCATGATGGCAATCTTGATGACGTAGGTACTTGGCGCCAGAAGCGGTGCCGCGACGATCACCGTGACTGCGACAACGCTGAGAGTAACAAATAGACGGCGTGGCATGGCGGCAGTTTCGAGGCATGAGGCAATTGCAGTCATATCCGCACCCCTTGTCCAAACAGGCCAAGCGGCTTTACCTGCAAGATCACGATCATAAGGCCGAACACCACGACGTCCTGCAGTACTGTCGAACCAAGTCCGCCCGCAAAACTCTCAGCGAGGCCGACAATCAGCGCGGCCACAGCGGCGCCAGGTATATGGCCAAGGCCACCAATGATTACGATGGCAAAAGCCTTGAACAGCAGCGAAACGCCGAGCAGCGGATGAACCGTGAAGAGAGGCGCGAGAGAGGCGCCCGCCATGCCCGTCAATCCCATTCCCAGGATAACGGCATGGCCGGCTACTCGCTTCGGGTTCATTCCGACAACTGTGGCGGCAAGCGGATTTTGGGCCAAGGCACGCATGGCCATTCCAAAGCGAGTGCGGGTCAGGAGCCACCAAACCGCGGCCAGCGTTCCAAGTGCGATGCCAGCGGCCGTCAGGCGAAGCTGTTCGACACCAACGCCAAAAAACTCAATTCTGGAGTAAACTTCGGGGAAATCGATAATGTGCGGCGTCGCGCCGACCGTGGCGAGTAGCGTGTTCTGCAGAATCATGCCGATGGCAAGCGTCAGTATAATGCCGCGTTCGAACTCGCCACTTTTGAGATGCTTCAACAGGCTCTCGTAGAGCAGAAAGCCTACCATGGCGATGACGACACCAGAGGCCGCAACCCCGACGACATAGGGCAGTCCGAGCCAGTTGCTGAGTACAAGCATGGCGAACGCACCGAGCGCGAATATCTGCCCGTGCGCGAAATTGACGATTTCGAGCACACCAAAAATGAGCGATAGACCAACCGCCACCAGCGCATAGATGGCGCCGAGGATAAGTCCATTAATCAGCAATTGCCCGAGCAGGGAAATGTCCATGGCTCTGATTGACCTTTATTGGCGAACACGGCCTAAGCATAGGAGGCGCAGATCTGTCTTTCGACAGATCTGCGCCCCCGGTTTCGTTTACGTCCCGGACGTGCTGTCCACGATAACCTTCGTCCCTTCGACACGCAGGATCACCGCCTTGTTGTGGGCTTGATTGTGCTCGTCGAACGAAATCGTTTCGTCGAGCAGCGAGGGATAAGATGTGGTGACCAGCGCCTCGCGAATGGCAGCTGGGTTGGCGTTGCCGGCGCGTGTGATGGCGTCAGCCAGCACCTTCACCGCTTCATAGCCTTCGAAACTCTGATAGTTTGGAGCCTCGCCAAACTTGCCGGTGAACTTTGCGACGAACGCGTTGTTGCCCTCGGTGTCAACCGCTGGCGCGTAGGGGAAGACGCTGGTGGCGCCGTCGAGCGCTCCGGCGTCGATCAGGCTTGCCTGAAGATCGGACAGTTCGATGCGGCCGGTAATTGGAATGTTCAAGCCGGCAGCGCGATACTGCCGAAGAAAATTGAGTTCATCCGCGCCTACCGCATAGAGTGCGATCGCATCCGGTTTTTTCGAGCGAAGCCTTGCGATCACCGATGCGAAGTCGGCGGTTCCTTGAGTGAAGAAATCGGCTGAGCCGATTGCAATGCCGCTCTTGACCAGGACGGCCTTGAGTGCTTCGTGCCCACCACGCCCGTAATCGGTGTCTTCACCGATAAATGCGATGCTCTTGTACGTTCTTTTCGATGCAAGGTAATCACCAAGCGCCGCAGCTAGGCCCGCGTCGGAGGGATTGATCTGAAATGTCCAGATGTTCCCGCCCGCACCTGCGGCTTCGCTGATCTTGGGATTAGTCGACACGTCGACGATCAGCGGGATTTTCGCGCGTTCAATCACCGGCATGATCGCAAGAGTGACCGAACTGCACAAACCTCCGATGATGGCTACAACCTTGCCGACGTCAATCAGTTGGTCGGCGCTTGCCACGCCTTGGGTCGGGTTGCACTGATTGTCCTGGACCTTCAATTCCAGCTGACGGCCAAGCACGCCCCCTGCTTCATTGAGTTCCGCGACCGCGAGCTCAGCGCCCTGGCGCTGATGTTGGCCAAGATAAGCTGCGCCTCCCGTCTGCGGACTGCTCATCCCGATCGGGATTGCGTCCTGCGCGAATGTACCAGAACTGCCTAGAAGCGCGACTATCGCGGCACTGTACATCACACGTAGAGCTTTCATCTGCTGTTCCTCCCAATGGTTTCATATAAAGAAACACTGTTTCATTATAATGGACAGATCGCTCCGCCTGTGTCAATAGCGCTCCATTGACAACGGGCGAGGGTTGCTATGACCAGGGGAATAATGCGCGCAGCCGGCGCGATAACTGCACTTTCTGCGTTGACTTTTCTGGTCGCTTACACGCTTGGAATAGGCCTACTAACGCCCGTGATCTTGGCGTTTGTAATGGCGCTCACCCTGTCTTTGATCATACCAACCGGCGGGCGATTTCGCTCCGAATGCGGCGCTATCGGACGCCGGCTTCATCCGGCGGAACGTTCCCATCCGTTGACCACGTGTCGGTCGCCTCGACATAGCTGACGCCATCGTCGGGAAGCGACTCGGTGATGCGTATAGACAGTACAACAGTCAGCTTGGCCACGTCGCAAGCGAGCGCTTCGTCACTGAAATGTTGATGCCGCTTGCGCGAGGTGCATCAGGTACGGTTCTGAACAATTTGCGTACCGTGCTAAAATCCGCGCGACCTGCTTCCGGACTAAGGCTGGTGGACGCATCATGTTCTCGTAAAGTGTCCGGCGCAGAGATGCGCCGCCGTCTTCGCAGGTTCCGCCACGCATCCGACGCGGCTGCCTGGCAAGCGACGGCACGCCCCCTCAATGCCGCTTGAAATACTGAACCTCGCGTTCGTGCTTCTCCGCAGCCTCGCGGCTGTCAAACGTCCCGAGATTGCGGCGCTTGCCGGTCTTTTCGTCCTTCTTGCGCGAATAGAGGCGGTATTTTCCGTCTTTGAGTTTTCTGATCATCTGTCACTCCCCGAGCCGCCGCTTCCCCTTGAGGTTGCGCGCGGCTTGCTCGATCGCCGCCCGGTCGTTTCCCAGCCTGTCGAGCAGCTCCTGCGCCTGGTCGCCCGATATGCCGGTGCGCACCGCCAGGGCCTCCACCGTCAAGACGTCGGAGCTCGCGACCTCGCGGGTTTCCGGCAGGGCATCGCCTGCCGTCAGCGGCAGGGCTGCCTCCCTGTCGATCTCGGCCTCGGCCCGGTGCCAGTGCCGCTCGGGATCGCCATGGATGCGGCCTTCACGTTCCCAGATCTGGTATGCGCGCTCGCGAATCTTGTCTTCCCGGTCGTCGCCCATCTTGATTCCTCCTTGGGTATCGGATGAATGCCGCGCCAACCCGAACGATCCAAGAAATCTGCGTGATCGGTCGCATAAGGCGCCATGCACTGCGGCCGCCAACCGCCACCCGCCTCCGCCCTGCCTACTCGCACTGCCGGCGCGGGCCGCCGGAATAGGGCTGGTAGGTGTTGTCTTCCGGCCGATAGGAGCGGTAGCGGCTGAAGCAATATTCCACGTGGTGGGGCGGAAGCTGGGCGCCGCCGGTTTCATCCGCCGGAACGTTCCCATCCATTGACCACGTGTCGGTCGCCTCGACATAGCTGGCGCTATCGTCGGCAGGCTGTGCGACCCGCTCGGCAGCGCTAGCATCGAGATAGGGCGAGATGCAGGGACGCTGCTCTCCGCTGTAGGATGTGTAGTGGTCGTCGCTTGGCCTGTAGGAACGGTAGCGGCTTGCGCACCATTCCACATGGGCGGCGGGCACCGCCTGCTGCTCGTCCACTGCCGGCTTGATAGAGGCGGTAGCGTTGGGGTCGGGCGCCGAAGATGCGGCATCGGCAGGTTTCGATGTGCGATCGACGGGGACCTGATCAACTGCGACCTCTGGGACCTCGCGGGCAGGAAGGCGCTCAAGACGCTGCGAAGCGGGGTTCACCTTCCGCGGCTCCCTCGGCCACAGTTCGGCAACGCTGGAAGTCGGGGCGGCCTGCCGCACCGGCTCGGCGGAAAGAATCCAGACGGCGAAGGCCAATCCGCTGGCGAAAACCGCCAGCGTCAGCACAAAGCCGCCAAGTACCGCGGATAAAACTTTCACCTGCGCTCCTTTGCCCCGTCATCTCTAGAAATGCGAGGCATTGGATACGGTTCCAACGAGGAGTGGCACAAGCTTGCGCTGAAGGACGTCTCCGTTTCTCGAAAGGCCCCTCTCCGTCTCGGCTTCGCCGAACCACCTCTCCCCCTTTGGGGGCGAGGAACCCAGGGTTCAAAGGTCGCCGACAAGCTCCGTATAGGTCCTCAGCTCGCCATCCTGCCCGCGAATCCGCCAGGTCTCTCCGTCCTGCGCTTCGACATAGGATGCGCCGAGTGGCACTTTGCCGCCGCCGTCCGGCAGGTCCAGCACATAGACCGGGTTGCAGATGCCCGACAGGCGCGCGCGGAGCGCGCTGGCCAGCGCCTGTCCCTCGGCGATGGTGGTGCGCCGGTGCGCCATGCCGCGCGCGAGGTCGCCGTGGTGCAGGTAATAGGGTTTTACGCCGAGGCGGTACATCAGCTCGCGGCACAGCTCCTCCAGCACCTCGACCGTGTCGTTGACGCCTTTCAGGAGAACGCTCTGGTTCAGCAGCACGAAGCCGCCTTGCCGCAACGCGCGACAGGCCTGCTCAGCGGCATCAGTGATTTCGCGCGCGTGGTTGAAATGGGTGACAACCGTGACCATCAGCCGGCCCTGCAGGGAGCAAACCAGCCCTGAGGTGATGCGCGAGGGCAGAGCGACCGGCACGCGGGTGTGGATGCGCAAGAGCCGCACATGCGGAACCGCCTCGATGCGGGCGCTGATTTCCGCCAGCGCCTTGTCCGGCAGCGACAGCGGATCGCCGCCGGTCAGGATCACCTCGCGGATTTCGGGATGGGCCTCGATATAGGCGAAGGCCGGTTCCAGCGCCTCGCGCGAAAAACCGCGGCCGATCGAAGTCAGGGACTCCTTGCGAAAGCAGAACCGGCAATAGACCGCGCATTGATAGGTCGGGAACAGCAAAACCCGGTCGGCATGACGATGCGTCAATCGCGGCACCGGACTGAAGGCATGGTCGGCGATCGGATCATCGAGCTCGCCTTCGAGCTCGGCCAGTTCTTCGGGCGACGGGATGACCTGCGCCCGGATGGGGTCGGCGGGGTCGCTCCAGTCGATCAGATCGAGATAGGCTTTTGGGATGCGAACCTTGTGGCGCGTCGCCGCGGCTTGAGCCGCCTCGCGCTCGGCCGGCGACAGCGGCAGGGAATCCAGATCGCGCACATGCCGCACGCCCGCGCGAACATCGTCCTGCCACGAGGCGTCATCATCGTGGGCGCGCCCGTCATCGGCGGCCATGCCGGCTGCAGCCATGCCGGCGTCGGGGATGTCGAGGTGTGAGGTCATCGAAGGCTCCTTGAATTCGGGGCTGGATACAGCATTGGAGCCATGGCTTGAAGGCAATAAGCATTGCCGAGATGGCAGGGACGAAAAGGCCGTGCTCAGCGGCTTCGGCGCCGCGACCCGGTGCACCCTACCCATCAGCGCCCGCTTGATTTCCCAGCGCGCCCATCCGGCTTCATGATGATCTCGCGATGCGGATAAGGGATGTCTATGCCGTTTTCCCTAAAGGTGTCCCACAGCGCCAGCAGTACCCTGCCGCGCACGTTGGTCAGACCTTGCTGAGGGTCGTGGATCCAGAAACGCAGCACGAAATTGAGCGAGGAGTCGCCGAAGTCCGTGAGCCAGCAGACCGGCCGCCGGTCCGCTTCGACCCGGCCGACGCTCATGGCGGCCGCTATCGCCAGTTCGCTGACCTTATGCGGGTCGGCGTCGTAAGAGACCCCGAAATTCACGTCGAGCCGCACGAGGTTATCGCTGAACGACCAGTTGATGACCCTTTGGGTGATGAAGTCTTCGTTCGGGATCAGGTATTCGCGGCCGTCGCGCGTAACCACCGAGACAAACCGCGCCCGCAATTCGCGTACCCAGCCGAAGGTGCCTTCGAGCGAAATGGTGTCGCCCGGCTTGATCGACTTGTCGAGCAGGATGATCATACCGGAGACGAAATTTGAAACGACCTTTTGCAGCCCGAAAGCCAGGCCGACGCCGACGGCGCCGGAGAATATCGTCAGAGCAGTCAGGTCGAGACCGACGGAGGACAGGGCGATGGCACCCGCCACCAGCACAAGGCCGACCTTTGCGACCTTGCCGACGAGGACGCGGATCGAGGGTGTCAGCTCTTCGGAGATCCGGACGCGTTCATCGATATAGTTGCCGACGACCACCGCAAGCCAAACCGTGGCGATCAGCAGCAGCGCCGCCTTCAGCACGATGAGCGCCGAAAGGCGCACCGCGCCCAAAGGTATTGCGAGGCTGTCCAGGAAAGCCGCGGCGTCGTCATCGATGCCCAGAATGACGAGGGCCGCATAGATCCAGGTCAGCCAGGCGAGAGCCCGCGCGACAAAGCGGTTGCGGATGATGCGCGACAGCACCGATGCGAACAGCCACGCGAGGGATAGCGAGAGCGCGATATAGATGAAATGGGTCCGGCTTGGCCAGGTGACGGCGCGCATGAGAGTGAGCGCGGCAAGCAGGAAGACCGTGAACAGGATCCAGTCGGTGCGCCGCAACAGCGCAACGACGACCCTCAACAGTCCGGGATGCCCCTTGATCTGGCGTGCCCGGTTCTCCATGAGCGGTTCGATGCGCTGCGCCGCGAGCTTCGCGACGAGGAAAAGCACGACGATGATGGCAGCCTGATAGAAGAACCACGGCGTGACGGCATAGTCGAACCATCGGCTGGCCCAGGCCAGCGATTCATCGATGGCGTTGCGAAAATCCATTCCCAACCGACCGCTATGGACTGGCGAACAGCACATCCACAATGTCGCCGGCTTCGTGAAGGGTCAAGCCGACGATCGAGAAGCCCTCAAGCGAGCCCCAGCCCTGCGTTTCAGCCCCGGCGCCTCTGGCCAGTGCGCTCGACATTGCCGCCGCCACAGGTGTGGACGCCCTCTGGCGTCAGTTCCAGCACCCGGATTAAGCGCGCAGCCAGGAAGCGGCCGGCAGAAACATCCATGGTCAGAAACAGCCGCTGGAAACGGCTAACTCATAACATTAGCTTGCGCTTACATTAGCTTAAGCGTATGTATCTCTACGGCCGGTGATCTACCCCCCAACCGGTTAGGCTCGGCGCCAGTCCCCCCCTCAGGCCAACGACGCCGGGCCGCTCGGGGTTTTTCGCTCAAACCGGGAAGCGCTTTTTAAGTACCTCCTACTGTTCGCTTTCGCCGGCTGCCGGTCGTCGAGGCCGGTGAACACATCGACTATCCCCTAGGTGTCGGCCTTCCCGCCGCCAGCCACGCCCGCTAATCTCGGATCCCGGAAGAGGCTGGAGACGAGGGAATGACGAACGGTCTGTCGCCAAGGCTTTTGGCGATCGTCGATGCACTGCCTTTGCAGCAGGGCATGCGGGTTCTGGAGATCGGCTGCGGCCCGGGTGCTGCGTCGCGCGAGATCACGCGCCGGATTGGCGACGGCCACGTGCTGGCGATCGACCGCTCGGCCAAGGCCATCGCGCAGGCCAGGGCCGCCTCGCGCGCCGAGATTGCAGCGGGCCGGCTGAGCCTGCGTCAGGTCGCCATCGAGGATTTCCAGCTGGAGGCGGACGAGCAGCACTTCGACATTGCCGTTGCGGTGCGCGTCGGCGCGCTGGACGGGCGTCATCCCGAGGCAGGAAAGATCGCCCTGCAACGGCTCAAGGCCGCGTTGACGGCGCAAGGCCGGCTGTTCATCGACGGCGGCAATCCGCTGCGCGAAATTGTTCTGCACGGCTGAGCAGCCCGTGGCTTCCTCTCCGAGCGTTTGGGTGACTGTGAGCGGCAGCGCCGGGCCTGCGCCTCAGCTCCGCAACCCAGGCGCCTCTTGTCCCGTCCTCTCGACATATTCCGTATAGCCGCCGCCATAGGTGTGGATGCCCTCGGGCGTCAGTTCCAGCACCCGGTTCGACAGCGCCGCCAGAAAATGCCGGTCGTGCGAGACGAACAGCATGGTGCCCTCATACTGCGAAAGTGCTGTGATCAGCATTTCCTTGGTGGCGATGTCGAGGTGGTTGGTCGGCTCGTCCAGCACCAAAAGGTTGGGCGGGTCGAACAGCATCAGCGCCATCACCAGCCGCGCCTTCTCGCCGCCCGATAGCACCCGGCATTTCTTCTCGATCTCGTCGCCGGAAAAGCCGAAGCAGCCGGCCAGCGCCCTGAGCGGCGCCTGGCCTGCCTGTGGAAACGCGTCCTCCAGCGTCTGGAACACGGTGCGCTCGCCCTCCAGTACTTCCATGGCATGCTGGGCGAAATAGCCCATCTTGACGCTCGGGCCGCGCGCGACCGTGCCATTGTCCGGCTCGGAAGCGCCGGCGACCAGCTTCAGCAGCGTCGACTTGCCGGCGCCGTTGATGCCCATCACGCACCAGCGCTCGCGGCGGCGCACCTGGAAATCCAGCCCCTCGTAGATCGAGCGGCTGCCATAGCGCTTGTGGATGTTCTTCAGCGTCACCACGTCCTCGCCGCAGCGCGGCGCCGGCTGGAAATCGAACGATACCTTCTGGCGGCGCTTGGGCGGCTCGACGCGATCGATCTTCTCCAGCTTCTTCACCCGGCTCTGTACCTGGGCGGCATGCGAAGCGCGCGCCTTGAAGCGCTCGATGAAGGCGATCTCTTTGGCCAGCATCGCCTGCTGGCGCTCGAACTGCGCCTGCTGCTGCCGGTCGGCGATCGCCCGCTGCTGCTGGTAGAATTCGTAGTTGCCGGAGTAGGCGGTCAGCGAGCCGCCATCGATCTCGACCACCTTGTTGACGATGCGGTTCATGAACTCGCGATCGTGCGAGGTCATCAAGAGCGCGCCGTCATAGTTCTTCAGGAACTGCTCCAGCCAGATCAGGCTTTCCAGGTCGAGATGGTTGCTCGGCTCGTCGAGCAGCATGGCGTCGGGCCGCATCAGCAGGATCCTGGCCAGCGCCACGCGCATCTTCCAGCCGCCGGAGAGTTTTCCGACGTCGCCGTCCATCATCTCCTGGCTGAAGCCGAGGCCGTCCAGCACCTCGCGGGCGCGGCCATCCAGCGCATAGCCGTCGAGCTCCTCGAAACGCGCCTGCAGGTCGCCGTAGCGGGCAATGATGGCGTCCATCTCATCTGATCGCTCCGGGTCGCCCATGGCGGCTTCGAGCTCGCGCATCTCGGCCGCCACTTCGCTCACCGGCCCGGCGCCGTTCATCACTTCGGCGACAGCGCTGCGGCCTTCCATGTCGCCGACATCCTGGCTGAAATAGCCGATGGTGACGCCGCGATCGACCGAGACCTGGCCCTCATCGGGCTGCTCCTCGCCGTTGATCATGCGGAACAGCGTCGTCTTGCCGGCCCCGTTGGGGCCGACCAGCCCGACCTTTTCGCCCTTCTGCAAGGAGGCGGAGGCCTCGATGAAGACGATCTGCCGACCGTTCTGCTTGCTGATACTTTCCAGTCGAATCATGCTTTCCACGCGTGCCCAAGGGATTTTCCCCGCGCCAATACGCGATAGGCCTCGCCTGCGGAAGCCCGCAAATCAAATGGCAATACGACGCCAGTTTCGAGGTTCGAACTGAATCAGCGGAACCTTGGATATCGCCGGCAGTTTAGAAAGACAGGCTCAAACACCGAAAGGAGAATGAGATGAAGACGGTTACCGCTATTTTGCTCGCCACCTCAATGATCGGCCTGACCGCCGGCACGGCAAGCGCCACCTGCCATGACACGACTGCATCGATCGAAGCTCAATCAGGCATCGCAAAAGACGGAACGCGTGCACCCCTCGAAACTGATGCGAATGCCGGTAGCAAGGTTGAGGGCGGCCCTGCCAATAAGGACGGCAACACCATGCCGCTAGCCAACCAGGAAGCCGGTGGGGATAAAAACCTCGCCACCTCGCAGCAGGATGTCGAGGCGCAGCAGGAGGGCGACAAGACAGCGGCGGCCAAAGCCGACCCCTGCAAGCCGGACTGACGCAGATTGAGAAGCCGGCCGCAGACGGGCTGCATGCCGCCATTGATCATCGGTGGCATGCGGGTCGGCGCGATCGGCACCATCCCGCAGCTTCCCCTAGACTTGCGGCGATGCCATCCCGAGAGGCCAGAATGGGA
Organism: Mesorhizobium sp. BHbdii; assembly: GCF_053848045.1. Classification (NCBI taxonomy): domain Bacteria; kingdom Pseudomonadati; phylum Pseudomonadota; class Alphaproteobacteria; order Hyphomicrobiales; family Phyllobacteriaceae; genus Mesorhizobium; species Mesorhizobium sp. BHbdii. Next base: position 850,536 of record NZ_JBSPKX010000001.1, on the reverse strand, counting down.
ATACGCGGAGGCTAGCTTATCCAATCCCTCCCGTCACCGCATAGGCGCCGACTGCACGCCCGCCCTCAAGACGCACGACGGCGGTAACGATCGAGCCGTAAGAGCCGCGCCAGACGCTGTGGATTCGCTCATGCTCACTGGCCGGTACGACTGCACGCCCTGTAAAGCGCGCGCCGGTCCGCTGCATGCGAATGGGCTCGCCATTGACATGGACTTTCACGCTGGTCTCGGTTCCGACCTCGCCATGCACATCGAGCGTGACAGTTATCTCGTCCTGATCACCCGCACGGCGCGTCTCAGCGGCAAGCGTGACTGTCAGCGGCGGCGCCTTGTCGGGTTGGCGGGCGGCAGGCCGGGCGGCAAAGACATCGTCGGGAAGTTCCGGAGTGCGCGGCGGGCTGGTGCGGCGCTGGCCAAAACGCTCGAAATCGCCGGCTAGCCGAAGCAGCTTCGTATCCTTATAGGCCTTGCCGGCGAAGGTCAGTCCGACCGGCATGCCGATATCGGCCATTGTGCCCATCGGCACGGTGACGGTCGGAATGCCGAGATGGCGCGGCACGAGATTGCCGTTGGCGACCCAGGTGCCGTTGCGCCACGCAAGCGCGGCGGAGGCCTCGTTGACATCCGCATCGGCCGGCCCGACATCGGCGACGGCCGGAAACACCACTGCATCCAGCCCTTGCGCGTCCAGCCAGTCCTCGAAATCGATCCGCCGCGTCGCCTCGAGGCCTTTCAGGCCGGCGTCCAGCTCGGGAATGGCCTCGAATGGGGTGACGCCGCGCTTGGCCCGCCCGACATACTCCGCTAGATCGAGGCTGTCCTCGTAGCGGTCCGGCAGCGTGCCCGGCGGCTGCGGAAAGATCTTTGCGCCGTCGACCGAGGCGAGATCGGGGATGGCCGGATCGGCATTGGCGCGCAGGAAATCGTCCCAGGCGAAGACGCACAGGTCCCATATCTCGCGCTCGGCGAATTCTTCCGGAACCAGCCCGCGATCGACCATGTTTTTGGTGCCCGGCCGGTCGCGCTCGTAGTTGGAGACGACGGGGAAATCGACCTCGACCACATCAGCACCGAGCCGCCGCAAATCCGCTGCCGCCTGCTCCCACAGGTCGAGCACCGACGCGCGGGGCGGGATCGGAACGTCAGCCTCCGTGTCGCGGCCGACATACATGCGGGGCACGCCGAGCCGCACGCCTTGCAGCGCTCCCTCCAGCGTGAGGCCGGTATAGCGTGGCGGTCTGACATCGGAGCTCGTCGGCAGCGCCACCCAGGGCTGCGCGCGCCAGAAATCGCCTCTTGTGTTCGGGTCGTCGGCGACGATCAAGTCGAGCAGCTCGAGCATGTCGGCAACACTGCGCGTATGCGGCACCACCACGTCCATGGTCGGCACCAGCGGCCAGTTGCCACGCACGGAAATGACGCCGCGCGACGGCGTGTAGGCGACCAGTGCGTTGTTCGACGCCGGCGCCCGGCCCGACGACCATGTCTCCTCGCCGAGCCCGAAGGCGGCGAAGCTGGCGGCGGTCGCGGTGCCGGAACCATTCGACGAGCCCGAGGCGAAGGCGGCGGTCAGGTAATCGGCATTGTAGGGGCTTTCCGCCCGGCCGTAGACGCCGCGCTGCATGCCACCATTAGCCATCGGCGGCATGTTGGTAAGCCCGATCAGCACCGCGCCGCCGGCCCGCAGCCGCGCAATGGTGAAGGCGTCCTCGTTGGCGACGAGATGTTCGAAGGCCGGCGAGCCGGAGGCCACCGTCAGGCCCGATACCTTGTAGCTGTCCTTGGCGGTGTAAGGGATGCCGTCCAGCGGCCCGAGCGTCTTGCCCTCCCGGCGGCGCTGGTCGGAGGCGGCCGCCTCCTCGAACATCTTTGGATTGAGCACGGGGACAGCGTTGAGGGTGATGCCATGCCGGTCGTAGCGAGCAATCCTGCGAAGGCAGCCGCCGACCAACTCGACGCTGGTGACGGTGCCGTCTTCCAGGGCCCGCCGCAACTGTTCGATCGACGCTTCGACGATATGGAGATTGGTCACTTTGAGAAAACCAAACGTCTGCTATCCGCAACAGTTTCAAATATGATCTTCACCTACAGCGTCTTGGTGTCCAACAGACCATCTTCCTTCATCATATCCAGATAAATCTGGACAGCGGGATGGCCATGGGACGAGGCCTTGAGCAGCCATTTGGCGGCTTCTTTGTAATTAGGTTGTCCATTGATGCCACGATAGTACAGCATCCCAAGACTAGCTTCGGCATCGACATTTCCAGCCTTCGCCGCTTCCAGCCACCAGGACTCGGCGGCTTTGTCGTCTCTGGCGATGCCTTCACCGTTGGCATAGGCGTATGCCAAACCGAGTTGAGCGTCGACATTTCCTTGCTTTGCGGCTTTGCTCCACCACATGAAAGCTTGGCCTTCGTCCTCGCCGATGCCTCTTCCCGTGCTGTAAAGGACACCAACATTATATTGTGCTTCCGCAATACCGCTTGCTGCAGCTTTCATCCACCATTCGAACGCCAGACCGTCGTCCTGCGCCAGCCCTCGGCCTTCATTGTAGAGAATGCCAAGTAGGTATTGGCCGTTCGCATCCCCGTTTTCCGCAGCCTTTCGTGCCCAGATCACGGCCAGCCGATCGTCCTGTTCGACGCCTTTGCCGTAGTAAAATGCCTGGCCGAGTCCGGTGGCGGCCTCTATATTTCCTGCTACGGCAGCCTTGCGCCACCAGGAAACCGCTTGAACGTCATTTTGAACGACGCCTTCGCCTCGGGAATATAGGATGCCAAGTAGGCATTGAGCGGCCGGATTCCCCTCGTCTGCTGCCTTTCGCGCCCATGTCAAGGCAAGCTGATCATCCTTTTTAATGCCTTGGCCGAGATAATATAGCCGGCTGAGGGCGGAGGCGGCCTCCACGTTTCCTGCCTCGGCGGCCTTGCCGAACCAGTACGCTGCCAGCCCGTCATTCTGCGCAACACCTTGGCCTTGCCCATACATCAAGCCAAGATTAAACTGGGCGACGGGATTGCCTGCCTCGGCTAACACCGTCAACGGGTCGAACGCTTCGACATAGTTCTCGGCCAGCAACGCCGATCGCGCCTGCTCCGCTGCCGACCACTGGGCATAATAATGGCGCACCGGAAAAAACAGCACCACAGCGGCCACCATAAGCAAAACAGCCGCGAAAACCTTCCGACGGTAGGACCTGGGTGGGCTTGACCAAGATTCTGTCTCCGCAGCCGGTCCGTCTTCGCTGTCCACGTAAGCTGATCCATCCATTGATATCAGCAATCATTAGCGCGGAGCGCTTCTTTCCGAAATATCCCCTACTCTGGAATCTGTTCACGCCGGCGCGCCCGCTTGCGACTGGCTTCCCTCCGGGACAAACCGCCTTCGCACATCAGTCCGGCGCGCCGGGAAAAAGCGCCACCGCATCACCGCCGCCCGCCGGCCAGTCCCGGATGGTGCGGTCGTAGCCGCCGGTCAGCACCGTGCCGTCGGCGGCGAACGCCACGGCGTAGACCGGACCGGACCGGCTGTCGAACAGGGCGGTCTCACTGCCGGTTTCCATGTCCCACAGCCGTGCCGTGCCGTCGAGCGATCCGGACAGCAGCCGCTTGCCGTCGGCCGACAGCGCCAGCGCATAGACCGTGCCCGAATGGCCCTCGAGGCGGCGGACTTCGCGGCCGGTGTCGAGATCCCAGAGCTTGAGCGTATAATCGCCGCTGCCGGTGATCAGATGGCGCCCGTCGGCCATGAACAGGACGCCATAGGGGCCGCGCTCATGCCCGTGCCAGCTGCGCAGCTGCTTGCCGGTGCCGATGTCCCATAGTTTTAGCGTGCCCTCGATACTGCCGCTGATCGCGCGTGTGCCGTCGGGCGAGACGCCGACCCCGCTGATCGACCAGTCGTGCCCCGGCATCACATGCAGCACCGAGCCTTTCTCGATATCCCAGACGATGACCCTGCCGGTGTCGTGCCCGCTGACGGCACGTTTACCGTCGGGGCTGATCGCCAGCTTGTTGACGCCGCCGTTCTGGCCTGACGAGAACACATGCAGCACAGCGCCATCGGAGAGCTTCCGCAGCACGATCTCGCCATCGTCGCCCGCCGTCAGCGCCCGCGCCCCATCGGGCAGGAAAAGCGCGGTCCGCGCCATGTCCTTGTGGACGCCGAGGGTGCGGATCAGGCGCTTGCCGTCGATATCCCAGAGCTTGATCGTGCGATCGGTGCTGGCGCTCATGATCGAGTGACCGTCGGGCGCCACCGCCAGCCAGACCACTGCATCACGGTGACCGTCGGGTTGCGTCGGCTGCGGCGGCGGAGCCTGCGGCAGCGGCGCGACGGTCTGCGGTGGCGCAGCCGGGGCTGGAGCAGGCTCCGGCGGTGAGACAGGTGGGGCCAGCGCGACCTCGGATGGCGAGGCAGGCGCCGGCGGCTGTATCGCTTCCGGTTCCAGGGCCGGTGCGCTGGTGACGTCTTGCCCTTCCGGCGCGCTCGGCACAGTTTGCTCGGCGATCAGGCTTTTGCCGGCGTCCTGTGGCTGCCGCGACCAGGGGCCGAGCTGGTCGGCCACCAGAGCGAGCACGGCGAGGAACGGAACGACGGCAAAGAGCCGCCGCAGGCGTGGTCTTCCACCGGGTTGTGCTTCGGCGCCCCTGCCGAACAGCGGCGTCTTCGGAGCGAGCGTCGACCGGCCTGGCAACCGGCCGGCCCAGAACAGCAGGGCTGCAAGGGCTGAGAAAACGCCCGCCGCGCCGAAAAAAGCCAGGCGCACCGACGCGAAAGCGTCGCCGGCGCCCTCGTCACCCAGCGCGAAATACACACGTGTGAGGCAGAGCATGCCGATCGCCAGCAGCAGCGCGGCGAGCAGCCTGTCGACAAGCCTGTTCATCGGTCTCCCCCTCGCGCCGCTTTCGCTTTGCCGCAATGATGCCGGCCAGCGCCGGGCTTGTCGATGCCCCGGTTCAATTCCGAAGTTTACCCGCGAAACGGCGAGCGCAAAACGCTTGCCTGCGCCAAGTGCTGGATGTGCCTGAGGACACTCTCTCGGTCGCCGCAATGTTGCCCGGTCGCGCGCTAGGATCGCTCGGCAGGGCTCAAGACCGATCGAGGCCAAGCGATGGATGATTGGAAATTACCTTGGGAAGGCGGCTGCCTGTGCGGCGGGATACGCTTTCGCATAAGTGCGCCGCCCTTGCTGACAATGGCCTGTCATTGCACCGGCTGTCAGAAGCTGAGCGCGAGCGCTTATTCCCTGACCATGGCCGTACCGAGCAACGGCTTCACCGTGACGCAAGGCGAGCCGGTGGTCGGCGGCATGCATGGGCCGCACCGGCAACTCTACTGCCCGCACTGCAAGAACTGGATGTTCACGCATCCGCACGGCCTGGACTTCATCGTCAATGTTCGCGCTACCATGCTGGACGAGCACCGTTGGTATGTGCCCTTCGTCGAGGTCTTCGCGTCGGAAAAGCTGCCATGGGCCACGACCGCCGCCACCCACAGTTTTGCCACTCAACCCGACCTTGAGGGATACACACCTTTGATCGAGGCTTTCGCACGCGAAGGGGCGCGACCAGTGTGACTGGTTGTGCGTGAGGGTTGGCGATATCGCCAGCAACCGCCAACCTCCCCATAAACGGGGAGATCGAATGTTCTCCACCCCTCACCGCAATTCCACCCACACCGGCGCGTGGTCGCTGGCGCCGAGCTCGCCGCGCACTTCGCGGTCGATGCCTGCCCCGGCCAATCGGCGCGCCAGTTTCTTGGAGAGCAATATATGATCGAGCCGCAGGCCGGCGTCGCGCGGCCAGCGGTTGCGGCGATAATCCCAGAATGTGTAGAGCGTTTCTTTCGGGTGCTTCTTGCGCAGCGCATCGGTCCAGCCCTGGTCGAGCAGTGCTGCGAAAGCGGCGCGGCTTTCCGGCTGCACCAGCGCATTGTCGTCATAGGAGCGGGTCGGATAGATGTCGCGCGGCTCGGGCACGATGTTGTAGTCGCCGGCCAGCACTACCGGCAGCCCGGTGTCGAACAGTTCCGCCGCATGCGCGTTCAGGCGCTCGTGCCACGCCAGCTTGTAGGTGAATTTCGGACCGGGCTGCGGGTTACCGTTCGGCGCATAGAGGCAGGCGATGACGATGCCGCTGACCGCTGCCTCGATGTAGCGGGCCTGGTTGTCGCTCTCGTCGCCGGGCAGTGCCTCGCGGATCAGAACGGGTTCTGAACCCCGCGCGAGTATGGCGACGCCGTTCCAGGTCGGCTGCCCCACCCATACCGCGCCATAGCCCGCAGCGGCGAGTGCTGTGCGCGGAAACTGCGTCTGCCTTGCCTTCAGCTCCTGCAGGCAGACGACGTCGGGCTTGGCGACAGACAGCCAGGCCAGCAGGTTTTGCAGCCGGCCGTTGATATTGTTGACGTTGAACGTGGCGATCTTCATCGGCCTGCTTCAGCGCACAATGCGCTCGGTCCACGCCTTCACCGCATCAGCGAGTGTCTTCAGATGATCGGCGGTGGAGAAGCCGGAGATGCTCTTGCGCGGCTTCAAATCGTGGTCGCCATCCTCCAGCCACAGCATCTCGATGCGGTCGGAAAGGTCGTAGGTCGCGACCTCGTCCCTGGTCCCGAACTCATCGCGTGTGCCCTGGAAGATCAATGTCGGCGTCCTGAGATCGGCGAGATGTTTTGTCCGAAGCTGCGTCGGTTTCGCCGGCGGATGGAAGGGATAGCCCAGACAAAGCAGGCCCGAGATTTCGCCCTTGGAAAACATCTCGTCGGCGATCATCGAGGCGACGCGGCCGCCCATCGACTTGCCGCCGATGATCAGCGCCCCCGTCACGCCCTTCGCCCTCAGATCGGCGATCGCCTTGACATATTCCGGGTTCACTGTCTCGGCGCGCGGCGGCGGCTTGCGGTGGCCGTAGCGGCGGGCGGCCATGTAGTGGAATTCGAATCGCGCGACGCGGAAGCCGGCTTCGGCCAGCGCCTTGGCCGTGGCGGTCATCGAGGCCGAATCCATTGGCGCCCCGGCGCCATGGGCAAGCAGGACGGTGATGGGGGCGGTTTCGGGCCCGTCGAAGAGGAAGGCGGTCATTGGGCGTACAACTCCAACGTTGACCACCCCTTCTCCCCTTGTGGGAGAAGGTGGCCGAGCAAAGCTCGGTCGGATGAGGGGTGTTGGACGGAGCGCCAACGCCTCATTTCTTCCAGCACCCCTCATCCGTCTCGGCGCTAACGCGCCAATCCACCTTCTCCCACAAGGGGAGAAGGGAGTGCCATCGCCTCACCCCGCCGACTTCTGCGCCAGTTGCAAATCGACGAACTGAATACCCTTGGTCGCCATGCGCGCCCATTCGGAATTGGCGTCGAGTTCGAGGTAGCGCGCCCAGTGGCGGCGCGCCTCGGCCAGGTTGCCGGCGTCGAACTCCAGCCTCGCAAGGTTGAACACCGCATCGGCATAATTGGCATCGAGCGCGATCGCCTTTTGCAGATGCCGTCGTGCCGAGGCCTCGCGGCCTTGCTCGGTCATCAGCCCGGCCAGATTGAACCAGGCCTCGACAAAGCCGGGGTCACACTTGATGGCGCGGGCATAGTCATGCGCAGCCTCATTCACGTGGCCGGAGGCGCGCAGGCAGTTGGCGCGGTTGAAGGCGGCGATGGCGTCGGTCGGGTCGATGGCCAAGCAGCGCTGGTAGAGTGCGGCCGCCTGCTCGTGGTCTTCAGCCTCTTCCGCGGCTTCAGCGTCGGCGAACAGTTCTTCCAGCGTGTCGTCATCCGGCGTCCCCAAGTCGAACAGCAGCTGGCCGTCGAGTTCGCTCTGGCCACCATCGAGATAGATCGCATCCGCGCGCCCGCGCTGTGAGCCGACATTCAGCGACTTGGCGGTGAGCGAAGCCACCGGGCCGGAGCGGTGCACCGAGCGCGCGATTGCGCCCCACGAGGCGCCGCCGGCGACCAGCCCGGCATATTTGCGGGCCAGGATCAGGTCGCGAAACGAATAGGGCTCGCAATCATGCTCGAAGGCATCGAAGAGACTGAGAAGGTCGAGGTCGGATGCGGCCAATCGCGACTGATCGAGAAGCGACTGCCGCGACAGGGCCGAGGCCTCCGGCGCCTTCATCAGCCCTAGCAGGCGCAAAAAACCGTTTTCGCTGATCAGCTTTCGGCCGGCCGCGCGCTCGGCCGCGACGCGGCGCTCGATCTCGGCATCCCCGGCCTTGGCGAGAAGTGTGCGGCCGAACACCACATGGCTAGTGCGACGTGTGACGCCGCGCCTTAACTGGCCGTGCTGGCGTTCAACCTCGCGCGCCGCCAGCCTTAGTGGAAACGCCGCCAGCGCGCCGATGGCGCCGAAGACGGTGCCGGCAAGCGCCGTCACGCCTTGCTCTTGCCGACGGCCTTCAGCAAATTGGCCTTGAGCGGATTTTCCTTGGGTGCGGCCTTGCCCTTGGCGGCAGGCTTTGCCGCCTCATCGGCCTTGCTCTTCGACTTGGCCGGCGGCTTGGCCGATTGCGACAGGCTGGCCTTCAGCGCATCCATCAGGTTGATCACGTTGCCGCGCTCGGGGGCGGCCGCGATGATCGGCTTGTGGCCCTTGAGCTTCTCGCGGATCATCGCCATCAGCGCGATCTCGTAGCGATCCTCATAGTTCTTCGGGTCGAAGGTGGTTTCCTTCTGCTTGATCAGCGCTTCGGCGAGCTGCAGCATTTCCGGGTCGGGCTTGCCGGCCGGGATGTTGCCGAAATATTCGGCCGTACCGCGCACTTCATTCGGGTTCCTCAAGGTGCAGACGAACATGCCGTTCTCGCGCGCGCCGATCGTCACGACGCGCTCGCGGCTGGACAGCACCAGCCGCGCGATCGCCAGCTTGCCCGACTTGCGCATCGCTTCGCGGAGCACGGCGAAGGTTTCCTCCGCCATTGCGCCATCGGGCGCCAGATAATAGGGCGCGTCCTGGTAGATGACGTCGACCGAATGCTCGTCGACGAAGGCTTCGATGTTCATCGTGTGGTTGGATTCGATGCGCACCGCCTCGAGGTCGGCATCGTCGATGATGATGTACTGCTTATCTTCGTATTCGTAGCCCTTGACCAGATCCGAGCGCTCGACCAGCCCGAGCTCGGGATCGACCGGCTTCATATTGATGCGGTTGTGGGTGTCCTTGTGCAGCTGATTGAAGCTGATCCGCTCGCTGGCACTCGTCGCCGGATACAGCCGGACCGGACAGCTGACGAGACTGAGCTTGAGGTAACCTTTCCAACTTGCCCTGGGCGCCATGAAACTCTCCTACGCGGCCGTGCACTGTCGAACTGTTCGCAGCGCTTCGTCCAAAGGACGAACGACGCTGCGCAAAACCTACTTCGCCCTCACAATACCGGCAAATCCCTAGCGAAATCTTCCATGTTGGCCCAAGGATCGCCGGAGGTGGCCAGAAGGCCCGGCAGCGAAGAATAATTCAAATCTTCCGGAGCGTCGATGGATTCCAGATCGGACCAGCTCACCGGCGTCGAGGCCGGCAGGTTGGTGCGGGCGCGCAGCGAATAAGGTGCCGCCGAGGTGTGGCCGCGCGCATTGCGGTGATAATCGATGAAGATGCGCCGTTTGCGGTTGTCCTTGCCCATGGTGGTGGTGAAGATGTCGGGCGCGGAGGCGGCCAATGCCGAGGAAATGGCGCTGGTCGCCTGGTGCAGTTTCTTCCAGTTCTGTTTTTGCGTTACCGGCACGGTGATGTGTATGCCCTTGCCGCCCGACGTTTTCGCGAACGGCATCAGCCCCATCGCCTCCAGCTCGGCGCGGATATGCACTGCCGCCTCGACCACCTCGCGCCAGCTAATCCCCTCGCCCGGGTCGAGGTCGAAAACGATCAGGTCCGGTCTGTCTAGCCGCGTGCGGTGGGTGCCCCAGGTGTGGAACTCGACGACGCCGAACTGCGCCAGCGCCAGATAGCCCTTGGCATCTTCCACCGACAGATAGGATTTAGTCTCGCCCTCGGAATTGGTCGTCTCGAAGGTCGCCACCGATGAAGGCATGCCGGTGAAGGCATGGCGCTGGAAGAAACAGTCCTGCGGCTTGCCGGTCGGGCAGCGCACCAGCGACACCGGGCGGCCGAGGATGTGTGGCAGCATGAAGTCGCCGACCAGCGCGTAGTAGACGGCGATGTCGAGCTTGGTCGGTCCGGTCTTGCCGAACAACCGCCGCGTCGGATTGGTCACCCAGATTGTGGCGAGATCGGCTTCCGCAATCAGCCGCTTGCGCTTGGCCGACACCGGCGTCGATAGGCCGACGTCGCGCAGTCCGCGGAACACCGCATGGCGCAGCGCATTATCGGTGGTCCGGTTGGCATAGTGGATATGGGCCGAAAGCAGTGGCCGCACCCAGTTCATCTCGCGCATGATCTCGCGCGGAACCCCTTCGGGTGCAGACGCGCCGGCGCGCAAGGGCTCCAGCCGAGCCAGCAGGTCGGCGGCGGTGGCGGCGTCGAAGCCGGTGCCGACCTTGCCGCGATAGTGCAGTTCGCCATCCTCGAATTCGCCGAGGCCGAGTGCGGCCAATCCCTCGGCTGCATCGGAGGTGGTATAGCCGGCGATGATGAAGTCGCCGTTCTTCAGCGCCTTGATCTTGGTCCAGGTCTTGGTGCGGCCGCTCTGGTAGATTGCCGTTGCGCGCTTGGAGACGACGCCTTCTAGTCCCATCTCGGAAGCCTGGGCGTAGAGCGCCTGGCCATCGCCTTCGACGTGATCGCTGAACTGGATGGCGGAGTTGGCGCCCAAGCCGGACAGCAATTGCGACAGCAGCGCCTTGCGCCGGCCGAGCGGCGCTTTTCTCAGGTCCCAGCCGTCGAGATGCAAGAGATCGAAGGCGTAGAAGTGGAGCTTGTTGCCGGCGCCTTCGGCCAGCGCGTCCTGCAAAAGAGCGAAGCGGCTGATGCCCTTGGCGTCGAGCACGACGATCTCGCCATCTATAACAGCCTCACGACATGGCAGTCTGGCGAAGGCATGCGGCAGGTCGCCATAGCGCCTGGTCCAGTCGAGACCGGCGCGTGTGATCAGCCGCACCTCGCCCTCAGCCAGATGCGCCATCGTGCGATAGCCGTCGAACTTGATTTCGTGCAGCCACTCCTCCCGGGTGTCCACTCCATCCGGCGGCTTTGCCACGGTCGTCGCCAGTTGCGGTTCGATGCGGGCGGGCACCGGCGCCTTGACCGCGCCCGGCAAAGCGCCGGGCTTCAGCACGACCGGTTTCGCAGGTTTGGGGACTGGCTTCGGCGCTTCGACCAGTTCCTCGATGCGCCGTCCCGATTTGACGCTTTCCGGCCGCTCGGCAAGGATGTCGAGCGCTGTATCGGCGGCGAGATCGCGCTCCTTGAACAGCAGCCAGTTTTTCTTCTCGTCGTCGCCGGGCTTGGCCTTTAGCCTGGTCAGCATCCAGCCGCCATTCAGCTTCTCGCCGGCGAGACGGAACTTGAAGGAACCGGTGCGCAGGCTCCTTTCGACATCGTCCATCGGCGCCCAGACGCCTGTGTCCCAGACGATCATCGGCCCGCCGCCATATTCGCCCTCGGGAATGACGCCTTCGAAGTCGATATATTCAAGCGGATGGTCCTCGGTCTCGACCGCCAACCGCTTGTCGGCGGGATTGAGCGACGGGCCGCGAGGCACCGCCCAGCTCTTCAGCACACCGCCGACCTGCAGACGTAAATCATAATGGTCTGATGTGGCATGGTGTTTGTGCACGACGAAGCGATTGCCTTCTCCGGCAACCAGCCCGCCGACGGGTTCCGGCGTCTTGCTGAATTCGCGCTTGGCGCGATATGCCTTGAGTTTCGGCGTCATTTCCGCATGCCAGGCCGGATGCGGCGGCTGCGCAAAAACAAGGACTTGACCCGCATCGCTTGAATCATTTTGTCAGCATGCGGCAGGCCGATGTCGTGCCTCGCACAGCTCAATCGTCGGTGGCCGGCGTCAATTCGAGCTCGGCCGGCGACAGACCCTGCTGGAGCTGGCTCAGCCGGAATTCGTCGACCCAATAGGCCTCGCCGTCGACGAGGACACGCGCCTTGTAGGCGCCGGCGGAAAAGCTCTGTGCGGTGATATAGACCTTGTGGCGGTCGAGCGCCTTGCGCACCGCGGCACGCTTGGAATTCTGGCTGGTGACGGAACTGGCCATGGACTCGCTCATACACACGCCGCCGCAGGAGAAGGCGGCTGGCATAAGGATGGCCGAGACCGGGTGTCGTGTCAATTTGGGGTTTTGATCGCCTCGCGTTCAGGCTCCTTCCCAGCAGCCGGCGCGTCAGCTTTCGAATGCGCGATCGTCGAAGTCCGGCACCTCGCGCTCAGCGCCGGTGCCGGTCGCCTGACGCTCACCGCGGCAATCGCCGTCCCGTGGTGTAATCCATCCGGCTTAATTGCCTCCCGCTTCCCCCGCGCCTAGCGTGTCTGCAATCGGACGGGTGGTGCAATGGCGTCTGGATCAACAAGCCGCAAATCCGAGCGCATGGGTTCGCTGGATCTGTTGCGGCTGGTCGCCGCTTTGGCTGTACTATTCTTCCACTATTTTTTCCACGGATCGTACCTGCCGCCACTGCTGGTGCATGGCTACCCCGAAGCCGGCTCCCTCGCCATCTACGGCTACATGGGCGTCAATCTGTTTTTTCTGATCAGCGGTTTCGTCATCGCCTGGTCGGCCGAAGGCCGGAACTGGACGGAATTCGCCGCGGCAAGATTCGCGCGGCTTTATCCTGGCTTCCTTGTCTGCATGACGGCCAGCTTCGTCGTGCAGACGTTGGCGGCCAATCCGACCCTTCCATATGACCCAAGCACGTGGGCCGCCAATCTCTTTATCGTCGCCCCGGCCTTCAACAGACCCTTCGTGGACGGTGTCTACTGGTCGATCGTACTTGAGATCGTCTTCTATGGCTGGGTCGCGATCGCTCTGTTCTTCGGCGTCTTCTCGCGATGGAAGCTGCAGCTCGTGGCGGCATGGCTGCTGATGTCCGTCCTCAACGAGTCGGTCGTCCACAGCACAGCCCTGCAGATGGTGTTCATCACGCAATACGCGCCGTATTTCGCCGGCGGCATCATCGCCCAGCACATTGTCGCCAAGGGTTCGTCCACCGAGGCGCTGCTGCTGCTCGCCGCGGCGTTCCTGCTGTCATGCAAGGAAGTGACCGCCGGCGCCGACTGGATGCAGGCTCATTTCGGATTTGCGCCGCCGCTTTCAAATCTGCTTGCCGCAAATGTCATCGTCTATGCCCTGTTCGGCGGAGCTCTCCTGTTGCGTCGCCGCATCGCACCGACGCCACTTGTGCTTGTGCTGGGCGGGCTCACCTATCCACTCTACCTTCTGCATCAGAAAATCGGCACGCTCTGGCTCAACGCGCTGTCGCCGACGGTCGGCCGGTGGGTCGCCCTCGCAATTGTGCTGACGGCATTGCTGTCGGCCTCGTTCGTGATTTCATTCTTTATCGAAAAGCCAGTACGCAAGCCTTTGATATCGTTGCTGCTGCCCCGGTTGAACATGATGGCAAGCAAACTCAGGCTGGATCGGCCGGCATAGATCGGGCGAGCCGCACCGATTCCTGCATTCGCTCCTGCGCTGCATCAACTTGCAGGCTGACGTCGATTGTCACGTTTCAGGCGCTTCCTTGAAATCGAAGGCGGCAGTGAGGTCGTCAGCCGACGTAGGTCCGCGCCGTACCATCCTGAGACAGCGTGGACGTGACCCGGAAGATTTGCAGGAACTGGCCTTCGAAGAGGGGGAGGAACGGGTCATCTTCCTCTGACGCTCACGCGATCGTGCGCCCGGCCCAGAGCCCGAGCGACTGTGGAAACTGAGCGGGAGCTCTATATGGTCCTGACGCAATAGTCCTGACGTACACGAACCCCGACACTATCCGGAGATCTCATCTATGACCTTGAGCACACGCAAGCTCGGCAGCCAGGGGCTGCAGGTATCGGTGATCGGCCTCGGCTGCATGGGCATGAGCCAGTCCTACGGCCCGGCCGACGAGGCGGAATCGATCGCCACCCTGCACCGCGCCATCGAACTCGGCTGCACCTTCCTCGATACGGCGGAAGTCTATGGCCCGCACACCAATGAGGAACTGCTCGGCCGCGCGCTGAAGGGCCGGCGCGACGAGGTGACGATCGCCACCAAATTCGGCTTCCGTATCGAAAACGGCAAGCAGATCGGCACCGACCGCGACAGCCGGCCGGAGCATATCCGCGAGGCGGTGGACGGTTCGCTGCGCCGGCTCGCAACCGACCATATCGACCTGCTCTATCAGCACCGCGTCGACCCAGCGGTGCCGATCGAGGATGTGGCGGGTGCTGTCGGCAAACTAATCACTGAAGGCAAGGTGCGCTTCTTCGGCCTGTCGGAAGCGGGTGCGGCCAACATCCGCCGCGCGCACGCCGTGCTTCCGGTATCAGCGGTGCAGAGCGAATATTCGCTGTGGGAACGAAACCTCGAACCGGAGATTATCCCGCTGCTGAGCGAACTCGGCATCGGCCTGGTGCCGTTCGCGCCGCTTGGCCGCGGCTTCCTCACCGGCGACGTCAAGCGCGCTGAGGATTATCCGGAAGGCGATTACCGCCGCGGCGACCCCCGCTACCAGGGCGCCAACTACGAAGCCAATGTGCAGGCGGCCGCGGTTGTCCGCGACATCGCGGCGGCCAAGGGCGTGAAGCCGGGCCAGATCGCGCTGGCCTGGCTGCTGCACAAGGGCGGCGATTTCGGGCTGGACATCGTGCCGATCCCCGGCACCAAGCGCAGAAAATACCTCGAGGAGAACGTCGCCGCTGCTTCCCTCCAGCTCGACACCGTCGCAATGCAGGCGCTCGACGACGCGCTGGCGCCGGGCAAGGTCTCGGGTGAGCGCTACAACGAACGCGTGATGGTCACGATCGATCGTTGATCTTCCCTTCTCCCCCTGTGGGAGAAGGTGGCCGAGCGAAGCTCGGTCGGATGAGGGGTGCTGGACGGATCGCCACATTGGAGACGTATCGCCTAAAATGCTTCGACATTTTCACGCCGCGTTCCCAACACCCCGGCTTGGCGCTGCGCGCTGATCGACCTTCCAGCACCCAGTTCTTGCGCAAACCTCCGGCCTTGGCTAGCATCCGCCCGCCGGCGCCGAGCGGAGGAGAACGTCGCGGTGGACCGGCTGGAGCGCCGTTGCGTCCCCTTGGGCGCTCAAAGGACACTCCATTTCTAGATCGACGCATGAACCTGCCGGAGACCCATTCCGGTTTTCGAGGTCGTGCGCGCATGTGGAGGAGACTAAATTGATGAACAGACGTGAGTTCCTGCTGTCGTCCGTGGCGATGGGCACATTGGCGCTGGCCGCGCCGCAACTGGCTTTCGCCCAGGACAAGCTGACTATCCTAGGGTCGGTGCCGAGCCTCGGCTTTCCGTTCTTCGTTCACATGCTGAACCAGATCAAGGCGGAGGCGCAGGCGCAAGGCGTCAACCTGACCGAGAGCGACGGCCAGAATTCGGCGCCCAAGCAGACCGCCGATATCGAGGCCGCACTTGTGCAGAAGGTCGACGCCATCGTCATCTCGCCGCTCGACGTCAACGCGCTGGCGCCGGCCATAGAGCAGGCGGTCCAGGCCGGCATTCCCGTCGTCACCATCGACCGCCGCGTCGACGGCGTCGAAGGCATCCTCGCCCACGTCGGCGCCGACAATGTTAAGGGCGGCGAGGCCGAAGCGCAGGCCATGGTGGCGGCGTTCCCGAACGGCGCCAAGATCTTCCATTTGCAGGGCCAGCCAGGTGCTGGGCCCGCGATCGACCGCAACAAAGGCGTGCACAATGTTCTCGATCCGCTGAAGGACAAGTTCCAGATCGTCTTCGAGCAGACCGCCAACTTCGCCCGCGCCGAGGCGCTGTCGGTCACCGAGGCCGGCCTTGCCGCCAACGGCAAGCCCGACGCGATCATCTGTGCCAATGACGACATGGCGCTTGGCGCGGTCGAAGCCTGCGCGGCGCGCAATTTCACCGACGTCAAGATCTACGGCTTCGATGCGCTTCCCGAAGCGCTGGTCGCCGTGCGCGACGGCAAGCTGGCCGGCACCGTCGAACAGTTCCCCGGCGAGCAGTCGCGCACCGCGGTGCAGATCGCCGTCGCCTATGCCAGGGACAAGACCGAGCCCAAGGAAAAGCTCGTCCTGCTGACGCCGATCGTCATCGGCAAGGACAATCTTGACAAGGCTGAAAGGCTGGGTGAGACGAAGTAGGGAGACGCCGAGGGCGCGCATAGCGGCAAAGGTAGCGTTCTGCCGCGCCCCCCTCTGCCCTGCCGGGCATCTCCCCCACTTGGGGGGAGATTGGCAGCTTCGACCCCGGCTCTCCCTCTGCAACCTTGGTGATTGGCGAAACCAGTGATGAAGGCGCAATCTCCCCCTTGTGGGGGAGATGCCAAGTGGTGGCAAAGAGGGCAGGACAGAAGGGGGCGCTGTCCCGCCAACTTGTGTAACAATCGGAACGATCGATCTCATCTTTCAGGGAGGATTTTTTGTCTCCAGCCGAAGCCGCAGCGCCGTCGCCATCGCCCGCCCTCCTCGCCGTCGAGGGCGTGACCAAGCGCTTTGCCGGCGTCACCGCGCTCAGCGACGTCTCGCTCGAGGTTCGGCCCGGCGAAATCCTCGGCCTGCTCGGCGAGAACGGCGCCGGCAAGTCGACGCTGCTCAAGATCCTGTCCGGCGTGATGCCGCCTTCCAGCGGCCGCATCGTCTTCGACGGCGTCGAATTCAATCCGCACAATCCGCAGGATGCCAAGCGCCTCGGCATCGTCACCATCTACCAGGAACTGAGCCTGATCCCGACGCTCACCGTGGCGGAGAACATCTTCATCGGCCGCGCGCCGCTCGGGCCGCTCGGCCTGGTCAGCTGGCGGAAGATGGAGGAGGACTCCCGCGCAATCATCGCCCGCGTCGGCCTGAATATCGATCCGGCGACACCGGTGTCGGCACTGTCGGTGGCCGAGCAGCAGCTGGTCGAGATCGCCCGCGCGCTGTCGCTGAAGAGCCGCCTCATCATCATGGACGAGCCGACCTCGGCACTGACCGAAACCGAAGTGCAGAAGCTGATGTCGATCATGGGCCGGCTGCGCAAGGACGGCGTCGCCATCATGTTCGTCACCCACCGGCTGGAAGAGGCCTCTGCCATCTGCGACCGCATGACGGTGCTGCGCGACGGCAGGCTGGCCGGCCATCTCGACCGCGACGGCGGGCCGATCAAACTGCCGAAAATCATCGAGAAGATGGTCGGCCGCGCTGCATCCGAGCTTTACGCCAGACCGACGCTGCGCGACGTCGCCGGCGACGTCAGGCTCTCCGTGCGCGGCCTGCGCACAGTGCGCGATCCGCAGGCTCCGCACGCCATCGTGCTCGAAGGCGTCGACCTCGATCTCAAGGCAGGCGAGATTCTCGGGGTCGCCGGCCTCGTCGGCTCCGGCCGCACTGAGCTCGCCCGTGCCATCTTCGGCGCCGACCGCATCGCCGCCGGCACCATCACGCTCGACGGCAAGCCGATCGCACCTGAAACACCCGCCGACGCCATCGCGCTCGGCATTGGCCTGGTGCCGGAAGACCGCAAGCATCAGGCGATCTTCGCCACCCTCGGCATCCTGACCAATTTTTCTATCGCCGCGCTCGGCCGCTACTCCAACACGGCCGGCTTCATGGCCGAGAGGCGCGAACGCGAGGCGCTGGCAAGCTACAGAAAGACGCTGTCGATCCGCATGGCCTCGCCCGAGCAGCCCATAGAGGGGCTGTCCGGCGGTAATCAGCAGAAGGTCATCCTCGCCCGCTGGCTGGCGCGCGACCCCAAGGTGCTGATCGTGGACGAGCCAACGCGAGGCGTCGATGTCGGCGCCAAGGCCGAGGTGCACCAGATCCTGGTGCACCTCGCCGCGCGCGGCATCGCCATCATGATGATTTCGTCCGAATTGCCCGAGGTGCTTGCCGTGTCGGACAGGATCGTCACCATGCGGCGCGGACGCATCACCGGCGAGATGCCCGGCATCGAGGCGACAGAGGAAAAACTGATGGAACTGATGGCGCTCGACCAAACGCAGGAAGCGACGCAATGACCAGCACGACCGAACCGAGCCAGCGCGGCGGCATCAATGTCGCGCGGCTGCTGATGAGCTTTGGCCCGCTGATGTTCCTGGCGCTGCTGATCGTCGTTTTTACCGTCCTGAAGCCGAGCTTCATCGACCCCATCAACATCTTCAACATCATGCGGCAGATCTCGATCACGGGCCTGATCGCGCTCGGCATGACCTTCGTCATCCTCACCGCCGGCATCGACCTGTCGGTCGGTTCGCTGCTGGCCTTTTGCGGCATGGTCGCGGCGGTGGTGGCCAAGGGCGGCACCGCCAACACGCTGTCGCTGTCGACGTCCGGCACACAAGGCTATGGCTGGTTCGCAGCCCTTCTGGCTGCCGTCGTCGTCGGCGCCATGGCCGGCGGCGTCCAGGGCTTTGCCATCACCAGGCTGAAGGTGCCACCTTTCGTCGTCACGCTCGGCGGTCTCACCGTCTTTCGCGGCCTGACGCTGACGATCTCCAATGGCGGCCCGATCTCCGGCTTCGATGCCTCGATGCGCTGGTTCGGCACCGGCCTGATCGGCCCGGTTCCTGTGCCGGCGATCATCTTCGCGGCAGCGGCGATCCTCTGCCACATCGTCTTGCGCTACACGCGCTACGGCCGCGCCGTCTACGCCGTCGGCGGCAATGCCGAAGCGGCACGGCTGTCCGGCCTGCGCGTCGACCGCATTTTGATCTCGGTCTATGTCATCGTCGGCTTCTTCGCCGGCCTTGCCGCCTTCGTGCTGTCGGCAAGGCTCAATTCCTCGGAAGCCGTCGCCGGCATCGGCTACGAGCTGACGGTGATCTCGGCGGTCGTCATCGGCGGCACCTCGCTATTCGGCGGCGTTGGCTCGGTCGGCGGCACGGTGGTGGGTGCAGCACTGATCGGCGTGCTGCAGAACGGGCTGCAGTTCAACAACGTCTCGTCCTACACGCAAAGCATCGTCATCGGCCTGATCCTGATCCTCGCCGTGGCCTTCGACCGCTGGCTGAAATCGCGGGTAAGGCGGTGAGGATTGAGGATCCGGCGCAAAGCGATCTTACCTTCCCCCTGTTGTGGGAGAAGGAAAGGGCGCGTTCACGCTGGTGCGTTCACACGCTGCGAACGCGTCCAATCGGTGACTGTTCCGCCCGCAACCGTAGAGCTGGTCTGCGGCGCGAGAAGATCGTTGCGGCGGGCGAACGCCACGAAGGTTGCCCGCGCCGTCTCGGCGTCGATCTCTCCCTCCATCGCGGCACGGCAGGCTTTGGCGGCGATGTCATGCGCGGCCGTCCGGCTCGCCGACGGCCAGTCGGACAGCAGCGCATAGGCCTCAGCCGCGCTTTCTATCTTGGTCGGGCTACCGAGGCCGGTGAGGATGGTGACCGGCTTTGCAAAAGAAGAACGATCCATGACACTCTCCTTTGGAAGCTCAACTGGCTCCTTTCCGGACTCAACTGTCCGGCCGCTGCGATCCTCAAGAACGGCCTGCGCGATGACAGCGCCGATCTGCGAATGCAACGCGGCCGGCTGCGGCGGCATGCTCGGCCGTGGCAGCAGCCGGTGCACCTTGGCGAGCGCCTCCAGCCAGGCCATTACGACAAGGGGCGGATGTTCACGCCCGTAGAGCCAGGCCTTTGCCTTAGCGACCGGATAGCCCGCCTCTTCGGCGAAATCGGTTTCCGACCACCTCAGCAGGCGCAGGCACTCACGCATCCGCGCCGCAATCATTTGCGCTCCTCCTTGTCGGCTCCCAATCGCTGAGCCGACAGGAACATCAGCGTGTAGGCTGCCTTGCGGCGATCCCAGCCGGCCGACTCGACTGCGTCCAGCAATCCGTCGACAAGCGGCGCCAGCACCGTTTTGCACTCCGTTTCATAGTTGAAATCGGTCTTGGAAAGAGTCGGCGCCGCGATCTTTCCAAAACTGTTCATCATGTCCATGACAACACCTGCTTATGATCCGGGCAAGGCCGTGCCCGACTTCGCGTCGGCGGACACGGCCATTTGTCCTTAGAAGCCTGGCGTCAGAAGTCCATGCCGCCGCCGCCGGGCATCGCCGGAGCGGCCGCTTCCTTCTTCGGCTTCTCGGCCACCATCGCCTCGGTGGTCACCAGCAGGCCGGCAACAGAGGCAGCACCCTGCAGCGCGGTGCGCACGACCTTGGCCGGATCGATGACGCCTTGTCCGTAGAGGTCGCCGAACTCGTTGGTCTGCGCGTTCCAGCCATAGCCGAAGTCGGTCGTCTCGCGCAGCTTGCCGACGATGATCGAACCCTCCGCACCGGCGTTCTCGGCGATCTGGCGCACCGGCGCTTCGATGGCGCGACGCACGATCTCGACACCGATCGTCTGATCGGGATTGTCGACGACGACGCCGTCGAGCGCCTTCGCCGCCCTGAGCAGCGCCACGCCGCCGCCGGGCAGGATACCCTCCTCGACCGCAGCGCGGGTGGCGTGCATGGCGTCGTCGACTCGATCCTTGCGCTCCTTGACCTCGATCTCGGTCGAGCCGCCGACGCGGATGACGGCGACACCGCCGGCGAGCTTCGCCAGCCGCTCCTGCAGCTTCTCGCGGTCGTAGTCGGAGGTGGTTTCCTCGATTTGCGTCTTGATCTGGCTGATGCGCGCCTGGATTTCATCCTTGCGGCCGGCACCGTCGACGATGGTGGTATTCTCCTTCTCGATCAGCACCTTCTTGGCGCGGCCGAGCATCTCCAGCGTGACGTTCTCAAGCTTGATGCCAAGGTCTTCCGAGATCGCCGTGCCGCCGGTCAGGATGGCAATGTCTTCCAGCATGGCCTTGCGGCGATCACCGAAGCCTGGCGCCTTGACGGCTGCAACCTTCAGGCCACCGCGCAGCTTGTTGACGACCAGCGTCGCCAGCGCCTCGCCTTCGACGTCCTCGGCGATGATCAGCAGCGGCTTGCCGGATTGCACGGCGGCTTCGAGCACGGGAAGCATGGCCTGCAGGTTGGACAGCTTCTTCTCGTGGATCAGCACATAGGGTTCTTCGAGTTCGACGCGCATCTTGTCCTGGTTGGTAATGAAATAAGGCGAGAGATAGCCACGGTCGAACTGCATGCCTTCGACCACTTCCAACTCGGTCTCAGCGGTCTTGGCTTCCTCGACAGTGATGACGCCCTCGTTGCCGACCTTTTCCATCGCTTCGGCGAGGAATCGGCCGATCTCGGCATCGCCATTTGCCGAGATCGCGCCGACCTGGGCAATCTCGTCGTTCCTGGTCACCTTGCGGGCATTGGATTTCAGGTCGGCGACGATGGCGTCGACCGCCTTGTCGATGCCGCGCTTCAGGTCCATCGGGTTCATGCCGGCGGCAACCGCCTTGGCCCCTTCCCTGACGATGGCTTGAGCAAGAATCGTCGCGGTCGTGGTGCCATCGCCGGCGGTGTCGCTGGTCTTCGACGCGACCTCGCGCACCATCTGCGCGCCCATGTTCTCGAACTTGTCCTCAAGCTCGATTTCCTTGGCGACGGTAACGCCGTCCTTGGTAATTCGCGGGGCGCCGAATGACTTGTCGAGGACGACATTGCGGCCCTTGGGACCGAGCGTCACCTTCACCGCGTCGGCGAGGATGTTGACACCGCGCAACATCTTCTCGCGGGCTTCGGTATGGAATTTCACATCCTTGGCAGCCATTGGATAACTCCTTCAAATAGGCAGCTTTTCGTTGACTGATTGCTTGTCCAGGCCCCGCTCAGGCGGCCTTCTGCATCTTGCCGTTGGCTTCGATTACGCCCAACACGTCGCTTTCTTTCATGATGAGCAGGTCCTCGCCATTGAGCTTGATCTCAGTGCCCGACCATTTGCCGAACAGGATGCGGTCGCCGACCTTGACGTCGAGCGGCTGCAACTGCCCGCTATCGTCGCGCGCGCCGGGACCGGCGGCGATGACCTCGCCTTCCTGCGGCTTCTCCTTGGCAGTGTCGGGAATGATGATGCCGCCCGCGGTCTTCTCGTCGACCTCGATGCGGCGGACCAGGATACGGTCATGCAATGGACGGAACGCCATGTCGTTCTCCTCGTAGGACAAACAGATTTTCTTGGACCTCCCTTCGCAGCCGACCGGTACACCGGCCGATGCGACGGTGCGCGACTCCTGTTCAGGCAGCGCGCATATCGAGTTAGTCTGCCGATCCAGGCATTCAAGAGGATGCCGAAAAAATTTTAGCACTCGCCGCGGTCGAGTGCCAACGCACTGTAATAATAACGCTATTCCAGGACTTGAAACGACGGACGCAGCTTGAAATCGCGGCGCAACCTTCCGATTTCGTCGTCGATCCCGGCACCGCCTGCCGGCGGCCGGAACCGATGAGGAAGCGGAGGCGTTTTTCCATGCGGAGGATGGACGCCTGAACGTTCGAAAAGGAGATGGCATGGTCAGCAATCAATTCCAGGTCAGCAACGCGTTCCGGCTCCAGATACAGGGTTTTGGCCTGACGACGGCCGAGATCCATTATCGTCTTCCCGATTATCGGAACCTGCTGCAGCTCTTCATCTGGCAGGAATACGACATCGCCCCGGATTTCCCGACGCTGAAGCATTTCCTCGAACATTGGGAGCGTGAGATCGAAGGCCCGCTGCATTCCGTGCGCGTCGCCCATCATCGTCTGATCCAGCCCTCTGAATGGCGGGCGGTGGGTGGCGTCATTACGCTCCAGTGACACAGGCAGAGGCGGCGCTTTTCATGAAGGTGCCGCCTCTGCCGCATAGCGCGTCCGCGCCGACGCTCAGGTGGATTCGTTCAGGTGGATTGATGCTCAGGTGGATTTACGTCCCGTGACAAGCAGTCCGGCCGTGCGAGCCGCCTTGACGAACGCCGTGCGAGCCTCGCGGGCGGTGCGCCAGCCGTCGAGCGCGTCGCGGCAGGCGCGATAGGCTGCGCGCCAGCTCCGGCCGCGTGCCCGGACCGGCCACTGCTGCATGCATTCGATGGCTTCCCAGCTGCTGGCGACCTTGCGCTCTCCGACGGATTGGAGCTTCAGCGTGATCGGCTCGGAAAATGGGACGTCGTTCATCACTTCCTCCTTCTTTCTGTTTTCTGTTTTTTTGAGCAAGTAACATCCTCGAATAAGCAGGAGGGCGGCCCGATCGGCGCCGGCAAACGAGATGGTTCGTCTGCCTGCGCGCTTCAAGACCTCCTGCCAGACCTGTCTCCCGCGCAAACGCAACGACCGTCTACATGTCGTCGTCCGGCGGCTCGAGAAGCCCGATCAGCGTCGCCACCCTAGCCGACGGCAGGGGGCGGCCCTCGTTCACCAGCGCCTCATCGGCGCCGACCCAGGCAAAGGCCTCGCGCAACTCTTCGATCGTCGCGCCGGTCGAGACGATGTCGGCGATGACGGCGTCGTCCACCGGGCCCAGCACCGAAATGACGTCGTCGCGTGTCATGGTCATGGTATCCTCCATGCGGTGTGCCGGCGCGACCCTCAAATGAAGGTTGAAACCGCCATTACCAGCCACACTGTGGCAACAAAAATCTGGCAGCGGGACAGAATCTGGGTCTTGATTTCGGGCTGGCAATAACCAAATCGAAATTGCCGGTTGCCGAATGGGACCGGCAGAACCCAGGGAGCGCCAGCTCTTTGGCGTCCCTCGTACTATGTTGCTCAATGGAGGATGTAGCTATGAGAACCGCATTCGACTTTTCCCCGCTTTATCGGTCGAGCATCGGTTTCGACCGCGTCTTCAACCTACTGGAAAACGCGCCTCAGGCAGTCGACAGCTGGCCGCCTTATGACATCGAGCGAAGCGACGAGAACACCTATCGCGTGAAAATCGCCGTCGCCGGCTTCTCCGAAGACGATCTCGACATCAGCCACGAGCGCAACCTTCTGATCGTCTCGGGCGAGCGCAAGGAACTGGGCACAGTGGAATATCTGCATCGCGGCCTTCCGGTGCGGCCGTTCACACGGCGCTTTGAGCTTGCCGATCACATGACGGTCACCGGCGCATCGCTCAACAACGGCCTACTGACGATCGACCTTGTGCGCGAAGTGCCCGAGGAGATGAAGCCGCGTCGCATTGCAATCGCCAAACAAGGCGGTGCGCCGAAGGCCGGGCAGGTCGAGAAGCCGAAGCAGGCCGCCTGAGCGAAGGCGATCTCTGACTTCGCCTTTGGCACAACCAGTCGAGAAAGGAGAACATCAATGGCTATTCGTGATCTCATTCCGTGGGGCCGGGAGAACAGTCCGGTTCCCAGCTTCTATCGTGACGATGACCGGGACCCGTTCATGGCGTTGCATCGCGAGATGAACCGCATGATCGATGACGCGTTCCGCGGTTTCGAAACGCGCATGCCGTCGCTCAGCGGATTTTCGTCGGCGCGCGCCAGCTGGCCGAGTGTTGAAATCTCAGACAGCGAGAAGGAGATCCGCGTGACCGCCGAAATCCCCGGCATGGACGAGAAGGACGTCGAGGTGCTGCTCGACGACGGCGTGCTGACGCTGCGCGGCGAGAAGCGCTCCGAGACCGAGGACAAGGACAGGCACTTCTCCGAGCGGTTCTACGGCCGCTTTGAGCGCCGCATCCCGCTCGGCTACGAGGTCGAGGAGGACAAGGTGAATGCCGCCTTCCACAACGGCGTGCTCAGCGTGACGCTGCCCAAGACCCAGCGCGCGCAGACGAAGGCCAAGCGCATCGCCATCAGTGGCAGCAAAGTCAGTTCTGGCGGAAGCAAGCACTGACGACATCGGCAGCCGGACGCGCACGCGCCCGGCTGCGCTCAGTCGGTGGATACGCCACCGACTACCGCGTTTGCAATCCAGCCGTCCGCCGATGGTCGGATACCTTGGGAGGACAAGCCCTGCCAGCATCAACTTCCGGCAGCGGGCTTGACCTTGACGTTCTTCAGCGCGGTTTAACAGATAGTCCTGCATCGTCGCCTGAAGGTTTGTCGTGGCGGTGCGTACTGCCCCCATCGCGTCCTTCACCGCCGCTTCGTCGAAGCGCGAAGCCTGCCGCGCCGCCGCGCCCGCGCCATGCGCAGCTCGCGCAATGCCGCCAAGGTGCGCGGACGATTTGCGAGGCGGATGCTGCGAAATTCCTTCCCCACCTCGGGCGAAAACCGTGTTGCTGTCGGGCCGGTGAAACTGCGGGCCGAGCGGCCACGGAAACGACCCAGACGCAGAAAGCCCCCTACGCGCCCCGGCGAAAAATTCACACCGGCAGCCGGTTTCGGTGTCTTATCTAGTCAAGCAAACTCACGATTTGCAGGATTAGGACCAACAGCACAAAGCCAAGGACACACGCGAAGACCGCGACCAAAAAGACGGTGCGTTGCTGTCTGCCCACGGCTTTCTCCTGAAAGCGCACCCATCCACCAATACGAACGTTTGTCTCAAAAGTTTGCTTGAGGCCCGGCGGAGAGGGAGCAAACATGACTCAGGCAAAAGAATCTCCTGACAAGGTGTTCGTTTACGAGGGCGGTTACATCATTCATCCGGACGATGCATGGATATTAGAAAGTTCTAATAATTACTCCCGAGCGGCGGAACCTCCGGGTTCCTGCTGCGGATCGGGCTGCAACCCGATCGGGCCCGCGCTCTCGCCAGAGGCGCGGGCTTCATTTGTTCAGCCGATGCGCCAGGCGGCGCGGAGGCCGCATATTGAATATCTACGGGAGCATTAGTAGCAGAAGTCGCTACCGTGGCGTTCCTGGCATCCAGGCAACGGAGCCCGTCATCCGAAAGGGTGGCGGGCTTTCGTTTCGATTGTCGAACTGCTGAGCACGTCTACAGAACAGCGCCTAACTCCATCACCACGAAAGCGGTGACACCCAGCACGACGAGTGCATAGGCCGCATAGAGAACAAGCAGCAAAACTTCAAGATCGCGGAAAGAGGTTGTGGTAGCCCTGATCTGTTGAGGCTCTGTTTTCTCGATAAGGTCGGCTTGGGGTGGCTCTGCTGTCGCGACGACATAGACAATCCGGTCGTGCTCGGCTGCCTGCAATATCCGTTCCGCGATATCGAGAGCGATCACTGGATCATCGGTCAGCTGATCTCCAGCCATTCGGTATTCAGTAACGGTCTGGACCTCGCGTTTTCCCATGCACGATAATAGCGTCATTTAAATTAGGTTCCACTAAAGTGCAGCCGTTTGCGGCCGGTCCGGTCGTCGTGTGACCAGGCGTGAACAATCCTGGGCCGCAATACCCTGCCCCGCGTCCTCCAATTAAACGGCGCGGGCCTTTCTATCGCCTATCACGGGCGCCATTGCTGGCAAGTCGCGATGCTAAAGCCGCATATAGACCCCGAACCGGGAGCCATTCCGCGCGTGGGCAACGCATCTGGCACGTGCCGCTGGATGACGACGAACGGCTTTCGATACATTCTTGCTGGTGGTGCACCGAACTAACCTTGTTGCCGTAAGTGGCTCGCCAGTCCGATGCTAACAAAGCATCATACCCAATGAGCCCCGCCCGACTATGCCGAGCTGCCATCCTGAGGGCGTCGTTGCGCCGCCGGCCCTCGCCAGCAGTGCTGGTCGCCCTATAGCTGAGATGGGCGCGCCCCCTTCTCAGCGCCCCCTTCTCAGCGCCCCCTTCTCAGGGCCTTGTCTCAGATCGCCTCGCGCTTCCGTTTCCGGCGTGGCGACCAGCAAGGCTGCGGCGGCGTTGGCGGCGGCGATGGCGGCCTCGACCTGATGCCCGCGGGCAAGGCCTGCCGCGAACGCGCCGACGAACTCGTCGCCGGCGCCATGGGTGCTGACGACCTTCACCGGGATCGCCGCCAGCGCGAACGCCTGGCCGTCGCGGTCGCAATAGGCAACGCCCTCCCCACCGGCCGTGACGATCGCGGCCGGGTAGAAATCGACCAGCCTACGTGCCGCCTCGGCAGCGCCCTCGAGCGTGTCGACGACCGGAATGCCGGCCAGAAATTCCGCCTCGATGGCGTTGACGATAACGATATCGGTGAGTGCGATCAGTTCGCCGGTCAGCTTTCGCGCGGGCGCGGCGTTGAGCACGATCCTACCGCCGTGTCTCCTCACCGCCCGCGCTGCGGCAATGTTGGCGGCTTCAGGCACCTCGTTCTGCAGCAGCAGCACCGCCGTGTGCGCAGCCATCTCGGTCGCGGCGGCGATGTCCTTCTCGCCCAAGGTGAGATTGCTGCCTGAGACGATCACGGCGCCATAGTCGCCGCCGTCGTCGAAGATCGCCACGCTCATGCCGGAGCCGGCGCCGGGCGCGACCCGCACGAAGCGGCTGTCGACGCCTTTGCGTTGGAGATTGCCGAGAAGCACGCGGCCGAAATCGTCATCGCCAACGGCGCCGATCATTGCCGAGCGCACGCCGGCCCGCGCGGCCGACACCGCCTGATTGCCGCCCTTGCCGCCACATTTCGGCTGCCAGGCATGGCCGGTCACAGTTTCGCCTTTGCGCGGGCGGTCGGGGGCTTCGACCATGATGTCGTAATGCAGGCTGCCGAACACGGTGACCAGCGGCGGGGAAGCCGTCATGTGCCCCTGTCCCGGCGTTTCGACGTCACCGCCGACATGGTACGGCCGAGATTGCGCTCCGCCGCCTGGTAATCGCGCTGCGCCACCGCGACGAACAGCGCGTCGAGAATGTTGAGTTGGGCAATGCGTGCCGCCGCGTTCTCGCCCATCAATGGCGAGCCCTGCGCGGTCGAGCACAGCACGATGTCGGCGACGGCGGCCAGCGGCGAGTTGTCGTAGTTAGTGATCGCCAGCGTCCGCGCCCCGCTCTTCCGGGCGAGGTGGATGGCGTCGATGACGGCGCTGGTGTTGCCGGAATGCGAGAAACCGACGGCGATGTCGTCGGCGCCAAGCAGCGATGCCGACATCAGCATCATGTGCGAATCGTCGTAGACTGATGCGCGGATGCCGATGCGCAGGAATTTGTGCGAGACGTCGCGCGCGATCTGCGCCGAGCCGCCGACGCCATAGAAATCACGGTTCTTGGCGCGGTAGAGAAGATCGGCGGCGCGGTCGAAATCGTCCATGTCCAGGATGGCCAGCGTTTCCTCCAACGCCTGGATGGAGGTGCGGAATACCTTTTGTACGATCTCGGCCGAACTGTCGTCGACCGACAGCTCCTGGTGCATTTCGGCGGTCGGCAGGCGGCTGTACTCATAGACCGCGGTGCGGAAGTCGCGATAGCCGGAAAAACCCAGCTTCTTGGCGATCTTGACGACCATCGCCTCCGACACGCCGGCCTCCTCGGCGATCTGCTTGAGCGGAATGCTCTCGTCGAAGCCGCGCCGCCCGAACACGGTTTCCACCACCTTGGCCTCGAGCGGCGTCAGATGCGGCATCATCATGCGAATCCGCGGCCCTACTGCTTTCAGATCCAGACTGGTCAAGGTCATCCACGTCCCCTCGTCACGCGATCGATGAGCATCGCGGCGAGGATTATAAGGCCAGTTGCCAGGAGCTGATAGAAGGACTGGACATTCATCAGCGTCAGGCCGTTGCGCATGGAGCCGAGGATGACGGCGCCCAGAATGGTGCCAACCACGCTTCCCTTGCCGCCCATCAGCGAGGCGCCGCCGATGGCCGCCGCGGCAATCGCATCGAGCTCCCAGAGATTGCCGAGAATGGGCTCAGCAGCACCCAGCCGGCCAATCAGGATCTGCGCGGCAAGGGCCGCCAGCAGGCCCGAGATCATGTAGGCGGCGATCTTGGTGCGGGCAATCGGCACGCCGGCTATGTAGGCGGCCTCCTCGTTGCCGCCGACGGCGAGCAGATATTCGCCGAACGGCGTCTTCTTGAGGATGATCCAGGCGATCAGCGCGACCACGGCAACAATGATGACCGCCAATGGCAATCCGAACAAAGATCCGTTGAAGATGGCGCGGAAGCCGGCAGGCAGGCCGAGCACCGGGTTGCCGCCGGTATAGATCAGCGCCAGAGCCCGGTAGGTGCTGAGCGTTCCCAGCGTGACGATGAAAGGTTGCAGCCCGACATAGGCGACCAGCACGCCGTTGAGCAGCCCGCAGACGAGGCCGATGGCGAAGCCGGCGGCGATGGCCAGCGGAAACGGCACGCCGGCAACCAGCATAGACGCCGAGATGACGGCCGAAAGAGCCGCCGTCGGTCCGACCGACAAATCGATGCCGCCCGAGATAATCACCAGCGTCATGCCCAACGCCAGGCAGGCGTTAATGCTCGACTGCTGCAGGATGTTGATCAGATTGCGCTCA
Organism: Mesorhizobium sp. BHbdii; assembly: GCF_053848045.1. Classification (NCBI taxonomy): domain Bacteria; kingdom Pseudomonadati; phylum Pseudomonadota; class Alphaproteobacteria; order Hyphomicrobiales; family Phyllobacteriaceae; genus Mesorhizobium; species Mesorhizobium sp. BHbdii. The sequence continues at coordinate 821,285 of NZ_JBSPKX010000001.1, read as the reverse complement.
GCAAAGAAGCCCGGGACCAGCGCACCGAAGACGGCGAGGATCACCACCAGGCCGATCAGCGTGCCGGCGTCGCGCATGGAAAACCGGTGCAGGAAATCCGCCCGTGGCCGGGCTGCTGTATGTTCCGTTACATCAGTCATCCGCTGGTCCTGTCTGTTACGCCGACGTGGCGCGCCGTGCCGGCCCTCACTTCCGATTGGGGTATGGCATGCGCCGCGACTGCCTGTTCGCTGAGATCAGCCCGGCCGAATTCGGCGGCAACCGTGCCGTCGCGCATGACCAGCACGCGGTCGGCGAGCCGGATCACCTCGGGAAGCTCGGACGACACGACGACGACCGAATGGCCTTCGGCGGCGAGCTCCTCGATCAAATGATAGATCTCCGCCTTGGCGCCGACATCGATGCCGCGCGTCGGCTCATCGAACAAAAGGATGCGCGTTCCCGCCGCCAGCCAGCGCCCGATGATCGCCTTCTGCTGGTTGCCGCCGCTGAACAGCCGGATCGGCCGGTCGAGCAGGAATGGCCTGAGATTGACCCGCTTCATCTTCTCAGCCGCGATCCGCTTCAGCCTGGTGTGATCGATGATGCCGCGCGGTGCGAACACGCCCATCGACGCCAGCGCCATATTGCTGGAGATCGACCGCAACGGCACGATGCCTTCGCGCTTGCGCTCCTCCGGCACCAGGCCGATACCGGCGGCGATGGCGTCGCGCGGATTGGAAAGTTTGATCGCCTTGCCGTCGATCTCGACCGTGCCTGATGAGGCGCGGTCGGCGCCGGCCAGCAGCCGCAGCAGTTCGGTGCGGCCCGAGCCGACCAGGCCGGCAATGCCCAGCACCTCGCCGCGATGCAGGTCGAACGAGACGTCATGGACCTTGGTTGCCGAGGCGAGGCAACGCACGCTCAGCCTGACCTCGCTGGATGCGTGCGAGCGGTGCTGTTCCTGGGCAAGCTCGCGGCCGACCATCATCGAAACGACGGCCTTTTCCGACACCTGCGCGAGATTGACCGAATCGACCACGACGCCGTCGCGCATGATGGTGGCGCGTTGGCAGATGCCGAACACCTCGTCCAGCTTGTGCGAGACATAGACGACCGCGACACCGTCGCGGGCCAGGCCGGCAATGACTTCGGCCAGTCGCTCGAACTCGCTCGGCGTCAGGCTCGATGTTGGCTCGTCCATCGCCACAATGCGCGCACGATCGAGCAGCGCCCGGGCGATCTCGACGATCTGCCGCTGCGCGACTTTCAGGCTGCCGAGCGGAGCTGCCGGATCGATCGTCGGGTCTATGGCGGCAAGGGCTTCCGCGGCGCGGCGTTCCTGCTCGCGCCGTGCGACGAAGATGCCGCCGCGCGTCAGCGGATGGCCGAGGAACATGTTCTGGGCGACGCTGAGGTGCGGCACCTGCTGCAATTCCTGATGGATCATGGCGACGCCCGCTGCGCGCGCCGCGACCGGGTTGTTCAGCGCTACCGGTCTGCCGTCGATCAGCACGCTTCCGGCTGTCGGCCTGTAGACCCCCGACAGGATGCGCAGCAGCGTCGATTTGCCGGCGCCGTTCTCACCGAGCAGGCCATGGATTTCGCCGCCGCCGACCGAAAAAGACACATCGCCAAGCGCCCGCACGGCCGGAAACATCTTGGAAATGCCCTCGAATTGCAGCCGGGGGATCACGGACATTGGTTCTATTCTCCAGGCAAAGGGCGCCAGCCGAAGGGCCGGCACCCGTAGTCCTGCCCCTTAATTGCCCGCTGCCGCGTCCTCGAGCAGCGCCTTGCGCACGGCGTCGCCGGCGCCGGAATAACGGTCGGCATTGTCCCTGGTGATCAGCGCCTGCGGCGTGGCGACGACACGCGGCAGCTTCTGCCCGGCCACCAGTCGCAGCGCCGATTCCAGCGCCACCTCGCCGGTCAGCACCGGGAAGCTATCGACGGTGCCGGTCAGCTCCCCGGCGCGGATCGAGGCATAGGCGTCGGAGATGCCGTCGGTGCCGAAGACGGCGACCTTGTCCTGCAGCCCGGCGGCCTTGACCGCCTCAACGATGCCCAGCGCCATGCCGTCGTTGTTGGCATAGAAGCCGATCAGGTCGGGGTGCTGTTGCAGGATGTTGGTGGCCGCGTCGTAGGAGGTCTGGCGATCCCAGTTGCCGGGGACGCTGGCGACGACCTCGAACTTGCCGGCCTCGGTGATCGTGGTCTTGAAGCCGTGGGTGCGCTGGACGGCGGCATAGACGCCGGCCTGGCCTTCGACGATGGCGACCTTGCCGCCATCCGGCCGGTTCTTGATGAACCATCTGGCGACGCGCACGCCATTGTCGCGCTGGACATTGCCGACATAGTGCTCGGCCTGCGGGATGACCGCGTCATTGACGTTGACCACCGGCACGTTGGCGGCCTTGGCCTGTTCCATGATCGGCTGCAGGTTGGAGTCGGTCTGCGGCGAGACGAGCAGCACGCTGTAGCCTTGCGTGACCAGGCCTTCGGCGATTGTGAGTTGGCCGAGCTGGTCGCCCTCGCTCTGCGCCGCCTGGTAGACGACGGGAACAGCGACGCGGTCGCCGAACGACTTGTAGCCCTCACCCAGCGAGCGCCAGTATTCGTTGGTCAGCGTCTTGGAAACGGCGCCGGCCCTGGTGCCGTCGGGCAGCTTGGGGAACGGACCGAACTTGGCCTCAAGCTGCGACCAGTCGATCCGATCCTTCTCGGTGTCGGAATTGAGCGGCGCAAGGTCCGCGGAAAAAGCCGAGCCGATGGACAGCGCCATCAGGGCAGCGGCAGCGGTGGCAAGCAGAAATTTCATGGTCTTCCTCCCTTGTTGAAAATGGTGATGGCCGGCTCAGCTGTCCGGTCCGAGCATGGCTTCCTGGATGATGGCCTGCGACGCGACTGCGTCCTGACGGTCGATGGCGGTGGACAGGTGGTTGTCCTTTTCCAGCCGATCGACGACGCGCAGCATGCGCTTGACGGTCGCGATGTTGACTTCGCATTCGTGGACCGGATCGAGCCCGGTTATGTCGGGAAACGTGTCGAAGTAGATGGCGCCGGCGTAGCCGTCGCGGCGGATCTGCCTGAGCAGCTCGATCGTCTGCAGCGTATGCACCGCGCCGACCATCAGGCCGTCGTCGCGCTTGGCGTAGCCGTCATTGAGATGGACGCCGAGCAGCTTGCTGTGGCGCGCGACGAGTGCTGCGGCAAAGGCCGGCTGCTCGTCGGCATAGAGCACATGGGCGAAATCAAGCGTCACGCCGAGATTGGGCAGGGCGATCTCGCGGATGGCCAGCAATGTCGTCGCCGCGTCGGGCATCAGGCTGTAGGAGCGCGGCTCGTTGGGCTTGTATTCCAGGCTGATCTGGCAATCGGGGTCGTGCGCTGCAACTTCACGAATCCCATCAATCTCGTGTTGCCAGAGCGTGGCGTAATCGGCCTGGAAGGCATAATCGAAGCCGTCCTGCCCGAGCCACAGCGTCATCAGATTGGTGCCGGCCTCACGAGCGGTATCGATGCCAGCCTTGGTCAGGTCGATGGCTTCGCGGCGAACCGCGGGATCAGGATTGGTGAAGGCGCCGAGCTTGAAGGCCGGATTGGAGTAGTAGCGCATGGCAAAACCATTGACGGAAAGGCCGATGTCGCCGAGCTTTCGCGCCATTTCCGCAGGTTTTTCATCGACATGATCGGGAAAGTTGAGGTCGAGGTCGGTCAGCCCCGCAACCTTCGCCGCACGCGCCGCCATCTGCAGCATGGACGGCTTGCCGATAAGATCCGGCCATTCGGCCTGTGGGCGCGAGGCAAAGGAATTGAGGCGTGTGGCGAAACGATTGGCTGTCATGGATGATCCTTTTGGACATAACTTCACATATGCACGAGTATTTGTAAAGTAGCGTTTGAGAGATGCCCACCAAAACGGCGGGAGCTGTTTCGATCCGGCATGATGGCGGCCGCAGAGCGTGCACCAGGAAGAGAGCGAACTGCCAATAAACTGGTTTCAACCCGCGTCCACGCAGCTTCAAGCGGAGTTGTTACCGCCTTCGCGAAAACGGTAACAACGCACGTGCAGCGGATTCCCAGCACATGCCAGGCGCTCTATTCCGAGCTTGCACAGCGGTCGCTTGTTACCTCGGCCAGCGCTGCTGATCGTAACCATGTACAACCGCTCGCCGCCCTTGCGTCTTGCGCGCCAATTGACCATCCTCGCAGACGTTAGTTGCACCGCGGCCGGGGGGTTCGCACATGCCGACGCTTTATGCGCTCAAACCGGCCTTCCAGGCGAAGCTGCGGCCGCTCGCCGATCGGCTGGCCGGGGCCGGCGTCACCGCCAACCAGATCACGCTACTGGCTGCCGCCCTGTCGGTCGCCACCGGCATTCTGGTCGCGGCCCTTGCCGGCCATCGCGCGATCTTCATCCTGATGCCGGTGGTGCTGTTTGCGCGCATGGCACTCAACGCCATCGACGGCATGCTCGCGCGGGAACATGGTCAGGCCTCGAAGCTTGGCATGTACCTCAACGAACTCTGCGACGTCGTCTCAGACCTCGCGCTGATCCTGGCCTTTGCCGCTCTCTTCTCCGCCTGGGGTGTCGTCGCCTTTGCCATCACGGCAGTGCTTGTGGAATTCGCCGGTGTGCTCGGCATCGCGGCGGGCACGGGGCGCAATTATGCCGGGCCGTTCGGCAAGAGCGATCGGGCGCTGGCGCTCGGCATCGTCGCCTTCCTCATCGCCTGCGGCCTATGGGTGGAAGCGATCACGCCGTTTGTGTTTCCGGCAATGGCTACACTCTCGCTGGTGACCGCCATCAACCGGATACGCAGCGGCCTTAACGGGAGCGGTGGCTGAAATTCCGGTCACATCCGCCAGGGGAACAACATGCTTCATGAACCAACGATTGCCGCTTCCGCAAGCGAGCAGCGGGTGGCGCAGGAGCGCACCTTCCGCACGCATGACGGCACCGAGATCTTCTACCGCTACTGGCCGGCGGTCGGGCGACCTGCCAAGGGCGCGGTCCTGCTGTTCCACCGCGGCCACGAGCATGGCGGCCGCATGGCGCATCTGGTCGACGAACTCGACATGCCCGACCATGCCTTTTATGCCTGGGACGCGCGCGGCAATGGCCGCTCGGCCGGCGAACGCGGCTATGCGCCGTCCTTTGCCGCGCTGGTGCGCGACATCGATTGTTTCGTACGCGAGATCGGCAGAGACGGGTTCGGCCAGCGCGACATCGCGCTGATCGCCCAATCGTTCGGCGCGGTGCTCGCCGCCGCCTGGGTGCATGATTATGCACCGCAGATTCGCGCTGTGGTGCTGGCCTCGCCGGCCTTTTCGGTCAAGCTCTACGTGCCCTTCGCCAAGCAAGGCATTGCGCTGTGGCAGAAGATCAAGGGCCGCTTCTTCGTCAATTCCTACGTCAAGGCCAAGTTCCTGACGCATGACCCCGAGCGCATCGTCTCCTTCGAGGCCGATCCGCTGATCACGCGGCCGATCGCGTCCAACATCCTGGTCGAGCTCTACGATCACGCCGCGCGTATCGTGGCCGACGCCCGCGCCATCACCGCGCCGACGCAATTGCTGATCTCCGGCAGCGACTGGGTGGTGCGGCATGGACCTCAGCACGAGTTCTTCGTCAATCTCGCCAGCCCGGCCAAGGAGCGGCATGTGCTGCCCGGCTTCTTCCACGACACGCTCGGCGAACGCGAACGCCGCAAGGCACTCGATCTGATCAAGCCGTTCCTCGAAAGACAGTTCGCGACCCCGGAGAAGCCGGTCGACCTGACCGCGGCCGACCGCGCCGGCTTCACACGCGACGAGGCCGACCGGCTCGCCTCGCCGCTCGCCCTGCTGTCGCCGAGGGGCCTCTACTGGGCAATGAGCCGCGCCTCGATCCGCATGGGCGCCTGGCTGTCGTCAGGCATGAAGACGGGAATTGCCACCGGCTTCGATTCCGGCTCGACTCTCGACTATGTCTACGAGAACGAGGCGCGGGGCCACGGTCCGCTCGGCCGCATGATCGACCGCACCTTTCTCGACGCCATCGGCTGGCGCGGCATCCGCCAGCGCAAGCTGCACCTGGAAGAGCTGATCGGCAGCGCCACTCGGACGCTGAAGGCCGGCCGGCCGGTCCATATCGTCGATATCGCCGCCGGCCACGGCCGCTACGTGCTCGACGCCGTCGCCAAATGCACTGAGCCGCCGGCCAGCGTGCGGCTGCAGGATTTCTCCGACCTCAACGTTTCGCTCGGCCGCAAGCTGATCGCCGAGCGGCAACTGCCGACCAGCGTCTCGTTCCACCAGGCCGACGCATTCGACGCCCAAATGCTGGCCGGGCTCGATCCGGCGCCGGACCTGGCCATCATCTCCGGGCTTTACGAATTGTTTGCCGACAACGCCATGATCGCCCGCTCGCTCGGCGGGCTGGCCAAGGCGATGCAGCCCGGCAGCCTGCTTCTCTACACCAACCAACCCTGGCATCCGCAGCTCGAAATGATCGCGCGCAGCCTGACCTCGCATCGCGGTGGCCAGGCCTGGGTGATGCGCCGGCGCACGCAAGGCGAGATGGACCAGCTGGTGGCGGCGGCCGGCTTCGAAAAGCTCGACCAGCGCATCGACCAGTGGGGCATCTTCACCGTCTCGATCGCGCGGCGCGTCTGAGCATGGTCTTGCCAGTCCTTGGCGCCGCCGTTGCCGCGCCCCCTGCCCTTTCTGCCTCCGCGCGCGAGCCGTACGCCGGAATCGTGCTGCGCGCTGCGTTGTGGCTGGCGTTTCTGGCGCCGTTCTTCTATGTGACCTACGGCTTCGCCAACTGGCTGGCGTCGCAGCGCGACGATGTCGGCAGCATCGTCTTTGCCTGGGAGCGCGGCATCCCGTTCATCGCCTGGACGATCGTGCCCTATTGGTCGATCAACCTGTTCTACGGCCTGTCGCTGCTGTTAAACGATACCAAGCGCGGCGTCGACCGGCTCGCCGGCCGTTACCTCACGGCGCAGATCATCGCCGTCGCCTGTTTCATCCTGTTCCCGCTGACGGCGACCTTCATGCGGCCGCAGACATCAGGCCTGCCGGGGTTTATGTTCGCGGTGCTCGGCGGCTTCGACAAGCCGTTCAACCAGGCGCCGTCGCTGCACATCGCGCTGCTTGTCATCGTCTGGGATCATTGGCGCTGTCGGCTCAAAGGCCTGGCCGCCATCGTCTGGCACGTCTGGTGTTTCCTGATCGGCGCCTCGGTGCTGACGACATGGCAGCACCATGTCATCGATATCCCGACCGGCGCTTTGCTCGGCTTTTTCGCCCTGTGGCTGTTCCCGCGCGACGGCGAATTGCCGTTCGCCGGCTTCCGGCTGACCGCCGATCCCAAGGCACGGCGGCTGGCGCTGTTCTACGCGCTCGTCGCAACGCTGGCACTGGCCGGCGCCGTTGCCGGCGCCTTCGTCTCGGCGCTGTGGCTCATCCTGCTGTGGCCGGCGCTGGCGCTGGCCATCGTCGCCTTCGCCTATGTCGGAGCCGGCGCCAAAGTGTTCCAGAAAGCGGCCGATGGCAGCGTCTCGCTGGCCAGCCGTGTTTTGCTGCTGCCTTACCGGCTTGGCGCCAGGATCAATGTGTGGGCGTGGACGCGCAAGCTGCCGCCGCATGTCGCGATCGCCGACGGCGTCTTCCTCGGCCGCTTTCCCACCGCCGCCGAGGCCGACGCTTTCGGCACGGTAATCGACCTTGCCGGCGAGTTGGAAAGCCCGCGCGGCGTCACCTGCCGCTGGACGGCTGTCGCCATGGTCGATCTTTTGCCGCCCTCGCAAGCGGCGCAAACGCAAGCGGTGGCGGCGATCGAGGCGGCCCGCGGCCACGGCACCGTGCTGGTCTGCTGCGCGCTAGGCTTCCAGCGCAGCGCCGCCATCGTCGCCAACTGGCTGGTTGCCAGCGGTCGCTCGCCAACGCCGGCGCAGGCGCATAAGCGGCTAACGGCATCGGGCCGTCCGGTGCATCTTCGGATCGCGGCGGACGAGCCGGCATGAGTGCCCATCGAGACAAAGCCGAGGCCTTCGCCGCCAGCCTGATGACGCAGGCGGTGTGGCCGCTGCTGCTGGTGCTGGCCGCGTTGGTGGCCGCGCCGTTCATTGCCATGGCAGCGCAGCCGCAGACGACGACGCTAGCGTCGGCGGCCTGGCTGGTGGCGGCAGCGAGCGGCATGGTCACCCTCGCCGTCTCGGCCCTGCTTGTCTTCGACGCGCTGCTGTTCTGGCTGATGGCGAGCCACATCAGCGAAGCCGCCGGCGGTGCCTCGGTCGACGACGTGCTGGCGCGCATGCGCGTTAAACCGGCCGCTGCCGGCATCCGCTCGCTCGACCGGCGCATCGCGGGCACGCAGCGCCTGCTGATGAAGCAGCGCATCGCGCTCGGCCTGTTCGTGGCGGCATCCGCTGTCGCCTTGTCTTTCTGAGCCGGACGATGAGCAAGCTCGGCACAAGGACTTTCACCCTGCTGCAGACCGTGACCTCGGTCGGCCTATCGGCGCTGGCCTGGGCGGTGACCGGGGTGCGGCCGATCTGGAACGGCAGCAAGCCGTCGGACCGGCAGCGCATCTACTTCGCCAACCATGCCAGCCACGGCGATTTCATCCTGCTGTCTGCCTGCCTCAGCGAGAAGGAGCGCGCCCGCACACATGCCGTCGCTGCCGCCGATTATTGGGGAAAATCGCGGCTGCGCCGGTTCATCGCGCAGGACATGCTGTCCTCGGTGCTCATCCACCGACAGTGGATCGATGAGGCCGAGAATCCGATCTCGATCATGCTGTCGGTGCTCGACGAGGGCCATTCGCTGATCATCTTCCCCGAAGGCACGCGCAACATGACAGACGAGCCTCTTCTGCCGTTCCGCTCCGGCCTTTACAATCTGTCGATGGCGCGGCCCGACGTCGAACTCATTCCCTGCTGGATCGAGAACATGTCGCGGGTCCTCCCCAAGGGCCAGTTCGTGCCGGTGCCGCTGCTCTGCCGCGTGGTCTTCGGCGCGCCGATCGCAATTGCGCCCGGCGAGGAACGCAGGGCCTTTCTCGACCGCGCCCGCAAGGCGCTGCTTGCGCTTAATCCCCGCCCGCTAAGAGACGACTAGAACAACATGCCAATGCACGAAACCCTCATTCTGGTTGTCGGCCTCACTGCGGTGCTGACCACAGCAAGCCTGGTTGCCGGCATCCTGTCGTGGCGCGCGCCGAAGCCGCTGTCCTCGACGCTGGTCAACCTCAACCAGCGCATCAACGCCTGGTGGGTGATGGTGGTCGCGATCACCGTCGCCTTCTTCTTCGGCCGCTCCGGCATGACCTTCCTGTTCGCGCTGATCTCGTTTGCGGCCTTGCGTGAATTCGTGACGCTGACGCACAGCCGCCGCAGCGACCATTGGGTGCTGCTCGGCATGTTCGGCATCATCATCCCGTTCCAGTACTGGCTGGTGTGGACCGCGTGGTACGGGCTCTTCACCATCTTCATCCCGGTCTACTGTTTCCTGCTGATGCCGGCGATCACCGCGCTTCATGGCGACACCGAGCGCTTTCTCGAGCGCGTCTCGGCGCAGCAATGGGCCGTCATGATCTCGGTCTACTGCGTCAGCCACGTGCCGGCGCTGCTGACGCTCGAGGTGCCCGGCTTCGAGGGCCGCAATTTGTTGCTGATCGCATTCCTGATCATCACCGTGCAAGGCAGCGACGTGCTGCAATACATCTTCGGCAAGCTGTTCGGCAGGCACTTGATGTCGCCGAAGGTTTCGCCGTCGAAGACCTGGGAAGGGCTGGTCGGCGGGCTGGCGACGTCGAGCCTGCTTGGCGCGCTGCTGTCGTTCCTGACACCGTTTTCGCCGCTCCAGGCGGCGGGCGTCGCCTTCATCGCCTGCTTGATGGGATTCCTCGGCGGACTGGTCGCCTCCGCCATTAAGCGCGATCAGGGGGTGAAGGACTGGGGCCATCTGATCGAGGGCCATGGCGGCATGATGGACCGCGCCGACAGCCTGGTCTTCGCCGCCCCGGTTTTCTTCCACACCGTGCGCTATTTCTGGACGTGACAGGAACTACAGCCTTATTTTGCAGCCGCAAGCGGCGCTTTCTTGACAGCCGGCGGCGAATGCGGCGCCTGCCAGCGACCTTGAGCGCAACCTGCGGATCCCTCGACCACGCTACCCTTCGAGTCCTGCCGCAGGTCGTGAGAGATATTTCCCGTGGCTCTGCTTGGACCAACGGGACCGCGGATGAAATAGTTATGGCGCAGCCAGAACGCCTCGGCGGATGGCAAGGGCGACATCGGCGGAGAACGGCGGCACATCAAGCTTCAGCCAGCCGTCCGAATTCGCTTGCCAATCCGCCATTTGCCTGCCGGCAGTGGTATCCCAGGCGATGACGCGATACTGGCCACCGCATGCCGCCACCCGCGCCCCCTGCCGCCAGGTGAGCCCATTGCAAATGGCGGAAATATTCATCATCGAAAGGTTCCGGAAGCGTGATTTTCTTGTCCTTGAATGAGTGGATCGGGCCGTGCTCGGAATCGAGAAAAGGGCGGCCGTCACGGATTTCGCCGAGCGCCTCTCCGACGATCCGCGCCATGCCGAGCGCCGGCGCCACCGTGTCACTGGGGTCATCGATCGTGCCCTCCTCGTAGAGATGGAGGGAGGCGAAGTCGAGGTCTGGGTGGCGGAAGATCGGCCCGGGCAGCGGCATGTGGGGCCGCCAGCGAAGCTCAGGTCCGAACAGCGAGACGGTCTGCGGGTGAGAGCGGCCGTAAAGTGACGTTTCCAGCCGGCGCACAAAATCGCTGAGATCATGGATGAAGGCGCCGAAGCCATCCGCGCTGCCCTGAGCCTGCTCGGGATGGATCTCGTTCCAGAGGTCCCATGCGAAGAAGGCTCCGCTGCCGCTCCATCTGCGAACCACGAATTCCAGCCTTGCCTTGATCGCGCGGCGCGTCTCGACGCAGATCAGGAATCGCGACGGGTGGTCCAGCACGCCTCCGTTATTGCGGTTGTAGGGGTGGTGGCGCCAGTGCAGCCACTGCCAGAACGTATCAAAGGGGGTGAGCAGGATTCTTAAGCCCTGTTTTTCGCAAAGACGAAAGAGGTCGTCCCACAATTGCACCATTGCCGGCACGAAGCGGCCCTGCGGCTTCTCGAAGTAGCGGTGGCGAACCTGGGCATATTCCAGCATCAGCCTGAGGCAGGTGACGCCGCTTTCCTTCAGCCAACGGAGATGATTTTCCACGCCGGCCATATCGGCGCGCCGGAACAGGCCATTGAGTTCGGGCCAGCTTACCGCATCATTGTGCCCGATCGGCGTCCATGCCTCGCCGTCCTCGGTTGCGAAATAGGAACCGGCTAACTTGATCCAAGGCAGGCCGGCAGCCGATCTCGGCGCAGAGTCTTCCACCGGTATCGCCAATCTAATATCGTTCAAAGGCATGCCCCGAATTTCGTCCCCGGAGCGGTATAACTGCCGCGGTGGCAAAATGTTTCGCCGGGTTGGCAGGCCAACGGACTCTCATCTATTTGCAGTGCAAGGCTGCCCTGCCCTAGTCGGAGGGAAGGAACATCTCCTTCTCCTAAGCGACGGCCTCGAAGGCCTGACGCACCTCCGGTGGGGTTACCCCGTCCCAAACCCATCTATGCAGGAACTGGATCGCTTTCTTCCACTCAGGCCCCTTCGTGGGCAGTCATGAGTTGCTAAGGCTCCCTCGACGTGGTTGATCCGCAGGTAATCCAGGTCTCGGTCGATCCTGACGAAGAACGAGCCAGGACGCGATCATGGCCCGTAGTTTGCCGCGCCCTTGCGGCAGAGCCGGCCTTGCGATCATCGTTACGTTATGGACTATCGCTATGGACGATCGCAGGAACGCGAATGAAATAGTCATGACACAGCCACCACGCCTCGGCCCGGGCGTCCCTGTTAGGCGACTCGTGAAAGGACTTGCTGATCCAGGTCGCACCTAGCCAGTCCGAAACGCCAGCGATGGTTCGTTGCCTCACGTCTGCTCTGGTAAAACAAGGTCAGTTTCCCGCCCTCGATCATTACCGTCGAATGGCCGTTCTCCCCAGGCTCACCAGGATCAAGCACGGGGCCGACCGACACGTAGGGACCCTGGACGTCGTCGGCGATGGCGAAGAATACGCGCTGACGACTTCCGCGCGGCCCCTCGGGAAGGAAGCAGGTGGCGTTGAGAAGCACGCGACCGTCGGGCAGTTCGACCAGTTGGGCGCCCTCGATCCCCCATTCGTAGTCCGGATGCTCGCGCGCATTGTGATGGGGAACGTCGAGATGGTCCAATATCTTGCCGAGACGTTTCCACGGCCCGAACCAGGAATCGGATTGGCTGCGCGCCAGATAGACGTCAGGCTGCGGCACCCTGGTGAATTTAGGCATGCCTGAATAGACGATGTAGCGCTTGCCGCCGATGATCGCCGGATGGGGATCATAGATCCCGTCCTCATCGGTGCCCGGCAGGGACAATATCGCCGGTTTCAGCACCACCCAGTTGAAGCCATCATTGGAAACCGCATGTTCGCAACGTCCGCCCGACTTCATGAATTCGGTCTGGATAAACATATGGAAGACGCCGCATTCATGAATGACGCCGGGCGCCGCTATGCCCGATCCGGTTACCGGCAAGTCGAGCGCCTTATGCTCAGTCCACGGCCCATAAAGGTCCGGAGCCGTGGCATGTAGTATTTTCCAGCTCTCGGTCGTGACAGTGCCGCTGGAACCGAAGACGTGCCAAATCTCGCCGTCGAACACCGGACAAGGATCCTTCAGATCATCCACGGACTGCGGGTGAAACAACGGAAAGACGTTGGTTTCAAAGTTGAACTTCATTCCTTGCGGCTCTCTCACGGTGGCTGCCCGCTTCGGCCATCTGTGGCGACCAAAACGAATCATGCGCGGCTCATTAACTCTTATACCTGCGCTCATGAATGGTTGTTGAACGATTGAGCGGATTTCAGCCGTTCTGTGGCCATGCGCCACATTTGGCGAGATATGAAGCTGCAAGCGCCTCCGCCTTGGCCGAGGCGACATGTCCGTGGGGTGTTGTTAGCAGCGCCGCTTCTCTTCGAACGATTGCGCAAGTGGCCGGCTCGGCGGCTACAGCCAATTAAAATCCTTGGAACAACTTACTCAAATGAAAGTTAGATATACGGATAAAGGATTCATCAGGAGCGCTTCGATTAACATATGTTAATCTGGAGAATTACAAACTATAATTCAGAGGAATCTTACATGAAAATAGCGGGTGGCAAAAAAAATAAATCAAATATCCCCATAAAATCGTCTATTCTACTTTGCTTTTCTCACCTCAGGTGGGATTTCGTACACCAACGCCCGCAGCATATTCTGACGCACGCCTCAAAACAGCAGCAGCTAATTTACTTTGAGGAGCCGGTCTACGAGGAAATACGCTATCCTTCGATCCGGGTGAACGATCGATCTGCAATGATCACAATCGTAACCCCGGTTCTTCCGGCCGGCATTTCCGCAACAAAGGCGGACGCCATCCAGCGCAGGTTCGTCGACCAGATCCTCACCTCAGCGCCGCATGACCGGCTGACTGTATGGTACTACACGCCGATGGCGCTGCGTTTCAGCGATCATCTCCGCTACGACGTGTGCGTCTACGACTGCATGGATGAACTCTCCGCCTTCAAGGACGCGCCGGCAGAGTTGACGCAGATGGAAAAGGCGCTGTTCCAGCGCGCTGATGTCGTGTTCACGGGCGGGCAGAGTCTGTACGAGGCCAAACGAAGCCTCCACAAGTCGATTTTTCCCTTCCCCAGCAGCATCGACGTTGCGCATTTCCACAAGGCAAGAGAGCCCGGCGATGACCCTGTAGACCAGGCAGACATACCTCACCCGAGAGTGGGCTTCTTCGGCGTGATCGACGAACGGCTCGACGTTGAAATGATCGCACAGGCGGCTGCGGCAATGCCCGAAGTGCATTTCGTCATGCTCGGCCCGGTGGTCAAGATCGACCCGCTAAGCTTGCCGCGCGCAAGTAACTTACATTGGCTGGGTGCCAAGCCCTACGCCGACCTGCCTCGCTATCTCAGGCACTGGAGCGCCGGCTGGATGCCCTTCGCGCTCAACGAGGCGACACGCTATATCAGCCCGACCAAAACTCCTGAGTTCCTGGCCGCCGGACTGCCGGTGGTCTCCACGGCGATTGTGGACGTCGTGCGCACCTATGGCGCCGAAGGCCTGGTCGACATTGTTGACGCCGAAGACATCGAAACCAAGCTTCGGTCCCTTCTGTCACGTCCCCGGAATTTCCTGTTGAAGGAAGTCGATGCCTACCTCGCCAACATGTCCTGGGAACGAACGTGGGACGCAATGGCTGCCCATATTCAGCGCGCCTATGCAATGAAAAGCATTGTGCCTTTGCGCCGGGGAGCCTGACCATGTTCGATTGGTTGATTGTCGGCGCCGGCTTCGCTGGCAGCGTGCTCGCCGAACGCATCGCATCGCAACGGCAGGAAAGCGTCCTGCTCATCGACCGGCGAAATCACATCGGCGGCAACGCTTATGACTGTTACGACGAAGCTGGAATTCTGGTCCACCGCTATGGGCCGCATATATTCCACACCAACGCCCAATCGATCATAAACTACCTCTCGCAGTTCACCGAATGGAGGCCTTACGAACATCGCGTACTGTCTTCGGTCGACGGAAAACTGCTGCCGATACCGATCAACCTCGACACGATCAATCGTCTGTACGGCCTTGAATTGACGCCCGAGCAATTGGAGGAGTTCTTCGCATCCCGGCGAGAAACGGTCGAGGAAGTCCGGACAGCTGAAGACGTAGTTGTGAGCACCGTTGGCAGGGAACTCTACGAAAAATTCTTTCGCGGCTATACAAGGAAGCAGTGGGGTGTCGATCCGGCCCAACTAAACAAGTCCGTGACTGCGCGGGTCCCAACGCGGATCAACCGCGATGATCGCTACTTTGGCGACACTTTCCAGAATATGCCGGCTGGCGGGTATACACGCATGTTCCAGCGCATGCTGGACAACCCAAGGATCAAGATCATGCTGCAGACCGATTATCGCGAAATTCGCGACAAGATCCCCTTTCAGCGGATGATCTACACTGGGCCGGTCGATGAATATTTCGACTGGAGCCTTGGTCGTCTGCCTTATCGGTCACTTCGGTTCGAGCACGTGACACTTGATTGCGAGCAGTTTCAGCCGGTCGCCGTTGTCAACTATCCGCAGACGGAAAACTATACCCGCATTACCGAGTACAAGCATCTGACCGGACAGCAGAGTCCGAAGACCAGCCTGACTTACGAATATCCAACCGACATCGGCGATCCCTATTACCCGGTGCCGCGGGCGGAAAACGAGGCGCTGTACAAACGCTATGAAGCACTGGCAGCGGCGTGCCCCGAAGTGTGGTTCGTCGGGCGCCTGGCCACGTACCGCTACTACAATATGGATCAGGTTGTCGGTCAGGCTCTGGCGACGTTCGCGCGCATTCAACAGAGCCTGCCGGCAAACGGCACGGTGCAGATGCTTATGCAGCGGACGATGCTCGGCCAACATTCGGAGCAGTTCCCCACCTACTGACGTGGCCCGCCCCTTCTTCGACCGCTACGAAACACCCGCCGCGAACAGTGTGCGCTGGCGCTCCAATTCATTTGCAACCGGCTGACGAAGACTGCGCGAACCGTCGGCATGAATCGTGGAGAATAAGCCGACTTCCGCGTGGCGCGAATTGTCCCAGCCGGGATACGCAGTCACCGGGTACAGACATATACCCTGAATCGGGGCACCACGGCTCATTGCGTCGCGGACCTCATCGCAAACATAATGGAGCCATGCCGGCCGGCCTGATCCTTCAGCGCCTGTCTCGGCGATGAACATGGGCTTTCTGTAGCGCTCTGCGACTTCGACCAACATGTCGGAAAGCGCCCGATATTCGTGGTGGCCCATCGGTATCGTTGGCCCCCGAAAGTACCATTGGTTGTGCGGATAAAAGTTAAGTCCGATGACGTCGACACAGTCCTCGCTGCCGCCCAATTCGGGCTCGGCACGGCCCGTCAGCATGTCATAGGCTTCAAACTGGCCCTGACGAACATTTTCCGCGCGCCGCTGCTCGGCACGACTACGGTCACGGGGAGCAACATGGATTAGCGGTTCAGCCCATATGAACCGGCAATCAGGTTCGGCATCGCGCATCGCTTTGACGCCCGCAACCGCTGCCCTCACAAGCTGTCGCTTGAACCATCCCCGCTTCTTCGGCCCCACACGTGGGAAATAGCCGACCTCTATCGCCCATGCGAAAAATGAGATCTCATTGATCGGGCACACCAAGGGAGCTACTCCTGTGATGGAGCGATGGACCCGGACAGCTTCAGCGGCGAAGCGGACATAGGCTTCTGTAAAGTCTGGGGCGCCTTGGTCTACGTGATCTGGTGAGCCATAGTGGAAGATATCCCAGACGACCTGCACCCCCGCCGCGTGAGCCGCTTCGATCATTGAGATCCAACCCGACCAGTCGAAGACTCCTGGCGCAGTTTCAATCAGGTGCCAGCGCAAGCCGTCGCGGATCGTGCGAAGCCCAAGGGCAGCACAGCTGCGATAGTCGCCGAGAGCGTGTTTGTCGTGTGCGGTTGCGCGAATCAAATCGAGGCGCACTCCGTCGCCGCGCCGATGCGAGGAACATTCGAAGCCAGCCATGAAGAAGCTGGCAAAGTCGGACGGATATTCGCCCGGCGGACGCGCCGGCTCGTCGCTCATGCGTGCGACCCGTCGGCCAAGGCTCGCGCCAGCGCTCCCGCTAGGCGATCGACCGTTGCCAGTTCCGACCCCCACCACAATTTCATTCGCGCCGCCATCGCGTCGCCTCTGAGTGATACGGGTGCAAGCGTCGAATGTTCACCAAGCGAGCGCGAGCGGGGGCGAGTCCAGGTGTTGTCGGTGAGCAGAGGTCGACCTCAGGATGACGGACTGGCGCTCTCAAGCCCAGCCCCGTTGATCGTCGTCGCGCTCCATAGTCCCTCCTGATGGAATCCGAGGAAGGAGAAGATCGCAAGCACGACAACGATAAAACCGATGAGATGGCGCAATCTCCCCCACATTGCGTACCGAACTTGCCTGCGACCGTGAGGTTCCCCTTCGGTTGAAATATTTCTGGTTGGGCGGGCGACCCGCCAACTTGGCATTTCTGCTCTGTACCTTTGACGCCCCACGCGACTCCAGCCCACGCCCTCGCCGCCCTGTCCCGCGCTCATTTTGCAGCGGCGAGCGGCGCCTTCTTGGCAGGACGCAACCGGCGGCGCATGCGGCGCTTGGCAGCGATCTTCAGCGCAACCGGCGGATCGCTCGACAACGCGCCGAGAACGGCTTCGACCATGCCATACGCCACAAAATCGGCGTTGATGTCATTGGCCAATTCGACGGCTGTGTTTTTGTCGTCGCCGTCCTCCGACCAGAACACGATCCCCACCCGCAGCGAGCCTTTGACACGTTTCAGCCGACGAACCAGGAAACGGGCATGTTTGACGGAGTCGCGGTTCAGGAATCCGACCACAACGGTGTCGACAGCGTCGAGTTCGAGCCGGCGAATGCTCGCCGGTTCCATGTCGGCAAAGCTCGCCTTCGAGACCGTCGCCCCTTGCACTTCGAGCACCTGCGCCAGCATGGCGGCGGCGGCATCGTCGAGTTCCCCGCGGCCGCCGGCACAAAGCACTGAAATGTCGGTGCCATCCGGGAGTTCGATGTCGTCCTCGCTCACCCCTTGAGCCTGCTTGTCCTCATCTGCTGCGGCAGGCTCGGCCGCGGCCGGATCATCGTCCTCCTCTGCTTCCTCCCGTGCGCTATCGTCGAGGTTCGCCACCAGCGTCTGCGCACTGGCCGCCACCTGTCGTCTTTGCTCATCGCCCATGACACCCCGCACCCGATCCTGTTCGCCGAGCAGAAGTGCGGGAATGGCGACTTTGTCATAGAATTCGAACAGATATTCTTCCTCCAGGATCTCCTCGGCGTGATCTGTGGCTTCCTCTGGATCACCGGCCAACAGCCGTTGGTAGAGCCGAGCATGCGGTTCGAGCACCGGTTCGTTGCCGAACAGAACGTCGAGGAATTCGAACTGCGGCACGTGCCTACCGAGCACGACGAGACAGACAGTGAGCGGCGTCGACAGAACCAGGCCCAACGGCCCCCAGAGCCAGGTCCAGAAGATAGCCGCAACGATGATGGCCAATGGTGAAAGCCCCGTACGTGAACCGTAGAGCCATGGTTCGACGACGTTGCCGGTTATCATTTCCATGGCCACGAACAGCCCGGCGGTCCACAGCACGAGCGACCAGCCGGGAGCCACGGCCAGCGCCAGGAACAGAGGCAGCAGCGCACCAATGATCGGGCCGATATAGGGAACAAAGCGCAGCGCCAACGCCAGCAAACCCCACAGCAATGCATTGGGTATGCCGAGAACCCAAAGCCCGAATGCAATCGGCACGGCATAGACGATGTTCACGACCAATTGCATGAGCAGATATCGGCCGACCCGCTTGCCCGCTTCCTGGAGCGCCTCGGTGGTCCGATGAAGATCGCCGTACCCGACGAGGCGTATGAAACGGTCGCGCAGGTCCTCGCGCTCGAGGAGCATGAAGATGACGACGACGATGATCAGACCGGCCGATGCCAGCGGGCTGATCAGCGGGCCGATCAGGTTCTGGAGAACCTTGAGCGGCCTTTCGCGCGCGATGATCTCGACAGGCACCGGCTCGCGCTCTGGCTCACCTGCGGTAGGCGGTGAGGTTTCCTGCCGGTCGAGTTCCTGACCAATGCGTTCGATCACGCCACTCAGCCTGGCGATGATGCCTCCGCCGACGCCGGTCTCCTTCAGGGACCGGACCTTGGTCAGGATATTCGACTGGTAAAGCGGGATGTTCTGCGCCAGTTCGCTCACCTGCGTGGCGACAATGAAAGAGAACAGCGCGAGGACCGTGAATGCACTCAGCACGCTGGCGATGACGGCCGGGAGACGGGGAAGGCCGACTCGCTTGAGTCCGGAAACTATGGGTGCGAGCGCAAAGGTAAGCAGCAGAGCGATTGCGATCGGCAGGAAAACCTCGCGCCCGAAGTACAGGGCCGCAACCGCCGCCACGACTGTCGCGACGGTGGGCAGTGACATGGGCGGGAGGGTTCTGGCAGAGGAAACAACGCCCATCACCCCGGGCTCGGCGGGGTGCATGCCGTTTCGACGATTGGCCGCCACTTGATACCTCCGCCCTGCCATAGCCATGATCAGGCATATTGAGCCGGCGTGCAACTTTCGCTTCTTCGCGCCGGCGAGTTCGAAGACGCGATCGGCAAGGGCGGCGCTTTGCGGCCCAACTGGACAGCCGGACGGGCGCTTCGGTCGCCGGACAAAACAACTGACGTGGTGATCGGTTCCGCACAGGCAGAAGACGAGGTCAGGCTTAATCCGAATGACGCAGCCAATGACGGTCGAACACGTCGAGGATGCCTCGGAACTCGGCCGGCGGGATCTGGCTAGCACCGCCGTCCTTGCTGTCTCCGGCGAGGAATTGCGCCAGCTGCCGTTCGACCATTTCCGGCTGCTCGATTGCCACGCCGAGCGAAGCCAGGTCATCGGCGATCGACCCGTCGGGCGGCAGATATCCGCCCCATCCCTGGGGCGCCCGATTGCGCAAGCGGATCATCAGGATCCTGGTCAGGGACGGCTGCGGCTCCGGGCCGATGATGGTGGTGCCGCATAGATAGCCGCCAAGCACGCTTCCGGGCCGCGAGTGCGGAAACAGGCAGAGGAAGAATTGGGCTTCGCCGCTGGTTTCCTTCAGATGCGCATAAAGGCCGCGTTTTGCCGACGTCATCAGCCCACCGAGCAGCAGCTGCCCGGTCGGCAATGCCTCGCGATAGGCGGCAGTCAGGCCGTGCGCCCCCGGCCCGGCGTCTATCGAAAGACTGCCCCTGATCAACTGGCCGCGATAATAGGGCGACAAGGCGCGCGAATAACATGCATAGGTTCCGGCAAGGGCCAATCCAAGGCTTCGCTCTTCATGCCCGGACGCCGTCTCGAACTGCGCGCCGACGCGGCGTTCCAGTTCGGCCCTCTCGATGCCGTGGCGGGCGCAGATCGCCGCCGTGAAGCCTGGCAGGTCGCTCTCTGCGATCCAGGCGCCGGGCTGCTCCAGGTTGAGAAGCTTCGACCAGTCGTCGTAGACGCTGAGCTCGCGCGGCTGGGCGCGGCCCTGCAGCCATTTGTCGGCACGGCCGAGATCGAACGCCGTCTTCGGGTTGATGCCTCGGAACGCCGCCGCCAAATCCTTGCGAGCGACGGTTCCCAGCAGGGCCGCAGTCAACCGTAATTTCTGCGCGATATGCTGTGCCATCCCACCCGCCCCTTTATGCCACCGCGAGGCATAACATGGGGCAGCACTTGCTCCCATCGCATTCATTGCGGGCCGGACTTCTCCTAAAGTCCCATATTCCAGGAAATCCGCAGAATTCCACGCCGCTCCACGCGCCCACCCTTTTCGCCCTGCCGGGCGGCACTAAGGTCGCGCAGGGCAAGGGCAAGTTATGAAACTCACGCTATCTAGGCTTGAATACCAATCCCCTTCCTCGGTCATTTGAACGACGGCGAAGCCGAGCTCTCGCAACCACCACAAACCAGCGTAGATGCCGCCGCAACAAAGGAAGGAATAATTCGATGTCCTGGATTGCCTCCCCCAAAAATCCCCTTCACCGCGGTTGCGGCTGGATCCGCCGCACTGCTGCTGCTGACCTTCGGGCCGGATGGACCGTCGCGTGCTGCTGCCGGCTCGCGCGCGGCAGCGACATATGGCAAGACGGCTCCTGCGTCGCCGGCCATCGAGCCGACGCGCATTGAAGTCGACGGCGGCGCGCACGTGATACGCTTTTACATCGACGGCAAGCAGGTCGCCCTGCTAGACTCGACCGGCTTCAAGGATTGAACTTACGGTCGGCGCGGCTGCGTAAGCCTAGCTCGCGCCGGTTCCTTGCAGCCCCGCTTTTCCACAAGCCATATTCCAGGAATTCCGGAGAATTCCACGCCATTCCACACAGCGGCGGTGTTCGGGCCGGCGGCTGGGGTTAACCTTACGTTAACCATTGAGGGACGCCGCCATGAAACTTGCCCTGTCTGCACTTCTCGCCGTGCTCGCACTTTCGCAAACCGTGGAGGCTAAAACGAAAGTCATTGCGACAGATGCGAAAGTGGCCACAGCCGAGAAAACCCGGCCGCCGCTCGACAATAAGTCCACCGGCGGGATCAACGCCTCGTTTGGTGCGATGGCGGCGCCCGCCGACAAAAATGCGTCCAGTCCGTATCCGCCGGCGATCTATTTCGATTTCTAGAATTTCATCCATCCCCTAATGGAGGGACTCTATCCTTTTATTTCGATCGCACCACGCTTGCGGTGGCCGGGATCGACAGGCCCTGGGGATCGACAGGCCCCGGATCAATAGACTTGGTGGCGGCGCGCCAAGCCGCGATAGGTTCGCCTCCGGCCTCAGCCGACCCTGACGACGAAATGCTTCGTCACCGGCTCGATGATCTTCCACGTTCCCTTGAAATCGGCCTCGACCACGAAGGCATCGCCGGGACCGACTTCGACGGGCGCGCCGCCATCGGGCGTGATGACGATGCGGCCTGATATCATGTGCACGAATTCATAGTCGCTGTAGGTCGCGTGATAGGTGCCGGGAGTAGCCTGCCATGTTCCCGACATGACCTTGCCGTCCTCTGTGGTGTGCTGGACGGCGGTCTTCATGGTTGGGTTGCCGTCGACCACGACCCAGCCCGCGAGATCGCCCGCCTCGGCGTTTTCGACTGCGCCGAATTTGAGGATGGTCTTCTCTGTCATGGTCGGGCTCCGTTTGGAACTGTGCCGGCATTGGCTGCCGGTCAATAGCCGAAGCACCTGACATGAGCAACGCGGGCCTGCCCGCATTATCAGCAGCAATGGCACGGCTTGCCACGTGCCGCTACGCTTGACGTTGCCCTCATCCTCCGGAGCAGCCGAAGCCTCCGGGAACCGGCGCTTCTGAATTGCGCAGGCGGATGGCAGACGCGGCATCGCCGCGGTACGGAACCGACGCTAGGGCCGGCCCTCCGGGGCCACTCCTTGAAAGCCGTCGAAAGTACGATATATCAATGACTAAGCGTGCGTTGCACGCGACGTAGTGCTTTGGTCAAGCTTCATCTGTGGAGGTTGTCATGGCAAACAATCTGATGGAAGGAAAGAAGGCCCAGGATTGGATCAATCTGATCCTTGCGGCATGCCTGTTCATCTCACCTTGGGTCATCGGCTTCGCTGCTGAAACCGCTCCTGCGTGGAACGCCTGGATTGCCGCAGTCGTGCTCGGCGCCCTGGCTCTCGCGGCGCTTTCGGTATTCGCCGAATGGGAAGAGTGGGTGAACCTTGTCGTCGGGCTCTGGCTGATCGCCTCGCCCTGGCTGCTCGGCTTCATGGCGAACGCCAACGCGATGGCGACCCATGTTGTCCTCGGCGTGCTGGTGGTTGCGGCATCGGCCTGGGCGGTCTGGGACTCTCGTCATCATCCGCCAGCGCATGCGTGATTGGTGACGACCAAGGGGAGGAGCCCGGCGCACGAGCGGCGGGTTCCTTCTAAGCCTGAGATCGGTACGCAGGCCCGCTAGCCGGGCCAATTGTCTTCCTTGTGCTCAAAAAACACCCCGCCGCGCCGGTGCATATGTCAGCGCCGCCCCAGCGCTTTGTGGAATAGACGCCGACGAGCACACCCGCGCTGCACTCCGCCAACTCCACTTATGTTGCACTGCGTTAGATTTGTTGCATTGCAATATCGGTACATCGCGTCGAGTCTTCGCAACGGGTGGCTTTTTCAACGATCACACGAGGTTTTGCCGTGTCAGCATCGTTTCGGCCTGATATCGAAGGGCTGCGTGCACTGGCGGTGTCGGGCGTCGTCGCGTTCCATTTCGGTCTGTCGGACCTGCCGGGCGGCTTCACCGGCGTCGACATCTTCTTCGTCATCTCCGGCTATCTGATCACCGGCCAGCTGCTGCGGGAAATGGCCGAGGACGGCAGGCTGAACCTGTGGCGGTTCTACGCAAGGCGCGCCCGGCGCCTTCTGCCGGCCTCGCTGTTCGTCATCTTCGCCACGCTTGTCGCGGGTTACTTCATCCTGTCGCCGGACGAACAGGCGCTCTATTCGAAAGGCGCCATGTTCGCCTCGGCCTATGCGATCAATTTATGGCTGATCCGCTGGTCGTTCGACTATTTCGCCCCCGATGCGGCGAACAACCCCTTCATCCACTTCTGGTCGCTCTCCGTCGAGGAACAGTTCTACCTGGTATGGCCGGCGCTGCTTCTGCTGGCGGCATGGCTGCGCCCGGGCAAGCGCACGGCGATCCTGGTGATCGGCCTCGCCGGCGCGGTGTCGTTCGCCGTCTGCGCCTGGCTCACCACCGTGGCGCAGCCCTGGGCCTTCTATTTCTCGCCGCTCAGGGCCTGGGAATTCGCCGCCGGTGGCCTGGCGACGATGGCGCCGGCAAAATTCTGGCGCGAGCGCCCGCAACTGGGCGCAGCACTGGCATGGCTTGGCCTGGCGCTGATCGCCGGGGCCTATCTGACCTTCAGCGAACAGGCCACCCCCTTCCCCGGCGTCGCGGCGGTGGTGCCGGTGGCCGGCACCGTGCTGCTGCTGCTCAGCGGCTCCGGCAATGTCCAAAGAGGGCCCAGCGCCATGCTGGCGCTGCCGCCCTTGCAATGGGTGGGGAAACTTTCCTACTCGCTTTATCTCTGGCACTGGCCGGTCATCGTCTATGCGACGATGATGGTTCCCGACCTCTCCTGGCCCGGGCGGCTTGCCTGCGCAGCATTGACGCTGGCGCTGTCGATCTTCACCTATAGTTTCATCGAGAACCCGATCCGCCGCAACGTCTGGCTGATGGCGAACGCGGCGCGCGCGCTTATTCCCGCCGCAATGCTGACCGGCGCCGGCGTGGTGGCAACTTACGCCAATGCGCGCCTTGCCGTGCACGATCTCGACCCCTCACAACGCATCATTGCCGAAACTGCCGCACAGCCCTCCACCGCGCGCGCCAAGGACGGCTGCGTTCTCGACTACGAAACCGTCACGCCAAAGCCCTGCGTGTTCGGCGCAAAGAATGCCGAGCACTCGATCGCGCTGTTCGGCGATTCGCATGCCGACCACTGGTCGACGCCGCTGATCGAGGCGGCGAAGAAGAACAACTACAAGGTCGTCACCTGGCTCAAATCCGCCTGCCGGGCGTCGCGGCTGACGGTTTGGAGCTCGAAGCTGAAGCGCGACTACACCGAGTGCGATCGATGGCGCGAGCAATCGATCAAGGAGATCATCGCCCTGCGCCCGAGCCTGGTGGTGATCTCGGAGATCTCGCTGACGAGCTCGCGCAAATTGTCGCCCGACGTGAAGGTATCCGAAAGCCAGGACCGGGACTGGCAGGCCGGCCTGCGTGCAACGCTGGAAGCGTTCAGCCAGGCCGGGCTGAAAGTTGCCTTTATCCGCGATGTCCCGTTCAACGGCATGTTCGCCGACACGTGCGTGGCCCGCGCGCTGTGGCGGGGACAGACGCCGTCGGTATGTGATGCGCCGCGAACCGACGCCGCCAACGACGCCGTGGCCGCGGTGGAGCGCGACATCGTGCGCACCGTCCCCAACGCGACCTATATCGACATGACCGACCGGTTCTGCGATGCCAAGACCTGCCATGTCTTCATCGACGGCAAGCTGGCCTACCGCGATCGCCACCACTTGGCGACGCCCTTTGCGCAAACGCTGGAGCCGCCCGTCGAGCGCGCGCTGTTTTCGCTGGGGGCGGCGAAATAAGGCAGCGCAAGACGCGCCTGTCACCGCGTCTCAGTGCAAGCCAAACTCGCGCAGCAGTTCTTCGCGATAGCGCACGAACCGGCCTTCGCTGCGATCGCGGGGGCGCGGCAGTTCAACCTCGACCAGCCGCGCTGTGCCGCCCTTCTCCCTGGGCAGGATCAGCACCCTGTCCGCGAGATAGATTGCTTCTTCCAGATCATGGGTGACCATGACCATGGTCACGTTCTCCTCGCTCCAGATGCGCGCCAGTTCCTCTTGCATGCCGATCTTGGTCATGGCGTCGAGCGCGCCCAGCGGCTCATCGAGCAGCAGGATTTCAGGCTGCACGGTCAAGGCCCGGGCGATGCCGACGCGCTGCGCCATGCCGCCCGAAAGCTGCCTGGGAGAGGCATCGCTGAATTCGGCCAGACCAACGAGCGCGGTATAGAAGCGGGCCTTGCCCTCGGCCTCCGCCTTGGGCACGCCCCGCACTTCGAGGCCAAAGGCGACGTTGCCGAGTACCGTCAGCCAGGGCAGCAGGCGCGGTTCCTGGAAAATCACCGCGCGTTCAGCGCCGACGCCATGGACCGGCTTGCCGTCGATCGCGACACCGCCGCTGTCGGAGGCCTCCAGCCCGGCAAGAATGCGCAGCAGCGTGGTCTTGCCCGATCCGCTGGCGCCGACAATGACGAGACATTCGCCGGAGCGGATATCGAGGTTGAGAGCCCTCAGCACGGCAAGCGGACGCCCGCCGAGGCTGAAGGATTTGGAGAGGTCGCGGATCGTGACCTCGCCGCCGCCTGTGGTGGCCATGGTGCCCGTCTCCCGGTCAGTTGGTTTTCGTTTCGCCGCGCCGGTAGAGGATATCCGCGGCTTTCAGCCTGCCCTTGGGCAGGCGGCCGTCGCGCTCGAGCACGCTGACCCAGAAGTCGATGTCGCGGTCGTCAGCCTTGGCCCCTTCGCGCAGGCCAAAGCCGGTCCAGTAGCGCGCCAGCTCGCCATTTTCGCCGCGTTTATCGAGGATCTCCGCGAGCACCTTGCGCGCCTCGTCCGGGTTCTGGCGCGACCAGTCGGCGGCGCGGGCCGACTGTTCGATGAAATTGCGGGCGCCATCCGGATGCGCCGTGATGAAGTCGCGCCGCAGGACGATGAAGCCGCCGGCCAGTTCGCCCAGCACGTCGGTGTCGTTGAACACACCCCGCACGCCGCCCTTGTCCACCAGCGCGCCAGCAAACGTCGCCTGCCAATAGCCCAGTGCCGCGATATCGACTTGGCGCGACCGCAGGGTCTGTTCAAGCTGCGGCCCGGGCACCACGACGAGCTTGGCCGCATCCGGCGGCAGGCCGACGCCGTGCAGCGCCTCGCGCACGGTGTAGTCGAGATGGGCACCGAGCGTGTTGACCGCAATGGTCTTGCCGGCGACGTCGGCAATCGATTTGATCGGACTGTCTTCCAGCACGTAGAAGACGCTGTGCACTTGCCTGTTGATGCCGTTGCTTGGATAGGCGGCGACGAAGTCGTTGCCTCCGGAGATCGAATTGACCACCGCAGCGGTTGCGGCCGAGCCGAGATCGACGCTGCCGGAGGCGAGCGCGAACAGCGATTCCGGGCCGCCGCCCGAGTAGCCGACATTCTCCAGCTTGACGCCGAAGTCGTTGAAATAGCCGAGCTCGTCCGCCAACTCATGCGGCGAGATGCTGCCGCGGCTGGCGAGGTAGCGCAACGTGACCGGCGCGGCTTGCGCAGCGGCAAAGCGAGGCAGGCCGGTGGCGATGACGCCGGCGGCAAAGGGAGCGCCCGCAAGCAGGGAACGGCGAGTAATCGGCATGGTCCGGTCTTTCCTGTTGGAGGATGGTGCCTGTTGGAGAGGATGGTGAAAGGCTGGTCAGTCGATGGGATTGCTCCATCGGCAGAGCCGCCGCTGCAGGCTGACCAGCGCCTGGTTGGCGATCAGGCCGAGGCCGGCGAGGATGACGATCGCCGCAAACATCAGCGGGATCTGGAAGTTGTACTGCGCGTTCATCACCTGGAAGCCGATGCCCTTGTTGGCGCCGATCATTTCGGAGGCGATCAGCAGCAAGAGCGCCGTGGTCGCACTCAGCCTTAAGCCCACGAAGATCGACGGGACGGCACCCGGAAGCACGACCCGACGAAACGCGGTGAGCCGCGTCGCGCCATAGACCCGGGCCATTTCGAGCAGTTTCGGATCGACTTGCTTGACGCCGCTGATGGTGTTGAGCAGCAGCGGAAACAGCGTCGCCCAGAAGATGACGAAGACCTTTGATGCCTCCCCCAGCCCGAGCAGCAGGATGAACACCGGGTAGAGCGCCAGCGCCGAGGTTTGCCGGAAAACCTGCAGGATCGGATCAAGCGCCGTTTCGACGGCGCGCACTTGGCCCATGAACAGACCAAGCGGGATGGCAACCGCCACCGCCGCTGCGAAGGCGAGGCCGGCGCGCTGCAGGCTGATGGCGATGTCGCCAAGCAAGGTCCCGCCGGCCAGACCATTCCACAATGCGGAGACGATCGTGTCGATCGGCGGCAGCACCGCGGCGTTGACCCATCCCGCGCTGCTCGACAGCTGCCAGATCGCGAGGAAGGCGATCAGGATGCCGAAACGGGACAGGAAGCGGACGACAATCCGCTTGGCCAGGCGCGGGAAATCGGCGCCAAGGCTGGTTCTGCCGTCATGTGCGGCGATCGTGACCGGCCGCTCGATGTGTTGCAAACTCATCGTCTTGCCCTTTGCTTCAGAAAATTTATTCGGCGGCCAGCACCCTCGAGCGGGCGGCGGTCCAGGGGTTTTCCGGCCGCCTGAGGCCGAGATTCTCGCGCAGCGTCCTGCCTTCGTAGGCGGTGCGGAACAGGCTGCGGCGCTGCAGCTCGGGGATTACCAGGTCGACGAAGTCGTCGAGCGCGCCGGGCAACCAGGGCGGCAGGATGTTGAAGCCGTCGGCGGCCTCGTTGCCGAACCATTCCTCCAGCTGATCGGCGACCTGGGTGGCGCTGCCGATGACGGTGTAATGGCCGCGGGCCGTCGCCACCCACTGGTAGAGCTGGCGGATGGTGAAGTTGTGCTCGTCGGCGATCTGGCGGATCAGCGCCTGGCGGCTCTTCATGCCTTCGGTTTCCTTGCTCGGCGGCAGCGGTCCGTCGAGCGGATAACCCCTGATGTCGAGCGTCTGGCCGGCCAACCCGTTGAGCAGGGCCACGCCATCCTCGGGCAGGATCAGATCGTTCAGCTGCCGGTACTTGGCGCGGGCTTCCTCTTCGTTGCGGCCGACGAAGGGTGCTACGCCCGGCATGATCAGGACCTGTCCGGGATCGCGGCCGGCAGCCTTCACGCGCGCCTTCATGTCGCGGTAGAAGTCTTGCGCCGAGGCCAGATTCTGATGGGCGGTGAAGATGACTTCAGCCGATTGGGCGGCGAGCTTGCGGCCGTCCTCCGACTGCCCGGCCTGCACCACCACCGGGTGCCCTTGCACCGGACGCGGCACATTGAGCGGACCCTTGACGCTGAAATGCGGGCCCTTGTGGTCGATGTCGTGAAGCTTGTCCTTATCGTAGAAGCGCCCCGACTTCTTGTCGCGGATGAAGGCATCGTCTTCCCAGCTATCCCACAGCGCCTTGACTGTCTCGACATGCTCAAGCGCCCGGGCATAGCGCTCGGCGTGGGCAGGCTGCGTCTCGCGATTGAAATTGCGTGCGGTCTCGTCGCCCGCCGAGGTCACAACATTCCAGCCGGCCCGGCCATTCGACAGAAGATCGAGCGAGGCGAACTTGCGGGCGAGCGTATACGGCTCCTCATAGGTGGTGGAGGCGGTGGCGATGAAGCCCAGATGCGTGGTGAGCGGCGCCAATGCGGCAAACAGCGTCACCGGCTCGAACCCGGCGATCTTGGCATTGCCGCCTTCGCGGGCGCCGAGGCCGACGGTCAGATTGTCGGCGAGGAAATAGGCATCGAACAGGCCGCGCTCGGCGGTCAGCGCGAGCTGCCTGTGGAACTCGAAATTTGTCGCGCCGTCCGCCGGCGCGTCAGGGTGGCGCCAGGCTGCGATATGCTGTCCGCCACCGGGCAGGAAAGCACCAAGCTTGATCTGCCTGGACTTGCTGGGTCTGGTCATTGCGGGTTCCTTCTGACTGTGCGGAAAGGGATTGAGGGTCACTGGCCGGTGTTCAAGCGGCAAGACCGACGCTGCGTGGCACCGCCCGGCACGCTTCGGCGACCGCTTGCCTGGCGCGAGCATGGATGGCTTCGGACACCAGCACGCCGTTGTCGAAGTCCTTGTCGGAGGCGTAAATCGCGGTCGGCAGGGTCAGCGCCTCGAAGAAGCCGAACAGCGGCCGCAGCTGATGTTCGACCACCAGCGAATGACGATCGCCGCCGCCGGTCGCAGCAAGGATGACCGGCTTTCCCCTCAGGGATGACGGGTCGAGCAGGTCGAAGAAATGCTTGAAAAGCCCGGTGTAGCTGCCTTTGAAGGTCGGCGAGCCTACCACCAGGACATCGGCGCGCAGCAATCGCTCGACGATGTTTCTGGCCAACGGATCCAGATCGCAAACGCGCTTTGCCAGCGGGAACGACTGACCGAGATCCTCTAGGTCGAAAACGGTCGAGTCTGCACCGGTGCTGCTCGCCACCTCCGCGACGATGTGGCTGATAAGCGCCTTGGTCTTCGACGGACGGGTCAGGTTGCCTGACAGCCCCACCACCAGCTTTTTCGACATTTGGGCTCCTCGCAAAACGTTTGTGTGGGTTAACTCTAGTAAGTTTATAGAGATTAGTCAGAAAGAAGATTTCAAAACGAGCCCGCCAAGCGGATTGAGTTTGCGGCGCATCGCCGTCGATTGGTTCTTTCGACGCGAATGCGAACGCCGAGTTTGGCAAGGGCGCCTTGACCGCATTCCTGCCACGCGTTGATGATCTCAAGCGCACCAAAGCCATCGGCCCAGGGGATTCGCATGAAAACAGTCGTTCTGAAGTCTCTGCTCCTGGCCTGTTTGCTGGCATCGCCGGCGCAGGCGGGATGGAAGCCGGTCGAGATGGTCGAGACCTACGCCGTTTCAGGGCAGACCGGTCCCCAGCTCCATGCCTCGATGGGCGAGCGCGGGCCGATGATCGGCAAAAGCAAGGTCCGCGCCATGGCCTACACCAATTTCAAGCTGACCTGGGTCAGGGACTATCAGCGACAAGGCAATGCCTGCGTGCTGGTATCGGCGCGGCCGAAGCTCATCATAACCTACACCTTGCCCAAAACGTCCGGGCCGGTGCCGGCCGCCGTGCAGAAAAGTTGGGACGTTTTTGCCGCCGGCCTCGCCGCCCACGAAAAGGTGCATGGCGACATCATCGTCGATATGGTCCGCAAGATCGAGACGGCCACCATCGGCCTGTCCGTCCCCGACGATCCCGGGTGCGAAAAGATCAGGACCGAAATGACCAGGCGGCTCGCCGAACTCTCCCAGGCACAGCGGCAGGCAAGCCGCGATTTCGACCGGGTAGAATTCGCCCCGCGCGGCAATCTGCAGCAGCTCATCGTCGCTTTGCTAATGGGGCGGTAGGCAATGCGAAGTCCCACCGAGAGGAGAAGCAGTGAGGATGGAGCTCGAAATCAAGGCAAGGTTGGCGGGACAGCGCCCCCTCTGGTCCTGCCGGACATCTCCCCACTTGGTGGGAGATCGGCCGTCATCTTTGATTT
This sequence comes from Mesorhizobium sp. BHbdii, assembly GCF_053848045.1. Lineage (NCBI taxonomy): Bacteria > Pseudomonadati > Pseudomonadota > Alphaproteobacteria > Hyphomicrobiales > Phyllobacteriaceae > Mesorhizobium > Mesorhizobium sp. BHbdii. Next base: position 790,761 of record NZ_JBSPKX010000001.1, on the reverse strand, counting down.
CGCCAATCGTCAACCTCGTAAAAGAGGCGCTGTCGGCGGAACTGCCAATCTCCCCACTTGTGAGGGAGATGTCCGGCAGGACAGAGGGGCGCGCCGTAAAGCACCAATCTCAAAAGCAACCGAGCACTGACAATGCCTCACACGCGGTTGCCCCACGAAATCGCGCCAATGCCAAGTCGATGCGCAAAGTCATGACCGACGCCGAATTGAAGCTCTGGAATGAGCTTCGCGCGCATCAGCTGATGGGCTCGGGTTCCGGAGACAATTTCCGATCGCTGGTTACATCGTCAACTTTGCTTGCCCGGAAAAGGAACTTGTCGTCGAAGTCGATGGTTCGCAGCATGCCGATGCCAATGAAGGCGATGAGGCGAGGACAAAGCGTCTGGAACAAGACGGCTGGACCATCCTGCGCTTCTGGAACGATGACGTCATTCGTGACATTGACAACGTCTGCCAGCATATCGTCATCGAGGCCGGGCTGGACAGGCGCTGATCTTTGCCTTTGGCGTAGCGGCAGAGTCCCCCTCAGCCAATTCGCCTCGCCTCACAAACCCGCCATCGGCGTCCACATCACATCCTCGACCCGCATCGCCCCCGTCGCCAGCATCACCAGCCGGTCGAAGCCGAGTGCGGCGCCGCTTGCCTGCGGCATGATGGCGAGTGCGGAGAGGAAATCCTCGTCGATCGGATAGCGTTCGCCATAGACGCGCTCCTTCTCGTCCATCTCGATGGTGAAGCGCCGGCGCTGCTCGGCGGCGTCGGTCAGTTCGCCGAAGGCGTTGGCCAACTCGACGCCGCAGCAATAGAGCTCGAAGCGCTCGGCGGTCCTCGCATCATCTGCGCTCGGCCGGGCAAGTGCTGCCTCCGAAATCGGATAGCCGTAAAGGATGGTGGCGCACCCCAGCCCCAGCATCGGCTCGACCTTTTCCACCATTACCCGGCTGAACAGATCGGCCCAATTGTCGTCCGGTGCGGTGCGTAGGCCCGCCGCAACCAGCGCCGTGTACAACGCCTCACGATCAGTGCTGCCGTCGGCGGCGACCGTGGCCAGCAGGTCGATGCCGGCATAGCGCGCAAAAGCCTCGGCGACGCTCAACCGTTCCGGCTCGGCGAACGGATCGGCCTCGCGGCCGCGAAAGGAGAAACGTTTTGTGCCGGCCCGCTCGGCGGCCAGCGCGACAAGCCCAGCGCAATCCTCCATCAGGCGCTCATAGGTTTCATCAGCCCGGTACCATTCGAGCATTGTGAAGGACGGATGGTGCAAGGGGCCGCGCTCGCGGTTGCGATAGACGGCGCTCAGGCTGAAGATGCGCTTCTCGCCGGCGGTGAGCAGCTTCTTGCAGGCGAATTCCGGCGATGTGTGCAAATAGAGCGGCTGATGCTGCCCGTCGGGGCCGATCGCATCGGTGGCGAAGGCCGACAGATGCGCCTCGTTGCCGGGCGAGATTTGCAGCGCTGCCGTCTCCACCTCGACGAAGTCGCGGCGGGCAAACCAGTCGCGTAGGGCCGCAGTGATGGCATTGCGCAAGATCAGCCGCGGCCGCCGGTCGGCGTGAACATCAGGCGTCCACCAGGGCGAGGCGGCGGTCATGACCGGCGGATTTGCATGGAGGACTGGCGATTGTCGCCAAGATGCGCTAGGCCGCACGCGACGGCTCCCGCAGCCGATTTGCGCCAGTCGGCGCTCCCAGGCCAGTCAACACTCTTAGGAATGAAGCCCGTGAAGGTCATCGCCAGTTCCCTACGCAAAGGCAATGTCGTCGAAAAGGACGGCAAGCTCTATGTGATCCTCTTTGCCGAAAACATCCATCCCGGCAAAGGCACGCCGGTGACCCAGCTCGACATGCGCCGCATCTCCGATGGGGTGAAAGTCTCGGAGCGCTACCGCACCACCGAGCAGGTCGAGCGCGCCTATGTCGAGGAGCGCGAGCACACTTTCCTCTATCGCGATGGCGAGGGCTTCCATTTCATGAACCCGGAAAGCTACGACCAGGTCGCGGTGTCGGAAAGCGTGGTCGGCGAAATGGCGCCCTATCTCACGGAAGGCATGGCGGTGCAGATTTCGCAGCACAATGGCATCGCCATCTCGCTGGTGTTGCCGCAGCGCGCCACCTTCGAGGTGGTCGAGACCGAGCCGGTGACCAAGGGCCAGACGGCATCCTCGTCCTACAAGCCGGCGACGCTGTCCAACGGCGTGCGCACGCTGGTACCGCCGCACATTAGCGCCGGCACCCGCGTGGTGGTGATGACGGCGGACGGCGCGTATGTGGAACGCGCGAAGGATTGAGAGGCTGGGCAATGCGCGTCCAAGATGACGCTGTCGCGATAGGCGCCCGTGATGAAATTTGGCGCCAGGCGAGCGACAGGCGTTGCGTGCTGGAAGCCGACTGGACGCGCGGCGGCTAATAGCGGGAGCAAATCGCGTACACAGCTGCCAGATATGTGAGTGCAATCGTGACGTAGGAGACCGCGAGTTCGGCCACGATCGAGGAGATTTGAAGCAGCGTCACCTGAAAACCCTCTGTTAACCCTAACTCGCTAATACGCCTTAATCCTGTCTCTTAACAACCCCCAAAGTATATGGCGAGCGCTCGTTACGGCGCCTGATCGTCGCAAAATGCCGACGTAGAGGCAACCCACGATTGCCCCGTACCACGATGCGGGCCGGGACGAGCCTTCTTCACTGGACAGTGTAGCGGGGATTCAGCCAAGGATAAGACCCGCTATCAGAACCGTAAGGATCATCGACAGCGGAACGGCAAGAAGGCAGCACGCCTCCAAAGTGTTGATTTGCCAAGAGTTCATCGGGCGCTTCCCAGTTGGATTCCTGTCTAAACGGGCAAACCGGGACGGCAGTTCCACGGAAATGCCCGGCGTCATGCACGCCGCTCATCGTGCCGATCGGCGCCAACCCTCATTCCCGGTCATCCAGCGAGCGCGCGCCAGATGCGTCGCCCAAGCCCGGAATGCCCGTTCCGGCTCCTGCTCCGGATCAATGTGCAGAACGGTGTGGGCGACCTCACGCCAATCGGCCCCGTCCGCCGAAGCATCGAGCAGCCGGATGTAAGTCAGCATGCAGTGCTCGTCATAGGCGGTCAGCACCGAAGACGTCGGCGCCACGTCTGCGAAATGAGGGTCTAGCGGTGGCTTTGGCATTGCGATCTACCAGCAATGACGCACCGTAACAGGCCGTCGAGAAGCCCGCGCCCTTCAATTGGAGGACGCTGGCGGATCGAGGTTCGCCTCTAGCCTGATCGCCCATTGGTTCGGCGTCCCGCCGTCCGTTCGCGCCCTACCCCCGCGGCCGCCGCATCAGCATCATCCCGTAATGCACCGCCAACAAATCCAGCCCGACCTTGAGCAGTTTGGACACAACGTCCCGCGGCTCGCCCGTCTGTTCGGCGAGGCTCTTCACCGTTTCGCCATGGCAGCAGACTTTTTGCACCACGCCAGACACCTCCCAATGCGAAAGCGCCCTGGTGGCGTCGGCATAGGCGCGGCCGGCCGACAGAATGCGGTCGGCAACGCCGCCGCCGATGCGGCCGCCGTCGACGCGCTCAGTCAGCGCCATCGGCTTGACGCCGTCCTGTGCCGAGACGCGAAAATCCTCGCGGTACCGCATACCCGCCTCGCGCTGCTGGCGCGACAGCGAGGTGATGCCGGTCAGCGGGTCGACGTTGCGCACCCGCACGATGCCGCCGGTCGAGGTGTGGCCGTCATTGGAAACCTCATAGATGCGCCTCGCCTCCAGCGTGCCGGTCGCCAGCCGCTTGCGGCCGAAGGCGTCGTCCTTCAGCGCGAAATCATGACCGACCTCCTTGCGGATGCGCACCTGCTCGGCCTCGCCCTTTGCCAGTTTGGGCGCCTTCGGCGCCTTGACCTTGGCGGTCTTCTTGCTCATGGACAGTCTCCTCGTTTGATTGGCTGCCTTCGCAGAACCTGGGTTCCTCGCCCCACGTAGCGGGGCGAGGAACGCAAGACCCAGTTCACGCCGCATCCGCCAGAGCCGTAGGGCGATGGTCGCAGAAGCGCGCCGCGTGATAGGCGCAGTAGCTTTTCAGCGGCCGCGTGCGCAGGCCGCAGCACAGCATGTCCAGTGCCGGCCGGCTGCCGGGCGCGTCGTTCTCGGGATCTTCCTCCAGCGTCAGATCGAGCGGTGCGCGGCAGCGGTTGAACAGGCAGTCGATGAAGCGCATGGCCGCGACGTGCGGCTGGCGCCCGGCGGCAACGGGGCGCGGCGCCGGCAGCTTGAAGGCCTCGCCGTCGGGCCCGTGGATCTCGCGCACGGTCTGGCGCTGCGGCAGCCAGACCGGCGGCGCCAGCCTGGCCGGCGTGCGGGCGATGCTTTGCAATCCTGTGTCGGTATAGGCGGGCATGGTGTTCTTCCATTGAAAGGGTTGCGTAGACGCCGAAGCTGCCCCTCTCCCCGTTCACAGGGAGAAGGGGAGATCACCACCGGCGGCCAAGCTTCGCCTCGGCCGCCTCGCGGGTGGCGCCGGAAACCGCCCTGCCCGTGCGCCGGTCGAAGACAATGACCGTGCCATCCTCGGTGCGGATGCGCGAAAGGCCGGCGCGGCACTCGCGTGAGTTCGTGGCCGGAGCCGTGAGGGGAACGGCTCCGGCCGTTCCGGTCGCGTGCGATGACGGCAGGGCGACCGGAGCCGAGGCGCTAGCCTCGGGCTTCGTCCCGGCCGGGGAGGAGGACAGCCGGGACGGATGGGAAAACGAGATGGGGCAACGAGGCTTGTGCATGGCTGCATATAAGCATAACTCAAAAGGTTATGCAAGCCATTCTTTCATGGACGAAACCGATTCTTATGTTTCAGATGGCGCCATGGCGAAAACCTCATTGTCGATCAAGGTCGGAGCGGCGATCCGCAAGGCGCGCAAGCAGCGTGGCCTGGTGATGCGCCACATTGCCGAGCACAACGACACCGATGTCGCCGCCGTCGGCAATTGGGAAACCGGCCGCAACCTCCCAAAAACCGAGAACCTTTTGAAGACCGCCGCCTTCCTGCGCGTCGACCCGGTGGCGCTCGGCAAGGGCGAGGTCGTCTTCCTCGACGACGCCGACAATGTCGCCGACGCAGAGATCGTCACCGACGCCGCCCCACTGCCCGCCGGCCCGATGGACATCGAGCTTCTGGGTGCTGCGGTTGGCGGCGACGACGGCGACTTCACCTTCAACGGCGAGGTCGCCGGCTACGTCCAGCGCCCGCCCGGCATCGCCCATCTGCGCAAGGTGTTTGCGCTGCATGTGCTCTCCGACTCGATGGTGCCGCGCTACGAGCCCGGCGAGATGCTTTATTGCGGCGGCCGCGACGCCGTGCCAGGCGACCATGTGGTGATCGAGATGTTCCCCGAAGAAAACGAACGCAACGGCAAGGCCTTCATCAAGAAGCTTGTCAAGCGCACCGCTGCCGAGCTGGTCGTCGAGCAGTACAATCCGCCGAAGACGCTGACCTTCAACCGCTACGCGATCAAGGCCGTCTTCCGCGTCATCCCGCTCAAGGAACTGCTGGGGTATTAGGGGTCGCGGGTCCGCGCGCTCGCTTCTCCCCCTGTGGGGGAAGGTGGATCGGCGCGCCACTCAAGCCCGCCTGGATCTCTCCAGCGGAACCTCGCGCTCGCTGAGCATCCGCGCCTCGGCGCGGCGCCGCTGCTGCTCGTCGACGAATGCCGCCTGGATCACGACCGCTGCGCCCGGCAGGCCATCGGCGCGGCAAGCCGAGCAAATGAGGCGCCCCGAAAGGGACGCCAGCGGCGTCTGCGCAGTTACCCCGAAGCGCCTGAGCTCAGCCGGCTTCCACCATCTGTTGCGGCCGCAATCGATACACTCGACCGCGATCGAGACAACCTCGGCGATCGTCGCTTCCTTGCCCGGCAATGCCATTGCTCCTGATGCCTCATGTTCCTGTTTTGTTCGCAACATTATGGGTTTTTACCGAAGAGTCGAGTCGGATCCGCCCAACCCTGCGTAAAAGTTTAACTTGCGCACAGTTTTGAGTTATGCTTGTATATGATATACCGATGAATTCGCCGTGGACGTACGCATGGGCGGCAAGACCGGGCACCCGTTGCGGCCGCTCAGCCAAGGAAACCAGGATGGACGCCCTCTCCGCTCAATTCGCCCGTGATTGCGGCTATACCGGCGACAGCCCTGCCATGCTGGCAGCCTTCGCCGCCATCCGCCTCGACGGCATAGGCAAGGCCCGCCTGGGCCATGACCAGCGCAAGGCGGTGGTCGACCGGCTGAAGCACGGCGAGGCCTTGTTCCTGGCGGCGATCCGCCCGGCGCAGTCGGCCGAGGAGGCGCTCGAGGACGCCGCCCGCTTCATTGCGCTGTTCCGCAACATGCCGCGCTGGCGCCAGGAAAGACGCGGCGCCGATCTCGCCCGCGCCAGGCAGCAGCGGCTCCTGGCGCGCTTCTTCCGCCGCTATGGCCACCGCCTCTGGGCACGGCAGGCCGCGTAAGCCGGAGGTCGTCGACGCCATCGGCCGCGAATGGCTGGACCGCACTTGCCGTCGCCAAGCCCGCGCCGTATGTCGTCCCTCGATGAGCGAAATTGATTTCCGTCGCGCGCAAGCGCCCGATCTGCCGGCGATTGTCGCATTGCTAGCCGACGATGCGCTTGGCGCTGGTCGGGAAGACGCGTCGACGCCGCTCGCCCCCTCCTATCTCGATGCCTTCAGGGCAATCGATGCCGATCCCAACCAGCTGCTGGCGGTGGCCGTCGAAGCCGGGCAAGTGGTTGGAACCCTGCAGCTCAGCTTCATTCCGGGCATTTCGAGGAACGGCGCCTGGCGCGGGCAAATCGAAGGCGTTCGCGTTGCCCGGCACCGCCGGTCCGGCGGCGTCGGCAAACGCATGATCGAATGGGCGGTTGAAGAGTGCCGCTCGCGCAACTGCAGCTTCGTTCAGCTCACGGCCGACAAGAGTCGACAGGAGGCGCACGCTTTCTACGAGCGCCTCGGTTTCATCGCCAGCCATCTCGGCTACAAGATGGGGTTGTAGCACTCGATCGGCTGATTGCCGAGTCGGCGCCGCCCCTCATCCGCTTGCCGGCACCTTCTCCCCGTATGGTGACGGGGCGAAGGGGGCTGTCCGCAACATCGGCAGTTCCTGCGACGTTGGTGATTGGCGAAACCATCGACGAGAGCGTCCTTCTCCCGTCCCTACAGGGAGAAGTGCCTAGCAGGGCGATGAGGGGCAGCGCAAACCTGAAGCGATTGCCTTCCACCTGCCGTCCACGCTCCTTGACAATCCACGTACAATGTTCTCCCTTTGTTCCAAACCAAACCACCCTCGAGACAATGCGGCGACCTCCGCGGGCGAACGGGCCGGATGGAAGCCAACATCCTCCACGCTGATCTGGACGCCTTTTATGCCTCGGTCGAACAATTGCTCGACCCGGCCCTGCGCGGCAAGCCGATCGCCGTCGGCGGCGGCGTCGTGCTGGCCGCGTCCTACGAGGCCAAGGCCTTCGGCGTACGTGGCGGCATGCCGGGGCGGCGCGCGCGGGAACTCTGCCCCGATCTGATTTTCGTCGGCGGTCATTTCAAGGATTACCAGCGGCTCGGCGACGCGGCCATCAAAGTGCTTGGCGATTTCACGCCGGTGGTCGAGCGGATTTCCATCGACGAGGCCTTCGCAGACGTCACCGGCTGCACCCGTCTGTTCGGGCCGCCGGCCGAGATCGCCACAACCATCCGCCGCCGCGTGCGCGCCGAGCTCGGCCTGCCGATCTCGGTCGGCGTGGCGCGCACCAAGCATCTGGCCAAGATCGCCTCGCAAGTGGCCAAGCCCGACGGACTGGTGGTGGTCGATCCGCGCCACGAGCTCGAGTTCCTGCACGATCTGCCGGTTGAGCTGATGTGGGGCGTCGGTCCGGTCACCAGGGAGCGGCTGGCCGGCATCGGCGTCAACACCATCGGCGAGCTGGCGAAGACCAACGGTGGGTCGCTGGAGCGCCTGCTCGGCCCGGCGGCGGGCGCAAAGCTCAACGCGCTGGCCTGGAACCGCGATCCGCGCAAGCTCGAGACGCAGCGCCGGGCGCGATCGGCCGGCGCGCAGTCGGCGCTCGGCAGGAAACCGGCCGAGGAGGAAGTCTTCGTGCCGACCCTGCTGCATCTGGCCGACAGGGTCGCCACCAGGCTGCGGGCGAAATCGCGGCCCGGCCGTACGGTGACGGTCCGTGTCCGCTTCGCCGACCTGCGCTCGGTGACGCGTTCGATCACGCTCGACCAGCCGATTTCGGCAACCGCGATGCTGGCCGAGATCGCCGAGGCGCTGGTGCGCAAGGTGCTTGTCGATTATCCGCACGAAAAGACCATTTCGCTGCTGGCGATCGCCGTTTCGCATCTGGAAAAGCAACCGGGCCTGCAGCTGGAACTGCCGCTCGGCCTCGATGACGACCGCCGCCGCCCCGGCACAAGGAAGGGAGTGGCGCGCTGGACCGCCGACCGCGCCGTCGATAAGATCCGCGACCGCTTCGGCTGGGAGGCGGTCGGCTATGCCTCGGTCGCGCTCGGACTGTCGCGGTCGATTCCCGATGCCTTTCGCGAGCTGGCCGAAAAGGAGTTGTGAGCCGGTTTGGCCGGACCGATGCGATGCAGAAATTCCACTTCGCGCCCTCTTGAGCCTTCGCCATTGGCGCCGCGCAGGACCACTTGAGCGCAAGCGTCCCAGTCAGCCGAGGCGAATATTCGTCTCGAAGAGGGCTAGTCAAGCGAAGCCAGGGGCGACACGGCCGGTCCGTTCAAAGCCGTGCCGTCGATAGCAAAATGCGAGCCGTGGCAGGGGCAGTCCCAGCAGCGCTCGAGGGAGTTCCAATGGACATGGCAGCCGATATGCGTGCATGCGGCCGAGCGCTTGTAGACCGTGCCGTCGTCATCGCGAAACGCGGCGATTTTGGTGAGCCCTTCGCGGACGATGGCACCTTCTCCCGGTCGCAGCCTGTCGACGGAATCGATTTCGCCAGGCGCGATATACTCCGCAAAACTCTTGAGCGCTGTCGCATTCTCCGACAGATAATCGCCGATCGCGCCTGCCGTCTTGCGAGACGGCTCGTAAAGTTCGCGCCAGCGGCTTTCCCCCTTCAGAATCAGGTCGGAAATCAACAGGCCGGCGACGACGCCATGGGTAATGCCCTGGCCGGAATCCCCAGTCGCCACAAAGACGCGGCGGTTGCCAGGATTGCGGCCGATGAACCCCGCATAATCGACGGTCTCCATCACCTGCCCGGACCACCGGTTGGTTTCCACGCCGACATCAGGCACCAGCCTTTTGGTCCAGGCCGCCAGGGCCGCGAAGCGATCTCCGGCATCATCGGCCTGCCCTGTTTTGTGGTCTTCACCTCCGACGATCAGGAAGTCGGTCCGATCTTCGCCAGGCTGAAGCCGAACGTAGTGGTAAGGGTCTTCAGTATCCCAATACAGGGCATCCGGTATGGTATCGCGCGCGATCTCGAACGACATCGCGTAGGTCCGATACGGCGCTTGCTTGGTATGGAGGGCGACCCGATCGTTGATCGGCGAGTTGGTGGCGACAACGGCCGATTTGGCGGACACGGTAAAGCCTGAAACCGTGGTTGCGCGCACGCCGCGGTCAGTCTCCTCGACCTTTTCGACAACGGTATCGGCATAAAGCGCGCCGCCGCGCGAGCGGATGCCTGCGGCCAGCCCGCGGAGATATTTGATCGGGTGGAAGGTCGCCTGATTGGCGTATCGAAGGGCCTGCGCATCCGAAAAGCCTGCAAACGGCACACCCTTGGTCTTCTCGACGTCGACACCGATTTTCAGACCGGCGTCCAGCTCGCGCTTGATGTCGGATTGCTGCCTGCCGGAAGCCGGAAAGAGAAAGCCGTCGAGGCGTCGGAAATCGCACGCGATCCTCTCCGTCTCCTGGATTGATTGGATATGGTCGATAGCGGCCGACTGGCTTTGGTAATACATCCGCGCCAGGTCCTCACCGCGCAATTTGGTCAGTTCCGAAAAGTAGTCGTCGCAAATGGATGACAGGTGCGCGGTAGTGCGAGCCGTCATGCCGCTTCCAATCCGGCCGCGATCGACGACGGCCACCTTTTGCCCGGCGACGGCCAGTTCGTACGCGACCGACAGTCCGGCAATTCCAGACCCGACGACGACGACATCGACCTGTTCGCTCTGCCCGAGCGCGACCGCGTCGGGCGCTACTTCGGTCGCCGCCCAGAGGGATACAGTCCTTTCGTCGCTGACATTCATTGGCGGAACCTCCATCCCCAACATTCGGGTAAACGGATGCGAGGAGTCAAAGTTCCTCACGCCTTTGAATGCCGACATAGGCGGCCCTGGTCGTCAGACCAAAAGCGTTGCGCTGCCCAGGGCGATCAGGGCGATGCCGGCTGCCCGGCCAACCCACTGGCCGGCAGGAAACAGCTTTTCAGCCAGCACCAGAATAGCGAGCCCGGCAACCCACACCAGATTCATGATGCCGCCCACGAACAACAACGCCATTAGCATCCAGCAGCATCCGACACAAAACGCCCCATGCAACGCGCCCAAACGCAGCGCGCCAACTGCGTGGGGACGCCAGTGTCGGGCAAGGAACGCGGTCGGTGCCCGGCAATGCGACAGGCAGGCGTTCTTGAGCGGCGAGAGCTGATACAGGCCCGCGGCGATCAGGACGATGCCGGAAAGCCAGCGGCTCTGCGAACTCATCATCGTCGCGGAAACGAAGGCATCGCGTTCGAGCAGCCAATGCAACGCGGTGGCCACGACGGCAAACCCCAGCCAAACCAGGAGGTAGCCTGCCATAAACACGCCGGTGGGCGCGAGCTTGTCCTGGATCTGACCCTGTGCGAGCGCATGGCGATGCACGCGCGCATAGAGCAGGATAGTCGGCGCCGCACTCGGGGACATCATGGCAACCATCATGACCCACCACATAGCGATCATCAGCGCCCAGATCGCCGGCCCCCAGGCCCGCGGTTCGGCTGCCATGGGCATCGCGCTCATGTCCATGCCGGGCATGTCCATGCCGGGCATATCCATGCCAGACATATCGGAGGTCACGTCGGCAGTTTGCTGGTGGGGGAATAGCGCGAGCCTCGTCATCTCCCACGCATTCATGCCGAGCCCTGCACCCGCGACGATATAAAGCCAGGCCAGCAGGCACAGCGCCACCACGCCCGCAATCGTGATGACGCGGTCGCGTCTGAGCAGCCGTTCCAGTGGCGACCCGCCGTCCATGTGGCGCCTCAGGCCCGCACCACCCCGTGATTGTTGAGATGCAGCCGGGCGAACTGGCCGTAACTGTCCTTCATGTTCACCTGAACCGGCCCGCTGGTTGTGCTCGAAGCGCTGCCGATCTCGGCGACTGCATATTCGAAGCCGTTCGGCAACACGATCTGAGCGCGCGAGTCCGCGCCCGTCACCTTGTTGCGGATCGGTTCGCCGACGGTTTCGATGTAGTCCTTGACGAAGATGCGGCCCCTGCGGCCGTCGATATCGAGGTCGAGATCGATCTTGGTGAAAACCGGCTCATTCATTTTTGTTACGGTTGACGCGTAGACGGCGAACATCGTCGCGAACGGGTCGGTGTCCTGGCCGGTCATGATGCGCAGCAGCGCTTGACGCTGCCGGTCGGTTGCATTCTCATCAACGAAGGCGATGGCTTCGCCATTGCCTTCGTGGATCGCGCCCGGCCATTTGAAGATCGCGGCGATCCGAAGGCCATCGAGAGCGGTCTCGCCATGATGACCTTCGTCGATCTGGATGCCCGCCACCGCATGGCAATGGCCTTTGTCGGGCAGCGCATTGAATTGGCAGTTGCAGCCATATTCGCAGGTACAATTGACGAGTTCGCGTCCCTTGATTTCCCAAGACGTCATGCTGTCCTCCCTGATATCGAAATATTAGACCATCAACATACACCTGCGCGGGCCGCACTGCCATCCTGTCGCGCCATGGGAGACGGCAGCCCATCCCGCCTTCTCGCTGAATAATGGGTGAACGTGCGCCTTGAAGATCGTGAGGCCGACATCGGAACGGCAGAAATGCGGTCGGACCGGGCCTTTCCGACCGCACCCGCGAAGGTCCGGAAACGACCCCGAAAGCGGTCGTTTCCGATAGCAACCCGAGCAGCAAACGGTTTTGGCAGGACTGGAAAAATCGGTCTCGAATGCTGCAATCATCACAGGTCCCGTCCAGGTTGTGGACACGTCCTTCTCAAAGGCGCACTCTTAGCGTGCGAAACGCGAGCTGGTGTTTCGTCCAATGCTTCACATGCTTGACTTGCGTCGGTGATTGTCTGACCTGTCCGGATACTTCCGGGTCGGCAGACCTCACATTGTGTCGCTATCCGTGATCAGGCTACGGCCTAAGGCACGTTACAGCCCGTTCCGGATCAATTGGGAGGTAAACAACATGCCTGATTTTCAGCGCAGAGAACTCCTTGTTCAAGGAAGCGCGGCTCTTGCCGCAATTGCTGCTCTCTATACCTCGCGTCGGGCTTACGCTTTTCCAACACGGCCGAGCGAGGAAGTTATTCCGTGGCTGGATCAGCCGACCGAAAATCCCGATCCGGTCGGTATCCAGAAGCAGCTTGTCTGGGAGGATTTGGATAGCTGGATAACTCCAAACGACAAGTTCTTCAGCATCTCGCATTTCAATCGACCAACGATCGACGAGAAGACATGGTCGATGGAGATCGGAGGCCTGGTGAAGAAGCCATTAAAATTAACGCTCGCCGACATCAGGGCGCGACCGCGGCAGGAGGTCGTTTTCACAGTGGAATGCTCGGGCAACCACGGTTTCCCCTTTTTCACCGGCGGCATCGGCAATGCCCGTTGGGCAGGGACGCCGCTCGCCCCGATCCTCGAGGAAGCCGGCATTCTGGAGAAGGGCATCGAGGTCGTTTTTTTCGGTACTGACAAAGGCGAGGTCGCAATACGCGACGTGAAGATGAAGCAGAACTTCGCTCGCAGCATGTCGCTCGACGATGCGATGAATCCCGACAATCTCCTCTGCTATGAAATGAACGGAGCGGCCTTGCCGGCGGCCAATGGTTTCCCGCTGCGGCTCATTGCTCCGGGCTGGTACGGGATCGCCAACGTCAAGTGGCTGGATCGCATCGAGGTTCGCGACACCCGCTTCATGAGCCTTCTGATGGCGCGTGACTATGTCACCATCCGGGAGGAAGACCACAACGGCGAGACCGTCTGGGCCGAGACCTCGGTCGGCCGAGCGCTAATAAAGTCCGCGCCTGCGAAGGTCACCCGGAAAGACTCAGACTACCGCGTCATTGGGGCTGCCTGGGGGGCGCCGATCGAGCGGGTCGAAGTGCAAATCGATCAAGGGCCTTGGGCACCAGCGACCATTGACCACAGTGAGGAGGCCGAGCACGCCTGGAAGATCTGGTCCCTGGACTGGGCAAGTCCCGCTCCTGGAGAACACACGGTGACCTCGCGCGCGGTCAGCACCACGGGACAAGTTCAACCGGCAATGGACGATCCCTTGATTGCCAAGAAACACACATACTGGGAAAGCAATGGCCAGGTGACGCGTCGCGTGCGTGTCGACTAGAGCATTTTGCAGCCAAAATGGGATCATTTGGCGTCGGCATAAATGCCGCAAAACATATAGTTAGAGCGAGTTACCGGTTCCAAGAGAACCGGAACCGCTCTAGACACTTGCAGCCATGTGGCAATTACGTTCGGGTCACCAGGGAGTGAAGGCTGCTTGATCCGAAAGCTGGCACCGACTCCATATCGAGCGGACAGGTGTGGGTCGTAGATCCCTCACCCGTCCACGATGCTGATCTCCGCATCGACCAGGCACCAGGGTGCGTAGCGGAAATCGCGGATCTGGACCACCCGCTCGTCCTGCCATTCGACCAGCATGAAGCCGCGCACGGCGCCGTCCGGCTCCTGCGGGTTGCGGATCAGGATCGCCGGCCTTCTATCGACGAAGCCCAGCGACAGCGCCCAGTCGCTGATGCGGTCGTAATTGCCGAAATAGGTTGACACTTCGGCCTTGCCGCGCAGGCGGAGGCGGCTGACGAGTTCGAGCTGGATATCCTCGGCGATCAGCGCCCTGACCGCGTCGAAGTCGCGCGCGTTGAACAGATCGACATAGCGGCGCAGCCGCCGCTCGTCATCGGCGCCGAGCTTAGGCGCGGCGACGTGTTCGGGCTCGGCTGCCAGCACGCGCAGCTGTGCCCGCCCGCGATGCAGCGCCGCCTTGGTGGCGGCGAGCGTGGCGCCGGTCACCTCGCAGGTCTCGTGCAGGGAAAGGCCGAGCACGTCGACCAGGATCACGGCGCTGCGCTGCGCCACCGAAAGCTGCATGAAGCTGCGCAGGCCGGTCGCCGCGGCGATCCTGCTGTCGGCGCTGCCGGAAGGATCCTCGATGGTGGTCATGTCGGTCTCGCTCATGCGCGACCTTTCCCGATGGCGCCGGCGCAGATGGTCCTGCGCGGCATTATGGGCTATGCGAAACAGCCATTGCTCGGGCCGCTCGACCGCCATGCTGCCGTCGACCGCCTGCAGCGCCTTCAGCAGCGTTTCCTGCACGATGTCCTCGCCGTCGATCACCGAGCCGGCCATTCGGGCGCAGTAGCGGTGCAGTTTGGGGTGTAGCTCGGCGAGCATCGCCTCCAGCGCCGGCCGATCGAATTTCCGTGAGATCATGGCGTTCCTTCGGCCCTGGCGCGGTCGCTCTATCCGGCTTTGCCGTCCTCAAGCACATGGTAGTTGCCGATGATTTTGGCAGGCGATCGTTTGACCGGGGTCGAACGTCGCTCCGCATGGTTCTGCGTGAACGCCTCGAACGCCGCAAGCCCGGTCAACGCGGATGGTTCATTTCCCTCGCCGACGACGTGGATGAACTCACCGTCGTCCAGTTCGAGCACCAGATAGCGCACGCTCTGCGGCGCCGTCTCATCCAGCGCCTCGAACACCCTTGCCACCAGCGCGCGGTTCTCTTCCAGCCCGGTGTCTTTCACGCTGTAGCGAATGAGTTTGTAGGCCATGGTTCGTCTCCTGATTGGTTGGTCTCAGCAGAAGACGACCGGAGTTACCGAAAAGATTCTCGGCTCAGCATAATTCTTTTCGGCCGCCCGCGTCGTTCTTGCCTGTCGGCGGCTGCGCGGCAACTATCAAGGGAGAGGAGAACCGATCATGCTAGTCCAGTTGCCGGTATTCGACCAGGACCGCGCCAGGGCGTTCTACACCGGGCGTTTCGCCTGCCAGGTCCCGGCCAACGAGAAGATGGGCGATAGTGGCCGGCGCTGGATCGAGGGATCTCGTCGAACACCCGGCCGGCGACCTACCGAATGCTTGCCAGGTTCGAGGGGCCGAGTGTGAGCGTCATGACCGGCCTGCACCGCGGGTGCCGATCACGATGCGACGGTCGGGTTCCTGCAACTGTGACAGTGTGAGTCGGCTGAGGCCGGAAGTCCTCCTGCCATCACTAAGGTTCGCATGAATGGTTAAGCGGCAGCGCGCAGCTTCGTCACGATACGCTCGACCGCGGCTGTCAGCGATGTCGTGCCACGCCAATGTTCGGTTCCGGCCTGGCGCGTGAAGCGGCCGTTTGCAATGCCTTCGTACATGCCGAGCAGGGCGGCGGTAACCTCCGCGGTGAGCCCCGCCTCGGCCAGGACCGCTTCGCGCTGCTCCGGCGGCACGAGCACCGGCTCGACCGGACGGCCAAGAACCTTCGCAAAGGCAGCCGCCACATCGCTGGCGCTCCAGTCTTCGGGCCCGGCCAGTTCCACGATGCGCGTTCCAGCCCAGTTGTGGGACATCAGCCGGGCGGCGGCGCGCCCGACATCGGTCGTGCTGACCATGGGAATTTTCCGGTGGGCGGCGCTGCGCAGGACCCTGGCGGATATCGCTACGATGCTGGGGGCGAATCCGTTCGACCCGGCAACGGCAACCGGTCATGTGCGGCTGCTGATGATGGATCTTGAGACTGCCGCGTTGGCGCCTCATCTGCTTGCTCGTCTCACCGTCGAGGCGCCGGCGCTCGGCCTGGACATTCTGCCGCCCAGCGCAACGGCGATCGAAGCACTGGAGGAGGACGCCGTGGACGCACTCGTCGGCGTGGTCGACGATGCGCCCGCGGGCATCCGCCGGCGCGGCCTCTATCAAGACCGCTTTGTCACGCTGATGCGTGCCGGGCATCCCGCAGCGAACCATGAGCTTACGCTCGACCGATTTCTTGAATTGGGTCATATCGTGGTGAGCGTCACCGGCATTGGACCAGCGTTCGTCGACGTGGCGCTCGCTGGTGTGGGCCGCCGACGACGGGTGAGCGTGCGCGTACCGAGCTTCCTTGCAGCAGTGGAAATCGCCGCCCGCTCCGACCTGATCATGACGCTGCCGTCGAGCCTGGCGCAGATGGTGGGCGGACGTTTTGTCTCGCTGCCCCCGCCGCTTGATCTCGGCAGCTTCACGATGAGCCTTCTCTGGCACGCGCGCCACCAGGACGAACCTCGGCACGTCTGGTTGCGGCGTAGCATCGCTGCCGCGGCAACAGCGCTGAGCGCGCCCGGCGCATCCATCGCCGAAGGCAGCGTCGTCCGCAGCCTGCGGGCAGTGCTCCTTGAGGAAGTGGATGATGCTGAGCCTAACGGAAACGAGCCGGTCGAAGTGATCGTTGGTGCCTGTCATGTTCGCCGTGAGCATGATCCGCATCCGCACTCGCCAATCTGATATTGGCAGCCGCAAGCGCCGGCATGTGCTCGAACAGCTCGTCTTCCAGGGCTGCCGTGAGCTTTTTCGCTTCGGAGACCGGCAGGTTTTCTTCGACGGCGATGGCAATGTCGGCGTGCAGCTTGTGACCGACCCACCGCGCCTTGGCCTCGACAATGCAGGCTCCAGGCACATGCGCGGCAGCATGGTGGATTTCGCCGATGACGTCAGGCTCTATACCGTCAAGCATGCGGGTCAACACCGAGCGGGCCGACTGCCAAACGATGCCGAAAATGGCAAGCGTGATGAGCAGGCCGACAATCGGGTCGGCCAGCGGAAAACCGAGCCAGACCCCGAGCGCCCCGATGACCACGGCAAGGCTGGTCAGGCCGTCGGTGCGGGCATGATAGCCGTCGGCAATGAGTGCGGCGCTGTTGATTTCTCGGCCGACGCGGATGCGGAACACCGCGACGGCCTCGTTGCCGAGAAAGCCGACAACGCCTGCCGCCGTCAGCCAACCAAGGTGCGTCACCATTCGTGGATTTATCAAACGGTCTATAGCCTGATAGCCGGCGACGATAGCGCTGAACAGGATGATCCCGACAATGATGATCCCGGCCAAGTCCTCGACCCGGCCAAGGCCGTAGGTGAAGGTCGGCGACGGCTTACGCCGGGCCAGCATGAAGGCGATCCACAACGGAATGGCGGTGGTGGCGTCACCGATGTTGTGGATCGTGTCGGCCAGCAGCGCCACGCTGCCCGACAGGACCACCACGACCATCTGCGTCGCCGCGGTGATTGCCAGGATGACGAACGACCATTTTATCGCCCAGATACCCCGGTCGGTCGTCGCTATGGTCGCATCGATGACCCCGTGGCTATGCCCATGCGAGCCGTGGTCGTGGCCATGCGCCCCGTGATCGTGTGAGCCGAAACCGAGCCAGTCGAGAATGCGAGCGCCGAGACTGCTCACAGGTATTTGACTGTTCACAGGTATTTCGCCAGTTGCTTGAGCTCCGCCAGCGAGTCGCCGCTCGCTTCGGCGGTGTCGGTCAGGCAGTGCTCGATATGATCGTGGATCAGTTCGCGCTTTGCGCTGCTGATGGCGCTTTCCACGGCATGGAGCTGCTGCGCCAGGTCAACGCAAGGACGATGCGCCTCGAACATGGAAAGCACCGCCGCAAGGTGGCCTTGCGCACGCTTCAGACGCTTCACGATAGCGGGATGCGAACGGTGGACGCCTTCGGACATGCCTGCTTCTGTATCCTCCCCGGGAGGATAGAGTCAATCTTTCTGAGCCCATCTTTGCACTGTGTTCCTATCGGTTGAAGAAAAACCGTCAGCGCGTCCAGCGACCTGCCACCTTCTTGCAGGTAGCCCGCCGGCCGGCCCGTATTATTTCGTGACCGTGTTGCGCTGGAACCTTCCCTCGCACCACGCGTTCGGGGCGCTGTATTCGCGATGCCTTATATTTAGGCAAGGCGACGGCGAATACCGGCGGGGAGGCAAAAGCATGGGTTGGGGAGGAGCATATTGTCATGTCGAACCGTGAAATTGGAACGTCCCACGCATTGGGGCTGCGTGTCGCTGACCTCAAAGCCAGGATGCAAAGCGCCCGAATTACCGGGCACGAGATGAAAACCTTTCAGAAGGTCGCCGCCGTCATGGGAGGAGGTGAAGGCTCCCTGCGGCTCGATGCCGACGACCTGATTGCCGCGTCTTTCGTCGTCGAGACGCTGGACGACCCCAGGTCGAATTGACGATCGTGGTGCCTCGGCGATCAGCCAGGCACCACGTCGGAGCCAGGGAAGCGGCGCGTCCGAGGCAGGCGACCGCTTTCCTGACCGCAAAATCTCCTGGCGCTCGGCTACCGAGACGGGGTTCCGTCCGGTAGAGCGCCAGGAATTTTCAAACACGCGGATGGCAGCGGAACCGAAGCCGCGCAGCAGGGCTCGCCGGCCGGCTGGCCCACGATCCGCGTCAGAAGCGGCGTGACGCGGCATCACCGGCACCCGTCCATACACGCTGGGATACTCGTATACGAGAATCCACATATCCACCCTAGCTGCTTTCTGTTAGGCAAGGCCCGCAGGATAGCAGGGAGAATGGTTTGCGCGGACTTGGCGACGGCTTGATGCAGAAGCCGCTGACGGTGGCGGAGCAAGTGGCGAATGTGCTGCGCGAATCGATTGCCGAGGGCAGCCTGGCGGCCGGCACGCCGCTGCGCCAGGACGATCTGGCCGAGCGGTTTGGCTTCAGCCGCATGCCGGTCCGCGACGCGCTTCGCCAACTCGAAGCCGAAGGCATCGTGTCGATCCATCCGACCAAGGGCGCGCATGTCGCCAGGATGGACGCTGCCGAGATCAGGGAGATCTTTGCGGTCCGCGCCCTGCTCGAAGGCGAAGCGCTGCGGCTCTCGGTGCCGAAGCTCGGCAAGGAGAAGCTCGACGAGGCCGGCTATGTGCTCAACCGGATCGATGCCGAGCCGAATGTCGGTCGCTGGGGATCGCTGAACCGTGGCTTTCACCTGGCGCTTTACAGCGCCTGCGGCAACGCCCGGCTGCTCGGCCTCATCGAAGCCCACCACAATGCGGCCGACCGCTACGTTCGCGTTCTCCTGTCCAACCTCAACTATCGCAGCCGCTCGCAGTCGGAGCACCTCGACCTGTTGACGACCTGCCGCCATCGCGACGCCGAGGCCGCCGTTCGCGTCTTGAAAGAACACCTCGGCGACGGCATGGAAACGCTCGCCCAGGCTGGAGATGGGCTGGCGGGAAGGTCCTGACCTTGCCGGAACGCTCACGCAAAACGATGACGCCACGACCGAACGTCGGCCGGCAACGCCCCTCGCCCAGCGCCGGGGCCAGTCCTCCCGGAGTGAGACCCGCGGGCGTCAGCCTTTGCCGGGCGCTGTCGAAACTCGGCCTGTGCTCGCGCAAGCAGGCGGAGCTGCTGGTCGCCGAAGGGCGCGTTCGGGTCGCCGGCAAAGTCGTGCGCAGCGGCTCGATGCGCGTCGATCCCGGCCGCGACCGCATCGAGGTCGACGGCAGCCGGGTCGTCGCCGAGCGCAAGGTCTACCTGATGATCAACAAGCCGCGCGGCCTGGTCACCACCCGCGACGACCCGCAGGACCGCGGCACCGTCTATGACTGCCTGGCAGAACTCGACCTGCCCTTCGTGTCGCCGGTCGGCCGCCTCGACAAGGCCAGCGAAGGCCTGCTTTTGATGACCAACGACACGCGCTTTGCGCAGCGCCTGCTCGACCCCGCCTCGCACGTCGCCAAGATCTATCACGTGCAGATCGGCGCCCTGCCCGACGAGGCCATGCTGGCGCAGTTGCGCGCCGGCGCAACGGTCGACGGCGAGGATTTGACGGCGCGGTCGATCGACATCCTGCGCAGCGGCACCAGCACTGCATGGCTCGAAATCACCCTCGACGAGGGCCGCAACCGCCATATCCGCCGCCTGCTCGGCGCCTATGACATGGAAGTGCTTCGCCTTGTGCGGGTGGCGATCGGCCCATTGCAGCTCGGCGACCTTGCCAAGGGCAAGGCACGCCACCTCACGGCGGAAGAGCTGGCGATGTTTCAGGCCTGAGCGAAGACGCATCGCTCTCCCTTCTCCCCTTCTTGTGGGAGAAGGGAAAGGGGCGGCCCTGTCGCCAGGCCTTGACCGTTACTCGGCCGGAACCGGGCTGAGGCCGATATCGCCCATCGAGTGCGGCTTGGCCTCCCTGCGTGCCGAGGCACGAGCGAGCACGCTCTGCCGGTTGACCGATTTGCGCTCGGCATCGATGCGTTGGATCAGGATTTCGGCGCGTTCGATGGAACCGAGCAGGGCCAGGATCGTGCCGCGTTCAGCGGCGCCGGCATTCGGTCCGAGCGCCAGCGTGCGGGCGCGCAGTTCCTCGACCTCCGGGAGATCGATATGGCCGGCCGGCAGATTCGGGTCGGAGATGCCGTAAGTCGGCAAGATCTCCCGCAGCGAAGCATCGAGCTTGCTCAACGCGACGTCGACGATGGCCTGCGCCGGGCTGCTGAACTTCTCACGCCTGACGCGGCGCGCCACCTGATGCATCGATTCCGTCAGGGCAGCCGTGAAGTCGGCTTCCTCGATCAGGCTGGCGATCAGATCAAGCTGGTCGTAAGGCAGATCCTCCTTCATCAGCTCGGCGGTGTAAGCACGGATATCGCGGCTGAGGATGTCGGTTGCGAGATAGTGCTCGCCCGGATCCGACGGCGCCTTCTTGGACGAGCGTGCGATGTCGAGGAACATGGCGCCGGCCTGGAGGTGGCGAGCCGTCTCCTGCTGAACGGCGGGAACGGCCTTGGCAAAATCGCCCGCCAGCTTGCGGTCGAGGAATCTCGGCGTCGAGAAATCCTCCGTGTCGTCGGCATCCGTGTGACCGACACGCGACAGAACCCGCTCGAACACACCGATGAACGGGAACAGCAACAATGTATTGAAGATGTTGAAGAAGGTCGAGTAAAGGCCGACCGCCACCGGCACCAGGGGAAAGGTCTCCTTGCCGTCGACGATCACCGGAACGGCGGGATCGCCACCGAAGAACTGCATGGCCCATTCCAGGACCTGCATGGAGACGAAGAACAGCGGGATGGTGATGCACACGCCGATGATGTTAAACGAGATGTGCGCGTAAGCGGTCCGCTTGGCGTTCTTCGAAAGATTGAGCGAAGCCATCCACGAGGTGATCGTGGTGCCGAGATCGGCGCCGAGCGAAAAGGCGACGGCGGTGGTCCAGTCGAGAATGCCAGCGGCGCCAAGACCCATCACAATGCCGATCGTCGCCGAGGACGAATGGATCATGGCGGTCACGCCGGCGGCGATGAACACGCATTTGAGAAGGTTGAGATAGGAGTCGGCCGTGAGGGTTTGCAGCAAGGCCATGACTTCGGGCAGGTTGCGTAGCGGACGCAGGCCGCCGGTCATCAGGTTGAGGCCATAGAAGATCAGCGCGAAGCCCATGCCGGCGAGCGCTATGTTCTTGACCTTTTCGCTTTTGGAGAAGCAATAGACCAGCGAGAACACGCCGGCCAGGATCAATCCGAGCGGACCGAGCGGCAGGGCGATGAGCCCGTTGCCGAGCGTGGTGCCGATATTGGCGCCCATGATCACGCTGATTGCCGGTCTCAAGGCGATGACGCCGGCATTGACCAGGCCGACGACCATGACGCTCATCGCGGTCGACGACTGGATGACGCCGGTGATCAGCGTTCCTGCCAGCACGCCCTTGATCGGCGTTCCGGCGGCTTTGGCGAGAAAGGCGCGCATCCGGTTGACCGAAAGCGCCTGAATGCCGTTTGCCATGAAATCGAGGCCGAGCATGAAGATGCCCAACCCGCCGATCACCGGCACGAGGATGTCCTTGAAGATATCGATGTCCATGTCACGCAGTCCCCAACAAGCCGTTACCACGGCGCGATATGACGTTCAGTTCAGGTGCTGCGCGAGGCAGCCTGGCTCTGTCGCTCAGTTTCCGACGGGCTCCTGCCTTGCCCAGTACTGTTCGATCTGGTCGACGAGCGTCTCCGGCAGAGGCACATAGCCGAGCCCTGCGGCATCGCCCGCACCTTGTGTGAAGGCGAGCCGGAAAAGGTCGTGCACGCGGCGATAGTGATGTTCCGAACGGCCCGAGACCTGAACGATCGCGAACACCGCGGTGCTGATCGGATAGGCGGCATCGCCGTCTCGATCGGTCAGCGAAGCGAAGAAATCGGTCGTTTGCGCCCAGTCGATGGATGTCGCGGCAGCCTGCACGCCCGCCGGCTCCGGCTTGACGAACTTGCCGGATTTGTTCTCGATCAGCGCGTAGGAAAGGCTTGCGCGCTGGGCCTGGCCGGATTCGGCATAGGCGATCGCGCCCTGAGTGTCATGCACGGCTCGAATGAGGTCCTGTGTGCCTTCGGCATCGGCGCCGAGCGGCCACGAGATCAGCGTATTGGCGCCGTATTTGGTCTTCCACTCGTCGCTGACCGCCGACAGATACTCCGTGAAGACAAAGGTCGAGCCGGAGCCATCCTTGCGGTGAAGGACGCTGATCCTGAGATCGGGCAGCGCCAGACCCGGATTCACCGCCTTGATAGCGGGATCGGACCATGACTGGATCTTGCCCAGATAGATGTCGGCCAGAAGCGGCCCCGTCAGGCGAAGGCTTCCCGGGCCGATGCCGTCGAGATTGACGACCACGGCGATGGCGCCTATCACGATCGGAAACTGCTGGCGGCCGGCCTTCTTGAGTTCGGCGGCGTTGATCGGCGCATCCGTCGCGGCAAAGTCCATGTCCGGCTGATCGAGACGCAGGACGCCGGCGAGCGAGCCGACGATTTCATAGTCAACCTTCCAGTCGGGCGAGATATAGTCGCCGCCATCCGCGCGGGCGTTCTCGTAGGCCGTTGCCCATTTGCCGATGATCGGGGCAGCCAGTGTCGATCCGGCGCCGCGAATGGGCTCGGCCTGTGCAGCGGCCCCGATCATCAAGGCAACAGCGAGCGTGATGGCGCCACGTGATCCCGTTATTTTCGCCCATTTGCGCCGTAATAACGCAAAGCTTGCTGCAAACATCATGGCGACCCCCGACTATACTGCGCAAAAAAATAGTACTTTTCAGTCTTGGCAGATATCAACAGTCATCCGCCCGGCGAACGAACGCCGGCAGGGAAACAACATCGCTCATCGTATGAACCTTGGTTAACGATTGGATGACAGAGATCTTTGTGGGTAAAACTTTTTTATTTTGGATTTGCTGCGATCGCTTGTCCCGCCGGTCGCTCGGACTCCTATGAAGAATTGGGGATCCGATGGACTGGAACCCAACGTTGCGCCTCGCGCGGCTCACCCTTCTCCCTTGTGGGAGAAGGTGTCGCCGAAGGCGACGGATGAGGGGTGTTCCAGCTTGGCAACGACGGCGCTCCGTCCAACACCCCTCAACCGTCTTGGCGCTGCGCGCCAATCCACCCTCTCCCACAACAAGGGGAGAAGGGAGAAGGAAGTCTACAACACCTTTACTTCGCGTCGTGGAAGATAATGCCGACGGTGTGGCGCAGGCCGGAGCGAAGCCGGCTGACGCCGTGCCTGAGATTGACGCGGTAGCTGCCTTTGCTGCCCTGGACCGGACGATTGTGGACCGCGAAGGCGACGGCATCGCCCTGGCGTAGCGGCACCACCTCGGCGCGGCTCTGCATGCGCGGGCGCTGTTCGGTCAGCACGAACTCGCCGCCGGTGAAGTCCTCGCCGGGTTCGGACAGCAGGATCGCCACCTGCAGCGGGAAGGCAACATCGCCGTAGAGATCCTGATGCAGGCAGTTGAAGTCGCCGGCAACGTATTGCAGCAGAAGCGGCGTCGGCCGCGTCTGGCCCTGCTCGTGGCATTGCTTAAGGAACGCGGCGTGTTCGTCCGGGTAGCGCTGGGCGATGCCCATGCGCTCGTTCCACTCGTTGGCGACCGCTGCAAGGCGCGGATAGAGCGCGGTGCGCAAGCCGCCGATCAGCTCGGGCAAGGGGTAGCGGAAATAGCGGTACTCGCCCTTGCCGAAGCCGTGCCGCGCCATGTGAACATGGCTGCGGAAATGGCTTTCGTCGGGATAGAGCCCGGCGATCTCTCGGCACTCCTGCGGTGTCAGCAGCTTTTCCATCACGGCGCAGCCGTAGCCGCTCATCTCCTCGGCCAGTGCCTGCCAATCATATCCGGCGACCCGCGCTTCCGCCGATCGGACCGCTGCTTTCGAACCTATCGAATGAATGGTCATGGCTTTGCCTCCTCTGGCTTCATCGGCTTCTGCAATCAGATGGGTGAAGCAGCGCACGCAAACCACCCGTTTCATGCCAATGGGGTTAGGCACAGGATTGGAGCTGCCGATCTCCCCTTGCGGGCGAGATGTCGGCAGGACAAGGGGGGCGAAGGATCGCGGCCTCATCCAGCTTGGGTTCCTCGCCCCCACGAAAGTGGGGGAGAGGTGGCTCGGCGAAGCCGAGACGGAGAGGGGGAACCGCGCTCTACGAAGCCCCCTCTCCGGCCGCTTCGCGGCCACCTCTCCCCCGCTTCGCGGTGGGCGAGGAACCCAGGTCTTGAGAGTTCGAGCGACAGCACCCCCTCTGCCCTGCCGGGCATCTCCCCCTTGCGGGCGAGATCGCCAATCGCCATTGCGCCGCTGCGCGCGCCGCAGCATGGATTTTGGCAAAATCGGGCCCATATCCCTGATAGGGAGCTTTGAGCGTGAAACTCGCGCGTGTGGCCCTGCTTGCCGCGGCTTTTGTAGCCGCTGTGTTGGTTTCTTCCGCAACCGAAGAGGCGAGCGGCCAGGAGAGGACTGCACTGCGCATCGAGATAGACGGCGCCATCGGTCCGGCGAGCGCCATGCAGTTCGAGGAAGCGCTGGCGGTGGCCGCAGAGCGGAACGCCGAGGTTTTCATCCTGCAGATGGACACGCCCGGCGGGTTGGTCACCAGCATGCGTGAGATCATCGCCGACATCCTCGCCTCGCCGGTTCCCGTCATCGGCTATGTCGCGCCCGCCGGCGGGCATGCGGCGAGCGCCGGAACCTACATCCTCTACGCAACCCATGTGGCGGCGATGGCGCCCGGCACCAATCTGGGCGCGGCAACGCCAATCGAGATGGGCGGGCCGCTGCCATCCTTTCCTGGCGGCGACGACAAGAACAATGGCCCAGAAGCCGGCAAGGACCCGAAGAGCCCACCGGCGGGCGATGCGATGATCGCCAAGGCGACGAACGACGCGGTTGCCCTGATCCGCAGCCTGGCTGAACTGCGTGGGCGCAATGCCGATTGGGGTGAAAAGGCGGTGCGCGAGGCGGCCAGCCTGTCGGCCAACGCGGCGCTGCAGGAGCGTGTCGTCGACTTCGTCGCCCGCGACACGACCGAACTGCTTCAGCTGGCTGACGGGCGGACGGTGGAAATAGCCGGCAGGAAAGAGGTGTTGGCGACCAAAGGGCTGCCGGTTGAAACGCTGGAGCCCGGCTGGCTCATCCGGCTTCTCGCCGTCATCACCGACCCGAACATCGCCGTCATCCTGATGCTGATCGGCGTTTATGGCC
Source organism: Mesorhizobium sp. BHbdii (assembly GCF_053848045.1). NCBI lineage: Bacteria > Pseudomonadati > Pseudomonadota > Alphaproteobacteria > Hyphomicrobiales > Phyllobacteriaceae > Mesorhizobium > Mesorhizobium sp. BHbdii. The sequence goes on along the minus strand of NZ_JBSPKX010000001.1, from coordinate 765,014 downwards.
TCGTCTTCGAGTTCACCAGCCCGGGCGCGGTCGCGCCAGGCGTGATCGGCACGATCTGCCTGCTGCTCGGGCTCTATGCGCTCAATCTCCTGCCGATCAGCTATGCCGGCCTTGCCTTGATGCTGCTTGGCATCATCTTCCTCGTCGTCGAGGTCTTTAATCCCACAGTGGTGCTTGGGCTGGGAGGCGTGGCGGCGTTTCTGCTGGGCGCTGCCATGCTGCTCAGGATCGAGGGGCCCGGCTTCGAGATGTCGTGGGCCGTCATCGGCACGGCTGCCGTCCTGACGCTCGGTCTGGCGCTGCTGACCGGCAGCTATCTGTGGGCGGCCCGCAAGAACGTTCCGCGCGTTGGCGCACAGGCCATGCAAGGGCTGCCGGCCAAGGTCCTCGACTGGGAGGGCAGCGAGGGCCACGTGCTGGCCCGGGGCGAGCGCTGGCGGGCGAAGGCCGACGAACCCGTTGCAGTGGGCGACAGCGTCGAGGTGGCTGACGTCAGCGGTCTCGTGCTGACGATACGGCGTCGCAATGTGAGAAGCGATGGAGCAAGGCAGTGATCATCGGTTATGTGGCCTATCTGGTAGCAGCGCTCGTCGTGGTCATGTTCCTGTCCGCGGCCATTCGCATCCTGAGGGAATATCAGCGCGGCGTGGTCTTCACGCTCGGCCGCTTCACCGGGGTCAAGGGCCCCGGCCTGATCATCCTGATCCCGTTCGTGCAGCAGATGGTGAAGGTCGACCTGCGGGTGGTGGTCCAGGACGTGCCGCCGCAGGACGTGATCTCGCGCGACAACGTTTCGGTGAAGGTCAACGCGGTGCTGTATTTTCGTATCGTCGACGCCGAGCGGGCGGTGATCCAGGTCGAGGACTTCATGACCGCCACCAACCAGCTGGCACAGACCACTTTGCGCTCGGTGCTCGGCAAGCATGAGCTCGACGAAATGCTGGCCGAACGCGACAAGCTCAACAGCGATATCCAGGAGATTCTCGACCAGCGGACCGATGCCTGGGGCATCAAGGTCTCCGACGTCGAGATCAAGCATGTCGACCTCAACGAGAACATGGTCCGCGCCATCGCCAAGCAAGCCGAGGCCGAACGGCTGCGGCGTGCCAAAGTGATCAATGCCGACGGCGAACAGCAGGCGGCGGCAAAACTCGTCGAGGCCGGCAAGATGCTGTCCGAGACACCGCAGGCCATGCAGCTGCGCTATTTCGAGGCTCTCCATGACATCGCCGGTGAGCGCTCGTCGACGGTCGTGTTTCCGGTGCCGATGGACCTGCTCGGTCATTTCATCAAGCCGCCCGGCGAGGAGAAGTGAGTTCACCGACGGGCCGGCGTCCAGCTTTCACCTGGCGCTCTTTGGCGTATAGCCGAAGCGCCGACGAAAGCAGCGATTGAAATACGATATGTCGCTGAATCCACATATCAGGGCAATTTCGCTGACCCGCATGCCGTCGTTGTGTCGCTGTGAGAGCATCTTGTGTGCTCTCTGCAAGCGCAGTTCGAGCACGTGCTCGGCAAACCTGATAACCGGTTTCCTGAAGAAGATCATGGACATAGCGGGCCGACAGGCCGAGTTCTTCCGCCACGCGTTGCGCCGAGATGACAGGGTGGGTCGGCAAAATTGTCCGCGATCTTCGCCAAAATAGCCTGCACCCTGGCTGCTCGCAGACCGCGCAAGCCGGCCAATTCAGCCGCCTCGCCTTTTGCTCCGGTCGCCAGGCCGATCAGATCGACGATCGTTTCCGTAGCGTGGGTTATCAGTTCCGGCGCGACGAGTGGACTGCCGTCTTCAAGAAACCGGCAGTAACGCTTGAGGAGATTGAGAGCTTCATTTTCGGCGCCGATCTTCAACCCCAACCTGTCATCGATGCGCGGGAAGGCATCCGCGAGGATGGCGCGCGGGATCACCACGTTCATCCATACGTTCTTGTCGCTGCCGATTATTTCCAGAGGCTCTGCCGCTGTGACCAGGGCCGCTTCTCCCTGGCCGACGTCATAGTCACGGCCGACCTGGGCTCCGGCCAGTATGGTGTCGGCCTTGTTGATCAGCAGAAGGTAGCCGTCATTGTTGTCATCGGCGATATTGCTCACCTTCCTCGTCGCATGCTTGATAGTTCCGGACATCTGGCCAAGAACCACGGGTCCGATGGCCGCGGCTTCGATCGTGGCCTCGAAAGGCAGATTTTCGGATATGCCGTATTCGACCGACCATATCTCCGCGACATGGATATCTTGCCAGAGGGAAAATCGCTCGCGTTCGCTAAGATGCGAGGGCAATTGAGCCGATGAGAACACCGTCTTTTGCGACAATCCGGCACCCCGATAAATATCCACAATTTCATAAAATATCGAACGCGATGCTTCCCATTCCAGGAATAAGCAGCGACAAATCGCTCGGCTTTCAACTGATCGAATTGAACCCTTAATCGAGCTCAACCACGCGGGCGTCACCGAAAAGTATGACGCCGCGAAATCCTTCGATGCGAGATCGGGGGCATGTAAGGATTGGAGGCGTGGTGGAGAGGCTGAGCAGCGAAGCACTTAGTTCGATCATCGGTGATATCTACGATTGCGTTTTGAATTCGGAAGGCTGGGCTGATGTAATGATCCGGATCACAAAGGCCATCGACGCGGCCTACACCACCATCGCGCTTGCCAGCACCGCCGACAATCATGGCCGCTTCACCGCTCAATCGCCCTGGGATCCCGTGCAAATGCGCGCGCTGCAGGAGGACTATGACTTTGATGGGATTCCTGGACTGAAGGCAGCAGTCGTTGGCGACATTGACACGCCCGTTGCGACGCTGTCGCACATGAGTGAAGCCGAACTCCAGCAAACGCCATTTTTTCAGAATTGGGCCAAACCGCAGGGATTGCGCGAGGCTTGCATCACCAAATTCGTTCATACGGCGGACCGGATCGGGCTCATGGGCTGCACCACGCGGGCCAGCAGGGGGACTATATCAGTTGAAGATCAGCGTTTCCTGGCATTGCTATCGCCGCATCTGCGTCGCGCTTCCCTGATTGGAGATCTGCTCGATCAGGCCCGCGTTACCGCCAGTCTCTATCGCGAGGCGCTCGACTACCTGGCTGTGCCTATCGTTCTTACTGGCTCCAACGGAGCAATCCTCCATGCGAATGCGGCTGCCGATCAGATGTTTTCCGTGCAAGGTCCTATCCTTTCCAGGAAAGGCCTGCTCCAGGCGCAGAACCCGGTAGCAGCCCGCGCTCTGCTGGAAGCCATCGCCAGTGCCGCGGGCGCGGATGCTTCACTTGGCTGCCGCGGCATAGGCCTGCCTGTTTCAGGCCCTGGTCAACCGCCCGCCGTCGCGTATGTTTTGCCGTTGACCGAAGGAACCGCGCGCGCGGTTTTTCGGCCCGCATGCGCGGCCGTCTTCGTGTCGACCACGACGTCCTCTTCCCCACTCCCGGAGGCCGTTCTCACCACGCTGTTCGACCTTACTCCCGCAGAGGCGCGCGTCCTCCTGCGGATCGGTAGCGGATTGACTGCGTCCAAGACCGCGTTGTCCCTCGGTATCGGTGAAAACACTTTGAAGACCCACCTCAACCGCATCTTCGCCAAAACCGGCACGAGGCGCCAAGCGGATCTCGTTAAACTCGTTTCGGACATAGGCACGCCCCTCGCGCCTGCCGGATCATAATGGTGAACCCGGCTAAAGCTGGCGATCTCCGGCAAGCGGAGAGTCCGGCAACTTCATGGTCGTGCCCTTCATGCAACGTCGGAGATTGGCGAAAATGTCGATGACGGCCGATCTCCCCCCAAGTGGGGGAGATCGGCCGTCGTCTTGGCTTTCGCCAACTGCCAACGCCGCCCAGGCAGTTCAAGCCTCTCGCGCCCCTAAATCAGCTTCTCGAGCGAGATCCGCAGATTGCGCACCCTTTGCCGGGTGACGCCCGGGTCGACTGAGGCCGAACAGCCACACTGACCGGGAAAGTGCTGCGGTGCGTTCCGGGACAATTCGGGTGCGGTCCTGCCCAAGACGCGGCCGGCGGACAATGCAACACCGGAGTCTCGACACCACCTGGATCTCCGCGGAGCAATTCCGCAGCGGGGAACGCAACACCTTTTTGGGGCAGCATACAAACAATGAAAACGATTCTTCTCGCTACAGCCTTCATTCTCGCGCCTGTCGGTATGGCATCGGCGGCTGATATCAATGAGGTTTTGCCTGTTGACGCCGCCTACAGCTGGTCCGGCCTTTATGCGGGCGTTCACGTCGGCTACGCAGCCGGAACCTCCGATCTTTTCGTCGCCAACCCCGGCATTACCAGCTCCCTGGATCCCGACGGGTTTATCGGCGGCATCCACATCGGCTTCAATCAGGAAATGGCGAGCCGCTTCGTGCTCGGTGCCGAGGCCGACATTGTGTACAATGACGTAGATGGACTGACGGCCTTCTCCAGCGGTTTGGTTAAGAGCGAGATCAAGTGGTCAGGTTCGGCGCGGCTGCGGGCTGGCTATACCTTCGATCGGACTTTGCCTTACATCACTGCAGGCGTGGCCGCGGCCAAGTATGAAGCGACTTTGATCACCGGCACCCCCCAAGGCAACATACTGATCCACGACGAAACCCATATTGGCTGGACGGTTGGAGCCGGCGTTGAGCACGCCTTCACCGACAAGTGGCTCGCTCGGGTCGAATATCGCTACTCCGACTTCGGCAGCAAGGATCTCTCGCTGGCAGATGGTGTTAATACGATTGCGGACGTCGATCTCCAAACGCACGATATCCGGGTTGGCCTTAGCTACAAGTTCTGATCTGCCGAATCGAGCACGTTGATGATTGGCGAAAGTCGAGATGACCGCCGATCTCCCCTTGCGGGGGAGATCGGCAGGACAGAGGAGATGGGAAAGATCGCGGCTTCATTCCAGCTTGGGTTCCTCGCCCCACGAAAGTGGGGAGAGGTGGCTCGGCGAAGCCGAGACGGAGAGGGGAACCGCGCTTTACGAAAGCCCCCTCTCCGGCCGCATCGCGGCCACCTCTCCCCCGCTTCGCGGTGGGCGAGGAACCCAGGTCTTGAGAGGGACAGGCCTCCCGCCAGACATTCCCCGCAAAATCCCACAAGGGGGAGATCCGCAGTTTCGCCGTCTCGCCCCTAAATCAGCTTCTCCAGCGTGATCGGCAAATCCCGCACTCTTTTGCCGGTAGCGTGAAACACCGCATTGGCGATCGCCGGCGCCACGCCGACGATGCCCAGCTCGCCAACGCCCTTGCCGCCGAGCACCGAAGAATGCGGGTCGGGGATGCCGACCGAGATCACCTCGATGTCGGGAATGTCGGCATTGGTCGCGATCAGATAGTCGGCCAGATTGTTGTTGACGATGCGGCCGTGGCGGCGGTCGACGATGCCTTCCTCCAGCAGCGCCTGGCCGATGCCCATGATGATGCCGCCCTTCCACTGGCTTTCGGCGAGCTTGGGATTGTAGAGCCGGCCCGAATCCAGCGCCGACACCACGCGCGACACGCGAACCGTGCCGAAGTCCTGGTCGACGCGCACCTCGACGAAATGCGCGCACCAGCTGTGGCGGGAATAGTCGCCCTCGGTGTGCGACAGCGCCGTCGCGATGGTCGTGTAGTTCTTGTAGCGATCCTCCGCCGTCGAGTTGGCCGGCATGGTGTCGCCAATCGCCTCAATCTGCTCGCGTCCGACGCTGGCGAGCAGCTCGGCGATGGAGACATCAGGTCCCTCGCCGCGCGGCGACTTTATGCGGCCCTCAGCGACGACCAGCGTGTTCGCCTGCAGCGAATGGAACGGCGAATTTGGATCGCTGATCGCCAGCCCGACCAGCTGGTCGAGCGCGGCAGCCGCCGCCTTGTGCACGGCGCCGGTCATCACAGCGGCCAGCCGCGACCCGCCGGTGACCCCGGCGCGGGCGTAGCGGGAGTCACCCAGCTTCACCACGACGTTCTCAGCCGGCACGCCCACCACTTCGGCGGCGGTCTGCGCCAGGATCGTATAGGTGCCCTGCCCCATGTCGATGCTCGAGCTTTCGACCTCGACCGAGCCGTCGGCGAGAATGCGCACCATCGCCTCGCCATAGGCGCGCCGCACCGGATAGGTGCCGGCGGCGACCCCCCAGCCGATCAGCTGGTTGCCGTCGCGCATCGAGCGTGGCTCTGGCGAGCGCCTCGACCAGCCGAAGGCCTCGGCACCGGCAGCGTAGGCCTCGCGCAGCTGCCGTGTCGACCACGGCTTTTTCGCCTCCGGATCCTGCTCGGCATAGTTCCTGAGCCGGATTTCCAGCGGATCGATGCCGACTTCATAGGCGAGTTCGTCGATCGCGCTTTCGATGCCGAAGGCGCTCGGGTTCTCGCCCGGCGCGCGCAAAGCGCCCGGCACCACGGTGTTGACCCGCACGACATTCTGCCGCGACGAGAAGTTCGGCGTCGCATACATGATCGAGGTGACCGAACCGAGCGGCTCGACCCACATGCCGTCGACTGAGGTCTCGTTGACGCCGCGATGGACGATCGACTGGATCTTTCCCTCGGCGTCGGCGCCGAGCGCCACCGTCTGACGTGTCGCCGCCCGTCCGCCATAGGCGGTGAAGGTCTGCGGCCTGGTGACCGCGAGCTTCACCGGCCGTCCCAGCATTTTCGCGGCCATCGCCGCCACCGCGCCATAGCCGTAAGCGAACGCCTTGGAGCCGAAGCCGCCGCCGATATAGGGCGAGACCAGGCGCACATTCTCGAACGGCACGCCGAACCATTCGGCATAGGTCCGCGCCATGCCGTCGAGCCATTGGCTGGGCTCCCACACCGTCAGCCGGTCGCCCTGCCAGCGCGCGATCAGCCCATGCGGTTCCATCGGCGCCTGGTATTCGCGCGGCGTGTTGTAGGCGGCGCAGATCCGCACCGGGGCGGCGGCGAAAGCCGCCTGCGCATCGCCCCACTCCTTCGTCATCGCGTCGATCGGAATGCCGTCGCCGGCCTTCGCATCGCTAAGGTCGACGATCGCCGGCGTCTCGTCATAGGCGACCTTGACCAGCGCTGCGGCCGCGACGGCCTGCTCGAAACTCTCGGCCACCACCGCCGCGACGTGCTGACCGCTGAAGGTGATGTTGCGCGCCAGCGGACAATAGGGAACGTTCGGCGGCGGCGTGCCCAGCCAGTCCGTTGCGGTGTTGAGGCGCAACGCATTGTCGGGCGTCAGCACCAGAACCACGCCCGGCGCTGCCTCGGCCGCAGCCGTGTCGATCGAACGCACCTTGCCGGCTGCAATCGTGCTCTCGACGAGAACGGCGTGGGTGAGTCCGTCAAGCTGCTGCTCGACCGCGTATTTTGCAGCCCCGGTGATCTTGGCCGGGCCATCGACGCGCGACAGCCGCCCGCCAACCTGGTCCGCGAGGACGGCGCCGTCCGATGCGTCGCCCCTCTTCGAACCATCATGTCTTGTTCTCAACTCGTGAACGGTCATGCCGTTTCTCCCACTTTGAGGATGGCGCGGGCGACGACGCGCGGCGCCAGTTCGATCTTGTAATGGTTGGCGCCATGGTCGACAGCGCCTACGATGGCGAGCGGGCTGACGCGCCGGACCGTGTCAGTCTCCAGAACCTTGCCTTTCAGCGCCTCTTCGACGGCGCGTGCGCGCCATGGCTTGGTGGCAACGCCGCCGAGCGCCACGCGCAAATCCTTGATCGTCCTTCCGTCGGCCTCGAACTCGATGCCGACGGCGGCACTTGCGGCAGCGAATTCGTAGGATTGCCGGTCGCGGATTTTCAGATAGGTCGAGCGCTGGGCGGCAGCGGAAGCAGGAATGCTGATCGCGGTGATCACCTCACTTGGCGCGATCGCATGCTCCCTGTCGGGCGTGGCGCCCGGCAGCAGAAAAAAGTCGTCGACCGCGACCTGGCGGTCGCCGAGGTGGACTGTTGCGTCGAAGGCGACCAGCGCCGTCGCCAGATCGCCCGGATAGGTAGCGATGCAGGCCTCGCTGGTGCCGAGCACGGCATGGCCACGGGTGACGCCGCCGATCGCCGAGCAGCCGCTGCCGGGCGTGCGCTTGTTACAGGCGGGAAAATTCGCCGGGTCGCGGAAATACGAACAGCGCGTGCGCTGCATCAGATTGCCGCCGATGGTCGCCATGTTGCGGAGCTGCGCCGAGGCCGCCTGCCACAGCGCTTCCGAAACGGCGGGGAACCGGCTCTTGATGGCGGCATGGTCGGCGACGCTGCTCATCTTTGCCAGCGCGCCGATCATGGCGCCCCGGTCGTCGACCGTGATCCTATCCAGTCCCTTGAGATGAGTGATGTCGACCACGGTGTCGGGTTCGGCGACGCCGCATTTGGCGAGATCGACGAGCGTCGTGCCGCCGGCCAGCAGCATGGCGCCGGGCAGCGCCGCCGCCTGGCGTGCCGCATCGACGGAATTGGCGCGCAGATACGAAAAATCCCTCATGACACGGTCTCCATGGATGACGCAACCTCCAGTGCCGCCTGGCGCACGGCGGCGACGATGTGCGGATAGGCGCCGCAGCGGCAGAGATTGCCGGCCATATATTCGCGGATCTCGTCATCCGAACCGGCATGGCCTTCGCTGATGCAGGCGACCGCCGACATGATCTGGCCCGGCGTGCAGTAACCGCACTGGAAGGCGTCCTGTTCGAGAAAGGCGGCCTGCACCGCGTGCAGCGTGCCGTCGCCCTCGGCAAGCCCTTCGATGGTGCTGACCGCCCTGCCCTCGGCCTGGGCAGCGAGCGTCAGGCACGCCAGCACGCGCTGGCCGTCGACATGCACTGTGCAGGCGCCGCATTGGCCCTGGTCGCAGCCCTTCTTGGTCCCAGTCAGGCCGAGATGGTCGCGCAAGGCGTCGAGCAGCGTGACGCGCGGCTCGACCTCCAGTTCATGGCGATGTCCGTTGATTTGAAGGTGGATGGGAATTCGGGTTTTGCTTGTCATGGGGCGTCTGGCTCCAGTTGCTGACGCGGTGCGGCAAGAGCACCAAGGGATGGTGAGGGGCTAATCTCCCCCCTTGAGGGGGAGATGGCCGGCAGGCCAGAGGGGGTCGCCTCGCGTAAAGCGCCAACCTGCACTGTCGCAAGGGAGGAGGCCGCGTCCGGTCGAACCGACCCCCTCTGTCGCCTTTGGCGACATCTCCCCCACAAGGGGGAGATCCCGCTCTCTCCGACTTGCAAGCTCTCAACACGTGACATACCGGCCCCCCGATTATATGATAGAGGCGCTCCACTAAAACGGAGGCGCCTCCGTTTATTACGTGGGGGCTGAACCGATCGAGTACAAGCCCCGTATTCGCAGTGGAGAAAAAATTGGCTTCGCAGCCGCCTGCAACCGCCAAAGACAAGCCTGACGCGACAGCGGCAAAACCGCTGCGCGCCGATGCGCAGCGCAACCGCGACATGCTGGTCGAGGTCGCAGCAGTGGCCTTTGCCGCACATGGCGTTGATGCCTCGCTGGAGGAGATCGCGCGCCAGGCCGGCGTCGGCATCGGCACGCTCTACCGGCACTTTCCGACGCGCGAGCATCTGGTCGAGGTGGTCTACCGGCGCGAAGTGGAAGGCCTGTGCCAGGCCGCCGACGAGCTCGCCCTTCACCATTCGCCGGACGTCGCGCTCGAACAATGGATGCAGCGCTTCGTCGACTACATCGCCACCAAGCGCGGACTGGCGACAAGCCTGCGCATCCTGCTCACGACGAACTCCACATTGTTCTCCGACGTTTCGGGCAGGGTGACACTTGCCTTGCGGCGGCTGATCGAAGCGGCGGTGGCCGACGGCTCGATCCGCAGCGACGTCGACGCATCGGACGTTCTGCACGCGCTGGGCGGCATCTATTCAGCGCCCGACACCAAGGACTGGCGCGACCGCTCGCGCCGGCTGGTATCGCTGCTGATGGACGGGTTGAGGTTTGGGGCGGGCAGGTCGGCGAAGGGTGGCGGGTGAAGGCTGGGCTGCAGTCGAACCTCCATGCTCTCTCAACTGGCGTGGAGGATCCGAAAGCGATCTGGTTCCGCCGGATTTCGATCAACGATTTGGATTGGCGACCAAGCCATTGCCAAACGCTGGTTCCTGGCGTGCGGGAGAACTGGATTTTCCCGCTAGTGCCTTCAACTGCAACGCACGCCAGGGTTCGGCAGTGCGCTCCCGGTCCACGCCGCGAGATGAAGTTCGCGTTGGGTCATTTCCGATGCTGGCGCTTCCTACGAGCATCTAGGTGTTGAAGCGGAATGGAATAAGGACGTGAACCCATAAATCAGGATTGACCGAAATTGGTGTGAAGCGGAACGGCGGCTTCAGGAATTTGTCTTCGATTGCCGGCATTGGGGTGCACTCGCATCGTTGCGAGCAACTTCTCAGCGGACTCGGCAACGGAAGCCGCCTGCTCCAGGAACTCGGCGCGTTGGACGGAAAAAACTTAGCAACTTGACGAAGTTTTCGCTTGCGCCACCGGCAAATTGGGCGATAGTTAGCGACATGGCTAAGCATGATCTTGATCTATCGCTGCTCTTCCACGCGCTCGCTGATCCGACCCGCCGGTCGATCCTGACCCGGCTTGCCGAAACTCCTGCGCAGGTGACGGATCTGGCTGGTCCCACGGGACTGCGTCTGCCCACGGTGATGCGGCACCTTTCCGTGCTGGAGAAGGCAGGGTTGATCTCCACCTCCAAGGACGGGCGGATACGCACCTGCGCCATCGTGCCCGAGGCCCTGGACCCGGTGCGGACATGGCTCGATGAACAGCGCGCCATCTGGGAGGCTCGGCTCGACCGGTTGGACGCATTTGTGATGAATGTGATGAAGGAGCGCGCAGAATGACACAGAACCTCGCTTCGAACAGCGCGACCCGTGCGGTGCCTGATGATAGGAAAAGCCGCTTTGCGACACTCACCTTCGAACGGGACGTAGCTGCGCCATTGGCCGTACTGTGGGAGGCATGGACCGCCCCGGTCGCGCGGGCGATCTGGGCTGCGCCATCAGCCTCGGTTACCGTCGAGTTCTTGGAGGCCGACACTAGGGTGGGTGGACGCGAGATCTCGCTCTGCAAGGTAGAGGACCAGCCTGACGTCCGGTGCGAGAATGGCTGGCTTGCGCTGCAGCCAGCGGTGTGCAGCGTGAACTATGAGGTGATCTCGTGCGAAGGCGTGACGCAATCAGCAGCGCTGGTGACAGCAAATCTTTCAGGCACGCACGAGCGCAGCCGGCTGGTCGTGACGGTGCAACTTTCATCGCTGGCGCAGGACATGGAAGCAGGCTACCGGGCAGGCTTTGGTGCCGGCCTGGACAACCTCGCGGGCGCGGCCGAACGAACCATGGTGCTGCAGCGGGTAATCCAGGCGCCGCGATCCATCGTGTGGGGCGCGTGGATGAACCCTGAAACGCTGCCGCAATGGTGGGGGCCGGAAGGCTTCTCCTGTCGAACGAAGAGGATCGACTTGCGAACGGGCGGCGAATGGGTTTTCGACATGATCGCGCCTGATGGCACGGTCTTCCCGAACCACCATCTCTATAACGAGGTCCGGCCCGAGGAGAGGATCGGCTATACGCTGCATTGGGGCGAGAACGGGCCGAAACATGCCGACGCGTGGGCCTCGTTCGAGGATCAGGACGGGGCAACAAAGGTGACGCTGGGCATGGTATTCAGCACGGCTGCCGAGTTCCAGGAGGCGAAGGGCTTCGGTGCCGTGGAACTGGGATTGCAAACTCTGGGCAAACTGGAACGCTTCGTCGCATCCCGCTGAAATGCCGCGACTTCCCGTCGGCTCGAATTAGGGGTTGTGGACGAGGTCCTCATCTATGTCGCGCCCGTTCTCATCGGCGACGGCATCCGCCTCTTCAGCCAGAACGGCATGGAGCCGGTCAGGCTGGAGAAGACCGAGGTCCCGGAACCGGGGCGGATCACCAACATGCGCTTCCGCTTCACGGGATAGGCCGAGAATTCACAAAGGGATACACGAAGAGGCGGGTTCTATGAGAAAACTGATCATATGGGACATGGTGACCGTCGACGGCTTCTTCGAAGGTCCGGACAGGGACATCAGCTGGTTCGTCTTCGAAGAAGAACTCGAGAACTACATTCGTGAGACCCAGGAAAAGGCCGACACGCTGATCTTCGGCCGCGTGACCTACGAGCTCATGGCAGCCTATTGGCCGTCCGAGCAAGGCTGGATCGCGGACTTCATGAACAAGATCGAGAAGGTGGTCTTCTCGCGCACGCTGAAAAGCGCCGACTGGAACAATACGAAGCTCTTCAACGGCAATGTCGCGGAAGAAGTCTCCAAGCTGAAGACCAGGGACGGCGGAGACATCTTCGTGTTCGGCAGCGCCGACCTCACGGCGACCCTGATGGAGCACGGCCTGATCGACGAGTATCACCTCGGGATAAACCCCGTCATTCTCGGGAGAGGTACGCCGCTCTTCAAGGGCGGCCCGAACCGGATATCGCTGAAGCATCTGGAGACGAGGACGCTCAAGTCAGGTGTTGTCATTCTCCACTACGCGCCGGAAAGCAGACAATGACGATTGGTCGGCGGATGAGCTTCGGGCCCTCTGATCAGAAGTCTGGCACCTGACTCCGCACCGGTGCGCGGAATGCCAGCGGAGCAGGAACGAGTAACTCCGCCCTGAATTGCGTCAGATCCGAAAGCCTATGCGAACAAGCCGACTGCTCGATCGTAAAAATGGTCAAGAGAGCAGCGCCTAGCGGCAATCCGGGCGGCTTCAAGCAATTCCTCGCGACACGAGGCGCCGTCCCTGTAGGTTGCGATGACCACGCGCGCGATCATTTGGGCGTCCTCGTTGTCAAGCTCCGCTCCGCCGGACCGCAAAGTTTCCCGAACCACACCCCTCAAGAGATCCAGTTCAATGGGTGAAAAGACGCCCATATGGGGCGCGGATGTGCACTCCACGGCCATCAGAATTCCTCCCGCCGTCACGATATCAAACACGCGAGAGATTACAACTAAAGTATTAGGCAACCGCTTCGGAGGCCGTTTCGACACCCGAACACCGCTGCAACCTTGCTATGCCGCATTTGCCCGAAATGCCGCGAAATGCTTTTCTCACGTCGGGCAGACAGAAGTGGTGCCATCTCATTGCCGAAGCGTGCGCAGACAACGATCGACGTCGAGGAAATGGACGGGCGCTGGTATATTAAAGTAAACGTCGAGGGTCGCGATAGGCGCGCCCTTGGCCCCTTCAAATCACGTGAAGATGCACGGGTAATAGCGAACGAGCAGCGCGATCGATTGAGAGATGAAGGCAAATACTAGCGTTGAGGCGGTTGCCGGACGCAACCTCTTACTAAAACAGGTTGCGCCGTATGACGTGCAAACGTCGCTAATGGGATCAGACCGGCTATCGGTGGAGTACTCGTGAAGAAGACTGTGGTTAGGGTTGTCTGTGCCATCGGCCAAGCGGGGCAGCTCGGCCTCAATGGTGGCCTTCCGTGGGAAGGCAACCGGTCGCCGGAGTTTGTCGCTGACGTTGCACGATTTTTCGACCTCACCAGAGGGCACGTCTTGCTCGCCGGTCCCAAGACGATCGCAAGCATTCCGGATTTTGCTCGCCCGGATCGGGAACTTGTCGTCGTTCGCTCCAGCATGGATCCGGAAGACACGCTCCGGCGCTTTGCCGGCCGTGTCGTCTTCATCGGCGGCGGTCCACCGGTGTGGGACGCCTACGCGCGCTTCGTCAGCCATTGGGATGTCACCCGGCTGCCGTATGACGGGCCGGCAGACCGCTGGTTCGATGCAAGATGGCTTACGGGAGGTGGCAACGTTGCCAGAAATCACCGCGACCAATGAAGGCTCGGATGTTGACGCCCGCTGCGAACATGTAGGTGTTGAAGCCGAATGGTATTAACCTGCACGGTCTCGGGCTTCAGCGAGCTGGCAAACGCATGGATTTCAGCACCTTCTCAGGGCAAGGCTATTTCCTCATCGGCGGCCTCATCCTGGTCGGTGCCGGGCTTCTGATCCTTTCGCTGATCGTCAATGCTCGTGTGGCACACAATGTCCGCCACGACATACGCCATCGTGAAAAGCTGCTGGAATATTATCGCAACATCTTTTCCCAGCTCGGGGTGATCCTGATCGGTATTGGCGTTTCTCTGTTCATCTTCTTTTTTCAGCAGAATTATCAGGACCAGCGCAAACGCGAAACGGAGCTGCAGCTGGTTCTCGCCAAACTGGCCGCGCGCATTGCTCGCGGCGCCGCCGTCGTCGAATACCTTGGCGAATTCGATGCGCTGCTGGATGATGGCGGGCCTTATATCAGCCCCGAACTCGGTGGAACGAATGCCGCGATCAGCGCCCACGGGGCGGAACTCGGCAAGCAGGTCGCCGAGATCCTTTTGGTAGAGCGCGACGTCGAGGTTCAAGCGTTCGAGATCCTGAACCTATCGCGCGATTTCGAAGCATCGTTCGTCGTCAACGAACTCGACCCCGCGCTGTGGTTCAACATCGTCCGGGATGAGAGCGAGATCAAATATGCCACCACTCAGCTTGCCCTCGACTACAAGGACCTGCAGGATGCGATCGGCGGAGACTCGATCGCGGTTGCGATCGCAAATCCTGAAAAGGAGGCAAAGATCAAGCAGGAGGTGCTCGACATCTTTTATGATGCCGACCTCTTGCGCCAGCGCAGCAGGAGACTTCTCGGCCGTGCGTGCTGGCTTTTCAGCAAGGGGCGCAGCTTCGTCAACCTTGGACCGGTCAACGAGATCGAGGCCGATGCCAGGTCGCACCAGGAATGGATCGATCGGTCGAAACGCTTCCTGACGCAGTTGAAGTCTGGAAGCGGCGATTGTTTCAAATTGCTCCAGTTCAGCCCGGCGCTCTGAGTCGAGAACGCGCCGGCAAACGCCCGCCGCCCTGCGGCTCTAGGATCCAGACTCCATCAGCTGGCTACCGCCGATGGTCGATATGGGTGGAATGTTGCCATTCGTCTCGTCGATCGGGAACGAGAAAGTGGTTGATCCGGACGGAACTGCAAGAGTATCCCGACACGGGCGCACGCCAGTTCGGGTAGATTTGGACTCGGTTTTGCGCCGCCTGGCCTAATCGCTGCTGATGCAGAACCGGATGACCATTCCGATCCAAGGCTCTATAACAGGCCGACAGAATTGCGATGATCAAGGGGAGACGATGCGCTACATACGTCCGCTTTCAATGGAAGACGCCGTTGGCCAGTTGGCCGGCTCGTCTGGCACGGCCGCCATTCTCGCCGGAGGCAGCGACCTCCTGGTGAGGATGAAAGGCGGCTTTATCGAGCCCGACCTGATCCTCGACATCAAGGCAATCGATGGGCTCAGCGAAATCAGGGAAACGGCGGAGGGCTTCAGCATCGGTGCGGCGGTCTCCTGCGCCTTGATGGGGGAGAGCGCGGCCTTGAAAGGGGAATGGCCGGGCGTCGTCGAAGCGGCCAAGCTGATCGGCTCGAAACAGGTGCAGGGACGCTGTACCATCGTCGGCAATCTTTGCAACGCCTCGCCGGCAGCCGACAGCGTGCCGGCGCTGGTAGCCGCCGGCGCCATGGCATTGATAGCCGGGCCAGCAGGCAGGCGCACCGTCGCGGTAGAGGCAGTGCCGACCGGGCCGGGCAAGACGTCGCTCGCCAAGGGCGAGATCATCGAGGCGATCCTGCTCGACAGGCGCGCGCCGCGCTCCGGCGATGCCTATCTGCGTTTCATTCCACGCACGGAGATGGACATCGCCGTGGTCAGCGCCGGGGTGAACCTGACGCTCGATGAACAAGGTATCGTCAAATCGGCCCGCGTGGCACTGGGCGCCGTGGCGCCGACGGTGCTGCTGGTGGAAGAGGCCACCGAGGCCCTCATCGGCAGGAAGCTGGACGAAGCCGCGCTGGAGCGGCTCGCCAAGGTCTGCTCCGGGGCCTGCCGTCCCATCGACGACAAGCGGGGCACCGTCGAGTTCAGAAGAAAAGTTGCGGGCGTGCTGGCCAGGCGGGCCGCCACGACCGCCTATGCACGTGCAGGAGGCAAATGATGGCTGGTGTAGCAGTCTCAACCACAATCAACGGCGACAATGTCGAGTACCTTTGCCAACCGGACGAGACGCTGCTCGACGTGCTGCGCGACCGCCTCGGGCTGACGGGCGCCAAGGAAGGCTGCGGCACCGGCGACTGCGGCGCCTGCAGCATCATCCTCGACGACCGGCTGGTGTGCTCGTGCCTGGTGCTTGGCGCGGAGGCTGAAGGCCGGCGTGTCGAGACCATCGAGGGCATGGCGCATGGCGACAGGCTGCATCCGCTGCAGCAGAAGTTCCTCGAGCACGCAGCGCTGCAATGCGGCATCTGCACGCCGGGCTTCCTGATCGCGGCGAAGGACCTTTTGGCCAAGAACCCCGACCCGACCGAGGAGGAAATCCGCTTCGGCCTCGCTGGGAACCTCTGCCGCTGTACCGGCTATGACAAGATCGTGCGCGCCGTCCAGGACGCCGCCAGCGTGATGAAGGGAGCGTGACGATGAATTTCGATCCGCGTTACTCCAATCGCAGTTTCACCTCCGTCGGCACGCGTCCCATCCGCCCCGACGGCGTCGACAAGGTGACGGGCCGCGCCCGCTACGGCGCGGACTTCAACATGGCCGGCCAATTGGTCGGGCGTGTTCTGAGAAGCCCGCACCCCCACGCCACGATCAGGAAGATCGACACATCGAAGGCGGAGAAGCTCGCCGGCGTGAAGGCGGTGATCACCGCGGCCGACCTGCCCGACCTCACCGACGGCGATGCTGCCATGTACGACATCCTCGACAATTGCATGGCCCGCAAGAAGGCGCTCTATGACGGCCATGCCGTGGCCGCGGTCGCCGCTGTCGACGCCCGCACGGCGAGGCAGGCGCTGAAGCTGATCGAGGTCGACTATGAGGTGCTGCCGCATGTGACCGATGTCGACGAGGCGATGAAGCACACGGCACCCCTACTTAACGACGCCATCTTCACCGAGGGCCTCGAGGAAAAGCCCGTCAAGCCTTCCAACGTCACCAAGCGCACGCAGTTTGGCCATGGCGACATCCATGAAGGTTTCGGCCAGGCCGACTTCGTCGTCGAACGCTCCTTCAAGACCGAGCAGACGCACCAGGGCTATATCGAGCCGCATGCCTGCGTGGCGAGCGTCAGCTCCGACGGCACCGCCGACCTTTGGGTCTGCACGCAAGGCCATTTCGTCTACCGCCAGCACTGCGCCCAACTGCTTGGCATGGAAGCCTCCAAGCTGCGCGTCACCTCGTCGGAGATCGGCGGCGGTTTCGGCGGCAAGACCCATGTCTGGGCCGAGCCGGTGGCGCTGGCGCTGTCGCGCAAGGCCGGCCGACCGGTCAAGCTGGTGATGACGCGTGACGAGGTGTTCCGCGCCTCCGGCCCAACCAGCGCCACCTCGATCGACGTCAAGATCGGCGCCCGCAAGGACGGCACGATCACCGCGGCCGAGGCGACGCTGCGCTATTCCTGCGGCCCCTATGCCGGCATGTGGGCCGAGATCGGCGCCATGACGGCGTTCGCCTGCTACAGGCTCGAGAACGTCAGGACGGTTGGCTACGAAGTTCTGGTCAACCGGCCGAAGACCGCCGCCTATCGGGCGCCGTCGGCGCCGATGGCGGCGTTTGCGGTGGAAAGTGCGATCGACGAACTGGCCAAGGAGATCGGCATGGACCCGGTCGAATTCCGGATCAGAAACGCCGCACAGGAAGGCACCAGATCTTCCTACGGCCCGGTATATGGCCCGATCGGCATCGGCCCGACGCTGGAAGCGGCGAAGAACCATCCGCACATGAAGGCACCGCTGGGCAAGAACCAGGGCCGCGGCATGGCTTGCGGCTTCTGGTTCAACTTCGGCGGCCAGACCTGCACCGACCTCAACATCGGCATGGACGGCTCGGTTTCGCTTGCCGTCGGCACGGTCGATGTGGGTGGTTCCCGCGCGTCGCTGTCGCTGGTGGCGGCGGAGGAACTCGGCATCGCCTATGAGCAGGTCAAGGCTGTGGTGGCTGACACATCCAGCCTCGGCTACAACGACATGACGGACGGCAGCCGCGGCACCTTCTCCTCCTCGATGGCGACGATCTCGGCCGCCCGCAACACCATCAAGATCCTGCGGGAACGCGCCGCGCAGATGTGGGACATTCCCGTCGACGACGTGGTCTGGGAAAAGGGCCACGCCATCGCCAAAGGCGAGAAGTACGGCAACCTTGCGGCGCTGTCGCTGAAGGAGATCGCGGCGGCGTCAGGAAAAACGGGCGGGCCGATCGCCGGCCACAGCGAGCTCGTCGCCGACGGCGCCGGCGTCTCCTTCGCCACCCATATCTGCGATATCGAGGTCGATCCGGAGACCGGCACCACGAGGGTCCTGCGCTACACAGTCGTGCAAGATGCCGGCAAGGCGGTGCACCCGACCTATGTCGAGGGGCAGTACCAGGGGGGCGCTGCGCAAGGCATCGGCTGGGCGCTCAATGAGGAGTACATCTACGGCAAGGACGGGCGGCTGCAGAACCCCGGCTTCCTCGACTACCGGATCCCGGTCTGCTCGGACCTGCCGATGATCGACACGCAGATCCTCGAGATCCCCAATCCCAACCATCCTTACGGGGTGCGCGGCGTCGGCGAGACCTCGATCGTGCCGCCGCTGGCGGCGATCGCCAATGCGGTGTCGAACGCCGTGGGCGTGCGGATGACGCATATCCCGATGTCGCCCCCGCGGATTCTCGCGGCGATCGAGGCGGAACGGGGAGGCTAGAGCATGATGCCGAAAAGTGCGAAGCGGTTTTCGGATAACATCATGCTCCAATAAGGGTCTCGGTACGATGGTCGAAGTAACGCTCTGGGGATCGCTAGGCCAGATCGCCGGAGGCAAGAACAAGGTCGAGGTCGAGGCCAAGGACATAAGGGAGCTGTTCAGGAAGCTGGCTGAGCAGTATCCCGGCTTCGAGCCCTACATCGACCGCGGCATCGCCGTCGCCATCGACGGGACGATCTATCGCGACACGTGGTCGAAGGAACTGCCGGAAGGGGCGGAGATCTTTTTGCTGCCAAGGTTGGTGGGGGGGTGAGTGGGGGACCTGCCTCCCCCTCGCCTAGCATCAAGGTCTCGAACGTCGTTGATTGGGCCGATTCCAGACTGTCCGGTTCCATGCCGTGCCCAAGGGATAGCTGCCTTTCGGCACCCGACCCCTCTGTCGCCATTCTTGCCATAACCGTCCTAACGCGAAAGCTGTCATTCCTTCAGTATCTACCACATGGAAGAGGTGAGCCCAAAAAGCGGCCATCGTGCTCACGCTCACGGTGACGAATAGCCGACGTGTGGAAAGGTCGGGACCTTAGGCGCACGACCGCAGGTCGTTACCATGGCGCAGCCCTGATCGCGAGAAATCAAACACTTATGGTGGCGTCACAGGGACGATGCTCTAGGTGCTAGGACTTCTGCCGGAGCGCATCGAGGACCACCTTGAACGCCGCGGACGGTTGCCGACGGCTTGGGTAATAGAGGTGATACCCAGGATATGACGGGCACCAATCGGCGAGCACCTGAACTAGTCTTCCGGCTTCGATATCAGGTTTCGCCAAGCCATCAGGTACGAACCCGAAACCGTAGCCACTTATCGCGGCGTGCAAAATCTGCCTGATCCCGTTGCAGATGACCTGACCGTCCACTCGGACCCTCAACTCTTCCCCGTCTTTCTCGAATTCCCAGGCGTAGGTTCCGCCATGTGTGGGGAGTCTGAGGTTAATGCACTGATGCGACGTCAACTCTTGAGGCTTTATCGGAATGCCCCGCTCTTCGACGTATGCTGGGCTCGCAATGACAATCATCCGTTGGTATGGGCTGATGCTCACCGATATCATGCCTTGTGATACGATCTCCCCAAGCCGAACGCCCGCGTCGAACCGCTCGGCCACGATGTCCGTCAGCCCGTAGTCGACGATAAATTCGACCTTGATGTCGGGATATTGACGCAGGACCTTCTCGAGTTTCGGCCAGAGCACAGTGTCGATGGCGTAGTCTTCGGCGGTAATGCGGATCGTACCAGCAGGCTTCTCTCCCAGCTCGGTGATTGAAAAGAGCTCGGCTTCGATCTCCTCGAACCGCGGAGCGATCGTGTTCAATAGTCGCTCACCTTCGGCTGTGGGAGACACGCTGCGTGTGGTGCGGGTCAGGAGTCGAAGCCCGAGACGGGACTCGAGTGCCCGTATCGTATGGCTGAGCCCCGATTGCGACATGCCCAACTGTGCGGCGGCTTTCGTGAAGCTCCGTTCCCTCGCTACGACGATGAAAGCCAACAGGTCATTAACGTTCGCACGCAGCATCTATCCACTCTGATATACATCCCAAGGGAACATACCGTCTGAAACGCAGAATATCATCACCGATTATTGCTCTTCAAGAATAAGTCGTCAGAGCCGATATGGCTGACAGTGCATAATAGTTGAAGGAAGCTGCGGAGGGACCGCCCACTTTCTCGACGGGCGCCATCCTTTCGAAGCCGCGGAGGATGGCATGCCATGTCATCGATTTATGCGCCCGGTACATAAGCGCTTGCAGATCGCGGGCGATAATCAGTCAGACCCTCCCAGACTATATTCCTCCTGCAACCAATCAGACGGCAAGGGAGAATAGCAATGGAAAATGGGCCCATTGGATCGGATGACCGGCAGGAAACAATCGGCATCGGTCGGCGCGAGCTTCTCAAGCTGGCCGGGGCAAGTGCTGCTGCGGCAGGCGTACTCTCACTCGCTGCCAGCCCTGCGTTCGCTCAAAATGCTGGAACATGGGACAAGACCTTCGCGCAAAGCGCGCGCGTGGAGCATCGCAAGGTTTCGTACGCTAACCGCCTCGGCATCAATCTCGTCGCGGACATGTATATCCCTAAGAACATCGACACCTCGCAACGCCATCCCGCGCTAATCGTCGGTCATCCATATGGCGGTGTCAAAGAGCAGACAGCCGGACTCTACGCCCAGACGATGGCGGAACGCGGCTTCATCACCATCGCACACGACGCCTCGTACAATGGCGAAAGCGGCGGCCAGCCTCATTTCATCTCGTCGCCGGAAGCCGTTGTCGAAGACTTCAGCGCAGGCGTCGACTTCCTTGGTCTCGACCCGCGCGTCGACCGGCATCGCATCGGGGTTATCGGCGTTTGCGCGAGTGGCGGTTTCGCGCTTGCCGCCGCACAGATCGATCCCCGGATGAAGGCGGTCGCGACCGTTAGCATGTATGACATGGGCGGCGCGAAATGGGCATGGAACGGTCAAGAGATGGCGGCTGACGCACGGATCGACATGCTGACCAAAATCGGCGAACAACGCTGGGCCGAGGCCGCGGGCGCGCAGAAGCAATACGGCGCATTGCCTGAAGCTCTGACGCCCGAGACGGATGCGATCACGCGGGAATTCTTCGACTACTACCGGACGCCCCGTGGCGCTCATCCGCGCGCGACAACTGCGATGAATGTTTCCGGTGACCCGATTTACCTGCATTTCCGGCCGTTCGACCGTGTCGACATGATCTCGCCGCGGCCCGTGTTGCTTATCGCAGGCGAAAACGCGCATTCTCGGTTCTTCAGTGAACAGGCGATCGAGAAGGCGGCTGAGCCGAAGGAGCTGTTCATCGTGGCGGGTGCTGGCCACGTTGATCTGTATGACAAGGTGGACCTCATCCCTTGGGACAAGCTTGAGTCCTTCTTCGACGAACACCTCTCAGTCTAGTAGGTGCGGTGTTGCAAAGGCGAGACGGCCTTTTGATCTGCTGAAGATCAGGAGGCTGCCCTCCGTCCATTCGCAAAACCTAACGCCCGCTGCGAAGCTATTCGCTCCTTCATCCGGCGTGACCAAATAGCGTGAATGGCTGGCGGCGCGATCACTCCCACCGGTGACCATCATGACAAAAAAGACTCTTAGATTGGCATTCGCGTTAGCTTGCATCTTCAACGGGACCATGGCCTCCATCGCATGGGCACAGGACGCCTCGCCCCCGCACTCCGTCCTCGGCATGACCACCAACGATTGGGCCGTCGAGACCGTCGTGGAAGACCTCGACTATCCCTGGGACATCGAAGCCAGCGGCGGCAGGGTCTTCGTGACCGAGGCCGCCGGCAATATCGTCGTCGTGCAGGACGGCCAGATGCGCAGATATGCCGTGCAGACTTCAGTCGCCATAGCCCGCGAGGGCGGCGGTGGTCTTCTCGGCATGGCGTTGGCCAGGGAGTTCGAGACTTCGGGCGTGGCCTACTTCTACCACACCTACCGGACGGACAGCGGGCTGTACAACAAAGTCATCGAAGCCGCCTTCGACGGCAACTCGTGGCGGGAGACCCGGACGCTTCTCGATCGAATCCCAGGACACAGGCTCTACAACGGTGGCCGTCTGGCAATCCGGCCCGATGACAACCTCTACGTCACCACCGGGTGGACCGAGGACGGCGACCTTCCGCAAGACAGTGACAGCCTGGCGGGAAAAGTATTGCGGATGACCTTGAGAGGCGAGGTACCTGCCAACAATCCCTTCCGGGGATCCTATGTGTACTCCTTGGGCCACCGCAATCCCCAAGGCTTGGCCTGGAGCCCGGATGGCGAGATGTGGGTCGCCGAACATGGTCAATCAGCCCATGACGAGATCAATCACATCCGACCTGGCTTGAACTTCGGCTGGCCGCTGATCGACGGCGACGACCGACAGGAGGGAATGGAGACCGCACACCTTCATTCCGGCAACGATACCTGGGCACCCTCGGGTATCACGTTCAGAGGGGGCGAACTTCTCGTGGCCACGCTGGTCGGTCGGGGCATTTACGTTCTCGACGAGCGAGCGAACGATCTCAAGCCGATCTATTCATCGGGGGACCGGTTCAGGGACGTGCTCTCCATCGGCGATGACGTCTATGCCATCACAACGAACCGATCGCCACGAGGTGAAGGTCCGTCCGACGATCATCTCATCAAGCTGTCGCCCAAGCGCTAGCGGCCGACACTCTATCTCCAACAAACTACGGATAACTACCATGAACATCTCTTTTGAAAACAAAGTTGCTCTCGTCACGGGCGCCGCGTCCGGCATGGGGCTGGCAACCGCGCAAGCTTTCGCGAAAGCCGGCGCGGCCGTTGCACTGGCCGACGTCAATGAAACTGCGGTGCGCGCGGCGGCTGACTCTCTGACTTCTGCAGGGCATCGGGCGATTGCCATTCAGTGCGACGTCGCCGACATGGAGCAGGTTGCTGCCATGGTCGAAAAGACGGTCGCGGAGTTTGGCAGTCTCGATGCCGCGTTCAACAACGCCGGAGTCCAAAGCCCCGTCGCCGAGACCGCCGACGCGGATCCCAAGGATTACGACTTCGTCATGGGCGTAAACCTGCGCGGTGTCTGGAACTGCATGAAGTACGAGCTGCTGCAGATGCGCAAGCAAGGCTCCGGAGCAATCGTGAACAACTCCTCGCTCGGCGGCCTGGTCGGGATCGCGGAACGCGGCATCTATCATGCTTCGAAACATGGTGTGGTCGGTTTGACCAAGAGCGCCGGGCTCGAATACGCCGCTAAAGGAATACGGATCAACGCGGTCTGCCCAGGCATCATCGAAACGCCGATGGTGACCGGGATGCTCGAGACCCAGCCGGAAGCAATGGATGCGTTGATGCAGGTCGTTCCCATCGGCAGGCTTGGCAAAGCGGAAGAGATCGCCGACGCCGTCCTCTGGCTTTGCGGCGACGCGGCGAGCTTCATCGTCGGACACGCTTTGCCTGTCGATGGTGGCTACACCGTCCAATAGCCCGCCCTACCAATCCTAATGCCGATCGGCACGTTGGATGAATATCCGTTTCGGGAAGTTGCACCTGTTCCACGCTTTTCCATGACTTCTTCGTCCAGCGTGCCGACCCGCTTTCGATGACCGCAATTGACGCACACATGCTACCTCGCCAGTGCTCTGCATTGTCCGCTTTCGAGACGCCGCTTGGGCGGACTCGATGACTGAGATGCGGCGCAAAGCGGTCGGTCATGCCCGTCTGAACTGCACTGCAGGCACACGCGATTTCCGACGCCGAACTTCACATGCCGAACGGCGCCGCGCCCCCCTACGCCCCCAACGTCGGCTCCGGATTCACCTCCAACGCCTCTTCCGCCTCATCGTCCTCGCCGAGAATCTCGCCGTTCAGCCCGCCGTGCTTGTTCAACTCAATCACAGCTATTCACCGCCTTCAGCACTTCGGCACGGGAAGGTTTGTCCGCGATCCGTCGAACAGCCGCATAAAACCTTGGATAGTCGCCGGAACACAGGTCGAACAGGCGAAGAAATGCCGGGACCTGTTCGCCGTAGACGGAAGTCGCGGCGAGCTTTGCGTTGTTGATCGGCTGATCGAACCAGGCGTCATATCCCCGGTATCCGGCCCTGTCGCGCATGTGCCGGTAGCGCATCCGCAGCCGGTCGATCGTCGCTGCCTTGGCGGCCGCCATCTGCTGCGGGTTACGGGGACTTCCATAGACCTGGGCCAGATCGTCGCGCGTTTTCGCCACCAGTTTGAGAAAATCGGCACTGCGCCTGCGAGCGGCTTCGTAGCGGCGCAACCCGGCCCGATCGCCGGCGGCGCGCAGCCATTTCCTTGTGCCGGTGGTTTCGACGGCAACCGCGAAAGCCTCGTTGAACGCGGAATCGCCCTCCACATAGAGCCGCTGGTGCGCCAGTTCATGGAAGACCAGGCTTGCGAGATAGGTGTCGTCCTGACGAAGCATGGTGCTGAGCAGCGGGTCGCTGGACCAGCCCAGCGTGGAATAGGCGGTGATGCCTGTGACATAGACGTCGAGCCCCTGTCTCTGAAGCTCGACAGCGCTTTGCGTCGCGGATTTCCGGGAGAAGTAACCCCGGTACGGTACGCAGCCGAAGAGCGGAAAGCACCATGTGCGTGGCGCGAGCGAGAATTGCGGCGCGGCAAAAACGGCCCAGGTCACCGCGTCCCGGTGGATGTCGACATAGCTGCGGTAGCTGCTGTTGTCGGGCAGCGACAGTTCATCTGTCGCAAACCGTCTTATGGCGCTCGCCGACGTCAGCTTGCTGCGCAACGCCTTGGGCGTCGAAGGGTCACGAATCAGTTTTCCAACATTTTTGCGCGCCGCCATGATCTGCACATGACCCTCCAGCGACTGCGCGTAGTAGGAGATGCTTGTGCAGCCGCTCACCCCGAACGCCATGGTTAGCGCGGCCAGTAGTCGAAGAACGCGCCTCACCGTTTGCCCACCGCCTGCTTGTCTCCCCAATGGAGTCTTGCTCTCACAGGCGCGCCGATTTTCGTCAAGCAGGCAGTTGTCTTCGGTTAAGTCGGGAATCGCATTTGGCAGCGCAGCCCCCTCTCCGTCCGCTACGCGGCCACCTCTCCCCCATTTCATGGGGGCGAGGAAACGCTAACCGTCGAGGTCGCGACCTTGGAAAGCTTGGTTCCTCGCCCCCACAGAGTGGGGGAGAGGTGGCCGCGTAGCGGACGGAGAGGAGGAGCGCCACATGCGATTGCCCCCCTACGCCCTCAGCGTCGGCTCCGTATTCACTTCCAGCGCCTCTTCCGCCTCATCGTCCTCGCCGAGGACTTCGCCGTGCACCCCCAAAGGCCGGCCAATCCAGATCGGATCGACCAGATGGTCGCGCTTGGGGTTGGTCGTGTTGGGGTGGATGAGGATGCTCAAGCCACCGTGGTTCAGCATCAGCCAGGGAACCAGCGAAGCGAAAATCTCGGTGGCGAACGAGACCTGGTACATGGCCTGCTCATGCGGGCCGACCGGCTCGTCGCGCCAATTGCCCAGGCGCACACGGAAACGTTCGCCGATGCGAAGGCGCAGCCATTCGGCGTGCTGCCGCTCGGCCGGCCCGTCATAGTAGATATGGGCGTGATAGCTGGCGATCTCCGCGAGTTGCCTTGGGCTGGACGATCTGGGACTGGCTTTTTCGTTCACTTTACTGCTCCCCTTCGATGCCCCAATGTTCCATTGAGTGATCGTCGCGCCCGGCTCTCTTTGACGCAATTCCGGACGGAAAACCGCTCCACACTTTTCCTGGAATTGCGAAGTGGCTCACGCCTTTTGCCTGGTGAGGCGCTCAAGCGCGTCGACGATCAGGTCGCAGAATTTCGGATGGTCGAGCTTCATCGCCACGGTGTGGCGGAACTCGGTCTGCTCGCTCGCCGTGCCGCCGAAATGATGCATGCCACCCATCTTCTCGAAATTGCACGCCGTCATGCCCTTGGTCCACCGGCCGGCGATTTCGACGCGGATATCGGCCTTCTCGGTGGTGAAGACGGTTGGGTCGATCATGGCCGCGACGCAGCATGCGTCATGCACGGCGGGATATTCGATCTGCAGCAGGCCGCCATGCGTGGTCGCTATAAACTCCCAGATATCGAGAACGAACCTGGCGATCGAGCCGCCGATGGCGCGCACCCTGTCCTGCAGGTCCGGGGTGGCCTGCGCCTGGTGCGTGAGGTCGAGCCCCACCATGGTGACGTCCCAATCGGCACGGAACACCACATCGGCGGCCTCCGGGTCGGCATAGATGTTGAATTCCGCCGCCGGCGTGATGTTACCCCTGGTGTAGCTTCCCCCCATCGCGACGATTTTCTTCACCCTCTCTATGATGCGCGGTTCCTTCCGGGCGGCGAGTGCGATGTTGGTGTAGGGACCGACGGGTACCAACGTGACGGTCTTCGGCTCATGCGCCATGACCGTGTCGATGATGAAGTCGACGGCATGCCGCCTGTCGAGATCAAACGAGGCGGGCGGCAGCACGGGGCCGTCGAGCCCGGTATCGCCATGAATCTCGACGGCCAGCACCTGGTCGATGATGAGCGGGCCGGGAGAGCCCTTCGCGACCGGCACCTTGACGCCGTAAGCCGTGCATACGGCCAGCGCATTGCGCGTGGTGTTCTCGACATTGTGGTTGCCCGAAACCGTGGTGATGCCGAGAAGGTCGATGTTCGGGTTGCCGGCCGCCAGCAGGATGGCGATGGCATCGTCGTGCCCCGGATCGCAGTCCAGAATGATCTTTTCCATGGATAGCGCCTTTCTGTCCGGCCGGGTCTGTGGCGATTACAGACTGCGGCGGCTGGGACCGTCAAGGTTGTCCATCGGCGTGGAGCTGAGCGCCGCATCGCGAACGCCGGCGCGGCCCCCGCTCGGTCTCGGCGAAGCCGACAACCGTCTCACCACCATTTGACCCTAGTCACCAACGCGCCGCAGCGTGCCGAGATTGTTATCGTCGAGAAACTGTACGGTCACGGCCGACGCCTTGCCGTCGGGGCCGATGTCAAAGCCTACGCCCGAGGGCCTGTCCGGCGTCTCGGCGTCCGGGAAGGTCAGGAACAGATCGCCGTCGAAATGCGTCAATGAATAGGACCGGGCACCGGCCGGCCCGACCTTGAGCACAAGAGCGTCTCCCGCACTCGACACGACCGCATCGCCGATGAAGTCGTTGAAGTAACGGCCTGCATAGGCACTGGCCGGCCCGGCCGGCCTTGCCGGAGACGGTGGCGCGGCATAGGTGGCCTTGGCCGCCGCGATTGCTGGGCCGAACAGGCTCGCATAGGTATCATCCCATGCCTTGACCCAATCCTTCTCGACCGCTCCATCAAAGACGAGATCGGCGAAGCTGTCGGACAGCCCTTCCGGCACCCCTGTCGAAAAGGCGTTGGCGACAATGACGATGCCAAGCTTCTCCTCCGGGAAGAGCGTCACCAGGGTGCGGGCGCCGACGCTGAACGCGCCGGCATGACCCCAACTCAGACCATGCCGCCCGAATTCGACATTCCAGCCGAGGCCGTAGAAGGACTCGCCGCCTGAGACGGGGTTCTTGCCGCGCGCCATCAGCGGAACATGCGTCTGGTCCAGCGCGTTGGCTTTAATGAGTGTCTCGCCCGCATAGACCCCATTGCCGAGTACGAGGCGCACCCATTGCGAGAGATCGCGTGCCGTGGAACTGACGCCGCCTGCGGGCGCCTGCGCATCCGCATCGCGCTTTACCTTCGCGGCCCAGACGCCATCGACCTTGACGTGGAGCGCGGCGCGATTGGCGTGCTTGATGAAGTCCGCATGACGGGAGCTGGTCGACGCCATTCCAAGCGGACGGTAGAGCTTCTCCTCCGCGATCTCCTCCCAAGGCTTGCCCGTCGGCTTCGCGGCCGCGACGGCACCCTCGGTCAGTCCGAAATTGCTGTATGAGTAGCCGGCACGAAAGCTCGACGATGGCGACACGAACCGCAGACGGCGCAATATCTCCGCGCGGTCATAGCCAATGTCCTCGAGGTCGTCTCCGGCGGTGCCGGGAAGTCCGCTGCGGTGCGAAAACAGGTCGCGAACCGTGAGTTCGCTGGTCGGATAGGGCTCGGACAGCCGGAAGGCCGGATCGAGATCGGCGATTTTCTTATCCCAGGAAACAATCTCGTCGCTGACCAGTGCCGCCACTATCGTTGCTGAGACCGGCTTGGAGAGCGAGGCGATCTGGAACACCGTGTCGGCATCGACGGCCTCCGGTTTGCCGGCCTCGCGATGCCCGAAACCCTTGAGGAAGACCACGTTGTCGTCATGGACGACTCCGATGGCGAGACCAGGGACCCCGCCATCCGCGACGACGCCTTTAGCGAGGGCCTCGAGCTTCGACAGGGCTGCCGCGATCCGGTCAGGCGTAATGGTGTCGGCCGACGCCGCATGCGGCGAAAGCACCATGACGGCGATGAAGGCCCGCATCCCCCAACGGCGGAAATTCCGACCCAGGCCCACGCTCGAGCTCCCCCTATCCCCTGCAAGCACTGGCCATACTACAGGCCGACGCAGCAAAGGCCAACCCTCGCCTGGGCGGCTAGAGCGAAGTCCGCAGTGCGACGCCAAGCGGCCATCCCTGGGAGCCAGCCGGTCAACGGTATCGAACCGACCACCGCTCAGCGGCGACGACCGTCATGAAGAACCCGATCGACAACAGCGATGAGAGCACGATGGCGGCGTAGAGCCGGTCGGACTGATAGTTGAAGGTCGCCTGGATGATCAGCGCGCCGAGACCTTTGTCGGAGCCGATCCATTCGCCGACGATCGCGCCGATCACCGCGGTCGCCGAGGCGATCCGCAACGAGGCGAAAAGCATTGGCAGCGCGCGCGGCAGGCGCAGGCGCCAGAATATTTCCCAGCGCGTCGCCGACAGCACGCGGAAGAGCTCGTGCTCGCTGGGGCTCGCGGATTCCAGCCCCCGGATCATGTTGATGAGCGTTGGGAAGAAACAAATCACTGCAGCGATCACGATCTTGGGCAGCATGCCGAGGCCAAAGATGAGGATGACGACCGGCGCCAGCGCAAGCACCGGGATCGTATTGAAGAACAGCACGACCGGAAAATAGGCTGCCTGAAGCGTACGGCTGTGCACGAAGACGATCGCCAGCAGCACTGCAGCGAGGTTGCCGAGGACGAAGCCGGAGAGCGCCTCGATGGCCGTCGGCCAGAGGTTCGACAGGAGAAGCGAGCCGTTCCTGGCAAACACGCCCGCTATCGCGGTCGGCGTCGGAACGATATATGCCGGCACGCCGGCGAGCGGCAGCAGGAATTGCCATGCGAGAATGAGCGAGCCGGCGCCGAGGATCGGCAGCACGGTCTGTGCGAACGGCGAAAGCGCGCCGCGGTTCACGAGGCCGCCCCAAGGGCGGAGCGCATCCTGGCCATCGCCGCGACGATTGCCGGATCCTCGCGCGAGCATCTGTTCTCCGGCCCCTTCAGCGAACGAAGGTCGTGGTCGGCGACGATCCGTCCGGGATGGGCCGCAAGCACGATTACGCGCTGCCCGAGATAGACGGCTTCGGCAATGGAATGCGTGACGAACAGCACAGTCGTTCCGGTCCGCCGCCAAAGGTTCAGCAGTTCGTCGTTGAGGCGATCGCGGGTGATCTCGTCAAGAGCGCCAAAAGGTTCGTCCATCAGAAGCAGACGTGGCTCGCCAAGCAGCGCCCGGGCGATCGCCAGCCTTTGACGCTGTCCGCCGGAAAGCTGATGCGGCAGGCGCTCACCGAGCGCCGACAGGCCGACGAGTTCGAGCAGCTCGTCGGCCCGGTCGTCTATCATGCGCGACAGGCTGCGGCGGCCCACCTGGATCGGCAGCCGCACATTCTCGCGCGCCGTGCGCCACGGCAAAAGGGTCGAGTCCTGGAAGACGAAGCCCACGCCGCGGCCGGAGCGCACCGCCGACGGCGTTTCGCCCATAACGCGTATCGTGCCCGCGAGTGGCGCCAACAGATCGGCGACAACCCGCAGAAACGTCGACTTTCCGCACCCCGAAGGCCCGAGGATGGACAGGAAAGTCCCGGCCTCGACTGTCAGTTCGAGACCGGAGATCACCGTCACGGGCGAGTGCCGGCCGGGATAGCCGACGTCGAGCCCGGAAGTTTCGATGGCCGGCGCGGCCATCAAGAGGCAGGCGCGCCGAGCTTCGGCCGTTCAGCCGCACTGAGTTCGAGAATCTCAGTCGTATAGACGTCCTCGGCCTTCGGCCTGCCGTTCGGATATTGGCCAATCTGGTCAAGCAGCGCGATCTGGCTCTCGATCGAGGCAGGATCGAAGGTGCCCCATCCATCCTTTTTCGTGTTGTCGTCGAACGACAGTTTCAGCACCAGGGGGATCGTCTTCTTTTCCCAGCCTGCGTCGATCTCGGGATAGGCAGCGACGAGCTTGTCGACCGCCTGTTCGGGATTGGCGTGGACCCAGCCCCATCCTTTGGCGACCGCGCCGATGAATTTCGCCAGGATCTCGGAATTGGATTCGATGGCGCTGTCGGTGGCGAAATAGACGTCGGCATAGGACGCCAGGCCCAGCTCCGACAACAGAAGATCGATGCGATCATCGCCGACGACGCTGAGCGCCTGCGTGTTGGTGATCCAGCCGCCGATCGCATCCACGTCGCCACGTACGAGCGGGGCCTTGTCGAACCCGACATTGACGATGGTGACCTCGGAAGGGTCGATCTTGTTCTTCGCGAGCATCGCGTCGATGGCGAAACGCGCGGTCGGCTGCGTGCCGATCCGCATGCCCTTCAGATCCGCCACCGACCGGATCGGCTTCGCCGGTTTCGACGTCAGCGCATAAGGCCCGGTGCGATAGCCGCAGGCGATGATCTTTATCGGAACGCCGCTCGCCCGCGCGGCATAGAGTTGAGGCGATTCGGAAAATTGGCCGAGCTGAGCGGCACCGGACACCACCGGCGGCACGGTGGCGGCGTTCGGTCCGCCGGGGCTGAACTCGACTTCGAGCCCGGCCTCTTTGAAGTAGCCATTGGCGACGGCTGCGACATCGCCGATCTGGCCATTCGACATCAGCCAGTCATACTGGACGACAAGCTTGGCGGCTGCCGAGGCGCTGGCGCCAAACAGCTGAAGTCCCGGCCCGAAAGCCGCCAGGCCGGCGGCGCCGGCCTTCAGGATCGATCTACGATTCCACTGCGATGTGTTCCCACTCATCTTCTTGCTCCTTTGTTGGACTTGTTTGCATGCCGCGCGGCCCTTCTTGCGAGGCCGTCGCGATCGGATCACACTTGCGTGTCGTGATAGTCGCCCGGTCCCGCGCCGGTCCAGGCGTAGAGCTCCCACAGTGTCCCATCCGGGTCGTGGAAGTAGGCGCAGCGCGCGTTCCAGACATAGTCGCCGGGCGGTCCGACGAACGGCACTCCCTTGTCCGACAGTTCGGCATAGAGCCGGTCGACCTCGCCGGCGCTTTCCAGTTCCATGGCGACACATGCCTTGTGCGCCTGCTTCGGTGAGCGGACATTCGAGACGCCGCAGTGGCGATTGATGTGATCCAGTTCCCAAGCGGCGAGCGTCACACGCTCGGAATGAAAATCGACAAAGCCCTCGGCCCGGCGCCTGATCCGGTAGCCGAGCTTCTGAGTGTAGAAGTCGATGGTGCGGTCGATATCCTCGACAAGCAGGCAGATATCGGTGATTGCCTTGGTCTGGGCGAGCGACATGGTCATTTGCCTCGATTGATCGCGGTGAGTTCGACCCCAACGCGCGATGCCGCGCCATCGATGTGCCGGCGCATCGCCTCGCCGGCAGTCTGCGGATCATGCGCGGCGAGCGCGTCGTAGATTCGCACGTGCTCGGCGACGTTGACCTGGACCAGATCGTGGAGCGGATTGGTGAGGCGGGCATAGTGGATCGACTGGCGGATCTGCTCGCAGACGAAGGAAATGAAGGTGTAGATGTAGCCGTTGCCGGTGGCCCGGGCGATCGCCCGATGGAAAAGCAGATCGGCCTCGATGCTGCCATTCTCCCAGCGCTCCTCGCCACCCATGCGGTCCAGCGCAGCCTTGATTGCGTCAAGATCATCGGATGCGCAGCGCGCTGCGGCCAGCGTGGCGGATTCGGTCTCCAGAATGCTGCGCAGCTCGAAGAGCTGCTCCATGTTGCGCTGGTCTTTCAGCGCTTCGCGGTCGATCCGGATAGCTGTCCGCTGTTCCGGCGCCATGACGAATGCGCCTACGCCCTGACGCGCCTCGATCATGCCATCGGCGCGAAGCTGCGCGATCGCTTCCCTGACAACATTGCGGCTGACGCCGAATTTGTCGGCGAGCTGGCTTTCGGTGGGAAGCCGGGCTCCCGGGATGATGTCGCCGCCCTCGATCTCGCGGCTCAGATGCGAAGCGACGCGATGCGGAAGCGCCTCCACGCTGCCTATGATGGATGAACGCTGCTTCATGCGGCTTTTCCCTACAAATCGCCCGGATCAGGCATGAGACATGTCGGATTGAACAGGCCTGCCGGATCGAAAGCTGCTTTGATCGCGGTATGAAGCTGCCGCTCGCGCTGCGACAAGCCGGCCCAGAACACGTGACTGCGGCTCCGACCGACGCCATGCTCGGCACTGAACGAGCCGCCGAGCGCGCCGACCAGTTCATAGAGTCGGGTCAAAACCGCCTGACCTACGATCCTCGCTTCGCCGGGGTCGCAATCGATGGGAGGCAGCACGTTGAAATGGATGTTCCCGTCACCCGCGTGGCCATAGGTCAGGGATGTCCAGCCTGGCCACTCGCGCACGATGCACGCGCGTGCTTGCTCGATCAGCTTCGGCACCTGGCTGAGGCGAACCGAGAGGTCGGTGCGGACATGAAAGCCGCGCCGCGCCTGCCCCTCGACCAGGCCCTCACGGATGGCCCAGAATGTGGCGGCCTGGGAGCGGCTTTGCGCGACGACGCCGTCCTTGATCAGGTCGCTCTCAAGGGCGCGCGCCAGCATCGTTTCAAGAAGTCCGCCGGCATCTATCCCTGGCCCACAGGCGAGTTCGACGATCGCATGAACCGGACATGCCTGCGTCAACGGCGAGCGCAGCTTCGGATCGATGAGGTGGGCCAGCGGCAGGCACTCCTCGCCGATGACCTCAAACGCGCTGAGAAGATCGGAGCAGAAATGCCGCGCCATCCGGAACAACTCGCATGCCTGGCGGAAGCTGCCCAGTCCGACATAGGCGGTCTCGACCTGCGTCGGCCGGGGCGAGAGCCTTACCTCGACGCCCGTGACGACCCCGAGCGTTCCTTCCGAACCGATCATCAATTGCTTCAGGCTGTAGCCGCGATTGTCTTTGCGCAGCCCGTTCATGCCGCTCCACAGCGTGCCGTCCGGCAGGACTGTCTCAAGCCCGAGCACCAGATCACGCGTCATGCCGTAGCGCAGCACGTTGATGCCGCCGGCGTTGGTCGCGACATTGCCGCCGATCGTGCACGATCCCTGCGCACCAAGCGCGAGAGGGAAGGTCATGTCGGATGCTTCAGCGGCGTCCTTGACGTCCTGCAACACGGCACCGGCATCCGCTTGCAGCGTGAAGTCGAGCGGATCGACGCAGCGTATCCGATTGAGACGCTCAAGCGACAGCACTGCGTAGTCCGAACTGTCGGGAATGGCGCCGCCGGCGAGTCCGGTATTGCCGCCTTGCGCGACGATCGCGACACCGCTCTGCGAGCACCATCTCACAAACGCCTGGACGTCTTCCACAGATCCTGGACGCACGATGAAGCGGGCATTTCCGCGCCTGTCGCGGCTCCAATCGATGAGATAGCGTTGTGCCAGTGGCGACCGTCCGTCTATCAGCGCAACATTCGCCAACTGGGCAGGTAGCTCAACAATTGCGCCAGAAGCTTCGCGTTGAAGAGACGGGTGATCCGTAGGCATGAGTCTGATCATACGGTCATCCTACAACTTCGCAAGTCCCATTTTCTCGACGCGGTCCTTACATCGGCGGCGATCCGCGGCCTTTCGCCTCCTCAGCGGGACTTCTCTGCTTTGCCTTGAATAGTCGGAATCGAAGTTCCAATTGAAGCCGCGCAGCGACGATATGCTCCAGCGTCCGCCTGCCCCCTCCAACAATTGATGCCGGTCTCCTTCGAATAAGGATTGTGAAGGAAGGTTTCTCGCTGGCCAGGTCGGCCAGCGGCCGTTCGAAATGGGCTACAAGACGATGATGGCACTGAAGGACATGAAGGACGGCAAGGCTCCGCCGGCCGACCCGACCTACACCGGCCTTGACATTTGCACTCCGGAGACAGCGGATACCCTGCATCGCCAAATAGCGCTATTGGGCGGGAGGAAACTCCCGCCTTTTACTAGGGGATCTCAATGTCGGAATTATTCTCGCTCAACGGCCGTGTCGCGTTGGTCACGGGTGCTTCGCGTGGTCTCGGCTTCGCAATGGCCAAGGCACTTGCGGAAAACGGCGCGACGGTGATCGTCAATGCCCGCGATCCGGCCGCCCTCGCCGCAGCGGCCGAAAGCATCGGGGCCGAAGCGCTGCCATTCGATGTCACCGACGCAGCGATCTCAAGGGCGTCGCTGGAAGGAATCGTCGAACGCCACGGCCGCCTCGATATTCTGGTCAACAACGCCGGCATACAGCATCGAAGTCAGTTGGTCGAATGGCAGGACGAGGATTTCGACCATGTGATTGCCGTCAACCTCTCGGCCTGCTTCCGCATGATGCGCGACGCGGTGCGCCTGATGCTGCCAAACAAGTTCGGGCGCATAATAAACACCGGATCGGTTGCAGCGATACTTGGCCGTCCCACCATTCACGCCTATGTGGCGGCAAAGGCGGGGCTGCACGGGCTGACACGCTCCACGGCCGCTGAGCTGGGCCGTCACGGCATCACCGTCAACGCGATCGCCCCCGGCTATTTCGCTACCGAGCTCAATACCGCGCTTATGAGCGACGAGGCCTTCACCAGATGGGTCGAGACACGAACCCCGGCGGGCCGCTGGGCCCAGCCTGAGGAGCTCGGCGGAGCCGTGGTGTTTCTCGCCTCCAACGCTGCCGCCTACGTCAACGGACATGTACTGGCCGTTGACGGCGGGCTATCGGTTTCGCTCTGACCTGCGACGCGCCTTTCAGGAATAAATTTCAGCCGGGCAGCGCTGCGAAATCTGCGAAGACCGGCTGAGTTAGCCAATTCCATAGACCAGGCTCACGCGCCCATCCGTGAGCTGCTGAACCTTCCGCAGTTCGAGCCCACGACGCTTTTGCGTCGCTCCAAACAGCGCCTTCCCTTCGCCAACGAGCAGCGGATAGACGATCAGCCGCAGTTCATCCACCAGCCCGGCATCGATCAGGCTCGCGGTCATTCGCGCACCGCCCATGAGATAGATAGCCTTGCCCGGCTGCTGCTTGAGGGCAGCGATGTCTTCGAGCCTCCGCATGAAGCGCGTCTTTGGCCAGGCCGCCGAGGTCATTGTGTTCGACAGCACATGATGCGGGGTCTGTTCGGCAAAGCGGGCCCATTCGAGCTCCGCCGGCGTCGGCAATTTGCCGGTCATTGGCAGCGGCTTGTCCGGCTCATTCTGGATCGCGCTCCAGTAGCGCTCGTAGCCGGCGTACATGACGCTCCCGAGCAGGCAGGCATCGATTTGCGGCGTCAGCCCATACTCCTCCGACCACGCGTCGACCCAATCGGCGTAACCCTCGGGTCCCTCCATCTTGCCGTCGATGGAAACCTTCATTCCGGTGATCAATTTGCGCATGACTTCCTCCATCGGGCTTGCGAAATGCAAGCACGTTTCATCGTCGGTTCGTTGCTGGTGTGGAGCCTCCAAGGCCGATGCCGGTGGAGGCTGGGCGGTGACTTCAGGGGTGGCCGACGCGATCGTGTCAGGCCGGCAGGCGGCGGTCGTATTCTTCCCGCAGGCGGCTCCAGCCATCCCAGAACGAGGTAGGTGTCTTGCCCGCAAGGCGGGCGGCCAGCATGTCGAGGTGCATGTGCCAACCGGCGGTGACGTTGAGCTGAATTGCGCGTTCCGGCAGCCGGCGATGGATGACGGTGAGCAGCACATCGTTGCCCTTTGGCTCCAGCAAGAAGGAAACGCCGCCGGTGTTTCCCCAGGTGATCGCGAGCTTGCGCGGCGGATCGAGCTCGGTGATCCGGCCCTCCATCCGATGCTCTTCGGGAAAGCCCGCGGGGCGCTGGCCGGGCGGGTCGGTCAGCTCGTCGTTACGCCAGACGAACTCGAACGATGTGCCGGCCTTCATTTCCATCTGGCCCGCGGCCATCCACTGCCGACGCAGGTCACTCTCGGTGAGATAGGCCCAGACCCGCTCGATGGGGCCGGGCAAAAGCCGCTGGATGGTGAACGTGGCGGGCTCGGTCAGCTCGCCATAGGCTTCGATGTTTTTCATCTGGTTCATTGGTCGTCTCCTTCTTTTGAGGTGGGCGATTTCCTGGAATCATCCTGGGCTTTTGGTGCATCCTCCTCGTGAAGGAGACGTTCGAGAACGTCGAGACGGTTGGTCCAGAAGCGCTCGTAGAAGCCCAGCCATTGGTGGGCGCTGGCCAGCGGTCCGGGTTCGAGGCGACAAAGATGCGTGCGGCCCCTCACCTCTCGACGAATAAGCCCGGCATTCTCCAGCGCCTTGATGTGCTTGGAGGCCGCCGCCAGCGACATGGCGAAGGGTTCCGCCAGCTGGCTTACCGTTCGCTCGCCGCCGGCGAGGTCGCGAAGCATCCGCCGGCGGGTGGCGTCGCCAAGGGCATGAAAAACCGCGTCGATCTGGGGTGTCTCTAATTCAACCATGTAGTTGAATATAGAGATACGCTTTCGAATTGTCAACCGATTGGTTGAATGATTGGGAAAACCCTGCTACGGCAGATTCAGCAGAATTTCAGAAATCTTCCGGTACGCGCCCGTTCTTTGGCTTCATTGTTCTCAAGAAAGAAAGAACCGGATGAGGTCGACCATGTCACTGAATGAGAACACGCGCCAAGCCGCCCGGCAAGAACTCCTCGAATATGTATCTTGCGTTATGGCTGCGTCGCCTTGTGCGCCCATGCCTGGAACGATGTTCGAAATGCTCGAGATCATCGCCATGGAGAGGCGGATGGCTTCCAGCCAAAGTGAAGGCGAATCAAATTCCTTTGATCCCTTGACGTCTGAGCGGATTGAGACCCCAATCAGGCAGCGTCTAGTCAGGCTGATCAGGTCGGCATTCGATGTCGCAAGAAAATCCAGAGCACGTTCTGGCACTTGGCAGTTGCGAGCTTGATCTTGCGCGCGGCCTCCTTCTCCGCGACGGGAAACCTGTTGCCCTCCGCTCCAAGGCGTTTGATCTGTTAACCTATCTCAGCAGGAATGTTGGACGTGTCGCGACCAAGTCAGAACTGATGTCAGCGGTGTGGCCTGATGTTTTCGTGACCGAGGACTCACTGACGCAAGCCGTCAGGGAGTTGCGAAAGGCGCTGCAGGACGAAAGCCAAACCATTATCCGCACGGTCGCCAAACGCGGCTACGTCCTCTCTCTTCTCGATGCGCCAAAGCCAGAGCGCTCTGGACAGCCGAGCGTTGCGGTACTGCGCTTCAGCAATGAAGGTGCGCCGGAAGACACCCCTCTGGTTGACGGCTTCGCCGAGGACATTGTCAATGCATTGGCTCGCTTTGGAACGGTCGTTGTGCTGGCGCGCAATTCCGGATTTGCATTTGTCTCGGATTCCGCTTCCGATTGGCGTGCCATTGGCGACAGCCTTGGCGCAACCTATTTGGTCCGTGGCAGGGCGACGACTCGCGCAGACGGCATGCGGGTCACCGTCAGCCTCATTACCGCTTCGACGGGTGGAGTTCTCTGGAGCGAAAATTTTTCTGCGTCTGGCGGCCAGATCTTCGATATGCAGGAAGAAATCGCTCGTCGTGTGGTGAACCGGCTGGTCGCTCGGCTCGACGACGCAGGGATTAAACGAGCAACCTCAAAGCCTACGGACAGCTTGGCCGCATACGAGCTTCTCCTGCGTGGACTGGCCCGGCTGCGCGGCTATCGTGATGACGACAATGAGGCTGCGCGCAGTCTTTTCCAGGCGGCGGTCGAGAAGGACCCAACCTATGCCTTGGCGCATTCCTACATCGCGCTCGCCGATCTCATTATCGGTGGCTATGCTGAGGCATCCCCAGCGTTGCTTGGTTCAGTGATCGACCGCGCAGAGTGCGCGGTGACCCTGGCGCCGGAAGAGCCACGCTGCCATCGCGTACTCGCCCAGGCTTTCCTCTCAGCCCGTCGGTTCGAAGCGGCCGAACATCACCTTCAACGCGCGCTCGACCTCAATCCATATGACGCCGATACGATTGCTCAAATGGGATACTTGCTCACGATGAGAGGCAGGCCTCTTGAAGCACTCGCGGCGCTTGACAGTGCGATACGGATCAATCCAATCCATCCTGATTGGTACCATTATGATCGCTCTATCGCGCTTTACTCTTCAGGAGACTACAAGGCCGCGCTCCTTAGCATGTCGAAGCTCCCATTGAAGACACCCTGGCGGCTGACAAGGCTCGCGGCGTGCCATGCGCAACTCGGTGATCTCAAGGAAGCCCAGAGCATTATCGCAGAGATCAAGCGGATAGCGCCTGACTATTCGCCACTGGAGTTTGCGCAAACCCGGATAGCGTTCGAACATGCGAGCGATATTGAACACTTCACTGCCGGCGTCGCCAAAGCACTTGCAGCATATGAGGCCGGCCCGGTCGGCGCCGCCCTACCCGGACATCGTGAGTAGCAGCGCGCTTATCGCGAAGGGCTGACGAGCCTTCCGGATTGTAACCACAAATGGCAACTGCGGCGGAAGCGGGACCTTCACTTGCCTTCGAAGAAAGTATGAATCGAGACTTCCAGCTTTTCGATGAGTTGAGGGTTATGGCAGCTTCCAGCCCAGATCAGGGCGTTCAGTCTCATATCCTTGTTGAGAAAGTTCATTTTCCGAGAATCAAGCAGGTATCCCGCGACCTCGTAGTGCCGTCCCTTGATAGCCTCGATAAGCGCGTTGTTTCTTCCGGTCTTGTCAGTAAGATTCACGTCGGCGCCATTCTCGACAAGCAACTTAACGACATCCAGATGCCCGTTCTTTGCTGCTTCAATAAGGGCCGTTCTGCCGTAGTAGTCGGCTCTTGCATCGATCTCTATTTCGGGATGTTTCACCAGGGCTAAAATAGAGGCGTAGTGGCCCTTGGCAGAAGCAAGGCTCAAAGGCGTGCTCTTCCATTTGTTTCTGGAATTCACATCGATTGCTGGGTGTTCGATCAACGCCTCGACCGCCGCAGTGCGGGCATTGAGGGCTGCGAGATGAAGGGCTGACCAGCCGCCGCCGTCCGCCTCGTTGATATTGGCGCCGGCCGCCAATTCCGCTTGAACGGCCTCCGCATCGCCCCTTTCTGCCGCGAGCAGCAGATTCGACCAACCTCTCGCCTCTTCGGCTTCCAAGCTCTCGGTCAATGCAGTCGCCTCCCCGAATGCTCCCCGCAGGATACCAT
Organism: Mesorhizobium sp. BHbdii; assembly: GCF_053848045.1. Taxonomy (NCBI): domain Bacteria; kingdom Pseudomonadati; phylum Pseudomonadota; class Alphaproteobacteria; order Hyphomicrobiales; family Phyllobacteriaceae; genus Mesorhizobium; species Mesorhizobium sp. BHbdii. Next base: position 725,265 of record NZ_JBSPKX010000001.1, on the reverse strand, counting down.
TGTTCCGGTTCGGCCGACATCCACCGGATGACCGACCCGCTCGAACTTGAAGCCAGCCCTCTGATCAAGGCGGAACTGGCCGATGTCCTCCGGCAGCGGGGCCGATAGAGACGAACAGTAAGCGCGCACTCTATCGAGACATTGCCGGCACTTGCCAAAGCCGCTATCGGAAAGGTGAGAAGCAAGATGCGAATTGGACGTCGGCGATTTCTTGTCCTGTCGCTCGGAGCGGCTGCCTTCGGCAAGGCACGCGCCACCGAGCCGCTCTGGTCAGCCCTGCGATCCGGAGAAGCCATTGCCTTGCTGCGCCATGCCGCGGCCCCAGGCTCCGGCGATCCGCCCGGCTTCAGGCTCGGTGATTGCAGCACCCAGCGGAATCTGTCGCAAGAAGGTCGTGCGCAGTCCCGCGCAATCGGCGACCTGTTCCGTGCGAATGGCATCTCGTCGGCCGCCGTCTATTCGAGCCAGTGGTGTCGTTGCCTCGACACCGCTCGCCTGCTCGGGATCGGCGAAGTTGTGCCTCTTGATCTGCTCAATTCATTCTTTGGCGACAGTTCGGCCGGCGAGAAGCGCACCGCCGCTCTTCTGGCCTGGCTTCGCGGGCAGCGTTTCGGCGGCCCTGTGGTCCTTGTCACGCATCAGGTCAACATCACCGGTTTGACCGGCGAGGTGCCGGATAGCGGCGAAATGATCATCGCCCGTATTCATCAGGCTGACCCCGTGCAGGTCATCGGGCATGTTGCCACGCCGGCTTGAGCATCATGGCCTTCGACCCCATCTCGTGCAGCATCGCTTCAGTCGTGGAACGACGACGTGCGAGGAGAGATCAAAGGGAGTGATCGCATGGCGATCGATTTCAACCATACAATACTGCCGGCCCGCAACAGCGAGGCGTCGGCAAAGTTCCTGGCGGAAATGCTTGGCCTTCCAGCCCCGAGGCGCTGGGGGCCTTTCCAGATGGTCACGACCGAAAACGGTGCCAACCTCGACTACATGGATACCGGCGGCGAAATCAGGCCGCAGCATTACGCCTTCCTGGTCAGCGAAACCGAGTTCGACGAGATCTTCGGTAGGATTCGTGAACGGGATCTCCCGTACTGGGCTGACCCTGCCCGGACGCAGCTGGGCGAGATCAATCACCACGACGGCGGTCGCGGCGTTTATTTCGAGGACCCGAACGGTCATCTTCTCGAAATCATTACCCGTCAATACGGCAGCGGCGGATGGAACCCGTGATCGCTCGGTGACGTAGCCAGGTTTGCGATGGCAAGGACGGCATCGCGCTAGCGGTTGCAATCTTGGGTGCCTGGGCCGGACTTGCCTCCACCTGTCGACCGGGCATTGGCGGATGCCGCGCCCAGATAAGCGCTGCGCTGGGCTAAACGATGCAGAAGGACCTGAGCATGCCTGAACAGATTACCCCAAGTAAGCCTGAACAGATCACATTGAACGACGGCTCAGCCATTCCCCAGATCGGCCTTGGCGTGTGGCAAGTCGATCCGGCCATCACGGCCAAGATTGTGAGTTGGGGGATCGATGCCGGCTACAGATTGATCGACACCGCCGAAGGCTACCGGAACGAGGAAGGCGTCGGGCAAGCGATCCGCACTGGTCGCGTGCCGAGAAGCGAGTTGTTCATCACCTCGAAGCTGCGCAACGGCGGACATCAGCGCGACGCCGCCCTTCGGGCTTTCGACGGGACGATGAACAAGCTCGCGATCGAACAGATCGATCTATTTCTGATCCACTGGCCAGTGCCCAGCCAGGGCAAATATGTCGAGGCGTGGAAGACGCTGATCGAACTCAGGCAATCCGGCCGGATCAAGTCGATCGGCGTTTCGAATTTCAACCAGGACCATCTGGAGCGGATCATCGGCGAGACCGGAGTCACGCCCTCGGTCAATCAGATCGAACTCCATCCCCGGTTTCAACAGCGCCATACCAGAGAATTTCACAGCACGCACAATATCCGCATCGAAAGCTGGAGCCCCCTGGGCAGCGGCCGGCTGTTGAACGACCCGACCCTCGAAAAGATCGCGCTAAAACATCGCAAGTCCGTGGCGCAGGTGATCATCAGATGGCATCTTCAGGAAGGGCTGATCGTCATTCCAAAGTCGATCCGCCAGGACCGGATCGCCGCCAATTTCGATGTCTTCGATTTCGAGCTGGACGCGGAGGACCTCGGCCTCATTCGTGGCATGGATTCATCAGACGGCCGCACTGGGCCGAACCCCGTCACGGCAGCATTCCTGTTCTGAGGGACTGAGGTGAGCTTGAAGAGAAAGGAGCCGACGGCGAAGCTGCCAATCTTCCCCTAGTGGGGGAGATGCCAAGTTTTGGGCAAAGAGGGCAGAACAGAGGGGGCGCTGTCCCGCCGGCCTATTGAAATTAGCCCTTTCCGCTCACCTCATATCCCCGACCCATCCAGCAGCGGGACATCTTCTTCGTCCCAGGGGCTGGGCAATGAACCCTTGCTCAGATTGGCTGTCGGCAGCGGCATCCAGCACTTCAGCTCGGGTTCGGCGTATTCAACCACGCGTCCTGGAGACGAGTCGGAAGCGCGCCAACCCTCACTGCCGAACTGGTCGGCTCGAGACCAGTAAGCCAGGTCGACTTCCGCCGGCCCCTGTTCCGACGGCCGAACCGTGACCAGGATTCGGCTGCCATCCCTTGGCGCACTCGACATGTGACGCCACCGATCGGGCTCGTCCATCGTAATCTCCTCGCGCAGTCTGCATCTCGGCTGTCCAGACGAATAGTCGCTTCGCGTACAACGCCGGTCAACCCGAACTTTGCGCAAGACAGTCTATGGTCGGCGGCCTGCGGGTTTGGCGCGGGCTCGCGCTCAAACCTTGGCCTTGACTGCCCAGGCTCTGGTTTTCAGGGGAATGGACCCCTCCTTGCCGCGCGGTAGACTATCGCGGAGCCTCTCCATCAATTTCTGGCGAGCTGCGGGGGCGAGACTCATGCAATAGCCGGGCGCCGGCCCTGCACCCAGGGTGAAGGGGTGCCAATAGTCTTCAAAGTCCTTGAATACGGCCGGCATTTCAATCCGCGTGGAGTCGATGGAAACCAGGCCCGCCTTCTCAGCGAGATCGGTCAGTCCATCTTGTGTGCAAAATGGAAAACGCCTGTCTTCGGTAAGGTCGATGGCGCCGGGGTCAAGCGCGGTCGCAGCGGTCCAGAAGGCCCGCATGAATTCCACCCCGCCGCCAGGGTAATCCCACACATAGAACCCGATCGTCGCTCCGGGGCGGGCCACCCGCCTCATCTCGGCAAGCGCCTTTTGCTTGTCGGGGATGAAGTTGAGAACGAGCGCCGACACGACCATGTCCTTGCTGCCCGATTCGACAGACAACGCCTGCGCATCGCCTGCGAGAAACTCGACACGTTCGTCCGGCACGTTTGCACGCGCCTTGGCGAGAAAACCCTCCGACGGGTCTATCGACACCAGGCTGCTGGGGTTGCAGCACGCCATGATGGCTGCCGAAAGCGCCCCGGTTCCGCAACCCACCTCCAGCCAATCCAGCCCTTCTGCCGGATCGAGCCAATTCAGAAACAGCGGGGCGATCTGACGGCTCCATCGCCCCATATAGAGGTCATAGCTATCCCCGGCCTGCCAAGCGTCGTGACGTGCTGCCTCAGCCATCGCAATCTCCTCCCCGAGAAAATTTCAGACCATTGGACAGCAGCAAGAATACCCGGCCTGCCTCGCAGGAACAGAGGCATAAGAGTGCGGCCCTTGGCGCGCTCGACATGTGACGCCACCGATCAGGCCGTCCATCGCAATTCCTCCTGGCGCCCCCTTCGCCGGCATGACGACCTTGGCCGCCCAAGGCGAATAGTCGCTTCGCGCCTCAGAGCGGTCAACCCAAACTTTGCGCAAGACAACCATATCGTTCGCGGTTAGTCTTCTCAGGCTACAATCCAAACGGTGTTCGATGAAGAACGAGGATCTGCTGGCCAACGCCACCCGTCTCGGCCCGGTTCATCTGCGTGTCATCGATGTTCCAGCTGCCTTGCCGCTCTGGCGTGACGTGGTCGGTCTCGCCGTCCTCGCCAATGACGGCGGGACGGCCGATCTCGGCATCGATGGCAAGTCTCTGATTGTACTGCACGCCAGCGCGACGACCGCCCTGCCGCCAAAGTCGCGCGATCTCTTTCATGTCGCCGTCCACGTGACGACGCGCAAGGAATTGGCTCGCGTTGCCGCGCGACTTCGAGCGTCCGGCGTCAGGCATGGCGCCCAGGATCACCTGGGTCTCGGAATCCCTGTACGTCTCCGATCTTTCCGGCAATGGCATCGAGATCTGTTTCGATACGCCTGACCGCTTCGCATCCAGCGCGGTGACGGCGGACGGAACCGTCTCGCTTCTTGCCAGGGACGGCACCGCGCATTCCGGCCTCGAGCCGCTGGACCTCGACGAATTGCTGCTCGAGCTCGACACGATGGATGGTGTCGAAGCGCCACTGGCGGCGGATGCCTTCATCGGCCACGTCCATATGCGCGCTCGCTCGCCCGAAACGCTGATGGCGTTCTATGTGGGCGTGCTTGGTTTCAAGCCGCACATCCAGTCCAGATCGTTCGGGTTGTTTGACTGCGGGACCGACGAACGCCGGCACATGGTCGCATTCAACATCTGGGCCGGCGCCGAACTGAAGGAACCTCCGCCCGGCTCGGCGGGCCTCGAGCATTTCACGGTGGTGCTTCCTTCCGGGAAGGATATCGCAGCCGTCACGCAGCGGCTGCGGCATGCCGGCGTGCCCATAAGGCAGACGGAACGGGCGATGGACATTTCCGATCCCGAAGGAAATCGCCTGCGGATGGTGGCCGCAGACGACTGATTGGTGACTCATCGGTCCGCTGAGCGGCTTCCGGCAACCCGAACTTTCTGACCTACGACGCGCCGAGCGTTGCCGCTCTGGGAAATTCCACCACGTCTGCGGGCGGAGGCTTGTACTGGGCTGCGGTAATTCCATCAATCAGGATATCCAGAGCCGCACGAGCCGTGCGGCTCGTCTCGTCATCGCCGCGCAATAGTGGCAGGCTCGTTCAAGATGGAGGTGGGCGCCGGCAAAATCGCTAGTCATGGATTCTCCTTTTGCCCGCCGTTGGACAAGGATGGCCATCTCGATTTACCCGAAGGCAAATATCCACAGCTGGATTTGAATCCAATATGGCCGGTTAACCGGATCTTCAGCATCTCGAGACGAGCTTGCTGCTGCGGACATGTGTTGAGTTCCGCCTCAGGCAACAGACCCGCTCCGGAGACCGGAGCGGGTTTTTGCTTGAATGGTGCTCGGGGTGGAACCGGCATCCGCAATTGGCGCGCAGGCTGGCGTCAGTTGGGGGACGGAAGAGAATGCCGAACGCCTATCCAATGCTCACGCGCTGCGCTACCGCGGCCGAGCCGACGTACCTTCATGCACCGAAGCGGTCCGCCGCAAAGGGCGCAAGGCGGTCGCGATCGCCGCGTCCGGCAATCAGGTCGGCGACCAAGCGGGCCGTGATCGGAGCCAAAGTGAGGCCGAGATGACCATGACCGAAGGCATAGATCACCTTGGGGCTGCCACGCGACGGACCGATGACCGGCCGGGAATCGGGCAGCGACGGCCGGAACCCGAGCCATTCGGATGAAGGCCGGCCGAGTTGAGGAAAGAACTGCCTGACACCGCGATCGAGCAGCGCCAGCCGGCGCGGATTTGCCGGCGCTGCAAGCCCGCCGAGTTCGACAGTTCCGGCGACACGCAGCCGGCCAGTCATCGGCGTCATGTAGAAGCCGAGATCGACAGGACAGACCGGACGATTGAGCAGAGGCGCTTTGGTCGGGAATTCGAGATGATAACCGCGTTCGGTCTCGAGCGGGATCCTGTCGCCGGCCTTCATGGCCAACGCCCGCGATTGCGCGCCCGCGGCGATCACCACCGTGTGTGCCTTGACGCGAAAGCCGGAACCACTGAGCCTGACACCGTCCGCCTCGACCGGCAGCCCGGTTACAGCAGCCTGCGCCACCGACACGCCGCGGGCGGTCGCGGCATCGAGCAGCCGCCGCATCAGTGTCATCGGATCGGTGACATTCATCGAATCCGGGAAGTACAGGCCGCTGGCCCCGGTCGCTGGCAGGCCGGGCTCCAGCAAGGCCACCTCTTTCGGCGTCAGAACCTCTTGATGGACGCCAAACCCCGCGCGCAGCGCCCTGCCCCCAGCGGCCTTGGCGAAATCGCTCTCGCGACGATACAGGTAGAGACAGCCGTTGCGGCGCAGCAGGTCGGCCACATCGGCCTCCTTCACCATCTCCTCCCAGGCCGGCAGAGCCTCCGCCAAAAGGCCGGCGAGCGCCAGCGCATTGGCACGGGTGGCCGTCGGAAGCGACTGCCGCACGAACTGAACCAGCCAGGGCGCAAGCTGCAACAGCGCCGGCCAGCGCAAGGCGAAAGGGCTGTCCGGATCGAGGAGCAGTTTTGGCAGCGCGCGCAGCAGGGCCGGGTTGCCGACAGGCATGCAGGCATATTCAGCGAGCGTTCCGGCGTTGCCGAACGAGGCGCCGGAGCCAGGCTCGTTGGGGTCGATGAGCAGCACCTCGCGCCCCTCGGCCGCAAGCCGGAGCGCCGTTGCCAAACCGACAATGCCGGCGCCGACTATGGCGACTTCCACGGTTTCCGGTGCTGCCACGACCGAGCCCCTAGATAAAACCAGGCAGTTGCAGATGCCCGGCCGCGAGCAGTTCGGCCATTGTGTTCAGGGCCGTGCGCAGATCGTCGAGCGAGCGCGCGGCGCCGACATTGATGCGTACCCCGTGCTGCACCGGCTCGCGCCCAACCGCGAAGGCATCGCCGGGAAGAAGGGCAACGCCACGTTCCAGGCAGGTGCGAGCGAAACCCGCGCCCCGCCACGGCTCCGGGAGGCGCAGCCAGGCATGGGTCGAGGTGGCGTGGCTCTGGACATCGTACCGGCCGAGGATTTCGGTAACGATGGCCTGGCGCTGGCGAAGCTCCTGCTTCTGGGCTTCGATGATACGCGCCGCCGCGCCCTCTTCTATCAGTCGCGCGCCGACCAGCGCGGTCAGAGGGCTGATGCTCCAGCAGTTGATGCGCAAAGCCGCGGCGACCTGGCCGGCTATGGCGCGTGGCGCGATCACAAAACCGAGGCGCAGTCCTGGGGCAACGCACTTCGACAAGGCACCGATGTGAACCGTCAATTCGGGCTCGAGGCTGGCAAGCGACGGCGGCGGATTGTCCGCCAGCGGGCGGTAGACGTCATCCTCGATGATGAGGACGTTATGGCGACGGGCCACAGCCACCAACTCGTGCCGGCGTTCCTCGGGTAGCGTGATGGTGGTCGGGTTGTGCAGGGTCGGCACCAGGAAGACCGCGCGCGGGCGGAGCTGCGCGCAGGCCGCGTCGAACGCGTCGGCCCGCATGCCGCCACGATCCATGGCGACGCCTCTGAGCTCTAACCCATGCACCCGGCACAATGCATTGATGCCCTGATAGGTCACTTCGTCGGCGAGCACGACGTCGCCCTGCCTGGTCACCGCGCCAAGCACACAGTCCAGCCCATGCTGGGCGCCCGCCGCCAGCACCACCCGGCCGGGATCGCCGTCGCCTGCCGCCGGCCGCATCCACTCGGCGATTGCCTCTCTCGCCCACAGCGGCCCCTCAGGCGGCTGATAGTCCTGAAGCGTGATGTAGTGCCGGTCCTTGGACAGGCGCGGCAACAGCAGCGCCAGCGCGTCGAGATAGGCCGAGGTCGCTGGTCTGTTCACGGAAAGATCGATGACGCCGGTGTCTTCGCTCGGCGCCGAGACGAAACCTGGTCCTTCGCCGCCGTTGCGGGCGGCGACCGTGGTGCCGCGCCCGGGCCGCGCTTCGAGCAGCCCGCGCTGCTGGAGCGTCGACAGCGCGCGCGTCACCGTGGTGACGTTGATGCCAAGTGCGCGGGCAATCTCGCGCTGCGGCGGCAGCCGATCTCCAACGGCAAGCGTGCCGGCTGTAATCCGTTCGGCAATAGCGTCCGCAAGGCGCCGGTAGACCGGGCCTTCATCCGAGGGGAGTTGCAGGTCCTGAAGCATGCGGCTTGGCGGTTTCGGCGTGTTGACACTCTGGCTACTCGCGCATCTAGCATAAGACAATGCTCCGGACAATAGCACTTGTCCGGTACCCGTTTTCAAAATCCGGCTGAAAAAACTCACACAATCCCGAAGAAAGCCGCTTGACGGGCAAACTTGTCTGCACCTATGCTGCTTTAGCGATTGATTGTGTGAGCATACAAGTTTGTTTGCCGCCCTTGCGCGGCCAGCGTCGTGCGAGACTGACCCATGGACGGCAAGCACCACCTCGTTTCGACAAGCGGCGATTGCCGCCGCTCAGCGGATTTCCGTCCGTGATCACCGAAGCAACAGTCTTGCCAGCCGACAGCGCCGCTGCGGCACCGGACGCCGGCCGGCAGGGATTTGTCGAATTCGTCGATGTCGAGAAATCCTATGACGGTCGGACTTTCGCGGTGACACGGCTGAACCTCAGCGTGGCGCGCGGCGAGTTCCTTACCCTTCTCGGCCCCTCCGGTTCGGGCAAGACGACGACGCTCAACATGCTCGCCGGCTTTGAACGGCCGACCGGCGGCGTGATTACGCTTGAAGGCCGGTCAGTCGACAGGCTGCCGCCCTACGAACGCAACATCGGCATGGTGTTCCAGAACTACGCGCTGTTTCCGCACATGAGCGTCGAGGAGAACGTCGCCTTCCCGCTCTCGGTCCGCAAGATCACCAAGGCGGACGTTGCATCCCGCGTCGGCCGCGCGCTCGACATGGTGCGGCTGCGGCAGTTCGGCGACCGGCGGCCGGCACAGCTTTCCGGCGGCCAGCAGCAGCGTGTCGCGCTTGCCCGCGCGCTGGTGTTCGAGCCAAGCCTGGTGCTGATGGACGAGCCACTCGGCGCGCTCGACAAGAAGCTGCGCGAGCATATGCAGCTCGAGATCAAGCAGCTGCACACGATGCTCGGCGTCACCATCGTCTACGTGACGCACGACCAAAGCGAGGCGCTGACCATGTCGGACCGCGTTGCCGTGTTCAACAATGGCGGAATTGCCCAGCTCGGCTCGCCGGATGATCTCTACAACACGCCGCAGAGCTCCTTTGTCGCGAGCTTCATCGGCGAGAACAACACGCTGGAAGGCAAGGTCGAGCGCGTCTCCGGCAAGGAGTGCCGCGTCGCGCTGGACGGCGGCGGTTCGGTCGCCGCGCTGGCCATCGGAGTCACGGAGGGTGCGCCCTGCCATGTCGCCATCCGCCCGGAGCGGCTGAAGCTTGCGCCCGCTTCGAACGGAGCAAATGCGCTAACCGCCACCGTCGATGGCCGCATCTATCTCGGCGACCACCAGCGTCTTCTGGCCAGGCTGGAAAACGGACAGGTGCTGACCGTCAAGGTTGGCCCCGAAGCGACCATGGGCAACGGGGAACCGGTCACGGTTTCCTGCGCGCCCAACGACTGCCGTGCCTTTCCGGCCGATGCCGGGACGGGCGGTTCCATCTCGAAAACAGGGGAATAAGAAGAATGAAAATCACAAAGGCCCGGCTGTTCGCCTTCGCGGCAGCCACAGCATTCATCACCATGGGACATGCCGCCTTCGCCGACGAACTTTCGATCATGGCCAGCGGCGGCGCCTGGCAGGATGCCCAGCGCAAGGCATGGTTCGAGCCGTTCAGCAAGGAGACTGGGATCAAGATCGTCGAGCAGGAATATCTTGGCGATCTTGGCAAGGTCAAAGCGATGGTCGACACCGGCAACGTGCCGATCGATCTGGTGACGGTCGAGACCGCGACCGTGCTGCAGGGTTGCGACGCCGGCATTCTCGAGCGGCTCGACTATTCCAAGATCGCCCCCCGTGAAAAGTTCATCGAAGGTTCCGCACTCGACTGCGGCGTCGGTCTCGACGCCTATGGCGATGTGCTTGCCTATGACCCCAACGTGCTGAAGGAGGCGCCAACCTCGGTCCTCGACATCTTCGACACAACAAAGTTTCCGGGCAAGCGCGCGATGCGCAAGTTTCCGGCACAGAACCTCGAATGGGCACTGATGGCCGACGGTGTCGCGCCGGCCGATGTTTACGAGGTGCTGGCAACCCCCGAAGGCGTCGACCGTGCGTTCAAAAAGCTCGACACCATCAAGCAGGACATCGTCTGGTGGGATGCCGGCGCGCAGCCGCCACAGCTCCTCGCATCCAAGGAAGTGGTGATGACAACCGCCTGGAACGGCCGTATCCAGAACGCCATCGACAAGGACGGGGCGCCGTTCAAGATCGTCTGGAACAACCAGATCCTCGAATACGACATGATCGCCATTCCGAAGGGCGCCAAGAACCCGGAGCTGGCCTACAAATATCTTGCCTATATCAGCCAGCCGGAAATCAACGCCAAGCTCGCCAGCTACATCACCTACGGGCCGGTGCGCATCGATGCGGCCTCCTTCGTCGCGCCGGACGCCCTGCCGAAATTGCCGAACGCACCTGACCACATGACCGCTTATCTGGTCGCCGACACCGAATTCTGGGGTGACTATGGCGAGGATCTGGTCAAGCGCTTCAATGCCTGGCTCGCGCAGTAGGGAAAATGTCGGCGCTTGAGCCCACGAAACTGGACCGGCCGCGGGCAAGCCGCGACTGGTCGGGCGCCGATTCCGGCACAGCAAAGCCGGTCGCGGCGGCGCTTCGGCGCGCCGATCTCGGCGACCGGCTGCGATCGCTGGCGCTGGCGGCGCCTTTGCTCGTGCTGCTGGCGTTGAGCTTCGGCATCCCGATCGTCCTGCTTCTGTCGCGCGCCGTCTATGATCCGACGATTGCCGACGCCTTGCCGCAGACCAGCCAGGCATTACGCGGCTGGAACGGCACCGGACTGCCCGACGACGCCGCCTTCCTGGCTCTTGCCGCCGACCTCCGGAGCAATCAGGCCAAGGGCACCGCCTATGAACTCGCCAAGAGCCTCAACGCCCGCCTGCCGGGTGCACGCAGCCAGGTGCTCAAGACGGTGCGCCAACTGGAAGCCGCCGACAGGCCGCCGCTGGAGGTGATGAAAGCCGTGCCGTTCTGGTCGGCGCCGGGCACATGGCCGGTCATCGAGAGCGGCACCCATAGAGTGACGTCGTTCTACCTGCTGAGCGCGCTTGATCTGCGCTGGAACGGCGATGGCGGCATCGAAAGGGTGTCACCCGAACAGGCGATCTTCGTGCAGGTGTTCATGCGCACATTTTGCGTCGCCGCAGCGGTGACGCTGGCCACGCTGATACTGGGCTTCCCCCTCGCCTACCTCATCGCCTCCGTGCCCAAGGGCCTCGCCGCCATCCTCATCGTCGCGGTGCTGTTGCCGTTCTGGACGTCGATCCTGGTGCGAACCGCGGCCTGGACGGTGCTCCTGCAGAAATTCGGCCTGGTCAACGACCTGCTCCTGTGGCTCGGCGTCGCCGACGACCGGCTCGACCTGATGTACAGCCGCATCGGACTGATCATCGCCATGACCCACATCCAGCTGCCGTTCACGCTGCTGCCGATCTACAGCGTCATGCGCACCATCCAGCCTTCGCAGATGAAGGCTGCCTATTCGCTCGGCGCAAAACCTTATACTGCGTTTCGCCGCGTCTATCTTCCACAGGTCTTTCAGGGCGTGATGGCCGGCTGCCTGCTCACCTTCATCCTCTGCCTCGGCTATTACATCACGCCGGCGCTGATTGGCGGCGCTAGCGACCAGCTGATCAGCAATTTCATCGCCAGCTACGTTAATGTCGAACTGAACTGGGAGATGGCGGCGGCGCTCAGCTTCATCCTGCTCGTCTTCACCCTGGCGCTGTTCGGCATCTTCGCCCGCATCCTCGGCCTCGACCGCCTCAAGCTGGTGTAGCCATGTTGCTGTCTTCCTATCCGACGACAGGCGAAAGAATCCGCATCACCCTGCTCTGGCTGTGGTGCGGCATGGTGATCCTGTTCCTCCTCGTGCCGATCCTCGTTCCCGTTCCCCTGTCGTTCAACAGCGGCGCCTTCTTCATCTTCCCGCTGGAGGGAATTTCGACACGCTGGTACGAGGTCGTGCTTGGAACCCAGCGCTGGCAATCTGCGATCGGCAACAGCCTGATCGTTGCCTTCGGCACGACGCTGATCGCAACGACGCTGGGCACGTTGACGGCAATCGCGCTTTCCGACGAAAAGTTCCCCGGTCGCCGCATTGTCATGCCGCTTTTGTTGTCGCCGCTGATCGTGCCGGTGGTGATCACCGCCGTCGGCTCGTATCTGTTCTACGCACGTGTCGGACTTGCCAGCACCTATGCCGGCATCATCCTGGCGCATACCGCGCTCGCCAGTCCGTTCGTCGTCGTCACGGTGGGAGCGAGCCTCACCGGCTTCGACCGCAATCTGATGCGCGCCGCCGCCATCTCCGGAGCAAAGCCCATCACATCGTTTTTGAGGGTCATGCTGCCGCTGATCCTGCCCGGCGTCCTGTCAGGGGCCGCTTTCGCCTTCGTCACCTCGTTCGACGAGGTCGTCGTGGTGCAGTTCCTGGCCAGCGCCAATCAGCGCACTATGCCGCTCGAAATGTTCATCGGGCTGCGCGAGAAGCTGAGCCCGGCAATCACCGCCGCCGCGACGCTGATGATGGTGTTGTCGATTGTGCTGCTCGTCGTCGCCAATCTTCTGGCCTGTCGTGGCAAGCAGCGACCGCGCATCGACTAGGAATCGTGCGGCGGTCGGCCAGAACCTTTATAGGTCTGCCCGGGTCAGGCCGCTTTGCGCTGCGATTTCCATATCTCGTGGTGCTTGCCCCACGCCGACATAACTGTCACCGCATCGTTTAGGCTGAAGCCGAGCGGCGTGATCGAGTATTCCACGCGAGGCGGCACCTCCTCATAGACGCGCCGGCTGATCAGCCCGTCGGCTTCCATCTGCCGCAATTGTTGCGTGAGCACCTTCTCGCTGACGCCAGGCAGCAACCGTCGCAGTTCGGCGAAGCGGTACGGCCGCAGGTGCAGTTCCCACAGCAGCGAGGTTTTCCACTTTCCGCCGATGGCCTGCAGCGCAGCAGCAAATCCGCAGCTGTCTGGTTCCTTGCGCCTCATTTGGCAGCTCCTGTCATGATGGCGATAGCTTACCTCAAGGTGCGTACTTCTCAACGGAGCAAGAATTTATATCTTCGGAGCGAGCGCGCCAAACATAAAACGGACCTCGTCGAGAGGGCCGTCAGTTTATCGGAGAACTTATTATGATATCAAATGTCTGCGTCCTCGGCGCGGGCCGAATGGGCTCGTCCATTGCTCGAACGCTGCTCGACCGCGGCTGTCCAACATGGGTTTGGAATCGGACCGCGGCAAAGTGCGAGCCATTAGCGGCCCTTGGCGCGAAGGTCGCCCCCTCGGTGGAGGCTGGAATTGAGGCGGCCGAACTCGTGATCATCAATGTTCTCGACTATGCCGCCAGCGAGGCTTTGCTGAAGCGAGGTGACGTCGCTTCGAAATTGGCCGGGAAGGCCGTCGTACAACTCACCTCCGGCTCACCGCGTCTGGCGCGGGAAGAAGCGCGCTGGATGGAAGCGCATGGTGCCGGCTATCTGGACGGGGCAATCATGGCAACTCCGGACTTTATCGGCAAGCCAGAGACCGCACTGCTTTATTCGGGTTCTCGCGACGTTTACGAGAAGCACAAGCCCCTGCTTTTCGCACTCGGCGGCGGCACGAGCTATGTCGGGGAGCTGCCCGGTCAAGCCTCGGCGCTTGATACCGCTCTGCTCACTCAGATGTGGGGCGGGCTCTTCGGAGCGCTCCAGGGCATGGCCGTCGCCGAGGCTGAAGGTCTCGACCTGGCGACGTTCAGGAGCCATCTTTCCGGATTCAAGCCGGTTGTCGATGCCGCTCTGTTCGACCTGGTGGATAGAACGAACGCACGCCGTTTTGCCGGCGACGACGCGACCCTGGCGTCATTGGGTGCCCACTACGGCGCCTTCCAGCACCTGCTTGAGGCATGCGAGGAGCGAGGCCTCGACGCGGCTATGCCGCGCGCCATGGATATGATCTTTCGGCAGGCGCTCTCGCTCGGGAGCATGGAAGATGATTTTGCATCCCTCGCGCCCCTGTTTCGAAATGGCTCGCCGCGCCAGAGCGGGGCGCCGAATGCATAGCGGCAAGATGAAACGAACCGCGACCTGCTCATGCCAGGCTGTGGAACTTGTCCTCGCCGGGGAGCCGCGACGCGTCTATGCGTGCAGTTGCATGGAGTGCCAGCGCTGCACCGGAACGGCGTTCTCATACCGGGCCATTTACGCCGACTCTGCCCTCATCGGCCACAAAGGCGAGACCAGATCCTGGCGCAGAACCGGCTCGTCGGGACAATGGCTGGAGCAGACATTCTGCACGACGTGCGGCTCGGTCGTCTTCATGCGGGCAGAAGGGCTGAAGAATGCGCTGTCGGTATCGGTCGGCTGTCTGGAGGACCCGGAATTCCCGCCCCCGACAATGCTCCATTGGCCTCACAGAAAGCATAGATGGCTTTGGAAGGAGTGCCCGAAGCAGCCGCCTCTTGAGCAGCGTGTCCCGCTCGACCATCGGGCGAGCCGGCCACCCAACCGGATCAACCCTTTAGCGGACCACGAGGAAACGCCGTTCTCCGCCGCGAAACAGGTCGAGCGCGATCGTTCCGGCAGTTTGGCGCAAAGCCGCGGTCAACTCGGCCACCGTCGAAAGCGGCTGCCGATTGACGGCAAGGAGCATGTCGCCAGGACGCAACCCCGATCGCGCCCGCGCACGCAGTTATCGGGGCCTTGGAGTCTCTTGAAATTTCGGGGAAGGCGTCCAAAAATTCGTCGGGTGAAACTCTCGCGAGCCACCGAAGAACGTCCACAAAGGAGAATGTTGAAGCGGAGGACCATCGATGGAAGGAGCTACTATTCCCCCGATTGCGGCTGAAACCCCTGATCTTTTTCTCGACCGGCTGCTCCACCCGGCGCGGCACTTCGAGCGTCCGCAGGACGTGCTCACCGACATGACGTTGGACGTCCGGGAAAAGCGTGCCATCCTTTCCTCCTGGGCATCAGATGCCTGTGCGGTAGAATCCGTGCCGGCGCTGCGTATGCCGCCGGGCGCGACCGCACCGCTCAACTTCGACGCGGTCATGGAGGCGTTGCGCGACTTGGACGAGTTATCCCGCCAAATCGGCAGTGACCGCGAGGCTGACG
The DNA here is from genome assembly GCF_053848045.1 of Mesorhizobium sp. BHbdii. Taxonomy (NCBI): domain Bacteria; kingdom Pseudomonadati; phylum Pseudomonadota; class Alphaproteobacteria; order Hyphomicrobiales; family Phyllobacteriaceae; genus Mesorhizobium; species Mesorhizobium sp. BHbdii. The sequence continues at coordinate 710,059 of NZ_JBSPKX010000001.1, read as the reverse complement.
GCTCAACCGTGACCGGCTTCGCAGCCACGGTCAACCAGCTCTAACGGCATGCGTCTCACTGAAAATTTTCCTATGTGCCTCTTGAAAGCGCAACACACTGTTCTAAATCAACAATCGCCGGTCGCCGAATGGGGCCGGCGCAGTCCAGGAGGCGTCAAGGCTCTTGGCGCCATCCTGTATCCATGTTGCTCAAAGGAGGATGTGGCTATGAGGACGAACCTCGATTTTACACCCCTGTTCCGGTCAAGCGTCGGCTTCGACCGCATTTTCAACATGCTCGAGGACGCGAGCCGCGTCAGCACCGTCGACAACTGGCCGCCTTACGACATCGCCAAAGTTGGTGAGGACGACTACCGCATCACCATGGTGGTGGCCGGTTTCTCGCAGGATGAGCTGACGATCACTCACCAGCCCAACATGCTGGTTGTGAGCGGATCTCTGACCGGTGAAGACAATGGCGAGTATCTCTACCGCGGCATTGCCGGTCGAGCCTTCGAGCGTCGGTTCGAACTGGCCGACCATGTCAAGGTGGCCGGCGCCAGCCTCGAAAACGGGCTGCTCACCGTCGATCTCAAGCGCGAGATTCCCGAAGAGATGAAACCGCGCCGGATCGCTATCGGCGGCAGCGCGGCAAAGGCGAAGCCGCAGCAGATCGAAGGCGAGAAAAACGCGGCTTGATGCATCGCATATCTGAAAAGGCAAGGCACCGGCGGCCGTCGGTGCCTTCCAGAGGCATGTCTGCTGAACATGGAGGTAAATGACCATGAATATGCGTGATCTCATTCCCTGGGGCCGCAACGGCAGTCAGACCCCGAGCGTCTATCGCGGCGGCGACCAGAACCCGTTCCTTTCGCTCTATCGCGAGGTGAACAGGTTGCTCGACGATGTTTCGCGGACGTTTGGCACGCGCTTTCCTTCCCTCGGACAGCTCTCGCCGTTCAACGGCGGCTGGCCCAAGGTGGAGATTTCGGAATCGGATACCGAGCTTCGCGTCACCGCCGAGGTCCCTGGCATGGAAGAGAAGGACATCGAAGTCCTGCTCGACGACGACGTGCTGACCCTGCGTGGCGAAAAACGATCGGAAACCGATGAGAAGGATTACTCCGAGCGCTTCTACGGTCGCTTCGAGCGGCGCATACCCCTCGGCTACGAGGTCGAGGACGAAAAGGTCAAAGCGTCGTTTACCAATGGCGTGTTGACTCTGGCGCTGCCGAAGAACTCGAACGCGCCGTCAAAGGTGAAGCGCATTCCGATCAACCACTGATGCATGGAGCAGTCGGAGGTGGCCGGCCGCTGCCTCCGGCGCATCCTTCGCCAAATGGGAGGGGATGGATGATGCAGAAGCAAGAAAGTGAAGTCACACGAGTTGTAGAAAATCTCGAACCGGCAAACGACAACGGCAGGTGAGCGCTCTGGGTCGGCAGATCCGAGTTCCCGCGCCACGCGGTCGCGCGGATCTATAAGCCTTGCCGCTCAGCCATGACCTCGGGCCGCGCCCGGCCGAAAGGCTGGCGGCTGGTGTTCGAGCGCCGTACTGCGCCGGTCATCGAACCGCTGATGGGCTACACAGGAGGCGGAGACACACTGACCCAGGTGGAGCTTGATTTTCCGACGCTTCAGGCGGCCATCGACTATGCCGAACGCCAGGGCCTTGCCTATATCGTCCAGGGTAATTCGGCGGCCGCGACACCCGGCTGCGCATCGTCAGATGCTGAGAAACGGCTGCAGGCCGGTGCAGATGTGGTCTGGAATCGGCTTAAGCTGGCTTGGCTGCAAAGCAGCTACGGTGCTGTGTCCCGGAATTGGGCAGTCGACCGGTACGACGAGGCAAGGCTGCGGCTACAAACTTGTCGCGCCCGGCCGAGTGATGACCTTCCTCGTCCCAACGTGGCCCCAGGGTCCGAACCGCTCGTCCAAAAGCCCGATACGGGCTGCAAGATCGCCGTACATCGTCATGTTGCAGCCCAGGACAAAGCCGCCGGGATGGACATCAGGGGTCAGTCGCTCGCGGACCGGCGACCGTTTGATCGTGAACGGCAGATCCATGGCTTCGCCAATCTCGACGCGGCCTCCCCAAGGTGACCCGTTCCCAGTGGCATAGTGTCGCTGCCAGTAACTGAGATTATTACCCTTTACTGAATAAGCCGGTCAACGGGCGCCGCGCGACGCGGATTGGCGACCGCCCGCGATCCTCGTCTGTTTTTCGGATTTGGCCTTGCTTCGTCAAGGTCCGAACCCGTCAGGTACGATAGGCCAGGCTGAATGACCGACCCTCATTTGCCTCGAATTCGCCCCGATCTGCGATGGGTGACCCGCCTTGATGGCATGTTCGCCTTCGTGCTGGCGACGCCCGAGCGGATCATCGCGGCGCGCGACCCGCTCGGCATCAAGCCGCTCTACGTGGCGCGGCTCGGAGAGAGGCTCGCCTTCGCGCCTCCGAGTTGAAGGCCTTCGACGGATCGGGGTCGAGGCCATCGAGGCTCGTGCTCGAGGGGGCGGTCCGCAAGTATAATGGTGGCCGACGTGGAGTCGGATCGTTCCTGTCGGACGGGCTCGACAGCTCGATCACCGCTACGCATGGGCGGCGGCTTGTCGCGGTTGCGGAATCGCAGTGGTAAAGGGCTCGGCAGCGCGCGCTTCACCCGATAGACAACGCGTGAACAGAGCGACGTGCAGAAATTCAACCGTGGTCAACGCTCTTCGGCTTGGCGGGAAGTGATCAAAGTGGAATGCGTTGTCATCAGCCTTCTGCGGCGTTGCCGTTTTGGCGCGCTGCAAAAACACCGTTTCCAGCCGTCGACCAATCTCGCTCACCCTTGACGACGTAGTATAAGCCGCCTTCGAATTGCTTGATGCGAGCCATACCTTCGTAGCTGGCGAGATACTCGTGGATCGCCCGTGCATAACCATCCCAGTCGGGGTACCCGTCTGCGATCATGATCCCATCGTCGGCCAGGTAAGGAAAAAGGGCCCGAAGACAAGTCATTGCGGAGGCATGCCAGTCGCAATCGATTCGTAGCACCGCGATGGGTGATGGAGGTTCGAATTTGGCCAATGTCTCCTCGAAGTAGCCTTTGACAAGCTGATAACGCGTTGCGCCGGACTTCCTCATGGCCGCATCGGCATGCTCGGTTCCGACGATCGCATTGTTGAAGTACCACGGGCCGTTCGTACCAGCCTTCCAGGCAAGGGCAGCGGGGCCGTCGATAGGCTGTGGATCAACATGGCCTTGGAAGCTGTCGAATAAGAAATATTCTCGCTGCGGTCCTAGGATCTCAGCCATGCCGGCACAAGTGCCGCCTTTCCAGACGCCACACTCGATTACGCAGCCATGCGCTGGCGCCGTAGCAGTAAGAGCGAGGTTCGCGATATACTGCTCGCGACCAAGCATGGTGCTGTCCTTGTACTTCTCGTAGATCATCTCAAACCGAGTGTGCGGAGCCCGTGACCGGGAGACGCGACTTACTTCGAGGCCGATCGCATTGAACGAAGCCCGCACGAGGCGTTTCACTGAGCTGAGAGTCATCATGCTACTCGCAAGATGGTTGAAGCGGAAATCGTGTTCACTGCCACCGCCGCATGGCAATCAAACGCCCTGTCAAGCTTACAGAGTTTAGATCAAACCGCAAAGACACCATCAAGTTCGATCACCTGATCGAGCTTATGCCGTTAAGGTCGCACACAAAGGGCATTGGAATACCGCAATCAGCAGAAACCTGACTTCCATCTCTCCAGACGGCCGCAGAGCAGGCTAGGATTGACGCCGATCCAGGATAGTAGCCGGACGGCTAGCTGCAATGAGGCTGAGGTCATTGCGCCGGTCCGGAGCGCATGAACTGGAACGTCTTATGAAAGGATCGGATGAGCTCGAAACATCGAACCGGACTGGGTTCAGTCATTGTCTCGAAAGTGAAAGATCCTCTCGTCGCCTTCCGCGGTGTGCCAGTCGACAGCGTGCGCTAGCCCGTATCCGGCATCGGCAAAGAGGCGGATCAGCTCCGTTTCCGTAAATGTGTTGGTCCAGCCTGCGCCAGCGCGGCGGAACGTTTCCGGCAGCCTGGCCAGGCTATGTCGGGGGTGAGCCGCGCAACCATATGACGCGATACAAGCCGGCGATTGCCGCCTCAGCCATTCTATAAAGGAATGTAGATCGTGAACGTATTCGAGAACCCCAGCAAAAATTGCGAGATCGAATGCATGGGCGGTCAGATCAGGCAAGGGTCGTTGATTTAGGTCCAGCACGATCGTGCCAGGTCCGCGGCTCACGAGGTCGGACGGAGTGTATTGGCAGCTTGGGTCGAGATGACGTTGAAGCTTGCTCATTCCCACGCCGAACTCGATCACCCTCGCCCCAGGTGGCACTAACCGGGCAATGATTTTCGTCCTTTCCTCCCAGTCCTCGAATTCCGAGGCATCGGTCCACCGCTCAAAGTCGGTCTTTCCGAACAGCTTGCATCTGAGCGCTTTTAGTCTTGTCGACCAACTGTTGTATTCCAGCATGGCGGCCCCTGATTCAGCCTTGGTCCCCGATCGCGTCGCGAATGCGACGGTAAGCGGTATGGCCGGCAGCGATTTGAGCTTCGGCCCTGGCCAATATCGCCGGGCGAATAGCGGGCGCCTCTTCCCACAGGCGCCGGAGCGCCGATCGAAGCTTCTCGGCAGAGTTCGGATGATCGAGTGCCACCATCTCGCAGCCCGTGCCGAACATATCGGCGAGGCCAAGGAACTTGTCGACATAGTAGTCGGATCTGGCTAGCCCGATCGTCGGGATACCGTTGGCCAACGCGAAAACGCCGGCGTGGTAGCTGCCAGTGACTACGACCCGACAGCGCTGGATTTGCCGAATGAGGTCGATCGGCGTGCGGATCGCGAGTGCCCGGTTCAGCTCGGTCTCATCGGTGGGCATCAGTCCACGAATTGCGTCGATGTCCGCTTCGCGAGGCACCCATGAGACTGGAACGGCGATCAAGGGTGCCTCGAGCGAATCCGATGTGGCGCCTAAGACATGTCGCAGCCCTTCGAGAATATCCGCTGATACTCCTGAATAGGAGGAAAGACGTAGATTGACGCCAATGCCGGTGCCAAGCTCATCCACTCGCATCTCATGCGCCATTTCGATGGCGTCATCGCCGGTTGCGCAGATCCTGTCCTTGGAAACACCCAGCTCCGCGAGCAGAGGAAGCCCGGCTCGCGTTTCGCGAAGCGCGATCAAGTGGAGCCTTGGCAATATGGCCGATGCACGCGCTCTCAGCTCGGCATTGGCAAGCGGGCCCATCCCCTGGCCGACCATGACCACCGGCCGTCCTTTCCTTGCAAGCGCGAGATTCAGAGTTTCGAGTACCGACAGGGCATATTCTGGGAAAGCGTCTGTGATTCCGCCCATTCCACTTACAAGCACAAGGTCTGCCCTGTCCACAGCATCGGTGAAGCGAAGAAGTGCCGCGCGCGCATCCGGCATGTGCCTAAACTTAAGGCGCCAGAACAGAGAAACGAGCCTCGGCGCGTGTCGGCGAATGCGATCGGGCCAGTGCTTGGGCACGAACCGCTTCAACTTGGCCGGCCTGAAATCAGGCTTGAGCCATAGGGCGCGCCCTTCGGCGGACAGGGGGGTGGCAAAGGGACAGAAGCGGCGAAGCGCGTCCGGATCGTCAGTCAGAACGTTGATCGTCGAATTGTCGCACAGCCGCGCAAGCCGCTCCGTGGCAGCATAGAGCATTGCCATGTCACCGATATTACGCAGCACATAGTCGCTCGGCTCTATGAGTATCTGGATTGGGCGATGATTAAAGCGCATCCTTCTCCCCTAGATCCGAGTGGAGGACCGAAGGTTAGCACAACGTCTGAGGCAATCGAGCCCATTTGCGCGACGCCGGATTTTACTGACCACGTCTGCTTGGATCAGATCACGATGATGCTTGCGCCGACCTGAAGGTCCGCTCTTGAACATTCGAGGCCAGAAGCGGCGGTCTGCTACCGGCCCCAAATCTACCCCAGAGCTGTAGCTCGGGCGTTGTTCGTTTCTCCATCGGCCAATCAAGGCCAAGGAGAACGGAAATGGGTTACTCTCAATACGATCCTGCAATTCAACGACGCGCTGCTTGGAATGCCGGAAAGTCAGTAGGCACGAAGCGGCCTTTTACACAAAAGCAAATCTAGGCGATCCTCTTCTGCCTCGATCGAGAAGGACGCCTTCGTGACCGGCCGCTGCTGTCACCCGATCGAACTGAACGCAGCCTATGTCGATGTCGCGGTGCTGCGTTGGCAGGACTTCACCGGCCAGGCAGCAGTGCTGGAGGGCGACGAACGGACCTTCGCCGAGATCGCTGCGGCAAGAGCTGGAGGAGTGGCATGACCATCCCTACACCAGAAAGTGCCTCCTGGAGGTCAGTTCTGAGCAACGGCCCTTCACCGGCACTCCGGTGGCCCAAAATCGCTCTTCGTCGGGAATTGGCCTCCAGCAGCATGATTGCCGGGAAGGCGAGGCCAAGGCAGGCCAAGCGGCGAGTGTAGCATCTGGTGAGGCCGGCTGATGGCCCGCCCCAGGCCATCAGCCCGATGCTTTTCATCGCCGTCAGGTAGAGGCGCTGGCAGGCTAGGGGCAAAGTTGCACGCCGGCTCTGCCGGTTGACCCAGGTCCGCAGATTGAACACGTCGACTGAACAGCATCAGCCGAACACCCCGACTACGAAGGTGATCGCGGATCCGTGGAGAAGGTTGGATTTCAGGTCCTCTCCCTCCGCCAACTCATCACATTTTGCATTTCCATCGACACCGGGTCCCCGGAAAACCGCGCGCATCGGGAGCGAAGCGATCAAGACAGCGTTGGTTGACGCGCCTGTTCAGAGGGAACTAATATTGCATCGGGGCGCGGCGGATCCGCGGCCCGTTCCCGGATGGATCCAAGTTCGATTTCCCGGATTCGAGATTTGATTGCCACGATCGAAGCCCGTTAGGGCCAGGCTGGCAGGAGAACAATCGGTCTGACTTGCCCCGAATTCGCCCCCGGTTGTTGGCCAGCAATGCATATCCAATAGAATACTCAAATAAACCATTCCCCAACTGCGGAAACGAAGGCCTGATGATTGATGACAATGCTACGGTAGGCGTCGTGGTACCAATGTTCAATGCTGAGAGAACCATCGGTGCTACCTTGGCCAGCATCTGCAGGCAGAGCCACCAGGCACTGGACATCATCGTGGTCGACGACGGATCTACGGACCGGTCCGAATCAATCGTGACCTCCCATGCCGCGAAAGATCGGCGCATACGCCTGATAAAGCAGCCGAACGCCGGTGTTGCGCAGGCTCGCAACAGTGGCGCCGCTTCTACCGATGCGGAGTTTCTGGCGTTTGTCGACGCGGATGATCTCTGGGCCCCATCCAAGATCGCACTGCAACTGCGCGCCCTGCAGGAAGGCGGCTCTTCTGCGGGCCTGGCATATTGCTGGTTTGCCCAAATCGACGAGGACGGCCGGGTATTCTCACTATACCGACCTGATGCCGATGGCCGCGTTCTGCAACGGATGTGCAGAATGAATTTTGTCGGCAACGGAAGTTCGATGCTGATGCGTCGCTCCGCATTCGAGCAGGCGGGACAATTCGATCCTTCCCTGAGGGCCAGGAATGCACAAGGCTGCGAGGACCTTCTCATGTGCCTCAGGATAGCGGAAAGTTACGAATTCCGTGTCGTGCCTCAGCACCTGGTGGGCTATCGGATGACGAACGTCAACATGTCGAGCGATGTCATGCAGATGCTTCGTTCATGTGAAATCGTCCTTGCCGAGTATCGCGAAAAATATCCGCAGTTCGGCAGCGATCTCGATGCGCATCTGGTCGACATGATCCATTGGCTTGCCATCAGAGCCTTGGTCGGCGGGCGGCTGTTCGCAGCCGGCGACCTGCTGAAGAGGTACTTCGTCCTGGAACCGCGCACGGCAATTTCCCGCCTGCCCAACATGATCGACATGTACTGCCGGGCCAGGCTGGTTCCTCGCTCGATCAAGGTTGGAGTGAAACGGATGCGCAACAAGAACGCCGAGTTTCGGCCCCTTTATGAAGAGACTGTCTGGTGAATGTGAGCGTATTCCTGTTCGCACGCTTGCAGCTTCCGCCACGGGGGTCTGGGTGCACCTCGTGTTTGAGACCTTAAGCGCCGTCTTCGACGAGAGCGGACGGATCAATACTCCTCGGACCTGACTCGCGAAGCTGGCGCGGCGTTGGCGTCTTGAGGGCCATCTGGACTCGCCTTCGAAGCCACTCCGGAGGAAATGGCTGGCAGATGAAGGTCGGATCGGCGTCGAAGAAACGCTCTGAGGTACAGATGGAATGCGGCGAGGTCGGAACTATGCGCTGTTTAACCGCAAGCATTCTTGGTAAAAAGCGACACAGCCGCCGCCACAGGTCTTGTGCGGACGGCTTTGCGAAGACATGAAACAGCGCGGCCGGATCGATCCGTGTTGCGTGGACAAGCGGAGCGATGGCCGCGCCTGGCGACGTGCGGGCGGCTTCGCTGCCATAATACGCTGAAGCCACGCCATCGGACCAACGAAACAAGAAAGAAGCTAGCTTGGGATGTCGCGTGCGGACTGTTTCAAGGACGATCCGGTGCGATGTCAGCATGACGACATACCTGGTCGACATAGAAGATAGTGATCGCCGGTAACCAATCAGATACTCGGGAACGACATCATAATCGCAGATCGCGGCAATGTTGAGCTGCATCTGCAAGTCTTCGGCTCCTTGGGCGCCTGCGGCTCTGAGCGACGGGTCGTATCCCCCGGTTGCCATAAGAACCGATCGCCTGATTAGCGGTGAACTTGCATTGCCGATAAAATTCTCGACCAGCACCCAGTTGTGAACGTCCCCGCGAGCGAGAGTTGGCGGGGAGCATTCGACCACCCAATCATCATCATCGATGACCCGATACCATGCGTAGACAAGGCCGAGAGACGGCCGCGACTGAAAGAGGCTGTGCTGCTTTTCCAGCTTTGTCGGGTGCCACACATCATCCGCATCAAGTGGCGCTATGAATTCACCCTTCGCCGCATGAATTGCCAGGTTTCTGGCGACAGCAACCCCTTGGTTCTGCTGTCTCAGAAGAGAAATACGCGGATCACTGGTTGCAAACGCCTCGACGATCTCAGCGGTCCGGTCGGTCGACCCGTCATCGACCACTATGATCTCTAGCTGGTTGAAAGTTTGCGAGGCGGCCGACTGAAGGGTGTGTCGGATGGTCTTTTCCGCGTTGTAGGCAGGAATGATGACTGAAACTGCGGGTTGCATATCGAAAAAAGCCTGCTTTTGATGAAGGATGAATGCCACCGGCCTAAATACTAGCATGCTCGAGCGGGATGGTATCAAGCCGCCTGTCCCTACCGGCTACTTCAACATCTGAGAATTCGCCCGGTATTCGCACTTACGGCGGCGACATGTGCTAATATGCTGGTTTCAATCCGCCGAAACTCGTGGATGCCTTCATGCTTCCTCATTTCGCTCACATCCGTGCCCATGGCCTCATGGTCTTATTGCCATCAGCTATATGCTTGAACACTCACATGTATCGCGTTTCTGCCGATCGGGATGGCATCCGCGATCGGACGTGACCGTGGTTTTTACGTTTCCTGCGGCGGGAGAACGACGGTGATCCCGCGCGTTCTCCTGCAGCTTGGTCGGCTGGTGCGGCGTCGACGCCTGCGCCGTGCTCCCATCATACTGATGTACCATCGCGTTGCAGATATCGCCGTCGATCCGTGGAGCCTAGCCGTCCATCCGGCGAGGTTCGACGAACAAATCGAAGCGCTGACGCGGAGCCGGCGGGTGGTGCATTTGCATGAGCTGTTCGATGTCATCGCACGGGGAAAGCCAGGCAAACCGCTTGCGGTTGTCACGTTTGACGACGGCTATCACGACGTCTACAGCAACGCTCGCCCTATCCTGCAGCGTCACGACTGCCCGATGACGCTGTTTGTTGCGACGGGAGCAATCGGAAGCGGCAGAGAATTCTGGTGGGATGCGCTCACGCGCATCTGTCTTGAGACGCCTGAACTGCCTGACCAACTCGACATCACGATCGAGGGAGGCAGGCATCACTGGCTTATCCCGAAGATGGTGGATCAGGCCGGCCGTGACAAAGTCTACCGGGAGGTGTGGTCGGCGCTCCGAACGCTGCCATATGAGCGTCAGAACGCACACGTCGAAGACATTGCGAAATGGGCGGGCGTTGGCCTCGACGCCAGGCCAGAGCACTGTATTATGACTCCCGCGGAGGTTGGTGACATCAGTGACGACCTGATCACGATCGGCGGTCATACTGTCAGTCATCCCACGCTTCCGGCCCATTCCTTCGCGACCCAGCTTCGCGAGATCGTCGACGGCCGTTCGGCCTGTGAGCAAATGACCGGAAAACGCGTCCTCTCTTTTGCATATCCATTCGGAGACCATGACGCTCTGTCGGTATCTGCCGTCAGGGAAGCGGGATTTGAGTTCGCATGCACCACGCGCGCCGGGTGCGTTGCGCCCGAGGCAGACGTGCTGCGTTTACCTCGATTGTATGTCGGCAACTGGTCAGGGGACGAATTCTTGCGAAAAATCGAGGATCATCTGTTCTGATGAACGCACAGCAGACTACCTTTATCACTCCTCGACGCGGCTGGTTTGACCTCGATTTCTGGCACCTGTGGCGCTATCGCGATCTGCTGCTCCTGTTCGCGATGCGCGACATCAAAGTCCGCTACAAGCAGACCTTGCTTGGTCCGGCTTGGCTGATCCTGCAGCCCCTGGCGCTTACCGCAGCCTTGACCACCGTGATCAGCGGTATCGCGGGCATTTCAACCGGTGGCCATCCCGCGCCAATCTTTTATCTGACAGCGCTGGTGCTGTGGTCGTATTTTTCCCAAGTCGTCTCCACCGCGAGCCAGGTCTTCATTGCTAACGGTCATCTTTTCAGCAAGATCTACTTCCCGCGACTCGTCGTTCCCGTGTCCTCGCTGCTGTCGAACAGTGTGGCCCTGGCGATCCAGCTTGGCGTCGCATTGGCCTTCTTGCTCTGGTACCAGCTGACAGGAAAAGTGGACGGGTTGTCGTGGCGCCTCGCGTTCTTTCCGCTGGTGATCATCCAGATCGCGGCATTCTCGTTGGCTGTTGGGCTTTGTCTAGGAGCGTCAACCGCGAAGTACCGCGATACAGCTCATATGACTCCGTTCCTCATTCAGATCTGGCTGTTCGTGACGCCGATCATCTTTCCTTTTTCGGCTATTCCCGAGCAGTACCGGACGCTGACCGGATTTCTGAATCCTCTCGCTGTCATAATTGATGAATGGCGCTGGTGCTTCTTCGGCACTTCGGCGGTCGGTGCGCCACAAATCGCTGCAGCGCTTGTCACGACCTCGGTCGTGCTGTTCATCGGCGTCGTGATCTTTCAACGCGTCGAACGAACGGCCATGGACATGCTGTGAAGAGAAATGACAACCCTTGCGGCCCCGTAGGGAGTGAAGGTCGCCCTTCGTCGGCCGCCGCGCATTCTGCACAATGGGCACGACGCCGATGCCATTGATCTCCGTCATCACGCCTTTCCTCAATGTCGAGCGGTTTCTTCCGGACGCGATCGAAAGCGTGCGCGCGCAAACCTTCACCGACTGGGAAATGCTTCTCATTGACGACGGATCATTCGACGGGAGCGTTGCAATCGCGGTGGCTGCGGCAACCGGCGATCCGCGAATCCGTTTCATTCGATCGAACGGCCAGCGTCGCGGCGCCGCCGCGGCGCGCAATGCCGGAATCGCGGCCGCGTCGGGCATGTTCTTCACGTTCCTGGATGGCGACGATATATTTGAGCCGGAAAAATTCGAGACGGAACTTGCGATCTTTGATGCGCATCCTCGCGCCAAGGTCCTTTATGGACCGACCCTGTGGTGGTTCCCCGATGAGCCGCACAGGAACTGGACCGACTCGATGCCACGCCAATCGGGCCGTCTGCACATGCCGCCCGACCTGCTCGACCAGGTCATCGTGCGCCAGCGGGCTCATGTGCCGTGCATCTGCTCGATCATGGTTCACCGCGAAGCTTTGGTAGCGGTGGGCGGCTTCGATGAGGCGTTCGAGCTCTACGAAGACCAGACCCTTCTAGTGAAGCTGCTGTTGCGCTATCCGGTATTCGTGACATCCAGGCCCACCGGCCGATACAGGCAGCACCTCGATTCGACATCGGCCAAGGCGACTGCTTCCGGCATCTATGATCGACTGCGCCCGCATGCTGCTCGCATCGGCTTCCTCGAATGGGTTGAGATGCATGCGTCGGCCTCGGGATTGATGACGCCGGAGTTGCAGCGGGCGCTCCGCTTCGCATTTGCGCGCTATCCGGCCCAGCGTCGGCCCCTGACACTTCGTGATAAGTTTGACCTCGCCATTGAAGCCGGACGCCGGTTCGCTCGGCGGCTGACGCCACGCCGCATCCTTTCGAAGGTGTTCAGGCTGCTGACGAGAGCACGGAAGTAGTGGGCGGGACGGGTGGCGCGGATTGGATCGCGACCGAACCTGAGATGTCTGATATTAACGATACCGTATTACGTGAATGACAAGTCGCATCGCCTCGCTGGGGGCGACGTGCTAAAACTAACGAGTGTCCATCATTTCTGTGCCAAAATTCTGTTTGTGGGGCCTACGGTCGCGTTCGATTTCTGGCAACGAACACCAGCCCGTTGCCTCCCTGCGAAGCTAAGGAGAATTTGGCTGTTTCATGATCGCAGTCGTCATAACAACTTACAACCACACTCGCTTTCTCGAGGAAGCCATTCAGAGCTGTCTTCGTCAAAGCCGGCCGATGGATGAAATTATTGTCGTCGACGACGGATCCACCGACAATCCGGCATCGGTTGTCGAGCGTCATCCAGGCGTGCGCCTGATCAGGCAGGACAATTGCGGGCTCGCGGCCGCCCGAAACACCGGACTGGCGGCTTCCAGATCCGATTACATCACCTTTCTGGACGCGGATGATCGTCTCCTTCCGAATGCCATTGAGACGGGCGTGCGAATGCTGGTTGCGCATCCAGATGCGGTTCTCGCTTACGGAGCTCATCGCTTCATCAATGGAAGCGGTGCGATCGAGTCAGACAAGCATCACGTCGCGCTTACTGAAGATCCTTATCTTCAGTTAGTGCGGACGGGAAACTTCATTGCGATGCATGCGACCGTGGTTTATCGGCGGGAGAGGCTCGCGGCCATAGGCGGGTTCGACGTTTCAATGCGGTCCTGCGAAGACTATGAGCTGTTCTTGCGGATCGCCCGGCGCGGTTCGATCGTAACGCACGACGATCTCGTCGCCGAATATCGCATCCACGGCGACAACATGTCGAGCAATCGATCGATGATGCTCGCTGCAGCATTGTCGGTGCTTGACAAGCAGTTGGCAGGTCCGGTTGATGACGATGTGCGTCTTGCAGTCCGCGATGGTAGGCGGTTCTGGAAGACCTACTATACCGGAGAGTTGACTACTGAGGCCTTGCGCGCGATCCGCGCCGAACCCGCCAAAGCGATTCGCATGCTGCGGCAGGCTTTGCAGATGTCGCCGCCAATCACGCTGCAAACGGCGGCATTTAGGATAAAGCGCAAGGTCGGCAGGCTTGTGCAACGGCTGCTCGGAGCTTCCGGCGCTGATTGGCTGGCTCCGCGCGTCGGTTCGGTGCGGTTTGGGGATTTCGCACGCACGATGCCGATGAGCCACTCATTTGGATATGATCGCGGCAAGCCAATAGATCGGTATTATATCGAGAATTTCCTACAATTGAATGCGGCCGACATACATGGCCGTGTGCTGGAAATCGGCGACAACAGCTACACGATGCATTTTGGCGGTGCTCATGTCGTCAAGAGCGACGTGCTGCATGTTGATCCCGATGATCCAAACGCGACCATCATAGGCGACCTGTCGCAGCCCGGAGTGCTGCCGTCAAACGCCTTCGACTGCATCATCCTCACGCAAACACTTCATCTGATCTTCGACATGTCGGCCGCGGTCGCTGCACTGGCCGAAGCGCTCAAGCCCGGGGGCGTGCTGCTGCTAACTGTTCCTGGCATCACCGCGGTCGATCGCGGCGAGTGGGGCAGCACGTGGTTCTGGTCATTGACGCAGGCGGCGTTGGCGAAGTTGCTTGCGAAATCCTTCAGCACGGCGAACATGGCTCTCGAAACCCACGGCAACGTCTTTGCGGCAGTTTGTTTTCTTCAGGGACTCGCCAAGGAAGAAGTTTCTGACCAGAAGCTCGACGTCCGGGATACCGCCTATCCTATCGTTGTCACGGCGCGCGTCGTGAAGGACGGGCTGACCGCGGATCAACCCTCCAATCGAACCGCAAATGTTACGGCTGGAGATCGATGACAGAATTGCCAGCCGTTGAGGTCCGAGGACTTTCCAAGCGCTACCGGCGCGGCGCGATCGGCGTGCGCTCATTGCGTGAGGAGGTCGAACACCTTGTCGCGCGTTTGCGCTCGCGGGAAGCCAAAGCTTCCCTCAACGAATTTTTCGCCATCAAGAACATCACTTTTTCCGTTCCGACTGGCACCGTGTGCGGTATCATCGGACGCAACGGCTCGGGAAAGACCACGCTGCTCAAGGTTTTGACCTCGATCACGGCTCCGGATGAGGGCGAGGCAGTGATGCGAGGCCGGATCGGAAGCTTGCTGGAGGTAGGGGCCGGATTCCATCCGGATCTCGACGGGATCGAGAACATCTACCTCAACGGCGCGATCCTCGGCATGAGTAAGGCCGAGATCACGCGTAAGCTAGACCGGATCATCAAATTTGCCGATATCGGCAGCTTTCTCGAAACGCCGGTCAAGCGCTATTCGTCCGGCATGTATGTTCGGCTTGCCTTCGCGATCGCTGCTCATCTGGAGCCGGAGATTCTCGTCGTCGACGAGGTGCTTGCTGTCGGCGATGCTGAATTTCAAAGGAAATGTCTCGGCACGATGAAGAACGTCGCGGGTGAAGGTCGGACGGTGCTGTTCGTGAGCCACAACCTGGCCATGGTTCGGCAGCATTGCACAAAAGCGATTTATCTGGACCGCGGCCTTCTGAAGGATTTTGGCGAGGCATCATCGATCATCGATGCGTACCTGTCGAACACCGCCCCGAGCAGCAACGGATCCGAGCGCGTTGGCGATGATGACCTCTGGATGCAAGTGGCTATTGTGCATCCGGGTACGCGCGAGCGTTGCAGCCAGCTCAAGTTTGGCGGCGATTACGATTTTGTGCTGAAGCTGGGCGCGAGGAATTCGTTTCACCGCAGCGTGGTTAATATCCCGATTTTTGATCAGGAAGGCAACTTGATCTCTGTGCTCGAAAGCCTCGCGGAAGGTGTTGGTCAATTTGACATAGTTGGGCAGGCGAAGGTCGTATTCAGCGTGCGATCGTTGGGATTGTTGCCTGGCACTTATAGCGCTGGAGCGGCTCTCTATGCGTGGGGAGAGGATGAGCCGGACCTCGCAAGCGAGAACTTGCTAACGTTCGACGTTGTTGCAGCAACAGTCAATGACTCATATTGGCCGTATCAGAAAGAGCACGGGATTGTGCGACTGTCGCATTCTGCCCAGTTGCTTAAGGTGGATTGAAGGCGCGCGGAGAGACGTCGTGGTGAATAAATCTTCGATGTAGTTCAATCCGTTGACCGCGCGACCGCAACGCTGAAATCGCGCGCCCTGCAAAGACTGAAGGGCAATCCGGGCTTGCGGGAACGCCTCGGTCAAGCATCGCGAAAACGCATAGAGGAAAATTTCTCGGTTGCCGCAGTGGCCGCCGCTCTCGGTTGTTTGTTGACCAGGCGGTAGGGCTCTTCCGCAAAAAAGATCGTCACAACCGGCGGCGATACCAGGCCAGCGCCGTTTCGACGATCCGGTCGATTCCGGATTGCTCAGGCATCCAGCCGAGTTCCCGCGCCGCCTTGGCAGCCGCGGCCACAAGCGCAGGCGGGTCACCTGCCCTGCGCGGACCGTAGGTCACAGGAAGGCGCGTTCCCGAAGCCCGGCTCACCGCATCGACCAACTCGTTCACCGTCGTTCCGGTTCCGGTGCCGAGATTGTAGACGTGGACGCCCGGATCGCGCAGAAGCTTCTCCCCTGCCAGAACATGCGCACGGGCGAGATCGGTGACGTGGACATAGTCCCGCACCGCGGTTCCGTCCCTTGTGTCGAAGTCGGTGCCGTTAATGGTAAAAATCCGGCCCGATCTAACCGCCGCCTCGATAGCGAGCGGAATGACATGCGTTTCCGGTTCATGCCGCTCACCGACCTCGCCGTCCGGATCACATCCGGCCGCGTTGAAATACCGGAGCACAACCGCGTTGAGGCCATGGGCATCTGAAAGATTGTCCACCATTCGTTCTACGATGAATTTCGACCATCCATAGGGATTGATGGGCGACTGCGGATGCGTTTCGTCAATCGGAGAACGAATCGGAACGCCGTACGACGCGCAGGTGCTCGACAAGATCAGCTTGTCGACGCCGATCTTCAGCATTTCCTCGAGCAAGACCAGCGTCCCAAAAGTGTTATTTCGGTAGTAGAGTTCCGGGCGCTCGACGGACTCGCCGACATAGGCGTAAGCGGCGAAATGCGCCACCAAATCCGGCCGATACTGGTGCAGCGCTGCTGCCACCGCTGCGACATCGCAAATATCGCCCTCGACAAGCGGTCCCCATTTGACCGCGTCGCGCCAGCCGCGCGAGAGGTTGTCATACGCAATGACCGACCAACCGGATTCGGCGAATGCCTTGCAACAGTGTGAGCCGATATAGCCCGCCCCGCCAGTGACCAAGACTGTTTTCATTCGGCTGCAGCGGACCGAGCGTATCCCGATGAGACCAAGTCATCGAAATAGGCAATTGTCGTGGCGAGACCATCGCGCAACGCAATTCTTGGCTTCCAGTTGAGCTCGCGCAAGGCACACCCGATATTAGGCTGTCGCTGCCTTGGGTCATCGACGGGCAAGGGTAAAAACCTGATCTTGGATCGGCTTCCGGTAAGTTCGATCACGAGATTGGCCAGTTCGAGAATCGTGAATTCGACCGGGTTGCCGAGATTGATTGGACCGGTAACATCGTCGGCTGTGTGCATCAGGCGAACCAGACCGTCGATGAGATCATTGACGTAGCAAAATGAGCGTGTCTGCTGGCCGGTGCCGTACACGGTTATCGGCTTGTTTCGCAGTGCCTGCATGATGAAGTTGGAAATGACGCGGCCGTCGTCCGGACGCATCCTCGGACCGTAAGTGTTGAAGATGCGCGCTACCTTGATCCGCAGCCTGTGCTGCCGCCAATAGTCGAAAAACAGAGTTTCGGCACACCGCTTGCCTTCGTCGTAACAGGAACGGGGACCTACCGGGTTTACCCTGCCCCAATAGTCCTCGGTCTGCGGGTGAATCTCGGGGTCGCCGTAGACTTCAGACGTGGACGCCTGAAGGATCTTTGCGCGAACCCGCTTGGCGAGCCCCAGCATGTTGATCGCCCCATGGACGTTGGTCTTTGTCGTCTGGACCGGATCGAACTGATAGTGAACCGGGCTCGCCGGGCAAGCAAGGTTGTATATTTCATCAACTTCTATGTAGAGCGGAAATGTCACGTCGTGGCGAATGATCTCAAAGGATCTGTTGTCGAGCAAATGCGAGACGTTTCTCCGACTTCCTGTGAAGAAATTGTCGACGCATACAATCTCGTGGCCTTCAGCAAGCAACCTCTCGCATAAGAACGATCCCAGAAAACCTGCGCCCCCCGTCACCAAGACTCGCTTTGCCTGCTGCATCTTAGGGATCCTCACGCCAGTTCTTCACGCAATCGAATGCGCAAAGCCCTGAGGCGAGGATAGGAAAAAAATGCTGCGCAGCAAACACAAAATCTTAACACACTTGAAATAGTCGCGTGAGGTGTGGCGCAAAAATACGCGAAAAAACCGTTCATTCACCCGTTTTGACGGTTTTCGTCCGACGTCGGCTTGCCGGCAATCGGCATTTGGACGTGAACGCGCTGCGCCGCAGCATGATCGATTGCTAATTAAGGGAGATGGGTCCTGCACAGTCTTGACCCGGCTCCTATCACCGCCAATGAACGCCTCGCGACTGGGATCAAAAGCTGACATAGCGATGTTCACTTTCGACCCCTGCGTCCTCTCTCCACCAACCTACGCCGGTTGCAACTCGCTGCGCGGCAGCCGCGGGAAGGCGATCGCCACCGCCACCGCGCCGAGTCCGACAAGGGCCGAGCCGATGAATAGCCAGGAATAGCTGGCATAGGCATCGAACACCATGCCGCCGGCGAGCGGGCCAAAGGCCATGCCGATGCTGGACAGCATGGTTACGGCACCAAAAACTGTGCCGAGGATGCGCTGGCCGAAATATTCGCGCGCCAGCACCGCATAGAGCGGCATCACGCCTCCATAGGTGGCGCCGAAGATGACGGCGAGCGTGTAGAACTGACCAAGCTCACTGACGGCGAGATAGGCTGCGATCACCACGGACTGTATCGCCAGACCGGTAATCAGCACTGGCTTGACCCCCAGCCTGTCGGCAAGCACGCCGTATAGAAGCCTGCCGCCCAGCCCCGCCAGGCCCTCGATGCCGTAGATGCTGACCGCCGCCATTGGCGCTATGCCGCACAGCATCGCATAGCTTACCATGTGGAAGATTGGCCCGGAATGCGCCGCGCAGCAGGCAAAGAAGGTCAGTGCCAGAACGATGAATTGCGGGGAGCGCAGCGCTTGGCGAACCGACATGCCGGTATCGTTGGCGGCAAGGTCGGAGGTGGCGTCGTCAGCGGCAGGCTTGGGCGGCTGGCGCACCAGCAATGCGGCCGGCACCAGCAGCGCCCACGCCGCGACGCCGATGACGAACATGGCGGTGCGCCAGTCATAGGCCGAGATCAGCCAGCGCGCGAAGGGCGAGATGGTCATTGGTGCCACGCCCATGCCGGCCGAAACCAGGGAAACGGCAAGGCTGCGGTTCTTGTCGAACCAGGCCGTGGTCAGAGCGATCATCGGCGCGAAGAAGGCGCTTGCCGCGAGGCCGACAAGCACGCCATAGGTGATCTGGAAGACAAGCAGCGAGCCGGTGCGGCTGGCCAGTACCAGCGCCAGCCCGAGCAGCACCGCGCCTATCGTCACGACAATGCGAGCGCCGTAGCGATCGTAAATGGCGCCCCAGGCGAAGCCGCCGAGGCCCATTACCAGGAAGTTCAGCGTCATCGCGCTCGATATGCCGGCGCGCGACCAATCTGTGTCGAGTGCCATCGGTTCGAGGAAGATTGCCAGCGAGAACATCGCCCCGAGGGCGACACAGGTCATCAGGGCGCCAGCCGCGACGATGACCCAACGATAGGAAAGGCTCATATTTTTCTCCCGAGATCGTTTGGACACGGCGCGACTTCTTTCGTGATTCGCAGCGCCGCTTGCGTCCGAAGGACGATGGCGACATTTCGAATCCTACAATCCGGTTGCATTTTTTATCCAGTCGGGAATCGCGCCACTCGATTGCTCCATTGCATTGACCGTGCACCGTCCTGAGCTAGATTTCCAACCTGGCGATCAGGAGCTAACAGGCATGGAACTTCATCGCGGCCGTCTCATCGACCACGTCCAGCTGGTGGTCAGGGATCTCAAGGCCAGCCGCCGCTTCTACGAGGCGGTTTTCAAGGTGCTCGATGTTCCCATCGGCGGCAGCGCCGAGGATTATTTCTGGGCCGACGAGCTGTTCGTCTCCAGCATCGACAGCCGGGCGGCCAGCGGGCAACTGACGGGGCGCCAACACCTTGCCGTCCAGGCAAAGGACCGCGAGATGGTCGACGCCTTCTATAAGGCCGGGCTCGAGGCCGGCGGCACCGACAATGGCGCACCGGGCGAGCGGCAGCACTACCATCCCGGTTACTACGCCGCCTTCCTGCTCGACCCCGACGGCAACAACATAGAGGCCGTCTTTCACGGGCCAGCCAATCGCAGTACCGCTTCGGTGAAGATTACGTTCTGATGACCGGGTGACGAGGGCAAGATCTTGCTTGCGACAGCGTCGGATCGACTGCGTGCGCCATCCTGCCCGCCCTATCGCGTCAGCACCGCCATCTGGCTCGCCAGGAAATCGACGAACAGCCGGGCGCGGACCGGTAGCTGTCGCCCATACGCATGGACGATGTGCACCGGCATGGTCGGCATCGCCACCTCGGGCAAGATGCGGATCAGGCGGCCGGCATCGAGATCGTCCTGCACGGCAAACTGCATCAGATGCGCGATGCCGGCTCCGGCAAGCGCCGCTTGCCGGATAGCGCCGCCATCATCGGTATCGAGCCGCCCGTTCGGCACGACTACCGTGCCGTCGGCCAAGGTGACCGGATAGGGCCGGCCGGCCATCTGATAGCGGATGAAGTCGTGGCTCTGCAACGCCTCGATCGAGGCTGGCCGGCCACGCTGTTTGACATAGGCCGGCGAGGCCACCAGCACGATCGGCAGATTGGCGATCTTGCGCGCCATGAGCTCGGTGTCCGACAGCGTCCCCATGCGCACCGCGACGTCATAGCCTTCGCGGATCAGGTCGGCGTGGCGGTCGGTAACGTTGAGTTCCAGTTTCACCTCGCTGTGCTGAGCCAGGAACGCTTGCGCCCAGGAGGCGATCAGGCCGCGCCCGAGTTCCACGGATGCCGTGACGCGCAGCAGGCCGCGCGCTGTATCGGCCATCTGGACGATGTCCTCGGCATCATCGAGCGCTCTGAGCAAAGGCGCGATCCGCTCGTAATAGGCGAGGCCTTCGCTGGTCAGGCCCAGCCGGCGCGTCGAGCGCTGGATCAGCCTGACGCCCAGCCGGCGCTCGAGCCGCGCCACGCTCTTCGACACCGCCGACGGGCTGGAGCCGACCAGCCGGCTGGCGGCATGGAACGAGCCCGCATCGACCGTGCGCACGAAGGCGACGAGACCGGCGGTCTTTTCGAGGATTGTGGTCATTCAAGAATTCCAGGCACGAAAGAACCGATCGAGATGACCCTAATACGCTATCCGATCACGATTAAATACCGCTCATCATCGACAAAGGAGATTTTGATGAGCAAGCTGAACGGCAAGGTCGCCATCGTCACCGGCGCCTCCAAGGGTATCGGCGCCGGCATCGCCAAGGGTCTTGCGGCGGCCGGTGCCGCCGTGGTCGTCAACTATGCTTCGTCGCGGGAAGGTGCGGACCGCGCCGTTACCGCGATCAAGGATGCAGGCGGCCGAGCCGTTGCCGTCCACGGTGATGTGTCGCAAGCGGCCGACGTGCGCCGCCTGTTCGAGGCGGCCAAATCGTCGTTCGGCGCGGTGGACATCCTGGTCAACAATGCCGGCGTCTTCGCGTTCGAGCCGCTGGAAGCGGTGACCGAGGCCGAATTTCACCGTGAGTTCGACACCAATGTACTGGGCACCATCCTAACCATCCGGGAAGCGGTGAACCATTTCGGTACCAGAGGCGGCATCGTCATCAACATCAGCTCGGTCGCCAGCCTCAACCCGCAGCCGAACTCGCTGGTCTACGCCGCCACCAAGGGCGCGGTGGATTCGATCACGCTCTCCATGTCGAGAGAACTGGGCGCCCGCAACATCCGCGTCAACGCCATTGCCCCAGGCGGCGTCGACACTGAGGGTCTGAAACGCATCGGCATCGCCGGCAGCGAATTCGAAAGCCAGATCGTCGCCATGACCCCGCTCGGGCGCTTCGGCCAGCCCGACGACATCGCCCGCATCGCGGTGTTCCTAGCCTCCGACGACGCGTCCTGGCTGACCGGCGAGCGCATCACCGCCTCGGGCGGTTGGCGGTAAGCATAGAGCCGCGGACCGGCCGTTTCACGCCACAGGCAGCGCGACGTCGATAAAACACCGCAATCGATGACGGGAGCGATCTAAGCCCTATGTTGCGGCGAGGGAGGAGCGCCGTGCGGTATCGATGACGGCGAGAAGGTAGGGAGATAACGGATGACGGACGACGAAAGAGCAATTCGAAAGCTGGTCGAGACGTGGATGGATGCGAGCAAGCGTGGAGATACCGCGACCGTCCTCAGCCTGATGACGGACGACGCGATCTTCATGGTTCCCGGCCGGGAACCCTTCGACAAGGAGATCTTCGCGGCGGCTGCGCAGGAGATGACCGGCGTTCATGTCGATGGCACGAACGAGATCGTTGAACTACAGCTTCTCGGCGACTGGGCCTTCATGCGCGGCCGTATCGATATGACCGCGACGCCGCCAAACGGGAAGCCGGTGCGTCAATCGGGATACACGCTGACGCTCCTACGCAAGGAGGCTGATGGTGAGTGGCGGCTCGCGCGCGACGCAAACCTGCTGACTGCGCAAAGCTAGAGCCGGTCTCCTGCGTCTCTGCACCGGATGCGATGCAGGTCGCCCTGAACAGCCTCCTCCACCTGATCACACCGGCAATAGGGCGTTCGGCTTGACATCGGCTATGGAGGCGAAAGTGTGCGCTTCGCGCACGCCGGGCAGTGGCAGGATGACCCGCTGCAGGAAATCCTGGAACACCGCCATCTCGGCGATCCGCGCCTTGACCAGATAATCGAAACCGCCAACCACCATATGGCACTCCAGAACCTCCGGAGCTTTCGCCACGGCTTCGGCGAAGCGGTCGAAGACATGCGGCGCCGTGTGGTCAAGCCGGACCTCGATGAACACCAGCGTTCCCCGGCCGACCTTGCGCGGATCGAGCACGGCCCTGACCGCGGTGATGAACCCGTCGCGGAACAGGCGCTTCACCCGCTGGCTGGTTCCGGTCGGGGACAGCCCGACACGCCCGGCCAGATCAAGCGTCGTCCGGCGCCCGTCCTCCTGCAGCAGCCGGAGCAGGCTGCGGTCTATCTGGTCGAGATTCTCCATTTCACAATCCACGCTATCTCAGAGGTTTTTGTGCTGATTTCACGCAGAGATGCCAAAATCAACGTATTTCATCACATAAAACCTCGCAATAGCCTGCGCTTCCCTCACCCACTTAGAGCAAATGTGGTGAGCCGATTTTCAACGAATACAGGAGTGCAGGATGACCAAGGAAGCGTTCAGCCCAGCCGGCAGGAGTGCGGCGGAAATCAGCAAGGGAGCGACCGAGATCCTGGTGCTGAGCGAAGCTGACGTGATGGCGTGCATCGACCTCAGCCAGCTTCTCGATGTTCTGGAAGACGGCTTCAAGGCGCTGTCACAAGGCAAGGTCGTCAATCCACCCCGACCACAGCTCGACATCCCCGGGGCCGGCTACAGCCTCGCCATGCCGGCCTGGATGGAGGGCATGAACCTGACCGTCAAGATCGTCAATGTCTTCGAAGGCAACCTGGCAATCGGCCTGCCCAGCCACCTTGCCACCATCAGCCTGTTCGATCCGCTGTCCGGCCTGCCGGTCTGCATCATGGACGGCACCTTCATAACCGCGGTGCGAACCTCCGGCTCCGCCGTGCTGTCGGTGCGCGCGCTTGCGCGCCGGGACGCCAGGATAGCGACCGTGGTCGGCGCCGGCGTCCAGGCCAACCAGCACCTGCATCTGTTGCCGCTGGTACGCGACTTTGCCGAAATCCGCGTTACATCGAAGAGCTTCGACGATGCGGCAGCGCTTGCCCGGCTGCATCCGTCGGTGGTGGCGGTTGCCGACCTCGAGGCGGCAGTGCGCAGTTCCGACGTGGTGTGCCTGGCGACCCACTCCTACCAGCCGGTGATCGACGCAGGCTGGGTCCAACCGGGCACGCATGTCTCGTCGGTCGGGGTGGCGCCGCCCGGCGGTGAAATGCCGATCGAGCTCATCGGCAAATCCAGTCTTTTTGTCGAAACCAAGGATGCATTCAAACCGACCCCAGTCGGTTCTTGCGAGCTTGCCGGCTTCGACCCGGATTTCGGCACCGAGCTTGGCGCCATGCTGCTCGACCGCGCGCCGGGTCGCGTTTCGGATCAACAGATCACCACCTACAAGGCGATGGGCATTGCGATGGAAGACATGGTCGCCGCCGACCTCGCCTATCGTTGCGCCAGGCGTCTGCGCAAGGGAACGCTCATCGTGCTGTAGACGCGTGCCGCGAGCCAGGCGGGATCGACGTCGCTGACGATGGCGCTTCCGCGGAAGTGGCCGGACTAAAGGCCGGCCCCTCAGGCCGGCCCCTCAGGCCGGCTCGCGCTTCAGCGCCTGCGCCATGCAGTGGATGCCGCCGCCGGTCTTCGAGATCTCGCTCATGTCGACGGCCGCCACTTCGAAGCCGCGCGCCTTGAGCTGGCCGATTAGCGTTTGGCTGGACGTCGGCGCGATCACCCTGTCCTTGCCCAGCGACATGAAGTTGCAGCCGAGTGCCATCGTGTCCTGGAACGGCACGTCGATGATCTCGTGGCCCTTGCCCTTCAGCCAATCGACGATGCCCGGCTCCGTGCAGGCGAGGCAGACGGCGGTCAGCTTCTCGGCGATCGGCACCACCATTAGGTCGATATGGACATAATATTCGTCGATGAAGGCGATGCGGGTTTCCCAACCCTCCTTGTCGAACCAGGCCTGGACCTGGCGCGCGCCCTCCTCCTGCGTGCGGGCGCCACCGCAGCCGATCAGCACCACGCCGTCCTCGATGACGTTGAAGTCGCCGCCCTCGAAAGTGCCCGCGGTGACCATGTCGTAGATCGGGATGCCGAGCTTCTCATAGGTGCGGATCGCCGCATAGTTCTCGCCGCGCCGCCACCAATTGGCCATCGCGGTGATGATGACGCCGTACGGTGTCATGACGCTTGAATCGCGCGAATACACCTGCATCGGCAGTTCCGGCGTCGGCTCGTGCCAGTGGATGTTGACGCCGAAATGCTCATAGGCGGCGACCAGATCCTTGTGCTGCGCCTGCGCGATCTGGACGTTGCACGGCGCCTCGCGCAGATGTTTGCGCGACAGCGAGCTGGTCGAGAGGTGGCGCAGGAAATTGGGCGAGCCGAGCAGGACGTCGGTCAAGACATCGGTCTCGTTGGCGAAGCCCCAAGTAGTAAGCGGCTTGGTGCCGCCGGCCGGATTGCGGCGTTGCAACGAAAACGGTTCTGCTACGATGCGGTCATGAACGGTCATGGAGTTCTCCTCGCTTGGGTGATCACGCGGCTTGCGGGTTGCTTGGTATCCACCAGTCCCGTCCGCGCGGGGTGGTGACATATTCCGGCCAGCGGAAATGGATCGGCGGGTCGTAGTCGCAAAGTGGCGCCAGCCAATTGCTGCCGCCAATGCCGCCACCGGTGCGGGCGACGAATTCGTCCATCGCCGCATCGCGGGCGGACTTGTCTTCCAGCAGGCGAAGTGCTGCCAGCGCAATCGTCTTCGACGCGCAGGTGACCATCGGATCGATCGTGGCGGAAATACCGCCCAGCGCGTTCATCGCCCAGGACGGATAGGCGTGGCCGTTCCGCGAACGCAGCGCCGGACGGGCGACATAGAACCGCGCCGTCGGCGCGTGCCATGACATGTCGGTGTAATCATCCGAGGTCGAATTGAGCTGCGACGGCGGCAAGTCGCGGCGCAGGATCGCCTCCGCATCCTGCGGCGCAATCAGGTGCTCCATCTCGGCTATGAACGGCTCGTCGGTCGTCGCGCCGCCGGCATTGACCTGGATTTCGCGGGCGATCGCCTTGGCCGTCTCGTCCCAGCGCGGTGGCCCGACCGTCGACAGCGCCTCATAGGCGATATCAGCCATGGCGTGATTGGCCAGCCCCGGACGCGACTTCGACACCCAGTGCCGCTCATGGCGGCAGCCGCTCATTTTCGCGGCGGCTTCCGCATTGCGGTCGAGCACGGCGGCCACCTGCTCGGCCATCGCAAGCGTCGGCACGCGGATTATGTACTGGATCTCGGCCAGCCCCGCCGGCAGATTGTCGGCGGTCGCCTGCCCCGCCGTCAGGATCGCCTCGCTGATCGACCAGCCGCCCTGATGCGGCAGCATGGAATCGCGTAGCGCCTTGGACGCCATGTACATCATCATGAGCGCGTCGTTGGCACCCGGCGCCCTGACCGCCGAATGCGCCTGCGGAATCGGTGCACCATCGCTTGCGCGAACCCAATTTTCGGGTTCGTCGCACACAAAGCGGTAGATCATCGCGTAGGCGGCACCGCAATGCGTGTCCCAGCGCGCCGTGTTGCAGAGCGGCAGCATGTAGAAGGGATGAAAGGAGATTATGCCGGCAAGCCCGTCATAATAGCCCTTTGCCGCATGGATCGGCTTCGATCCCCGCACCTTCTCCGCCGGCTCGCCGGTGAAGCGCAGCGTGCCCGGTATGCCGTGCCGCTGCATCGCCGCTTTGGTCGCCAAGAGCCCGCCAAGGCTGGCAATACCGAGGCCGGAATGCGGATCGGTGTGGCCGCCGGCCTGTTCGCCGAGGCCTGGGCGCGGACGCCTCACTGTCGCCGCATCCTGGCAATTGCCGGGTACGGCGTCATACTCGGCATACATGCCGATGGTCGGCCCGGCGCCGTTGGTCCAATGGGCGCAGAAGGCGGTGGGCATGCCGCCAGAGCCTTCCTCCACAGAAAAGCCTTCGTGCTTCAGACGTTCCACATACCAGGCGGCCGACTGGTATTCGCGCCAGGCGGTCTCGCCGAAATCGAAGATCGTCCGCGTCCACGCCGACAACGACGGCTGGATGTCATCCAGACAGGCAAGCGCGGTCGCTTGGGCCGAGTTCGTCACCGGTTCCTCCATGGACGAGAAGAAAGCAGTGAAGCGCCTCGCCAAAAAGTGATATGTTTTCCCGGCTCATGCAAATTCGGTTCACCTCTTGAGAATTCCATCGACGCAGGCGCTGCGCGCCCTCGACAGTTTTGCCCGTCACGGCAGCGTCTGGCGCGCTGCTGACGAACTGCATCTGACCCGCAGCGCCGTCAGCCATCAGCTTCGCCTGCTCGAACGCGATCTCGGCTTCGATCTGCTCGAGCGCATCGGCAAGGGCGTGGCGCTCACTCCGCGCGGCCAGCGCTATGCCAGCGACGTGCGCAAGGCACTGACTGTGCTGGGCGACGCAGTGACTCGCCACGCCGGCACCGGCGTCGGCGGTTCGTTCAGCGTCAGCTGCACGCCGGGTTTCGCCTCGCTGTTCCTGTGCACTCACATTGGCGAATTCCGGCAGATGTACCCCGATGTCGCGCTGCGCATCCTGACGCCGCGGCGGCTGGACGACGTCAGCAATGCCGAAGCCGACGCCTTCATCGCCTTCGGCGTTGGCAACTGGCCGAACCGCGCGGTCGAGCTATTGTGCGAAATCTCGTTTACGCCGCTGTGCAGCCCGACGCTGCTCAACAAAGTCGGCGGCTTTTCCAAGCCGGCCGACGTGCTGCGCGCCAATCTGCTGCATCTCGGCGACACCGAGGACTGGGCGCGGTGGCTGGCGCTATCGAAGGTCGAGAATCCGGACATCGAGGGCGGCATCTTCTTTTCCGACATGAATCTGGTCTTTTCGGCGGCGATCGCCGGCCAGGGCATCGCCATGGGCGACGAGTTGACCAGCCGCCGGGCGCTGAGCGAAGGCCGACTGGTGCGCCCCTTCGACATCGCGATCAGTTCGCCGCGGTCGTACTTCTTCGTCTCAGAGCATGCCAAGGCGAGCCACCCGGTGCTGGATGTATTCAGTGGATGGTTGCGGTCGAAGCTGTCGGAGAACCAGCGTTAATCTCCCCCCTCGAGGGGGAGATGGCCGCGGAGCGGCCAGAGGGGTCGCTTCGGCTGGGCTCGGCCCGGTCTGGCTTTCAAAGAAAGAGGAAGTTGGCGCTCACGCGCAGCGACCCCCTCTGTCGCCTTCGGCGACATCTCCCCCTCGAGGGGAGAGATTTGGCGCTACACCTCGCCATAGATGAATCAAATTTGCCGGTCAGGCGAAAACTATTCGGTTGCGGTGAGCCGCCGCCCTGCCTACGATTTCAATCAGCATTGAGGACAAAGGCAGGATGCAGCAACCCGGCCGGGCCGCAGAGATCAAGGCAATCGGGATCGGCAAGAGCTTCGGCTCGTTCCGTGCACTGGACGATCTGACGCTCGATATCGGCCGCGGTGAGTTCCTGACCCTCCTCGGGCCTTCCGGTTCGGGCAAGACCACCTTCCTGATGATCCTTGCCGGTTTCGTGCAGCCGACCGACGGTCGCCTTTACAGCGACGGCGCCGACATCACCGAGCGGCCGGCCGAACAGCGTGCGGCCGGCATGGTTTTCCAGGGTTACGCGCTGTTCCCGCATATGTCGGTCGAGGGCAACATCGCCTTCCCGCTCAAGGTGCGCAAGAAATCATCGGCAGAGATCAAACGACGTGTCGGCGAGATGATCGAGCGCGTCGGGCTGAAGGGCCACGAGAAGAAACTGCCGTCGCAGCTTTCCGGCGGCCAGCAGCAGCGCGTGGCGTTGGCACGCGCGCTGGTGTTCGAGCCGGGCGTGCTCCTCCTCGACGAGCCGTTCTCGGCGCTCGACAAGGGCTTGCGCGGCCAGATGCAGGCCGAGATGAAGCGGCTGCACCAGGAGACCGGCACCACCTTCGTCTTCGTCACCCATGACCAGAGCGAGGCGCTGGCGCTATCGTCGCGCGTTGCCATCTTCAACCACGGCAAATTGCTGCAGGTTGGCGCGCCTGACGAGGTTTACGACCGGCCGGCCAGCCGTTTCGTCGCCGAGTTCCTCGGCGAGATCAACATGCTGCCGCTGAAGGGCGTGCGCAACGCCGACAACGGCGCCACCGGCCTATGCGAAGATCGCACCATCACGCTGCGCGGCAATGCAAGCGCCGTCGGCAGCAACGCCATCCTGGCGATCCGGCCCGAATACATGTCGATCGCGCCCGAAGCGGCCGCCGGCGAGAACGGCATCGCCGCGACTGCGGTCGCTTCGACCTATCTCGGTGCCGCGACGCGGCTCGATCTCACGACGCGCCAGGGCGCCAAGGTGACGGTCTCGGTGCCGAACGAGGTCGCAGCGTCGGCACTCAGCAAGGGCAATTCCGTGTGGCTGACATGGCCGGCGGAAAAAGGTTTCCTCCTTCCGGACGGAGGACAATGACGATTGGCGTGGCGAAGCTGAATTCGCCAAGCTGACTTTCGGGAAGTATCAACGACAAAAAAGGGGAACTGACATGACAAACAATTCAAAGATGAGCGAAACCAAGAAACACTCTATCGAGACGCTGTCCGCCAGGGCGGCGCGCGGTGAGATTTCGCGCCGGCAGTTCACGCAGCTGGCCGCACTCGTGCTGGCCGGCACGCCGATCCTGCTGCGCTCGACCGGCGCGCTCGCGCAAGCCAAGGAACTGGTGCTGGTCAATTGGGGCGGCGACGCCATCACCGCCTATGATGCGGCCTATGGCCAGGCCTTCACCAAGGAGACCGGCATCACCGTCAAGATGGATGGCTCCGGCCCGACAGAAGGCGCGATCGCGGCGCAGTTCAAGAGCGGCGCCCCGACCTGGGACCTGGTCGACGTCGACCCGTTCTCGGCCATCACCCTCGGCGCCCAAGGCATGCTCGAGCCGATCGACTATTCGATCGTCGACAAGAACAAGATGCGGCCGGGCTTCGGCTGGGAACACGCCGCCTCGACCTATTTCTTCTCCTACGTCATCGCCTATGATTCCGAGAAATTCGGCAGCCAGGCGCCGACCGGCATGGCCGACTTCTTCGACGTGACGAAATTCCCCGGCAAGCGCTCGCTCTACAAATGGGGCGTGTCGAGCTGGGAAGCGGCACTGCTCGCCGACGGCATCGCGCCGGCCTCGCTCTATCCGCTCGACCTCAAGCGCGCGCATGACAAGATCGCCGCCTTCAAGGAAAACGTCGTCGCCTATTGGGGCGGCGGCGCCGAAAGCCAGAGCGTGCTGCTCGACGGCGAGGCTTCGATGGCGATCGTCTGGTCGACCCGCGCCTCTCTGATCGAGCAGGATTCCGGCGGCAAGATCAAGTTCATCTGGGACCAGGGCCTGATCTCGCCCGGCGCGCTCGCCGTGCTCAAGGGCAATCCCGGCGGCAAGGACGCGGCGATGAAGTTCATCGCCAGCGCCCAGGATCCGGAAAAGCAGCTCATTATGTTCGACAAGCTCGGCCAGGGTCCGGCCAATCCGGCCGCCGACGCGCTGATCCCCGCCGACAAGAAGCGCATCAACCCGGTCGACCCCGAAAACATGAAGAAGCAGATCCCGCTCGACATGGAGTGGTATGCCAAGAACTACGGGGCCGCACTCGACGAATACACGAAGATCATCTCCGCCTGATAGACCGGGATAACCGGGGCCGAGATGAAAGCATATCTCTCCGACAGGATGGGCGCGGCGCTGTTGATGGCGCCGCTGCTCCTGTTCCTTGGCGCCGCCTACGCCTGGCCATTCTTCGGCGTCGTCAACTGGAGCTTCACCCTCCCCGAGCCTGGGCTCGGGCAGTATGGCACGCTGCTTAGCGACCCGCTGGTGCAGTCGGTGTTTGTCCGCACGCTGCGCATCGCCGCAATCGTCACGATTGTTTCGGTTGCCGCTGCCTATGTCATCACCGTGGTGTGGGTGCGCGGCACGCCGGCGCAGCGCGTAATCGCCGAATTCTGCATCCTGGTGCCGTTCTGGATCTCGGTGCTGACGCGCGCCTTCGGCTGGGTGGCGCTGCTTTCCAATCGCGGCCTGTTCAATACCTGGCTGCAGGCGATCGGCTTCATCTCAGAACCTCTGACGCTGGTACGCAACGAATTCGGCGTCATCGTCGGCATGACGCATTTCCTTATCCCCTTCGCCGTGTTTCCACTGGCGTCGTCGATGCGCAGCCTTGACGACCGCGTCCTGCTGGCGGCGCGCGGGCTCGGCTCCAGCCGTATGCGCACCTTCTGGTCGGTGTTCGTGCCCATGACCCGCTCCGGCATCATCGGCTCGGCGCTAATCGTCTTCGTGTTTTCGCTGGGCTTCTTCGTGACGCCGGCGATCCTCGGCGGCGGCCGCAGCGTGATGGTCGCCGAGCTGATCTATCTCCGCATCTTCCAGAGCCCGGACTGGGGCCTAGGGGCGGCGATCAGCGTCGTGCTGGTGCTGTTCGTCGGCGCACTGATGGCGCTGGTGTTCCGTTATGTCAGGCCGAGGCAGCTGATCTGATGCCGACCTACCGCCCCGGCCCCGTCTCGCTGATCCTCGCCGCCCTGGTCGCGCTGTTCCTGTTGTTGCCGCTGCTTGCCGTCATTCCGGTGTCGCTGACGCCGACCCGCATGCTGGCGATGCCGTCCGGCGAATTGTCGCTGCGCCATTACCGGGCGCTGATCGAGGATCCGCGCTGGATCAACTCGATCCTGCTCTCGATCAGGATCGGCGTCGTCAGCAGCGCCTTTTCCACCGTGCTGGCGCTGTGCTTCAGCCTCGGTGTGTGGATGTTCCAGCCGCGCTTTACCGCTGCACTCGTCGGGTTCGTGCTGCTGCCGATGGTGGTGCCGCCTGTGGTCTCGGCGATCACGCTCTACTTCCTGCTGACCTCGATCTCCGGCGTCAGCTCGTTGTTCGGCTATGACACCTGGCTCGGTGTCGCCATGGCGCATGCGGTGATGACGGTGCCCTTCGCCACGGTGCTGATCCTGGTCTCGCTCAGCCAGCTCGACCGGCGCATCGATCTTGCCGCGCGCGGCCTCGGCGCCACCGTGTGGGAGCGCGCCACCCGCATCATCATGCCCAACATCAAATTCGGCATCGTCACCGCGGCCCTTCTGTCCTTTGTGCTGTCCTGGGAAGAGATCGGCGTCACCCTGTTCATCACCTCGGTCAACGCCATCACGCTGCCCAGGCTGATGTGGATGGGCCTGCGCGACAACATCGACCCGGCGATCGCCGCACTCTCGGTGATCCTGATCATCATCACGGTGCTGGTACTTGCGGCGCGCAGTGTTGTGGTCAGGCTGCGCGGGGCGCATTAGGGCAGGCAGACGCGTGCTGCCCTACCCGGGGTCGGGATGCGTTCGTTGCTATGCTGGTGAGTGGCTCGTTGGGACTCCGATTGGAACGGGACGCCCGCCGACCTTCCGGCGGCGGAACGCCGCTTTCACGCCATGATGACAGCCGCAAATGAAACCTTGTACCACGGCATGCGTTTTGGTGCGTTCAACTCACCAAAGGTTCCACCATGGATCAAGGATGGTTTTCCAAGCCGGTTACTGTTTCGGTCGGCATCACGGGAACGATCCGACATATTTCCAACGCACAACAGGCTGTCGAATTGCTGACAGGCCAGTGGCGCGACGCTGGCAGCCTGCAGCATGGCGCCGCACTGCGCGCATGCCGCCGGGCCATGAGCGGCGATGTTACAACCGAGGCCGCAAGGGAAGCCTTTGTCGGCGCCGCGCGGGAGGCGCATGTTCTGGTCGAGTGAGCGGCCGGGCCTGCTCGCCCTAGCCTTCGAGCATTCGTCGCGGACCGGACCGAATACCTAGCGGAGCCATGTCAACGCGTCACTCTATCCCATCGCGTGGCGGATTGTCTTGGACAGACGGCTAAGGAATGCCGGTCTAGACGATGCGTCGAGCTTCCACGACAGCACCGCCGTCGCCATTTTCCGTGGCAACACCCCGACTGACAGGAACCAGGCGGCAAGGACGGCGCGCCGCCGCAGGGACGCGGTCATTTCGAGGCTGGCGACGGCGCCCGCCGCCCCGAGCGCCAGCCGGAAATCATTGGCCACGGGATGCCGGCGTCTGTCTGCGCACAGCGACGCCAGCCGCTCTTCCAGATGGACCGGATCGTGGCGGACCGCGTCCGACGGCACGATTGTTAAGCCGATCCCGGAGGCTTGATCCGACAGCGCCTGCATGCGGCGGAAATCGTGGGTTACCCTCCAGCGCGCCCGCTCGGCGAGCTTTTCACCGAAGACCGAATGGTTGGCGCCGTGGATCCGGTAGGCGCCGACGCATTCCTCAATGGACTGGACGTGCCCGTACATAGGCGCCAGCGTTGCAAGATAGCCGTCGGCGCCCTGGCGGAACTCCGGCTCTGGAATCGGCATGATCGATTCCAGGGTTGTGCGGTCAAAGGCCAGCCCGCTGGTTACGGTTGTCTGGTAGCGGCCCTTGTGCAGAAGTTTCGGCATGACGTCGCCGCTGTCGAACGGCAGTTCGGGCGGCGGAAAGACATCCTTGATGCGTTGCCGCTCGTCGACGATATGGAGCCTGGACTGCACCTGGGCCGTTGCCGCATCCCAGGTGTCGACGATCGTGGAAACAGCGGTCGGATAGAGGTAGTCGTCCGCGTCGAGGAACAGGACGATCTTGCCCGAGCTTGCCGCAAAGCCGGTGTTGAACGCGGCGGCATGCCCGCCATTTTGCACTCGCGGGCATGCGACGATCTCGTCGCGATAGGATTCTATGATTGTCGTGGAATTGTCCTGCGATGCATCGTCGACGACGATGACTTCGACATCCGCGTAGTCCTGCTCCAGCGCGCTATCAATGCTGCGTTTGAGGAAACGCGCGTAATTGTAGTTCGGGATGATGATTGATACCGGAATCCTCGGTTCAGACTGCATCGCGTTTGACCTCGCATCTTGCTTTGGTTTCGGCAAAAGCCCGCTCACGGGCCGCCCCCTCTTCAAGCGCGACGAGTTCCTGAGAGGAAAGCATGCGCCTTCCGTCAGGAGACGGGTCACGTCTCTTGCGACTTCGTAGCGAGGCCGCCATGCTTTCGAGGGCTGCCGCCTTGGTCAAGGTTGTGGTCGGCGGCAGCACAAGCTCCGACGGTTCGGCCGCTCGCAACCGAGCCCGACGGAAATGTCTCGCCTTCGGTCGCGATCAGGTCGGGATCGAAGTGGACGGGTGCCTTGAAGGCATGGCGGATAGTGGCCTTCAAATACGGCTGGAGCAAGCCCCGCGCCAACAACAAGACTCACAAGCCTGTTACATCCGAGGCAGCGCGCAGCGGCGTGGCCCGTGGATAATCGCAGATGTTGGAGATTGGCCGCGGCCAGTCCGAAGCCGGCGGCAGCCGGCTTCGGACTATGACCATGCAGCCTGAACAATCAGGCGGCCTGCAGCCCTGGCAGCGACAGGTCAGCTTCCTCCGGCAAGTCGCCGGCCATTGCTGCGGCAAACTTGGTCTGGTCGAGTTCCCCTTCCCAGCGCGCCACGACCACGGTCGCCACCGCATTGCCGACGAAGTTGGTCAGCGCCCGGCATTCCGACATGAAGCGGTCGACGCCGAGGATCAGAGCCATGCCGGCGACCGGCACCGTGGGTACGACCGAGAGCGTCGCGGCGAGCGTGATGAAGCCGGCGCCGGTGATGCCGGCGGCACCCTTGGAGCTCAGCATGGCAACGGCGAGCAGCAGGATCTGGTCGCCGAAGGTGAGCGGCGTGTCGGTCGCCTGCGCGATGAACAAAGCGGCCAGCGTCATGTAGATGTTGGTGCCATCGAGGTTGAAGGAATAGCCGGTCGGGATGACCAACCCGACCACCGAGCGGTTGCAGCCGGCGCGCTCCATCTTGGACATCAGGCCCGGCAGTGCCGCTTCCGAGGACGAGGTGCCGAGCACCAGCAGCAGCTCTTCCTTGATGTAGCGGATCAGCGCCAGGATCGAGAAGCCGTTGTAGCGGGCAACGGCGCCAAGCACCACCAGCACGAACAGCAGCGCGGTCAGATAGAATGTGCCGATCAGCATCGCGAGGTTGGCGATCGAGCCGATGCCGTATTTGCCAATGGTGAAGGCCATGGCGCCGAAGGCGCCGATCGGCGCGGCCTTCATCAGGATGGCCACGAGACGGAAGATCGGCGTGGTTAGTGCCTGCAGGAAATCGACGACCGGACGGCCGCGGTCGCCGACCATGGCCAAAGCGACACCGAACAGCACCGAGAAGAACAGCACCTGCAGGATGTCGCCCTTCGCGAAGGCGCCGGTGATCGTGTCGGGGATGACATTCATCAGGAAGCCGACAATGCTGGTGTCGTGCGCCTTTTCGGCATAGGTCGCCACCTTGGTGGCGTCGAGCGTGGCCGGATCGATATGCATGCCGGCACCCGGCTGGACGACGTTCGACACGACGAGACCGACGACAAGCGCCAGCGTCGAGAACACCAGGAAATAGATCATCGCCTTGCCGGCGACGCGGCCGATCTTCTGCAGGTCGGCAACGCCGGCGATCCCGGTCGCCACCGTCAGGAAGATCACCGGCGCGATCACCATCTTCACCAGCTTGATGAAGGCGTCGCCGAACGGCTTCATCGCCTCACCGGTTTCGGGATAGAAGTGGCCGAGAAGCACACCGGCGGCGATCGCCGCCAGCACCTGCACATAGAGATGCCGGTAGAAGGGAAGTTTGCCGCGCGGCTCGGCGGCAGCGAATACTGTCTGCATGACGTCCTCCATTGTGCTCCGATCGAAAGCTCGACCTCCCGGAGCAATTGCATTGACCCCCAGCAGCCTCGCGACCGCTGAATTCGTGTTTGCAACTGCCGTGCCAGACTGCGTGGAAGAGAATTTCCCTATGATTTTATTGAATATTCTCGAAATCCAGGTTTCGTTTCGCACATAGAAAGTGCGGATATTCGCATAGCCGAATTGTGCTTTGTGCGAAAACATGCACAAATGGCTGATGCTGCAACGCCCCGCCGCTGCCCCGTTTTCAACGCCCCAACCGTCGACGCCCGAGCAACTCGGCAGGCGAGCGCGCCGTGCCTGGCTGCTGTTTGCGGCCATCGCCCTTGCGATCGCCACGGCCGCACTTTACGGCGCAGGCCATTATGGCCGCACCACGGAGGTTGGGGCACTGGCGGCGCAAGGCCGCACCGACGCCAATCTGAAGGTCGCGCTGCTGCGCGCCGTGCTGGAGAGCCCGCGCGCCCTGCCCCTGCTTTTGTCGGAGGACCAGCAGGTGCACGACGCGCTGGCACAGAAAAGTGCTGCTGCGGTCGATGTGCTGAACCGCAAGCTTGAAGGGCTGGTCTCCGGCACCAAGGCTTCGGTGCTCTATGTCATCGGCACCGACGGGCTGGCGATCGCCTCCAGCAACTGGCGCGAGCCGATCAGCTTCGTCGGCAACGACTACCGATTTCGCGATTATTTCTCCGGCGCGATGCGGGCCGGAACTGCCGAATATTTCGCGCTCGGCAATGTCAGCAAACGCCCCGGTCTCTACATCTCGCGCCGCGTCGGCGATGATGCCGCACCGCTCGGCGTCGTTGTCGTCAAGGCGGAGTTCGACCAGCTCGAGGCCGACTGGCACGAGGCGAATCGCCCGGCCTATGTCAGCGACGAGAATGGCGTCGTCCTGATCACCAGTGTGCCGTCCTGGCGCTTCATGACGACCGGGCCGCTTGCCGGGCCTGATCTTGCCGCCATTCAGAACAGCCAGCAGTTCGGCGACGCACCGCTGATGCCATTGCCGATCACGCGCCCGCAGGCGCTCAGCCCGGACGTGTCGATCATCCATGCGGTGACGCCCGGCGGCAACGACGCGGAATATCTCAGGCTTTCAACGCCGGTCCCTTCGACTCCCTGGCGGCTCGACTATCTCGTCCCGGCCGAAGCGCCGATCGCCGCCGCGGTCCGTGAAATGCGGCTCCTTGCACTCGGCGTCATTGTCCCGTTGCTCGGCCTTGCTGCGTATCTGTTGTGGCGGCGGCAGTCGGGGCAAATGCGGATCGCCGCCGAACAGGCGGCGCGCACCGAGCTCGAACGTCGCGTGATCGAACGGACCGAGGATCTGAGCCGCGCCCGCGATCGGCTGCAGGCCGAGATATCAGGCCATCGCAGCACGGAAGCCAAGCTGCAGGTGGTGCAGCAGGATCTGGTCCAGGCCAACCGCCTCGCCATCCTCGGCCAGGTCGCCGCCGGCGTCGCCCACGAGATCAACCAGCCGGTCGCCACTATACGCGCCTATGCCGACAACGCCCGCGTCTTCCTCGACCGCAAGCAGACTTCGCCGGTCGAGGAAAATCTCGGCGCCATCGCAGCACTTACCGAACGCATCGGCAGCATTACCGAAGAATTGAAGGCCTTTGCCCGCAAGGGTCGCACCGCCGCCGAGCCTGTCGAATTGCGCGGCGTCATCGAAGGCGCCGTGGTGCTGTTGAGAAGCCGCTTTGCCGGCCGGCTCGACGCACTGGCCATCGACTTGCCGCCGCCTTCCCTCAAGGTCATGGGCAACCGTGTCCGGCTCGAACAGGTGCTGATCAACCTCTTCCAGAACGCGCTCGAGGCGTTGGAAGGCCGCGACGACGCTCATGTACGGGTTTCGGTCGAGGGGACGGCGGACGGTGTGACGGTCGGCGTGTTCGACAACGGACCGGGCATTCCGCCCGCAATCCTTAGATCGCTGTTCACGCCGTTCAACACCTCAAAGGAAAAAGGCCTCGGCCTTGGCCTCGTCATCTCGAAGGATATCGTCGCCGATTATGGCGGACGCATCGAGGTTTCGAGCGACCATCGCGGCACCCGCTTCACCATCCATCTCTTGAAAGCAGTGTAGTGGCAAAGGCAGCATGACCAATGACGACGCAGCGCCGGTGATCCTGATCGATGACGACAGCGATCTCCTCAGGGCCACCGCGCAGACGCTTGAGCTTGCCGGCTTTTCGGTATTGGCTTTTTCGGTGGCGGCCGAGGCGCTGGCCAGGCTCGACGCCGGTTTTGCCGGCGTGGTGGTGTCGGATATCCGGATGCCTGAAATCGACGGCTTGCTGCTTTTCGATTGCGTCCTGCGGCTGGACGCGGACATTCCGGTCATCCTCGTCACCGGGCATGGCGACATCGCGGTTGCCGTCAAGGCGATCAAGGACGGCGCCTACGACTTCATCACCAAACCCTTCGCCGCCGACCGGCTGGTGCAGAGCGTGCGCCGCGCGGCGGAAAAGCGCCGCCTGGTGCTGGAGAACCGCGCCTTGCGCGAAGCGGCCGGAGAAGCGCAGGACGGCCTGCCGCTGATCGGCCAGACGCCGGCGATGGAAAGGCTGCGCCGCACGCTGCGCCAGATCGCCGACACCGATGTCGACGTGCTGGTGACCGGCGAGACCGGCTCCGGCAAGGAGGTGGTGGCAAGCCTCTTGCATCGCTGGAGCCGCCGCGCCAGGGGCAATTTCGTTGCGCTGAATTGCGGCACTCTGCCGGAGACGGTCATCGAGAGCGAGTTGTTCGGCCATGAGGCCGGCGCCTTCACCGGCGCGCAGAAGAAGCGGATCGGCCGCATCGAGCACGCCAGCGGCGGCACGCTGTTCCTCGACGAGATCGAAAGCATGCCGGTCTCGACACAGGTGCAGATGCTGCGCGTGCTGGAGATGCGCGAGGTCACGCCGCTCGGCACCAACGAGTTGCGGCCCGTCGACCTGCGCGTGGTTGCGGCCGCGAAGGTCGATCTCGGCGATCCGCGCCAGCGCGGCACGTTCCGCGAGGATCTCTACTACCGGCTCAACGTGGTGACGATCTCCGTTCCGCCGCTGCGCGAGCGCCGCGACGACGTCGCCCTGCTGTTCTTCTATTTCGCCGAGCGCGCCGCCGCCCGCTTTCGGCGTCCGGTGCCGGCGGTGCCGGCCTCGGTGCACCGCCATCTCAGGGAGCATGACTGGCCGGGCAATGTGCGCGAGCTCGCGCATTTCGCCGAGCGGTTTGTGCTTGGATTGGAAGAAGACGCTGGAGCGCTTCCCCCTGGCCTAGCCCGGCCGGATGCCGACATGAAGCTGCCGGAGCGGCTGGAGCGCTACGAGGCCGACATTATCCGCGAGACGCTCGGCCGCAACGAGGGCGATGTCAGGCGCACGATCGAAGCGCTGGGGATTCCGCGCAAGACCTTTTACGACAAGCTCCAGCGCCACGGCATCGTGCGCAGCGAGTTTTCCAGGTAATGGGTACCGGCGCCTCGGTCGAGCGGCTCCGCTACTTCGCGTCGTGGAAGATGACGCGTGTGTCGCGTGCCGGAGCGAAGCCGGCTGACGCCGTGCCTGAGATTGACCCGGTAGCTGCCCTGGTGCCTTGGACCGGACGGCTTCGATTGCCTCAGGCCTTTTTGCGGTAAGGCTCGAGCTCCGGATCGAGGTCGACGCCCACCGCATTGGTGAACACGGTCGTCGCCACCATGATGCCGGCGAAGGCGACCAGGTCGACGAGCAGCGGCTCATCGTAGCGGGCTTTCAGTTCGGCCCAGACCTCATCGGGAATGGCATTGGCGTCGGTCGCGATGGCCGTGCCGAAGGCGATCAGCAGCGCTTCATCGGCTGTCGGCTCGATGTTCTCGGGATCGAGCTCCATATCGATCAGCGCGCGACGAAAGAAGGTCACCGGTATCTCGGCCCGGCAAGCCGCGGAAATCGTTAGCGAAAACAGCCAGATGGCGCGATCGTCGAGATCAGGCCGCAGCATGTCGCGCAACGTGAACCACTCGGCATAGATGCGATGGGCGACCGGCGAATGCAGCAGGATGCGCTTCATATTCGTCATCCGGCCGCGCAGCCTGAGTTCCTCGTCATGTGCCGCACGGATCTCAGACGAGGCCGTGTCGTAGTCGATCTGGGAAATCATGGCCATGGAGTGGTCCTCGGTTGGTGTCGAACTATCCGGACGAGGAGAAGCCTGCCCTGAGGGCACAGATGCTACAGAACCCAAGCTCTCAAAGGCTCCCAGCAAGCACAGTGACAAGCTCGGGTGTCTCACGCAGCGTATTGCTGACCGTACAGATCGTTTCGGCGTCCTCGACGATCCGCTTCTTCATCGCCTCGTCGAGATCGCCCGAGATGTCGAGGGTGATCGTGAAGCGGCCGA
Source organism: Mesorhizobium sp. BHbdii (assembly GCF_053848045.1). NCBI lineage: Bacteria > Pseudomonadati > Pseudomonadota > Alphaproteobacteria > Hyphomicrobiales > Phyllobacteriaceae > Mesorhizobium > Mesorhizobium sp. BHbdii. Next base: position 670,355 of record NZ_JBSPKX010000001.1, on the reverse strand, counting down.
TGCGGGAAACGTCGCCCACCGCCTTTTCGCCGCTCACATCGGCGCGGACCTCGCCGAGGCTGGCGGCGACACCCATACGCGTGGCAGCGATGCGCGCGCTCAGCACCATGCAGGCGGCCACGGAGGCATAGAGAAGGTCGAGCGGATTGAAGCCCGGCGCGCTGGCTCCGGTCACGACATCGACAATGCCGCCGGTCGGCGTGGTGACGACGGGCAAGCTGCCAGGCGACAGCACGGCAACCGCGCCGGCGGTTCGGGTCCTTACCTTGAACTCACTCATTCCCAAATATCCTTCCGGCCGGCCGGGCATGTTGTTGCCCATAGCGTGCTCGATGCCGGATACCGCAGTATCCGCCGATGATCGTCAAGGTAGCCGGTCCAGCAGTGCTGCTTGAGCTCCCCAATATGCGTCAAATACCCATATCTTGCCTGGCAACAAGATCGTGACTGAACAAGATGATAGACGCATCCTGCCGGATTGCATCGGGTCAGGCCGCATCCGTTTGTCAGGAATGCGCACCGGACGCGATTCCGGATTTCGGGATCGTGCGCTAGACTGGTCGCAACTTCAACCAGGCCACTACTCGTATGATCGTCCAGACCTGCATCAATGGCGCGCGCGGCGCCGACTTCCATCCGCAACTGCCGCTTGACCCCGGAGCCATGGCGCGTGACGGCGCGGCCTGCGTCGCTGCCGGTGCCGCCGAGCTGCATGTCCATGCGCGCGGGCTCGACGGCCGGGAAAGCCTCGCTCCTGAGGCGATCGACCGCACCATCCTTGCCCTCCGCCGCGCCTGCCCGGGAACGCTGATCGGTGTCTCCACCGGCGCCTGGATCGAGAACGACGACGAGCGGACGCTTGCCGCGATCGCCAGCTGGAGCGAGCTGCCCGACTATGCCTCGGTCAATCTGAGCGAGAAGGCCGCGCCCGAGGTCATGCAAAGCCTGCGGCAGCGCGGCATCGGCATCGAGGCCGGGCTCGCCTCCGTCGCTGATGCCGAGCGCCTGGTCCGGCTCGACCGTGGCAGCCAGGTGCTGCGCATCCTGATCGAGATCTCCGAGCAGGCGCTGGACGCGGCATGGGAAGTCAGCGACGGCATCGCGGCCGTGCTTGACCGCGCCGGGATGCGACGGGCGATCCTGCTGCACGGGGAAAACGCGACAGTCTGGCCATTCGTGCACCGGGCGGCGGAGCGCAACTGGTCGACGCGTGTCGGGCTGGAAGACGGCAAAGAGCTTCCGGACGGCGCTACGGCATCAGGCAATGCCGCACTGACGGCTGCTGCCGTCGCGATCTTCCGGGCCGGTCGCTGATTCATCCCACAGGTTTCGGGCGCCTTGCCTGACCAGGATCTTTTCGGGATCCTGCGTCAGGCCACGTCCCGCAAAGTCGAACGCGGCGTCGCCGACTTGGCGCCGGGCGCGATCCTCGTGAAGCGCGAAACCCACGGCGCCCGGATCGCCCAGTTCGGGGCGGAGCTGCATGCTCGGGATGTGGTAGTCCCCGCCATTCTGCTGCCGATAGGGAATGGGCCGGATTGTCTCGAGCGTCCGCATCCTTTCGCGCAGCCGATCCGCGACAGGCTCGAATTCGGCCTCCCCAAAACGATCCACTCTGTAGACCACGAACGGCGGAAGCACGTCGTAGCCTGGATAGTAAAGGATCCCGTGATTGATCGGGAACAGCAGGTCGTCGATCGGGCCGTTGACGCCGCGGACGGAGTAATGCTCTTCCCAGCCGCCGGTGGTCACGATCAGCATAGCGCGCTTGCCGGCGAGCGTTCCCTCACCAAAGCGATCACCCCACCGCTTGTCGCTATGCTCGCCGACACCATAGGCGAAGCCGTAGGCGTACACCCGGTCGACCCAGCCCTTGAGGATCGCCGGCATGGCGTACCACCACAGCGGGAACTGGAGGATCAGTGTGTCGGCCCACAGCAGCTTGTCGATTTCGGCTTTAACGTCACCGGTCAGAGTGTTGGTCGCAAAAGCTTTTCTGGATGCCGCAGCCGGCAGGAAGCGTTTTTCGGGCGGCCACGACGGAAAGTCGGCGCGGTCCACCTCGGATTTCCAGCCATCGGCATAGAGGTCCGATATCAGCACCTCGTGGCCCTGGGCCTCGAGTTCCCTGATGGCGACGTCACGCAGTGCACCGTTGAGCGAACGCGGTTCAGGATGAGCAAAAACAAGCAGGACTTTCATGGGTCAACTCCGAAGGAAGGACGATCGACGCTAAAGGTAGCCAGCCCCGGGATGATCCGCTATATCTGAGTAATGAATAAGATTATGCCGAATAATGGATAGGTCAGACGTCACACTCGAGCGCATGCGCACCTTCGTTCGCATCGCCGAGCGCGGCAGCCTTTCGGCGGTGGCGCGCGAACTCGGAGTTGGGCAATCGACGGTCACACGGCATTTGCGGGAGCTCGAGGAGGCCATCGGCGTGCCCTTGCTCAGCAGGACCACCCGGCGTGTCACGATGACCGACGAAGGCAGCCGTTACTATGCCGACGCTGTCCAGATCCTGCGCCTCGTTGAGCAGGCTGGCGATGAGGCGCGGGGCACGCGCGGCGCGTCGGCCGGCACGATCAGGATATCCTGCACGGCGGCGCTCGGGGTCTTGCATGTCAGCCGCCTGATCTTCGCCTTCCAGGACCGCTATCCCGACATCGGGATCGATCTCAGCCTCACCGACGAACGCATCGACCTTGTGCGGGAAGGTGTCGACATCGCGCTTCGCCTAGGTCCGCTCACCGACAGCTCGATGAAACTGCGGGCGCTCGGCCAATCCCGGCGTTTGCTGGTGGCAGCACCGGCCTATCTGGCGGTGCGGGGCAGACCGGCTGTCCCGCAGGATCTGCCTGGCCATGAAGGCATCCGGATGTCGAACATCACGGGAAGCGACACGCTTGCCCTGCAGGGGCCTGGCAGCGAACGCCACGCGGTGCCTTTTGGCGGCCGGTTTCGGGTCGACCATGGGCTCGCCGCGCGCGAAGCGCTCGTCGCCGGACGCGGTATCGCACCTGCCCATCGCTGGCTTGTCGACGATCTCCTGGCGGCCGGCCGGCTGGAAGTGATCCTGCCAGGCTATTCGCCGCCTCCCGTACCGCTGAGCATGCTGATCGTCCCGGAGCGCGCGGGCATTGCTCGGGTCCGGCTGCTGGTCGACTTTCTTGCCGACCGAATCGGCGGCATTCCGGGGATCGACAAGCTGCGTTAGTCGGCTTGCCCACGGTCGGCCGCGGCACCGGCAAAGCCCTCCGTCTTCCGGAATACACCATCCGGCCTTGTTGACAGCGGCCGAATGCTCTTGCGGTTTCAAAAGATACGTCCTAAGCTGTTTTCATATCAGAAAGAAAACTCCATCGTTTCTTTTCATTTATGAAAGTTTGAACGCTGCGAGAACATCTCGATCAGACCGACCGGCGACTGGTCAAGCTGCTGTCGCAGGATGCGCAGCTTGGCGTCAACCGGCTCGCCGAGAAGATGGCCGTCTCCGTCCCGACGGTGCGTATGCGGCTGCGCAATCTGCTCGACCGCAACCTGCTCAAGATCGTCGGCCTGCTCAACCTGACCGAGCGCCCCGAACTGATCTCGGCCATCGTCGGCATCAATGCGCAGGGCCGAGGCCGCGCCCGGGAACTGGCGCAATGCATCGCCGAACTGCCTTTCGTGAACTCGGCCTCCGTCGTCACCGGACGCTTCGACATCATCGTCGACGTGACGGTGGCGGGCGACGTCGCCGATCTCTACCGCGTCACCAGCGAGCTGATCCCCGGCGCGGGCGAGCCAGGCGAAGTCGTGCGCAGCGAGACGTTCGTCGTCATGGCCTCCTGCAACAAATGGGTCAGCCTGCCGGAAGGCTGCTGGTCGGATGAGACCAGGCGCGACGAAACTGGGCGGCACGAAACTGGCCGAAAGGAAATGCCATGAAGATTGCGGTTCTCGGCGGCCTTGGCCTGCAAGGCCGGGCGGCGATCGCCGATCTCCTCGCCAGCGCCGGTGTCGAAGAAGTCGTCTGCGTCGATACCGCGCCGGATGGCGCGGCCCGGCTTGGCGGCCAGACCGACCTCGCCCGCGTGCGTTTCGTCGTGCCCGAGGGCGCGATCGCCCCTGTGTTGGCGAACGTGCTGTCGGGTGTCGACGCCGCCATCGATCTGTTGCCGCAACCGCTGATGCGCGAGGCGGTGCGGGCCGCGATCGCGACGCGCACGCCGCTGGTCACCACCAATTACGGCAAGACGATCGCCGACCTTGCCCCGGCGGCACAAAAGGCCGGCGTCTCGATCATGACCGAATGCGGGCTCGACCCCGGCATCGACCTCGTGCTCTACGCACGCGCCGCAAGGCAGTTCGACGCCATCACGGCGATCGACTCCTATTGCGGCGGCATTCCGGAGCCGAAAGCGATGGCCAAGCCGCTGTGCTACAAGGTGAGCTGGAACTTCGACATGGTTCTGATGAGCCAGAACCGCGACAGCGTGCTGGTCGAGGACGGCAAGCGGGTCGATGTGCCGGCCGGCCAGCAACACGACAATCCGTTCATCCATCAGATCGAGGTCGAGGGGCTGGGCAGACTGGAAGCCTTCCCCAATGGCGATGCGGCGCACTATGCCGGCATGCTTGCAGCCGCCAAGGGGCTGCAGCGCTCCGGCCGCTATTCGCTGCGCTGGCCCGGCTGGTCGGCGTTCTGGGCGCCGCTGAAGGAGCTTGGCTTCCTTTCCGAAGACAAGGTGCCCGGCGTTGGCGCCAGCCCGCGCGAATTTCTCGGCCGGCTGCTCGGCCCGCAACTGCAATACGGCACCGATGAGAAGGACCTTTGCGTGATGCGCAACGTCTTTACCGGCATCCAAGGCGGTCGCCGCAAGACGGTGACGTCGGACCTGGCCATCGAACGCGATCTGGCCTCCGGCCTGTTCGGCATGAGCCTCGGCGTCGGCTATCCCGCCAGCATCGTGGCGCAGATGCTGGCGCGGAGCGAAATCACTGAACCCGGCCTGCTCAACCCGCTGCTGCATGTGCCCGACGGCCGCTTCCTCGACGAACTGGCTCGGCGCGGTATACGAGTATCCGAAACGATCAGCTGGGACTGAAGGATTTTCGAACGGTGGTCGCCGCCGGCAACGGCGCTGCCGCTCAAAAAGCACCCGCCAAGGGTGGAACAACAAAGTGAAAACAACAAACGACAACAAGGAGGAATGCCCAATGAAGCCAATGAAGATTGCGAAGATTGCCAAGCTTTTCATCGCAGGCCTTGCGCTCGCCGGCCTCACAGCCGCCGCCAGCGCTGGAACGCTCGACGACATCACCAAGCGCGGTGAGCTGCGCGTTGCCGTGCAGACGCAAGGACCGCCCTTCTCGCTGGTCGGCGCCGCCGGCGAGCGCACCGGCAGTTCGGTCGAACTCGCTGAGCTGATGGCCAAGGAAATGGGCGTGAAGATCACCTTCCTCGATTTCGACTGGGACGGACTGATCCCGGCGCTGCTCTCGGGCAAGGCCGATCTTCTGGTCGCCGACATGACGCCGACGCTGGCGCGGGCGATGAAGGTCGCGTTCACCAAGCCCTACATGTACACGGGCAGCACCGTCTTCACCAAGGCAGACGGCAAGTTCAAATCCACCGAGGATTGCAAGGCGAAAGGCACCAGGATCGCAGTGCTGCTCGGCGCCACCGGCGAGAAAGAGGCCAAGACGGCCTTCCCCGATGCCGAGATCAAGAGCTACAAGGGCGGCGGCCCGCTGCTGCTCGACGCCGTCAACAACGGCCAGGCCGATTGCGGCGTCAACGACGTCTCGGCGGTCAAGGGCCAGTCGACCGCCTATCCGGCCGGCAGCTTCACCATCATGCCGGACATGCTGTCGAAGGAGCCGCTGGCCTTCGCCACGCGTTATGACGAGCAGGACCTGCTGATCTGGATGAACCTGTTCCTCGACCAGGTCAGCCTCGACGGCCGCCTGCAGAAGAACCTCGACTACTGGGTCAATTCCGACGACTGGAAGAAAGACCACTAAGCAGCAAAAGACCCGAACAGCTTCGCGCGCGCCTCGCGCCGCGAAGCTGTTCGGAATCCGTTTCGCCCGGGGGAAATCCGCCCAACGATGCTCGAAAACTTCAGCTTCCGCACAATCGTCGAATATCTGCCTTTGTTCGCGCAGGGACTCGTCACGACCGTGTGGCTGTCCCTTCTCTCCTTTGCCGGCGCGCTTGCCGTCGGCATCTTGCTTAGCGCCATGAACCTGCAGCGCGGGTGGCTGTTTCGCGTGCCGGCCAAGGCCTATATCGACGCGGTGCGCGCCACGCCCTTGCTGGCGCAGCTCTATTTCCTCTATTTCGGCCTGCCCCGCCTCGGCATCATCCTGCCCGAGCTCGTCGTCGGCATTCTCGCTTTGTCGCTGAACAGCGGCGCCTATGTCGCCGAGATCATTCGCGCCGGCATCCTGTCGATCCCGCGCGGCCAGGTCGAGGCCGGCGTCGCCTCGGGGATGACCTATGTCCAGCGCATGCGCCTGGTCATCCTGCCGCAGGCGTTCAAGGTAACGATCCCGCCGCTGCTCGGACAGGCGATCGTGCTGGTCAAGGATTCCGCCCTGCTGTCGCTGATCGCGGTCGCCGAACTGACGCGTGCCGGGCAATTGCTCGCCTCCGACCGCTTCATGCCGGCGGAAGGCTTCATCACCATCGCCGCCTTCTACCTCCTGCTCTATTACGGGCTGAAGGGACTGGCGGCGCTGTCCGGGCGCTGGCTCGGATTGCAGCCGGCAAGGAGCAGCACATGATCTGGCAGCAGCTGCAAAGCCTCGCCGGCAGCTATCCCCTCGCCTTGCGCGGCCTCGGCATGACTGTGATGCTGTCGCTGATCAGCCTGGTGCTAGGCACGCTGATCGGCTTTGGCCTCGGCATCCTGCGGACCGGCGGCAACCGGCTGATCAGCAGCGTGATCGGCGCCTGGGTCGACCTGATCCGCGGCACACCATTCCTGGTGCAGATCTTCCTGATCTTCTTCATCCTGCCGGAACTAGGCATCGAGCTGGACGCCTTCAGCGCCGGCATCATCGCGCTGACCAATCTGGCTGCTTGCTTCATCTGCGAGATCGTCGTCGCCGGCATCCGCTCGGTGCCGACCGGCCAGGTCGAGGCGGCGCTGGCGTCCGGCCTGTCGCGTTGGCAGCGTATGCGCCAGGTGGTGCTGCCGCAGGCGATGCGCATCGTGCTGCCGCCGCTGGTCGGGCAATATGTGCTGCTAATCAAGGATTCCTCGGTTGTTTCGGCCATCGGGCTCACCGACCTCACCCGCGTCGGCTGGCTGGTGGTGCAGCGTGTGCCCAACGGGCTGCTGGTCTTCTTCCTTGTCGGCCTCGGCTATTTCATCGTCTGCTATCCGCTGATCATGCTGGCCCGCCGGCTGGAGCAGCGCATCGGTGCGGCTCATGGCGAGGTGCAATTGTGACGAACTCCAGCAAAAGCAGCACCGGCATGATCGAGTTTCGCGGCGTCAACAAATGGTTCGGCACGCTCAATGTGCTCAGGGATATCACGCTGAGCGTCGAGCCGCGCGAAGTGGTCGTCGTCTGCGGGCCGAGCGGCTCGGGCAAGAGCACCTTGATCCGCTGCATCAACGGTCTGGAGACGATCCGCGACGGCGACCTGGTGGTCGACGGCCAGCGCCTCGGCGACCCCGCCACCAACATGACGCGGCTGCGCACCGAGATCGGCTTCGTCTTCCAGTCCTTCAACCTCTATCCGCACAAGACAGCGCTCGAAAACGTGACGCTGGCGCCGATCCATGTGCGCAAGATCCCGCGCGCTGAAGCCGAGAAGGCCGGGCGCGAGCTACTCGTCAAGGTCGGCCTTGCCGACAAGGTGAATGCCTATCCCGCGCAACTGTCCGGCGGCCAGCAGCAGCGCGTGGCGATTGCGCGCTGCCTCGGCATGCGCCCCAAGATCATGCTGTTCGACGAGCCGACCTCGGCGCTCGACCCCGAGATGATCTCGGAAGTGCTCGACGTCATGGTCGCGGTCGCCGAGGAAGGCATGACGATGATGGTGGTGACCCACGAAATGGGCTTTGCCCGCAAGGTCGCCCAGCGCGTCGTGTTCATGGATGCAGGCGCCATCGTTGAAAGCGGTACGCCGGATGAATTCTTCTCCAACCCCAAGACCGACCGCAGCCGCGCCTTCCTGAGCAAGATCCTGCGGCATTGATTGCAGACTTCAGCCGAACGTTTGTAGCGGTTCGGCTGATATCTCGACCCACTCGCAGCGCCGGCTGTCGTGATAGAAGGACAGGAAGGGCGGCGGGAACGATGGGTCGGCGAAAGCACCCACCGGGATGGCGATCAGACCGGGTTGGACATCGATCCGGTAATGGACAGTGCTGCCGCAATCCGGACAGAAGCTGTAGATGACACGGCCGCCCTCGTCGCCAACGCGCGTGAACTCCGCCGCTCGTCCATGGATCGACACATCATTCTGCGCAAACCGCGCATTAAAGCTGAACGCGCTGCCCGTGCGCCGCTTGCAGGCCAGGCAATGGCATACCGAGATGCGTACCGGCTCGCCCGAGCAGATCGCTGAAAGCTGACCGCAGGAACATTCGGCGCGGCGCGTGACCATGGCTGGTTCCTTTCAGCGAACGACATTACCGGGTTTCGGCATGGGCCCTGAGCTCTGCCCTCTTTTCGTCGGAGACGAGCGCAAGGTCCAGCACCTTCTGCAGTTCGGCCGCATGGCGGAACGATGGTTCAGGCGGAACGCCAGTGCGCACCGCATCGACAAAGCGCTGGTAGTTGGTCGGCACCGTTCGGGCATCGAGAACCTGCCATTTGGCGTTCTCGATGTCCTCGCCCATGCACACTTTCAGCTCCGAGCCATTCAGATTGTGCACGACTTCGATGCCGCCCTTGTCGCCATAGATGCGCAGCCGCAATTCGTTGAGGTGGCCGGTTGCCCAGCGGCTGGCATGAACGACGCCGAAGGCGCCATTGCTGAAATCCAGCGCCATGGTGAAGCTGTCATTGGCGTCCAACTCGTACTCGCCGATCCGGTTGCCGGGCGCCTTGTCGAAGGACCTGAGGCGGCAGAACACATGGTCGATGTCGAGCGCCGCGCCATAGCTGGCGAAATCGAGGATATGGATGCCGACGTCGCCCAGCACGCCATTGGAGCCGTGGCCGCGTGACAGCCGCCACAGCCATTTTGGATCGGAGCGCCAGTCGCCCCAGAATCTGGAAACCAGCCAGCTCTGCAGATAGGACGCCTCGACGTGCCTGACCTGGCCGATCTCACCGGCAAGCACCATGGTGCGCGCCTTCTGCAGCGGGGCGACGTTGCGATAGGTCAGGTTGACCATGTTGATGATGCCAGCTTGCTCGGCGGCATCGGCCATTTCATTAGCCCTCTGGTAATTTTCGGCCAGCGGCTTTTCGCACAGCACCGGCTTGCCCGCCGCGACCAGCATCATGGTGGTCGGATGGTGGATGCGATCCGGCGTGACGTTCGCCACCGCGTCGAACTTGTCCCATGCGAGCGCGTCTTCCAGCGACGTGAACCGGTTGGGGATACCGTAGCTGTCCGAAAACTTGTCGACACGCGCGCGGTCGAGATCGACAGCGCCGATCAGTTCGACGCCCTCGATCTTGCTGAACTGCCTGGCGTGCTCTTCCGCCATCCAGCCGGTGCCGAGTATCAGGAGGCGCATGATTCTTATCCTTAGGATGAGGCTTTATCTTCTTGTTCGACCATGGATTTTCCGAACCGAGGTTCGGGCTAGCGATAGCCGGCTTCGCCCGCAGCATGGAGTTTTCCGCCGCGCTCGGCGATCGGCTCGAGCGCCTTTTCGACCGGCACGTTCGGTGCCTCGAGGATGGCTGGATTTGCGCCCTGCGGGTTGTGTGCCCATTTCACGGCGTTGCGCAGCACCTTCTGGACGGTAGCGTCGTGATAGGTCGGATAGGTCTCGTGGCCGGGCCTGAAATAGAAGATATTGCCGGCGCCGCGGCGATAGGTCAGCCCCGACCGGAACACTTCGCCGCCCTGGAACCAGGAGATGAAAACCGTTTCGAGCGGCTCCGGCACGGCGAACTGCTCGCCATACATCTCCTCGGTCTCAAGCTCGAAATACTCGCCGATCCCGGCAGCGATCGGATGGTTGGGGCTCGTCACCCAGAGCCGCTCGCGCTCGCCGGCCTCGCGCCATTTCAGCGTGCAGGGGGTGCCCATCAGCTGCTTGAAGATCTTCGAGAAATGGCCGGAATGAAGCACGATCAGCCCCATGCCTTGCCAGACGCGGCGCGCCACGCGCTCGACGACTTCGTCGGCGACGGCGCCATGGTCCTTGTGTCCCCACCACACGAGCACATCGGTTTGCGCCAGGCGGTCGGCCGGCAGGCCGTGCTCCGGCTGCTCGAGCGTGGACCACGACACGGAAATGCCGGGGTCGAGCTTCAGCGCGTTGGCGATCGTTGCGTGCATGCCCTCGGGGTAGATCCCCGCGACCACCTCATTGGTCCGCTCGTGGATATTCTCGCCCCAAACGACAGCGCGTATAGTCATAACACCCTCTTTGATCGGTTGAAGCCGCCGCCCCAGCACCACCAGTCATAGAATCCTCGGCCGGGAATGAAAACGGCTTCGAGGCCGGCTGCTGACAATCGGTCGGAAATCCGGCGATGCCGGCGGACAGCGCTCCCCACCTGGGGGAGATTGGATGTCACGCCGGCTTTCGCCAATCGCCAACGCTGCAGGAGTGAGTGGAGCGCGGAAGCTGCCAATCTCCCCACTTGTGGGGGAAATGTCCGGCAAGACAGAGGGGGGCGAAGGACCGCGACAGAACGGCTTTCATTCTGCGCCGCCACAGATGGGTCAGGCTCCCGTCCCTTCCGACGCGACCTGCATCAGCGGCTTGTTAGCCGCGCACGACGAGGCGTTTGATCTTGCCTTTCTTGAAGGCGTCGAGGAAACGGGCATAGTCCTTGAAAGCGACGCAGCCGCTCGATTCCGCGCGGCCGCCGCGCAGCAGGTAGGTGTGGGCAAGAAAGCCGTCGCGGCCGTACTTGTTCTTGCCATCGACGGGAATGAGACGCAGCGCCTCCACCCCATGGAAGCGCGATTCGCGCAGCCTCAAATCGTAGGTGTGGGGCGGTGTCGGGCCGACATTCTTCAGGTTGGCGTAGCGCGGCTGGTCGGCCATCGAGCCCCGTCCCGAATGCGCCTCGAGCCGCGAACCGTCCGGCATATAGACGGTTTTCGCCGAGATGTCGTAGACGGCGACGCCGCTGCCCATGCTGGGCTTGTTGAACAGGTTGCGGAAGACCCCACCGCCGCCGCCGGCCGGGCTGTCGGGCTTGGCATAGGCCAACATGTCTGCGGCCTGGGCCTTCGACCGCTTGGCCGGCTTGCCCGGGCTGCTTTGCATGCCCGGGCTGCTTTGCATGCCCCGGCTGGCTTGCATGCTTGGCATCGCCGCCGGTGACGAACTCCTCGGTGACAAGACTGGTGCCCGGGGTATCTCGACCTGTGGAGCGTCGGCGGTCTGCACCTTGTTGGCTTTGGATGGCTGAGACTGGACCTTGGCGGCCCTCGATGCCTGGACCTTGGGCGCTTTGGCCTTGGGTGCCTCGACCTTGGGCGCCTCGACTGGCTGGTCGATTTCCGCCTGCGGGCGCCAGGTCGGCAAGGGAATGCTGTCAGGCATCTCGTCCTGCGACGGCAGCGAGGCCATCTGCACCTCGCCCTCCGGCGGCGCAGCAGCGTCGGCCGTCGCCTCCTCTGGCAAAACGTCGATCATCTTTTCCGGCAATGCATTCGCAAGCGCCAGAGCCAGACGGGAGGATCGTTCGATTTCCGCAACCTCGGATCCGAAGCGCACGGACGCGGGACCATTCTGATCGGGCAGGCGCACCGGCTCAACAAAGCGCGCGCCCGTTGGCAGGCTGGTGACCGCAAAAGGGGCGGCCGCGCCAGATACATGGGAAGCGGCTCGGCCAAAGGCAGCAGTAAGCTTTTGCGGCGACAGTGCGGCTTTCGCCACCACGCTGTCGAAGCGCGCTTGCGGCGAGATTTCCGCAACAATCGGCACGGTATTCGGCTTCGCTAACGGCTTGAGACGTGCCACCTTGCCCTCATGCACGAAGCTCGCCGCGGCGCTCGCGCAGCCGGCATCGCATCGGCTGAGCAGCGATGCCTGACGCTGCCGGCTTGCCAGTGACGGCGCCCACGAATTGGCCCATGAATTGGCAAGAGAGCGCCGGGGATCGGCGAGCGCGATGGTGCGCGGCGCGAGCAGGCGTTGCGGAAGACTGCTGGAGGCAGCGGTGAGCGAGGTTCCCATCGAATGGAGGCCGGCCATGGTCGCCACCGACCACAGAGCGATCGCAACGCCAACAACGGGAATCGCGACCCAGCGCAGGCCGGGCCTCTTCGAAGTCAATCCAGTATCAGGATAATCACCCCGGCTTTTCAAACGCACAAACGCCATACAACCAACCTCAATCGGCCTTGCGGCATGCGGGGCTCGCAGCCGTCACAATCACAGTCGCCTGGTGCCCCCTGCACGCTTCGCGTCTGTTGCCGATTGATTCAAAAGATGGACAAACTTGGTTAACCAATCCCTCTACCGATCGCCGATTGGCGAAGGTCGATATCAAAAAAGCTCCCTCCACGACTATGAAAATGGTGGAAATGCCCTCCGTATAAGGCTTTGCTGCCCGTTTTTGCCAACCGAGTCAAGAAACCGAAAGGACTAGACCTTGCCTGGGCGGGCGTCAGCTGAGGGCTGTTTTGGGATAAAAAGCGTCGCATCACCCGTGATCGTCTGCGCGCAGGCAGCGTTGCCGCCTTCCATACAGGTAAATTCGTCCGTGCCAATATGCCTTGTCATGCACATTGTGCGCGACCAACAAAAGGGAGGATGCGATGGAAACCATGAATCGCAGGTCTGCAATTGCTCTTGGCCTCACGGCCGCCGCGGCAACGCCCTTGTTCGCGTTGGCGACGCCTGCAACGGCCGCTAAGCAATACGGCCCGAATGAAGGCAAGGAGATTGCGCCCGGCGTCAGACTGGTAGGGGTCGGCACTGGAAACTCCGATATTCCCGCCTACAAGAGCATCTCCATTGCCGACGTGGTCTTTCAGCCTGGAGCAGTGGCTCCTGAGATGGTCATGGACAACGACATGATGCACGATTGCTGCCGGTGAGTTCACGATCAAGAAAGCGGACAAGGAATTCAAACTTAGGGAAGGCGACATGTACACTTGCGCCAAGGGCAAGACCGACGCGGCGACGAATATAAGCAGCGTGGTCGGCGTGCATCGCATTGCGATCTTGAAGCCTGCCTAGAGCAATTTCAGGAAAGCGTGCAACGGTTTTCCGCCCGGAATTGCGCAAAAACAAATAGCTGGAGCGGTTCAGCGAACCGCTTGGCGCATGACCTGAAACGGGGCCCGCGTTCTCCGTCGGAGACGCGGGCCTTGTCATTGCATACGCTATGCGGCACGCAGGTCTTCCGCCGGGCGCAAATTCTGGTTCATGCGGAACAGGTTCAGCGGGTCATAACGCTGCTTGATCTCCAGAAGTCGCCGATAGTTGCCGCCATAGGCTGCTTCGACCCGGTCGACCTCGTCCTCGGGCATGAAGTTCACATAGGCCGTGCCGGCGGCATAGGGCCTGGCCGCGTCGTAAACACTGCGCGCCCAGTCGATGCAGGCGCGGTCCATTTGCGGTTCGCGCCAGCGGGCGTGGACATTCATGACGAAATGCGCGCTGCGTTGCGGAAACGCCGTTGCATCCGCTGTCACGCGGCCCGCGGCACCTCCGACATGGGCGAAGAATATCTCGCATTCAGGCCCCGGAAGTCCCGGTATCCCGGCCGTGATAACCTCGATCGCACTGTCGGAGAGCTCGGTGAAGTCGTGGCTCTTCCAGTAGTTTCGGGCGCCGGGCGCCAGCAATGGATCGAATGCCTGCTCCCAGCCGGTGAACGGGTTAGGGCCGACAACATCGGCAATCGGTGTGCCGATGGCGCGAAGCCTTTGCGTCGCTTTCTCGCCCCCCTGAAGGTCGCCGCAATAGCACATGGCCAGGACCAGCACCTCCTTCCCATGCCATTCGGCCGGCAGGAACGGCAGCGGCGGCGCCTGCCGCATGACCACCCAGCAGGTCAGCTCATTGGGCGCTGCTTCGAGCGCCGCTCGGTACTCCCGCAACACGTTTTCGGCATCGGCAAAGGGGTGAACGACAAGCCCCGACAGCACCTGCGGACCGACTTGATGGAGCTTGAACTCGAAAGCCGTGACGACGCCGAAATTGCCGCCGCCGCCGCGCAGCGCCCAGAACAGGTCCGGATTTTCGGTCTCGCTGGCGCGCAGCAGCTTGCCGTCGGCGGTAACCACATCGGCGCAGAGAAGATTGTCGATGGTCAGGCCGAATTTCCGCGTGATCCAGCCGAAGCCGCCGCCCAGCGTCAGGCCTGAAATGCCCGTCGTCGAGTTGATCCCGGTCGGCACCGCCAGTTCGAAGGCCTGTGTTTCCGCGTCGACGTCGGCGAGCGTCGCGCCAGGTTCCACCCATGCCCGCCGCGTCGCCGGATCGACCCGCACCGACTTCATCGGCGACAGATCGATCATTAGGCCGCCGTCGCAGACGGCGCTGCCGGCGATGTTGTGGCCGCCGCCGCGAACCGCGACGAGCAGCCTGTTTTCCCTGGCAAAATTTACGGCGGCGATAACGTCGGCGGCACCGGCGCAGCGCACGATCATCCCTGGCCGCCGGTCGATCATGGCATTCCAGATGCTGCGTGCCTCGTCATAGGCGGCGTCGCCTTCCCTCAGCACGGTGCCGCGCAATTGCGCCGAAAGCGCGTCCAGGGCCGCGGCATCGACTGTCGTCTTGCCGCGTTCAAGCGTGGTGAGGCTCATGCTGTTCATGGCTTTCCTCCCGATTGTTTTTGAGCCGTTTTCCCTCCACCCGTTTCCAAGTTTGCCCTTATGTTAGAGGTCAAGCAAGTTCCTAGTGGCTTGCCGGGCGGTATTGCGCAACCCGCCTAACGCCGTAAGGCGGTCTCCGCCGGTTCGGTCGAGGAACTACGCAGCGGTCCGCGGAGTTAGGCATATCAGCAACCAATGCATAGGAGAGCTCTGATGGCACCGCGCAGAAAACCCGACGATCCATCCGAAGGCCCGACAATCGAACAGCAGGACTGGGACGCGATTAAAGGCGGCGAAATTATGCCAGACAGCGTGCCAGGAAACGGCGACATCCGGTACGACCTCGAGAAGGAGGCTGAACTGCCCGAGGAAGACGACGACAATCCGTACCAGGAAAGTGACGAGGCGTTGCCGGACGACGAAGAGGAACGCGCCATCTCGCGCAACCCCTCGAAGCAAGATATCGACGAGCCGTGAACGACAGCATTCAATGGCGCAGCTAGCCAGCCCGTTCCGGGTGCGCTCCAGGCTCCATGAAGGTTCCTGCAGCAACAGAAAAGGCCCCGCGGGGAGGAAGCGCAGGGCCTTGTCCGAATGCCGTGCGAACGGCTTTCCAGTCGCTGTAGAACGACTGTGCTTCCAACCGTGGCTGGCGGATCTTGTTCCATCGAAACCGAAAAAAGATGGCGCTCGTTCGCTGCTCGCCAGCATTGCTGCTGGGATTGTCATCGGCTCAATCACAATTTCTGTCTGATGGAACAACTCCAAAAAACGCTCGTTGGATAATCATCGCAATCAGCGAGGCAACTCGAATGGAGACCGATCATGAAGAAAATTCTTTCTGCAACCGTACTCAGCATCGCCCTTGCCACTTCGGCGATGGCGCAATCAACCGGCACAGGATCCGGCACCAGCGATCCGGGAGCGGGCACCGGGACAGGCACTGGCACTATGGCTCCCGGCACCGATAATGCAACTCCTGCCGATCCAAACGTAACCGGTTCAACAACCACAGGCACCGACGGCATGGGTGACCGGTGTAAGGATACGGCAGGCGCCGATGCGAATACAAACTCCGCCAGTGGCACTGCAACTTCGGACATGGAGAATTGCCCCAAGTGACGGAGCTAGCGCTTGTTGAGCACGCTGTAGTGCCTTTGCTTGCGCATGATGCTCCGCATCACTTGTTAGACAAAGCCGGGAACCGGCTTTGTCTTGCCGCTTAATTGCGCGCCCAATGTCAGTGCCTGCGGAAAATTCCGGATAATTGCCGCCATCAAGGTGGCGTTACCGGGACGTAGGGCAATTCCAGCAATCGCTGCAGCGGCGTAGACCCGCGTCGAAAATAGTTTTTTCCAGGCCGCCTCATAGCGTCTGCCGGCAGCCTCGCGCCCTGCCGCGTCGGCTGGCGCGCATGCGAGTTCGCAGGCCAGCAGCCAGCCGGACTGAAGCGCCATCGAGATGCCCTCGGCGACAACGGGATGAGACTCTCCGGCTGCATTGCCGACGCGGAAGATGTCCCGTTCGTAGCAGGAGCGAATTCCCGGCCGGATCGGACCTGCGGCAAGCCACGGACCGTCAGGGTGAGCTGACTCCAGGGCATCTCTGACACCCCGGCACGATTCCATCAGATGACGGGAGACTGCATCGGCCGCCGACAAATGGCTCTGCTGGTTGGGGCCAGGCTGTTTGCGCAACAGTGCGAGCATATCGCGGCGAATGCAGCACGAAATCGACAGCCGGCCATGATCCGCCGAAACCATGCCGCCATAACCGCCCGGAAACACCAGCAGAGGCATCAAATCAGGCGCCAGGGACGACCCGGTGAAATGCGCCTTGAAGCCGAGCAGGTCCGAAGGGCGGTTGGTCTTCCCGAGCTGGCTGGGCAGCGGTCCTGGTTCCCAGGAGCCGTGTGCGGCGACAATCACCGGCGCACGCAACATCGTCGTTTCGTTCCCGGCTTGAATTCGCACCGTTTGCATCTCGCCATCCCGGTCGATGGCGACGGCGCGGCAAGGCTGAAAGATTTCGACGCCCGCCGATCGCGCCGCCTGCAAAAGCAGACAGTCGAGAATATCCCGGCCGAGGGCCCGGCCGAAGCCAGGGTTGGCAGAAGGCCCATCGTTTGCACGAGGCCCATCTTTTGCACGAGGCCCATCTTTTGCACGAGGCATGGGTGCCTCGACACTCGCATCGCCGGAAAAGAAGCCGACGCGGCGGATTTCGGGGCCGGCATTGGCACGCCAGGCATCGCCGATTTCCAGCTGGTCCAGAAGCGCAAGATTGCTTGCCGACATGTATTCGCCGCAGAC
The DNA here is from genome assembly GCF_053848045.1 of Mesorhizobium sp. BHbdii. NCBI lineage: Bacteria > Pseudomonadati > Pseudomonadota > Alphaproteobacteria > Hyphomicrobiales > Phyllobacteriaceae > Mesorhizobium > Mesorhizobium sp. BHbdii. The sequence continues at coordinate 653,120 of NZ_JBSPKX010000001.1, read as the reverse complement.
CTTGCGGCGCGGGAACACGCTCTTTTCCACAATAGCCACGGCCCATCCGCGCCGGGCCAGCGTCAGCGCGGCGGACGTGCCCGCCGGGCCGGCGCCTATGATGATCGCGTCATGGGTCGACAATCGCGTCATAGGTCATCACCGGCGCTGGCGCCGACAAAAATGTGGGAAAAAAGGCCGGCGCGCCGTTCCTCGACCGGTTTGCCGTTTGCTGCGAGCCAGAGACCGGAAAGCTCGCTGCCGCGAAAGCCGGCACGCACGCTTTGAGCCGCGTCGTTTCGGGTCACGTCATTGGCGCCGATTGCCGGCAGAAGACGCGTCGCGGCCAACGCCAGTTTCGCTCGCAACGGCTCTGTCGCCAGCAGCAGCGGGGCCTTCGGCGCCATCAGCGAAAACAGGCGCACGAGCTCGGCATCGTCGAAATGATGCAGAAACAGATTGACGGTGATCGCGTCGAACCGCGTGCCCTCATTCTTTCTCGCCCAGTTGAAGACATCGGCGCTGACGCCTTCGACCGTCCATCCCAGCCTGTCAAAATCACCTTGCAATTGCGCGGTGATGAGGTCGACGCGGTCGAGCATTACCAGTTGGACCCCAGGCCAATGCCCGGCCATGCGCCGCGCTATCGCCAGCATGAAGGAGCCATCGCCGGCGCCGATCTCCAGAATCCGGCGTGGCGGCCTTGGCACAAATTTCCGGAGCAGGGACGCCATGATCCTCGCCTGAAACATCAGCGCGTTGATCCGACGGAGGTCGCGGCGCGCGGCAAGCGCTCGCGGATCGTCGCCCGCAAGTCCGTCGAGGATTTCCGGCTCAAGCTGGCGCTGCTCCAGGCCGCTCATGACACCGTTCGGAAAAGCATGGTTTCGGCCGTCAGCCCGGGTCCGAACGACATGCCGCAGCCGAGTTGGCCTGGTGGCGCCTTCAACATCTCTTTCATCACGAACATGACGGTCGCGGACGACATGTTTCCGTACTGGCGCAACACCTCGCGCGATGGCTCCAGCGCGGTGGGTGCAAGCTTCAGGGCCCTTTCGACGGCGTCGAGAACCGAACGTCCACCCGGGTGCACGGCCCAGAGGTCGATCGCCTCGGTCGGCCGGTCGCCGAGGATGGCATCTTGGTTGCTCCGCAACGCCTCATGGATCGCTGCCGGAACTTGGCCGGAAAGAACCATTTCGAAGCCGTGGTCGCGAATGCTCCAGCTCATCAGATCCCGCCGCTCGTTCGCCACGATACAGTAAAAGCTTTCGAGCTCGATGCCGTGCGGCTCGGCGGTGACGAGCGCAGCCGCGCAGCCGTCGCCCCAGAGGCAGAACGACAGCAGCTTTTCCAGCTCGCTGGATTCCCGCAGATGCATCGTGCAAAGTTCAATATTGACCAGCAGAACCCTCGCCTGCGGGTCGGAGCGGACGATGTGGCGGGCAAGCTTGAGGCCATTGATCGCCGCGTAGCAGCCCATGAACCCGATCATCGTGCGTTCAACCCTTTCCGGCAGGCCGCATCGCGCAACCAGCTCCAGGTCGATGCCCGGCGCTGAAAAACCGGTGCAGGTGGTAACGATAAGATGGGTGATGCGGGAAACGCCGCCACCAAGCTCTAATCCCTCGACGCCTTTTCTCGCCAGAACAGGTGCGGCATCTCCGAACATTGCCATTCTCTCGGCCGTTCCAGGAAAGGCGCCCCGGATGAACCTCCCGGCCAGGTCTGCTGACGGTCCTTCGGGGTCGCTGGCAGGTGCAAAGCAGGAATAGCGGTGCTCGATGCCGGCAAGGTCAGCCATGCGTTTAAAAATTCTTCGGCGATCGGCCGCAAGCATGGAGGCCGCGAAACGCAGATAGAATTGATGAACCTCGTGCTCCGGCACCGCTGTCGCGATCCGGTTGATATACGCTTTGGCTGGCATATTCTGTCTCCTCGGCGTGTGCACGGTATAAATTTGGGCCACCGCCGGAGGTTGTTTGGTCATCGCACCAGATGTCGGACATCAGGTTTTGAGTGTTGTTCGATGAACGTTTCTGAGAGTTGATTTCATCCCGAGGTTCAGCATGTGCTGTTGCCGGGCGATGCTGCGGTTCGCCGGTACTAGGAACATAGGCTCCATTACCGAGGCGTCCACCAGGAGCCCGCGCTTCGGGCCGAGGCGCCATTGCGTCCGGCCCTCACCGGGCACGGCCTTTTTGCTGATCGATGGAACACTAGGGCACACTAACAGTTGTAGGATGACAGCGAATATCTCTTGGATATTGGCTGCTGGATCGGGGCCAGACCCCGGTTGGCCCGCGCTCTTCCAGAGGCGCGGGCTTCCCCGATCCCTGCCGGCTTGAAGCCCAATTTCGGGAACAATGGCCAGCTGCCATAAGGGTCGCGGTAAAGACAAGGAGAGCTGTCATGAACAACATCATCTGGCTGGTCGGGGCCATCGTTATCGTAATAGCGATACTTAGCTTCCTTGGCCTACGTTAGGATTCGCCTTTAGCGAAATCCGACGCGTGAGTAGGCAGTTACTTGGACTCTGGAACCCACATGGGGTCCGCAGGCCTAGCAGCTATCCGCGCTAACGACCCCGCTCCTTCACCGGGCGAAGTTTCCTGCCCGATCAATACCATCCAAGACCCAGTGCTCTCATTTGACGCCGCGTCTCCTGTCTTGAGCGGGTGACGTCTCCGTCCGCTCGAGTTTGCGGCTGCGGCGCGTGAAAATCACCCTCGGGCGGTTGACCTTCCAGCTGCTGGAGGGTCTATTTTCCTTGCGAACGGAGATTTTCATCATGAACATTGGCATCGCATCCGAGAAATCCGGGCTGCCGTCCAAGACGATACGCTACTACGAGGACATCGGGCTTTTGCGCCCGGCCCGGACAGACAACGGCTATCGCGACTATTCGGTAGCCGACATCCACCGCCTCCGGTTTCTGCAGCGCTCGCGCAGCCTGGGTTTTTCGGTCGACGAATGCCGCCAGTTGCTGTCGCTCTATCAAGACAAGGACCGCGAGAGCGCCGACGTCAAATCTATCGCCGAAGCCAAGCTGGTGGAGATCGACAGGAAGATCGCCGAACTCGTGGGATTGCGCGGCCTGCTGCATCATCTGGTCGAGCACTGTCACGGCGACGAGAGGCCGGACTGCCCGATCATCGACGAATTGGCGGGAGAGGGCGTGGTTCAGTGAAATGGACCGCCGCCGCGGTGATGCTGTCGCTTGCCTGCGCCTCCGCGGTGGTGGCCGCGGCCGGACCTGACCCAATCGTCGCGACGCGCCAGTCCTCGATGAAGGAGATGGCCGCTGCCGCAAAGACGATCGCCGGGATGTTCGATGGCAAGCTGGCCTATGACGCTGTGGCGTTCAAGGCGGCGGCCGGGACGTTACGTACCCGCACCGGCCCTGCCCTCATTGCGGAATTTCCCAGCGCGACATTGGGTCCGCCTTCGGGCGCCAGGTTGGAAATCGACCAGGCCCGTTCGGAATTCGAGGCGCTGGCCCGTCACATCGGGACGCTGGCGAGCACACTGGCCGCCAAGGCCGAGCGGGCGCCCGCCAGTATCACCGACGACATGAGGATGGGTTCCGGCCCGGCGATCGGCGGCGGCAGCCTGCTTGGCAAGCGGCCGGCAGCGGCAGAAGCCGATCGTTCCAAGGCTCCCGCCGAGCACCTCCTACATGTTATTCTGCAGGATTGCTCAAGCTGTCATTCGAAGTTCCGGCAGAAGGTCCTGTGATCGCCGAGCGATCCGCGAGATCACCGGATGGCTGATTGGCCGGGTGCGGCGCTGATTGACGTTGCAGTGCCTTTTCTTCATTGTCCTGTTGCTGCCTCCGAGGTTCAGCAATGAAGCGCAGTCTCGCTTTCGGTGTGATTGTGATCGCCGTCGTCGGCCTGCTGGGCGGCAGCGCACTTTTGATTGCTGGCCAGTCCAGAGTCTCGCAAGATGCAATCCAGTCATCGGTTATCCGCACCCCTGAATTGATTGACAGCGCCTGGAAGCTCCCCGTGGCTGCCACTTTCAATGCCGACGTCACATGCCGTGCTTCGGAATCTGAGCGCTGATGCGTTTCGCGAGCACATGAAGCGGGCCAACGATCCCGGCCGCCGTTACATCGTCAACTTCACCCGTGAGAAGATTTTCGGCGCCGGCGCTGGCCATTTTTCCCCAGTCGGAGGATATCTGGAGGCCGAGGACATGGTCTTCGTCCTCGACGTAAACGAGGACTACAAGCCCTGGCTGATCGAGCGTGAGCGCCTGTTTTCAGCCATAAACACAATCGACAGCGATGGCGACAAAAAGCGCGGCTTGCTGCTTATCGAGTAGCACGGTCGCAAGCAGTTTCGCAGACCGCCAACGAGCGTAGTGCCCCCGGCTCAGCCGCCGGGGCTGGGGCAATCTCGCCGTGCTGCAAAAAGGCGGTCAGGGATGCGCGGGTCGAGGCGCTGTCGGGCTTCCTCAAGGAAGTCGGCGGCGGTAGCTATCTCAGCGACGCCGAAGTCGCCGGCATTGCCAAAGCGGAGCTCAAGGAATTTCGCGCGCCCCTCGACGCCGCGCTATTAAATTAAGCTGCCTTAATCCACGAGCCGAGCCCCTGCGGCTGCTTTCAATCGACCAGCACGGCGACCACTGCGGTGCAGTCGCCCGCCTTGACCAGTCCGGGGAAATGCCGCGCGGCCAGCATGCCGCCCATTCTTGCCCTGATCTCTTGAGGTGCGGCACCGGTGCGGCCGATGGAGTGGATGCGCGCCAGGACCTGGCCCTCTTCGACAGGCTCGCTCAGATCGATCAACGTTTCGATCATCCCATCGTCCTCGGCGAACAAGAAGCAATCGCCCGACGGCATGTCTAGCCAGCGGGTCGGCTGCATCTCGACCGCACCGGCGACAATGCCGCCATGCCGCAGCACATTGAGCACGCCGCGACGAGCGATCCGCACCGTTTCCGCGCGGGAAGTGCCACCGCCGCCAAGCTCCGTGGTGATGAACAGCTTGCCCATCTCTTCGGCGGCAGTATCGAACATGCCGACCGCATCGATCTCCAGCATCTTCATCGACCACGGCGCCGAGAACGCTTCGACCGCAGCGAACCCCTTCGCCTCCAGCACTTTGTCGGGCCGGATATGGGCGGCACAGAACGGCACGAAGTCGAGCGTCTTGCCGCCGGAATGGAAGTCGAGCGCGATATCGGTGCGCGGCAAAAGTTCGCGCTGGAAGTAATCGGCGATTTTCTCGGTCACCGTGCCGTCGGGCCGGCCGGGAAAGCTGCGGTTCAGATTGCCCTTATCGATCGGCGAGGTGCGGGTGCCGGCACGGAACGCCGGATAGTTCATCGCCGGCACGATGATCACCGTGCCGCTGACGTGCTTCGGATCGAGCGTACGGGCGAGATCGTAGAGCGCCAGCGGCCCCTCATATTCGTCGCCATGATTGCCGCCGGTGAGCAATGCGCTCGGCCCGCTGCCGTTGCGGATCACGCAGATCGGGATCATCACCGATCCCCAGGCCGAATCGTCACGGCTGTAAGGCAGCCGCAGGAATCCGTGCTGCACGCCGTCGCGGTCGAAATCGACGGTCGGCGTGATCGGTGAGGGGCGAAGGCTGGACATCGGGCTCAATTCTTCACGACCAGCTTGCGCGGCACATTGGCCAGGCACTCGACCCCTGTCTCGGTGATCAGGATGGATTCGGTGATCTCGAGCCCCATCGTCTCCAGCCACAGGCCGGTCATGAAATGGAAGGTCATGCCCGGCTTCAGCTCGGAGCGGTCGCCGGGGCGCAGGCTCATGGTGCGCTCGCCCCAGTCCGGCGGATAGGAAAGCCCGATCGGATAGCCGGTGCGGTTGTCCTTGACGATGCCGTATTTCTTCAGCACCGCGAAGAAGGCGTTGGCGATGTCCTCGCAGCTGTTGCCAGGCTTTGCCGCGGCAAGCCCGGCCTCCATGCCTTCCAGCGTCGCCTTTTCGGCATCGAGGAATTCCTGCGTGGGTTTACCAAGGAACACAGTCCGGGAAAGCGGGCAGTGATAGCGGTTATAGCAGCCGGCAATCTCGAAGAAGGTACCCTCGCCCGACTTCATCGGCCGGTCGTCCCAGGTCAGATGTGGCGCCGACGCATCGGGGCCCGATGGCAGCAGCGGTACGATCGCTGGATAGTCGCCACCGATCCCGTCGACGCCGCGCGTGCCGGCATCATAGATCTCGGCGACCAGATCGCATTTGCGCATGCCGACTTCGATCTTGTCGACGATACGCTGGTGCATCGCTTCGACGATCCGGGCGGCCTTGCGCATATAGTCGATTTCGGTCGGGCTCTTCACCGCACGCTGCCAATTGACGAGTGCCGTGGCATCGACGAAGCGAGCGTTGGGCAGATGCTTTTGCAGCGAAGCAAAGGCGGCGGCCGAGAACCAGTAATTGTCCATCTCGACGCCGATGCTGAGCTTGCCCCAGCCGCGATCGGCCAGCACCTGCGAGAGAAAATCCATCGGGTGGCGTTCGGTCGACTGCACATAGTGGTCGGCATAGCCGACGATATTGTCGTGCGCGAGATACGCAGTGCGCTTGGCGCCGTTGGCGTCCTGACCGCGCCCGTACCACACCGGTTCGCCCGACGGCGGCACGATGACGGCCTGATGCACGTAGAACGACCAGCCGTCATAGCCGGTCAGCCAGGCCATATTGGACGGATCGCTGAGAATAAGGAGATCGACACCCTTGGCCTCCATGGCCTTCCGTGTCTTGGCGAGGCGATCCGCATATTCGCCGCGCGAGAATTTGAGATTGGGCTGCATTGTTCTTGGTCCTCGTTTGTTGGGCCTTGCGGCCAGCATCAGCTTTCGAAAATAGTCCCGGCATTCCCCGCCCGCGCACGGTCGCGGGCGAGCGTGGCGATCGCCGTGTCCTGGACGCCGGTGCCCGTCAGGTCGGCGATGGTGATGTCGCTGGCTGAGCGCCGGCCGTGCTTTTCGCCGGCGATGATCTGGCCGAGTTCGGTCACTTCGGCATCGGCCGCCATCACGCCCGCCTCGATGGCATGGTGCAGTTCGCCCAGCAGCCGCGTCTGTTTCGCGCTGTCGGCGACGTAGAGATCGGCCATGCGCAGGATCGCCGGAGCGATCTCGTTCTTGTGCTCGGCGTCCGAGCCCATAGCGGTGATGTGCTGGCCGGCCAAGACGAAGCCGGCTTTGATCAGCGGCTCGGTCGACGGCGTCGTGGTGACGATGATGTCGGCATCGGCGGCCGCATTTGCCGCGTCGGGCTCGGCGCGCACGGCGATGCCTAGTCTTTTGCGCAATGCATCCGCCGCAGCCTCGGCCTTGGCGGCGTCCCTGGCCCAGATGCGGGCCTCGGCGATCGGCCGCACCAGCATAAGCGCCTCGAGCTGCAGTCCAGCCTGGACGCCGGCGCCGAAGATCGCGGCGATCGAGGAGTCCGGCCGCGAAAGGTGTTTAGCCGCGACCGCTCCGGCCGCCGCTGTGCGGATGTCGGTGAGATAACCATTGTCGAGCAGCAGCGCATCGACCAGCCCGGTTTTTGACGACAGCAGCACCATCATGCCGTTGACGCTGGGCAGGCCGAGTTTCGGATTGTCGAAGAAGCCGGGACTGATTTTGATGGCAAAACCGTCTATCCCAGGCACATAGGCGGTCTTCACGTCGACCTCGCCGCGATGCTCGGGAATGTCGAGCCGCAGGATCGGCGGCATCGCCACCGGCAAGGTGGCAAGCGCGCGGAACGCATTCTCGACGCAGGCGACGGCATCGAGATTGAGCCTCACGATCGAGCGCAATTCGGCTTCGGTGAGTATCGTCATTCGGCTCATGCGGCGTTCTCCTCAATTGCTGCGCCGCAGACGACTTTCCTGTGCAATGTCATGTCGATGTTGCGGCCCGACAGAATGAGCACCGTGGGGCCGCTCGCCCTGACTTTGCCGGACAGCACGGCGGCGATGCCGACCGCGCCGGCGCCTTCGACGATCTCGCGCTCCTGCTCATAGGCATGGCGGATGCCGGCGGCGATCTCGCCCTCGTCGAGCAGGATCACGTCGTCGAGCAGGTCGCGGCACATCGAGAAGGTCAGCCGGTTGTGGGGGCCGATGCCACCGCCAAGCGAATCCGCCAGCGTCGGCAGTTCCTCGACCAAAACTGGATGTCCGGCATTGAGGCTCGCCTTCATCGCGGCACCCCGCGCCATCGAAACGCCGATGACCTTCGTGCTCGGACTGACGCCCTTCACGGCCGCGGCGACACCCGCTGCCAGTCCGCCGCCGGACAGCGGCACCAGCACCAAAGCGGCGTCCGCAACCTGGTCGATGATCTCCAGCCCGAGCGTGCCTTGCCCGGCGATGATACCAGGATGGTCGAAGGGCGGCAGCATGACCAGCCCCCCTTCCGCGACCAGCCGGTCGACCTCCTGCTGCGCATCGTCCTGGCTGTTGCCGACGATGCGGATCTCGGCGCCAAGCCGACGGATTTCATCGAGCTTATTCTGCGGCACCCGTCGCGACATGCAGATCGTCGCGCGCATGCCTTCGAGCTTCGCCGCATGAGCCAGCGCCCGCCCGTGATTGCCGGTCGAGGCGGCGACCACGCCACGCGCCTTCTCCTCGGCGTTCAGCGACGCGATGCCGTTCGAGGCACCGCGCAGCTTGAAGCTGCCGGTGGTCTGCCGATGTTCGAGCTTGAGATAAACAGGCGCACCCAAGAGCCCGGAAAGACTCGGAGAAGGCGCGGTCGGCGTGCGTTCGACCTTAGCTGCGATGCACTCGCGCGCCGCGCGGATATCGGAGAGGGTGACGTCGTTCGCGGTCATGACTTTTGCTCTGCAATCAATTCAAAGGCAGCGTCATCAGACGGCCGAATTCGGCACGCGGCTCGTCGTCCCCGCAAAGCCGCAGACAGTTCCAGGCCGTCGCCTGGTTGCTGGTGACGACCGGACGGCCGATCGCCTCTTCCATGCCGACCACGGCAAGTGCTGCCCGCAGCGCAGTGCAGGAGACGAACAGCGCGTCGGCTTTTTCGTCCATCGCATCGAGCGACAGATCGACCAGCGACGCAGGCGCAATCCGCGCCATCTCGCGGTCGTCCTCGAAGCCGAGACAGGTGAAGCCGGCGATCTCGAAATCATGCGCCGCGAAATAGGCCGCCATCGGCCGGCTGGTTTCGACCGTATAGGGAGTAAGGATGCTGATCGTCCTGGCGCCCAGCGCCTTCAAGCCACGCACGCCTGCCATCGGCGGCGTGACCACCGGCACGCCGGGCTTGGCCGCCTGCATCGCCGCCTCGATCTCGGCATCGCCGATGACCACGGAGGCCGAGGTGCAGGAATAGCAGATCGCGTCGAGCGGCTCATCGGGCAGGATGAGCGCCGCGCCCGCCGTAAGCGACGGCTGCATCTTGCGCAAATTGTCCGGCGTCGTCGGATTGGCGTAGGGAATGCGCGCGACATAAACGCCGATCCGGTCGCTCGCCACCATGCGGCGAAAATCCGGTTCGGTCGTATGGTCGGTCGCAAGGATGATCAACCCGACGCGCTTTTCCAGGGGACGCGCGTCGAGCGCCGGCCGTGTCGGCGTCAGTCTGATTTCGGGCAAGTTTTTCATGAAAGACTACCTCTCGATCTTGCCGTAACGGCGTTCCAGCCAGCGTAGCAGCACGACCGAGAAAAGACTGATGACGAGGAAGAAGGCGCCGACCAAGGTCATCGGCTCGACATAGCGGTAATAGGTGTTGGCGACGCTCTTGGCCTGGTTCATCAGTTCCAGCACGGTGATCGCAGACAGCAGCGGCGTCTCCTTGAACATCGCGATGAAGTAGTTGGCAAGCGCCGGGATCATCGGCGGAATCGCCTGCGGCATGATAATGTGGGTCCAGGTCTGCCTGGCGTTCAGATTGCAGGCCTTGGCGGCTTCCCATTGGCCGCGCGGCACATTCTCGATACCGGCGCGATAGACTTCGGCCGTGTAGGTGCCGTAATGCAGGCCGAGGCCGATGACGCCGGCCACCAGCGGCGGCAGCAGGATACCGATATCGGGCAGCACGTAGAAGATGAAATAGAGCTGCACCAAAAGCGGCGTGCCGCGAATGAATTCGGCGAGGAAGCCGACGGTGCGCGACAAGCCCTTGTTCGGCGAGCGCCGCGCCAGCGCGATGGCCAGCCCCACGATCGCGGCCAGAACCGAGCCGAGCAGCGTCGCCAGGATGGTGATCTTCACGCCCTGGATCAGCGTCGGCATGATCTCCCAGACGAAATTCCAATCCCACTCCATTATGAGGCCCGATCCATCATACGCGCACCCCGTCGAGGCCGCGCGCCATGCGGCGTTCCAGCGATCTCACGCCCCAGGAAATGATCAGCGCGAGGACGAAATAGATGATGAGAATGGTGGTGAACGGCACCAGCGTGTTGCCGGTCTGCGAGCGCACCACCTGCGCCTGGAAGGTCAGATCGGCGAGCGAGATCAGCGAAACGACGGCGGTGGCCTTGAGCAATTCGATGGCGTTGTTGCCGAAGGTCGGCAGCATGACCAGCAGCGCCTGCGGCAGGATGACATGGCGCATGCCTTGCCAGCGGCCGAGATTGAGCGCGGTGCAGGCCTCGTACTGTTCGCGGCCGATCGACTGGATGGCGCCGCGCACCACCTCCGCCGCATAGGCGCCGACATTGAGGCCGAGCGCCAGCACGCCCGCCTGCAGCGGCGTCAGCGAAATGCCGATGAAGGGCAGCACGAAATAGGCCCAGAACAGCTGCACGAAGATCGAGGTGCCGCGGAAGAATTCGATATAGGCGGTGGCCAGCGCCCGAATGGCGAAAAAACGCGACAGCCGCCCCAGCCCGGCGAGAAACGCCATGATCAGGGCAAGCACCGACCCCATCAGCGTCAGCTCGATGGTAACAAGCGCTCCCTGCATTATCAGGCCGAAATAGCCGGACCATTGGGTCATTGGGTCGAGAGTTCCCGCGTTGAATGTCTAGCGAGACGTTGTTTCCAGCGTCCTTCTCCCGTTCACGGGGAGATGATGCCGGCAGGCAGATGAGGGGCGGCGCGAACCAACCAAAGTATGGCGCTGCCCCCATCCGACCCTTCGGGCCACCTTCTCCCCGTGAACGGGGAGAAGGAAAAGGGCGCCTACTTTGCCGAGCAGAGCTTGTCGCGGCTTGTCGACATCGCTGCCGCTGCCGAGAAGCCGTAAGGCTCGATGATCTTGGCGAATTCACCGGACTCCTTCAGCTTGGCCAACTCGACGTCATAGGCGTCGCGCAGCGCTTCGTCGCCCTTCTTGAAGGCTGCGCCGTCGCAATAGACCGGCGCGCCGACCACCGGAGCGACAACTTCGAGGTTCGGGTCGTTGGCCTTCTTGACCAGATCATTGATCGACAGCACTGGCAGCGAATAGGCATCGATGCGGCCGTCCTGCAGCATCTTCAGGCCGCTCTGGCCGTCCGGCACGACGATGACGCGGTCACGTGGCACACCAGCGGTGAGCGCCAGCTTCTCCTCGGTGCCGCCACCCGGCGCCCCGATCGTCGCGGTGGCGTCCTTGGCGACATCCTCGTAGCTCTTGAAGCCCTTGGGGTTGCCCTTCTTCACCAGCATCGCCTCGGCGTCGCACAGCACCGGCTCCGAATAGACAACGGCCGCGCAACGCTCCGGCTTCATAAACAGGCCCGCGGTGACGACGTCGAAACGGCCGGCCTGCAGGCCGGGAATCATGGCGCCATATTCCGAGATCGAGGCGACGATGTCGTTGACGCCGAGGCGCTTGAAGATTTCACGCGCCACATCGGGCGCCGCGCCCGAAACCTTGCCGTCGGCCGCAACCGCCGTGTAGGGCGGCTCATTGGCAATGGCGACGCGGGCGAAGCCCTGTGCCTTGAGCTCTTCGAGTTTGCTGTCGTCGGCCGATCCCGCGGTCGAGGCGGCCAGAATTGCGGTTAGTGCAACACCGGCCACGCCGGCCAGAATGCCAAGTTTCTTCATTGTTCCCAACTCCTTGCTTCTCTTCTTGGTTTCGGTCGTTCTACGGGACGGCTTCGCCGCCCCTTGAGGACGGCTTCGCCGCCTTGGCATGGCGGTCAGACGCGATGTCCGGCCGCGATGATCTTCTTCAGGAAGCCTTGCGTGCGCTCCTGCTTGGGATTGCGGAAAATCTCGTCGGGCTTGCCTTCTTCGACTATCTTCCCGCGGTCGAAAAACAGCACCCGGTCGGCGAAATCATGGGCAAAACCCATTTCATGGGTGACGAGCAGCATGGTCATGTCTGTCTCGGAGCAGAGCCGCCACAACACGTTCAGCACCTCCTCGACCAGTTCCGGATCGAGCGCCGATGTCACCTCGTCAAACAGCATGATCCTGGGCTGCAGCGCCAGCGCCCGGGCGATCGCCACGCGCTGCTTCTGCCCTCCGGAGAGCTGCGCCGGCATCGCTTTCGCCTTGTCGGCCATGCCGACCATGTCGAGCAGTTCCATCGCCCGTTTTTCGGCGGCGGCGCGCGGCATGCCCTTGGTCAAGATCGGCGCCAGCGTGACGTTGTCGATGACACTCTTGTGCGGAAACAGGTTGAACAGCTGGAAGACCATGCCGATCTTCTGGCGCATTCTTGCCAGATGCCGTTCGTCGGCGGGCAGCAACTGGCCGTTGCGCTCCATGTGGTAGAGCTGCTCGCCGTCGATTTGGATGTGGCCGCTGTCGATCCTCTCCAGCGTCATCAGGATGCGCAGGATCGTCGTCTTGCCCGAGCCGGATGGGCCGATCAGCGCCAGCTTCTCGCGCGGCATGACCTGCATCGACAGGCCGTCCAACACCTTGAAGGTGCCGAAGCTTTTCGAAATGCCGTCGATCTTGATGATGGGCGCGGACAATGAATTCCCCGTTGCTGGAGAAGCTTGGTGCCTTCAACGATGCGGAACGCGCCAAATCATGTCAATCAGGAAAATAAACTCATGACAATGTTTCTGCTCCGCACAATTCCGCGGCGATATTTGCCTAGATCGCCAGCAGGAGATGCTCCGGATCGCCGAGCAGAAGTTTAGTGACAACGCTCAGGCCGGCGCGCAGTTCCTCCTCGGTAGTCGAGCCCAGCGAGATGCGCACTGCCGGCTGCCAGGGCTCCTGGGAAATACGGAAGGATGTGCCTGGCGCGATCGCCACACCCTGCAAACGGGCCTGCGAGACGAAACTCTCCTCGGCGCGGTCGCCGGGTAGCCGCAGCCACAGATGCAATCCGTCGCGATGGACACGATAGTCGACCCCGGCAAGCACCTGAGCGGCAATCTCCTGCCGCCGCCGCAGTGCCGAACGTTGCCAGCCGACAAGCTCCATCGCTGTGCCGTCGGTCACCCATTTTGTCGCGATCTCCGCCACCAGCGGCGTCGCCATCCAGTTGGAGACGAGATGCCGGTTGGCGACGGCGGCGACATAGCGGTCGGGCGCCGCGAGATAACCAATGCGCAGGCCTGGCACGACGATCTTGGTGAAGGAGGTGACGTAGAGCGTGCGCTCGGGCGCGAAGGCGGCGACCGGCGGCGGACGACCCTCGACCAGCGGGCCGAGCACGTCGTTCTCGATGATGGCGATGTCGTGCCTGCGCGCCACCGCGGCGATTTGCTCGCGCCGCGCGGCGCCCATAAGCGTTGCGGTCGGATTGATCACCGAGGGCTGCACGAATACGGCGCGGATGTCGGAAAGCTGGCACGCCTCGTCGAGCGCCTCCGGGATCAGGCCATTATCGTCGATCGGCAGGCCCTCGAGGTTGAAGCCGAGATAGCGCGCCAGCGGGATCAGCGTATGGTGGCCGATCGCCTCGGTGGCGACGGTCGAACCGGGCGGCGCCACGCTCATCAGTGCCACCGTCATGCCGGCCGTGGCGCCGTTGGTCAGGCTGACATTCTGCGCGGATACATCGAGACCGCACAGCCGCAGCCATTCGACCGCCACCGCGCGGTGGCGCGGGAACACCATGTTCGGCCGGAACGACAGCGCCGAACTCGACGGCAGGTTCTCGGCAAGCCAGCCCAGCGCCTGTTTCAGCCGCTCCAGATGCATCGGCTCGCAAACCGGCTTCAGGATGGAGAGGTCGATGACCTCGCCAAGACGCTCCGGCAGGTAGGGCGGCTCGGGCTCGCGGCGCTGCGTCAGCACGAAGCTGCCGCGGCCGATCTCGCCGGAGACCAGGCCCCGGCGGATCAGTTCCTCGTAGGCGCGACTGACCGTCTGCACCGAAAGCTTCAATTCGTCGGCCAGCCGGCGATGCGTCGGCAGCCGCGCGCCGTTGGCCAGCCGCCCATCATGGATCGCGCGCGCGAACTGGTCGGCGAGCGATTGATAGGCCGGCCGCCTGATGAGCGCGGGATCTGGACGCCATAATGTCATGACATATTAGAGATCGAAATCAGTGCAATTGACAATCGAAATAATGCGCCGTCATGGTGTCGGGCAAGAAAAAAAGCAGACGCTCATGGCCGCATTGAAACTCGATCAGATCGACCTCAAAATCCTCGACGTGGTCCAACGCGACGGGCGCATCACCAAGCTGGCGCTCGCCGACAAGGTGGGCCTGTCGCCGACGCCGTGCTGGATGCGGCTGCGCAAGCTCGAAAAGGCCGGCATCGTCGCCGGCTATCACGCCAAAGTTGCGATGCGCGCCGTCGCGCCGGTCGCCACAGTACTGATGGAGGTGACGCTGGCCAGCCACCGCCAGGCCGATTTCGACCGCTTCGAGCGCGTCATCCGCGACGTCCCCGAAATCGTCGCCTGCTGGTCGGTGGGCGGCGGCGTCGACTATCTGCTGAAAGTGATGGCGCGCGACATCGACGCCTACCAGCGGCTGGTCGACGTCCTGCTCGAACGCGAGATCGGCATCGACCGCTATTTTACCTACATCGTCACCAAGACGGTGAAGGAGGAGATGGCCTTGCCGGTAGCGGATTTGTTGCCGGCGTCCTGACCCTAGAGAGATCGTCTGCCCGAGCGATGCAATAGAGACAATCTCTCTACGGACGGGCGCCCAGACAGCCTCTCTGTCTGCTGCACGCGGATAGTCTTCCCATATCACTCCGAACCGGGAGACCTCGAACATGTCCGCGCATTTTGCCCGCCCACAACGCCACGAAGCGCTTGACCGTCTAGCCGATCGCCGCCTGCTGCGCGAACTCGCCTATGTCGACGGCCACTGGACTGCGAGTGAAGCCGCCGAGAGCTTCGAGGTGACCGATCCTGCCACAGGCACCGCCGTTGCCTGGGTTGCCGCGCTCGATAGCAGGCAGACGAGCAAGGCGATCGACGCGGCCTCCCGCGCCTTTCCCGCCTGGCGCGCGGCTCTCCCACAGGAACGCGCGAGAATTCTGCGAAAATGGTTCGATCTGATCATCGCTGCCAAGGATGATCTGGCGCTGTTGATGACGCTCGAACAGGGCAAGCCGCTTAGGGAAGCGCTTGGCGAGATCGACTACGCCGCCTCCTTCGTCGAGTGGTATGCCGAGGAGGCAAAACGCCTCAACGCCGAAAGCGTCACCAGCCACTTGCCAAACGCCGAGATGATGGTGCGGCGCGAGCCGCTCGGCGTCGTCGGCGTTGTCACCCCGTGGAATTTTCCCGCGGCCATGCTGACCCGCAAGGCGGCGGCCGCCCTTGCCGCCGGCTGCTCCATCGTCGCGCACCCTTCGTCGGAAACGCCGCTGTCGGCACTGGCGCTTGCCGAGCTCGGCGAACGCGCCGGCCTGCCGGCAGGCGTCTTCAACGTTCTCACCGGCAAGGCTTCGACCATCGTTGGGCGGATGTGCGAAGACGCTCGCGTCCGGGCCATAAGCTTCACGGGCTCGACGGAGATCGGCAGGCTGATCGCCGCGCAAAGTGCGCCGACGATGAAGCGGCTGGTGATGGAGCTTGGCGGCCACGCGCCGCTGATCGTCTTCGCCGACGCCGATCTCGACAAGGCTGTGACCATAGCCGTCGATGCGAAATTCGCCACTTCCGGCCAGGATTGCCTCGCCGCCAACCGCATCTATGTCCAGCGCCCGATCTACGATCGTTTCTGCGCCGCCTTCGCCAGGCGCATCGAGACGCTGCGGACCGGCAATGGCCTGGCTGATGACACCGACATCGGGCCCTTGATGCATGAGCGCGGGGTCAAGAAGGTCGAGGAGCAGGTCGCCGATGCGCTCGCCCATGGCGCACGCTGCCTCACCGGCGGCAAACGCGATTCTGCAGGACCGCTGTTCTACCGCCCGACCCTGCTCGCCGATGTCACCGACGACGCGCTGATCATGCGCGAGGAAACTTTTGGTCCGGTGGCCGCGGTGACGCCCTTCGACAGCGAGGATGAGGTCATCGCCCGCGCCAACGCCACCGAATACGGGCTCGTCGCCTATGTCGTCACCGAGAACGGCGGCCGCCAATTGCGCATGGGCCGCGCGCTCGACTATGGCATGGTCGCCATCAACCGCGTGAAGATCACGGGCGCGCCGATTCCCTTCGGCGGCGTCAAACAGTCCGGCATCGGCCGCGAGGGCTCGCACCACGGGCTCGAAGCCTTTACCGATCTCAAATATCTCTGCCTGGACGTCGCGTAAGCCGCGCCCGACACTTTTCCTCAGGAGTAAAAAAGATGCTCGACCAGTCCAACGAACTCGCCGCCTGGGACCGCGACCACTTCTTCCATCCCTCGACCCATATGGGTACCCACGCGCGCGGCGAGAGCCCGACCCGCGTGATCGCCGGCGGCGAAGGCGTCACCATCTGGGACAATAATGGCCGCAAGAGCATCGATGCCTTCGCCGGCCTCTATTGCGTCAATGTCGGCTATGGCCGGCAGAAGATCGCCGACGCCATCGCCGCGCAAGCCAAGAACCTCGCCTATTACCACGCCTATGTCGGCCACGGCACCGAGGCGTCGATCACGCTGTCCAAGATGATCATCGACCGCGCCCCGCAAGGCATGTCGAGGGTCTATTTCGGCCTCTCCGGTTCCGACGCCAACGAAACCAACATCAAGCTGATCTGGTACTACAACAACGTGCTCGGCAGGCCGGAGAAGAAGAAGATCATCTCGCGCTGGCGCGGCTATCACGGCTCCGGCGTCATGACCGGATCGCTGACTGGGCTCGACCTGTTCCACAACGCCTTCGACCTGCCGCGTGCGCCGATCCTGCACACCGAGGCGCCCTATTATTTCCGCCGTACCGACCGCTCGCTGAGCGAGGAGCAGTTTTCCCAATACTGCGCCGACAAGCTCGAAGAGATGATCCTGGCTGAAGGCCCGGACACGGTTGCCGCCTTCATCGGCGAGCCGATCCTCGGCACCGGCGGCATTGTGCCGCCGCCCGCCCTCTATTGGGAAAAGATCCAGGCGGTGCTGAAGAAATACGACGTGCTGCTGGTCGCCGACGAAGTGGTCACCGGCTTCGGCCGGCTGGGCACCATGTTCGGCTCCGACCATTACGGCATCAAGCCCGACCTGATCACCATCGCCAAGGGCCTGACCTCGGCCTATGCGCCGCTGTCGGGCGTCATCGTCTCGGACAAGGTCTGGCAGGTGCTGGTGCAGGGTTCCGACAAGCTCGGCTCGCTCGGCCATGGCTGGACCTATTCAGCGCATCCGATCTGCGTTGCCGCCGGTGTCGCCAACCTCGAACTGATCGACGAGATGGACCTGGTGACCAACGCCGCCGAGACAGGCGCCTATTTCCGTGCCGAACTGGCGAAAGCCGTCGGCGGCCACAAAAACGTCGGCGAGGTGCGCGGCGACGGCATGCTGGCGGCAATCGAGTTCGTCGCCGACAGAAATGATCGCGTGTTCTTCGATGCATCGCAAAAGATCGGGCCGCAGGTCGCAACCGCCCTCGCCGCAAGCGGTGTCATCGGCCGCGCCATGCCGCAGGGCGACATTCTCGGCTTTGCGCCGCCGCTCTGCCTCACCCGCGAAGAGGCCGACATCATCGTCTCGAAGACGGCCGATGCGGTGAAAAGCGTGTTTGCAAACATCTGAAGATCGACATGGACGCCATGACCAAAACCCTCCCCGCCACCATGGCCGCCGTGCAGCTGACCGGTCACGGCGGGCCGGAAAAGCTCGTCTACCGCACCGACGTGAAAGTGCCCTCGCCCGCCCCAGGTGAAGTGCTGGTCAAGGTCACCGCTTGCGGCATGAACAACACCGATGTCTGGGTGCGTCAGGGCGCCTATGGCACGGAGGAAGATGCTGCCGCGGTATCGACTTGGCGCCGCCAAGGCAACACGCTGACTTTCCCGCGCATCCAGGGCACAGACACGGTCGGCCACATCGTCGCCCTCGGCGATGGCGTCTCGCCGGACCGTATCGGCGAGCGGGTGATGGTCGATTTCTCGATCTACAACCGCGACGACGATTCCCTCGCCGACATCGACTACATGGGCCACGGCCGTGACGGCGGCTATGCCGAATACCAGGCTGTGCCAGCCGAGAACGCCCATGTCGTCGATACCGAAATGACCGATGTCGAACTTGCCACCTTCTGCTGCGCCTATCTCACGGGCGAACAGATGCTGGAACGTGCCGCACTAAGAGCTGGCGAGCGTGTGCTGGTCACTGGCGCTTCTGGCGGCGTCGGCTCCGGCATCGTGCAGCTGGCGCGGGCGCGCGGCGCCATCCCCTATGCCGTCGTCGGCAAGGGCAAGGAACAGGCGGTGCTCGACATCGGGGCCGAAGCGGTGATCACTCGTGGCATCGCCGACCTGCCCGCCGCCGTGAACGCAGCGACCGAGGGCCGGCCGATCGACGTGGTTGCTGACCTGGTCGGCGGCGCCATGTTCAACGACCTCTTGCGCATCCTCAGGCCCGAAGGTCGCTACACGACGGCCGGCGCGATTGCCGGCCCGGTCGTGCAGCTCGATCTGCGCACTATGTATCTCAAGCAGTTGCAGCTGCACGGGTCCAGTCAGGGCACACGACACGATTTCCGCCGTATCGTGCGCTACATCGAGGACAAGAAGATCCGACCGCTGGTCGGCGGCGTCTACAAGCTCTCCGATTTCCACCGCGCCCAGGCGGATTTCATTGCCAAGGATTTCGTCGGCAAGCTGGTGGTCGTTCCGGATGCCGTCTCGGATCTCGCTGCAACCTGTTGACAGCCAAGGCTAACGAGGGCTCGGGCTGTTCGCCGACACGGTAAGGTCGAGCGCGACATGGCCTTGCGGCGCGCCGAAGCGAAGGAAAGCTTCCGACACCGTCGCGAACACCGGTCCAGCGTCGCCCCTCAGCTTCGTGCAGAAATTCTTCGACCTGTCAAAGACCCCCGAGGCCTTGAGGAAGTCGATGCAGCCGTAGATCTCGTCCATGTGGTGGCCCTCGCCGAGCGGATAGAGCGAGAACTGCGCGGCGACCTCTTGTCCGAGTTTTTTCGCACCGTCGACATGCGCCCGCGCCGCGCCGATGCGCTCGGCCAGGGACGGCTCGTGGCTGCTGCCGGAAAGCGGTGTGCAGATCGGATCGTCAGGCTCGCCAGGGCAGCCACGCGACACCGTTGCCGACAACACGCAATGCACGCCACTTGCCGCCGCCGATGCGAAGAGATCGCGCATGGCCGGGAAAAGCTGTTCGGGCGGGCCGACGATCAGCGTCGAGATGTCGTCGGTCTCGATGCGGAAATTCGGTCGATAGGGATCCATCGCCGAAAGTGCCCTAAGGATGACGCCGACGAAATCGTCGCACATCGGATACAGGGAAATCTGTGCACCTGAAAACATGGTCGCCTCGCTCCGCTGGCATTACCCAGATCAGCTTGAGGGACCGAAGGCTTGACGCCCACCATCTCAGCCCCGGCAATACGGAGCGCCCCTGTCGATATGAGCGACGTAGCACCCGCGCAAAGGATGTTCAAGTATGGGTCTAGGGCAATCGCTCCAAGGCAATCGCTTCAGAGCAATTGCCAAGCTTGGCGGCGCCGGCGAAGCTGCCGATCCCCCGCTTGCGGGGGAGATCGGATCCCGCTTTGGCTTTCGCCAGCCACCAACGCCCGTTCAGCCTCTCCCTTCGGATGACCTGATCAGCTCTGTGATCCGACCTGCTTGACCGCGGCTTCGAGCGATCTTTCAAACGCGTCGACCACCTGATCGACCTGGGGTTCGGTGATGATCAGCGGCGGGCAGAAGGCCAGCGCGTCGCCCATGTTGCGCGAGATCACGCCGTTCTGCTGCATGAAACCGTTGACGAGCCCGCCCAGCGCGCCGGCCGTCTCCCACGGCGTCTTGTCCGCCTTGTCGCCGACCAGTTCGACCGCCGCGATCAGGCCGACGCCGCGCACTTCGCCGACAAGCGGGTGCGAAGCGAACTTGCGCAGGCACTTCTGCATATGCGCGCCGACCGTGCGCGCATTGCCGACGAGATCGCGTTCCTCGATCAGCTTCAGGTTCTCCAACGCGACCGCGGCCGCTACGGGATGGCCGCCGCCGGTGAAGCCGTGGCCGAAGGTGCCGATCCGATTGCTTTCGTCGGCAATCGGCTCGAAAACTTTTTCGTTGATCAGCAGGGCCGAGATCGGCAGGTAGGATGAAGAGATCTGTTTCGACAGCACCATGATGTCGGGCCTGATACCGAAGGTCTGCGAGCCGAACATTTCGCCGGTTCGACCAAAGCCGCAGATGACTTCGTCGGCAACGAGCAGGATGTCGTATTTCGACAGCACCGCCTGGATCTTCTCCCAGTAGCCGGCCGGCGGAACGATGACGCCGCCGGCGCCCATGATCGGTTCGCCGAAGAAGGCGGCGATGGTTTCCGGGCCCTCGGCCAGGATCAGCTTTTCCAAGTCGTCGGCAAGCCGGCTCGAAAACTGCTCTTCGCTCTCGCCTGGCAGCGCTTCGCGCCAATGGTGCGGCGTCGACGTGTGCAGCACATTGGCGATCGGCAGGTCGAAGGAAATGTGGTTGTTGGGCAGGCCGGTCAGGCTTGCCGCGGCAATGGTGACGCCGTGATAGCCGCGATTGCGGCTGATGATCTTCTTGCGTGCCGGCTGGCCGAGGGCATTGGACCGGTACCAGATCATCTTCATGGCCGTATCATTGGCCTCGGAGCCGGAATTGGTGAAATACGCCTTGCTCATCGACACTGGCGCCATCTGCACAAGCTTCTCGGCGAGATCGATCAGCGGCGAATGCGATTTGGAACCGAAGTCGTGATAGTAAGGCAGCTTGGACATCTGGCGCACCGCCGCGTCGACCAGCCGCTTCTCCGAGAAGCCGACCGCGACACTCCAAAGCCCGGCCATCGCCTCGATGTAGCGGTTGCCGGCCAGATCCTCGACATAGATGCCGTCGCCCTTCTCGATGACGAGCGGCCCTGCCTCCTCATGCTTGCGGGCATTGGTGTAGGCGTGCATGTGGTAGCTGACGTCGCGGGCTTCGGGAGAATTCGGTCGTGCGTCCATGATGGTTCCTGTCCTGCATGCCGGACTGGGTCCTGCCGCCGTTCGGCGCGCATCGCCTCTTGGATTATGCTGTTTGATGCATCTGTTTCTCGTAAGGGTGTCAAGCCCTTTCGAAAGCGCTGGCGGATGGACGGAAGACATGCAGAATTTCAGCTTCGAGGCCGCAGAACGCGAGAACCTGCACGAAGCCGTCTGTGCGCATCGCCGGGTCGTTATCGTTGAACGGCTCTCCAGGCACAACAACAGGGCTGAGGTGGCCTGATCGTGGACCATGTCGACTGCATCGTTGCCGGCGCCGGGGTCGTCGGCCTCGCGATCGCGCGCGAGATGGCGCAGCGCGGCATGGACACCCTGATCCTCGAAGCCGAGAACGCCATCGGCACCGGGATTAGCTCGCGCAATTCCGAGGTTATCCATGCCGGCATCTACTATCCGGCCGGATCGCTGAAGGCCCGGCTCTGCGTGGCAGGCCGGGAAAAGCTCTACCGTTATTGCCAGGAGCGGGCGGTGCCGCATGCGCGCTGCGGCAAGCTCGTCGTCGCCACGAATGCCGGACAGGAGCCGGTGCTCGCTTCCATCCTGGCCAACGCCTCTGCTTGCGGCGCGGGCAACCTGACGCCCTTAACCGCCGCCGAGGCGCGCAGGCTGGAGCCGAAGCTGCGATGCACGGCGGCCCTTTTGTCTCCCGCAACCGGCATCATCGACAGCCACGCGCTGATGCTGGCGCTGCTGGGCGACGCCGAGAAGCACGGGGCGACACTCAGCCTCAACACCCGCATCGTCGCCGGCCGCATCGAGAGTGGGCGCATCGTGCTCGACACGGTCGACAGCACCAGCGGCGGCTTTGAAATCGCCACCGCGCGCTTCATCAACGCCGCCGGGCTTGGCGCCACGGCACTTGCCGGCTCGCTTGACGGGCTCGACCGGCAATTCGTGCCAGAACTACGCTACGCCAAGGGCAATTATTTTTCGGTCGCCGGCCGGGCGCCGTTCTCGCGACTGGTCTATCCCATACCCGAACCCGGCGGGCTCGGCGTGCATCTGACGCTCGACCTCGACGGCGTCGCCCGCTTCGGGCCTGACGTCGAATGGACGGATCAACTCGACTATCGCGTCGATCCAGCGCGTGGCGAGCGCTTTTACGACGAGGTCCGCAAATACTGGCCGGACCTCGCCGATGGCAGCCTGCAGCCGGCCTATAGCGGCATCCGGCCGAAGCTCTCCGGTCCCGGCGAAGCCAATGCCGACTTCGTCATCCAGGACGCGGCGGTGCACGGCGTGGAGAGCCTCGTCAATTTGTTCGGCATCGAGAGCCCCGGCCTGACCTCAAGCCTGGCGATCGCCGACCATGTCGCGCAGCGCCTCGCGCCGAAGGCAAGCTAACCGAGGCGACCTGCGCGAGCGTGCCCGCTGCTAAAAGCATAGCCAAAAACGCACGTAAGCCATCCGTAAGTCGGGGTCGAAAACCTGGGTCCGTCGATCACAGCCGATTACCGGAGGCCTCAAGCTCTCCGAAACCGTCGGCCCATGACTAGGAGGATCCGATGCGGCTCGACAACGATCACACGCCATTCCGCCGGGACGACGCGCAATCCGAATGGCGCACTGCCTCGGCGCTGGCCGATCTCTTGTCCTTCGAAGCGTCGAGTCTTGACGCGAAACCGAAGGCTGCGGCTTCTGGCCGGACCGCGGAGGCGCTTTCACGATTTGTGGCGGCGATCCGGGCGCGTATGACCGGTCCTGGCGGCTACTATAATCTTGGCAACGCGCTCGGGCTGGTGATGGGCGTCACGATCCAGCTCACCGCCCCCCAAGGGTCCGGCATGGGCGGCGCCGGCCTGTTCGACTATTTCGCTGGCAGCAGCGGTGCGGTGGCGCTGACGCTGGCGACGCTGGTCTTCTTCTGCAGCGGCGAAGTCTATCACCGCGCCTGGGCCGGGCGGACGTCCCCGATCCGGCTTTTAACCGCCTCGCCGATCTCCTATCGGGGATCGGCGCCATCGGGCTTGGCATAGCGCCGTTCCTGTTCGGCCAGCCGGTGCTGGCCAGCCGCCTGCCGGCGACGCTCGCGGCGGCGCTGTCGATGGGCGCCGCCTGCCTGAGGTGTGGTTGGGCGGTTCCCCTGCCCTTGTTGCCGCGCCGCTGACATTGCTTGCCTGTTACCTGCTGTGGGCCAGGGCCGACCTTCTGCTGTTTGCCAACAGCGCCTGCGAAAGCGCGCCCGCACGGCCCAGGCGCCGTAGACCGCCCAAGGCAACCAAACGACCGGGACCATCGATATGAAGAACCGTTTCGAAGCCATACCGAACCCAAGCTGCCGGTTCGACATCTGGGACAATGAGACCGGCGAGCCCGTCGTCCATCACGACCGGCTGCTCACCTTCGCCTCGGCGAAGTTGGCTGCAAGGATCGCCGACTTCCTTAATGACAGCCGTAGCCACCGGCGCCACGCCGGCGCCGCCGAATGGCGCGTTGCTGACCGCGATATCTCGTCTTGCCACAAACTTTAACGAAGAATAGAACGCTTTGGTACAGAACATCGATAGATAATGACGGCGTGGCGACGATCATTCGCTGCAACGTGAAGATGAGAGACCAAAGTGAACATGACCAAGCGAACAATATTAGCAACGATTCAGATAGCACTTATGTCGGCCTCAACGATTGCCTTCGCTGCCGAGGCTCCAACGCTGCCAGCCGATCTGTCGAAGAATTCGAACGATCTGCAACGTGCCGTATGGGCCTGCGAGGGTGGAGCGCAGTTTTTCCAGGAAGGTTCGGGCCAGAAAGGCTCGGTTCGGACACGATTCTTCTTGGGCACGGTCGACGCCAGTGCCAGCAGAAGCGAACAGCCGCTCACGCTGCAAGACAACCGCTTGTCGGGTCTGGGCAGCCTTTCGGACGACAAGGGCTGGTCCAATATTCGCTTCGATTGCACGCTTTCGCCAGACCTGCGAAAGCCGACGGCGTTCAAATTCGAAGTGGTCTCGCCGATACCGGAAAGCAGCGGTCCGATCGTTCTGACGCATGGGGAAACCGACGATCGGGACTTCGTCGCCAGTTGTGTCAAATCATCTGGGGAAATCCAGGTTTCCCTGACCAACACCCTGAAATGGCTGAAGGACGGCAACTATGTCACGGTCGGCATCTCAGGCGGTCCGGGCTCGGGGCTCTATGTCGGCCGGGGCGTGATCGACGACAAGCTTGGCGTCGCAATGCCGGTATTCAAGGCCAGCGCCAAGGACCCCCTCTTGAGCTGGATCGCATCCGGAAGCAGTCTTCACATCAACCTTGGCGGCGAATCCACCTACGATGTCTCCCTCAAGGGCAGTGCCCAAGCCGCTAAGGCCTTCGCGGCAGCCTGCAGTTCGTGAGAACCTGTAGTTGATGAGAGCCTCTAGTTGATGAGAGCCTCTAGTTGATGAGACTGGGGACTTCGGCGGAATGTCGCCATGACCGATGAGCCAGGCCGTGAGCCGGCGCGTGAGCCCCAGGATTTGGAGCGCCTGCTGATTTCCCGGCAGTGGGTGGGAGACGTCCACGGCATGGCCGCGCTTTTTGAGCCGCATTCCGTCGTCGACAGCGGTGAAGGGCAACTGACGCTTGGCCGCGAAGCGATCCGGGCACTCTTCGCGGACATCACCGCAACGGGCCGAAAATTTGTGGCCGGAAAATCAGTCCCCGCCTGTTATCAGCGGAGATTTTGGCACTCACGTCAACCCGCCTTCCCGATGGCACCGTAACCGCCGAGGTCGCCCGCCGCCAGGGCGACGGGACATGGCTATGGGTCATCGATCGATTCGCCGTTGCGTAGCGTCGGCCTGACGCATGTACTCACCGACGGCCTTATCCTTGACGGACCGGGAACCATAATCCGGCACAATGGTTGTGTGGTCACCAAGTGATCCTCCCCGAGCAAACCGGAAAACGGAAGGAACGATCATGCGCATGTTGACGACGATTGCCGTCCTTTCGGGATTGGCCTTGGCGCAGCCGATCCACGCGCAATCCACCGACCCGCAGCTTCCCCAAATCGCACCCACTGCCCCGGAAGCCCTGCCCGACCAGACGCCGCCTGACCAGGCCCTGCCCGACCAAGCCGTGCCGGATCAAGGTTTCACCGACCAGAACTTTACTGGCATTGCGATCGTCGCCCTGGAGGATTTGCCTCCGGAGCTCAAAACACAAGCCGAGGCCGTGATCACCCAGACCAGCGTTGAAGATTTGCTTACCCTGCAGAGCTCGATCGATGCGTCGCCGCAGGCAGCAACGGCGCTGGCGGCGAGCGGCCTGGATTCCTCGCAAGTTGTCGCCGCCAACATCGATGGCAATGGCACGCTGACGCTGATCATCCAGACAACGACCTGATCGGCGGTCCGGGCGTGGCGGCCGGAGCACTCGGCTTCGGCCGTAAGAACCCAGTACGGCGGGAACACCGTCATGGTCGAAGCCGCAGTTCGCAACTTCACCCTCAACTTCGGGCCGCAGCATCCCTCTGCTCACGGCGTTCTGCGGCTGGTGCTGGAACTGGACGGCGAGATCGTCGACCGCGCCGATCCCCATATCGGCTTGCTCCACCGCGGCACGGAAAAACTCATCGAGTACAAGACCTATCTGCAGGCCCTGCCCTATTTCGACCGGCTCGATTACGTGGCGCCGATGAACCAGGAGCATGCGTTCTGCCTCGCCGCCGAGAAGCTGCTCGAAATCTCGGTCCCGAAGCGCGGACAGCTCATCCGTGTTCTCTTTTGCGAAATCGGCCGGCTCTTGTCGCATCTCCTCAACGTCACGACACAGGCCATGGACATCGGCGCGCTCACCCCGCCGCTCTGGGGTTTCGCCGAGCGCGAGAAGCTGATGGTTTTCTACGAGCGCGCCTCCGGCGCCCGCATGCATGCTAATTATTTCAGGGTCGGCGGCGTGCATCAGGACTTGCCTGCGAAGCTTCTGGACGACATCTGGGCTTTCTGCGACCCGTTCCTCAAGGTCTGCGACAACCTCGACGAATTGCTCACCGGCAACCGCATCTTCAAGCAGCGCAATGTCGATGTCGGTGTGATCGGGCAGGACGACGCCTGGGCCTGGGGCTTCTCCGGCCCCATGGTGCGCGGGTCGGGAGCGGCATGGGATTTGCGCAAGGCACAGCCATATGAATGCTACCCCGAGATGGATTTCGACATTCCGATCGGCAAGAACGGCGACTGCTATGACCGCTATCTCGTCCGCATGGAGGAAATGCGCCAATCGGTCCGGATCATGAAGCAATGCCTGGAAAAATTGCGATCGCCCGAGGGCCAAGGGCCGGTGGCAATTCCAAACCACAAAATCACGCCACCGCCGCGGGCGACGATGAAACGCTCGATGGAAGCGACTATCCACCATTTCAAACTCTACACGGAGGGTGTTCGCGTGCCCGCCGGAGAGGTCTATGCCGCCGTGGAGGCGCCGAAGGGCGAATTCGGCGTCTATCTGGTGTCGAACGGCAGCAATACTCCGTATCGATGCAAGATCCGGGCGCCGTCCTTTGCCCATTTGCAGGCGACGGATTTTCTGTCGCGGGGGCACATGATCGCCGATGTCGCTGCGATCATCGGGTCGCTCGATATCGTGTTCGGCGAGATCGACCGCTGACCACCCACAGGGTGTTTCAGATTTCGAGCAAGGCGTAAGGACGGCCGGTCGGCTTCGCCACGTGCATGGCGACGTTATATACCGGGGCACCGCCGGGCGTGCGACCTTCATAGACGCCGCGATGCGCGTGGCCATGCACCACGGCGCTGACCTTGAACCGATCGATCGTCTCCGCCAGGCGCGACGAGCCCAGGAACGGAAAAATCTCCAATGGCTCGCCAGCGACTGTCTCGACGACCGGAGCGTAGTGCAGGACGACGAGCGTACGATTGGTGCGAACCTGCCGCATTGCGTTTTCGAGCCGCATCGACTCGCTGACGCTTTCAGCGACCATCGCCTTGATCGCCGGCTCGCCGAACGAGCCGAGCATGCGTGATCCAAAACCGCCAATGAAACCCTTCACGCCGACAAAGCCGACCTCCTTGATTTCCGCCGTCTGACCGTCAAGAAGATGGACGCCTGCCTGCCGAAGGATGTGGGCGACGTCCTCGACCGCACCGGATTCATAGTCATGGTTGCCGAGCACGGCGACGACCGGGATTGCGCAGGCGCGCAAATCCTCAGCAAGGATTTCGGCCTCTCGGGGCCTGCCGAGATTGGTGAGGTCGCCAGTGAGAACGAGGACGTCCGCTTCGCGCGAGACCTCGCCGAAGAGATCACGACAAGAGGTCTCGGCGTCTTCCTGCACATGCAGGTCGCCAACAGCCGCAATCCTCACCGTGTCGCCGTTCCCAACCCTTGCCTTGGCGGTTATGTCCTTCTCAGCCATCACGAAATTCTCCTGTTCCACCGACGCCGGCAAAGCCCCATTCCTTGACGTCGATCTCGTAGTCAGTCGGCGAAAGCAGCCGTCCGCGGCAGATCTTCATTCGGGGAGTGGGCAACTCCCTCTGCTTGGCGAGACGGTCAAGCAATTCGTCGAGCAGCCAGGCCGGTACATGATCGCGCTCGCTCGGATAGATCCATCGGAAATTGAGAAGCTGCATCAACAGCACCTCCCAATGAACTTCGAGGTAGGAAAGCAGCCGGTGCCAGTCGATCTGATCCTGCGCCTTGAGGATTGTATGAGCGACGTCGGCGCCGTCATGGCGGCCTCTGTCTTGGATGAAGCACTTCGACCAGATAAGCTCGGTCGGACCGACGATCCGCACCCGACTGCCCAGCAAATCGATTTGCCTTGCGTGCTCCAGCCACAGGTCGCTGACAGGCATGGTTCCGTTCGCCGAGGCGAATATGACGTCAAAGAAATGCGTGCCCTTGAAGACCTTGCCGAGCCACCGGTCATCCAATATCTCGACCGCATAACCGGCCTGCTTGAAATGAGCGAGAATGCGGGCGTAATCGCCGGCCTTGCAGAAAATGTCGAGATCCTTCGTCTGGCGCGTAACCCCTGTGTAGGCGCTCACCGCGTAGGTGCCGGCGACAAGAAAGGGAATGTCCGTCGCGGCAAGCTCGCGGATCGCCTCGGTGTAGAACACCTCGGCCTCGGCGTAGCGAAGCGTTGGCTCCGCTTTTGCGTCGATCGTCGGAACGGATGCCGGGATGGCGCGTCCCTTTGGAGAATCGTTGATCATGAAATCGTGGCTCCGAGGCACCCCGCAACCTGCAACTGTCCGTGTGTAAACAAAGCCGCCGCCCCATGGTTCCGTTGCCGACAAGTCGGAGCCTTTTTCGCCGCTAGTGAGTTGAAGGTGTGGACAAACCAGCTGCACGGAGGTGACCATGGAGGACGGGCGCAAAGCGGTACGCGTCAGGGTGAGTGGAAGGGTGCAAGGCGTCTCTTTTCGCGTGTGGACACGGACCGAAGCCGAGAAGCTCGGTCTGTCCGGATGGGTTCGCAACGAGGACGACGGATCCGTAACGGCACTGATCGTCGGAGCCGAGGGCGCGGTTTCGACGATGATGAACCGGTTGTGGGAAGGGCCGACCGGGGCGTCGGTCTCCAGCGTGAAATCCCAAGACGTCGATCCCGGCCAGGAGCCCAACGGATTCAGGATTGTCGGCTAGCAAGCTGATAGCGGGTTTGGAAATGCTTAAGCAAAAGCCAGGCCTCAGCGACTCTTGCCTTCGGCCGCCGGGAACAATCGGCAGCCAGCGCCGTTTGAACCGATCAGCCAAGACAAAGTCACTGGAGCAGATGGCCTTCCGCTCAGTTCGGCGAGAAAGCTTCTCGGGTCAGCTTCGGACTACCGACGGACAGTTCAATGTATGCTCTTGCACTAGCCACTGACTACGACGGCACGCTCGCGGAAAACGGGATCGTTTCCGACGCCACCCGTGCCGCGCTCGGGCGGCTGAAGGAAACCGGCCGCAAGTTGATAATGGTCACCGGTCGCGAGCTTGCCGACCTCGAAAGCGTTTTCCCGGAGCTTGGCATTTTCGACAAGGTCGTCGCCGAAAATGGCGCGCTCGTCTACACGCCGGCTTCGAAGGAGGAGCGCATCCTGGCGCCTGCGCCTCCGGCGGAATTCGTCGACAGGCTGATGATCCGCAAGATCGCGCCCCTGTCGATAGGACGTTCCGTCGTCGCCACCAGGGAGCCCCACGAGACCATCGTGCTGGAAGTGATCAAGGACCTTGGCCTGGAGCTGGAGATCATCTTCAACAAGGGTGCCGTCATGGTGCTGCCGAGCGGGGTCAACAAGGCGACCGGTCTTGCGGCTGCCCTCGAGGATCTGGGATTGTCCGCCCACAATGTCGTCGGCATCGGCGATGCGGAGAACGACCATGCCTTTCTGCGCGCCGTCGGCTTCGGAGTTGCAGTTGCCAATGCACTGCCGAAGGTAAGGGAGACGGCGGGCCACGTGACGAATGGTGCCCGCGGCGCGGGCGTGAGGGAGTTGATCGAGGGCCTCATCTCGCATGACGCCGCCTTGCTGGACACGGCGCGGCAACGCATTGAGATTGGCGCGGACGACGGGTCGGGCGCGGTGATGCACCTTTCACCGCGCGGCGGCGGCGTGCTGCTGGCCGGCACGTCGGGGATCGGGAAATCCACCCTCGCCACCGCCCTGACCGAACGCTTCGTCGAGCAAGGCTTCCAGTTTTGCGTGCTCGACCCGGAGGGCGACTACGAGGAACTGGAGGACGTGCTGGTGGTTGGCGACGCCAAAAGCCCGCCGAGCTCGCGCGAAATCTTCGACCTCTTGTCCAAACCGTCCAACAATGTCGCCGTCAACATGCTCGGGATCAAGACCGCGGAGCGGCCAAACGCCTTCGCCAAGCTGCTGCCGGAGCTTGCCGCGCTCCGCGCCCGCACCGGACGCCCGCACTGGCTGATCATCGACGAAGCACACCACCTGTTGCCGCATGCGCGGGATGGCACATCCTTTGCGCTTCCAAAAAGCCTTTCGGCGACCATTCTGGTCACAGTTCATCCCGATCTGGTTTCGCGGGACGTGCTGGCAGGTGTCGACACGGTGCTGGCTCTTGGCCCGGAAGCCGACAAGGTCGTCGAAAGCTTCTGTGGCGCAATAGGCGAAGACGTGCCGCAGGGCGTCGTGCCGCCACCGGAAAACAAGGTCTTGTATTGGAACCGGTCGACAGGCGATCCCGCAAGACCGATCTCGATCGAGCGTCCCCGGCAGGAACGCAAGCGCCATATCCGCAAGTATGCCGAGGGTGATCTTGGCGACAATAGTTTCTATTTCCGCGGCGCGGACGGCAAGCTCAACCTGAAAGCGCAAAATCTCATGATGTTCCTCCACATCGCCGAGGGGATCGACGACCGCACCTGGGAGCATCACTTGCGCGCGGGCGACTATTCGGCCTGGTTCCGCGATCAGGTCAAGGACAAGGGACTTGCGGAGGAAGCGGCTGTCATCGAGGATGACGAGAATCTCGATCCGCATAGAAGCCGCGCCGCCATCGCGGAAGCGGTCCATCGCCGCTACACGGCGCCCGCCGACTGAAATCAGCCCATGCCTGTCGTATCGAGGCGCATTGTATCAACCTTCGCCGATGGCGGATCGCCGCGAACGGCACATCCGCACATCAACGACCACTGATGCGAGGCGTGAAAATCGCTTCGCCGCCTCCATCACCCGAACATGCCGGCCCCTAGTGTGAATGCCGGCAGCGTGAATGCCCTAGCGTCAATGCATGAATGTTCCTCGCAGCCAGGCGAAGAAACCGAACCTCTCGGACATTGCCGCACGGACGCGAGAGGCAGCCCATCGCGCTCGTATCGTGGCGCCCACATGGCAGTGGCAGACAATTTCGTGCAACTGCCAGTCAGTCAGTTCGAAGAAGCGCCTGGCTTCACCGTAGGTGTCGTCTCTCAAGCCTTGCGCACGAAAGATTGGGTCCTCGAAGGCAACCGTGAGAGGCGAGTCGTTGTAACGCATTTTTTCGCGTATCTCAGGGGACTTATATTCGGTGCCCGTCAGCGCTTCGAGACGCCGATCGGGATTTTTCTCCAGCAGTTTCGCCCAACGTTCGAGACGCTGGCTTCGGGTCGCTACGAGGTCTGTTGCTTCAGCGTGAACGTCGGCAACGGTATGCAGTTGGTCAAGTGTCTGGTGCTTCACGGCCGCCTCCTATTCAGTAGGTGAGTTCGTCCCACCCTGAAATGGAAATTATGGCGCTCCACGACGCCGACAAGGCCCTTATGCGCGGACCATTCGATCACTTTTCTGACGGCGCCGTCCTGCCATGAGCGCTCGATGCCTGCGGGGTCATCGGAGGCTCCCATCGGAACCATAGGCAAGCGTGGTCGTTCTGCGTGCATCGGCCCGTAGAGCGAAACCGGTCGAAACGGGTAGGCGTCAAAAATCCGGCCGACGTCGGCGACCCGCCAAGGCAGAGTGCAGCGAGCGGAAGGAAATCACACCATGGCCATTCTTCCCACTCCCGAACCAACGCCCACTCCGGCGCCCACGCCACCGCCATTTCCTGAACCGAAGCCTGTACGTGAGCCGGATCCGGACAGACTTCCCGACGAAGCTCCTGTCCCCAATCCGGATGAAAATGATGCGCCGCTGAAAATCGGTCCTAAACATCCAATCCCGACATTTGACGGAGCGGATTGGCGTCAAAGCGATCGGGGAGACGCTCGTTCCAGATCGCTCAGTGCCGGATTTCGGGGCATGCGCGGCCGAGTGGCCAGCATGCGCGATGCCGTCGCCGGCAGGCATCAGATCGAGCGCTGTGGCGAAGCGAACTCGGAGGCCTGCCGTAGATGCTGGCGCAGCAGCGCTTCGGCCCATTCGATCTCGCCCGCTTCGACGGCATCGAGAATGGCCAGATGTTCCCGGCAGGACTGCTCGATGCGTTCGGCCGGCAATTCCTCGAAACCCGCTGATTCCTGCAACCGGCGCAGATTGTTCTGCTGGCGCACCGCATCGGCCAGGAACCGGTTGCCGGAGCAGGCCGCGAGCCCTTCGTGAAAGGATGCATTGATCCGGAACCATTCGTCGCCGCCGATCAGTGTCTTGCCCGTCGACACGATCGCCAGGATGCGCTCGTGAGCGCGCCGGACAGGCGCCAGCTGCTGAGGACCCGCATTGAACATGGGCGACCGCAGCGCCGCGCATTCGACGGCCATCCGGAATTCATAGCTTTCCCGGTAGGCGTCCTCGCCGACAAGTGTGTCGGCGAAACGCCAGCCATGCCCCGGCAGGCGCTGCACCAGCCCTTCGGCGGCAAAGCGGAGCAGGAGCTTGCGCACGACGCCGCGCGGCACCTGATAGCGCGGCATCAATTCCGCCTCAGACACCTCCTGGGGCAGTTGGCCAAGCGCGCGCTCCCGCATCATCCTGCGGTAAAGCTCCTCGAGCGGAGAGCTGGGCAGGATATCCTCCGGGTCGAGGTCGGCGACATCGCGCGCCAATTGCAGCCCCCTCGTCTCGAAGGGACTTAAGATGCCCTGGGCGACCAGCAGTTCCAGCGCCGCGCTGACGGGGGAACGCGAAACGCCGAACGTGCGGGCAAGGTCCGGCACCGAGACGCGGGTTCCGACCGTCCAGCCTGAATCCCTGATCCGCTCCAGGATCCGCCGCGCCAGATCGATCTGCAGCGGACTGGCCGCCTCGCTGCGTGCCGGCCGGTCGATCATCGTTTCATTCATAGGCACTTCCTCAAGCGTTCGCATTATAGATATGCGCCACGCAGTTCGAACTAGCAATCTAGCGAATTTTCCTGCTTTTCATTCAATCAAAATGCATTAGTATCCGGACTCACACCAGTTTGAGGCTTCCGCTTGATGACAACAGTCGCACCATTTCCGCTTGTCGAGATCGATGGAGCGCCGAGAGAGCGCGGCATGGCCTATGGCGAACAGGCGCGCGGGCGCATCGGCGCTTCGGTGGCGCTCTATGCCGCGCAGCTCGACCGTTTCGGCTTCAGGCGGGACGATGTCGGGCGGTTCTCCGGCATCTTCCTGCCCCGCTTGCGGCAATGGGCGCCCGATCTCGTCGAGGAAATGGAAGGAATTGCGTCAGGCGCGAATGTCGACCTGTCCTCGATCGTCCTGGTCAATGCGCGTACCGAAATCCTGCAGCTCGCCCGGCGCGAGAAAGGCATTTCCGACGACGAGCCCGACGGCTGCACGGGCGCGGCGATCCTGCCGGAGGCAACCCGGAACGGCAGGCTCATCCATGGCCAGAACTGGGACTGGAAGGCCGAATGCGCCGAGACCTCGGTGGTGTTGCGCATCCGGCGAACGGACGGGCCGGACCTCCTCACCTTCACCGAAGCCGGCGGACTGGCGCGCAGCGGCTTCAACTCGGCCGGTATCGGCATCACCGCGAACTATCTCGAATCGGACCGCGACTATCGTGGGATCGGAATTCCGCTTCCCATCATCCGGCGCCGGGCTCTTGAAGCGCAGCATTTCGCCCATGCCATCAAGGTGGTGGCGACGACGCCGAAATCCGGTTCCAACAACATGATCCTGAGCACCGCCGAAGGGTTCACGGCCAATTTCGAATGCGCCCCAGACGAGGTCTTCACCATCTATCCGGACAACGACATGGTCGTCCACGCCAATCACTGGCAGAGCCCGGTGGCGTTGTCTAAGCTGCGCGAAACCGGACTTCGCGACGTGCCGGACAGTCTCTATCGCGACCACCGCGTGCGCCGGCACCTGTCGGCGCGGCATGGAGACATAACCATCGACGACCTGAAGGAAGCGCTGTTCGACAACTTCGCTTCGCCGTTCAGCGTGTGTCGCCCGCAGATCAGGAAGGAAGGCGGCAATCTCTCGGCGACGGTGGCGATGATCGTCTTCGAACCAGCCGCCGGCGTCATGGAGATCGCGCCGTTGCCGGCCAAGAACCGTGAATTCACCCGCTACGAACTCACCATCGAAGACGAGATCCTCGAGCGGGCGGAGAAGGCAGTGCCCGCACGGGAGAGACCTTCGATATCAGCACAGGAGAAACGATGGTCCGCTTTGTCCTGACCCGCCTCGCCAGCGCCGTACCGACACTCATCCTGGTCTCGGTCGCGGTCTTCGTGATGATGCGCTTCATTCCGGGCGATCCTGCGGCGCTGATGCTGGGCGAGCTCGCGCAGCCCGGACAGGTCGATGCGATGCGGCATCAGATGGGGCTCGACCAGCCGGTGGTGGCGCAATATCTGATCTGGGCCGGCAACGTCCTTTCAGGCGATTTCGGACGCTCGATCGGCAGCGGGCAAGAGGTGCTGCCGCTCATCCTCGACCGTTTCGCCGTCTCCTCGACCATCGTCTTTCTCGCCGTGATTGTCGCCTCGGCGATCGCCGTGCCTGCCGGAATGCTGGCTGCTTGGAAGCAGGACAGTCTCCGCGACGTCACGGTCGTCGCCACCTCGACCATCCTGCTCTCGATCCCCAGTTTCTGGCTGGGGCTGATGCTGATGCTGATCTTCGGCCTCTATCTCGGCTGGCTGCCGGTCGTCGGCTACGTACCCTTCAGCCGCGACTTCGCGCAAGCCGCTCTGTATGTGATCCTGCCCGTGGTCACCTTGGTGCTCGTCGAGTCCGGCCCGATTGCGCGCATGGCCAGGGCCAGCACGATCGAGGTGGCGCGCCTGGAATACATCACCCATGCGCGGGCAAAGGGGCTTTCGGAAAGCGCGGTGATGTGGCGCCACGCTTTCAAGAATGCCTTCGCGCCCACCTTGACCCTGATTGGCTTGGTGCTCGGCAGCCTGCTTTCCAGCATCGTCGTCATCGAGACCGTCTTTACCATTCCCGGCCTCGGCCGGCTGCTGGTCGACGCGATCTATGCCCGCGACTACCCCGTGATTCAGGGATCGATGCTGTTCGTCGCCTTCATCTATGTCGCGGTCAATCTTCTCGTCGACCTGATTTACCCGCTGCTCGATCCGAGGGTTACCGCATGATCGCCCGTGCGCTCGGCCGGCCCGGTCTGAAATTCAACGCGATCTTCGGGGTCGCCGTCACCGGGGCATTGATCCTTTTGGCCGTGTTCGGTCCGTGGATCGCGCCCTTCGATCCGCTCAAGCTCGATCTGCCGTCGCGCCTCAGCGGGCCCTCGCCTGTGCACCTGCTCGGCGCCGACGAATTCGGCCGCGACGTGCTCAGCCGCCTCGCCAGCGGCGCGCGGACCAGCGCCTGGATCGCTTTTGCGACGGTCGCCTTCGCATTGATCACCGGCACCCTCTTCGGCGTTCTCGCCGGTTTCCTGCGGGGCTGGGTCGATCGCGCCATCATGATGGTCAACGACGCCTTCCTCGCCTTCCCTGGCCTGCTTCTGGCGCTCGGCCTGATGGCGGTGATCGGCGCCAGCCGCGAGGGCATCATCGTTGCGCTCGGCCTTGCCTACATGCCGATCGTGGTGCGCGTGGTGCGGGCCTCCGTGATGTCCATTCGCGAGCGGGAATATGTCGAGGCCTCGCGCGTGATGGGCAATAGCGAGATCATCACCATGGCGCGGCATGTGCTGCCCAATTGCGTTGCCCCGATGATCGTGCTCGCGACCACCATGTTCGGCTGGATCATCCTGTCGGAAAGCGCGCTGAGCTTTCTGGGACTGGGCGTCCCGCCTCCGGCGCCCAGCTGGGGCAACATGCTATCGACGGCGCGGCCCTATATCGGCCAGGCGCCGCATCTGATTATCCTTCCGGGTCTCTGCATCTCGATCACGCTGCTCGGCATCAACATGCTGGGCGACGCGGTGCGCGACTGGCTCGACCCGAATATATAGGTGCTGGAAACATGCTCGTGCCGGCCGGGGACAACAACACGATGCTTTCAGTGCGCAACCTGTCGATCTCGGTGGGACCATCGGGAAAGCGGATTGTCGACGAGCTGAATTTCGATCTCGCCTCTGGCGACATGCTGGCGCTGGTCGGTGAATCCGGTTCGGGCAAGACGATGGCGGCCCGCTCGATCCTGAGCTTGCTCCCTGCCCCGCTGGTCACGACCGCTGACAGCAGCATCCGCTTCGAAGGACGGGAGCTCACCGGCCTTGCCGCAAAGGCACTGCGCCGGATACGCGGTGCACAGATCGGCATGGTTTTCCAGGAGCCGATGGTCTCGCTCAATCCCGCCGTCACCATCGGCGAGCAGATGGCGGAAGGGCTTCGCCTGCATCGCGACATGTCGCGCGCCGAGATCAAGGACCGCTCGCTGGCGATGCTGGAGAGGATCCAGATCAAGGATCCCGGCAAATGCCTTGCGGCCTATCCGCACGAATTCTCGGGCGGCATGCGCCAACGCATCATGCTGGCATCGGTCATGCTGCTCAAGCCGCGCCTGCTGATCGCCGACGAGCCGACCACGGCGCTCGACACGCTGGTGCAGCGCGACGTGCTCGACCTCATGGTCGAGCTGACGCGGGAGAATGGAACCGCCGTCCTGCTGATCAGCCACGACCTCGGCATGGTGTCGCACTATGTGAACAACGTGACGGTGATGTGCGAAGGCAAGGCGGTCGAACAGGGAAGCAGCACCCAGGTCCTTCACGCGCCGCAGCACGACTATACCAGGCGGTTGGTGGATGCGCTTCCCAAGCGCAGCGCCGGCGGATCGAGAAGAGCCGTCAACGGCCCGCCCCTGGTCGAGATCAGCAATGTCGTCATCGACTATCCGGGCCGTCCCAGGCTGTTTGCGCGCGCGCAGCCGAAGCGCGCCGTAGACCGCGTCGACCTTACCATCCGGCGTGGCGAAACCCTGGCGTTGGTCGGCGCGTCGGGCTCCGGCAAGACGACGCTCGGTCGCGCCATTGTCGGCCTCGTGAGGCCGTCCAGCGGAACGATCTCGTTTCTTGGCAAGGCGATTGCAAGTGGACGACCGGCTGACACGCGATTGCAGCGTCGCGACATGCAGATCGTCTTCCAGGACCCCTATTCCTCGCTGGACCCTCGCCAGTCCATTGCGGAAATCGTCACCGAGCCGTTGAAGCTCGACACCGAATTGGATCGCAAGCGGCGGACCGCGCGCATGAATGAGGTCATCGAGGAGGTGGGGCTGACGCGCGACCTTCTCGAGCGTTTCCCGCATCAGCTGTCAGGCGGGCAACGCCAGCGCGTCGCGATCGCGCGGGCGATCGTCAGGCGACCGGCCTTCGTCGTTGCCGACGAGCCGGTTTCGGCGCTGGACATGACGGTGCAGAAACAGATCCTGCTCCTGATCCGGTCGTTGCAGGAACGCTACGGTTTCGCCTGTCTATTCGTCTCGCATGATCTGGGTGCGGTGGAGCAGGTTGCCGATAGGGTCGCCGTCATGCAGGAGGGAAGGATCGTCGAGATCGGCGACCGCGACGACGTCTTCGACCGGCCGCGCCACGCCTATACGCGCGCCCTTCTCGATGCGGCGATGCTGATCGATCGCCGTTTCGCCGACGGCGCGGGCGCACGCAAGGCAGTGGCGCAATGACAGCGACACGGCTCGTCTCCGCATCATGACGCCGTTCGGCCATATCAAGGAAATCTGGCGATATCCCGTCAGTTCGATGGGCGGCGAAGGGCTGGACGGGACGGAGCTTGCCGAAGGCGGGATTCCGGGCGACCGGATCTGGGGCGTCGTCGACCGGCGCGACGGAATTGTTGCCGCGCCGGAGAAGCTAAAACATTGGCGGCCGCTGCCGAACCTTTTTGCAAGGCTGCGGGGCGACAGGCCGGAAATCGGACTGGACGATGGCTCCTGGATCGATGCCGGCTCCAGCCTCGCCGGCGAGCTGGTTTCGGCCTTACTTGATTTCCCGGCGGCGTTGCACCCACATGTCCCCTTCGGTTCGCAAGCCCACGATCGTATCGCGCCGCGCTACAAGCGCGCCGACATCCACATCGTCACGTCAGCCTCGATGGACAGGCTTGCCGGCCTGGTTCCGGATCCGTCGCAAGTGGATTCCAGGCGGTTCCGGCCCAACATCGTGATCGAAACCGACGCTTCGCAGGACGGTTTCGTCGAGCAGCAGATCATTGGGAAAGTGCTTTCCATCGGCGAGGCGCGGATCATGATTTCGGAGCCTTGTGCGCGCTGCACGTTCACGGCGCTGGCGCAAGGCGATCTTGCCTTCGAACCGGCAGTGCTGCAAACCATAGCACGCCATGGTAAAGGCGGCTTCGGCGCGCTCTGCCAGATCGTGCAGCCGGGCAAGATCAGGCTGGGCGACAGGGTCACCTTGAACGAAGCCTGACCCTTCTTCCAGCTTTCGATGCCGGACGGGGGCACGTTGCGGCGGCTGATGGGTGAGATGGGCCATAAGTTCGATGGCGGCTATGCGGAGTATGCGTTGTTGCCGAACTCGCTGCTGATGCCGGCCACTACGCACCGCGTCCTTGATACACCGAATTCATCCCCTAGTTTACCTCCGTGGGCGCCTTAGTCGCGAATTTGCCTGGGGGCGGCGGCGGTTGCGCCGTTCTGACTGCATGCCGCGGAAAGACGGTTGGACCGACGCACTTTATGGAGGTGGTCGTGCGTCAATCGCCTGAATCCAGCTGGGCATATTTCGCATTCGTTTGCTCGATCGCAGTAGCTTGCGCAGGAGCTGCAGCCGGCGGCCAGGGCGGCGGAGGCAATAGCGCTGGCGACCATGGTGGCGGAGGCAATAGCGCTGGCAGCCATGGCGGAAGCAATAGCGCTGGCAGCCATGGCGGAGGCAATAGCGCTGGCAGCCATCACGGTGAAGGCGGCAAAGGCGGCCCGCACAAAGGACCTGGCGGCAAGCCCAGCGGCTCCAGCAGTAGTCCACCGGTGGATGACGATGGGACCAGCACCGCTGCAACGGCGGCAGTGGCGGCAACTACGACCGCCACTGCCGTCAGTGTCGTCCCGTCGGTAGAGGCCGGACGGTCGGTCGGCCTCCCCCCCAGCCTCCAGCCTCCCAGTGACGTCAACAGTCCATCAACGGTCAGTCCGATCAAAGCGCTGCCGGGCGTCCCGGATGAAGTCGTTCGCGCCTGCCATGATGCAATCGAGTCGGCCGCCGCCCCGTTTGGCGCGACCAGTGTGCGCGTCAGCAGCGCAGGTTCCATACATCAGTTGAGCCCGGATACGATCTCGGCTCCCATTGAGGTCAGCATCGACTATGTACGGCAGGGCAAAGTGGAGACGCGGCAGGCGCCGATCAAATGCGAATTGAACGCGACTGGCGGCGTGATCGGGCTGACATAGCGCATCGCGCAGACTCCTCGCCGACGAGAGCAGGATGAATTCGAACGGGTGATTTCATCCTGGCATAACTCCTTGTTTTGCCCGAAGTGGCCGCGGCGTCGTGAGAGGGTGCGAAGCAATGCCTTCCGAAGGCCTTCGATAGGAGGACCGCGCAGTCGTTTTGGAAATCACTCCAATGTCGCGTTTCTTGGCCTGAGGGAATAGGGAAGCGTGAGAGAACGCACCCGGGCAATCCGCGACGGGTTGCGAACTTTGCTACGTGCAGTCTTCTGGCTGACAGCCTTCACCGGGCCGGTAGCGGCTGCTGCGCGGCCGGAGCGCGGCTTCAGCGGCCGCTCAACCTGCGCGCTGCGACGCTCAGCCCTGAGCCTGTCATTGTCCGCGCGCGCTGCAGCCAGGTCGCGAGCAAGTGAAACATTGGCTTCACGTTGCTTGTCCAGAGCCTCCTTCAGCCTGGTGACACCAACCAAAAGTGCTCGGGCGGCGGCGAGTTCGAGGCGAACCTTATCAAGATCCTCATGGGTCGAGACTGCTGCAGCGCGTTCTCGTGCCAGCGCTTGCGCCGTCTCGGTTGCAGTCTGCTCGGCACGCTCTCTCGCTGACACCGCTCTGGCTCGTTCCTGTTCAGCCGCGACGCGCTCGACGCGAGCTTTTTGCAGCTCGTCACGCGTCGACGCTGCCGCAGCACGTTCTCGTGCCAGAGCCTGTGCCGTCTCGGTTGCAGTCTGCTCGGCACGCTCTCTCGCTGACACCGCTCTGGCTCGTTCCTGTTCAGACGCGTCGCGCTCGAGGAGAGCTTTTTTAGCTCCTCACGAATCGACGCTGCTGCAGCGCGTTCTCGAGCCAGCGCGCCCTCCGTCTCGGCTGCGGTCTGCTCCACTCGTTCTCTCGCTGTGACTGCACGGGTCCGTTCCTGCTCAGCCGCGTCCGCGCGCTCCATGAGTGCGGCATTGGACAGTTTCACTTCGGCGAGGTCGCCACGAAGGTTCTCTGACTTCCGGCGTTCGTCGTCGAGCATTCCGCTCGCTTGCGCCAGCGAAGCCTTGGCCTTGGCGCCATCCTCGGCGGCCTCGGCCTCAAGCTGTTCAATTTTCGCCCGCGCTCGCGATAGATCGCGCGCCCGCAATGCGGCTCGCTGACGCTCCAGATAAGCAGCGGGCATCTCCGCAAAGACATAATTGGTGGCCTCGCTCAGCATTGTGCGGGCATCTCCCGCTATGCGCCGCAATGCGACAAGTGTGCGGGCTGCCGCGAGCTCGTTGCGCAATCGCTCCTCGCGTGCGTTGTCGGAGGCTGCCATGCTTGCCCTCAGCGCATCGATGTGCTTGCGCGACTCGAGGAGTGCTCCCTGCAGAGCAGCGCTCCTGGCGCGTTCGCCTTCCGCCACGCGGTGCTCCTGGCCGCCCAATTCCCCTGCGGCGGCTGCCTGACCACCGGCTGCCCCGACTTGCGCCCGGGCAGCCGCGAGATCCGGGCTGAGCAAGTCGACACTCGTGCCTTGGGCCCGCGAAATGGCGGGGGCGCTTTCGACCCAGTTTTGTCTCGTCATCGCATAGCTAAGCGGCACGGCCAGACAGATTGCGGCGACGCCCAAGCGGGGCACAAGACCGATCGGCTTGCGAACGCGAGGAGGGGAGGCCGTTACGATGGTCGGCTCGGGATCCAGGCTGAACCCTCCCCTTCGAGCTGTGACATTCAAACCGCCAGGCGCCGGATTGGCCAACTGAGCAAATTTGCGCGGGGAAGCCTTATGGCCCAATTGGTCCCATGCTGACCCGCAAATTCGCTCCCCACGTTCCGCGGGGGCGAGTTGTGTCGGCATACGGCTCAGAGCCCTCAATACTGGACTACTTACGGCGGCAAGATTAGCCGCCACCTGCCTGCGAACATAGCCAGCGATTTCTCTGACCGATGTCGCAAGGCGGCCGGATTGCGGTATGTTCGTCGCGGAAGCGAAAGCGTTGGTCTGGGCCGCAGACGAGCTCTCGCAAGCTTCGGAGCTCACGTCGAAATACTCGATTCGCACCCCGAACCGAAGGTAATTGGCATCCTGACGCCGATCATCCAGGTCTGCGGTGTCTGAGGGCACGGCCACCTGAGAAGAAGAAGAAGCAGGCTCGGCTGCAAGATCGACCGGGCTTTCCCAATCCCAAGATGCCACCTCGGGGGGATCAGATCCGCCTTCGCTCACATCTGATTTGAGGCGATGCCGTTGCACCGCGATTAGGATACGCCGCAGCACAAGATAGAGGCCCACCGAGGCAAGCGTTGCTGTCCCACCCAGGAT
This sequence comes from Mesorhizobium sp. BHbdii, assembly GCF_053848045.1. Lineage (NCBI taxonomy): Bacteria > Pseudomonadati > Pseudomonadota > Alphaproteobacteria > Hyphomicrobiales > Phyllobacteriaceae > Mesorhizobium > Mesorhizobium sp. BHbdii. Next base: position 611,258 of record NZ_JBSPKX010000001.1, on the reverse strand, counting down.
GGCGAGATCTGCGTCGTTTGCGTAAATTTCGGCAAGAGGATTTGGCATTGCCGTGCCTGTGCGTTCTTGGGTGTATTCTCAAGTTCGTGAAGCGGTGTTTGGTCCCTCGCCTTGTGCTGGCTAAAGCCTTCGATCGCTTTCGAAGCTGTCACTTGCTTCGAGATCCCTCAAGTGCTCGGAGCGCCGGTCCGCGCGCTGATAGACAGGCCGGCGCAGCTGACTTTCATTTGAATCGAAACTTGAAGATGCCGTGGCCGCCGATTATCGGTCGCCAAGGGCGCACAGGCTCTGAAAGCCGACTTGCAACTCCGCATCTCAACGCCCCGAGAGTTCTCCCACGGTGCGCACCATTCCGCCATTTCCGGCTCTGGACGGTCCGCCTGACTTTTAAGCTAGGTCACAAAGCTAGGTCACAGACCTCCACGGTCAACCGTCACCTCATACTAAACGTCAGAAGCACTTCGGCCACGCACAACGGCCATCGCGCTCGGATCGCTGTCGAACGACCGCTCCTGGGCACACGCGCCGTCGGAGAGCTGGTGAGTTTAGGATCCTTCCCACCCTGAGCGGGTTTACGGCCCCGGAACCAAGAGTCAGGTTTTCACACCGGGTACCTCAAACGAAAGATCGGAGGACAACACGCCTCCGATCTTTCGAGCAATAGACAATCGCTAGCTATTCGCTTTGCCAGACGCCCCATACGCGGGGGTTTGCCGCCGGCCATACCGAATAGCCCTTCACCTTCGATGACACCGCGTCGACCGATGGCTCGTAATAGAGGCCAAGGATCGGCACATCCTTTGCCATGAGGGCATGGAGCTGCTTGAACAGCGCCTTGCGTTGCGCTGGGTCGGTCGTCGCCATCGACCTCGTGTAGAGGTCCAGGGCCTCCTTGCTGTCCCACTGCGCCGTCGGGTCGGTCGCCTTGTCGCCGAGGATGACGCCATACATCAGCGACGGATCGAGACGAGCCGAGTAGCCGAAGGACTGGATCTGGAATTTGCCGGCAAGGTAATTGTCGAGCTGTGCCGCCCAATCCAGCACTTCGAGCTGGGCGTTGAAGCCCGCGGCCGTCAGCATCGCCTGCAGCAGCACCGCGTTCTCATACATCCCCTGGTAGCGGGTGTTGGTCTGGATCTTGATCGGCTGGCCCTTGTAGCCGGCCTCGTCCAGCAGTGCCTTAGCCTTGACCGGGTCGTATTCCGGCCATTTAAGGAATTCGTCGTCGAAGAACGAGCTCGCCTGGGCGACGGCCGAGGGATCTCCGGTGGCGACACCGTTGGTGCGGGCGGCGGCGATCTGGTTGATGTCGGCGGCATGCGCCAGCGCCGTGCGTATCTTGGCATTCGACAGCAGCGGGTCCTTGGTTTGCAGCAGGATCGCCGTCCATGACAGGCCTTGTGTCGACAGCACCGTCATGCCCCGCGACTTGGCTTCCTCGACACGCGATGATTCAAGATCGGGAAGCACGTCGAGCTCGCCGGCAAACAGCGCGGTCTCCGCCGCCGCCGTGTCGGGGATGACGATGAAGCGCACCTCGTCGACATAGGCCTCACGGCTGCCGGCAAAGCCACTTGGCGCCTCCTTCACCGGCTTGTAGTCGGGAAAGCGTTCGAGCGCCAAATACTGGCCCTTGACCCATTCCTTCAGCGTGAACGGGCCGCTGCCGATGGCGGAATCGGCGATCCATTTGCCGTCAGCGCCGACATTCTTCGGGCTGGCGACCCAGCCATTGCACTGGACACTGGCGAGCTGCGCCAAAAAGAGCGCATTCGGCGCGTTGAGGGTGAAGACGACGGTGCGTGGATCGGGCGTCGCCACTTGCTCGACCTTAAGGCCCTGGCTGCCATCGAAGAACGGAATGCAGAACCACTGGTTGGCTGGGTCCATGCGGCGATCCCAGTTCCATCTGACGTCGGATGAGGTCACGGCGTCGCCATTGTGGAAAGCCGCGCCGTCGCGCAGCGTAAAGGCATAGGTCTTGCCGTCGTCCGACACTTTCCAGGATTCGGCCAGTGCCGGCCCTACTGTGAGATCGGCGCGATATGCCACCAGCGTCTCAAAGATATGGTGCAGCACCGTGTCGGTATTCGCGTCTCGGCTGAGACCGTCGGTGGCGCGGATGTCGGCGTTGATGCGAACCTTGAGCGTGCGGCCGGTTTTCGGCTGCTCCTGCGCCGTCGCCGGCAATGCACACGCCATCACGGCGATTGCCGCCAGCACCTGAATCAATCGTCTTCCCATTCTCAATCCTGTTCCCATTTTTTTATCTCCAGTTTGTTGACTGCAGTTTTCAGGCGGGCGCGGCATTCAATGTCCGCGCAAAGAACTCCTTGACCTTGGCGATGAGCTCGCGGTCGTTGTGAGCGATGCCAGGCACGACATCCAACTGCACCTCGACGCCGTGGCTTTCCAGGCTGCCCTTCAACGATCTGATCCGGTCGTTGCGGGTCGCGCCGGCGAGATCGGCGCCGGGCATCCACCAGTCATCCTCCGGCTTGATGGTGATCTCCCAGGTTTGGAGATCGTCACCACCGATCACCATCTGCACGGCGACCTTGCGCATGGCGTCGAGGTCGACGTTCTTGCCGAACACTCTCTCGAAGTCGCGCACCCCGACCCAGAAATCGTGATCGAAGTCAAGCAGCGTCACAACGCCCGGCGCACCGATCGATGCGGCCAGCAGACGTTCGGGATGGAGGAACAGGAAACGATGGGTGAAATGGCCGCCCCCAGAGAAGCCGTACATCAGCACACGGTCGCCGCGGATGCGATAACGCTCGCGCATCTCCTCGACCATGTCGAGCAGCACGGCATCGTAGTGGAGGTCGCCCTGGCGCAGCATCTTGTAAGAGGAAAGATCGCCCGGAAAACAGATATTCGCCGGGAAGAGCGGGGCGAGCACGATCACGCCGTTCTGTTCGGCGAAGTCGGCAAAGGCGTCCCGGTAGGTGAGCATGCCGCGTTCGGTGCCATGCACGATCACCGCCAGCGGATAGGTCTTGCCGCCGTCTTCGTCATAGTCCTCGGGCACATAGGCACAATAGGGGAAGCGCTGGTCGAAGCGGGAGGCGTACACCGAGGTGTGCCCGAAATCGTAATAGGACAGGCGCTTGCCATGTCCGCTGACGTTGCGCATCGAATTTTCCCTAATCTCAATCTCATTGTTTCATCATTTTGTGTGACTGAAAAGCATTTGTTTATCCCCGATGTCAGGAAAGTACGTATTTTACGTCGCATAACGCCGAAGCTTCCGGAGCAGGCATGAGCAGGTGTCCGGCCGTCGCGCATCAGTTCGGGGTTCCGGAAACTGGCCGTGCTGCAAAAGGCGCATCGCGCCTCGTTTACGTCGCGCACGATAGCGGCGCGTGCGCGTGGCCCATTTGGGCTTCGATCGCGGCGAGGATCGCATCAGCGCCGTCGGCTCAAGGTCGGCCGAGCGTCATGACAAACGACATCGTGAAGTTGTGCAGGTTGACTCGATTATCTGCTTGCCTAACTAGGTTCTCGGGGCTCAGCGCAAATCACTACAGTCGGTATGATATCTTCCCGCATCCGAACGCTTGTCCTTGTTGTTGTTCTCCTGGCCGGCAGTTCGATCGTGTCCGCCTGCGTCGCCCCTGACGACACGTCGAACCTCTCAAAGGAAGACGCCACAACGGCGGCAGCCCGCAAAGAGATGGTCGGTCTCAGCGAGGCGGACGTTCGAATGTGCGCTGGCTTTCCGACGGCCACCGCCGATGCGGGCGGAAGCCAGATCTGGACGTATCAGCGTACCGTTCAACGCGGCAATCTCAACGTCGTGATTCCAACTTTGGCCGTGGGTGCGGTCCCGACGGTTGGAGGATCGCTCAATGTCGATCCTGGCGGCTATTGCAACACGCAAATCCGAATGGTCGGTGGCCGTGTTGCCGAGGTCGCCTACGCCGGCGACAACAACACGCAGAACCACCGCGATGCGCTCTGCGTCAGCACGGTAGACGGCTGCGTGGCATATGCCCGCCAGCGCCATCAAGTCAGGACAGGAGCCATTTCCAGGTAATCGGGCCGGCTGGCGCACCCCAGGCCCTGCACCGTTCGTTCCTATTTCAGGCAGGCGTTCGATATTCCGAACAGCTGCCAGAGACCGACCTTCCCGCCGATCAGCCTTGCGAAGGCCGATCGCCCGGAACCATTCTTGTGGTCGGGAGTACAAGTAGTCGGGAGCACAGGGGGGTCGGGAGTACAGGGAGTCGGGAGTACAGGGACGGCAGACGATGATCATCACCCGCAGGACGTTCGTGAAGGCTGCCGCCACTTCCGGAGCGGCTCTGGTGCTGCCGGGAAACGCGCCCGGCGCGCCGCCTGCGCCGGTGATGCGGGCCGTGCCCTCCTCGGGAGAGATGCTTCCCGCTGTGGGCCTGGGCACCTGGATCACCTTCAATGTCGGCGACGATCCGGTGCTGCGCGACGAGTGCGCCGAGGTGATGGCGGCCTTCTTCGCGGCGGGCGGCCGCATGATCGATTCCTCGCCCATGTACGGCTCCTCGCAGCCTGTGATCGGCTATGGCCTCGAGAAGCTCGGCCGGCCCGAAGCGCTGTTTTCCGCCGAGAAGGTCTGGACCTCCTCCGCCGCCGACGGACCCGCGCAGATCGAGCAGTCGCGCCGCTTGTGGGGTGTGCCGCGCTTCGATCTCGTGCAGGTCCACAACCTCGTCGCCTGGGAAACCCATCTCGAAACCTTGTTCGCCAAGAAGGCGGACGGGCGGATCCGTTATGTCGGCATCACGACGTCCGAAGGACGACGGCACGACCTGTTCGAACAAATCATGCGCACGCATCCGCTCGACTTCGTGCAGCTCACCTATAACATCGTCGACCGCGAGGCGGAGGAGCGGCTCCTGCCGCTGGCGGCCGAGCGCGGGATGGCCGTCATCGTCAACCGGCCGTTTCGCCAAGGCGCGCTGACGCGCCAGCTCGAAGGCGAGACGCTGCCGGACTGGGCGGCGGAGATCGGTGCCGGGACCTGGGCGCAGTTCATTTTGAAGTTCATCCTTTCGCATCCCTCCGTAACCGTCGCCATCCCCGCCACCACCCGCGTTGAACACGTGCGCGAGAACGTGCTGGCGGCGACTGGTCCCCTCCCCGACGCGGCCATGCGCGATCAGATGGCGGCCTACGTCCGGAATCTCTAGATGTCGGAATGGTGGACCTACCGGCTGGAAGATTTCCTGCTATTCTCGCCGCGCGTCTACTGGCGCATGTTCGAGTTGGCCAATGCCGCCTTCTGGCCGCTGCATCTCCTGACGCTCGCCGCCGGCCTCGCCATTGTCCTGCTCGTGCTGCGGCGGCCGCCTCGCCACGGCCTCTGGATTGCGCTCGTCCTCGCCGCGCTCTTTGCCTTCGTCGGCTGGTCCTTCCTGTCGAGCCGCTATGCCGTGATCAACTGGGCGATCGCCTATGTCGCGCCGGCCTTCGGCCTGCAGGCGCTGCTGCTGGCGTTCGGCGGTGCCGCGCGCGGCGGCCTCGCCTTCGAGCGGCGGGACATCGCAGCAAGGCTCGGGCTGCTGATCATGGCCGCTGGCCTCGTCGTCTATCCCCTCCTGCCGCCGCTTTTCCGGCGGCCATGGACAAGCGCCGAGGTCTTCGGCATCGCGCCGGACCCGACTGCGATCACGACGCTCGGCGTCCTGCTTGCAGCGAGCGGCGGGCCTGTGCCGCTGCTGTTTGCGATCCCGCTGCTGTGGCTGCTGCTCAGCGGCCTGACGCTCCATGCCATGGGCGATCCGCAGGCCTGGCCGCCGCTTCTGGCAGCGGGCACCACTGTCGCTGCCTTGGCCCTGCGCCGCATTGCTCGGTGATGCGATAACGCTTCGGCATTTGCTCCGGCAAGAAACGTGAGCGATTGTCGGCAGCACGTTTGTTCTTGGTTTGTGCCGGCAGCTGTGCTATGAAATTGTTTATGGTGCCTATTCGCGCCAACGACCCGCGGCCGAGGCGGGTTTTTGTTTCAGGTTCGGCGCCATCCTTCACAGGGCTCCAAATCCATCTCTGACGGCGTGGCAGGATTCCTGGCGTGGCGACCAGTACCAGCAGGACCGACTGTCGCGCTCTCAGCGCGCCGCCCACACCAGGCCGCGGCGAAATATCGTTCGCATCTGCGGCACCGCGAACTCCCTGACGGCATGTCCGAGTGCCGAATAGAACACCCTTCCCTTGCCGTGCCGGCGCTTCCAGACGACCGGCATGACCACGCCTTCTATCCAGGACGCGTGCTCGCCGGAGAAGGTGGTGGTCGCCAGCACCTCATTCGATGGATCCACATGCATGTAGTACTGCTCGGAGCGGTACGGGAAATCATCGATGCCGTTCATGATCGGATCGTCGCGCCTGATGATGTTGACCCGGTAGTCGATGATGTTGCCTGGGTGGGCCACCCACTGACCGCCGCACATGAACTGGTATTCCGTGGCTTCACGAAAGGCATCGCACATGCCGCCGTGATAGCCGCCAAGGCCGACACCGCCCTCGACTGCCTTTGTCAGGTTGAGCTCCTCGTTCTTCGCAAGCTTGGCCATCGTGTAGATCGGGACGATCAGGCTCAGATCGGCGATCGCCGGGTCGGCGAATATCTCGGTCGTGGTTTCGACGCGCACGCCAAACCCTTCCTCTTCGAGCATCGCCTTGACGACGCGCGCACCTTCTTCCGGCTCGTGTCTATCCCAGCCGCCCCATACGATCAGCGCTTGCCGCATATTCTTCTCCGTCAGTTGGTGCATGAAGACTGTCAGCAAGATGATCGATGAAACAAGAGCTGTACGAAATTAGTGGTGAGGGGTTTGAATTTGGCAGTTTGCACAGCACAGCCCAACGCCGCGCTAGACGGCCACGGTTCAGTGGATCGCCGCATTCTTTTGCGTGGCGCGGGTCAGGTTGGCGACGTTCATGGCAACCGATGCCAACAGCGCAAAAGCCATGCTTGATGCCGATAGGCTCGGCACTGCAAGGGTGGTGATCTGCCCCTTAGAACCACCGCCGCTCAGGTTCGGAACTCTTTGCAATCACAATTCCCAAGACAACACCGAGCACGCCGCCAAGCATCATCGCCGAAGATATTGTGCCTGGATTCTGCTGGACAGTTTCAGTCACGGTGTGCGCCTGGCTACGCAATTGCCGGGCTGCGCGCGAGGCCCGTTCGGCTGCGCTGTCGTACCAGCCCTCTGCCTCCTCGGCGCGGTCGGAAAGGGTCCGATTTATTTTCGTGATCTCGCGGCGAAGCTCAGCGATCTGCTTCTTCATCGCCTCCTGGGCTTCGTTTGCCGCCTTTGAGGCGCCTGCGTTGTTAGGGGTTTCGGCCATTGGATCTCTCCCTTTGGTATCAGACAGGGGAACGGTCGCAGGCGCGCAGGGTTCCTTGTCTTGGAAAACAGCACCGTTGATTGCGTTATCAAGCATTCCCCTGCACGCGCGTGTGGCGAGCGATGATCCTCTCCTCGTCGGTCGCGACGACGCGTATTTCGACCTTGCTGTCCGATCGGCTTATGATCTCGGCATGAGAGCCATTGGATGGCTCGTCGATCGCCACGCCAAGCCAATGAAGCCTTTCGCATATTGCCTTGCGGACCGGCGCTGAGCGCTCGCCGATGCCGGCGGTGAACACGAGGCATTCGAGACCGCCCAACGTGTTGGCGAGTGCGGCAACTTCCCTTGCGGCCCGGAAAGCAAAAAGATCTACCGCTTCGCGGGCGTGGGGATCGTCGCTCGCTTGCAGCGTGCGCATGTCGCCCGAGATGCCGGATATTCCGAGCAGCCCGGATTCCTCATAGAGCATGTGCTGCAGAGCCTCCCCCGCGATACCTCTCTCCAGGATGAAGTACAAAAGCACGCCCGGATCGATAGCGCCGCAACGCGTGCCCATGACCAGGCCGTCGAGCGCGGAAAAGCTCATCGTCGTATCGACGCTTCTTCCGTCGCGCATGGCGCACAGGCTCGCTCCGTTGCCGAGATGGGCGACGATCGTCCGCTTCGCTGCAAGACCGGGCGCTATCTCCTTGAGCCGCCCGGCGATGTATTCGTAGGAAAGACCATGAAACCCGTAGCGGCGGATTCCGTCCTCATCAAATCTACGCGGCAGCGCGAAGCGGCTCACGATCGGATCGATCGTCTGATGGAAGGCTGTGTCGAAACATCCGACCTGCGGCAGATCCGGCCGCAGCGCCGCAAGTGTGCGGATCGGCGCGAGACTGCGAGGCTGATGCAGCGGAGCAAGCGGCGTCAGCCTATCCAACGCCTCGATCACGTGAGGCGTCAGGCGGACGGGTTCGACGAAGTCGCGCCCGCCATGCACGATGCGGTGTCCGGCGGAGACCAGTTTTCTGCCGCCAACTTCGCTCTCGATCCAGTCGAGCAACGCGTCGATGCCCGCATTGCGCGCGTCTCCAGCAAGCGGCCGATCACACTGCACTGTTCCATCGGCCGCTTTCACGCTGAGCCTCGGCGCATTGCCCAGGTCCAGCGTACCACGCGAGACGAGTTGCAGTTCTGCCGACGGTTCAAGGTCATATAGTCCGAACTTGATACTGGAGGAGCCGGCGTTCAGTGCAAGAATTGCGTGTCGCATCAATCGGCAACCTTCGTCGCACTGTTATCAGGCCAGTTCCACTTCTGAATCTCGGGCATGTCTTCGCCGTACTCGCGGACATAAGCCTTGTGTTCCGCAAGCTTCCCGTGAAGTTCGGCGGCAAGATTTTTCGCCCGTTCGGCGAGACCTGGCACGCGTTCGATCGCGGCGAGCGCCAGGTGAAAACGGTCAAGTTCATTGAGTACGACCATGTCGAACGGCGTGGTGGTGGTGCCTTCCTCGCGAAAACCGTGCACGTGCATGTTGTCATGGTTGGCGCGTCGGTAGGTCAGCCGGTGGATGAGGTAGGGATAGCCGTGATAGGCGAAGATGACCGGCCTGGTTTTCGTGAACAGCGCGTCGAAATCCTCATCGGTGAGGCCATGCGGATGCTTTGAATTCGACTGCAGCGTCATCAGGTCGACCACATTGACGACGCGAACCTTCAGGTCTGGAAGCGCCGAACGCAAAATGTCGGTGGCAGCGAGCGTCTCCAGTGTCGGCACGTCGCCGGCGCAGGCCATCACCACATCCGGATCCTCGCCCTTGGCAACCGTTCCGGCCCATTCCCAGATCCCCGCCCCCGCCCTGCAGTGGGTTTCTGCGTCTTCGACAGACAGCCATTGCGGCGCCGGCTGCTTGCCGGCGGTGATGACGTTGATGCGGTTGTAGGTTCTCAGGCAATGGTCGGTGATCCAGAGCAGCGTGTTGGCATCTGGCGGGAAATAAAGCCTGACGGTATCGGCCTTCTTGTTGGCGACAAAATCGGCAAAGCCCGGATCCTGGTGACTGAAGCCGTTGTGATCCTGCCGCCAGACATGAGAGGTCAGCAGGTAATTGAGTGAAGCGATCGCCTTGCGCCAGGCAAGCTCGCGGGATGTCTTCAGCCATTTCGCATGCTGGTTGACCATGGAATCGACGATGTGGATGAACGCCTCGTAACAGGAAAACAGGCCATGCCGGCCGGTCAGCAGATAGCCCTCCAGCCAACCCTGGCAGAGATGCTCGCTGAGCACTTCCATGACACGGCCGTCACGGGAGAGTTGGACGTCGTAGGGCTCGATCCGCTGCGTCCAGACCCGGTCCGTAACCTCGAAGACGTCGTCAAGGCGGTTGGAGGACGTCTCATCAGGCCCCATCAGCCGGAAATTTCTGGCATCCGCATTCAGGCGTATGATGTCGCGGAGATAGCTTCCGAGAACCCGCGTCGCCTCGGCTGTGGCACCTCCCGGACGCGGCACGTCGAGCGCCAGGCTTTTCCAATCGGGAAGCACGAGGTCGCGCTTCAGCAATCCGCCATTGGCATAGGGGGTTGCGCCCATGCGCTTTGACCCGGTTGGCGCAAGCGCCGCCAACTCTGGAAGCAGATGCCCGCTGTTGTCGAACAGCTTTTCCGGCTCGTAGCTCCGCATCCAGTCTTCGAGGATCTTGAGGTGCGCCTCGTCGCCGCGCGCGTTCGACACCGGAACTTGATGCGAGCGCCAGAAATCCTCGACCTTCTTGCCGTCGACCTCCTTCGGTCCGGTCCACCCCTTCGGGCTGCGCAGCACGATCATCGGCCACAGCGGACGCTCTCCCTGCCAGCCCGACGCTCGGGCGCGCTTCTGGATGGAGCGGATTCTGTCCAGCGCGGTGTCCAGCTTGGTGGCCATCAACCGATGCATGGGAATCGGCTCGTGTCCTTCGACGAAAAGTGGTTCGTAGCCATAGCCGGCGAACAGGCCCCGCAATTCCACGTCATCCATGCGGGCAAGGATCGTCGGGTTGGCGATCTTGTAGCCGTTGAGATGCAGGATCGGCAGCACGGCGCCGTCGGATGCCGGATTGAGGAACTTGTTGGAGTGCCATGCCGCCGCGAGCGGACCGGTCTCCGCTTCACCGTCGCCGACGACGCAGGCGACCACCAGATCAGGATTGTCGAAGGCCGCGCCGAAGGCATGGACCAGCGCATATCCCAGTTCTCCGCCTTCATGGATCGAGCCGGGCGTTTCCGGAGCAGCGTGGCTCGGCACTCCACCGGGGAAGGAGAATTGCCGGAAGAGTTTCCTCAGGCCGTCTTCGCCCTGGCCGATCTCAGGATAGATCTCGCTGTAGGTGCCCTCAAGCCACGTGTTCGCCACCATCGCCGGGCCGCCATGACCTGGGCCGCAGATAAACAGAACGTCGAGACCGCGTTCCCGGAGAACGCGGTTCAGGTGGACGTAGATGAAGTTGAGGCCAGGTGTCGTGCCCCAATGGCCGAGCAGCCGCGGCTTGACGTGCTCGGCTTTCAGGGGCTCGCGCAGCAGCGGATTGTCCATCAGATAGATCTGGCCAACCGAAATATAGTTCGCGGCCCGCCAATAACGGTCCATGAGATCGACCTGATAAAGGCCTGTTGTGGTCGCAGCTCTCTGAGCCTCGTCGTTCATGGAAAAGTCTCCAGATGCATTCGCCCGTCGATATCTGGAGTGAGATCGCCTCGGAGAAAGGATTTTCACGGAAATAAGTTCGGCTGGAGCCGCCATCCGCGCCTGCCAATCGCTCTTTTGCAGGAACCTGGAAGCTCGCCAACGGTTAAGGAGACGAGCCGCCGAAATGAGATCAAGCGCTGCCGAGCGGAGTGCACGCGATCGAGGGATTGTCGCCGGGGAGCCGTTAGGCACGATTGGGGGGACAATGAGTGCGGAGGACCGCCAGCCCGAAAGAGGAGCAAAAGATGCTCGATCTTCCCGATGCACGCGACCGAATGGTCGAAGTCCAGCTCAGCCGCCGTGGCATCCATGACCGCGAGGTGCTGGAAGCGATGCGTGAGGTTCCACGCGAGGCTTTCGTCGCACCCGGCTTTGAAGAATTCGCCTACGAGGATGGGCCGCTGCCGATCGCCGAAGGTCAGACGATATCGCAGCCCTACATCGTCGCCTTGATGATCGAGATGGCAGAGATCGGACCGGGCGACCATGTCCTGGAGGTTGGCACCGGCTCAGGGTACGCGGCTGCCGTGATGAGCCGGATCGTCGAACGCGTCTACACGATCGAACGCCACGCCGGGTTGGCCGAAACGGCGAGACAGCGGTTCGAAGAGCTTGGCTATGACAATATCGAAGTCCGCACCGGCGATGGCACCAAAGGCTGGCCCGACGCAGCGCCCTTCGACGCCATTGTGGTCGCCGCCGGCGGACCCGGTGCGCCGCTTGCCCTTCAGGAACAGCTCGACGTCGGCGGCAGGCTCGTCATCCCGGTCGGCGACGAACCGCATGATCAGCGCCTTCTCAAGGTCACCCGAACTGGCGCTGCAACTTACAGCGAGGAGGATTTCGGCGGCGTGCGGTTTGTCCCGCTCATCGGCGAGCAGGGCTGGCCCGAGAGCGGCAGCCGTACCGCGGATCGTCGGTCCGGACCCGCACGCACGCGCAGCCTGCCGGAGATGATCGCGGCAGCGGCCGAACCGCTGCCGGATTTCGACGATCCGGCGTTCGGCGAATTGTTCGACCGGTTTGGCGACCGGCGCGTCGTCCTGCTTGGTGAAGCGAGCCACGGTACGTCGGAGTTCTACCGGGCTCGTGCGGAGATCACCCGCAGGCTTATCGAGAAGCACGGCTTCACCATCGTCGCGGTCGAAGCCGATTGGCCTGACGCAGCGGCGATTGACCGCCACGTCCGCCATCGGCCGTCGCGGGCTGACGCCGATCCGCCGTTCCAGCGGTTTCCCACCTGGATGTGGCGCAACACCGACGTTGCCGCGTTTGTCGACTGGATGCGACAACACAATGAGCGGATCAGGATATCGTCCCGGCTGGCGGGCTTCTATGGCCTCGACATCTACAATATGAGCGGATCGATCGGCGCGGTTCTGCAATATCTCGATCGGGTCGATCCGCAGGCAGCAAAGATCGCGCGTGAACGCTATGGCTGCCTGACGCCTTGGCAACACGAACCATCCACCTACGGCCGCGTCGCGCTCACATCGGGTTTCGAGAAATGCGAGCAGGCCGTGCTTGAACAATGCCGCGAACTGCTTGCCAAGCAGCTCGACTATGCGCAGCAGGACGGCGTTGATTTTCTAGATGCCACCCAGAATGCCCGGCTGATCGCTTCCGCGGAACGCTACTATCGGATCATGTACTATGGCGGCGCGCAGTCCTGGAACCTGCGCGACACCCATATGTTTGAGACACTCGAGCATCTGCTGGAAGCCCGCGGGCCGAACGCCAAGGCGGTCGTGTGGGCGCATAACTCCCACATCGGAGATGCACGCTATACCGAAATGGGGATTATCAGGGACGAAGTAAACATCGGCCAGCTCTGCCGCCAGCGTTTCGGCGACGAGGCGGCCTTGATCGGGCTCAGTACGCATTCCGGGACAGTGGCCGCGGCCTCCGACTGGGACAGCGAGATGGAAATCAAGCGGGTGCGGCTCTCGCATAGCGATAGCTACGAGCGGCTTTGCCATGATTGCGGCGTCTCGCGTTTCCTGCTCGACATCAAGCGCGACGACGATCTTCGCGATCGGCTTCTGGAGCGCCGGCTGGAGCGCTTCATCGGCGTAATTTATCGGCCGGAAACCGAACTGCGCAGCCATTACGCGGCTGCCTCTCTTTCCCAGCAGTTTGACGCCTTCGTCTGGTTTGACGAAACCGTCGCGGTGACGCCGCTTGGGCCGGAGCATATGGGAGCGGGCGTTCCCGACACCTATCCGTTCGGGCTTTAGCCCGTCTCGGACAACGCCGCATCAAGGTGAGTTTCGGCGGAACATTCGTCGCGCCCTGCTGTTTTCTACAACAGGACCCTTTTCGAAGGAGTTTTGCCATGAGCGGAACCAAACATCCAAAGTGGAAAAAGCCGAGCGATGCCGATTTGAGGAACAATCCCGGTATCGGGACCTCCAAGGGCACGATCAAGGAAGGCGACGAACTCTTACTCGAAGGCGAAAACACGATCGAAGGCGATGTCGAGAACGACACCAACGCCCTTGGCGGGATCAATCCAAGGCAAAAGATGCGGACGAACAAGTAGCGTCGCTGCGTGTTACGAGGCAAGGGTCAGGGAGGAGCACATGCGCGCATTTATGATTGTCGCGGCGCGGAGGAAATGTGAAGCAACCTTCGAAGAGTATCCCATGACCGATCCTGATCCTGATCCGAACAATCCCGTGCCGATACCGGATAATCCGAATCCTGAGCCTGCCCGGCCGCCTGCTCCGCCGGAAACTCCGCCGGATGAGCCTCCGGGCGTTCCTCCGCCTTCGCCCGATCCCGTTCCCAGCCCGCAAAGGCAGCCCGTCGAAATTCCTCCCGAGACACCATCCGAGATTCCGACGAAACCGACCTTCCCGGGTCCGACGGCCAGAGCATCGGACCCAAGAGTGGAAACCCGGCTGTAGAACGCCGCCGTCGCCGGCCCAGGTTCTGGTCATTCCCCGATTTGGCTGGTCGAACGTTCGTTGAGCGTCCCGCCCGTTTGCGCATCGATCGCCGCCAGGCTGACCTCATAGCCCCACAGGGTGCGGATATGGCGGAGGGTGGCGTCGCGACTGGCCTCCTCCAGCATGATGCCGTTCTTCACCTTGTGCTCCAGCCGCAATTGTCGGTCACCGAGCAGATCAACATCCACCACTTGAATATCCGGCCGGCTCGCACCGATGTCGTAGCTCTGGGCGAGCCCGGCGCGTATCTTTTCGTAGCCACGCTCATTGTGGATCGACGCGACTTCGTAATGCGGTTCGCTAGCGGCATCGGCGAGGATAAAGAACCGCCATTTCCGCATCAGGGCGGGGCTCAGATACTGGCGGATGAATGATTCGTCGCGATGGTTCGCCCACGCGTCGAGCAGGGTTTCGCGCCAATTGCCGTTGCCGGCGATATCGGGGAACCAGTCACGATCCTCGGCGGTGGGCTCAGTCGATATGCGCTGAATGTCCTGCATCATGTCGAGGCCCAAGGCATAAGGATTGATGCCGGAAAAACGCGGATCGTCGAAGCCTGGCTGAAAGATCACGTTCGAATGGTTGCGCAGGATTTCCAGCATCGCGCCTTCATTGATCAGGCCGCGATCGAACAGCATGTTCATGAGTGTGTAGTGCACGAAAGTGGCGCAGCCTTCGTTCATTACCTGCGTTTGCCGCTGCGGATAGAAGTATTGCGCGACGACCCGGACGATCCTGATGATTTCACGCTGCCAAGGCTCCAGGACCAGGCTGTTTTTTTCCAGGAAGTAGAGCAGGTTCTCCTCGGGCAGGTTGAGCGTTTTCTTCCGCTCTGCGATGCCGGTGTCCGTTTCGTTGGCCTTGGTCCCGTCCTTCGACGGCGGGAGCGTGCGCCACAGATCGTTGTAGGAACGCTCTTCGTACTCCAGGCGCTCACGAACGCCTTCTCGCTGCCGCTCCGACGAGAGCTTCGGCGGTCGGCGGTATCTGAACACGCCCTGTTCCATCAGCGCGTGGGCCGCATCGAGGATTGCCTCCACCGCGGCGACGCCGTGCCGCTCCTCGCAACGGGCAATGTAACCCTTGGCGAAGTCCAGATAGCCCAGAATAGCGCTGGCATCCGTCCATTGCCGGAACAGATGATTGTTCTTGAAAAAATGATTGTGACCAAGCGCTGCATGAGCTGTCACCAGGGCCTGCAGGGCCATGGTGTTTTCCTCCATCAGGTAGACGATGCAAGGATTGGAATTGATCACCAGTTCATAGGCGAGCCCCCGCCCGCCTTTGCGATAGAGCAATTCCTGGTAGAGAAAATGCTTGCCGAAGGACCAGTGGCGATACATCAGCGGCATGCCGACCGAGGAATAGGCGTCGAGCATCTGCTGGGACGAGATGATCTCCATCTGCACCGGATAGACGTCGAGGTGAAGCTCTTCGATCGCGAGCGCCTCGATCGCCTGGTAGGCGCGCGACAGTGTCTTGAAATCCCAGTCAGACCCTGAAAAGAGCAATCCTGATTTGCTGGTTTGGCCTGATTTGCTGGTTTGGCCTGATTTGCTGGTTTGGCCGGATTTGCCGGTCTGGTTCGCCATCGGCTCCCCTCAAGCGCTTTTCTGGAAGATCGGCTGCCTGGCAAAGAGCTGGCGAAAGACCGGATAGATGTCGGATGCGTTGGCGATACGGCTCATCTGGAAATTCGGCCATCTCTGGTTGACAGCGCTGTAGGCGCGCCACAGCGAGGTTCCATTGTCGGTGCTGCCGAAAATATGGCTCTCACGTTCGTCGATGATCTCGACATAGGCGAAATACTGGCACAGGCGCATGATCTGGCCGTCCATCAGGCCGATGCAGCGCTCGGAATCGGTTACGAAATTGTCGCCGTCCGATGCCTGGGCGGCATAGATGTTCCACTCGTTGCTGGGATAGCGTTGCTCGATAATGCGGCGCATCTCCTCAAGTGCCGTGGAAACGACCGTACCGCCGCTTTGCGTATTGTAGAAGAAGGTTTCCTCGTCCACCTCCTGCGCCTCGTGCGTATGGCGGATGAAGACGATTTCGGTTCGGTCGTAGCGCCGTTTCAGGAACAGGTGCAGCAGCACGAAGAAGCGCTTAGCCAGATCCTTCTCGCGTTCGCCCATCGAGCCGGATACGTCCATGAGACAGAACATGACCGCATTGGCATTCGGCACGGGCTGGGCGTCAAAACGGTTGAAGCGGATGTCGACGGGATCGACATAGGCGATCCGCTTGCGGCGGCGCTCAAGTCGCTCAAGCTCTTCCCGCAACGCTGCGATGCGTTGGCGTACCGGCCCCGCGCTCTGGGGCTCTGCCTCCAGGATTGCGAGTTGCTCCGCAATCGCATCAAGCTCCTCCTGCTTCGGGCGCCTGAGCGCAATCCGGCGACCATGGCTGTTTCGCATCGTGCGACCGACATTGATGTTGGTCGGCGAACCGGTCGCGGCGAACCCTGCGCGGCGCGGCTTGAAGGCAAGTATCTCCTTGAGGTTGAGCTTGACCATGTCGGGAAGTTCGAGATCCTCGAAGAAGAGGTCGAGCACCTCCTCGCGCGAGAGCACGAAACGAAAATCGTCCTCCGAGACCGTTTTCCCGGGAGACGAACCGCCGCCGCCCTGACCGGGCTTGGGAACCCGGTCGCCCGGGGCGAAATGCTTATTGCCCGGCAGGATGTGCTGCCGCCTGCCGCTGTCTTTCGCATCGCTGAAGCTCGGCTCGGCTGTGCCCCTCGCCGGCATCGACACGGCGTGTTCGCTGTCGACATCAGCGATCTTGCCGGTACGAATCCGATCCCGGATGCTTCGCTTCAGCTCTTCGCGCGCACGCTTCAGGAAGCGCTGGCGGTTGCCGAGGCTCTTGTCCTTCGGGTTCAGTCGGCGATCGACAAAGATCGGCATGGAACCACCCCGGCCGGACTCAGCCCGCCTTGTTCACCCGCATGTACCAGTCCACCAGCCGGCGGACCTGACGTTCGGTGTAACCGCGTCCGACCATCCGATGCACGAACTCGGTATGCCGTTTCTCCGTTACGCTGTCCTGCTTGGAGCCGAAGCTGATCACCGGGAGCAGATCCTCGACTTGGCCGAACATCCGCTTCTCGATGACTTCGCGCAGCTTTTCATAACTTGTCCATGAGGGGTTGCGGCCATTGTTCCTCGCCCGGGCGCGCAACGCGAACTTCACGACCTCATTGCGGAAGTCCTTGGGATTGGCAATGCCGGCCGGCTTTTCGACTTGCGACAGTTCGTTGTCCAATACCTCGCGGTTGAGGATCTGGCCTGTATCGGGGTCTTTGTAGTCCTGATCCTCGATCCAGGCATCGGCGTAGGCGATGTAGCGGTCGAACAGGTTCTGGCCGTATTCGCTGTAGGACTCCAGATAGGCCTTCTGAATCTCATGGCCGATGAACTCGGCATAACGCGTCGCCAGTTCCGACTTTATGAAGTCGAGATAGGCGGCCTCCGTTTCCTTCGGGAACTGCTCGCGCTTGATGGCCTCCTCCAGAATGTACATCAGATGCACAGGATCGGCGGCCACTTCCTTGGTGTCGTAGTTGAATGTCTGCGACAGGATCTTGAAAGCAAAGCGCGTGCTGACGCCGGTCATGCCCTCGTCGACACCGGCGGCATCGCGGTATTCCTGAACCGACTTCGCCTTGGGATCTATGTCCTTGAGGTTCTCGCCGTCATAAACGCGCATCTTCGTGTAAAGTGGCGAATTGTCGTGCTCGGCCAGACGGGTCGAGACGGTGAACCGGCTGAGAATGTCCAGCACCTCCGGTGCACAGGGACTGGAAGCCAATTCGCTTTCGCGCAGCAGCTTTTCGTAGATCTGCCTTTCTTCGGTGACCTGCAGGCAGTACGGCACCTTGACCACCAGGATGCGGTCGAGGAACGCCTCGTTGTTCTTGTTGTTCTTAAACTGCAGCCATTCCGACTCGTTGGAATGGGCTACGACGATGCCCTGATAAGGGAAAGATCCGAAGTTCTCCGTACCGTTGTAGCTGCCTTCCTGGGTAGCGGTCAGCAACGGATGGAGGACTTTGATCGGCGCCTTGAACATCTCGACGAACTCAAGCAACCCTTGCGTGGTCCGGTTCAGTCCGCCGCTGTAGGAATAGGCGTCCGGATCGGATTGGCTGAAATTCTCGAGTTGTCGTATATCGACCTTGCCGACCAGGGCCGAAACGTCCTGGTTGTTCTCATCGCCTGGCTCGGTCTTGGCGATGCCGATCTGGCGCAGCCGCGAAGGCATCAGCTTCACGACGCTGAACTTGGAGATGTCGCCGGACAGTTCATCGAGGCGCTTGGCCGCCCACGGGGAGATCAGGCCGTTCAGCCGGCGCCGCGCGATGCCGTATTTGTCCTCCAAAAGGTCGCCCATGCGGTCAGGATTGAAAAGCCCGAGCGGCGATTCGAAAACCGGGCTGATCTGGCCGCCCACCTTCAGCGTATAGATCGGACGCTGCTCCATCAGCTTCTTCAGCCGTTCGGCGAGCGAGGACTTACCGCCGCCGACAGGGCCAAGCAGATAGAGGATCTGCTTGCGTTCCTCGAGCCCTTGAGAGGCATAGCGGAAATAGCCGGCTATGCGCTCGATCGTGTCCTCCATGCCATAAAACTCGGAGAAGGTGGGATAGACCTTGATTGTCCTGTTGGCGAAAATGCGGCCGAGCCGCTCATCCATGCTGGTGTCGATCAGGGTAGGCTCGCCGATCGCCTCGACCATCCGTTCGGGCGCCGAGGCATACATCGATTTATCCTCGCGGCAGGCAAGGAGATATTGCTGGATGCTTATCTCCTCCTGCGCCGCATTCGTGTAAATCTCCGAAAACAGATCGAAGACGTCGGACTGGTTCTCGCGCATGGTATCCTCGCCCCGGCCGGTCTGGTTGCTCTCGCCCTTCATTCAACTATCGGAAAGCCTTTGTGGTTCCCTATCATCACGTAGTGCGTCTGCGACCGGATGTTAGGGGTCGAGACAGATATAGTGAACGCCTGAAAGCCAGCCAGCGAATGGCTCGCACAATGGAACGTTTCCGAGGGATATCCATTCTTCCATCAGCGCGTGCCGAGTGCAACAGCCCGTCGCGAACACTGTTTTTCTGGAGGAATGAACCAGGCCGCCTGCTCTCAGCAGTTGAGTTGGCGGCGCACAGGTCATTCGGTGTCCACCCCTGGACCGGAAGGGAGCAACGGTTTCGCTCCTTCTGGCAACGAGGGAAAGGAGATGTTCCATGTTCGAGAACAGTATGTGGTTGATCGTCGTTGCTGGCGGCCCGCTACTGCTAGCAATCGTGATCGCTTACGCACTCCTCACGTGGCGCCGTCGGGGGCCTGCAGAGCGCAGAGAAAGCGATCGGGCCACTGAGCGACTGTATCGCGAGGAAAAGGATCGGCCGGGCCGAGGCAGCTGAGAACCGTATCGAGAGCTCAGACTTTTGTCTTGTTGCTGCTAAACTCCAACACTTTCGGGCCAAAGCGCCTGGATCTGCTTCGGCAACGCGTCTCGCACCTTGACCAACTGGCCGAAGTCGACATGCCTGGCGAGAACTTTGAACACGGATCTCGTCGCATCCTCGGGATTCACGGGTCGAGTGGATTTCATCTCCTCGGCCACCCGCTTCAGGAAATCCTCCAATGAACGGCTGCTGGTCGGCAGATCACCCGGCCGATACCGATCATAGTAGGCGCCACGCACGAGAAGCGGCAGCTCCGCCCTCAAATTGGCAGCCAGTTCGATCTGCAGCCAATCCCGCAAGGTGCGTCAAACAGCTCCCAGCACATGCCAGGCAACGCGCCTATCGGGCCCGTAATCGGCCATGATCTCGTCCAGCCAGATGTCTGTCGTCTGCAGGGTTTTTGTCTTCCAAGCCGGTTGCGCTCATCGTCGCCCGCTTTGGCATGGACAATCCCAAGGCTCGCCCCCAACATTCGCCCTAACGCTAACCTATGACGGGCAAACGGGGATCGAGCGCAATTGTTTCGTCACTCGTTGAAAAATTGCCCAAATAGTAACGGCGAATGCAGCTAGTTCGAAAGCTCAGTTGCCCGGAACCTTCCGCCCCTCTCGCCGGTTTACGGCGGAGGGGTTGTAAATGGGTCAATATTTCAGCCTGTCCGCTGCGTCATTATCGCTGGCGAGCGGCTTTGCCGGCGCCCGGTCGGTACTTGAGCCCGCGGGAGCGGAAGCGCAGCAGATAGCCATACTGTTTTGGATAATGCTAAGTGGCGGCGCCGTCATCTGGCTGGGCGTGGTCGGCGTGCTTCTTCATTCAGCCCTATTCAACCGCCGCAGGCTGGCCGAAAAGTCTGCCAGCAGGATCATCCTTTGGGGCGGCGTGGTCTTCCCGTCGGTCACGCTTTGTGTCCTGCTCGCCTATGCACTGTGGCTGATGCCCGGCCTTCAGCCCTTCGCCCAGGCGGGCGCCGCCGGCCTGCGGATTGAAATCACCGGCAGGCAGTTCTGGTGGGAAGTTGTCTACCGCCCAGCTCAGGGACCGCCGGTCGCGTCCGCCAACGAGGTCAGGCTGCCGGTCGGCGAGCGCGTCGAATTCACCCTGAAAAGCGCCGATGTGATCCATTCCTTCTGGATCCCACCGCTCGGCGGCAAGATGGACATGATCCCCGGTCGCACCAACAGGCTTTCGCTTATGGCTACGAAACCCGGCATCTTCCGCGGGCCCTGTGCGGAATATTGCGGCACGTCTCACGCGCTGATGGCGTTCTCGGCCGTGGCGATGGAGCCCGAAGCATTCCGGTCCTGGCTCGCCGCCCAGGCAATTCCCGCGGAAGGCGCCGGCGCGAGCGGCGGCGCGCTGTTTCTGCGCCATGGCTGCGGGTCCTGCCATTTCGTCGCGGGCACGGATGCGCGCGGCCTGATCGGCCCGGATCTTTCGCATCTCGGTTCCCGCGCCACCGTCGGAGCCGGCATCCTGCCCAACACCGAAGACGCCGTCGCCCGCTTCATCGCCCGGTCCGAACTAATCAAGCCCGGCTCCAGGATGCCGGCCTTCGACATGTTGCCGCCGGACGACATTCGCGCCATCGCCGCCTGGCTGAGAGGCCTGCAATGAGCGCTGCGATCAAGAAGCGCTCGCCGGAGGAATACACGGCGCAGGAGGAGCGGCTGCGCGCCGTCTGGGCCAATCCGGCCGGCTGGCGCTACTGGACCTCGGTGAACAATTTCCAGATCGGCCTCTGGTACGGCTCGGCGGCTTTCGCCTTCATGCTGTTCGCCGGCGCGCTCGCGCTGCTGATGCGCCTGCAGCTCGCCGTGCCCGACAACGACTTCCTGTCGGCCGACTTCTTCAACCAGGCTTTCACCCTGCACGGTACGGTGATGATGTTCCTGTTCGCGGTGCCGATCTTCGAGGCAGTCGCGATCTTCCTCCTACCGCCGATGCTGGGCGCGCGCGAGATGCCGTTTCCGCGCCTGGGGGCGTTCAGTTTTTGGAGCTTTTTCCTCGGCGGTATCTTCGTCTGCGGCTCCATCTTCTTCAACGCGGCGCCGTCGGCAGGCTGGTTCATGTATCCGCCGCTCGCCACCGACAAGGAGTTCTCCGGCATCGGCGCTGACATCTGGCTGCTCGGCCTTTCCTTCATCGAAGTCGCCTCGATCGCGGCTGCCGTCGAGCTCATCGTCGGCATCATGAAATGCCGCGCGCCGGGCATGCGCATCAACCTGATGCCGCTCTTCGCCTGGTACCTGTTGATCGTTGCTGGAATGATCCTGTTCGCCTTCCCGCCGCTGATCGCCGGCGACCTCCTGTTCGAGATGGAACGGATGTTCGATTGGCCGTTCTTTGACGCAGCGCGCGGCGGCGACCCGCTGCTGTGGCAGCATCTGTTCTGGATATTCGGCCATCCGGAAGTCTACATCATCTTCCTGCCGGCTATCGCGCTGATGGCGATGATCGTGCCGACTTTTTCCCAGCGTCCAATCGTCGGTTATTCCTGGATCGTGCTCGCGGCAGTGGGAACGGGATTCCTTTCTTTCGGCCTGTGGGTACACCACATGTTTGCGACAGGCCTGCCGCAGATCTCGCTGGCCTTCTTCTCGGCGGCCTCCGAGGCGGTGGCGATCCCGACGGGCGTGCAGATCTTCGTCTTTATCGCCACCATGCTGGCCGGCCGGGTAATCTTCTCGACCCCGATGCTGTTCGGCACCGGAGGACTTGCCATCTTCGTTATTGGCGGACTGACGGGCGTGATGGTGGCGCTCGCACCATTCGACTGGCAGGCGCACGACACGTACTTTGTCGTCGCGCACCTCCATTATGTGCTGATCGGCGGCATGCTTTTCCCGGTCGTGGCCGGGCTCTACTACTATTACCCGCTGATCGACGCGAAGAAGCTCTCCGACCGTCTGGGACGGCTCGCCTTCTGGCTAATGTTCTGCGGCTTCAACATCGGCTTCTTCCCCATGCATCTGAGCGGCCTGCGCGGCATGCCCCGGCGCGTCTTCACCTATCCGGCCGAAATCGGCTGGGATTGGCTGAACCTGATCTCGACGGCCGGAGCCTTCATTTTCGCCGCGGGCGTGCTGGTGGTTGTCTTAGACGTGCTCAGGCCGAAGCACCGGGAGCCGCGCGACGAACTCAACCCGTGGAATGCTGGCACGTTGGAATGGATTTCCGAGCCGGAGGAGGACTGGGGCGTCCGCTCGATACCCATCGTGCGCAGCCGCTATCCCCTCTGGGACCAGAAGGATCTTGCGCGCGAGGTCAATGAAGGCCGCTGTTACCTGCCCGACGCGGAAGAGGGACGGCGCGAGGGACTAGTCACCTCCGTGCTCGACGCCGACCCCATCCAGGTGCTGCGCGTCGGCGGCAGTTCCCATGTCACCATCGTCTCGGCCCTTTCGCTCGGAGCCGCTTTCCTCGCGCTTACCTTCCACTGGTGGATCGTGACGGCGATGGCCGCAATCACCTGCTTTTGCGCCGTCATCTACTGGCTCTGGACGGGCACTGGCGAAATCCCCGAGAAGCCGGAAAAGGATGTCGGCCTGGGCCTCAGCCTGCCGCTTTATGCCTCCGGCCCCGATTCGGTCGGCTGGTGGGCGATGTTCATCACCATGGTGGGCGACGGCACGGCCTTCGCCAGCCTCGTCTTCGGCTATTTTTTTTACTGGACGATCCATGCCGACTTCACCGCGGGGATTGCCGGGCCTGATGCGATCTGGTCGCTGCTGGCTGCCGTTTTGTTCGCTGCAGCGTGGGGCCTGATGGTGGCGGCCCGCACGGTCAACAGGCGCGGCGCCACGGCCACTGTGCGCGGCTTGCTGGTAACGTCCCTGCTGACCACCGTTGCCGCGTCCGCCGCAGGCTTGGCCGCGCCGTGGTCTCCCGGCATGGACCCGACGCGCCAGGTCTATCCTGCAATCGTGTGGATTCTCGTGATCTGGGTGCTCGCTCATGCCGCGCTCGGCACGGTAATGCAGGCCTATTGCCTGGCCCGCTCTTTGGCCGGCCGACTGACGCCGAAACATGACATGGATCTAAGCAACGTGGTGCTCTACTGGCATTTTCTGCTGGTCACCGCCGTCATCACCTTCGCCATCATTGGCCTCTTTCCGGCAGCGACGTGAGGCGGCGATGCGGCTCATCCCGAAAGAGATTGAAACGCTCTGGACGCTGTTTACCGCGCCCGTGGTGTGGGCTGCGCATTTCCTCGTTTGCTACATCGGCGCGGCGGTCTATTGCGCTAAGCCCGAGCTTATCGGGCTGAATTTCAGCGCTGTGCGCGCGGGCATCGCCGCCGCCACTCTGATCGCCCTCTCGCTCATCGCGCTATCCGCATGGCTCGCCTGGCGGCAATGGGGCTTCGGCACAGACGATCCGCCGCACGACGATCCGACGAAACGCGACCGGACCCTGTTCCAGGGCTTTGCGACGCTGCTGCTCTCGTGTCTCAGCTTCATCGCCGTGATCTTCACCGCGATGCCCGCATTGTTCCTGACGGGGTGTATCCGGTGAGACGCGCCTGCCTCATCCTCGGTCTCCTCGTCCTCGCCCTGGTCTGGGTCGGACCGCTGCTCGATGCCTGGCGGGATTCGTTTTCGGCGCACATGCTGGCGCATATGGGAGTGGTAGCGATCGCTGCGCCGCTGATGGCGATTGGGATCCCGCTCCGCCCGAAACCAGATGCAAACCGGGCGTTCACCCTCGCCCTCCCCGCCTCCCTCGTCGAGCTTATCATTGTCTGGTCCTGGCACGCGCCGGCCTTGCGGACGCTGGCGCAAAGCTCGCTGTTTGCGACCGCCATCGAGCAGGCCACGTTCCTCGCCGCCGGGCTGTTCCTGTGGCTGACCTGCCTGCCGCGCCGCGGTTCGGACATCACAGGCAATGCCGCCGGCGCCTTCGCCTTGCTTCTGACGTCCATCCATATGACCTTGCTCGGGGCGCTGCTGGCGCTGACCCCAAGGCCGCTTTACGGGACGGGCGAGATAAGCTGCTTCGGCGTCGCGCTTTCCGCGCAGCAGGATCAGGAACTTGGCGGCGTAATCATGCTTTTGGTCGGCGCGGCGGTCTATCTGGCCGGCGGCGTGACGCTTTTCGCGCGCTTGCTCGCCGCCCCGCCGCGGAAGGCGGTCTGATGCATATCAGTTGGAAGAAGCTCGCCATAGCGCTTGCCATTCTGCCCTTCGTCGTGGTGCTGGCCGCCTGGATCGGCTTTTTCAATGTCGGTGCGTCAAGCGGCCACTGGAAGATCACGGAATGGTTTCTGCAATTCGCCATGCGATCGGCTGTGCGCACCTATGCGCTGGCGGTCGACGTTCCAGAAGCTCTGCCGCGTCATGCGATCCAGCCGGCCGCCGGACATTTCGCGCGCGGCTGCGCCATCTGTCACGGTGCGCCGGGCGAGCCGCGATCTCCTGTCGTCATGAGAATGCTGCCGCAGCCGCCTGACCTTGCCGGGGCCGTCGGCGAATGGTCCGACGCGGAACTTTTTCGCATCGTCAAACACGGCGTGCGCTTCACCGGCATGCCGGCCTGGCCAACGCAGGAACGAGACGACGAGGTCTGGGCGATGGTAGCCTTCCTGCGCGAACTGCCGTCGATGGACGAAGCCACCTACCGTGACCTCGCCTATGGAGCAAGGCTTGCGCCTCCTGAAGGCGCTGCCGCAACCCTACGGCAGGCGCTCGCGGATTGCGGCCGCTGCCACGGTGGGGACGGTCTCGGGCGCGGTCCGGCGATCCCCGTTCTCGCCGGGCAGAGCGAGGCCTATCTCCTAGAAAGCCTGCGTGCCTATGCCGAGGAAGGTCGGGCAAGCGGCTTGATGAGCCTGCCCGCCATTGCGGCAGGGCCTCAATCCTGGCCGGATCTGGCCAAGCATTTCGCCGCCCTGCCGACGAGGCACCCCGGGGGCGAGGGCGATCCAGCACTTGTCCGGCGCGGCAGGGAAATCGCCGAGAAGGGTATCAAGGAGGCCGGCGTGCCAGCCTGTCTCGGCTGTCACGGACGACAGGACCGCAGCCCGCTCTATCCCTCCATCGCCGGCCAGCCCGAGCGCTATATCGAGGCGCAGCTTGGGCTGTTCAGGGCGGGAAAGCGGGGTGGAACGCGCTTCGGCCATCTCATGGCCAATGCCGCGAAGGGTCTCACGGACGACGACGTCCGCGCGCTTGCGGCCTACTTCGCCGTATCCGCCACTCCATCCGCAACCGGAACGCGATAAGCGCGTTTGCGTTCTTTCGACACTTTCGAGGTTCTGGTGAAAAAGTTGCTTGCCGCCCTTCTCATGCTGATCGTTCTTTTCGTCGTCGCCGGCGGAGCGGTCTTCTTCCTGTCGCGCGAAGAGGCGACGGTTCCGATCGCGGAGACCTATGGCCCTAACCCGACCCTGCCGGAGCCCAATCCGACTTGGCTGCCGACCGTCCATGTCGCCAAGGCCGCGCCATGGCCGCAGGGCACGAAGCCGACGGCGGCCCAGGGATTTGCAGTCAACGAGTTTGCCGGCGGGCTCGACCACCCGCGCTGGCTATACGTGCTGCCAAACGGCGACGTGCTGGTGGCCGAGAGCAATGCCCCGCCCAAGCCGGACGAGGGCTTCAGAATACGCAGCATACGCAGCTTCTTCATAGAGAGCTTACGCAGCATACGCCGCTTCTTCACAAACCTCTTCCAGAGCCAGGCCGGCGCGCAAACGTCTAGCGCCAATCGCATCTCGTTGCTGCGCGATCAGGATGGCGACGGGGTGGCGGAAACCAAAACGGCCTTCCTCACCGGGCTGTTCTCGCCATTCGGCATGACGCTACTTAACGGCAAGCTCTACGTCGCCAACGCCAATGCAATTGTGGCCTTTCCCTACCAGGAGGGCGCGACCGAGATCACCGCACCGGCGGAGAAGATCGTCGACCTGCCTGCGGGGAGGAACCACCACTGGACCAAGGACATGACCGCCTCGCAGGACGGCACGAAGCTCTATGCGACGGTCGGATCCAATTCCAATGTCGGCGAGAACGGCTTGGAGGAAGAGGAGAACCGCGCCGCAGTGCTGGAGATCGATCTCGCTTCGAAGCAGTCGCGTCTCTTCGCCTCCGGGCTGCGCAATCCGACCGGCCTGTCCTGGAATCCGGAAAGCGGCGAACTCTGGGTGGCCGTCAACGAGCGCGACGAGATCGGCAGCGACCTCGTGCCGGACTACATGACTTCGGTGAAGGATGGCGGCTTCTACGGCTGGCCTTACAGCTACTACGGCCAGCATGTCGATAATCGCGTCAAGCCGCAGCGGCCCGACCTCGTCGCCCAGGCGATCAAGCCGGACTATGCGCTCGGGGCGCACACGGCTTCATTGGGACTGACCTTCAACACGGGCGACTTGTTCGGTCCTCAATACAGGAATGGCGCGTTCGTCGGCCAGCATGGCTCGTGGAATCGCAAGCCGCGCAGCGGCTACAAGGTGATTTTCGTGCCGTTTACCGGCGGCAAGCCGTCAGGCCCGCCTCAGGACATCCTCACCGGCTTCCTGAGCGAGGACGAGAAGGCCTTTGGCCGTCCTGTGGGAGTGGCGATAGACCGGCGCGGCGCCCTGCTGGTGGCGGATGATGTCGGCAACAAGGTCTGGCGGGTCGTTCCATCTCAGACGCAATCGGCACTTTGAGCGGTTCGTGCTGCCGGCGACCCGACGAGGGAAGCGATAGGACACCACTTGCCATTGCATGTCGGACACGGTGTTACGGGCGCCGATCAAGCCGAAAATCAAGCTGTCGGCACCAGTCCGCGCCCGCGTACATGCCGGACCCTCTGGCGCATACGATCGGCAAGAGAAGCGAGCGAGCCTTGCGCCGTGCGCGTCCCAAGAACGGATTGCAGGACAACGCCCTGCGTTGCGAATTTGTGCTTGAACGACTCTGCGCCGCACAGGAAATCGACCGTGCCCAAGCCGTGATCGATCGACCACCGTATGTAGTCCATCATCAGGATCATGCCGGGCGACGCCTGGCTGAAATCCGGATCGAAAGTGGTCACGAAGGCCATCATGGTGTGGTGCTGGACGAAGTTGATGGAGACTGCGACCATCGCGCCATTGCATTCAAGTACGAAAATGTGCAGCACGCCGGCGCGCGCCAGCGCCTCGACGAGTGCGGCGAGTACTGGCGCTCCCTCTTCGAAAAGTTGGGATTCACGCTTGCGCTCCACCAGCCATCTGCGCTTCAGGGCAGAGAGGCGGTCCAGTACCGGCTGCAGCGGCTCGTCTGGCGCAAGCAGGCGAAATTTCATTTCCCCGGCTTCTTCCAGCGTCTTGACGCCGCGCCGATAGTTCTGCCGCGTCTTTTTCGATTGCTCCGCGAACCACGCGGCTCCGCTCTCCCACTGTCCGGCCACGCGATAGCTGACTTCCTCTCTGTGATTGGGGCGAAGCCTGATCCCGCCGGAGGTATCCGGAGTGAAAATTTTGCGGACCGCCGCACCCGGCAAGAGATGATTGAGAAAGGCAATATCGAAGCCACCGGCTTCACAGATCCGGGCCCATACGTCCTGCAGCGCCGATGAGGAGCATTCCGGAGCAACGAGAATATCCCCGTAATCGGTATAGCTGCCGGCCGCCCATTCGAGAAACCGCAGGCCTTTGCGCTTGCCAATCGCCATGGGAAAGACGGCAACGAGCCTGTCACCATTCCAGACCAACCCGATCCGCAGCGCGCGCTGGTCACGGTCCGCTACGGTACTCCACCATGCCGAAATCCAGGCATGGCTCTGAAAAATCAGCCCATCGGTGCGATGCCAAAGATGCATCCAATCGGCTTCGATCGCAGCCAGGCGATCCGCCGAGCGGACAACTTCCAGGCGCTCTGCGCTCGAAGCGTCAATCGAAACAATGGTGTTCATGAAGGGGAACGATCCTGTGGCTGTGCGATGACATCGGGACGCCTCTGGAACAGTCTGGCGACATGCCCTCCCATCTTCTTGAGCGGCAGGATGTAAAGCCCAAAGAGCGATTGATAGTCGCGCACATCGCGATCTATCAGGCCAAATTTGAGGTCTTCATCCGGATCCGGGACAAATTGCGTCCCGAACAGGCGATCCCAGAACGAAAACAGCAGGCCAAAATTCTTGTCGTAGTGGCGAGGGTCGATGCTGTGGTGCACCTGGTGCCAGTGCGGACACAAGATGATGTTGTTCAACCGGCCGAAGGAAATCTTGAAATGGGTATGGCGAACAAAGTCCATCATCAGGATGTTGCGAATGACATAGACGTTGATGCCGAAGATAGCGATCTCTACAGGATCAAGCGCGATCAGGCTCCAGATGCCGAAGCATATCCCCGGGATGACGCCATCCCAGATACGGTTCATCAGATCGTCCAGCGGATGTACCCGATCCTTGGTGATTCCCACCATCACCTCGGCCGAATGATGCACTTTGTGCAATTCCCATAGGAACGGGAAGTGGTGTTGGGCGACATGGTAGAGATAGTACGAAATGTCGTAGGCGATCAGCATGGTTGCGGTGAAGATGACGATCGTCACCGGTCCGGCCGGGCCGTCGATGAGCGGCGCCTGGATATCAAGGAGCCAGCCGATTGCCTGGTGCGTCCCATAGCCCACGGCGGCAACGAAGGTGACGCCGGCAGGGATGAGCAGGAAAGGCATTATCGCCCGTTTTGTGACCCAAAATAGGACATCCGCTCGCGCCGACGGATGCAGGATGACTTCCGCCGGGAAAGCGAAATCGAAAAAGTCCCTGAGGGACTTGTGCTCGACAGTTCGCCAGTAAGCGACCACCGCGCTCCCCAGTGCCGTGAGAAATAGGAGACCGAGCGTCACCAAATTGACGTTCGAAAGCTTTTCCACAATCACTCTGGCGAATTCAGAAAACATCGGTGCGGTGGCTCCTGGGCGGTAAAATGGCTACCGGCGAATTAGGAAGCAAAAAACTTGCCAAACCCACTGCATGTTGCCCGCAACCAGGCGGCTATTGCGGCTGCAACGAGCAAAAGCATGCCGGATTTGCGCCAGATTAGCAGTTCAACCGTAACAAAACGCTAAATGTCGGAAGGTAATTAATCTCGAATACGGCCGGAACAGCGGATGGCCCGCTCTGCTGCTGCGCCGGTCGCTATCGTTGCGACGGTCGGATTGCCGCGAGGTGGATCTTAATTCCGTCTTCGCCCACTTCGCCGTGCCAGGCGATGCGTTCGGCTGGCTGCCTGGCGCCAAAACGCGGTGAAACCCAGCCGCCCTGCCCCGGTGCGTCGCCGCCGGCGCGGATGTCGACCGCAGCGTCCGGAAACCGAATGGTCATCAGCGGCTCGTCGCCGCGCAGCACTATGATCGTGCTTCCGTCTCGGTTAGTGCCGAGGCCGGCTGCGAGTTGAAAGACGACCTCGGCCACGCGCCTGCCGCCGAGCAGTTGGTCGGTCACGACGATCCCGTCGGCCTGGTGCGTCACGGTGCGCTGATGCACGACACCGAAGCGGCTTCTATACCCGTCATGCCGGGCGCGCAGCTTCCAGTGCGTTCCCGGCTCGCTCTCCACCAATGCCGCAACCGCCTTGTGCGACCAGTTGAACATCCCGGCGATGATGCTTTGGCTTTTGCCCTCGATATTCAGCGTGTTATGCGCCGGTGTCGAGCGGAACCAGTCGCGCCAGACGCCCCCCGAACCGTAGAGCCAGGTGCCGGGGTCGACCAGCACCGGCTCGCCATCGATGCACAAGGTGAGCGACAGCGCGTCGGCATGGCCGTGAGCCGCTATCGAGAGATAGCCGAGCGGGCCGTGGTCGAAGGTCAGATCGATGCTGCGGCCATTCATCTCACCGCGCCAGACGGAGAGCCCGCCTTGCGTGAACGTTTGCAGCCCATGCGACGCCGGTGCCGGTTCCGACGGCCTGCCAAAGAAAAGCGCCCGAAAATCGTGTGGCACCGCCGCGTTGCCCGGCCTCTGTAAAAAGCCGCGGATGGCGGCGGCGACGGATCGGACATAGTCCGGCTCGTCCCCGAGCGTCAGCACGCGACCTTCATCGTTGTCGCCAAAGCCGGCAGCTGGGGAGAGCCAAGCGACGAAATTGGCAAATGCGGCCAGACGCGCTTCGACCGGCGAGGGAAACGGCGTTCCGGCCTGGCGTGCCGCAGCGGCGCACAGCAAAATTAGTTCGGCGGTGAAGGCCGCATATGTCGGGGTCTGCTCGGCACCGGCGCCATCGGCGAGAATCTGCTTGCGCGCCTCAGCCAGGAGGGCGCCGCGGACAGCGTTGGATTCGGTCCCCAACGCCAGGCCGATCAGATACTCGCCAGCCAGTTCTGCGACGAGATGGTTGTTGGCGGAAGAAAATCGAGAAGGGAACCGCGGCAGCCAATAGGCGCTTGCCGCCAGTATTTCACCCACTTGCTGCCGTGTCGCCGCGCCTAATCGGTCGCCGACGAGGTCCATGGTGACAATCAGGCTGATGGCTCGCAGCGCTACTTCGATGCCGGAGGCCCAGCAAACCCCTCGAAACGGCGGATTGGCTGAATGCCAGCTGTCGATCGCCGCCTCTATGGCCATCCGGGACTGGTCGTCGCCGGCGAGAAGCAGGTGGGCGCCCAGTGGCGGCAACTGCTGCAGCCGGTTGATCTCCCAAACGTATTTTACATCGCCGCGGCCGCCGCCATGGCGAAAATCGATATCGAAAGTATGGGCCTCGGGACCCGGCCAAAGCCTGCCGGTCACCGGATCAAGGCGCCAAAGCTCGGGAGGAAACAGCCGATCGGGATCGCGCCGTGGCCATGTCCGCCCAAGTGCGGAAAACTGGCCCCCAAGCGTGTTTTGCGCCGCCGCCGCTATGGCTTGCCGTTGCTCCGGTGTCGCAGCCAGCGCAGCATCGCGCAATCCACGCAGCACCCGGTGCAACTGGGGCGAAGCATAGCGCTCCCAGCCGTCGTCGCGGTGGCGCGAAGCGATCCTTCGACGCTGCTCGCCCAGCCGGTGCAACACCTCGGCCGGCTCCATGCTGCGCAACCGGTTGATGTACCAGCCGACTCTCATACGCGCTCCGCCAAGGTTTCGATTCTTATATACCATGCTGTCGAAAAGCCGCACGACGGCAATCCTCCTTTTCCGATCCTGCGGTTAATATCTCCGACCATGATGCGGAGAGTGGCGATGAGAAGGATGGCGTGGGTTGCAGCGTGGGTGCTCGGCATGGCGATAGCCGCCAACGCTGCGCCGATCCAACTCCAGCGCGGCGTCGGCGTGCATGAATGGCTCAACTGGTCGCCGGTCGAGGACGATGGATCCTACAGTTGGCCGCCCTATCGCAGCGAGGAGGAGTGGCGCGCTGGACATAGGCCGCTCACCGATTGGCCGGATGGCGAAGTGTTTGCGCGCATTCGATCGATGGGCTTCGACTTCGTCCGGCTGAGCGTCGACCCCGGCCCTCTGCTTGCCAGCGAGGGCGCCAAACGGCAGCAGGCGCTGGACATACTTGCCGCAGCGGTCGAGCAGGTCACGTCGGCCGGCCTTAAGGTGGTTTTCGACCTGCACGGCGTCACCCAGGTTCCGGCCTACAGCATGGAGATGATCTATGACGGTGCCGACAGCGAAGGCGTTGCCAGCTATCGCGAAATGGTTGTGGCGGTCGCCACCATGCTGGCCAGGGTTGGCACCGACAAGGTAGCCTTCGAGCCTTACAACGAGCCGGCATACTACCCCTGTGATTCGAGCGGCAGCGATGACTGGCAGCGGATCATGGCAGACACGGTCCGCGATATTCGCGCAGTCAGCAGCGAACTCACCATCGTCGCAACAGGCGCCTGTGGCGGCAGCATAGCCGGGCTGGTCAATCTCACCCCGGGCTTTGACGATCCGAACCTCTACTACAGCTTCCATATGTACGAGCCGCACAGTTTCACGCACCAGCGGCCCGACGGGACAGGCGCCTTCGCCTCGGGCCTGCCCTGGCCGGCCGACAGCAGTACGCCCGAAAAGGTAACCGAAACCCTTAAGGCGCAGATGGACGCCGCCGGCCTGAGCCCGGTCGAGCAAATGATGGACATGGTCGCGGCGCGTGAAGCAATCGCCCGATATTTCGAGCACAATTGGGGCTCGAGCCAACTCGAGGCGAGCTTCCGTCAGGCGGTCGACTGGGCGAAGGCGCATGGCATTCCAAGCCGACGGCTCTTCATGGGTGAATTCGGTGTGATCCTCATGTCTGCGGACGGCCGCATGGGCGCATTCGACGCCGACCGTCTGCGCTATCTCAAGGCGGTGCGCCAGCAGGCGGAACGCTTCGCGATCCCATGGTCTGTCTGGGAATTCTCCAATCCCTATGGGATGACCGTTATCCGGCCCGAAGGGCCCGCGGTCCCGGACCAGGAGATGTTGCGGGCACTGGGCCTGCCGTAGCCATTGCGCCTCTTGACGGATGAGCAGCCGGGCGGCAACGCCAATCCTGTCCCCGCCACAAGCTAGTGATCAATCACGCGACGGCAAGAGCTGCCGTCTCGGCGGCAACCGTCGCTGGCACGTCATTCAGGACCGGCAGAGCCTGATCGAACCGGTCAAGCCCGCCTTTGAAACACCTTGGCGGCTTTCTCCGCGATCCGGTTCGTCGGCAACCAAGTGTTTAATACATTCGTCGTAAACAGCGTGCGAATACGCGCGCCCAGGGAAGAGATGATGTGCGGAATTGCCGGCTGGATCGGGCCGAGAGTCGAGAACCCACAATATCGGGCCGCCGGAATGTCCAACGCATTGCGGCATCGTGGCCCCGATGCCGAAGGCACCGAGTTCCTGGACTTGAACACCGGCGGGAACCAATTGGCATTGGTGCATCGCCGCCTGGCGATTATTGACTTAAACGCCGATTCAAATCAGCCGATGCATATCGACGACGGCCGTCTCAGAATTATTTTCAACGGCGAAATATACAACTATATCGAGTTGCGCCAGGAACTGATCGGCCTCGGTCATCATTTTCGAACGCGCTCCGATACCGAGGTGCTGCTCAGAGCTTATGATCAGTGGCACTTGTCCGTATTTGACCGATTGAGCGGCATGTTCGCTTTTGCGCTCTGGGATGCTCAGAGGCACGAATTGATCCTCGGCCGCGATCCCTTCGGCAAAAAGCCCCTTTACCTCATGGAAAGCGAAAAATTGCTGTCGTTTGCCTCGGAGATCAACGCGTTGTTGTCATCGCAGCCAAACGCGCAGCAGCTCGATCTGGACGCTGTGCACGAGTATCTGCGTTGGCGTTACGTGCCTGGACCGCGCACGCTTTTTAAACAAATCCGCAAACTCAACCCCGGAAGCTATGCCGTTTGGTCGCAAGGGACCGTGACGGAAACGCGCTATTATACGCCTCCAGATCAAACCGATCTGACCGAGGACATTGACGACGAAACCGCCAAGCGGCGATTTCTGGAACTGCTCGACCATTGCGTCGAGATCAGAATGCGCAGTGATGCACCCTTTGGCGCCTTTCTCTCCGGAGGCCTCGACTCGTCAGCGATCATTGCCCTGATGACGAAGCATAGCGACAAGCCAATTCGTACATTTTCGGTCGGCTTCAGCGAACCGGCTTACAGTGAACTTCCATTCGCCCGACGCGTCGCCGATCATTTCAAGACCGATCATTGCGAACTGGTCATTGAGGCGGACGACCTGATTGACCACCTGCCCAAGTTGATTCGCCATCTGGGGGCGCCTGTTTCACAAAGTTCGGACATTCCAATTTACCTGATGTCGGAGCGAGCCTCGGAGGACGTCAAGATGGTGCTCACAGGGGAAGGGGCAGACGAGATTCTGGGCGGGTATCCCAAACATCGCGCGGAGTCACTGGCTGGAATCTACCGGTCGCTCGTTCCAGCCTTGCTCCACAACAACGTCCTCGCCCCTCTGATACGCGCCATGCCTGGCGCATCGGCCAAGTTCGATACATTTGCCCGAAGCGCGGGCGAAAGGGACTTTGCCACTCGGATGATCTCCTGGTTTGGGGCCATGACAGCGCGGGAACACGGTCGCCTCATCGGTGCGCCGGCCAATTGCCGCAATGAACGCAACGACTTCCCGTTCTCCTCAAGCGCGAAGGCATCCCATCTTCGCCGCGCGCTGTTTTTCGATCAGACCTCGTGGTTGCCTGACAATCTCTTGGAACGAGGCGACCGGATGATGATGGCCGGTTCAATCGAAGGAAGAATGCCGTTCCTCGATCGCGATCTGGTTGCGTTCGTCAGCAAATTGCCTGATCGCTACAAGGTGGGTTGGCGGAAGGGTAAGCTGATCTTGCGCAACAGCATGGCCAACATGCTTCCTGAGGAAATTCTCAACCGCCGCAAGGTCGGGTTCAAGGTGCCCGTCGCCGAATGGTTTCGCGGGTCAATGAGGAACTACGTGGACGACCATCTTTGCTCCTCTCAGTCCGTCATTCGCAGCTATTTGAGCGCCAAACACCTTGATCAAATCGTCTCGGAGCATACCAGCGGTGCCGCAGACCACGAAAAGCTAATTTGGGCGCTGTTGAATTTGGAGATATTCCATCGCGAATTTGAGCTTGGAGCGCCGCAGTGACGCCAATGGGATCGATTTTGCGCTCGACCCGCAGCTGCTCGTCTTAGGCTCACCTGCGCGGCGCGCAAGCTCAGCGTCCACGTTTACAAAGGATGGCATCAGCGCTTGACCGATTGAGCATTTAACGCGACCGACCTCCAGACGTCGCAGATCGCGCCGACGAAAGGTACGAGCTCAAGCCGTTCCCGATGCACGGCCATCGCGGCAGCACCAAGCCTGGCTCTCAATGCCGGATTTTCGACCAGCCGTGTCAGCGCCTCGGTCAACGCCGCAACATCGCCGGGCGGCACCAGCAACCCGGATTGCTCGTTGGCGATGATGTCCTCCACGGCGCCTACAGGCGTGGTCACTACCGCGAGACCTGCAGCCATGCCTTCGATGACCGAGACGGGCAGATTTTCGGCAAAGGAGGGCAGCACCAGAATGTCCGCCGAAGCGATCAGCGAAGCGACCTCGTCAGGCCCGACCCAGCCAGGAAGGGTAACGCGCTCGGCAAGGCCCAGTTCGGCCGTCCTCATCCGTGCCGCCTCGACGTCGCCATCGCCGGCGATCGTGGCGCGCCAACTCTTGATCGGCTCCATGCAGTGCAGCGCATCCAGCAATTGCGGGACGCCCTTGCGGTCGCCGATGCGGCCAAGGAACAGGAGATGCACATGGTCACCGCCACCGACATGCACCAAGGATGGAACCGCCGTGGCGTTGGGAACGATGACAATCTTGTCGGCCGCCCCCGGTGCCCGGCTGGCGACGAAGTCGCGCCAAAGCCTGCCCAAGACGATCACCCGAGCGGCACGCTCGAACAGAGTTTCGATGCGGCGGCTCATGAAACTGCGATCGTCTTTCCAGAATGTCTCATACTGCGCCCCATGCAAATGCAGGACATAGGGTATCGACAGCAGCCGTGCGCAGGCGGCGATCACCATCTTGCGATAGGTGCTGCCGGAAACCGATATGTTGATGTGAATGACATCGGCGCGCTTCGCCAAACGCGCCGCGAGCATCCGCCAGCAAAAGTCAAACATATAGAAGATCGAAAACGCGACATGCCCCGAGCCGCGGCTGGCAAGGAAGCGTACATCGATGTCGGCGATCTCCTGCCGCTCGAACTCCTGCTTCAGCGCCCCCATGATGCGGTCGATACCACCCTGCCCCGAAACGCCCGAAGGCGTCGCGACAAGGACATGGACTTTTTGATTGTGGACCGGACGCTGCAACATGACTCCATTCGGAACGACAAGGCAAAGGTTTCAAACAAGGTTTACGACGAATCCGTTAGTTCAAACTGAATCTGTTCACCCTTTGCCGTCATCGCACTGGATTTTCCGCCGGTCGACGGTTAATCGAAGGTGAATTTTCCGGGGACAACTCTTTGCTGCTGCGCTCCACGCTCATCTATGTTCCGGCGATCCTGCTGACGCGGATTTCCGCGCTGCTCCTGCTGGTCATCGTGACGCGGCTGATCGATCAGACCGAGTATGGCCTGCTGACCCTGGTGGTGACCGTCGGCGAAATGACAGACGTTGCCGTCACCAACTGGCTGCGCATCGCTTTGCTCAGGCTTGGGGGCAAAGGCGACGTCAGCCGTGGCAGCCTGATGCTGGCCGGGCGGGTGTTGCTTGCCAGCACGGCCCTGGCGCTGATCATATCCGTGGCCGCCTCCGCAGTGATCGTGCCGGAGCGCTGGGTCGAGTTCGCGATCGCCATCTGCAGCTACCTGATCGCCGGTTCCATCGGCCGCTTCGCGTTGACGGTGCTGCAGATGCAGCAGCGTCATTCGGTCTATTCGACCCTCGAGTTCCTGCGCGCCGTGCTGCAACTCGCGCTGCCGATCGGTGCCATCGTCATGTTTCAAGATTCGTTTCTGACGGTATCGCTCGGCTCGAGCCTCGGCGTGCTGATTGCCGGTATCGTGGCAGGCATCATGGCATCCCGACGCGTCGTTGCCGGTCCGCCACGCTTCACGCAAAAGGAGTTCTTCGTCCTCGGCGTGCCCCTGGTCATCATGGCGCTGGTAGGCTTCGGCCTGCACAGCGCCGAGCGTGTGTTCCTCAAGATCTATTACGATGCCGGCGCAGTGGCGATCTTCGCCGCAGCCTATGCACTGGCCCGCCAGCCCATTGATATGGTCGCCAATTCCATCAACATGGGCGCCTTTCCCGAGGTGGTCAGCCGGTTCGACGACGACGGTCCTGCGGCATCGGGCCAGCTGCTGTCGCAATTGATGGCCTTGATGATGCGCCTTTGCCTGCCGGTCGCAGCAATGCTGGTCGCACTCAGCAGCGATATCACGCAGCTCCTGCTGCCATCCGAATATCACGGCCGTTTCGGCCTGCTCTTTCCGATCATCGCCTTCAGCGTGCTGTGTGCCAATCTCGCCAGCTTCGTCTATGGCACCGTGGTGCACGCGCACAAGCGGCCGTGGCTGTTGATCATCGCCAATTCCTTCGGCTCGGCGGCGACAATCGCACTGTCCGTGCTGTTGATCCCTCCGATGGCGGAGGTCGGCGCTGCTTTGGCGCTGGCGGGTGGATCGCTGGCAGGCCTTTTAGCCTGCATCATCATCGGCGAACGGCTCACGCCGGTGCCGGTGCCATGGCGCGACATCGGCGTTTCGATCGTCATTTCGGTCTGCACGGGGCTGGCCGCCAGTCTTGCCGGCGCTCTTCTCGGCGATATGCCGGCCATCTTCTCGCTCGTCGCGGGCGGCACCGCTGGCGCAGTGGTTTTCTTCGGGCTGACCTGGTTGTTCTATCCTGCCGCCGCGATGCAATTCATAGCCAAGCTGCGGGCGCGGCTACGGCTCGCATAGACCCGTGCCGTAGTCCTAGAAAAAGCGGTTCCGACTTCGGGCCGAGGCTGTAGCCCCAGGCGGCCGCCCGCTTGTTGGGGGCAATCGTTACTTATTTATAGATCGACCTTTCGGCGTCCCCGACGGCCCCATAACTCGCGGCACAGCAGCGCTGCGTAGGCAGTGTTGGTGTCATAGTAGCGGCGCCACAAGCGTCGCGGCTCCTGTGCCACGCGAAACAACCACTCCAGACCGGCCGCTTGAACCAGTTTTGGCGCCCGGGCAACCTTGCCGCCATAGACGTCGAAACTGCCGCCCACGCCCATGACGAAACTCGGAGTGAGTTCGTCACGATAGCGCTTGAGAAAGCGCTCCTTGCGCGGCGTCGGCATCGCCACCAACAGGCAGTCGGCGCCCGAGGTGTTGATTGCCTCGACGATGCCGGCCTCGTCTTCCGGCTTGAAATAACCATTGCGCGTGCCGGCGACGACGAGACCCGGATGATCCCTGGCAAGTCGCATTCTAACCGCATCGAGAACGGATTGTTCTGCGCCCAGGAGGAAGAGCCTGTAGCCCCGCGTGTCGCAGAGGCTCAGCAGATTGATCATGATGTCGACACCCGCTACCCGCTCCGGAAGCGCGACGCCGCAAAGACGCGCCCCCCAAAGCACGCCGATGCCGTCGACGTTGACTACATCCGCCGTTGCCACGTCCTCGTGCAGTTCGGCGTTGTTGCGCATGTTCACAAGCTTGGCGACATTCACGACCACATGATGCAGCGGCCGCCGCAGGGTCATCGCCTCATCGGCGATGGCCAGCGTCTCGGCCATGGTCAGCGCATGGATCGGCGCGCCAAGGAATTCCCGGCGCCGTGACGCCAATAGGCGATGCTGCGCCCATGCTGGGTCGTGCGCGTTCATGCGGCCTCCTCTGCACTTGCAGGAAGTGCCAGGAGTTCGAGCGCTGATTTCTTGCCTTCGATGCGGGCGTCGGGCTTGCGTGCTTTGCGCCAGGTCCACAAACCCCTTGTGTCGATGAGCTTCTTCTCCTTGAGCGCTTCGGGATCAACCAGATTAAACTGCCGATGGTCGACCAGAAGGACGACGATATCGCACTGGTCGATGGCGGAAAGCGCATCGGTGAAGACGATGCCTCTACCCTCGAGTTCATGCGGCAGCCTATTTGTGTTGGGTTCTGCCGCGATGATCTTCAGGTTGGGAATATCTGACAAAAGCTTCACCACCTCGACAGCCGGACTCTCGCGCATATCGTCGATATTGGCTTTGAAGCTGAGGCCAAGACAAGCGATCGTCTGCTTGCGGGAAGGATCTAGCAGGGCTTCTATATCTCTGACCACCGACAAGGGACGCTCGGAATTGATCCGGCGTGCCGAAGCCATCAGCCGCGTGCTGTTAGGCGCGGCATCGATGATAAAATACGGATCGACCGCGATGCAGTGGCCGCCGACGCCCGGGCTCGGCTGCAGGATGTTCACGCGGGGATGCCGGTTAGCGAGATCGATCACCTCCCAAACGTTGAGCGACAGATCCTGGCACACTGCCGCAAGCTCGTTGGCAAAGGCGATATTGACGTCGCGGAACGCGTTCTCGGTCAGCTTCACCAGTTCCGCGCTTTCGGCCTGGGTCGTGAACAGGTCGCCGGCAACAAAGGTTGAATAGAGTGCTGCGGTGCGTTCCGACGACTTGCGCGACAGTCCGCCGATCGACCGATCGTTGTTGATCAACTCGGTAAGGACCTTTCCCGGCAACACGCGCTCGGGCGAATAGGCGACCAGGACATCGGCCTCTTCGCCATGCACCAGAGGAAATTTGAGATCGGGCCGCAATTCGGCAAGCAGTCCCGTCATGATGCGCGTCGTGCCGACCGGCGATGTCGATTCCAGCACCACAAGGTCTCCCCGCTTCAGCACGGAGGCGATGCTTCGTGCCGCCGCGAGCACATAGCTCACGTCAGGCTTGTGGTCCTCGGTCATCGGGGTCGGCACTGCGATGACGAACGCGTCCGCCGGCTGCGGCGTATTGAATGCCCTAAGCTTGCCGTTGGCTACAACCTTTTGGATTAAACCATCGAGGTCCGGCTCGACGATGTGGATTTCGCCGCGATTGACCCTCTCGACCACCGCTTCGTTGACGTCGACACCAATGACGTCGAGCCCTCGACTGGCGAAGATGGCACAGGTCGGCAGGCCGATATAGCCCATGCCGATAACGGAAACGGTTTTGATCTCAGCCATGATGCAGCAATTCCTCAACGATCCGGTTACTGGCCCGGCCATCGCCATACGGGTTGTGTCGTTCCGCCATGCCGCGATAGGCAGCCTGATCGTCGAGCAGGCTGTTGGCATTGGACAGGATTTTTTGGATATCGGTGCCGACGAGACGGGCGGTACCCGCCGCAATCCCCTCGGGCCGCTCGGTATTCTCGCGCATCACCAGCACCGGCTTGCCGAGCGAAGGCGCTTCTTCCTGCACGCCGCCGCTATCGGTCAGCACCAGGTAGCTCTGCTTCTGCAGGAACAGGAACGGCAGATAGTCCTGCGGGTCGACCAGGTGGATATTCGGCACGCCACCCAGTTCTGCGTTGACCACCGAGCGCACGTTGGGATTGGGATGGACCGGATAGACGATCTGCACGTCCTCGCGCACCGCCAACCCCTTCAGCGCCGTGCAGATGCGATGGATGCCGCCGTCGAAATTCTCACGGCGATGGCCGGTGACCAGGATCATTTTCTTGGCGGAATCGAGGAACGGGAAATGGGCGGCGAGCTTGGCGCTCATCGACTTGTCGGCGTCGATCGCGCCGGAAAAATGCAACAGGGTGTCAATCACCGTGTTGCCGGTCACGAAGATGGTGTTCGCAGCCTTTCCTTCGGCGATGAGATTGTCGCGCGCCTGGATAGTCGGCGCGAAATGCCACGTCGCTATGTCGCCGGCAATCTTGCGGTTCAGTTCCTCTGGAAAGGGAGAGTTGATATCGTGGCTGCGCAATCCTGCCTCGATATGGGCTACCGGGATGCGTTTGTAGAAAGCAGCCAGAGCCGCAGTCATCGCCGTGGTCGTGTCGCCTTGCACGAGGACGATATCGGGCTTCGCCTTCTCCAGCACTTC
Organism: Mesorhizobium sp. BHbdii; assembly: GCF_053848045.1. NCBI lineage: Bacteria > Pseudomonadati > Pseudomonadota > Alphaproteobacteria > Hyphomicrobiales > Phyllobacteriaceae > Mesorhizobium > Mesorhizobium sp. BHbdii. The sequence goes on along the minus strand of NZ_JBSPKX010000001.1, from coordinate 570,329 downwards.
GGCCATGCCCAGCAGCACGCGCGAGGTGACGTCGAACAATGTCTGGCCGGGCTGCATGATGTTGAGGTCGTGATGCACCGGCAGGCCGGTCAGTTCGATGACCTGCTCGACCATCTCGCGATGCTGGCCGGTGATGCATGTCTCGGTAACAAAACCCGGATGGGCAAGCGCGGCACGCACCACCGGAAAGCATTTGAGCGCCTCCGGCCTCGTGCCGAACACGATCAGCAATTTTTGCCTCACCGGCAGTTTCGGATGTGAAAGGACGTTCATTGCTGATCCTGGTCACCAGAAGGCGTCGCGGCCTGCTGATTATTCGTCACAAGAGCTATACTAGCTGCAGAAGCCGCCTTCGTGACCTTAAATCTTAATATATGATTAACAGCCAAGCCCGCGTTCTCCCCGGTAACTCTTGTGAAAGCCTAAACCGATAGGTATCCTGGCACAGTAGTCTTGAAAAAGAACATATTCGATTGACTAATATTTTAATTATCGGCCACACCATCGGATCTCGGCGCTGGGAAAATGAGCTCCTGGTACGGTTGAACGCAGCTAGTCACGTGGTTTCGAGCTGCCGCGCGCCGACGCCTGCGCCGATCGCACGCGGACTGGATATTGTGCTGGCGATGGAGAGCCGGCGCTTCGCCCCCTCATTGGCAAGCCGCTCCGAGCCGTTGCCGTCTGGCGGTTCTGGTCCAGCGGACCTCGTAATCGATCTCACCGGCACTGCCGCTCGACGAGGCACGCCTGTCCTGACGCTCGAATTTTGCGGCCACAGCACCTTCCCCGCCGGTGTGGCCGAGATGCTGGCGAGCGGGCGATTGCCCGAACTTGCCGTTCGCCTCGACGGCGTCACAGTCGCCAGGGGGCGACCGATGATCAGCGACCGGCTCTGGCTATCTCGCAGCTGCAACGACCTGCTCGCTGGGGCCATCTCGCTGGTTGTGCAAAGCGTCGCCCATTTTTCCGCGGGCGAACTTGTGCCAGTTGTCGATAACCCGGCACCGATCCTAAGGAACGGCGGTTTTGTCCGGCATTATCTGCCCTTTTTCTGCGGGGGGTTGGTCGATCGCGCTGTGCAAAAACTCAGACTTGGAAGGCGCCCCTTTTATTGGCAGGTCGCCTATCGGCTGATCGACGGGTCAGGTGTCGCCGAAACCGGGCAACTTGACGGTAAGCCGTTCACCGTCCTCCCGGACGATGGCCAGCGATTCTATGCCGATCCATTCGTCCTCGAGCGGGATGGCCGCCACTATCTGTTTGTCGAGGAATTTCCCTACGCTACGGGTCGCGGCGTGATTTCTGTGGCCGAGCTGGGCGAAGATGGCACCTTCGGTGTGCCGAGGGTGGTACTGGAGGAAATGCACCACCTGTCGTATCCGCAGGTATTCGCTCAGGCCGGCGAGATTTTCATGATTCCGGAAAGTGGGGCGGCGCGCGAGCTTGTGCTCTACCGCGCCGCGCAGTTTCCGGATCGCTGGGTACGCGACACCGTGCTGATGACGGACAAGGATTTCAATGACGCTACGCTGCTCGAATTGGATGGGCGCTTCTGGCTGTTGGGGACGGAGCGGTTCGGTTACGGCAGCGCGTCGGATACGATGACGGTCTATTCCGCACCCTCGCTGCGCGGGCCGTGGGTCGCGCATGCGCTCAATCCCATCGCCGTCGATCACTCGGCCGCTCGGCCCGGCGGCGCCTTTATTCGACAGGGTGACGCCGTAGTTCTGCCGGTGCAAAACGGGTCGAAAGCCTATGGCGGCGGTCTCGGGTTGATGCGGCTGGATAGGCTTGACGATTTCGACGTCCGTTTTGCGCCGCCCCGCCCGATCGGCCCGGGGCCGGCATGGGCCCGCACGGGCATTCACACGCTTAATCGCGCAGGCAACGTCGAGGTTGTGGATAGCGCCGGCTGACGCGTCTGGAGCCTGTGCTTATCCGAGCCGATCCGGTTTCGGCTCGGATGCAGCCGCAGCCGACGATGTGCTCTTCGGCCGGTTTCTATACGGCGCGTTTCTATAGGCAAGCAGCAGCACCACGATAATTGCGATCTCCGGCGATTTTGACGAGAGCGCGTTGTTCGACAGCGCAGCAAGCAGGAACGTCATGGTGCCGATCCATGCCGGCAGCGGCGCCGCGCGCAGCAGCCGAAAAATGAACCAGAATACCAGCATGATGAAGAGCACGGCTATGGGCAAGCCGAAGAGCATGATGATGACCACCGGCGCGCTCTCGATGTAGGGCAGATGCAGCTTCTCGTTGACGATCGCCAGCAGGTCGTCGACGTTCATGCCAAACAGGATGTCTTTCCAGCTAACAAGTCCGAACACCTGGTAGATTGTCACCCGAGCCATGAAATTTTCGTCAAAGATCGTGTTGCCGAATCGGTTCAGCAGTCCGCCCGAAAACAGTATGGCCACCAGCACTGCGCCGGCCGCCAGGGCGAACAGCAGCACGACAGACTTGGCCTGCCGCTGATGCTTGACGGTCAGGCGCGGCCAAGGCACGAACATCAGCAGAATGAGGGTTTCTCCGGCAGCTAGCAACAGGGCGGCGCGAGCGCCTGACGCGGCACAACCGACGAGCAATACGAAGATCGCCAGCACCCGCACCCATATGCGCCAGCGCGTCAGCGGTACGAATCCGATGACAGTGGCGCAGAGAGCGCCTAGGGCCAACGGGTGCGCCGATAGCCCGATTGGCCTGAACTGCAGTTCGTTGAGACCGTAAGGCAGAAATCGATGATGAGTCACCGCTTCAATCGTGCCCATCACGGCACTGATGATCACCATTCCAAGCACGACGTCGCCCAACGCCCGCCGTACTTCCGCGTTCAAGGCCAGCATCAACAGGCCTGCGGCGCCCGCCACCAGATAGGTATCGATGATGAACCCTGAGGAGCCCGCACGGCCGGTGATGAACAGATACGGCACCAGCGCGAAAATCAGCGCAGAATAGAGCAGCAAAGCCTTGAAGATTCCAATTTCGTCGCCCTGCAGCAGAAACGGCCGGCTGAAAAGAACGAATGGAAGCAGCAGAAAGATAGCATAGGTGCCGAAATGCAGTTTTTCGTAGAATGAACCACCGTCGGCCGTATAGTCGACCACCATGTTCATAATCTGCGGTGAAACCGTGAAGCGGAGCAGGAACGCCAACGCAGCGCATAGAAAAAACAGAATCGACAGCGCGTTCTGACGGCGCGCCTGGCTGGGCAGCAATCGTTCCGATGCGGCAGCGGGATAGCTCATGGCCCATCCAAATGGGGGTATTCAAGCGGCATTCTGGCCAACGAGATCCATTCAAGGGACGCCGAACGGACGCGGCGTGTGACTCGGCAAAATATGCCAACTTGGAAAATGAGATGTTAACGATCTTTCTGTAGTGCTGGCCCGCGTAGCGAATAACAAGAGTTAGCACCATGTCCGCCGCTTCCGGCACAACTCCTCCCTCTGCAGCGGATTCCGATATCAGCGCACTCGAGCGGATCGCCAATGCACGGCGCGCCAGCAGGGCAAGGCTGCAACAGGATGCCCCAGTCATGGCACGCACCTCCGCCCCTGTCACTCCGCACACGCCCGAGCCTGTCCCGACGGTGACGCTCGACAAGATCGGCGATTTCCTTGAGCTCGATTTTCGACGCCTGTTTGTCTGGCTGCGTGCCGGGCTCGTCTTGGCATTGATGCTGGCAGTGGCCGGCGGCGTCATCGGCGCCGCCTATGGGTTGCTGAGCAAACAGCGTTATACCGTTACGACAGAAATCCTCATCAATCCTGCCAATTTGCAGGTTGTGGAAAACGATCTCTACTCGCAACCGGGCCAGGTCGACAGCCAAATACTTAACGCGCGCAGCAAGCAGCGCATCTTGACCTCGGGCAACGTGCTTGCACGGGTAGTGGACGAACTCGGTCTAGCCAGGGATCCGGAGTTTTTCGACCCGGACCAGAGCTCCTCCACGTCTGGTGCTGCAGCGAGTGGCGCCAAGTCCGATCCGAAGCTTATCGCCCAGAAAAGCCTGGCGGAGCGGGTCAGCGTCGCTGCGGATGAAACGTCGTTCGTCACAACCCTCTCGGTATCGGCAGAAACCACCGGCAAGGCGATCCTGATCTCGCAAGCCATAGTGAAGGCTTTCCAGGACGAACTGGCCAAGGCCGAAGCTGCTGGTGCCAGCCGTGCCGCAGCTGCTCTTGAGGGCCGGCTCGGCCAACTCAAGCGCGACGTGCAGGCGGCCGAAGAGAAGGTCGAGAGCTACAGGCGCAGTCACAACCTGTCCTCCAGCAATGGCCAGCTTGTCAGTGCGCAGACGATGACGCAGCTCAATAGTGAAATTGGAGAGGCGCAATCGCGCGTCATCGCAGCGCAGGCAAGTTACGACGCCCTGGTTGCCTCCGGTGTCAATGGAGCCAATCCTGACCCCGCGGTTTCGGCAGCACTCGCAGCACTGCGCGACAAGGCAAATAGCCTGCGGCAGCAAATCGATTCACAATCCATGACCTTTGGTCCGCGCCACCCGACGATTGTCCGGCTTAGGACAGAATTCGAGACCGTCGGTTCTCAACTCAGGGCAGAGTTCGCCCGCACGGTCGGCACCGCAAAAGCCAACCTGGATAAGGCCAACGCCTCATTGGCTTCTCTCAGCGCCAAGATGAACGATCTGAAGAACAATGTTTTCACCGACAGCGAGTCCCAGGTCGCCCTGCGTGAACTTGAACGCGACGCCGCCTCGAGGAGGGCGGTCTATGAAAGCTTCCTGTCTCGCTCGCGCCAAATCACCGAGCGCGAGCAGATCGACACCACGAATGTACAGGTGATTTCCACCGCCGTGCCGCCACCGGGACGCTCGTGGCCGCCCCGCACCCCCCTGATGGCAGGCCTGGGAGCTTTCGCCGGCTTTGCGCTAGGCATGCTGCTGGCCATTGCCATGGGCATCGTTCGCGACATGCGCCAGCCGACGAACCGATCAGGCATCGACGTCAGCCGAGCCTGAATCCAGGCATGGCGAAGCGCATTGTTTTTCACATTGCCAGTCTCAGGGGCGGCGGCGCCGAGCGTGTCTTCGTCCTCATGGCAAATGAATTGGCATCACGTGGCCACGATGTCACGCTTTTTACCTGGAACGCTGAAGGACCCAACGCCGCGCTGCGCTCCCCCGCGGTGCATCTTGTCGATTTCGACCTTCCCATCCGGGGCGAGGGTTACGGCAAGTGGGAGACGCTGAAAGGCATCGTGCGAAGCGCACGTTTGTTCAGCCACCTTGGTCCGCATGCGGTCTATAGCGCCCCCGAATTTGCCAATCTGGTCGTGGCGCTGGCGCTTCTCTTGGCGCGAAGCCGAGCGCGGTTCTTTCCAAGCTTCCACGCGGCGGCCTCACTGCCTTCCAGCAGCCTCGGCGCGAGAATAGCGGTCTGGCTTTCCGCGTTGGTTGCAGCGCGCGCAACCAAAGCCATCGCCGTCTCAGTGGGTGTCGGCCGCGACATTGCGGCCCGCGGCTTTCCCAAATCCAAGGTTGTCGTCATCAACAATCCGCTGCCACCGGCTGCGGCGCTCCAGCAAGATTCCTATACATGGCAGACAAAGCTGGCGACGATGGGCGATGGCCCGGTCATCGCCACCGCCGGGCGCCTGGTGCCGGTCAAGGATCATCGGACCTTGCTCCAGGCCTTCGCTATCCTGCGCGCCGACCGCCGCGCTCGGCTTGTCATCTTCGGCGAAGGTCCGCTGGCTGCCGAGTTGCGCACCTATGCCCAGGAATCCGGTACCGCCGCCGATGTGCTCTTTGCTGGCTACGTCAACGATCCCGCGGCCTGTTATGCCGCAGCCGATCTGTTCGTCCTTTCCTCGACGAGCGAGGGCTTCGGCAACGTGCTGGTCGAGGCCATGGCTGCTGGCGTCCCCGTAGTCTCCACAGATGCGCCGCATGGCCCGCGCGAGATTCTCGGTGACGGTAGTTTCGGAGCCTTGGTGCCGGTCGGCGATGCCGCGGCCCTGGCAAAGGCGATGGCTGATATGCTGGACCACCCCACTTCTGTCGCCCTCCTGAAGAGCAGAGCAGCGGATTTCGAAGTTGAAAAGATCGGAGATCTATACGAAGCGCTGCTCTAGCCAGGGACTTCGCGGGGCAGCCGCTATCGCCATTCGCGTCGTTGGAGCATCGCCTTTAGCCTCCCGGGCAGGATGGGTGTCAGATACATCGGAATCTGATAGCAGCCCACGAAGAGGAGCAGCGGGTCGGTCACCGCGGCGGGATGCGCGGGCGTAGGACCGCATGGCGATCCTTTTTAACGGAGTGTTCGAATGAGACATGTGTGGCGTTGGTTCGGCCCGGTCGACAAGGTGACGATCGCGGATGCGCGTCAGGCCGGGGCGCAAGGCATCGTCACGGCTCTTCACCACGTTCCTCACGGCGCCGTCTGGCTGCCCGCCGAAATCGAAAGACGTCAGTGCGAAGTCGCGTCTTTGCCGGATGGAAGCGCGAGCGATCTGAACTGGGAGATTGTCGAGAGCCTGCCGGTTTCCGAAGCGATCAAGACGCAGGTCGGCGAGTGGCGCAGGCATATTGCCAACTACAAGACATCGTTGGAAAACTTGGCGCGGGCCGGCATTTCGGTCATCTGCTACAATTTCATGCCCGTGCTCGATTGGACCCGCACCGATCTTGCCTGGCGCCTGCCGCATGGCGGCACCACCATGCGCTTCGATCTGATCCACTTCGCCGCCTTCGACATCCATATCCTGAAACGCCAAGGGGCGCTCGGCGATTACACACCGGAGATCGTCTCCGAGGCGGAGCGGCGATACGCGCAGATGGATGACGATGCGCGGAAGATTCTGGCAAGAAGCGTCAATTCCGGTCTGCCCGGCTCGACCGAAGACACGTCTCTCGACGGTCTCGCGGCTCAACTGTCAAGTTACGACCGCATCGGCGCAACAACCCTGCGCCAGCATTTCGTCGATTTCCTGGCGGAGGTCGTGCCTACGGCCGAACGCCTCGGCCTGCGTCTCTGCTGCCACCCCGATGATCCGCCGTTTCCGCTGCTCGGCCTGCCGCGCATCATGTCGACCGAGGCCGACTACAGGTACATTCTGGACGCAGTCGACAGCCCGGCCAACGGAGCGACACTGTGCACTGGATCGCTCGGCGCAAGACCAGATAATGATCTGCCCGGCATGATCGAGCGGATAGGACCCAAAATCCACTTCGCGCATCTGCGCAATGTGCGCAAGGAAGCGGCCGGCACCCCCTGCTCGTTCCACGAGGACGAGCACCTTGCCGGTGACGCCGACATGGTGGCGGTGGTGGCGGCGCTGCTTCACGAGGAAGCGCGGCGTCAGAAGGAAGGACGCCAGGACGCGGTCATCCCGATGCGTCCCGACCATGGCCAGGATATTCTCGATGACCTGACGCGTGGGGCCCAGCCCGGCTATCCGGCCATCGGGCGGCTCAAAGGATTGGCCGAACTCCGCGGCGTCGAACATGCCATTCGCAACTCGGCATCATGCAAGCGGATCTCCACCTCTACCCCATAGTCTGGAGAAGGGCGCAGGGCGGTTCGCAACCGGTGCTCGTTAAATTTGCCATCAGCCTCGACCACTGGGCGTTCCGCGGCCCGCCTCCGGCTCGATGGCACCTTTCCACCTTATTGCGCGGACTTGTGTATAATAGCAGTTTGCGGTTTGAGTCCGATTGCAATCCGCTAGCTTGCGCTAGTTATTGCTCCATCCACAGCCGGTGTTGAGAGGAACTCTAGGCAACGGTTGGGAATTCATATCCTGGGAGGAAATCACGATGAGAAAATTCGCCGCCGCTCTGGCCGCCGCCGCAGCCGTCACGCTTTATCCGTTCGCTGCGGGCGCGCAGACCTATCCCGAACGCACCATCACTGTCGTGGTGCCGTTTTCGGCCGGCGGCCCGACCGACACGGTCACGCGCCTCGTCGCGGAAGCCATGTCGAAGGATCTCGGCCAGCAGATCATCGTTGAGAATGTCGGCGGCGCCGGCGGCACACTGGGAGCCGGTCGCGTGGCGAACGCCGAGCCGGACGGCTATACGCTGCTCCTCCACCACATCGGTATGGCGACAAGCGCCACGCTGTACCGAAAGCTCGCATACGACACGCTGAACAGCTTCGAATATGTCGGCCTCGTCACCGAGGTGCCGATGACCATCGTCGGCCGCAAGGACCTCGAGCCGACCGATCTGAAGGGGCTGGTCGACTACGCCAAGGCCAACAAGGATACCGTCACCGTCGCCAATGCCGGTATAGGCGCGGCCTCGCATCTGTGCGGCATGCTGTTCATGAGTGCGATCGGCACTCCGCTGGTCACCGTGCCCTACAAGGGCACCGGGCCGGCCATGACCGACCTTCTCGGCGGTCAGGTCGATATCATGTGCGATCAGACGACCAATACCACCAAGCAGATCCAGGGCGGCACGATCAAGGCCTACGCCGTGACCTCGCCGGAACGCCTCGATGTTCTGCCGGATGTCCCGACGACGACGGAAGCCGGTCTCCCTGAGGTGCAGGTCGGCATCTGGCATGGCCTCTACGCGCCCAAGGGCACGCCTGCCGAAGTCACCATGCGCCTGTCGAAATCGCTTCAGGTCGCACTGAAGGACCCGAACGTCGCCGCCCGCTTCGCCGAGCTCGGCACCAAGCCGTCGTCCGACGCCGACGCGACGCCGGCCGCGCTGAAGGCCAAGCTGGAAGGCGAGATCGCGCGCTGGAAGCCGATCATCGAAGCCGCCGGCCAGTACGCCGACTGAGATTCGAAACGGGGCGCCACCAGCGCCCCGTTTTCGCTTCGGCCGCGTTTTCGCACTGCACCGGCGCGCCCGCGGCGCGGGCCTGGGAGGACGACATGAAACCTTTCGCAATCGACACGACCAACGGCATCTGCGCCGCGCTGTTCATCTTCCTCGGCGGATTCTTCGCGCTGCAGTCGCTCGGCCTCGAAATCGGCACTGCTTTCCGCATGGGACCGGGCTATTTCCCGCTGGTCCTGGCGATCGTGCTGATCCTGCTCGGCGCCGTCATCCTCATCCAGGCGGTGCGCTTCGAGAGCGAGCCGATCGGGCATATAGCCTGGCGCGGCATGCTGTTCATCCTCCCTGCTCCGATCTTCTTCGGCCTGACCGTGCGCGGCCTCGGCTTCATCCCCTCGATCTTCCTGACGGCGCTGATCGCATCCTTTGCCAGCGGCCGCATGAGGCCGCTGACCGCGCTCGTGCTGTCCGCCGGCCTGACGCTGTTTGCGTTCCTCGTCTTCAGCTATGCGCTCGGCCTGCCGTTCCGGCGCTTCGGCCCGTGGCTGCCCTCATGGCTGGTATTGTGAGGGGCTGAACATGGAACTCCTCGACAACCTCGCGCTTGGCTTTTCGACGGCCACGTCGCTGGCAAACCTCGGTTTCTGTCTCATCGGCGTCCTTCTCGGCACGCTGATCGGCGTCCTGCCAGGCATCGGCGCCACCGCGACCATCGCCATGCTGTTGCCGATCACCTTCCAGATCGGCGACCCGGTTTCCTCCCTGATCATGCTCGCCGGCATCTATTACGGCGCGCAATATGGCGGCTCGACCACCGCCATTCTCATCAACATGCCCGGCGAATCCTCGTCAGCCGTCACTGCAATCGACGGCTACCAGATGGCGAAGAACGGCCGCGCCGGTGCGGCACTCGCCATCGCGGCAATTGGCTCGTTCTTCGCCGGCACGGTGTCTACTTTCCTCGTCGCCATCTTTGCCCCGCCGCTGACGGCGATCGCGCTGCAATTCGGCGCAGCCGAGTATTTTTCGCTGATGATCGTCGGCCTTGTCTCGTCCGTCGCGCTCGCCCACGGCTCGATTGTCAAGGCGCTGGCAATGGTCGTGCTCGGCCTGCTGCTCGGCATTGTCGGCACCGACATCTACACCGGCACACCGCGCTTCACGCTCGGCATCCGCGAATATGCCGACGGGCTGAATTTCGTCGCGGTGGCGGTCGGCGTCTTCGGCGTCGCCGAGATACTGCGCAACCTCGAAAACGAGCACGAGCGCTCCGTGCTGATCCGAAGGGTCTCCGGCCTGATGCCGACCCGCGAGGACTTTCGACGCATGGCGGCGCCCATCGTGCGCGGAACGATCATCGGTTCGGCGCTCGGCATCCTGCCGGGAGGCGGTGCCATCCTTGCAGCCTTTGCCTCCTACACGGTCGAAAAGCGCGTATCGAAAAACCCGGGGGAATTTGGTAAGGGCGCCGTCGAAGGCGTCGCCGGACCGGAATCGGCCAACAATGCCGGCGCGCAGACCTCCTTCATCCCGATGCTGACGCTCGGCATTCCGGCCAACCCGGTGATGGCGCTGATGATCGGAGCGATGATCATCCAGGGCATCGTGCCCGGCCCCAATGTCGCGATCGAACAGCCGGCGCTGTTTTGGGGCATCATCGCCTCGATGTGGATCGGCAATCTGATGCTGATCATCTTGAACCTGCCGCTGATCGGGCTTTGGGTAAAACTCCTGACGATCCCCTATTATGTGCTCTTCCCGATCATCATGGCGTTCTGCTCGATCGGCGTTTACAGCGTCAACACCAACGTCTACGACCTCTACGCCGTCGCCTTCTTCGGCTTCCTCGGCTACCTCCTGACCAAGCTGCGCTGCGAACCCGCGCCGCTGCTGCTTGGCTTCGTGCTCGGGCCGCTGCTCGAGGAAAACCTGCGCCGCGCCATGATTCTCGCGCGCGGCGACCCGAGCACCTTCGTGACGAGGCCGATCAGCGCCGGCCTGCTCTTCATCGCGCTCGCCGTGCTCGTCATCGTCTTCCTGCCGGCGGTCAAGAAGAAGCGCGAAGAGGTGTTCGTGGAGGAGAATTAGCGAGAGTCACGCGGCCGCCTCTCCACGGCCGCGGCCGCCGATGCGGCTGCCGGTTTCCGAATCGAACAGGAAGACCGCAGTGTCATGGAAAGTGATCCCGATCGGCTCATCCATATCGTAATGCGCCGATTTATCGGCCTTGACCGTTACGGTGGCCCCACCGAATTGGCAGGTGATCAAGGTATGATCGCCCATCAGTTCCACGGCATAGACCCGCGCCGCGATCTTGCCCTCCGATGCGCCCGTGACCCGGCAATCCTCGGGCCGGAGGCCGGCAGTGACCTTTTTCCGGCTTTCGGCAACGCTGGTCGCAAATCGCCCTTTTGCGCAGGCGAACGCACCCTGGACCAGCTCACCCTCGAGAAAATTCATCGGCGGCGAGCCGATGAAGCCGGCGACGAACAGGTTCGCCGGATCGTCGTAGATCTGTCGGGGCGTCGCGATCTGCTGCACGACACCCCGGTTCATGATGGCAACACGGTGAGCCAAGGTCATGGCCTCGATCTGATCGTGGGTGACGTATATCGTCGTCACGCCCAGATCCGCCTGCAGGCGTTTCAGCTCCGAGCGCATGTGGCCGCGCAGCTTGGCGTCCAGATTGGAGAGCGGCTCGTCCATCAGGAAGACGCTCGGCCGCCGCACCATGGCGCGGGCGAGTGCGATGCGCTGCCGCTGACCGCCGGAAAGCTGCCGTGGATAGCGGTCGAGGAACTCCTCAAGGTGGACCTTGACGGCGGCGCTGCGGACCGAGGCGTCGCGTTCGGTGCGCGGCACGCCCCGCAGCTTCAGCGGATATGCGATGTTCTCCGCGACCGTCATATGCGGATAGAGTGCGTAGGACTGGAACACCATCGCCACGTCGCGATATTTGGGCAGAACGTGGGTGACGTCGCGGTCGCCGATGAGGACGCGGCCGGAACTTACCGATTCAAGCCCGGCGACCATGCGCAGCGCCGTCGTCTTGCCGCAGCCCGAAGGGCCGAGCAGCACCAGGAACTCACCGTCCTCGATCTCCAGGTCGAGCCCTTTGACGACTTCGACCGCGCCGAAGGATTTGTAGATATCGGACAGGGTGACCCGCATATCGACTAGCCCTTCACTGCGCCGACCAGCAGTCCGCGCGCGATGTGCTTCTGCAGGATGCTGGAGATGACGATCACGGGGGCGATCATCACGGTGATCAACACCGACATATTCCACCATTGCGGACCGCGGGTCGTGTTCTGTGCCGATACAAGCACCGGCATCGTCTGCGCATCGGCATTGGAGAGGAAGAGGGCCAGCAGATACTCGTTCCAGGCAAGGATCAGTACCAGCAGGAAAGTCGCGACCAAGCCGGATCGCACCAGCGGCAGCGCGATGGTGAAGAACACGCGAAACTTGGAGGCTCCGTCTATCTGTGCGCTCTCCTCAAGGTCGAGCGGGATGCCGGCGAAGAAATCGCGCGTCAGCCACACGACGATCGGCAGGTTGATGGCGGTGTAGGTGGCGATCAGCGCCACCTGCGTGTCGAGCAGGCGCATCTGCTGGAACATCACGTAGATCGGCAATACGGCGACGATCGGCGGCATGATACGGTTCGAGATCATCCAGAACTCAATGTCGTTATTGCCGACCGCAAGCTTCGTGCGTCCAACGAGCGTGAACAGCGCAATGATGAAGAGAGCGGCCGCCACGGCAATGGCGATCTCCCACCGCACGCCGAAAGTGGCCACTGCGATGATGATTGCGGTGAGCAGGATCAGGAAGATTGCAACGGCGGCGAGTTTCACCTGGAAGCGGATACGCACGAGCGCGTAGGCCGCCAGCGAGCCGATCAGGACTGCGAGTAGCGTGCTGGCCACCGCGACGACGACGGAATTCATATAAGGGCGCAGTGTGTAATTCTGCACGAGCATGAAATCCCATGCCTGCAGCGAGGGGGCAAAGTCGACGAACGGGAGATAGAACGGCCCGTTGTCGACCTCCCCAGGCCCCTTGAAGGAGGTGATTAACACCCAGTAGAGAGGAATCACCACAACGAGCGCCCACAGGAACAGCAGCGCATAAGTGACGATCTTGGTGACCGGCGCCTGGCTGTCGATCGAGGCCGGCTCGAACAGCCGGCGCGCCAGTGAGCGCAGCTCGGCGCTCATGCTTCGAACCGGCGCGCCGGCCGGACCACAAAGTTGAAGAACGAGACGCATACGATGGTCGAGATGAACAGGAGCATGTAGCCGACAGCGGCCGAGCCGCCGAGATCCTGGGTGCGCCAGGATATGAAGGAATGGAGCGTCATCGATTCCGTTGCCAGGCCAGGGCCGCCGCCGGTGAGCACGTTCGGCAGGTCGATGATCTTGAAAGCCTCGATCAGCCGGATCAGCACGACGGTAGCGGCAATCGGCGCGATCGCTGGCCAGGTAATGTCGCGAAAAATCTGGAAGCCGTTGGCTCCGTCGAGCCGCGCCGCCTCGACCTGATCGCGCGGTTGGTTCTCAATGGCCGCCAGCAGCACGATGAACATGAACGGCGTCCACTGCCAGGTGTCGCCAACCAACACCATGAGTCGCGCCGACCAGGCCTCTGTGGCCCATGACCACTCGCTGATGCCGAAAGCGCGCACGAGCGGGGCGAAGGGGCCCTTCTGCATGTCGGCGAGCATGCGGAACGTGTAGGCGATGCCGACCGGGGTGACCATCAACGGGATGAAGAAGAGGACGCGAAAGAAATTTCGGCCGCGGATTGGCTGGCCGCAGAGGAGCGCCAGGCCCAGCCCCAGTGCGAACTGCACGGATACGCCGACGAACACGTAGAGAAGCGTGTTGACGACGGTCCCCGGCACGCCGCCCGGCGCCATGGTGGCCAGCGCAAGTACCGCCAGGGCCATAGCCGTTGCCGTCGCGAGAAGGCGACCAACCATGCCGGCGATCGTCGGCCTGCCACGCCAGAAATAGCGGGCGAGAAGAAAAAGCAGCGCTGCCGCTATCAACGCCAGCAAAGCCCATTGGACAAAGCCGAACGTGCCGAACTTGCCGAGCAGGTGATACTGCTGTGAGCCGACCAGCAACTTGCGGAAGTTCAAAAGGCCGATGAATTTCAGCGTGAATCCGCCCGACGCGAGTGCAAAGCGCGAAAGCGCGAGATAGGCCGAGATGATGAGCGGAAATATCGCGAAGCAGAGAAGCACGACGACGGCTGGCAGCACCATGATCCGGCCCGAGTGACCGTCCAGCCATTCGGCCCAGCTGCGGCGGTCGGCAGCTTCTGGCATAGTGTCGGTTGCGGTCATCATAACCCGGGAAAGTGTGGCAGGCACGAGACCCGGCGCGGACCGATGCCACGCCGGGTCGATTGCTTGACGCCTATTTGGCGCCGATAGTCGCCTTGTAAAGTTTGAGCTGCTCGTCTTTGCCAATCTCTTCGTTCAGCTCATTCCAGCCTTCCTCGACCGCCGCGACGGTCGCTTCCTTGTCGATTTCGCCGGCGAGGAAGCGCGAGACCGCCTCGTCGAGCACGACCTGCTGGTACTTCTGATTTTGCGGGATGCGCAGGTCGAGGATCATGTTCGGGCTGCTCATGCTGTCGTTGATCGCGCCCAGGTAGACTTTAGCCTCGTCCTCGCTCATGCCGGCCTTCTTCCAAAGGTCGCTGTAGCTGAGCTGCGAGGTGCGATACGGGTTGAAGCCGGTGCCGCCGACGGTGACGTCGGCATTCGACTGTGCCGGCTGCGTCATGAACGAGAAGTACGCGTAGGCGGCGTCCTTCACCTTCGGATCGGCCGCTGCGTTGATGCCGCCGCCCCAGCCGCCAAAGGCGGCGAACGGTGCATGGTTCACGCCGTCGATCGCGTGCGGGCAGTTTTCTGCCGTGCAGGCCTCGAGCTTGCCGGTGTCCCAGTTCAGGACCTCCTTGGATCCGGGCATGATCGCCGCGCCCCATTTGCCCATCACCTTGGACTGCGCCGGATCGATCGAGATGGTGCCTACATCACCCCAGTCGAGGTTCAGCGCGCAGCGGCCGGAAGCGAAGAGTGGCCTTGTATCGCTGACATCGAGGTTTAGCTCGTCCGGCGGGCCGTATTTGGTCGATTCAGACAGGAAGTCGAGCGCCTTGCGGAAGGCGTCGTTGTTGACGAGCGGCGTCATGTCCTTGGTGTTGAAGAAGGTGCCCTGGCTGGTTCCCTTGGACTGGGTCATCGAGCCGACCACATCGGTGACGAACCAATAGCTCTGCGCGTTGCGCTTCTTGGCGATGCACGAGCCGAAATCCGGTGTGCCATCGCCGCTCATATCCTTACCATGCGTGGCCTTGGCGACCTCGAGATACTCGTCCCAGGTTTTCGGCACCGCCAGGCCGGCCGCTTCCAGCACGTCCTTGCGGTAGTACATCATGTGAAAGTCGCCATCGAGCGTGATCATGTAGGTCTTGCCGTTGTACTTCTCGGAGAAGTCCCGGAAGAACGCGCCCACATCCTCCTGCTGGATGTCCTTGTCGGCCTCGACCCGCGGCGTCAGGTCCTCGAGGTAGCCGCCGGCGATGTAGTCGACCATCCATTGCGGGGCGAACACGCCGGCGTCGACCGAGTTGGTGCCGCTCGCCCAGTCGGTGAGGATCTTTTGATAGAGATCCGAGAAGGGCACCGCGATGACATTGATCTTGGCGCCGGTGAGCGCTTCGAACTCGGGCGCGCGCCTCTGTAGAGGCTCCTGAATCGCACCGGTCTGCGTAATAACGTTCACGGTAACTCCCGCAAACGGCTTGTCCTGCGCGAAGGCAGGTGCGCCAACAAGCGCAGAAAAGGCCGAAAAGCCGGCCAGAAAGGCCCCAATTCTCATCAGACTTCCTCCCATATTGACCGGGGACCTGTTCCTGCGAACAAGCCGCCGGCATCTCCCCGTCGGTTGCCGTCGCCAAAGCACGGCACCAACGCTCCTCAAGTACAATATCGGCATCGCACAGCGAGTCCAGTGTCTTGCCGCTACGGAAGGTGAGGCGCCCAGCGAGCTTCCTGGCCACTGCATATCGCCCAAGAGATGCCCTCGGGCGTGACCCGAGGGTGCGCGGCTTTGAGCGCGTCGCCGGGAGACCGCTCGATCTTGCCTGAGAAAATCCCACCCCATCGACAGTCCCCGTCTCCGATGCTCGCACCGTCGGCACGGGCGTCACTGCAAGTTGGTGTGGCGGGACAACATCAGCTTGTGCGCGTCGGGAGTCTGCTGCGCCAAGCCGAGCACAATGCTGTCGAGCAGGATGAGGCAGGATTGCTCGAACAGGCTGCCGCCAAACTGTTCCGATTTCTCGACAGGTACATGCAGCGTGACATCTGCAATGCCGGCCAGGGTCCCCGCCGGCTTATGCGTCAGCGTAACGACCTTGGCGCCCTCCGCCTTGGCGATGCGGGCAAAGCTTGTACTGACCGGCGTCTCTCCAGAGCCGGAGATGATCAGCAGCGCATCGCCCTTGCGGATCGACGGCGCCGATACCTCACCGACGAAATGCACCGTTCGGCCAAGGTGCATGAAGCGCATCGCGCCCATCTGCGCGACAAGGCCGGAACGCCCCTGCCCGGAAAAGAACCATCGCTGATCGGGGTCATCGAACGCCTGCACTAGCCTTGCAAAGGCGACGGCGTCGATCCGGCCAAGAAGGTCGGTTATTTCCTGTCCCACGGCCAGCCACGGCCTGGATTGGGCAATCTGTCGCGAATCCATCGTGCTACCTCTTTCGGGCTTGCGGATTCTGTAATGGCGCTGCCAACCACGAGGATTTCGGGTTCGACTGCGATCACCGCCTCCAGCGTGTCGGGGCCGATCCCGCCGGCGAGCGAAACCAGGAAGCCGCGATCGTGCATCTTTCTCACGGCGTCGATATGTGACGTGGAGGTGTTGCCCGCCAGCCGCGCATCCGTTGGCGAGTGGACCGCGACATAGCCGAAGCTTTCGGGGAAGACAGCATTCAAGGGAAGCAATTCTGCCTCGCCCGACTTGGTGATGGTATCGACGATGACCGTCGCGCCGAAGGCGGCGGCACGTTTTCCTATTGCTTCGTGCGTGGCGGACGAAGCACACGACAGGACCGTCATGAACGCGGCACCGGCGCCGAATACCATATCAGCCTCGAGCTGGCCGCCGTCGACGGTCTTGGTATCAGCCAACACCATGATTTCAGGGCAGAGCTCGCGCGCCGTGGTGATGGCAGAGAGGCCAAAGCGTTTCAGCAACGGCGTGCCGACCTCGATAATGTCGGCAAACGCCTTCATCTGCGGGAGCAGGGCCAGGTGTTCAGGCTTGTCGAAGGCGACTTGGAGGAGCAAGGCGGTTCTCTCGGATTGCTTAAGACAGCGGGGGCGGCATGACGACAACGCCCAATTCACTGTCGTGTGCTTCGTAGTCGAAATCTGCCATAATCCAGCAACCTCCAAGCTGGTCTGCATAGGGAGAGCAAATCGTACCCTGCAAAGCAAGTGTGGTTCTTGTCGAAAAGCAGGAGGTGCAGTCCAGATCAGCGCCGATGCCAACAGTAACGCGAGATGAGGTAGTCCTTTGACAAGATTGTTTGAGCCCATTGGATGCAAGGTCGATCTGTCGACTGGTGCGATGGGAAATGCAACCGGCAGCTACCAAAAACGCTTCTGCGATCTGGACGGGCTCTACGCGGACGCCGCTGCCTTCGAAGCCATGCGCGCGACGTGGGGCGAGCGCATCGTCTATGAGGTCTCCGAGTTCCGACCGACCGAGCAGTCGGGCGATCTGATTTTCGGCGTCACGCGCATGGCGCCCGGAAAAGTCGGCGACGAGTATTTCATGACACGCGGTCACATCCACAACCAGGCCGACCGGCCCGAGATCTACTATGGCCAGAAGGGGCAGGGCCTCATGCTGATGGAATCGCCGGAGGGCGAGGTCCGCATCCTGTCCGTCGATGCGCAGACCGTCTGTTACGTCCCCCCTTTCTGGATCCACCGCTCGATCAATGTCGGGGAAGAGGATCTGGTGATGCTGTTCTGCTATCCGGCCGATTCAGGGCAGGACTACGAGATCATCGCAAAATCGGGAGGCATGCGCTCGCGCGTGGTCGCCGACGATGGAGGCTGGAAGGAAGTCGACAACCCGGATTGGCGACCGCGTGACGCGAAGCTGATCTCCGCCCTCTATGGGCAACAATCCCGCACGGTGCCGGCATGAAGGCTCCCTTCGAGATCGCTGCTTCACTTCGCACTGCCGCGGCTGTGCTGCGCGCGAGGGAAATCCGGGAGATCGGCAAATGAGCCGCTATCGGCCGGCTACCCAGCCGACACTCTATTTTATCGGTGTCACGACGACGAGCAGTTCGATCATGCGGGTTTTCCCTGCATGGGCGCGCCACCTCGGGCTGAAAGATGCGGTTCTCAAGGGCATCGACTTTCCGCTTCATGCCGATCCGGAGGCCTACCGTGAGGTCGTCTCCTTCATAAACTCCGACCCGCTGTCGCTTGGCGCGCTCGTCACCACGCACAAGATCGATCTCTTCAACGCAGCGCGCGACCTGTTCGACGTGATCGATCCGCACGCTCGCCTGATGCACGAGACCAGCTGCCTGTCGAAGCGGGGCGGCAAACTCATCTGCCATGCCAAGGATCCGATCTCATCGGGCCTTGCGATAGATGGTTTCGTCCCGGCGGGATACTTCGAAGACACCGGCGCGGAAGTCCTGTCGATGGGCGCCGGCGGATCGACGATTGCGATCACCTGGCACCTGATGCGCAAGGAGCGTGGACCTTCGCGCATCATTGTCACCGACCGTTCGCAGTCGCGTCTCGACGAAATCGAGCGCATCCACAGAGATATGATGTCGACGGTCGAGATCGAGTATGTCCTGGCAGACCGACCCGAGATCAATGATGAGGCGTTGGCGGCGCTGAAACCAGGCTCGCTGGTGATCAACGCGACCGGACTTGGCAAGGACGCGCCGGGCTCGCCGATCACCGATGACGCCGTATTCCCTAAGCGCGGCATTGCCTGGGATCTCAATTATCGAGGCGACCTGATCTTCCTTGACCAGGCAAGGCGGCAGCAGGCCCGACAGCAGTTGCAGATCGAGGACGGTTGGACATATT
Organism: Mesorhizobium sp. BHbdii; assembly: GCF_053848045.1. Lineage (NCBI taxonomy): Bacteria > Pseudomonadati > Pseudomonadota > Alphaproteobacteria > Hyphomicrobiales > Phyllobacteriaceae > Mesorhizobium > Mesorhizobium sp. BHbdii. Next base: position 551,406 of record NZ_JBSPKX010000001.1, on the reverse strand, counting down.
TCCTGCATGGTTGGACGCAGGTGATCGCAGAGGTCTTCGACATCGCGATCCCGGTGTCGGGGCCGGATTTCGAAAAGATTTCGCGCATCGCCATCGAAGCGGCGAAAGGCTAATGCCATGGAACGCATTCTCGTCACGCCGCGCTTGCTCTGACCGATAGACAGAGGATCACATGCTTGCCCATCTCAGGAATCGGCCGAAATGAGCGGCGAGCTTTTCCTCGCCATCGACGTCGGCACCGGCAGCGTCCGCGCCGCTCTGATCGATGTCACCGGCAATATCCTCGAACTTGCGTCGCGAGAGCACGACCAGATCGTGCCGGAGTTCGGCCGGGCCGAACAGCGGCCGGTCGATTGGTGGGAGGGTGCGCGAGCGAGCGTCAAGACGGTGCTGGACCGCCTCGATGGCGCCCGCGAACGCATCTCCGCCATCTGCGTCTGCGGGCAGATGCACGGGCTGGTCCTGCTCGATGCGCACGGAGCGCTGACGCGCGAGACGGCGCCGCTCTGGAACGACAAGCGCACCATCGATCTCGTGCGTCGCTTCGAGGAAGCGAATGAGCCGAACAGCTACCTGCCCGAAAGCGGCAACACGCCGACCCCCGCATGGCCGGGTTTCAAACTGCAATGGGTCCGAGACAACGATCCCGCCGCATACGCCCGCAGCGCAGTCGCCATCATGCCGAAGGATTACATCAACTACCGGCTGACCGGCGAGATTGCCATGGATACCGGCGATGGGTCCTGCAGCTTCCTGATGAACCCAGAGCGGCTCGACTGGTCGCCGGTGATGATCGAGCGCATGGGTCTGGATGCCGCCAAGTTGCCGCCAATTCGCAACCCGCTGGATGTCGTCGGCCACGTCACCGAACAGGCGGCGCGTGACACCGGCCTGCGGTCAGGCACCCCCGTGCTGGTCGGCGGCGCCGACTATCCGGTTGCACTGCTCGGCTCAGGCGCTTGTCGGCCGGGAATGGGTTCCGACAGCACCGGCACGGGCGCGATCATCACGGCGATCGCAGAGAGGCCGCTGCTTGACCCGGAAATCTCGAACGTTGCGACGATCGAAGGCAACTGGGCGCAATTCGTGCTGCTGGAGACCGGTGGCGACGGCATGCGCTGGGCACGCCGCGCCTTCCACGGCAACGCGCTGTCCTATGACGAGATCGTCGCCTGCGCCGCCGAGGCACCCGCCGGTTGCGACGCATTGCTCTTCATGCCCTTTCTCACCGGCGAGCGCCTGGGGCGCCATCGCAACGCCCGCGCACAGTTCTTCGGATTGGGCGCCGGGCATGGCATGGAACATCTGCACCGCTCGATCCTGGAAGGCATCGCCTTTGCCATGACGCGTCACATCCGCATCATGGAACGCGCGTCAAACAAGCCGCTGGAGCGCGTTATCGCCGCGGGTGGCGGGGCGCGCACCGAACTCTGGCTGAAGATCAAGGCAAGTGCCTTCAACATTCCGATCCTGGTTCCGCGGGAGCCCGAATGCGGCATTGTCGGCTGTGCCGCGATGGCCGCGACGGCGACCGGCCGCTTCTCGCGCGTCGAACAGGCGGCCGAGCGATTCGTGAGCTACGGCGCCGAAATCCTGCCGGACCCCAGATGGGCCGCGACCTACGGGCGCACCCAACCCGTTTTCGACCGGCTCTACTACCACAGCCAGGCGCTCTACGACGACATCGACGCACTGGCGGCCGCCACGGGGCCGACGCAGCCGTGATGCATCTCAGGCCTGCCGAGCCCTGCCTGTAGCGGCAGACCTGGCAATCACGACGCATCCCGTCTGGAGTGCATCGGGCGATTGACTCAGTTGTGGCGGATTTCCGTTCCTAGCACCTTCAGGCACTCGCGGATGAATGCGGCAAGTGCGGTCCAGCCCTTTGCCGAGACCATTGTTCCGTCCACGTAGGCCTCAGTCGGGGACAGGTCGATATAGGTTCCGCCGGCGAGGGTCACTTCCGGCTCGCAGGCAGCCAGCGCACCCACTTTCTTGCCACGCACGACGCCGTCGACCGCGATCAGGATCTGGACGCCATGGCAGATCGTAAAGATCGGCTTATTGTTTTCGTGGAAATGGCGGACTATCGCCTGCACGCGCTTATCCGTGCGGATGTACTCGGGGCCACGACCGCCCGCGCAATACACGGCATGATATTGGTCGAGCTGTTTTTCCGCCTCCGAAAAGGTCTTGTTCATCAAAGCATAGTGGCCGGGTTTTTCGGTGTAGGTTTGGTCACCTTCGAAATCGTGAAGCGACGTCTTGATCAGGTCTCCAGCGTTCTTGTCAGGACAGACAACGTGGACGATGTGGCCGACAGCCTCCATCGCCTGCTGATAGACGAAGATCTCGTATTCTTCTGTAAACTCACCGGTCAACATTAGTATTTTCTTGCCTGGCATAGTCGGTTTCCTCGTTTGTGGATGGAAGTCCGGCGGGCATTGCACTCGCCCGGCGGCGCGGGTCTCAGAAAAGGGAATCCGGGACGTCCCGGGCGTTTACCTGCATGATCAACGATGCATCCAGCTTGACGGCGGCGCTCCCGATGTGGACGGTGACGGACATCGTGACAGTCTCAATCGAACGCCAGCAGCAAACGATCACGAGAATGCTCGATATGACGGCGCATTGCCTGTTCCGCCGCAGCGGGATCGGAGGCAGCGAAGGCGGCCAGGATGGCCTCATGCTCGTCGAGCGCTTCCTCGGTAACGCGTGAATGGAACATCAGGCGGAAGATGTGGAAGTGCGTGTGCTGGAATGCGAGAGTCTCGCGCACGAGATCATTGTTGGCAAATTCCATGATCCTGTCGTGGAAAATGGCGTCCTGCCGCGCGAAGTTTGAGTAACGCAGGCGTTCATCCTTGCCTTCGCGGCGCGCCATGCCCCCTGCGAACTCCCGAAGCACCGCAAGTTTCGCCTCATCCATCAATGCGGCTGCTTTGGCCGCCCCATGCGGCTCGAGCAGCAGGCGAAGCTCATAAAGTTCGTCAAATCGGCGCTTGGTTATCTGCGGCGCGGCGCGGTAGCCGATCAAATGTGTCTTCAGCACAAGGCCTTCGCCTTCGAGGCGGCCAAGCGCTTCACGGATTGGCGTGTGGGATACTTCGAGTTCCTTGACCAGACTGTCGACGGTGATCCGTGAGCCAGGCGCGATCTTCAGTGACATGAGTTGCGCGAAGATCGCTTCATACACGTCCTCCACCAGGCTGTTGGATCGCTGGATGCGTCCGCTAGCGGGGTCGGCTTCTCGGGCATTGCTTAAGTTCATGACCTGCATCTTTGCCTCTTGACAGGATCACTGGCTAACACGATGCTTCGCACAATACAATCCTATATCATATACGATTTAATACAGGATATTTAGGGTGCGAGCTCGGCGAGCTTTCGCTTTCCACTCCCAACATCATCGAGGGACGAACATGAGCCTCTTCGCTGCCGTAAGGCTCCCGCGTGAGATCCTCTTCGGGAAGGGCCAGCGCCATGTCATTCCAACCGTTGCAGCCAGGCTGGGCCGTCGCGCTCTTGTCTGTACGGACGAGCGCTTTGCCGCAACTGTCGCCTTCGCAGAGATCATGGAGGCGCTCGAGTGCGCATCGATAGATGTGCTGGTGCACGACCGTGTGCTGCCCGATGTGCCACGAGACACGGTTGCCGTCTGCGTAGAGATGGCGCGAGAGTTTGCGCCGGACATGGTGATCGGCATCGGAGGTGGCAGTTGTCTCGATATGGCCAAATGCGCCGCGTTGCTCATCAGTCACGGCGGCCTGCTCCAGGACTACTACGGCGAGTTCAAGGTGCCTGGTCCGACGCTGCCGTTGATCGCCGTTCCAACGACAGCCGGCACCGGCTCGGAAGTGACACCTGTCGCGGTGATCTCCGATCCGGATCGCACCATGAAAGTAGGCATCTCCAGCCCGCATCTGATCGCGGCAGCCGCCATCTGCGACCCGGAACTGACGATGACATGTCCCCCGGGACTTACGGCGATCGCGGGCGCAGACGCGCTGACACATGCGATCGAGGCTTTTACCGCCGTCAGGCGCGGCACTGACCCCAGCCTGCCGCAACAGCATGTCTTCATCGGCAAGAGCGCGCTGACCGATCATTTTGCGCTGCTCGCGATCAAGCTGCTTGGCCGCAGTCTCGAGAAGGCATACCGCGACCCCGCCGACGAGGACGCTCGGGCCGATGTGATGATGGGCGCGCTTGCAGCCGGCTGTGCGTTCGGTACGGCCGGAACTGCGGCGGCGCACGCGGTGCAATATCCGGTCGGTGCCCTTACCCACACCGCTCACGGGCTGGGTGTCGCGACCATGCTGCCGTATGTCATGAAGTACAACCGGGCCACCGCGGCCGCCGAGATGACCGAGATCGGCCTTGCCCTTGGTCTCGACGGGAGGGACCGGAGTACCGGTGAGATGGCCGACGCGGCGATCGACGAGATCGGCCGGCTGTTTGGAGCGATCGGGATCACGCCTACGCTGGCCAAGCTCGGACTTCCCGCCGACAAGCTCGATTGGACGGCCGAACAGGCGCTCGGCATTGACCGTCTCATCAAGAACAATCCGCGTCCATTCGATCTGGCAGCCATGCGGGGCCTGATCCAGGCTGCCTATGATGGCGACCTCGCCACCTACGTCGTGTGAGCAATAGAGGAGCAGGCGATGAACATATCTCATCAGGTGCTGGAGGACGAGCAGGACACTGCCGACTTCCATAGATTTTCCCACGGCTTGTATATCGGTGGCCAATGGAGGCAATCCGCCGACAGCAGGGAAATCCAGGTCGTGGACCCTTCCACCGAGGCAGTGATCGCCGCCGTTCCCGATGCGACGATCGAAGATGCCGCGGCCGCCGTGGAGGCTGCGGCCAAGGCCGCCGATGGCTGGCGCACAACGGCACCCCGCAAGCGTTCCGAAATCCTCAGACGTTGCTTCGAGCTGATGACGCAACGTTCCGAGACGCTCGCAACCCTGATCTCGCTGGAAAACGGCAAGGCACTCAGGGACACGCGTGGCGAGATCGCCTATGCTGCGGAATTCTTTCGCTGGAATGCCGAGGAAGCCGTTCGCATCACCGGTGAATTCGGAATGGCGCCTTCCGGCACGAACCGGATCGTGGTCGACTACGAGCCCATCGGCATCTGCATCCTTGTCACACCCTGGAACTTCCCTGCCGCCATGGCGACGCGCAAGATCGCGCCCGCCTTGGCTGCCGGATGCACCGTAATTTTGAAGCCAGCCAGCGAGACCCCGCTCACGGCCTACGCGCTTGCCGCGCTCTACCAGGAAGCAGGCGTTCCGCCAGGTGTGGTGAACGTTCTGACAACCTCCAATCCCGGCCCTGTGACGGCTGCGCTGCTGGCCGATCCGCGGGTGCGCAAACTCTCCTTTACTGGCTCGACGGGTGTGGGGCGCGTTCTGCTGGCCGAGGCCGCAAAGCACGTGGTTTCGTGTTCGATGGAACTTGGCGGCAATGCGCCATTCCTTGTGTTCGATGACGCGGACCTTGACGCGGCGGTCGATGGGGCGATGGTGGCGAAGATGCGCAACGCCGGCGAAGCTTGCACGGCTGCAAACCGCATCTATGTCCAGTCTGGCGTTTACGATGCCTTTGGCGAATGCCTCGCCAGGCGGATGTCGGCACTCAAGATCGGCGCTGGTACGGACGCAGCCACGGAGTGCGGGCCGATGATCACCAGGAAGGCCGTCGACAAGATCGACCGTCTGGTCAACGATGCTGTCGCCCGTGGCGCGCGGGTGCTGTGCGGGGGCAAGGCAGGCTCGGGAACGGGATACTATTATCCGCCGACCGTGCTCTGCGACGTCCCGGCCGAGGCGGAGATGGCGCACGAGGAAATTTTTGGGCCGGTGGCGCCGATCTCGAAATTCGAAACGGAAGCCGACGTCATCGCGCGCGCCAACGACACCGAATACGGTCTTGCCGCCTACATCTACACGCGCGATCTTGCGCGTGGAATGCGGGTGGCATCCAAGATCGAAGCCGGGATGATCGCTCTCAACCGCGGCTTGATGTCCGATCCGGCAGCACCCTTCGGCGGGGTGAAGCAGAGCGGCCTCGGCCGCGAGGGCGGCCAGCATCACGGCATTGCCGAGTTCATGGAGGCGAAATACCTCGCCATCAGCATCTGAGCGGAGGAAGAGTGCAAAGCGATCCGTTTCGCATCCGCGACCACGTCGCGGATTTTGACAAAATCGTGCAGGACATCGTTCACCGCAGCGAGGCCGTTCGCGCAACCATTCCAATGACTGCCGACGTTGCCTATGGGCCGGATCAGACCGAAACCATCGACCTGTTCTTTCCCTCGGGCAAAAGAAGCGGCCTGCCGGTGCACATGTTTATCCATGGCGGCTACTGGAGAATGTTCTCCAAGCGCGACTACTCATACGTGGCGACGACGATTACCCAGGCCGGTGCGATAGCCGCCATCGTCGACTATGCTCTGATGCCCAAGGTCAGAATGACCACGATCGTCGACCAGGTGCGCCGCGCCAAGCAGTGGCTTCTGGCCCATATCGCCGACCACGGCGGAAACCCGGCAGAGCTGACTATCAGCGGCCATTCGGCTGGAGCACATCTTTCTACGTTTCTGTTCAACAGTGAGAATACCCCATCGAATGTGCGGGCAGTCCTTCTGCTCGGCGGGCTCTACGATTTGAAACCGCTCCAGAACTCCTTTCTCGCCAACGAGATTGGAATCACCGATGAGGAAGTCGCCATGTTTACACCTCTTGCCTATCGGCATGATCCTCAAACCAGGGCGACGGTTCTGGTCGGAGCCAATGAGACGCCGCCTTTCCATCAGCAAGCAGATCGATTCAAAGAGAACCTGCTGCAGCAGGGTTCGCCGGCAACGTCGCTTGTTCTCACGAACCGCAACCACATGGACAGTGTCAGAGATCTCGGCGTGCCTGAGAGCCAGGCGGGTGATTGCCTGACGAAACTGATTGCCAACGACCGCCGCTAACCCTCCCAGCAGACATGCCGGCCATCAGCACGGCGGCTTAACCGCAATGCCGTCTGCTGAACGCCTCAGCGAGGGAAAAGAACCTCACCCATTCCTAGCACCGCGTTGTCACCGCCATATTTCTGCGGCGCCTTGCCCAGAAGCGGCCGTTTCAAAATACCCTCGGCGATCAGATGGCGATCGACGATGGCGGCGAAGACACTCTCTGGCGCGCCGCATTCGACGAAGCTCGGCGACAGGCTTTTCGGCGCGCGATCGAGAAGGATCGAACCGCGACGCATCAGATAGCCCGGCATCTCGCCGGTGCCGCCGGCCACCACCAGCGTGCCGGCGATCATGCGGCTGCCGGCATGGTCGCCTGAGCCTTTCAGCACCGCGATCAGGCCGCGCCGCATGCGGTCGGCGGCAAAAGCGCCGGCTTTGCCCCTGACGATCAGCACGCCGCCATTCATGCCGGCCAGTTCCCCGGCGAGCGGCGCCCCAAGGTGATCACCGGCGTTGCCTGTTATTTCAAGCCTGCCGCCGCGCATGCCGGAGCCGGCATGCGGACCGGCATTGCCTTCGACCGTGAGTTTGCCGCCGCGCATGGCACGCCCGGCCTGGGCGCCGGCATTACCGACGACGCGAACCGAACCGCCCCGCATGCCCTCCGCCACGCGGTCGAGGCGCGCGCTTCCACCTTCGAACACGATGTCCAGCGGATCGTTGCCGGCGACGCGAAAGATATCGCCGACCTTCGATCCATGCTTCGACATGCCGATCTGGACTTTTTCGATATCGCGCCTTTCCATCCCGGCAAGCCGCTCCGGCGTCAGCGGCGACAGGTCAACGCGCTCGGGCGGCTCGGCGACAAGGGTGAAGGTCAGCGCCTTCATGGCAGCATATCCTTCAGCGAATAGATGAACTTGCCGAGCTTGCCGCCGTAATTGCCGGCGCTTATGCGAACCGCGCCTCGCTTCGGCCCAAGCTCGATGACGGCCTTGATGCCGGCCTTCATCGCGGCGGCAACGGCATCGTTGGTCTCGCCGTCGATGACGATTTCCAGGACGGCGTTGATGTCGGGCCCGAGCTCACTCCTGACGACACCGCGCAGTGTCGGCGCGTAGGCTTCGTTGGCCGAGGCGATCATGCCCTTGTATTTACCACCGATCTTGGAACCCGAACGGGCGATGCCGCCCGGAAACGGCACGATCGCGCCGGGCACCAGGCCTATCGCGGCAACGGCGGCCTCGGCAGCAACCAAGGCCTTGGCGCTGCTTTCAGCCATGACAAAGAAATTGCCGCCGCCGACGGCATCCTTCGTCAGTCCGGTTGTTGCTTCGCACAGGAATTCGCCATCCATGACGGGAACGCGCCAAAAATGCCTGCCGCCGATTTTCTTGGAGATCTGCCAGCCGTCGCCGAAATAACGCAGCGCCGAACCGAGCTTCAACTCGGCGCTGCCCTCCAGTCCGGCGAAGCAGGCCGAACCCGGCGAGGTCAAGACACACTGGCCGACGCGATTGAGCAGTTGTTTCTGCAGTTCCTCGGTCCCCATCGCAAAAATCATCACGCGGCAGCCGGGCCGGCCATCCGGTGTGGCCGATGGCGGCAGTTCGACATCGATTGCCGCTTCGCAGCCGCAGCCGATCACCGAGGTGGCAAAGCCGGTCATCGTGATCGCCGCCTGGTGCGCCCATTTCCGGTTCGGCGCGGTGATGATGATGGCGGTCGCGCGCATGCCGAAGGCCTCGGCAAAGGTATCGTCGATCGTTATGCCATTTACGCTCACATTCGGCATGCTACCTCGCCGAACGGCTGTTCGCGCGCGATTGCGGAATCTGGGAAATTGAACCAGTCCAGCGACAGGCCGTAACGCTGCTGGTGATAGTCTTCCAGACGCCGCACCATCGCCTTGTCCGGCGACGGATTGAGCCTGAGCGCCTTGCCCCAACGGTAGTGGGTGATCTCCCCATCTTGCACGACGAGATCGCCATCCTTGAAGACATACGCCGCCTGCCCCAGCATTTTCGCAATATTCTCGTCCCTGCGGTAGACAGCGATATCGGCTGTGACGCCGACGCCGAGATGGCCCCGATCCGTCAGCCCGAGCAGCTTGGCTGGGGCCGCGCGCGTCATGATGGCAATTTCCTCGAACGTGTATTCACGGTCGATTGAGGCCAGGGTGGACAGCGCCATGGCGGATTTTGGAAGTTCGGCAATCGTTTCGGCGCGCGCTTCCCGGCTCATCAGCAGCTCGAACAGAGCCGGGTAGACGGTAAAGGGCGCGCCATTGGGATGATCGGTGGTGAAGAAGACACGCCACGGATCGTCGATCAGGAGAAAAAGCTCGAGCCCGATCGCCCACTGCATCGTGCCATAGAAATCCTTGCCATAGCTGTAGGGCACGATGCCGCCGCCATTGCCGTCCCCATCATGAATGACGGATTTCTTCGGGTGGGCACTGCCACGCGCCGAAAACTGCCGCATGACGTCGGAGGAGACAGTGACCGTCTGGCCGAACATTACCTGGCCGATGTCGATGGTGACCTCCGGCGTCGCGTTGACCAATTCGGCTAGACGCGCCGCGGCCGAGGAAAACCTGCGCTTGCCTTCGGTGCCGTAGCCGTAGAACTGGAGATGCGCGAGGTGCAGCGGCAATCCTTCCGCCGCCGCGATCGTCGCGGCCGCCGTATCCGCCGATCCGGGGCTGCCCAGATTGTTGCAATGGACATGTAGAGGATGCGGGACGCCGAGACTGTCGACGGCCGCCTGCAGCGTCTTGACGATCTTGCGCGAGCTGACGCCATAGGAAGGCACGACGTCGTCCAGCGAGAAGGTGCGGACGTTTTCCTTGAAGGCGGCCGCCGCACCGGCGTTGATCACCTTGACCCCAAGCGCCCGCGTCGAGGCGACCGTCCAGGCGACATAGTCTTCGATCATCGTTGAGGGGGCGTCGGCGCGGATCATCGACAGCAGGAAATCGTCGTTGCCGAGAATGGCGAGCGTCGCCTTGTCGATGATCGGGATGTCGGCCAGTTCGAGGTGGGTGTGAAGTGCGGCTCCCGGCGACATCGCCGGCTCGACGACCGTCGTGAAACCCATTTTGGCGTAGAGGCAGCCGGTCTGGAAGGTCGACCAGCCCGCGTTGGAGAGCGGCGTCGTCGCCGGCCGCGCCTGATGCGCGGCATGCTGCTCGGGCAACAGCAGCCGTGCCGTATTCACGTTGCCGCCGCCGATGTGGGAATGGATGTCGATGGCGCCCGCCATCACGATGCAGCCGGCAGCGTCGATGGTCCGGTCAGCAGCCCCCCCCGCCGGCGCCGCAACGATCTTGTCGTCCCTGATCCAGAGGTCGCCCTTGCCGAGACGGCCGTTGACCGGATCGATGATGTCGCCGCCCGAGATTTTCGTCAGCATGGCAACGCGGCCTCGGCGGAGACATGACTGGCGACCAGGCGGATAACAGTTGCAGCGGAGGGCAGCTCCGACGCCGCTCGCGCATCGACCGACCTTAGCGAACCGGTGCGGCTGGAATAGACCACCGCCTCGTGATCGACGCCCGCTTCGCCAATGGCGATGGTGACTGCAGCACCCGCGATCGGCTCCTGCGTTTTCGCCAGCACAATCAGCGCCATGCGGTTCTTCTTCTTCTGCGGCTGGACAATTGAGGAAGAGATCCGCAGGTGCAGGTCGGCTTCGCCGGCAGCGATCATGCGCGCGACATCATAACGCCAGGGGTCGAATTCCGGGAAGCCGCGCGCAAAGCCGGTGCGCAACGGGAAACCCGTCATCCAGGTCGAGGCGAGCGCGCTTCCCCAGCCGTTTTCGTTCGCCGGCAGATGAAGGCCGGATGCGCGTGACTTGCGGTTGAGATCGGCGATCAGTCCTTGCAGCATCTCCAGCGCCAGCCCTTCGGTTGCGTCGCCTGAAAACAGGAAGACGGGAAAATGCGCAGCCTCCAGGGCTTTGGCGAAATCGTCGAAATTCGACACCGGTTGCGATGTCCTACGCCCCCTGCACTGCGCCCTCAGCGCCGCCAGCGTCGCGCCGAGGCTTGCCTCGCCGCAGGAAAGGAGCGTCGCCGTCCGCCCGTTGTTCAGCGGCGGAGCAGACGCCCCTTTCGATCCGACCAGAAAGATTTGGCGTTGATTCTTGGCCGAGAGATCGGGAACCGTCTCAGCAAGCCCGCCGACAAATTCATGATGGATTTGCGGGAGTTCGCCCACAATCACCACGACATCGGCGCGCCGGCGCGTCTCGCCAGGCGCGACGGTCATCGCGCCCTTGTCGGTAAAAAGCGCGGTCTCCCGCGAAAGTGCCGCGCCATCGGCGGCATGATCGTATGCCGCGCCAATCCGCTCAGCCAGCGCGATCGCCGCCCTGGTGCCGTGTATATCCGTATCCAAGCTGAAAACCGGGCACCGGCTCGACCCCAACAGCGCGGCGGCATGTGCAGCCGCGCGCTCGACCAGCGTTTCCCGGTTGCCGATCCAAGCAACCGCCATCCACTACGCTACTTTCTGGTGCCGGCCCGATCCTAGACGAAACTGGATTGGCCGTGAACCCCGCCTGCCAGCAGATTAGCGAATGTTTTCATACGCTATCAACAAATTCCGATCGCGCTTAATCATATTTGATGTAAGCGAAGCGCTGATCCGTCGGCGGAGTGCCTTCCAGTGCGCCGCCTTCCTTGGCCGGCTGCCACTGGACGACATCCTCGATCTTTTTGGCCAATTCGAAGTCTTTGTCGGTGATCCCTTTCGCTGCGTGGTTCATCAGGCGCACCTCGACCCAGGCATAGGAGGCGGTGATGTCGGGATGGTGCCACGCCGCCTCGGCGAGATGGCCGACCGTGTTGATGACCATAAGTGTCGATTTCCAGCTGTGGGTCTTGTACTTGCGCCGGATCCAGCCGTTCTCGTAGCGCCATTTCGGCAGCTCCTTCTCGAGCCGGTCAGCAATCTCGGCTTCCGAATAGACCTTTTCCTTAGCTGTCTCGCTCATCTCGATCTCCGCGAACTGCCCGGTCTGTCATGCCGGGGCCAAAACAGATAAAACGAATGCACTCTCTCCGGCTTGCCCCTTCGACGAAAACAGCTATCATGGTGACGGGCACCTAAACTTCCATGATGCGTCTATGATGCACCCATCGGGGGGTAGATGTCGAATTCTGTTACCATACGAGTGCCCGCCCGCCTGCACCTTGGCTTCCTCGATCTCAATGGCGATACCGGCCGCCGCTTTGGCAGCGTCGGGCTACCATTAAGCGAACCCGAAACCGTCGTCACCCTGTCGCGGTCCAGCGAGACCATCGTCGAAGGCACCGAAAGCCGTCGCGCCGGCGAGCATTTGTCGACGCTCTGCAGCCATCTCGGCATTCGCGGCCAGCACCGGCTGGTGGTCGAACAGTCGATCCCGAGCCATGCCGGCCTGGGCTCCGGCACGCAGATCGCCCTTGCCGTCGCCTCGGCGCTGCGCACGCTCCACAAATTACCTCTCGATATCGGCAGCGACGCGACCCTGCTCGAGCGCGGCGGCCGATCCGGCATCGGCATCGCCAGTTTCGAACGCGGTGGTGTCATTGTCGACGCCGGCAAGGACGACAGCGGCAGGCCGCCGCCGGTCGTGGCGCGCCTGCCGTTTCCGGAAGAGTGGCGCGTCATCATGATCCTCGACCACGGCGGCCATGGACTGCATGGCGATGCCGAGATCGCGGCGTTTCGTTCGCTGCCACCCTTCCCGGCGTCCGGCAGCGGCGAGATCTGCCGGCGGGTGCTGATGGGCATTATGCCGGCTTTGATCGAGCACGACCTTCCAGCCTTCGGCGCCGCCGTCGCCGCGATCCAAATGCTGATCGGCACCCATTTTGCCCCGGCGCAAGGTGGCGTGTTCACCTCCAAGCGGGTCGAGAGGGTGGCCCACGGCCTCAATGAAGCAGGCGCCGTCGGCATCGGCCAAAGCTCGTGGGGACCAACAGGATTTGCCTTCGCCCCATCGCAAGACGCCGCAGTCAGCTACGTCAGCGCGGTTCAGCAGAAAGTTGAAAACGGCATCCAGATCAGGATCGTCAAGGGCAGGAATTCCGGCGCGAAGATCAGTTCGACCAAACTTGATCTCGTCGGCAGCTGACGGCTCGGCAACGCGATCACTTTCAAGCAGAAAGGCGAGAAATGGCCCGTAAACATATCCTGCACATGCTGACGCCGTTGAAGCATATGAGCCCTTTCGACGTGAACATGGCACTCGACGCAGGCTTCGACGCCGTCGTCCCCTATGTCGATGTAAGCCTTGGCGAGGTGACAGGCCTCGTACAGGACGCGATCTTTTCGCGCCCGCCCGATGCGGGCGTCGATACCGGCATCTTCATCGCCGGCAAGGATGCCTCGCTGGCGCTCGACATGTTCGACGCAGCGCGAAAGGCGATGGTGCCGCCTTTCCAGGTTTCGGTATTCGCCGATCCGGCCGGCTCATTCACCACGGCCGCGGCGATGGTGGCCAAGGTCGAGAAAGCGCTGGAGAAGAAATTCGAGCGCGGACTGAAAGACACGAGGATCGCTGTTTTCGGCGCCACCGGCGTCGTTGGCTTCTGCACCGCCGTCATCGCCGCCAGGGAAGGCGCCCGAGTCACGCTTGTCGGTCATGACGGAATCGAAAGGGTCGAGCAGATCGCGGCCGAGATCAAAAGTCGATTCAACATCGCCGTAGATGCGGCTGACGGATCGAGCGACGCCCGCAAAACGAAGCTGGTCGAGGCGAGCGAGGTGATCCTGGCGTGCGCCAAGGCTGGCGTCCAGGTGGTTTCGAAAGCCCAGTTGAAAGGCAATGGTCTGCTTATTGCCGCCGACGTCAATGCGGTTCCGCCGGCCGGCATCGAAGGCGTGGCCGCCAATGCCAATGGCGATCCGCTCGAAGCGGCAAAAGCTGTCGGCATTGGTCCGCTTGCCATCGGCAACGTGAAATACAAGGTCGAATTCGGCCTCTTCAAAAGAATGATCGAATCCGAAAAAACCATCACGCTGGATTTCCAGGAAGCATTTTCCCTTGCACGCGAAACCGCCAAATAATGCCGGATCTCTCCTGATCGCGGCGATTTCAGGCCGGGCGCTGGCTGCCGCTGCGCGTCGCGCCGGCTATCGTCCGCTGGTCGCCGATTTCTTTTGCGACACCGACACGGTCGCGCTCGCCGAACGCGCGACGATGCTGCCGGGCGACCTACAGGGCGGCATCGACGGCGAGCGCATCATTGAGACGCTTCGGCAACTGTCTGGAGACGACCAGCCGGTCGCCATTGTCCTGGGCTCGGGCTTCGAGCGGATGACGGAGACCGTAGACGAGGTCGCGCGCCATTTTCCGCTCGCCGGCAATAGCGGCGCCGCGATCCGCAGGATCAAGGACCCGCAATTGCTGGCCGCCGATTGCGCCGAGCTCGGCATTCCGCATCCGGAATTCCGATGGGACCGGCCGCCTGATCCGGAGAACTGGGTGGTCAAGACCGCGGGCGGCGCCGGCGGCACGCATATCAGACGGGCCGCCGGAGAAGCCCCGGCCACCGGCCGTTATTTCCAGCATTTCGTTCCCGGCCGCAGCATCTCGGCCCTCTTCGTCGGCGACGGCCAAACCGCTGATATCGTCGGCTTCAGCCAACAATGGGCGTCCCCCGCCCCGGCAGCGCCCTATCGCTATGGCGGCGCCGTGCGGTTGAGACGCTTCGATCGCAGGCAGGCGGCGATGATCCGCGGCTGGCTTTCAGCTCTGGTGCGCCGCGCCGGCCTGGTTGGATTGTGCAGCGCCGATCTCATTCGCGGACCGGATGGCTACAAGCTCATCGAGATCAATCCGAGGCCAGGCGCCACGCTCGACATTTTCGACGATGCCGACGCGCCTCTGATCGAAGCGCATCTGCGCGCCGCGGCAGGCAGGGCCTGCCGCCTGCCGCGCTTCGTCGATTCGATGGCATCGATGGTGACCTACGCCGCGACGCCGATCGCCCAGTTTCCATCGGTTGCCTGGCCTGAATGGACTGCCGACCATCAGTCGCCCGGCACCCGTCTGATCGCTGGCGATCCTGTCTGCACCATCTTCGCGCGCGGTCCGAGCGCCGATTTGACCAGGCGGCTCATCAAGGCACAAGCCAGCCGATTGCAACACCAGTGGGAAGGAGACCGGACATGAAAGACGGTTCGGCATTCCTGAATGACAATGCGCAGCGCATCATCGACGGCATGATCGGCGACGCCGAACGCCTGCGTATCGCCGTTTCCACCGGGCCATTGGGCGAGTGCCTGATCGATGCCGGCGCCAAGGCCGCTGGCGGCGTCGAGGCCGGGCTGCGCATGGCGGAAGCCGCGATGGGCGGTCTCGGCAGCGTTTCGGTCTGTATGGACCGCGCGTCGCAGAAATGGCCGCTCACCGTCGAAGTGCGGTCTTCGCAGCCGGTGCTTGCCTGCCTGGGCAGCCAGTATGCGGGCTGGAACCTGTCGAGCCAGGATTATTTCGCCATGGGATCGGGACCGGCGCGGGCGCTCGCCCGCGTCGAACCGCTGTTCGAAGCTCTTTCCTATCGCGACACCGCCTCGTCCGCCGTGCTTATCCTGGAGACGGCCGAACCGCCGCCCCAAGCGATTGTCGAGAAGGTCGGCAAGGCAACCGGACTGGCAACCGAAAAGCTCACCTTCCTCTACGCGCCGACACAAAGCCTTGCGGGCGGCGTGCAGATCGTTGCGCGCGCGCTCGAGGTTGCCTTGCACAAGACCAACGATCTCAAGTTTCCGCTGGAGAACGTCGTCGACGGCATCGGAACGGCGCCTATCCCCGCCCCCCATCCGGATTTCCTGACCGCCATGGGCAGAACCAACGACGCCATCATCTATGGCGGCAGCGTCCAGCTCTTCGTAAAGGGCTCGTCGAAAGACGCCAGGGAGCTCGCCGAGCAACTGCCGAGCCGCGCCTCGCGGGACCACGGCCACCCCTTTGCCGAGGTCTTCAAGCGGTTCAAGGGCAATTTCTATGCCATCGATCCGCTGCTGTTCAGCCCGGCCGAAGTGATCGTCACGGCGATCGAGACCGGCGATACGTTTCGCGCCGGCGAGCGTGATCTGCAGATGCTCGAACGGAGCCTCGGTTAGATCATGGCGCTGCAATGGATTCCTCGTTCATCCGCCTGCCGGGCCGCCCGCTCGCGCCTTCGGTATCCGGTATCCGAGGCGTGACATGATCCCCCGCATCCTGATCGTCAGCGACGTCTCGGACGCCCGCGCCAAGGGCCTGGCGGCAAGGCTGGACCGGCGCGGCGCGGTGGTCGCAACCGTGCCGCTGGCGGCGATCGCGTTCGACACCGGCAGCCCGAGCGGACTGTCGATCCCCGGCTTCGACGGCGCGCTGCCCGACGCCGTGCTGGTCCGTTCGATCACCGCCGGGTCGTTCGAGGCGGTCACCCGCCGCCTCGGCGTGCTGCACGCGTTCGGCAAGCTTTCCATTCCGGTGTGGAATTCCGCACAGGCGATAGAACGCTGCGTCGACAAGTCGATGACGACCTTCCTCCTGAAGGATGCCGGCCTGCCGACGCCGCCGACATTCGCGGTCGAGGGACGTGCCATGGCCGAAGCGATCGCCGGACGCGAACTGCCGTTTACGCCGCTGGTGCTGAAGCCGCTCTTCGGCGCACAGGGTCGCGGCATCAGGCTGATCGAAACACTGTCCGATCTCCCCGCCGAGGACGAGGTGAACGGCGTCTACTATCTCCAGCACTACGTGCCGCGTCCCGGCCCTCCTTTCCGCGATTTTCGCGTTTTCGTCTGCGCCGGCGAAGTCCTGGCGATGATGAGCCGGCGTGGCGACGACTGGATCACCAACGTCAATCGCGGGGCAGTGCCCGAGCAAGTCTCAGGGCACGGCGAAACCGAATTAGCGGCGCTGGCAAAAGCCGCCGCCGCCGCTATCGGCGCGGATTTCGCCGGCGTCGATATCGTGCCGGCGGCCGACGGCAAGCTGTTCGTGCTGGAGGTCAACAGCATGCCCGCGTGGTCCGGGCTTCAATCGGTCGTCGCGGTGAACATCGCCGATGCGATTGCCGATGCCCTGCTGAAATTCCTGGCTGATCGCACCGAGGCGGCGGCGGCGCGCGCCTACCGCCTTACGGCGCCGGCGAATTCGTGACGAGCCGGTAGCATGGCGCTTTCGCGAGAACGCCTCCAGGTTGCCTACAAGGAATCCTGCCGGATGGAGATTGAGGCGCTGAAGCCCGGCAACGTCCATCTATTCGCCGACGGGCACGGCATGTCTGCCGCCCAGTTCATGACGAGCGCAGAGGTCTCGTCCGCGCCGCTGACCGATCCTCGCCTGCCGGTCGGACAGCGCATGCTGGAAGCGGTCCGCGCGACACGTCTGGCGGTCGCGACCAACACCAATCTCGGTATCATCCTTCTGGCAGGACCTCTGCTATGCGCCGCCCAAATGACCGGCGGCAGGCTGCACGACAATCTCGACGCGGTGCTGCGCGCGATGAACATGGACGATACCAGGGCGGTGTTCGAGGCGATCGTCGCGGCCGCGCCGGGCGGCCTTGGCGAGGCCGCGAACGATGTGCGGCAGGAGCCGAAGGTTCATCTGCTCGAAGCCATGCGGGAGGCGGCCGACCGTGACATGATCGCCCGCCAGTATGTTACCGGTTTCGGCGACGTGTTCAGCGTCGGGCTTGCGGCTCTGGAAGCGGCGTTGGCACGCGGGGAAGACGGCATGTGGCCGACGGTGTTCGCCTATATGGCGTTTCTCGCCGGCTTTCCCGACAGTCACGTGGTGCGCAACCATGGCGCTGAAACCGCAAATCAGGCACGGCAAGAAGCCCTTGCCGTTGAAGCGGCGCTGCATGCCAATGGCGACGAGGCGTCACGCATTCGTCTGCTCATGGGGCTCGACCGCCGGCTGAAGGCGGACAACGTTAACCCCGGCACCTCGGCCGACCTGACCGTGGCTACTCTTTTAGTCCACCTCCTCGGCGTTCAGCTTGCATAATCGCAACGTTGGTGGTTGACTTTCAGGAGCGGAAGCTGGGCTTCCGCGGCTATCCAGCCAACCGGTCCGGATGTCCGGGCGCTGCCAACAAGGATAGCTGTCCATCGAGCGCTCGCTCGGTTTGCGGCGTCTTTGGACACCATAACTGTGTCTTGGAGGAAAATTGGCATGGCAAAGATCTCGAAAGTAATGGTCGGTGAATCGCTGGTAGGAGACGGCAACGAAGTGGCGCATGTCGACCTGCTCATCGGCCCGCGGGGGAGCGCGGTCGAAACAGCATTTTGCAACGCGCTTACCAACAACAAGGACGGTTTTACCTCCCTTTTGGCGGTGATCGCGCCCAATCTTCAGTGCAAGCCCAACACCGTGATGTTCAACAAGGTCACGATCAAGGGCGCCAAGCAGGCCGTGCAGATGTTCGGCCCGGCCCAGCATGCGGTTGCAAAGGCCGTGCAGGACGCCGTCGCGGAGGACATTATTCCCGCCAGTGAAGCGGACGATCTGTTCATATGCGTCGGCGTTTTCATCCATTGGGACGCGGCGGACGACGCCAAGATCCAGAAGTACAATTACGAAGCGACAAAGGAAGCCATCCAGCGCGCGGTCTCGGGAACGCCGACGGCCGCCGAAGCCACGGCCCAGCGGGACCAGGTGAAGCATCCGTTCGCGGCTTAGACAAGAGACAGCCCCGCACAGGTAAAACCCTCCGCGGAGCCGGATGGTCTGTTGCGTCGCCTGAAAAAGCTTCTGGGCCTTTAGAGCACCAGACAAAGAGCCTGCCCTCGGGCCTGACCGCGGGTGGGGCGGGTTTTGGGAATCCGATGCTCCAGCAAAAGAGATAGAGCGGCGAGACGATCGACTTGAGAGTCCGCCGCTCTACAAGGCCCAGTTTCCGAGGCCGAAGTCGAGGCCACGCGAATGTCAGGTGCCAAGCGTTGCGAGGTGCCCCGGCGTGAGCGTGCCGTCATGCAGCGAGGTCGCAACCAGCGCCGCGGCAATACCGAGTGACGAAAGGGCGCGAATGTCAGCCTCGTTGCGCACCCCGCCGGCCGCGATCACAGCACGGCTTCCAGCATTCGCCTTGATTGCCTTGAGCCGCGTGAAATCGGGACCGGAGGCGGAACCGACCCTGGCCAATGTCATGACAATCACCTTTTGCGGCCAAAGCTCCGGCCCGTCGAGAAACGATGCCGGACCGCGAAACCCGTCGTCGAAGAAATCCAGCGACAGGATAAGGTCCGGATGATCGCAAAAACGCCGGAACAGCGCGTCGTCCTGCTGCGATTCGGAGCCCAGGACCGGGTAAAGCAAGGGTTCGGCAAGTGCCGCCGAAAGGGTTTTCTCGTCGGCGATGCCGGCATCGACCCAAAGCTCCGGCGGCTCCGCCATCGCCTTCAGCCGGGCAAGCGCGCCGCTGTTTGGGGTTCCGCCTTCGATGGCATCCAGATCGGCGATATAGAAGGTCGGAAAGGGGTGAAGCCCGCGCAGGCCTTCGGCGACCGCGACGACATCGGAACTTTGGCTGAGCGGCGTGACGATCGGCCTGTAGCGATCGCGTTTTCCTTGCTGGGCGCGCACCACTTCGCCGCCTTTCAGGTCGAGAACCGGAATGATACGCAACGCTTTTCTCGCTGACCAACTGTCCCTGTCCCAATGTCCCCTGTGATGAAAGCTTGAAGTGTGGAAAAAAGAAAGAGCATCGTTGCCGGCTTTGATATTGGCGGCGCGCATCTGAAGGTGACGCGTGGGGAAGACGGCCGCATCGTCGAGGCAGTAACAATCGCCACGCCGCTTTGGCTGGGGCTCGATACCCTGACCTTGGCATTCGAGGAAACGGCCCCGATTTACGCCGGCGCCGATCTCAACGCATTCACCATGACCGGCGAACTGGCGGACATCTTTCCGTCCCGCGATGCCGGCGTCGCGGCTCTGCTGGATGAAATTTCAACCCGTTTCCCGGGCGAAAAGTTGATCTATGCCGGACCGTCCGGCTTCGTCGGGGTCAAGCAGGCAACGCGGCTGAGCGCCGACGTCGCCTCCGCCAACTGGCACGCGACAGCTTCGTTGGTGGCGAAACTCGCCGGCGATGCCCTGTTCGTCGATATGGGCTCCACCACCACCGACATTATCGCCGTCAGGAATGGCGCCGTCGCCAATGACGGCTACACCGATGCCGGACGGCTTCTGAGCGGCGAACTGGTCTACACCGGCTTCACCAGGACGTTCCTGTTCGGTGTCGCCTCGTCGGCCCCCGTCCGCGGCAGGCTGACACCACTGATGAACGAGTATTTCGCCTCGATCGCCGACGCGCACCGGATCCTGGGGGTCCTCGATGAGAAGGACGACAGGCACGCTTCCGCCGACGGCAAGGAAAAGACGATCGACGGTTCGGTAGCGCGGCTGGCGCGCATGATCGGGCGCGACGCTGCCGACCTGACGTTGCCGGAATGGCGTGAAGTCGCGCGCTGGTTCAGCGAGCAACAGTTGCGCAAGATCCACGACGCAGCGTCCCTGATTGCCGGCCCCCTTGCCCAGGATGCGCCGATCGTCGGTGCCGGAACCGGCCGTTGGCAGATCAGACGACTGGCCCAACGCATGGAACGCCGCTTCGTCGATTTCGCTGAGATCATTCCCGCGGATGACGCCGTTCGCGGCGAAGCGAGCAGCGTGGCACCTGCGTCAGCGGTGGCGCTGATGGCGGGATCTCAATTGTAGGCACTATACTGGTTCAGCCGCGTACCTCATCACCGCTGGACTCCTTGACCGACAGGTGATCGCCGACACGCTGCATCAGCCAGTCCCAGGCTTCCTTTTCGCCCTCGCCGGCGGTCTTTTCGATGGCAATCGAAAGGTAGGCGATTTCCGCCTCGATCTTGTCGCGCGGCAGCATGCCGAGCCGGCTGACCAGGATGGCCAGCTCCAGCACCGCCGCCTTGGCGCGGTTGAAGCCGGTGAACGGCGCATGCGTTTCCTCCTGCACCACGCGGCAGAAATGGCGAGGTCTCATAGCATCGTCATCTACACCTTCGACTTCGAGAACCGAATGCGCGAGCGCTGCTTCGAGCCGCGGCACCGGAAACCCGTCGACCGCAACGATTGGCCAATGCTTGCGCCCGGTCAGGCAGCCGGCAAAGATACGCACGTCATCGGTGTAATTGGCGATGGCGAACGGCACTTCGGCGAGATTGTCGAGCGTGATCGACGGCCGGAACGGCGCGATGACCCAGCCGTCCTTCTCGGCGATGATGCCGATCGGCGCGATGTGGACATCGCCGGTCTTGCTGACAGTGGTGATGATCGATTCGCGAATGTAGGGCATGGTTTAGCGCTCTTTCTTCGCGCGAAGCGTATGGCCCGCCTCCGCAAGACGGCTGCGGTCGGTTTCAGGAGCCGGCGCGGCAACGCCCCATGCGAGCGGCTCGTCCTGCACATAGCGCTTGCCGAGGCGCCACGCGATCTCGGCCTTCATCAGTTCCGCGCCGAGATAGAACGCATGCGCGCCATCTGCCTCAACGCCAAGCCCGGCAAAGAGTTCGAACGCATCCCTGGAAACTGCATGCCCCTTGCCGTTGAAAACATGAATGCCGTCCTCGGCGGTCATGATGCGGAAGTTGTTGTCGCGCACCTCCGCCGCGAGTGCTGCGATATCCTCGGTCGAGGCCGTAAACGGCTTGCGGTCGTGAACCTGCAGCAGCCCTGGATGGTAACTGCGCGGCAGCGCTCCGTCGTTCTTCGCCGCAAACACAATGCGGCGGGCAACATCGTGCTCCTCGATCGTTCGCAGCGTGTGCGGGCTGACATGCACGGCAAGCACGTTTCGGATCTGAAGTTCCGAGCAGAGCCCGGCCAGAACCGCGGTAACGCCGGAACTGTCGGCGTCAGTCAATTCGGTGAGATTGCCGGTGCCCATCAGCAGTTCGATGTCGGGCCAGCGCCGCCGCGCCTCAATGAAGCGCGCGAGTGAGGCCGCAAAGCCGAAATGGATCGGGTCGAGCACGGGATCGGCGATGAGGGCGACGCCGGCCTTTTGCGCCGCTTCGATGGCCCGGCCGAGCGAATCCAAATCGCCGGGGGTGGACGGGATCAGCACTGGTACGGCCTTGCAATCGAAGGCCAACGGCAGCGTGTTCTCATCGAGGCTGAGAAGATAGTCCGCACCGGCGCGTGCGCCGATCGACAGTTCGTCCGTGCTGGCCGAATCGACACTGACCAGAAAGCCCTGTGACTTCAGCTCGAGCACGGCCTCTTCCAGTAACGGAAACGGTGTTTCCGGCAGGCAGCCGAGATCGATGACGTTGGCACCGGCCGCAGCCAGCGTCCGTGCCCTCGCCACCAGCGCCTCGACCGACAGCATCGGCGCGTCGACGATTTCGGCGAAGATGCGCATGTCGTGACGCGAAAGGTCAGGCGGCTCGCCCGCCCGGCCGAGAAAGGCCGGCAGATCGGCGATCTCGTCAGGCCCGCGTACAAAGGGCACGCCGAAATGGTTCGACAGATGCTCGATGTCGCCGCGATAGCGGCCGGGCAGGATGACGCGGTCGCCGCCGCCTGTCAGGCTGAGCCGCCGCTTGATGATGTCTTCGCTCATCAGCGCGGCGACCTTGACGCCGATGTCGATGATCTCCCACGCAAATTCGGTTTCGCCCAGTCCGGCCAGCAGCGTTTCCAGCCGGACCTTGGCCAGGTGGCCGGTAAGAAAGACCAGCCGCTCAGCCATGGCTTGCGAGTTCGGTGTGGCGCCGTCTGACCGAAGCTTCGAGATCGGCGAGCGACTCGACCACCTGGGTCCGCTCGAAGCTCTTCAGCTGGTTGGTATTCTCCAGGTCGATCCTGCGCGGATAGACCTTGACAAGCCCATGCGGTGCCATGGTTTCGAGTTCCGGCGCGGTGTCGCAAGCAAAGACGATGGCCGGCACCCGACATTTTCCGGCCTGGGCAAAGACGTTGGTGGCAAGCGTGTCGGAAATGCCGTGCACGCATTTGGCAACCGTGTTGGAACTGGCCGGCGCCACCACCACCGTGTGATAGACACCGTGATAGAATTCGCCGACCGGGATCGCGCTCGCCGTCTTGTCGTGGAGGACGCGCGTCGTCTCCGGGAAATCGAGCTTGAGCTTGTACATGCGCAGCACTTCGTTGGCGGCTTTCGACACAAAGACATCGCAATGCTCTATCTGGTGAATGAGTGCGAAGCTCTCGGTAAAAAAATGACCGGAACCGGTCAAAACCCATGCCCAGCGCGGCGTATGCAGCGTCGCCATCGCCTACCCTGCTTTTCTTGCCGACCGGATCGGATCCGCGATCCGGATCCCGGGCAGATTGCCCGACGCGAGCAGCGCCCCGGCTTCGGCTGCATCTTTCGGACCGGCGAGATGGAAATCGACACAGACGGGCAGCATTGCGGCGAAGCCCGCATCGACGATGCCTCTGACTGCCAGGCCGTCGATCGTGTCGCTGCCGAAGAAGGCGCCGGTCTGCTTGATCAGCAGCAGCCTATTCGCGCCGAGCTTGCCGGCAAGCCAGGCGGCAAGGGAATCGGAGGTAATGTCCCAGGACGCCGGAATGTCCGGCGCCGACAGGGCCAATGACGACGGCAGCCACACCGGTACCCTCCCTTCATCCAACGCTCGAACCATTTCTTCCAGCGACCGTGCCGGCGCCAGCCTTTCGTCACGGTCGAGTATGACCTGGCCGAACTGCTCCATGGCGAGGATCGCCATGGCGTGGGCAGCGGTATCGGAAAAATCCATCCGGAACTGCGTCTCACGCACCTGGTCGGCGAAGAGGCCGCCGCCGGGCACGATGACGATAGGCAGCTTGGAACCCGCCAGCGCCGCGATCCAGCTTTCCATTTCCGCCGCATGGACCGTGCTGCCGCCAAGCTTGACGACGGACGGCTTGACGGCGGCTCGCCTGATGGCCTCAGGCCTTTCTTGTCGCGGCTGGGAAGCAGCGATTCCTTTTCGGCCGGCAGGGCCGGAGGCGACGCCGCGGCCTGCCGCTTGGCGCTTGCGTTCGATCTCGACGCCGACGCCGCCTGGGCCGAGTTCGAGTTTTTCCACCCTTACCGTGACGCGCACGACACGCGGGTTCTCCAGAATGTAGGTCGCCACCTGCTCGGCCAAGGCCTCGCTAAGCTGGACGTGGCCCCGCGCAACGATGGTGCGAATGCCGTCCATGATGATGTCGTAGGAGAACACATGGCGCATGTCTTCGGGATGGTCGGTGACTTGCAGCACGTCGGCGGTCACGTCGAAACGCACCTTCTGTGTATGGCCGTGCTCGAAGCTGTAAGCGCCGATCTGAACCGGCAGGACAAAGTCCCGCACGAAGATCTTGTCGGTGCCCAGTGTCGGGTCGGTGCCCGGCGAATAGCCCCTCGCCGCCAGCAGGCGGTAGTCGACGCTCGACGGGCCGCCGGCCCGGGATTCTTCCGGGACCAACTCGCGGATCTGCGCAACGGCCTCGGCACTGATCGAACCCACGCGGCCGGAGTTGCCGCACAGTGCCCCGCGAAAGCCGAGAAAATCGGGAGCGAAGGGCAGCAGGCGCGGGATATCAGGGGTTTCCAGCGATCCGCTCAGACCAACAATTAGACCGAGCGATTTGGCTCGATCGATGAAACCCGGGATACGCTCGGGCGGCAGATGGTCGAGCAGCCGCCCGTTTGCCTTGATCGCAGTGTCGACCATGGCGCCATGGAAGCGATGTTTGCGAAGCATCGGCAGAAGCTCGAAATCCGGGGCCAGGTCGGCGAAAAGCACGGCGATCAGTTTCGTTCGCGCGGCGAGCGGCTCGAGCGCCGCCGCGCAGGCGGAGAC
This sequence comes from Mesorhizobium sp. BHbdii, assembly GCF_053848045.1. Taxonomy (NCBI): domain Bacteria; kingdom Pseudomonadati; phylum Pseudomonadota; class Alphaproteobacteria; order Hyphomicrobiales; family Phyllobacteriaceae; genus Mesorhizobium; species Mesorhizobium sp. BHbdii. The sequence goes on along the minus strand of NZ_JBSPKX010000001.1, from coordinate 526,602 downwards.
ATTTTCCGACGGGAAAAAGCCTATCTTGACGTAATCGACGCCGGTCGCGGCGATCTCTTCGGCCTTGCCGCGGATCGTCTCCGGTTCCATCGGCAGGTCGCCGCAGACCGCGCTGACCGGCGCCCGGCCGGCGATGAATGAAATCGTCCGGCGGATGGTTTGCGTGGATACCGCGCCCAGCGCCCCCGCCTTCGGATCCTTCAGGTCGACGATGTCGACGCCACCCGAAAGGGCGATCTCCGCCTCGTCGACGCCGGTGACACTGGCCAGCATTCTGGTCATTGGAAGACTTTCTCCGGCATGAGGGACAGTGCGCTCTCGGGTCCGGATACCGAAATCCGCTCAGTTGCGCTTCCGGCCAGCAGGCATGCCACTAAAGCAGACGCGAGAAGTCCACTTTCAGGGTTTGATAAAATTTGCGGGTCAGCTAAGCTCATCACGGGCACCTTGACTTCGCGCCGGTCCGGCAACAATCGGACTTTAGCGCAAGAACGGGTAATTTTATCGATGACGAGCGCGGTGCCGGGCACTCTCGCGGCCTTTTTGTGCTTTTTTTCCCTGACCGTCAACGTTCCGGGCGCGCTGGCCCAGGAAGCGACGGGCAAGCAACCGGCCGCAACTGCCAAGCCGGAAAAAAAGCTGACCGAAATCAAGATAGGCTATTTACGCGCCTATGCGCCGGAGCTCGCTTTGTCGGTGCTCGACGTCCCGCCCCGCGATGAAGGCGTTGCCGGCGGCAATGTCGCGATTGCCGACAACAACACGACCGGCAGCTTCCTCGGCCAGAAATTCAGCCTCGACGTGATCGAGGTAAAGCCGGACGCGGATGTCGTTGCGGCCTTCCAGGAAATGATCGCCAAAGGCGACCGCTACGTAATCGCAGACCTCTCGGTCAAACAATTGCTGTCGATCGCCGATCTTGCCCGCGACAACGGCGTTCTGATCTTTAATGCCGGCGCCACCGACGACAGTCTTCGCGAGGAGGAATGCCGCGCCAACATCTTCCACACCATCCCGACGCGCAGCATGCTGGCCGACGGGCTGGCGCAATATCTGATCTGGAAGCAATGGCGGCGCTGGGTGCTGATCTACGGCTCGCACGAGCGCGACCAGCTTTTTGCCGAGGCCCTGCGCCGGGCGGCGACGCGCTTCGGCGGCGAGATCGTCGGCGAAAAGCTGTTCGAGGATACCGGAACGGCACGGCGGACCGATTCCGGCGTCGTCCAAATCCAGCGGCAGATGCCTGTCTTCACCCAGGATCTCCCGGAGCACGATGTGTTGCTGGTCGCCGACGAAAGCGAGGTGTTCGGCACCTATGTTCCGTTCCGCACCTGGACTCCGCGGCCGGTCGCCGGCACCGCCGGGCTCACCCCGTCGGCCTGGCATCCGGCCAGCGAGCAATGGGGCGGCACCCAGATCCAGAACCGCTTCGCCAAGGCAAACGGCCGCCGCATGATGTCGAAGGATATGGCGGCATGGACCGCGGTGCGCATCCTCGGCGAGGCGGCGACCCGCACGCAGGGTGCCGACCCGCGCAAGATGGCCGACTTCATCCGCTCCGACGATTTTTCGATCGCCGCGTTCAAGGGGCAGAAACTGACTTTCCGCAAATGGAACCAGCAGTTGCGGCAGCCGATCTTCCTCGGCGACAACAGGTCGGTCGTCTCGACGTCGCCGCAGGAAGGTTTTTTGCACCAGGTGTCGGAGCTCGATACGCTCGGGGTCGATGAACCCGAAACAAAATGCGTGCTTAAGTAGAACCAATTGGGAGGAATTTCAGTGCAGAGACGAGCTTGCGCACTCGCCATTCTCGCGACCGGCTTCATGGCCTGCCCAGCGTCGGCCTACATGGCCTATGTTTCCAACGAGAAGGACAACACGATGTCCGTCGTCGACACCGCGACGATGCAGGTGGTGAAGACCGTCAATGTCGGGCAACGTCCGCGCGGTATCACCATCTCGCATGACGGCAAGCACATTTATCTCTGCGCCAGCGACGACGATTCGATCGAGGTGATCGACACGGCGTCGCTGGAGATCGTCGATACCTTGCCCTCCGGGCCCGACCCGGAGCTCTTCGTGCTCTCGCCTGACGGCAAGACGCTTTATGTCGCCAATGAGGACGACAATCTCGTCACCGTCACCGACATCGAGAATAAGAAGGTGCTGGCTGAAATTCCGGTCGGTGTCGAACCGGAAGGCATGGGCGTCAGCCCGGACGGAAAGATCATGATCAATACGTCGGAAACGACAAACATGGCGCATTTCATCGATACGTCGACCCACGAGATCACGGACAACGTGCTGGTGGATGCGCGTCCGCGCTTCGTCGAGTTCACCCCCGACGGCAAGCAGGCCTGGGTGACTGCCGAGATCGGCGGCACTGTTTCGGTGATCGACAATCAAACGCGCGAAGTTGTCCAGAAGATCACCTTCGAGATTGCCGGCCTGAGGGCCGAATCGATCCAGCCGGTCGGTGTGCGCATCACCGCCGATGGCAAGAAAGCCTATGTGGCGCTCGGACCGGCCAACCGCGTCGCGGTGATCAACACGCAGACATACGAGGTCGAGAAATACGTGCTGGTCGGCCAACGCGTCTGGCAGCTCGCTTTCACTCCGGACCAGAAAACCATCATCTCGACCAACGGCGTGTCGAACGACATCACCTTCATCGACGTGGAGACCGACGAGCCGGTGCAGTCGGTGACCGTCGGCGCGCTGCCATGGGGCGTCGTCGTCTCGCCCAATTGAATCAACCCAATTGAATCAAACAGACAGAAAAACAGCAGAAGGGCAGGAAATCATGCGGAAATTTCGGGCCGTCACTTTCGCTGCGCTGGTCGGCATGGCACTCACGCAGGGCCAGGTCTGGGCGCAGGACAATGACGACGACGCAGCCGCCGGTGCGGCCACCAAAACTGACGCCAGCCCCGAAGCCGAGAAGGCAACCCGGGCCGGCAAGGACGTGCCGGAACTCATCCTCGGCAGCAAGGAAGACCAGTTCACCGCCAACCAGAAGGACTTCCAGCTGATTGCCGGCCAGGGCTATCGCTGGAAGATCACCGCGGCGGGCGGGCTGGAGTACAAATTCCATACCGACCTCTTCCGCAATGTGTGGACCAACCAGATCGTGATCAATGACCTCGAGGTGCACATGAACGGCGCACCCGCATGGCTCGAATTCGACGCCGACGGCACCATCCAGGTGCAGTTCACCACCGTGAGGCCCGGCATCTACACATGGTCGGTGCCCGACCTCGCCGACAGAGGCATGAAAGGCACAATCACGATCAAGTAGGATCACCGGAAAGCGGGACCTTCGCGATCGGGCCCGGTGCGCTAGACTCCTGGTGCGCTAGGTGCGCTAGACTATCGTCGACGACAAGGAGCCAGCCGCGTGCAGCATGTGAGGACAAGCGGACCAGGAGATGAGGTGGCGGCGCTCGACGTCGTCGGCGTCAGCCATTCCTATGGTCCGAAGCGGGCGCTCAACGACGTCTCATTCTCGATCGCTTCGGCGACCTTCACCGTCCTTCTCGGCCTTAACGGCGCCGGCAAAACAACTCTGTTCTCGCTGATCAGCCATCTTTACGACACTCGCCGCGGATCGATCCGCATCTTCGGTCATGACGTCAGCCGCGCTTCTGGCGAAGCACTCAGGCGTGTCGGCATCGTTTTCCAGGCCCGCACGCTCGACCTCGATCTCAGCGTCCACCAGAACCTCTCCTATCACGCCGCGCTGCATGGCATCGGCGGACGCGAGGCCCGGCAGCGCATTGCCGCGCTGCTCGATACGGTCGACATGCAGGGCCGTCAGCATGACAAGGCACGCAGTCTTTCCGGCGGCCAGATGCGGCGCATCGAGATCGCCAGGGCGCTGCTCCACCGCCCTTCCCTGCTGCTGCTCGACGAGGCGACCGTCGGTCTCGACATCCAGTCGCGTGCGGGCATTCTCGCCACCATCCGCAAGCTCGTCGAAACCGAGGGCATTGGCGTGCTATGGGCGACGCATTTGATCGACGAGGTTAAAGACGGCGACCATGTCGTCGTGCTGCGGCAGGGCGCACTGGTCGCCAAGGGCAAGGTGACCGATGTCGTCAGGACGAGCGGCGCCGGTTCGATCCGCGACGCCTTTTCGAGGCTCAGCCGCATCGAGGCAGCCGGCATCGCGGAGATATCGCCATGAGCGCTCCCGCAATGCCCGATAAAGTCGCCGGTTTCATCCCGGTGAAGTTCGAAAAATTCGGCCTGCGACATTATCTCATTTGCCTCAAAGGCGTCGTCCTGCGGGAGTGCCTGCGCTTCCTGCACCAGCGCGAGCGCTTCATATCCTCGCTTGTTCGGCCGCTCATCTGGCTGTTCATTTTTGCCGCCGGATTCCGGCAGGTGCTCGGCGTATCGATCATCCCACCCTACAAGACCTACGTGCTCTACGAGGTCTACATCACGCCGGGCTTGTGCGGCATGATCCTGCTGTTCTCAGGCATGCAGTCTTCGCTGTCGATGGTTTATGACCGCGAGATGGGCAACATGCGCACCCTTTTGGTCAGCCCCTTCCCGCGCTGGTTCCTGCTGGTGTCGAAGATGCTCGCCGGCGTCTCCGTATCGATTGCGCAGGTCTACGCGTTCCTGATCGTTGCCTGGTTTTGGGGCGTCAAGGCGCCGCCGATCGGCTATCTCATGGTGCTGCCGGCGTTGTTCTTGTCGGGCATGATGCTTTGCGCGCTCGGCATGCTTTTGTCGTCGATGATCAAGCAGCTCGAAAATTTCGCCGGCATCATGAACTTCGTCATCTTTCCCGGCTATTTCGCCTCTCCGGCGCTCTATCCATTGTGGCGCATCCAGGAGGCGAGCCCGCTGCTCTACAAAATCTGCCTCGCCAACCCGTTCACTTATGCGGTCGAGTTGATCCGCTTCGCCTTCTACGGGCAGGTTAACTGGCTGTCGCTGGGCGTCGTTGCCGGCTGCACGCTGCTGTTCCTTGCCGCCGCAATCATCGCCTACGACCCTTCGCGCGGCCTGATGACCCGCAAACAGGACACGGGAGGAAATGCCTGATGGCACGAATGAGCCTTGTTCGCAGCCTGGCTGTGGTTGCCATGCTCGCGCCGGGCGTGAACGCCATGGCGGCGAACATCGATCCGGACTGGCCTTGCATACAGCGCAAGGTGCCACAACTCTCGCTCGGCCAGATCTGGAACGGGCCGGAGCTGCCGCCAGCGGCGAAGGACTTGTCGAAAGACCCCGGTATCTCCGCCCTGGTCGAGGAGGTAGCAGCCCGGCGGATACCGATTGCCGAAGCCCAAAAGAAGATCAAGGATTTCGCCGCCTCGCTGCCGGCCGAGCAGCTTGCGCCGAAAATGGCGATGCTGGTGCAAGGCATGTTCGATCACATGGACGCCGAGCGTTCTCACGTGATCTCAGGCATTGCCCGTTACGCCCACAAGCAGCTCGAAATGGCCGCCGCGTTGCGCAAGGAAGCGTCCGACGTCGATGCGTTGCGGGCAAAGCCCGATGCAGATCCCAACGAGATCGAACGGCGAACCGAACAGCTGAAATTCGCAACGCGAATTTTCAACGAACGCGTACAATCACTGACTTACGTCTGTGAAGTGCCGACGATCATCGAGCAGCGGCTTTATCAATTGTCCAAGGCGGTCTCGGAAACACTCGCCGCGAAGAAGTAGAACCTCATTCGACCTTCGCGGCGGCTCTCACGATCCTCGGCCGGGCAGCACGCGCCAGCGCTGAACGAAATAACCGGGATGCGTCTCGATCCACTGGGCGACCAGCGGCTGCGCCTGCATGAAGGCGGTCCCGGGATTCATCGCCAGGCCGTCCACCATCTGTTCGCGTTGTTCACAGGTCTGCGGCACATCCGTCAGGCAGACCATCATAACGAGCGTGTAAAGCATTGCCCCTTGTCCCCATCGAATCCCGAACCCCATGCCCGGGAGGTTTCAGTGATACCGACCAGTCTGCAGGGGTCGCATATACAGATCGCTTACGGGTGTGAAAGGACGTGGCCCCTGCTCTTTCGCACTGCAACATAACATATCACTTATCTAACTCCAACGATCGGCGGGACGTTCTCCAGAGCAATTGCTTCAAGTTTGCGCTGCCTCGATGTGGCGCCGATGTTTCCAGTGCCGATGAACCCGATCATCACGGCATGTCGTCGATGTCGTCAGACCGGCAGCCCGTTCTGCTTACGCAGCTCTTGTCGAATGCGAATGCGGGGCGAAACGGTGCAGGAAACTGACCTGGCGCGCCATTTTTTCCCGCCGCATGGCGCCTTCTCGGAGGGCGTCAGTTATGAGCGCCTCTGGTGCCCACACCGGCCAACTCGTCCGTCCAGCGCCGGAATAGCGCGCTGGCATTGACGCCTCCGAAGCCGAAGCCGTTGGAGATCGCGTAGTCCATTCCCATCGGGCGGGCTTGGTTTGCGACGAAGTCGATCCCGTCGCCGGCTGGATCCGGCGCGCTCAAATTGAGTGTCGGCGGTGCTACTTGATCCCTGAGCGCCAGGATTGTGAAGATCGCTCCAAGCCCGCCGGCGGCTCCGAGCAGGTGTCCGGTCGCCGACTTCGTTCCGCTGACAGCGATGGCGGAATCTGCGCCGAAGAGTGTTCTGATCGCCGCGATTTCCCCGAGGTCACCGACCGGGGTGGAGGTCGCGTGCGCATTGAGGTGGCGGACCTCACCCGGCGAGATGCCGGCTTGGGCGATCGCGATCTCCATAGCCCGCCGCGCCCCGTCGCCGTCCTCGGGACCGGAGGTGACGTGATGAGCATCCGCCGTCGTGCCGTAGCCGACGAGCTCGGCGAGCGGTTTCGCACCGCGCGCAAGCGCGTGGCTCAATTCCTCGATCACCAGAATGCCGGCTCCTTCGCCCATGACGAAGCCGTCACGCAACATGTCGAACGGACGGGAGGCCTGATCAGGACGGTGATTAAAGGAGGTCGAAAGAGAGCGAGCCGCGGCAAAACCACCGAGGCTGACGATATTCATGCACGCTTCCGTCCCGCCGCACACCGCGATGTCGGCTTCATTGGCGCGGATAAGACGAGCCGCATCGCCGATCGCCTGGATGCCGGCCGCACACGCCGTCACCGGTGCGCCGAGTGGCCCCTTGAAGCCATGGCGGATCGAGATGTGGCCCGCCGCGAGGTTCACCAGGAAGGACGGTACCGTGAACGGCGAAAGACGGCGGACGCCGCGCCCGTCGACCGTGCGCACCGCCTCGGTTATGGCGGGGAACCCGCCGACGCCCGAGGCGATGATCGTAGCCGTACGCAGGCGATCCGCTTCCGAGGCGGGTGCCCATCCTGCTTGGGCGAGTGCCTCTTGTGCAGCGGCGAGTCCAAAGAGAATGAACCGGTCTACCTTGCGCTGGTCCTTTGGCGGCAGGACGGCATCCGGATCGAAACCAGCGTGCGGATCGTCTTCCAGCGACGGAACCACCCCGCCGATCTTCGCCGGCAGGTCTCCCGCCACATCGTCGGGAAGCCTGCGGATACCTGAGCGACCAGCCAAGAGGCGCGACCAGGACGCTTCGACATCGGCAGCAAGGGGCGTGATCGCTCCCATGCCTGTAACGACAATCCGTCGCATCTATTCTCCTATCGATCTCGGCAGGTTGCTAGAATCGCTTGGCTCCGCCCCGGCGAGGTGGCGCTCGGAAGAAGCGGTGCTTGCCACATTGACCACGGTTTCGCGGTTTTCCGCGGCCTGCATGCGACTCACACGCATCGTCGAATTCCTTTTTTTAGATTGCGTTCGAAATCTATATCGGATATAGAGTGCGAATGCAATCTATTTTTGAGAGGAGGCGATGGGCATGAAAAATCGGAATCGTGTGGTGTTAGCCGGTGTCTTGATCGCGGTGTCAGGGGCGGTGGCGTTCGCCACACTTGCCATTCCCACGCAGGAAGCCGCCGCCGTGGGCGACCCGAGGCAGGAACCCCCTATGGTCAGGTTGGCGACGGCAGCTCCGGTGGCCGGATCCGAACGCAGCTTCACGGGCATCATAGGAGCGAAGGTCGAGAGCAATCTCGGTTTTCGCGTCTCAGGCAAGATCGTGGAACGGCTCGTGGACGTCGGTCAGGAGGTCAAAGCCGGTCAGCCGCTGATGCGGATCGACGACACCGACCTTCGCCTTTCGCTCACGGCGAAGCGCAACGCTGTCGCTGCAGCACGCGCTGTCCTGGTTCAGGCGAGCGCGGACGAAAAGCGCTACGCTGTTCTGGTCAAGAAGGAGTTGGCTGCAACCCCGCAGCGGTACGAGCAGGCAAAGGCCGCGCTGGATACTGCCACGGCCCAGCTTGCCGCCGTGGAAGCGGAAGCGAAGGTCGCAGAGAACGAGGCGACCTACGCGGTCCTGGTGGCGAACGCGGATGGAACGGTGGTCGATACGCTTGGCGAGCCGGGGCAGGTCGTCTCCGCCGGCCAGCCGGTGGTTCGCATCGCCCAGGCCGGCCCCCCCGAAGCGGTGGTCGCGCTTCCCGAAACGATCCGGCCGGCGATCGGGTCGGTAGCCGAGGCCAGCGTGTATGGGGGTGATGGGCGTCGCTATGCAGCACATCTCCGGCAGTTATCGAACTCCGCCGATCCCCAGACCCGTACCTACGAGGCCCGCTATGTGCTTGATGGCGAGGCCGCGGCAACACCGCTTGGCGCGACGGTAACCATTCGGCTTGCAAGCCAGGCCGGTCAGCCTGAAGTCCAGGTGCCGCTGGGGGCTGTGCTCGATGATGGTCGGAAGACCGGCGTCTGGGTCCTGGACAGCGCCACCTCGACCGTACACTTTCAGCCCGTGCAGCTTGTTCGTGTGACCAGTGAATCCGCAGTGATCTCCGGATTGAACTCTGCCGATCCGATTGTTTCGCTCGGCGCTCACCTCCTGCAGGAGGGCGCTCAAGTCAGGACTGCATCCGAAAGCGGGGGCAAGTGATGAACCTCAATCTTTCCGCGATTGCCGTTCGCGAACGGGCCGTCACCCTGTTCTTCATCCTCTTGGCAGTGGCGGCCGGCGCCTATGCGTTTGTCATGCTCGGGCGGGCGGAAGACCCCAACTTCACCATCAAGACCCTGACGGTCACGACGGCGTGGCCGGGTGCGACAGCACGCGAGATGCAGGATCTCGTCGCCGAACCGTTGGAGAAACGGCTTCAGGAAATGACCTGGTACGACCGGGTGGAGACGACCACACGGCCGGGCTATGCCTATATGACCGTCACGCTGAGGGACGACACGCCGCCATCCGCCGTTGAGGAGGAGTTTTACCAGGCCCGCAAGAAGCTCGGGGATGAAGCCCGCAACCTGCCGCCCGGCGTCTTCGGCCCCTTCGTCAATGACGAATATTCGGACGTGAGCTTCGCCCTTTATGCTCTGAAGGCCAAGGGCATGCCGATGCGTGAGCTGGCCAGGCAGGCCGAAGTGATCCGCCAGGACCTCCTGCACGTGCCCGGCGTCAAGAAGATCAACATCCTCGGTGAGCGTCCCGAACAGATATTCGTCGAGTTCTCCTACGCCAAATTGACAACCCTCGGCGTCTCGGCACAGGACATCGTCGCCGCCTTGCAGCGGCAGAACACCGTCACACCGGCGGGCTCGATCGACACTCAGGGGCCGCGGGTCTTCATCCGGGTCGACGGCGCTTATGACAGCGTCCAGGCGATCGCCGACACGCCGATCGTCGCTTCGGGGCGGACGCTGAAGCTCTCCGACATTGCCGAGGTCCGCCGCGGCTACGAGGATCCGCCCACATATCTCATCCGCCGCCAGGGTGAGCCCACCATCATGCTGGCAGCCGTCATGCAGGAGGGCTGGGACGGTCTCGCGCTCGGCAAGGCGCTGGAGGACAGAACTGCGGCCATCGCACAGACACTCCCGCTCGGGATGACGCTCGACAAGGTGAGCGATCAGGCCGTCAACATTACCTCGGCGGTCGACGAATTCATGATGAAGTTCGCGATGGCGCTCGGCGTGGTGCTGCTGATCGCCCTGATCAGCATGGGTTGGCGCGTCGGCATCGTCGTGGCGGCCGCCGTTCCTCTGACGCTTGCGGTCGTCTTCCTCATCATGCTGGAAACCGGCCGGTTCTTCGACCGCATCACGCTCGGCGCTCTCATCCTGGCGCTCGGTCTTCTCGTGGACGATGCCATCATCGCCATCGAGGTGATGGTGGTGAAGATGGAAGAGGGCATGGACCGCATCAAGGCGGCGGCCTATGCGTGGAGCCACACCGCGGCGCCGATGCTGTCGGGAACGCTCGTGACGGTCGCCGGGTTCCTGCCGGTGGGCTTCGCGCGCTCCACGGCCGGCGAATACGCGGGCAACATCTTCTGGGTCGTCGGGTTTGCCCTTATCGTCTCGTGGATCGTCGCGGTGATCTTCACGCCCTATCTTGGCGTCAAGATGCTGCCCGAGATCAAACCGGTCGAAGGCGGTCACCACGCGATCTACGACACACCGAACTATCGGCGCCTGCGGCGGCTCATCGTCTTTGCCGTGCGGCACAAGTTCGTAATCAGCGGTATTGTCGCCATCGCCTTCGTGCTTTCCGTCGTCGGCATAGGCTCCCTCAAACAGCAGTTCTTCCCAACATCCGACCGCCCCGAAGTGCTGGTGGAGGTTCGCCTGCCGGAAGGCACCAGCATCGAGACGACGACCGCCACGGTCGAGACGCTCGAAGGCTGGCTGGACGACCAGCCCGAGGCTGAGATCGTCACGAGCTATGTCGGTCAGGGCGCTCCCCGCTTCTTCTTCGCGATGGCGCCGGAATTGCCCGATCCCGCCTTCGCCAAGATCGTCGTGCTGACACCGGACGCGGAGGCGCGCGAGGCATTGAAGCACCGGCTCCGGGAGGCGGTGTCGCAAGGGCTTGCACCCGGGGCCGACGTACGTGTCACCCAACTTGTGTTCGGGCCCTACACGCCGTTCCCGGTCGAGTTTCGGGTCATGGGACGTGATCCCGTGCAACTCTACAGCATTTCCGAGAAGGCCCTCGACATCATGCGGGACGTCCCGGACGTTCGGCAGGCCAACCGCGACTGGGGCAACCGCACGCCCGTGCTCCGCTTCGTCCCGGATCAGGACCGGCTGAACCTCATCGGCCTCTCGCCTGCCGAGGTGGCCCAGCAACTGCAATTCCTCCTCACCGGTATCCCCGTAACGCAGGTCCGCGAGGACATCCGCAATGTCCCCGTCGTCGCACGCAGCGCCGGGGCTGAGCGGCTGGATCCGGCACGCCTGGCGGATTTCTCGCTGATGAGCCGGGACGGCCGCCAGATTCCGCTCGACCAGATCGGCCATTCGGAAATCCGCCTGGAAGAGCCGATCCTGAAGCGCCGCGATCGCACGCCCGTCATCACGATCCGCTCGGACATCAACGAGGCGACCCAGCCTCCGGAGGTTTCCAAGCAGATCATGAAGGCCCTTCAGCCGCTGATCGCGTCCCTTCCGGCCGGCTATCGCATCGAACTGGGCGGATCGATCGAGGAGGCCGAAAAGGCCAACACGGCGCTGGGTAAAGTCTTTCCGGCCATGATCGCCGCCATGCTGATCGTCATCATATTGCAGGTGCGGTCCTTCTCGACAATGGCCATGGTCATGCTGACGGCACCGCTTGGCCTCGTCGGCGTCGTGCCTATGTTGCTCACCTTCAACCAGCCCTTCGGCTTCAACGCCATTCTGGGCCTGATTGGTCTGGCCGGCATCCTGATGCGCAACACGCTGATCCTGACCGAACAGATCAAGGAGAACCAGGCGGCCGGCCTCGACGACTATCACGCCGTCATCGAGGCCACGGTGCAACGCACGCGGCCGGTGATCCTGACCGCACTTGCCGCCGTGCTGGCCTTCATCCCCCTCACGCACTCTGTCTTCTGGGGATCGATGGCCTATACGCTGATCGGCGGTACGGCGGTCGGCACGGTGCTGATCCTGCTCTTCCTTCCAGCGCTCTATGCCGCGTGGTTCCGGATCAAGCCAACAGCAGACGACGTCCATGAGGAGCCATCCGACTCGACGGATGAACTGGAAATGCAAACAACATTAGCCGCCGAATAGGGTTCTGTTGCCGGAGGAGGCGGTTCAAGTTCTCGTCCGCTGGCCTTTGCCTGAACATGCGCAGGGCAAGCTGCACGATCTTGCCGCTTACAGATGATCGTCCAGGGCGAGCCCGGCAGTCATCAGTTCTGGAGACATTTATGAATCGTCCGGTCCGAACGCGAACTGATCCCGACGAGATGCGCGCACGCATCCTGGAGGTCGCGGAGGAGCACTTCCGCCGCATCGGCCACCACAAGACGTCGGTGGCCGACATCGCCTCCGAGATCGGCATGAGCCCGGCGAACGTCTACCGTTTCTTCGCCTCCAAGGGTGCGATCAACGAGTCCATCTATGGACGTGTCGTGAACGAGGTCGCTGAGATCGCCTTTGCGATCGCATGCACGAACGCGACAGCCTCGGAAAAACTCGACCGGCTCCTGACCGCTATTCACCACCACAACAAGACGAAACTGATCAAGGAAAAGCGCATGCACGACATGATTGTCGACGCCATGCAGGCGAACTCGGCGATCATCAAAGCGCATATCGAGGGGATGGTGACAATCTTCGAGGCGATCATCCGCGAGGGCATCGAAGCGGGCGAATTCATCGTCGAAGATCCCGCGGAAGCGTCGCGTGCGATCAAGACCGCGTTCACGCCGTTCTTCCACCCGATTCTGATCGAGCACAGCGTTCAACACGGCGAAGACACCGAAGCGGGCCTGCGCGAGCAGATTCGCTTTATTCTGAAGGCTCTCGGCAAGTCGGACTAGGCGGCCTGGGAAGGCGGCTGCCAGCACATCTCAAAGCCACCAGGCGTTTCGAGCGCATGCGTCTGCGCGAATTCCAGCTCGCAGTAATCGCCCACGACATCAGACTTGATGGATATGAGAAGCAGCGGCCCGCAGCCTATCGCCGACGCGCCGAATGGTTCGGTCCGGCTGTGGGTCCTTACCGGCAGCTCTGCGCTTCCGCAGCGGATGCTGCCGTCCGCCAGCCTCGCAACGAGCTCGAGCCCGGTGCAGTCCGCCAGCTCGGCGATTGAGCCTGTCGCGCTGCGCGCTTCGCTCGCAGAATCCATCGTCATTGGCGCGGTCCTTGCTGGGCATCGCCCGCAGACGACGCAATCAGCACGCTCTCGGCCGCCGCTTGCAGGAACCGCTTCGACAGCCGCTCGTCGTTGACAGCCCGCGAGAGGACTACCGCGCCGACCATGGTCGAGAGAATGGCCATGGCCTTGCCACTGGGCTCCTCGCCGTCGCCAACCCAATTACCGAGCATCTCGAGGTACTCCCTGACGCCGGCTTCGAATGACGCCTTGACATCGGCGCCCTGCCTGGCGGCGTCCGAGCCGAGCGCCACGACCGGGCAGCCGTCCATTCTGTCTGCGCGATGGTCCAAACTGAGGTAGAATGCGATCACCGCGCCAAGCGGATCCTCAGGATTGGCCGCGGCTGCGGCCGACCATCGGTGGAAGGCACTCTCCATCGCCCGCCTGGACGCCTGCGCCGCCAGATCGTCCTTTGATGCGAACTGCTTGTAAAACGCGCCCTGGGTCAGCCCGGCAGCCTCCATCAGGTCCTTAAGGCCGATGCCGTCAAAGCCGCGCTCCCGAAAAAGCCGGCTTGCCACATTGATCACGGTTTCGCGGTTTTCCGCCGCCTGAATGCGACTCACACGCATCGTCATCTCCTAAATTAGCTTGCGTTCGACATCTATAGCAGATATAGAGTGCGAACGCAATCCAATTTGGCTGCGCACGGGTGCCCGCGATCACGCCATCGAAAATTTGGAGGAGAGGTCAAATGCTATACAGTTATTTTGTCGAGAAATCGATCCGGGAGAGCTTCGACCACGTCAACAAACATCGCTGGGATGACGCGGTGAAAGCACTCGTGCCGCATGTCCATCACCGCGTTTCCGGCACCCATGCGCTTGGTGGTGAGCGCCACGACAAAGAAGCCGTGCGCCGATGGTTTGAGCGCCTCGGCCGCGTCCTGCCCAATCTCCATCTTACGGTCAACCACGTCTGGGTGAAGGGCTGGCCGTGGCATACCACCGTCTTTGCCCAGTGGGACGGCACCGCGACGCTGCTCAACGGCGACGCGTCCTACGTCAACAGCGGTCTCCACGTGTTCACCCTGCGATGGGGCAAGGTCTATGCCCTCGAGGAATTCTACGATTCACAAGCAGCAGCCCGCGGTCTTGCCGCCCAAGCGGCAACTGGCCTCGAAGAAGCTGTCGCCGAACCAATTGTAGGCTAGCAGAAGCGCAGTCGGCGGCCGCAGCGTAACCGCGGGTACGCTAGCCCGTGGCCATGCCGGGCATCGCCCCCAGACGACCCCATCAGCACGCTCTCAGCGGCCGCTTGCAGGAACCGCTTCGACAGCGCTCGTCGTTGACGGTCCGCGAGACCACCGGCGGGTGGCGCTCTCCATCGCCCGCCTCGATGCCTGCACCGCCAGATCGTCCTTGGAGGCGAACTGCTTATAGAACGCGCCCTGGGTCAGCCCGGCACCTAAGGCCGATGCCGTCAAAGCCGCGCTCCCGAAAAAGCCCGCTTGCCACATTGATCACGGTTTCGCGGATTTCCGCAGAGCCTCACAGGCATCATTATTTTTCAATTTTAGATTGCATTCGTAATCTAAATCCTTTATAGAGTTCGAACGCAATCTAAAAAGAAGGAGATACGAGATGATCCGCAAAACCCTGAGCGCCTCGGTTTTGGCCGCGCTGTTTCTTGCCGCCCCGGCATTTGCCGAGGAAGCCGCCATAGGACGCCCGATCGAAGCCGGCAGCCTGCACGAGGGACACCTCGACATGGTCGTCTATTTCGTCCCGGCCGAGGGCGACCTCCTGGAGGTCACCGCCACCTTCGCGCCGAAGATCGGCGGCGATCCGCAGCGCGTCGTCATGGGCCTTGCCGACGGCGATTCCGTGGCCTTTTCGATGCCGGGCCACCGCGGCCCGCTCTACGCGTTCTCGCGGTCCGGCGATGAGGTGACGGTGTCGTCCGAGACCGACGTGCACCTGCGAGCCGACGCCAATGCACCGACCCGTCCTGCAGACGGCAGCCTGCGTGCTGCTGGCCGAGAGCTCGCGTCCGTGGGGCCGATGTAAAGGTCAAACGCAATCTAACTTGAGAGCGACGAGGGCCATTGTCTGAAGGGTTTGTCTTGGGGCCGCGCGCCCTAACTCGCGCGACCTCTAGTGCTCGGTTCTTCGTGCGGATAGAGCTTGCCGAACAGGGGCAGGTACATCGCGCCTTTGCGCATCAGGAAGTCGTGGAACGTCGCCATGGCAGGCGAGATCGCGTGATCGCTGCGCATCACCGAAAACCATTGCCGGCGGATCGGCATGCCGACAACGTCGAGGATGACCAGCCGGCCGGCTTCGGTTTCGGCGGCGATGGTGTGGGCAGAGATGAAGGCAATGCCGAGCCCCGCCATCACCGCCTGCTTGATCGTCTCGTTCGAGTCCATCTCGACGCCGAGATCGTCGATGCGGCCGGGCACGTCGCTTAGGAATATCTCCAGCGAGATGCGCGTGCCGGAGCCGGGCTCGCGAATGAGGAAATGCTCCTCGGCGATCCGCTCCTTGGATATCTCGCGTGCCGAGGCCAGCGGGTGGTCGGGCGGCGCGATGATGACCAGCGGGTGATCGCCGAAGACCGAGGCACGGACCGGGACTTCCTTCGCCGGGCGTCCCATCAGCGCGATGTCGATGTCGTGGTTCTTCAGACTGTCGATCGTTTCGGCGCGGTTGCCGATGGCAAGCCGCATGTCGATGTCGGGATGCTCCTTGATGAAGCCGGCCATGAGCCGCGGCGCGAAATATTTGGCGGTGGAAACGACGCCCAGCCTCAAGCTGCCGATGCGCACACCCTTGATCGCATCCATCCTGTCTTCGAGCAGGCGAAGCCGCTCTTCGATCGCCTGCGCCGTCTCGACGAAGGCCAGACCTGCGGCAGTGGGACGCATGCCGTCCGACGTCCGGTCGAACAAGGCCAGTTGGAACTCCTCCTCGACTTGCCGCAATTGGATCGTCAGCGCTGGAGGCGACAGGCCTAACGCCTTGGCCGCGCTGACGATTTTTCCGTGGCTGATGATTGCCTGAACTGTCTTGAATTGCTTGAGCGTGAGGTTTCTCATGCGACATACTAAAATTTTTTTAGTGTGTAAGTAAAGTTATTGAATTTTACTTATCCGGTGATGTTGGTTCTCATTCCCCTGTCCGGCCGACCCGAGGAGAAGCGGCTGGATCGGGAGGTTACGATGCCAGCGGCAACGCTCGATGCTTTTCTGAATTCCTATCTCGGCCCGCCGGACGAGCTGCGCTCCGCGGTGGTGGCGACTGTCCGCCAGCTGACGCAGGCCGCTACCAATATCCGCAACACCATCAATCAAGGGGTGCTCGGCACCGCCTTTGCCGGGACCCGCGGCGCCAATGCCGATGGCGACATCCAGAAGGATCTCGACATCTTCGCCGACGACATCTTCCTCGGCGCCATGCGCCACGCTCCGGTCGCGCTCTACGCCTCCGAGGAACTGGAGCAGCCGGTCCTGCTCGACAGGCAAGCGCCTCTCGCCATCGCCATCGACCCGCTCGACGGCTCCTCCAACATCGACACCAACGTGTCGATCGGAACGATCTTCTCGCTCCTCCCTGCAACTGGCGCGCCGGACGAAAATCCGGCCGCCTCTTTTTTGCAGGCAGGCGTGAACCAGCTGGGTGCCGGTTTCTTCATCTACGGGCCGCAGCTGGCGCTGGTTCTGTCGCTCGGCAGCGGTACGCATGTCTTCGTCCTCTCGACCAGGCTCGGCACCTTCGTCCAGGCCTACGAGAGCCGGATCATCCCGCAGCGCACCCAGGAGTTCGCCATCAACGCCGCCAACTACCGGCATTGGGACGAGGCAGTGCGGCTCTACATCGACGACTGCCTCGAAGGCACCGAAGGCCCACGAGAGAAGGAGTTCAACATGCGCTGGATCGCCTCCCTGGTCGCCGACTGCTACCGCATATTGATGCGCGGCGGCGTATTCCTGTATCCAGGCGACAAGCGCAAGGGTTATCGCCAGGGACGGCTGCGCCTCGTCTACGAGGCCAACCCGATCGCCTATCTCATCGAACAGGCGGCCGGTGCCGCTACCGATACGATCACCCGCATCCTCGAAATCGAACCCGAGAGCCTGCACCAGCGCGTCCCCGTGGTGTTCGGATCGGCGCGGGAAGTCGCGCGCATCACCCGCTATCACACCGAGCCCAGCGCCATCGGCGAGCGTGCGCCGCTGTTCAGCCGCCGCGGCCTGTTCAGGGCTTGAGCATCATGTCGGCAAAGCACCCCATCATCACCATCACCGGGTCGTCGGGCGCAGGCACCACCTCGGTGAAGCGCATTTTCGATCTGATCTTCCGGCGCGAGAATATCGAGGCCGCCTTCATCGAGGGCGACGCTTTCCACCGCTACGACCGTGCCACGATGAAGGTGAAGGTGGCCGAGGAGGAGAAGGCGGGCAATCCGAACTTCACCCACTTCAATGCCGCGGCCAACGAACTCGGAATCCTCGAAGAGGTGTTTGAGGAATATGGCCGCCGGGGAACCGGAAAGACCCGCACCTACATCCATGACGAAGACGAGGAGAAGCAGTACGGCACGCCGCCGGGACAATTTACCGAATGGCGCGAATTCCCGCCGAGCGATCTGCTCTTCTACGAGGGCCTGCATGGCTGCGTCGTCACCGACAAGATCAACCTGGCCAGGCACGCTGACCTCAAGATCGGCGTGGTGCCGGTCATAAATCTCGAATGGATCCAGAAGATCCATCGCGACCGAGCAACGCGCGGCTATTCCACCGAGGCGGTGATGGACGTGATCCTGCGCCGCATGCCGGACTATGTCCGCTACATCGTCCCGCAGTTCTCGCAGACCGCCATCAACTTCCAGCGCGTGCCGATCGTCGACACGTCCAACCCATTCATCGCGCGCTGGATTCCGACGCCCGACGAATCGATGCTGGTGATCCGCTTCGCCAACCCCCGCGGCATCGATTTCCCCTACCTGCTTTCGATGATCCACGACTCGTTCATGTCGCGGCCGAATTCCATAGTGGTACCAGGCAACAAGCTCGACCTTGCCATGCAGCTGATCCTGACGCCGCTCATCCTGCAATTGATCGAACGCAAGAACCGTGTGTCGTGAGGAGGACGCCATGAACAGCCAAGCAGCAGCATTGAAACCCGTCGCCGCCGTCTCGGAGCGCGACATGGCGAACGCCATTCGCGCACTGGCGATGGACAGCGTCCAAAAGGCCAATTCCGGTCATCCTGGCATGCCGATGGGCATGGCCGATGTCGCGACGGTACTGTTCAGCCGCTTCATCAACATCGATCCGTCGGCGCCCAACTGGCCCGATCGCGACCGCTTCGTGCTTTCGGCCGGGCACGGCTCGATGCTGCAATATGCGCTGCATTTCCTGCTCGGCTACGACGACATGCCGATCGAGGAATTGCAGCGGTTTCGTCAGCTGGGCAGCCGTACCGCCGGACATCCGGAATATGGCCATGCGCTTGGCATCGAGACGACGACCGGTCCGCTTGGACAAGGCGTTTCGACCGCCGTCGGCATGGCACTGGCCGAACGCATGCTTGCTGCCCGCCACGGCGCTGATCTCGTCGACCATTTCACCTATGTGATCGCCGGCGACGGCTGCCTGCAGGAAGGGATCAGCCACGAGGCGATCGACCTTGCCGGTCACCTGAAGCTCTCCCGGCTGATCGTCTTCTGGGACGACAATGCGATCTCGATCGACGGACCGACTTCGCTGTCGACATCGATGGACCAGCCGGCACGGTTCAAAGCCGCCGGATGGCATGTCCAATCGGTGGACGGCCACGATATGGAGGCCGTCGCTGCGGCAATCGAAGCAGCACAGCAGTCGGATCGGCCATCGCTGATCGCCTGCCGCACGGTGATCGGCAAGGGCGCGCCCAATCTGGGCGGCTCGGAAAAGACACATGGCGCACCGCTGGGAGATGCCGAGATTGCCGCGACGCGCGAAAACATCGGCTGGGCCTACGCGCCGTTCGAGGTGCCGGACGACATCCTGTTCGCCTGGCGCGAGATTGCCGAGCGCGGGCAAGCGGCGCGGCGCGCCTGGGAGCAGCGGCTTGCCGCCTCGCCTCAGCGCCAGGCCCTCGAGAGCGCGGTCGCCGGCAACCTGCCCGACACGGTCTTCGAAGCGCTCGGCGCTTTCCGCAAGGAGCATGTCGAGAAGGCGACCAAGGTTGCAACGCGGAAAGCCTCCGAAATGGCGCTCGGCGCAATCAACGCCGCGACCGACCTGACAGTCGGCGGCTCCGCCGATCTGACGCATTCGAACCTGACGATCACCAAGGGCATGGATCGCATAGCGCCGGATGACTATGCCGGCCGTTACATTCACTACGGCATCCGTGAGCACGGCATGGCCGCGGCCATGAACGGAATCGCGCTGCATGGCGGCTTCGTGCCTTATGGCGGCACGTTCCTGTGTTTCGCCGACTATGCGCGCGGCGCGATGCGGCTCTCAGCGCTCATGGGCCAGCGCGTTATCTATGTGATGACGCATGATTCCATCGGGCTCGGCGAGGACGGCCCGACCCACCAGCCGGTCGAGCACCTGGCGATGCTACGGGCGACGCCGAACCTCAACGTCTTCCGGCCGGCCGACATCATCGAAACGGCGGAGTGCTGGGAACTGGCGCTGAAAAGCAAGAACCGGCCGAGCGTGCTGGTGCTCTCGCGCCAGAACCTGCCGATGCTGCGCCAAGCACACAGCGAGGAGGCACACAGCGACGAGAACCGGTCGAGCCAGGGCGCCTACATCCTGCGCGAGCCAGCCGAGCACCGCGCCGTGACCCTGATCGCCACCGGCTCGGAGGTCGAGATTGCCGTTGCCGCCGCCGAACGGCTGGAAACCGAACACGGCATCGCGGCCGCGGTCGTCTCGATGCCATGCTGGGAGCTCTTCGAGGAACAGGATGCGGACTACCGCAAGGCCGTCCTCGGCTCGGCGCCGCGCATTGCCATCGAAGCCGCGGCGCGGCTCGGCTGGGATCGCTGGATCGGCGACACCGGCGCTTTCGTCGGCATGGCCGGTTTCGGCGCCAGCGCCCCTGCCCCGGATCTCTACCGGCATTTCGACATCACGCCCGAAGCCGTCGCCGCAGCGACGCTGAAGCTCATCATCTAGGAGGACCCGATAATGGCCCGCATCACCCTTCGCCAGCTTCTCGACCATGCCGCCGAGCACGGCTATGGCGTGCCCGCATTCAACATCAACAACATGGAACAGGGCCTCGCCATCATGGAGGCGGCCAAGGCCTGCGACGCGCCGGTCATCATCCAGGCCTCGCGCGGCGCCCGCTCCTATGCCAACGACATCATGCTGGCCAAGATGATGGAGGCGTTGACCGAAATGCATCCGGCCATTCCGCTCTGCATCCATCAGGATCACGGCAACAACGAAGCCACCTGTCTTTCGGCGATCCGCCACGGCTTCACCTCGGTGATGATGGACGGCTCGCTGATGGCGGACGCCAAGACGCCGGCGAGCTACGATTACAACGTCGCCATCACCGAACGTGTCGCACGGATGGCGCATTGGGTCGGCGCTTCCGTCGAAGGCGAGCTCGGCGTGCTCGGCTCGCTGGAAACCGGCCAGGGCGAGGCCGAGGATGGCCATGGCGCCGAAGGTGCGCTTTCCCACGACCAGCTTTTGACCGATCCCGATCAGGCGGTCGACTTTGTCACCGCCACCCAGGTCGACGCGCTGGCGATCGCCTGCGGCACTTCGCATGGCGCCTACAAATTCAGCCGCAAGCCGGACGGCGGCATCCTGGCCATGCAGGTGATCGAGGCGATCCACGAAAAGCTGCCCAACACGCATCTGGTCATGCATGGTTCTTCCTCGGTGCCGCAGGAACTGCAGGACATCATCAACAAATATGGCGGCGAGATGCCCCAGACCTTTGGCGTTCCGGTCGAAGAGATCGAGCGCGGCATCCGCTACGGCGTGCGCAAGGTCAACATCGACACCGATTGCCGCATGGCCATGGCCGGGCAGTTCCGCCGCATCGCTACAGAGGACCCGCACGAATTCGATCCGCGCAAATTCCTGAAACCCGCCATGGACGCCTTGCGCGATCTTTGCCGCGATCGCTTCGAACGCTTCGGCACCGCGGGCAACGCCTCGAAGATCAGGGTTATCGCCATGGACGAGATGGCCAAACGTTACGCCGCGGGAAAGCTCGACCCGCAAATCGCAACCGCGAAAGCCGCCTGAGCGGCAAACAGGAGACCTGTTATGAACAAGATCGACATGCCGTCAGCAGGCACCCTCAAGGAAGGCAAGGAACGCTACAAGTCGGGCGTCATACCCTACAAGAAGATGGGTTACTGGGAGCCGGACTACCGGCCCAAGGAAACCGACCTGATCGCCATGTTTCGGATCACGCCGCAGCCCGGCGTCGACCACGAGGAGGCCGCCGCCGCCATCGCCGGTGAATCCTCTACCGCGACATGGACCGTGGTGTGGACCGACAGGCTGACCGCCTGCGAGCTCTACCGCGCCAAAGCGTTCAGATCCGAGCCGGTGCCGAACACAGGTCCCGGCACCAAGACCGAGCAGCAGTACTTCGCCTACATTGCCTACGACCTCGACCTGTTCGAGCCGGGCTCAATCGCCAACCTGACTGCATCGATCATCGGCAACGTGTTCGGCTTCAAGGCAGTCAAGGCCTTGCGGCTCGAGGACATGCGCATCCCGGTGGCTTACCTCAAAACCTTCCAGGGCCCGGCGACCGGCATCGTGGTGGAACGCGAGCGGCTCGACAAGTTCGGCCGGCCGCTGCTCGGCGCGACGACGAAGCCGAAGCTTGGCCTGTCAGGCCGCAACTACGGCCGCGTCGTCTACGAGGCGCTGAAGGGTGGCCTCGACTTCGTCAAGGACGACGAGAACATCAACTCGCAGCCCTTCATGCACTGGCGCGACCGCTTCCTCTACTGCATGGAGGCTGTGAACAAGGCCTCGGCCGCTACCGGCGAAGTCAAGGGCCATTATCTCAACGTCACCGCCGGCACGATGGAGGAGATGTACGAGCGCGCCGAATTCGCAAAACAGCTTGGCTCCTGCATCATCATGATCGACCTCGTCATTGGCTACACGGCGATCCAGTCGATGGCCAAATGGGCACGCCGCAACGACATGATCCTGCACCTGCACCGCGCCGGCAACTCGACCTATTCGCGCCAGAAGAACCATGGCATGAATTTTCGCGTCATCTGCAAATGGATGCGGATGGCCGGCGTCGATCACATCCATGCCGGCACCGTGGTCGGCAAGCTGGAAGGCGACCCGCTGATGATCAAGGGTTTTTATGACACGCTGCGCGAGGAGCGCACGCCGCAGAACCTCGAAACCGGGCTGTTCTTCGATCAGGAGTGGGCCTCGCTCAACAAGGTGATGCCCGTTGCCTCGGGCGGCATCCATGCCGGCCAGATGCACCAGCTGATCCATTATCTCGGCGAGGACGTCATCCTGCAGTTCGGCGGCGGCACGATCGGCCATCCGGACGGCATCCAGGCCGGCGCGACGGCCAATCGCGTCGCGTTGGAGGCGATGATCCTCGCCCGCAACGAGGGCCGCGACTATCTGCGCGAAGGGACCAAAATCCTCGAACAGGCGGCCAGATGGTGCACGCCGCTGAAGGCGGCCCTGGAGACCTGGAAGGACGTCACCTTCAACTACGAATCGACCGACACGGCCGACTTCGTGCCAACCGCAACGCCCAGCTTCTAGACGAAAGGAACCGTCGCCATGATGACCAATCCGGGAAACAAGGTCACGCAGGGACAGTTTTCGTTCCTGCCCGACCTGACCGATGAGCAGATTTCGGCGCAGATCAAATACGCGCTGAAAAACCACTGGGCGGTCAGCGTCGAGTACACGGACGATCCGCATCCGCGAAATACCTATTGGGAAATGTACGGCAACCCGATGTTCGACCTGAAGGACCCGGCGGGCATCCTGCTTGAAGTCAACAGCTGCCGGAAAGCCATGCCCAACATGTATGTTCGGGTCACCGCCTTCGATTCGACCAAGGGCTGGGAAGCGCCACGCATGTCGTTCATCGTCAACCGGCCGCCCAACGAACCCGGGTTCCGGCTGCTGCGCCAGGAGCGCGACGGCCGCAGCCAGGGTTATTCGATCGTGCCTTATGCGACCGACAGGCCCGAAGGCGAGCGGAGCTAGCCGAAACCATGCTGGACGCGATAGCAAAGGGCGCTGCCGCGCAGGACGAATCGGTTGATCTGCAGGCCGAGTTCGAGGCGTCTAACATCGACGAGGTGATGGACAAGCTCGACCGCGAACTCGTTGGCCTGAAGCCCATCAAGACCCGCATCCGCGAGATCGCGGCGCTGCTCCTGGTCGACCGGCTTCGCCGCAAGTTCGGCCTGACCTCGGGCGCGCCGACGCTGCACATGAACTTTACGGGAAATCCCGGCACCGGAAAGACCACCGTGGCGCTCAGGATGGCCGAAATCCTGCATCGTCTCGGCTATGTCCGCGAAGGCCACATGGTCGCGGTGACGCGAGACGATCTCGTCGGCCAGTATGTCGGCCACACCGCGCCCAAAACCCGCGAAGTGATCAAGCGCGCCATGGGCGGGGTGCTTTTCATCGACGAGGCCTACTATCTCTACAAGCCCGAGAACGAACGCGACTACGGCCAGGAATCGATCGAAATCCTGCTGCAATGCATGGAAAACAACCGTGACGACCTGGTCGTGATTCTTGCCGGCTACAAGAACAAGATGGACCGCTTCTTCGACAGCAATCCCGGCATGCGCTCGCGCATCGCCCACCACCTCGATTTTCCCGACTACGGTGTCAGCGAGCTCAAATCGATCGCCGAGATCATGCTGGCGGAACAGAATTACCGTCTCAGCGAGGCGGCGGCCAAGGCGCTCGAAGAGTATCTCCCGATCCGCATGCGGCTGCCGCATTTCTCCAACGCCCGCTCGGTCCGCAATGGGCTCGACCGGGCGCGGCTTCGCCAGGCCAACCGGCTTTTCGCGTCGCGCGATCGGGCGTTGACGAAAACCGACCTTATCACCATTGAAGAATCCGATATTCGCGGCAGCCGCGTGTTCGCGGAAGGCAAGCTCGAAGGCGAACCGGAGACGAAGGCGCGCTGACAAGATGACGCCAGTTGGTGTGCAGCGACCGAAAACGGTAGACAGAATGGGAGCCGACGACCATGCGTACTAAGACAATCATCGCGCCCTCGGTGCTTTCTGCGGATTTCTCGCGGCTCGGCGACGAGGTCGAAACGGTCGTCCGGGCGGGTGCCGACTGGATCCATCTCGACGTGATGGACGGCCATTTCGTGCCCAACATCACCTTCGGCCCGCCGGTGATCAAAGCGATCCGCGACCGAACGGACAAGATCTTCGACTGCCATCTGATGATCGCGCCGGCCGATGCCTATCTCGCCGCCTTCGCCGATGCCGGCTGCGACATCATCACGGTGCATGCCGAGGCCGGGCCGCATCTCGATCGTTCGCTGCAGGCGATCAGGAATCTCGGCAAGAAGGCCGGCGTATCGCTGAACCCGTCGACGCCGGAAAGTGTCATCGAATATGTGCTCGACCGGCTCGATCTGGTGCTTCTGATGACAGTCAATCCGGGTTTCGGCGGCCAGGCTTTCATTCCGGCGGTCGTCGACAAGGTCAGGCGGATCAAGGCACTGATCGGTAACCGCCCGATCGAAATCGAGATCGACGGCGGCGTCACGCCCGAAACCGCGCCCCTGGTCACCGCGGCCGGCGCCAATGTGCTGGTTGCCGGCTCGGCCATTTTCAAGGGTGGCACCGAGGCTGCCTATCGCGCCAATATCGGCGCCATCAGACAGGCAGCCGACGGGGCGATCCGGAAAGCCGCGTAAAACCATTTCATCGGAGGGCAACATGGGGGCGATCCCACCTGTCTGCGATTTCGGCTGGCAAGCCATCGATGCCGTTTTGCCCGGCATCGACGGCAAATCGCACTCGATCTTCAGCCACGCCGGCCCGAACGGGCTGGTCGTAGCCTTCATCTGCAACCACTGCCCGTATGTGAAGGCGGTGATTTCACGCATCGTCCGCGATGCCAACGATCTCAAGCCCGAAGGCATCGGCTTTGTCGCGATCAATTCCAACGATGCCGACGCCTATCCGGATGATTCCTTCGACAACATGAAGCTCTTCGCCAGGACGAACGGCTTCACTTTCCCCTACCTCCACGACGAGCGCCAGACCGTGGCGCGTGCCTATGGTGCCGTTTGCACTCCGGATTTCTTCGGGCTCAACAGCGAGTTGACGCTGCAATATCGCGGCCGGCTGGACGCGGCGCGACGCGACGCCGGATCGCCCGGGCTGAGACGCGACCTGTTCGAGGCGATGAAGCAAATTGCCCGAACCGGCGACGGGCCGCTCGACCAGATCGCTTCGATCGGCTGCTCGATCAAGTGGAAGGACGCCGCATGAACGTCGGCATGGGTAGGCGGTTTCGATCGTCGAAAGCGATCCTGTTCGATCTCGACGGCACGCTGGTCGATTCGGCGCCTGATATAACGGCCGCAGTCAACGAGTTGCTGGCCGGCCGCGATCTGCCGCCGCTGCGCCTGGAACAGGTTAAGGCCATGATCGGCGGCGGCGTCAGGAAGCTGGTCGAGCGAGCCTTCACCGCTTCCGGTACGCCGCTCCTCGGCAGCGCGCTTGACGAGGCCAACCGCGTCATGGCGCCGATCTACCGCAGACATCTCACCGGCCTGACGTCGCTGATGCCTGGCGTCAGGGAGGTTCTCACCCACTTCCACTTGAGCGGAATAGCCATGGGCGTGGTGACCAACAAGCCGCAGTTGGCGGCTCGCGAAATCCTGCTGCATTTTGGGCTGACGGAACACCTTGGCGCGATCGTTGGCGGAGACGCGGTGACATACCTGAAACCGGCGCCCGACGCTCTGCTGCTGGCGCTCGACCAGCTTCAGGTCGAACCTCGTGACGCGCTGATGGTCGGAGACAGCGGCGCCGACGTGGCTGCCGCGCGCGCCGCCGGCATGCCCATCATTCTGCTGCGTGGCGGGTACACCCAAATTCCGGTTGAAGAGCTTGGCGCCGATCTCGTTTGCGACAACCTGTTCGACCTGCCTTCCGCGATGCGCAGGCTGCAAGACGCCGCCTGACCGGCGCCAACCACCGGGCGGGCGCCGGCCGAACGCAATTTCGAACGGCCGGCGAAGTCGTGTTATTTCCGGGGAAGAACAGGGTTACTTCCTGGCGGAAGAACCGGGTCATTTGGAGAATTGCTTCAGATAGGCGATGACGTTGGCGAGGTCCTCATCCTTCTTGAGCCCGGCAAACGCCATCTTCGTGCCTTTGACCATGGCCTTGGGATCGCGAAGGTAGCTGGTCAGCGTGGCTTCATCCCATTTGACGCCAGATTTGCCAGCCTCGGTCATGGCTTTGGAATATTTGAATCCCGGATGCGTGCCGGCCGTCCGGCCAATGACCCCGCTCAACGACGGACCGACCTTGTTCTGATCCTTGTCGACGACGTGACAGACCTTGCATTTGGTGAAGACCTTCTCACCCGCGGCGGCATCCTGTGCCTGAGATTGGCTCGTGATAAACGTCGCAACGGACACGACGGCGAAAAACGCGATTGCACGCATGGCATTTCCTCATTGATCGTCAAGGTGCCCTGGACGATTTGCGCATGCCTTTGTTTGATCATCGGCATGCATCGATTATGGCAGAGCGAAAGCTTCTCCCCTGTGGAGTTGCGACGCCTGCATCTTGGAAGCTACCCGGCAGATGAGCGATGTCAACCATACAGAGGTCCAGTGAACCGCCGGCACGGCGAGAAGTGCCCGGCACCGGAGATGAGGGCAGCGCAAAACCGGAAGCGATTGCCCTGGTCGCGAGCTCGCGATTCGTTGCTTTGTGACGGCATGTATGCCATTGATTTGGCCATGGCGCTGATTTGCGCCAACGACCCGCCCGCCGAGGCGGGTTTTGTGTTTTCAGGTATCGCCGGCGTCCTTCCCGAATTCAGAGGAGCTCGGCTCCGGCGCCCTATCCATTCGACTTTGTTGACGGCCATCGGGCGAACGCGTAGCCTCAAACCATTCCGGTTTTCCACGGGCACCTCGGGACTCCGGCAGATGGCGATTTTGTCCAGGCTCGCAGATCGGGCCGGATCTCGCCGAAGCGGGCGTCTTTAAGCGCGCAAGAGGTGCTGAATGGATATGGTCGACCTCATATTGACGGTTTGCCTGATTACCAATCCGGGCAATTGCCGAGACGAGCATCTCTATTTCGAGAGCCGTGGCTCTCTCGTCCAATGTATGGTCTTGGCGCCCAGCGAAATAGCGAAATGGTCGCAGGAACACCCGACCCTCAAGGTCAAGCGCTGGAAATGCGCTTTCCCGAACAAGGACCGTGCGATCTGATCGGCGCCCCGGCCTGTTACGGCCCCGGGAGGAGACATCATCATGATTTCGCGTCGAGGAACGCTCCGTCTGGCGGCTCTTGGAACGGCCGCAGCGCTTGTCTCAAAACCCTCCTTCGCCACGAGCAAGGTTCGCATCGGCGTGCTGAAGTTCGGCACCGTGAGCTGGGCGCTTGACACCATCAAGCAACACAAGTTCGACGCAGCCAACGGCATCGATCTGGAGATTATCGATTTCGCCGGCGAGGATGCAACCAACGTCGCCATGCTGGCCGGCGCGATCGACAGCATCGTCTCTGACTGGCTGTGGGTCTCGCGCCAGCGCTCGGAAGGCGTCGACCTCACGTTGGTCCCCTATTCGACCGCCGTCGGGGCAATCATGGTGAAGGAGGGGGCGCCGATCCGCACGATCATCGATCTCAAGGGAAAAAAGATCGGCGTCGCCGGCGGGCCTCTCGATAAAAGCTGGCTGCTGATCCAGGCGCTGGCCAGACGCGATCACGGCCTCGACCTGCCGGCAACCAGCGACATCGTCTTTGGCGCGCCGCCGCTGATTTCGGAAAAGGCGATGCAAGGCGAACTCGATGCGGTGCTCAATTTCTGGCATTTTTGCGCCCGCCTCGAGGCCAACGGCTTTCGTCGGCTGATCGGCGCCGATGATGCGGCGAAAGCGCTCGGGGCCTCGGGCGCCGTGTCGGCGCTCGGCTATGTCTTTCATGACAAATGGGCGAATGAAAATCCGGCTGCCGTCCGGGGCTTCATCAAGGCTTCGGCGCAGTCCAAGGACTTGCTGGCCAGATCCGACGATGAGTGGCTGCGCCTTGCGCCGATTATCCGCGCACAGGGCAAGGAATTGGCCAAACTGCGTGACCGCTATCGCGAGGGCATTCCCAGACGCCCCGTCGCCGAGGATGCGGCCGACGCCGGCAAGCTCTACCGCGTGCTGGCCGAGATCGGCGGCGAAAAGCTGGTCGGCCGCGCGCCGGAAATGGCGCCAGGCACGTTCTGGCAGGAGCTCCCGCAATGAGCGCACCTGATACCGGCGATCGCCCGCCGGGCGCCGTGGCCGATATCTCCAGCCAATCCAGCCTTGCAACGGTGCTGACACCCGTGCTGACGGTCGCGGTCTCTCTGCTCGGGCTTTGCCTTCTGTGGGGTCTTGCGGCAAATGCCTGGCCGAGCCGTGGCTTTCCAG
Organism: Mesorhizobium sp. BHbdii; assembly: GCF_053848045.1. NCBI lineage: Bacteria > Pseudomonadati > Pseudomonadota > Alphaproteobacteria > Hyphomicrobiales > Phyllobacteriaceae > Mesorhizobium > Mesorhizobium sp. BHbdii. Next base: position 497,820 of record NZ_JBSPKX010000001.1, on the reverse strand, counting down.
GGCCGGGACAGGTTTGGCAGATTTTGCTCGCAGAGGCGGCGAACGGCGACCTTTTCTACCATCTCGGCGCGACACTCGGCCGGGTTGCCGCGGCATATGTCGTCGCGATGGTTGTTGGCTCGGTCATCGGCGTTCTCCTCGGCAGCCACCGCAGCGCAGACCGGTTCTTCAGTCCCTGGGTGGTTCTGTTCCTCAACATTCCCGCGCTGGTGGTCATCGTGCTCGCCTACATCTGGTTCGGCCTCAACGAAGCGGCGGCGATTGGCGCGGTTGCCGTCAACAAGATCCCCAATGTCGCGGTGACGATGCGCGAAGGCGCCAGAGCGCTTGATCCGAGTTACGCCGAAATGGCCGCCGTCTACCGCTTCGGTCTTCTCGACCGTGTCAGCCACGTCCTGCTGCCGCAACTGCAGCCCTATCTTGCCGCCGCCTCACGATCCGGCATCGCTCTCATCTGGAAGATTGTCCTGGTGGTCGAACTGCTCGGCCGCTCCAACGGCGTCGGCTTCCAGATCTATCTTTATTTCCAGCTCTTCGACGTCGCCGCCATCCTTGCCTACACGCTGGCTTTCGTGGCGGTGATGCTTGTCATCGAACTCCTTCTGGTGCAGCCCGTTGAACGACATGCAACCCGTTGGCGCCGTCGTCCCGCTTAGGGTCGACATCGCCGAAAAGACCTTCAGGTCCGCGCAAGGCGTCTCGATCACGGCGCTCCAGGACCTTTCCTTCGAGGTCCGGCAAGGCGAATTCGCCTGCTTGCTGGGACCATCGGGTTGCGGCAAGACCACGACGCTGCGCATTCTGCTTGGATTGGACAACGACTTTTCCGGCTCATTCCAACTGCCTGAAGGCGGCTCCAACCGGATCGCCGCAGTATTCCAGGAGCCAATCTTGCTGCCGTGGCGGACGGTGGAGCAGAATGTCAGGCTGGCGCTGCCGAAAAGCCTGAGAACGAAAAATCTCGACGGGCTGTTCGACACGCTCGGCCTCGCCGGCATGCGCTCGCTCTATCCGGCCGAGCTTTCGCTCGGGCTTGCGCGCAGGGCAGCACTTGCCAGGGCCTTCGCCACCGAACCGGCGGTGCTTTTCCTGGACGAACCCTTTGCCTCGCTCGACGAACGGACTGCCGAGCGGCTTCGGCACCTGCTTTTGACCGTCTGGTCGGCGCGGCCTACGACGGCCCTGATGGTAACCCACAATCTCCGCGAGGCGCTGATGCTGTCGGATCGCATAATCGTTCTCGCGCAGCGGCCGGCCCATGTGCTCGGCATGTTCGACATAAAGCTGCCGCGGCAATATCGCAATCCACAGGTGATGAGCGACCTCTTGCGGTCGTTCCATCAAAAATTCCCAGGCGTGGCCTGATCGCCTTACGGTTCGGAAATGCATATGGGGGAAAGCCATGCCGATCGACAGGGTACGACGCAAGCTTGTGAACGGCTTCGCCTGCACCGCGGTCAGCGCCGCGATGCTGCCCTGTTGCCTCGGGCGGGCCGCTCTCGCCGCGGCCGGCCTTGAATTCAAGCTCAGGAAAATCGCCGACGGCGTCTTCGCTTTCCGGGGCGTCGATGAATTGATGAGCGCCGCCAACCAGGGCGCGATCTCGAACCTGGGCGTCGTCGTCGGCACCGACGCTGTTGCCGTCATCGACAGCGGCGGCAGCCTGATCGAGGCGAACGCCTTCATCGCGGCGATCGGCAAAATAACCGCCAGGCCGGTCCGCTACCTGATCAACACCCACATGCACCCCGACCACATCTTCGGCAATGCGGCATTCCGGGAGATCGGCGCGACCATCGTCGGCCATCGCAATCTGCCGCGCGCGCTCGAGGCACGCGGCGCGTTCTACCTGCAAAACTTCCGCGAACAGATCGGCGACGCGCTCATGAAAGGGGTCGAGATCATACCGCCGACGATGCTGGTCGATGATCGCCTGCAGCTCGACCTCGGTGGACGCGTGCTCGAATTGCAGGCATGGAAAGCGGCTCACACCGACAACGACCTAACCGTCTTCGACAGCGCGACCCGCACGCTGTTTGCCGGCGATCTCGTTTTCATAGGTTCCTTGCCGACGCTCGACGGATCGCTGCTCGGTTGGCTTCGCCAGATGGATGCGCTCGCCGCAATCGGCGCCGTGCGCGCCGTTCCGGGTCATGGCCCGGTGCCGGCCGACTGGCCGGAGGCGCTGACGGCGGAGCGGCGCTATTTCGAAGTTCTGGCGCGCGATATTCGCAAGGCGATCGTCGACGGGACGCCGCTCAGCGAGGCAGTCAAGACCGCCGGCGCAAGCGAACGGGGCAATTGGCATATGTTCGACGACTACAACGAGCGCAATGCAACGGCCGCCTTTGCCGAAGTCGAATGGGAATAGATCACACCGACAAGCGTTGGACGGGATGAAGTGGATCGATTTGCCAAGGCATCGTCAAAGGCCTATCCTCGACATCGGCCTGGGCACCACCTCTCTGACATTGGTGGAGGCATCGAAATGCAGAACCACTCTTACCGGAGCCGGCAGCTCGCCTTGCCGCTCGCAGCCATCTTTGCCGCGATCATCCTGGCCGTCGGCGCGCTCTTTGGCTCCTCCGGAGCCGCCCACGCGCAACAAACAGCCGCGTCTTCGGACAGGATCTGGCTGGATTTGAAAGGCGACGTGTTCGGCGATCGGGCAATTCTGATCGATACCGGCGTCGTCAGGGTCGAGGCGCCGAAGCGGGCGCAGGATGCCGCCATCGTGCCTGTCGACATCTACATCGACCCGGCCAAGGCACCCGACGGCATCAAATCCGTCACCTTGATCATCGACGTCAATCCGGCACCGGTGGCGGCGACGTTCCAGATCGGCAAGGACGCCGGCGTGACGCATCTGTCGACGCGCGTGCGCGTCAACGACTATTCCTATCTGCGTGCCATAGCAGAAACCCAGAGCGGTGAACTTCACATGGCTCAGACCTTCGTCAAGGCGTCAGGCGGATGCTCGGCCCCGGCGGTCAAGAACCAGGACGAGGCGATGGCGACAATGGGGCAGATGAAGCTGCGCCAGTTCCCGCCGCAAGAGACGATGACAAAGGCGCAGGAATTGCAGCTGATGATCCGCCACCCGAACAATTCGGGCCTGCAGCGGAACCCGCTGACCCAGTACTTCATCCCCGCGCATTTCGTTCAGAAATTGTCGATCTCGCAAGCAGACCGGCCGATCCTCTCGATGGAAGGCGGAATATCGATTTCGGAAGATCCCAATTTCCGGTTCGATTTCACGGCGCATGGCACTGCCCAAATCCAGGTCGAAGCGATCGATACGGACGGCAAGGTGTTTCGCGATCAATGGCCACTGGAGGCTACAGGACTCTGAAGCCTCGATACCGTATGCAGCGGTTGTCTCCCGCCGTCGGCGCTCCTACACGGTCTAAAAGCAGCGCACGTCGGCTTCCGCCTGCGCGCGCTTCAGTTCCGTGCTTGCGGCTTTTGCCGGCGCGCTTTCGCGAAACAGTCCCGAACGCTCCCCTGTCGTCAGGGACATGCTCTTGAAGGTCTCGGCCCTTTCATAATCCTCGAACGGAAGGATCGAGGCGATGACGTCGATCGAGCAGGAACAGCTTTCCAGCGCCTGACGTGTCCGGCCATTCGTCTGCATGCAGCCGAGCACATAGTCGACAACTGTCGTTGTTGGATAATCTCCGGCGGCACCGGCCGGATTGGCGAAGGCCAGCAACAGCGGCAAGGTCGACAAGCCGACATATCTGAGCATGGGGAACCTTCCGATTGGCGCGGACATGATAGATCGAGCCCGATGGGTCGAGCCCAATGGGTCGAGCCCATGGATCGAGACAGGATCACCGCACCAGTTGGCCTCGTGCCATCACCCCCGTCAAGTTCTCTTGCTGGCCATATAGTACCAAAGGAGCAAGGCCGTGCCGGCCGACAAAAGGCCTCCCAGACAGCACGATCATCCGCTGTGAATCGTGGTGCTGACCTTCATTTCATGTCTCCTTCACTATCGGCACCCGGAGCGACGGGCGCATACTTAACGTCACACGAACCAATGAATATTCATAAATAAAAATCAATACATTCCGCCAAAAAAATACGCAAAATTGGGGAAGTTATATAAATCCAGCCTCGTTCACAGTCGATCAATAGCTTTCTGTATGGATTTTTTCATATCTATTTCTCTATATTGCAGTGCAACATAGCCAGAAGTGATTTTTCTTGCCTTCCGCCTGGGGATGACATAGCTTCATCCTGTTTCCGGCTTCAAGGGCGTCACCGTCATTAGGGAGCGGCGACAGTCTTTCGTAGGCCAAGTGGGATGGGCAGTAACGGTGCCCTCTGCTCATTCGGCTTAGGTCGTGACACGCTGCCGGAAATACTTCCCCCACATGAATCGCTTGGGCAAGCCCTCGTGGGCTCGACGGACGATTCGTCATTGTGAACCCTGGGAGGACTTTGATGCGTGTACTTGCGAAAACTGCCTACCTACTAACGACCGCGGCGCTCATGTCGTTCGGCGCGGTCCACATGACGTCGGCCAATGAAGAACTGATGAAAATGGCCGAAAATCCCAAGGACTGGGTGATGCAGACGGGTGACTACGCCAACACCCGCTTTTCCAAACTTAACCAGATCACCAAGGACAATGTGAAGAACCTGCAGGTCAAGTGGAGCTTCTCCACTGGCGTGTTGCGCGGCCATGAAGGCGGGCCGTTGATCATCGGCGACGTGATGTATGTCCACGCGCCGTTCCCGAACACAGTCTATGCTCTCGATCTCAACAATGACGGAAAGATCCTCTGGAAATACGAGCCCAAGCAAGACCCCAATGTCATTGGGATCATGTGCTGCGACACGGTCAATCGTGGCGTCGCCTATGGCGACGGCAAGATCATTCTCAACCAGGCTGACACCACCGTCGTCGCGCTCGATGCCAAGACCGGCAAGGTTGTCTGGTCGGTCAAGAACGGCGAGCAGACCGACGGCGGAAAGGGCGAATCCGGTACGTCAGCGCCTGTGGTCGTCAAGGACAAGGTGCTCGTCGGCGTCTCCGGCGCTGAATTCGGCGTTCGGGGCTGGCTGGCTGCCTACAATCTGGCAGACGGCAAGCTCGCCTGGAAAGCCTATTCGGAAGGTCCGGACGCAGACACCCTGATCGATCCCGAAAAGACCACCCATCTCGGCAAACCTGTCGGAAAGGATTCCGGCACGAACACCTGGGAAGGCGAACAGTGGAAGACAGGCGGCGGCACGACATGGGGATGGTATTCCTATGATCCCAAGCTGAACCTGGTTTACTATGGTACCGGCAATCCCTCGACATGGAACCCGGTGCAGCGCCCAGGCGACAATCGCTGGTCGATGACAATAATGGCTCGCGATGCGGATACTGGTGTTGCCAAATGGCTCTACCAGATGACCCCGCATGACGAGTGGGACTTTGACGGCATCAACGAGATGATTCTCGTCGACGGCATGGAGGTCAACGGTGCCAAGCGCGACGTGCTGGTGCATTTCGACCGCAACGGCTTTGCCTACACCATGGATCGCGCCACTGGCGAACTTCTCGTCGCCAAGAAATACGATCCGGCAGTGAACTGGGCGACGGAAGTCAACATGGACCCCAGCAGCGACCAGTATGGCCGCCCGCAGGTCGTGGCCAAATATTCGACCCAGCAGAACGGCGAAGACACCAACACGACGGGCATCTGCCCGGCGGCGCTTGGAACCAAGGACCAGCAACCGGCGGCCTATTCGCCGAAGACCGGCCTGTTCTACGTGCCGACAAACCATGTCTGCATGGACTATGAGCCTTATAAGGTGAGCTACACTGCCGGCCAGCCTTACGTGGGCGCCACCGTGTCGATGTATCCTCCCCCTGGAGAAGACCACATGGGCAACTTCATTGCCTGGGATGCTGCCAAGGGCGAGATCGTCTGGTCGAAGCCCGAGAAGTTCTCGGTGTGGTCGGGCGCGCTGGCAACCGACGGCGATGTCGTATTCTACGGCACGCTCGAGGGCTACATCAAGGCGGTCGATCATGACGGCAATGAACTCTACAAGTTCAAGACCCCGTCCGGCATCATCGGCAACATCACGGCCTACGAGCATGACGGCAAGCAGTACATCGCCGTTCTGTCCGGCGTCGGCGGATGGGCCGGTATTGGTCTGGCAGGCGGACTGCTTTCGCCTGATAATGCCGCTGCCTGGCATGGCGCCGTCGATCAGGGCCGTGAGCAAGGCGACGAGACCGCGGTCGTTGGGACTGCTGGTCTGGGCGCGGTCGGTGGCTACGCAGCACTTGCCGACTATACGACGCTAGGCGGCCAGCTCACCGTCTTCGGTCTCCCGGACTGATACACGGGAACCTAAGGCACGCCTCGGGGTCTTGTGAGAAGACCAAGGCTTGAAAAGCGAGAGCCCGGATCACCGGGAAGCCAGGACCGGGCTCTCAATTTCGCCGCGCACTCCAACATCGATCAATGCCGCTTCACGACAGCAAGACCGTGTGCAGGCGAAATGAAGGAAGAGTCTGAATGTCCGTTCGCCTTGTAATTTCCGTTCTCGCTCTGGCTCTGCTGCCGCTGGCAAGTTCAAGTCTCGCGCAGGCCTCGGACAGCGCGGAAAAAGCCAAGGTGGCGACGGAAGAGGACGGCAAGTATTTCGACGCGGAGGGAAATCCGACCTACAAAATCGAAAACGGAACCGTCGATTGGTACACATTCAGCGGTTACCGCCGGTATCACTCCGATTGCCATGTTTGTCACGGACCGGACGGCACAGGTTCGAGCTATGCGCCGGCCCTGGTCAACAGCCTGAAAACCATGGATTACGGCACGTTTCTCTCGATCGTCGCCGAAGGCCGCAAGAATGTCGGCGGCGGCAAGGAGAACGTCATGCCAGCCTTTGGCGACAATAAGAACGTCTATTGCTACATGGATGATCTCTACGTCTATCTGCGTGCCCGCGCCGACGGTGCGGCGCCCCGCGGCAGGCCGCCGAAGAAAGCAGACAAGCCACAGGCAGCGAAGGATGCAGAAGCATCCTGTATGGGTGGATGATATGATTGACAGTGATGCGTTGAAGCTGCGCTTTGTCCTGCCGATGCTCGGCGCACTCGCCTTGCTGACTTCGAACGCCCAGGCGCAGGACGCCGGCCTTGGTGCCGCGGGAGAACTGGTCGACCCCGACATTCTGCGCGTCTGCGCCGATCCTTCGAACATGCCTTTCACCGACGAGAGCGGCGAAGGCTTCGAAAACAGGCTGGCCGAACTGGTTGCCGCGAAAACCGGCCGCAAGTCCGTCGCCTATACATGGTTTCCTGTTGTCGCTGGCTTCGTGCGCAACACGCTGGCGGCCAACCGATGCGACATCATCATGGGTTACGCTCAGGGCGATGAGCTGGTGCAGAACACCAACGCCTACTATCGCTCCTCCTATGTGCTGGTGCACCCGAAGGGCAACGGCATGGAAGGCGTCGAGACAATCGAGGATCCGAAACTCACCGGCAAGAAGATCGGTGTCGTCGAAAGCACGCCGCCGACTGCCAATATGGCCGCCAACAAGCTCTTGCGAACGGCAAAAATCTATCCGCTGGCGGTGGATACGCGCCTCACCCCTTCCATGGGGGAAGTCATGATCAAGGACATGCTTGCCGGCAAGATCGATGCGGCTGTCATGTGGGGACCGATGGCAGGCTACTATGCCAAGGAACTCGGCGCCGATCTCACGATTGTTCCGCTGGTGAAGGAAAAAACCGGCTCGCGCATGTCCTACCGCATCACCATGGGCGTGCGTCCATCCGACCAAGAATGGAAGCGGACGCTCAACCGGGTGATCAGGGAAAACCAGGCGGAGATCAACAGGATCCTGCTGGACTACAATGTGCCGCTGATCGACGAACACGATAATCCGATCACGCAATGACGAAACCGGTATGAAGGGAAAGGAGACGATTTTGCTGGTCGCTGCGGGCCTTCTGGGTCTGACCTCACCGATGTGGGCTGGCGATGTCGCCGAGCCCGGCGGCTACCGGATGAACGATTATCGGGCGCCGGTGCCGCAGACGCTGCGGGGCGCAAGCGTGGTGACGACGACAGAGGCGGAGGCGCTGTGGCGGGAGAAGAGGGCGGTGTTCTTCGACGTCATGCCGAACACGCCGAAGCCGGCTAATTTGCCGGCAGGAACGATTTGGAGAGACACGATCAGAAAGGACATCCCGGGCAGCACCTGGCTGGCCAATGTCGGTTACGGCGCTATCTCCGAGGAGACCGCCAACTATTTTCGCCAAGGCCTCGCGGCCGAAGCCGGTGCCGACAAGTCGCGCGCGATTTTGTTCTACTGCATGACGAATTGCTGGATGTCGTGGAATGCCGCGAAACGGGCAGTCGAGTGGGGCTACAGCTCGGTGATCTGGTATCCGCCCGGCGCCGATGGATGGGAACGTGCAAACCTTCCGCTGGAGGAGAGGAAGCCTTACGTGATCAGCAATTGAGCATGAGCATATTGTTACTTTCGATCGTCTTGTTTTTCGAGTTTTCAGAACCTACCGTTTCATTTGTCCATTTTGAGAGCTGATGGACGAGCCATTGCAATGGTGCCCAGCAATGGTTGACTGAGAAAAGGATCGGCCCCTTCGGGCTGGTAGAAGAGGAGAAATGCCATGAAGAAGAGCTGGACGAAACCGACCATGTGCCAGGTTGCTGCGGGCTTCGAAATTTCGCGGTATCTGCCTGCTGAAATTCCTCCCAAGAAGTAGGCCGCAGAGGTGCGTGTCCCCGGCAACGGGGGCACGCACTGCCTTGCCGCGCGAGGTTTTCGGGAAAGGCTTTGGCGCGTTCGATACGGGCGCGAAGCCATTCGCGGTCGAAAAGTTGCTGTTGGTTGAGTGAGCCGCAGAGCGGGCATTGCAATGCGCTTGAAAATCATCGGCTCGGCGGCAGGCGGCGGCTTTCCGCAATGGAATTGCAACCATCGCCTGAGCCGCGCGGCTCGCACCGGGATGGCCGGCGTGCATTCGCGAACCCAATCAAGCATCGCCGCGTCAGTGGATGGGGCCGGCTGGGTGCTCTTCAACGCCTCGCCCGATATTCGCCAGCAGATTGCGCAAACGCCTGAATTGCAGCCCGCGCACGATGCCCCGCTGCGTTCGACACCTATTCGTGCGGTGGTGCTGACCAATGCCGATGTCGACCATGTCGCCGGCCTGCTTAGCTTGCGTGAGCGGCAGCCCTTCGCCATCTACGCAACGACAAAGGTTCTGGCAACGCTGGAGGCGAATTCGATTTTCAATGTTCTCGATCCGACGCTCGTGCCGCGACGCATCTTGCCGCCGGCGGAAGAACTGGCGATCTGCGATGCAAACGGCAACGACACCGGCGTGATTGTCGAGAGCTTTCCGGTGCCCGGAAAGATAGCGCTCTATCTTGAGGAAAGAGGCCAGCCGGATGCCCATTTCAGCTCCGAGTCCGGAGACACGATCGGCGTCCGTATCGCCGGTACCGGCAGTCGCGGCTCCGTCTTCTATATCCCGGGCTGCGCGCGCATCGATGCGACCCTGCGCACGCTTCTAGCCGATGCCGCCTGCCTCCTGTTCGACGGCACGGTCTACACGGACGACGAGATGATTGCTGCCGGCGTCGGCCAAAAAACCGGGGCGCGCATGGGGCATCTGGCAATGTCGGGAGACGCGGGTTCGATCGCCGGCTTAGCCGATGTAAGGATCGGCCGCCGTGTCTTCGTCCACATCAACAACACCAACCCCGTTCTGGACGAGAATTCCGCCGAACACGCAGCGGTCAAAGCGGCCGGCTGGGAAGTCGCCGGCGACGGGATGGAGATGGAATTTTGAGTGATTTCCACGACGCGGCCAGGAACGGCCTGTCCTTCAGCGAGCTCGAAGCCGTGCTGCGTCAGGTCGGTGCCGAGCGCTATCACAACCGCCATCCTTTCCATCACAGGATGACCAGTGGTGCGCTGTCGAGGACCGAGATGCAGGCCTGGGCGCTGAACCGCTACTGCTACCAGGCTGTCATCCCGCGCAAGGATGCCATGATTCTCGCAAATGCCGAGGACCCGGCGTTTCGCGCCGCCTGGCGCAAACGCATCGAGGACCATGATGGCGAGGACGGCTGGAGCGGCGGTATCGCGCGCTGGCTGCATCTGGCGACCTCGCTCGGCCTCGACGCCGATGCGGTGAAGAGCGAAAGGCTGGCGCTGCCGGCGACACGTTTCGCGGTCGGCGCTTACCTCTCCTTTTGCACGAACCGGACGCTGTTCGAGGCTGTCGCGTCGTCGCTGACCGAGATGTTTTCGCCGCTCATCATCGGCGAGCGGGTGCCGGCGATGCTGGCCAAATACGATTACATCACCGAGGATACGCTTGCCTACTTCACCCGACGGCCCGAACAGGCCTCGCGCGACGCCGACTTTGCCCTCGCCTACGTGCTCAGCCATGCCGACACGGCGGAGCGCCAGCAGCAGGCGATCGATGCGCTGGTGTTCAAATGCGATATACTCTGGGCCATGCTCGACGCGCTTCAACACGCTTATGCCGAGCCTGGAAACATCCCGCCCGGCGCCTTCCGTCCGGAGACAGCCCGATGATGGCGCTGCGCGAAAGAGCTTTGGTGTCGTCACGATCGGTGCCTTCGCTGCCGAAGCACGTGCGCATACAGTACGATCCCGTGCGGCAGGCGTTCGCCGTGCTTTCGCCGGAAAAAGTATTTTGGCCGAACGACATCAGCCTCGACATATTGCGCCGCTGCGATGGACGGTCCACGGTCGGCCACATCATTGCCGGCCTTGCCGCGGATTATGACGCCGAACAGGAGGCCGTGGCGGCCGACGTCGTCGCCTTCCTGCAGGAATGGTCGGACAAGCTGCTGGTGAAGCTATGAGCGGGCCCCTTCTCCCTCCGATCGGCATGCTTGCGGAACTGACGCATCGCTGCCCGCTGCAATGCCCTTATTGCTCCAATCCGCTCGAATTGCTGAAGGCCAATCGCGAACTCGATACACAGACCTGGCTCGACCTGTTCTCGCAGGCCGCCGATCTCGGCGTTCTCCAGGTGCATCTGTCGGGCGGCGAACCGACGCTGCGCCGCGACCTCGAGCAATTGATCGCCGGGCTTTCGGCGCGCGGCGTCTACACCAACCTGATCACCGCCGGCGTCGGCATTGCCGAAGGCCGCATCGAGGCGTTTGCCGAAGCCGGGCTCGACCATCTGCAGCTGAGCTTCCAAGGCGCACGTCCGGCGACCACCGACCGCATCGGCAACCACAAAGGCGGCCACGAAAAGAAGCTGGAGACGGCGCGCCGCGCTCGCGCGGCCGGCCTGCCGCTTACCATCAACGCACCGATCCATCGTCACAACATCGAGGAGGTGCCGGAATTCATCGATCTGGCCCTCTCGCTGGGCGCGGAGCGGCTCGAGATCGCCAACGTGCAGTACGCCGGCTGGGCGCTGACCAATCGCGATCAACTGATGCCCGAGCGTGCTGCGGTCGACCGGCAGGCGGAGATCGTCGCGGCGGCGCGCGAACGGCTCACCGGCATCATGAACATCGATTTCGTCACGCCGGATTATTTCGCTATCTATCCCAAGCCGTGCATGGGCGGCTGGGCGCGCGACGCGTTCATGGTGACGCCGGACGGCGCCGTGCTGCCATGCCATGCCGCACAGACCATCCCGTCGCTCAGTTTTGAGCGTTTCGGACCGCGCAGCTTGGCCGAGATCTGGACGGATTCGCCGGCATTCAACGCCTTTCGCGGCACCGACTGGATGCAGCAGCCCTGCCGCAGCTGCGAGCGGCGTGAGATCGACTGGGGCGGCTGCCGCTGCCAGGCGATGGCGATCGCCGGCGATGCCGCCGCAACGGACCCGGCTTGCGCGAAATCGCCGATCCATGCGCGCATGGCAATGCTGATCGACGAAGCCCAGCGTGCTGCGGCAGTTCCTTCGAATGACGAACAATTCGTCTACCGGCGGATCGGCGTCGTGACCGAGCCCGCCTGACGCGCGCTCTTCTATTCCACCGTCTCGCGCTCGCGCACCGCGTCGGCGAAAGCCAGTGCATCGCGATTGACCCCGACATTGTGCACGCGAAAGATCGAAGCGCCCTTCAGCCGCAAGATGACGCTGGTCGCCGCTGTGCCGACGTCTCGCCCCTCGTCGCTTCCGCCGACCAGGTGACGGGCAAGACGCTTGCGTGACGTGCCGACCAGCAATGGAAAACCGAGAGCGCGCAATTCACCGAAGCGAGCCATAAGCTCAAGGTTTTCCTCTCCGTCCTTGGCGAAGGCGAAGCCCGGGTCCAACACGATCCGGTCGTCCGGGATGCCGGCGTCGCGCGCGATCTCCAGCGATCTGTTCAGAAACAGGAACTGGTCGGCGATCACATCCGCCAGTTTTTCGCGGCCGCGCCCGGTGTGCATTATGACGAGGCCGGCCCCGGTTTCCGCCGCGACATGCGCGATGTCGGGCTCGCGCTGCAGGCCATGCACGTCGTTGACGATATGTGCGCCCGCAGCGACCGCCAGGCGCGCCGTCTCGGCCCGATAGGTGTCGACCGAAACGAGGGTGCCGCCGTCGGACGACAGCGCCTCGATGACCGGGAGGATGCGCGATTGTTCCTCGCGCGCCGAAACGGCGCCGGCTCCGGGCCGGGTGGATTCGCCGCCGACATCGATGATCGCCGCGCCCTCGCCGATCATGCGCCGCGCCTGCTGGAGCGCCGGCTCCGGCCGATCGAATTCCCCCCCGTCGGAAAAACTGTCCGGCGTAACGTTCAAAATCCCCATCAACAACGATTTCGCGCCAATGTCGAGATGCCGTCCATGAGCAAGGTGCCAGCGCGTCATGCATCAACCTTCCGGCATACTAAAAGCCATTCGCGACACGATTGTCACTCACACGAGTCCGGTTTCCCCATCTACCTATGCTCGCGAAACAAAAAGGAGCCTCGAAATGACCAAGGAAACGATCAGCTTTACTTACACGACCTATATTGTCTCGACACCGGGAAAGGTGTTTGAGGCAATAACGAAACCGGACCTCGCACGGCACTACTGGGGCCACGAGAACGTCTCTGACTGGAAGCCGAGTTCAAGATGGGAACATATCCGCGCCAATGATGAACGGACCGTCGAACTCGTCGGCAAGGTCGTCGAGGTCTCCCCGCCGACCCGTCTCGTCATCACCTGGGCAAACGCTTCGCAGGCATCTGATCCGGCGAGCTACAGCCGGGTGACCTTCGAGCTCGAGGAATACGAGGCCATGGTCCGCTGACCGTCACCCATGACGAACTCGAAGCCGGCAGCGGGATGGCGAACGGCATCAAGCGCGGTTGGCCGATCGTCCTCTCCAGCCTGAAATCCTTCCTCGAAACGGGTCAGGTGATCGATGTCTTCGCCAAGCCGCGCGCGTCCGAACTGGCGGCCTGAACCCGGGAACTAGGAGCCGAGCAGATGAGCACTCTCTACACCGGCGGATGCGCGTGCGGCGCGGTCCGCTACGAGGCAAAGGCAGCCCCGATCTTCGAAAACCACTGCCAATGCCGCGATTGCCAGAAAAGAAGCGGCACCGGCCACCAATCCTATCTGACGTTTCCGTCGCGGGCAGACGTGAAGATCACCGGCACGGCGACGGACTGGCGCATTGCGGGTGACAGCGGCAACGATAACATCCATTCGTTCTGCCCCGTCTGCGGAACGCCGGTCTACCTGACATTCGCCGCCATGCCGGAGCCGATCGCGGTTTATGCCGGAAGTCTCGACGATCCGGGCCGGTTCAATCCGACCGTTGTGACCTACGGCAGCCGCGCCCTCCCCTGGGACAAGATGGATACCGCGCTGAAGACGTTCGAGAAGATGCCGCCAGGCTAACCGGCCCGGCGGCAAGGCCGACGCGCTGGGAAATCGGGAAGGCACGGCAGCAGAAAGGAAAATAGTGCACTGTTACCGCAATTCGCGGTTGTGCCGATGACACTCACCGCTCAACGATTGCCGTACTCGTCATGGCGGCGCCACCACGCCTGGGGGAACTCGAGCCCGTTCTCGTTCCTTCCCCAAGGAGCCAAGTCGAGGAAACGGTAGACCCCCATAAACACCTCGGTGCCACGGGCGTAGGTGGAGTAGGTGTGGTAGACGGCACCGTCCTGGAGCGCGAAGACGCTCATTCCCTCCTTCTGCGGCTCGGCCCTGTCGACATGCTGATAGTTGTAGTCGGCGCCGTCTCTCTGCTGCTCTTCGGTGAAGGCGGCGCCGAAGTCGTATTTGAAATCGCTCGCGAGCGACGAAACCCACGGGAAACGCCAGCCCATTTGCTGCTTGTAATCCTGGAGCTCCTGCAACGGGGCGATCGATTCGCAAACGAGGGTAATGTCGCGGCCGTTCAAGTGGGGGATGACGCAGTCGAAGTGATCGGCGATCAAGGAGCATCCGGTGCATCCTCGGCGCTCATCGGTGAGCCGGTATCCGTAGCCGAACATGAAATGATAGACGAAGAGTTGCGAGCGCCCTTGGAAGAGGTCGGCGAGCGAGGCGCTTCCCTCCTCGGTCTCCAATAGATACTCCTTATCGATCCGAACCCACGGCAGCTCCTGTCGCTGTCGCGCCAGCTCGTCGCTCTGCCGCATGAGCCGTTTCTCCGCCTCGAGCAGTGCGAGCCGCGCCCCGAGCCATTCCTCGCGTGTTCCGGTCTTGTGTTTCGTCATCGCTCCTGTCTCCTTCCTCGGGGTTTCCTTTCCTTTCTCGAAGCAACTTGTTGCGTCAGGAGATAAACTAACGCCGGAGGCGAAACATGGTAGCTAGATGTGGGGCGGGTTTCCGATGGACTCCCTGATCACGGATGCCAATGATGTCACCTTGGCCTTCGAAGAATACAAGCTGGAAATGGATAGCGCTCCCGCTCGAACACCTCTGCTCGATGCGTTGCGGACCGCAGGCTGAAAAAGAAGGACGGAGTCACAAGGCGAGGTGCTGATGTTCCCTCGCGGCGGGCATTTGCTGCTTGAGACGCACGCCGAACCCGGCGCCCTCCCTCTTGATGGAGTTCATCAAGCGAACACAGGGGGAGCGGCGACAACACCTACAACGGCCAGCCCATGTCGACCCGAAGATCCTGCAGCCCGCCATGTCCGCTGATAACCGAGCAGCTGTCGACAACAAAACCTCGACTTTCTCACGCGCCTGTGGGCCGTGTGGAACCTGCGCCAAACTCGTGAGTTCCAGATAACGCCCAATCCGTCCGGCGCTTTGGCTGATCTTCGACCTCGAGCTCAGCCAGCCTGGCATGGCATCGCCGCTCTTGCGAGTTGACGCTGGCCATCCAGCGTCCCGAGACGCCGACAATGAAACGCCAAAGATGAACGAGAAAGAAGCAGCGGAAATTGAGCGCAACGAGATGTCGCGAACCCTGATTGTCATTGGTTTGATTATAGTCGCCACAGGCCTATTGTGGCCCTGGTTGTCTCGAATCGGTCTGGGCAGACTGCCTGGCGACATCGTGATCGAACGTGAGAACTTTACGTTTTATGCTCCGATCGGCACCGGAATATTGATCAGCATCGTTCTCTCTTTTGTTCTGTGGCTACTCAATCGGTAACGAGTCCGGCGAGCCTGCGTCTCCGGAGGGAACGGACGACGCGGGGAGCAACCCGATCTGGCAGCAATAGCGATTGCGCCTTATCTCGGCGAAGGCGGTTTTTCCGCTGCTCGGCAACAGAAACTCTTGAATAGGACACGGCTTTCACCAATTCGATTTTGCTGGGCGAGTCACCCGGCGGTACAGACGGCGGGACCTATACAGTCCCTCGTCTACTTCGGAGGATGCGGCTGTGAGCGCGAGATTCTGTACGAGATACGTGCGTTGTCAGGGAGGCCTGAAATGCGCCGGGATTATCGCGACTGGGATGCTGTGATGCTTTGGTCGGGTATCGGATTCATTCTGATCCTATGGTCCACGTCGATTCTCAAGGCCCTAACCGAGTGATTCAGAAAAGGGCGGGTCCTTGGCCGCCTCCTATGTTGAATTCGTATTGGCAGAAGCAGCCGCACTTCGCAGATCCGCACTCGTGACCTATGGTATCCGGGCCCTCCCTTGGGACAAGATTGATACCGCGCTGAAGACGTTCGAGAAGATGCCGCAAGGCTAACCGGCCCGGCGGCAGGGCGGACGCGCACTATCTTCAGGAGGCGGATCTGCACCCACGACGGCATTACGGATCGAAGGCACGGCAGGCAGAAAGGAAAATAGTGCACTGTCACCGCAATTCGCGGTTGTGCCTATGACACTCAGCGATTGCCGTACTCGTCATGGCGGCGCCACCATGCCTGGGGGAATTCGAGCCCGTTCTCGTTCCTTCCCCACGGAGCCAGGTCGCATCTGACCGGCTGTGCATGATCTGCGACCACGAAGCCGCTGATATCGCCAGCGTTCGGAATGTCCAGCACGAGGCTGAAGCCAGGTTTGAGCGGCTGCCGATGTGCTGGGCGAGCCGTGAGATCCAGTCGTCAGGCTAGTGCGGGTGAAAGTTGTGTCGGAACCTAGCCAGCAGGCAACCGCTTATCTCTAGATCGAAGTGCGCCTCGCCGAATGTAGCGTCCAGGCGTGCCACCGTGGAGGCGATGGGCCAATCTTCCATGACCGTGATGGACGCAAGTGAGGGAGGCGGCGGCCCGGTCCTGTTAGCGCTTATAGATGCAGCGGTTGGCGATTGAGCAGCATGGAATCGCCGAATTCATGCGTGCGGTATCGGTACGCGGTGAAGGCTGCGGAGGCCTTGGCGAGCAGAGCATCGTCGGCAAAGGCACGCAGGAGCTCGAAATGGCTTTCGCCGGGCTGGTGGACGCCTGTGAGAACAGCATCGACCACGTGAAGCCGCGTGTCCCGCGCGATGCGCCCTGTCGCAATGGCATTTTCGGCACGCACATTCCCGTCGGGATTGGCGGCCGCCTCAAGCGCGCGCACCACACTCGTGCCGATCGCGATGATGCGGCCGCCGCGGAGCTTCGCCCGCGCAACCTGCGCCGCGGTGCGCTCAGGGATGCGGTACGGCTCGTCGAAAGGGAGGCGCAGGTCGAGCGCGGGATCGCCGGTGGAGGAAACGCCCGCGGCATGCGTGACTGTTGCGAAGCCGACGCCGCGCCGACGCCAGGCTTGGAGCGTGCGCCAGTCGAGTGCAAAGCCTGCCGATGGCGCCTCGAACGCGACCGGCCCGGCGGCAATCTTCGTCCAGACATCCCACAGGGCCAGCGGTTCGGGAACATGCGCGTATTGGATCGGCCGGCCGTGCCGCGCCAGGCCTGCAAGCACCGCTGCGCGGTTGCCTGGGAAGCGCAGCTCGACAAGGCGAGGATAGTCGAGAAGGCGCTCTACGACGGCTTCAAGCGGGCCGAGCTGGAGGCGATCGCTTGGTGACAGCGGAGGCGGCGGCAGCCGGTCTTCCGTGCGCGTGCGATGATCGCCCGTGCCGAAGGCAATCGCCACGAAGCGGGTTGGATCGGGAAGTGACAGCCAGCCTGCCAGGCGGATCTCGATCGCTTCGTCGCTGGGGACATGCATGCCGTGCAAGCTGGCAGGCAAGGTCGCGGCGTCATTGGCGACGACCAGATCGCCGGGATCGAATAGCGTCGCGAGCACAGCGCGCGGCAGGTCGCCCATCGTGCCGTCGGCCTTGACGACGAACAGTCTTGCGGGGCGCCGGTCGGGACGGTCGGCGGCAATCATTTGTGTGTCCCGGCGAGAATCGTTGCGCGGACCGGCAACGCGTCGAGCGTCTTTTCGATGATTTCGGCAGCAGCCACTTCGGGGCGCTTCAATGTCGACTGATCGGCCTCAGGAAGCGCCAGCGCGTGCAGCGGGGTGTCCATATCGCCGGGGTCGAGCGCGAGGAGCCGGATGCCGTCGGCTTTCGCCTCCTCGTCCCAAATCCCCGTGAGATGGGCAAGAGCAGCCTTGCTCACGCCATACGCGCCCCAGCCGGGATAGGCGTTCACCGCTGCGTCGCTGGAGATGTTGATCACCAGCGCGCCACGGTCCTCGCGTGCGGACGCGGCAAGCGCACCGAACAGGGCTTTCGTTAGCCGGAACGCGCCGACGAGATTGACCGCGAGCGCTTTTTCCAGCTCCTCGCACTCGGTGTCTGCAAGGAGCGCCAGAGGAACAGGGCCGAGGCTCGACGCATTGTTGATCAGGACGTCGAGCCCGCCGAGGCTCGCGGTGACTTGCAACGCGATCGGGTAGATGTCTTCCTTCTTGCCAACGTCGCCGACAATCCCGTGCGCGCCCGTCTCGTCGGCGATGCGTTCGACGTTCGCAGTGGTGCGGGCAACGAAGGCGACGGACGCACCCTGCTCGGCTAGCTGCCGCACAAGCGCCAGTCCGAGGCCGGACGTGCCGCCCGTGACCGCCACGCGAAGTCCCTGAAGATCGATATTCGTCTGCATTGCCGATGCTCCTTCAATCTGCACGCTGTTGCTACAAGTTCAAGTTAACTTGAAGTCAAGCGGGAATCGTGCTTTCGTTCACGCATGGATTCCATGCTGACCATCACCGACGTGGCGCGGCGCAGCGGCGTCGCCTCTTCGGCCCTGCGTTTCTACGAGGAGCGCGGGCTGATCGCTTCCGAGCGGGCCGGCTCGGGGCATAGACGCTATCCGCGCTCGGTGCTGCGCCGGATCGCCTTCATCGTCTTCGCGCAGCGAATTGGGCTGACGCTTGAGGAGATTGGCGCCGAGCTCGCCAAGTTGCCAGCCGATCGCGTGCCGTCACGTCGGGATTGGTCGCGTTTGTCGGGCCGGTGGACCAAGCGCATCGACCAGCGCATCGCCGAGTTGCAGCGTCTGAGGTCCGGGCTTACCGAGTGCATCGGTTGCGGCTGCCTGTCGATCGACCGGTGTAGCCTTGCGAACCCTGCCGATATGGCAGGTCGCAAGGGGCCGGGGCCGAGGTATTGGCTGGGATAAGTTGGCGTCGTGCCTGTCACTATTGCAGGCTCGACACCGCAAGACTTCGCCGAGTGCGAGACGCTGTGACCCGGTAACGGCTCCCGCGAGCGGCGAACGCACTCGTCGCGGCGAGCACATCTCGGCGCGTGATGATCACGCTCGGGCAGGTTTGTTACTGACGCGCGGGTTCAGAGCAGCTTGTCCGGCGCAGTTCGCGGATGCGTTTGAATTACGGTGACAGTGCACTTTTTGTCGTGCTCGGTGGCAAAAGCCGGCCTTATTGATGTCCGGTGCGCCAGGATGTCGAGCTTCTTCCTTGTCGCTGATAGCGATGTCTGGAAGGATCGACGAGGACGTTGCCAAGGCGCAACAGGTCTGACAGCGCGGCGCGAAGTTGCAGAATTACGGTCCTAACGCCAGACCAAGCGTTTGGCGCGCCTCGTTGACGGTGGCCACACGCCGGCCAAGCCTCTCGACTGAGGCCGCCGCGAGTTCGACGAGCTCCGCGTTGCTGCGCGCCAGGCGTTCCTTGGTGATCCTGATATTATTCTCAAGTCCGGTACGCACTGCGTCTGCTCCGCGTGCCAACGCCCAGTTCATCACGATCGTTTGGTTGCGGCCTATTCCGGCCGCCGTCCAGGTAGACTGTGGAAACAGGAATTTCGCTTCCCTGAGGAGCACGTCGAGCAATCTCTCCTCCGCAGGCAGTGCGTTTTGCACGCCCATGACAAACTGGATGTGCGGGCGTTCACCTTTAAGTCCCCCGTCGGCCAGCCGCTTGGCTTGGCGCCTCCTAACAGCCTTCCGCCTTCAGCGAACGTACCATGCGGACTACAATGGGATCGTAGGGGATCTTCTCGTTGCGGCTATAATTGATGGTGAACAGGGCGGCGCGGTCCCGGCAGACTCTGATTGCCCGCACATACCGGATTTGGCCGTCCTTAACACCGGAGTAGCTGGCCAATTCCGGCGTCACCCGACGATAGGTCAATTGCCAGCCGTTCTTCTCGTCCTCGACCATGCGATGCTCGATCTCGGTCCGAAAACTCACCTTAGCGAGCCGCGCGCCCCAGACAGCAAGAAACGCGTCGTTTTTGCCCTCAAACGCTGCTCCCTCATCCGAACGCTGCGTCAGCACAAACCGGGTGGAACATCGAACGCGAAGCCGAAGTGCCTGAAGCCAATGGGCAGCCATGTCTGAGCATGGAGCAACGCGGTGGAGATCATGATGAAGCTTAGAATGAGCGGGAAACGTGTGACTTGTCTCATTAGCGTGGCCTCGATTATGGCCGGTAGCCCGCGCCAATCTTCAGGCGCGGGCCGGCGGAGAGCCAGCTATCCGCGGCTACTTGCCGGTGGCCGGCGGACTAAGTTTCAAACCGGATTGACCGATCTTCGTTCCATGACGATCTTGGAATATTAGCCGTATCTTCAGCAGTTGATCGCAACTCCGACCAAGGCCTGGAGGTCGACGTGTGCTTGCAGCCGGGCTCTAAGCCGTCGCAGTCAAGGCACGCAGTTCGACCTCACCAGCAACGTACCGTATTTCGCCCAAAGGTGCTCGCACTGCTGTGTTCTCAAAGCTTGGAAATCATGGCGGAGCGAACGTCCAACATCGACGCGTTCGCGACAATCTGAATTGCTGCCCCTGGCGGTGATCGATCGCAGCTTCTTTCTTGTTCACCGTGTCAAACACGCCAAGGATCCGCGTTTCGTCATTGCGTGAGGCCAACTCTGAAATCATCGGGGACCTGAGCCAAATCCGACCCATTGGTCGACCATTCCCCGTGAGGTCCCTTGCCAAGCAGCGGCGCGTCGCGACAGCGACGGCATCAGTAGTCGCTGCGGCCCGCGGGTGGGTCGTCTTGGAGGTGATCAGCATCACCTCTACGTGCCGTGGCCGTCAAGCCGGAACGGAACTGCCGCAACCTGCCTGATCGGTTTACCCTTCTTCGCCCCGCGGACGATCCGCTTTTCCTTGACCATCAAATCGTGAATCTCATTGAGGATGCGCCTGACGTAA
The DNA here is from genome assembly GCF_053848045.1 of Mesorhizobium sp. BHbdii. Lineage (NCBI taxonomy): Bacteria > Pseudomonadati > Pseudomonadota > Alphaproteobacteria > Hyphomicrobiales > Phyllobacteriaceae > Mesorhizobium > Mesorhizobium sp. BHbdii. The sequence goes on along the minus strand of NZ_JBSPKX010000001.1, from coordinate 476,858 downwards.
CATCGAGGGTCCATTGCGGGAGGATCTATGGGCAGCCCTGTTCCGCCGCTACCGACTCGATTTGCAAATTGGCACAAAAGCTCCCAATCTGGTCGTCGCCGCAGCAAAGCTTGATACTTGTTAGACGGCGAAACAATGGGAGGAAATTCGCACATGAACAAGACCTATGTCCGTCTGGCGGCAACGGCTGTAATGCTCGTCTCTGCCGGCACCTCGGCTTACGCCGACAGCCTCACCCTCTATTGCGCCGCCGAGGAGGCCTGGTGCCAGCAGATAAAGACTACCTTCGAGGAAAAGACCGGCATCACCGTCGACATGACCCGCAAGAGCTCCGGCGAGACATACGCGCAGTTGCGCGCCGAGGCCGGAAACCCGAAGGGCGACGTCTGGTGGGGCGGAACCGGCGATCCTCATCTCCAGGCCGCCGAAGAAGGACTGACTGTGGAATATACGTCCCCAATGCGGGGCGAACTGCACGACTGGGCGATCAAGCAGGCGCAAGCCGCCAATAACAAGACGATCGGCGTCTACTCCGGTGCGCTCGGCTTCGGTTACAACAAGGATCTGTTGGCCAAGAGCAATCTGCCGGAGCCGAAATGCTGGGCCGATCTGACGAAGCCGGAATACAAGGGCCACATCCAGATGGCCAACCCGAACTCATCGGGCACCGCCTATACGATGCTCGCCACGATGGTTCAGCTCATGGGCGAGGACAAGGGTTTTGAATACCTGAAGGCCCTCCACGCCAACATCAACCAGTACACCAAGTCGGGCTCCGCTCCGATTAAGGCCGCGGGTCTTGGCGAAACGACCATCGGCATCGTTTTCATGCATGACGCGGTGACGCAGACGGCAGCCGGCTTCCCGATCGTCACGGTGGCGCCGTGCGAAGGCACCGGCTATGAAATCGGCTCGATGTCGCTGATCAAGGGCGCCCGCAACCCGGAAGCAGCAAGGCAGTTCTACGACTGGGCGCTGACCGCCGAGATGCAGTCGAAGGCGAAGGACGTGAAGTCGTTCCAGTTGCCTTCGAATAAGAACGCCACCGCGTCCGACCTGTCGCCCGACCTGTCGACCATCAAGCTCATCGACTACGACTTCAAAAAGTATGGATCGAGCGCCGAGCGCAAGCGTCTGCTGCAGAAGTGGGATACGGAGGTCTCGACCCTGCCGCAGTAATCATGCGCGTCCGCACTGCCACGAGCGCGCTTCACCCGACTGTCGTCCTGTGGACGGCGGTCGGATTGGTCGGCTATGCGCTGCTGCCTTGGTATGGGCTGGAAAGCAACTTCTTCACCTTGTCCTGGCTGTTGGACGGCTATCCGCATGACGATGACGTCGCGCCGGCGCTTTTCCTTGTGCTGCAAGGCGAGAAACTCTGGCTTGCACCCCTCGGGCCGCTGCTTCTCGCGCCGCTCCTGCTATGGGGGCGAAGGAAGTCCGACCCTTTCTTTGGGAATTTGCTAATCGTCGTCGGCGCGACCGGCGTCGCCTACTTCCTGCTTCAAGGTTTCGGCATTGGTCTGCGTGGTTTCCAGTGGCAATGGCTGACCTGGCTCGTTGGCGAGCTCGACGACCGCCAGTTCGGCATGGGCTGGGGAGCACTGCTCGTAAGCGGCGCGTTCCTGTTCCTGTTCACCCTAGGGCTTGCGGCGCGCGGCGCGGTGGCCGGCGACGAATTCGTCGTCGGCTCGATCGGCTTCGTCGTCGCCGTGGTCACCATCTTCATCTTCATGCCGATCGGTCAAATGCTGGGGAGCGCACTGCTCACACAAGAGGGCGACTATTCGCTTCCCATCTTTCTCGCAAAACTCTCCAGCGACCGGCTCTGGAATCTCGGCTGCCTTTTCGGCGGTCCGCGCTGCGGCGTCGCCTGGAATTCGCTGTTTCTCGCCATTCTGGTCGGCGTGATGACCACCGCACTCGGCCTGGTCTTTGCCCTGGTGGTGACGCGTACTGGCTTTCGCTACGGCGCGCTGTTGCGGGCGCTGACCGTGCTGCCGATCATCACACCACCCTTCGTCATCGGCCTCGCCATCATTCTTCTGTTCGGCCTCTCGGGCGCCATCAACCTGGGCTTCGCCGAGCTAATCGGCGTCAGTCCGACGCGATGGATCTATGGACTGCCTGGCCTGCTCATCGCCCAGGTGCTCGCCTTCACGCCGATCGCTTTTCTGGTGATGATCGGAGTGGTCGAGGGCATCAGCCCCTCCATGGAGGAGGCCGCCCAGACCCTGCGCGCCAATCGCTGGCAGACCTTCATCACCGTGTCTCTACCTTTGATGCGGCCGGGTCTAGCCAACGCCTTTCTGCTCGGCTTTATCGAGAGCATGGCTGACTTCGGCAATCCGCTGGTGCTCGGCGGCAATTTTGACGTTCTGTCCACCGAGATCTTCTTCGCCATTGTCGGCGCACAATACGACCAGGCGCAGGCGGCGATCCTCGCCCTCGTACTCCTGTTCTTTACCCTTGGGGCTTTCTACGCCCAGCGATTCTGGCTCGGCAAAAAGTCCTACACGACCGTTTCCGGCAAAGGCGACGCCGGCGTCCACCCGCTTCTGCCGGCAACATTCCGCAACCTCGTCATCGCGATAGCCGCTGTCTGGACGCTTTTTACCTTGCTGATTTATGCGACGATCTTCTACGGCAGCTTCGTCAAGCTGTGGGGCGTCGATTTCTCTCTGACCTTTGAACACTACGTGAAGGCGTTTTCCATCGGGTGGAACGAGTTCGGCGTCCACTGGCGCGGCTCGGCCTGGAGTTCGTTCTGGACGACCATGGAAATAGCTTTGATCTCCGCGCCGCTGACCGCGGCCATCGGACTCTTGACCGCCTATTTGCTGGTCCGCCAGAATTTTGCCGGCAAAGACGCTTTCGAATTCGCAACGATGCTGTCCTTCGCCATTCCCGGCACTGTGATCGGCGTGTCCTATGTGATCGCGTTCAACGTGCCGCCGATCGAGCTCACTGGAACCGGCATTATCCTGGTGCTCTCCTTCATCTTCCGCAACATGCCGGTCGGGGTTCGCGCGGGTATCGCGTCGATGTCGCAGATCGACCGCAGCCTTGACGAGTCCTCCCTCACTCTCGGCGCTAACTCCTGGCAAACCTTCCGCAAGGTGGTGCTGCCGCTGCTGCGCCCGGCCATCCTTGCCGCGCTGGTTTATTCCTTCGTTCGCGCAATGACCGCCATCAGCGCCATTATCTTTCTGGTCAGCGCCCAGTACGACATGTCGACCAGCTACATCGTCGGCCGCGTCGAGAATAACGAATACGGCATCGCCATCGCTTATTCCGCCGTCCTGATCGGTGTCATGCTAGCGGTGATCGGCCTGATGCAGCTTGCTGTTGGCAGCCGCATCATCGGCCGGCGCGGTCTCGACGGCGATCTGGCGCAGTCGCGCACCAATGTCAGCCAGTCAGTGGTGGCGCGTCCACAGCCGGCGATCTCGGGAGGCGGATGATGGCCGAAATTCGCAGCAACGCCGCCTCAGTCGAATTCAGGAACGTCACCAAGATCTACGGCAAGAGCAAGGCGCCCGCCGTCAATGGCGTCTCGCTGTTCATCGAGGCCGGGAAGCTGGTCACTCTCCTTGGACCGTCGGGCTGCGGCAAGACGACCACCTTGCGCATGATCGCTGGACTGGAAATGGTAACGGGCGGCCAGATCCTGATCGGGGGCGCCGACGTCACCCGTTTGCCGGCTACCGATCGTGATGTGTCCATGGTGTTTCAATCTTACGCGCTTTTCCCGCACATGACCGTGACCCAGAACGTCGAATACGGCCTGGGCTTTTCCGGCTTCGGGAGGAAGGAGACGGCCGAGAGGGCCAGAGCAGGGCTTGAGCTGGTCGGACTCTCCAATTTCGGCGACCGCCTGCCGAGCCAGCTTTCGGGTGGACAGCAACAGCGAGTGGCGGTAGCGCGGGCGCTGGTTCTGGAGCCGCAGGTGCTGCTCTTCGACGAGCCTTTGTCGAACCTGGATGCCAAGCTGCGCCGGCGCGTGCGCGAGGAGATCCGCGAGATTCAGCAGAAACTCGGCCTGACGGTCGTCTATGTCACCCACGACCAGGAGGAAGCGCTCGCCGTCTCCGATCGCATCATTGTCATGAACAATGCGGTGATTGCTCAGGACGGCACGCCACGCGAGCTCTACGAGCAGCCCGCAAATGCTTTCGTGGCCGACTTCATCGGCGAAGCCAACATGTTCCAATGCGAGGTGGTGTCGGTCGAAGGCGACAGCGCCACCGTGCAGCTGGGATCCGCTGTCCTGAAGCTGCCTGCTCGCGGCCGCAAACCGGGGCCAGCCAAGCTGGCGGCGAGACCGAGCCGCCTCGAGATTGGTCAACCGAATGCTCCCGGCACTTTGCCCGGCACACTTGAAAAAGTGACCTATGTCGGCAGCCACCTCGAATTCGTAGTCGCCACGCAATTCGGCGAAGTCTTCGTGATCTCGCCGGATGTCGACACGGCGTATCGAGCGGGGCAGCCGGTAAGCATCGGCTTTCCCGAACGCGGGCCCGTGCTGATCACAGACTGAACGCCTCTTTGCAAAGCGCGTGGACCTTGTCGAACACGCCCTTACCGCCCGCGATGACCAGTGTTCCTTCCTCCAGGACCGTTTTCGGATCGGGCGGGACGACCAATCCGCCGGCCTCTTCGACCAGAAGCATGCCTGCGAGGCAGTCCCAAGCGTTCATATGTTCCTCGACATAGGCGAGCAGCCTGCCCGACGCGACGTAGGCAAGCATAAGCGCGCCGGATGCATTGCGGAAAAAGACGCCGCCCTCCTGAAGCAGGAGATCGATCAGTTTGGCGACGGCACGAGCTTCACGCCGATTTGAGAAGCCGGTTCCGACCGAGCCTTGCATCAGACTCGTCGTCGGACTTGTCTTTATGGGCCGCTCGTTGAGGAAAGCTCCGCCGCCGCGTCGTCCATAAAAAGTCTCGCCGGTAGACGGTTCATGGATAACGCCCACGACCGTCAGCCCCTCCTTGACGCAGGCGATGACGACGGTCCAGGCTGGGATGCCGCGCAGGAAATTGGCAGTGCCGTCGATCGGATCTATCACCCAGGTGTAACCCGATCCGCCCGCTAGTGCGGCGTGTTCCTCTCCGATAACGCCGTCTTCCGGGTACTGAGTCGCAAGCTCCTGGCGGATAAACGTCTCGACGTTCCGGTCGGCCTCGGAAACCAGGTCCTGATGACCCTTGCTCTCGATTGTGAGTGTCTCCAGTTGTCGGAAATATTGCAGGCCGAGCTCGCCGCCGCGCCGCGCCAACGCAGTCGCAAACAGCATCCGATCGTTATTGTCACCGGCCATGGGCACTCGCTCTTTGTTGATCCACCTCTTGTCAAAGCAGATGTCATCGCCTTCCGCTGATCAGGATCATTCACGCAGGTAATTGTGTCATTGTTTCTGCTTCCGTTCGTTCCGTCAGCCGTTTGTATTGATCGCCGATTTTTCGGGGGAAAGCTTGAGTTTAACCCTCGGCGATCGGCCGCCACTCATGGATGACCTCGTATCCCGGCCACTCGAAAGTGAAGAAATGTCCAGGGAACGTTTGATCCCGACTGCACGAAATCGGCGCATCCAGTAGCTCGCAGAGCAAGAGCGTGCCGACACCGCCGTGCGACGAAAGCAATATCACCGTGGGCATCGCACGGTCCCATCCGCGGACACTCTCATGTGGATTAGCGAAGCAGGAGTAAGCGACTCGTTCGAAATCGGCGGGTGGAAGGAAGCCTGTTGCGGAGCGATCATTCTCCCCAAGGTGCTCATCCACTTGGACGGGCTGCGGCCAGCAGGCCAGCCGCTTCAATTGCCTCGGCCTCAGAGCTCGACCAGATGGACGTTAGGCCGGACAGCACCGCACAGTTCGGAGACGCTTGCGAAGCGAACGCGGGCTGCGGGCCGCGACCAATGGCACGCCCAGCCCTCTGGGTCGTCTAGATGGCGTGATATCGGTTTCATTCGGCAGCTTCGGCCTTCGCCGCCGGCGCAATTCGTGCGGCGCAGTATTTGAACTCCGGAATCTTGCCGTAGGGGTCCAGCATCGGGTTGGTGAGCATGTTGGCCGGACTTTCGTTGAAGCAGAACGGCATGAACACCATGCCGTCGGCGACCTCCCGATCGGCGCGGAGGATGGCGTCCACCGTGCCGCGCCGCGTCTCGACCGCAATCGTCTCCCCTTGGCGTAGGCCGTGCCGTTTGATCTCATAAGGGTTCATCGCGGCGATCCCGTGTGGCTCGATCGCGTCCAGCACGCCCGCCCGGCGCGTCATGGCGCCGGTGTGCCAATGCTCGAGCAGGCGGCCGGTGGTGAGCACCAGTGGAAACTCTTCGTCGGGCACCTCATCGGGCGGTAGCAAATCGGCCGGCACGATGCGGCCGCGTCCGTCCGCGGTCGGGAATCCGGACGAGAAGATGATCTCGTTGCCAGGCTTGTCGGGGCCGTCGGCCGGATAGACAACCGATCCCTCGCGTTCGACGCGATCCCAGGAGATGTGTTTGAGCGAAGGCATGACGCTGGCCATCTCGGCATAGACATCCGAGACATGGCCGTAATTCCAGTCCAGACCCACGCGCCTCGCCAGTTCGACGATCAGTTCCCAGTCCTGACGCGCTTGGCCTGGCAGTTCGAGCGCTGGACGCCCAATCTGCACCTGCCGGTTGGTGTTGGTGTATGTGCCGAGCTTTTCGGCATGTGCCGAGGCCGGCAGCACCACATCCGCATGCCAAGCGGTCTCGGTCAGGAAGATGTCCTGCACCACGAGATGGTCGAGCATGGCCAGTGCTTGCCGGGCATGGGTTTGGTCCGGATCGGACATGGCCGGGTTCTCGCCCATTATGTACATGCCCTTGATTTCGCCTTCATGGATGGCGTCGATGATTTCGACGACCGTCAGGCCCCGTTTGGGGTCCAGCGTCTGGCCCCAAAAGTTCTCGTAGGCGCCGCGGATGTCGATGTTCTCGACCGACTTATAGTCGGGGAAATACATCGGGATGAGCCCGGCATCGGATGCGCCCTGCACGTTGTTCTGACCTCGCAGCGGGTGCAGACCGGTTCCCGGCCGGCCGACATGTCCGGTGATCAGCGCCAGAGCGATCAGGCAGCGCGCATTATCGGTCCCGTGTGTGTGCTGGGAAATGCCCATGCCCCAAAAGATGATCGACCGCTCGGCGGTCGCGTAGGTGCGGGCGACGTCGCGCAGCACGCTCGCCTCGACACCGCAGACCTCGGCCATCGCTTCGGGCGAAAAATCCTTCACCTTGGCCTTCAGCGCCTCGAATCCGGAAGCGTTGGCCTGGATATACTGCTCGTCGTAGAGCTTTTCCTCAACGATGACGTGGATCAGCGCGTTCAGCATGGCGACGTCGCTGCCAGCCTTGAACCGCAGCGAATGCGACGCATGGCGCATCAGGTCCTGGCCGCGCGGGTCCATGACGATCAGCTTGGCGCCGCGCTTGGCCGCCTGCTTGAAATAGGTCGCGGCGACCGGATGGTTGGTGGTCGGCCGCGCGCCGATGACGATGATGCATTCGGCCTTCAGCGCGTCGTTGAAGGGCGCCGAAACTGCTCCCGAACCGACGCCTTCCATGAGTGCTGCCACCGACGATGCGTGGCACAACCGCGTGCAATGGTCGACATTGTTGGTGCCGAAGCCTTGGCGCACCAGCTTCTGGAACAGATAAGCCTCTTCATTGGAGCCTTTCGCCGAGCCGAAGCCGGCCAGCGCCTGCCCACCATGATCCTTGAGAATGCGCTTCAGCCCGCCGGCGGCACGCGCGAGCGCCTCTTCCCAGGTAGCCTCGCGAAACACGGTCAGCGGATCGACGCCGCGCATGTCCAAATCGCCCGATTTCGGGGCGTCGTTGCGGCGGATAAGCGGCTTCGTCAGCCGTTCAGGCGACATGGCATAATCGAAGCCGAAACGCCCCTTGACGCAGAGCCGGTTCTCGTTGGCATAGCCGTTACGGCCATCGACCTGGACGATCTTGTTGTCCTTGACGGCAACGCTGGTCTGGCAGCCGACGCCACAGAACGGGCACAGCGTGTCGATGACCTTGTCGAATTCCTGGATGACGCGGGTCTTGCCTGTCTTGTCCATCAGCGACTTTTCGTAGAGCGCGCCGGTCGGGCAGGCCTGAACGCATTCACCGCAGGTGACACAAGTCGACAGGCCCATCGGATCGTGCATGTCGAAGACGGGAAGCGAGTGATTGCCGCGCTCGGCCATGCCGATCACATCATTGACCTGGACCTCGCGGCAGGCCCGCACACAGGCGCCGCAAGTGATGCAGGAATCGAGATTGACGGCAATGGCGGGATTCGTGATGTCGAATTCCGGCCGAACATCGTCGCTGGCAAATTTTGAGCTATAGCGATCGCCCGAAATCCCCATCGAACCAGCCCACTGCCAGAACATCGACTGCTGATCCGGACCGTCGGCCGCCGGCCGCATATTGCTGGCGAGAAGCTCGAACACCATCTCGCGCGATTTCCTGGCCCGTTCGGTATCCGTCTTCACCACCATTCCGGCGGAAGGTTTGCGGATGCAGGAGGCGGCGAGCACCCGCTCGCCCTCGACATCGACCATGCACGCGCGGCAATTGCCGTCTGGCCGATAGCCCGGCATGTCAACATGGCACAGATGCGGGATCCTGGTGCCTTCGCGCTTCGCAACGTCCCAAATGGTCTCGTCGTCAGCAGCTGTGACCGTTTTACCGTCGAGGGTGAATATGACGCCATCTGCCATTTCAAAGATCATCCCTAAAATGCGTCAAAAGGTGATTGACCGGATTGGGCGCCGCCTGGCCGAGACCGCAGATGGAGGAATCTCGCATCACTGTTTCAAGGTCGCGCATCGCCGTCTCGTTGGGCACGCCCTTCTCTTTCAAGAGCGTTACCAGCTTTTCGGTTCCTTCCCGGCACGGCGTGCATTTCCCGCAACTCTCATGTTTGAAGAAATTCATGAGATTGAGGGTCACATCCTTGATATTGTCGGCTTGCGAAAGCACGACCACCGCATGTGAGCCGACAAAGGCGCCCTGTTTGGCGAGTTCGCCGCCGAAATCGAGTTCAATGTCGCCCATCGACGCCGGAAGGATGCCCCCCGAGGCTCCACCTGGCAGATAGGCCTTGAATTCATGCCCGTCTGCCATGCCGCCGCAATAATCCTCGATCAATTCGCGCACGGTGACGCCGGCCGGGGCCAGCTTGACACCCGGCTCCTTCACATGTCCGGAAACCGACCAGGAGCGAATTCCCTGATGGCCGGGCTTGCCCTGCGCGGCGAACCATTCGGGCCCCTTCTCGACGATGTCGCGAATCCACCACAGCGTCTCGACGTTGTGGTTGAGTGTCGGGCGTCCGAAAAGGCCGACTTCGGCAATATAAGGAGGCCGGTGTCGGGGCATGCCGCGCTTGCCCTCGATGCTTTCCAGCATCGCGCTTTCCTCGCCGCAAATATAGGCGCCGGCGCCGCGCCGCAGTTCGATGAAGCCGGGCTTGACGATGCCGGCCACCTCGAGCGCCGCGATCTCGGCGCGCAAAATGGCGAGCACGGCTGGGTATTCGTCGCGCATGTAGAAGTAAATGCGCTTGGCCTCCACCGCGTAGGCAGCGATCAGCGCCCCTTCTAAGGTACGATGCGGATCGCTTTCAAGATAGAAGCGGTCCTTGAAAGTGCCAGGCTCGCCTTCGTCGCCATTGATCGACATCAGCCGCGGCCCTGGATAGCCGCGCACGAAACTCCATTTCTTGCCGGCCGGAAAGCCCGCGCCGCCGAGGCCGCGCAGGCCGGCGTGCTCCATGATCTCGATAATGGCATTCGTGGTCAGCACGCCGTCGCGCACTTTCTGCAAGAGCTGATACCCACCGGCAGCGCGATAGGCCTCCAAGCCGACATAGTCAGGCGCCGCTGTGCTGATGTCCCCGTCTCTCGCCATCGCCAACAGCTTGTGGCTTGTCGCGTGGTCGACTTCGCGGTCGCCGACGCGTGCGGCAGGGGCGGTGGCGCAGCGGCCCATGCAGGGCGCACGCATGACGCGGATGGTCTGCGGGTCGGCGTCGCCGGCCAGTTCGCCAAACAGGCGTTCCGCGCCCGCCAGCATGCAGCTTATCGATTCGCAAACCCGGATTGTCAGCGGCGCGGGCCGCGCCTCGCCTTCCTTCACGATATCGAAATGGTCGTAGAAGGTCGCGACCTCGTAAACCTCCACCTGGGACAGGCGCATGTCCTCGGCAAGCGCGCGCAGATGCGCGGCCGACAGACAACCGTAGTGGTCTTGGATCAGATGCAGGAACTCGATCAAGAGATCCCGGCGCCGTTCGCGATGGCCAAGAAGTTCCCGGACATCGGCCAGGGCCACGTCATCCAGAGCCCGCCCTTTGGGTCCGCGATCCGGGGACCGCCGTTGCTGCATTGTCATTCTCTCTCCTCCCGGCGCGAACCCTTTGTCTCAGGAAGGCGGCTCAAGCCACCGATATCGTTGTCAGTTTCCCGCATTACAGGTTCAAGTGAGCCGTATCCTGCCCTTGAGCCCGGCGCACCTTTGATCAAGGACCTGCCACACGAGTTGAAGCAATGCCGGTCTGGCAATTTTTAGCATCCCGGGGCGCCGCGACAGAACTGATCTGCGCCCTGATTTGTCGCACGGTTTATACCGGGGCAGCTTGCGCCCTCTCGATCAAGAAAATGATGTGGTCGCCATCCCGTTCCGTCGCCTCCAGGCGGTCGCCCGTTGCGTTGATCAGATTGGGAATGTCTATGGCCGCCAGCGGATCGGTGCAACGGACCTCAAGACGCTCGCCTGGCCTTATGCCGCTGAGCGCCTTGCGGGTTTTCAGTGCCGGCAAGGGACATTTCAATCCCGTCAGATCGAGCTGTCTCGTTGTCATGGTGGCGCACCATGGCGGACCGGTCACCGGTCGTCAACGGCCACGGCCTCCCGGCTGCGCAAATGAGAGCGGCCAGGGGTCTCGGCAAACTGCGTGCGCCGGCCCGACGGCGTTCGTCAATTCAGGTCCGAATAGGCGAGGAACTGAACGGTCTGACCCGGCTCTACCAGGGCTATTTCCTCGCCGAGTTCGACAAGGCCGTCGGTTTGGACCAAAGAAGACAGCAGGCCCGCGCCCTCGCGCGGGAATTTGACGGCTTCATATGTACCGTCCTGCGTTCCACGCAGGCTTACCCGCACATATTCGCGTCGCCCCGGCTTTTTGCGGTAGGAAAAGGCGGCCCGCACAGGCCGCGAAATTGGTGGCTGCTGCCGTGCCCCGGCCAGTGCCAAGATCGCGGCGCGCGCAATATGGGCGAATGTGACGAAGCTCGCCACCGGATTTCCGGGCAGCCCAATGAAGGCTGTTCCCCTGATCACCCCCATGGCGACTGGTCGGCCGGGTTTTATGGCCACCCGCCAGAATACCAGGGTGCCCACACTCTCTAGTGCTGCCTTGACGCAGTCGGCCTCCCCGGTCGAGACCCCGCCGGAGGCCAGGATCAGGTCGTGGCCTGGGGCAGCCTCGCTCAGCACATCCGCGATCAGGCTGCTGTCGTCGGTCAGAATGCCCAAATCGGTGGTCTCGCAGCCCACTCTTGCGAGCATGGCCATAAGCATGAAACGGTTCGAATCGAAAAGCTGGGCCGGTCCCCGGGCATTTCCCGGCGTGACGATCTCGTTGCCGGTCGAGAAGATCGCGACGCGAACTTTGCGCCGGACTTCGAGCTGCGTCATGCCGAGAGCCGCGGCGAGCGCAACATCTTGCGGGCGCATGCGCTGGCCGGCCTGCAGGACCACCTTGCCTGCTGCGACATCCTCGCCCGCCGGCCGCACGTTGGCTCCCCTTTTCAGGCCGGGCGGAAGAATGACCCTGCCGGTCTCGTCGACACGGACATCTTCCTGCATGTAGACCGTGTCTGCCCCCTCCGGCAGCGGAGCGCCAGTGAAGATGCGTATGGCTTGTCCGGGCGCGGCGGGCCGATCCGGGGCCACCCCGGCCTGGATCCTGTCGCTCACGAGGAAAGTTTTTTCAGCGGTTCCCGGCAGGTCGTCGCCGCACAGTGCATAGCCGTCGACGGCTGAGTTGGTGAAAGGCGGCAGGGGCAGCGGCGCAATTAAATCTCTCGCCAGGACGCGCCCATCGGCATTCGCCAGCTGGACGGTTTCGGTCTCGTCCACAACGGTCAGCCGTGAAGCAATCAGTGCGGCGGTATCATCGACCGATCGCATCGGGCCGCCGAAAGCGAAGCAGTCGTCTGAAAGTTGCGCCATCGAGCCTTCAGCCTCTGTGGATCTGGCCGAACCGGCAGCTCGGCGCCATCCGGCAAGCCAGTCTGCGCTTATAGGCGCTTTTGTCGACCGGCCTGCGTTTGAACAGGGTATATAGTAGACGTCAAGCTGAAGGTAATGCATCCACCCCGGCGAGCGGGATTGCAATTTTCAAGAGAGCGCCATGCAGCAGATGAAAAACCGGCCAGACCCCGCCATCATCATGCCGAGTCCGGAGGACATCCGATTGACCGAACACGTCAGCGGCATCGATCATACGGGCGCCGCTATTCAAGTCCGCGTCCCCGTTGAACGCCCGCTGACGCTCTATCTGAACGCGCAGGAGATCGTCACGATGATGACGATCAGCGATTATCCTGAATATCTGGCGCTGGGCTACCTGCTCAATCAGAACATGCTCAAATTCGACGACGTCGTAACCGAAGTCGAGTATGACGACGACCTGCAGGTCGTGATCGTTCGTACCGAGCGCAACACCAATTACGAGCAGAAGCTCAAGAAACGGACGCAGACTTCAGGCTGCGCGCAGGGTACGGCTTTCGGCGATCTTCTCGAGGCGCTCGAAAATACCGCTCTGCCGGCAGCCGTACTGCACACCTCCTGGCTTTACCAAATGACCCGCACGATCAACACGACGCCGTCGCTCTATCTTGAAGCGGGCGCGATTCATGGCTGCGTGCTTTGCAAGGAAGGAACGCCCGTCTGTTATATGGAGGATGTCGGGCGCCACAATGCCGTCGACAAGATCGCCGGCTGGATGTATCGCCACGGCATCGATCCGGCCGACAAGATCCTTTATACGACGGGCAGGCTGACGTCGGAAATGACGATCAAGACGGTTCGAATGGGCATTCCGATCCTCGTCTCACGCTCGGGTTTCACCGCTTGGGGCGTCGATTTGGCGCGTCAGGCAGGCTTGACGCTCGTCGGCCGGGCGCGCGGCAAGCGGTTCGCCGTGCTGTCTGGCGAGGATCGGATTGTCTTCGACCAGGACCTCGCTTCCGTCGGCGAGGAAGCACCTCGTCACAGACGCAAGGGAGCCGCCGATGGCGAATAAGAAGGTGCCCACCCTGGGCGTCGTTCTCGCCGGGGGGCTCGCCCGGCGCATGGGCGGTGGCGACAAATCCATGCGTCGGATCGACGGACTCACGATCCTCGATCGTGTCCTCGATCGCCTCGGCCCGCAATGCGACGGGCTCTTGCTGAACGCCAATGGCGACCCTGCCCGCTTTGACCGCTTTCGCCTTCCAGTCGTCGCCGACCCGGTCGAGAACTATCCGGGGCCGCTCGCTGGCGTGCTTGCGGGCCTCGATTGGGCTGAGGAGAACAGGCCCGACTTCGAATGGATCGTCAGCGTCGCGGCGGACTGTCCTTTTTTGCCGCGCGACCTCGTCGAACGGCTGCATCGGGCGCGCTTGGCGAAAGGTGCGGATCTGGCGGTGGCGATGTCAGCGCGCCGGACGCATCCTGTCATCGGACTCTGGCAAGTGGCGATGCGCGATGAGTTACGCCATGCACTCGTCGAAGAGGGCATTCGCAAGATCGACCTCTGGACGGCTCGCTACCAGGTTGCCACCGCGTCCTGGCCCGCCAAGCCGGTGGATCCATTCTTCAATGTCAACACGGTCGAAGATTTTGCCGAGGCCGAACGGCTCTGGCACCTTAGCCAGGTCGGGTAAAACCCATGCGCTCGATCCCCTCGTTGAATTCAGGCGAAGTGAGCGCGGTAAGGAAGGCCTGCACCGCGGGTCGCTCTTTGCGGGCAGAGACCAGCGCGAAATCATAATGCTCTTCCTTCAGTGCAATGAAACCGAGCCCGGCTGATTGCGCCACCGGCGCAATGGTGACGCCCCAGTCTGCTCGGTTCTGCGCCACGGCCGCCGCGACGGCATTGTGCGAGCGGGGCTGGTTCCAATATCCGTCGGGACGCGCCGGACCAAGCAGTTGGTCGATCAGGATGCGTGTACCCGAGCCCTGGTTGCGGTTGACCATCATGCAATTTGGATCGGCGAGTGCGGCACGCACCGCCTCGTCTGCGTCGGCCCCCTGGAAGCGGATGTCGCTTGGGCGGTAGACGATGCCCTGCATGCGCCGCCATCCCTCCACGAGTTCGAGGCCGTCGCTCAGGAACGGCGCATTGTAGCTTTGCGTCTTGGCGTCGAAGAGGTGGATGGGCGCGATATCGCACTCGCCCCGTTTAGCCGCGGCCAGGCCGCCCAGGCTCCCGACCGCGATAGACCGCACCGTCAGGCCGGCGCGAAACAGAATGCCCACGACGAGATCCAGGCCCGTGCAGTTGCTGCCGATCACCACGAGATCGGGAATACGGACGTGCGGTGTGAACAGCGTCACCGAAGCCTCGCTTCCGGCAGGCATATTGTCGGCTAAAGCTTCGATGCTGATGAAGCCATCCGCCTGGGCAAAGGAGGTTATCGCCCCCGAGCCCTTGCCGGTGGGATAGGCGACCAGCCCCTCATCACTCTCGACCAGCGATACCATCACGAACTCCGTGCGGCCGAGTTCGGAAGGAATGCGCAGCGGAACCTTTGCCGTGACCTTCGCTTCGGTCCGAGGCGGCAGGCCCGCCATGCGGCGCAGCAAAGGTACGATCATGTCGTGGAAAGTGAACATGGCCGAAGTCGGAAATCCCGGCAGCACGACGACCGGTTTGCCGTCGCAAACGGCGAGACAGAGCGGCTTTCCCGGCTTCAGCGCCACGCCATGGGCAACGATGCCGGGCGCGCCGAGACGGTTCACGATGCGGTGGCTGACATCACCGGCGCCCTTGGACGTCCCGCCCGACAGTATCAGCACCTCATGGGCCGCTAGCGCCTCGCGCATGGCGGCTTCCAGCTTGGCTTCGTCATCCGGATACGCGCCGAGAAAGCTCGCCTGGCCGCCATTTTCAGTTATCGCGGCGCTGACGATTGCCCCATTGGCGTCGTAAATGCCGGCGGGTCGAAGGGCATCGCCCGGTTGGACAAGTTCGTCGCCAGTCGACAAAACCGCCACGCGCAGCTTGCGCGCCACCGTCACCAGCGCAATCCCGCAGGCGGCAAGCATGCCAATTTCTCGCGAGCCGATCACCGTTCCGGCGCGCAGCAGAACCTCACCGCGGGCAATATCGGATCCGGCATGCGAGATGAACTGGCCGGGCGAGGCTCCGCGCCTGACCTCGATGGCATCACCTTCGGTGGGTTGAGTGTGCTCCACCATGACGATGGCATCGGCGCCGCGCGGCACGGGACCGCCCGTCGAGATGGAGGTGGCGGTGCCTGCGAGCACAGGTATTTGCGGGGCGACACCGCATGCGATAGTTTCGTGGTTGAGCAGGAGCCTGGCAGGAAGGGCCTCCGACGCGGTGGCCATGTCGGCGGCGCGCACGGCAAAACCATCGACGTTCGAACGGTCGAAGGGAGGCACGTCGATAGGAGCCATGACATCATCGGCAAGCGCCAGCCCAAGCGCATCCGCAAGCGTCAGTTCTTCGGTCGGGATCGTTCGCGGAAATAGCGCCGCCTCGAAACGGGCGAGCGCCTCGTCGCGCGACAGGACCGTCAGGAACTGCTCCTGGCCGGTATCTTGGCGGGTGGATCTGGTCATGACTTACTCATCTGGGATCGTCGAACACAAAGGCGCCGACAGCTGTTCCCGCAGCACACCCCTCACTGCCGCCTGGAATAGCAAGCCATGCATCCGCCATGCGGATCGCGTCCAGGGAAAAATCTCCTATCGCAAGTGGGGCCCATCTGTCTTGTTCCTGCTTCAGGAGGACGATCTCGGCCAGCCCGACCGTGGAGGAGATTTTTCGCTCCAGCGCCAGAACCGTCTCTCGCCGGGCGCTCCTGCCCGTCAGGCGATCGATAACCGGCTGAACCAGCGCAAGAAAGGCGGCAAAAGCCTGATCAGGCGCGCCGGGCAAAGCGATGATCGGGACCGCGTCGAGCCGGCCGATCGCCGCGGTTCGGCCGGGCTGCAGCGCTATGTTGTGGGCAACGAGCGCGCCACGCGCCGCAAGCGCGTCGGCTGTTGCGTCGGCGCGCCCCGCACCAGTGCCTCCAATCAGGATGATCAAATCGCCGGCTGCACTCGCAAGGGCCTGGGCGACGGATCTGGCGTCGCGCGTAACCGTTTCGATATCGAACACCGTCGCGCCAGAGGCTCTTGCGAGGTCGGCGATAAAATGCCCCGTTAAAGTATCGCTCGCCGGGGCGGCGACATCGATCAGGCGCACCTGCGGTGCCCGCACTGCAATTTCACCAATCCCTACACTCCGCAGGGCGAGGAGGTCCGCGGCCGACAGCCTGTGCCCTGCAATGATGAGTGGTCGGCCCGCCTGCATGTCCTCGCCAGCGCGTCGCACGCCCTGGCCCGGTGCTGCTTCCCCGAGCGCCTGGGGCATCGGGCCGCTGCAATCGATGAGATCGGCATCGAGAACGCAATCGCATCCCTCCGGCATGGCGACGCCTGCCTCTACCCAGACCGGAATTGCCATCAGCGGCAGCGGCGAATAGGCCGACGCACCGGCAAGATTGAGCGCGCGACACGCCCAGCCATCTGTCTTTGCCGTGTCGCGGGTGGGCTGCGCGTGTACCAGGGGCGGCATAGCGGCCCCAATCTTTCGAAGCGTCTGGCAAAGCGGCAACATCGTGGGCGCAACCGGTACCACCCCGTCGAGGAGCGCGGCGAGAGCCGCTTCGAGACCGGTCAGCGCGCCGAGGGAAGGCTGCATTCTCATCATGTCCGATGATGGGACAGATGCGAACCGCTTTGCAACCGACTTCAGAAGCGCTCCTGCTCAGCATTCGGGAAGAAGAGTTGCTGGCCGTCAATTTTGTATTCGGCAATCGCCCGCTGTCCTTCAGGCGAGATCAGCCAATCTATGAAGCGTTGGCCGGGTTCGACCTTGACGCTGGGATGCCTCGCGGGATTCACAAGTATGACGCCGTACTGGTTGAACAGCCTTTTGTCGCCTTCGACCACGATCTCCAGTTCGCCGCGGTTCTTGAACGCCAGCCATGTGGCGCGATCGGAAAGCACATAGGCATCCATGGCACTGGCTGTATTGAGCGCAGCGCCCATGCCCTGCCCTATTTCCTTGTACCAGGGACCCCTCATCGCTGCGATATCGACACCTGCCGCCTTCCAGAGTCCGAGTTCTGCAAAGTGGGTTCCGGATTTGTCGCCGCGGGAAACAAAAACAGCTTTTTTGCTCTGGATCGATGTCAAGGCGACTGCGACATCCGGCGAACCCTTGATGCCGGCCGGGTCGCCTCTGGGCCCGATCAGGACGAAATCATTGTACATCACATCGAAGCGTCTAACGCCAAAACCTTGCTGGACGAATTTCTCCTCCTGCTCCCTGGCATGGACCAAGACCACGTCTGCGTCTCCCCGGCGGCCGGCGTCGAGGGCCTGGCCAGTTCCCTGCGCGACCACCCTCACATCGATACCGGTCTTTGTGGTGAACAAAGGCAGTATGTGATCGAAAAGGCCGGAATCCCGCGTCGAGGTCGTCGAGGCCACGACGATCGACCGCTCCTGCGCGCCGGCCAATGCGCTGCTGAAGCCGAGGGCAGTCAAAATGATCGCAATTGCGGCAAACAGTCGACGGTTGAACACTGGAAGCTCCGTCTCCGCAGTCAAAGGACGAGCTCTCCTTGAATAAAGGCGGCAGCTTCTGCGGATGAGGGGCGATCAAAGAAATCAGCGACGCTGGCGTGCTCGCACAGTCGGCCGCAAACGAGGAAGACGACATCTTCCGCGAGCCGGCGCACCTGCCCGAGATTGTGCGAAGCCATGACGATCTTGGTGCCCGACTGGGAGGCCATGAGGATGATCTCCTCGACATGGCGGGTAGCCGCGGGATCAAGGCCGGCAGTGGGCTCATCGAGCAGCAGGATCTCGGGTTCGCGCGCCAGTGCGCGGGCAAGCGCCACGCGCTGTTGCTCGCCGCTGGATAAGCGGCGCGCAGGTCGCGCCGCCAGGCCCAGAAGGCCCACACGGTCGAGAAGTTCCTCAGTGCGTGCCGCGCGACGATGGCGCTGACAACCAGCTTGCGCCAGTCCGTAGGCGACGTTGGCTGCGACGGAGCGGCGCAGCATCACCGGTTTCTGGAGCAGCATTGCCCGGCGCCCGAGCCCGCGGTCGGTGCACCCACCCCAGCTCACAGTTCCTGCGGAAGGCGCGGCAAGTCCCATGCAAACCCGAAGCAGTGACGTCTTGCCCGCCCCATTGGGACCGAGCACGAGTGTCGGCGCGCCGGGAGTTATCGCCAGGTTCAGGCGGTCAAGCATAGTCGTGGCGCCGGCGCTGAGCGAGACGCGGTCCAGAATGAGAGGAAGGTCGGTAAGCGCGGCACGCATCATCAGGCCGCCCGTTGCTCCGACCACAATCGCAGGCCCCAGGCAGCGGCATTGATGGCAAGAATAAGTCCGATCAGGATGATGCCGAGCCCCATCGCGAGCGGCAGGTCTCCCTTTGAGGTTTCGAGCGCGATCGTGGTCGTCATGGTTCGGGTAAAGCCTTCTATGTTGCCGCCGACGATCATTACTGTGCCGACTTCGGCGGCCCCCCGCCCGAAGCCGGCGAGCATTGCGGTGATGAGGCTGAAACGGCTGTCCCACAAGAGCGTTACCACCCTGCCTGTCGGGCCGACGCCCATCGCTGTCAGTTCGTCGCGATATTCGCGCCACAAATCCTCGATGGTCTGGCGCGTCAGAGCTGCGATGATCGGCAGGACGAGAAGCGCCTGCGCGATGACCATGGCGGCCGGTGTGAACAGCAGGCCGAACTCGCCGAGTGGCCCTGATCGGGATAACAGCAGGTAAACGGTCAGGCCGACGACAACTGGCGGCAGGCCCATGAAGCCGTTAACAAGCACCACGAGCGCGGAACGTCCCGGAAAACGCGTCAGAGCCAGCAACGCCCCGAGCGGCAGTCCCACGACGGCTGCAATTGCAACGGCGGCCAGGGTGATAGTTAGCGAAAGACGCACTATCGAGATCAGCGTCGCGTCGCCGCTCGCGATAAGCTGCCATGCGCTTAGGCCTTCCGACATTCCCGTTCACCTCGTCCTGTATTCTGCTGCATTCTTTCCGTATTCGTCAAACAATTGAAATTGCGCAGGAATATGCATAATATTGCAGGATGGATTTGCTGACGACTCCGGAAGCCTCAGACTATTTGCGCCTGGGCGAACGCAAGCTTTACGAACTGGTCGCCAAAAACAGGATCCCGTGCAGCAAAGTGACGGGCAAATGGCTGTTTCCGCGCAACGAACTCGACCGGTGGGTTCTCTCGGGATTGGCGCATCCTGAGGGAATGATTCCGCCGGAGCCGCCGCCCATAGTTGGCGGCAGCCAGGACGACCTCCTTGAATGGAGCCTTCGCCAGGCGGGCTCCGGCCTCGCTTCGCTAAGCGAGGGGACGGGAGGCGGCGTTGCGCGTCTTTTGCGTGGCGAAGTCGCCGCTGCCGCGATCCATTACCACAATGATGCAGCCGACCCCAATGTGGAGGCCGCGCGCGCAATGCCGGGGCTGCACGATGCGGTGCTGATCGGTTTCACGCGGCGCGAACAGGGGCTGCTGCTGCCGCCGGGCAACCCCCGATCGCTCAACAGCCTGGCCGATGTCCTTGAAAGCGGCGCCAAAATGGCGGTGCGTCAGACCGGGGCCGGAGCCCAAATGCTGCTGGATGTCCTGGTCGCCCGCGCCGGCGCCAGCCGGAAGCGGTTGAACCGGCTCGCGCCGCCATGCCTGACAGGGCCTGATCTCGCGGCCGCGATCCGGACCGGGAGGGCCGATTGCGGAATCGCCACACGCGCCGCCGCGCGCGCCGCCGGCCTGGAGTTCGTATCATTGGCGTGGGAGAATTTCGATCTGCTGATGCGGCAGCGAACCTATTTTCAGCCTTCGATCCAGGCGCTGATCCGCCTCATGGCTCAGGACAGCTTCGCCCGGCGCGCCGCAGAACTCACGGGGTATGACACGAGCCCGGCCGGGCAGGTCCGTTTCTTCAATTGAGGTGGGGTGTCAATGGGGCGCCGGACGCGCCGCCGAACCTATTCAGCCGAGGTCGATTTCGCCTTCGACGACGTGGTGCAAACCGGCGCGTTCAGCCGTAATCACGGCCCTCACAGTCAGACGCCCCTGCCCTTTCAGCCCCCCATCCGCCACGGCCTTTTCGATTGCCTGCTGCGAGGTTACGCCGACCTGCTTCAGGAACTTGCGCATCGACACGTTGAAGGGATCGGTTTCCATGTTTTGGGTCATATGATTGCCTCTAATAGCTGGGACGGTGCGGCTCGTCGGATTGCGATCGCATGCTGCTCTCCGGCGAAGGCGCTGCCGGCCAGCGGAACACGGAAAAGTATGAAGCGCAATGCATAAGACGCTCGCAATGCAATTGCTCGCTGCTGTTTTCCTCGCCGGCGCGACGACACATGGCGCGGAACTGCGCGGGCATGGCGGTCCCGTGCGGGCGATTTCCGTGGCGCCGGACGGAAAGACGGTGGCAACCGGCAGTTTTGACACCAGGGCGATCATCTGGTCGCTGGAGACCGGCGAAGCGCGCGACGTGCTGCTCTTTCATGACGGTGAGGTAAGTGCCGTGGCCGCACTGCCGAACGGGCGCTTTGCCAGTGCGGGTGCGGACGGTCGCATCGCGATCTGGCAAACCGGTCGAGGCGAGCCGGCCCTCATTCTGCAGGGTCACACCGGACCTGTCGCCGACCTCGAACTGTCACCCGACGGATCGATGCTGGCTTCGGCGTCCTGGGACACCACCGTCCGGCTCTGGCCCCTTGCTGGTGGGAAAGCGCGCGTCCTGGAAGGCCATGGCGCAAACGTCAATGCACTCGCGTTCCTGGCGGACGGAACCCTCGTCAGCGCCGGCTATGACGCCACAGTCATCTTTTGGCCGAGCCAGGCTGGGGCGGCGCCGGTTCGGGCCATCATGCCGACGCCGCTCAACACGCTTGTAAGAGCGCCCGGCGACCGGCTGTTCGTCGGAGGTGCGGACGGGCGGGTACGGTTGCTCGATCGGCGCGGCAAAGTGCAGTTGGAAGTTCAGGCCTTACGCAAACCGGTGATTGCGCTCGCCGCCACGCCAGACCCGAAATATCTCGCAGTCGCCGGCATCGGTGATGGAATCCTGTTGCTGGACGCTGTGAGCCTCTCCACCATCCGCACTCTCGACACATCCGGCGTGACGGTATGGTCGCTTGCGTTCGCGGCTGGGGGCAAGACGCTTCTGGCTGGTGGAGCCGACCATCTGGTGCGGGAATGGAGCATCGAGACGGGCGAGCGCCTTGGAGCCGCTACGGCCGGCAGGGCCGATCCGATGGCCAGATACGCGGGTAATCCGGACGCGGAAGTATTTCGCGCCTGCGTAGCTTGCCATACTCTCGACCCGAAGGACGGCCATCGAGCCGGGCCCACGCTGCATGGCATTTTCGGGCGCAAAATAGCATCCGTGCCGGGTTACCACTATTCGCCCGCTTTCCGAAAAATGGACATCGTCTGGACACCGGAAACAGTGTCGGCGCTGTTCGAGTTGGGTCCGAACGCCTACACCCCCGGTACCAAGATGCCTGAACAGACGATCAGCAATGCTGAGGATCGGGCAGCCCTGATCCGCTTTCTTCAGGCCGAGACACGTACCGACTAGGGGCTCAGACCGCCTTATCGCTCGAGGCCTTACGCCGCCGCAGATAGTCTTCGGTGGTTCGCGGCGGCGAGCGACCAGGGCCTCCATAAGGATCGAAGCCCTCATTCATGGCCGCATCGACACGGCAATTGTCGCACATCCGTACAAGGTCGAGCCGCCGTGCGTTCTCGCCTGCAAACATCCAGTGTTTGCCTTCGAGCTTGGCGACGATCCGCTCGACAGTGCTCCTTGTGCCGAACGGCTTCGCGCAGCGGATGCAGTTGTACGGCTCCTCTTGCTTCACGACCCGGCTGCGAGCGCCCCATGCCTGAAAATCCACCTGCGGCGTCAAGGTGATGACCTTCTCCGGGCAGGTCGCGGCGCAAAGGCCGCACTGCACGCAGGCGCTCTCGGAAAAATATAAGGCCGGCTGCTGCTCGCTGTCGGAAAGCGCCCCCGTTGGACAGGCCGATACACAAGAGAGGCAGAGCGTACAGCCGTCGACATTGACGTCCAGGCCGCCGAACGGAGCTCCAGCAGGCAACGCCACGCGGTCGACCGGCGTCGGCGCAGCCCGATGGAGCTCGACCATGGTGCTCGTCAGCAAGCTGCGCTTCTTGCCGATGGGCAGGAATGCAGCCGGGCGCCGCGACGCAACGTCTGGGGTAATCATGTCGAGCGCCGAGGCGAGGATGTCGGGATCGTCCGCTTCGATCAATCCGCAGACCTCGGCGCCATAACCGAGAGACTGGCTCAAAAGATTGGCGATCGCGATGTTTGCGGCAATTCCCGTAAGCTCATGCCTGGGCTTGGCCGACGACAGAGCCCTTACAGCGCAAGCGCCCCAAGCGACTGGCGCGGTCCACGCCTCGACCCCTAACTGGGTTGTCTCGTTCACGGCGACCGGCAGGACATTTGCGGGCAGACCCGAGCCGAACCGGGCGAGTGCGTCGATCAGCGGCTCGCCATGGCCGAGATCATGGAAAAGGACGATCGCATCGAGGCCGCCCGCCTCCCGATAGGTGAAAAGAAGCGTCCGCAGCCGCCGAAGCAGCGATTCTGCATCCGGCACGGCGTAGGCGGCAGCACCCGTGGGACATGCCGCCGCGCAGCTGCCGCAGCCGGCGCATACTTCCGCATTGATCGCGACGTGGTTGCCGGCAGGCGTTATCGCCCCTGTCGGGCAAAGGTCGAGGCACCGCGTGCAGCCGGTGATGTGCGATCTCGAATGGGCGCACAGATCGGCGGAGAAATCGATGAAACGCGGCTTGTCGAACTCGCCAACCAAGTCGGCGGCCCTTGCGATCGCAGTGGCGACGGAGGCGCGATCGCCGAGATCGGCCTTCACGTAGCCGTCGCGCAATTCATGAGCAGGGAAAAGCGGAACTCCGCCGGAGAGATCAAGGATGATGTCGGCGTTCGAGACCGCTCCATCGCGCGATATCCCGAAGCGAAGCCGATCGCGCGAAGATGGATTGGGCGCCGCGAAATCGTCGACCGTCAGCTCGAAGGCGCCGAGATGCCCGCGTGCTTTGCGGATGGTGCCCTGCATGACGGGAAAATCCCAGACCCGGTGCGGCGCAATTTCGCCCGGGCGGCTAAGCAACACAGTGACGTCCAGCTTCTCGGCAAGTTGCCGGCCCGCATCGATCGCCGTCGCATCGCAGCCATAGACCAGGACGACACCATTGCTCGAAAGCGTAACGAGCGCGGGCGCCGAAGCGGGTTCGGCCGCCATAGCGAGCAGAGCCGCCGCTTTCGGGCCGGCAGCAGCAGCGCCTTGCGACCAGCCCCCCGTCTCGCGAATGTTTGCGAAAACCAGATCGCCTGCGAAACCGAGTTCCTCGGCGAGCTCGCCGAAAAGCGGCGCCTGTTGCGTGCAGCTGATGGTGACTACTCCGCCGCTGCTCAGGGCGCTGCGCACCCGGTCGAGCTCCGCGCCACAGAACTGGTCCCCCGCCTCGACCCGTGCGCCCGGGCATCCGCGGGCGACGCTGGCGCCGAAGGCCGGCATGCTCCGCTCGCAGGAGCAGACCAGGACCGTGGGTTGTTTGGCCAGGCTCATTCCGACTCCCGTGGCATCTTCCTTGCCCAGGCGGTGGCGCCTCTTCCTTGGAAGTATTATAAAGACATTACAGTCGCCGTCATCAAAATATGGATCGGCACTATGCGCCCATCTGTCAGCGAGCTCCAACTGCCACCGCCTTACAGCCTCGTGCCGCTGAGAGAGGCTGGCGACGCCTTCGCGCATGCCTGCGCGATCGCGGCAGAGGAAGGCGCAGGCACGCTCGCCTGGGTGCGCCGCTACGATCTGGCCGAATTCGCCGTGGTGCTTGAGCCTGAGGAGCCCCTGGAGGAAGCGCGTCGCGCGATCTATGCAGGCATGAACGCGCTCGCCGATGCGCTTGCGGTCCATGCTCCGCCGTCGCGGCCCATCACCTTCGACTGGCCAGACACCATTCGCGTCGACGGAGTTCTCGTCGGCGGCGCCCGCCTGGGCTGGCCGGAAGGGGCACGGGAGCACGAAATCCCCGACTGGCTCGTCTTCTCAGGCATGATCCGCACTGCCGTCATCCGCGCCGGCGAGCCCGGTCTGCGTCCGCTGCTTGGCGCGCTTGACGAACTAGGCTTCGCTGCGCTCGATGCCGGTGAGATCGTTGCGAGCTTCTCCCGCCATCTGATGGCCGCATTCCACGAATGGAGCGACACCGGCTTCGGTTCGATCGCCAGCCGCTGGCTCGACCGGCTGCCCCGAAAGGGCGATGAGCATACAGAGCTTGCCGGTAACGGAGATCTACTGATTTCCCATATGGCCTCTCAAAGGCTTGGCGAGCGAAAAAGCCTGCCCGAAGCGCTTGCCAGGCCTTCCTGGCTCGATCCGAGGACGGGAACGCCATGGATTTGAAGCTGCCGCGAACGATCCGTCTCGATGCTTCGGACACGTTTGTCTATTCGCGCGCTGCAGGACCAGGCGAATGGGCGGTGACCGGCACCTTCCTGTTCTTCGGCGCCGATACCGCCACGCTTTCCGGCAAGGAACGGCAGGCGTTCCGCGCCGGGTTCCTGGGCATTGACAGCTTCGGCTGGTCCACCCTCGTCGTGGTCACGGACGCGACCGCGCATGACCGCGCGGCAGCCGTCGATCGGCTGGCCGAGCAGCTTGTGGTGCGATGCGGTGCGCCGGACATCGAAACGGCGCGCGTCGCCGCCGAAGAGGAGATCGCCTTCGCGCAATCGCTGTGCGACCACCCGCCGAACACGCTGATTGGGGTCAACCGCACCAGCGAACAGGCCGGCATCCGAGAGTCGTTCCGCACCCTGCATCGTAAGGCGAGCCGGCTGGAGCCGGCAACGGCATTCCGCTTCGTCGAAATCGAGGGTGAAGGCGCGTCGACGGAAAAGTTCGATCTCCTTGCTTTCGCCGGGAGGCAGAAGTGAAGGATTTCTGGGTTTCCTCAGGTCATCACCTTCTCGACAGAGATGAGGCCGGGCGCCTGCTCGTGACCGACTCCTTTCTGAAGGCATATTTTGCCCGGCCAGAGCTTCTCCCCCCCGAATCCGCCTGCCCGGCGGAGTTGCGCCTGCATCACGAACTTTTGATGCATCATCCGCGCCGGCCGGTCGCAAAGGAGGAGATCGCCGCCTTGGAGGATCCGGATGCGCGCGAGAACTGGCAGTTCATGATTGCCTTTCGCGATCATGTGCTGGCCGCTCCCTCACTCGAAGCCGCATACCTCGCGCTGGCGCGCGGCTCGGCGGAAAATATCCCCCCGCTGTTCATGAACCAGCTTGCCCAGGTCGTGCTGCGCAATGCGCTGGACGGTCAGCATGACGCCTGCGTTCTGCGAGCCGCCGAGCTGTTTTATCGGCCGCAACGCGTGACGTCTCACGAGGGGGCTGTGCTTCTCGCCGATGCCGAAACAATCGAACTGCATGAACAGAACCGCCATGCGTCGCCGCTCCTCAACATGCTTGGTGGTCCAGCTGTCACGGAACTCGAGATACTCGACGATAAGAATCCCGAGAGTTACTTCGCCAGGAGCGACGCTTTCGATATGGTGCTCAAGCTCGGCAGCGCCCGGAGTCCGGCCCGGCGCGGCCTTGCGACCGCAATGGAGATCTGGATTCGCCATCTTGTTGCAGTGGGCGTGGAGATCGAGCCGGTGGAGCGGATCGAGGACGAGGACTGGGCCTGGTTCGTCGGCCTCGACGCCGAAGCGACCCGCATCGGCAATACGCTCTGGGCCGGCGGCGAACTCGACGCAGAGACAGCAAAGCGCGTCGTTGCACTATTCCGGCTCAGCTTTTCCGACACAGGCGAAGTTCAGCCGGCAGTGGGCGCCAGGCCCGTCTGGCTCATAATGGCCATGACCGCCGACCGAACGATCCGCATGAAGCCGCAGAACCTCATCGCAGGCCTGCCGTTTCGCGCCCCGGGGACGGTGAATTAGGAGGATTGGTGCCATGGTGCGGGAGACTGCGGAAGTCGGGGTGATCGTCGAGCGACGGGCTCTGAACAGCCCGTGGGTCGACCATGTCTGGGTGCCCGTGGCCGTGCTGGCGGGCGCGCCGTGCGCGGCGCCATGGTCAGTGCTGCACGAATCCGACGGCCTGACGCGTTTCTATGCCGGAACTTTCAAGCTCGAGCTCTTCGGGTGCGACACGGGCATGTACCGGGACAACCTCCGTTCGGGGCGGCCTAGCCTCTGGATCGCGCTCCGGTCGAGCCCTGCTCCACCCGGAGTTGTGCTGCACCTGGTGACCGCTGACCCTTTCGAAGGCGAGTCGCTGACAGAGGCTGGCCCCGACATCATCGAAGCCGTGCCTATGCCGATCGAGCTTCAGCAATGGGTGGCCGCCTTCATCGAGACGCATCACGTTGAGCGTCCCTTCATCAAGCGCAAGCGCGATCGGGCGGACAGCAATGCCCTGGCGAGGCGCGGTCCTCGCTCCGGGACGATGGATGATGCCGAATGAGCGCGGGAAGTGACAATGTCTTCGCCCGCTGGTCGCGCCGAAAACAGGCGGCGCGTTACAGCGCGACTGCGGAGCCGCAGAAGGATCAGCTTGCGCCTGACGAAGCTGTGGCGCCAGCGGGTGTTGGCGAGCAGCTTGCACCGCCAATTGCGGAGCCGGAGGCCGCCGAGCCTGCCGAGCCCCTCCCCGGTGTCGAGGATTTGACCGCCGAAAGCGACCTTTCGGCCTTCCTGCGCAAAGGCGTGCCCAAGATGTTGAAGCGCGCCGCATTGCGCAGGATGTGGTCGCTCGATCCGGCAATTCGTGATCATATCGGGCCTTCCGAATATGCCTGGGACTTCAATAGGCCGGGATCCATGGCGGGATTCGGCCCCTTGAAAGAATCCAGCGAACCTGTCGTGGATTTCCTGTCGACGTTGAGCGGCGGCAACCCGGCCGACCCAGCCCGCGCCGCCATGGCTTCGGAGGCACCGGAGAAGGCGCCTGCGGCCACCGTCGTCTTGGCGGACGAGGACGCGAACGCCTCACCCGATGCTTCGCAGGCTGTTACGCCGGACAGTTCGATCGAGCCCGCAACCCGCCAATCCCCTTCGGCCGACGTGGCCGAAACCGCCGCCGGCCGCGACGAAGCTGCCGGCGCCGCGGAATCATCCCCGATTAATCGCCAGCGGCGCCATGGCGGCGCCGTGCCGCGCTGATCTGGATATGTGGCCATTTTGGCACAGTTGCTGTTGCAATTGCCGGGCGGGGGACTAGTATTACTTTACCCACTCGTTGAGGGGCACGGTCGAGGTCAGTAGATGAACCCAGACTTGCGCCTAGAGGAGGCAACCGGCACGTCGTGCGGAGCTGACGCTCTGGTTCCCGGCGTTAGAGATGCTGACGTCGACGACGTGAACAGCGCACGCGCGGATGAGTACGCGCTGCTCGCCACGCTTCTCCTGGCCGCTCCGGATGCAAACCTTATGGCGCGGCTTTCCGGTTTGCGGGGCGACACCGAGACGCCGCTCGGCCTTGCTCATGCGGCACTCGGCCAGGCCGCGGCTTCGGCCTCCCCGGCAGCGGTCAGTCGTGAGTATTTCGAGCTCTTCATCGGGGTCGGGCGCGGCGAACTCCTTCCCTACGCCTCATACTACCTGACGGGCTTTCTCAATGAACGGCCGCTTGCCCGTCTACGCGGGGACATGAAGCGCCTCGGCGTTGAACGCGCCGACGGTCATTTTGACCCGGAAGATCATCTGGGCACGCTATTCGAGATCATGAGCGGCTTTGCCGCCACACATTTCGTGGTTCCCCCTGGCGAGGAGCGGGACTTCTTTGAACGTCACATCGCGCCCTGGGCGAGCCGCTTCTTCGCCGATCTGGAAAACGCGGCCTCGGCCAGGTTTTACCGGGCAGTGGGCGTGTTGGGGCGGATTTTCATCGACATCGAAGCCGAAGGCTTCGCCATGGAGGCGCGACGTAGCTCGTGACCTGATCGCGTCGACAGATAGGGAGGATGGCAGATGCAGGAAAAGAAACAGACGGCAATGAACCGCCGCAATTTCCTTCGCGCCTTCGGCGGCGCGTCCACGACCGCCGTGGCCGCCGTGACGCTCAGCCCCGGAGAAGCGCAAGCTTATGATCCCGGCGAGGAGGAGACGAGGGCCCGCTACCGCGAGACCGAGCACGTCAAGGCATTCTACCGTGTGAACGGTTATGAGACGTTGAAGAAGTGAGAGCGCCATGCTGACCAAGCGCAAGAGCGGTCAGGCGAACCGCACAAGATTGCACACGCTGATGGGAACGGTCGCCTCCGCTCCCATCGACCGGCGAACCTTCCTTCGCCGTTCCGGTCTCGTGGCCGGCGGAATGGCTGTAATCGGGTCGTTCCAGCTCGGCACGGTTCAAAAGGCGGCAGCCATCAGTCCGCCGCAGCCGGGCGAGCCCATCGAACTCAAGAAAAGCGTCTGCACCCATTGCGCGGTCGGCTGCACCGTTACCGCCGAAGTCCAGAACGGGGTTTGGACCGGTCAGGAGCCTTCGTGGGACAGCCCGATCAACCGTGGCTCCCATTGCGCCAAGGGAGCAAGCGTACGCGAGCTCGTACACAGCGACCGCCGACTGAAATACCCGATGAAGCTCACCGCTGGGCAGTGGGAGCGGGTCTCCTGGGACGACGCGATCAATGGGATTGGCGACAAACTGCTCGAGATCCGTGAAAAGTCCGGCCCGGAATCCGTCTACTGGATGGGGTCGGCCAAGTTTTCCAACGAAGGCACCTATCTCTTCCGCAAGCTCGCTGCCCTGTGGGGAACAAACAATCAGGACCACCAGGCCCGCATCTGTCATTCGACGACCGTCGCCGGCGTAGCCAACACCTGGGGCTACGGCGCGATGACGAACTCCTTCAACGATATTCGCAATTCAAAGACCATGATCATCATGGGCGGCAACCCGGCTGAGGCGCATCCGATAGCGATGCAGCATCTGCTGGAAGGCAAGGAACTCAACAAGGCCAATCTGATCGTCATCGATCCCCGTTTCACGCGCACCGCCGCCCATGCGACCGAGTATGTCCGGTTCCGGTCCGGCACTGACATAGCGCTGCTGTGGGGCATGCTTTGGCACATCTTCGAGAACGGCTGGGAGGACAAGGAATTCATCGCGCAGCGCGTCTACGGGATGGATGAGGTCCGCAAGGAAGTCGAGAAGTACACGCCAGAGGAGGTGGAGCAGATCACCGGCGTGCCTGGGGACCAGGTGAAGCGCGTCGCCGAGCTGTTCGCCACGCAGAAGCCGTCGACGATGATCTGGTGCATGGGCCAGACACACCACACGGTTGGTACCGCCAATACCCGCGCGAGCTGCATCCTGTGTCTTGCCACCGGCAATGTCGGCAAGCCGGGTACTGGCGCGAACATCTTCCGGGGCCATGACAATGTACAGGGCGCGACGGATATCGGGCTCGATGTGGTCACCCTGCCCTTCTATTACGGGTTGACGGAAGGCGCCTGGAAGCATTGGTCTCGCGTCTGGGAGATCCCCTACGAGGACCTGCTGAGCCAGTTCGACTCGAAGGAAGCCATGGAAACCCCGGGCATACCGCTGACAAGGTGGTTCGATTCCGTCTCGCTGCCCAAGGACAAGATAGGGCAGCGCGACAGCATGCGTGCTATGTTCATTCAGGGCCACGCCAGCAACAGTATCGCTCGTATTCCGGAATCGATGAAGGGCTTGACAGGCCTGGAGTTGCTTGTTGTCGCCGATCCCCATCCCACGACCTGGGCATCACTGGCGGTGGAAGCAGGGCGTCAGGACAACACTTATCTCTTGCCTGTCTGTACGCAGTTCGAGACGTCAGGCTCGCGCGTCGCCTCAAATCGGGCCATCCAGTGGGGCGAGCAGATCGTCAAGCCGAGCTTCGAGCAGAAGGACGACTACCAAGTCATCTATCTCTTGTCGAAGAAGCTCGGGCTTGCCGACAAGATGTTCAAGAAAATAGCCGTCGAGGGAGACCGGCCGGTGCCGGAGGAGGTGCTGCGCGAGATGAACCGCGGGAGCTGGTCAACGGGCTATTGCGGTCAGTCGCCGGAGCGCCTCAAGGCGCATATGAAGAACCAGCACAAGTTCGACCTGGTGACGATGCGGGCTCCGAAGGATGATCCCGAGGTCGGTGGCGACTATTACGGCCTGCCTTGGCCATGTTGGGGCAAGCCGGAGATCCGCCACCCGGGTACGGCCAATCTTTACAGCACCGGCCTGCATGTCATGGACGGCGGTAGCCCGTTCCGCGCCCGCTTCGGCGTCGAACGCAACGGCAAGACCCTCCTGGCGGAAGGTTCGTACACGCAAGGCTCGGAACTCACCGACGGCTATCCGGAGTTCACCATGGCCGTGCTTAAGAAACTCGGCTGGGACAAGGATCTGACGGCGGAAGAACTCGCCGTGATCGAAACGATCGGCGACGACATCAACAAGGTCTCGTGGTCGACAGACCTGTCAGGCGGCATCCAGCGCGTCGTACTCAGCCATGGCTGCCATCCCTACGGCAACGGCAAAGCTCGCGCAGTAGCGTGGAACCTGCCCGACCCAGTGCCGATCCATCGCGAGCCGATCTACTCGCCGAAGGTGGACCTGGTCGCAAAATATCCGACCTATCCCGACGCCACACAGTTCCGGCTGCCGAACATAGGGTTCAGCGTGCAGCAGGCCGCGGTGGAAAAGGGCATCGCCAAGACGTTCCCGCTGATCCTGACCAGCGGCCGGCTCGTCGAATATGAAGGCGGGGGCGAGGAAACGCGGTCGAACAGATGGTTGGCCGAGCTGCAGCAGGAGATGTTCGTGGAGATCAACCCGGCCGATGCGTCCGAACGCGGCATCGGCGATGGGACCTGGGTTTGGGTGAATGGTGCGGAGAACAACTCGAGGGCGCGGGTGAAGGCGCTGGTCACGGAGCGCGTCGGCCGGGGCGTCGCTTTCATGCCCTTCCACTTCGGCGGCTGGTTCCAGGGTAAGGATCTGCGGGCTCACTATCCGCAGGGCTCCGATCCATATGTTCTGGGAGAGAGCGCCAACAGCATCACCACCTACGGCTACGACCCGGTGACGGGCATGCAGGAGCCGAAGTGCACGCTCTGCCAAATCGTAGCGGCGTGAACGGGAGGAACAGAAATGGCCCGGATGAAATTCCTTTGCGACGCTGATCGTTGCATTGAGTGCAATGCCTGCGTCACCGCCTGCAAGAACGAGCACGACGTGCCTTGGGGCATCAACCGCCGCCGCGTCGTCACCATCAATGACGGCAAGCCCGGCGAACGCTCCGTCTCGATGGCGTGCATGCATTGCACCGACGCGCCCTGCGCGGCGGTCTGTCCGGTCGACTGCTTCTATACCACGGCGGACGCGGTGGTGCTCCACTCCAAGGATCTGTGCATCGGGTGCGGCTATTGCTTCTACGCCTGCCCGTTCGGCGCGCCGCAATATCCTCGTGTGGGCAACTTCGGTTCGCGCGGCAAGATGGACAAATGCACCTTCTGCGCCGCGGGCCCGGAAGAGGATTCCACCGAAATTGAATATGCCAAGTACGGCGCCAACCGGCTGGCTGAAGGCAAGCTGCCGCTTTGCGCCGAAATGTGTTCAACCAAGTCGCTCCTGGCCGGCGACGGGGAGATCATCGCGGCGATCTACAAGGAGCGTGTGACGCAACGTGGCTATGGTTCGGGAGCCTGGGGCTGGCAGACGGCCTATCGAGAAACAATCGACGTGTAGGAGGCAGTCGGGCTCGTCCCGCGGGCAACGGAGCTATCACG
Source organism: Mesorhizobium sp. BHbdii (assembly GCF_053848045.1). Taxonomy (NCBI): domain Bacteria; kingdom Pseudomonadati; phylum Pseudomonadota; class Alphaproteobacteria; order Hyphomicrobiales; family Phyllobacteriaceae; genus Mesorhizobium; species Mesorhizobium sp. BHbdii. Next base: position 444,645 of record NZ_JBSPKX010000001.1, on the reverse strand, counting down.
GAGGACGCAGAAATGCCGGACATCAGGCTTGGTCGAGTGACGCCGCATGCTATCGCAGCATTGATGACGCTCACGCTGCTGGTCGCAGGGCCCGTGTACGCGCAAACCCCATCCGGGAACAACCCGACCGCACAGGCGGTGCACGAGCGGCAGCTTCTTGACGAGTTGCAGAAGATCGAGGGGCGCGTCACCCTGCCCAATACGGCCGCTGGCTTGCTCGAGCAACCGCAAGGCCGCGATTACCGCAGCTTCCACGAGGGCTGGCTGCCGTGGATCGGCGGCATCGCGATACTCGGCATTTTGCTGCTGCTGGCGCTGTTCTATTTCTACAGGGGCCGCATCCGCACACTGGCGCCCGAATCGAGCGTAAGGATTTTGCGCTTCGGTGCTCTGGAGCGGCTAACCCACTGGATGACTGCCACGGCGTTCATCATCCTAGCCATCACCGGCCTGAACTTTATCTTCGGCAAGCGTCTGCTGATGCCACTGATCGGGGCCGATGCATTTTCAACCTGGTCGATTTGGGCGAAATACGCCCACGACTTCGTCGCGTGGGCGTTTATGCTCGGCATATTAGTCATGCTGGCGACATGGGCCTGGGACAACCTTCCGGATCGCCATGACGCTCATTGGCTCAGAGTCGGCGGCGGCTTTTTCGACAAAACCAACAGGACGCATCCGCCGGCCGGACGTTTCAATACCGGCCAGAAGCTCATCTTCTGGGCCGTCGTCCTGGGCGGAATTGCGATGTCTGTATCGGGCATATTCATGCTGTTTCCGTTCGCATTCGCCGACATAAACGGCATGCAGACGGCCCAGTATGTTCATGCGACTGTGGGCATAATTCTGATCGCTGTTCTTATCGCTCACATTTATATCGGCACGCTCGGGATGGAAGGCGCCTATGAAGCAATGGGTTCGGGCACGGTCGATATGAACTGGGCGAAGGAGCATCATAGCCTTTGGGTTGAAGGGCAGGAGGCGAAAGGTACAATACAGCCGCGCTCTGCGCCCGAAGCGGCCGAATAGTAGCTTCTGCGCAAATCGAAATGCCCGGGCCTTGATCCGGGCATTTTTCAGCGTGCTCGTTGGACTTTCATTGCGAGGCGGTGCCTCGAAATGCAGGTCAGCGAGCGAAGGTCTAGGAAGGCGTCTCCTCCCCGCCCGCGGCTGCGGTGGAGTTGTCGCCCGGCTCGCCCGTCCAGTTTTGACCGACCAGATTGTGTCCCGGATCGCCCACGCGAGTGCTCTCGCTGCTGTAAACCTGCCATGCTGGCTGTTGCTGCTGCGCGCTCAGAAGAAAATAGCCCGCCCCGAGCGCAATTGCGATCGAAACGACAATTCCGGTCAAGATCATACCCATCCCGCCTTCTCCCTGTCTCACCTGCTCAAAGTCGCAGTCATGCTCTCATTTCGGCGTCTGCGTCTGCTGCGCTGGATCCTGCCCCGTCGCAGGTGGATTGCCAGATCCGGATGACTGGGGGACCTCACCGGATTTTTGCTGAAACTGCAGGTCGAGCGCCGCCAGTGAAAGCAACGGCGGCGGCATGGCGACGCCGGCCACTCTCATTTGCCGCGCGGTCTTCTGGCATTGTGCAATGTCATTGGCGGCGGCCAGTTCCTCCGCTTTCGCGACATCTATCACGGAATCCTTGGGGGTGCTCGACGTATCGGAGGGGGGCAACGGCGCGGCCCTGCTTTCCTTCTGGGGCGCGTTCGTGGCCGATCCGCTGGCCACCTTCTCCTTGTTCGGTTGTGGAGAGTCGCTGGCAACTCCAGATTGCCCCGTAATTTTCTGCGCCGAGCCCGTTCCGGTCTCCGGCTTGGCGGGCGCGGCTGCGCTGCTAGTAGATGTGCCAGCTTGCTGAGCCGGGGCAGCAGCGGTCGGGGTAGCCGCTTCGGCAGGCGCCTTCATGAAGGCGAGGAGCTCTTGGCAGAGATTTGCGGGCCCGCCCGCCTGCTGGGCAACAGGCATAGCAGTGTCGGCTGCTGGAGCCGTAGCCTCGGGGGCAGTGCTCGTCTGCGCCAGCGATGTAGACGCCGACAGCGCGACGATTCCTGCGAGAACCATTTCTTTCATCGCTTTGCTCCTTCCCTAATGAAGTCACCCGCTTGGCTGACAACATAACGCCGGAGGGTGCCCGAACGATCCATGGACTTGCAAGGCCTAACCTGCCCCGCAATTCGGCCGCGGTCTCGCCGGCGGCCTTCATGGATTTTTGGCCCAACGATGCACCCCGCCCCGCAGAACCTGAAACGCGGCCCTGGAGGCGTTACGGCGACCTTTCGGACCTGAGAAAGCCGACATGTGCTAACGTTCTGTCGATATCGTGATGGGCGACGCCGATCAGCGGCAGGCAGGAGGCCATGAATGTAGCCTTGATTTTGCTGAACCTACTAGAGCGGCCGGATGCGATCATCTGCTACAATGATCTGATGGCCTTTGGTGCCATGCTTGCAATGCAGCGACTTGGCATGACGCCAGGAAAGCACGTTGCGCTCGTTGGGTTCGACGATATACCGGAGTCGTCGCTCTGGACGCCGAGCCTGACCACCGTCTCGATTGATGCGCGGAATATCGGCCGTCTTGCCGCTCGAGTCCTACTGGACAAGATTGCCAATCCACATCGTGTACCGCGGGACGATCATCGTGGACCCGCAGCTGATCGTCCGGGAGTCCTGTGGCGAGCGGATGACCGAATCTTAGGGCCGTCATCGTTCGAGCGGCTTCATTAAGGGCAGCGCCCTACCGAGCCCGCCTGCGATTGCTGCTAGAACGTGAACCCCCAGCCACTGTTGTGAACCGGTGCTGCGGCGTGTCCGCCGTTGTTTTCAGGCGCCTCGAGAAGTTCTTCACTCAAGGCAGCAGGAGAACTCGTCGCGTAAGGATTAGCTGAGGCAGAAGTGTCGGAGGAGAGTTTAATGGCCACACCGACGCAGGGTCAGGGCAAAAAGGCCGCGATCATCGATCTGCCTGGACGGGCGCTACCAAGGACTTCCGGCCATGCCGCGCGCCGGCTTGAGACCACGATGGAGTGGCTGGATTTTGACGAAGCGACGCAACGAAAGAATGCGCGGCTGATCGAACGCTTTCTCAACCTGAAGGTTGATCCGAAATACCCGCTTACCTGGCGCGATACTCCTGTCGAACACCTCGACGCAGATCGGCTTCGCGCGTGCCCAAATCGTCCAAGAACCCTGCTTGGCCGATCGCGGTCCGCGAGAAGTTCGAGGCACGACATCCAATCGGCACTGCTGCGCGTACCTGCTACGCGCTGGGCTTTTGGCTTGGAAATCGGCGCGGCGATATCGCCGCCTTGGAGTGGGACGACCTCGTCACCGAGGAGATTGAATTGTTCGACGGCTCGCTGGAGTTAATCGAAGCGTTTGATTTCCGACAGAAGAAGAACCGCAACCGCCACGCGGGAGGGAGATGTTCATTCCCGTCGTTGACAAGCTGGCGATGGCCTTGGAACCGCTCGACCGCTCACAGCGCGGCACGGTCTTGAAGAGTGCTTACAAACGGCCGTTCTCCGAAAAGAGCCTGACCGGCATGATGCAGCACTGGACGCGCCAAGCGGGAATTCCGGACGGCTACACCCTTCACGGATTGCGTCGCACCTTCGGCACATACCTTGCCGAATGCAACGTTCAAGCGCGCGCCATTATGGAGGCAATGGGCCATTCCTCGATGACCGTGACGAATGACTATGTGCGTGAGGCAAACAAGAGGCGGATCGCCGTCGACATCGCTCGCGCCATCATCGGCTTCGGCAATTTCCTGTCCGGCCGACACGAGCAAGCCGTCATAGCAGGCCGGCGGGCAGGGGAACTGAACCCCGGCTTCAGCATCCTGCACGGATGGCTGGCGGCACCCCTAGCCAGGCTCGGGCAGCTCGACGAGGCAAAAGCCTCGGCTGGGCGGCTGCTCTCGCTCGACCCGCACTTCACCATCGGGCGCTGGTCCGCTGCCGTAGGAATTGCGTCGAACATCCTCGATGACGTCACCGACGCCATGCGTATGGCAGGTTTGCCGGCATAGGCATTGGGCTCGCGGTAGCGTCACTTCTCTAATTTCAGAGTGCATCCTTCACGATTGTCACGCCACAGCAGCACGCTTCCGATAAGGTGCTTGACCGGTTCGACCTCACCCTCGTTCGCGCCATACATGCGCCGCTTATCGACGATCTTTTTTCCAAACTGCAGGAGAGACGAGCGGACGTGCGGTTGTCACGTCCCAGTGCTATGCGGGTGGTGCAATAGCGTTTCGGAGTGTAGCAAATGTCCAATCTGCCGATTTCATCGAAGCCTATATCGCCGCCTATAACCGCAGAATGAGAAGCAGGTCGGACCTCTATGCGAGAGCGGCCCTGTTCCTCCCGACAGAACCGCCGCACGTCGGGATGCGCAATGGCTCGTCAGATCCGCTTTAGCTCGAGCGCATGGCGATGCCTAAGCAGCGGATAAACGCGAGATGTGCGTTCGCGCTCCCCGGGTAGCCGCTTCCTTGTCAAGGTTGATGATGTTCGATGTTTGTTCTATAGCAAGCTGTCGGTTGTGGTGGTCAGTTCAAAAAATTGATTTGTGCGGCACACCCGCTGCCTAGATGTTACGGACTTCGCATAGAGGGCCGATTACGAGGGGTAACCATGGTTCACACTGCACGCCTCCGCCATGATTCTCTGGCCGCCCCCTCCAGCAGAAACGTCCCTGCAAAATGGCTCGCCGCCGCGGCCTTCGCGGCGATCGGCTTGCTCGCGGCCCCGGCCGCACAGGCGCAAGAAGCGCCTCCCGCGCCCGTCGTCACGGTAGCCAAGCCGCTGGTGCGCGATATCGTCGAGGACGATGAGTTCGTCGGCCGTTTCGAAGCCGTCGACCAGGTTTCGCTGCGCTCCCGCGTCGGCGGGTATCTCGACCGGGTCCATTTCCAGGACGGTACGCTGGTCAAGCAGGGCGACCTCCTGTTCACCATCGACCAGCGGCCGTTCAAGGCGGCGCTGAACCAGGCGCAGGCGCAGGTCGACTCGGCCAAGACCCTGGTCGAATTCAGCAAGATGCAGTTCGAGCGCGCCGAGACCCTGTCGCGCGAAGGCAACATACCGGTGTCGACACTGGACGACCGCCGCCGCGAATATCTCGCCGCCCAAGCGCAACTGGACGGCGCGGAGGCGGCACTTGAAAACGCAAGTCTCGATCTCGAATTCACCGAGATCAAGGCGCCGTTTTCCGGCCGGGTCGACCGCCGGCTCATCTCGCCGGGCAATCTGGTGCAGGCCGACCAGACCGTGCTGACCACCATCGTCTCGATCGACCCGATCGACTTCTATTTCGACATCGATGAGCGGACCTACTTCGCTTATGCGCGCGACGCCCGCGAGCGCGGCGGCGTCATGCAGGAGGGCGCCGGCGGCGTCGATGTTGTCGTCCGTGTCGCCGACCGTGATGAAGCGACGTTCAAGGGCAAGCTCGACTTCGCCGAGAACCGTCTGGACGAAGCTACCGGCACGATGCGGGCCAGGGCGCGCTTCGACAACAAGGACGGCGTGCTGCAGCCGGGCATGTTCGGCCGCATCAACGTGCCCGGCTCGCTGCCGCATCCGGGCGTGCTTCTGCCTGACGAGGCGATCGGCGCCGACCAGAACCGCCGCATCGTCTTCGTTGTCGACGAGGCAGGCCTGATCTCGGCCAAGCCGGTCCGCACCGGCCCGCGCATCGACGGCTATCGCGTTATCCGCGAGGGCCTCACCGGCGAAGAGACCGTGGTAATCAACGGGCTGGTGCGAGTGCGGCCGGGCGTCACCGTCAAGTCCGAGATGACCACGTTGCCGCCCAAGGTTGAAGCCGAAGGGCAGACGCAATGAACTTCGCCCATTTCTTCGTCAACCGCCCGATCTTCGCGGTGGTGCTGTCGATCGTGCTCGTGCTCGTCGGCGGCATCGCCTATACGCAGCTTCCGGTCGCCCAATATCCCGAAATCGCGCCACCGACCATCGTGGTGCGCGCCTCCTATCCGGGCGCCGACGCCGAGACGGTCGCCGCGACCGTGGCGACGCCGATCGAACAGGAAATCAACGGCGTCGAGCACATGCTCTACATGTCGTCCTATTCCTCCGGCGAAGGCTCGATGTCGCTCACCATCACCTTCCGCCCCGGCACCGATCTCGACGCGGCGCAGGTGCTGGTCCAGAACCGCGTCTCGATCGCCGAAGCGCGCCTGCCGGAAGAGGTGCGCCGGCTCGGCATCACCACGGCGAAAAGTTCGCCCGACCTGATGATGGTCATCCATATGCTGTCGCCCGACGACACATATGATCAGCTCTACGTCTCGAATTATGCGCGTTCGCGCGTGCGCGACGTCCTGCTGAGGCTTGACGGCGTCGGCGACGTGCAGATCTTCGGCGAGCGCGAATATTCGCTGCGCGTCTGGCTCGACCCGGAAAAGCTGTCCGCCTACGGCATGACCGCAGGCGACGTAGTCCAGGCGCTGCGCGACCAGAACGTCCAGGTGTCGGGCGGCTCGATCGGCGCGCCGCCGATTGGCGACGGCTCGGCCTTCCAGTATACGGTCACCACGCAAGGGCGCTTCGAAGACGCGCGCGACTTCCGCTACGTTATAGTCAAGTCGACCAAGGACGGCCGCTTGATCTCCCTGCAGGACGTGGCGCGTATAGAGCTCGGCGCCAGGGACTACGTCACCAATTCCTATCTCAACAACAGGGCGGCGGTGGCGCTCGGCATCTTCCAGCGGCCGGGCACCAATGCCTTGGCCTCGGCGGAAGAAATCCAGGAGACCATCGCGGAGCTTTCGGAGGATTTCCCGGAGGGGCTGGCCTACGAGATCATCTACAATCCGACCGAGTTCATCGCCGAATCTATCAACGAGGTCTATGTCACCATCGCCGAGGCGATCCTGCTGGTGGTGATCGTCATCATCGTGTTCCTGCAGTCGTGGCGCATGGCGATCGTGCCGATCGTGGCGATACCGGTCTCGCTGATCGGCACGCTTGCCGTGCTGCTCGCCTTCGGCTTCTCGCTCAACATGCTCACTCTGTTCGGGCTGGTGCTGGCGGTCGGCATCGTTGTCGACGACGCCATCGTGGTTGTGGAAAATATCGAGCGGAACATCCGGCTGGGGCTCGCTCCGCGCGCCGCTGCGCACAAGACCATGGATGAAGTGGGAAACGCGGTCCTCGCGATCTCGCTGGTGCTGATCTCCGTCTTCGTTCCGGCGGCTTTCATTCCCGGGATTTCCGGCCAGTTCTACCTGCAGTTCGCCATCACCATCGCGGTCTCCACCGCGATCTCCGCATTCAACTCGCTGACGCTTTCGCCGGCTCTCGCTGGCGTGCTTTTCAAGCCGCACAGCGAGGAACATTCGAACTTCTTCCTGGCAAGGTTCGGCCGCGCTCTGGCGAACGGGTTCAACAACGGGTTCGACAGGATGGCGGACGGCTATGCGTGGCTGGTGCACAGGCTAGTCGGCACGACTCTGGCGCTTGCCGCCATGCTGCTCGTCTTCGCAGGCCTGCTCTACGCGACCTATCACATGCTGCAGACGGTGCCGCGCGGCTTCATCCCGAACATGGACCAGGGTTATGCGATCGTCGTCGTGCAATTGCCGGAGGGCTCTTCGCTCGCCCGAACGGACGCAGTCATCCAGAAGGCGTCGGATATCATCCGCGAGACACCGGGTGTCGCCAACGCCGTCGCCTTCGCAGGATTCAACGGCGCGACATTCACCAACGCCAGCAATTCCGGCGTGATCTTCGCGCCATTCAAGAGCTTCGAGGAACGGCTCGAGAGCGGCGATACTTCCGACAAGATCATCGGCACGCTGTTTGGCAGCCTGCAAGGCATCCAGGAGGCCTTCATCATCGCGCTGCCGCCGCCGCCAGTGCGGGGCATCGGCAACTCCGGCGGCTTCAAGATGATGCTCCAAGAGCGCAACAGCGCCGACATGCGGCCGATTCTGGCGCTGGCCAACGAAATCGCCGGCAAGGCCAACCAGACGCCCGGGTTGATGGGCGTCTTCACCACCTTCTCGGCCTCCAGCCCGCAATTCTTCCTGGCGATCGACCGCGACAAGGCGCGGATGCTGAACGTGCCGATCCCCAACATCTTCGAGACGCTGTCGATCAATCTAGGCACCGCCTATGTCAACGATTTCAACGCCTTCGGTCGCGTCTACCAGGTGCGGGCGCAAGCCGACCAGGCTTTCCGCATCGATCGCGACGACATATTGAAGCTGAAGGTGCGCTCGGCGGCCGGCGACCTGGTGCCGCTCGGCACACTGGTCGAGATCCGCGACGTCACCGGTCCCTCGCTCGTGCAACGCTACAACATGTATGTCTCCGTGCCGCTTCAGGGCAATGCAGCGCCGGGTGTCGCCACGGGCACGGCGCTCGACCTGATGGAGGGGATCGCAGCCGAATCGCTGCCGCAGGGCACTTCCTTCGAATGGACTGAACTCGCCTTCCAGGAGCGGCAGACCGGCAACACGGCGGTCTTCATCTTCGGCCTGTCGGTTCTGTTCGTCTTTCTGGCGCTCGCCGCGCTATACGAAAGCTGGATTACGCCGTTCGCCATCGTGCTTATCGTCCCGCTCAGCGTGCTGGCCGCCCTCTTGGGCGTCGCCTTCCGCGGTCTCGACAACAACATCCTCGTGCAGATCGGGCTGATCGTGCTCATCGGCCTGGCGGCGAAGAACGCGATCCTGATCGTCGAGTTCGCGCGCCAAGGTGAGGAGCGCGGCCTTGACGCCGTCGAGGCGGCTGTCGAGGCCTGCCGGCTGCGGCTGCGGCCGATCCTGATGACGGCATTCGCCTTCATCCTGGGCGTGGTGCCGCTAGTGATCGCCAGCGGGCCTGGCGCGGAAATGCGCCAATCGCTCGGAACGGCCGTGTTCTCCGGCATGCTGGGCGTGACGTTGTTCGGCCTCTTCCTGACGCCGGTCTTCTACGTTGCTCTGCGCAGGACATTCCGGCGCAGGCGGCCTGAAGCCGGCCCGACCCTGGCTTCCGAGAGCGGCGCAGCCGAGTAGATGCCGAGCCGATGAGGCGCCGAGCTACCCCAACTCGAGCCGAACGGCCGCAGATCTGGTGTCTGGCGCTGCGCTCCCTCGCCTGCTTGCATCGGCGCTACCTCCTCGGCCGGTCGCGCAGCGCATTGGAATTCGCCGGTCGTCTCCGCATGGCCGCCTACGGCCGGAACAGCCGTTTCAATACGAGATGGACCGGCAAGTAGGCGACCAGGGGCAGGAGCACCATGTACAGGCCGAGATACATGCGTGGCGGCAAGATCTTCTGCGGCTCCGGACCAAACCCGTGCACCCAGTTGATGTTCTCGTCGGGCCGGGTGAACCAGTAACTTGCAACCAGTACCACCCAGGCGAGAGCGGTCTGCGCTTTGAACGCGCGGCGGTCGTAGCCTTGCCGGGTCAGCATGAAAATAATGATGACCGGCATGAACAAATGAAAGCCGGACAGCGCCCTCGCATATGCGGGCTCCCTTGGATCGAACATGTAGGCAGCGAGCCCGGTCAGCTTGCCGCCGGTCACGAAGTCCGCCAACCAGGCGAACTCGAGCGGCAGAACGCCGACTGCCATCATCGAATAGAGGAGTCGGCTGCCGGTCCACAACGCGATAGCACGGCAAAGAGCGCAATATCGGAGAACCACAGGAAATTGCCGGGGCCGTATCGCAACCAGTATACCGTCGTGAGCACGGATGATGCAAATCGGCCTTAAGCCGTTGATTTAATGGTAGGCCCGGAGGATGGTTGGAAACCGTGAAAAATCAGACACTTGACAATCAGTGGGACTGTCGGGTGTTCAAATCTTATCCAATGCTTTTCGATGTTTCTGTCCCACCGCATTTGCCGCGTCGTCGCTTGACGTGCTCCGGGAACGGCGTGACCTCGGAGAAGCGACCGTCACACCAGATCGCGTTGGCGACCGACGAGGCCTCCTGCTGCCAAAGCTTCCTGGCCGTTTTCGCCTACCCGAGCCTGGCGCCGGAGGCGGGGTCGAACAGCAGGGCTTTGTCGAGATCCAGTTCGAGGCCGAGGCTGCCGCCCTGCACCGCCATGCCCGCCGGCGTACGGATAACTGACGGATGACCCTGGATATTGAGCGTCACGATGTCCTCCGGCCCCGTCGGCTCGACGAGATCGACGGTCGCGGACAGGGTCGGGCCGGCCTTGGCCGTTATCCGAATGTTCTCGGGGCGCAGCCCGAGGATCGCGGCGCCTGTGTGAACGGTCGCACCGGTGGCCATCGAAAGCGATAAGTCGATACCGGACGCAGGGATCGTGAAGCGCAGTCCGCCTTTGTGGCCGGACACCGCGCCTTGGATCAGCGTAATGGGCGGCGAACCAATGAAGCGAGCAACGAACAGATTGGCCGGATTGAAATAGATCTCGTGCGGCGAGCCTACCTGCTGCACGACGCCGTGGTTGAGGATGACGATCTTGGTCGCCAGCGTCATCGCCTCTATCTGGTCGTGGGTGACATAGACCATCGTGCGCCTGATCCGCTGATGGAGCCGCTTAATCTCGGCGCGCAGGTCGCCACGCAGGGCCGCATCGAGATTAGACAGCGGCTCGTCGAACAGGAACAGTCTCGGATCGCGGACCAATGCGCGCCCGATGGCCACGCGCTGGCGCTGACCGCCGGAGAGTTCCCTCGGCCGCCGCTCCAGCAGCGCCTCTATCTTGAGGACGGCCGCCACGCGATCGACGCTGTCGGCGATGTCGTTCTTCGAGAGCCCACGCATCTTCAGTGGAAAGCCGATGTTCTCCCGCACCGACATGGTCGGGTAGAGCGCGTAGGACTGGAAGACCATGGCAACGTCGCGCTCGCGCGCCGGGAGATCGGTGACGTCCTTGTCGCCGATGACTATCGAGCCGCCGTCGATCTCGTGGAGCCCGGCGATGGCATGCAGCAGCGTGGACTTGCCGCAGCCGGAAGGCCCGAGCAGCACGACGAACGCGCCTTCCTCCACCTCGATCGAGATGTCGTCGAGAACGGTGACGGCGCCGTAGGACTTTTCGACGTTGCGTATCGAGAGCTGCGCCATGTGATCTCCAATCAGCCCTTCACGCTGCCGAGCGTCATGCCGCGCACGATCTGGCCCTGGACGAGCATGCCGAGCACAAGCATCGGCAGCATGATGAGCGTAGCCGCCGCCGTCAGGGCGCCCCACTGGATGCCCTGAAAGGTAAGGAAGGAGGTGATGCTCACGGGCAGCGTCTGTGTGTTGCGGCCCGACAACGTCAGGGCGACGAAGAACTCGTTCCAGGTGAACAGCACGCAGAGAATAAGCGTCGCCACCACGCCGCCGCGCGCCGCCGGCAGATAGATGCGCCAGAAGATGGAAAACTCCTTCGCGCCGTCGACGCGTGCCGCGTCACGCAGTTCGCGCGGAATGTCGTCGAAGAAGGTGATCAGCAGGGATATGGCGAAAGGAACATTAATGAAGGCATAGACGGCGATCAGCAGCCAGTGCTGGTTGAGCGCGCCGAGGCGCACTGCGAAATAGTAGACCGGAATGACGAAGACCAGCGCCGGCGCGATGCGCAGGCTCAGGATGAACTTCTCCTGGCCGCGCCGCTTCTCTGCGTCCTGCTGGGTGATTCCGTATGCCGCGATCGCGCCGATCGCGACGGCTAGTGCGCTGGCTGAAAGCGAGATCACGAAACTGTTGGCGAACGCTCGCAGGAAGGTCTTGTTCGCGAGAATCGTGCGGAAGTTGTCGAGGGTCGGCTCGAACAGCCACACCGGCGGGACGGCGAAGGCGTCGCCGGGCAGTTTGAACGATGTCGCGACGACCCAATAGAGCGGAAAGAGCACCGCGGCGAGAAGGACAACCAGTCCGACATAGAAGAAGAGACGCCGGATCATGTGCGCTCGCCCTTCCTCGGGAACAGCACGCCGTACATGGCGAGCAGGGCCACGTTGGTGAAGATCGTAAGGATCAGGGCGACGGTGATGGCGTAGGAAATCTCGAAATTGGTGAAGGCTACGACATAGCCGTAGAAGTTCAACGTCTCGGTCGAGAGCGCGGGACCTCCCCGCGTCATGATGTAGAACAGGTCGAACGCCTTGATGCTGTCGATGGCGCGGATCAGAGCGACGATCGCGATCGCGCGGCGCAGCATCGGCAAAAGCACGTACCAGGTGACCTGCCATTCGCGTGCGCCGTCGACGCGCGCGGCATCGAGAGGATCGGAAGGCGCCGAATCGAGCGCGGCCATCGACAGGAGGATGACGAAGGGCGTCCACTGCCAGACATCGGCGATCAGCACCGAAAAGAGGGCGACCTGCGGGCTGCCCAGCCAGTCCATCGCATCGATGCCGAGGCGCGAAAGAAGGTAATTGGCCATGCCCGACGCCGGATCGAAGATGAACCGCCATGTGAGACCGACGACGACCGGCGTCATGATGATCGGGACGAGGAGAAGCGTCCGAACGATCCGCTTGAGCGCGAAGTTCCTGTCGAGAAACAAGACGATCGCCAGTCCGAGGACAACCTCGATCGACGTTGCGAGCACCGTGAAGAGGACGGTCCGCCAAAGCGCCCAGAGTCCGCGCGGATCGGCAAAGAAACGGATGTAGTTGTCGAGACCGACGAAAGTGTCGCGCCCTGCCCGCATGAGCGACAGGTCCCGGAGCGATAGCCAGACGACATAGAGGGTGAGCACCAGCGACGTGATGCTGAGCACCATCACGATCGGCTGATAGAACATCCGAGATGGATCGGTTCGCTTCACCACGACAACCTGTTCCGGAATGAAAGGACCCTGCCGCGCCCAGGGAGGTCGGCGCGGCAGGGTATGATCGGCCGCCTTAGCGCCCGATCGCTGCGTTGTTGGCTTCGTCGGCTTCCTTCAGCGCATCCGCGGCCGATGCCGTGCCGGCGAGCGCCTTGGAAATGGCTATGCCGGTGTTGTTAATGACCTCGTTGGCCTGCTCAATCGTCGGCAGATACTGGGGGTTGCCTTGGTTGATCGCGGCAATCATCGCATCCTTAAAGGCGCCGTATCGCTTGCCGAAAGACTTACCGTTGAGCGCGGTGAGCGAGGTGACGCCCGAATTCGGATCGGTCTCCATCGACTTCACCTGCTGCTCCTTGGCCGTCGCCCAGGCGGCAAACAGAGTCGCTGCCTCCTGGTTCTGCGAGTCAGCGGTCACATAAAGGCTGTGCACGGCAAGCGACGAGGAGCCACCCTTGGGTGACGAGGACTTCATGGGCACAGGAACGTAGCCTATCTTGCCCACGACGCTGGAGGCCGCCGGATCTTCGTTGTAGGCGCCGTTGACCGTGGCATCGAGGGTTATCGCCGCCTTTCCTTGCTGGAACAGGAGACGGTTTTCTTCCCAGCCGAAATTGGCGACGCCAACGGGACCGTAGGAATTCAGGACGCGGGTGAAGGCCTCAAGCGCTGCCGTGCCTTCCGGCGTGGCGAGCGCCGACTTGCCGCTGTCGTCGAGGAACGAGCCGCCGAAGCCCCACAGATAGGCAGCCCAGACATAGACGCCCTGGATGCCCTGCTGGCCGCGCATGGTAATGCCGGCGATCTCCTTGTTGGTCTTCTCGGAAATCGTCTTGGCGGCATTCTCGATGTCGTCGAACGTCTTCGGCTCGCTGAGGCCGTGCTGCTCGAACAGGTCCTTACGGTACATAACGAAGGTGCTCTCACCGTATACGGGGAGCCCGTACACCTTGCCGTCCACGACATTGGTGTTGAAGTAGCCGGGGACGAAATCCGCCTTGTCGAACTGGTCGGTGTGCTTGGCGAGGTTCTCGTCCAGCGGCACGATGTAGCCGTTCTTCAAGAAGCCCGGAATGTAGATGATGTTGTTCTGAACGACGTCGTAGCGGCCAGACTTGGAGGACAATTCCAGCAGCATCTTGGCCGTGATGTCCTGCTCCGGCACCACTTCCAGCGCGACGTCGATACCAGTAAGCGTCTTGAACTCCGGCAGCATCTTCTGGATGGCATCCGTGGTGGGATGGCCTTCCATCAGCACCGAGAGCTGCACGCCATCGAACGGCTTGTCTTGTGCCGTGGCCGGGGCAGAAAGGCCCGAAAGCATCGCCGCGGCCGCGGTCGTTGCAAGAAATTCGCGTCTGTTCAGCATGTTGGTTCTCCCATTGTTGTGAGTGGTGTTCAGCCGAGGCGCACGACCTCACCGGTCTCTGCGGAACGGATCATTGCGAGCGTGAGCTCCAGCGAGCGGAGCGCATCTTCTCCCGATGCAACTGGGCGATCGGCTCCCTCCAACCATTCGAGGACGGCCAGGAGCTGCTGGCGAAGGTCGCCGCCGACACGACCGGCCAGTGTTGGCCAGTGCTGTGTGTCGATCTCCTGCGAACGGTCATTGTCGGCGAAGTAGAGGCCGCTGTCGCCACACTGGACTTCGAACGAGCCTTCCGTGCCGATCAGTTCGAGGCGCGCATCGATCATGTGCCGCGCTCCGGAAGGCAGCGACCAGGCGCTTTCGAAGTTGACCACCGTGCCGTCCGAGAAACGGGCGATGGCGGCGATGCTGTCCTGGGTGCCGGTCGGTCCGAGCAAGCGGTCCGTCTGCTGCGCATAGACGGAAACCGGATGCTGACCACTTAGCATCCACAGGACGAGATCGACGTCATGGACGGTGACATGCAGCGCCAAGGGAAGCTTGCCGGCATAGCGCTTCGGACCCTCGGTGCGTGCGCTGTTGCGGCGGGCGTAGAGATGAATAGGCGCGCCGATCCTCCCCTCATCGATCAGTTCCTTGGCGCGGGCGTAGCGAGGATCGAAGCGCAGAAGGTAGCCCACACCGAGCTTCACGCGGGCGCCGCGGGCCGCGGCGATGATGGCCTTGGCATCGTCCACGGTCGAGGCGATCGGCTTTTCGATGAAAAGGTTCACGCCCTTGGCGGCGACCGCTTCCGCCGGCGGGCGGTGGAGATTGTCGGGCGTGCAGATGCTGACCAGGTCCAACTTCTCGGCGGCGAGCAGCTCGTCGTGGCTGGCATAAACCTTGGCGTTGCCGCAGCGCGCCGCTACCGCCCTCGCGAGTTCGACATTCGGATCGACGACCGCCGCCAGTTTGCAGTTCGGCGCGCTCGAGAAAATCGACGCGTGCATCGACCCCATGAATCCTGCACCGATGACGGCGACGCGACGGGTCATGACGGGACCTTTCTCTGCGGGGTGGCCGGTTGTCGCCCGGCGATGGACCGGGCGAAGCGCTGCGTGATCAGCGTCGGGCGCGTGATCGCGCTGCCGACGACGACGAAGCTGGCACCCAGGTCGAAACACTGCAGCGCTTCGTCGGTCGTCCAGATGCGACCTTCGGCGACAAAGGGGATACCGGCGCGGCCAAGCGCGCGCATCAGGCCGAAGTCCGGACCCTCATCCGCAGGTGTATAGCTGGTGTAACCGGCCATGGTGGTGCTCACCAGGTCGGCGCCTGCCGTAACCGCGGCATGGGCTTCCGCGACCGTGCTGATGTCGGCCATCGACAGCGCGCCGGATTCGGCGATGGCTGCAACCATTTCAACGACGGATGCCGGCCGCGGCCGGGCCGTCCCGTCGAACGCGATGATGTCGGCTCCCACCCGGGCAATCGCCCGTGCATCCTCGATGGAGGGGGTGATGTAGATTTCGGTGTCGGCGCGCGAGGTCTTGACGAGGCCGATGACGGGGACTGCGACGCACGCTCTCACCGCTTCGACATTCGCCAGACCCTCCGTGCGGATGGCGCTCGCGCCCCCCTCGACCACGGCGGCGGCAATCGCCGCGAGGTGTGTCGGCGCCGCCAGCGGCGTTCCGGCGTCAGCCTGGCATGAGACGACGAGCGTCCCGTAAAGGCTGTCAGGTAAAAGCTGTGTCAACGTCAACGACCCGATTTCCGTCTGCCGTCATGTGGCGGAAACAAGTCGTATTGCTGGCGAAGTAATTTGTCAAATAAAATCACATGATGAAATTTTTCTTCATCGCCAGATCGGCAACGCCGATCAGCCCCGCATCGGCGCCCGCACGGGCCTGCACGATCTGGCGTCGAAACGCGGCGGGCAGGCTGTCGGCGTGACGAAGCACACGATCCAAGACGCCGGACGCTAGCCCTACTCCACCGCCCAGCGCTATGCGGTCCAGATCCGTGGCGGCGACCAGGTTGGCGAAGGTCTCGGCGAGCGCGGCGGCCGCATCTTCCAGGATGACCTCTGCTTCGGCGTTCCCCGCCGCCGCCTCGGCGAACACGTCCTTTGTGGTAACGATGCGGCCCACGCGCTCGCCGAAGCGTGCTGCGATAGCGGTGCCGGACGCTACGGTTTCAAGGCACCCCCGGCGGCCGCAGCCGCAAGGTGCATCCGCTCCCGACACGCTCATGTGTCCGATGTGGCCGGCGAGCCCGGCTTGGCCGCTCTGTAGGCGGCCGGCGAGGACAAGCCCGCCCCCGACCCCAGTAGAGATGGTGACGAACATGAAGTTCCTGGCGCCCTGCCCCGCGCCGAACGCATATTCGCCCCAAGCTGCCGCCTGCGCGTCGTTGACGACGAGCGGCCTCACCCCGATTGATGCTTGCAGCCGTGGCGCCAGTGGATAGCCGTTCTCGATCGGTAAGGTGCGCGGATTGAGCGCACATAGAGTGCCAGCATCGGAAACGATACCGGTCGTCGCCACTGCCAATCGGCTTGGCCGAGCGCCCCTGATCTCGGCAGCTATGGCCTCGACCAGCGCGTCACCGCCGGAGCGGGGCGTCGGAATCTGACGCCGGTTTCTCAGCTTCGCGCCAGCAACCTCCGCGAAGGCGATCTTGGTGCCGCCGATATCGACTGCAAGAACCCTCTCAGAACGATCGGTCACTCACGCTCTCCGCCGTGCGCTGGATCATCGCCAGCCTGCCCGGGTCCTGCCTCATCATTTCCGCCAGCAAGGCGTCGATGATCAGCAGCTGGCTTATCTTGGAAGGAAAAGCTCCACCGGTGAGCGGCGTCTCTGGCCATGAGGCGATCAGCGTCAGATCGCACACGGCAGCGAGCGGACTCTTGGAGCGGTTGCTGATGCCAAGAACAAAAGCACCGCGCGAACGCGCGAGCTTCGCGACGCCGACTGAATCCACAGTCGAGCCCGAGCTAGATATAATCACATGCGCCGTCGCTTTCGTGGCGGTCCCCGCGGCCATGGTGGCGAGGTGCGCGTCGGCCAAGGCGCGCGACAGCATGCCAATGCGCGTCATCTTATAGGCAAGGTACTGCGCCGTGACGGCCGAAGCGGCGGCGCCGAAACAATCGATCGCCTGCGAGCCGAGCAGCCGCTGCGCGGCCGTGGTGACGTCCTCGCGCACGATCAGCTGCTCGGTCTCGCGCAGCGCGACGACTGCGGTCTCAACCAGCCGCTGGATGTCGTCGGCGGGTTCGGCGCTATCCTTTTCCAGCTGCTCGCCGGCGAGTTCCTTGGCCATGGCGAGCTTGAAATCCTGGAATCCGGTGAAGCCCTGTTCGCGGCAGAACCGCATCACACTGGCTTCCGATGAACCCGATACTTCCGCAAGTTCGGTGATGCTTTGGTAGAGCGTGGTCTGTGGCTGCGCGAGGACGGTTTCCGCGACCTTCGCCAGTGCCGGCGTCATGCCGCCGGCTGCCGCACGTAAGCTGGCGATCAGTGCCTGTTTCATAATTTGTCCCCGGGCGATGTCGTTCAGAAGTGTTCGGCGACCCAAGGCTGCGGGCCGGCGAAGACAAGGTCGCACAATTGCACAGCAGCCGAAGGGCCTGATAGGCGTCCGCGCCGTGAGAGCTGCGATGCGGAGCTGAATCCTGTGAAAAGGCTCGAGAGGAAGGCCCCTTCGACCATCACAGTCGGCAATCCGTCTCGCACGCCGCCGCTCACTCGCATGGTCCCGTCAGACAGGTCGAGGCTAAAATCGAGGTCGCCGGCGTCTGCGTCCTTGATGCGAAGTCCGAGCGATGCGTCTTGCAGGACATAGCCGCGGCATTCCAGCGCCTGCGCCGGCTCCACGACGCGAGCAAGCCATTCCTCCTGGTGGAACAGCCGCCACCCTTTGTCGGGCATGGCGGCTACAAGATCGTCCTGTGGACCGCCGTGCCAGCGAACCTTCGGATAAACGGACCTGAAACGTCCCACGAAACACAGTACCGCCTCGGCCATTTCTCCATTCGCCGCATACCAGTCTCGAATGTACAGGATGTCAGGATCGGATCCGTCGACGATGACATATGCGCCGATCGTATCCGCATCCGACTTGCAGGCGCCGTAGGCCGCAAGCGCATCTGTCGGCGCCCGCACAAGTTCCTTCCAATGCATGTCGGCCCGCCCCAGCAGCCCAGCTTCGACTCTTCGCTTTGCGGCATAGGCGGACACGACGCTGTCATCGGACAGGGGTAGGGGGACGAACGCGATTGGGGTCTTCAGAGGCAGCGCCGCTGTATCGGCTTCATAAATTATCTCGCTTCCGGCCAGCTCGAACCCACATTTGCGGTAGACGGGTCTTGCCGACGCGAACAGCGACACAATGAGCGCGCCCTGCTCCCGAGCGTCGTCGCATAACGCGTCAACTAACGGCCGCGCTAGCCCCTGCCCCCTTGCCTCCGGCGCAATGGCGACATGCGCAATATTGGCCGCGGGGACGTCCACCCCGCCGAACGCATGCGACGTCATTAGCAGAGCGGCACAGGCTTTCGCGGCGCCGTCGGGCTCTCTGACCATGCGAAACGAGGGTATCCCGACGTGGTGTATATATTCGCGCGCCCGCTCCCGGCTGAACCCAAACGCCATCGTCAGCAGATGGCATACGGCGTCCTCCTCGCCACTCTTGGCCCGGTCATATAATAGACTTTTGGCTATTTTTTTCATTTACAATCCAATTGTGAAGTTTTACTTCATAGCGCAGTGTCGAGCCGGCCGCAAGAGGATGCATAATGAGCAACGACAGCGCGATCCTCAGGGAAATCGCCGAGATTCCGACTGTTCTGCGCCAATCGTCGGCGGTTCAGTTCGAAGCGATTGGCAAGGCGGTACACGCACTTGGCGGCGAGAAGCCCCGGCTCCTCGCGACGATCGGCCGGGGCAGTTCCGATCATGCCGCTACCTTCCTCCGCTATGCTTTCGAGATTTCGCTCGGCATCCCCGGTTCCTCAATCTCACCGTCGATCAGTTCGATCTATGGACGCCAGCTGGACCTCAAAGGCGCGCTTTGCCTCGTCGTCAGTCAATCAGGCCGCAGCCCCGACATTGTGAGGGCGGCCGGGATGGCCAGGAGGGGTGGCGCGCTGGTCGCGGCGATCGTCAACGACATGTCTTCGCCGCTTGCAAAGGAAGTGGATGTCGTGATTCCGATCAATGCCGGGGAAGAAAGGGCCATTGCTGCCACGAAGAGTTTCATGGGTGCTGCCGCAGCCGGTCTCCGCCTCCTGACAATCTTGTCCGGCGACGCAAGCTTGCGAAGAGCGCTCGATACGCTGCCGGATGTTCTGGAGCAGACCGATCGGAATCACACCATCGATCTCTCCGCCATCGTCAAGGCGCGCACCGCATTCGTCATCGGGCGGGGACCAGCGCTGGGGATCGCCCAGGAAGCTGCCCTGAAGCTCAAGGAGATCGTGCAGTTCCCCGCGGAGGCCTATTCGTCGGCGGAGGTACGGCACGGTCCCTGGCAACTCGGCCAGACGGACTGTGCCCTGGTCGGATGGAAGACCGACGCCGTTTCCTCGGAAAGCCAAAACGCCGTAGTCAGCGCGTACCGGGCGCTCGGTCGCCCCGTGCTCGATCTGCAGGACATTGGTCGCCGGTCGGCGGAGAACCTGGGCAACATGATAGCGCCCCTGATCCCCCTGCCGGGCTTCTATCGCGCGCTTGTCATGGCAGCGATGCAACTCGGGCTCGATCCGGACCGGCCCAAGCTGCTGAGCAAGGTGACCGAGACGATCTGAACTGCAGATTGCAACTCGTACTGAAAGCCGTTGATCGGACCCCTCCCCCGCTTCGAGCGGGCATTCCAACATACAGCTGACTCACCAAGCTTCGGATTGGGCGGAACCCACCCGGTGAAAGTTCGGTGGTGGCTGGTCAAACCATCCTAATTGCACGTCGTCGCCGCAGATTACCGCACTCATCACTCGGAGGCCTTTCAGAGTGAGAGCGCGTGAATTACGTGTTGTTGATGTTAACAAGCAGGAGAATTATCCCAGACAAAGACGCGAGTTTCCCCTTAAATTCCGAATGGCCCACTTTCTGCGGAGAGTCGGTTCTAACCTGCTGAAATTTAACGATTTTGGTGGGCCCGGAGGGGCAACGTCTTCTACAGAGAATCAATATGTTAGCAACTGGTTCGCCAACCCATATCCCTCGTATTCTCTCATATGGTCTGGCGAACCTATAAACCAAGAGGAGGAATGAACCTTCCTCTCCGGCAGTGGTGCTCGCGTGCGTTGAAGCCATAGGTTGTGCGGCGGCGGGGTCTCTACCCGCTGCCGGCTTCGGCTGCCGGCAAAGCTGCAGTGACGTTCAAAGCGTGGCCGTGATCGACGGAGATCTTCACACGCTTTGAACGTCGTACAGATCGATTCCAGCAATGTCGGCCAACTCAACATTACCGCTTCGCCTACTGCATGCGCTGACCCGGTCAGGACGAGCGCGGATAGACAGTCAAGACGCGTCTGATGAAGTCGCGGAACTCGTTCATGTAGTCGCGGAGGAACGTCTCTGTAGACTCGGCACTGACTTCGCCGCTGTCCGAGATCAGGTTCGGCGTGAACTGGATGTAGGCTTCAACCGCATTCATCATCGGCGAGTTGCAGAAGCTGAGTATGCTTTTCAGATGCTGTTGTCCCACCGCGGTCCCGATCGCACCTGGCGAGGTGCCGATGATCGCCGAGGGCTTTTTTGTAAAGGCGTTCTGGCCGTACGGCCGACTCGCCCAATCGATGGCATTCTTCAATGCGCCTGGGATCGAGCGGTTATACTCCGGGGTAACGAAAAGAACGGCATCGACGGCGGCGATGGCGATCTTGAAATCCCGAGCGACCTGGGGGTAATCGGCATCGTAGTCATAGCTGTAAAGAGGTAGGTCGCTGAACGGAATTTCCTGCAGCTGCAGTTCCACCGGCGCCAACTGGACGAGTGCTTTGGCGAGCTTTCGATTGATCGAGCCCTTTGCAAGGCTACCCACAAAGTAACCGACTGTGAAATCCGACATGTGGTCCTCCCATGAATTTGCGAACTCCAGAGATCTCCCAAAGCAGCCGACGTCCGGTCGGTCGATCTCGGTCGGGAAGGTAGCACAGGTGTGGCAGGTCACCACCGATAC
Organism: Mesorhizobium sp. BHbdii; assembly: GCF_053848045.1. Lineage (NCBI taxonomy): Bacteria > Pseudomonadati > Pseudomonadota > Alphaproteobacteria > Hyphomicrobiales > Phyllobacteriaceae > Mesorhizobium > Mesorhizobium sp. BHbdii. The sequence continues at coordinate 423,328 of NZ_JBSPKX010000001.1, read as the reverse complement.
AAAGGTATCGCCAACACCATCGTTCAATAGATTTACCTCCGCCTAAAGTGGATTTGTGTACTCGCATCTGAACGGATCGAGTAGGCAGAGGAGGACGTTATGCCGCCGGCAGTGTCACTATCGCTCACGGCGCGAACTACTTGCCGCGACGGCTGCAGCCGGGGCCATCGGTCTGCTTCCGGGAGCATTGCGGACGGCGGGCGCTGGCGATTTCATCTGCCCCTTCACAGTCAAGATCCCGCAGGAGGAGATAGCCGATCTTCGTCAGCGCATCGCCGCAACGCGGTGGCCGGACAAAGAGACCGTCAGTGACCGGTCGAAGGGCATCCAGCTCGCAAAATTGCAGGAGATCGTCCGCTATTGGGGAACCGAGTACGATTGGCGGAAGGCAGAGGCAAAGCTGAATGCTCTCCCGCAGTTCATGACCGAGATCGACGGCTCGACATACACTTCCTTCACGTTCGGTCGAAGCATCCCAATGCTCTGCCGCTGATCATGACGCATGGCTGGCCCGGGTCCGTGTTCGAACTGCTCCAGACTCTTGGTCCGCTCACGGACCCGACGCAGCATGGCGGCAACCCTGAGGATGCCTTCGACCTGGTTCTGCCCTCGATGCCCGGCTACGGGTTCTCCGGCAAGCCACGAGGCACGGGCTGGAATCCCGACCGAATAGCCCGCGCCTGGGCCGAACTTATGGAACGCCTCGGCTACGAACGCTACGTTGCCCAGGGTGGCGACTGGATAACGGCATAGGTTGCAGGTACGTTGGTTGCGGGGACACGCAACCAACGGTACTTGCGATTGGTTGAACGCCCTATTCCAAAGCTCGCCGCATAGTTGCCTGTCTGAGCGCTCTTCTTCGTGTCGATATTGTTGATTTAGTCGTTGCTGGGACGGCAGTGAGATGAACTTCGGTGTGACCTCACTGGCCGCCCCGAAAGCGGCGTCATCCAGGGTTGCGAGATACTCTCGCACCGCTCGACCGGCCCCAGCGCCAAGATCGGCGGCGCGCCACTCGTCGCCCGGAATGGAGCGCTGTTTGTTGGCATCGGCTGCGATCAGGCTGGCTCCACCGCAAACCCTTCGCCACCTACCAGGCCTTCGCTCAGGCAGCGTTCCACGACTGTCTCGAAGAGGTGTCGCAGGATGTCGCTCTGCCGGAACCGGCCATGGCGGTTGCGCGAGAAGGTAGAATGGTCAGGAACCTTGCCGTCCAATCCCAAACGGCAAAACCATCGATAGGCGAGATTAAGGTGGACCTCCTCGCAGAGCCGTCGCTCGGACCGAATGCCCATGCAGTATCCAACGAGCAGCATCCGCATCATCAACTCGGGAGCGATCGAGGGACGGCCGATCGTGCTGTAGAACGGCTTCAGTTCCGAGCGGACGCTCTCCAGATCGAGGAACTGGTCGATCCTTCGAAGGAGGTGGTCATCAGGGACATGATTGTCGAGACAGAAATCGTAGAACAACTGCGCCGGTGCCACCTGCGATCCCATCATCGTCCCATTCCCTCCGGAATCAACAGGTGGATGGAATCACGACACCGCCAGCCGATCAACGCCGACTAAATCAACACTATCTGTCATCAGCGGTCCTTCCCAAGCTGGTCGCTAAAGATCCCCTCTGGGCCGAAAGTTGACGGGCGGTTTTCCGGGCGAACTCGTCAGAAAGCTGCCGTTCAGTCGACGACCCTTTCCCTGTTGGAAGACCAGCGACCACTTCGACGCTGACGAACTGCGTCGTGTGGGTTGCAAACGCGTTCTGTAGAGAATCCGCGTCTGCAAGGTACTTTCCGGCGGGGTCACGTATCTATACCCTGGGGATAGGGTGACCTCTGCTTGATGCTCATAGACCGCGATCGGCGGGCTGACGTATCGTGGCGCGTCTGTGTGTCCTCATCGATGCCGAGCGCCGGAAGAGGATCTTGATGGCATCGGTGTGACGCTGGTTGGAAAGAACGTTAAATGCCTCGTTGGCCAAGAATTGACTGCGGGTGGCCTTCCTGCAGTCCCTAGTGAAGTACTAGGCCAACGGGAAATCCTTTATGCAGATTTACGTGTACCGGACCGAACGATCCTACAAGCGCAGCTTCGGGCTGCGCATGCTGGGACTCGCTCTCGGTTTGCTGGTCTGGATTGCGCCGGTCTACGCGCAAGAGGTGCTGCGCATACCCTACGTGGCCGATATCGGCACTTTCGATCCGGACAACGGGTTTGAGACCGGCGCGATAAGCGCAATCAACAACGTCTATGAAGGGCTCGTCGAATACGAGCCGGGTTCGACCAGGATTGTCGGTTTGCTCGCTAGGAACTGGGAAATTTCCGATGACGGGCTGACCTACACGTTCCACCTGGCCGGGGGAGTGAAGTTCCACGACGGCACGCCGTTCAATGCGGCGGCGGTCATAAATTCCTTCGAACGCCGCCGCGATCGTGGACTGAACCTGACCTACTTCCTGGCGAACGTGAAAGACATGAGGGCGCCTGACGATTCCACGGTCGTGCTCACGCTGGGCCATCCTCAGCCTTCTTTCCTCGACGCCCTTGCGAGTCCTTGGGGACCGAAGGTCATTAGCCCGAAAGCGCTTGCCGAGCATGACAATGGCAATTTCGCGACAACCTGGCTCAATGAGCATGCGGCGGGAACGGGTCCGTTTAAACTGGCCGAATTCAAGCGCGGCCAGCGCTATGTGCTCGAACGCAACGACGACTATTCGGGCGACAAACCGTTCTTCCGGCAGATTCAGATTTCGGTCGTGCCCGATATCAGCCAGCAGATACTTCAATTGCAGGCGGGTGCGATCGATGCCGTGCCGATCAACTATCCGTTCGCGCAACTCACCAGCTTGCCGGAGGGTCTGGAGATCACTGCGGCCCCGAGCATGATACCGTACGATCTCTTCGTTAAGCCGAACTCCCCGCTCGATAACGCGGAGGTCCGCAAGGCCGTTTTGACAGCGATCAACCCGGCGCTGTGGGTCAAGGACGCCTTTGGAGAGTTCGCACGCCTGTCGAGGTCGGTATATCCGAACGTGATGCTCAACCCGGTGAATCCGATCCGGTTCCCGACCGACTTCGAGGCAGCGAAAGCCGCGATCACCAAACATGGCGCGGTCAATTTGGTCATTGGCCTCCACAGCGCGGCCCCGAGCTACGGCCGCATCGCCGACCTGATGATAGCGCAACTGGCGTTGATCGGCGTAAAGGCAACGGCTTACGTGCTGCCCTCCGGCGCTGCTTACACCTTGAAGGACGACCCAAACCCTCCCGATTTACTGCTCACGATCGCAGGCCCGGACGCCGCTCATCCGGAAAGCCAGGCCAAGGTGTTCTTCACAAAAGACGGTTCCCTCAACTTTTTTGGGCGGGTGCTGCCGCAAGCCGATGCCATCGTGGACCAGGCCGGGCAGTTGACCGACGTCAAAGAACGCGACGCGCTCTATGAAAGAGCGGGGCAGATGTATTTCGATGCCGGCATCGTCATCCCGCTTGTGGATGTCAACGATGTGGTTGTCCACGCCAAGGGTCTGAAGGATCTTGGACTCCGTCCCGTGAACCCACCCGGCAACATCGACTTCGCCACCGTCCGCTGGGGGCGCTGAATTCCGGAACCAGGTCAGGCTCGTCACGCACATGGCTAAGCTTTCGCACCGAGTGTCCGAACCCGTGACCGAGTCCGTCCTCACCGTCAAAGACCTCTCAGTCATTCTCAGCCGCGAAGGCCGTCCTTCCCGCGTCCTTGATGGCATCAGTTTCGACATGTTTCCGACCGAGATCATCGCGCTGGTCGGCGAAAGCGGGTCCGGCAAGACAAGCATCGGGCTGACGCTTCAGGGGCTCTTGCCGCGCGAATACCTTCCGCAGATTGCAGGCTCGATCCGATTAGCGGGCATCGAGTTTGTCGGCGCGGGAAGGCGCACCTGGCAATCGGCCCGCCGCCACCTCGTCCGCGCCATCTCGCAGGACCCGATGGGCGCGCTCAACCCCACGATGACGATCCGCCGCCAGATGCGAGAATCCAATGGGGGGGCCGAGAGATCGATCGAAGACTGGCTCAACCGAACCGGCCTGCCTGACCCGGACCGCATCGCCGATGCGCTTCCGCATCGCCTGTCGGGGGGGCAGCGTCAGCGCGTGTTAATTGCCATGGCGATGATGGCAAGACCGAAGCTGCTCATCGCCGATGAGCCGACCACCGCGCTCGACGTCACCATGCAGGCGCAGATCCTCAACCTATTGCGAGATCTCGCCCGCGATCAGCAGACAGCAATTCTGTTCGTTACGCACGATCTGAGTGTCGCAGCCTCATTGGCCGACCGCATCCTGGTTCTCTACGCCGGACGCATCGTTGAAATGGGCCGCATACAGGACGTGGCCCGCAATGCCGCCCACCCCTATTCTGCCGGCCTGCTCGCCGCTCGATTCGATCTGGACTCTGATCGACGGCGCCCGCTTCCCACGCTCCCGTCCGAGCGTACGCCCTCCGTAGATGTTGGGAAAGCCTGCGCCTACGCGACACGCTGCCCGATCGCCCAGCCAGATTGCACGGCAATCCGCCCACCGCTGGAGCCTGCTTCCGTCCACGATGGTGCGGTCGCCTGCCTTCACCACGAACAGACTCCACTTCTCTCAGCGCAGCGCACTGATGGGAAACCATGGCGGGCCCAGGCGATCCAGGAGACCGTCGCCTTGAGGCTGTCCAACGTCGGAAAAACATACCCGACGGGCACCCGATCGTTTTGGGGACGGCGTCAACCGCAGCCCGTTCTTAGATCGGTGAACCTTTCGATCAAGCTTGGCGAGTGCGTGGCCCTGGTGGGGGAGAGCGGCGCCGGCAAGTCTACCCTTCTGAGGATTGCAGCCGGGCTCGTGGCATCCGATAGCGGCACTGTTACACGCTTCGACAAGCTTCCTCCGCAAGTGGTGTTTCAAGACCCCGTGGCGGCACTGACGCCGTGGCTCACGATCGGCGAGCAGATCGGCGAGCGCCTGCGGGCCATTTCGCTGGACAGCGACTACGGCCGCCGTCGCGTCGGAGAGGCAATAAAGCTGGTCGGCCTCGATCCGGTCCTGATGGACGCGCTGCCGGCCGAGATGTCGGTCGGGCAGTGCCAGCGCGCCGTTTTGGCTCGCGCGATAATCGTCCCCCCAAAGCTTCTGCTCTGCGATGAGCCAATCAGCGCCATGGACGTGTCGCTGGCGGCCACCACCTTGAACCTTCTTAGCGACGTTCGGCGGCGGCTCGAAATGGCGATGCTGTTCGTGACCCACGATCTGGCGGCCGCCAGGATCATCGCCGACCGTATCGCGGTGCTGAAAGACGGCGAGTTGGTTGAGATTGCCGATCCAGATGCCATCATTGCCGCACCACAGTCCGCCTACACGCGGTCTCTCATCGCGGCGATGCCGAGCCTGCAGGCGGGAGGCGAACGATGACCGGCAGGCCAAGCCCGGACACACTGCCTGCGCGGCCTCGGTTCAACTGGCGCGATTTCTTCCGGCGTGCCGGTTGGCTTGAAAGCGTCGGCATTGTCGGCGTGCCTGTCGTCACCGTTGTGGCCGTGCTGGCGCCATGGATCACGCCGTTCGACCCACAGCTGCGCGTCGCCGGGGCCTACCTGCCGCCTTCGGCCGGACATTGGTTCGGCACCGACGAGATCGGGCGCGATCTGTTCTCGCGCGTCATCCTCGGCGTTCAATATACGTGGCTGCCAGCGCTTGCCGTTATCGGCTTCAGTCTCACTGTGGGCTCCCTGGTCGGACTGATTTCGGGTCTCGCGGGCGGCAAGGTCGATCTGGTGCTCGAGCGGATCATCGACTTGTTTATAGTCCTTCCATCAACGCTCATCGCGCTCGCTGTCGTGGCTTCGCTCGGCCCTGGCCTGGTTAACACGATGATCGCAATAGCCATTTTCGGATGGCCCTGGTACGCGCGCATCTCGCGCGACGAAATTCGCCGCCTCAAGGCCCGTCCTCATGTCGAGGCGGCACGTATCGCCGGTGTCCGCGGTCCGCGCCTGTTGTTGCGTTACTTGTTTCCGGGAGTGGTCCCGGCCTTGCTCATCGGGGCGTCACTGGATGTCGCCAACGTCATCATGACGCTGTCGCTGATGTCGTTCCTTGGCCTTGGACTGCCTGCACCGGCGCCTGAACTCGGAGCGATGACGTCGCGCACCCTCGACAGTCTAACCGTCCATTGGTGGCTGCCGATCCTGCCGGCCGCAATCATCTTTCTCCTCTGCCTCCTCGCCAACCTTGCGGGTGACGGCATTCGCGCCGCGCTGAGGGGAGCGTAGATGCTGGCATATCTCACCAAAAGCATCGTCGGCGCCGTCGTCGTTCTCCTGGTGATGAGCTTCATCGTTTTCGGTCTCCAAAGTATAACCCCCGCCGATCCAGCACGGGCCATTGCCGGGCCGAACGCTCCGCTGGAAACGGTTGAAGCGATGCGCGAGCAGCTTGGATTGGACGACCCGGCTGTCGTTCAGTACGGACGCTTTCTATTGCGCCTCGCGCATGCGGATCTGGGGACGTCGGTAAGGACCCGGCAGCCGGTGACTGACGACATACAGCAATATCTTCCCGCTACGCTTGAACTCGGACTAGCGTCGATCGCTTTGGGAGTGGCGCTCGCCGGGGTCATGGCGGCGCTTCAGTTCCTGATTCCGGGATCGGCTGGCATAAGGCTCGCTATGGTGGGGGTGGGCGCCACGCCGATCTTTCTGTCGGCCTTACTTCTCAGCTACTTTTTCTGGTTCCGACTCGATTGGCTTCCCGGAGCGGGTCGGCTTGCCTACCGCGACGTTGCAGGCCCTACGGGACTCAACGTCATCGACGGAATACTGGTCGGCCGGCCCGAAGTCAGCGTCGACGCGCTGCTGCACATGATCTTGCCGGCGCTTGCACTGGCATTGCCTATCGGGATTGCGGTCGGGCGAAGCCTGAACGGTGCGCTTCACGAGGTGATGAGGCAGACATACATCCGGACCGCACGTGGCAAGGGTCTCAGCGAGGCAAAGGTGCTGTTGCGCCACGGTTTGCGCAATGCCGCCACGCCCCCCCTGTCCATGCTCAGCCTGCAGGTCCGCCTTCTCTTCGGCAATTTGCTTGTTGTCGAGCGCGTTTTCGGGTGGCCCGGTCTGGGCCTTTACACGGTCCAGGCTTTTGCCAGCGCCGATCTCCCGGCAGTGCTGGGCGTCGCCATCGTTTTCGGAAGCTTGTACATCCTGGTCAACACGCTCATCGAGATCGTGCAGTCAATGGCCGATTCTCGGATTAACCTCTGAAAGCGCTCACTCAGGCGCTTGCTGTCGCGCCGGCGGATGTCCTAGTCGAGTCGGCAGCGCGGATGGGGAGGCTGAAGGTTATGGATGCTCCCCCTGTCTCGACATTTTCCGCCCAAACCCGTCCGCGGTGTGCCTCGACAATCGAGTGGCAGATTGCCAGGCCCATTCCCATTCCATCCGGCTTGGTTGTGTAGAACGCCTCGAAAATCCGTTGCGGATTGCTAAGCCCGCGGCCGCTATCTCGCACTTCGACCTCGACTGTTCCGTCGTTCTGACACCGCGACATAATCCGCAGACTTCGCGCCTTGATGTTGACGTCCTGCATCGCTTCTATGCCGTTGCGGACGATGTTCAGGACGACTTGCTCCATCTGAACGTGATCGGCAGCGGTCGCAGGAAGGCGGGGATCGAGTTGAAGGTCCAGCTTGACGCTGCTCGATGCGAGCCTGTCAGCCAGGAGATCACACACTTCGCGGATCACCGCGTTCAGATCTATCGCATGCACTTCGGCTTCGGTCTTGCTGAACAGCGCACGGATGCGGGTGATCACCTGTGCCGCCGCGTCGGCGTTTCTGATGATTTTTCGGGCGACACGGCTGGCGTGATTGAAGTTTGGCGGATCGGCGTTCAGCCATCTCTGGAAGGCGCCGGTGTTGGCCACGACCGCCTGGAGCGGCTGGTTGAGTTCGTGCGCAATGGACACCGACAGTTCGGACAGGCTGGCGGCGCGCAAGGCGCGCGCGAGCCGTTCGTCCGCCAGACGCAGGGATTCTTGGGCGCGGACCTCGTCGTCGATGTCGAAGTTGACGCCGTACCAGCGAAGGATAGTGCCGTCTTCGTCGCGTAGCGGTTCGAACCGCGAATCAATCCAGCGATATTCGCCATCCTTCCGGCACAGCCGACCTTTGTGCTGGAGTGGCTCTCCACGGGCAAAGGACTTCTCGAACACAGCCTTGACGGCCGCCCGGTCATCGGGATGGAACAACTCCACATGCGAGGCGAATTGGCGCGTGCCTCGCGGTTGCGCCTTAGCCGAGTCGATGCCCGCCCAGTCGACGAACCGTTTGTTGAAGTAGTACGGTAATCCCGCCGGCGTCATCAGCCAGATCATGGTGGGAACTGTATCGACCAGCAGGCGCAGCTCACGCTCACGCTCGCGCAACGCAGATTCGGCCTTCTTCTGATCGTCGATATCCGCCGTGTGGCCGTACCAGCCGGTTATCCTTCCGTACTCATCGCGCGAAGCAATGCCGGTGTCGCGAAACCATCGATACGTTCCGTCGAACCGACGCACACGGTGCTCGTCGATCACAGGCTCGCCCGTCTGCAAGCTGTGACGCCATCGCGCCATGCTCGCCTCGACATCGTCCGGATGGACAAACTGTGTCCAATGATAATCATCGCCATCCATGATCCGGCGCATCTCATCGGCTGTCACACCTACATACTCGAGCGCCGCGGGACTGACCAAGCGAAGGCGGCCATCCGCAGAGGCCGACCATCCGAGGCCCGGAATATCGGCAATGCCGGGTCCGGTATCATGGTAGACCCGGTCATAGAAGCTCATTGTCCTGAAGATCTTTATCACGAACCATAGGGCCAGCGCCGCGACGACAAATACCGCCAACCGGACCGCGCCGCCTGTGGCCCCTGATTCCAGCGAAAACAGGATTACGGATGAAAGCAGACCGGCCGCGACAACGGCCACCAAACCGGCCTCCCAGCCGATGCAGATGCATATGACTGCAACGGCGACCAGCAGAACGTATGGCTCATTGACGAATAACGCCAGCAAGACACTCGCAGCGCCAATCGCCAATGCGACGGCGCGGCGTTGTTTCGTTGACGTCAGCTCCATTTCGACCTCTTGAGACCGCCTCTGCGTCCCACTCCCTGTCGCGGCCGATATCCGAGTCAGTTACGGAGCGCCAATGCCTGATTGTAAGCCGCTCAACGGCTGTCGACTGGAAGCGACTGCCACACATTGAAGAGATGGGAGATGGACCTTGCGTTCATCTTCTTCATCATGTTGCTCCGATGGAGCTTTACAGTGATCTCGCTGATGCCGAGATCCGATGCGATCTGCTTGTTTATCGCACCGGAGACCACGAGCCTCAGCACTTCCCGCTCGCGGGGCGTAAGGGTCTCATAAAGTGCGACGTTCATTCGCGATACGGTCGATGCCGCTCTTCGCGCGACGTCGTTGGCGATAGCGGTGGACACCGCGTCAAGGAACGTCTGGTCGCGCACCGGCTTGGTTAGGAAATCCACTGCCCCCGCCTTCATCGCCTGGACGCCCATCGCGATGTCCCCATGACCGGTCAAGAATACGATCGGCGTTAGTATGCCTTTGGTTGCTAGCACATGCTGAAGATCGAGGCCGCTCAGACCCGGCATTCGCACATCGAGAACGAGGCAGCCTGGGCGGTCCGGCAGTTTTGCGTCCAGCAGTTCCTGGCCCGAAGAAAACGACATCGTGTCGATGCCGACCGAATTCAGCAACTCCTCCAACGCGTCGCGGACCGTTGCGTCATCGTCGACCAAAATTGTTATGGGACTGTCTGCGATTCCTGAAGTTGCCACGCCCATGACTCTCGCCTCGGGGAGATATGCTGAACACGAATTGGCCGCGTTCACGCAGTCAGTACCAACCGCGCTTCTGTCACACGTCAATCAGGACCTGCGCCTCACGCGAGGCTCGGCGACCGATAGCCAGCTATGCCCGCCAATTCGTAGTGTCTACGTCAGGTCTTACGTACCCGTATCGCGGCGGGCAACGCAACACTGCAAAGGGTGATCGGACCTAGCGATTTGAATGGCTGACCTAGACCTCGGTATAGGTGCGTGGACCGTCGGTTCCTGCCCTATGTCATTCACCTTCGGAGCAGGACATCGCCGTCGCGGTGATCGGCTGCTGCGCCCTCAAGCGGGTCCCATTGTCCTGGAACTAGCCATGAAAGCCGCATCGGCACTCCATTCCTTGCACTCGGCGCCTGCCTAGTGCAGTCCCGTGCGCTGGAGTTTTCGTGGATGCCGGGCGTCAGGCGCGCCCTCTGGAAACGCGCGCCGAGCCCCGATCACAGCGGATAGAACTGAGATCCGCCGACGTCACCGCAGCAGGGCGATCTCTACCGTGGCATTGCTCGCCCTCATCCTTGGATCAATCGACTACAGCCGCGCCTTTCTCATAGCCTTCTCGATGTGGTTTATCACCGACATCGTGTCGGGCAAAAATGAGGAGCATGCTGTCCCGCATGATGCGTCGGGCTGACGGGGAATATCGTGCTGCCAGCGTTGCGCACGGCTGATGGAAATCAGGCTCTTTGCCGAAAGCGAATTGTTCGACCGAAGCGTCGGAGACCCGCGGCTCTCGGATATGCGAACTACTCCGCGTTCACGAAGCCAAGCACGGGAGATCCAGTTTGCGTCCTTTGAAAGTATCGGTGCTCGTTGGGCTGGCAGCACTGGTCGCGACATTCGTTTGGTTCCGGGGTTGCGACACTCGGATCGCCGCCACGGACATACCCATTGACGCGGCGGAAGCAGAGAAGGCTTCGATCGCCGGCTATGGCGAGATCAGGATATATCGCGACGCTCGGATCGCCGCAGGAGATGTGCGCGATTGGACGCCGGCAACCGAGCCGGATGGCCTCGATGTCCTCATGATCTCCGGCGGCGGTGCGGGAGGCGCCTTCGGCGTCGGCGTGCTTTCGGCGTGGAGCGAGACCGGGACCCGCCCGCAATTTGATCTAGTCACCGGCGTAAGCACTGGCGCCCTAATCGCGCCATTCGCGTTCCTCGGATCGGCTCATGACGGCACGCTGGTGCATCTCTTTACAAGCGGCGTCGCCGACGATCTTGTCGCAACCAAATTTCCCGTGGGCTTGATCGGATCGAGCTTGCTGAGATCCACCCCAATGAGGCGGATGGTCGAGGATTTCATTACACAAGCGGTCCTGCAGCAGGTCGCAGCCCAGCATCGCAAAGGCCGCCGGCTCCTGGTCCTCACAACGAATCTCGACACCCAGCGGGCCGTCGTGTGGAACATGGGCGCCATCGCCAACAGCGGCCGATTGGACGCGCTGAAGCTGTTTCAGGACGTTATGATCGCGTCGGCGAGCATTCCGGGCGTTTATCCGGCAGTCATGATCGAAGCCGAGTCAGGAGGGCGTCGCTTCCAGGAAATGCATTCCGATGGAGGGTCGACGTCGCAAGTCTTGATACTTCCGCAGGCAATTCTGGCAAACACGAACCCTCTCGTGCCGGGGAAACACCAGAGTGTCGATTTTCATGTGATCGTAAACAACGCGCTCATACCGGAATTCGCCACCACGCGGAATCGAACGTTGTCCGTGATCGCGAGGGCATATTCCATCCTCCTCAAGTCACAGACACAGAGCGAACTGGCTATCCTCTACAACTATGCCAAACTGACCGGGGCACGTTTCCACCTTGCGACCATTGACGCTCAAGTCCCCTATTCGATGCTCGATCCTTACAACGCCAGCTATATGCAAGCTGTCTATGACCTCGGACACGCCGGGTTGGCGGCTGGCACCCTTTGGAAACACAGCCCTGAATTCGCCGACAGGCGCCTGTGATCGGCATCCTCAACGTCAGGCTCTGCTCGGCAGGAGCATGTCCGACAGTAAGAAGGCGGATTTCCTACGCGCAAGAACGCTGTGTCACCCCAAGCGCTTTGATATTCTCCGCCAGCACCGCGCTCAGCTGCACTAGACCTTAGCATCGCCCGACAGATGCCTGCGTAGAATAGGCTGCTGCGCGGGACCGCGTCATTCTCCTCGCATCGGTCGCCCCCGACATCGATGGCGTGGTGCGGAGCCGGACTGAAGAAGGAGACGAAGATGACAAATGAAGTACCGAGCAAGGGGTTGGAGTGGACCAACCTCGTTCTGGGCGCAGGTCTGGCCTGCGCTGCCTTCGCGTTCACCGAGATGCCCGCCGCGGCTTGGAACGCGGGGATCGTCGGCGCGCTGATTGCCTGCTGCTCCGCCGTGGCGCTCTATCGCTACGGAGCATGGACGGAGTGGTCCAATCTCGGCTTGGGGTGCTGGGGGGTAGCGGCTCCGTTCCTACTCGGCTTCGGATCGGCGCAGGCGGCGATGTGGACGCACGTCTTGGTTGGGCTTTGCGTCGCGACGATCGCCATCATCCAGCTTTCGAGCGGCCGCAAGGCGCAGATGCTTTCCAAGTCCGACGTCAGATAATTTCATGGAAGGCCAGGCACCAGGAGACGGGCGCGCCGAGCTGTTTCCGCGACCGTTCCCCTGAGATGCTTCGGCGGGTTGCGCGTGAAAACCCGCGCCGCAAGCCCGAGCGGCAAGAGAACAGATCATGGACCCCGTGAATTCCGAACCCACACTCGAAGAGATGCTGGACGATCCTATCGTCCAGCATCTAATGCGGCGCGACAACGTCTGCGCCGACGATGTGAGGCGGATCGTTCATGAGGCCCGTGAGGCATATCGGCGTCGAGGCCTGCTGGTCGAACGGGGCACGCCGCTCGACTTTTCGCCAAACGGCCCGATGCTGACGGCAACGATTGCCCTTCTACTTCCGGCTGCGTCGAACGCCGTTCAGGAAGATTTCCACAGCAGAAGCAACCGCCTCCCGCGCTTCTTCGTCCGACGGCGGGGGCCGGAGCCCGAGAACGACCTGCAGATGCAGGTTGTCGCGGGTCATGCCTACAAAGTGCCCGGCCAGACGCAAGCAATCGTCCGCCTGGATTTCCCCCCGTTCCCTGGCGGCTTCGAGGACCTCGGCGAGCCGGACCGCGGTCCGTCCTGGCCCCTGTTCGTAGAACGACTTCACGAGATCGGGGAAGCGGTTGGCCTCGGTAACGGCAATTCGGTAGATTCCGATCAAAGTGGGAGACATGTAGGCGTCCATGGAATGCCGGCCGAACGCCGTCAGTGTCGCCCGCAGATCGTGGCCTTCTATTTCCTCGATCACCAAGGGCGACAGCAGATTGTCTGCGCTTTCCTTGACGATAGCGGAGAACAGGCCCTCCTTGTTGCCGAACTCATTGTAAATGTTGCGTTTCGATCCGCCGGCGCGTTCGATGATCGCGTCGATGCTCGTCGCGGCGTAGCCTTGTTCGAAAAAGACCTCGGCAGCCGCTTGAAGAAGAGCCTCCCGGCGGCCGTTGCGCCGTGTGGTCCTTGCAGCAGCCATTCATCCACTCCAGTCCATCCCTTGACTGGTAACAACCATTACCATAAACGTCAATGGTAACGCCTATTACCGGAGGCCCGTCATGCCGCAACATAGCAGGACAAAGACCATCGGCCTGCTGCTGTGCCTCTCAGCCGTGGTCGCCCTTGGCGCAGGATGGGCTTGGGCCCGTTCGGATGACACGTCGACCGACAACGCGTACGTCCGCGGGGATGTGACCGGGCTTGCGCCGAAGGTCGCGGGCTACGTCACCGCAGTAGAGGTTCGGGACAACCAGGCCGTCCGGGCGGGTGACGTCCTGTTCCGGATCGACGACCGCGACTACCGCGCGCGGCTCGCGCAGGCTGTGGCCAATGTCGAAGCCGCTCAGGCGCGCCTTGGCAATGTCGACGCCGAAGTCGAGCTTCAGCATGCCCTCATCAGGCAGGCCGAAGCCCAGACGCGTTCGGCCGAGGCCGAGCTGAACCTCGCGACCAAGGCGTCCGACCGCCGCCGTGAACTTATTCGTACCAACGCCGTAAGCCAGGCCGAGGTCGACGAAAGCGATGCCGCGCGGTCGAGGGCCGAAGCGGCCGTGGCGGCGGCATCGGCAGCACTGGAGGCACAGCGGCAACGCATCGCCGTGCTCGACGCCCAGCGCGAAGCCGCCGTGGCCGCGGTAGCGCAGGCCCGGGCCGCGGAGGAACTCGCTCAAATCGACCTCGACAACGCCGTGGTTCGCGCGCCGGTAGACGGCGTCGTCGGCAACCGCCAGGTTCGCATCGGCCGGCTTGTGGCGCCGGGTGCCTCTCTGCTCGATATTGTTCCGGTCAATGATCTGTGGGTTGTGGCGAACTTCAAGGAAACCCAGATCGAACATGTCCAGCCCGGTCAACACGTCCGCATCACCATCGATGGCTACCCAAACGAGACGTTTGAAGGGATGGTGGACAGCTTTGCGCCCGGCAGTGGGTCTGCCTTCAGTTTGCTCCCCGCAGACAATGCGACAGGAAACTTCGTTCGCGTCGTTCAGCGCGTTCCGGTTAAGATCCGATTTATCGGCAATCCGCTGCCCGGTCGCCTCGTGCCCGGCCTGTCCGCCCGTGTCGAGATTGATCGCGGTAGAGACTCATGACCGCAGTGGTCATCGCCATCCCGGACCGCAACCGACCAGCAACAGGAGCCCTTCTCGTCGCGGGCATAATACTCGCCACTCTGGCAGAGGCGATCGCCAGCACAGTCCTGTCGCTCGGGCGTGGCGATATCATCGGCGACATCTATGCAACTCCCGATGAGTTCGCCTGGCTGGATGTGGGATATACCGCTCCGAAGCTGATCGGGTTCATGGCCGCCGCCTGGCTGATGAACCGCGTCAGTCCACGTTGTCTGATCGTCGGCTCGACCATAGCCATGGGCGCAGCCTGCGCCCTTGCCGCCACCACAACTCAATTGGATCTGCTGGTTGTGCTCCGCGTAATGCAAGGCTTCTCCGGAGGCGTCCTGCTCGTCGCGGGGCAGACGATCATTTTTCTCGCTTATCCGCGACGCCACCAGCCGATCCTTCAGGCCCTGTTCGCAATCGGTTCGGTCGTTGCCCCCGCGACGATCGCCCCAGCCTTTGAGGGCTGGTTGCTCGACAGTCAGTCGTGGATGTGGATCTTCTTCAGCGTCGTCCCGGTGGCGCTGGCGGCCGCCGGATTATTGCTGCTCGCGGACTGCCCGGCGCCCGTCAAAGCCGGACCCCGCCCGTTCGACTGGCTTGGCTTCTCGCTCCTCTCGACCGCACTGTTCTGCTTCACATACGTGTTCGGCCAAGGCAGCCGATGGGACTGGTTCGAAGAACGTCACATCGTCTGCCTAACGGTGGTCGGCACGGCCACTCTGCTGGCATTTCTCGGCCAACAAGTGATCGCCAAAGGTCAGGGCCTGCTGGACTTCACCCCGTTCCGGTCGGACGATTTTTCCTTCGCCTTCATCGTCAGTTTCGTCGCCGGCGCCGCCTTGTTCGGGAGCGCGTTCCTGATCCCTTCGTTCGCCGTGTCCGTCCTTGCGTTCACGCCAACCGACGCCGGCCTGCTCCTGTTGCCGAGCGGCGCACTTTTCATCGGCGCGCTCCTCATCGCTGCTTTCCTCATGCAGGTCCGCCGCGTTCCTCCGATCGCCACGGTGCCCTTTGGAATCCTTATGATCATGGTTGCGATGGGGATGCTGTCCGGTTCGACCATCGAAAGCGGCGCGGACGACATGATGCCAGCCATTCTGTTGCGTGGCCTCGGCCTCGGCTTCCTGTTCCTGTCGATCACTCTCATCGCTTTCGGCAAGCTCAACCACCAAAACCTCGCATCCGGCGTAGGCCTCTTCAATACGGGTCGCCAGCTCGGTGGCCTCATGGGTGTCGCCTGGCTGCAGACATTGATCGAGAATAACGTCGCCGCCAATGTCGCGGTGCTCGGCGCCAACGTCACCGCGGGCATTCCCGCGGTCAGCGAGCGTCTGGCAACGACGACAGCCATGCTCGCTGCAAAAGGAATGGATCCCGTGGCAGCTGGCCGGGCAGCGACGAGCCTGCT
Organism: Mesorhizobium sp. BHbdii; assembly: GCF_053848045.1. Classification (NCBI taxonomy): domain Bacteria; kingdom Pseudomonadati; phylum Pseudomonadota; class Alphaproteobacteria; order Hyphomicrobiales; family Phyllobacteriaceae; genus Mesorhizobium; species Mesorhizobium sp. BHbdii. Next base: position 407,296 of record NZ_JBSPKX010000001.1, on the reverse strand, counting down.
GGGCAGAGCGGTCGCCGGTCAGTCCACAGTGATCGCCTTCGACGCCGCGTTCAACGCAGTCGCGCTGCTGTTCGTGGTTGCCGCGCCCGTGCTGGTCACGATCAAGATCGGCCTCGCCCGATACATGAGAAAGCGCACGGAACAGTCGTCCCTGGCGCTGAGGGCGGTTCCGATGCCGATCGCGCCGACGCCCGAGATGACCCCGAGCTTGCCGCCTTCAACCTTGGCCTCGAACGCCCTCGTCGAAGGGAGTCAGAGGCAAATGGAAGACGCACAGTTGCCAGCGTGACAAACGCCGCTGGAAAGATTCTCGCCAGCCAGCCATATCGTGGATGCCCGCAGTACGGTGTGATCGATTGGCAGCCATGACATGGGTAGGGGCCCGAGGCCGATGAGCTGGCATTGGAATTCGAAATCTGGCCGGCGTGATGGAATGAAACGCTAGACGGCCGAGCTAGCTGGCAGGGCGAGTGTCCGGCCAAGTGGGTGAGTTCTCGGATTGTCGTGAAATGTGCATGGGAATGGCGCACTGGGCGGCAGTGGCGGCAAACGCGGCGGAAGCCGACCGCAGCGATTCGGCGATACGCAGGGTTGTCGATAGCGCGTCCCCGGCGGGTCATTGCGCACCGCCAGGGATCAGCGGCGACACGGCGACAGCCGCGCCGCCGGTCTGTAGCGGGCTAATTGAGCCCCGCCTTGTCCAGGCCATACATTGCATCGGCGGAACCCGGCACGGTCTTGAAGCCGACGTTGAGGCGGTTCCACGAGTTGATCACCATGACAGCGAAGCTAAGATCGGAGATCTCCTTTTCCGACAGCTGCGTGCGGACGCGCTCATAGATCTCATCGGAAACGCCCTGGTCTGGCAGCTTGGTCAGGACTTCCGTCCATGCGAGTGCGGCGCGCTCGCGCGGGGCGAACAGGGTCGAATCCCTCCACGCGGCCAAGTGGTAGAGGCGCAGTTCGCGCTCGCCGTGCATCTTTGCCTGCTTGACGTGCATATCGAGGCAGAAAGAGCAGCCGTTGAGCTGCGAAGCACGAATATTGACAAGATTGAGGATGGACTCCTCGATCGAGCTTGCACGGAGAGCCGTTACAACCCCGGTGAACTTCTTCACGAGTTCCGGAGATTGCTCGGCCCAGTTAACACGGGGCCCATGCTTGGTCCCGGCCTGCGCCGTCGGTTTGGTGGCGATATTCATGAATGTCTCCTTGAAGGCGGTTTATCGCCTGCAAATCATGCCGGGACGCGCCGGGCCGAGCCATCATGCGAGAGGCCATGTCACCACTCGGCTGGTCTAGGCAGTATCATCCTGAGGGCTAGGCCAGGTACGCTTCGGCCACGCCTCATGGATTTCCATGAGGTGCAGCCGGGGGGGCGCCGAATTAGAGTGGGCCATGAGTTCGCCAGCCGAGATCATGAGTTCGCCAGCCCAGATATCGCGGAGACGTGCTACACGCAGCGTTGACAATCCCCAGCCCTTCTTTGCCCGGCAGGAGAAACCGATGATGTCCGTCTGGTCGCGCCCGCAATTCCTTCATCTGGGGCTATTTTTTGCGGCATATGTCTTGGGCTGCGGGTTCGCCCAGGCGCTCGCAATCGTCCCCGGAATAACGGTTTCCATTTGGCCTCCGGGCGGCGTTTTCATCGCGACGCTCATCCTCACCTCTCCTTACAGTTGGCCGTGGTGGATACTGGTGGGTTGCCTGGCGGAGATGTTCGCGCAGTTCGTGTGGTTCCACAGTCCGCTGCCTGCGGGCTTTCTGATCTATATCGGCAACGCCCTTGGCGCGGTTGTCGGCGCAACGCTTGTGAACCGGGCATGCGGGCGTCCGGTTCGACTTGAAACTTTGCAGGAAGTCCTCGCATTCGTCGTACTCGGCGCTGGAGTTGCGCCGCTCGTCAGCGCGACGGTCGGAAGCGCGACGCTTGCGTGGTTTGGCGTGGAATCGCAAACCTTCACGGCGGTATGGCCGCTGTTTTGGATTGGAGACGCCACCGGAATCCTGCTCGTAGCGCCACCGGCACTGGTCGTGATCCAGTATTGGCGCACCAAAACCCAACTCTCTCCCGCGCAGCCGGTAGAAGCCAGCGTCCTGGGTCTGATCTTCCTGGGGGTCGCCGCGCTTTCCTTGAGCGACGTCTACCTGCCCACCCCCTACATCATCATGCCGCCCCTTCTTTGGGCCGCGGCGCGCTTCGAGTTCAGAGGCGCCGCCGTCGCCTTGACGCTCCTCGCCCTGATCACGATGGCACTTACGATATCTGGAGACAGCCAGTTTGTCGGCGCTCCCGAATTCCAGAGACAAAGGCAGGTCATGCTGCAGCTTTTTCTGGCAATCTCGGCATTTTCGGCGCTCATCGTGGCGGCCATATCCCGGCAGCGTCAGCTGGCGCTGGTCACATCGCGCGACAGGGAGCGGGAGCTTTCGCAGCTTGTCGATATGGTTCCAAGCCACGTCTGGCGTCTCGCGCCCGACGGCGAGCCGATTTTCTTCAACAAGCGCATGGTCGATTTTCTCGGCCTGGACGTGGCGGATACGATCAAGCCGGGCATGAGCCGCATGACGGCGATGATAGAGGCCGGCGTCCATCCGGACGACAGAGCAGCGTTCTCGGACACGCTCCGCCATTGTCTCGCCACCGGCGAGGTCCTTGCGATGCGGTATCGCTTGCGCCGTCAAGACGGGGTCTACCGCTGGATGTCGAGCCGCGCCGAGTCGATGAGGGACCAGGACGGGCGCATCGTCCAGTGGTACGGGCTCTGTCACGACATAGACGATCAGATGCATGCCGAAGAGGCGCTGCGGCGGAGCGAGCGGCAGCTTCAGGAGACGATCGATGCCGTACCAGTCCGGATCTGGAGCGCAAAGCCTACGGGCGGGCCGGTCTACTTCAACAAGCGCTACCAGGACCATTTCCGCTCCGTCATCGCGGATTTCGAAGCTCTCGAGGAGCCGCGCATCGAGAATTTGCTCCAGGAGCTGATCCATCCCGAAGATGCTCCCGAGGTGCAGAACACTCTACGGAATTGCTTCGAAACCGGCGGCATGTCCACGATGCGATTTCGTTGGCGCGAAGAGGATGGCGCGTATCGCTGGGCGGAGTGCAGGATAGAGCCTCGGCGCCATGAAAACGGTGAGATTGCGGAATGGTATGGCGTTTCTCTCGACGTCGACGATGAGGTGCGCGCGCAGGAGGCCTTGCGCGACCGGGAACGTCAGCTTCAACAACTCATCGACACCGTGCCCGTGCAGATCTGGTGCGTCACGCCCGGAGGGGAGCCTGCATACATCAACAAGACGATGATGGACTATATCGGCCTGAAGCTGGACGATTTTGATGCCGAGGGAGGATTGCCCAGCGCGATCCAGACCATCGTTCATCCGGACGACAGGGCTCCTTTGCTGCAGGCCTTGACCCATTCCTTCAACACGGGCGAACCGTTCGAGCTGAAGTTTCGCAATCGCCGGTGGGATGGTTCATACCGCTGGACGGAGGGGCGTGCTGAAGCACTCCGTGACGAGAGCGGCCGCATCATCCGGTGGTTCGGCGCCAACGTCGATATCCATGATTTCGTGACTTCTCAGGAGGCGCTGCAAGAGAGGGAGCGCTTCCTCTGGCAGCTCGTTGAAACTCTACCGGCGATGATCGATTGCGCGGCGCCGGATGGCGAGCCGGTCTATCGTAGCCAGCAGCTCCGGGAGTTCCTGGGGTATGAGCTTGAGCGATTGGACGGCACCGGAAAGTCCCGGCTGGCCGGCACGCTTGACGCCGGTGTGCATCCCGACGACTTGGCGGGCGTAAAGGGAGGATATGCCCATTCGTTGTCCACGGGCGAGCCCTATGCGCGCAGGCACCGCCTGCGGCGGTTCGACGGCGAGTATCGCTGGGTCGAGACACGCGCCGCGCCGATGCGCAATACCGAAGGGACTATCGTGCAGTGGAATGTCATCTGCCTCGATGTTGAAAATGAGGTTCGGGCGGAGGAAGAGCTGCGGCTGGCGCAAGAGAGCCTTGCACGAGCGAGTCAGGCCGCGAGCCTTGCTGAGCTCTCTGCTTCCATCGCGCACGAAGTAAACCAGCCGCTGGCGGCCGTGGTGGCGAACTCGCATGCCTGCCAGCGATGGCTTATGGCTGAGCCGCCAAATCTCGAGCGTGCGCAGAAGACGGTGGAACGCATTATTCGTGACGCAAATGCGGCCGCCGACGTCGTGAGTCGCATCCGCGCTCTGTTCAAACAATCCGGCGAGGCAAGGAGTCCTACAGCGCTCAGTGGCGTTATCGCCGAGGCGCGCAACCTCATGGCCGAGGAAGCGGCGCGGCGGCGCGTCCGCATGGATATCGACGTCGAAAGCGACCTGCCGCTCGTCGCGCTGGACCGTGTACACATCCAGCAGGTTCTGGTGAACCTCATTCGCAACGGCATGGATGCCATGGACGCCGTTACGGGCGACCGAGTTCTTGAGGTCCGTGTTCGCCCCATAGGCGATGTGGTTCAGACGGAGATCAGCGATCGTGGCGCGGGGATCGAGTTTCCCGAAAACATATTCGAACCGTTCTTCACGACGAAGGGGAATGGAATGGGCATGGGGCTCGCGATCTGCCGTTCGATCGTCGAATCGCACGGCGGACGCCTGTGGGCGGAGAAGAACGACCCACAGGGGGCGACGTTCGTCTTCACCTTGCCGATTGAAGTGAAAGCGGCGCCATGACCACAGATGACCATATCGTCTTCATCGTGGACGACGATGCGCGCCTGCGGGAGGCGCTGAGCGAGCTGCTGGATTCGCACGGTATCCGCGCCGCTGCCTTCGGATCGGCCAGCGAATACATCAGGGCAAATAAGCCGGACATCCCGGCATGCCTCATCCTCGACGTCGAGCTGCCCGACATCAACGGCCTGGATCTGCAGAGGCAGATATCAAAGGGAGATCATCCGCCGATCGTTTTCATAACAGGGCACGGCGACATCCCGTCCTCCGTCCAGGCGATCAAGCATGGCGCCGTGGACTTTCTCACCAAGCCTTTCAGTGATGCGGATCTCATGGCTGCAATCCAAGCGGCGCTCGCCGAGGATCGAGAAAGGAGGTCCGCGCGTGCTGAACTGGTCGCGCTGAAGCAACGCTATCTCGACCTGACGCCGCGCGAACGCGAGGTGCTGCCGCTCGTGGTGAGCGGCCTTCTCAACAAACAGGCAGCCGCTGAACTCGGAATCAGCGAGGTCACGCTGCAGATCCATAGAAGGAACGTGATGCAGAAAATGGCGGCGTCATCGCTCGCCGATCTCGTGCGTATCGCGCAGCGACTGGAGATACCGATCACCCACTCGCGCCGAGCGGGAGGGAACCGGGCGTGACCAAGGGAAGACCTGTCGTGGCCGTTGTCGATGACGATCCAAGGCTACTCGAGTCGCTGGAGGATCTGTTGGAGTCCGCCGGCTATGCGGCCCGCAGCTTCTCGTCGGCGCGATCATTGCTCATCAGCGGGCTGTCCGGCCTTGACGTGCTCATAACCGACATCGGGATGCCCGGTATGGACGGCTTCGAACTTTGTGATCTGGTGAAGAAGGTGCGCCCGGACCTGCCGGTGTTCCTGATCACCGGGCGCCACGAGATTGCCGATGCGGACAGAGCTCAGGGCGTCAGCGGGTGCTTCCGTAAGCCCTTCGATGCGAAGGTCATGCTGGCAGCCATCGGCAATGTATTGCGCAAATCGAAAAATGGAGATGAACATGAGGGTTGAGCAGCCGCCGCACTTACGGAGATCGGCGCCATTGTCATCGCAGCGCAGGAGCGAAGCGGAGCAGCCCCTCGTTATCATTGTGGATGACGATGCGTCTGTTCAGGAGGCGCTGTCCGAATTGATACTTTCCGCCGGGTTCCAGCATGTCTGTTTCAGCTCGACGCGCGAATTGCTCGATGCCGACGTACTGGATAACGCCGGTTGTCTGATCCTCGACGTGCGTATGCCAGGAGCGAGCGGCCTCGATCTGCAGCGGCATCTGGCCCAAACGGGCAACCCCAAGCCAGTCATTTTCCTGACCGGGCATGGCGACATTCCGATGACCGTCCAGGCGATGAAGGCCGGGGCTGTGGATTTTCTCACCAAGCCGGTGCGGGACCAAACGCTGCTTGACGCTGTTATTGCGGGCATTGCGATGGATGCCGCGCGGCGGGCGGAAGCTGCGGTCGTCAAGCGCAATGTCGAACGCTTTGAAACGCTGACGCCACGCGAGCGCGAGGTTCTGCATCAGGTGGCGCGCGGGCGCCTCAATAAGCAGATCGCCTTCGAGCTCGGCATTAGTGAGGTGACGGTAAAGCTGCACCGCGGCAACGTCATGCGCAAGATGGAGGCCGCTTCCATCGGTGAGTTGATCCGGGCATGGGAGACGCTGCCGGCGGCGATGCGCGACGCCGGCACGAACAAGACTTTGGCATAAGGCGATGGATGCTTCCGTCCGAAAAGGATAGGCTAGCGCAGGGATATCCCTCCTCGTGCTTCACGAGGAGGTCGCTTGAAGGCAGCGGACTTGTCGGGTCAAGCAATTCACGGCGTACAGCAATGTACGACTTCCGATGTGGCCTTCTAAGCGCGAAACTGTCGGATAATTTGGCCCTTAAACGTGTTTCATTCTTCGAAGGGTGCGTTCGACACGAGGTCGACGGAAGAAGGAACTCGATATCCAGGTATGTAACGTTCACCGAAATCCCGGACGAAATTGTCGTAGGTCGTTTCCGGTCTGGCCTCGGCGATGTGACAGAAGCACCGGCTCATCCGCCGCTTCATTTCGAGCCGCGGGAATTCCTTAACGATCCTAGCTATCTCTGCTGCGGGGATAAGCTCGTATTGCAGGCCGACCACATCCAGGCAGATGGCGGCAGTACAGAGCGCCACCTCCGCCTCCTTGTAGAGGCCGATCGACGGGGTTGAGTTGAGAGCGACGCTGTCCCAGATGAGCTGGGCTCGGCGCTCGTCGACACCGGCTTGCCGGGCGAAGATCCTCGCTAGATCGGCGCCTTCGACTTCGAAACGCCGCGGACCGTTAAAGCGTTCATTGAGCGTGATGTCGTGCAACAACGTTCCCACGGCGACGACTTCCGCATCGTGATCAATGTTCCGAAGCTGCCCGATCCGTGTCGCAAACAGCCAACAACGGACCACGTGATTGAACAGATAGGGCTCGCTTTCCCGGCGAGCATAGTCGAGCGCCCGCTTGACGAGCGGCGTATCAGGAACCAAAACCCCTGCAAGTATCCGACTGCCAGTGCTGTTCACGTCCATAGTCTCCTCAGCGAGTTTTGAGCTGCAGCTTCGCCGGCACATGCGTCAGCCGGGCGCTCACGTGAGGCCAAGGCCTCCGTCGGCGGCAATCACTTGGCCGGTCATCCAGTCGGACGCCGGATCGGCCAGGTGGACGATCCATCTGGCGACGTCGTCGGGAATGCCGCGCCGTTTGAGCGGTATCTGCTCGCGCTCGGCTTCCTCGATGACTGCCGCATGTTCCGGCGAGAGCCCCATCATGCCCGTCAGCGCACCGGATTCGGTCGGGCCGGCAGCGACGGCATTCACGCGCACGCCGAGATGCGCAAGCTCCAGCGCCCAGCAGCGGGTCAGGTGCTCCAGCGCGGCCTTGCTGGCTGCATAGTGCGATAAACCGGCTCCTGGCTTGTGGCCGAACGTGCTAGAGATGTTGATGATCGCTCCTTTTGCGGCACCCAGGTGTGGCAGGGCAGCCGCCGCCAGCAGGCTCGGGCCGACGACATTCACCGCGAAGATTTTCGTGATCCGTTCGGCGGTTGCATCGCTCAGAGGCAGGAGAGCGCCTGCGCCGGCATTATTCACCAGCACGTCCAAGCGGCCCCATGTGTCGATTGCCGTCGCAATGGTGCGCGCGGCATCGGCGGGCTCCGCAGCATCAGCGACGAGACCTCTGACGGCCGGGTGCTCGGCGGCCACTTCGTCCAGAATTGCCGTGCGGCGCCCGGTGACGAGGACCTTCGCGCCTTGCGCGGCAAAGCCCAGCGCCGCGGCGCGGCCGATGCCGGAGCCTCCGCCGGTGACAATGACGACCTTGTTATCCAGAGTGGGCATGATCTCGCTCCTGGCCAGCTTCCGGGCTGGGCAAATTTTCGGATTGATGGGTGTGCCGCGAACGCTTCGGAACGAATACCGCGATCGGATCGCTCGCCGGCAAGTTCAACTCCAAGACGACGCCCCGTCAGCCAGCCGGACGCTCCCATTGGCATCCGATCGGTCCGGACGGCCGAAGACTGCCGGCTGGGAGGCCATCGTCTGCGTCAGGCGGCGGTGAATGCTTCGCGCTCATTCGCCGAGATCAACCCCTCGTGCCGCATGGCCTCCTGCACGGCCGGACGGTTCGCCATGCGCTTGCGCAGAGCAACCAGCTGCGCGGGAACGGAGACATCGAAGCGCTCGGCCCATAGCAGCATCACGAAAAGATAGAAGTCAGCCACGCTGGGCGTTGCGCCAAACAGGTAGTCGCCCGCAAGGTTGCCAGAAAGAATGTCCAGCAGCCTGGAAAGCGTCGCTTTTGCCTGTGCCTTTTGGGTTTCTCTGCTTGCATGCCACATCGGCTTGAAGCTGCGGTGCACCTCGGTCGAGATGAAAGCCAGCGCTTCTAGCACGCGCATGCGGCCAAGGTTTCCTGGAATACCGAGCGTTGGATATTCCGTGGCGAGCCAATCGAGGACGGCGATGTTCTCGGTGAGGACTTCTCCGCTGTCCAGCACCAGCGCCGGAACGTAGCCCTTGCGCGTCACGTCGTTGAAATCGGCCCCCGAGGCCGTCCGCTTGGTCTTCAGGTTGACGCTCTCCCGCTCGAATGGCACGCCAGCCTCGAGTAGGGCGATGTGATCGGCAAGACTGCAAGCAAGCGGGCTGTAGTATAGTTTCATGTTCATTGTCCTTCTGGGGAGGATATTCCTGGAGGAGTAGCGGTATCGCTGCAGGCAAGCGGCTAGCGGTAGCCGACGCCGGTGACATAATTGAAGAGCATCCGCTCCTGAATTTCTTCCTGCTCAAACAACATTTTCATCGCGTCTCGTATGTCCAGTATGCCGAGAGGCCTGGCGCCGACGTCGATGACCGGAATGTTCTGCAAGCTCCGCGCCGCCATGGTCTGCCATACGTCGTGGACATCGTCCTGCGGACTGCAGGAGACAATGGATCTGTTCATCAGGTCGGACACTGGCGGTGTCTTGGCCCCCGGGCCGGTGAGATGGCGCACGAGATCGGATTTGCTGAGCACACCCTCCGCGCCTCCGCCTGCATTGCATACCACAACGAGGCCGATGCCAGGCCTGGACAGTGAAAGGGCGGCCGCTTGCACCGTTGCATCCAAGTCGATCACGGCCAGGCGCGACGACGTGAAGGCATGCAGTTCGCCGATGAGCATTGCGCCGTCCTTGGTTGCGTGCCGTGCCGCCAAGCCTTCAAACGCTCCGGCGGCGCGGCGCTTTCCTGTTCAAACAGGGCGATAGATTCCGACCTTATTCTTCGTAGGGGAGCACAAGTTCGGTCTCGCCGGTGTCGACGATGAAGACAGCCAGCAGCCGGGCGGGGTCAGTCGCGCTGGCATTCTGGCTGACGCGGTGACGATCGCCGGGATATTCGGACCAGCTCTCGCCGGCGCGATAGGTGACCACCGGGCCATCATTGACCTGACTCTTGATCGCCCCTTCGAGAACCGTGGCGTAGATGAAAGCAGATTTGGGATGGAGATGCGCGGGCGAGTTGCCGCCTGGCTCATAGTCGACAAGCACACCTCTCATGCTCTTGCCGGGCACGTTCGGAAGCGGCTGATCATAAACGAGCTTCACGTTTTTGAAAGCGCCAGCCGTATTGTCGGCCAGCGCGGCGGTGGCGATGAACGCCGCGAGAGCGGCGGTGCTGTAGAGTATACTCCGGATCATTTGTCTGGTCTCCAGTTTGCGGTTGAGATTGGGGTGATCGCCGGCCGGAGGGGAGGACGGCCGGCGATCGGGCTCTCGCCTCAGGACACGGCGCGAGCCTAGGACCTGATGAAGGTGAGCAAGTCGGCGTTCACCACATCGGCATGCGTGGTACACATCCCGTGCGGAAAGCCCTCATAGATCTTGAGCGTGCCGTCCTTCAGAAGCTTTGCGGATAACGGCGCGGAATCGGCAATGGGCACGATCTGATCGTCCGTGCCGTGCATGACGAGTGTCGGCACGTCGATGATCTTGAGGTCGTCGGTGAAATTGGTTTCCGAAAAGGCCTTGATGCCGTCGTAGTGCGCCTTGGCGCTGCCCATCATGCCCTGCCGCCACCAGTTCTGGATGATGCCCGGGATCGCTTTCGCGCCCGGCCGATTGAAGCTGTAGAAGGGGCCCGATGGGAAATCGATGTAGAACTGCGCGCGGTTGTCGGCGAGCGACTTGCGCAGCCCGTCGAACACTTCGATCGGAAGGCCGCCAGGATTGGCCGGCGTCTTCACCATGATTGGCGGCACCGCGCCGATGAGGACGAGCTTCGCGGTGCGCCCGTTGCCGTGGCGGGCGACGTAATGAGCGGCTTCGCCGCCGCCGGTCGAGTGGCCGATATGGATTGCGTCCCTCAGGCCGAGATGCTCGACCACCGCCGCCGCGTCGGCAGCATAGTGATCCATATCGTGACCGTCGCTCACCTGCGCAGAACGGCCGTGCCCGCGCCGGTCATGGGCTATGGTGCGATATCCATGCCCGACGAAGAAAAGCATCTGCGTGTCCCAGTCGTCGGCGCTGAGCGGCCAGCCGTGGTGGAAGACGATCGGTTGAGCATCCTTCGGACCCCAGTCCTTGTAGTAGATCTCGGTGCCATCCTTGGTGGTGATAGTGCTCATATCTTTCGATCCTTCTTGAGAGATGGATGAGTTCGATTCCTGGCCGGCTGTCCCTTGCCCGAGCGCATATTTGGGCAGGCCGGTTGCAATGCCGGCGGCCGCTGCGCCGAGGAGGAGGGCTCGGCGACTTGCCTGAGGCGCAAAGGGCAGCTTGTGGTCCATCGTCGTTTCCCTTGCGGTTGTCTTCAGATGCCGCCGTTACGCCGCAACACCGCTTCGCCGAGACGGGGCGTGGTCGAACCAGTCTTCGAATGGCGTCGAACCGATGCGGGCGCCCGCGCCCGGGACAAGCGAGCGGTCGTCTAGCTCAGTCCCGAAATAGAGCGCATGAGGATCACCGATCACCTTCCTGGGATCGTTGGCGAGCTGCAGAAAACGCACGACCAGTTCGTTCATGCGGAAGGGCTCGGGGCCGCCGATCTCCATCACGCCGTTAATCGGCTGGGAGAGCGCCACGTCAGCCATCACCTCTGCAACATCGTCTGCGGCGATGGGCTGGAAGTAGGCCGACGATACCGAGACCGTGTCGCCGACGGTTGCCGACTGCACAATGCCGCCAAGGAACTCGAAGAACTGGGTCGAGTGAACGATCGTGTAGGGAATTCCCGACTCCCTGATCAGCTTCTCCTGAGCCATCTTGGCGCGCAGGTAGCCGCTGCGGGGCAGGCGCTCCGCCCCGACTACCGAGAGCGCAATGTGATGCTTCACGCCGGCGGCCTTCTCCGCCGCGAGCAGGTTCTTTCCGGCTGTTTCGAAGAACTCGAGAACGGCCTTGTCCTCGAACGACGGCGAATTGGCGAGGTCGATGACAACCTCCGCCCCGGCAAGAGCCTTATCCAATCCTTCACCGGTGAAGGTGTTGACGCCGCCACTTGGCGACGCCGCCAACACGTCGTGGCCCTTCACGCTCAGCCTTGCGACGGTCTTGGAGCCGATAAGTCCGGTGCCACCGATGATTACGATTTTCATGTCATTCTCCTGTTCTGACTTCGAAAAAATCTACTGGGAACAACGCCGGCGGCTCTAACCGTGCCGGCCCTGAATTCCTTGATGAGAGCGACCCGCGTCCGCGACTCGCTCGACCGCCAGCAGAAGGGCTTGGCTCAAGCGACACTGTCTTCGCAGCCGTCCCTCGCTTGCCCCGACCCCACGACCTCCGAGGCGCTGCCGTAGTAGCCCAAGCCAAAGATATCGGCCGCGCCATAGGTGGCGCAGGACGGAGGCGGTGTTCTCGAGGAATTCCCGAAGAGGTCTGCCAGCGTGGCCGGGATCATGAGGTGCCGCTGTTGTGAGGGCACGACGTTGCGGCGACGCCGCCACGACGTCGTGCCCCTGTTGACGCAACCTCTCGACAGTCGCTAACCGGATGTACCGAGTGCCGCCAATGACCACGATTTTCATGTCGATGTCTCCTTGGGCTTGCACTTGTTGAATGCAGCCGGCGCGAGGCGGCCGGTTTCGTCACTGCGCCGATGCGGCTTCCTCTATGAGCAAGGCGATCGCTTCTGGACGCGAGACCATCAGCGCGTGCGACCCGCCCTCGATGACGATGGTCTTCACCGAATGCGCGCGCTCGGCCATGAACTTCATGACCGCCGGCGGGATATTCCGATCCGCCGAGCCGTAGATCGCGTAGGATGGAATTGTCTTCCAAGAAGGCGCGCCGGAGGGTTCTGCCAGGGCGGCGTCAGCCACCGGGCGCTGTGTCGCCGCCATCAGGCTGGCCTGCGCTGCCGGCACATCGGCCGCGAACTGCACGTGAAACTTTTCCGGCTGGATGTAGAGGTCCTGTCCTCCATCCGGCCGCGCCACCGGCAGGAGCGCCTCGCCAAGCGTGCTGCCTGGGAACTTCCCCGAAAGCGTGAGACTGGACTCGCCTTTGTCCGGGGCGAATCCGGCCACATAGACCAGCGCTTTCACATTGTTCTTCCCGTTAGCTGCCTCGGTGATGACCGGCCCGCCGTAAGAATGGCCTACCAGGACGACCGGTCCGCCGATGGATCCGATGACGGCCGATACGGCGGCCGCATCGCTTGCAACGCCGCGAAGTGGGTTGGCCGCAGCGATGGTCCGGAAACCGTCCCTGTTGAGCTCGGCGATGACGCCGTTCCAGCTCGACGATTCAGCAAAGGCCCCGTGCACCAGCACGATCGTCGGTTTTGCCTGATAGTCCGCGGCCTGCGTCGTCGCGCTGTCCGACACGCAACATGCGTAAACAAGGGCCAGAGCTCTGATGATCTTGTGCACGTGTCTTCTCCTGTGCGGCGGGTCGTCCGATACCGAGAAGAATGCGCCCACTTGGCGCGCGAAAATATTCGACGGACGGCTCGGTCAGGCGATCCGAAAGTCTAGGACGATGCACCCGGGGGAGTGGCAGCTGTAGCCGGTGGTCGGCGCACGGGTAGATTCCCGGCATCGATCGAATGCATCGCCGGCCGCGCCGACCTTCCCAGGCAGCGCGCCCAAGCTTGGCAGGGAGTGCGCGGCCGACTGGCGTCGGCTGTCAGTGTCTCCCTTCACCGGTCTCAATAAGTGCCATGGCGATCAATCCGGCGAAAACTGCAGCGAGACATATACCGCCGTATGGCTCGCCCTCGTCCTCCATCCAATCGACCCGAAAATGCTCGTCAATATAGTGTCCTCACACGACCGGATTGCCAGGGGTCGACCGAACAAAAGAGGGCATGAAAATGTCAGGCGCGGAAACAAGATCAGGCACGGCCGACAATCATGTCTTTGACCGGACTACTGATGTTCCCCTGTCCGACCCGCCGGCAGAGCAGTCGACGGCCGGCATTGTTCATGATCTGGGCAATCTTATTCAGGTCGCTTCATCTGCATTGAATCGGGTCGCCCGCGACCCGAGCGTCTCGACGGCTCCAGCTCTCGACCCCGTAATCGCCAGCGCCAGGACCGCCTTGCAGCAAGCCGCCGCGCTCGTCAGGGAGACGGTCGGCCGGGCCGCGGCAAGTCATCGAGCGCCGGAACATGCAAGCGTGGGCGCCTGCTTGGCCGAGGTCGAAAACCTTGTCCGAAGCGCATGGGAGACGAACGTTCGTCTCGAAGTTCGCGTTGGGCGCGATCTACCCGCTGCGAAATGCGATCCGCTGGGTTTGCAGAACGCGGTCTTGAATCTCGTATTCAACGCGCGCGACGCGATGCCGGACGGCGGGTTGATCTCGATAAACGCCGCCGCGGTCGTTCAGGATCCTGGCACTGTCGTCGAGCTCCGTATCGAAGACAGTGGAATCGGAATGACGCGGGAGACCGTGCTCCGCGCCTTCGATCTCTTTTTCACCACCAAGGGAACGGGCCTGGGCGGCGTCGGCCTGCCGATGGTAAAGCATTTTGCCGAGCGCCACGGCGGGCGCGTCGATATCGAAAGCGCCTTCGGCTCGGGCACGACAGTGATATTGCGCCTGCCCGCCATGGAGGCCCGGCAGGATTAACTGCAAGCCAATAGGGTGCCGGCTCACAGCGCCCAGTCATTCATGCCTGCAACCGCCCTCTGCAGACAGACGCGGCACAGTCGAGGATCTAAAATGAACGCGAAGGTCACGGAAAATACGCAACAACATCGTTTCGAGCTGCCTATTGCAGACGGAGCAATCGCTGCGGCCTACTATCGTCTCGAGAACGGACGGGTTGTTCTGATCCACACCGAGGTTCCTTCAGAGTTTTCCGGACAGGGGATCGCATCGCAGTTGGCGCATGGCACGTTTGAGCTGCTCCGAAAGACCGGTCGCAAGGCGATCCCGAAATGTCCGTTCATGGGCCAGTTCCTCGTCAAGAACCCGCAATATTCAGACGTTCTCGCCGGATGATCGTGAGCGGAGTTGTTGCTTCGGCAAAGATCGGGTGAGCCGCCATGGATGACGAATACAACCTGCAAAGATTCGTCCACGCACAGGAACCGGTTTACGAAGATGCTATCGGCATCCTGCGTCGGGGAATGATGTGTACTCCCTACATGGAGTTCATGTTCCCCAGGCTGGCCCCCAGCGGAAGCGGGGCCGCGCTTGAGGCTTACGCGATCGGATCGCTCGACGAGGCGAACGCCTATATCTCCTCGCCGCTGCTGGGCGGTCGTTATCGCGAATGCGTCAGCACGCTGCAGAGGCTTATCAACTGCAGCGCCAGCACCGTCTTCGGCGATATCGACGCCGGCAAACTGCACGCGTCGCTGACGCTGTTCTCGGAAGCCAGTTACGACGAGTTCCTGCTCGAGACCATGTTCGACGTCTGGTTCGACGGTCTGCTCGACGAAGACACCATGACCAGGATTCGCTCGATGCAGCGGCAAGTCGCTTAGCTGGCCAAGCACAGAGTTTCCGCCGTCAAGAACCGCGCCTGCGGTCGCATGCTGCCAGGCAGATCAGGGCAAGCGATTTGCCCTGGTCAATCCTCCGGCAGAGGAGTGAATTCCTCCTCCTCCGGCACTTCCGGGAAACGGCGTTCACGCCAATCGGTCTTGGCCTGCTCGATGCGCTCGGTTGAGGAGGATACGAAGTTCCAATAGACGTGCCGCGGTTCGGAAAAGGGCTCGCCTCCCAACAGCATCAGTCGTGTTGAATGAAAGGCCGGCGCCTTGAGCACGATCTCGGCGCCTGGTTCCAGCAATATCAGTTCGGCTTCACGGAACGAGCCCGGCCGGCCGACCATCTCGACCTCGCCGGCGACGACATAGACCGCCATGATGTTCGGGCTTAACCTGGTATCGTGCGCCGCTGGTCAGCACGATTTCGGTGAACACCATGTCGGAGAAGGTTCTTACCGGCGAGACCAAACCGTCCGAGGCTCCGGCGATCAAGGTGAATTCGACGCTTCTGGCACACGTCCTCGGTATCTCCGGCTCACTGTAATGGGCAAAATCGGCGGCGGCTTCCTCATCCCTGCAAGGAAGGGCAACCCAGGCCTGAATGCCGAAAAAATTGCTGCCGGACGCTCGAGCCTCCGGCGGCGTCCGCTCGGAATGGACGATCCCCGAACCGGCCGTCATCCAGCTGACTTCACCGGGACGGAGCGCCTGCACCGTACCGAGACTGTCCCGGTGGACGATCTCCCCATCGACCAGGCAGGTCATGGCCGCCAATCCGATATGGGGATGCGGTCCCACGTCCAAACCCTGGCCCGTATTGAACACGGCTGGCCCCATCTGGTCGAAGAGGACAAAGGGGCCGACCATTCGCCCATACCTGGAGGGCAATACGCGCCGTACCTTGAAACCGCTCACAGGTTCACTGGACACCGGCAAAACGATATCGGTGACGCCGGTTTGTCGGATGCTCATGGCTACCTCCCTTCTTGTACGCCCGGTCTGCCGGCGCCCGAAACGCGCCGGAACGGTACTGGGTGAAAGATCGTCTGCATGGCCTTGAGCAGCGCGAATTTCGAATCCGTGTGCTCTTGTCCGGTGCGGCTACCGCCGAGGGACATCCTGGCTGAGAGGACGGCCGCAAGATCTTCGGCCATTTCGGGGCGGTCGAGCAGCAGGGGCGCGAAGCTTTGCTGGTCAATCTCGTAGACCACGACGTGGCTCATTGCGCGCAAGGTCGAGGTCTCGCCAATGCCCGCGAGCAGACCCGTCTCTCCGAAAAAGTCGCCGGGAGCGAGGTGGCCAATCTCCTGCGGATGGGCGTCATCTTCGCCGCGCTCTCGGACAATGATGCCCGTCCGAACAATCATCAGGGAGGGCAGCATCTCTCCCTGTTGTGCTATGATGTCGCCCTTGCGATAGGTGCGCACCGTAACCGTTGCCGCGAGGGCTTCTTTTTCGTTGTCCGTCAACGCCGAGAATACTGGTATGGCATTTATAAGCTTGATCGGCGTGACTTCTGGGAGATTTGCCGTCTCTTCGTTCGGCAAGTCATTCATGAGAATCGAAGAGGAGGGTGGCGTTGCCAGTCGCAAACCCGCGGACTTGGAATGACGGTAGACAAGATCGAAGATTTCGTTCGTCGCTGGAATTCGCTGGCCAACATTTGCTACGCGAAAAAACAGATCGACCTCAATCGCTGTCGCATCCAGACCTTTGATAGCGACCACTGGTGGCGGCTCCTTCAGTATTATGTTGCTGCTTTGTAGGGCCGCGTTCATGACGTCCGCGACGATGGCCGGCATCTTGGTCGGGGTTAATCTTATCGTGACGGACAGCCCATGGCTCTCCTCAGGGCTGCTGACATTGGTCAGTCCGAGCTTTGCGAGAAAGCTGTTCGGCAGTGCCACGACGTTGTGGGCCAAGGTGAGCAGGTGGGTTGATCGCCAGTTGGTCTCGACAACGCGGCCTTCGGTGCCGTCGCTCAGAACGATCCAATCCCCAAGCACATACGGACGACCGAGGTTGAGCGCGATGCCCGAAAAGACGTCGCTCAGCGTATTCTGGAGCGCCAGTCCGAGTATGATTGCAAAGACGCCCGAGGTGGCGACCAGCGTTCCGATCGGCGCGCCGAAGACGAAAGCAAGGATCGACAGCAGCATCCCAACGTAGACGACGCCGACGACGAGGTCCTGCAGAAGGCGCGCCTCCCGTGGCTTCCGTTCGAACACGAGATAGATACGGACAAACCCGATCAGCGCCCAGGCGAGGTGGACCCACCACAGTACCTTGGCCGAACCGACGAGGATTGCGCTAGCGGTTGTCTCGTTGCCCCGTGTCGGCTCGTAGGGGACCACAGTTCCGTCAAGAAGCAGGATCGACATGGTAAAGAAGAATGCTATCTGGACAATCAGCCTGGTGGTGGAGAGCCGCCGCGGAATGACGTGCCAGACAACTATGCCGACGAGACCGACGAGCACCATGTAGAGATGGGGAGCATTCCACCAGCTCATGACCGGATCCGAATCCATGAAATCCTCACACTATCCTTGCCTCTGAGCGAGAGCACAGCATCGGGACAAGCGATCGTTCGCTGTTATTCCTGACTTTTCTCCTGGATCGCTTCGGATATCGAGTTCGGCAGCCGCCGCGGCGTCTCGATCACACTCAGCAGCGGCATGACGACGAGAAAGAACCCGAAGTAACAAAGGGTCGATACCTGCATGGCGGGGATATACCAGCCTTCTGCCGGCTTGGACCCCAGCCAGCCAAGGAAGAGGCCGTTGATGACAAACAGCCAGAAGAACCGCCTGTACCAGGGCCGGTAGACGGCCGAGCGCACCTTCGACGTATCGAGCCACGGCACGAAGAACAGCACGCCGATGGCGCCGAACATGGCGAGCACGCCGCCGAGCTTCGAGTCGATTGGCCCGATGTTGAAGGTGACGGCACGCAGGATCGCGTAGAAGGGCAGGAAGTACCATTCGGGCACGATATGAGCCGGCGTCTTCAGCGGGTCGGCAGCGGTGTAGTTGTCGGGATGCCCGAGATAGTTCGGCACGTAGAAAACGAAATAGGCGAAGAAGATCACGAATACCACTGCCCCGAATATGTCCTTGATGGTGGCGTGCGGCGTGAAGTCCACGACATCGGTCTCCGACTTCACGTCTATACCCGCCGGATTGGTCTGGCCGGCGACGTGAAGCGCCCAGATGTGCAAAATCACCACGCCGGTCAGCATGAATGGCAGCAGGTAATGCAGCGCAAAGAAGCGGTTGAGGGTTGGATTGTCGACCGCGAAGCCGCCGAGCAGCAGTTGCTGCACCCAGTCCCCGACCAGCGGGATGGCGCTGAAGAAGCCGGTGATGACGGTCGCGCCCCAGAAGCTCATCTGCCCCCATGGCAGCACATAGCCCATGAACGCCGTCGCCATCATCAACAGAAGGTTGGTGCAGCCGAGAACCCACAGCAGTTCGCGCGGCGCCTTGTAGGAGCCGTAATAGAGGCCGCGGGAGATGTGGACGTAGACCGCGATGAAAAAGAACGACGCGCCGTTTGAATGCAAGTAGCGCAGGAGCCAGCCGGAATTCACGTCGCGCATGATCTTGTCGACGGAATTGAAGGCCAGCGTCGTGTCGGCTGCGTAGTGCATGGCCAGCACCACGCCGGTAACGATCTGCCCCGCCAAGATCATCGAGAGGATGCCGCCGAACGAATAGGCGTAGTTCAGGTTGCGCGGGACTGGATAGACGATGAACTGATCATGCACCAAGCGCGGCACCGGCAAGCGGGCGTCGAACCAGCGTCCGACCCCGGTCTTGGGAACATAGGCTGAATGTCCACCGCTCATCGCATTGGCTCTGGGTCTCGAATTGCCGGTATCGACATCGGCCGGCCCTTGCCCGGCCGTCCTTCAGCGGGTTCACTCGCCGTCGCGAGGATTCGTCGGCGAGACTCTGATCCAGTTGCGAGAGTAGATCGGCCGGACCGTCGCGCGAGCAAACGCGCTACCGCCCTTAATCGGCTGCGCCGCCGTGTCCACCGCTCGGAGCCTCTGGAGGGTTTGCAGCATCTTCGAAAGAACGAATCCAGCGTCATTCCGATGCTCCTTGGTCGAGTTGTGGAGGACCCAAACATGCCAGCCTTTCCAGTGTACGAACTATCGTGCCGAGGACGCGTGCGCCCGATACGTTGGTCTATGAGCTCCTGATTGAAAGGCTGCGCCGGGCGGTAAAGGCACAACCGCGCCTTCACGATTCGCGAAGCGCGCATGCGCCTGGGGGCGGACCGGTCGGCGTCCGGCCCCCAGGGCGGCGCGACCGCTCGTCGCCAACTACTGCGCCTCTTCCATGAATATTGACCGTGCCTCGTCGGCAACGACCAATCGCCCGAGGCCAAACGAATGCCGTGTGAGCACGGCATCCTTCAGGTGCCCGAGGTTCGCGAGTTGTCGACGCCATTTTACCGCAAGAGGCAGGGACGGCTGCCGGCGAAGTACTCCGACGTTGGCAAGTTGGTCGATGAACCCATGAAGGGGCGGCAAGGGGTCAGTACTCCAGAAGACCGGTGGCGGACGAATCAGGGTTACTGGATGCCGGACGGGCGCTGCCGCGCGCCTCGTCAATGATGCGGCGGATAGTACGCGCGCAACGGCCGCACTGGGCGCTACAGCCGAGAGAGCCATAGACCTGGCGGATCGAGCACGTCCGCTCCGCCTTGACGGCGGAGCGGACATCCTGATCGCTCAACACATTGCACGAGCAGACGATCATGGCGCAATAAGTCTCGACGGTGACCTGGTAGGGCTCTGACCCGACAAGCGGGTCAGTAGTCCCAGACAGCCGGCACGCAACGAAAGACATCACCGTCCACCGCCACATGGCAGATAGACGGGAACGGCAGGTGAGTGGCCACCAGCGGCTCTCGTGTCGCCGCCAGCTCCCGCAAAAGATTGATGCGGACGCGGGCCGCCTCCTCGGGATCGTGTTCGAAGCCGTTGTGCCAGTCGGGTTGGTCGAACCCGACCTGGAACACGGCGTCGCCGGCGAAGGTCAGCCGGTTGCCGCCGGACGCCAGGCGGACCACGCTGTGCCCGGGGGTGTGGCCGCCAGTGAGCGTGACGACCACCCCCGGCGCCACCTCGTGCTCCGTCTCAAACGGCCGCAATTGGCTGCGGTACTCGTTCACGAACCGCTTGGCCGCCCGCCGAAGCGCATCCGGGAACCCCGTTGGCATGGAGGCGCGGGAGAAATCGGGCGACTCCCAGAACTTGAGTTCGGCGGCCGCGACGTGAATCCGCAGATCCGGACGCAGCCGGTCCTTCACCCCGTCGATGAGCAGCCCGCCGATATGGTCCATGTGCATATGGGTCAGCACCACGTCGGTCACGGATGCGAGATCGATGCCGGCGGCCTCCAGTCGCGAGACTAACCGCCCGGCCCTCGGCAAGTGCAAGTCCGGGTCCATCCCCAGCCCGGCGTCCACGAGTATGGTCCGGCCGCCGCTGCGTACGACGACCACGTTCAGCGGCCACTCGAGCACGTCCGGCGGCAGGAACATGTCGTCCAGCCAGGCCGCCCGGACGGCCGGGTCGACGTTGTATGCCATAACCGGGGCTGGTATCGGCAGCACTCCATCGCTGACCACCAGCACGTCGATGTCGCCGACCTGCAGCGCGTAGCGCGACGGAACCAATTCGGGCTCCGGTCTACCGTTGCTGTGCTTGGCGTTCAGGCTGTCGGCGCAGTGCTGGATCGAGGGGTGTGAAATGTTGTCCAGGGTCATGTTTGTCTCCTGCTGACCACGGCCGTATCGGCCACCTCCGCCGCTGGCGCCCGTGGATTTGGCATGAGCCTCCATGGACCGCCACCTAGCGTCTACGGAGGAAAGTTGCGCCGCTTCGGCCTGCGCCACCATCGGACGGAAGCACCGGTCAGGGGATGCGAAAGTCTATGGCAGACCCGTTGCGAGCATGGGTGATATCCCGCGAACGTCGGAAGACGCCGCTTTGAGCAGCGAGCAACGGCTGTGCCTCTTGCCTGTTGGCAGTACACCCAGCGCGTAGGATCAGGATCAATCCTATACTCCGGTCTCAGTCGTCCACAGCCTTGATGCAGTCGACTGCACGCGCACCCTCAACATAGCGCTCTCCCCATGTCTCTGGTCTTCACGCTGGTCGACCGAGCAAATGAGGAACACGGGCATGTCGCGCACCGACAGACAGTCCAGCACGACTAATGATGGCGCAACGCAATGGACGTATTGGTCGAGAGTCCGCGGTGCGTCATTGTCGAACGGATCTGGTCAGCCTTAACGGCGGCGCCATGGCGATGGAGCAAGGATGCGTTACCCCATTGCTGCCGGTGTGGCGGCAACTGTTTCGATACTGCCGAAGATTGAAAGAAGGGCTTCAAGGGCGCGAAAACGACCTGGTCACCTTTGCACATCGGAAGACTCTGTATAGACCGTCCTAGCCGGTATGCGCGCCGGCACGGCTGCTTTGCCGGGTTTGCAAGACCGAGAATCACGGTCGTATATATCGTCGAGCATCAGTATATCTAGCGCGTGCTTCGCCGCGGCAATCGGACATGCAGCTACCGTGCCCGCCGGCGGTGGGAAGCCGCCAAGGACATTGCGGCGCGCCTAAAGAGGGCAGCCGCACTGCACCTCGTAGCCCGCAAGCGCATTGGCATTCAAGTGATGATTTTTAAGATCGTCTGATAGGTCTACTCTACTTCACGAAGTGGGTGGTGTGGCCGGTTGTCGGCCCGTGGGCGCGGCGAGCGAGAACTTTACCACCGACCAACATATGGCGAATCGTCATGGAAGGTGACTCCCTAGCGGCTCGATCCGCAGATGAACGAATGGCCGCTTTCGGGACTACTGAAATCCGCGTGAATGGCGCAATTGCGGCGCGAAACAGCCATACTCGTGCTGAAGACGAAGGTCGGCATCAAACCTGCCTATTCGTACGTCGTTGCCGCCGATCACCGCACGCACCGCACAGAGGTCTCCCGACGCCAGAATTCTTACGTAGGAGTGCGTCCAGTGCCTCGACGAGCAGGAGAAATTGACGGACAAAGGCCCAACCAGTTTTACTGGAACGGGATCTCCCACATCTACTTGTGAGAAGTAGATAAGCCATTGACATTTAATATTTTGGTTGGCCCGGAGGATATATTAAGACTGATGATTTCGTTGTGTTTTTTCGTGGTCCGAAATCGAAAGCTCTTCCGCGACAATAAGTATCGATGAAGACGCGCCCTTTCGTTTAGGAAGGCCGGCCATCGCCGCCGATAGCTTTGTCCAGTTCACTGCCACGAAGACGATTTCGGCGTAGAACGGCTGGAGGCCTGGGCCGAGGTCGGAATGGCCTGCCCCCGGCGGCTAAATAAACGCCGCCAAGTACTCGGCGCAAACTCGGAACGATGACGTCTTGCACCGCAACATCGGTTTCTTCAAGGTAGGGCAACAACGGACATAGATGTCGTTGCTTGCCGATTTGACCGGAAGGTTAACAGCACGATGCCACTCATGATTCGACGATTGGGAGCCAGGAACCTGGCGCGCCTGGCACGACGTCTCGGAGATCTGACGGCGATGTTCGTCCTGATTGCCAGGCCGCTCGTCTTTGGGATCGCCCTCTTGTTGGCCGGTCCGGCTCAGGCGCAGGCGCCGGCGACCGTCCCGCCTGAAAGGGTCAAACAGCTATTCGACCTTCTCGACGATCCGTCGGTGAAGGCTTGGGTGGCCGAACAACGAAATCAGGACGCCGGGTCAACCGGAGCGCCTGCCGAGGCAGGAGCTTCGCCGACCGACACATCGTCCGACGCCGTGGCCGCACCAGGCCAGATGAATACGATGGCATCCTCGACGCTCGATCGGATCAGGCATCATATCGGAACAATCGTGCAAACTTTGCCCCTGCTGCCAGGCCAGTTCGCGCACGTTCGGGCAAAGACCATGGAGGATATGTCCAGCAAGGGGTCTGCTGGCGTATTCATGCTGATTGCGATGTTCATCGCAGCCGGTCTGGCGCTCACTTGGGCAATCTACAAGTTCACCCGTCCATTTCGTCTTTGGATTATCGCGCAACCGAAGGATACGCCCATTGGGCGAGCCAAGAAGATTGGTGGTCGCGCGCTTTATTCCAGCATGCTGATCGTCTCGTTCGCATTGGGCAGCGCCGGCGCGTTCATGTTGTTCGACTGGCCAATGCTTATCCGCGAGATTGTACTGACATTTCTGATGGCGGCAGTCGTTACATGGGGTGTGCGCATGTACGTCATAGCCATGCTCGTCCCTTCCTTCATGAACGTCGAGAACGCCGTTGAGGTTCGTGGTTTGCCGATCACCAACGAAGCGGCTGACCATTGGTCCTATTGGCTACCCCGGATCGTCGGCGTCTTCGCCTTCTTCGGCGCCGCGTTTATCCTCTTGCCGGGTCTCGGCATCGATCAGGACGGAATGATGGTCCTGTCACTGGGCGCCGATTTCGTACTGCTGTTGATCTTTCTGCTTGCCGTTTGGCGTCGGCCAAGAACGCAGCGAGACGATGCGCACCATACGGGGGCGACATGGTTATTGACTGCTTATCTCGTCGCTCTGTTCCTGCAGCGCATCGCCGGCCTTTATGTATTCTTCTGGTTTACCTTCGCCGCATTCTTCCTGCCTTTGGCAATCGTGCTGACGCAGCGCGGGGTTAATTTCGTCCTGCGGCCGGGTTCGGAAGATTTCGGCCGGCCTACGATCCCGGCGGTGACGATCGCTGTCGTCGATCGGGGAATCCGGATGATTTTGATCCTGGCGGCGGCTTACTTTCTCGCACGTATCTGGGGCCTGAACATGCAATCCATGCGGGACAGCGATACGACGACGTTAATATTGCGCGGCTTGATCAATGTCGTGGTCATTGCCCTCGCAGCCGATTTCGGCTGGTCGATCGTCAAGGCTTTGATCGAGCGAAAGCTGGGCATCGAAATACCGCACGCGGTGATCGGCGAAGAGGACGTCCCGACCCTCGATCCGCAGCAGGCGCGGCTGCACACTCTCTTGCCTATCATCCAAAACATTCTGCTCGCATTGATCATCGTGATGGCGGTGCTGATGATGCTCGCCTCGATGGGTAT
Source organism: Mesorhizobium sp. BHbdii (assembly GCF_053848045.1). Taxonomy (NCBI): domain Bacteria; kingdom Pseudomonadati; phylum Pseudomonadota; class Alphaproteobacteria; order Hyphomicrobiales; family Phyllobacteriaceae; genus Mesorhizobium; species Mesorhizobium sp. BHbdii. The sequence goes on along the minus strand of NZ_JBSPKX010000001.1, from coordinate 382,988 downwards.
CCAGATCGGCCCGCTGATCGCCGGCGCTGGCGTCGTTGGTGTCGCTGTAGGATTTGGGGCACAAACCATAGTCAAGGACGTCATTTCAGGCGTGTTTTTTCTGCTCGACGATGCGTTTCGTGTCGGCGAATATATTTCCTCGGGCAATTACAAGGGTACCGTGGAAAGCTTTTCGCTGCGCTCGGTGAAGCTGCGCCACCATCGTGGTCCGCTGTTCACGATACCTTTCGGTGAACTCGGGGCAGTCCAGAACCAGAGCCGTGACTGGGTTATCGACAAATTCAACATCATCGTTGGTTATGACACCGATATCGACTTCGCTCGCAAGCTGATCAAGCGGATCGGCCTCGAACTGGCGGAAGATCCCGAGTTCAAACACTGGGTACTAGAACCAATCAAGATGCAGGGCGTACAGGAGTTCGGCGAGTACGGCATCGTATTGAGGGTCAAGGCCACAACCAGACCGGGAGGCGCCTTCGGTATGAAACGCAAATTCTATGTACGCCTCCGCCAAGTCTTCAAGGAGCAGGGCATCGAACTCCCATTTCCGACCGTCCAGGTCCAGGGGTCACAGAACCCACATGGGGCAGAGAATGCGCCGTTGGAGATCACACCCGAGTTAAAAATCGCCGTCGCGCAGTCGCACACCAATCGGCGCAGAAAAAAAGCTAGCACAACGGAGTAGGAAAGCTGTGATAATTGCCGGTCGCAGCGCGGCTTTCCGCGCATCGCCCGTGGCATGGCCTCTTACAACATGAATACAAGTGACAAGCTTTTCATATTCATAGCGCCCAGGCGCTGTTCTAATGCCGCAACGTTTGGGAAATCATCGCCCCTGCACGAGGTGGGCCTTTAGCAGTTCGCCTACATCAAGTTCCAAAGCCTGACCGAGCACTTCGACAGCGAGACCGCACACGGCCGGTTCGCGCTGCAAATGCACGGTGCTATGGCGGAATATTTCCTGGACCTGAATCGTGAGCGAACGATGGAAGGGCTGAAGGCCGCTCTCGCCCGCGGTCGCAAAGGTGGAAGAAAAACCAAGCTCACTGAAGATGATAAGAGAGTGGCAAAAGCCATGCTCGCGGCCGGAGACATCTCGGTAGCTGATATCGCTCGCCGCCTGGGAGTGAGCCGCGTCACCTTCTATCAATACTTCCCTCAGGCGCGGGCTCGATCAAAGGAGCTAGCGAAGCCGGTTTGAATTTTCCGCATCGACCTTACTCCAGCTTCCTGCCCTTTAGGGGATTCGGCTTTCGATTCGTGCGTGCCTGATGCGCTATTTTAGTCTGCGGTGCCGGAGGCCTCCGATCCGCCGTTCCCGCTAGTCGATGTCGTCGGTCTCTTCCGGAAGGCAATCAACCAATCTCTTCACCGTCCTGACTGACTGTTGTTTGATTAACCCGCTCACGAGCCTGAACAACTCGGCCTGATGCATGGCGTCGTGCAAGGCATGGTGATCTCCTGTCAAGCTTGGCTTCAATCGCTCCGCGATCTTACTTGATCGCGTATTGGCCCAACTGCAGCCAGTCACCCCCATATACATCGCTTTAATGTCGAGCGCGGTGAATCCGAACGGATTGCCGTCGCTGAAGCGATGAAAATAGTAGTTTACGAATGACCAATCGAACGGCGCGTTGAATCCCACGAACACCGGTGTTGAATCCCTGCCCGTCACGGAGGAGAGCCACCTTGCAAAAGCTTGCATTGCGTCAGGGGGTGCGAGCCCCGTCCGCGCCAGTTCGTCAAGAGAGAGTCCACTGACCTCCAAGGCATTGGGATCGAAGTTCCGGTTGATCGGCTTCAGCTCGCAGGCGAACGTCTTCTCCGGCTCGAAGATGGAGCAGGCGCCGATCGACAATAGGCTGAACTCGCCGGGGATCGGACCGGCGGTCTCCACATCGACCGAGACAAATACTTCGCGCTCGCCGCTCATGAGATCAGGGGCTCCGCTGGGACAAGGGAGGGGCGATTGCGGATCGCCTGCCAGTGCTCCCGGAAAGCCCGCCGCTTGTCCTCCACAGTCCCGCTCGTTTTCCAGTGGAGGCCCGAAAAGGTCGTGATGTCGAAAGGCAGACTCGCCCCTTCGCGCACCGTCACCATCGTCGGCAGCCCGCGGCCGAGGGCGTAGCCAAGTTCCAAGAAGCAGTTCGGCCGGGCGCCCGTGATGTCAGCGAGGACAACGTTGGCGCCGCGCTTGATCAGCTCTTTCACCAGCGCCTTGACCAACTCCCGTGCCGCCTCGACATCGGCTCCCGGCGCGATCATAACATCGTCCACTACGCTCCCCGAAATGTGGATGCGCCGGCCAAACAGAGGGGACCGCGGCATCACTTGTCCTCCATCACCGGCGAGCCATGAAGCGCCGCCGCGACCGACTTCAGATGTTCGAATCGCAACGGCTCCTGCGGATAGGCTTTTGCGAGCGCAGCAGGGTAAAGACGCGTGCGGATGTCCGAGTAGGTCCATGAGGGATGGCTGCCGCGCGTGCCGGTGGCTACCACGAGCTCGGAGATCTGCGTCGACGGGAGATTCAGACCGGCGAGGTCCATCTGAAAGAGTTGGCGGCGCTCTTCCTCCGACGGACGCTTGAACTCCTCGATGATCGCCGCCCGCCGGCGGAGCGCGGCGTCGAGCACCGAGAGCCGGTTGGTGCAGAGAATGACGACGATGCGGCCGCCATATTGCCGGAGATCGTCGACGCCCTGGATCAATGTGTTCACTGCCACTTTGTCCTCGTGATGGCTGTGGTCCTGCGCGCGGGAGGCGCCAAGGCTGTCGCCCTCGTCGATGATCAGGATGGCCCGCCGGCGCTTGCCGGCCGACTGGATCACCTTGCGAAAGGCTTCCGCGATCAGCGTTCCCATCTCGCCGACCATGCCGCTACCGCGCACCCGGTTCGAGAGCTTGAAGAGGATCGAATCCTCGCTCTTGGCCTCGGCCACGAGTTTGTTGGCGATGCATTCGGCCATCGCCGTCTTACCCGTCCCGACGTCGCCGTGAAAGATCACCAGCGGATACTGCTCGGCCACGAGATCGCAGATCGCCAGCCTACCGCCATGATGCTTGCGGTTCCATTCCCCGAGACCGCCAACATTGAGCAGAAGCCGGAGCTGGTCGTGAACGCGAGCGTAACGCGCCTGGAACCCCAACAGGGTTTTTTCCCGCCTAGCGAGAGCCTCACTGGGTAGCGGGGTTTCGCTATCAAAAATACTTGGCTGGCTCACGCTGCCCAATCCTTTCTCTGCATTCCATAGGCGTTGCTGGCATAGCTGCGGCCGCCTGAAGAGGTCAGGCTGGCATGGCTGGTGTCGTCATAGGAGGTGACCCAGCCAATCTTCAGCTTGCCCTTCGTCGCCTCGCGCGCCGCACTCGTATAGGCGTCGGTGTAGCTCAGGATGATGCGCAGATGCGCCCCTGGCACATTCTGCCAGAGAACACCGCCGGGGCGGCTCGCCGTCCAAGATCCTGCATCGGTATCGACATTGAAGCGCACGGCATTCTGCTCAACGCCGTTGCTCAGCAGCGTCACGTCGATCCAAGCGAGATAGCCGGCCTTGGCCAGCACCTCGATGTCATGGGCGTAGTCCGCCGCCTTTGCGGCGGTCCACGCGCCGGTGCTGTCGGCGATCATCGTGAGATCGGCCTTCACCCGGCGAACGACGTTTTCAATGTCGACGACAGTATAGGTAGCGGTGGCGCTGGCGGTTCTGGTCTGGCTCATCTCAGTCTTCCGTCTGGAAGCGAGGACCGAAGATTTCCTTCCAGACCTCCTTGTCGTTTTCAGCGGACGCGAAATTCGCGGTTTCCCAAGCTGCCTCCGCGGTCGCGACGATTTCCTTACGCTCGGCTTCCGAAATCCGGCTGGTCACGTTATTCAGGCTGAAGACCGGATCGAGGATGACCACGGGATCGGTGAAGGTCCCGAGCGGCGCCGTGTTCTCGGGAAAGCTGATCTGGTCTTTCAGACCAGACTGGGCGATGTAGAGCAGAAAATTCCGGAACCGCTGCTCGATGCTGCCGGAATTGCCCTGCTTGGCCTGCATGTGAGCCATGATTAGCTCGATCGCGAAGGATTTGAGCGGCTTGATCTCGGCGTGGTTGCGCCATTTTTTCGCCAAACGCACCAGCGTGCGGAAATCGCTGTCCTGATTCTTGCGATCCCTGACGAACTTGATCTGGCAAGGCGCGCAGGTCTGCACCTTTGACCCGTTATGAATGTCGAACTGCCACCCATATCCGGGCCGGTTCTCGTCCTCGATTACCGGGACGATATCGACGCTCAACCCGGTGCCGACGAAGGTCACGGTCGCGGCCTTGCGCTGGATCTCGAAATCATGGTGCGCACCTATGCCGTCACGGAAGGCTTCGCGAATCCCGTGTGCTAAAGACCCGGGCCCATAACGAGCCCAAAACGTTCCGGGCCAGCGACAATTTTTCTCAATGAAATCAAGAGTTATGGTGGGCCCGGAGGGACTCGAACCCCCAACCAAGCGGTTATGAGCCGCCGGCTCTAACCATTGAGCTACAGGCCCCACACGCGGCTGGATTAATGTTTTTCCCCGAATCGCACAAGGCTTTCCGAACTGGCTGGCCGAGATCGTCCAAATCAGCCCATATTCAGACATTAAAGCGACATGCGTCCACTTAGACGCGCAAAGTACGCTCTAACGCTTTGAATCTACGCATCGTGCTTGCCGAAATCGATTCCGATTTTTGGGCCGATGCGGTAGTCGACAAGCGCGACTGGATCGCAGACCGAGGAGATTTTTATGACCAGACACCTTTTGCCCTTGGCGGTCGCCGCCGCAATCGCGTTTCCGGCGATGGCTGGCGCGGCCGATTCGCCGCCCCCGCCCCGCATCGTCGTTACCGGCGAAGGCGAAGCGACCGCGGCCCCCGATCTGGCACTGCTGACGCTCAGTGTCATGCGCGAGGCCAAGACCGCGCGTGCCGCGCTCGATGCCAACAACGACGCCATGGCCTCTGTGATCGCCGCTATGAAGTCGGCTGGCATCAAGGAGCGCGACCTGCAGACAGCCGGCATCCAAATCAGCCCGCGCTACAACTACACCAACAAGCCGGACGGCAGCCAGGAAGCCGAACTCATCGCCTACCAGGTGACCAACACGCTTTCGGTGCGCATCCGCGACATCGACAAAACAGGCGAGATTCTCGACAAGGCGGTGTCGCTAGGCGTCAACCAGGGCGGCGGCATCTCGTTTTCCAACGAGGATCCGGCTGCAACTCTCACCGAAGCCCGCAAGAAGGCGGTCGCCGACGCCATGGCCAAGGCAAAGACGCTGGCTGAAGCCGCCGGGGTCAGCATCGGGCGGGTGCTGGAAATCACCGACCAGAATGTCGCGCCGCCGCCGATACCGATGAACGCCAAGGCCTTCGACGCGGCCCGCGAATCGGTTCCAGTGCAGGCCGGGGAGAATTCCTACACGGTACAGGTCACTGTCACTTTCGAGTTGAAGTGACCGCCGCCCCGTGAACGGTTTGGCCTTTGCTGCATCAAAAACCCCGGAGGACTGGTCCTCCGGGGTTTTTTCGAGCCGCACCCTTCCGTCCTGGCGGAAAGGGGCTCCGCTACTCAAGACCGACCTTCGCAGAAGGTCGTGTCTCCGGACTGATCTTCGCAGAAGGTTCATGTCCCAAGCTGATCTTCGCAGAAGGTCATGTCCCAAGCCGACCTTCGCAGAAGGTCATGGCCCAAGCTGACCGTCGCAGAAGGTCATTGTCCCAAGCTGATCTTCGCAGAAGATCATAATCCTTTCCGAACCTGCGGGTTCGGAAAGATGATGCTTAGACAAGAAGTCCGTTACCGGTCGGCATCGTCCCGAACCGGGTAGATGAACGCTTACCGGTAGAGGACCGGGCAGCCGCGCTCATTGGCGAACACGACCAGCACGCGGTCGCCATACTGGCGGCCCGCTACTTTCACTGTGCGGCGGTTGACGTCGACAATACGGGCGCGGCGCAGACCCATGCGCTCTGCCTTATTGAGGGCACGGTTCGGCGAGCAGGACCGGCGCCAGTCGCGTTCGCGGCGGCGTTCGCGATAAAAATAATCGTCGTCGCCGGTATAGACGCCGACGCGCTGGTCGTCGTTATTGCCGAAGCCGAGATAGATGCTGTCTGCCTGGGCAGTGGCGGAGATAGCGGCAAGGGTGCCGAGGCCGATAAGCGCCGAAAGGGCGACCGTCTTGATCGTGTTGAACATTGTCTTCTCTCCTTGTTCAGGGCTTCCGCCCTTCTTTATCGAACCGGTGTGTCTTGCTCGAACCAATGTGTCTTGGTCGAACCGATAGGGAAGAGAATGCGCCTGCGTATCTGAACTTTTTACGAACCAGCCGTTCATATTGGGTTCATGTGGCAACAACAGGTAATTTCGCAGTTTCTCGACTTCCGGTTCTGAACAACTGGCCGGTTCTGAACAATCTAGCCGGTTTTGAACAATCTGGATAGAAACGCCCCTGTCGTGCAGCCGGTTCCGGGCCCTGGCTCGAGGCTCCCCTAAGGCTCGTCGTCCAGCATGTGCTCGAAATAGTCGTCCGGCTCGGCAAGATCGGTCTCGCTGGCGCTGACCCGGCCGCGCATCGAGATGCCGGCCTCATGCACCGTGTCGGCACTCCCCGACACCAGCCTGTGCCACCAGTAGAGATCGTGGCCCTCGGCGACCAGCCGGTAGGCGCAGGTCTTGGGCAGCCAGCTGATAGTGCGCACATTCTGCGGCGTCAGCCCGACGCAGTCCGGGACGCGCGCCAGCCGGTTGGCATAGTCCGAACAGCGGCACGTTTCGGCGTTGAACAGCCGGCAGCCGACGCTCGTCCAGTAGATCTCGCCGGTGTCTTCGTCCTCGAGTTTCGACAGGCAGCATTTGCCGCAGCCGTCGCAAAGCGATTCCCACTCGGCCGGGGTCATCGCTTCGAGCGTCTTGGTTTTCCAGAACGGCGTTTCCATTGACGGGATGTGGCCCCCGCTGGCGTCAAGGTCAAGCACCGCGACAGACGCAAAGCCGGTCGGCACCATAGGCCGGCACCATAGGAATGACACGAAGTCGCCTTCAAAACGCCGGCCAATCGCCGTTCGTGGCCGTTAATGCCTGCTAACCGGAACCAATCCGGTTGATGAACAGTTTGGGCCGGGATGGGACGCCAAAAGGAGGATTTTTAATGAAACGCCAACCACGGATTCTGGCAGGCACGGCACTTGGCCTGCTGATGGCGTCCGCGCCGTTGGGCGCATTCCCGTTGCAGGGCAGCGCCGCGTTCGATTCTTTGCAAGGCATGACGGCCCCACTGATCCTGGCGCAGTCTAACTGCCCCGAAGGCGAGTCGGCGGAAGGCTGCGCGCAGCAGGCGGAACCGGAGCAGAAGTCTCGCAAGAAACGCGAGCGGCAGGCTGAATCGGCTCCCACTGAGCAGGCCGCTCCTTCCGGGGACGAGCAAGGCAATCAACGCAGGAAGAAGCGCGAGCAGCAGCAGACTGAATCAGCCCCGGCCGAACAGGCCGTCCCGGCCGAAGAGCAACCACCGCGCAGAAAAAAGCGCGACCAACAACAGATCGAAGCAGCCCCGGCCGACCAGGCCGCCCCGCCCGAAGAGCAACAACCGCGCAGGAAGAAGCGCGACCAACAGCAGATCGAAGCAGCCCCGGCCGAACAGGCCGCCCCGGCCGAAGAGCAACAACCGCGCAGGAAGAAGCGCGACCAACAGCAGATCGAAGCAGCGCCCGCCGAACAGGCCGCCCCGGCCGAAGAGCAAAAACCGCGCAGGAAGAAGCGCGACCAACAGCAGATCGAAACGGCACCTGCCGAAGAGCCTGCCGGACAGGCGGCGCAAGGCGAGAAGGTCGCACCTGCAAATGACAACGAGCAGGTCAAGCCGCGCAAGAAGCCGGACCAGGATCAGCAGATCGAGGCTGCGCCAGCCGAACAGGACACGCCCGCCGGCGAGCAGGCCGAGCCGCTTCCGACCGACCGGCAAGCGGCTCCGGCTGAGGGCGAAAAGCCCCGGGAGCAGGCTAAGGAACGCGGCAAGAAGCCTGTAACGGGTGAGCAGCCCTCAACCGATGAGCAGCCCGCCGATGGCGAGCAGGCTGCGCCGGCCCAAGGCGAAGCTCCGGTCCAGGGCGAAGCGTCCGATCCAAACGCGGTTCCCGTGTTCGACAGCCAGAAGGATGCCAGGCGCAAGCGCAAGGGCGGCAAGGACAACGCGCAAGAGACGGGCGGCCAGGACGCGGGTGGTCAGCCCACCCAGCAGAACGGGGAGCAGGCGGAAGCCCCGAAGCCGGCTCCGGTCGACCAGGGGCCGCCGCCCACTGACGACAGGGCAGCCCAGCAGGAGCTCAAGATTAAGAGGATGGTTCCGGTGACGGAGGAAAAGGGCAAACGCGTTGAGCGTGCGCCCGACGTCGAGGACATTCGCCGCCGTCCGCGCCCGCGGGGGGTCGACGTCGTCAGGGAACTCGGCGACCGCGTTATCCTCCAGTTCAACAACCAGACGATCGTCGAAAGCGACGACGCCCCGCGCATGCACCGTGGCGCGAGGAACGTCTACTATGAGGAGTTGTCGGGCGATCGCACCCGGGAAATCGTCGAGCGTGACAACGGAATCCAGATCGTCACCATCCGCAACCGCTACGGCGATGTCATCCAGCGTTCACGCATCGCGCCCGACGGACGCGAATATGTACTGAGCTATGTCGACGAGCGGTACTATGAGGACGATGGCGACTGGCGCGATCCGGGCGACGATCTGCCGCCCATTCGGATCGACATTCCGCGCGAGGAGTACATTCTGGATTCCGAAGAGGTCGAGGATCCAGACGACTACTATACCTTTCTCGAACAGCCGCCGGTGGAGAGGGTTCAGCGCCTCTACTCGATCGACGAGGTTAAGCGCTCGGCCCGCGTGCGCGACATCGCGCGCCGCATCGACCTCGACACGCTGAACTTCGAATTCGGTTCAGCCTCGATCCCCGAAACCGAGGTGCAGAAACTGGAAGGCGTCGCCAGCGCCATGGAGAAGCTGCTGGAGAAGAACCCGGCGGAAACCTTCCTGATCGAAGGCCATACCGATGCCGTCGGCAGGCCGGAGGCGAACCTCGCTCTGTCCGACCGTCGCGCGGAGGCTGTCGCCGAAGCCCTGACCAATGCCTTCAGCATCCCGCCGGAGAACCTGACGACACAGGGCTATGGCGAGGAATATCTCAAGGTCGATACGTCGGAGCCTGAGCGCGAGAACCGTCGCGTCGCCATCCGCCGCATCACCTCGCTGGTGGCGCCGGTCGCCAGTGCGAACTAGGCCATGGTCCCGAACCGAACGTCAGCAAAGTAAAAAGCGGAAACGGGTTTTCGTAAAAAACCATGGCCACCTTAAAAGCAACGATTCCAGAAACCTGAACTGGTTGCTGGAATCTATGCGGGAAGACGTAGCCCACCCGCTTTCACCGGGATGGACGATTTCCGGCATGAGCCGAGGTTGAAGGAGAATGTACGTCGCGATTTTAGCCAGGCATTGAATCGCGAGATCGTCCACCCCAGATTCTGACTAGGGCTTCCCTGCCCTGTCCCGACTCCAGCGGGACACATGAGCCCCGCCGGTACCCCCTCGCCGGCGGGGTTTTGTTTCCGGATTCGGTGGAGAACCGAAGCCTTGCGCGAGGCCCAGACAATTCCTCACGATGGCCCTCCGCCTCAAAGCCAAGAAGGCTGAGTTGAGAACGGCGTCCGGTGCCGGTCAGTAGCTACTTTTGATGTTCGTTTCCGAATTCGCGAACACCTCGTCGGGCACGAAGAAGTCACCGGCAAGCGGGCCCGTCGCGCCCGGCGCATAGATCGAAAAATCGCTGACGCCCTCGGCGCGCAGCACCTCCTCGTCGATGTAGAAATTGCCGGTAGCTTCGCGCGACGGCCTGAGCAGGATCGCGTGCGCGGCTTCGGCCATGATATCGGGCGAACGGCTCATCGCCGCCACTGTCGCCCCGCCCAGGAGATTGCGCACCGCTGCCGTATCGATCGTCGAGATCGGCCACAGCGAATTGACGGCGATGCCGTCCCTGGCGAACTCCGCGCTCATGCCCAGCGTGCACATCGACATGCCGAATTTGGCCATCGTATAGGCGACATGGTTCTTGAACCATTTGGCCTTCATGTCGAGCGGCGGCGCCAGATTCAAGATGTGAGGATTGTCAGCCAACTTCAGGTGGGGAATGCACATTTTGGAAACCAGGAACGTGCCGCGGGTGTTGATCTGGTGCATCAGATCATAGCGCTTCATTTCGGTTTCCAGCGTGCCGGTGAGTTGGATGGCGCTGGCATTGTTGATGCAGACGTCGATGCCGCCGAATTTCTCGACGGTCCGGGCGACCGCCTCGGCCACCTGCCCCTCCTCGCGTATGTCGCACAACATCGGCAAGGCCTTGCCGCCGGCCTGCTCGATCTCCTCAGCCGCCGTGTAGATCGTACCCGGCAGCTTTGGATGCGGCTCGGCGGTCTTGGCCGCGATCGTCACATTGGCGCCGTCGCGCGCAGCGCGCAGTGCGATCGCCAGCCCGATGCCGCGCGACCCACCGGAGATGAACAGCGTCTTTCCCTTGAGCGACATGTCTTCCGCCTCCTTGCAACATCACAGGCGTGATCCTTGCGCGGCGGTTGCGTGCCGCGCAAGGCCCAGCACGCCGGATGTGAGTTACGCTGCGTAGGGTTGGAACGACAAATTAGACCAGCACCAGGCCTCGCCGCATGGCGATGGCGATCGCGTCGGTGCGGTTGGCCGCACCTAGCTTGATCAGGATCGCCGCGACGTGGAACTTCGCCGTGTGCACGGAAATGTTCAAGCGCCGCGCGATCACCTTGTTCGGCGCGCCCTCGGCCAAAAGCGCCAGCACTTCGCTCTCGCGCGGCGAAAGCGCGGGCCGCTCGGTCCTGTCGTCGACCGGCTCCTCGTCGGAGAGGTCGTCGTCATGGAAAGCGAAATCGTCATGCCGATCAGACAAGGGGCGGCCCTCGCCCGAAATCCGGTAGCCAGCCGCCGCCAGCCGCGCGGCAGCAGCGATCAGCAGATCGTCCGCTGCCGCCGGCAGCACGGCAAACACGCTATCGGCGGGCCGCTGCCGCCTGCCTCGTTGAGACAAGAGCACCTGGGGCATCGCGGGATCGGTGGCCGCACCTTCCAGCCCTCCGCCCTCCAGGGCTTCTCTTTCCAGGCTATTGTCATCGACGACCGCGACATCGGCTCTGTCGCCGCTCTCGCTGTTGCCGGCCACAATCGGCAGCAGATCGTCAGTCGCGGCAAGGGCCGTGGACAGGTGTTCGGCACGTACGGCGTCATCGAGCGCGATCAGCACCGTCAGCCGCCGCCCAGTGATCCCGTGACTTGCCATCCATCTTCTCAGTTCAGCGGCTTTTCGCCGATGGTCAGCACGACCTCGCGCCGTTCGCCGCCGCGTGCCACGCCGAGCGTCACCGACGCGCCGGCGCTGTCCGGCCCGAGCCTGCGGATCAGGTCGCGCGGGCCATGCACGGCTTCGCCGTTCCACGACACGATGATGTCGCCAAGATGCAGGCCGGCGGCCTTCGCCGGGCCATTGTCGTCGAGGCTCATCACCATCGCGCCATGCGTGTCGCCGTTGCGGATCGGATGCAGGCCGGCGCCGAGATAGCCGCGCGCGACATGGCCCTTCTCGCGCAGCGTCGCTGCCGCCCGCTCGATCGTCTCGTAAGGCATGACCAGCGCCCGCCGGCGCGGCCCGAACAGCAGCATGCCGATCAGTGCGCCCTTGGCGTCGAGCACGGGGCCGCCCTCGAAACGGCCGCCGGCATTGACGGCCAGATTGATGCGCCGGTCGATCGTGCCGCCGCGCATCGAGCGCCAAGCCGGACCGACCTCACCGACCGTGCCGAATGCGGCGAGCCCCGCGCCGTCGCTATTGCCGATGGCGATGGCGAGATGGCCCGGCCGCACCGTGCCTGCCTTGGCCAGCGACGGCACGTCCGGCGCGCCGGTCGGCTTCAGAAGGGCCGTCCCAGTGGATGGATCGCGGCCGACCAACTCAGCCTTCACCTTGTCGCCCGAAGAAAGCGTCAGCTCGATCTCCTCGCCGGCCTCCACCGCCTCCTCGGCAGCGATAAAATAGCCGTCGCGCCAATGGAAGGCGGTCGCGGTGCGACGCTGATGCGTGGCGAAGCTCGCTGTCGCCGGCGCCGCTGCGGCGGCGATATCGGCGATGGCGTCGGAAAATGCGCTCAGATTGAAGTCGCTCATGTTGGTCTCCTGGGTTTTTATCGCATCGGCCCGAAAATCGGAATCGATTTTCGGAAAGCACGATGCGAGAACTCAAAGTCAGCGTACTTTGAGAGTCCAATGGACGCTCGTCGCTCTAACCCAGATATCGCTCGGCAGCGCGTTCGCGGGTACTCGCCTGACGGCTAGTTGGGCGTTGGACTGGCCATCTGGTCAGGTCGCGGCCGATCCGGCCGCTCCGCACATATAGGCATCCTTCATCTTGCTCTAAAGATACGGAGCCCTGCCATGTCCCTCCCCGCCCAGCAATTGCAATTCGACGATGCGCTGCTCGATGATTATTCGGCAACGGTGGCCGATGCCGTGGACCGCATCGGTCCCGCCGTGTGCCGCATCGAGCGCATCGGTGGTGCCGGCGGCCAAGGCTCCGGCTTCGTCCTCACGCCGGACGGGCTGGTCGTCACCAACTTCCACGTCGTCGGCGATGCCCGCACTGTCCGCGTCACCATGCCGGACGGCGTCTCCAGAGAAGGCCGTGTTCTCGGCCGCGACCCCGACACCGACATCGCGCTGGTGCGTGCCGACGGCAGCTTTGCCGATATCGCGCCGCTCGGCGATTCCAAGCGTCTGCGGCGCGGCCAGATCGCCATTGCCATCGGCAACCCGCTCGGCTTCGAATGGACCGTCACATCAGGCGTCGTCTCGGCGCTCGGCCGCTCGATGCGCGCCTCCACCGGCCGGCTGATCGACGACGTCATCCAGACCGACGCAGCACTCAACCCCGGCAATTCCGGCGGACCGCTGGTGTCGTCGGCGGGCGAGGTCATCGGCGTCAATACCGCCATGATCCATGGTGCGCAAGGCATCGCCTTCGCGGTTGCCTCCAACACCGCCAATTTCGTCATTTCGGAGATCATCCGCTTCGGCCGCGTCCGCCGCGCCTTCATCGGCGTCTCGGCCGACACGACAAACCTGCCGCGCCGCGCCGCCCTGCTGTCGCAAGTGTCGAGCAGCACGGCGGTGCGCCTGCGCAGCGTCGAGGCGAACAGCCCGGCGGCCAAGGCCGGGCTCAGGGAAGGCGACATCATCGCCGCCATCGACGGACGCCCGGTCACCGGCGTCGACGATCTGGTGCGCCTGCTCGACGCCGAGCGCATCGGCCGCGAGACGCTGTGCACGGTGGTGCGCCGCTCCGGCATTACTCAGGTCACGGTGATGCCGGTGGCGCGAAGCTAACGATTATCGCGACGCATAGATCTGGCCAAGCAGCGAAACCAGCAGCACGGCCAGCTCTCCGGTCGGATCGAGGTCAGGATCGAAAATGGTCATATCCATTCCGGTGCAGCGCGGATCCGCTACCAGCGCCGCGAGAATGGCGACGAGATCGTCGGGATCGGGGCCGGGACTGCCTGGTGAATCCACCGCCGGCATCACCGTCTGATCGAGCGCATCGACGTCGAAATGCACCCAATAGGGCCAGCCGGTTCGCGCCAGCGTGGTCCAGGTCTTTTCCAGGACCTTTGCCGCGCCAAGCTCTCGCACGGCGAAGACGTCGATCAGCGTCATCGCGGTCGAATTGATGTCAGGCCAGGCGAAGTCGGGGTCGCGGTTCTCGCGTTCGCCGATCTGAATCACCTGTTCGTCCGCAACAAGGGGGCTTGCGATTTCAGGCCAGTCGGTCAGCAACGGCTCGCCACGTCCGGTGGCGAGCGCAAGGTCCATGCCGGCGACCGAGCCGAGCGAAGCGTTGATGTCGTAGTTGCCCGGATGGCGGAAATCGCTGTGGCCGTCGACATGGACCAGCGCCAGCGGACCAGATCGCCGTGCAGCAGCCAGTGCGCCAAGCAGGACCGCGCAGTCGCCGCCGACGACCAGCGGGAATTCGCCTCGTCCCAGCGCGCCGGCAACAACTTCGGCGAGTCCGAGGTTGAAGCTGCGTATCGCGTTGCCGTTGCGCAGCCGGGTGCCTGGCTGCGGCTCCGTGCTATAGGCGGGCCGATCAAGATCAACCACTTTGGCGGGCGCAAGCGTCTCGATCAAGCCGGCCTCGGTCAATGCCTGCGGCGCACGCCACGTCCCCGGTATATGATCTGGTCTCAGCGGGCGGAGGCCAAGGTTTGAGGGTGCGCGGACAAGGCAGATTTCACGCATTGAATGGGCCCAAGGTTGCCAAGCTCACCATAGACCGCGAATGCCCGCCCGGTCACGCGGCCCGAGCCGTCCCCTCACCTCTGCCGACAGTTCCTGTCGCGAAGCGTCGTTCAGGCTCCCGGTCACCCTTCAACAAACTGCGCCAGGAACTCCGCGCTCGGCGGGATCGGTTTAATCACGTCGATCAGCACGCCATTGGGGTCTTTGGTGATGAAATGACGCTGGCCGAAGGGTTCGTTGCGTAGGGACCGCAGGATCGGCAGGCCGGCGGCCAGGATCCGTTCGTAGACCGCGTCCGGATCCTTGACCTCGAAATTGATCAGCAGCCCCGACGTTCGGCCACGCCCCTCCTCAGGTATCGTCTCGTGGTCGCCTTGGACGATGCCAAGATTGACCCGGCGATCCTCGGCCGACTGCAGATGCACATACCAGTCGCTCGCAAACAGCGGCTTGAAACTGAAGTGCTTGATATAGAATGCCTTCGTGCCGGCAACGTCGCCCGTCATCAGCACCGGATAATAGCTCGTCGTCTTCATCTTTCCTTCTCCAGTCAGATAACATACAGTCTGCATGTAAATTGTATTAACATACAGGCTGCACGTATGCAACAGGAACCAGCACGCCGCTCCAACCGCGATCGCACCGAAGCGACGCGCGCCGACCTGATCGCCGCGGCGCGAAAACTGTTCACCGAGAAATCTTATGCGGAGACCGGCACGCCAGAGATCGTGGCTGCGGCCGGCGTCACGCGCGGCGCTCTCTACCACCACTTTGCCGACAAGCAGGCGCTGTTCGCCGCCGTGGTCGAGCAAGAGGCGGCGGCTGTGGCGGAAGAGATCGAGCGCGCCTCGCCGCCCTCACTGTTTGCCCGTGACGCGCTGATCGCCGGTTCCGACGCCTACCTTGCCGCCATGCGCGCACCCGGCCGCACCCGGCTGCTGCTGCTCGACGGACCGGCCGTGCTCGGCCGCGCCGCAATGGACGACATCGATAACCGCCACGGCAACCGTTCCTTGCGCGAGGGCCTCGTCGCGGCGATGCGCGCGCAGACCATGACAAGATTGCCGGTGGAGGCACTGACCGCGCTGCTTGCCGCCGCCTTCGATCGGGCGGCGCTCGCTGTCGAGGCCGGCGCCGAGACCGGCCCCTATCGCGAGGTGCTTGTCGCCCTTATCGATGGACTGTCTCCGACTCATCCTCAGGCACCTGGCCCGGCTCGAACTCGTTGAAGCAGCCGAGCTGCCGTTTGAACTGATCGATCAGCCAGGCTGCCGCGGGTTTCGGGCTTCGGTCGGTGCGATGCATGGCAAACAGCGGCGAACGCACCTCGCTGTAAGGCTCGAGGTCGAGTTCCACCAGCCGGCCACTCGCCAGATCATCGGCAATCAGCCATCGCGGCAGCCCGCCCCAACCCAGACCCTCACGCATCAGCATATGCTTAGTGCGCAGGTCCGTCAGCCGCCAGGTGCGGTAGGCAAAGACGCCAAAGTCGCGCCCCTTGGTGCGCTCGGACTGGTCGGTGACGACGAGTTGGGTGTGTTCGCGCACCTCCTCGATCGCCACCGGCTTCGGCAGCAGCGCCAGCGGGTGGCTGGGCGCGGCGGCCAGAACTATCGACATGAAGCCGATGCGCACAAGGTGGACGTCGACCTCGCCCAGCAGGCCGCCAACACCGAGATCGGCTTGCCCGCTGACGACATGATCGGGGATCAGGCCGAGCGTGCCGATATGGAGGCGCAGCATCACGGTCGGAAACTGAGCCTCGAACGCCTTCAGCACCCGCACCAGCACCGGTGAGGGCAGTGCCGCATCGACCGACAGCGCCACTTCGGCCTCCAGCCCCTGATGGTAGCCGTCGACGCGCGAGCGGATGCGCTGCAGCACACCGGTCATGCGTCGCGCGTCCTCCAGCATCGCCCGGCCCATCTCGGTCAGTTGCGGCTCGCGCGTACCCTCGCGCTCGAACAGCTTCAGCCCGAGCTGCGCCTCGAGATTGGCGATGGCATAGCTGATGACCGATTGCGCCCGGTTGAGCTTGCGGCCGGCGGCGGAGAAGCTGCCGGTATCGGCCACCGTAACCAGGATCTGCAGTTGGTCGAGTGTTGGGTTGGGTTGCATCGTGCCATCCATAATTTAGATGGATTATATGAAAAATATACCAGTTTTTCAAATGGGCTAGCAGACACATATTTGTCGGGACATTCAACTCATCCCTGGAGACCCGCCATGTCCATCCTTCTTGTCACTTCCAGCCCGCGCGGCAATGCCTCGCACTCGACCCGTGTCGCCACCGAGCTCGCCGAGAAGCTGCTTGCGGCCGATCCTTCGGCCAAGCTGGTCGCACGCGATCTCGTGGCAAACCCGCTGCCGCACATCGATCCGGACTATTCGACCGGCATCTATACGCCCGTCGAAGCTCGCACCCAGCGCCAAGCCGAGGTCGTCGGCGTTTCCGACGCTGTGTTGGATGAACTGTTTGCGGCCGACACCATCATCCTGGCCACCGGCTTCATCAACTTCGGCATCTCGTCGACCCTGAAATCCTGGGTCGATCACGTCGCCCGCTCCGGCAAGACTTTTGCCTATGGCGAGAATGGCCCGAAGGGCCTGGTCACCGGCAAGAAGGTCTACATCGTCCTCGCCTCGGGCGGCATCTATTCGGAAGGCGCTGCCGTGCAGATGGACCACGCCATCCCTTATCTGCGCAGCGTGCTTGGCTTCATCGGCATGACCGACGTCGAAGTCATCCGCATCGAGGGCGTCGGCATGGGCCCCGACGCGGTCACCGCCGCTCTGGCCAAGGCGTCAGCCAAGGTGGATGCGGCGGTGGCCACCGCCGCAACGGTTGCCGCTGCCGCGTAGGGCGCGAACAACTGGTATCAGAACCGAAAAAGGCAGGCGCCGGGCGCCTGCCTTTTTGCGATCTGCTAGCGCGGCTGCGCCCGAGTCAAAGTGTTGGATGGCTTTTACCAGGATAGCCGCGCGACACCATTGGTTATTCCGCTTGTCTGCGCTATCGGTCGCCGATGTTCCTCTCCGTCGCCACAACGCATCGTCCGGCCACAGATCTCGGCTTCTTGCTGCACAAGCATCCCGATCGTCTGCACGAGACCGACCTGTCCTTCGGCAAGGTGTGGCTGCTCTATCCCGAGGCGACTGACGAGCGTTGCGAGGCTGCACTACTGCTCGACGTCGATCCGATAGGGCTCGTCCGGGGCAAAGGTCAGGCAGAAGGCCTGCTGGACCAGTATGTAAACGACCGGCCCTATGCGGCATCGTCCTTCCTGTCGGTGGCGCTAAACAAAACGCTGCGGACCGCTATGACCGGCATATCAAAGGAGCGCCAGGAATTGGCCGACAGCGACCTGCCGCTGGAGGCGGTGGTGACACCGCTGCCGATGCGCGGCGGTGAGGCTCTGGTTCGAGGCCTGTTCGAACCTTTGGGGTGGACCGTCGATCTAACCCCGATAGGGGATGTCGGGTCTGGTGCAAGCGGCCCGCGATACGGCCACCTGAAGTTGACCGGCACTGGCCGGCTAAGTGCCCTGCTGAACCACCTTTATGTCCTGATCCCGGTGATGGACGACGCCAAGCACTACTGGGTCGGCGAGGCTGAGATCGACAAGTTGCTATCCAAGGGCGAGGGCTGGCTGGAAAACCATCCCGCCAAAGACCTGATTGTACGCCGCTATCTGCGCAATCGTGGGGCTTTGGCCCGTATCGCCCTGGAGCGATTGGCTCCCGAGACGGCCGGCGAGGCGCTGCCTCCTGAAGTCCGCGTTGCGCCCGAGGAGGCGCTGGAGGTGCCGATCCGGTTGAACGATTTGCGTATGGACGCTGTGGTTCAGGCCATTCGAGCCACCGGCGGAACCACTATTGCGGATTTGGGATGCGGCGAAGGCAAGCTACTCTATCGGCTTGTGCGCGAACGATGGGTCCACAAGCTGTTTGGACTTGATCCTGCAGTCCGCGAATTGGAATGGGCTGCCAAGCGTCTCAAGCTGAACGAGTTCGGCGGGCCGCCCGAGGGTCGGGTCACGCTGCTACATGGATCGCTGACGTATCGGGATAGACGCTGGGCCGAGGCCGACGTTGCGGTGCTGGTCGAAGTCATCGAGCATCTCGACGAGGACAGGCTACCTCTGGTCGAACGCATCGTTTTCGGCGAGACGGCGCCCAAGTCGGTGATCGTGACCACTCCGAATGCGGACTACAACGTTCTGTTCGCCAACCTGGCCCCTGGCGCCTTTCGCCACCCGGACCATCGCTTCGAATGGAGCCGCGCTCAGTTCGAAGCCTGGGCGGCAAAAATCGGTGAGACCTATGGCTATGCCGCCGTCTTCAGCGGCATAGGGGCCGAGAACCCTGTCCTGGGGGCGCCCACGCAGATGGCGGTATTCACGCGATGAGAGAGCCCGACAAAACCGATCTCACCATCCCTGACTTCGCTCTGGTTGTGCTGATTGGCTCGACCGGATCGGGCAAGTCGACTTTCGCCGCCAAGCATTTCCTGCCGACCGAGATCATTTCCTCGGATCGCTGCCGCGGGCTCATCACCGACAAAGAGACTGATCAAGACGTCTCGGCCGACGCCTTCGAGCTGGTGCGCGAGATCGCCGGCAAACGGCTTAAGCACCGCAAGCTGGCCGTCATCGACGCCACCAATGTGCGGGCCGCCGACCGCAAGGCCTGGGTCGAACTGGCGCGCAAGTGGCACGCTCTGCCAGTCGCTGTGGTCATCGATCCTGGTGTCGATGTCTGCGTCGCGCGCAACGCGTCGCGCCCCGACCGGCCGTTCGGGCCCGGGGTGGCCCAACGCATGACGACCGAAATCCGCAAGGGTCTCGGCGGCCTGCAACGCGAGGGCTTCCGACAGGTCTGGAAGCTTACCAGCGAGGCCAGCATCGACACCGCCAAGGTCTCGCGCCAACCGCTGTGGACCGACAAGCGCGACGACCACGGTCCGTTCGATATCATAGGCGATGTCCACGGCTGCGCCGATGAGCTTCAGATCCTGCTCAGTCGACTCGGCTACAGGGTCGCTTGGTCCGAGGTTCGCGACGATCGGACGGTCGCCGTGACCCCGCCGGACGGCCGCAAGATCGTCTTTGTCGGCGATCTCGTCGATCGCGGCCCCAACGCTCCCGATGTCCTGCGCATCGCCATGAGCATGGTCGCAGCCGGTACTGCCTACTGTGTCCAAGGCAATCACGAACGCAAGCTCAGCCGATGGCTGGAAGGCCGCAAGGTCACGGTCGCCCACGGCCTTCAGCAAACGATCGACCAATTGGACGCTCAGGATCGCGGTCTGCGAGAGGCCCTGCCGGCCTTCCTCGACGGCCTGCGCAGCCATGTCTGGCTGGACAGCGGACGCCTCGCTGTCGCTCATGCCGGCCTTAGGGAAGAGATGATAGGGCGTGGCTCCGGCGCCGTGCGTGAGTTCGCCCTCTATGGCGAGACCACAGGCGAGATCGACGAATTTGGCCTGCCCGTACGAGCGGATTGGGCCATGGCCTACCGTGGCAAGACGGCCGTGATCTACGGCCACACACCGGTGCTGTCGGCCGAGTGGGTCAACAACACCCTGTGCATCGACACAGGCTGCGTATTCGGCGGCAAGTTGACGGCTTTGCGCTGGCCGGAACGCGAACTGGTTGATGTCCCGGCAATCCAGACCTGGTCGGAACCGATGCGTCCGCTGGGCGGGTCCAGGCCGGACAAATCGGCGCAGGCCGATGCCGACGGGGTACTCGACTACCAGGATGTCTCCGGTCGCCGTTGGATCGAGACCGAACTGAGCGGCCGGATTGTCGTAGCCGAGGAGAATGCTTCGGCAGCGCTGGAGGTGATGAGCCGCTTCGCGTTGCCGCCCAATGGCTGATCTATCTGCCGCCGACGATGTCGCCGTCAGAGACGAGCAGCCTAGGCGGCTGGCTGGAACGTCCCGAGGACGCCCTCGCTTACTACCGCGAACGTGACGTCGCTCAGGTGGTGTGTGAGGAGAAGCACATGGGCTCGCGGGCAGTGATCGCGCTGTGCCGGGACGCGCAGACGGCGCGTAACCGCTTCGGGACATTGGGCGATGAAACCGGCGCGATCTGGACCCGGACCGGACGCTCCTTTTTCAATGACCCTGCCATGACGGAAGGCCTGCTCGCCCGTCTCCGCGCCGGCGTCGAAGCAGCGGACCTGTGGGAGGAATTAAACAGCGACTGGCTGCTGCTGGACACCGAGATAATGCCTTGGTCGGCCAAGGCCAGCAGCTTGATTGAAAGCCAGTATGCGCCGGTGGCAACGTCCTCGGCCGCCGGCTTCCAGGTGAGTCGCGAGGCGTTAGCCCGTGCGATGGCGCGCGGCGTCGATGCAACCGCCCTCAATGCCCGCCTTGAAGACCGGGCTTCGCGTGCGGCCAAATATGCCATCGCCTGGGCGCCCTATGTGTGGCCGGTCTCGGACATCGACGGCCTGAAGGTTGCGCCGTTCCACCTGCTCGCCAGTGAGGGACGTGTTTGGTTCGACCAGGACCACATTTGGCACATGACGCTTGCAGACCGTCTGGCTGCGGGCGATGGCGTGGTAACGCGCACGCGATGGCGCACGGTTGATCTGGCCGATGCCAGCGCGTGTGCGGAGGCCGTCGCCTGGTGGGAGGCGCTGACGGGCTCGGGTGGCGAAGGCATGGTGGTTAAACCGCTCGACTTCATCAGTCGGAGCAAGAAGGGACTCATCCAGCCGGCGCTGAAAGTCCGCGGCCGAGAATACCTGCGCATCATCTATGGCCCCGAATATGATGCGCCGGACAATCTGGTCCGCCTGCGAGAGCGAAGCTTGGGCGGCAAGCGCAGCTCGGCGCTCAGGGAATTCGCGCTCGGCCACCAGGCGCTGAAGCGATTTGTCGCCAAACAGCCGCTTCGGCGGATTCACGAGTGTGTTTTTGGCGTGCTGGCGCTGGAGAGCGAGCCAATCGATCCAAGGCTGTAATGAGGTCTACCCGAACATCTTCTCGCCCTGCTCGTCGACGAGTTGGATGCCCTTCTTGATCGAGATGTCGACGGCGTCGTCGAGCCCGGCAAAACGGTCGGCGCGGATGAATTTGTGCTCCTTCATCACGCCGTCGATCTCCTTAGAAACTACGCCGCAGGTCTGGTATTGGCCTTCCGCCTTGTAGGGCGTGGCGCTGATCAAAAATCCCTTGTGCTCGATCCGCTTTGCCGGTGCACCACTCTTTGGCTCGCCCGCGTCACTGCCGCCACCGAAAAGACGTTTAAGAAAAGACATGGGAGCGCCCTCCAACGGCAATCATCCTGCATCACATAGCGTGGTGCAGGATGATTTCACTAGCGGTCCTTAGGCAAACGGGCAAGGGCCGCATCCGGCCCGGACGTCAATCGCGCGACAGCGCTTCGAGGGCTTCGGCCGCCCCTTTCAATATTGCGATTGCCTCGGCCTGTTTTTCAGCGGGCGCGTCGACGATGTCGCCGAGGGCTGCGCGCAGCCGCTGGCGCACGGCGCGGAATTCGTTGCGCTTTTCCGAACGGCCGCGGCCGCGACGTCCGCCATCCTCGTCCTCGTTCCAGCCGAACCAGTCGCGCGCCTTTGCCATCTTGCGGCCGAAACGCTCGAGATGGTCGAGCACATGGTCGATCATCTCGCGATTGTCATTGAGATGCGTCTGGCCTGCCTCGGTAATCGAAAACACCTTTTTGTTGCCTTCCGCCGACGAGACGGCATAGCCGGCCTCTTCCAGGAAGGTCAGCGTCGGATAGACCACGCCCGGGCTCGGGCTGTAGACGCCGCTGGTGCGCTCCTCCAGCGCCTTGATGATGTCGTAGCCGTGGCGCGGCGCCTCGGCCAACAGCGACAGCGTGATCAGCTTGAGATCGCCGTCGGCCAGCATACGCCCGGCGCGGAACATGTCGCCCGGCCCGCCGCGCCCGCCGCCCCTCGTGCCGTGGCCGAATGGGCCGAAGCCGCCGCCACGACCGCCGAATTTGCCGGCCATATGCATGAAAACGCGCTCGGCATGCTCGCCGAAATGATGATGTCCGTGCATCGTCTGCTCCTTGAGTTATGTCTTACGATATCTCTTAACTAGGCAGGCGAGGTGGTTGAGTCAAGATATATCTTACGATGTAACGTAATTGCGCACGGGATTGAAAGAGCGCGTTTGCGGCTAAGGCAGTGGCTGAACCGCTCCGGAGTCCCAAAAGGCCCCCGGGGCGGTTGTCTCTGCCGCTTACCAGCGGCCCTTTCGCCGGTTCCAGGCATAGAGAAGATCGGCGAAGCGATCATAGGCATAGCGGGTCAACGGCAGCACGGTGCGGTTGCCGAACAGCGCTGCCAGCCAGCCCTCGCCCGACGTTCTTAGCCAAACGGCAATTGCGACGTCGGCGCCGACCAAAAGTTTGCCGTCCGCATCAATTGCATGCAACCGGCGGCGGATGTCCTCCAGCGACACGCCGTATCCGGCCAGTGCCGCCGGTTCGGCATTGATGTCGCGAAACGCGATCCGCCCGGTCTTGATCGCCTCGATCAGCCGCCGCTTCTGCCGGCTGATGCCGGCATCGCAAACCGGACAGCGGGTGTTGTACCAGATGGTCAGCAGAGGCTTGGGCATGTGTTCAGAGACGCGAGCTGAGGTGCTGCGCGGAGTATCCGGGAACTACCTTCGCCCCGCAACATTTCGGACCAGACTGGCCGGGCGCCGCCAAGCGGCGCCTGACCGTGCCGGGCTCGGCAGCTTGCGCGGATCTGTAGCCGCGCAACGCCTCAGCCGAGCGAGGCGATGATCTCGCGATAGGCCAATTCCGGGAAAGCCTTGAGCGTCCGCGTCCTCACGTTACCGCCTGTCGCCAGCATCAGCGAGAAACGAGCGAGCACCGCATCGTCGGGCGCTTCGACGATCGCCACCATATCGCATTCGCCCATGGTGAGATAAAACGCCTTGAACGAGCCACCCATGTCTCCCAGCAGCTTCTTGGCGGCATCGAGCCGCTTCGGCGACTCGCGCACATTTTTGGCGCCCTGCTCCGTCCAGTTGATCAGCACGATATAGTTTGTCATGCACACCTCCCTCCGGGGCCTCGGAGCACGGCGTCACTGCCGGGGCGGGCATCCGGGTTTGTCGCCCAGAAAATGCATCCGACACGAGATTATCCTCTCACAGCAGGTGTGCTGCAACAACAACCGCACCGTCTGGCGAGGCAATTCCCGGCACGAACGAAAAAGGGCGCCGCAGCGCCCTTTAAATTGCTTATCCGTCACCCGGCATTAGCTATCAAGGAAGCTCCGCAGCTTGCGCGAGCGGCTGGGATGCTTGAGCTTGCGCAACGCCTTGGCTTCGATCTGGCGGATGCGTTCGCGGGTGACCGAGAACTGCTGACCGACTTCCTCCAGCGTGTGGTCGGTGTTCATGCCGATGCCGAAGCGCATTCTGAGCACGCGCTCTTCACGCGGGGTGAGCGAAGCAAGCACCCGCGTCGTCGTCTCGCGCAGGTTGGCCTGGATCGCCGCGTCGATCGGCAGGATCGCCATCTTGTCCTCGATGAAATCGCCGAGATGTGAATCCTCCTCGTCGCCAACCGGCGTTTCGAGCGAAATCGGCTCCTTGGCAATCTTCAGCACCTTGCGCACTTTTTCCAGCGGCATGGCGAGCTTTTCCGCCAATTCTTCCGGCGTCGGCTCGCGGCCGATCTCGTGCAGCATCTGGCGCGAGGTGCGTACGATCTTGTTGATCGTCTCGATCATGTGCACCGGAATGCGGATGGTGCGCGCCTGGTCGGCGATCGAGCGGGTGATCGCTTGCCGGATCCACCACGTCGCATAGGTCGAGAACTTATAGCCGCGACGGTATTCGAATTTGTCGACCGCCTTCATCAGGCCGATATTGCCTTCCTGGATCAGGTCGAGGAACTGCAGGCCGCGATTGGTGTATTTCTTGGCGATGGAAATGACGAGGCGCAGATTGGCCTCGACCATTTCCTTCTTGGCGATCGCGGCTTCGCGCTCGCCCTTCTGCACCTGGTTGACGATCCTGCGGAATTCGAGAATCGAGATCGCCGTCTCGGTGGCGAGGTTCTGGATCTCGGCGCGCAGGTCGCGGATCGCGTCCTTTTCGTTCTTGGTGAATTCCTTCCAGCCGCGCGAGGTCAGATTGCCGATCGAGCGCGTCCAGTTGGGATCGAGTTCCGAGCCCTGGTATTCCTTCAGGAATTCCTCGCGGCGCACGCCATAGCTTTCGGCCAGCCGCAACAGCTTGCCCTCGTTCTGCACCAGGCGCTTGTTGATGTCGTAGAGCTGCTCGACCAATGCCTCGATGCGCGCCGTGTTAAGGGATAGCGACTTCACCGCCTTGATGAGTTGGTCCTTCAGCTCCTTCAGCCGGCGGTCCTGGCTTGGCGACAGCGTGCCGGCGGCAGCCAGCCGGTTCTCGACCTGCTGGTCCTGCAGCTTGCGCAACTTCTTGTAGGTGTCGGCGATGACGTCGAGCGTCTCCATCACCTGCGGGCGCAGTTCCGCTTCCATCGCCGCCAGCGACAGGCTCGCTTCGTCCTCGTCTTCCTCATCGTCATCAGTCAGACCGCGCGTGTCGCCGCCGACATTGGTGATGTCGTCCTCGTCCTCGCGCGAACGGCGCGGCTTTTCCTCGGTCTTGGCTTCCTCGATCCGCTCGACCACCGGCGCCTGCTTGGCCTCCGGCCCGGCATAGGTCGCTTCGAGGTCGATGATCTCGCGCAGCAGGATCTTCGATTCGTTGAGCTCGTCACGCCAGATGATGATGGCCTGGAAGGTCAGCGGGCTTTCGCACAGGCCCGCGATCATCGTCTCGCGGCCGGCCTCGATGCGCTTGGCGATTGCGATTTCGCCCTCGCGCGACAGAAGCTCGACCGAGCCCATTTCGCGCAGATACATGCGAACCGGATCGTCGGTGCGATCGGTCGGCTCTTTCTTGGTGGTCGTCGCGGCAACGGCGGTACCGGTCTGCTCGGCGAGCTCGTTGGCGTCTTCCTCGGCGTCGGCAGCCGCGTCGGCGGCTTCGGGCTCCTCGCCCTGCTCGTCGTCCTCAACCACGTTGATGCCCATGTCGGAGAGCATGGCCATCGTGTCCTCGATCTGCTCGGAGGTCACTTCCTCGGAGGGCAGCACCGAATTCAGTTCGTCCATGGTGACATAGCCGCGCTTCTTGGCGGCTTTGATCATCTTCTTGACAGCATCGTCGGAAAGGTCGAGCAGAGGGCCATCGGTGGCGCCTTCACGTTCGGTCTCGACCTCTTCCTTTTCTTTTGTCGCCATTCTTAATTTTCTCCAAGCGGCCAAGTATCAAGCCGCGTAAGCTGCCGTACCGGTTAAATCAGATGCGCTCGCTCTAGAACGCGCTTCCCCGGGCCAGTAACTGCATCTCTCGTTAAGTCCAGATTAACCCTGGTATCTGTGGCAGGCTGACTGCCTGTCCAGTGACCGGTACCTCATATCGCTGCATTTCCCGTCGACGCCGGCACGGGTTAACGTTTCGAATCGTCCTGATTCCGTCATTCTGCCAGAAGGTCAAGCGCCTCTCGCATGATTCGCATGAAAAAAGCGAATCAATTACCCGACTTAAAGCGCCGCGGCTGATTCGACGCGCAAGCACGGTTCTGCACTTTCACTCTTTCGGAAGCTTCGACCTACACCCGCCCGGCTCTGCCCGAAGACACGCCGAACCCTTCGATCAGCGCTTCCGTTGCTTGCACATCACGAAATTGCGCCTGGATCTCGACGAGATGCCGGTAGTTTTCGTCTGTAGGATCGCTGGCGAGCGCCGCTTCCGCCTGTTTCAGCTCCTTATGTAAGGTGCGCGCGCTGCGCTGCAAGTGGAGCGCCTGGCTGAAGGCGTCGCGGGCATCGTCAAGTCCGGCTGTTTCCAGCGCCGGCCACTGCCGAGCCCGTTTGATCAGCGCCACCACGCGCGCCCAGATCTCGCCGCAGCCGGCCCGTTGGATCGTCGCGATCACCGCGTCGCGGTCGTTGGCCATGTCATGCGCCATCGCATCGAGGATCGCCGCATGCAGCCGCTTCAGATCGGTATTGGCGAGGTCGAGGAACTCGACATGTTCGAAATTCTCGTCGATCAGCGCCGGATGATTGACAAGAGCTGCGATGATCGTCGCCTCGCGCACCGACATCCCCTCACTGCCGCGCTTGACAAGCGCCGAGCGGCCGAGGCTTTCGGTGATCGCGGTGCGTCCGCCGGCATTGCCGCCGCGTGCGAACTGTCCGCCAGGAGCCGAGCCCTTGCCCTGAAAGCGCCCGCCGGGCCGCCCATCCTGGCGCCCGCCTTTATAGCCTTGGCGCGCGCTGCGCTGGGTGCCGAAAAAGCTTAGCACCCGCTCGCGCATTTCCTGTTGGTAGTGGTAGCGCAAGCTCTCGTCACGGATGCGGCTGGTCAGTTCGCGCAGCGTCTTTTCCAGTTCCGCCCGCCGCTCCGGCGTGTCGAAGATGCCGCCCGCCGTTTCGCGCACCCACAAAAGGTCGGCAAGCGGCCGCGCCTCGGAAAGCACTGCGCGAAACGCGTCCGGCCCGTCGGCCTTGACCAGATCGTCGGGGTCCTTGCCTTCTGGCAGAAGCGCAAAGCGCACCGAGCGGCCTGCCTGAACCGCCGGCAGCGCCATGTCGGCGGCGCGCCATGCCGCCTTCAGTCCGGCCTGGTCGCCGTCGAAGCACAGCACCGGCTCGCCGGCCATGCGCCACAGGAGTTCGAGCTGGTTTTCGGTCAGCGCGGTGCCGAGCGGCGCCACGACATTCTCGAAACCGGCCTGCGCCAGCGCGATCACGTCCATATAGCCCTCGACGGCGATGACCGTGCCGCCCTTGGCCAGCGCCCCCTTTCCCAGCGCTTGGCGCGCACGGGCGAAATTGTAGAGCACATTGCCCTTGTGGAAGAGCTCGGTGTCGGGCGAATTCATGTATTTGGCGAGCGCATCGGCAGCCAGCGCCCGCCCGCCAAAGGCGATTATCTTGCCTCTGGAATCCGGGATCGGGAACATGATGCGGTCGCGGAACCAGTCGTAGGAGACCGGGACGTCGTCGCCGTGGCGCACCAGCCCGCATGCCTCGATATCGGCCTTGGGCACGCCGTTCGCGGCAAGATGCTCCTTCAGCGCGTTGCGGCTGTCGGGCGCATAGCCGAGCCGGAACGACTGCTGCGTCGCCGGTGTCAGCCCGCGGTCGCGCAGATAGGCGCGGGCTTTTGCGCCTTCCGGTCCCTGCAGCCGCTCCTGGAAGAAGGCAGTCGCCATTTCCATGATTTCGGTCAGGCTGGCGCGTTCCTTTTCGCGCCGTTCCTGCTGGGCATCGCGCACCGGCATCGGCACGCCGGCCATGTCGGCGATCTTCTCGACCGCTTCGGGAAAGCTCATCCCGTCGAGTTCGGTGAGGAACTTGAAGTGGTCGCCCGAAACCGAGCAGCCGAAGCAATGATAGCGGCCCTTCTTGTCCTCGCAATGGAAGGACGGGCTCTTCTCGCCATGGAAGGGGCAGCACGCCCAATAGTCGCCGCGCGGCGCGTTGGTCTTCTTCCTATCCCATGCCACGCGCTGGCCGATCACCGATGAAATCGGCACGCGGTCGCGTATCTCGTCGAGAAAGGCAGGGGGAAAGCGCATTGGGAACGGCTCGTTTGTCCTCCATATAATCACACCGGCGAAACCCGACGACTCCTAATGCGGACCATACCCGGTTTTCACAGGGCAAAAGGAGACGGCCGCTGCGGGCCGCCTTCTTTCCTATTCCGGCATAGTGCCGGTGGACATTTGGACGATCAGTGCGCGGCGATCGCGCCGAAGATGATGCCGGAGACGACGCCGACCAAGAGATAGTCGTTGCCGACGCGGATCCATTCCTGGCCACGGCTCGGACGACGCAGGCCATAGTAGCGATAGTCGCGGATCGGCTGGTGGCGCTTCCAGCTGGAATATTTCTGGCCATTGCGCCAATGGTTCCTCTTCACAACGACTTTCTTCTTCACCACGACGCGCTTCTTCACGTGCCTGTCCAGCTTCTTCCAGTCGACCTGGCTGTAGTTCGACTGGGGTGCATTCGGCGCGTTCAGCGGCGCTGCCTTGCCCTGCAGGGACGTGGCAGCCAGCATAGACAGGGCGACTGCGGAAAGAATGATGCGTTTCATCACGGGGGTACTCCTTTGGTTGCCGATGCCCAAGCAATAGAGCCCGAAGAATGAACCGAAACTGAACACGCGGATTACGTTTTCGTAATGATTTCATGTATTTAAGATAGCTAATTCAACACTCAGCTCAAACCTGATTTGAAGGGGTCGTCGGCACTCGACCGCGCGACCATCCAGAAGCCGGCCGGCAATGCAACCATTTTGCGATCCATCCATTTCCGACACACCCTGTCGCGCACCAACAGCCGTTCGAATTGGGCAAAATTTATTATCCGGCTAAAAGTAATCGGAGTAGTATCGACCCTTGCAATGTCCTTGATTCGCCCCCTCTTTTACCTCTGTGCCGTCACGGCGCCCGTATCGCTGTCGCCTGTCGGAATGCGAGCCTGACATGAGCGGTTCGGTCGTTTTGCTGCATCTTGCCGGCGCGGTGGCGCTGATGCTGTTTGCCACCCGCTTGGTGAAGACAGGTGTCGAGCGCGCCTATGGCGATGTGCTGCGCCACAAGCTGCGCGCGACCATGCGCAATCCTTTCATGGCGGTTCTGGCCGGCTGCGGCCTGGCGATCGCCCTGCAAAGCTCCACCGCCGTCACCTTGCTGGTCGGCTCCTTCGCCGGCGCCGGCATCGTCAGCGGCATATCGGGCCAGCTTGCCGTGCGCGGCGCCGAGATCGGCTCGGCACTGGTGGTCAAGTTGCTCACCTTCGACCTGTCGCTGCTGGTGCCGGTCTGTCTTGTCGCCGGCACCGTCATGTTCATGGCCACCGAGCGGCGCGACTGGCGCCAGTTCGGCCGCATCCTGGTCGGCATCGGCCTGCTGGTATTGTCGCTGGAGATGATCGGCCAGGCATCGGAGCCGCTGCGCCAGAGCACGCTGATGCCGGTCGTCGTCGATTACTTCTCCGGCGACCCGGTCACCGCCTATCTGCTGGCGGCGCTGGTCACCTGGCTGTTTCATTCCTCGATCGCCGCGGTGCTGCTGATGGTGACGCTCGCCGGCCGTGGCTTCATCCCGCCCGAACTCGGCATCGTGCTGGTGCTCGGCGTCAATCTGGGTTCGTCGATCATCGCGCCGCTGCTCACCCGCAATGCGGAGCCGGGCGTGCGTGTCGTACCGATCGGCAATCTCCTGATGCGCGGGATGGGCTCTCTAGCCATGCTGATCCTGTTCCTGTGGTTGAAGCCGCCGGTCGCCTTTCTCGGCGCCACCGTGCCCGACCAGATCGTCAACGCGCATATCCTGTTCAACATCCTGATCCTGGTTGCCGGCCTGCCACTGGCCGGTCTCGTCTACGGCGCTTCGGAAAAGATCGTGGCGCTCGGCACCAAACCGGCGCCGGGCGAAGCGCTCGACGTCGTCGAGCTGTCCGCGCTCAACGACAGCGCGCTGGATGTGCCGAGCCAGGCGCTGGCCAACGCCACCCGTGAGGTGGTGCGGGTCTGCGAGACGGTCGAGATCATGCTGAAGCGCATCATCGAGCTCTATGAGACCGCCGATGCCGACAAGATCAAGGCGCTGGCCGCGCTCGACGACCGCGTCGACAAGAAGCACGCAGCGATAAAGCTCTATCTGGCCAAGGTCACCAAGAACCCGCTGAGCGAGGACGAGGCGCTGCGCTGCCAGGAGCTGATCGGCGCCTGCGTCAAGCTCGAGCAGGTCGGCGACATCATCGTGCGCAACATGCTGGTGCATGTCAGGAAGAAGCTCGAGCGCGGGCTGGAGTTCACGCCCGAGGGCTGGCGTGAGCTTTGCGCCTTCCACGCCTCGGTGCTCGCCAACGCACGGCTTGCCTTCAACGTGCTGGTCTCGCGCGATCCGGAGACCGCCCGCCAGCTGGTGCTCGAAAAGGACCGGCTGCGCGACCGCGAGAAGGAGACCAGCGCCAGCCACTTCGTGCGGCTGCGCGACGGCACCGCCAAGAGCGTCGAGACCAGTTCCATCCATCTCGACACCATCCGCGACCTGAAGCAGATCAACTCGCTGCTCGCCTCGATGGCTTATCCCGTGCTCGAGGAGCGCGGCCTGCTCACCGGCTCGCGGTTGAAGGCCGGGTGATCCCGGAGCCTTGTCCTTCTCCCACAACAAAGGGAGAAGGAAAAACCGTCGCGCCAGCCCGATCAAGAAAACCTAAACCGGCGTCGACAATTTCTGGATTGCTCGCCGCTCTCGTTCGTGATTTGAGGCCATCTCATTCAAGGATCGCCTTCCAGCGCCATGCTTCCCCTCATCGCCCTGTTCATCGCTGCGTTCGCATTCGGCACCACCGAGTTCGTCATCGCCGGTGTGCTGCCGCAGGTGGCGGATGGCCTTGGCGTCTCCATCCCAACTGCCGGCTACCTCGTCTCCGGCTACGCCGGCGGCATCGCAATCGGCGGACCGCTATTGACGCTCGCCACCAAGACGATTTCGCGCAAGGCCTTGCTGCTTGGCCTTGCCGCAGCCTTCACCATTGGCCAGGCCGCTTGCGCACTTGCACCCGACTTCGCGTCCATGTTGCTGTTGCGGATTGCGGTGGCCGTGGCGCACGGCGCCTATTTCGGCGTCGCGATGGTGGTCGCGGTCGGCCTGGTCCGCCACGACCAGCGCGGAATGGCCGTTGCGCTCATCCTGTCGGGCCTCACGGTCTCCAATGTCATCGGCGTGCCGGCCGGCACGGCGATCGGCAACATCTGGGGGTGGCGTGCGACGTTCTGGGTGATGTGCGCGCTTGGTGTGGTTTCCATCGCCGCCATGGCCGCCCTCCTCCCACGCAAGACGGGATCGTCGCGCCAGTCCGTCAGTTTCGGCAGCGAGGTTCGCGTGCTCGCACGCCAGCAGGTCTGGACGTCGCTGATCCTCATGCTGATGCTGATGATCGGTCAGTTCGGCCTCTTCACCTACATCACGCCGACGCTGTTTGAAATCACCGGCCTCGATGAGGACCTCGTGCCCTGGGTGCTCCTGCTCAACGGCGTCGGCGCGACAATCGGCGTCTTTCTTGGCGGGCGGCTCGCCGACTGGAAACTGATGCCCTCGCTCATCACCATGCTTTTCATGCAGGCGGTGACACTTGCCGTCATTTACGCCGTCAGCCCGTACCCGGTGCCGATGGTCGTGGCGATCACTGTCTGGGGCGGACTCAGCTTCGCCATCGGCACGCCGATCCAGACCCGTATCCTGACGTGGACGGCGGATGCCTCCAATCTCGCCTCATCGCTCATCCCGGCCGGCTTCAATGTCGGCATCGCGCTGGCCGCCTCGCTCGGTGCCGCTATGCTCAATGCCGGTTATGGCTATCGCAGCCTGCCGGTGGTTGGCGCCATGGCCATGCTGGTCGCCGTGGCGGTCGCGCTTGCCTCGCATCTCCAGGAGTGGCGCCGCAACACCACGCCGCCGCTGCCGGCTGCAGCCGAATAGACGGGCAGACTCCACAAATCGATCCGGTAGCGCAGGCTTTCCGCGACGTCCGCCTTATGGAGAGGAGCCTCTGCCTGTGCGCTTGTGGGTTTGGCGGAGATCAATAGGATTCCGAAAT
The DNA here is from genome assembly GCF_053848045.1 of Mesorhizobium sp. BHbdii. NCBI lineage: Bacteria > Pseudomonadati > Pseudomonadota > Alphaproteobacteria > Hyphomicrobiales > Phyllobacteriaceae > Mesorhizobium > Mesorhizobium sp. BHbdii. The sequence goes on along the minus strand of NZ_JBSPKX010000001.1, from coordinate 350,913 downwards.
TGATCTTCAGGGGCGGCTTTCTAAAATCAAGTATCATCGATTACCACTTGGAGTGAACACAATGGCCGACCACACATCCGAGAAGTCGGCGAAGGCCGCCGCCGAGCGGGTCGCTGCGAAACCGACCAAACCGCGCAAGGCGACGCCGGAGCCGCAGCCCGGCAAGGCCGCGAAACCGGCACTCCTCGCAGGCGGCAACCCCCAGATCGCGAAGGCTGAAGGCGACGCTCCCGTGCAGGCCTACATCGCGGCCATGCCGGGCTGGAAAAGCGACGTCGGGCGCCGTCTCGACGCGATCATCGCGCGCACCGTCCCCGGTGTGCACAAGGCAGTCAAATGGAACTCGCCATTTTACGGCATCGAAGGCCAGGGCTGGTTCCTGTCGTTCCATGTCTTCACCCGCTACGTCAAAGTGACCTTCTTCCGAGGCACGTCACTGCGTCCTCTTCCTCCCGGCAAGTCCAAGCACAAGGAAGTGCGCTATCTCGACGTTTATGAGGACCAGCTCGACGAAGCTCAATTTGCCGCTTGGGTGAAGCAAGCCAGCCAATTGCCCGGCGAACGAATGTGAGATGCGTCGCGAATTACCCAAGGGCGTCTGCAAGCACCTCATTCAAGCGGGCGAACGCGGCGGACTCGTCTGGCGCATGGGCCGGATTAACTTCTGTGATGGTCAGGCCGCACCATTGCGGCAGGGCGGTCAACTGCTTTAGCGCGAAGGCGGCGTGCTCCAGTTTGAGACCGTCGCAACGGCGCACATTCTCAGCAATCGGAAAATCGACAAAGGAGAGTGCATCGACATCGAAGTGAATAAGCACACAGTCAAAGCGGGCCGCCCAGTCGGCCGCGCGCGCTGTCGCCGCCTCGATATCACTCAAAGCTTCCTCACGCGATATAACTTTAATCGCGTTATCTCTGATCACCGCAGCTTCGGGCGGAGTGATGTTCTCGACGCCGAAATAGAGGAGTTGCTGAGGCACAAGCATCGGGCGGGTTGGGCCGAGCCTGGCGAGCGAAGGCTCGCATCCGGGAATATCGAGCAGATGAGCGACACCAGTCCAGTCCAAGGCGCCGTCGCTCGTATCAGGTGTGTTGAGATCGGCGTCGAAATCCATGTAGACGAGCCCGATCCGTGCACCGGCCGCGTTCGCTCCGGCGACCGTTCCCAACTCCACAGTACAATCGCCGCCTAAAACAAGCACGTCCTCCTGTGCTGCGATCGCCGTCGCCACGTGGCTTGCGACCAAGTCACAGGCGTGGCGCACGGCCTCTAGGTTCATAGCCTGCGGCTGCGAGGGATCCGGTCGCCATCGGAACGATGCAACATCGCCATCATCCCTGATGGTTCTGCCTCGGCTCGCGAGCGCCTCTGCGAGCCCATGCCGCCGAAAGGCCGCGGGCGCTTGTTCCTGCCCCGGCGAATAGGCGCCGGCGCTGGTGGCGGCGCCGATAATGTTCAACAAACGCGCCGACAAATCGAGGCTCCAATTTCGTATGATCCTCGTTGCAAAACGGGTCTGGAGGGACGAAGGTTCCTCCTCGATGTTGAGAGTTTGTTGCCCGGCATTGGCACGAAGCCTAATAGGCCAAGCGTTCGCGCCGGAACGGCAAACGGCTCGCCGCATCGATCCCGTCGTGAGGCGCCGGACGCGCACAAAGCCATTTGGACCCAGTATCATGACCAAAGCGACAACAGCCATGAAGACGAGCGGCTCGAAGGAAGGGGCAGGAGGAGTCACTCCCTCTCAGTTGATAGATGCGAGAATCAACGAGCTGAGCGATTGGCGGGGCGAGATGCTCGCTTGGGTCCGAACCGTCATCCAGCAGGCAGATCCCGAAGTGATCGAGGAGTGGAAGTGGAGAGGAGTTCCGGTGTGGGAGCACGCCGGAATTATCTGCACCGGTGAGACGTACAAGAATGTCGTGAAGATGACCTTCGCCAAGGGCGCCTCGCTGGAGGACCCTTCAGGCCTCTTCAACTCCAGCCTCGAAGGCAACACCAGGCGCGCCATCGATATCCATGAGGGCGACAAGATCGATGAAGAGGCATTGAAGGCGCTCATTCGCGCCGCCGTGGCACTGAACATGTCAGGGCGAGCTACCACCACCCGCTCTCAGAAGAAACCGAAGAGCGCTTGAGGATCATCCACATCCGGCTGGGCTGGCTCCTCGTGGTCGCCTCCTTCGAGGCCTTATGAACATCGCAAGAGCGGGGAAAATCCCTACTGCAGCAGTCCCTTGACGATGCCGCTCGCCTTGGAGAAATCCATCTGGCCCGCGTATTTCTCCTTTAGTGCAGCCATCACCTTGCCCATGTCCTTGACCCCGCTGGCGCCGGTCTCGGCGATGGCGGCGCGGATCGCCGTTTCGGTCTCGGCCTGGCCCAGTTGCGTCGGCAGGAAGTCTCGAATGATAGCCATCTCGTCGCGCTCCTGTGCGGCAAGCTCCGGCCGTTTGCCGTCATCGAAAGCCTTGGCCGACTCCTCGCGCTGCTTCACCATCTTGGCCAGTATCTGCAGGATCTCGTCATCAGTGGCCGGCTCCTTGCCGGCGCCGCGATTGGCGATGTCGCGATCGTGAATGGCCGCCTGGATCAGCCGCAAGGTCGGCAGCCGACGCTTGTCCTGCGCCTTCATCGCACTCTTCAGGGATTCGGCGATTTTGCCCCGCATGATGCTTTCTCCTTCGAATGCGACGGACAATAGCCGCGCCGAAACCCCATGGCAAATTCGACGTCGCCCGGGCAAACCGCTGATATTGTTCGACGAAATAAATCCAGGGCTCGTACGGCGTGGCATTATTGACCGCCTTGGCGCCTTCCCCTATGTACTGGGCCTTGCATGAACTGAATTTTTGTTGCGCGCGCTGGCTGCGAAATCGCCGCTGCGCGCGGTTTGCTGCGCAGAGTGGTCCGTCGGACCGATCGAAGGGCGCAGCCCTTTAGGAGTGTCGCAATGGCAACGACCGCCCCCTGGGCCACTGAGAAGCCGACGGCCTTGCTGGTGCTGGCCGACGGCACCGTCATCGAGGGCCGCGGCCTTGGCGCCACCGGCTCCGCCGTCGCCGAAGTCTGCTTCAACACCGCGCTGACAGGCTATCAGGAAATCCTCACCGACCCGTCCTACGCTGGCCAGATCGTCACCTTCACTTTTCCGCATATCGGGAATATCGGCACCAATGACGAGGACATCGAGGATCTCAACCCGGTCGCGCGCGCCGGCGCCGGCGGCGCCGTGTTCAAGGCCGACGTCACCAATCCGTCCAGCTATCGCGCCGCAGCTGGTCTCGACCAATGGCTGAAGAAGCGTGGCATCGTAGCGCTTTCGGGCATCGACACGCGCGCGCTGACAGCGCTGATCCGTGAAAAAGGCATGCCCAACGCCGTCATCGCGCACGCGCCCGACGGCATCTTCGACATCGACGATCTGAAGCGCCGCGCCGCCGCCTGGTCCGGCCTGATCGGGCTTGACCTGGCCAAGGACGTCACCTCCGGCCAGTCCTCGGTCTGGCGCGAGACGCCCTGGGTCTGGGACGAGGGCTTTGGCGAACAGACCGATCCGTCCATGCATGTCGTCGCCATCGACTACGGCGTCAAGCGCAACATATTGCGCCTGCTTTCCGGTCTTGGCGCCAAGGTCACGGTGGTGCCGGCCAACACCGGCGCCGAGGAGATCCTCGCCATGCGGCCCGACGGCATCTTTCTCTCCAACGGTCCCGGCGACCCGGAAGCCACCGGCGACTATGCCGTTCCGGTCATCCAGGACCTGCTGAAGACCGACATCCCGGTGTTCGGCATCTGCCTCGGCCACCAGATGCTGGCGCTGGCGCTGGGCGGCAAAACCGCCAAAATGCATCAGGGCCATCACGGCGCCAATCATCCGGTCAAGGATCACACCACCGGCAAGGTCGAGATCGTCTCGATGAACCACGGCTTTGCCGTCGATGCCGACTCGTTGCCGCGCGGCGTCGAAGAAACCCATGTCTCGCTGTTCGACGGCTCGAATTGCGGCATCACGCTGACAGGAAGACCGGTCTTCTCGGTCCAGCATCATCCCGAAGCCTCGCCCGGCCCGCAGGATTCGCACTATCTGTTCCGCCGCTTCGTCAATCTCATCCGCGAAAAGCGCGGCGAGCCGGCGCTGGCGGAGCGCGCCTAAAGCGCGTCGCGTCTGAAGGGATTCCTGCGACGCTCTTTAAGTTCCTGTTTTTGTGCATGTCGTTGCTAAAACCGCTGGGCGCACTTTTTGGGCGACATGCATTGGAGCATTTTCCACGAAAAGTGAGTATCGGCTTTGCGCCCGCAATTGCGCTAAAACGGATTGATTGGCGGCGACGGCGGAAATGGAGCCGCCTTCATGCTTTTTCACTCTTAACGAAGATCAACCCCGTCGGTCACCGCTTCTTGCGCATGCATGCGTTTGGCTTCCTTCGGCGTCGGCTTGGCCACTTTCGTGACGAAGACGATGAGCGCCAGCGTGAGAAAAACCGCGCCGAGCAGATAAGGGGCCCCGCCGAACACCACGGGCGCGCCCGGACCGGTGAACCAGGAAAAGATCGCCGTATAAAGCAGCGGCGTGATGATTGACGTGATCGAGAAGATCGAGGTCATCGCCCCCTGGAGTTCGCCCTGCGCCGAAGGCGGCACCTTGGCGGCGGCGAGACTTCTGAGCGGCGGATCGGCCAAGGCTTCCAGGCAGCCGACGACGATCACCACATAGATCATCCAGCCTTGCGACGCGAAGGCGTAGCCGAAGGCGCTGAGTGCCGTGAATGCAAGACCGAGTACCGCCGTCTTCCACTCGCCAAGTTTGGGGATCACGCGCGGCAGGACCGTCGCCATGACGATCGCCCCGCACAGACCGAAGGCGCCGAGCGAGAAACCGATCTGCTGTTCGTTCCAGCCATAGCGGTAATTGGAGACGAACGACCACACCGCCGGATACATCATATGCCCAAGCGTCATCAAGAAGAAGACAAGCCCGATCCAGCCAATGCCTTGGTAGTTGCGCATCTGGATGAGCGTCCCGACCGGGTTCGCGCGTTTCCACTCGAAGCGGCGGCGGTGCTTGTTATCAAGCGTTTCGGGCAACAGAAACAGGGCGATCAGGAAATTCAGGAAAGCAAGCGCGGCGGCGAAATAGAACGGTACCCGTGGCCCGAACGTGCCGAGCAGCCCGCCCAGAACCGGTCCGATGACGAAGCCGACGCCGAAGGCGATACCGAGCAGGCCGAAGTTCTTCGCCCGGTTCTCATCGGTCGAGATGTCGGCGATGAAAGCGGAAGTCGTTGAATAGCTGGCGCCGGAAATGCCGGCCAGCACGCGTCCGATAAACAGCATCGGGTAGGACCAGGCGACAGCGCAGATCAGATTATCGATGGCAAAGGTGAAGACGGAGGCGAGCAGGATCGGCCGCCGTCCGAACCGGTCGCTCAACCCGCCGATGACAGGTGCGAAAACGAACTGCATCGCCGCATAGGCGAAGAACAGCCAGCCCCCCTCGATCGCCGCCTCGCCGATGCCAACGCCGGTCAATTCCCTAAGATAGGCCGGCAGCACCGGCATGATGATGCCGAAGCCGATGATATCGAGCAGCAGCGTGGTGAAAACGAGCGCAAGGCCCCGCCTGGCGGTTTTGGGGTCTATCATGATGGCGTCGGCTCCTCAGACCGCCTTGGGGCAAAGGCGCGGGCTCGTTATAGGCGAGCCTGTCTTACGGAACAATAAGAGAACGGACTCGGCAGTCCAATCCTGACATCAGCTGACGTGCCCTGCCGCGGCGCGTGGCAACTTAAGCGGGAGTGTTCGAACATCTCAGATCGGAGTGTTGAACGTATCGCAGTCCGACAGCTTGCCGCTCCTGTAGCCACGCGCCAGCCAGGTCTGCCGCTGCTGCGAGGTGCCGTGGTTGAAGCTTTCCGGCACGACATAACCCTGCATCCTCTTCTGCAGCGTGTCGTCGCCGATCTGCTGGGCAGCGTTCAGCGCCTCTTCCATGTCGCCCTGTTCCAGAATGCCTTTCTGCCCGGTGAAATGCGCCCAGACGCCGGCGAAGCAATCGGCCTGAAGTTCGACCTGCACCGACATGTGGTTGGCCTCGGCCTCGCCCATTTGCTGCCGCATCTGGTTGAACTTGGGCAGGATGCCGGTGAGGTTCTGCACATGATGGCCGACCTCATGCGCGATCACATAGGCTTGGGCGAAATCGCCCGAGGCGCCGAATTGCTGGTCGAGCTGCTGGAAGAAAGTGGTATCGAGATAGACCTTGCGGTCGCCGGGACAGTAGAACGGTCCGGCCGCAGACGAGGCGGAGCCGCAGGCCGAGCGGATCTGGCCGCTGAACAGCACCAGCTTCGGATCCTCATAGGTCAGGCCCTCGGCCTGGAAAATGCCGGTCCAGGTGTCCTCGGTCTCGGCCAGCACCGTCGAGACGAACTGCTTCATCTCGTCGGAGGCCGGCGCACCGGTGCCGCCGCTGTTGTCGGTGATCTGACCGCCGCCGCCAGGCACTAAGCCGCCGCCGCCGGCCAGGATCTGCAGCGGATCGATGCCGAAGGCCTTCAGCCCGAAATAGAGGACCACGAGAATGATGATGGTCGACAGCGACATTCCGCCGCCGGAGCGGCCGCCGACCGGGATGCGGAACCGGCCGGGCCCACCGCGCGGCAGGTTGAACCCGCCACCCTGGCCGCGTTGGTCTTCGACATTGTCACTTTGACGACGACCCTTCCAGAGCATGGCACTCCTCGCGATGCACGTATCGGTACTTGGCCGATCTCATGGCCCGATCCGACCCAACAAACAATTATCTCAATGGTTGCGCCAAGTCACAGTATTTTTCGCATGAAGGGCCGCCGGCTCTGGGGTCAGTCGGTGCACGACACCCGCGGCTGAGAGCCCTGCCGACTGCTTTTTTGGTCTTGGACTTAGCGGTTACGCTCAGATCTTCTGCTTGGCACCCGCGCTCTTGCCGTCCGAGCTTTTCGACCGCTCGTCGAACCGGACCGCGCCCTTTTTGAGCGGGCGGCCGGTTTCCGCTTCCGTCTTGCGTTCGTCCTTCGCCGCAACTTGGTTCAATCCCTTGGCCGCTTGCTTGCCCCTCGCTGTCGGTGCCTGTTCAACGCCCATGGTATCCTCCTCGGTCTCGCGCCAATCGCTTGGCACGACCTCAAACGCAGCGGCAACGCGGCGGTTCCGGCAGGACTGTCGGCAATGGCGGTAGATTTAGCGTGTCGCCTTCATTGCCTTGCGAAACGCTTCAACTGTCTCGGCGCTGATGCGTCGGCCAGAGGCGATCTGGAATGACGCGACAAATCGGCAGTCTGCGCTATCTTGAGGCCATGACCGATCTCGCCGATGTGCGCCGCTTTTATGCGCGACTGATGGCTGCCAATGCAGGTCCGGCCGATCCGCGTCTCGAAGACGTGTTCGCCGCGGTGCCGCGCGAGGCTTTTCTCGGGCCCGGGCCGTGGTCGGTCGTCGCCGGCAACGGTAAGGTCGAAACGCCGAGCGCCGATCCTGTTCACGTCTATCAGAACGTGCTGGTGTCGCTCGACGCCGACAAAGGTATCAACAATGGCGAGCCGTTCCTGCATGCCATGTGGATCGGCAAGGTGGCGCCAAAACCCGGCGAGACCGTCACCCATGTCGGCGCCGGCACCGGCTACTACACAGCTCTGCTGGCACAGCTGGTTTCACCTGGCGGCGCAGTCACCGCCTTCGAACTGGAATCCAGTCTCGCCGACCGCGCGAGACAGAACCTAGAAGCCTTTGGCAATGTGACCGTCATCCATGGCGATGCGGTCATCGGCAGCCTGCCACCGTCCGACATCATCTATGTCAATGCCGGCGTCGCAGCACCACCGGCCGAGTGGCTGAAGGCGCTGAAGCCCGGCGCCCGCATGGTCTTTCCGTGGCGTCCGACCGAGCGCGTTGGCCTCGCGGTGATGGTGACTCGCACCGAACAAGGCTTTGCCTGCGATCCGTTCATGCGGTCATGGTTCATCCCTTGCGTCGGCGGCTCGCTTGCAGGCCCCGCGGCGAAAATCCTCGACCGCGACAAGGCGGCACGCAGCCGCTCTATCTGGCTGACGGCCGACAAGGCACCGGACAACACCGCCACCGTCGTCATCGGCGACGTCTGGTTCTCGTCGAAAGGTGTTGGCGCCAGGCGGCCGCAATGACGTCGCCGAGGCTGCCCATCCAGTGCTTGCCGCTCGCCATGCGCCGAATCCAGAATTTTGTGGCCCCTGTCGGACCGGCGTCCACTCGCACGTCCTTTGGCCGAAATCCGGCCCCGACAGCACGGATGATGAAAAAGGGAGAATTCAATGAGGAAGATCATCACTGCGACATTCGTCAGCCTCGACGGCGTCATGCAGGCGCCTGGCGGGCCGGAAGAAGACCCGAGCGGCGGCTTCGAATTCGGTGGCTGGACGTTCCATTACTGGGACGACGTCGGGGGCGCCTTTATTGGTGAGACCTTCGCAAAACCCTTCGCGCTGCTCCTCGGCCGCAGGACCTACGATATCTTCGCTGCGCATTGGCCGTATCAGAAGAACGATCCGATCGGCGACAGTTTCAACGCGGCCACCAAATATGTGGCCACGCACAGGCCCGATACGCTGTCGTGGCAAAACAGCCAGTCGCTCGGCGACGACGTCGTGGCCACACTGCGCCAGCTCAAGCAGGAGGACGGGCCGGACCTGCTCATCCAGGGATCGAGCGAGTTGATCCAGACCTTGCTCGCCAACGACCTGATCGACGAGGTCAGCCTGCTGATCTTCCCGCTGGTGCTGGGCAAGGGCAAGCGGCTGTTTGGCGGTGGCGCAATTCCGGCGGCTTTCAAGCTGAACCGCTCACAGGCATCGAGCACCGGCGTCATCATAGCGAGCTATGAACGCGCCGGTGAGATCAAGACCGGGTCCTTCGCCCAGGAACAGCCGTCCGAAGCCGAGATCGAGAGACGCCGAACCTGGAAATAGTGTGGGGTTACAGGACCTGGGTTTCCTTGCTCCGCTAGATGTGAGTGGGGAGAAAAACCCAAGTTGCCCGGCAGGGTGATGAGGGCAGCGCCCTGGTTCTGCGATCTCCCTTACTCCGCCGGCATGGCAATCGCCCGCGCCGCCCGGTGGCCGGCGAGCATGACGCCAAGACCCAGGATCGGGAACACTGCTGCGACCAGGCCGAGATCGGCTGGCGCGCCATAGCGCAGCACCGTGCCGCCGACGACGGCGCCCAGCGCCACGCCGAGATAGAGCGCCGAGCCGTTGAGCGACAGCACGATGGGCGCTGCGTCGGGCGCCAGCCTGATGATGCGGCTGGCCTGCGCCGGCGGGAAGGCCCAGCCGACAATGCCCCACGGCACCATCATGGCCATCAGCGCCGGCCCGGCGACGCTGTGCGGCAGGAATGCCGGGATGACCGAAAGCATGACCAGCATGACCGCACTCAGCGCCAGCGACCAGCTGACGGTGCGGGTCGCGCCGAAGCGATCGGCAGCCTGCCCGCCGGCAATGTTGCCGATGACGGCGCCGACACCGAAGGCGAGCAGCATGCCGGGCAGCGCAATCGGGCTCAAGCCTCCGCCTTCGACGGCTAGCGGCGCGACAAAGGCAAAGACCGTAAAGGCGCCGGTGAGCGCCAGCAGTGTGGTCAGCAGGATCGATGGCACGCCGGGGCGAAGGGTTGCAGCCAGCCGCTGCCTGAGCGGCAGCTTGGTGCCGACGATGCCGCGCGGCAGCCGGTACCACAGGATGGCGCCGGCCAGCGCGCCGAGCCCGGCGATGGCAAAGAACGTGCCGCGCCAGCCGGCAACGGTCGCGACAAGTGCGCCGAGCGGCGCGCCGACCGCCACCGCCACTGTGGTGCCGCCGACGACGACGGCGATGGCGCGGGCGCGGTGATGATCATCGACAAGCGCCACGGCCGTCCCTTGCGCCGTCGCTGCGAACAGGCCGGACGACAGCGCCATGACGATGCGCGCGATCAGCAGCAATTCGAAAGAGGAACTCAGCGCCGCCGCGAGATTGCCCAGCACGAAAAACACCAGCGTCCACAAGATGACGCGCCGCCGGTCCCATTCGCCGGTGAGCGTCGCCAGGATCGGCGTACCAAGCGCATAGGCGAGCGCGAAGGCGGTGATCAGCGTCCCGGCGAGTGGAACCGAGATGGCGGCATCGGCTGCGATGTCGGGCAACAGGCTTGAAATGACGAAGCCTTCGGTCGCGATCGTGAATGATCCGAGCGCAAGCCAGATGAGGCGCTTGTCCATGGCAACAAATCCTTGGTTCAAAAGTTATTGAACAATTGTACATAATGGGGCATGGTGTCAATGAAGCCACCTGAGAATAGCGGAACCCTCCTGACAGCTCTATGTCAGGACAAGGTGGCGGGAGGTGGAAACTGCGTGCATCCATCAAGGAGGAGATGCGTTGAAATCGGCCCTGATTGCGCTTAGTTCCTGGGCATGACCCTGCCCCATCCCACCGCCGACCAGATCAGCCTGTCGAACGTGCTTGCCGTGCTCGGCGATCCCACCCGGCTGGCCATCGTGCGCTATCTCGCCAGCAAGGAAGGCGTGCCGCTGAACTGCAGCCAGTTCCTCGATCTCTGCTCGAAAACCAATCTCAGTTATCACCTTGCCAAATTGCGCGAGGCCGGCGTCACACGCACCGAGGTGGTCGGCACCAGCCGGCTGATCACGCTGCGCCGCGACGACCTCGATGCCCGCTTTCCGGGCCTGCTCGACAGCGTCATTGCCGCTGCCGTCAACGATACGGCGCTGCCCGCGGTAGGCGCCAACGAGATCAAAATCCAAGCATAGCCGTCTCCCGGTACCCGCCAGTACCGAGCACAACTCGCCAGGATTGGTTGGTGTCCTGGAAGTCCTCCTGCTATGCCGTGCTTCGAACCAAGGGAGCTTCCCATGCGCATTGCCGTCCTCGCCGATATCCACGGCAACGTCCTCGCCCTGGACGCCGTGCTCGACGATCTGCGGCAGCGCGGCGGCGCCGACCTCGTCGTCAATCTCGGCGATTGCGTCTCCGGCCCGCTCTGGCCGCGCGAGACTTTTGCGCGGCTTGAAGCGCTCGCCCTGCCGACGGTGCGCGGCAATCACGACCGCCGCCTCGCCCGCGACACCGCCGATGAAACCATGTGGCCGTCCGACCGCTACGCGCAGGAACGGCTGACATCGGCGCAGCGCGAGGCGCTGTTGGCCTTGCCCCTCACGCTGGAGATCGCGCCGGGCGTGGTTGCCTTCCATGCCCGGCCCGACCACGACGAAAAATACCTGACCGATACGATAGCCGACGGCCGGCTGGTGCGTGCGCCGCTGGCCGCCATCAAGCGGCGGCTGGCCGCGCTCGATCCCGCTTGCCGCATCGTGCTGTGCGGCCACAGCCACCGCAGCGAACTGATCCGTATCCCCGACGGCCCTGTCGTCTTCAATCCGGGCAGCATCGGCTGCCCCGCTTATGGCGACGACACGCCACCGGCGCATGTCTCGGAGCAAGGCTCTCCGCATGCACGCTACGGCATTGTCGAACTGGGTGAGCCGGGCCGCCCCGACCGTTTTGCGGCCATCGCCGTCGACTATGACCATGAGGCGGCAGCGCGGCAGGCCGAACAGGCGGGACGGCCGGAATGGGCCCACGCGCTGCGAACCGGGTTTATGTCGGGTTGAACGAGGTACGAGTTCCCAGGCTGAACGCGGAACGCGTTCATGCCTCAGGCTGAGCGAGGTACGAGCCCATGCCGCCAAGCTGAGCTTGCTCATGCCAGGCTGAGCTTGCTCATGCCCGGCTGAGCTTGCTCATGCCGCGGACCGGACACCATTCCCCAGCCGCATTTTCCGACTTACATAGCGCCATGTCGTCGTTTATAAAATCGACCTGGAATGCGGTGGCGTTTCCGTGCCAGGCCGCGCCTCCGGGAATGCTTCTATCGCCCATGGCCAAAATGATGAGGCGCACAGTTACGCTCCGAACGACGCTGTACGCGCTCACTGCCGCCCTTCTCCTGCTGACGGCGCTGCTGCCGGCCAAAGCCGAGGAGGCGCCGATCGTTTCCATTGTGACCGACCTTGCTCCAGGCGATCTCCTGAACGTCCGCGCCACGGCATCGGCGATGGGCAAGATCAAGGCTCGGCTGCCTAACGGTACGAGCGTCAACAATCTCGGCTGCAACGACGTCAATGGCTACCGCTGGTGCAAGGTCGCAGAAATTGACAATCCGCAACTGACGGGATGGGCTCCCGCGCGCTACCTGAACCCCGACAATCCGGCGGCCGTTTCGGATGCGGATGCCGAAACGACCGGCGAAGGCACGGCCCCTGCAGCCGAGGCCTCGAACCTGGTATCCGCAGATCAGCCGCTGCCCGACCTGACAGCGCGCCTGGGCGCGCCCGAAACCACGATAACAGCCGCCGACGCAATCGGCAGGGCGGCCATCGAAGACGCTTACCGCCTGGCGCTCGCGGCCAGCGGAAATCCTTCGACCGGCGAGACGCAGTCGCCCGTAGCAGCGTGGGAGCCCATCCGGCATCGCGCCGCCAATACAGCGCCTCCGGCCGACGCACGGACCGTTGCGCGGCTGCAGCCGCCGGGGAGGCCCGCGCCAGCCCTGGGTGCCCGCAACGAGATTCCTTGCGCGCGCTATGTCGGCCAGCCGATGACCAGCTGCAAGGCAGGCGTTGTGCATACGGGCGACAAAGCCGAGGTGACCGTGACCTGGCCCGATGGCGGCACCCGCGTCATCAGTTTCCAGGCCGGTCGGCCCGCCGGTTCGAATGCATCAGGTGAATTCCGCTTCACGCGCGAGGGCAGCCTGAACATGATCCGTGTCGGCGTTTCCGAACGCTTCGAGATCACGGATCAGTTGGCGCTGGGGGATGAGTGGCTAAGGGGAATAAGGCAGTAGGGCAGTAGGGCAATATGTTTAAAGGGCGCTCGAACCTCTGCCCTACTGCCCTACTGCCCTACTGCCCTACTGCCCTACTGCCCTACTGCCCTACTGCCCCACTGCCCTACTGCCCTACTCGCATTTTAGGGGGTTACATCGGGCAAAACTCTTCCCTATAAGGCCCTCCTAGCCTGATACCAGAATCGCGAGCACAACCGGCCGGGTCCTCCCCGTCCGGTTTTTCGTGCAAGCCGCCTGCCGAACGGACCCTCGATATGCCAAGACGCACCGACATCAAGTCGATCCTGATCATCGGGGCCGGCCCCATCGTCATTGGTCAGGCCTGCGAGTTCGACTATTCGGGCACCCAGGCCTGCAAGGCGCTGAAGGAAGAGGGTTTCCGCGTCATCCTGGTCAATTCCAACCCGGCCACCATCATGACCGACCCGGAGCTGGCCGACGCCACCTACATCGAGCCTATCACGCCGGAGGTAGTAGCCAAGATCATCGCCAAGGAGCGGCCCGACGCACTGCTGCCGACCATGGGCGGCCAGACCGCGCTCAACACCGCTCTGTCGCTGCGCCGCATGGGTGTGCTCGAACGCTACAATGTCGAGATGATCGGCGCCGATGCGCATGCCATCGACAAGGCCGAGGACCGGGCGCTGTTTCGCGAGGCGATGAACAAGATCGGCCTGGAGACGCCGAAGTCGATGCTGGCCAACGCCACCGACGTCAAGAACGCCGACCGCAAGACGCACGAGGCCGAGCGCGCCGCGCTCAAGGCTGAGAAGCCCGAGAACCTCGACGCCGCGCTCGACGCGCTGGAAACCCGCTGGAACCTCGGCGAGGGCGACCGCAAGCAGCGCTACATCAGCTACGCCATGGCGATCGCCGCACAGGCGCTCGACCATGTCGGCCTGCCGGCCATCATTCGCCCGTCCTTCACCATGGGCGGCACTGGCGGCGGCATCGCCTACAACCGCGCCGAATTCTACGAGATCGTCCAGTCCGGCCTCGACGCCTCGCCAACCACCGAAGTGCTGATCGAGGAAAGCGTGCTCGGCTGGAAGGAGTACGAGATGGAGGTTGTCCGCGACAAGGCCGACAATTGCATTATCGTCTGCTCGATCGAGAACATCGACCCGATGGGCGTGCACACCGGCGATTCGATCACCGTCGCCCCTGCCCTGACCTTGACCGACAAAGAGTACCAGATGATGCGCAACGCCTCGATCGCGGTGCTGCGCGAGATCGGCGTCGAGACCGGCGGCTCCAACGTGCAGTTCGCCGTCAACCCGGCCGATGGCCGTCTGGTGGTGATCGAGATGAACCCGCGCGTCTCGCGCTCCTCCGCTCTCGCCTCCAAGGCGACCGGTTTCCCCATCGCCAAGATCGCCGCAAAACTCGCCGTCGGCTACACGCTGGACGAGCTGGAGAACGACATCACCGGCGGCGCGACGCCGGCCTCGTTCGAACCGTCGATCGATTACGTCGTCACCAAAATCCCGCGCTTCGCCTTCGAGAAATTCCCCGGCGCCGAGCCGGTGCTGACTACGGCGATGAAGTCGGTCGGCGAGGTCATGGCCATCGGCCGCACTTTTCAGGAATCGCTGCAGAAGGCGCTGCGTGGACTGGAAACCGGCCTGACGGGTCTGGACGAGATCGAGATCCCCGGCATCGGCCACGGGAGCACGCCAGCCAACCACGCCGACGACCGCAACGCCATCCGCGCCGCATTGGGCACGCCGACGCCCGACCGGCTGCGCATGGTGGCGCAGGCGATCCGCATGGGCACCTCGCTCGAAGATGTGCACGCCATGTGCAAGATCGATCCTTGGTTCCTCGAGCAGATCGCCGGCATTTTGGCCATGGAAGATCGCATCCGCGAGCATGGCATCCCGCAGGACGCCGCCAATCTGCGCATGCTGAAGGCGATGGGTTTTTCCGACGCGCGCCTCGCGTCCCTGGTCAGGAAAGACGCGGAAGAGATTCAGAAGATTCGCGAAAAGCTCGACGTTCATCCGGTTTACAAGCGCATCGACACCTGCGCCGCCGAGTTCGCCTCGCCCACCGCCTACATGTATTCCACCTATGAGACGCCATTCGCCGGCGCGCTCGCCAACGAGGCGCAGGTGTCGTCGCGCAAGAAGGTCGTCATCCTCGGCGGCGGCCCGAACCGCATCGGCCAGGGCATCGAGTTCGACTATTGCTGCTGCCACGCGGCTTTCGCGCTGCGCGATGCTGGCTTCGAGGCGATCATGGTCAACTGCAATCCGGAGACCGTCTCGACCGACTACGACACCTCGGACCGGCTCTATTTCGAGCCGCTGACGCCGGAGGACGTGCTGGAGATCGTGCGCGCCGAACAGGCGTCGGGCGAGTTGGTCGGCGTCATCGTCCAGTTCGGCGGCCAGACGCCGCTGAAGCTCGCCGACGCGCTGGAGAATGCTGGCATCCCGATCCTCGGCACCTCGCCCGACATGATCGATCTGGCGGAGGATCGCGACCGCTTCCAAAAGCTGCTGCACAAGCTTGGCCTCAGCCAGCCAAAGAACGGCATCGCCTATTCGGTCGAGCAGGCCCGCCTCGTCGCCGGCGAGCTCGGCTTCCCGCTGGTCGTGCGCCCGTCCTATGTGCTCGGCGGCCGCGCCATGCAGATCATCCACGACGAAAGCATGCTGCAGACCTACCTGCTCGACACCGTGCCCGGCCTGGTGCCGGAGGACATCAAGCAGAAATACCCCAACGACAAGACCGGCCAGATCAACACGCTGCTAGGCAAAAATCCGCTGCTGTTCGACACCTATCTCAGTGGCGCCATCGAGGTCGATGTCGACTGCCTGTGCGACGGCAAATCGACCTTCGTCTCCGGCATATTGGAGCATATCGAGGAGGCCGGCATCCATTCGGGCGACAGTGCCTGCTCGCTGCCGGTGCACTCGCTGCCTTCGGAACTCGTCGACGAGCTGGAGCGCCAGACAGCCGCACTTGCCCGCGCGCTCAATGTCGGCGGGCTGATGAACGTGCAATATGCGATCAAGGACGGCACAGTCTATGTGCTGGAGGTCAACCCGCGCGCGTCACGCACCGTGCCCTTCGTCGCCAAGACCATCGGCCGTCCCATAGCGAAAATCGCCGCCCGCATCATGGCCGGCGAAAAGCTTGAAGACGCCTTCGCCCATTACGGCGCCATGCCCGACCCTCGCAATCCCGGCCACATCGCGGTCAAGGAAGCCGTCTTCCCCTTCGCCCGCTTCCCCGGCGTCGACATATTGCTCGGCCCGGAAATGCGCTCGACCGGCGAGGTCATGGGCCTCGACCGCGACTTCGCGCTCGCCTTCGCCAAGAGCCAGTTAGGGGCCGGCGTCGACCTGCCTCGCTCCGGCACGCTGTTCGTCTCGGTGCGCGACGAGGACAAGAAGGGCATATTGCCGGCGGTCAAGCGCCTTGCCGGCCAGGGCTTCAAGGTTATGGCCACGTCAGGCACCGCCCGCTTCCTCGCCGAGAACGGCGTCGTCGCGGAGAAAATAAACAAGGTGCTGGAAGGCCGCCCGCACATCGAGGACGCCATCCGCAACCGCCAGGTGCAGATCGTCTTCAACACGACTGATGGCCAGAAGGCGGTGTCGGACTCCAAATCGCTGCGCCGCGCCACGCTGATGCAGAAAGTGCCGTATTACACGACGCTGTCGGGTGCGGCCGCGGTGGCGGAGGCGATTGCGGCGCTGAGGGCGGGGAGTTTGGAGGTTCGGCCGCTGCAGGAGTATTTTGCTTAGGTGATTAGCCGATCTCCCTCCTTGTGGGGGAGATGGCCGGCAGGCCAGAGGGGGGCGCTGTCCCGCCAACGCTGCGATTCCTACAGCACCCTGATCCTT
This sequence comes from Mesorhizobium sp. BHbdii, assembly GCF_053848045.1. Lineage (NCBI taxonomy): Bacteria > Pseudomonadati > Pseudomonadota > Alphaproteobacteria > Hyphomicrobiales > Phyllobacteriaceae > Mesorhizobium > Mesorhizobium sp. BHbdii. Next base: position 334,134 of record NZ_JBSPKX010000001.1, on the reverse strand, counting down.
TCGTGCCGATCCGCCTACCCCAGAGGGTGAAGAGGGCGTCCGAACCCGCCCGAGATTTGACCGCAAAACAGCTGTCTTTGCCGTCGCTCGCTCTAGTTGAGAAACCCAATAAACCGTCCGGCGAACAGCACCGACGTCCACAGCACCAGCGAGAGCACCGCCAGCACGGTGATGACCCCACCTCCCGGCTCGTTACCCCCCTTTGCGCGACGCATGAAGACGAGGAAGTTGGCCCCGGCCAGAAGGATGAGGGTCATCTTGGCGAGGAAAATTGGCATCGCCGCATATTCGCTCGCCCTGACTGAAAACAGCAGCGACCCCGTGACAAGCGCGCCGGCGAACGCGGCCAATGCCGTGCGGCGCAGCAGCGCGATGAACGCCGCGTACGGCAGCGAGCGGAAGGCGCCGAGGACCCTGAGGTCCATCAGCCAGACGCTGGTCAGCAGCGCGCCGATCGACATGATGTGGAGCGCGTTGACTATGGGATAGGCGACGAAGGAGGCCTTCAGTGCCCGCACCAAGGCGAGTTGCTCGATGCCGGCGAGGAGCTCGTCCATTCAGGCCGGCGGGACGCGGTCGGGATAAACATCATAAGTCTTGCCATTGACGATGATGCGGGATGCTTTCATCCACTTCTCGGTCTCGTCGCGCGAGCGGTGGCCGATCGCGGTCACCTCGTCGCCGACTTTGGCGACCTCCTCGGTGAAGCCGGCGGCGATCGTGCGGGACGGCGGCGCCAAATCCACCCGCCAGACCTCGCCCTCTGCGTCGACATCCAGCGTGGCGTGCGGATTGCCAATATAGATGGCCGTGATCTTGCCCCGGAGTTCGAAGAACCCGTCCTGGGTCCACGACCAGCCGTGATGTGCATAGGCTGCGGTGGCAGCGGCAAGGATTACTGCCGCTGTCAGCGTGACGCTCCGAATCCCGTTGAAAGGTGACTGCATCACTCGCCTCCTCCGTTCGTCCGGCTATTCGAGAGTAGGTCACGGCGCGGCAACGTCAAATCACATCGGTGCGAAGGCCGTTGGCCACCGCGATCGATTGTCGATGTCGGCGCCGCCCCTCAACCCCTGCCGGGCACCCCACGTCAAACATTCCGCAGCAGGCGCCGCCGGCGAAGCTGCCGATCTCCCCCTTGCGGGGGAGATGCCCGGCAGGGCAGAGGGGGGTGCTGTCCCTCCGACCTGTCAACCAATTATAGCCACGCCCTCAGGCCGTTTCCGGCTAGGAATGGTTTAAAATCGAGAGTTGGCGATCCTTCCCACCCCCCTCTGTCCTGCCGGACATCTCCCCGGCAAGGGGGGAGATTGGATGCCGCGTCGGCTTTCGCCAACCACCAACGTTGGAAGGCAGGGCAATATGGCAGCGCCAACCTGAAGCGATTGCCGTTCGGCAGGAACGGTCCGGTCTTGCTTCTGACATCCATGCACGCCATGTTCGGCCCCTAGCCCGCTCTTCTTCTCCATCGAATGAAGATCGGAGACTTAACATCTGAACGAGGCACACCATGAGCAGTATGAGAGACCGTCAGGAAGGCTTCGAAAAGAAGTTTGCGATGGACGAGGACACGAAATTCAGAGCCATGGCGCGCCGTAACAAGCTGCTCGGCCTATGGGCGGCTGAAAAGCTCGGCAAAACCGGTGAGGACGCCGACGCCTATGCGAAAGAGGTGGTGCGCGCTGACTTCGAAGAGGCCGGGGACCACGACGTTTTGCGCAAAATACGCGCCGACTTCGACGCGGCCGGCGTCGCCCAGTCGGATGTTCAGATTCGCGGCGCCATGGACGAACTGCTGGTGACCGCGGTCGAGCAGATCAAGAACACCTGAGAGCTGCGCCAGCCTAAAGCGCGTCGCGACGCGCTTTAAGCTCTCGTTTTATGCATGTCGTTATCCCAAAAACCGCTGCACATCCTCGGTCAAGCCCGAGGGCATGCTTTTGGGCGCCATGCATTAGCTGTGGGCGGCCACCAAATCCTTTATGCGCTTTTCGTGCGTCCGCAGCGTCGGTAGCGTCTTCTTGGCGAATTCCTTCAGCGCCGGGTCTTCGCCCGACTGCGCATAGGTGGAAAACAGCGCCAACGCCTGCTTGTGCGCCTCGGTCTGCAGGAGGATGTATTTCGCCTGGAATTCATCGCCATCCAAGCCCTTGAGCTGGTCGAGCATCGCCTGGTCCTTCGGCAACAAAGCGGGGCCGCTCGCCGTCACCGAGGCCGTGGTCTGGCTCTGTTCCAGAGCTGCCTTGAAATCCTCGCCAGCCTTGGTGTGATCCCTGACCATCAGCGCGGCGAATTCCTTCACATCTGCGGCGACATTCTTTTGTTCGGCCAGCTTGCTGCTTTCAATCTCGAAGCGATTGGCGCTGGGGACGGTTCTGGAGAAGGTCTCGGTGTCGATCTTGGTTTCGTCGACGGCAGGTATATCGGCCGGCGCGGCGGATTGGGCGAAGGCCGCCGGCGCGGCGGCAAGCAAAGCGACCATGACAAGCGTGAGATGCGGTTTCACAGGAAATCTCCGGGTTTGTGATCCTCGAAGAGTTCAACGCGACACAAGCGGCGAAGTTGCGCGACGGGACAGGAATGAGGTTTCGGCGATCCTGCCAACACAGCTCGGCGCCGATACGCCGGAATGTGCTTGGCTGCCAAGGTCAGTGGCAGCACGCGCCGGCATACTGCAGCTGCTCGTCCCAGTCCGGCCGGCCTTCAGGTGTGAAATCCATCAGGTTCCACAAGGGCTCGCAGGTGCCGACGGCGCGCGGGTCCTGGCCGGGTTCGGTGGGCGCGAAACCAAGCTCCGAACTCCAGAAATGGCGAATGCCATCGGCGTCGCGATGGAACACCGACAGCATCGGCAACTGCGCGCCGTCGTCGGCCTCGGCGTGGTAGTCGCGCTTGAACCTGTTGCCGGCCGAGGAGAGCAGCCGCATGTTCGTCCAGCCACGGTCGCGGCCAAGCGTGATCAGGTTTTCGAGCGCGGTCTTGCCCACCACGGCGAAGTTGAAGCCGGCGGCCTCCAGATGGCCAATGGCGCCGTCGAACTGATCGAGCAGCGCCGTGCAGGACGGGCATGGCTGGTCGGCCCGCGCGAGCTTCGCCGTGCCGCCGCTTGTCGCCACGTCGCGCGTCTCCTGCGGATGGCGCGGAAACATCATCGAGTAGACGATCAGTGTGTCCTTGCCAGGCGAAAACAGCTCCGACAGTTTTATCCGGGCCGGCTTGCCGTCGGGGCCAAGCCGGTCGAACACATAGTCCTCAGGCACCAGCCCGCCCGGCGGCAGTGCGCGACGGGCGACGGCTACATCCTCCATGGCGCGGCGCAGCTCGATCTCCTTCTGCAAAAGGGTTTCGCGGGCGGCGCGGTATTCCTGGGATTCGTTGGGAAAGGTGATCATCGTCATCTCCATCAGCCGTGCGTTTGACGACGCCTGCCTGTTCGCGGCAACGCGCCTTGCCTCTCAAGGACGCATCGCGAAGGACGGTTCCGACATTTTTGCACACGCAGGCGGCAGAAGTCCCCTCACCCAGCCTCCACTTCGCTGCTGACCTCCCCCAAGGGAGAGGAGACTGTCAACGCCGGTGCCAACCTCTTCTCCCCGCCGGGGAGAAGGTGGCCGCCCACGGGTCTTGCCTCCGGCAAGCCCGAGGACAGGCTCCGCGGCCGGATGAGGGGGATACCGCGACAAACGAAGTTACCGCGCCGCCGGCACCGGGCAGTTGGCATCGCCTTCCTGGCAATTGAGGTAGCCCTGGAAATCCCTCAGCCGGTTGTCGGTGACGGCCTCCTGGCAGCCGGCGACGACCATTGGATACATGCTGCCGGCCATGTCGGGCGGGCCGCCCTGAAATTTGCACTCGGCATCGCGGAAAGCGACCCAGGCGCGCTGCGCATCGACCAGCAGCTTCTTTGACGCCGCATTATCCTTCAGCCGACCCTCGATCTGCTTGTAGGCGTCGTTGAGCTTTTTGTCGGCATTCGCGAGCGACTTGCCGGCGCATTCGTTCATGGTCGTTTGATCCATCGCATTGGCGCAATCGTCGGCCGCTCGCGCCTCGTTGGCGAATAGCGGAACGGCGAGGATTAAGGTGGCGAGGCCGGTTTTGGGAAGCCGCATCGTGTTTCTCCGATTTTCGAGGGCCCCCGCTGTAACAAAGCTTAACCGTGAGACGAATACAGGCAAGATGCAGCTTGTCGCTTTGGTGGACAGTTCCTTTCAGGTCGGCTCCGACGACTGCGAAGCAATAGCGTTGCGGAACGGGATGCATCTCACCGCATTTTTCGTTCAGGATTATAGGTCCATATCGGGGAAGAACCATGCGCGAAGCCGACAATGACGAAATCGACCTGCGCTGTCCGCAGATCGTTGCCGACAATGCCGCCATGGGCCTCAGGCTGCGCGGCATATTTGGTCGCGGCGGCACCGAGGTCGGGGTTGCGCGGGCGACCGAGCTCAAGAACCGCGATAAACTTTCGCCCTCCACCATCCGGCGCATGGTCAGCTATTTCGCCCGCCATGAGGTCGACAAGAAGGGCCGTAACTTCGGCAGTGAAGAAAACCCGTCGGCCGGTTACATCGCCTGGCTTCTATGGGGCGGCGACGAAGGCCGCTCCTGGGCGCTCGAGCTCAAGCAGAAGATCGGCAACGCGCCCGACTGAGCGATAACAAAGCAGTTGGCCTTGGAAACAGGAAGATTCGCGGGCGGGCGGATCCCGAACCCACCTCGGGACCGGCCGTGGAACGCGGTTGACACATGCCGGTGCAGCCCCCTCCGACACCTTCCGTTCGTTACCCCGACCGAACGGCGTGACAGGGTGTTAGCATTTGCGGATGGAGACCTATGTGAAGCAGTTTCACAACAATACACTTTCCGCAGCGTGAGGGCGGAACCGACCAGAGCCGGGCTAGCCTTCCCAGTCGACTTCGAACATTCCCAGTCGCTCATAGAGCCTGACCGCGGCGGCATTTTCGACCGTGTTGGTTTTGAGATCGACATGCGCAGCGTCCCGTGCGCGAAAGGCGGCGAAGACGTGCCACATCAACGCTTCGGCGATGCCTCGGCCGCGCGCCTCGGGATGGACGGCAAGGTCCTTCACGAACGCCCTCGTCCAGCACAGCGCCGCGCCCGCCAGCCGACCCTTGCTGTCGATGACCAGGAAACACAAGGCAGGGTCGAATTCCGCGTCGCTTGAAATGCGCGGCCACCATTCGTCGAACGGCCCGTCGGCGCCATCGTCGAACACGGTGGTCAGCAGCGCATGCAAAGCGAGCGCGTCGGTGGCATCGAAGCCGCGCATGACAAAACCTTCCGGCCAGCGCGGCGGAGCAAGCGTGTCGTCGAGGATCTTGCGCAGCCTTATGTCGTTCGGCGCCGGCGGGCGCGGCTCAGGCATGGTGTTTAATGCCTGTCGCGCAAAAGTGCGCAGCGGTTTTGCGATAACGACATGCATAAAAACAAGACCTGAAAGCGCGTCGCATGTGTCCATTCAAACGCGACGCGCTTTCAGGCATCGGGCTGCAGGCGACGGCGGCCGCGGTCGCGGCCAAGGCCGGTTTCTTCCAGCATGCCCTTGCGCTTGGCGTCGTAATAATAGCCGCTCTGGTAGAGGCGGTCGGCGCGTTTGGCGTTACCGCCGGCCACCAGCCAGGCGCCGCGCAGATATTTCACCGCATATTTCAGATTGGTCTCGGCGTCGAACAACCCGCTCGCCGGCCCGTCATAGCCCATGCCGCGCGCCGTCGCATGCTTGATCTGCATCAGCCCCCAATGGCCGCGATTGTAGGCCTTGGGATTGAAGGTGCTCTCGCGGCTGACGACACGGCGCACCAGATCGACCGGCACCTCATAGAGAACGGCATATTTCTCGATCAGCCGTTCGATCTCGCCGCGCGGTCCCGCCGAATACTCTTTGGCAGGGCTGGTCGAAAGCAGGGCGGACGGATCGCCAGGCACGACATAGGCGGCCTGCTGAACGCCGGGCATTGTGTTGCCTGTCTCGCCGGTGACCGGCATGGCGACAGCGGCCGTCGCATAGACAGGTGCTGCTGCGCCGGCTGGGGCGGCACCGGCCGTCATGGCTGCAGGTGCAGTTGCGGCCAGCGGGGTCGGCCCGGCAAAGGCTGCTGGCTGGACAGGCGTCGCGGCGGGGTCGACGGCCAGCGCCACCGTCTGGACAGGCGCGATGCCGGACGATTCCGGCAGCACCGAAACCGTGTCGGGCAGCGCCAGCGTAAAGCCGGCATCAGCGCCGGCGGCGGCGGTTTCAGTCAGGGAAGGCACGGCCTTCGTCTGCGAGGTCGAGCTGCAGCCGCTGAGACCGGCCGCAGCGAGCATCACGCCGATCGCGGGAAAAATGATTTTTGCTGGCAAGCCGCGCTCGGGTCCGGTTCGTCTGTTAAGAAAGTCCTTACACCAGCGCCTTTCCCCCGGCAATCCGCAGCCTGTTGTGTACTTCGAATGATTTTCGGGTGGCAACAGCAACCTGAAAATGCGATATCTCGTTCTCGATATGTACTGGATTCCCATCCGTTTCTGCGGAAGGAGCACATCATGGAAAGCACCTCTCAGGCCATCGCCGGCCACGCGGTCTTCGAAACCGTGATCGGCTTCATGGGGATCGCCTGGAGCGAGGCCGGACTGACGAGGCTTTGCCTGCCCCAGCGCAACCGCGACGCGGTGGAACGCCGGCTGCTGCGCCATGCCGGCAGCGCCGGTTCGAGCGCCCAACCGCAATGGGTTACCGAGCTGATCGAGTCGATACAGGCCTATGCAGCCGGCGAAGACATCGATTTCTCCGGTGTGCCGGTCGATCTCACCGGCGTCGACGATTTCCGCCTCGCCATCTACGACGCGGCGCGCAAGCTGGCCTTCGGCGAGACCACCACCTATGGCGAACTGGCCAAGCGCGCCGGCCATGCTGGGCTGGCGCGTGAGACGGGTGCGGCGCTCGGCGCCAACCCGGTGCCGCTGGTCATCCCTTGCCACCGCATTCTTGCCGCCGGCGGCAAGATCGGCGGTTTTTCTGCGCCGGGCGGCTCGACCACCAAGGAAAAGATGCTGGCGATGGAAGGCGTGCGTGTCGGCCCGCCGCCGCCGACGCAGGTATCATTCGGATTCTGAGGCCGGACGTAGCTAGTCCGGAAAGATGCGCCGGCGGAAACGCCGGTCTGTGTCCACCCGCTTGCATTTGTAGACGATGCAGGACGTCGTATCGGCGCTTGGCACTGACGCCCGTGCCCTGACCTCCCCCATGTTGCAGAAACGCTGGCTCCGCACATAGCGGTCGTAGAGCGGCAGTCCCGGCGTGCGCGTCGACTGGTAACGCAGGATGACGGCGCCCTCTCGCGCGATCGTCGCGCGCACCGTGCCGCAGCTCATGCGGCTCGGGTCATAGCGCGAGATCGCCTGCGCCTCGGCGGCCATTAGCGTCAGGCAGACGGCAAGCAGAACAGTTTTCATGGTCCTCTCCCAAAACAGGACCTGACGCCCGCAGGCGGCACGATCCTTCCCCGCAACGTGCGCGACAGGCGATGCGAACCCTCCGCAACGCGCGACGTTGCAAGGCTTTCACGCGATTGGGGCGGCCGTTGGGCAGCGCCGCATCAGCGCCTTTTTCGTGCCGTCTTGTTTTTTGCGGAGAAGCGGACTATATGAGGTCCATTGATATTTCGGCCGATCGATCCGGGCCTCGCGATATTCGCGTTTGCTGACGTCTATCTCCAAAATCTCGATACAAACCGGCTGGACTTCGGTTCGGTCAAGCTAAAGCAAACGTATAAGGACTATCGAAATGGCAACAGGTACGGTCAAGTGGTTTAATTCCACCAAGGGTTTCGGCTTCATCCAGCCTGACAGCGGCGGCGCGGACGTTTTCGTCCACATCTCCGCAGTCGAGCGCGCTGGGCTGTCGACCCTGGTCGAAGGCCAGAAGATCAACTTCGAGATCGAGCAGGACCGCCGCACTGGCAAGTCGTCCGCTGGATCTCTGAGCAAGGCAGCCTGATTTTGCGAATGGCGCGCGCCGGGCGATAGCTCGGGGCGCGCGGCAAGTCACGGATGTACTGACGGTCGCGCGAGAAGCGCACCGGAGCGAAAAACCCCGACAAGCCGAAGCAGCAGATTGCTGCCGGCCCGGACCAAACGCTCCCGATCAGGCTACCAAGCATGGAAGGCGGGATTTTGTCCCGCCTTTTTGCTGTTCGGATTCCATCTCTGTTCGGTTTTCGTGTCCCGGCCGAAGGCAGCAAGCCCCGCCGGGCGTTGCGCCTTTTGGTGCGTCCTGCCCGGAGCGAGCCGCGAAGCGGCGACGAGTGAGGACAGTACTACCCCAGCCACTCCATGGGCACATGCCCCGGATCGGCCTCCACTCGTTTCAGCCAGGCCGCCACCGCCGGATAGGCGTCGAGCTGAAAACCGCCCATCTCGGCCGTATGCGTATAGGCGTAGAGCGCGATGTCGGCGACGCTTAATGCCTCACCGGCAAAGAACGCACTGCCCGCCAGATGCTTGTTCATTACGCCGAGCGCCTTGTGGCCGCGCTCCAGCGTCACCGCCAGCCGTTCCGGCGTCGCATCCTTGGCCCGTTCGGGAAAGGTGAGCAGCGCCTTGCGCACCGCGATATAGGGTTCGTGGCTATACTGCTCGAAGAACAGCCACTGATAGGCCAGCGCCCGCTCGTATCTGTCGGCCGGCAGGAACCGCGTGCCTTCGGCGAGGTAAAGCAGGATGGCGTTGGATTCGGCAAGCCGCCTACCGTCGTCGAGCTCGAGCAGCGGCACCATGGCGTTCGGGTTCTTGGCGACATAGTCGGGCTTGCGCGTGTCGCCGGTGTGCGAACTCACCTCGACATTGGTGAAAGGAATGCCGAGCTTGGCCATCAAAAGCCGCGGCTTGTAGCAATTGCCGCTGTCGATCATTCCATAGAGTGTGGTCATTTTTGCTCCCATCGCCGCTCCCCTCGGGAGCCGCCTTTACCGGCAATTATCCTGGCAGCGAGGGCTTATTCCAGTGATTTGTTTTGGCGCAACCATCAGCGCCGCTGATAGATCACCCAAACAACGGCACGACGTTGTTGTCCCTGCCAAGCAGCCTGTCGATGGGCAGCGGCTCCTCGTCGAAGTTCGTGCCGGCCAGCGCCGGCCGGGCAAGGTAAAAACCCTGCATCAGGTCGACGCCGCCGTCGAGTGCCACGCGCAGATGCGTGGATTGCTCGATGCCTTCGACCAGCACCTTGGTGCCGCGGTCGTGCAACGCGGAGACCAGCGGCCGGAAAAACCGTTCGGCGGCGGCATGGCGACAGAATTCCGCGAACCAGGTGCCGTCGATCTTGACGATGTCGGGCCGGACAAGCGCAACCCGCTCTTCCGTCGAATGCCCGGTACCGAAATCGTCGATGGCGATGCGGATGCCGTCACGCCGCATCTCGCGCGCCAGGCTGACAAGCACCTTGTCGTCGGCCGCCTGTTCGGTGATTTCGCAGACCAGCATGCCGGGGTACAGATCGAACTCGGCGAGATGCCTGGTCATCAGCCTGATCTCAGCCAGCGCTCGCCCGGGGTCATCGTTGATCAGCGGATTGTAGTTGAAGAATAGGTCGAGCCCGTCGACGCCGATGTTGCGGAAGTTCCGAAGATGCAGCACCCGGCACATCGTCTCGACGAACAGGCGATCCGCCACGGGTACGCCCTCGAAAAATACGCGTGGCGCGACCGACCTGCCGGCGCGGTGCGGCTCGATCAGGCCTTCGACCGCGACGGCCTTCAAAAACCTGCCGCGCGGCGCGAAGATCGGCTGGTAGGCGCTCCTCAGCCGGAACGCGCCATAGACGCCGTATTCGATACCGACCTCGTCGGCAAAGATTGCCTCGCCGACATTGCGCCGCCTGTCGGGCCGCCCGGTCATGGCACCACCTTGCGTCCGAAAGCCCGTTTCGGCCTCGGCGAAGGCGAGACAGTCGCAGGCGCCTCGTCGGCATCGGCCACTGCCACCGGCATCTGCCTGTCCTTGCCGAAGACGTGAAAGCTGGTCGGCGCAAGCTCCGGGCGCGCCAGCGCGAATCCCTGCACCATCGAGGCTCCCGATTTTTCAGCCAGTTCAAGCTGCCAGCTCTCCTCGATGCCCTCGAACACGGTGCGGATGCCTTGCTGTTCGAAACTTGCCACCATGGCGGTCAGCAGTGCGAAACCGGCGCCGGACTCCATCAGTTGCATGATCCAGTGGGCATCGAATTTGACGATGTCCGGCCTGAGCTCCTTGATGCGGTTGATGTCGGACTCGTCGGCGCCGTAGTCGTCGACCGCTATGCGAAATCCGTTGGCCCTGAGTGCCTCGACGAAATTGTAGAGCGTTTCCTGCGACGCCGATTTCTGCTCGGTCACCTCGCAGACGACCCGGTTCGCATCGATCTCAGCCTCATGCAGCACCAGCCGCATGTCGCGCAGCGCCTTGTCGGCGATGCTGCGATCGGTGAACACCGACGGATCGAAGTTAATGAAAATGAATGCCTCTTGCGGCAGGCAGGCGCCGGCGTTCAAAAGATGCAGCGTCCTTGTCAGCGCCTCGATATGCAGGCGGTCGACCGTTGGACAGGTGTTGAAAAAGCTCACCGGCGACTGCGGCTCGCCGTCGCGGAACGGCCGGATCAGCCCCTCGAATCCGGTGACGGACAATTTGCCGTTGCTGAAGGCGAAGATCGGCTGGAAAGCGCTCTGCAGCGTATAGATGCCCCAGACACCGCTGGCGGTGCCGTCGTCATGACGGACGATATGGACATGCCCGATGCTGCGCGACACGGTTCCTCGCTCTGCGAGACTGGGTCGTGATCCAGCCACTCGGGGTTTTACCGCCTGTAGGTGAATTTATTGTTGCCGAATTTGCCGGGGATTTGAGATCTGGCTCATCCGACAGTGCTTGCGCTTGGCGGAATGATGCGACATGAGAAGCGCCGCGGTTAGATGGACCGCCTGCATCCCCAAGGAGATAACATCGTCATGGCCTTTCTTGCTGACGTCCTTTCCCGCGTAAAGCCTTCCGCGACCATCGCGGTGACGCAGAAAGCACGCGAGCTGAAAAACGCCGGCCGAGACGTGATCGGGTTGGGTGCCGGCGAACCGGACTTCGACACGCCGGACAACATCAAGAACGCTGCGATCGAGGCTATCCGCCGCGGCGAAACGAAATATCCTCCGGTTTCCGGCATCGTGCCGCTGCGCGAGGCGATCGTCGAAAAATTCAAGCGCGAGAACAATCTCGACTACCGGCCGGAGCAGACCATCGTCGGCACCGGCGGCAAGCAGATCCTATTCAATGCCTTTATGGCGACGCTGAATCCCGGCGACGAGGTCATCATTCCGAGGCCGTACTGGGTCAGCTATCCCGAGATGGTAGCGATCTGCGGCGGCACCCCGGCATTTGCCGACACCTCCATCGACAACGGCTTCAAGCTGACGGCGGCGGCGTTGGAAAAGGCGATTACGCCGCGCACCAAATGGCTGTTGATGAACTCACCGTCGAACCCGTCGGGCGCTGCCTACACCGAGTCTGAATTGCGCGCTCTGGCCAACGTGCTGTTGAAGCATCCCGATGTCTGGGTGCTGACCGACGACATGTACGAGCACCTGATCTATGGTGACTTCGTCTTCAAGACCATCGCCGAGGTCGAGCCCAAGCTTTATGAGCGCACGCTGACGATGAACGGCGTCTCGAAGGCCTATGCCATGACTGGCTGGCGCATCGGCTATGCGGCCGGGCCCGTGGCGCTGATCAAGGCGATGGATATGATACAGGGCCAGCAGACCTCCGGCGCCTGCACCATCGCCCAGTGGGCATCGGTAGAGGCGCTGAACGGTCCGCAGGATTTCATTGCGAAAAACAAGGCGATCTTCCAGGCTCGGCGCGATCTCGTCGTGTCGATGCTCAATCAGGCGCGCGGCATCACATGTCCGTCACCCGAAGGTGCTTTCTACGTCTATCCGTCCTGCGCCCAGTTGATCGGCAAGAAGACCAAAGCCGGCAAGGTGATCGACAGCGACGAAGCCTTCTGCTCGGAGCTGCTCGAGGCCGAGGGCGTAGCGGTCGTGTTCGGTTCGGCCTTCGGTCTCGGCCCCAACTTCCGCATCTCCTATGCCACGTCGGAGGCGTTGCTCGAAGAGGCCTGCACGCGCATCCAGCGCTTCACCGCCTCGCTGATCTGATCAGGCGCATCTCGAACACCAAACCCGGCTCGCGGTCGGGTTTGGTGGGCTCAAAAGCCTTAGCCGCCATACTGCTCGTCTGTCACCATTTCCAGCCAGTCGGCATGGACGTCGTCGAGCGCCTCCTGCATGGCGATATGCGCCATCGCCGATTTTGGACCGGCGCCGTGCCAATGCTTTTCATCAGGCGCGAACGAAATGACGTCGCCGGCCCTGATCGCCTGAACCGGCTCGCCCCAGCTTTGCGCGAGGCCGGCGCCTGATATGACATAGAGCGTCTGGCCCAGCGGATGCGTATGCCAGTGGGTACGCGCGCCGGGCTCGAAACTGACCATGATGGCGCGCAGCCGCGCTGGCGCTTCCTTCTCGATGATTGCCGTCTGCCACACGCGGCCGGTGAAGTACTTTTCCGGCGCAATGGCGGTCGGCACGCTGCCGCAGGCAATGATCTTCATCGTCGCGAGTCCTCAAGCTGATGGCGGATCGGTCGGCGACGGCCGTTCCTTTTTGTCGCAAGAAGCGGGCACTTTCGTCCGATAACCATCACGGCGCAACCGCTTTTGCGGCTGTTCGGCGACGGGCTTTGTCGCGGGATTGATGGGAGGCTGGGCTCGCATCCGACGGCTTCGCCGATCACGGCTCAACATCCACGACATCAGGCGATCCTCAAATCCCTTGCCCTCCCGGCTAACCCGTGGGACGATGCCTTTGGGTAGGTGGCAAACTGAAAAAAGCCCCGCCCGCGACGGTCGACAGGCCGGCCGCCGCTCCCAGGGAAACGCCTGAGTGGAGGTCAGTCATGGGAACTCGCGCCGGAGGACGACGCACGGGACCGAAATGCATTGCCATAGTCGGTCCCTTTGCAAGCGGTAAGACGACACTTCTCGAAGCCATATTGGCCCGCACGGGCGCCATTCCCCGCCAGAATCCCGTTTCCTCGGGAAACACCGTTTCCGATCATTCGCCCGAGGCACGCGCCCACGCCATGAGCGTCGAGGCGACGTTTGCGACCACCGAATTCATGGGCGAGAAACTCACTTTCGTCGATTGTCCCGGCTCCATCGAATTCTCCTTCGAGGCAGAGCCGGTCCTCGCCGCCTGCGACATCGCCGTGGTCGTCGCCGAAGCCGACGAGAAGAAGATCCCTGCCCTGCAGCTGATCATGCGCAAGCTCGACGATCTCGGCGTGCCGCGCATCATGTTCCTCAACAAGGTCGATAAGGCGATATCAGGCGTGCGCGACACGCTGAAGTTGCTGCAGCCGGCAAGCTCGGTGCCGTTGCTGCTTCGCCAGATTCCGCTGCGCAAGAACGGCGTCGTCATCGGCTCGATCGATCTCGCTCTGGAGCGCGCCTATATCTATCGCGAATATGCCGAAAGCGAGGTCGCCCAGATTCCCAGCGACGACAAGGCGCGCGAACTGGAGGCGCGCTTTTCCATGCTGGAGACGCTCGCCGATCATGACGACCAGTTGATGGAGCAGCTTCTCGAAGAGATTGAGCCGCCGAAGGACGCGATTTTCGACGACCTCGCCGCCGATCTGCGTGACGGCGCCGTGACGCCGGTGCTGATCGGCACCGCCGAGAAGGGCAATGGCGTGCTGCGCCTGTTGAAGACGATCCGCCACGACGCGCCCGACATCGAGGCGACCCGCAAGCGCCTTGGTGCACCTGATGGCAATGCGACCGTGGTCCAGGTGATGAAGACCATTCACACCGCCCATGGCGGCAAGCTGTCGGTCTCGCGCATTCTGTCCGGCCAGCTTGCCGACGCCTCCGAGCTCTTCCTTTCGAATGGCACCACGGCAAAAGTCTCCGGCATCTACAAAATGCTCGGCAAGGACCAAACCAAGCTCACCTCGGCCAGGGCCGGCGACACGGTCGCGCTCGGCAAGCTGGACGACGTCACGACAGGTCAGACCTTGAGCTCGGCAAAGGGCGGCATCAAGCCACTGGTCACGCTGATGCCGCCGCAGCCGGTCTTTGCGTTCGCGCTGCGCCCGAAGGAACGCAAAGACGAAGTGAAGATGTCGGCAGCCATCCAGCGACTTGCCGAAGAAGACCCCTCGCTCAGCCTGCGCCACAATCAGGATTCGGCCGAAACCGTGCTGTCGGGCCATGGCGAGATGCATCTGCGTGTCGTGCGCGAGCGGCTGGAGGGCAAGAACCAGATCCCGGTCGAAGGCCATGCGCCGGCCGTGCCTTATCGCGAGACGATCCGCAAAACGGCGCAGCAGCGCGGCCGCCACAAGAAGCAGTCGGGCGGCCATGGCCAGTTCGGCGACGTGGTGATCGAGATCAAGCCGCTGCCGCGCGGCTCCGGTTTCCAGTTCACCGACACCATCACCGGCGGCGCCGTGCCGAAAACCTACATCCAGTCGGTCGAGACCGGCGTGCGCGATTATTTGAAATCCGGCCCGCTCGGCTTTCCGGTGGTCGATGTCGCCGTCAACCTGTCCGACGGCTCCTATCACGCTGTCGATTCGTCGGACATGGCCTTCCAGATGGCGGCGAAGCTGGCGATGAAGGAAGGCATGGCGGCCTGCTCGCCGGTGCTGCTCGAACCGATCATGAAGGTCGAGATCGTCACGCCGTCCGATGCGACGTCGAAGATCATCGCCCTGATCCCGCAACGGCGGGGCCAGATCCTCCGTTATGACGCGCGGCCCGGCTGGCCGGGATGGGATATCGTCGAGGCGACCATGCCGCAGGCCGAGATCGGCGATCTGATCATCGAGCTGCGTTCGGCTACCGCCGGCGTGGCCAGCTATCGCGCGACCTTCGACCATATGGCCGAACTCACCGGCCGCTTGGCCGACGAGGCGATGAACGCCAACGGCAAGGCCGCCTGACACTGGATTTTGGCGCCAGTATCGCAGGCTGCAGAACACAAGGAAACGGCGTCCGGAATGATCCGGACGCCGCTCTCTTGCGGACCGTCTTCGTGGGAGGCGAAACGGCAGGTCCGCCGCACATGCCGCCAGCGCCTGACGGCCTCAGCGGAAGAATGGTTCGGACGCGGTAGCCGCCTGAGCCCGGATCGCCCGAGTGATGCCCCCATCTCCCGCACGAACCACACCGCGTCCTATGATCTGCTTAGTCGATGCTGGGCGCCTGTGACAGGTTACCTGAGGTTACATGTCACTGTTACGTGACAATTTCGGTCGGCTTTCCCTCAGCGCCAGCAGGTTTCGGGCAACAAAAAAGCCGGATCAATGAAGATCCGGCTGAGTTTGATTGGAAGTGCCTGTTAGGGCTAACCTCCAGAGGGGAACACTCGAGGGCGCTAATGGGAGGAGAACGCGCCCAGGAGATGATCTATATATGTGCTCATCATGCTCAAGAAACAAGCATCTATTTTGCAACACACGCATGCAAAATGACACAGGCTGTGGTCTAACCCATTCCTTGGCCTCATAGGACCAGCAGAATCGTCGAAATGCGGTGCACGGCCAGGCAAAGATCATTGGGAAATAGCGAATCAGAGCCAATTCTCGGCCCGAAACGCAAAAACAACGAATGACGTCGAATCAGGCAATACGCGTTTATTTTTGCAGCAGCCGCATCGGCCCGAGATAGGAATCGCTTTTCGGAAGCACGATGTGTAGATTCAAGTGCTAGAGCGTATTTTGTGCGTCCAAGTGGACGCACGTCGCTCTAGAAGGAAGCCTCGATGAGGACACGTCAGGCGATCGCCGGCAGCGCGCTATTCTTCATCGCAGCGCCCGGCATGGTCGCGGGATTGCTGCCCTGGCTGTTGACCGATCGCTATCGTCTGCCATGGTCGACCCAGCCCGGCTTGGTCCCGGTCGGCTGGGTCCTGATTGTGGTCGCAGCGGCCTTGCTGCTTCATGCCTTCGCCCGTTTTGCTTTCGAAGGCCTGGGCACGCCCGCCCCGGTTGCGCCGACCGAGCAACTGGTTGTCGGCGGTATCTACCGCCATGTCCGCAACCCGATGTATATGGCGGTGCTGTCGATCATCCTTGGCCAGGCACTGCTGTTTTCGAGCTGGGCTCTCGTCACCTATGCCACTATCGCCGCCATCGCCATGGTCTCGTTCGTGAAGTTCTACGAGGAACCGACGCTTGCCCGCCGCTATGGCGCCGGCTACGAGGCCTACCGCCGCGCCGTCCCAGGCTGGCTGCCCCGCCGGACCCCGTGGCGCTGCCAGTAAGAGTTCATCGTCGGCGGTGCAAGACGGAAGCGATTTTCTGAAGGTTAGAACGACCAGCTTCGGGCCTTGGCGATAATGAAATCGCGGAAGACGTGCAGTTTCGCCTGGTTCTTCATCGCATCGGGATAAGCGAAATAGGTGTCGAAGGACGGCACTTCGGTCTCCGGCAGCAATTGCACCAGCCCTGAGTCCTTGCTGACCACATAGTCGGGCAGCATGGCGATGCCGGCGCCACCCTGTACCGCGCGCTTTATCGACAATATGTCGTTGATCTGCAGCGTCGGCACCCTTTGCCCGCCTTCGAAATCACCCACCGTTTCCAGCCAATTCAATTCCGACAAATGCGCCGGCACCGGCACGCCGAAGGTGACGATGCGATGGCTCTTCAACTCGGCGATCGACGCCGGCTTGCCATACTTGTTGACGTAAGAAGGAGCGGCGTAGAGATGGAAATGCACGGTGAACAGGCGGCGCTGGATGAGATCAGGCTGCTGCGGCTGGCGCAGCCGGATCGCGCAGTCCGCCCGGCGCATGGTGAGGTCGAGTTCCTCGTTCGCCAGGATCAACTGCAGGCTGATCTCGGGATAGAGCTCGATGAATTCCTGCACGCGCTCGGTCAGCCAGCCGGCACCGAGCCCGACCGTGGTCGTCACCCTGAGCACGCCGGAGGGCCGATCCTTGGCCTCGGTCAGCCGCGACTTGATCGTCTCCAGCTTCATCAGCACGTCATGGGCCGTGCGGAACAGCATCTCACCCTGCTCGGTCAGCACCAGGCCGCGGGCATGGCGATTGAACAGCGGCACGCCGACGTCATGTTCGAGCGCGCTGACCTGCCGCGAGATCGCCGATTGCGACAGATGCAGTGTCTCGGCGGCATGGGTGAACGACCCAGCTTCCGCCGCAGCGTGAAACACGCGTAGCTTGTCCCAGTCCAACGCCATGATGCCCCTCGCTCTGTTTTTTTGGCGTTTGAATGAAAAATCAGGCTTTTGCGCGGCTTTTCTCGGCCGCTTCCTTACTCCGCCGCTTCGCGGTGAACTTCGATCCCGGCGAGGTACTTTTCCGCCTCGAGCGCGGCCATGCAGCCGAGCCCCGCCGCCGTCACTGCCTGGCGGTAGATGTCGTCGGTCACGTCGCCGGCGGCGAACACGCCCGGCACGTCGGTGCAGGTCGAATCCGGCGCCGTCCACAGATAGCCGTTCGGCTTCTGCTTTAGCTTGCCAGCGAACAGCTCAACCGCCGGCGCATGGCCGATCGCCACGAATACGCCGTCGACCGTCAGATGCATCTCCTGGCCGCTCACCAGATTGCGCAGCTTCAGTCCCTCCACCGACGGCGGCAGCGGCATCTTGCCGGACTGACCGGTGATCTCGTCAACGACGGTGTCCCAGATGACGCGGACATTGTCCTTCTTGAACAGCCGCTCGCTCAGGATGCGCTCGGCGCGGAAGTCGCTGCGCCGGTGGATGACCGTCACGCTCTTTGCCAGATTGGAAAGATAGAGCGCCTCCTCCACCGCCGAATTGCCGCCGCCGATCACGGCGACATCCTTGCCGCGATAGAAGAAGCCGTCGCAGGTCGCGCAGGCCGATACGCCGAAGCCCATGAAGGTCTGTTCGCTCGGGATACCCAGCCATTTCGCCTGCGCGCCGGTGGCGATAATCAGCGCGTCGGCCGTATAGGTGGTGCCGGAATCGCCCTTGGCGCGGAACGGCCGCACATTGAGGTCGACCTCAGTGATGATGTCGTTGATGACGTCGGTGCCGACATGCTCGGCCTGCTTCAGCATTTGTTCCATCAGCCACGGACCCTGGATCGGATCGGCGAAGCCCGGATAGTTTTCGACATCGGTGGTGATCATCAACTGACCGCCCTGCTGCAGGCCGGCGACGAGCATCGGTTTCAGCATGGCGCGGGCGGCGTAGATTGCCGCCGTATAGCCAGCGGGACCGGAGCCGATGATGAGAACAGGCGCGTGCTTGGTGGTCATGGACGGGCTTTCACAACAACCGGACGCGAATGAAGCGTCCGGCACAAGGATCAATATCGGCCCCTAATCTAGGTGTTGCAGGCGACGCCAGCAAGACGACCGCGCCGTCGTCCCCGGAAAGCTTCCGCACAAACAGACGATCCATGAACATCTTGCGCGGTGACTGTCCGAAAATCACCGACTGAGGGGTGGAATGGACACCGAAGTCGTTTAATTACAAGATCACGAAAGATTCTTGCGTGAAGCGCCGAAGGTATCCATGCCGCTCAAAGCCGATCTCGACGCCATCGACTGGAAGATCCTGCGCGAGCTTCAGCACGACGGGCGCATGACCAATGTCGAGCTGTCCGGCCGCGTCGGCATTTCGGCGCCGCCATGCCTGCGCCGTGTCAGGCGGCTGGAAGAGACCGGCATCATCTGCGGCTATCGCGCCCTGCTCAATGCGCCGGCGCTCGGCCTGGATGTCGTCGCCTTCTGCCTCATCGGCCTGCATCACCAGGCCGATGCGGAGCTGAAAACCTTCGCCGAACGCACCCGCGGTTGGCCGATCGTGCGCGACGCCTGGATGGTATCGGGCGAATCCGATTTCCTGCTGCATTGCGTGGCGAGCGACCTCGGCGCCTTTCAGACTTTCGTCATCGAGGAACTGGCCTCGGCGCCGAATGTCGACACGGTGCGCACTGCACTGACCATCCGTCGCGTCAAGGACGAAGGCCTGGTGGCTTTCAGCGAAATGAGAACCTAATCCCTGCCGAGTTCGGCGATGGTCTCGCAGAGTTTGCTGTGATCGTTGCTGGTCGTCAGTTTGCGCGTCGCGAACATACCATCGCCAGAAGTCCGATTGGATCTGCCGTCCACCAGCCAGCCTTCGCATAGCCCGGCTCGCCGTCCGGCTTCCATATCATCAGCCTTGTCGCCGACGATGATCGATCGGCTGATATCCACGCCCAGCAGATCGCGGGCGCGCAGAAGCATGCCCGGATTGGGCTTGCGCATCGGATGGTCACCTATTGCGAGTTCACCCGTCCCGCTCGAATGGTAGGCGCAGGCGAGCACCAGATCGATCCGGCAATTCTGCGCTTCGAGAAGCGCGAGCAGCCAGGCATTGACTGCGGCGAAATCCGGCCAGCCGAAGTAGCCGCGGGCAATGCCCGACTGGTTGGAGACTACGATCGCAGGAAGGCCGACGATGTTGGCCGTTCGGATCACCGGCAGCATCTCCGGCCGCAGCACTATGTCGGCCGGATCGCTGGGATAGCCGCTATCGACGTTGATGGTGCCGTCGCGGTCGAGGAACAGCGCCGGCGTGCCAGTTGGAAAGTCCGCAGTACCGATCCGTTCGACCCAGAGCCCCGGCTCTTCGAGCGGATACGGCTGCGAGGTCGTGACAGCGTCCCTGTCAGCCATCACAGAGGCGCGCTTCGACCATTTCGCACAGATGATGATAGAGACAAAGATGCCCCTGCTGGATGATCGGTGTCGAGGTCGAGGGCACGTTGAGCAGGATGTCGGAGAGCGGCTTGAGCTTGCCGCCGGTGTCGCCGGTCAGGCTGATCACCGTCATGTCCATCATGCGCGCCTGTTCGGCGGCGGCAAGGGTGCTGGCCGAGTTGCCGCTGGTCGAGATGGCGAGCAGCACAGCACCCGCCGCGCCATGTGCCTCGACCTGGCGTGAAAACACCGTGTCGAAGCCGTAATCATTGCCCCAGGCGGTCAGCACCGCCGCATTGGCCGGCAGTGCGATGACGTTGTAGGCCTTGCGCTCCTTCAGGAAACGGCCGACCAGTTCGCCGGCGATGTGGATGGCGTCGCTGGCCGAACCGCCATTGCCGCAGATCAGCAGCGCCTTGCCTTGCGAAAGCGCCGCGACGACGGCGGTCACCGCCCGCTCCATCTCGCTGGTGAGGTCGCGCTCGACCATCGCGGTGATCGCGGCCGCCGAGCGGACCAGGTATTCGTTCAGTTCGGACATGAAAACCTCAATTTGTACTGCCGGCGCGCAACTTGCCGATGGTGCCGGTCGTGCTCTTGCCGACGACGAGATCGACCAGCACGACGCGGCCGCCCGCCTTTCGCACGATTTCGGCACCGACCACCTGATCGATCGTATAGTCGGCGCCCTTGACCAGTATGTCGGGCTTGAGCGCCTCGATCAGCGCGAGCGGCGTGTCCTCCTCGAAGACGACGACGGCGTCGACCGAGGCAAGCGCCGCAAGCACGCAGGCGCGGTCATGCTCGTCGTTGACCGGGCGTCCCGGCCCTTTCAGCCGGCGCACCGAGGCATCGCTGTTGAGGCCCAGAACCAGCCGGTCGCATTGGCTGCGTGCCGCGTGCAAAAGGCTGACATGGCCGGCGTGAAGGATATCGAAGCAGCCATTGGTGAAACCGACACTCAGGCCTTCGTCCTTCCACGTCGCCACCAGCCTTGCAGCGGCAGCGGCATCGAGGATTGCGTCCTTATGGGCAATCGGGCCGTGCGAGCGAAACAGCGCGCCGGTAAGCTCTTCGACCGTCAGCCGCGCGGTGCCGCGCTTTCCAACCACCACGCCACCCGCCGCGTTGGCAATGGCGGCGGCAATGACGCGGTCGGCGCCCGCAGCCAGAGCCAGCGCAAACGCCGCAATGACAGTATCGCCGGCGCCTGAAACGTCGAACACTTCCCGCGCCTGCGTGGCGATGTGGCGGGCATCGTCCGAGCCGACGACGCTCATGCCCTTTTCGCTGCGCGTCGCGACGACGAAATCGAAGCCGTGTGCCGAGATCAGCTCACGTGCCGCGGCCACGATCTCGTCATCGCCAAACACCGCGCGTCCGACCGCTTCGCCGAGTTCCTTGCGATTGGGCGTGATCGCCGTCGCCCCGGCATAGCACGCATAATCGCGGCCCTTGGGGTCGACGAGCACCGGTTTTCCGGCCTGGCGGCAGATCGAGATCAGCTCGCCGGCGACGCCATCGAGCAACATGCCCTTGCCGTAGTCGGACAGGATAACGATGTCGGCTTGCGCGAGCGCGGCGCGGAAATGCCGGACCAGCGTTGCTCGCTCAGCGTCGCCCAGCGGCTTGATTTCCTCTTCGTCGAAGCGCAGCACCTGCTGGTTGAGCGCGCTGAAGCGGCTTTTCGACGAGGTCATCCGGTTCGCGTTCTGCGCGAGGCCGCCAGTGTCGACGCCAAACTCGGCGAGAATGCGCATCAGATTGACGCCGGCCTGATCGGCGCCGATCACCGAGACCGGTATCGCGGCGGCCCCGAGCGAGACGATGTTGGCGACGACATTGCCGGCGCCGCCCATCGCCGACGTTTCGCCACGCCCGCGCAGCACCGGAATGGGCGCTTCAGGCGAAATCCGCTCGATGACGCCGTTGACGAAACGGTCGAGAATGAAGTCGCCGACCACCAGCACGGTGACGTTGCCGAATCGCGAGATGGCGCGGTGAAGGGGTTCGGGAGAAGGCAGGTATTGCTCGCTCATGTCATCCGCGACGTGCAAAGAGAGCCGGTCCCCAAGCTGTGAAAGCGCTGGACTGGCGGGCTGGTCGTTCATGGCGAAGCCGATATACCGCAATTCGGTCCAGCGCAACGGGAGGCATCGAACGGACCACAGCCAACGCCGGTTGACGGATCAGCTTTTCTGCAAAGCCACATGAACGCCCAATCCGACGAGCACCGCACCGCCCGCACGCCGCATGAGGCGCTGCGCGTGGCTCGAGCGCCGCAGCCTGGTGACCAGCGCACCTGCCAGCACCACGCACATGGCATCCGCCGAAGAGAACATCAGATTGACGATCGTCCCGAGGACGAGAAATTGGAGCCAGACGGGAAACGTGGCGGACGCGTCGATGAATTGTGGCAGGAACGCCATGAAGAAGATTGCAGTCTTGGGATTGAGCACCTCGACGGTGATACTCTCGAAAAAGGCGCGGCGGGCGGATTTCGGCTCAATACCGGGCATGACAGCATCGTCTTGCGCCCTGGCGCGAAACAGCGACACACCCAGCCAGATCAGATAGAGTGCGCCGGCCAGCTTGACCGCGATGTAGAGCGTCGGCACGGCGTGGAAAAGCACGGACAACCCGGCAGCGGCGGCGACGACGTGCACATAGCCGCCAAGATGGATACCCAACGCCGCCCTCAGGCCGGACCAGCGGCCCCGCGCCATGGTTTGCGCAGCAGCGTAAAGCATCGCCGGACCGGGGATGTAGGCAAAGATCGCCGTGGTGGCGAAAAAGGCGATAAGCAGTTCGGTCGACGGCATTATCCTTGCTCCTGTCGTGCTTCGCCGGTGGATCGCCGACTGAAGCGAAAGCTTGCGGCGGCACTGTGGCGCTCACCCAACCGCCGGATTGCGACCTGCTTTATCGACAGCCCCGCAAGCCTCCCGTATAAGGGCCGGAATCGGCACGAGATACCAGAGGCTTTCATGATCATCGTCACGGGCGGCGCCGGCATGATCGGCTCCAACATCGTCGCCGCGCTCAATGCCGAAGGGATCAGCGACGTCGTCGTCGTCGACGACCTGACCGACGGCCACAAGATTGCCAATCTCGCCGACCTGCAGATCGCCGATTATCTCGACAAGGACGATTTCCTGCCGCGGATGGAGGCCGGGGACCTCGGCCGCATCGAGGCCGTCTTCCACCAGGGCGCCTGCTCGACGACCACCGAATGGAACGGCAAGTTCATGATGGAGGTGAACTACGCTTATTCGAAGCGGCTGCTGCATGCCTGCCTGGCACTGCGGGTGCCTTTCCTCTACGCCTCCTCAGCCTCGGTCTATGGCGGCGGCGCCGAGTTTCGCGAGGAGCCGGAATGCGAACGCCCGCTCAATGTCTATGCCTATTCAAAGAAGCTGTTCGACGACTATGTCCGCCGCACCGTCTTCGATACCGATCATTCGCCGGTTGCGGGCCTGCGCTATTTCAACGTCTATGGACCACGCGAGGCGCATAAGGGCGCCATGGCCTCGGTCGCCTTCCATCTGTTCAATCAGGTCGAGCAAGGCCAGAACCCGAAACTGTTCGGCGCCTATGACGGTTTCGGACCTGGCGAGCAGAGCCGCGATTTCATCCATGTCGGCGATGTTGCCGAGGTCAATCTGTGGCTATGGAAACGGGGCTCAAGCGGCATCTTCAACTGCGGCACCGGCCTTGCCCAGCCGTTCCGCGCCATAGCCGAAACGGTGATCGGCACGCTGGGCAAAGGCGAGATCGAGTTCATCGACTTCCCCGACCACCTGAAGGGAAGCTACCAGAGTTTTACGCAAGCTGATATGTCCCGGTTGCGCGCCGCCGGTTACAATGGTCAGTTTCGCACAGTGGAAACCGGCGTCAGAGACTATGTCGAATGGCTGAAAGCCCAACGATCCTCGTGATCGGCCCACGCTGGGTGGGCGACATGGTGATGGCGCAGTGCCTGTTCTCGGCGCTAAGAGAGCTTCACCCGAACGCGGCAATCGATGTGCTGGCCCCGGCATGGGCGGCGCCACTGGTCAAGCGCATGCCCGAAATACGCCAGCAGATCGATCTGCCGCTGAAATCCGGCGCGCTGGAATTCCGCATGCGAAGGCGCTTCGGCCGCCTGCTGCGCGGCCACTATGGCATCGCCTATGTCATGCCTGGGAGCTGGAAGTCGGCGCTCGTCCCGTTCTTTGCCCGCATTCCGCGCCGCGTCGGCCATCTCAAGGAAATGCGCTACGGGCTGCTGACCGATATCGTTCCCTTGCCCGACCATTTGAAACGGCGCACGGCGCAGGCCTATTTCGGCCTCGCGCGGGGGGGCACGTTCCGCGCTCCCAAGCTCGCTGTCGATACAAAAAATCAGGCGGAATTGCTGGGCCGCTTCGGGCTGGAGGCGAAAAAATTCGTCGCGCTGATGCCCGGCGCCGAATTCGGCCCGGCCAAGCGCTGGCCGAGCGAGCGCTATGCCGGCCTTGCCCGCGACATGATGGCCAAAGGTTTTGAGGTCGCGCTGTTCGGATCGAAGAACGATGCCGACGTAACGGCGGAAATCGCCACGCTTGCACCTGGCGTCGTCGATCTCGCCGGCCAGACGCGGCTGGAGGACGCCATCGACCTGATCGCCGCGGCCAGGCTTGCGGTGTCGAACGACAGTGGGCTGATGCATGTTGCCGCCGCAGTCGGCACGCCGATCGTTGCCGTCTACGGCTCGACCTCGCCGCAGAATACGCCTCCCCTCGCCGAGCAGCGCGAACTGGTCTGGCTCGGCCTGTCCTGTTCGCCCTGCCACCGGAAAATCTGCCCGCTCAGCCATCTCAATTGCCTGAACACGCTCGAGGTGGCACAGGTCGCGGCAGCGGCGGAACGGCTGCTGGAAATGCCGGCCGCCGCATGAGGGTGCTTATCGTCAAGACATCCTCGATGGGTGACGTCATCCACACCTTTCCGGCCGTCGAGGATGCGCGCCGCAACCGGCCGGATGTGTCGCTCGACTGGTGTGTGGAAGAGGCTTTTGCCGGCATCGTGGCGCTGCATCCGGCGATCGCAACCATCCACACAGTGGCAATCCGGCGCTGGCGCACAAGCCCACTCGGCCGCGGCACATGGCGCGAGGCAGCGGGATTGCGCCGCGCCTTGCGGGATTGCCGCTACGATCTCGTCGTCGACGCGCAAGGATTGCTGAAGTCGGCCCTGGTGGCGAAACAGGCCGCGGCGCCGATCGTCGGCTTCGACCGGTCGAGCGCTCGCGAGCCTTCGGCGACTTTGTTCTACGACCGCCGCTACGCTGTGCCGCGCGATCTGCACGCCATAGAACGCACAAGGCGGCTGTTTGGGCTGGCGCTCGGCTATGAACCGGATTTTTCCGGGCTCGAGTCCGGCATCATGCCGCCGGCCGGCGGTTCGAACTTTGTCGGCGGAAAAACCGCCTTCCTGCTGCATGGCACCAGCCGCAAGGACAAGAAATGGCCGGTCGGCGACTGGATCGAAACTGCCCGGCTTCTCGTGGGAAGAGGAATGACGCCGGTCACCACCTGGTCTAACGACAGGGAAAAGGCGATTGCCGAGGCAATCGCCCAAGCCGTTCCGCAGACCGTGCTGGTGCCGAAATCACCGCTTGCCGAGATCGCCGCGATCATCGGCCGATCGGTGCTGGTCATCGGCGCGGACACCGGTCTCACCCACCTCGCCAGTGCCTTCGGCCTGCCGACGGTCGCGGTGTTTCTGGCGACAGAACCCGGCCTGACCGGCCCGCGCGGGCCGTTCTCGTCAACGCTGCTGGCCGCGCCCGGCGGCCGTGTCGTGCCTGCGGAAGTGGTGGCGGAGGCGGAGAGGCTTATGGAGCGCCAAGCGCACGATCTGGCAACCGGAAGGCGTTGATTTATTGAATCAATCCAAATGGAAAGGTCGGCGCCGCCCCTCATCCGCCTGCCGGCACCTTCACCCCGTATAGTGACGGGGAGAAGGGGGCTGGACGCGAACTCGGCGCCTGTCCTGCAACGCTGATAATTGGCGAAACCGTCGGTCACGGCGTCCTTCTCCCCGTCACTATACGGGGAGAAGTGCCCGGCAGGGCGATGAGCGGCAGCGGAAACCTCGGGCTAAAACAGTGCGATTCAGGAACAAATCCTGCCCGCTCTACCCCTAGATGAACTGCACCTGGACGATCTCATAGCCCCGCGCACCGCCTGGCGCGTTGACCTCGATCGCATCGCCGACTTCCTTGCCGATCAGCGCCCGCGCGATCGGCGAGGAGATCGAGATGCGGCCGGACTTCACATCCGCTTCCTGGTCGCCGACGATCTGGTAGGTCTTCTTCTCTTCCGTGTCCTCGTCGACCAGCACCACGGTCGCGCCGAACTTGACCTTTTCGCCGCTGAGCTTCGTGATGTCGATCACCTCGGCACGGGCGATGAAGTCCTCGAGCTCGTTGACGCGACCCTCATTGAGGCTTTGCGCCTCTTTCGCCGCGTGGTACTCGGCATTTTCGGAAAGATCGCCATGCGAGCGCGCTTCGGAGATCGCTTCGATGATGCGCGGCCGCTCTTCCTGCTGGCGCCAGCGCAGTTCTTCCTTCAATGACGCGAACCCCTCGCCTGTCATCGGGACCTTGTTCATGATGCCTGACCTTTCCTGCCGCCGCCCCCGCATTCCGGGAGCGACCTTGTCGATGGGTACAAAAAGAAAACGGTCCGGCAGCCTCGGGCTAACGGAACCGTCTCACCGCAATTTCCCCCAATATAGCAATCTTCGTGGGTTTTTCACGCCCAAAAAACCGGTTTTGAAAAATTCACCCGCCATTTTTTGAAATGCCGTCACGGCAGCACGGCTGGCCGGGCGAGCGGTAAAAAACCGGCTGCGATTGCTCACAGCCGGAGTGAGGAGCGTTTGGGCTTCGAATCAGCTCTTCATGAAACGGTCTATCTGCTCAGACAGCATGCCGTATTCACGAGATCCCTTGCCGGTGCGCTTCTCGATCTCGCGGAGCTGTTCCTGGGCGCCGGCGAGATCGCCGATCTGCAGATGCGCCTCGCCGAGATATTCACGTACCAGCGTATAGTTCGGATCGATGCGCAGCGCTTCCTCGTAATAGCCGAGACCGACGGTGACGCGTCCGGAATGGCGGTGCGAATAGCCGAGGTAGTTGAGGATGCGAGGGTCTTTCTTGTCCGCAGCCAGGCTGAGCACGGCGATCGCCTCGTCATAACGTCCGGCCATCGCCAGCGCGCGGCCGGCTTCATAGATGTTGTCGTCGTCCAGCATGCCTTGCTTGGGCGCAACGCATTTCTTCAGCTTCTTGTCCCAGACCATGCCTTTCTTGCACTGTGTCGTCTGGCCGCCACCACCACCGCCTCCACCTTCACCGGCCGAAAACACCGGAACGGCAAATAGCGGCAGGGCGGCAACCGCCAGAACCTGGATCAGCAATCGTCTGCGCATCGAACCCTCCTTGAAGAATGACAATGCAAGACTAACGCCGGGCAAAAGCCGTTTCATCCCGGAAAAAAGTCATGGCCATTGAAAGCTTTTTGAACGGTCCGCGCCAGTCGGAAAATAGAAGTGCCGAACATGACGTGACGAGCGCTGCAAATTCGCTATCATCCAGCAAACGGCAACGGAGTATGCGGAGAAAGCCAGTGCAGCGGCGCCTTGAAAAGGAATGGGAGCTTTCGATCGGTCCCGACACCGTGCGCCTGTTCATCCTCAAGGCGAAGGCGCTGAGCGCCGCCGTCAACGAAGACTATGCCGATGGCGCCGAGCACGAGGTCGAACTCGACGGCGAGGCGCATGACAATCATCATCATGACGGTCTCGTCGAGGAAAGTTCCGAAAACCTCACCGAAGAAGAATTGCGCGAACTGATCAACGACCTCAATGTCGACGAGGCGGCCGAACTGGTCGCCCTGGCCTGGGTTGGACGCGGCGACTATGACGCTTCGGAATGGGCCGACGCGCTGGCGGCCGCGCGCGAGCGCGCCAACAAGCGCACGGCGAAATATCTGCTCGGCATGCCGCTCTTGGCCGACTGGCTGGAGGAAGGGCTGGAAGCGATCGGTGCGTAACACCGCGGTTACCGTTCGTGATCGGCCAAAACCCTCGTTCAGGCAACTTCCGCATTCGCTCACCGTTAACGGCGAATGGCGGCGCTGACCCCTCCCACATTGATCAGATTGGCCACATTGATCAGATTGGCCACATTGATCAGATTGGCCGGATTGAACAGATTGGCGCTACCTTTGGCGGCGGCGATGCTGTCCGCAGGATCGGCCCTGGCCCAAGCTCCGGAATTGCCTGAAGCCGTGCCTGTCCCGGAGCTCAATCAGCCGCAACCAGCGCAAGAAGCCGCGCCTGCCGACGTGCCGATCCCCGAACCGCGCCCTGCGGATGGGCCAAAGCCTGATCAACCTGCGACCGACAAAATGGACCAGCAGACGTCGGACCAGCATAAGAAAGCCCGGCCGGAGCCGCCGGCAATCGCTCCAACGCCGAGCGAAAAGCCCGCCGAGGCCGAACCACCGGCCGCCACCACGAAGCCACCGGAGAAGCCGGCGCAAGCGCAGGAGAAAGAAATCCCTCCCGACCCGCGCTCGGCCTCTGTGCCGCAGGAAAATATGCCGGACGAGGAACTTGCTTGCCGGAGGCGGCTGAAGTCGATGGGTGTCGACTTCGAGGAACGCAAGGCCGAGCACGATGCGGCGGTCGGCTGCTCTATCCCTTATCCGATCGCGCTGAAGACGCTGGGCAAGTCATTGGATATCCACCCCGAAACCGAGCTGAACTGCCAGATGGCCGAGGCCGCCGCGCGCTTCGCTGCCAATACCATCCAGCCGGCGGCCAAGGCCGAACTCGGCGCCAATCTCAAGTCGGTCGGCCAGGCATCCGCCTATGTCTGCCGGCCGCGCCACGGCGGAGGGAAACTGTCCGAGCACGCTTTCGGCAATGCGCTCGATATCGCGAGCTTCACCTTGTCGAACGGGAGAAGGATCGACGTCGGCCCAGTGCCGCCGGAAAAGGACGCGAAATTCCTGAACGCGGTGCGCAAGGCAGCCTGCGGACCGTTCAAGACCGTGCTCGGCCCGGGCAGCGATACGGATCATTCGCAGCATCTCCATCTCGATCTTGCACCGCGCCGCAACGGCGGCACCTTCTGCCAGTGACGACCGACATGCGCGCCGCAATTTGGCCGCAGCCGTAAACGCGGCCGCTGATTTTTCCTTTACTCTTGGCGGTTAAGCTCTGTCTCATCTGATCATGAGCCCGAAAAGTGGGATCCGGTTTTCGGACAAAGATCATGATCAAACAACGAGACAGAGCCTGATCGGGACCAGGCTCGGGGACAGGGATCTTGTCGATGGCCGGGATATTTCGCGCCGCGCTTGTCGCCGTGCGGCAAACCAGACGCGCGCGCATGATTCCCGGCGCGCTTGCCATCGCAGCGATCTCGGCATGCACCACCGGCAGCGTACTTTCGCTGGAACCGGCCGTCGATGTCGGAAGCCAGACATCAGCCGTTCCGAACTACGCGGGCATGCAGCGCCTCGTCCCCTCCAACCCATACATGACCGCCGCCTATCCGCGCATGGACGAGCCGATGGCGCCAACCGAACAGATGCCGGCCAGCGAGGTCGACTGCCGCAAGCAATTGAAGCGCCTGGGCGTCGTCTACACCGACCTTGCGCCGATCCGCGAAGGCCAGTGCGGCATCGACTATCCAGTCAAGGTCTCGGCTATCGGCAGCATCGGGATGAAGCCGGCCGCGACACTGACCTGCGACATGGCCGCCACCTTCGCCGGCTGGACCAGGAATGAACTCGTGCCCTCCGCCCGCTGGCGTTATTTCTCCGGCGTCAAGACCATTCGCCAGGGCTCGAGCTATTCCTGCCGCAGGATCGCCGGCGAAGGCGTGCTGTCGGAGCACGGCAAGGGCAACGCCCTCGACGTCATGAGCATCGAGCTCGGCAATGGCAAAGATATCGACGTGCGCAAGCCCGGCCTATTCGCCTTCCGCACGCGCGGCTTCCTCAACACTGTGCGCGCCGACGGTTGTGAGTACTTCACCACTGTGCTCGGCCCCGGCTACAATTACGATCACCGCAACCATTTCCATTTCGACATCAAGAACCGCAAGAACGGCTACCGCGCCTGCCGCTGAGCCCAAGCGATGCCCACTGCCCAAGTTCTGCGCCGCCGCGTAGAATGACGCCACATAAGGTGATGCCGTATCGCCTGGGTGGTATCTCGTGAGCCGACGAAGCCTTCGACGACGCGCAACGATCTGGCTGGTGGCGTTCTGTGCCGGCTATCTCGTGCTCGCCTATTTCGCCGCACCGGAATTCTGGACCCTGCGGGACCGCAACTTCCGAACGCAGCGCTTCGAGATGGTGACGCACACGCCGCAGGGCATTGCGGGCGATCCGATCAATGTCGGCCTCGTCGGTACCAAAAAAGAGCTGGTCCACGCCTTCGCCGTCGCCGGATGGGACACGGCCGACGCCCTCACGCTGAAGACCGCGATCGAGATCGGCGAAAGCGTGCTGTTCGATCGGCCCTATCCCGACGCGCCGGTCAGCCGGTTGTTATTTGAAGGCCGTGCACAGGATCTCGCCTTCGAGAAGCCGGTCGGCGACAGTGCCGACCGGCGTCATCACGTCCGCTTCTGGCAGACAGATGCGACCGGAGACGATGGCCGGCCGCTCTGGCTGGGTGCGGCAAGCTTCGATCGCGGCGTCGGCCTCAGCCACGACACCGGCGCGATCACCCACCATATCGGTCCCGACATCGACGCCGAGCGCGACTTCCTGATCCGCGACCTTTCTGCCGCAGGCATGCTGATCTCGACCAGCGAGATATCAGGCATCGGTGTGACAAAGACCGGGCGCAATGGCGGCGGTGATCCCTATTTCACCGACGGCAAGGCGGTAGTAGGCGTGCTGCTGCAGTTGCCGTAGGCGCAAGACGAGCCGCTGGCCTCCGGCTCATCGTCGCCCTGATCGAGCATTTTTCGTCGCCACCATGGGATGCCGTGTGAGATGGTTGCACCCGCCGCATGAAAAATGACGTCCATCTATTTTCGAAGACCTCACCGCAATGCTATTGACCCCTCATGCTTTACGCTGAAATCGCTATCGTGGTCGTCCTCATCTGCGTGAACGGCCTTCTGGCAATGTCCGAGCTTGCCATCGTCTCGTCACGGCCTGCCCGCCTCATGGCGATGATCGACCGCAACGTGACGGGTGCCGGACGCGCCTTGGCGCTCGGCTCCAATCCAGGCAAATTCCTGTCGTCCGTGCAGATCGGCATCACCCTGGTCGGTGTTTTGTCAGGCGCCTTTTCCGGCGCCACGCTCGGTGAGCGGCTGTCCGTGTTCCTGGCATCGACCGGCATCCGCGAAAGCCTTGCCGACCCGATCGGCGTCGGCATCGTCGTCGCCCTCATCACCTACTTCTCGCTCATCATCGGCGAACTGGTGCCCAAGCAGATCGCGCTGCGCGATCCCGAACGCGTCGCCGCCAGGGTTGCTCCGGCGATGACCATCCTTGCCACCGTCTCGGCGCCGCTGGTCTTCCTGCTCGACATTTCCGGCCGCGCTATGCTCTGGCTGCTTGGCCAACGCGGTGAAAGCGAGGAGAAGGTCACCGACGAGGAGATCAAGATGCTGGTCGCCGAGGCCGAGCATCACGGCACCATCGAATCCGACGAGCGGCGCATGATCGCCGGCGTTATGCGGCTCGGCGACCGCGCCGTCCGCGCGGTGATGACGCCGCGCACCGAGGTCGACTGGATCAACCTGCAGTCCGATGACGTGGCGACCCGCAAGCTCTTGATGGAGACCCAGCATTCGCGCCTGCCAGCCGGCGATGGCAGTGTCGACGCCATGATCGGCGTCGTCCAGACCCGCGACGTGCTGGCCGCGATGCTTGGCGGTCGCGCACTCGACCCGCGCCGGCACGTGCGCACCGCTCCCATCGTCCATGACCAGGCCGACGCGCTGGATGTCCTTTCGACACTCAAGGAATCCAACGTGCCGATGGCGCTGGTCCATGACGAATACGGCCATTTCGAAGGCATAGTCACCCCGGCGGACATACTGGAAGCCATCACCGGCGTCTTCCGGGCGGACCTCGACGCCGGCGACGAGGAAAACGCCGTCAAGCGCGAGGACGGCTCATGGCTGCTCGCCGGCTACATGCAGGCCGACGAGATGGCGGACGTTCTCGGCATCGACCTGCCCGAGAACCGCGACTACGAGACTGTCGCCGGTTACGTGCTGTCGCACCTGCACCATCTGCCGACGACCGGCGAATGCGTGGATGCGCAGGGCTGGCGCTTCGAGGTCGTCGACCTCGACGGCCGCCGCATCGACAAGCTCATCGCCACGCGCCTGCCCGGCGGCCATCGCGAAATCGTGCGCTAACAATCAACACGATGTATGGGCCTGTTCGCAAGCAGGAATGAGCCTGTTCCGGTTAGGGTGCCCTAATGGTGGTGCCCGTCTTGCTCCGGCAAGGATATCCCGAAAACCCGCACCAAATCGGCGACCTGTTCCGGCGATAGGTAGCGGGGATTGAGGCCGCGCAACAGCAGATAAAGCTTTGCGGTTTCTTCCAGCTCCTCGGTAGCGAATACGGCGGCCTCGAGCGTTTCGCCCGCGACCACGGGACCGTGGTTTGCCAGCAGCACTGAGGAGTAGCGCCCGGCGAGGCCCTTGATCGCAGCGACAACCGCCGGGTCGCCTGGGCGATGATAGGACACCAGCGCGGTTTGTCCGGCGCGCATCAGGTAGTAGGGCGTCATCGGCGGCAGCACCGCCTTGGGATCTATTTCCGGCAGCATGGAAAGGGCGACTGCGTGGGTCGAGTGCAGGTGCACGATGGCGCGCGCCTCTGCCCTCGTCTGATAGAGCGCAGTATGCAATGGAATTTCCTTGGTCGGCGCATCGCCAGACGTCAGCCGGCCTTGCGCATCGAGGCGGGAAATTCGGGCAGGATCCAGGAATCCTAGCGAGGCATTCGTGGGTGTAACCAGCCAGCCGCCATCATCGAGCCGCACGCTGATATTGCCTGACGATCCCGGCGTCAGCCCGCGCTCGAACAACGAACGTCCGAAGCGGCAGATGTCGTCCCTCAGCTTGGTTTCAGTCACGTCGTCGCCCCTTCAATCAGCTCGAACCCGATATCGACCACTGCGGATGGCCCATCGGAGCAGACGAGCCGTGCTCCAATCTCACCGACGGTCACTCGCGGCGTCAGGATGGTCGAAAGTGGCTGCGGCGCACTTCTGGCCACATCGAGACCGTTGTAGCCAAAGATCGCCAGCCGGTCCGGTATCGTGATGCCGTGGGCGAGACAGTGGAAATAGCCGCCGATCGCCATGTCGTCGTTGGAGAAGTAAACCGCATCCAGATCGGGACAACGCTCCAGCAATCGAGCCAGCCCGTCGCGACCGGCTTCGATGGAGGACGCGGCAGGAATGATTTCTTCTCCAATGACGCTCAGCCCGGCTTCGCCCAGGGCCGCGCGAAACGATGCGAAACGCTTGGCTGCGCGAAGGTCCAAGCTGAGGTCGTGGCCAACATAGCCGATGCAGCGATAGCCGCGCGACATCAAATGCTGAGCGCTTGCCCGGCCTGCCTTGCGGTTGGAAAAGCCCACCACAATGTCGATCCCCTCGCCATCGGTATCAAGCAATTCGGCCACTCTGATGCGGGCGTTCCGCAGCATGACTTCGGTGCGCTCGGTGTGCTCGAGCCCCGCTACCATAATCCCGGCTGGACGCCAGCTGAGGAGTGACTCGATGACGCTCTCCTCTCGCTCCGGATCGTAGTCGGTCACCGCGACGACAGGTTGGAAGCCGGCGCCGACCAGTACCGTATTGGCGCCGCGCAGCACATCCGGAAAGACGATGTTGCTTAGCGAAGGAATGACGACACCGACGAGCTTGGACCCCATGGAGGCCAAGGTTCCCGCAATCCGGTTTGGCACATAGCCGAGGCTCCGCGCGGCAGTGAGTACACTCTCGCGTGTCTTGGTCGAGAAGGAACCATGCCCGCGCAACACGCGCGAGGCGGTGCTTTCACCGACGCCAGCCGCGCGCGCAACGTCGGTGAGGGTTATCGTCGCGCCGGTTTGCGTACCTTCTTCTGCTTCGCTCTGCATTCCAGTTTCTCAGCTCGATGCGTCGGTACGACTCCAATTCCTGACGCTTCTTTTGTCACATTCAGGCGCCGCACTCAACAGAAATTGGCAGCGCTGCCACTTTTCGTTTGGCAGCGCTGCCATTCCCATGCTATCGCTGTATGCAAGCGCTGCCAAAATTCAGCCGGGGGCGTGAGACCCTGAGGGACCACCCCTACGTTATGGGAGGAAACAGATGACGATACTCACCCCGACCCTTCCGGCTGAGGCCGGAGCAGAAAACGACATCAAAAGGATTGCCTACAGAAAAGTCTTCTGGCGCATCGTACCGTTCCTGATGCTGTGTTATGTCGTTGCGTATCTCGATCGCGTCAACGTGGGCTTTGCCAAGCTGCAGATGTCGACCGATCTTGCCTTCAGTGAAACCGTCTACGGCCTTGGCGCCGGCATCTTCTTCATCGGCTATTTCCTGTTCGAGATCCCGAGCAACGTCATCCTGCACAAAGTAGGGGCACGCGTCTGGATCGCCCGCATAATGATCACCTGGGGCCTGATTTCGGCCGGTTTCATGTTCACTGCATCTGCCCCGATGTTCTACCTGCTGCGCTTCCTGCTCGGTGTCGCCGAGGCTGGTTTCTACCCCGGCATCATCCTCTTCCTCACCTACTGGTATCCCTCGCATCGGCGCGCCAAGATCATCGCGATATTCATGTCCGCGATCCCCATCTCGGGGATTTTCGGTAATCCGCTTTCTGGCTGGATCATGGATTCGTTCCATGGCAGCAACGGCCTTGCTGGCTGGCAGTGGATGTTCCTGATCGAAGCGGTTCCAGCAATCCTGCTCGGCATCGCAGTCTTTTTCTTCCTTGACAACGGCATCCGTCACGCCAAGTGGCTGAGCGAAGCGGAGAAGCAGGCGATCGAGCGAGAGATCGCCCAGGAAGAGCACGGCAAGGAACGCTCACACTCCGTCGCCGGCATTTTCCGCGATCCCCGGATCTGGCTGATGTGTCTGATCTATTTCTGCTTCGTAATGGGCCAGTACGGATTGACGTTCTGGATGCCCACGCTGGTCAAGGCGACGGGCGTCGCCGGCAACCTCAACATCGGACTGATCAGCGCAATCCCGTTTATCTGCGCTGTGATCGCCATGAACTTTTTTGGGCGCAGCGCCGACAGATATCGCGAGCGCCGCTGGCACTTGGTGGTTCCCGCTCTCTTTGGAGCAGTCGGCTTTGTGGTTGCAGCTACCTCGCCCGATCCCACCATCGCGATTGCCTTTCTGTCGCTGGCCGCAGCGGGTGCGATCACTTGTGCGCCGCTGTTCTGGTCACTGCCCACAGCGTTCCTCGGCGGAACTGGTGCTGCGGCTGGTATTGCGCTCATCAATTCGGTCGGAAATCTCGCCGGCTTCGTCAGCCCCTATCTCGTTGGCTATCTCAAGGATCTGACAGGAACGACCCAGGTCGGCATGTACGCGCTGGCCGCAATTCTAGTGGTCGGCGCGATCCTGGTTCTGACGGTCCCACCCAAACTGGTAAACCGCTAGCCGAACGGCCTCATGCAGGGAGTTTCCATTATGACCACCAACGACAAGCAGAAGGATATCCCAGCTGCAGCCGCACTACGGGTCGCGGTTATTGGCCTCGGTTCGATGGGATTTGGGATGGCGGCATCGCTTCGCCGCGCCGGGTTCGAGGTGACGGGCTTCGACGTCAACGAGCAGATGGTGGCGCGCCTTGTCGCCAACGGCGGGCGGGGGGCACAAACTCCCGCCCAGGCCGCCCAGGCCGCGGACGTCGTGGTTTCTGTCGTCGTCAACGCGGCGCAGACCGAAGCGATCCTCTTTGGTGCGGATGGAGTGGCCGAAACCCTGCCAGATGGCGCGGTGTTCGTCTCCTCAGCCACCGTGGATCCTGACGTTGCACGCAATCTGGCCGCTCGGCTGGAAACCACCGGACGGCTCTATCTCGACGCGCCAATCAGTGGCGGGTCGGTCCGCGCGGCGGAAGGCGCCCTCACCATTCTGGCCTCCGGCAGCGCCGCCGCCTTTGCCAGGGCGCGGCCCGCACTCGACGCGATGGCAACCAAGCTTTATGAACTTGGAGATGAACCGGGCGTCGGCGCGGCATTCAAGATGATAAACCAGTTGCTCGCCGGTGTGCATATCGCGGCAGCGAGCGAAGCCATCGCCTTTGCCGCACGGCAAGGGCTCGATATTCGCAAGGTCTACGAGGTCATCACTGCCTCGGCCGGCAATTCATGGATGTTCGAGAACCGGATTCCGCACGTGCTCGACGGCGACTATGCCCCACGCAGCGCCGTCGACATTTTCGTCAAGGATCTCGGTATCATCCAGGATATGGCGCGCAGCGCCAAGTTCCCCGTGCCGGTCTCGGCCGCAGCGCTGCAGATGTTCCTGATGACCTCGGCGGCCGGGATGGGGCGCGATGACGATGCCTCGGTCGCCCGCCTCTACGCAAGGATCACGGGCACCGACTTGCCCGGCGAACCGCAAACCTGACCAGGACCGGACCCAGCCATGCCACGCTTCGCCGCCAATCTCACCATGATGTTCAACGAATGGCCGTTCCTCGACCGGTTCGCTGCCGCCGCCGATGCCGGCTTTGAAGCGGTCGAGTTCCTTTTCCCTTACGAGCATAGACCCGATGCGATCGCGGAACGCCTCGCAAAGAACGGTCTTAGCCAGGTCCTGTTCAACCTGCCGCCCGGTAACTGGGCTGCCGGTGAGCGTGGACTGGCCTCCCTGGCAGAACGGTTCGACGAGCTTCAGGTCGGCGTTGAAACAGCGCTCTCCTACGCAGAGGCGACCGGCGTCAAGCGCCTCCATCTCATGTCGGGGACTGCCTCTCGCGACGACAAGGAAGCTGTCGAGGCCTACCGGAAGGCCATCGTCTGGACGGCCGGGAAACTTGCCGACCGAGGCATCGATCTCTTGATCGAGCCGATCAACGGCCGTGACATGCCGGGTTACTTCCTCAACGACTTCGGCTTCGCAGAAGCTCTCGTCCGCGACCTGGCGCTACCCAATCTCAAGCTGCAATTCGACATCTACCATCGCCAGATCATGCATGGTGACGTCACCATGGCGCTTCGCCGGCTGATGCCGCTCATTGGTCACATCCAGATCGCCAGCGTGCCTTCGCGGCATGAACCGGCGACAGGGGAACTCGATGATCACTTCATTTTCGACGAGCTGGACCGGCTAGGATATGCCGGCTTTGTCGGCTGCGAATACCGGCCGAGGAGCAAGACGCTCGACGGGCTCAGCTGGCTCGCTCCCTATACCGGCGAGCGCCAGCGCCCAATTTCCGGTGCCAAGCGTGGAGTTCTACCATGACGCTCTCGCTCGGCTGCATCGCGGACGATTACACCGGTGCCTCGGACCTGGCGAACACGCTGGCCAAAGAGGGTCTGCGTACGATCCAGACCATCGGAATTCCCACGGACGACCTGGCTTTGCCCGAAGTCGATGCGATCGTCGTTTCGCTGAAGATCCGGTCGATCGCCGCATCTGAGGCGGTCGAACGTGCCCGTGCCTCTGATCGCTGGCTGCGCGAGCGCGGCGCCGATCATGTCATGTACAAGATCTGTTCCACCTTCGATTCGACTGACAAGGGCAATATCGGCCCGGTGCTCGATTCCCTGCGCGCCGATACCTGTGAAGCAACGGTGCTGGTGACGCCGGCCTTTCCGCAGACCGGTCGCACCGTCTATCAGGGCAATCTGTTCGTCGGTGCGGCGCCGCTCAACGAAAGCCCGCTTAAGGATCATCCGCTCAACCCCATGCACGATGCCAACCTGGTCCGCGTTCTGGCTCGGCAGAGTGCTGCGGCCGTTGGACTCGTCGATCTCGCAATCGTTGCGCGTGGCGCGGAGGCGATCGTCGAGCGGCTGGCACAGCTGGCCTCCGATGGGAACGGAGCGGCCATCACCGATGCTGTGTTCGAGAGCGACCTCGAAGCAATTGGCGCGGCTGCGCTTCGTCAGCGGTTGTCGATCGGAGCCTCGGGTTTGGGATTGGGTCTTGCCCGCGGCCTGATCGCGGCGGGCACCGTACGTCACCACGAGCGGACTGCTGTTTATGGCAAGCAGGTCGCGGGACCAGCAGCTGTTCTTGCAGGAAGCTGTTCACAGGCGACTTTGCAACAGATCGCCAAAGCCGAGCAGACAATGCCCGTCCTGCGGCTCGATCCGGAAAAGCTTATGAACACGCGAGAGGAGGCAAAGCTTGCCCTCGATTGGGCGGCCGAGCGGATGGCCCGAACTCCCGTCATCATCGCCAGCAGCTCGAATCCGGATGATGTATCTAGGCTGCAAACTCGCTACGGACGCGATGCGGTCGGCCAAGTCATTGAGCAGTCCCTTGCGGCGATTGCCGAAGGCCTGGTGGAACGGGGCGTGCGCCGCCTTATCGTCGCGGGCGGAGAGACATCCGGCGCGGTGGTCGACCGGCTTGCCATTCCCGCATTTGGCCTCGGGCAGGAAATCGTTGCGGGCGTGCCCGTGTTGCACAGTATTGGAGGTCGTCACGGCGACATGGTGTTGGCTCTTAAATCGGGAAATTTCGGCGGCGAAAGCTTCTTCGCGGACGCTTTGGCCATCATGGCATAAGCGCCGTGGCAGCTCTGGGGCCGTTTCCAGACGGTCAGGTTTCGGATGCGGCTCAGGGATAGCTGCCGTTCATCCAGGAGGCGCTGGCGCAAATATCCTGACGCGTCGTCGCGAATGTCGTCACGATCGCGATAGGCGCTCTTCATGTAAGGAGGGCGGGCCTGCCTGCTGGAAATGAGACAGGCCACCGGTCGCTCAACCCGTTTTACAGCGAACCGTCCGCCAGCAACTCGCGGTTGAGTTTCAGCGTCGAGAGGAGGGCGGCCTTGTAGCCCTGGTCGCCGCGCAGGCCGATGTAGCAGTAGAACCGAAGTTGCAGTTCGCCGGCATCATCCTCGAACAGTTCGTTGCGTGCATCTTCGATCCGGACAATACCGGCTCCGTAAACGTCGCCCTGAAATGCCGTTATCGCGAGATAACCAGAACGAGCTACAAGGGGTCGCCGACAATCCTGTTCGAACGCGAACGGACAACCGCCTAACTTGCGGCTGTCGAAACCGGTGCGCTTACCGCCGCGGGGGCATAGACCATGGTAGACTCGCCGCGCCCCTTTACGGTGATCTCGCGCAGCGGGGTCAGCGGAATCCTGTCTGACACCAGTTCGGCGGTCGCCCGGCCGATCACCAGCGGAACGCCGAGATCCTTCGAGGCGCCCTCCAGCCGCGATGCCAGATTGACAGCGTCGCCGAGCGCCGAATAGTCGAAGCGCTGCTCCGATCCGACATTGCCGACGACGCATTGCCCGGTGTTGACGCCGATGCCGATGCGCAGCGCAATCGGCGTTTCGCCGCGCGTTTCGGCCTCCGCCTGCAATTGCGCGTTCAGCCGATCTAGCGCGGCGAGCATTTCGAGGCTGGCCTCCACCGCATGGATGGCGTGGTCTGGATCGTCCAGCGGCGCGTTCCAGAATGCCATCAGGCAGTCGCCGATATATTTGTCGATGGTGCCGCCATGCGCCATCACGACGTCGGAAAGCGGCGTCAGCAGCCGGTTGATCAGCGTTGTCAGCCGCTCGGGATCGCCCTTCATCGCCTCCGCGATGGTGGTGAAGCCGCGAATGTCGCAAAAGAGAATGGTCAGCGTGCGGACCTCGCCGCCAAGGCGAAGCTGCGTCGGGTCGCGCGCCAGGCGTTCCACCAGGGCCGGCGACAGATATTGCGAGAAGGCGCGCGTTATGCCGCGCCTAAGCTTCCGCTCCGCCGCGAAATCGCGCGCCGCCTGCGCGCTTGCGACAAGAGTAAAGGCAAGCGCTGGCGCCAGCGGCGCGACGAAGACACGGCCGTAGCGCAGCGCCATATAGCTGCCGGCGAGGAGCGCCAGCACGGCAACCACAGCGCCGGCCAAGGTCTTCCATCCGGTCGACTTCCAGACGGCAAGAACGCCAATGCCCGCGCCAAGCAGGATCGAGAGAATTGCCGCCCATGCCAGGGGGCGCGCGATGAACAGCTGATGCGCCAGATTGTCGAAGACCGTCGCCTGGATCTCGACGCCGGAAACGAGCCTGCCGGTGCGGATGGTGAACGGCGAGGCGTGGACGTCGGCGCCGCCTTGCGACAGCGTCGGCGCGTTCTGCAGGCTGAGCCCGACCATGACGATGCGGCCGCGGAAAAAATTCTCCGGCAGGAAACTGTCGGGATCGAGCGCCTGATAGTAGGAGACGGTCGGATATGTGCGAGACGGGCCGAAGGCCTGCAGCAGCGCGTTTCGCGGTACAGTGGCCGGCCGGCCGGCGGCGTTCAGAAGCTCTGCCGCAAAGCCGTCGCCATAGCCCGGCACGCGCCGCAGGATGCCGTCGCCGTCGGGCGCGATTGAGGCGATGCCGGTTGCGGCGCCCGTCGCGGTGAAAATGGCCAGCGGCTCGACCCGGACATGCTGGGCGGCCTGCTCGGTCTCGATGAATGTCTCGTCGCCGGCCAGAACCACGTCCGGGCCAAGGCTCTTGACCAACGCTTCGTCCGCGGCCGGCGTCGACGGCTCGGCAAAGATGATGTCGAGCCCGACGGCTTTCGCTCCAGCGCGGCGCAGAGCCTCGACGAGCCGCCCGTGAAGATCGCGCGGCCATGGCCATTGCGGGCCGATCTCGGCAAGCGAGGGCTCGTCGATGGCGACAATGACCGGCCCGTCATCGGGCGGGGGCGGCGGCGAAATGGTCGAGAGATAATCGAAAGCGCGCGCCTCGACGAGCTTCCATGGCGTGAGCAGGGACAGACCAGCAACCAGTAGCACGGCGAGGACCGCGATCGCAAGAATGCCGTTGCGGCGGGAGGGGGTTCCGGGCGCGGAAGCGCCAAGGCCCTTCCACCACGGCCCACCTGCAAACATCAGAACCGGACCTTCAGCGAACCGACGATGCTGCGGCCCCAGCCGGGGGTGAACGATGCGACCTGAAAATCCTCGTCGAACAGATTGTACGCGGCAATTTCGAGTTCAAATCGTTTGTCGAAAGGTTCCCAGGTCAGGAAGGCATCCGTCGACCAGTAGGATTCGAGCTCAGTCCCCGCCGCATCGCCGGTGCGTGAGCCGACATAGGTTTCGGCCAGCGTGACCTTGATGTTGGACGGGTGAACCCAGGTCAGGCCAAACCGCGCGGACGTTTCGGGGACAAAGGGCAGCGGGCCGCCGAAGCCTGGACTTGTCGGATCTTCGTTCTCTGAATCGGCGTAGGCAAAGGTCGCGAACGCGCCGAAGCCGTTGCCGATCCAGACGTTGGCCGTGGCGCTGATCCGGTCGAGCCGGCCCTCGCTGAGATCGATTGTGGTGGCGGAAGCCGGAACGCCGATCGAAAGTTTCTCGAATTCCTGATGCTGGTAATCGACGGCCGTAAAAAGGCGGCTGTTCCACTCGGCGTCCCAGCGCGCGGCAAACGTGTCCGAAAAGCCGTCGACAGCTAGAGAATTCTGATTGGATTGCAGGCCGAGTATTCCGACCGGCGCCAAGGTCGCCGACGTTATGAACGAGCCTTCGCGCAGGAACCCGGCGCGTAGGTAATGGCCTTCGAAAGGCGTCCAGGCGACACCGAGGCGAGGCTCCAGGCGTTGTTCATCAATCGTGCCACCGTCGAGATAAGTGCCGAATAGGGCTCCCTCCACTTTGAGATTGGGGTTGAACTCGTAGACGGCGTCGAAATAGACGCGCCCAATGGCGACATCGACTGCCGTAGTGGATTCGGATATGATTGTGTCCGGGATAAACGGAAACACGAAAGAAAACGTTTCGTCTTTTGAGACTTCCAAGAGTCCGCCCTCACCTCCGTATCGGAGAGTCAAGTCACCGGTTCCGTAGATGTGATTGAATGCGGCGAGATAGGATTGCTGGCTGGTCTCACTCTCCAGAATGAATCCTGTTTCCCCGAAGCCGATTTCCTCCAAGCGGGTTCTATTGCTTCGATCCGTAATGTCGGTCGCAAACAGCGCCGCGCTGGCAACGTTCTGGTAACCAAATGTATGGCTCCAGGCGACCCCGGCGTTGCCGGTTCGGGTGTCGCCGGAGTCGGCATACGTTCCTCCCAGCGGCAGAACGGTAGGGTCCAGCACTGTGCTTAGGTCGAACTCGAAGTCCTTGACATCGATATACGCCACCACCCGGTCATTCGGCGTCGGCTTCATGGCCATGTAGCCTGTGCCGGTGATCGACCGGTCATCGAGATCGAACTGGCCGGTCGCTGGATCATCGCCGCGACGCGTGTCGGTCTCCAAACCGTTGATCCTGCCGTAGAAGCTCCAGGGAAAGGGAGCTGCTTGATACCCTTGGGTTTCGATTTCGCTGTTCCAACCCAGATCGCCGTCATCGGCGACAAAACCCCCGCCGACGGTGGTTTCGATGAAAGGTCGCCGGAGGATGTTGGCGCTCCTCTGGCGGCCGGCCAGCATTTGCGGGTCGAGCATCAAGCCTTGGAAAAAAGATGAGAAGCTGGTTGCATTAGGGCCCGGTTCCGTCGGCACGTCGCCGAAACGCAGATTGTTGACGAAGGGATTTAAGCTACCGGCAAGCGCCTGGTCGACATAGCCGGAGCCGGTGAAGGGATCGAAAACCGCGTCGCCGTAGTAGCGGCCCCAGGCGTTGAGATTGAGTAGCCGGAACGCGTCGTTCAACGTCGAGCCGGTGTCGCGATTGGCGCTGAGGGCGGCATAGTCGCCGCCGCGCGCTCTGGTGCGCTTCAGCGCTTCCTGTGCGCTGGCGATCGCCTTGTCGGCTTCGTACTCGTCGATTGCAACCGCCGTGCGGAAGGATGAAATCACCGGATCGTTCGGATCAAGGCGGTCGGCGTTTTCGATAGCCTGTTCGGCGGGTTCCAGCTCGCCGGCTTCGTAATAGGCGACGGCAAGCAGCAGCAATCCATTGGAATAGGCCGGATTGGCGGTCGTGCCGGCGAGCAGGTCGTCACGCGCTTTGTCCAGTTCGCCGGTCTGCAGATAGTAGCGGCCGCGCGCAACCAGCCCGATGTCGAACGCCGGATCGACTGCGAGCGCCGTGTCGATTTCGGCCTTCGCTTCGGCCGTGCGGTCCTGCTCGAGATAGATGATGGCGAGGTTGGCGTGGGGGACAGGATCTTTCGGGTCGAGTTCGATAGCGCGCTTCAGCGCCGCCTCCGCCTCGCGAGTGGCGCCGCGCGCGCTCTGAACGAGGCCGAGAGCGTTCCAACTCGCCGAGCCGGGCGCCAGCTCCACCGCGCGCTCGAGGTCGGCAAGCGCGCCTTCAAGATCGCCCTTGATTCCGGCCCGATAACCGGCGCGTGCTTGGAGCGCGATCATATTATCCGGGTCGAGCGACAAAGCGCGATCGATTGCAGCTTCCACCTGTTCGCGGTCGTCGAGCAGGAACGCAATTTGTGCCCTGAGGGCGGGCAGCGTCGGATCACCGGGATAGCGCCGTTCGGCTCTTTCGAGAACGGCAATTGCAGCTTTGAGGTCGACCAGAAATCCGGCCGTCAGAGCCTCGGCGATGGCCGCGGCGACGCCGGCATCCGCATTAACCGGCGGAGCTTCGATATGGCTGGGGTCAGCCAGCGAGCGCGCATAGTAGCCGCCATAGCGCGCCATGACACGCCGGCTGGGATCGAGATGCGGCGCCGCGCGTTCGAACAGATGCGCCGCCTCGGCATAGCGCTGTTCGGCGCCGGCGATCAACGCGTGGATCAGATCGAGCCGGGCTTCCTGAGCGCGCGTCAGCGGGAATTGTCGCGCCTGCCTGGCCGCGTCGCGCGCCGCTTCCCGCCCTTCAAAGTCAAGATTAACCTCGGCCAATGTCACCCAGTCCTCGGCGGATCGGGACGACGGCTCCATCGCCTTTATCCTGGCGCGCGCCTTGCGCATGTCCAGGCTCGACAATGCCGATGCTGGCAGGACGGTGAAAGCGTCGCGCAAGGAGTAGTAGAACAGCATCTGCTCGCGGTCGTCCGAATCGACGATGACGACCTTCGTCGGCGCCGAGCCGATGGTGGCCGCCGCGGCTTCGCCTTCGGCGACGCTGACCGAGCCGAATTCGTTGGCGAGTTCTACCGTGCCTTCCAGCACGATCAGCGAGGTGCGGCCGTTGCCGTCGACGGTCATCGTCCAGTCGGTGCCGCGGATGGCGGCGGCGGCGGCGGGCGTGTCGATGGTCAGCCCTTCGCCGCCGCGCTCTGCTCGCGCCCAGATGGTGCCGCTCTCCAGCTTGAACTCGGTGTCGGACGCCGCGCCGATCTTTTTGACCAGGAGCGTCGTATTGCGGCCAAGCCGCATCTGGGTGCGGTCGGCAAACAGCACTGCTAGGCTGCCGGTGGCGTTGGTGCGCAGATAGTCGCCGGGGACGACGTCCTGCCTGAGATCGACCACCTGCCAAGAGGCGAATTCTAGGAAGCGCACTTCCTCGCCCGATTTGCGGGCAATGACCGACCCGGCCGCCGGCTGGTTGCGCGGCACGACATCGGCCGCCGCCGGCTGGATGCCGACGAGCG
The DNA here is from genome assembly GCF_053848045.1 of Mesorhizobium sp. BHbdii. Taxonomy (NCBI): domain Bacteria; kingdom Pseudomonadati; phylum Pseudomonadota; class Alphaproteobacteria; order Hyphomicrobiales; family Phyllobacteriaceae; genus Mesorhizobium; species Mesorhizobium sp. BHbdii. The sequence goes on along the minus strand of NZ_JBSPKX010000001.1, from coordinate 289,626 downwards.
CCGTCAACAACAGCGAAAAACTTACCGGCCCCCGCATCGCAGTTCTGAAGCGCGCCCCCTCTTCGTACGGCTTTATGACGGTTCATTCATCGAACTGTCAAATACTCCGTTGCAGCAGATCGCCGAACACGGCAAACGTTGCTGCCCGGACACACAGCATCGGAAAACAGGCGCTATGTCCGGGCGGCTGTGACCTATAAGCAGTTGAGTGAAGGGAGTTCAAAGTGGGACCATCTTCGTCGCTTGAAAACCCGTGGCTGACCGAAGCCAGCTGCTTCTGGACAGCGTCGTCCAGACTGTGAAAAGACTGAGGGCGTAGCCCTCCGCAACTCCGCTTTGGGTGACTCCGACCAATGCGCGAAGGGCAGCTTTGAAGGAGCGCCCTGAAGGTCGCGTTATGGCGCAACAACGATGTCCAAGGTGGTCACCGGCAACGTCCGCTATCGGGCAACAGCTAAAATCACCTCAACGGCCGACATCAGGCGCAAAGCGGACAGGTTCCACGATTGGCCTGTGCGCAGTTAATCGTCGACCACGATACTAGAGCGGTTCATCGTTTCACGGAAACGCCGAACCGCTCTATCTCTTTGTTTTTGCGCAATTCCGGACGGAAAACCGTTCACACTTTTCCTAGAATTGCTCTAAGGTATCAGCACGACCTTGCCGGTCGAGCGACGCTCCTCCAGCGAGCGATGTGCTTCGGCTGCCTGGTCGAGCGGATAGCGGCCGCCCTGCGTCACGGCAAACTGGCCGCTGGCGGCCAGGTGGAAAAGCTCCGACAGGCCGGCGCTGAGGCCATCGGCAGAGAGCAGCGGAAGCAGGGCAAAACCTCGCAAGGACTGGTTTCGGGTGATCATCGCTTCCAGTTCCGCAGCGCAGATCGCGTATCTGCCCAGCGCCGCAAAGACCAACTCTCCGCAAGTCGCGAGAGCTTGCAGCGACGCCGCCGTCATCGGGCCGCCGACAATGTCGTAGACGACATCGACGCCGGCGCCGCCTGCCGCTTCCCGGACACGCGCGGGCCAATCCGACCTGCTGTAGTCGACCGCGGCATCGGCTCCAAGCGACAGGGCAAGATCGAGCTTGGCCCTGCTGCCGGCGACCGCGATCACGGTGCTGGCGCCCTGGCGTTTGGCGAGCTGGACAAGCAACGAGCCGACACCGCCCGCGGCTGCAGTGACCAGCACCGATTTGCCGGCTGGCGGGCTTTGCCGCAGCAGATGAAAAGCCGTCAGCCCCTGCACCATCAACGCCGTCGCGTCTTCGAACGAGAGCGCGTCGGGCAAAGGCACGGCCAGCTTTGCGTCGATCGTGACATAGTCGGCATAGCCGCCAAACGGGCGCTTCGAAGCGAACAGCGGCGCCGCGACGCGTGTTCCGGTCAGCGAGATGTCCACCCCTTGACCAAGCGCCTCCACGGTCCCGGCAGCCTCGACGCCGAGAATGACAGGCAAGTCCGGCGTCACCGCGTAGCGATCCCCGCGCATCAGCACTTCGAAGAAATTCACGCCGGCCGCGCGAACACGGATCAGCACCTCGCCGGCCTCCGGCAGCGGCTTCGGCATTTCGACGACGTCGAAGACGTCGGGACCGCCGAAACGGTTCAGTTGAATGGCCCTCATGGCATTCACCCATCGCTATGGCATCGGCTGCTGTTTGCCACTATCTGCCTGATCGCGACTACACACTCATTTGTCCCCTGCTGACCAGGAGGTGACCATGGCCAAGCTGGCCAAAAGGCTGCAAACCAAGAGATTGCCTCTGCTGCCGGCGGAACGCGCCCTGAAAGTGATCTCGGGCCGATGGAAGGCTGTTATTCTCTACCATCTCTTCGACGGCCCCCGAAGGCTTTCGGTGCTGAAGACGCTGGTTCCCGATATCACCCAGAAAGTGCTGATCCAGCAGCTTCGTGAAATGGAGGAACACGGTCTTGTCAGACGCGAGATCTTTGCCGAAATTCCCTCGCGCGTCGAATATTCGGCGACGCGACTCGGCCTTAGCCTCGAGCCTATCCTTTTGGCGCTCTGCGAGTGGGGCCAGCACCATGCGGGTGAGCTGAACGAAATGGACCGCCTTGCCGATTGCATCATCAGGCCTCGGCAGCCGCGGCAGCCAGCCTTAGCCTAATCAAAAAGGGGCGACGCAAGCGCCGCCCCGGAATCCTTGGGAGGATTGTTCTGGTCTGCGGTTCAGGCCGCCTTGACTTCCTCGGCCACCGCGTCAGCCTGACGCGCCGCCTTCAGCACTTTGGCCCACCATGCAACGTCGTTGACCAGCGCGGTCGCCGCCTGGTTCAGGTGCTCAAGCTCGTCGAGCTTCTTTTCACCTTGCCTGACGGCGAGGAAATCGGCCCAGGCAATATGGACGGCGGACTTGACCGGCGCCATCTGCACCTCAACCGCATGCAGCCTCAGCTGCTCGACGGCCCGCGCGCCGCCGACGCTGCCATAGCCGACGAAGCCGGCCGGCTTCTTATTCCATTCATTGGCGGCGTAGTCGATCGCGTTCTTCAGCACGGCGGTCGGGCCATGGTTGTATTCGGCGGCGGTGAAGATGAAGCCATCGAACTCGGCGACCTTCTTCTGCCAGCGCTTTGCCACTTCATTCTGCGACGGCGCCCAGGCGGACGATGCGACCTCGTCGAAAAACGGCAGCGGGAAGTCGCGCAGGTCGACCACCTCCACGTCGATGTCGGCATGCGACTTGGCGATCTTGGCGATCCACTGGGTCGGAACGTCGGCAAATCGTGCGGCGCGGGTCGAACCGACGACAATGGCGATTTTGGGTTTGGACATAGAGGGGCTCTCCTTCAGGCAAATTTCTGGTATCGTTTAGATACCTGAGCTATATGAGTGACTGCACTCACGAGGCGCAAGGAGGCACCTTTTTGTTACCAAGGCACCCGCACCGCACCGAGGACTGCCGCGCCATCTCGGAAATCCTGCAGCGCGTCGGCGACAAATGGACCGTGCTCGTCGTCGGCAAGCTCGGTGACGGGCCGCTGCGCTTCAACGAATTGCGCAGCGCCGTCGGCGGCATTTCGCAGAAGATGCTGACCACCACATTGCGTGGGCTTGAGCGCGACGGTTTCGTCACCCGCACCGTGTTTCCGACCATTCCGCCGCGCGTCGACTATGAGCTGACCGATCTTGGCTACGAGCTTCTTGTGCCGGTCGGAGCGCTCGGCGAATGGGCGCGCAAGAACACCGAGCGGGTCAAGGCCGCGCGGGCGAGGTTCGATGGGATTCACGCCTGAAACTCTTGCGCTGCAACGGTTTGTGCGCGGCGTGTAGCTTAGACGATTTCTACGGCTGCATGTGCATTCCGGCCCGCAGACCGGCTTTCGATCCGCTTCGATTTCGGGGCCGATTGACCACCTTGCTTCGATGGCGCAGGCCGCCCCTTTGCCGCAATTGCTCACGCTCATCGCGCCGGTGTGGCACGTCGTTGCAACGCAGATTTCGCACCTGGTCGCTTGCTGATTGAGGGTGTGGTTTTCGGAGGCGCAGCTGGCTTCGGCCTCGTCCTTGCTTGACCTCGGTATAGGCGGTTGCGGCCAGCAGGCAGAACAAGGCTGCAAGCGCGCCCACCAATACGCCGTTCAGCAATCGTTGACGCATTGTCTTTTCCTCATGCACTGCCGGACATGGTCACGAAAATGTGCGAACGCGAATATGAAAAGCATCACACAGCATCGCTGTTCCCATCTCCTTGCGAGAGGCTGGGAGCGGCGTTGCCGTTCGACTTTAAGCCGACGACATCCAGCCGGTCAGCTTTCGGCCGGAACGGCCTTCGGCTTGCCTTCGCCGTCCAGCGCCACCATGACGAAATCGGCATGGGTGACCTTCTCCATAAGGTCGGAGAGATAGCGCTGCGCCCAGGCCTCGACCTTGAGCATCATCGAGGTGCGACCGACGCGCTCGACATGCGTATAGATGCACAGCGTATCGCCGATTTTCATCGGCTTGGCGAACGACATCTCCTTCACCGCCGCCGTCACCACGCGGCCCTTGGCGCGCTCGGCGGCGCGGATGCCGCAGGCCAGGTCCATCTGTGCCATCACCCAGCCGCCAAAGATATCGCCCGCCGCATTGGCGTCCGAAGGCATGGCGAGCGTGCGCAGCGTCAGATCGCCGATCGGCCGTCCATCCGCATAATGCACCATGCGCCAAATCCCTTCGAGATGGATCGTCCCGATCCCGTATCGGGATGGCGATGATGCGTCAACGTGCCGCCAGCCGGCAATGTCGCAGTTTGAAATTCGGCTGTGGTCTCAATTGAGCCGTTCCGTTGCCGATGACCGGGTAGCGGGTGAAGCCGAGTGCGGGAGGTCTCGGCGCTTGTGGCGTCGCCATGCATGTTTATCGCGTCGCCGCGCGCCATGATGATTTCCGTGATTGTTTCAAGTGGTGAACGCTGGTTGTCGGGAAGGACCAACGGTGGTTACCTTGATGACAACGTGGGAGGAACAGCCTGATGCCCGGCAAGCGGGCGAAATGCGGAGATTGGAGGAGCCAGGCATGGAAGCCGTGATTAGGGAACTGCTGGAGAGTCGATCGGCTGCCATGGGCGCCAAAGACATCGAGTGGCTTATGTCCCTTTACTCCAACGACATAGTCTATTTCGACCTTGTACCGCCGCTTCGGTATGTGGGATCCAACGCCCTTCGCGAGCGGTTCCTGGATTGGTTTCCCCGCTGGTCTGGTCCGATTGGCCAGGAGCTTGGCCATCTGGATGTTGCGGCCGGCGACGCGGTTGCCGCCGCCTGGATGCTTATCCGAGCGCGTGGCATCCTGAAAACCGGCGCGAAAGTCGACTACTGGGTGCGCGTGAGCAATGCATTTCGTCGATCTGGAGACAGATGGACGATCACGCACGAGCACGTTTCCCTCCCCGTCGACATGCGGAGCAGGACAGCAGTCTTGGACTTGACCCCATAGCGTCGCCGGAACGACGTTGGACAGGGGATTTCGATGTCGTTTCTTCACGCCTAAAAGCAACAGGACTTGAGGGCCTTTCCACCCGTGCGCCCCCTGATCCGAAGGAATGCAGGAGGCATGCTTTTCCGCGATCGGCAGTCCATCCGCGTAGTGCACCATGCGCCAAATCCCTCGATATCGATCTTCTCCCGATCCCGTATCGTCGTGGCGCTGATGCGTCACCGCGCCAGCAAGTACTAGACTGAGCAGAGTGAGTTGAGGAAGGTTGACATGAAACTTACCTCTCGCCGTCTGACGCCCGATCTATGGTCCGCGCTCGAAGACCTGTTCGATGAGAGCGCCGTCTGCAGTCGATGTTGGTGTATGTACGGGCGTATCGGCAGTTCTTATCGAAAGCGACCAGGTGAGGAAAACAAGGCCGCGTTCCGGCAAGCCGTCGAGCTCGGTCCGCCTCCAGGCGTGCTTGCTCTCGACGGCAATACTGCTGTCGGATGGTGCCAGGTGACACCGCGAGATGCCGTGCCCTGGCTCGATCGGCTGTGGCAGCTCAGGCGAGTGGATGATGCGCCGGTCTGGTCCTTGTCCTGCCTCTACGTGCGAAAAAGATACCGCCGGCAGGGCGTCACGTCCCACCTGATCGCAGCGGCCCTGCAAGCTGCAAGGCGCGCAAGTGCCCCTGCGCTTGAGGCCTATCCTTTTGATGCCGATGTATCGCCGAGTGCTTCCGGCAGTGGATACGCCGCCACCTTCGCTCGCGCCGGGTTCAGGGTCGTCGCTCGCAGGGTGCCAGCCCGCCCGATCATGCGTTATGATTTCAAGCAAAATGCTGATGATGGCGTATGATGCTCCCACGAGGCGAAGGCCGCTTCGGGCAAGACACCGAATGCAAACGAAGTACCGGTCGCTTTTTTCACAGACGGTGCCGGAAGCTCCGGTGATCGCGGCGGCTTGCGGCGTCTAGGTTGTGCGAAAATTCGGAGCCGGCCGCAGCCACCATGCAAACATATGATTTCATCATCGTCGGCTCCGGCTCGGCCGGCTCGGTCCTCGCCGAACGGCTTTCCGCCTCCGGCCGCTTCTCGGTGCTGGTGCTCGAGGCCGGCGGCACCGATCGGCGCTTTTACGTGCAGATGCCGCTTGGCTACGGCAAGACCTTCTTCGATCCGGCAGTCAACTGGAACTACAAGGCGGAGCCCGATCCCGGGCTCGGCAACAATGCCGATCACTGGCCGCGCGGCAAATTGCTTGGCGGCTCGAGCTCGATCAACGCCATGGTCTGGATCCGGGGCGCGCGCGAGGATTTCGATGCCTGGCGAGATGCCGGCAATCCCGGCTGGAGCTACGACGATCTGCTGCCTGCCTTCAAGGCGCTGGAGGACAATGAGGCCGGTGCCGACCAATGGCGCGGCATCGGCGGCCCACTGCACATCACCGACTGCTCGAGTTCAGTCCATCCGCTGACCAAGCGCTACCTGGCGGCCGGTCAGCAAGCCGGCCTGCCACTCAATCCCGATTTCAACGGTGCCGTTCAGGAAGGCGTCGGCATCTACCAGATCACCACCAAAAATGGCCGCCGCATGTCGGCCGCCCGCGCCTTCCTGCGCCCGGCGATGAAGCGCAAAAACGTCCGCGTCGAGATCAACGCGCTGGCGACTAGAATCCTGTTCGAGGGCAAGCGCGCCGTTGGCATCGAGTACTTGCAGAATGGCGAGACGAAAACCGCCCGCGCCGGGCGCGAAGTCATTCTGTCGGGCGGTTCGATCAACTCGCCGCAGCTGCTGCAGCTTTCCGGTGTCGGCCCCGCGGCACTGCTAGGCCGCCTCGGCATTTCCGTCGTCCATCCCAACGACAATGTCGGGGCCAATCTGCAGGATCATGTCGGCATCAACTACACCTTCAAGGGCCGGCTGCCGACGCTGAACCAGGTCCTGCGCCCATGGTGGGGCAAGTTCATGCTCGGCATGCAATACATCCTGTTGCGCTCCGGCCCGCTGTCGCTCTCAATGAACAATGCCGGCGGCTTCTTCCGCACCGACCCGGCGCTTTCACGGCCCAACATGCAGCTTTATTTCCAGGCGTTCTCGACCGTCATCCCGAAGAGCGGCGAGCGTCCGATCCTGACGCCCGACCCGTGGCCGGGCTTTTCCATCGGCCTGTCCAACTGCCGTCCATCGAGCCGTGGCCAGATCATGATCCGCTCCAGCAATCCGCGTGACTATCCGAAGATCGTCGCCAATGCCTTCTCGACCGAAGCGGACGCCGCCGAAATGCTGGCGGCGGTGAAGTTCGTCCGGAAGATCGCCGCCATGCCGGCGATGGCCGACATCATCGAGGAAGAGGTTTTGCCGGGCCCATTAATCAAGTCCGACGCGGATCTCATTCAGGATTTCAGGAAACGCTCCGGCACTGTCTACCACCCGGTCTCGACATGTCGCATGGGACCGGACGCTGCGCGCGCCGTCGTCGACCCGCGCCTGCGGGTTCACGGCCTCGCTGGCTTGCGCGTCATCGATGCCTCGATCTTTCCCGATAACATCACCGGCAACACCAACGCCGCCTCGATCGTGACCGGATGGAAGGGTGCCGAACTGGTTCTGGAGGATCAAAAATGAAAATCACCGACGTAAAGACCTGGGTTGTCGGCAATCCGCCGCCCGGCATCGGCGGCAAGTATTTCATCTTCGTCAAGCTCACCACCGACGGCGGCGTGGTCGGCTATGGCGAGGCCTACAACGCCACCTTCTCCGCCCACGTCACCGCAAGAATGATCGAGGACATGGCCGAGCGCTACCTCATCGGCCGCGATCCGCACGACATCGAAAACTTCTTCCGCCGTGCCTATTCGTCCGGCTTCACCCAGCGCCCCGACGTGTCCGGGATGGGCTGTTTTTCGGCGCTCGAAATCGCCTGCTGGGACATTATCGGCAAGGAGGCCGGCAAGCCGGTCTACAAGCTGCTCGGCGGGCAGGTGCACGAAACGCTGCGTTCCTATACTTACCTCTACCCACACAGCGGCAGCGTCCACTCGGAGGATGCGCGCGGCAAGAACGTCTACAACGATCCCGATATGGCGGCCGAATGCGCGCTCGAATATGTCGAGCAGGGCTTCAATGCGGTCAAGCTCGACCCGGCCGGCCCCTACACCGCCTTTGATGGCCATCAGCCGCGCCTCGTCGATATCGACCTCTCCGCCCGCATGATCAAGTCGATCCGCGAGGCGGTCGGCACCAGGGCCGACATCCTGTTCGGCACGCACGGCCAGTTCACCGCGTCGGGCGCGCTGCGGATGGCCCGCGCCATCGAGCCCTATGATCCCCTGTGGTTCGAGGAGCCGGTGCCGCCCGACATGCCCGAGGTGATGGCGCAGGTGGCGCGCGGAACGTCTATCCCCATCGCCACCGGCGAGCGGCTGACGACCAAGTTCGAATTCGCCCGCGTCATCGAGAACCGCGCCGCCACCATCCTACAGCCCGACCTCGGCCGCTCCGGCGGCATTCTCGAAACCAAGAAGATCGCCGCCATGGCCGAGGCCTACCACATCCAGGTCGCACCGCACTGCTATTGCGGGCCGATCGTCGGTGCGGCCAACATCCAGCTTGCCGTGACCTTGCCCAACTTCCTCATTCTGGAATCGCTGAAGCAGTGGGACGGCTTTCACGAAAAGCTGCTGAAGAAAAAGATCGAATGGCAGGACGGCAACGTCATTCCGTCGATGGAACCAGGCCTTGGCGTCGAACTCGATGAAGCCATCTGCGAGGCGCATCCCTGGACCGGCAAGGACCTGCATCTGCAGATGATGCAGAGGCCCTTGATGCCGTGAGCTGTCTTTAAAAACGTCGTCACCAGTTTGCCGCGCAAACGGGTGAAGAGTATTTGCACGCAAGAACGCCGGGCTTTTCCTGTCAAGAGCGAGACCTGACAGGCGGATTGTGAAGCGATTCCAGCATATTGTCCGGATCGCCAGAATCACGATCGAAACGAGCTGAATCAAAGTCTCAACACCTTGATTCAATATCTGAGCGTCAGCGCGCCGGGTAGGATCTCGAAGGTCGCCGGTATGCGCCCGGGGGATTCGCCGTCTACGTCGACCAGCGCGGCGTTCTTTTGCGCATCACCGAGCGGTTCGACAACCACTTTCTTGCCACGCAAAATGGTGATTGCCGGATGGTTGCGGTGCCGTCCGCCATAGAGCAGACGGATGTCCCAGATCAGTTTCAGCTTGCCGGCCGCACGCAGGATGACGATGTCGAATTGACCGTCGTCCAGTTCGGCATCCGGCGCGATCATCATGCCGCCGCCGAAGAATTTTCCGTTGGCCACCGCCACCAGCGCCACGCGCGCCTCGATCGGGGCGCCGTCATCGACTGTGATCACAACGTCCTGGAACCGGTAGCGCATGAATTCCCACACGGTGCGCCAGTAGAACAGCGCCTTGGCCGACACCTTGCCCTTGCGCTTGTCGGCGTTGACCGCGCGGTCGGCGGCGCCTGAAAGCCCGAGGCTGGCGATGTTGATGAAATGGCGGCTGGCCAGCGCGCCATGGTCGTCGACATAGGAGATGCGGCCGGCATCGACGTTGTGGGCCTTGGCATCGGCGATGCGCTTCAACGTCAGGTCGACCTCGCCAGACAGGCCGAGCCCGCGGGCGAAATCGATGCCGGCGCCGCAAGGCAGCAGGCCGAGTTCGGCCGTCCGGCCGCTTTCCGCAAACGCCTGCAGCAGCCCGTCAGCCACTTCGCTGGCGGTGCCGTCGCCGCCCGCCGCGATCACCAGGTCGAAGCCGCTGGCGGCAAGGACGAGCGCCAGCCGTTCGGCGTCGCCGGTCGCCTGCGTTTCGCGCAGCTCGAAATCGCCGAAATGTTTCCTGAGCGAAGCACTGACCTCCGGCCAATGCCGTTTGAGTCGGCTGCCACCGGCAATCGGATTGAGAACCACCCCGACCTTCAAGAACGCCCTCCCAAAGGATCGCAGCGACACTGGTGTCCTAAAATCCTTTGCCGGCATTGAAGCCCGCGCCGCGATGTGGGGCAAGAGCCGAATGTTTGATCATGCTGCTCGCCGAAGATTGGGCGTGTCCCGACCCCCCTCGAAAAAACGCTCGGCCGCCGAGCTCAGTCCCCGATAATCCCGCTATCCACAGGCTCGCGGCTGTTTCGCCAAACGCTCACTCGGCGTACATTAAACCCATCTCAGGCGGCTACCGATTGCCAAGTCGAAAGACAAAGCGAAACGGCGGATTTCCTGAGGCCCGTACGGCCCCCGAATGAAAGCAGGCTTGCCTGTTTTGACGAGGGAAGCCGAGACCTACGGGGCCGCGGAAAGCGTGCGAACGCCTACGGCGGACCGATGCTGCCATGAAGGGCGGCAAAAACCTTCGATGGCGCGCTGGACGAAGCTCGCAAGGGTGGAGACTGGCGAGGTCCCGAACCGACGCTGCCCTCGGGCGGTGGCTGGCAGGACCGTCAACATCAAGGCCGGCATGGCGCGACGTCTTTACGGAAGTTGCTGCCGCGACCGTGTCCTGATCTGACAGGGAGGCGCTGGGAGAAATCCCGGCGCCGACTGTCTTCATGGCCATCCCCGCGATGTTGTTGGCGCGGCTTCAGCGTACGCCGGACACCTTGGCCGAGCGCGATCTGCGGTGCCGAGGGCACGATCTTCATCACCAGGCGCAATCGAGCTGCACTCCCTTCTGCCGGCACTGACGAAGGCAGGCGCCACGCTTGAGCACGTCTGCGACTACTGATGAAGTTCGGCCACAGGCGGAACTCCTGAAACCTTTCCTTGTGCTTCGCCACGCACATTCCACAATCGCGGCCAAATCCCGCCTTGATCTACGGCGATTGGTGAACGCACCAGCGCCGCACGTCCTTGTAGCACTCGCCAAGGCAATCGAAGGGACAAGACCGTGATTAAGACCACCCTTGTCGCTATGACCATCGTCGGCTGCGACTGCGATGCCAGGCTTTGCGAGTATATCGGCGAGACGCCGGCCAAGTGGTCGACCATCGCCGATTGCGAAGCGGCGATGAAAAGCCAGATGTCGCACGCGCGCAATTTCAACTACCCGCTCGTGTCCGGCATCTGCCGCACGACGCAGACCTCGTCGCGGCTTGCCGCGACAGCCTCGACGCTTGAGTTGGCGGCGGCAGCGCAGACCGCCACCGACCCACTCCCGTCCGAATTGAGCCGTCGGCCCAGCGTTGCTGTCGGGTCGCAGGCAACAGCCACGGAAACAGAGGTTGCCAGGCCGGTCGCCTTTGAAGCCGCGGTCGATGGCGGACGCTCGGTGCTGTATCGCACGAAGAACGGTTACGCCCTGGTCAAAACCGACCTTGGCCGCGCCGCATCCGCGACCCTCGGAATGGCCAAGCGGTCGGCGAACTGGCTGACGGCGAAAATGCCGAACGGTTTGTAAGCGCCCTCAGGCGATGCCGCTCAGCGCCTTGATCGCAGCCGACCATGGCTGAACGTCAGCGGCTAACCCGCCGCCTCGTCCTTTGCGCCGATCTTGCGCACCAGCGCCGCCGTTGCCAGCATCGCGCCCATGTCTGATATCATCGGCGCGACATGCTTGGCGTAGTCTAGCGGCACCGATTTATCAGGCAGATCGAAGAAGTCCTTCGTCTGCGGCAACAGTAGAAAACCGTCCCCGCCATTGAGCGCAACCCGCGCCGGATCATCAGGCCAGGTCTCGCTGAGCCATGTCAGCGCCTGCGCCAGGCGGCCACTCACCAGCGGCTGCGCCGCCTCGACATTGTCGGTGCGGAAGTCGTAGGCGGCATCGAGCTCGGGCACGCCGCATGATAATTCCTGCATCTTGCTGGCGAACATGCCGCGGAAGAACCCGACAGCCACATCAGTCCGGCGGGCGGCCACCAATATGCCGGGGAACGGCACGATGGTCTCGAAGGCGACGACGATCCCCTTGAATGCTATCGTGCCGCTCTTGCCCGTGCCTTGCCGGAGATCGGCTTCGTAAAGCTCGAACGGAAATCCCTCGTAGCGGCCGGATACGATGTCGTCGAAGCGCTTGCTGTTAAAAGTGCCGATCGTCTCGCGCGGCAGCCGGTCGAACGAATTCGGCGTTACCTCATGCTGGTACCGCATATCCTCAATGAAACCGAAGATGATCGGCAGCAGCGTTTTGCGGAACGATTGCTGCAAGGTGCTCGCCGGCTTGATCGCCTGGAAATAGAGCAGGATCGCCGCCACGAACCCGACGACATAGAGCAGCACATGCGGCGTCGAGAACCATCGCTCGTATGGATCGGCGACCGTGTTGAAAAGCCAGGCCACCAGCGCCACGAATACCAGCAGCAGGGAGATGAACAGCGGCACCCGCCAGCGGACTTGCCGGTAGGCCGCAGCCCTTCCGACCTCATAGGCCTCGAGATTCCTTTTGATGCCGGCGATGTCAGTTTCATCAGGCATGAAATCCGCTGCTTCCATCGCCATCCCACCGTCCAAAGACCGAACACCCAGCTCGGACAATAGCCGATTTTGCGGAAAGTCGCGCGACTACAGCGTTGGGATGGTGGTGAGGCCACACGATTCATCCGAGCACCAGTCAACTACGGCTATCAATTCCCGTTACCAAAAACCGCAACGAAACGGGCCGTAACCTTTTGCCTTAATGCGCCCTCCAGCGCCTCAACGGGAACCAGCCGCTCATGGTCGCCGGCGCGCAGCCGCATGAAGGGATGCAGCCGGTAGGCGGCAATGGCGCCACGCGTGCCGGCGTCAGCGCTGATATCGGCGGTCAGGATGCCCCCCATGCGGCCGGGCCACGGCTGGCGCGCAAAGGCGGTGCCTAGAAAATCGCCGAGCCCATAGGCGACGAGCGCCTTGCCGATCCGCTCCACCGGCTGCACGACATGGGCATGGTGGCCAGCGATCAACCCGACGCCTTGCGCGGCCAAATGCCGTGCCAATGCCCGCGTTGCGGCCTGTGGAAAATGCCGGAATTCCCAATCCCAATGTGGCACGGCACAGGTGAGGTCGACGGCGGCGCCGCGCGGCCATCGTGCCGGGTCGCCTTGCATCGACACACGGCCCGCGAACGCAGCCGCGCCGGCGTTGCGCCACAGCGTGAAGGCGGCAAAGCCAATTGTCAGCGGTCCGACCGCAAGGCGCTCGACCGGACCGCCGGCGGCGGTACCGATGCTGCGGATGCCGAGACGGGTCAGCGCCGCCACGGTCTCGTCGAAACCCTCGACGCCTTGGTCGAGCACATGGTTGTTGGCGAGCGACAAAACCAGCTTCTCGCGCGAGATGCCGGCGGCCGCCAGCACCTCGGCGAGAAACCGCTCGGTCATGGCATGATGGGTGCCAAGCTTCGTTCCCGTCGCCGCGCTCGGCCGCTCCACCACCGGGCTTTCGCAATTGCCGATCACCAGATCGGCGGAGCCGAGCAACATGGCGATCGCCGGGTCGCATTGCGGCGCTCTGCGATTGGCCACCGCCGAGATATCGCCGACGAAAGCGAGCCGCACCGTCCGCGCCGGCGGCGGCACCATCATCGCTGCGGCTGCCGGCGCAAAGCCTTGTTGATCGCCGCTGAGCGAGGGCTTCAAGAAGCGTGGCAGCCAAGACAATTTGTAGGAAAACGGATAGTTCGACACGCGCAGCCTGCACCGGGATGAACGGCCACGGTAGACGATGCGCACGATATAGCGAAGCGCCTCCGTTCGGAATCGTGCTGCCAGATGCCCCGCAGTAGGCGTAACACACAAGGTGCGTATATGGTTGCCGCCAACGGCATACCGGAGGACCAAGATGACGCGATTTTCGAGCTTGCTAGCATCCGCCCTTATTCTGCTGCTGCCGGTTTCTTCCGCCGGGGCCGCAGCCCCCGAACCGGCCGCCCTGTTCGAGGCAAAAACCGTAGCGGACCGCGACAGCACGCTTACTGCGCTGGAAGCCGCCGCGCCCACTGATCCCGCGTCGGCTTACGCCGCGGGCGCCAGCCAATTCTTCACCGCGCTGGAGATCCTGGCCGGCGGCCTGCACCGCCACGGTTTCGAAAGCCCGCAATCATTCATACTGCCGCTGATGCGGCTGCCGGTCCCAGACAATCCCAATCCCGAGCCGTTGACCTACGACGGCTTCCGCGCCATCCTGGTCGCCTTCCGCGATCGGCTGGAAAAGTCCGCCGCCACGCTTGGATCCGTGCCTGCCGATGCCGCCATCGGCATGGAGGTCGACCTCACCCGTCTCGGCATCGATCTCAACGAGGATGGCCAGATCGCGCCGGACGAAAGTGCCGCCGCGATCATGGCATCCCTGTCACGCGGCGGTGCGCCAGACCCGGCCGCACCCGCCCTCACCTTTCGCTTCGACCGAGCCGACGGTTATTGGCTGCAGGGCTATGCCGAATTCCTGATGGCGCAGGCGGATTTCTGGCTGGCGCATGATTTCAGGAACGCCTTCGACGGTTCGTTCCACATGCTGTTTCCGCGCGCCAAACTGCCGCTGCAGGACACGCTCGTTCCGCCGGACGGCGGCATGAGCGGCGGCATGTTGTCGTCCGAATGGCGCATCGCCGACTTCATTTCGCTGGTTCATCTGGTCAACTGGCCGGTCGTCGAGCCGGAGCGCCGGCAGGCGGCGCGCCGCCACCTCATGGAAATGATCCGGCTGTCCCGCGAGGACTGGAAGGCGATCCGCGCCGAGACAGACAACGACCGTGAATGGCTGCCGGGCCCGCAACAGAAAGGCGCCAGCCCACTTACCGGCCTCGAGGTCGGCGAGGAGCAGGTCCAGGCCTGGCACGCCGCGCTCGATATGGCCGAGGATCTGCTCGAAGGCCGCACCTTGCTGCCGCATTTTCGCATCGCCGACAAAGGCATCAACATGAAGCGCTTCTTCGACGAACCAAAACCCTTCGACCTTGTGCTGTCGATCACCGGTCCGGCCATCGCGCCCTATCTCGAGACCGGAAAGATCCTCACTGGCGAGGAGTTCGACCAGATCCAGCGCCAGTTCGGCGGCGCCGGGTTTTTGACATTTGCGCTGTGGTTCAACTGAGGGCGCGTTTCGACATCGCTCCTGACACCCTTGTGTCAGCAGCTTGGTTTCGTCTCGCGCCCCCGGTCACTCCGCTCTTTCCATTTTGGCCGATACCTCCCATATTCGAGGCATGGCCAAACTTTCCGATAAAAAAACGCCGCCGCCGGCGCGTGATGATCGCGCTTCGCCGCCCAAGCGGCGCAGCCCGCTGACCGATTTCCTCGATGCCTCGGAGCCGTTGCACAAGGGCGGCTTTGCCGAGGCGCCGCAGGCCGAATTCTCAGGCACGCAGCTGACCGGCTCGATCGCCGATTGGGCCGAGCAGATCGAGCAGGAGGCCGAGAAGGAAGGGCGCCAAGTCTCCCCCCTTGAGGGGGAGATGTCGCCGAAGGCGACAGAGGGGGTCGGCAAAGGAAGCGCTCAACATGAGGGGTCGCCGAGCGCTGCCGCACCGACCCTACCCAGCGGCTCCGCCGCCACCCTCCCCTCAAGGGGGAGGGAAGGCGCCAAGCAAAAAAAGATCCCCGAACGCTCCTCCTCCCCCGGCCGCACCGCGCGCGGCACCTCGATGGGCGGCGCCGCCTCAGCCAGGGAGAGAACCGCGGCCGGCCTCAATCCGGTTGCCGGTCTCGACATTTCTCTCGAAGACGCCGAGACCATGACCTCCAGCGGCGTCACCGCCACCGTTGCGGCGCTGTCGGCACTGATCGAATCCGGCAACCCGCTGCACAAGGACGGCGTGCTGTGGACGCCACACCGCCCGACCCGGCCCGAAAAATCCGAAGGCGGCATCACCATCAAGATGGTGTCGGATTTCGAGCCGGCGGGCGACCAGCCGACGGCGATCAAGGATCTGGTCGAGGGCGTCAATGACAACGACCGCACCCAGGTGCTGCTCGGCGTCACCGGCTCGGGAAAAACTTTCACCATGGCCAAGGTGATCGAGGAGACGCAGCGCCCTGCTTTGATCCTCGCCCCCAACAAGACGTTGGCCGCGCAGCTCTATTCCGAGTTCAAGAAATTCTTCCCGGAAAACGCCGTCGAGTACTTCGTCTCCTACTACGACTACTACCAGCCGGAAGCTTACGTCCCGCGCACGGATACCTTCATCGAGAAGGAATCCTCGATCAACGAGCAGATCGACCGCATGCGCCACTCGGCGACGCGCTCGCTGCTGGAGCGCGACGATGTCATCATCGTCGCCTCGGTGTCCTGCATCTACGGTATCGGCTCGGTCGAGACATACACGGCGATGACCTTCCAGATGCAGATCGGCGACCGGCTCGACCAGCGCGCGCTGCTCGCCGACCTCGTCGCCCAGCAATACAAGCGCCAGGACATCAACTTCGTCCGCGGCTCGTTCCGCGTGCGCGGCGACACGATCGAGATCTTTCCGGCCCACCTTGAGGACCGTGCCTGGCGCATTTCGCTGTTCGGCGACGAGATCGAGGCGATCACCGAATTCGACCCGCTGACCGGCCAGAAGACCGGCGAGTTGAAGAGCGTCAAGATCTACGCCAATTCGCACTATGTCACGCCACGCCCGACGTTGAACCAGGCCATCAAGTCGATCAAGGAAGAGCTCAAGCACCGGCTGGTCGAACTCGAACGGGCCGGCCGCCTGCTTGAGGCGCAGCGGCTGGAGCAGCGCACCCGCTTCGACCTCGAGATGCTGGAAGCCACCGGCTCCTGTGCCGGCATCGAGAACTATTCGCGCTATCTCACCGGCCGCCAGCCCGGCGATCCGCCGCCGACCCTGTTCGAATACATCCCCGACAATGCGCTGGTTTTCATTGACGAAAGCCACGTCACCGTGCCGCAGATCGGCGGCATGTATCGCGGCGACTTCCGCCGCAAGGCGACGCTGGCCGAATACGGTTTCCGTCTGCCGTCCTGCATGGACAACAGGCCGCTGCGCTTCGAGGAATGGGACGCCATGCGCCCGCTTTCCGTCGCCGTTTCGGCGACGCCCGGCGGCTGGGAGATGGAGCAGTCCGGCGGCGTCTTTGCCGAACAGGTCATCCGCCCGACCGGCCTGATCGACCCGCCGGTCGAGGTGCGCCCGGCCAAGACCCAGGTCGACGATGTCGTCGGCGAGATCCGCGAGACCACCAAGGCCGGCTACCGCACGCTGGTCACCGTGCTGACCAAGCGCATGGCCGAGGACCTGACCGAATATTTGCACGAGCAGGGCATTCGCGTCCGCTACATGCACTCCGACATCGACACGCTGGAGCGCATCGAGATCCTGCGCGACCTGCGCCTCGGCGCCTTCGACGTGCTGGTCGGCATCAACCTTTTGCGCGAAGGCCTCGACATCCCCGAATGCGGCTTCGTTGCCATTCTCGATGCAGACAAGGAGGGCTTCCTGCGCTCCGAAACGTCGCTGATCCAGACCATCGGCCGCGCCGCGCGCAATGTCGACGGCAAGGTCATCCTCTACGCCGACCAGGTCACCGGCTCGATGGAACGGGCGATGGCCGAGACCAACCGCCGTCGCGAAAAGCAGATGGAATGGAACGCGGCCAACGGGATCACCCCGGAATCGGTCAAGTCGCGCATCTCCGACATCCTGGACTCGGTCTACGAAAAGGACCACGTCCGCGCCGACATCTCGCAGTTCACCGATAGCCCCGGCGCGATGATGGGCAACAATCTGAAAGCCCATCTCGACGCGATGGACAAGCAGATGCGTGACGCCGCCGCCAACCTCGACTTCGAGAAGGCGGCCCGCATCCGCGACGAGATCAAGCGGCTGCGCGAGATGGAGCTGTCCATCTCCGACGATCCGCTGTCCAAATATGCCGACATGGAAAGCCCCGTCTCGGGCCGCGAAAAGGGCAAGCACAACAAGGGCCGCGCCATCCACCGCACGGTCGACAATGACGGCAAGAGTCTCTTCCGCAAGCCGCATCTCGACGAGATGGGCGCCGACGGTGCGGTGCCGGTCAAGAAGCCGCTATTCGCAAAGCCTTCGCTCGACGCCATGGGCCCGGGCACCGACATGCCGACCCCCGCTGGCGCGGTATCGCGCTCGCTGTTCAAGAAACAGTCGGCCGAGGAGGCGCACGGCTCCGACTTCGGTATCCCCGGCGAGCCGATCAAGCCGCTGTTCAAGAAGAACTCGCTGGACGAGATGACGGTGCGGCGGACTGAAAAGCCCGTTGAGGGCGACAAGCCAGTCAAGCGCGAACGTGCCGGCATCGGCTCCTACGAAAACCCCGCCGATGCCCGCCGTGAGAAGCGCCGACCCGGCAAGACCGGGCGGCCGGGACGGTAGGTAGCTTCCCTTCTCCCCTTGTGAGGGCTTTGCACAGAATCTGATTGGTGATTCTGTGCAAAGGCCTCACAAGGGGAGAAGGGGGAGCAGGACCCCTTGCCATCGACCCTGCCCTTGGTGTAGCCAGTTTCCACTCAAGAACGTCTTGAAAGGAGGGCTGCGTGACTTTCGACCACCACCGTCAGCGCGGCCCTGTCTGTGCCCTGCGAGCTTGCTTGCAGGGCTGACCAGAGACGGTCCGGGTTCTCCCGCTTCGATTTTCTTGGTCTGCCCTTCGTGGTGCTGCAACGCCGAGCCTGATGGCCAGCCTGCGCACCGTCAAGTGCATCGAACCGGAACCTCCCTCCGGGCAGACCAGAGGAACCCACATGGCCCTGATCAGCCTCAAATCCCTCGGCGTCACCATGAGTGCGCCGCTCTTTTCCAACCTTGATCTCACCATCGGCACTGGCGACCGCCTCGGCATCGTTGCCGCCAACGGGCGCGGCAAGTCCACTTTGCTGAAGTGCCTGACCGGCGAAATGGAGCCGACATCAGGCGACATCACCCGCACGCGCGGCCTGCGCGTCGGCTATGTCGAGCAAGCCGTTCCCGCAGCATTGGCCGAGCACGGCTTTCAGCGGGTGGTGGCCGACGCCTTGCCGGCCGAGCAGGCTGAAAGCGAGCAATGGCGCGTCGACGTGGTTCTCGATTCACTCGACGTACCGCAGCCGATGCGCGAGCGGCCGATGCGGGCCTTGAGCGGCGGCTGGCAAAGGCTGGCGCTGATCGCCCGCGTCTGGGTCACCGATCCGGACGTCCTGCTTCTAGACGAGCCGACCAACCATCTCGACCTCGCCAAGATCAGCCAGCTCGAGACCTGGCTGAACGCGCTGCCGCGCGAAGTGCCGGTGGTGATCGCCAGCCACGACCGGGCCTTCCTCGACGCAACGACCAACCGGACGCTGTTCCTGCGCCCAGAACAATCGCCAGTGTTCTCGCTGCCCTATTCCAGGGCACGCGATGTGTTGAAAGAAGTCGACGCCTCGACCGAGCGCAAATTCCAGCGTGACATGAAGGTGGCGCAGCAATTGCGCCGGCAGGCGGCCAAGCTTAACAACATCGGCATCAATTCGGGCAGCGACCTGCTGACGGTCAAGACCAAGCAGCTCAACCAGCGCGCCCAACGCCTCGAGGAGGTCGCAGCACCGGCGCACCGCGAAAAATCGGCGGGCGCGATAAAGCTCGCCAATCGCGGCACCCATGCCAAGGTGCTGATCACGCTCGACGACCTGGCGGTCGAAACGCCTGACGGAACGCTGCTGTTCAGGACCGGCAAGCGCCATATCTGCCAAGGCGACCGCATCGTCCTGCTCGGCCGCAATGGTGTCGGCAAGTCGCGGCTGATCAGCCTGATCAGAAATGCCATCATCGAGCCCGATATCGCGGCGCAAGGCGTGAAGGTGACGCCGTCGACGGTGCTCGGCTACAGCGACCAGGCGCTGTCGGGCATCAGCGCCGAACACACGCCGCTGGCGATGCTCTCGCGCAGCTTCGATGTCGGCGAGCAGCGCGCCCGCTCGCTGCTGGCTGGTGCGGGCGTGAGCATCGACATGCAGGAGCGCAGGATCGGCGTGCTGTCGGGCGGACAGAAGGCGCGGCTGATGATGCTGGCGCTGAGGCTCGCCAATCCCAACTTCTACCTGCTCGACGAGCCGACCAACCATCTCGACATCGACGGCCAGGAGGCACTGGAAGCGGAACTGCTCGCCCATCAGGCAAGCTGCGTGCTTGCCTCGCACGACCGCTCCTTCATCAGGGCGATCGGCAACCGCTTCTGGCTGATCGAGAAGCGGCAGCTGACCGAGATCGACAGCCCGGAGGATTTCTTTCGATCGGTGGCTGAGGGGAATGGCTGAGGAAAGCCACGCATCTGCCGGGCCGGCATTCAAGGTGCTGCCGGCCCACGCTTCCCCGCGAGCCAAAAAAGGCGCATCCCGAGGTCTCGCAAACCGAGGGAGGAAAACGGTCATGTGGCGCGGACGTCGTCAAGAACCTGTATGATACCTATGCAAAACGTGACATCGAGGGCGCGCTGGTCGACTGCGCCGATGATATTGTCTTCCGCTGGGTCGCCGAACCGGCGCAGTCGCGCTATGCCGGGATGGCCAAAGGTAAGCAGGAGTTCCTTGCCCGGCTTTTGGCGCTGGACGACGATTTCGAATACCGGCGCTTCATCCCGGTCGAGATCATCGACGGCGGCGACGAGGTTGCGGCGCAGGTCGAGATCCACATGACACGCCGAACCACCGGCGAGGAGTTTGTCATGCGCACCGCCGATTTCTGGACGCTACGCGACGGCAAAATCATCGAGTTGGTGGTGTATTACGACACCGCTCTGGTCGCATCCGTCATCTGAGACGTATCCCGACTGAATAAGGCCCTGCGACAGAAAATTCTCCCCGATCTGTCGGATCATGGCCGCGCGCCACGTCCTCGGGATGCCGACACGGTGATGCCGGCACCAATCGAGGAGAAAGCATCATGTCTATACTGTCATCCGTAGGTCGCATCGCGACCCGTTACTCGGCGGCTCGCGCCCGCTACCGCAGCGAGCGCGCCCTCCTTTCATTGCCGATCGAACTGCGCAAGGACATCGGCTGGCCGGAAATCGTCGTCGACGCACAGAACAGCCCGCGTATTGGCCTGGCTCCTTGACAAGGACCGGCCGTCGCGCGGTCGGCATTTAAAAAACGCATCGGCCATGTAGGATCGCCACTGCCCCATTCGTCCTGTGGTTCGCAATGCCCAACCAGAGAGGAGCAAGAGATGAACGATCAGCCCCAAACCCAATCTGCCGCGAAAGTCCTCGGCGGATTGACGCCCTACCTTCAGCTGGACGGCGCCTTCAAGGCTTCGGAATTCTATCAGAAGGCCTTCGGCGCCGAGCAGGTCTTCTTCTATCCGCCGGACGAGGAGGGCCGGACGATGCACATCCATCTCCATATCAACGGTTCGACCTTGATGATTTCCGACTTCTATCCCGAGCACGGAATGGCCGCGGTGAAGCCGCAGGGCTTCACCATGCAGCTTCATCTCGGCAGCGACGACATCGACGCCTGGTGGCAGCGCGCCATCGATGCCGGTTGCCAGGAAGTGATGCCCCTGCAAGTGATGTTCTGGGGCGATCGCTGGGGTAACATGCGCGATCCGTTCGGTGTCGAGTGGGCAATGAACGCGCCCGTAAAGGCCGCCTAGCTGAACAGCGCCACCAGCCAAGGAGAACCACAATGTCCTATGTCGATGGTTTCGTACTTGCCGTGCCCAAGGCAAATCTCGATGCCTACAAAAAGCTGGCGGAAACAGCCGGCGCCGTCTGGAAGGAGCATGGTGCGCTCGCCTTTGTCGAATGCATCGGCGACGATGTACCCTATGGCGAGGTCACCTCGTTCCCGCGCGCCGTTCAGGCCAAGGACGACGAGGTCGTCGTCTTCTCCTGGGTCGTCTATGAATCGCGGCAGAGGCGCGATGCGGTGATGGCCAAAGTGATGGCCGATCCGCGCCTGAACGGCGACTTGTCGACGATGCCATTCGACGGCAAGCGCATGATCTTCGGCGGCTTTCAGCCGTTCATCGAGTTGTATGCCGGCAACGCATTACGCTAGGCGGTCGAGCAGCGGCTTGAGCCGGTCGCCATAGCGTTTCCACAGATCGACCGAGCCCTGGTACATCGGCTGGCGCACCTGCGCCGCCGACGCCGTGCGCACCGGCCGGTCGGTCTCGTGGAACGACAGCACCGCATCGTCCCATGGCAGGCCGAGATGGGCGATCAGCGCCCGCGTCTGCCCTTCCTGGTCGGCGACGAAATCTTCGTAGCGGACATCATGCACGACATCAGGCAGAACGGTGCGCCAATGCGCCATCATATCGGTGTAGAGATTGTGGAAATCGGCGAGCTCGCCGAGGTCGTAGCCGTAGCGGTGGCTGTCGCCGCGGAAATGCACCTTGTAGATCGACAGGCATGTCGCCGCCGCATCGCGCACGCAATGAATGATCTTGGCCTTGGGCAGCATCAGATGGATGAAGCCTACCAAAAGGAAATTGCCGAGCATCTTGTCGGTGATGTGCCGGAAACCCGGATAGCGGGCGTGCAGCAGGTCTAGATAGGCCTGGCCTGCCTCGGCATAGGCCTTGTCGGGCATGTCGGCGATGCCCCAGGGAAAGCCGCCCTTCATAGCAGGCGGAAACTGCTTGCCGAGCGCCGTCTTCAATATGCCGAGCTCACCGGCGCCATAGACCTGCGGATGGCTGGCGATGATCTGCTCGATCAGCGTGCTGCCGGAGCGCGGCATGCCGACGACGAAGATCGGCGTATCGTCGGCGATCCCACTCGGTCTGTGCTTGTCGAAGAAGGGCTTGTCGAACACCGCCTTCATCGCCTCGAATTCGGCGCGTGTCTTGGCCGCATCGTAGTCGATGCCCGTGCGGCGGATCGCATTGCCTTCGGCGAAATAATCGAAGGCACGGCCATAATCCTTCAAATCGTCATTGGCCTTGCCGAGGCCGAAGGAAAGCTGCATGCGCGCCAGGCTGCCTTCCGGCGCCTTGGCGTGCTGCGCCTCCATCCCGGCAAGCTCGGCGTCGCGCTCCTGCTGGCGCTTGACTTGGGTGAGCATCAGCCAGGCCCTGGCCATGCCGGGATCGACCGCCAGCGCCTGCCGGAAATGCTCCGCCGCCTCTCCGAGGCTGCCCTTCTCCATCAGCCCGACGCCCAGACCGTGCAGCAAATCGGCGTCCTTCGGCCGAATTGCCAGTGATTCGCGGAAGACGGCAAGCGCCTCGTCGAGCCGCCCAGCCTCCTGCAGCGTTTCGGCAAGCCCAATTCGGGCGCGCACATGGAACGGGTTGCGACCGATGGTGCCGCGATAAATCTCCTCCGCGCCCTCGAACTGTCCGAGCTGCTTAAGCGAGGAGCCGAGATTGTCGCGCGCCGCGAGTTGGTCCGGCCGCAGCGCCACCGCGCCACGGAAGAAATCGACGGCTGCACCGACACGGCCGAGGTCGCGCATCACCGTGCCGAGATTGTTGAGGAAATCTGGATTCTTGGGCTGCAGGCGCACCGACCGTTCGAGGAGATCGAGTCCTTCGGCGCTGCGCCCGGTCTGGTGCAGCAGCAAACCGAGGAAATGTGCTGCCGCCGCGTGATTGGCCTTTTGCGCCAGCACCTGCCGATAGAGCATCTCGGCTTCTTGCCGGCGGCCGGCCTGATGCAATTGCAGCGCCTGCTGCACGCGCTGGTCGAGCCCTAGCGGCGGCTGTCCGCCTGAGCCGAAATTGGCGCCCGCGCCTGCCGGTCTTCTCGGATCTCTGTTGATGGGAAACCTGCCGTGTTTTGTCCGCCTGCCGCGATCTAGGCCATCGGCGCGGCAGGTTCAAGGGTTCGCAGGCCAGCTTACCGGAAATCGGCCTGGGTCAGCACATACATGTTCTTGCGACCGTGCGAATAGGCTTCGCGCGCAACATCCTGGATCGACGAACGCTCCGCATCGAAGGCGCTGAGATACTCGCCTTCCGCTCCACTGGTGGCCGGACTTGCCGCCGAAAGCGCTGCAATCTCCACAAAGAACGGCACTTCGAACATGCCGTCATGGCCGACGAAACGAATGCGCTTGGCCGCCGCGTCATAGGAGCGGCTGCGGTTGGGAAAATTCAGCGTCATGATCAAGCTCCTCAGCGCATGACCCGAACCGGAGGTTCGAAAAGGATCATGCAAATCAAAGTAGTACAGCGCCCTTTGCGCGTCCAAAAGGACGCGCAAACGCGCTGTAGGCACTGTCAGATCAGGCGGTTGGTCTCCGCAACCTGTCTGGCCCGCCGCACCGTGCCGTCGGTGTCGGCGATCTTTCGCCTTGCTGCCTCGTCACTTCGTATCGTCAGACGCGCCGACATCACTTTCGCAGGCCCGACGGTCGGCTTGACGATGGGATTGACTGTTACGGTTACGCCACTCGGGGTTTTCACAGAGATCATGAAATTTTCCTTTCAAACGAAATAAAGCATAGATGCCGGTACAAATGTTCCGGAGACGTCTCAGACATTTTCAGAAAGCTCTTGAATCATATCAGCATTCTACAAATAATTATAGAGAGCGAATTTTGTCAATGGATCACGATCCGGCAGGAATCTTCTTGAATAAACCGCAATTTCGGATTAAAGAATTGAGATCGTTTTTTGGGCCAAGCTTGGCAACTCGCGGCGTCAGAGGTTCTCGACCCGCCAAACTCATTCCAGATCGCCGATACCCAAATTGCCGATACAGGGACACACGACATTTAGTCCCGGTGCCGCAAAGCGGGCACCACCTATCGGATCCAAGCCGGAAACGAGACTTCGAGGCACGAGAATGGCTGGCCGAACTACCCATTCCATAGCGCATTTCGAGGCACCCTTCATGCTCGGCGGCCTGGAAGGAAAATTGCCGGCCGGCGACTACGACATCGACCACGATGAGGAACTTATCGATGGCATGTCGTGGCTTGCCTGGCGCCGTGTCGCCACCTTCATCCATCTGCCGGCAAGGACGGTGAAAAGCCAGACCAGCCAATCGGTCGCCATCGACCTCGCCGAACTCGAAACCGCGCTGAGGCGCGACCAGGAGAATGCTGCATGATCCGCTTCCAGCAGAACGCGCGCCCGCGCACCGACACGCCCGCGCATCTTTTCGCTATTGGCCAGACCGTTCGCATGAAGAGCCGCATCGGCCTTGTCCAGAAGACCGCAGAGCTGTTCCAAATCAAGAGCAAGCTGCCGGTCAAGGACGGCTCGCCGCAATACCGCATCCGCAGCGACGAGGAGACCTACGAGCGGGTCACCACGGAAGACAATCTCGAAGTGGCCGACAATCCGAGCGCCTAATGCATGTCGCCCAAAAGTGCGAAGCGGTTTTGGGACAACGACATGCATAGAACAATGCTTAAAGCGCGTCGGCTGAATCGTTTCAACGCGACGCGCTTTAGGCCCACATCAGGCGCCACCACCACCAATCACGAGGACCAACAGATGGCCAAGGGTCAACAGCGCAGCAACCGCGAGACACGCAAGCCCAAGAAGGACAAGGCGGCGCCAAAGCCGGCCTCGCCTTTCGGCTCGGCCGTCAAGCAGGCGGAAGCCGGTTTGAAGCCGAAGTCCAAGGGCTAGCGGCGGACGGACGAGCAGCCCGGCATTCATCCAGCCACCGCGCGATCGGATCAAAGATCACACGACGTCGAAGCCATATGGTCAGGATTGGCTAGGGCCGAGTTCATCGCCATTGCCATAAGGCGAGGCTGCCGGCGTAGAGGCAGGAGGCGCCAGCTACCCTCACCTGCCTGTGTCCGGTTGATAGATGGCTTCCTCCCCGTCCGGAGACGAGGAGGAAACCAGCCTCTCAGCAGGGACCGTCGTCGACGATGCGATAGTCGGCGGCGCGAGCCTCGCAGGCGTTGGGGAAGGTGCGCAATTCGCCACGGCGGCGTGCGCAGACCGGGGCATATTCGCGCGTGCAGAATGTCTGCTCTTCGCCACCGCCGCCGCCGTCGCGGCACTGGCCGTCGCGGATGATGCGATACCCGGCCCGCTCGGCAAGGCAGGCATTGGCGAAGGTCTGGCGGTCGCCACCGCGCCGGGCGCAGACCGGATCATACTGCTTGGTGCAGAATTGCGGCCCCGGCCTCGGCGGGCGGTACCCCGGTCCTTCCTCCACCACCACCGCTGTGCAGGCTGCAAGAACTGCCGACAGCAACACGATGGCAAAACCCTGCCGCGAGAAGATTGCCGCAAGAAATTTCATAACTATATCTCCCTCGAGCCCCCGCTCCGGTGCAAACGCGCGCGCTCCACTCCAGCCGATCCTCGCCACTCCACCGCCAAATGCAACCCCTGTTTGCAAGCTCCCAGCCCGCTGGACCATGCGTGGCCAGGCGCCCGGCTGATGACCGGGCGAGCACCCCGTCCTATCGATGCCATGCGTCCATTGGGCGGCCCGCGGACGCTACCTTGCAACGATCACCTTTCCGTGCGATAAATTTCGTGTTCGGGCATTTGCGACCCGGAGAGCGGAACGTTTTGGACGACCTTTCCCCGATACTGTGAATCTCTGACGGCCCCGTTTTTCGGCGGGGGGTTTTGACCATGCGCCAATGCATGACTGCCGAAGCAACCACCGGACTTGCCCACGGCGTCAGGCGGCGGGCAAACCACAAAGACTGACACGGGTGAAGGAGTTTCCCCAATGGCCCAGACCGGCACCGTTAAATTCTTCAACGCGACCAAAGGCTTCGGCTTCATCACGCCAGATGACGGCGCCAAGGACGTGTTCGTCCATATCTCCGCGATCGAGGCCTCGGGCCTGCGCACGCTGGTCGATGGCCAGAAGGTCACGTTCGACGTCGAGCCCGACCGCATGGGCAAGGGACCGAAGGCGGTCAATCTCCGCGCGGACTGAACCGTCGGCGCGCGCACGTCCGCTCGGACGTGCCAGGAATGTGCCCCGAGGCCCTCCAAAGGCCTTGAACCGGCTTTCAGGGCCGGACCCGAGTTTCGAAGGCGCGGCGGTTTTCGTCGCGCCTTTTTCGTGGCAGGGCGGCATGCCAATGCTCGCAAAACTTTCTCTTGCCGATAGCGCTAAAATAAAGGACAAATTTCCACTCGGGCATTTGCCGGCCCGAGACTGGACTTTATGGGATCAAAGGAGCTTCCCATGCCGCAGACCGGCACCGTCAAATTCTTCAATCATGCCAAAGGCTTCGGCTTCATCACGCCGGATGATGGCGCGAAGGATGTCTTCGTCCACATTTCGGCCGTGCAGGCGTCGGGTCTTCCCGGTCTTGAGGATGGGCAGAAGGTAACATTCGACACCGAGCCGGACAAGCGCGGCAAGGGTCCGAAAGCCGTCAACCTGTCGATCGGCTGAGCCGAGTTCGAGACAGCGTCGGACGGTCCCGTCGCGCAGGTCCGCTCCTTGTTGAGCGTGCGATATTTGTGCCTTGCGCCATGCTTGATCGAATATCGACTGGTCCCATCCCGTCAATTTCGTTCAGCCCCCGTTCAGCCACGGTCGCCTATTAGCTTCGGTAAAGCCGGACCGCATCCCCCAAATTACCGGGCCGGCACGAAGGAGACCGACATGAACCGAATTTTCAAGACCACCATCCTGTCCGCCGCGATTGTTGCGACCACGCTCGCGACTTTGCCAGCGGCCAGCGCTGGTGACTGGCGTCACCGGCACCACCATCGTGGCAATGGCGATGCGATCGCGGCAGGCGTCCTTGGCCTCGCGGCCGGCGCCCTGATCGTTGGTGCGCTCAACAACCCGCAGCCCAGCTATTACGACCCCGGCTATGACGATTATGGTCGTTATCCACGGCCCGCCCCGGTGCGCCGCTACTACGCGGAACCGCGAGTCGTCTACAATGACGGCTATGCCGAGCCATGGACCCGTGGCTGGTATGAATATTGTTCGGATCGCTATCGCTCTTTCAACGCCCGCACCGGCACGTTCACCGGCTATGACGGCGAACAGCATTTCTGCACCGCGAACTGAGGCTTCCCTGCCCCCAAACAAGCGCTGTCCGCCAGGCCAGCGCTTCTTGGTCGTAGGCATGCATAAAGGCAGGAGACCGATGCGCGTCGCGTAGGCTCCTCAGCCGCAACGCGTTTTAAATCAGGAATGGATTGCTCCGGCGCTCCTCGCCGAAGCGGCCGCCGGGACCGTGGCCGCAGATGAAGCCGATGTCGTCGCCGAGCGGCAAAAGCTTGTCCTTGATCGAGGCGATCAGCGCGGCGTGGTCGCCGCCCGGCAGGTCGGTCCGACCGACCGAGCCGCGAAACAACACGTCGCCGACATGAGCGAACTTAGCAGCACGATTGTAGTAGACGACATGGCCGGGCGCGTGGCCGGGGCAATGAAAGACTTCGAACGCGTGCTGGCCGAACGAGACGGTATCGCCGTCGCTGAGAAAGCGGTCGGGCACGCAATTGCGCACCGGATCGGTGATGCCGTAGTGTTTCGCCTGTTTCTCGAGATTGGCAAGCAACGGACGGTCGGCCTCATGCGGGCCGATGATCTCGACGCCGAGCGCCTCCTTCAGCTCCATGGCGCCGCCAGCATGGTCGATATGACCATGCGTGATCCAGATCGCGCCGGCGTTGATCGCATTGTCCTTGAGCACCGCCAGCACCTTCTCGATGTCGCCGCCCGGATCGACGACGACGCCTTGTCTGTCGTCCATGTCGAAGAGGATGGTGCAGTTTTGCTGGAAGGCCGTGACCGGCACGACGCCGGCGTTGAGCTGACCCATGATCGTCCTTTCGCTGTGTCGCCCCTGATGTAGATCCACACGCGAACGTCGTCCACCGCATCCGGCTGTCGCCACAACGCAAAAAAGAAATGGGCGGCCGAAGCCGCCCATGCAAAAGCCCGAAACCGCTAGGCTGACTTCTTCGTCGCATTCATGACCGCGCCGATGATGGCCGTCAGAATGGCGCCACCACCGGCACCGCCGAGGATGTTCTGCACATTCAGCGCGCTGCCCAATCCGCTCGTTGCCGCTGCAGCCGCAGCCGGATCGATCGTGCCACCGCCGAGCAGGCTGCCGAGGATGGCCGCACCGCCGACGCCGCCAAGGGCGCCGCCCAGGATTTTGGTAAGCTGCCCCACTGCCGCTGTCTTGAGCGCCGCGCCCACCGCCTGGCCGCCGATGATACCCATAATCACCTGAACAATGATCGGAAGAAGCGTGTTCATGTCCATATTACCAGTCCCTCCATAGCTGCCAGCCTCCCGGGCCGACAACATCATGAGACGCCGAATTGGACGAAAGTCAAATGCAGAAGTGCTTAAATAAAAGGGGCGGCCCGAAAACCGCCCCTACTTATAAAAAAAGCTGTGACTTTCGTTATTCTGCTGCGATTGCGTGCTTGGGTTGAACGGCTGCAGAATAGTCGTTCATCAGAGTCTTGGCAATTTCACCCACCTCGAATCGGTATGGACCGATCTCTGAAACGGGCGTCACCTCGGCCGCTGTTCCGGTGAGGAAGCACTGCTGGAAGCCTTCGAGCTCTTCCGGCATAATGGTGCGCTCGATCACCTCGAAGCCGCGATCCTTGGCAAGGCCAATCACCGTACGGCGGGTGATCCCGTCGAGGAAGCAATCGGGGGTGGGCGTGTGGATCTTGCCGTCCTTGACGAAGAAGATATTGGCGCCGGTCGCTTCCGCAACCTGGCCGCGCCAGTCGAGCATCATGGCGTCGGCATAGCCCTTGGCTTCGGCGGCATGCTTGGACATGGTGCAGATCATGTAGAGGCCGGCAGCCTTCGATTTCGACGGCGCGGTGCGCGGATCGGGGCGGCGCCATTCGGCCAGATCGAGACGGATACCCTTCAGCTTCTGTGCCGGATCGAAATAGCTCGGCCACTGCCAGATGGCGATGGCGCAGTTGATCCGGCTGTTTTGCGCCGAAACGCCCATTTGTTCGCTGCCGCGCCAGGCGATCGGCCGGACATAGGCATCCTGGAAACCCTGCTTCTTCAACAGCGTGCGGCAGGCGTCGTCGATCTCGGCAACCGAATAGGGAATCTTGAAGCCGAGCAGGCGTGCCGATTCGTGCAGGCGCTCGCTGTGGTCGGTCAGCTTGAAAATCTCGCCGCCATAGGCGCGCTCGCCCTCGAACACCGCGCTGGCGTAGTGCAGGCCATGGGTCAGCACGTGGATCTTGGCGTCGGCCCATTTGACGAACTCGCCGTTCATCCAGATGAAGCCGTCCATTTGGTCAAAGGGAACGGATGCCATGGTAACCTCCCGCGGGCGGCCGCCCGCACATTATCGTTGCGCGTTTCTTGTCAGCCGCACCGGGCGGCCGGTATCTCGAAGCGTAGGCGGATATATAAGCTCTGGCAAACACAGGAAGTTCCGGAAAAACGGCCTTCCCTTGCCTTTTCGTTCGCAATCCGCCGAAAAGCTTGTCAAAAATTAGCATTGCCGGGAAATTACGTCAATAGTACTGACATAATTTCCCTTTCGCACGGAGAAAAGATGACAGATCGCAGCCACCCAGCCGGAAAACCGATCAGGACGGCGATCACCGACGAGGACGGCATCGACTTTGCTATCATCGAACTGTTCTTTTTCGCCTATCGCGATTTTACCTCCGATCCGGACCAGATCCTGTCCGACTATGGCTTCGGCCGGGCCCATCACCGGGTTCTGCATTTCGTCAATCGCAGGCCTGGCCTGACGGTCGCCGAACTCCTCGACGTGCTGAAGATCACCAAGCAGAGCCTGGCGCGCGTGCTCAAGCAGCTGATCGACACCGACCACATCGTCCAGCTGCAGGGCCCGCGCGACCGCCGCCAGCGCGAGCTCTATCCGACAGCCAAGGGCCGCGCTCTGGCACTGGCGCTTGCACGGCCACAGTCACGCCGCATCCATGCTGCATTGGAAGATGCCGGAGCCACCGAACGCACCTTGATCGAGCGCTTCCTGGAAGCAATGGTCAATCCGGAGTTAAGAGCGCAGATCGACATTGTGCCCGCAAAAACGTCAGGGAAAAGCCATGGAGACCATTGAAAGGGTTGATCAACCGGCAGCACCGGACGACGACGCGCCGCATCTGCTGGTGATTGATGACGATACCCGTATCCGCAATCTTCTCAAACAATATCTGACCGAAAACGGCTTTCGCGTCACCGTTGCCGGAAATTCCGGCGAAGCGCGGCGCAAGCTCGCCGGCCTCGATTTCGATCTCCTCGTGCTCGATATCATGATGCCGGGCGAAACCGGTGTCGATCTGGCCAAGGCGCTGCGGGCAAGCAAGAACGTGCCGATCCTGATGCTTACCGCGCTCTCCGAGACCGACAGCCGGATTACCGGGCTCGAGGCCGGAGCCGACGACTATCTGCCGAAGCCTTTCGATCCCCGCGAATTGATCCTGCGCATCAACAACATCCTGCGCCGCGGCGGTCCGGCAACGACGCCCAAAGTCGAGCAACTGGTCTTCGGCCCTTACACGTTCCAGATCGCCAGGCGGGAGCTCAAGCGCGGCGGCGAGGCTCTGAAGCTGACGGACCGCGAGCAGGAGATCCTGGCGATCTTCGCGGCGCGGGCCGGCGAAACGATACCGCGTCATGAGCTTGTCGGCGACGAGTCCGAAGTCGGCGAACGCACCATCGACGTCCAGATCAACAGGCTGCGCCGCAAGATCGAACGCGATCCGTCCAATCCGGTCTGGCTGCAGACCGTGCGCGGTATTGGGTATCGGCTCAGCGTGGAATAGACTGACGCCCACAGCCCCTTGTTGAGTGGCTGAAGATGAGCAAAAAGGGCGAATGGCGACCACGCAACTGGAACGGCCGGGAGATCGCGGCTTGAGCGCTCGCGCCACGCGGGCACTGAAGGCGGTGCCGCTCGCCTGGAAACGGTTCTGGCGCCTCGTTTCGCTTTACATGCCGAAGCGGCTCTATGCCCGCTCGCTGATCATAGTCATCGCACCGATGATCCTGCTGCAATCGGTCCTCGCCTTTGTCTTTATGGAACGCCACTGGCAGACCGTGACACAGCGCCTGTCGCAGGCCACGGTCCGCGACATTGCCGCAATCGTCGACCTGGTGGAAACCTATCCGAACGACGCCGACTACGCCAACATCATCCGCATCGCGCAGGATCGCATGCAGCTGAAGATCGACTTGCTTCCGCCCGATCCGCTGCCGGCGCCCGGTCCAAAGCCGTTCTTCTCGATCCTCGACGAAATTCTCTCGTCCGAGATCACCCATCAGATCAACCGTCCGTTCTGGATCGATACGGTCGGCAATTCCAATATCATCGAGGTCCGTGTCCAGCTCGAGGGCAAGGTGCTGCGCGCCTTCGTGCGCCGCAGCCAGGCCTATGCCTCGAACACGCACATTTTCCTGATCTGGATGGTCGGCACCTCGCTGGTGCTGCTGATGATCGCCATCCCTTTCCTGCGCAATCAGATCCGGCCGATCCTGACACTGGCCGAGGCCGCCGAAAGTTTCGGCAAGGGCCGGCCGATGCCGCTCGATTTCCGTCCGCGCGGCGCCGAGGAGGTTCGCCGCGCCGGCTTTGCCTTCATCCAGATGCGCGAGCGTATCGAACGCCAGCTCGAACAGCGCACCGCCATGCTGACCGGCGTCAGTCATGATTTGAGAACCATCCTCACCCGCTTCAAGCTGCAGCTTGCGCTGACCGGGACCAAGGCCGACACCGAGGCGCTCGGCCAGGATATTGATGACATGCAGTCGATGCTGGAAGGCTATCTCGCCTTTGCCCGCGGCGAGGCGACGGAAGACGCCGGCCGTTTCAATCTTGAAGCCTATTTCGACAAGCTCGGCGAGGAGGCCACGCTGCGCAAACGCAAACTGTCGACCACGCTCGCCGGCGACCCAAATTTGCATGTGCGGCCCCACGCCTTTACCCGGCTGTTGTCCAATGTCGTCGGCAACGCATTCCGTTACGCCAAGACGGTGGAGATCAACGCCAACCACGGCCGCGGCTCGCTGCTCGTCACCATCGACGACGACGGTCCGGGCATTCCACCCGAAAAGCGCGAGGACGTGTTCAAGCCTTTCGTGCGGCTTGACGAGGCCCGCAATCTCGATGCCAGCGGTACCGGCCTTGGCCTTGCCATCGCACGCGACATTGCCCGTAGCCATGGCGGCGACATCATGCTGGACAAGAGCCCGCTCGGCGGCCTGCGCGCCGTCATCAAGGTTCCGGCCTGATTAGAGCGACGCGCGTCCAATTGGACGCACAAAGTACGCTCTGATACTTTTGAACCTACGCATCGTGCTTTCCTGGGTTGTAGACGGCCATCGGCTATGCCTTCATCGGGGCGTCATGAAACCATGCTGAAGAGCGCGCATGAAGCGCGTGATCCTGATTGATTCGGCCTTGCGGCCTCGCGTCAAGGAAAGCGACGACCTTTCAAGCAAAGGGCTGCTATGCGCATCCTGATGGTCACCGACGCCTGGCGCCCGCAAGTCAACGGCGTCGTCCACACGCTGGAACGGCTTTCAGAAACCCTCAAATCCTTCGACGTCGAGACGGACTTCCTGACCCCGAACATATTTCGCACCTTGCCCCTGCCGACCTACCCGGATATCCGGCTGGCGCTGACGAGGCCAGGCCACGTCGCGCGCCTGATCGAAGCGCGCAACGCCGATCATATCCATATCGTCACCGAAGGCCCGCTCGGCATCATGGCGCGGCGCTATTGCCGCAAGGCCGGCCGGCCGTTCACGACAAGCTATCACACGCGCTTTCCGGAATATCTGAGCGCGCGGCTGCCAATACCGGAAGCCTGGACCTATCGCTGGCTTCGCGATTTCCACAATTCCGGACAAGGCACACTGGTCGCCACACAATCGCTGGCGGACGATCTGGCGGCGCGCGGCTTCACCAAGCTCAGGCCATGGACGCGCGGCGTCGACACCGACCATTTCCGCCCGGACAAGCAGAAGGATCTGGGGCTCAAGCGACCGATCTTCCTCTGTGTCGGCCGCGTTGCGATCGAAAAGAACCTGGCCGCTTTCCTCGACCTGGATTTGACCGGCAGCAAGGTAATCGTCGGCGAGGGACCGGAGTTGGCCGGGCTCAAGGCCAGATACCCCGATGCCCATTTCCTTGGCCACCGCCCGAACGACGAACTGGCCGAAATCTACGCCTCGGCCGATGTCTTCGTCTTTCCCAGCCGCACCGACACGTTCGGCAATGTCATCATCGAGGCGCTGGCCAGCGGCACGCCGGTCGCAGCCTATCCGGTGACCGGACCGATCGACATTGTCGGCGACGGCGTTGGCGGAGCGGTGTCGAACGATTTGCGTGAAGCCGCGCTCGCCGCGCTCCAGGTCGACCGCGCCGAGGCGCGCCAACGGGCAATGCGCTATAGTTGGAAGGCCTGCGCGGAAATGTTCCTGGAGACGGTTGAAGAGGCGCTGGGCACCACGCGAAAACTAGCCGCCTGAGAAGGCCTTGCTAGAACAGTCGGCCACCGTCAGGCACCCTGCGTTCGATTGCGCCGAGGACGACAGCACCCTCCTCGTCGGGAAAGCCAAGCGTCAGCACTTCCGATATGAAGGGTCCGATCTGCCGCGGCGAAAAATTGACCACCGCGAACACCTGCCGGCCGATCAGCGTCTCGGGCGCATAATATTTGGTGATCTGCGCCGACGATTTCTTCACCCCGATCGCCGGGCCGAAATCGATCTTCAGCTTGATCGCCGGCTTGCGCGCCTCGGGGAACGGCTCGGCCTCGACGATCGTGCCGGCGCGGATATCGACCCGGTCGAAATCGGCGAAGCTGATCTCGGGCTTGCGCTGGCTGCTCGAACTCATTGAGGGTCAGGTCTGGCTCAGGCGTTTCCGTAGGTCTCGAACAGGACGCCGGCGAGCGCATCCTTGGCCGAGGTTCCCGACCAGACGACGAACTGGAACGCCTGGAAATAGCATTCGCAGGCTTCCAGCGCCGACGACAACAGCACCTCGACCTGCTGGCTCGACGGCTCGACCCCGCCGGCGAGCAGCAGTGACTGGCGGAACATGATCGCGCCTTCCTGTTCCCAGAGGTCGAAATGGCCGAACAGCATCTGCTCGTTGATAAGCGAAAGCAGCCGCATCACTTCGAGCGCGCGCGCCTCCGGCACCTTGATGTCGAAAGCGCAAGCCAGATGCAGCGCCTCGAAATCCTCCATCCAGGAGAATGAGACGTGGTAGTCGGTCCAGCTTCCGGCAACCGAAATCGAAATCTCGTCGTCGCCGGCCCGCTCGAAGGACCAGTCGTTGTTGTGGGCCACCTGCTCGATAACATCAACGGGATGGATTTCGCGGGAGAATTCGAGTTCGAGAAGTTCCATGAATGCTTCCTGTCGTTCCTTCGCATCGGCCCGAAAATCGGTTCGATTTTCGGAAAGCACGACGCGAACGTTCAAAGTTCTAGAGCGTACTTTGTGCGTCCAAGTGGACGCACGTCGCTCTAGTGAGCGCCACACGCTCCGCGGGGGCACACACAACGAACAATCCTGTCTAGAACTCGGACGGCCGGGACTTCGTCAACGCAAAGACCCCAGACCGGACCCCACCGCCCGGCGCATGACCCTGCTCCGAATCATGCAACAAATTCAGTGTATTGATCGGGAGTCGCGTGACCAGCCCAATTTTTCGCACTGCGTCATTCGCATGTGGAAAGCCGCTGTCACAAAGATTCACGCAATGCCGGTAAGCGATTCACGACAAAGCGCTTTTTGCGATTGTGCTTTGTGGAAAAGTTTAACGATTATTTTTTTGATCTGGGCTTTGCCGCAGCCGCAGGTGCGGCCTGTCCGGTCAATTCGGCGAGCTTCGCCTCGAGCGCCTCGATGCGCGCAGCGAGACGGGTGTTTTCCTCCCTGGCCTTCGCCGCCATATCGCGGGCGGCCTCGAATTCTTCGCGCTGCACCAGGTCCATTGAGTTGAGAACGCGCTCGGCCTGCCCCTTGAAGGCGGTTTCCACTTCGCGGCGCACGCCTTGCGCGGCACCCGCAGCGTCGGTCATCAGCTTGGCGAATTCATCGAGAATGCGATTCGGTCCGGTCGACATGGCAAATCCTCGCTTGCTCGATTTGACGTAGTGGCGCGCGACGCGGAATGCAAGCATCCACGTCGCCTTGACCCCGCCAAAACCCTGCCGCATGGTCGCGCCCGAACATGATCGCAACCGGGAGATCCTGTTGAGCGAATATTTTATGCTGCCGTTGGCCGCCCTGCCCTTTCCCAATATCGACCCGGTTATCGTCAAGATCGGGCCGCTGGCGGTGCATTGGTATGGCGTCGGCTACATCGTCGGCATTCTCTTTGCCTGGTGGTATGCCAAGCGGCTCGTCACCAATGCAAGGCTCTGGCCCGGCGGCACCGTGCCCATGAAGCCCGAGGATCTCGACGACTTCATTGTGTGGGCGGCCATCGGCGTGGTGCTTGGCGGGCGTGTCGGCTACGTGCTGTTCTACGACCTGCCACGTTACATCGCCCATCCGCTCGATATCCTTGCCGTCTGGCAGGGCGGCATGTCGTTCCACGGCGGGCTGCTCGGCGTCATTCTCGCCATGACGCTGTTTTCCTGGTCGCGCGGTATCCGCACATGGTCGCTGTTCGACGTGGTGGCGGCCGGCGTGCCGGTCGGCCTTGGCCTCGTCCGCATGGCGAATTTCATCAACTCCGAACTCTGGGGCAGGCCGACCGACGTGCCATGGGCGGTCGAATTCCCCAATGGCGGGCCATTCGCGCGCCATCCGAGCCAGGTCTACGAGGCGCTGCTCGAAGGCCTGGTGTTGTTTCTGGTCCTGCGCTTCCTCACCCATTCGCGGCTCAAGCTGAAGACACCGCGCTTCGTCGGCGGCGCCTTCATCGCCGGCTACGGTCTCTCACGCATTTTCGTCGAATTCTTCCGCGAGCCCGATCAGCAGCTCGGCTACCTCCTCGGCACTGGCTGGCTGACGATGGGCATGGTGCTGTCGCTGCCGATGCTGCTGGCCGGCATCTGGGCGATGGCGACGGCAAAGCCGGTTACACAGCCACAGCCGGTATGACCCGACTGAAAGCCCGCATCGTCGAGCTGATCGGTGCGGCGGGGCCGATCCCCGTCAACCAGTATATGGCACTTTGCCTGTTCGATCCGCGGGACGGCTACTATACGACGCGCGAGCCGTTCGGAGCTGCCGGCGACTTCGTCACCGCGCCGGAAATCAGCCAGATGTTCGGCGAGCTGGTCGCTGTCTGGCTCTACGAAGCCTGGCTGACGAACGGCCGGCCGATGCCGGTCACCATCGCCGAGATCGGCCCCGGCCGGGGCACATTGATGAAGGACATGCTGCGCACGTTTTCGCGGCTCGATCCGGCGCTGACCGCCGGCGCATCGTTCGCCATGATCGAAACCAGCCCGAGGCTTGCAGATGTCCAGAAGCAAACGCTTGCCGCCACGCCTACCGCGATCGGCTGGCACGAAAGCATCGAGGCGCTGCCGCAGACCCCGCTTTTCATCGTCGGCAATGAATTGTTCGATGCGGTGCCGATCCGCCAGTTCGTCCGTGCCGGAACAGGCTGGCGCGAACGGATGATCGGCCTCGATGACGCTGACGAATTGCAATTCTTCGCCGGCGCCGGCTCGGTCGATCCGACGCTGTTGCCGGACGATGCCGAAAACGCGCCACAGGGCGCGATCGTCGAGGTCGCGCCGGCCCGAGCCGCGCTGATGGCGACCATCGCTGAGCGATTGGCCCGGCTCGGTGGCGCCGGCCTGTTCCTCGACTATGGCTACCTCCGACCAGGGGTCGGCGACACGTTGCAGGCCGTGCGCAAGCACGATCACGAAGATGTGCTGGCCAATCCGGGCGAAGCCGATCTCACCGCCCATGTCGATTTCGCCGCCCTTGCCGCGATTGTGCGGACGCATGGCCTCGATGCCCATCTCTCCACGCAAGGCGAATTCCTGGTGGAAATGGGTCTTCTCGAACGCGCCGGCCAGCTCGGCGCCAACGCCAATGAGGCGGCTCGCGAAAAGATTGCAGGCGAGGTCGAACGCCTCGCCGGCCCGCAAGCCATGGGCGACCTGTTCAAGGTGCTTGCCGTCCTCCCTGCCGGCATCGCCGTTCCGCCTTTTGCAACGGCGGATTGACTTTTCGCTGCCGCCTCTCCCACTCTCCCAATTT
The DNA here is from genome assembly GCF_053848045.1 of Mesorhizobium sp. BHbdii. Taxonomy (NCBI): domain Bacteria; kingdom Pseudomonadati; phylum Pseudomonadota; class Alphaproteobacteria; order Hyphomicrobiales; family Phyllobacteriaceae; genus Mesorhizobium; species Mesorhizobium sp. BHbdii. The sequence goes on along the minus strand of NZ_JBSPKX010000001.1, from coordinate 251,684 downwards.
CGGACTGTCGCCCATTTTGGACTGTCGCCCATCTTTGGACTGTAGCTCATCTTGGAATGTCGCCGATTTTTGGACTGTCGCTTGACGAAATCGCCCACACGGACAACAACGCCGCCATGCTGAATCAGACCAAACCGGATCCCGTTCGGTCGCCCTTGCTGGAAAAGGCGCGGGCGCAAGGCATTCGCCACGGCTATTTCACCCGCCTCGGCGGCGTCTCCAGCGGCATCTATCGGGGCCTCAACATCGGCACCGGCTCGAGCGACGACCAGACGCGGGTAGCCGAGAACCGCCGCCGCGTCGCCGACTGGATGGGCGTGCCGGCGAGCCATCTCTTGACCGCCCACCAAATCCATTCGCCCGATGTCGTCATCGTCAGGGAACCTTTTCCCGGCGTGCGGCCGAAGGCCGACGCCGTCGTGACCGACCGGCCAGGCATCGCAGTCGGCGCCTCGACCGCCGATTGCGGACCGGTGCTGTTCGCCGATGCCGAGGCGCGTATCGTCGGCGCAGCCCATGCCGGCTGGAAGGGCGCCTTTTCGGGCGTGCTGGAAAACACCATTGCCGCGATGGAGGGCCTCGGCGCCCGGCGCGAGCGCATCGTTGCGGTTCTCGGTCCGTCCATCGGCCCCAAAAACTACGAGGTAGGACCGGAATTCGTCGCCCGCTTCGTCGAGGCCGAAGCCAACAACATCGGCTATTTCGCGCCGTCCGCGAAGTCGGGACATGCAATGTTCGACCTCAACCTCTATACGGTCGATCGGCTGACTCGAGCCGGCGTCACCGCCGATGGGCTTGGCCGCTGCACCTACGCCGAGGAGGATCTGTTCTATTCCTACCGGCGCAGCACCCATCGCAAGGAGCCGGATTACGGGCGGCAGATTTCGGCAATCGTTTTGGAGACTGAATAATGGCGCTGCATTTCGAACGGTCGGAATTTGACGCGCGGCGCGATCGGCTGATGATCGAGATCGCCGAGAAGAAGCTCGATGCCGTCCTGCTGTTTGCGCAGGAGAGCATGTACTGGCTGACCGGCTACGATACGTTCGGCTTCTGCTTCTTTCAGTGCCTGGTGGTGAAGGCAGACGGTTCGATGATCCTGCTCACGCGCTCGGCCGATCTGCGCCAGGCGCGCCACACCTCGATTATCGACAACATCGTGCTGTGGACCGATCGCGACGGCGCCAATCCGGCGATCGACCTGCGCAATCTGCTCAACGATCTCGACCTGCTCGGCGCCCGCATCGGAGTCGAATACGACACCCACGGCCTGACCGCCTACAATGGCCGGCGCCTGGACGAGCAATTGCAGACCTTTGGCCAGATCGCCGACGCGTCCGGCATCGTCAGCCGGCTGCGCCTGTTCAAGAGCCCGGCCGAAATCGCCAAGGTGGAAAAGGCCGCAAATCTCGCCGACGACGCGCTGGATGCGGCCATGCCGCTGATCAAGCAGGGTGGCGACGAAGCCCTGATCCTTGCTGCCATGCAGGGCGCGATCTTTGCGGGCGGCGGCGACTATCCGGCCAACGAGTTCATCATCGGCTCTGGCGTGGACGCACTGCTTTGCCGTTACAAGGCTGGCCGTCGCAAGCTGAGCAAGAACGACCAGGTGACGCTCGAATGGGCCGGCGTCTTCCACCACTACCATGCTGCGATGATGCGCACGGTGCTGACCGGCAAAGTGTCGAAACGTCACCAGGAACTGTTCGATGCCGCGCGCGCCGCACTTCTGGCCGTCGAAAAGGTGATGACGCCCGGAAATACCTTCGGCGACGTGTTCGACGCGCATGCCCGCACGCTCGAGGCGCACAACTTGACCAAACACCGGCTCAACGCCTGCGGCTATTCGCTCGGCGCCCGCTTCACCCCATCATGGATGGACATGCCGATGTTCTATCAGGGCAATCCCGAACCCATCGCGCCAAACATGACGCTGTTCGCCCACATGATCATCATGGACTCCGAAACCGAGACGGCAATGACGCTCGGCCGTACGTATCTGACGACCGAATCGCAGCCGAAACCGCTGTCCCGCCATGATCTCGACTTGATTGTGCAATGAATCCATAATGGTAAGAATGCAAGGGGCGTTCATCGCCAGGGAGTTTTGAGGCAAATGAGGCGATCGCATGTGACGACCGTGTCATTGCTCGCGGCGCTGACGCTGGCCGCCTGCACCAACGCGAAGGACGTTCTCGAACCCTCCGCCATCGCCTCGCAGTCGACACAGGCCGTACCAACGACCGGAACCGGCACGGCTGCAACGCCCACCACACCTGCAACGACCGCCCATCCTTCCGCAACGGCACAGCCTTCCGCCCCCTCGCAGCCCGCAAAGAGCGCCGCCGTCATCGCACGAACCCGCCTGCAGGTAGCCCCGATCGTCGGCGCCTCGGTGGAAGCCGCGACACCGCTGACCGCGGAGCTTCAGACGCGAGCCAAGCAGCGCGGCATCACCTTGGCCGGTAGCGCCGGCCAGACCCCTACGCACGTGCTGAAGGGCTATTTCTCGACGATGTCGGAAGGCAAGGACACCACCGTCATCTATGTCTGGGACGTCTATGACCCGGCAGGCAACCGGCTGCATCGCATCAACGGCCAGCAGAAGGCGCCCTCGGCCAATGGTGGCGAAGGCTGGGCTGCGGTCGCGCCGGAGACCATGCAGGCGATCGCCGACCAGACGATCGACCAGTTTGCCACATGGCTTGGCGGCCAAGCGGGGTGACTGGCGGGCTGACATGTTGCCGGCTTCCCTCGTCGTAGACGTTTATTGAGATTAGCCTGCGGATTCCGCTCACGACGCTTGCAATACCGGCACGGGCCGCTAAAAGCCCGACTAAGGGGCTCAAGAGAGTCTGCCAGAGTCTCCATCCTTCACCAGGAACGGTGCATGAAGCTTTTCGCGGGCAATTCCAACAGGGTGCTGGCCGAAGCGGTCGCCCGCTATCTCAACATCCCGCTGGGCAAAGCCAGCGTCAGGCGCTTCGCCGATCAGGAAATCTTCGTCGAGATCCAGGAGAATGTGCGCGGCGAGGATGTCTTCATCCTGCAGTCCACCTCGTTCCCGACCAACGATCACCTGATGGAACTGCTCATCATGATCGATGCCTTTATGCGCTCGTCGGCCAAGCGCATCACGGCGGTCATTCCCTATTTCGGCTATGCCAGGCAAGATCGCCGCGCCTCGGGCCGCACGCCGATCTCGGCCAAGCTGGTCGCCAACATGATCACGCGGGCGGGCGTCGATCGCGTCTTGACGCTGGATCTCCACGCCGGCCAGATCCAGGGCTTCTTCGATATCCCGACCGACAACCTGTTCTCGGTGCCGGTCATGGCCCGCGACGTGAAGGCGAAATATAAGCAGCTTGCCAATGTCATGGTTGTGTCGCCGGATGTCGGTGGCGTGGTCCGCGCCCGCGCGCTGGCCAAACGCATCGATGCTCAACTCGCCATCGTCGACAAGCGTCGCGAGCGCCCCGGTGAATCGGAAGTCATGAACGTCATCGGCGACGTGCGCGGCAAGGATTGCCTGCTGATCGACGACATCATCGATTCGGGCGGCACCTTGTGCAATGCGGCCGATGCACTGCTTGCCGGCGGCGCCACCAGCGTCACTGCCTACACCACCCATGGCGTTTTGTCGGGCGGCGCCATCGCCCGCATCGGCGCCTCGAAACTGCAGGAACTGGTCATCACCGATTCGATCCAGCCGACCCAGGCGGTGCTCGACGCCAGCAACATCCGCGTCATCTCCATCGCCGACCTGATGGGCGAGGCGATCTCGCGCACGGCGACCGAAGAATCGGTGTCGAGCCTGTTCGACTGAAATCTGCCAGCGCTACAGCGCCGCGCGTCCAGCGGACGCGCAAAGGACGCTGTAGCATTTTGATTTTGCGCATGGTCCCCAGCGAAATCGGTTCCGATTTCGCTGAAGCGAACCGAAGGTTCGGGTCATGCGTTACCCGTTCGACACCCTGATATTGTCCTTTGACCCTCGCATATAGCCCCGCGGCGATGCCCCCAGCATACGCTTGAACATGGTGATGAAGGCCGGCACGCTGTCATAGCCGAGGTCGAACGCCACCCTTGTGATCGGCTCGCCATCGGCCAGCCTCGGCAAGGCCGCGAACAGGCAGGCCTGCTGGCGCCATGTCGACAGCGACAATCCGGTCTGGCGATGAAAGGCGCGGGTGAAGGAACGGCGGCTCATGCCGACGATATCGGCCCATTCGTCGATTGTCGCGTGCGGCGAGGGTGCTGCGACGAAGCGCCGGCACAGTGCCGCAAGCTTTGGATCTGAAGGAAAAGGCAGGCCGAGCGGCCGTTCCGGCAGGTTCGGGATTTCATGCAGCAGGAGGCTCATGATCAGCCCGCCGCGCCCTTCCAGCTCGGCGCCCTGCGGCAGCTTTTCCGATTCCACAATCAGGCTGTGCATCAGATCTGTAATGCCGACGACGCGCAGCCCATGCGGCAGCCCCGCAATGGCGTCCGGCATCACATAGACCGAGCGCATGCTGACGTCGCCAAGCATCTCGACGGAATGCTCGGTGCCGGCGGGAATCCACATGGCATGATCGGGAGGCACCATCCAGCGGCCATGCCGCGTCGTCACCAGCACGACGCCGACAAGCGCATGCAGCAACTGACTGCGACTGTGACGGTGCTGCGGCACGTGGTAGCCGTCGGGATATTCGGTCGGCAGGGCCACCGCCGGCCCGACGGCCTGCTCCAGCCACTGCCAGCGGCGCTCATGCAACTGCCCGAGGTCGGTAAACTGGCCGAGATCGGTGTCGCCCGCTTTGAAGATTTCATTGCCACGTGGCATCGAGTAATGGCCCACTCGCGAAACTATTGGACCAAACCACGAAAGAAGTCGCCCGGCAAGTGACTTATAAGGCCCGGCTATGAGGCCGGCTGCTCTGCGCCCGCCAAAAAGACCACGGAGCATGCCTTGACCGACACGACAGCCACCACCGTCGCTACGCCTGCGGCGGCCAGCCACACTTCGGCGCAAGCGACGGCCTTCACCGTCATTCTTGCGGTGAGCTTCTGCCATTGTGTCAACGACATCATGCAGTCGCTGCTGTCGGCGATCTATCCGCTGCTGAAGGACAATTACGGTCTCGATTTCTGGCAGATCGGCCTTTTGACCTTCACCTTCCAGGTGACGGCCTCATTACTGCAGCCGCTGATCGGCATGGTCACCGACAAGCGGCCGATGCCCTATTCGCTGCCCTACGGCATGGCGTCCTCGCTGATCGGCCTGATCGTGCTGGCCTATGCCGGACACTATTGGCTGCTGCTGATCGGCGCGTCGCTGATCGGCATCGGATCGGCGATTTTCCACCCGGAATCCTCGCGCATCGCCCGCTTCGCCTCGGGCGGCAGGTTCGGCCTGGCGCAATCTCTGTTCCAGGTCGGCGGCAATTTCGGCCAGGCCATCGGGCCGCTGCTGGCTGCCTTCATCGTCGTACCCTTCGGCCAGACCAGCATAGCGTGGTTTGCCGCCGGCTCGCTGATCGGCATCATCGTGCTGTGGCGGGTTGGCGGCTGGTACAGCCGCCTGCGCGCCTCGCTCGCCAACCGCAAGGCGGCTGGCTTCGTCTCGCCCTTTCCGCGCCGCAAGGTGATGGGCGCGCTGACGGTGCTGACCTTGCTTGTGCTGACCAAGAACGCCTACATCGCCAGCCTCGCCAGCTACTATACCTTCTACGCCATCCATAAGTTCGGCGTTTCGGTGCAGATGTCGCAGGTCATGCTGTTCCTGTTCCTCGGCGCCTCGGCGCTGGGCATCCTGCTCGGCGGCCCGTTCGGCGACCGCTATGGACAGAAGGCGATGATCTGGTTCTCGATCGTCGGTGTGCTGCCCTTTACGCTGGCCCTGCCCTACGCCAATTTCGAATGGACGATGATCCTGACAGTGCTGATCGGCCTGATCCTGTCCTCGGCCTTCTCGAACATCGTCGTCTTCGCCCAGGAACTGGTGCCCGGCCGCGTCGGCACGATCGCCGGTATCTTCTTCGGCTTCGCCTTCGGCATGGGCGGCATCGCCGCTGCCGTGCTCGGCGTCGTCGCCGACATGAAAGGCATCGACTTCGTCTTTCAGGTCTGCTCCTATTTGCCCCTGCTCGGACTGCTGACGGTTTTTTTGCCGAACATGAAGGAAGCGAGGAAGATGAAAGCCAGCGCTGCGACCAGGTGATAGGTCGGGTTGAACATCGGCTTTGACCTGAAGCCGGCGTCATATCTTCCACGACGCGAACGGCAGATCTGCGCCTCATTGTCGCCGTTTAGGGCAGTGGTTGACGATCCCGGAAGAAGCTGACATCCGTGTTGATGTGCGCGGCCAGCCTTTCAAAATGTCGTCGTCTGGTAGTTTGCGGGCGGTTTCTGTACCCAAGGGCCAACAAAACTGCCCGTGCCACCGCCGCCCGGCCGTTTCTTAACTGCGCTTTGCTGGGACCACCAGCCGCGTCAATGGAGCCGCCATTTCGGCTCTTACTTCACCGTGATGCTCATACCGCTGAGATCTGCGTTGACTTGCAGGCCTACCTGCTTGCCTGAGAGTTCGAGTTGGGCGCCCTTGTCATTGGTCATGACGATGACCTGGGCCCCTTTGCCGAGCGCGCCGCCACCGCCTGCTGCACCGTACACCCCCGTCACATCTCGGGCGCGGCGAATGTGGCGCACGGTACCTCGGAAATAGGTCTTAGAGGCCCCGAAGGCGAGGCCGCCCGAGATGCCGCCGATCGAGATGGGATATCGGCGACCATGGAAGGTCAGTGTGCCCTCGCCTCCGGCGCCACCGATGAAGAAGGCCGCCTTGTAGACGGTGAAGCGGATCGTACCACTGTCGGCATGCGCGGCGCTGGCAAAACTAACTCCCGCGACGGCGATGACGGCAACCGCGACTGAACGAAATCTGGACGAAATCTTCATGATGAGAACTCCTTAAGATTGCCGCTTCCGCAGCCTGCCGGGCACGTCAGCGTCGGATCAAAATCATAGCTGAACAGTCTCGCCCGTCATTAGTTCCAAGCACGCGGCCTGAATCCGGCTGGAGAAGACCGGTGGTATATCCACGGAATTGACCGAATCAGGTTCTAGGTTAACGAGCCCCAGCCGCGCAGAGCCGCGCCTCGCCCGGTTGCTGGTCGACGTGTTTCCGGAGATCGTTCAGGTCCTTCGGCCGCCAGTCCTGAGCTTGAATGTACAGCAGCCGGTACGCCAGTTGCGGTCGTGCGAGCCTGCCGCGCGGCGATCATGTCCGCTGCGAAACCGCTTGGCGCCGTCCGTGTCCGTGCGGTGCCTTGCGTCAACGTCGGGGTGCACTCACGGCGCCGATCAAGGTGCGAATAGACTACGCAAGACAAGGTGGCATCGAAATCCGGCAGGTCGGTTGTCGCCTCGATACGGCGGGCAGGGTCACTGCAATGATATAGCTCCAGGCCTGTAAGAGGGACACACGGCGCTCTACCGAGGTCGCTCGGCCAGCACGTTCGGAGCGACCCGCGCGCAAGCACCCTGCCTGGTGAGCCTCATCGCAGTCGCGGCCGCAGCCAGGTAGAAGAGGCATGCCGCGCCGAATGCCCAGCCATAACCTTGCACGGCACCATTTTGTGTCGCGGCTACCGACATCAGTACCGCCAACCCCACGGCGGGGCCGAGTTCCATCGCCGTGTTCATGACGCCGGCGGCAAGCCCTGCCTGATACTGCGGGACATTCATCGTGGACAGCACGGCCGATCCGGAAAGACAAGCGACATCCCGGCCGCGAGTAGAACCGTCCCGGGCAACAGGCCGGAAAGATAGATCGTGTCCCTGGCAATACCGGTCAGCATCCCAAGCCCTATGGCCGCGACTATCAGGCCGCCAACGGTGGTCGGCAAGGCCCCGAAGCGGCCCACTGACGAGGGAGAGAGGCGGTTTGCCACAATTAACGTCGCGGCGAAGAGGAGAAAGCCGATCGCCGTCATGAGTGGCGACCATCCCTTCACCTGCTGCAGATAAAGCGAGAGGATATATTCGATCACGACCGAACCGGCTGCAGCCAGAAGCATTCCCGCCAGACCGGTGATCCGGCAGGAATCGACCAGGAAGCCCGGTGGCAACAGGGAGTCTTCGATCTTCCGCTCCAGGATCACGAAGGCTGAGAGGAGCAGGCCAGAGACCACAAGCGAGCCGATGACTGGCGGAGACATCCAGCGATGATCCCCGCTTGCAATCAGCCCATAGCTGCCCAAGGCGATACCGAAAGTGGCAAGCAATGCTTCCATGGGATCGAGTCGTGGCCGATGAGCAGACTTGTCGCTGCGATCCATCGGAAGCAACACGGAGGTCGTGGCCAACGCGATCATTGCCACGACAACCGGGACTGCGAACATCCATCGCCACGACATCTAGGTGGTCAGGATGCCCGAGACGACGCCCATGATTGCGCCGAGGACCGAAACCCCGCCCCATGTGGCAATCGCCCGGCCATAGGCGGCCGGGTCCGGAGTAAGCGCGCGCAGGACGGCCATCGCAGCAGGCGCGGTTATTGCCCCGCCGACCCCTTGACCAAAGCGCATCGCCACCAGCACGCCGTAACTCGGCGCGAAGGCGGCGACGAGTGAGGCGGCACCGAAGACCGTCAGCCCCAGCTCGAACATGCGCCGGCCACCATAGCGGTCGGCCAATCGGCCGCCGAACAGAAGCAGGCCGCTGAAAGGCAGTCCGTAGGCAACCTGAAGCAGCGACAGATCTGTGGAAATGAGGCCGAAGTCGATGGCGATCTTCGGCAGCGGCACGATGATCAGCGCGATCGTGAAGATCAGCGTGGCTTGTACCGTGGCGAGCATTGTGAAAGCCAGGCGTGCCTTCCCTTCCGAAATGCCGCTTCCACTGCTTGTTTCCGAAGAGGTCTTCATTGGCTTCCCTTCCATGCTTCCGGCGCGCCGTCCAGCCTGCCGCGGGCATTGCCCCCGTGGCGGTTCCAGTTTCCCCTATTCGGGCTTGGGCCGGCGACGCCGACTTTGGCTTCTGTCAGCCGCTTTCGTAGTTCATGCCGTCGACATCAAGGCCTGACGTCAGCCACTCGGGAAAACCACCTTCGAACCGGCGTGAGGCCCGGCCTCGCGTCCTCAGGATTGCCAGCGCGTCGGCAGAGAGAATGCACTGGACACCACGGCAATAGGCAACGATGACCTTCTCTCGCGGAAGCTCCGCAAGTCGTTTCTCCAGCTCACCGACGGGAATGTTTATCGCACCCGGCAAATGCCCGGCTGCGTATTCTTCCTGCGGCCGAACGTCGAGCAGCACGATTTCGTCGTCCCGCATGCGGCGCACGAGTTCCTCGCGCGAGATGTTCTCCAGCCTGTCCGGCCGGCTCATAGTGTCATTGATAAGCTCGCGGATTTGCTCGCGCCTATGGTTCGCAAGGCTTCGCAGGGCCGCGAGCACGTTTTCGATCGGGCCATCGGCCAAACGATAGAGCACGCGTTTCCCGTCTCGCCGGGTCTGCACCAAGCCGGCCCGCTTGAGGTGTTGAAGATGCTGCGACGTGTTGGCCAACGCGATCCCGGAAAGTTGCGTCAGCTGCTCCACGGCGAGTTCGCCGTCGGCAATGTGGCGGAGAAGAACCAGCCGATGTGGATGTCCCAGCGTGCGGGCGAGATCCGCTATCTCGTCAAAGACCGGATGATGGACACCTGCGTTTTTCATATCGCAGACCTACTATGAATCTATCAATCAATCAATACATTGAACGAGATATTTAAATCGGCTAGTGACTGACGCCCAAGACAGCAGCATGGACAGGACAGGAGCATAGAAATGAACGAGCAGTTGGAGTTCGCTGTCCGCGCAGCCGCGATCGGAGCGGGCGCGACGGCGGTGATGGATCTTTGGGGACTGTTTCTGGAGCGCGCGTTCGCGATTCCGCCGCTTGATTATGCCTGGGTCGGCCGCTGGATCGGGCACTTTCCGCGAGGCCGTTTCGCGCATGCAAATATCGCGCAGGCTCCCCGAATTCCAGGCGAAACGCCGATTGGATGGGTAGCGCATTACGCGATCGGCATCGTCTTTGCTGCATTGCTGATGGGAGTATGGGGCATCGACTGGGCACGATATCCGACATTGCTTCCCGCCCTTCTTGTCGGCATGTCTACTGTCGTCGCCCCGTTCTTCGTCATGCAGCCAGCCTTTGGAGCCGGAATTGCAGCCTCGAAAACTCCCAACCCGCACACTGCGCGTCTGCGCGGCCTCATGACTCATCTGTCCTACGGGGTCGGACTGTATGTCGCTGCGTTGCTTTCGGCACTCCTGTTTCCGGTCTGACACTGATTGGATGCGGTCGGCTTTCAAGACGCGACCCAAATGTCTGAAAGTGAGGCGCAAAGCCGAAGTTTGAAGTAAACCACTGCCCGCCGCCACGACTTGCACCTCGTCTCACCTTCCGCTATAGAGCCGCCACCCGCGTAGACACCCTTGGAGGCAACGCGGCGGAAGGCTGTCCGGCCTAACGTGATCCCAAAAAGATTTTGGACCAGATCATGTAAGGCCATGACGGCTTTCGACGTTTACGGCCCCAGGCACCTCGCCGGCCGCGAACGCTCCAGAACAACGCGAAAGGAAATGCCATGAGCGATACTTACGAGCTCAAGGCCGAAGCGCGCGAACAGGTCGGTAAGGGGTCCGCCCGTGCAGTTCGCCGCAACGGTAAAGTGCCTGCAGTAATTTACGGCGACAAGCAGCCTCCCCTGGCGATTGCGCTGACCTACAAGGACATCTACTACAAGATCCATGGCGGCGGGTTCCTGACCACGATCGCCACGATCGATGTCGACGGCAAGAAGATCCAGGTCCTGCCAAAGGACTACCAGCTCGACCCGGTCAGGGATTTCCCGGTCCATGTCGACTTCCTGCGCATCGGCAAGGACACCGAAGTTAATGTCGACGTGCCGGTCCACTTCATCAACGAGGACAAGTCGCCCGGCATCAAGCGCGGCGGCGTGCTCAACATCGTGCGCCATGAAGTCGAGTTCCATTGCCCGGCCAATGCGATCCCGGAGTTCATCACCGTCGATCTCACCGGCACCGATATCGGCGATTCGATCCACATCTCGGCGGTCAAGCTGCCGGCCGGCGTCAAGCCGGTGATCTCCGACCGCGACTTCACCGTCGCGACCATTGCCGGCTCCTCGGCGATGAAGCCGGAAGCGGAAGAGACGGTCGAAGCGGCTGAACCCGAAGCGGCTCCTGCTGCCGCCGAAGAGAAGTAATCCCTTTCCGCCTAGTGTGGCGAATCCGAAATTCGCATCACTTTGGAGCAGCGCACCGGGCGAATTTCGGATTCTAAAGGCCACACTAGCAACCATGAGGTTCTAGTGTGGTTTTTGGATTTGAAGTTCCTGAACGTTGATGCCTTCAAAGCGGCAGGAACTTCAAATCCACCACACTAGAGGTGACGATGCTGCTGTTTGCAGGCCTCGGCAATCCGGGCGCGAAATACGCCAACAACCGGCACAATGTCGGCTTCATGGCGGCGGACGCAATCGCCCGCCGCCATTCCTTTTCGCCCTGGTCGAAGAAGTTCCAGGGGCTGATCGCCGAAGGCACGCTTGGCGGCGAAAAGATCATCTTGATCAAGCCGCAGACCTTCATGAACAATTCCGGCCAGTCGATCGGCGAAGCGCTGCGCTTCTACAAGCTCGCCCCCTCGGCGCTCACCGTCTTTTATGACGAGATCGACCTCGCCGACGGTAAGGTTCGCGTGAAGACCGGCGGCGGCGCCGGCGGTCACAACGGCATCCGCTCGATCGACGGCCATGTCGGCAACGCCTACCGCCGCGTGCGCATCGGCGTCGGCCATCCCGGTGTCAAGGAGTTCGTCCACCATCATGTGCTTGGCGATTTCGCCAAGGCCGATCGCGACTGGCTGGAGCCGCTGCTCGAAGCCGTGGGCGCCAATGCCGAATTGATCGTCAAGGGCGACGAATCCGGTTTCATGAACAAGGTCAGCGTCGCCGTCCAGGGCAAGGCCGGCAACGTGCCCGAGCCGGAAAAGCCCGGGCAAAAACAACAGGGTGCAAAACAGCAGAGCCACGTCCGTCAGGCGCGGCCGCAGCAGCCGGCAGTCAAGCTGCCCGAAACCGGCCCGATGGCCGCCATGCTGAAGAAGCTGTTTGGCGGCAAGGAGTAAGCCTCGCCACGGATCGGGGCTGGAGGGCTTGACGATCGTCGGCGCTTTCGCCCATAGCCCTCATCAAATTTCGATTTCCCGATAGGACCGGATAAAAATGGGTTTCAAATGCGGCATCGTTGGCTTGCCCAACGTCGGCAAGTCGACGCTTTTCAACGCGCTGACCAGGACGGCGGCGGCGCAGGCAGCCAACTATCCATTCTGCACCATCGAACCGAACACCGGCGAGGTGGCGGTGCCCGACCCGCGCCTGCAGAAGATCGCGGCGATCGGCAAGTCGAAAGAGATCATCCCGACCCGCATCTCCTTCGTCGACATCGCCGGCCTGGTGCGCGGCGCCTCGAAGGGCGAAGGCCTGGGCAACCAGTTCCTGGCCAACATCCGCGAGGTCGACGCCATCGTCCACGTGCTGCGCTGCTTCGAGGATGACGACATCACCCATGTCGAGGGCCGCATCGATCCCGTTGCCGACGCCGAGACCGTCGAGACCGAGCTGATGCTCGCCGACCTCGATAGCCTCGAGCGCCGCATCGTGCAGTTCCGCAAGCGCGCTTCCGGCAAGGACAAGGAGGCGCTGACCGTGCTGCCGATGATGGAAGCCGCCCTCGAACTCCTGCAGGCCGGCAAGCCCGCCCGCATCCTGCTCAAAGATATCTCCGCGGAGGATCTGCGCATCCTGCAGGGGCTGAACCTGCTGACGTCGCACCCTGTACTCTATGTCTGCAATGTCGCCGAGGCCGACGCCGCCACCGGCAACGCGCATACCAAGGCGGTCGAACAGATGGCTGCCGCGCAAGGCGCCCGCACCGTGGTGATTTCCGCGGCGATCGAAGCCGAGGTCGCGCAGCTGAGCGACGAAGAGGAAATGGAATTCCTCGCGACGCTGGGCCTCGATGAGCCTGGCCTGAACAAGGTGATCCGCGCCGGCTACGAGCTGCTGCAGCTCATCACCTATTTCACCGTCGGCCCGAAGGAGACACGCGCCTGGACCGTGCACAAGGGCGCCAAGGCGCCACAGGCGGCAGGCGTCATCCATACCGATTTCGAGCGCGGCTTCATCCGCGCCCAGACCATCGCCTACAACGACTTCGTCACGCTGGGCGGCGAAGTGGCGGCCAAGGAAGCCGGCAAGGCGCGCGACGAAGGCAAGGAGTATGTCGTCCAGGACGGCGACATCATGCTGTTCAAGTTCAACACCTGAGCTGACCGACGGCACGCCGGAAGCCATCACGGCCGCCGCTGCGATCACAGCCCTGTGCACGCCGCACGGGCCGTTTTCGCGCGCTTGACTGCCTGCAATGCCCGGTCTAAGGGGCGTCTGCACCGGCCCGTGCCTTCGTCGAAAGCGCCTGTCCCGTGCAATCCGAAACGACGCGCCCGCTCGAACCCATCCTTTTGGCCTCAGCAAGGGAGACCCGGTGATGATCAAGGCATTCGTCGTGGACAATGATCGCCTGCGCCTCGCCGACGATCTCTTGGCAAACAGCGACAAGATCGTCTGGGCCGATCTCCTGAACCCGACAAAGGAAGAGGAAGCGGCCATCGAGGCCTGGCTCGGTGTTGCCATTCCGACGCGCGAGGAGATGGAGGAGATCGAGATTTCCAGCCGCCTTTACGTCGAGGACGGCGCCTATTTCATGACCGCCATTCTGCCGGCCCAGACCGAGGCCGACGATCCCCTGATGTCGCCGGTCACCTTCGTGCTGGCCGGCAACAGGCTGATCACCGTGCGCTATCACGAACCGAAGGCCTTCAAGACGTTTCCGCTGCGCGCCGAGAAGGTGGCGACCGGCTGCACCAGCGGCGAAACCATCCTGATCGGCCTGCTGGAGGCGATCGTAGACCGCCTCGCCGACATACTGGAGCGCGCTGGCCGCGACATCGAGACGATCTCGCGCGACATCTTCGAGGCACGCTCGACCAAGGTTTCCAAGCGCAACCGCGACTTCCAGGAATTGCTCAAGGCGATCGGCCGCAAGGAGGACATCGCCTCCTCGATCCGCGACAGCCTGATTTCACTGCAGCGGCTCGCCGGTTTTCTCGCCCACGCCTCGACCCAGACCAAGATGAGCAAGGACATCCGCGCGCGCATCAAGACCTTGTCGCGCGATGTGCTGTCGCTCGCCGACCACGCTACCTTCCTATCGCAGAAGATCAACTTCCTGCTCGACGCGACGCTCGGCATGATCTCGATCGAGCAGAACGCCATCATCAAAATCTTCTCCGTCGCCGCAGTCATCTTCCTGCCGCCAACGCTGGTCGCTTCGATCTACGGCATGAATTTCGACATCATGCCCGAGCTCAAATGGCAGCTCGGCTATCCCTTCGCCATCGGCCTGATGATCGTGTCGGCGATCCTGCCTTTCTGGTATTTCCGCCGCCGCGGCTGGTTGTAGCTTCTATTCCGTTGCGCGCGATGGCCTGGCGCACCAGAAATTACTTGACCAAATTGCGCCCTGCCTGCATCCGGGAATCCCGATCCGTGGCGATCGTACAAACTTGAACCGGATTCCAGACCATGACCGGAAAGACCTGGGCCTATGAGGATTTCGTCGAGGGCGCCTCGCTCGACCTCGGGACGAAGCTGGTGAGGGCGGCCGAGATCATCGAATTCGCGCAAGAGTTCGATGCGCAGCCGATGCATCTCGACGAGGCGGCGGGCAAGGCCAGCATCCTTGGCGGGTTGTCGGCCTCCGGCTGGCATACTTGCGCGATGTTCATGCGCATGCTGTGCGACGCCTTCCTGCTGGACTCGACCTCGCAAGGCGCCCCCGGCGTCGACCAGGTCCGGTGGAAGAAGCCGGTGCTGGCCGGCGACATCTTGCGCGGCAACACCACCGTCCTTGCCAAGCGCCTGTCCAGGTCCAAGCCCCAGCTCGGCCTCGTCACCCTGCGCAGCGAGCTTTTCAACCAGCGTGGCGAAGGCGTCTTCGAACTCGAGAACACCGTCATGTTCCTGACGCGAGGGGCCAGCGCGTGAACCTCGACGAGTTCTTCTGCATCGGCGTCACCGTTACGCTTGGCTCGCATACATTCGAACCCGAGGCGATCAAGGCGTTCGCCAGGAAATACGATCCGCAGATATTCCACCTCGACGAAGCGGCGGCGAAGAAGAGCATATTCGGCGGCCTGTGCGCGTCGGGCTGGCACACAGCTGCAACCTGGATGAAATTGAACCTCGAAGCCGGCGTGGAGGCGGGGGGCGCCCGCTGGGTCGGCGCAGGACCCGCACCCGAATTCGGCCCCTCGCCCGGTTTCAAGAACCTCAAATGGCTGAAGCCCGTCTATGCCGGAGAAACCGTGACCTTCACCCGCACAGCGCTTGCCCACCGCCCCATCATGTCACGGCCGGGCTGGCGGCTGCTCACACTTCGCTCGGAGGCCTTCGATTCGACCGGCGACAAGGTCATCGAATTCGAAAGTGCCGTGCTGGTGAAGGTGGGGTGAGCTTTCCTTCTCCCCTTGTGGGAGAAGGTGGATTGGTGCGCAGCGCCAAGACGGATGAGGGGTGTTGGAAGAAATGATACGTCTAAAAATCACATGATTGGAAGCGCTTACGCCTTCAGCGCTGCGATCGGTCCACCCCCCATCCGACCTCGCTTCGCGAGGCCACCTTCTCCCACAAAGGGAGAAGGAAAAAGCGTATCAGTGCCCTTCGAATCCGATCAGCGTCCTGACCGGCACGCCGAGCGCTTCGAGCTTCTCGCGGCCGCCGAGGTCCGGCAAGTCGATGACGAAGCAGGCGGCGAGGATGTCGGCGCCGATCTGCCGCAACAGCTGGACCGCCGCCGCCGCGGTGCCGCCGGTGGCGATCAGGTCGTCAACGAGGATGACCTTCTCACCCGGAGACACGCCATCCCTGTGCATCTCCATCTCGTCCAGCCCGTATTCGAGGCTGTAGGCGACGCGCACCGTCTCGTAAGGCAGCTTGCCCTTCTTGCGGATCGGCACGAAGCCGGCCGATAGCTGATGGGCGACGGCGCCGCCAAGGATGAAGCCGCGCGCCTCGATGCCGGCGATCTTGTCGACTTTCTGGCCGGCATAGGGATGCACCAACTCGTCGATGGCGCGGCGGAAGGCGCGCGCATTGCTTAGCAGCGTGGTGATGTCGCGAAACAGGATGCCCGGCTTGGGATAGTCCGGAATGGTGCGGATCGCGGCAAGCAGCGTGTCTTCGAGCGAAGGTTTCATGGGCGGCTCTCCGGGCATTCGTCCGATTCGACTTGAAGACGTGAAAGGAACTCCGGCCGATCGTAACCCGGCGCGGCCAGAGACGGCTACCGCGATATGGCGGCTGGAAGAAAATTGTCCGGCAAAGGACTGGGCCGGCGGTCTTTTCGGAGGCAGTGTTCGGAAATGCAAAAGGGCGCCTTTCGACGCCCTTTCGATCTGGTGGCGTAGCTCAGTGCGCCACGCCGGCCCACACCTTGCGCTTGGTCAGATAGACCAGCGCGCCGAACAGCAACAGGAAGACCAGCACGCGAAAGCCGGTCTTCTTGCGGGCTTCCAGATGCGGCTCGGCCGCCCACATCAGGAAGGCCGACACGTCGCGGGAATACTGGTCGACCGTCTGCGGCGCGCCGTCGTCATAGGTCACCTGGTCGTCGGAGAGCGGGTTGGGCATCTTCAGCGACACGCCGGCAATGAAGTAGGGATTGTAGTGCGTGCCTTCCGGTATCTCCATGCCCGCCGGCGGCTGCTCGTCATAGCCGGTCAGCAGCGAGTGGATATAGTCGGGACCGCCCTGGGCGTATTGCGTGAAGATGTCGAAGACGAAACGCGGAAAGCCGCGCTCGACGCCGCGCGCCTTGGCCAGCAGCGACATGTCGGGCGGGGCAGCCCCCCCATTGGCGGCCGCTGCTGCCTGATCGTTGGGGAACGGCGCCGGGAAATAGTCTGACGGTATGCCGGGACGATCGAACATGTCGCCGGCATCGTTGGGGCCATCATTGATCGTGTACTCGGCCGCCAGCGCCTTGACCTGCGCTTCCGAATAGCCAAGGTCTTCCAGCGTGCGGAACGCCACCAACTTCATCGAATGGCAGGCCGCGCAGACTTCCTTGTAGACCTTGAGCCCGCGCTGCAACTGCGCCTTGTCGTAGGTGCCGAACGGCCCGGCGAAGCTCCAGTCCATCTCCTTGGGCTCGTGTATCGGGAAATGCGTCGGCGCGGCTTCGTTGTGCGCCTCCTCCTGGGCGATCGCCCCTGTGGTCGCGGCCGCAGTGCCTGCCAACACAAGGCCGAGCAGCGCCAGCGAGGTGAGAATCTTCTTCATACCAAATCCCCTTGAGATTCTCTGCCGCGCTGTCGTCGTCTCGACCATCTTCTTGTCCGAAAACCGGTCTCCACTTTTCGGGGTCATGCTCAGCCCTTGGTTTCCGGTGCGGCTGTCGCGCGAGCCGGATGCCCGCCACCGCCATGCTTGTTCTTCTCGAGCACCGCCTCGGTGATCGAATTCGGCAACCGCCGCGGAGTCTCGATCAGGCCAAGCACCGGCAGCGCGACCAGGAAGAAGGCGAAATAGAACAATGTCGCCATCTGCGCCATGAAGACATAGCTGCCTTCAGCCGGCTGCGAACCCAGCCAGCCGAGCAGGACGGCATCGATCACGAACAGCCAGAAGAACAGCTTGTACCAGGGCCGGTAGACCGCCGAGCGCACCTTCGAGGTGTCGAGCCACGGCACCAGGAACAGCATGGCGATGGAGCCGAACATCGCGAGCACGCCGCCAAGCTTGGAGTTGATCGGCCCGATATTGAAGGTAATGGCGCGCAGGATCGCGTAGAACGGCAGGAAGTACCATTCCGGCACGATATGGGCAGGCGTCTTCAGCGGGTCGGCGACGACGTAATTGTCGGGATGGCCGAGAAAATTCGGCAGGTAGAAGACGAAGTAGGCGAAGATGAACAGGAACACGAGCATCCCGAACGCGTCCTTGATGGTCGCGTAGGGGGTGAAGGCGACGGTATCGGTTTTCGACTTGACCTCGATGCCGGTCGGGTTCGACTGGCCGACCACATGCAGCGCCCATATATGCAGCACGACGACGCCGGCGATCATGAACGGCAGCAGATAGTGCAGGGAAAAGAAGCGGTTCAGCGTCGGGTTGTCGACGGCGTAGCCGCCGAGCAAAAGCTGCTGGATCCAGTCGCCGACCAGCGGGATGGCGCTAAAGAAGCCGGTGATGACGGTCGCGCCCCAGAACGACATCTGCCCCCAGGGCAGCACATAACCCATGAAGCCTGTCGCCATCATCAGCAGATAGATGATGCAGCCGAGTATCCACAGAAGCTCGCGCGGCGCCTTGTAGGAACCGTAGTAGAGGCCGCGGAAGATGTGGATGTACACCGCGACGAAGAAGAACGATGCGCCGTTCGAATGCATGTAGCGCAACAGCCAGCCCGAATTCACGTCGCGCATGATTTTTTCGACGGAATCGAAGGCGAGAGTGCTGTCCGACGCATAATGCATGGCCAGCACGATGCCGGTCAGCATCTGCGCCGCCAGCATGAGCGCCAGGATGCCGCCGAAGGTCCACGCATAGTTGAGGTTCCGCGGCACCGGATAGGCGACGAAGCTGTCATAGACCAGCCGCGGCAGCGGCATGCGGGCGTCGAACCAGCGTCCGATACCGGTCTTGGGCGTATAGGTCGGGTGTCCCTCGCTCATCGAAATATCCCTTAGCCTTAGCCGATACGGATCTTGGTGTCGGAAATGAACTGGAACACCGGCACCGTCATGTTCTCCGGCGCCGGCCCGCCGCGGACGCGGCCGGCCGTGTCGTATACCGAACCGTGACACGGGCAGAACCAGCCGCCGAACTGGCCTTCCTGGCCGAGCGGAATGCAGCCGAGATGGGTGCAGACCTGGACCATCACTATCCAGGCCTCTTTGCCCGGCGTAGTGCGGTTGGCGTCCGTTGCCGGTGCGTCGGCCGGCAGATTGGCGTTGCGGGCGAGCGGATCCTTGAGCTGGGCCAGATTGACCGCCTCGCCGTCTTTCATCTCTTGTTCGGTGCGGTTGCGCACCACAACCGGCTTGCCGCGCCATTTCACGACAAGCGACATCCCCGGCGTCAGCGAGGAGACGTCGACCTCGACCGAGGCCAGCGCCAGCGTCGAGGCATCCGGGCGCATCTGGTCAATGAACGGCCAGGCGACGGCACCCGCGCCAACCACCGCCGCCATACCCGTGGCGACGTAGAGAAAATCACGACGGTTGGGATCCTGGATGTCAGTTGCGCTCACGGGTGCCTGATCCTTTCGCCTCTTCCGTGCCGGTGGCCGAGGCTTGTTCCCCGCTCTTTCACGCCAACCCGACAGCGCATGGCGAACAGGCTTGCGAATTCCTCCGGCAATTGGCCTTCGGTTTATGCGTGAAGCCCGTTTTTGTCCAGACGGGTGAAGGCACAAGGGCAGATTGTCGCGGGGACGCAATTCGACGTCGGGCGGCGTGGCGACGGGCACATGTCGAACACGCCGAAAACGACCGTAAATCAACCGCAAAGCAGCGCCTGCGTTTGCCTCGACAGAAGCCCCGGCCTCGGTCTATCCTCGGCTTATGGCGCATGTCATCGACCGCGACAAATGGGCCAAGGCGCCCGACCGCTGGCCCGACCATTGGCAAGGCGAACTGCAGTGCGGCACCTACGGCTCCAAAAGCTGCCTGATCTTCAACTATCTGCAGGAGATCGGCGGCGGCCCGCGGCTGCACATGCATCCCTATTGCGAGATTTTCATCATCCGCACTGGCACCGGGCTGTTCACCGTCGGCGACCGGCAGATCGAGGCGTCGGCCGGCCAGATCCTGATTGTGCCGCCGAACACGCCGCACAAATTCACCAATCTCGGTCCAGGCCCGCTGGAGACCACCGACATCCACGAAAACGGCAGCTTCATCACCGACTGGCTGGAGTAGACCATGATCCCGAAGGTCCGCGTCAGCGAAAAGTGGAACCGGTTTTCGGAATAGATCGGGGTCAACTGGTGGTGAAAATCTGACGCTGGGGTGCCGCCTCAGCTCGTACCGAACATTCGCGCCACCCCGGGAAATGTCGTCTCAGTCGAGGCTGGCCGGCGACGAGAACGGCTGATTGGCGTCGACCACGAAGATGGCCAGCTCATCGAGATCGGTTGTGCCGGCGCTGAACACTTCCATCGGCGTGTTGGCCCCGTGTCCAGTCATGGCCTTGCCGGCTTCGGCGTAGGTTACGCCGTGGGGCGTTCTCTGGCCGAGCTTGCCGGCCAGTACATAGAAGGCCTCCGGTCCCGGATGCGTATGGATCGGCGTCTTGGCACCGGGCGCTCCGCCGGCCCGGTTGACGCGCAGCAAATACTCGCTGGCGCTGATCGGCGGAAGGGGTCCGATCTCGACGACCTTGGCTCCGCCGGGCGTCGAGCCATCCTTCGGTCCAAGCGTGAACAGCCAGACCTTGCCCGCGACCTCCGCCGCAAGCGAGGTGGGCCCCGCAGCGCTCTGGGCTTGCGCCAGCGTTGGGAAATTTTCCAGCCGCCAGTACAACGGTCCGGAGGGCAGTTCCTTCAGCTTTTTCTCAACCACCGGCTCGACGGCGAATTTGCTGTCTGCGGGCATTGAGGCTGACGTCATCAGCCCGAAAGCACACAGTGACAACATAAGCACGCCAATACGGCGGGCGCTGAGGGAATGCGGCTTCATGATTGGTCCTCCTTTGCAAGGTTGCCCCTGCATCTGTGCCGCTTTACGGCACGACCAAATTTCGGGCCACGCCGAGAGCGCCTGCCGCCAAAGAAGTCGGATCGCACGAAGGTCCGTTTGTGGCGCGACCGCGCCGGGCATTGGCAATTCGGCTGCACCGTAAATGCCGGCTTCAGCCGACAATCTTGACACCGACGTGGTCATGACCCGCGGCAGTCACACTGATCCGGGCGGTGCAAAGAAGCAGAAGACGGTGGACTGCGTCGGGTAAAGGCAGATGTGATAATTGCCGTCGCCCGACCTGATCTCACTGCCGAACGGGATACGGAAGCTTTGTTTTCGCGTCACCAGGTGATGGTCGCCGGGGAAAAGCACTACGGCAAAACCATCTGGCGCTTCCGTCACTGAGTTGGCCGGGATCATCTGGCAATCGCCGATGGCGCCATCGCCGTTGCAGCAGCTGGGCGGGTAGTACCATCCCGTTCCTGCATCGTGCGCGTTGACACCCGGCGAACAAAGAACCCCGCCCACGAAAATGGCGGCAACGGTCGGCAGGGGACGGGGTCTCAGCATTGAACCGATTCCAAATCTTCGGAACGACTGAGACATTGGATCGTCGCCACACCCAATGTAACGAACAACTGGTGATAGATCGGTGAAAATTTGCCGAAACAAAGATGTTCCGTCAGCATTCAAGCCTTGCAGGAATCTGCTATAATAAATTGGAAATCCCCCCGTGGGAGGCGGAGGATGGATTCCCGGGCTGCCCGGACATTCGCCATCAACGGCGTCATCGTCGATGTTGCCGGAGGGTTTGTGCGTGACCGGAAAGGGCGCGAGATCGCCCTCAGACCGCAGGCCTTCGACCTCCTGAAATATCTCCTGGAAAACGCCGGCCGACTGGTCACCAAAGATGAGCTGATGCAGGCAGTATGGCCAGGCGTATTCGTCACCGACGACAGTCTGGTGCAATGCGTACGCGACATCCGCCGCGCGCTTCACGACGAGAGCCAGTCCGTACTTAAGGCCGTGCCGAAACGCGGGTACAGGTTGATGATCGCGGCCGCGGACCAGCCTTCGGCGCCGGCAAGGTGGAAATGGACCGCGGCGGCTGTGGCGCTGGGCCTGCTGGTCTTGTTGGCGGCAGGCGCAGTCTGGCTCTTCATGGGTCTCGCCATCGAGAAGCGTTCTGACACGGTCCTGCCATCCGTCGCGGTGCTGCCGTTTCAGGCGATCGGCGGTGAAGCAAGTGTGCAGCGTCTGGCCGGCGGGCTCACCGAGGAGATCATTACCGATCTCGCACGGTTTCCGGAATTCCGGGTCATTGCCCATAACTCGACGGAAGTCTACGAAGGCAAGCTGGCCAACCCGACTGAGGTCGGTGCAGCGCTCGGCGCGGGCTTTGTGGTCGAAGGCTCGATTCAACGCCAAGCCGATCGGGTGCGGGTTACGGCTCAGTTCATCGACGCGAAGGCCGGTAAGCATCTATGGTCGAACCGGTGGGACCGGCCGGACTGGGACCTGTTTGCGATTCAGACGGAGATTGCTGAGCAGGTCTCCAACCGGCTTGGCGGCGGCGCCGGCCTGATCCAAGAGGCAGGCCGGATAACGGCGCACCGCAAACCTCCCGGCAACCTCAACGCCTACGAACTCTACCTCCTCGGTACCGAGAAGCTGGAACAAATCAATCGCGCCGACGTCGAGGAAGCCATCAGACTTCTCAGCCGCGCTATCGAGCTGGACCCTACGCTGGCCCGCGCCTGGGTGGAACTGCACCATTCGCATTCCGTGCTGGCCAGTTTCGACGTCGAACCCGCAAAGAATCGACGTATCGCCGCCGAAGCCGCTAAACGTGCAGTCGCGCTCGATCCGGCCGATGCCGAAGCGCATGCCGTTCTCGCCGGGAGCCAGATCGTAAAGGGCCATCTCGCGCGCGCCAAGGCGGAATTCGACGCGGCCCTGCGAATGGCTCCAAATCAGTTCGAGATAATGACTTTTTATGTGCCTTGGGCTTCGACTTTTGGCGAGCCCGAGAGGGGCGCCGAAATGGCTGATCGGGCGATCCACCTTAATCCGAACTACCCGTTGTGGAGCACCAGGTGTTTTGCCCACGCCTATTTTATGATCGGTCGCTACGACGACGCGCTGCTAATGATGGACCAGTTGGCGCCGGAGAATTATGGGATCTGGGGATGGACATATCGCCCCGCCGCGCTGGCGGCAGTTGGGCGTACCGAGGAGGCGAAAACCCTGATCAGCGAGGCCCTTAAACGGTTCCCCGACCTGACTATCGAGGGAAGGGTGAACGAACCTCTTGTCAACACGGATGCGGACCGCAAGCGTCTCATGGAAACCATGCGCCTTGCCGGTTTCCCGCCCTGCGCCAGCCCCGAGCTACTGGCGAAGATCGACAAACCGGTGCGTCTTCCCGAGTGCCTTGCAAACTGATGGTCGTGGTTCGGACGTTGGCGAGTTGGCAACGGCGCTCTCTATGCGCCACGCGGACGGCGAATGCACATGACACCAGCCGCCGTGCCAATGCGGCTTCGGTTCGATCCGACAAACATGCGGGATCCGCGCAAGTGAAGAATTCACTTTCATGCAGCCCTTCCTGTCTCCGCCTGCCTTCCTCGTTAAACTCATCGCAGCTCGGGCGTTATCGCTTGAGGCCAGGTTGCGGTCCGAGCGTGAACAGCCAGACCTTGCAAAATCATGGTTCTGATGCGTGGTCGCAGTAATGGAAGGTGGCGAGATAGCCCGGGAGTACGCGCATGAACTCCTGTTGATGGGTCCAAGCTCTGCACTCGGCCATGGAGGTCATAGGTTTCACGTGGGGGAGCCTGATTAGCTTCCCCTGGTTGGTCAGATGAATTGTGACAGCGATGGCGGTTAAATTGGCGCTGTCATCCATCGACTTGAGGCTGGCGAGAGAACGGACGTTGTCTAGGGCAACCTCGTTGGCATGGTCGGGGCCACAGAATCTCGCGATGCAGGAATCCGCTTTTGCAGCTGATGGCGCTGCCGAGAAAAGAGCGAGAGCGACGATGAGCCTGGTGCGTTTCATGTCTTCCTCCGTCTCATCCGGTGCTGCTGGGATCGCCTTGGAGGCGAAGGCCGAATGGGCTAAACTAAAAAGCGCGCCAGGAAGGTGAAATGTCCCGAACGGCCCCTGAAATTGACCCGAAATCTGCTGAAACGATCACGTTTCGCGGTTTTGTCTTCCTGACGAAAAGCAAAGAACTCCGAACCGTCGAAGGCAAAGCGGTCAGTCTTCGCAGCCAGTCCGCCGAGGTGCTCTCGGTGCTCGCGGCGCGACCGGGCGAAATCGTGTCGAAGGATGCGCTGATGCAGGCGGTTTGGCCCGATACCTTCGTGACCGATGACAGCCTCACGCAATGTATTGCCGATATTCGCCGCGCGTTGGCGGACGACGCGCACGTGATCGTGGAAACCGTCCCAAGGAGAGGCTACCGACTGAATGCCGATCTGTCGGACGCGGCGGACCCAAGCGCCGCAGCCGTCACGGAACGTGCCAAGACACGATTCTCGCAGCGCGGCTTCATTCTTGCTGCAATCGTTCTCGTTGCGGCAGCGATCGGCGCATACTACGGCGCGGAAACATGGCGAGTCGCTCCGGTTCGTTCGAGCGACATGCCGAGGATTGCGATCCTTCCCTTCGACGACTTCAGTACCGGTGAGGACAAGGGATATCTCAGCGACGCCGTCGCCGAGGGGATCATCACCGCGCTATCGCGGAGCAAGACTTATGCCGTCATCGCCCGGAACTCGAGCTTCAGGTACCGCGACCAGCCGGTCGAGACCAGGCAGATCGGAGATGAACTCGGCGTCGACTACCTGCTCGAAGGCAGCCAGCAGAAGATCGGAGACCGACTGAAAGTGACCGCCCAATTGCTAAATGCGCATGACGGATCGAATCTCTGGGCCAACAGTTATGACCGGGAGATTGGCGATCTTTTCGTCGTCCAGGAGGTGATCATCCGTACGCTTGCGGATCGGGTCGGGCATAGAATCGAACGCCCCCTGCCAATGAGCGACGCCGCCCGAGTCAGCGCGCTCCACTATCACCTGATGGCAATTGCCGAACTCCATGAGGATTTCTCTGCCGCGAAGAACCAGCTGTTTCGGCAGCTGAACCTTAAGGCGATCGAAGCGGATCCGAACTCCCAGTTCGGCTATATCGGGCTGGCCTGGTCCTATCGCAATGATGCGATGTTCGGCTGGCACGAGCAGGAACATAACCATGACGAGGCGTTGGAGCGCGCCGCCGAATACGCCGACAAGGCCATCCTGCTCGCTCCTGATGACGCTGAAGCTCATAACATCCGCGCCAGCATCCACACGGAAGCCGGAGAGAGCGAGCAGGCCCTTGCCCGGTACGATCAGGCAATCGCCCTAAACCCCAGCAACTCGGATATCCTGGTCCGCAGTACGGATCTGTTGCTCTATGTTGGCCGCACCGACGAAGCGATCGATCGGATCAAGCAGGCCATGGGCATCGATCCTTTCTACCCTGACTTGTTCAACTGGCAGATGGGCTGGGCGCTCTGGGAAAAGAACGATTGCGGGGGCGCTCTGGCGGCGATGCGGAAAATGTCCAGAATCCCGAGCGGCGCGCACCGAATGCTTGCGGGGATCCACGCCTGTCTGGGAAACGAGCGGGAGGCAAAAGAAGCGCTCGCGGTTGTCCTCAAAGACTCGCCCGGCGAATCCATCCGCAAAGAACGCAAGGAATGGGAGAAGTTGTGGACCGCCCCCGGGAGCCTCGACCGCTGGATCAAACACATGCGGATCGCGGGGTTGCCGGAGTGACGGCTGACCGTATGCGACCACCCGGCAGATGACCGATTGGCCGCTAAACCTTTGAAGTCTTAGGCTGATTGCCCGCAATGTAGGATCATCCTTCGCAAGGAAGATTGAGTGCGGGAAAGTCGGCAATCGGGCCGACTTGCGCCATAATGCGCTCGCACCCGAACTTCTGGAACGGGTCGAAATCGGTATTTCGTCTTCGGTACCAAGCGTTAGATTTCAACACTGGTATCTATTTGGCGCCGAGCCTGGCCAGCACGGCCTTGGGGATGCTGTATTCCCGGATCATTGCGTCGTGCTTGTGCAAGCCGCACAATTCGCGCTGGATGAAATAGCCGTGGACCGCGTCCGCGGCATCCTTGAGCAGCCGGGCACGATGTTCGCCATCGTCGCCATGTTCACGCAACCTCGCCAGCGTTTCATCCACGCGCCGGCCGGCGCGGCCGAGCGCCGCTGCCTTTTCGCCGAGGATTTCATGGCCGAGCAGGTCGAGCGCGCTCTCCTGCGCTCCCGACCGTCCGAAATTCGATGGCATTCGCAACGACATGATCCACTCCGGTTTTTGCTGAAATCTGGCCCTACTCCGCCGGCCGCGTCTCCTCCAGCACGCTCTCCTCGTTGTACAGGAAGCCGCCGGACTGCCGCTTCCACAGCCGCGCATAGAGCCCGTCGAGCGCGACCAGTTCGTCATGCGTGCCTTGTTCGACGATGCGGCCGCCGTCGAGCACCACCAGGCGATCGAGTGCGGCGATGGTCGACAGCCGATGCGCGATGGCGATGACCGTCTTGTTCTCCATCAGCCTCGCCAGATTTTCCTGGATGGCCGCCTCAATGTCGGAATCGAGCGCCGACGTCGCTTCGTCGAGTATCAGGATCGGCGCGTCCTTGAGGAAGACGCGGGCGATCGCGACGCGCTGGCGCTGGCCGCCAGACAATTTCACGCCGCGCTCGCCGACAAAGGCCTCGTAGCCCTGGCGATCACGATTGTCGCGCAAGTCGAGGATGAAGTCGTGCGCCTCGGCTTTCTTCGCGGCCGCGACCACCTCGGCGTCGGTTGCTTGCGGCATGCCGAGCTTGATGTTGTCGCGAAGCGAGCGGTGGAAAAGCGCGGTATCCTGGCTGACGACGCCGATATTGGCGCGCAGCGAATTCTGCGTGACTTTGGCAACATCCTGCCCGTCGATGGTGATCTTTCCGCGCTCGAGGTCGTAGAGGCGCAGGATCAGATTGGCGAGCGTCGTCTTGCCGGCGCCGGATGGCCCGACCAGTCCGAC
This sequence comes from Mesorhizobium sp. BHbdii, assembly GCF_053848045.1. Classification (NCBI taxonomy): domain Bacteria; kingdom Pseudomonadati; phylum Pseudomonadota; class Alphaproteobacteria; order Hyphomicrobiales; family Phyllobacteriaceae; genus Mesorhizobium; species Mesorhizobium sp. BHbdii. Next base: position 224,726 of record NZ_JBSPKX010000001.1, on the reverse strand, counting down.
CTTCTCACCCGGCCGCACGACAAGGTCGATGCCGTTGAGCACGCCGAACCCCTTGCCGTAGTGGAACTCGACTTTTTTCACGTCGATGCGGCCGCCGACCACGACAAGCTCCCTGGCGTCGGGCGCGTCGGTCAGGCCGAGTGGCTGCGAGATCAGCGCCTTGGAGTTTTCCAGCACGCCGAGATTCCGCAGGATGCCATTGAGCTGCATCATCAGCCGGCCGAGCAGCATGTTGAGCCGCAACACCAGCGATAGCGTGAAGGCGACGGCGCCGACTGTGATCGAGCCTTCGATCCAGAGATAGACCGCAAAACAGGCGATCGCGGTGATCATGATCCCCGACAGCGTCGTCAGCGCCATGCGCACGCCGGTCAGCCGGCGGGTGAACGGCCGCAGCGCCTCGAGATAGATATCGAAGCCGCTCCTGATGTAACGGTCGTCGCCATCGGCCGAGAACAGCTTCAGCGTCTGCACGTTCGAATAGGAATCGACGAAGCGGCCGGTGATCATCGAACCGGCCTCGGCGGTTTCCTCGGCATGCTTGCGGATCGCCGGCAGATAGCGCTTGGCCAGCCAGCCGAAGGCGGTGATCCAGATCACCACCAGCACCGCCAGCCGCAAATCGAGGCCGGCGACCAGCACCAGCGTCGTCACCGTGTAGACGACCATGAACCAGACGACCTCAATGAAGCTTTCCATCAAATCGCCGGTCGCCTGCCCTGCCTGCCAGACCTTTGTGGCGATGCGGCCGGCGAAATCGTTCTGGAAAAAGGCGTAGGATTGGCGCGAGACATGGCGGTGCGCCTGCCAGCGCACCAGATTGTAGAAGCCGGGGGTGATCGTCTGCTCGTCGACCAATGCCGCCAGGCCGACGACGATGGTGCGGATGACCAGCACCACGGCGGCCATGAAGACGAGTTCGGGACCGGCGGCAGTCCACAGCGCTCCCCAGCTGCGCTCGCCGGTGAGCTGGTCGAGAATGTCGACCAGCCTGCCGACGAAGTAGAACAGTCCAGCCTCGACCAGCGGCGCGATGCCGCCGATGATCAGCATGGCGAAGAAGGCGACCTTCGCCTGGCCGACATAGTGCCAGAGGAATCCCCTGACGCTGACCGGTGGCCGAAGGCCCGCGGGCTCCCTGAATGGATAGACCCAGTTCTCGAACCAGCGATAGACGGCAATCATCATTCGGCGGCCATCATTCTGCTGCTCTCATTCTGCTGCCATCATTCTGCTGCTTGACCCTTGATGATGGCATCGTTGGCGGAAGCACCGTCGTCGAGCAGGAAGCCGCCCGACTGGCGCTGCCAAAGCTGCGCATAAAGCCCGCCCCTGGCGACGAGTTCCTCATGCGAACCTTCCTCGATGACGCGGCCCTTATCCATGACGACGAGCCGGTCCATCGCCGCGATGGTCGAGAGCCGGTGCGCGATGGCGATGACGGTCTTGCCTTGCATGAGCTTGTAGAGGTTCTCCTGGATCGCCGCTTCGGCCTCCGAATCGAGCGCAGACGTCGCCTCGTCGAGGATGAGGATCGGCGCGTCCTTCAGCATAACGCGAGCAATGGCAATGCGTTGCCGCTGGCCGCCGGACAATTTGACGCCGCGATCGCCGACATGCGCATCGAAACCCGTGCGGCCACTGGCGTCCGAAAGCCTTGATATGAAATCAAGTGCCTCGGCGCGGCGAGCTGCCTCGACCAGCATCTCGTCGCTGGCGTCCGGTCGGCCATAAAGGATGTTCTCGCGCACCGAACGATGGAGCAGCGAGGTATCCTGCGTGACCATGCCGATCTGGGCGCGCAGCGAATCCTGCGTCACCGCCGCGATTTCCTGGCCGTCGATCAGGATCTTGCCGCTCTCAAGATCGTAGAAACGCAAGAGAAGGTTGACCAGCGTCGACTTGCCGGCGCCCGAGCGGCCGACGATGCCGACCTTTTCGCCCGGCTTCACCGTCAGCGACAGGCTTTCGATCACGCCCTTCTGTTTGCCGTAGTGGAAGCGGATGTCCTCGAAACGGATCTCGCCCTTGGTCACGGCAGTATCCTTGGCCCCAGGCCTGTCTTCGACGAGGCGCGGCAGCGAGATCGAACTGATGCCGTCCTGCACCGTGCCGATATTCTCGAACAGGGTGGACATTTCCCACATGATCCATTGCGACATGCCCCACAGCCGAAGCACGAGGCCGATGACCAGGGCGACGGCGCCGATCGTCACCGCCTGGCCGAGCCACAGCCACAGCGAGATCGCGGTGACCGAAAACAACAGCAGCGAATTCAGGATGTAGAGGAGGCCGTAGAGCTGCGTCACCAGCCGCATCGACCGGTAAACGGTATCGAGAAAGCCGGCCATGCCTTCCCGCGCGAAGGACGCCTCGCGCCGCGCATGCGAGAACAGCTTGACCGTCTGGATGTTGGAGTAGCTGTCGACGACGCGGCCGGTCATGGTCGAGCGCGCATTGGCCTGCTCCTCGCCGACCTTGCCCAATCGCGGAATGAAATAGCGCAACAGCAGGATATAGCCGACAAGCCAGACGGCAAGCGGTGCCGCCAGCCGCCAGTCGGCCGAGCCGACAATGAACAGCATGCCGAGGAAATAGACCACGACATAGTTGAGCACGTCGATGAGCTTGATGACGCATTCGCGCACGGCGAGCGCCGTTTGCATCAGCTTGGTCGCGATGCGTCCGGCGAACTCGTCCTGATAGAAGGCCATCGACTGCTTGAGCAGGTAGCGATGCACCTGCCAGCGGATACGCATCGGATAGTTGCCCATCAGCGTCTGCTGATTGAGGAGCGCATGGAACCAGACCGTCGCCGGCAGCGCGAAAACCACGATGAAAGCCATGCCGGCGAGCTTCCAGCCTTCGGTCTGCAGAAATGTCTCGCGATTCTGCGCCGACAGCCAGTCGACGATCCGGCCCATGAAGCCGAACATCCACACCTCGGCAAGGGCGATAGCCGTCACCAGCGTCGCATCGACAGCGATGTAGGGCCAGGCGCCGCGCGTATAGTGCACGCAGAAGGCGATCAGCGTCTTCGGCGGCTCGACCGGCTCCTCGGCAGGGAACGGATCGAGCCTTGTTTCAAACCAGCGGAACATTGTCTTGGCACTCACATGCTTGTTTTCGCTCACACGGCGCGGAGCGCGTGGCATCCTTGGGGCGCGTAGCGCCATGGGATCGCGTGGCGGCAAGGGCCGGCATCCCGGAATCACTCGGGCCGCCGGTCCTGCTTCGCGCAATATAGGATGTCGCGGGCTTTTCGCCGACAGGCTCGCTTGACGATCCTGACAGTGCTGTGTCGACGACCCGGAGTTTCGCGCCGGTTTTTGCGCCGGGCCGGATCAGCCCGATGATCCGGCCCACCAGCGACGGCCGGCTGCGGTCGGGAACCGCGCGCGAGAAATCGACGTCCGGCAGCATGCCGCGATGCGGGCGCCGGCGGGTCTCGGCGTGAGCCGCAGACGAATAGGTTTCGCCGATCAAAAGCGCCCATGTCGCCATCCTGCGCTCGTGCAGGCTTCTTGAACCGGGAATTTTGCAGGGATCGAACATCGGTCCGTCCTCCATGTGAAAAATACAGAAAAAAGTCCGGCCCGTTCGCGGGCCAATGGCCGGCGAAAGGCAGGGATTGAACAGAGGCGTGTTCAGGCGGGGCGTTCAGCCCCTTCGACAGCTTGAAAAACATCGCAGGATTCCTTCGAAGGCCGAAAAAGGGTTTCGGCTAAGAATCGGTGCGATCGAAGTCTAAAAGGTCAGGAGAATCGTCGTACCGAAACCGCCGGCAGGCTGGTAAGCCCGCAAGAGGGGCGCTGGATGTACATGATCATCATGAACTACCCCTCCATCGGTTCGGGTTGACAATGCCCGGCGTATAGCCGACTTCGCAGAAAATGACCACCCGCCAGTCCAGCAATTTCCAAAACCGCGAGCCTGCTGTGGCCGATCTGCCACTTATTAGAAGGATGCGGAAATGAACAACCGTCTCCGCATCGCGCTCTACCAGCCGGATATCGCCGGCAACACCGGAACAATCCTGCGCTTCGCCGCTTGCCTCGGCCTCGGCGTCGACATCATCGAACCGGCCGGCTTCCTGCTCTCCGACCGGGCGCTGAAACGGGCCGGCATGGACTATCTCGAACTGGCGGCTCTGACCCGGCATGTCGACTGGCACGCCTTCGAGAACTGGCGCAGAGGCGAAGCGCGGCGGCTGGTGCTGCTGTCGACCAGAGCCGCGAACGCCTACACCGATTTCGCCTTCGCCGACGCCGACATTCTTTTGTTCGGCCGCGAATCCGCAGGCGTGCCGGATCCTGTCCACGAGGCGGCGGATGCGCGACTGATCATCCCGATGCAGCCGGGCGCGCGCAGCATCAACGTCGCGCTGTCCGTCGCCATGGTGGCCGGTGAGGCGAACCGGCAGCTCGGATAGCATTCGCAGACCCTCGGTGGGCGCAGCGAACACGGCCGCTTTCTGGCCGACGAGCGCACGCTCTCTTGTCATTCTCACCCAGGCGCACATCGCCTTCTCCTGCGGTTTGCATGTCCAGGGTTTCTTCGTTACAAGCTCAACTTAACTTGAGGTCAAGCGGAAAATTCGAATGGCGGTGACGGAACTGACGGTCGGCCAGGTGGCGACGCGAAGCGGGGTGGCGGTATCGGCGCTGCATTTCTACGAGGCGCGCGGACTGATCCGCAGCCACCGCACATCAGGCAACCAGCGGCGCTACGGCCGCGACGTGCTGAGGCGTGTGGCGATCATCAGGATCGCGCAGGAGGTCGGCATCTCGCTGGCCGAGATCGGTGCTGCACTTGAATCGCTGCCTGAGGGCCGCACACCGACGCGCGAGGACTGGAACCTGCTTTCAACGGCCTGGCGCGACCAGCTCGATCAGAAGATTGCCCAGCTGAAGAAGCTGCGCGACGGGCTGACCGACTGCATCGGCTGCGGCTGCATGTCGATCGACAAGTGCCCGCTGCGGAACAAGGAAGACCGATTGAGCGCCCAAGGCCCAGGAGCAAGGCGGTTGTTGGTCACTCGTTAATCTGCCGCCGGCAATCGCCTGATGGTGAACTCGATGACGTCGCCCGGCCGCTCGAACCAGCTTTCGATCTCGGTCCAGTAGGCCTGCTTGGGAAAGCGCTCGAACCACTCCTTCGCCTTAAGCCGCGCATCGGAGCGCGGCAGGACGAAGGTCTCGCGCAGGAACCCGTCGCGTGGCATGCGCTCGCGCTCGGCGCGCGAACGGTCGAGCCTCTTCTTCAGGCCATCCAGCGGCGGTCTTGCCGGGGTGCGCACGAAAGAACTCCATTCACACTTGACCCTTGCACCTAAGAGATTAGGGATCGCGACCGGAAAAGACGAGTCATTTGTCGGGGTACGCGCCCCACAGCCGGAGACAGCATTTGCAACGACCCGAAATACCGGCGGGGCTGCCGGCCGACATCGAACAGAAGAAGATGAAGGCGCGGCTGTGGTTCGAGACGTTGCGCGAGCGCATCTGCGCCGCCTTCGAGCAGATCGAGCAGGACCTGCAGGGGCCGCAGGCCTCATGGTCGCCCGGCCGCTTCGAAAGGACGCCGTGGGAGCGCGACGCCGGCAAGGGCGGCGGCGGCACCATGTCGATGATGCGTGGCCGCGTTTTCGAGAAGGTCGGCGTCCACACCTCCACCGTCTATGGCGAGTTCTCGCCGGAGTTCAGGAAGCAGATGCCGGGCGCCGAGGAAGACCCGGGCTTCTGGGCGAGTGGCATTTCGCTGATCGCTCATCCGTGGAACCCGAACGTGCCGGCGGTGCACATGAACACGCGCATGGTCGTCACCTCGCGCCAGTGGTTCGGCGGCGGCGCCGACCTGACGCCGGTGCTCGACCGTCGCCGCACCCAGGACGACCCGGACACGGTTGCCTTCCACAGGGCCATGCGATTCGCCTGCGAGAAGCACGCTGGCGTCGCCGACCATGCAAAATTCAAGGCCTGGTGCGACGAGTATTTCTATCTGCCGCATCGCGACGAACCGCGCGGCACCGGCGGCATCTTCTTCGATTGGCTGCATTCGGGTGAGGACAAAGGCGGCTGGAACGCCGATTTCAACTTCGTCCGGGATGTCGGGCGATCTTTTCTCGTCGTCTACGGACATCTGGTGCGGGCCAATTTCAACGATAACTGGACCGACGGCGACCGTGAAGAACAGCTCATTCGCCGCGGCCGCTATGTCGAATTCAACTTGCTTCACGATCGCGGCACTATCTTCGGACTGAAGACTGGCGGCAACGTGGCCTCGATCCTGTCCAGCCTGCCACCGGAAGTGAAATGGCCGTAAAATCTCGGTGAGTTGGACGTGAGCCGCAATCAGGTCCAAATCGTTTGATTTTGGCGGCGAATGTGGCGCGCAGAATATCTTTTTCGTCTAATATGCAATTGAAAAAGCAAGATTATTTTTCGTTCCGGGCCGGGAAACGCCGGCGGTTCATCCTCCCCTAGAACCGCGACCCGACGCGACCGGACGGCCCATTATTGAGTGGGGCACCTTCCCAAAATGGTGCCCTCATTTTCCAGGAGAGCATGCCATGCGCAAGCTTATTATGTCGGTTGCGGCTGCTGCCGTTCTTGCCTCTGGTGGCGCTGCCTTCGCAGCGGTCAAGCACACCACGGGCACGGTCAAAACTTACGATGGAACAACCATGAGCCTTGTTCTGGATGACGGATCTGCCTTTACGCTGCCCAAGGCCTTCAAGAACCCTGGCCTGAAGGCCGGCGAAAAGGTCCGCGTTTCGTGGGACATGAGCGGCAAGCACAAAATTGCCGAGGCAGTCAGGATCGTGAAGTGATCGCCTGCTCGCTGGAGCAAGACGAGGTCTTGCCTCCGGGGTAGCGTAAGAGGGCGGAGCAGCGCTGCTTCGCCCTTTCGGTTTCTCGCGCATGACCCCGAAAGCTGCTTCCGGTTTTCGGAAGGATCATGCGCAGATGACAAAACGTTGGAGCGTCCTTTACGCGTCCACCGGAAGCGCGGCGCTCTAACGCAACCAAAACCATTCGATCGTGTTATGCTGGCTCGGCCAGCGCATGACCCGAATGCCGATTCCGGTTCGCCAGGGATCATGCGTCGATCAAGGTGTGGAGCTTCCGTGTCAGAGCAGATGCGGCGCTCCGAGGAGGAAAAAGGGAGAATCCGATGAAGGAATTCCACTGCGGCTCGCTCGTTCCGGGTTGTGACTGGCATACGCGCGCCGACGAGGAAGCCGAGATCATGCGTCGTGCGGTCGAGCACATGCGTGAGACGCATGGCGAGACGATCATCCGCGAGACGATGATCGAAGCCATCCGTTCGCGCATCGAAAAGCCCCGCGACGCGGCCTGACAATGCCTAAGAGACTGTTTCGAAATTTGCTCTGGCGAGTCATATGGTGGTGGTTTCGAGAACCGGAGCGCAGCGGACATTTGGGTCCGTGAGTACCGGAAGCGCAGAAAACGCCATCAGATGGCCGCCAGAGTAGAGTTTCCAAACGTTTTCTAACTTTCGAGTGCTTCTGCGGCGCGCTCGAGAAGTGCGCCGCGATCCAGCGCAAAGCCGGACTCGACCCACTCGTTTTCGAGGTTCTTCAAGGTTGCGCCGAGTTTCGGTCCGGGCGACGCGCCTAGCGTCGTCAGATCGGCGCCCTTGAGCGGAAAGTCAGGCTTTTTCCATTTTCCGGCGAAGGCGAGCAGGCGCGAGAAGCCGCCGGCTTCGAGCAGCGCGTCATTGTCCTCGACGGCGCGGCCTCTAGCGGAAGCGAGCGACAGCCGCAAGCGATCGACAAGGCCCTGATGATCGCCACGATAGAGCCGTTTTGCGAGTTCCGCTTCGGTCGTCTTCGGCTCGACAGGCGCTGTCAGCGCCCACTGCCTGAGACGGCCGGCATCGCTGACGGAGAATCTCAGCCGCTCGGCGAGCGTCTTCAGCCGCGCGGCGTCCGGCGGCACGATCGCTTCCAGCCTGAGCAGCGGGTCCGGCGTCCAGCCTAGATCATTCTCGGCCCTGGTCAGCGCATGGATCGCATCGATGCCCCATTTCTCGGTTTCCGGCAGAACGCTGGTGAGCACGCTGGCCTGGCGCATCCACAGCAAGGCGCGCGATGGATCGGGGGCCGACAGCAGCTTCTTCAGCTCGGACCAGACGCGCTCGACCGAGAGTTGGCCAAGCCCCTCCTTGAGCCGGGCGCAGGCCTTCAGCCCTTCGGCATCCGGCCGGCCGTCGCCATACCAGGCGAAGAAGCGGAAAAAGCGCAGGATGCGTAGATAATCCTCGCGGATGCGCGCCTCCGGATCGCCGATGAAACGCAGCCGGCGCGCCTCGATGTCGGCGACGCCGCCGACCAGGTCAACGATCGTCCCGTCGGCCTCGGCATAGAGCGCGTTGATGGTGAAATCGCGCCGTTCCGCGTCGGCCTTCCAGTCGCGTCCGAACGACACCTTGGCCCTCCGTCCGTCGGTCTCGATGTCGGCGCGCAGCGTAGTCACCTCGAACGGCTTCCCGCCGGCGACAATCGTGATGGTGCCGTGCTCGATGCCGGTCGGCACGGCCTTGAAGCCCGCCGCCTCGGCGCGGCGGATGGTTTCATCAGGCACGGTCGTGGTGGCAATATCGACGTCGGCGACCGGCTGGCCAATGAGCGCATTGCGTACCGCGCCGCCGGCGACACGCGCCTCCTCGCCGCCATCCGCCAGCGCCGCCAGCAGGCGCTGCAGGTGCTTTTCGCCGAGCCAGTCGGCTTTGCCCGCGAGCGACACCCGCCCGCTCACGTATAGAGCCTTTCATAGAGCGTGCGGATGATGCCGGCGGTGACGCCCCAGATGCGTTGTCCGTCATAGGGCATCTCGTAAAAGACCCATTCGAGGTCGTTCCACATGCGGCTTTCGCGGCCGTGGTTGGCCGGGTCCATCAGGAAGCGCAGCGGCACTTCGAAGGCGGCGTCGACCTCCTCGGAATTCAGCGTCAGTGAAAAATCCGGCCGCACTATTCCCAGCACCGGGGCGATGCGGTAGCCGCTGCCGGAGACGTAATCAGGCATGCGGCCGATGATCTCGACCCGGTCCTGGCCGAGCCCGATCTCCTCGAATGTCTCGCGCAATGCCGCCGCCTCCGGGCTCGGATCGGTTGGATCGATCGTGCCGCCCGGAAAGGCCACCTGCCCCGAATGGTTTCGCAGCTTTTCAGCCCGTTTGGTCAGCAGAACCGTGGCATCGCGACCGTGATCGATCACCGGGATCAGCACGGCGGCATCGCGCAGCGCCTTTGCGAGCTTCAAACGCGGATGGCCGGGGTTGAAGCGATGGTCGCCATAATCGTCGGCGGCATGCGCCAGCGGCTGCGCCGCGACGCGGGCGCGAAAATCCTCGGCCGAAAACGGCGCCCGCGTCACTTGGTCCATAGCGTCACCTGGTCCACCATCGCTGCCGATCATGCACTCAGCCGCTGCAGTTTTTCCGCGGGCATTATCGGATAGACCGCGCCCTTCGAGCGGACGGCAAACATCCTTCTGCCGGCGACATCGATCTCTTCGCCATGCTCGACCAGTTCGTACATCACCGGCCGCGCCACCAGCGCTTCCAGCCGTCCGCGCACCAGCACATAGGGTTTCAGGCCACCGGTCGCGTCTTCATCGACGAAGCGTAGCGGATGGTCCGGTCCGGCCTCGACCACGTCGCCGACATTGGTGCGGAAAGTGATGACTTGGCCATCGCCGGTGCCGGAAACGTCCATCTCGACGGCGATGAAGGGCGCGTCGACGACGCGGATGCCGACCCTTTCCACCGGTGTTACAAGATAGGTCTTGCCGTCTTCGTCCTTGCGCAGCACGGAGGAAAACAGCTGCACCAACGGCATGCGGCCGATCGGCGTGCCCTGGTAGAACCAGGTGCCGTCCTCTCTGATCTCCATGTCGAGATCGCCGCAAAAGGCCGGATTCCAGCGCTCAACCGGCGCCGGCCCCTTGCCCGCGCGGGCGGCACGCGAGATCAGTGCCTCCAGTCCGCACGCCTCGGCGGCGGCCGTCAGGCTCTCTTCACGATCGTCGGCGCGTTCTGTCATGGTCACGAAATAGTCACTGTTGTTCCGCTTGTCAGCCTAAGCCAGTGATTTAAGTTCAAAGACAGGCGCCATGGGAGGCCGAATCGCGGCACTCTGCAGCGTCGAAGGTGCAAGCCGGTATCTCCAACGAGAAGGATCGATGCTGCATGAGCGTGATGATCAAGGAAAGCCCGATCAGCGAAAAGGACATGATCGCCCAGGCCGAGACGGCGCTGGCCGACATTTCCAGGGTTCGCGATGGCGTCGGCCGCGTCATTTTCGGCCAGGAAAGCGTCGTCGAACGCACGCTTGTGGCGCTGCTCGCCGGCGGCCATGCGCTGCTGGTCGGCGTGCCCGGCCTCGCCAAGACCAAGCTGGTCGAGACGCTGGGCATCGTGCTCGGCCTCGATTCCCGCCGCATCCAGTTCACGCCTGACCTGATGCCGTCCGACATTCTCGGCTCCGAGGTGATGGAGCAGGACGAATTCGGCAAGCGTTCCTTCCGCTTCATCTCCGGGCCGATCTTCGCGCAACTGCTGATGGCCGACGAGATCAACCGCGCCTCACCCCGCACCCAGTCGGCGCTGCTGCAGTCGATGCAGGAATACCACGTCACCATTGCCGGTGTCCGCCACGACCTGCCGGCGCCCTTCCACGTACTGGCGACGCAGAACCCGTTGGAGCAGGAAGGCACCTATCCGCTGCCCGAGGCACAGCTTGACCGCTTCCTCATGCAGGTCGACATCCTCTATCCGGAAATCGAGGCGGAGCGCCGCATTCTTCTGGAAACCACAGGCATCGAGGACGCCAAGGCGCAGAACGTACTGCAGCCGGCGCGACTGAAGGAGATCCAGACTCTCATTCGCCGCATGCCGGTGCCGGAAAGCGTTGTCGAGGCGATCCTCCAACTGGTGCGCTCGGCGCGCCCCGGCCAGGGCAATGCCGAGACCGACAAGCACGTCGCCTGGGGGCCAGGCCCGCGCGCCAGTCAGGCGTTGACACTGTGCGCCCGCGCCCGCGCCCTCTATGACGGACGGCTGGCGCCGTCGATCGACGATATCAGAGCGCTGGCCGAGCCTGTGCTGCAGCACCGCATGGCGCTGACCTTTGCCGCCCGTGCCGAGGGCACGACCGTGCGCGACGTGGTGGCGAAACTGGCAAAAGGCATCTGATGGCGCGTATAGGCGAGGCCCAGGCACCGGCGGCGACGCGTGACGCGCTCGCCCGCGGTCGGTTGCGGGCGTCGCTGGTGCCGGACCTGCTGGTCGAAGCACGCCGCATCGTCAACACCGTGATCGCCGGCTGGCACGGCCGCCGCAAGCGGGGCATCGGCGAGAATTTCTGGCAGTTCCGGCCCTATGTCGAAGGCGATTCCTCGCGCGTCGACTGGCGCCGCTCGGCCCGCGACGACCACATCTATGTGCGCGACCGCGAATGGGAGGCCGCCCATACGGTGTGGCTGTGGGCAGACCCCTCGCCTTCCATGCTCTACAAATCGACCGGCGCCACCGTCTCGAAGGAATCCCGCGCGCTGGTGCTGGCGCTGGCCATGGCAGAGCTTCTGTCGCGCAGCGGCGAACGCATCGCCTGGCCCGGGCTGACCGATCCGTTCACCGCCCGCAACGGCGCCGAGCGCATCGCAGCACAACTCACCCATGCCGGCGAATTGCCGGCAAAGCCCGATCTGTCCGTCATCCGCCGCTTCTGCGACATCGTCATCGTTAGCGACTTCCTCGATCCGGTCGAGGACACCATCGCCTGGCTCGACGTGCTCGCCCGCCACGGCGTGCGTGCCCATCTGATCGAGGTCGCCGACCCCGCCGAGGAGAGATTCCCCTATGCCGGCCGCACCGAGTTCACCGATCCCGAGACCGGCGACAAGCTGACCGCCGGCCGCGCCGAAACGCTGGGCGATGATTACCGACTGCTTTACATCGCCCGCCGCCAGGAGCTGACCGACTGGTGCAAGCGGCTCGGCTGGAGCTTCACCGTCAACCACACCGACCGTCTCGCCTCCGATGCGCTGGTGCGTGTCCACATGGCGATGACCGTCGATGGCAGCTCAGCCGGGAGGATCCGCGCATGAGTTGGTTGCCGCTCTCCTTCGGGGCGCCGATGGTGCTGTGGGGCCTTCTGGCACTGCCCGTGATCTGGTGGCTTTTGCGGTTCACCCCGCCCAAACCGCAGACCGAGGTCTTCCCGCCGCTGAAGATCCTGGCCCGGGTTCTGAAGCGCGAGGAGACGCCGCAACAGAGCCCGTGGTGGCTGACGCTGCTCAGGCTGCTGATGGCGGCTCTTATCGTTACGGCGCTGGCCGAACCCGTCTTCAACCCGCGTGAAAGACTGCCGGCCGAGGGTGCCGCTCTTGCGCTGGTCATCGACAATGACTGGGCAAGTGCCGCCGACTGGGGCCAGCGCGTCGCCACTGCCGAACGGCTGATCACCGATGCCAGCTCCAACGACGTGCCCGTTATCATCGCCTTCACCGCTGAGAAGCCGAACGCCGAGATCGGTCCCTTCGACGCCGCCACCGCGCTCGACCGGTTGCGCGCGGCAAAGCCGCGGCCGATCCCGACCGACCGCCCTGCTGTCTACGCCCGCGTCGCGGCAACCCTGGAGACCTTGCCGGGCGCCAGTGTCGCGGTGCTCGCCGACGGTCTGGCGGCGGAAGGCGACGAGGCCGCCTTCAACACGCTTTTGTCGAAGAACGCCGCCCGTGTCGTCTGGGCCGCCTCCGACCGGCCTAGCTTGATCGGCCTGACCGGCGCCGACAACCAGGTGGACGGCTTCGAGCTGACCGCCATCCGCGCGCTGAGCGATCCGACCCCGGCTCAGGTGACCGCCGGCGCCTTCGACGACAAGGGCCGCCGCATCGCCGACGCCACGCTGACCTTCTCGCCGGGCGAATCCACCGCCACCGGCATGATGGCGGTGCCGTTCGAACTGCGCAACGACTTCGCCTCGATCGCGCTCGACGGCCAGCGGCAGGCCGGCGCCGTCCGCGTGCTCGATGAGAATTCCAAGCGCCGTCGCGTCGGACTGCTGTCGCAGGCCGAAGCCGACCAGGCGCAGCCGCTTTTGTCGCCGCTGTACTACATCCGCCGCGCGCTGCAGCCCTTCGCCGATCTGACTGAGCCGTCGAGCGCCGACCTTGCCGACGCCATCCCGCAGCTCCTCGACCAGAAGCCGGCGATGATTGTCATGGCCGATGTCGGCACCATTCCGGAGCAGGTGCGGCAGAGGCTGGTCGACTGGGTCGACAATGGCGGCACGCTGGTGCGGTTCGCCGGCTCGCGGCTGGTGGCCGCCGGCAATGACGACGACCTGCTGCCGGTCAGGCTGCGTACCGGCGAGCGTTCGCTCGGCGGCGCGCTGTCATGGACGACGCCGCAGCCGGTCACCGACTTCCCGAAGACCGGTCCCTTCTCCGACCTCGCTCCGCCCGCCGAAGTCACCGTCACCAGGCAGGTGCTGGCCGAGCCGACGCCCGACATCGTCGAGCGCACCTGGGCCACGCTTGCCGACGGCACGCCGCTGGTGACCGGGATGAAGAAGGGCAAGGGCACGCTCGTCCTGTTCCATGTCACGCCGGAGGCGACCTGGTCGAACCTGCCGATCTCCGGCAGCTTCGTCGAGATGCTGCGCCGCATCGTGCAACTGTCACGCAATCAGGGTGCAGCGGTCGCCAATGCCGAAGCCGCCGCCACCTCGCTGGCGCCCTACCGCATGATATCAGCCGACGGCACGCTGGTGCCGCCGACGCCGGATGCACGGCCGCTGGTGCCGGGCGCCGGCCCGCTGCCGGTGACGTTCGAGAACCCGCCTGGTCTCTACGGCTCCGAAACCGGCGTCCTCGCCCACAATCTGCTCAATGCTGAAAGCAGATTCGCACCACTGGTCCGTCCTCAGATCACCGTGCCGATCACCACCATCCAGTACGCCTTCGACGAATCGCACAATTTGAAGGGCCCGCTGGTGGCGACAGCCCTTTTGCTGATGGTGCTCGACACGCTGGCCGTGTTCTGGATGGGCGGCCTGTTCTCGCGCCGGCCGCGCCGCGCCGGCACGGCTGCTGCAACCACAGCCGCTCTGCTGATTGCGCTCGGCGCGCTGGTCGGCCACACCGACATCGCCCGCGCCGACGATTCCAAACCTGGCGACGAGCGGGCGATCGAGGACATTTCGAAGACCCGGATCGCCTATGTGCAGACCGGCGAACGGAGCGTCGATTCGATCAGCCAAGCCGGGCTGGAGGGCCTGACCCGCTTCCTGATCGAGAAGACCGCGCTCGAGCCGGGGGCGCCGGCGAGCGTCGATATCTCGAAGGACCAGCTGTCCTTCTATCCCCTGATTTACTGGCCGATCGACCCTGCCGCACCGATGCCGAGCCAGGCCGCGATCGGCCGCGTCGACGCCTATATGCAGCAGGGCGGCACGGTGCTGTTCGACACGCGCGACCAGTTCGCCACCGGCATCGGCGCGGATTCGGCTAGTCCGGCGACCGAGCGGCTGCGCGACATCCTCGGCAATCTCAACGTGCCGCCGTTGGAACCGGTGCCGTCGGATCATGTACTGACGAAATCCTTCTATATCCTGCCTGAGTTTCCCGGACGTTTCGCCGGCGGCCCGCTCTGGGTCGCGGCGTCGCTCGAAGCCACCAACACCGAGAACCGCCCGGTGCGCACGGGCGACGGCGTCTCGCCGATCATGATCACCGCCAATGATTTCGCCGGCGCCTGGGCGGTCGACGAGAATGGCGACCCGCTTTTGCCGACCGTGCCGTCAGACCCGATGCAGCGCATTTATGCGCTACGCGCCGGCGTCAACATCATGATGTACATGCTGACCGGCAACTACAAATCCGATCAGGTGCATGTGCCGGTGCTGCTCGAACGGCTGGGGCAGTAAGCCATGAACTGGTCGCTCGCCTTCGAACCGCTCATCTCCTGGCCGCTGCTCGGCTTGGTACTGATGCCGCTGTTGCTGCTGGCATTGGTCGGTCTGTGGTTTCGCCAGCGCGGCGCGGTCTTCCGTCTCGCCGGCCTGCTCGCGCTGGGCGCGGCCCTGCTCAACCCGGTGTTCCTCGACGAAGAGCGCGAGGCGCTGAAAAGCGTCGTCGCCGTCGTCGTCGACCGCAGCCAGAGCCAGGACATTGGCGAGCGCACCAAGCAGACCGACGAGGCGCTGGCCGGGCTTCAGCAGCGCCTTGGCCGCTTCAAGCAGTTCGATGTCCGCGTTGTCGAGGCCGGCAAGTCGGAAGCCGCCGAGGAGCGCACCGAAACGCGGCTTTTCGGCGCGCTTGAAAGCGCTTTCCGCGACGTGCCGCCTTCGCGCATCGGCGGCGCCATCATGATCACCGATGGCGAGGTGCATGACGCCCCTGGCGGCACACCCGACTTCAACGCCCCGCTGCACGCGCTGATCACCGGCAACGACCAGGAAAAGGATCGCCGCATCCGCTTCGAGAATGCGCCGCGCTTCGGTCTGGTCGGCAAGCCGCTCGAAATGACCTATCGCGTCCTCGGCGCCAACAACGAGGCCGGCTCGGTCGACGTGCGCGTGTCGGTCAATGGGGAGCAGGTTTCGGTCGAGCGCGCCACCATCGGCCAGGCCATGCCGCTGCAGGTGACCATTCCCGGCGCCGGCCGCAACATCGTCGAACTCGCTATCGATCCCGAGCCCGACGAACTCACCGACACCAACAACCGCGCTATCGCGCTGATCGACGGCATCCGCGAGAATTTGCGCGTGCTGCTGGTCTCCGGCGAGCCGCATGCCGGCGAGCGCACCTGGCGCAACCTTCTGAAATCCGACGCCTCGGTCGATCTGGTCCACTTCACCATTCTGCGGCCGCCGGAGAAGCAGGACGGCACGCCGATCAACGAACTGTCGCTGATCGCCTTCCCGACGCGCGAGCTGTTCGTCGAGAAGATCAAGGATTTCGACCTGATCATCTTCGACCGCTATCAGCACCGCGACGTGCTGCCGATCCTCTATTACGACTACATCGCCGAATATGTCGAAAAGGGCGGCGCGCTGCTGATCGCGGCAGGCCCCGAATATGCCGGCGAAAGTTCCATCGCCCGCACGCCTTTGATGTCGGCGCTGCCGGCGATGCCGACCGGAGAAGTCGTCGACAAGGCCTTCTATCCGCGCCTCACCGAGCTCGGCCAGCGCCATCCGGTGACGCGCGGGCTCGACGGTTCCGCCACCGAGCCGCCGCACTGGAGCCGCTGGTTCCGCACCATCGGCGTCGAGAACCCCGAGGGCGAGGCGGTGATGAAGGGCGCCGACAACCGTCCGCTGCTCCTGCTCGACCGCAAGGGCGAAGGCCGCGTCGGCATGTTTCTGTCCGACCAGGGCTGGTTATGGGCGCGCGGCTTCGAGGGCGGCGGCCCGCATGTCCAGCTCTATCGCCGCATCGCCCACTGGCTGATGAAGGAGCCTGAACTCGAGGAGGAGCGGCTGACCGCCGACGGCCGCGGCATGATGCTGGAAATCCGCCGCCAGACGATGAGCGACGATCCCGGCCCGGCGCAGATCATCACCCCGTCCGGCAAGGCGATGACCGTCAAGCTAGAGAGAGCCGAACCCGGCGTCTTCCTGGGCAGCATCGAGACCAGCGAGATCGGCCTCTACCAGGTCGGAAATGGCGATCTGAAGGCGCTTGCCCATGTCGGCCCGGTCAATGCGCCGGAATTCACCGACGTCGTCTCCACCGAGAACCGGCTGAAAGCGCCGGCCGAGGCCACCGGCGGCAGCGTGCGCCGGCTGGCGCAATCGTCGGCCCTTGGCAACCTCACCGGCGGCGTGACGCTGCCGTCGGTCGTCCCGGTCCGCTCCACGGGCGCGGCCGCCGGCAACGACTGGATCGGCCTGCGCACCACCGACGACAGCGTGCTGAAGGCCGTCTCGCGCGTGCCGCTGTTCGGCGGGTTCCTCGGTCTCGGCCTGCTGCTTCTGGCATTGGGCTCGATGTGGTACCGCGAGGGGCGGTAGCGCAGCGGTTTATCCTTCTCCCCTTGTTGTGGGAGAAGGTGGATTGGCGCGCAGCGCCAAGACGGTTGAGGGGTCCTGGACGAAGCGCTGTCTTTGCCAAGCTTGGAACACCCCTCATCCGACCGAGCTTTCGCTCGGTCACTTTCTCCCACAACAAGGGGAGAAGGAAGAAGCGAACCGCTACTCCTCCGGCTCCGTCGTGAACATCAGCGGATAGCCCTTGGCCTTGCCGGCATCGGTCGCCCGCGTCGCCTTGGTTTCGGCGACGTCCCTGGTGAAGACGGCGACGACGCAGACGCCACGCTGGTGCGCGGTGATCATCACCCGCCGCGCCTGGTCTTCGCTCAGCTTGAATTCGCCCTTGAGCACCGTCACCACGAACTCGCGTGGCGTGAAATCGTCATTGAGGAGGACGACCTTGTAGAGCTTCGGCCGTTCGATCTGCGGCTTCGTTTTAGTGCGAGGTTTGGTGACGATCTCAGGCATCGGAACCGGCAACTACGCTCAAGAATTTCGCTTTTATTCTGACATGGAAGAAAGCGGTCGTCCATTTTGACCCGCGCACAAACCGCCCTCCTGGCGGCTGCGGCCATTCACAAGTCTGTGCCTATGTGGCAACCGCCGCCTGCCGTTCAACGGCATGATGCGGCGAATCCGAAATTCGAGCCGACGTGGCTTACGTCTGTCTTGCGCGCAAGACGACCGCTCCAGGCAAATCGCAACTGGAGCGGTCCTCCAACTGGACAAGATGTCGCCAGATCAGGTCTTCGGAGCTGCCTTGGCCTGCGAAGCATGCCTCTTGTGCTTCTTGACGGTCTTCTTTGCGGCGACTTTCTTCACGACGGTCTTGGCCGGCGCAGCGGTCGTCGACGCAGCCGCGGTCGTGGCAGCGGCGTTGGCGCTGCTGGTGCCGAGAACCGGCATCGAGAAGGCAAGCGCGATGGCGAGACCGAGCGCGGAGAGGAGGGACTTTTTCATGGCTTCGTTTCCTTTTTTGTGCAGATCGGATTGAGCGTCACTGAACGGGGTCGATCGGTGTCACTCCAAGCAGCTTCAAAGCGTTGGCGAGCATCCGGATTCCCTGTGCCTGTTTCTTGTTGGCGCAGAACCGGTTTCCCTTTCTTTGAAGCGCCTTCGCCGCGGTGACCTGCGTTGCCGCGGCATGGGTTTCGAGGGCTTCGTCGAATTGACGGCTCAGATCGCTGCAACGCTCGCTCCGGGTGATCGCTACTTTTGCGTCGGCCACCTTTGCATTGGCCACCTTTGCATCGGCCACCTTTGCATCGGATTGTTCGACCGCGGCGGTGACGAGCGAAATGCCGAGCAACGCACCCATCAAGCTGATCGAGAACCTTTGCATTGGTTTGTCCGTGATCCCGTAACGCACGTCGCAGCCGATGACCTGACCGCCACGGCACCACTTATGCCCTTGACATTTTTCGGGAGTTTTTCCGAACTGTAGAATTTTGTTTCTGGATTGTTTCTGAGCAACCCATTCAGGTTCGCTTATCGCCACCGGCCAACATCTGGCCTGAATTCTATCGTGTGGGTGATGACTGAAAGACGGTTTCGGCCACCAATGACGGCAGGGCTCCCGGTGAAATCCGACGCGCACATACTGATCGTCGACGACGACAAGGGCATTCGCGACCTGCTTCAGGAATTCTTCCAGAAACGGGGGCTGCACACGTCCGTCGCCGCCGACGGTATCGAGATGGAGGCCATCCTGCGCCGCGCCAAGGTGGACCTTGTCGTTCTGGACGTCATGCTGCCCGGCAAAAGCGGGCTGGAGCTTTGCCGCGACATCCGCGCCAACTATGCGACGCCGATCATCATGCTGACCGCGGTCACCGAGACGACCGACCGCGTGGTGGGACTGGAGATGGGCGCCGACGATTATGTGCCAAAACCCTTCGATCCGCGCGAGCTGCTGGCGCGGATACGCGCCGTGCTGAGGCGCAACGGCGCTGCCGAGCCGCGGCGGCCCGCCTCGCGGCAAATCTACCATTTCGCCGGCTGGACGATGGACTGTTCGCGCCGCCGGCTGATGGCGCCCGGCGATGTCAGGGTCGAGCTGACCATGGCGGAGTTCAACCTGCTGCAGACTTTCGTCAAGAGCGCGCAACGCGTGCTGAGCCGCGACCAGCTCATCGAACTGTCCGGCGGCGACAGCGGCTACAGCTTCGACCGCAGCGTTGACATTCTGGTCAGCCGGCTGCGTCGCAAGATGGAGGACGATCCGAAAACGCCGAAACTGATCCTGACCGTGCGCAGCGGCGGCTACCAGTTTCTGCCCGAGACAACGTCCGAATGAGACGCATCCTGCCCCAAACCCTGCCCGTCTGGGTGCTGCTCATCGTCATCGCCGGCCTGCTGATCAGCCAGATCACGACGCTTTACATCGTCTCGCGCGACCGTGCCGCCGCCAACGACGTGGTCGATCTTTACAGGCTCAATGACCGTGCCTTCTCGCTGGTGCAGCTGATGCATGCCGCCCCGCAGGAGGGACGCAAGGCCACCGCATCCGGCCTATCCAACGCGACCTACGCGCTTACAGTTTCGGACACGCCCGCCGTCACGTCGTCGATAGCGGGCGACGACGAACTGGCCGAACTGGAGGACATACTGGTCGGGCGACTGTCGAAATTCGGCATTACCGAGGCACGGGTCCGGCGCGATCCGGCGACACGGGAAGCCGACGATGCCAGGGGCGCGATCGAGGGTCGCGATGTCGGCCAGGTCGAGCGCGACCTGCTGGTGCTGGCCGCCGACTTCGCCCAGAGCGACAAGCTGACCGCATCGCTGCGCTTCGCCGACGGCCAATGGCTGAACTTCACCGAGCCGAACACGCCGATGGGACCCATATTGAGCTTCGACAGCTTGCCGCTCTATGCCTTGATCGCCGGGCTGGTGGTGGCCACGTCGATATGGTCGCTGCGCCGGCTGACCGCGCCCTATCGGATGATGGAAACCGCCGTGAAGCGGATCGGCAACGATCTGAAGAGCCCGCCGATCGCCGAGACCGGCAGCCGCGAGATCCGCACCGCCGCGAAGGCGGTCAATGCCATGCAGGCCAGGCTGCGCGACTATGTCGAGGACCGCGAACATCTTGCGGCAGCACTCGCCCACGACCTTCGCACGCCACTGACGAGGATGCGGCTGCGGCTCGAGCTGCTGCGGAAATCGACGGTCCGCGCCGCACTCGCGCACGACCTCGCAGACATCGAAGACATCGCCAGCTCGGTTATCGATTTCGCCACCTTCGAGGTGACCGAGGAGAAGAGCGAAAGGATCGATTTCTGGTCGCTCGTGGAATCGGTCGCCGACGGCTACGAGGAGGTCTCGTTCGACAATGAGGATACGCGCTCGCGCGGCCTAATCTGCGTTGCGCGGCCGGTCGCGCTCCGGCGCTGCGTCACCAACCTCGTCCAGAATGCCGTGACCTACGGCAAGAAGGCGCATCTAAGCCTGCACCGATCGGAAAAGGTCATCACTCTGGCCATCCGCGACGAGGGACCGGGCATATCGCAGGCCGACCTCGACGCCGTGTTCGGCTCGTTCGTGCGCCTGGAACAATCGCGCAACCGCCAGACCGGCGGCCTCGGCCTTGGCCTGACCATCGCCCGCAACATCGCCCGCGGCGCCGGCGGCGAGGTCAGCTTGTCCAATCACCCCGGCGGCGGCCTTCTGACGGAGCTGAAGTTGCCGCTGGCGGAATGAATCGGGATTTGCGATTAATCGCAATTTGCAGCAATCTACGACTCGGAGAAAAATTTGCGGTAACCGTGAGGGGGGTTCGTGAGAAGCATATCGAGTATTATTTCAAATTGGCTGAATTTTCAGGTAATTCGCAATTTCGAATTTCTGACAAGGTATCCTTTGAAGTAGGCACAAAGTACAGCAAACCAAGAGCATCAGCGGTCCGGCGAGAGCGTTGATTCAAGGAGAGAAAAATAGCTACCTTCTCAACACCGCGCTCAGCACGTCCCTGATGCCGATGGCGCCGACGAAGCGCGACTGGTCGTCGAACAGCGCCACGGGTGCGGTCTGCGAGCGGTGCATGGCCAGCATCACGGTCTTCAGCGAGGTGCCGGGATTGGCCCAGAACACCTGCGCCGTCTCCTCCGGCTGCGCCTCGACATCGGCGCAGGACACCCAGAACGCCGGCTTGCCGTCGCGCTCGGCAGCCGCCACCAGCCCGTGCTCGTCGATCTTGAAACGCGTCGTCTTGCGGCGGTCGAGCCACACCCAGCCGTCCTCGCCGTGCTCGAGGTCGCGGCGGTCGCGCATCACGTTCCAGGCGGTCAGCACCGAGAGCGGATTCACATTGGCGATGAAGTCGCGGACATAGTCGTTGGCGGGGCGCAGCACGATGTCTTCGGGCGCGCCGGTCTGCACAATGCGCCCGCCTTCCATGATGGTGATGTGACTGCCGATCTTCAGCGCCTCCTCGAGGTCGTGGCTGACGAAGATGATGGTCTTTTTCAGTTCTGCCTGAAGCTGCAGCAACTCGTCCTGCAGCTTGGTCCGGATCAGCGGGTCGAGCGCCGAGAACGGCTCGTCCATCAGCAGGATCGGCGCTTCGGTGGCAAACGCACGCGCCAGCCCGACGCGCTGCTGCATGCCGCCGGAAAGTTCGTGGGCGTATTTCGACGCCCACTGGTCGAGGCCGACGAGCTTCAACTGGCGCTCGACGCGCGCCTTGCGCTCGGCGTCGGGCACGCCGGACAGCTCGAGGCCGAAGCCGACATTTTCAGCGACGGTGCGCCAGGGCAGAAGGCCGAACTGCTGGAACACCATGGCGACCCGCGTCTGTCGGATGTTGCGCAGCGTGGCGGCGTCGCAGGCCGCGACATCGACCATGCGGTCGCCGTCCTTGACCATGACATTGCCCCGCGCCGGCACGTTGAGCAAGTTGACGGCGCGGAGCAGCGTCGATTTGCCGGAGCCGGAGAGGCCCATCAGGACGGAAATCTCGCCCTCGTTGACGGTCAAATTGGCGCCGGCGCAGCCGAGCACGGCGCCGGTCTTCTCCAGGATTTCCTGACGCGTCGCGCCGCTGTCTACGAGCGCCAGCGCTTCCTTGCGCGCCGCGCCGAAGATGATGTCGACATTCTTGAAATCGACCGCGGCGCTCATTTGGCGGCTCCCGTGCCGATGCGGCTGATGCGGTCGAGGATGATGGCGAGCACGACGATGGCGAGGCCGGCCTCGAGCCCGAGCGGGATGTTGACCGAGTTCAGCGCGCGCACCACCGGCTTGCCAAGGCCGTTGGCGCCGATGAGCGCAGCGATCACGACCATGGAGAGGCAGAGCATGATGCACTGCGTCAGCCCCGCCATGATGGTCGGCAGCGCCGCCGGCAGCTCTACTTTCCACAGGAGCTGGCGTTTTGTCGCGCCGAAGGCCTCGCCGGCCTCGATCATCGGTTTCGGCACCGAGGTGATGCCGAGATGGGTCAGGCGGATCGGCGCGGGAGCGGCGAAGATGACGGTGACGATGAGGCCGGGAGCGATGCCGAGGCCGAAGAGAATGAGCACCGGGATCAGGTAGACGAAGGTCGGCATAGTCTGCATCAGGTCGAGGATTGGCTGCAGATAGCGGTAGCCACGCTCGTTATGCGCCGCCCAGATGCCGATCGGCACGCCGATAGCCATGGAGGCCGCAGCGGCGGCCACGACCAACACCAGCGTCTCGACGGTTTCCTGCCAGAGATCCTGGTTGACGATGAAGAGGAGGCCGAGCGCGACGGCAAGCGCCAGCTTCCATGATTTCTGCAGGTACCAGGCAAGCCCGGCTATGGCGGCAACCAGGAGAACCGGCGGGACGAGCAGCAAAAGATCGACCAACCCGTCGAGAACGACGGTGAGCCCGTCGGCGATACTGTCGAAAAACCATTCGAAATTGGTGGTCAGAAAGTCGAAGAAGGTCTTGCCCCACCGCCCGATCGGGATCTTGAAGCTCGAAATCAGTTGCGAAACCGGATCCATGGCAAATGTCCCCTCATTCTACTTCGCCCTCCCCCTGGCGGAGTGGGTCGAACCGCGCAGCGGAGTGGGGTGGTCACGGTTATGCTCCGTTCTGCACTAACCCCACCGCGGCGCGTGCCGCGCCGACCCTCCAGGCAAGGGGGAGGGTGTAAATCTGCTACGAACCCAGCGCAGTTTTCACGGCGGCCGCGGCGTCGCCGCCGTCGAAGGTCGTCACACCGGCGAGCCATGGGGTAATCGCGTCCGGATTGGCCTTGAGCCATTCGGTAGCCGCGGCCTTCGGGTCGGCGCCATCATTGAGGATCGCACCCATGATCTCGTTTTCCATCTTGAGCGAGAACACCATGTTCTTGAGCAGCGCGCCGACGTTCGGGCATTCGGTGGTGTAGCCGGCCCGGACATTGGTGGCGACGGTCGCGCCGCCGAAATTCGGGCCGAACACCTCGTCGCCACCCGACAGATAGGCCATCTTGATGTTGGCGTTCATCGGATGCGGCTCCCAGCCGAGGAAGACCACGTCTTCGCCCGATGCGGCAGCCTTCTGCACCGCCGACAGCATGCCGGCCTCCGAGCTTTCGACGAGCTCGAAATCCTTCAGGCCGAACTTGTCGGCGGCGATCATGTCGAGGATCAGGCGGTTGCCGTCATTGCCGGCTTCGATGCCGTAAATCTTGTTGTCGAGCTTGTCCTTGAACTTGGCGATATCAGCGAAATCCTTGAGACCGGCGTCATAGGTGTGCTGCGGCACGGCAAGCGTATACTTTGCGCCTTCGAGGTTGGTCACGACCGTCTCGACCGACTTGTCTTCGAGATAGGGCTTTATGTCGGCTTCCATGGTCGGCATCCAATTGCCGAGAAAGACGTCGACGTCCTTGTTCTTCAGCGAGGTGTAGGTGACCGGAACCGACAGCACCTGCACGTCGGGTTCGTAGCCGAGCGCTTCGAGGATGACGCTGGCGGTAGCGGTGGTGGCGGTAATGTCGGTCCAGCCGACATCGGCAAAACGCACCGGCTTGCAGCTTTCCGGCTCGGCGGCGAGTGCGCCGCCCGCGGAAAGAAATGCCGCCAGACCGAAGCCGGCGGCGAATAGTTTCATACGCGACATTATGTATTCTCCCATTGTGATCTATCGGCGAAGCGAAGTTGCGGTTTTGTCTCCGCCTTGTTTCGTCAGCCAAACATCATTCTGGTGCGGTTTCAAGCGATAAGACAATCGCGGTCAACGGCGCGGGCTGGCCGATCAGCGACACGTTCGCCGCTTTTCCGCTGGAATGTGGGACGCCCCTCCCCGCGCCGGGACAACTTGGCTTAAAAGGGCGGCATGGCCAAGCTGTACTTCCACTACGCGACGATGAATGCCGGCAAGACGACGATGCTGCTGCAGGCCTCGTACAATTACCGCGAGCGCGGCATGACCACGATGTGTTCGTCGCCGGCCACTACCGCAAGGGCGATACCGGGCTGATCTCGTCGCGCATCGGCCTGGAGACGGAGGCCGAGATGTTCCGCGACGGCGACGATCTGTTCGCCCGGCTCGCCGAGCAGCACGACCACACGACCGTGCATTGCGTCTTCGTCGACGAAGCGCAGTTCCTCGAGGAGCAGGCGTGGCAGCTTGCCCGCATTGCCGACCGGCTGAACATTCCGGTGATGTGCTACGGCCTGCGCACGGATTTCCAGGGCAAGCTGTTTTCCGGCTCGCGCGCGCTTCTGGCGATATCCGACGATCTGCGCGAGGTGCGCACCATCTGCCGCTGCGGCCGCAAGGCGACGATGGTCGTGCGCCCTGGGCGCGGACGGCAAGGTGGCGAGACAGGGCGAACAGGTGGCGATCGGTAAGGATGTCTATGTCTCGCTCTGCCGCCGCCATTGTGAAGAAGAAATGGGCCGCGTCGCGCCCGACGATTTCATCGGCTTCACCAAAGTCTGACCAGCGCTATTCCGCGTTGCGTGCGCATGGATCGAACGGTGCCAGGACAGAGGGGGAAGAACTGCGGCAAGAAAAACTGCGAGCGGTGAGCTTCGTTACTTTGCGACGGCAGTTATGCTATTGGTTTGAGTATGGTGCTGACCGTGCCAACGACCCGCCGCCGAGGCGGGTTTTTTGTTTCGGGTTTCGGCGCTATCCTTTGCAAACTCCTAATCTTCCGCCTTCCCTTCCCCCTATGCCGCACATATATTCCGGCGGTTCGCGACACGAACAAATGCCGAAGCGGGAGGCCCCAATGGCGACATTGCAGAATTTCGATGCCGAAATTGCCAAGACGAAGCAGGTCGTGCAGGACATGCGCACCAAAATCGAGCAGTCCGGCACGGTGCTCGACACGCTCGCCAAGACCGACAAGAAGATCGGCGACGCCAATTTCGACCTCGAGAACGCCCGCATCGAGGATGTGCTGAAGCAGCAGAAGGTGATGGAAGGCAACATCGCCGACCTGATCATCGGGCTGGAGGACGCCACCAACGTCTTCGGCGCCGAATTCGAGAGCATGAAGAACTACACCGGCTGGGAAAGCTTTGTAGGTATATTTTCCGACCAGAGCAAGCAGCGCATGCGCACCGACCGCGTCCGCAACATGTCGCTGGCCGGCAATCTGCAGGAGCTGCTGGCGAAATCCGACACCATTGTCGGCATCCTCAAGGCGCAGAAGCAGATCCTCGACCAGCGTTACAAGACCTCCGAGGCCAGCCTGTCGCAGGTGATCGAGCGCCGCAAGGCAACCATGTCCAATCTGGAGACCGTGCAGAAGCGCATCGAGGAGCTCAATCCGATGCTGCTCGACATCGAGAACAAGATCGCCGCCTCGACCAGCCAGAAGGAGCGCACGGAGCTCGAAGGCGAACGTTCGAAACTGGCCACGGAGTACAATGAAAAGCAGGCCAAGGAGCAGGAACTGCTGGCCGAAAGCCAGACGCTGGAGCGCTACACGTCGATGTTCCAGACCTTCGTCGATTCGCTCAACAACCAGATCGCGGCGCAGTCGACGCTGATCAACAAGCTGACCATCGATACCGAGCAGCGCATCGTGCTCTACAAGGCGCTGGAAGATTCGCTGAAGACCGCCGCCCAGCAGGACGTCGCCCACAAGATCAACACGCTGGGCAGCCAGGTCGACAACACCGCCGAGGAGACCATGGCCGGCATCGGCGCGGCCTCGCAGAAGCACATCGGCGATCTCCTCGAAATGCACGAGAAGAACATGGTGGCGACCGCCGACATCCAGCGCCGCAAGAAGCTGGCCGACGATGCCTTTGCCCGCCGCTTCGACGACGTGCTGAAGAAGCACAATGCGGCAAACTACGTGCAGTCATAATTGCTGCACTCGCATCGCTCCGAAGGGCTGGCTGCATGACCCCCGAAAACGAAGCGGCAACGCGCTATTTCTCGGCGATCACGGCGGCACTCAGCGGCCTCGAAGTGTTCATGCGCGACGATCGCTCGCCGCTCTACCGGCACGGCATTGTCGCCAAGATCGTCGCCGAATATATTGCGCGGCTCGACAACTCCTTTTCCTGCTGGCGCAACCGGCTGGGCTTCATGGAGACGTTCCGAATTTCGCGCGCCGAAAGCGGCTTTCCGGTCTTCCAGAACGTGCTCGAGCTGGAGAACGATCGCCGCCAGGCCGATACGCGTCTCGCCAACATACCGCTGGCCGACGAGTTGCGCGAGGAAATGGCCGACTTCATCCTGCGCCACAAGGAATTCCCCGAAGCGCTGCAGAAGTCGATGGCCGAGCGGCTCTATCTGGAGGGTGTCAGGAGCGAGACGACCTTCGGGCCGTTCACCTTGGCGCAGACGGCAAAAGTCTCGGTCAATCCGAAGACCGGGCGGCCCTACTACCTCGTCCACTGGGCCGCCTTCGACGGCAGCGCCAACCTGCCGCTGGTCTACATGGTGACGGTCGAGGATTCCTCCGAAGAGATGATCGGGCAGCTTGTCGACCGCAACGGCAAGCTCAACGACAAGGTCGACATTCCGCTCCCCGTCGAAGGCCTGCTCAATCCCGAGCTAGCCCACCGCTTCGACGACTTCACCGAGAAGAATTCCGCCTATACGCTGTCGCCGGCGACGATCGCCGTCAACCTCGACAAGGATTTCGAGCAACTCCACCCCAAGCAACTGCGCCGCGTCGTGCTCGGCCCGTTCTATTCCGCCGGGATTACCGACAACAATTCGACGGTCAGCGACGTTCTGGACAAGGTGCGCAAACCGGAAAACGCCTGGCTGCTGACCTGGACCATCCAGGAGGTCTACTCCAAGGCCGAAAAGCCCGGCCGCAAGGGGTTGTTTTCGAGCGAGAAGACGACGCAGGAATTCTTCATCGACACCGACGATCTCGAGGCCGCGCGGCAGGGCGTGTCGAGCTACGAGAAGCATGCGCTGATCCCGCATGAGGCCTATCAGGCGCTCTACGCCGCCGGCGAGGCGCAGAAGATCTTTTCCGGCTACAAGGTCCACATCCTGTCCAAAGGACAGGTCATCAGTGACGTCTGACCGTCAAACCGCGGAGCATCCTTCATGGACACCGGCCTGACCACGATCTCGGAAGCGGCAATCGAAAAGCACCGCGCCACCGCGCAGAGCTTCATCACCCGCATCGTCGTGCTCGAGGACCCGTCGCGGGAAGCCGGGACCGCGCTGGCCGGCACCAACCGCCGCTTCGTCTCGACCGTCTCGACCGTCTCGGTCGGCTCGGTTCGCCGCACGCGCGAGGTCGAGCTTTCCAAGACCGTCGCCGCCGTCCATCCCGGCGACCAGCTGCTGAGCATTGCGCAGCACATGCTGCTGTTTCGCACCCGGCGCGGGCTGGCGATCGCACTGGCCATTTCAGACGTCTTCGCCGAAGGCTCCGACCTCGAAAGCCTACAGGCGAAAAACGCCCGCGCGCCGCTCGAAGGCGACGAGGCCGCCACCTTCAAGAAGCTGCTGTCGGCCTCGGCCTATATTTCGGCCTTCAGCCTCGCCTCGTATCTGTTCCAGCTGATCGACAGCGACGGCGAGGCGCCGAACGACACGCCCGAGCCGGACTTCTTGTTCGACACGCCGCAGGATGCGGTGAAGTCGATCGTGGCCGGCCTCGACAGGGCGATATCAGGCGCGAAGGACGACGCCGATCTGATGACCCGGGCGCGCGCCTTTGCCCGTGTCGCCATCGACGGGCTTTTGGCGCGAAAGGGCCGCTTCGACGGCATCGGCCCATTCGAGAACGCGCATATCCGCATCGACATCGACGACTTCACCCTTGACGGCTTCGACGTCGCACCGGGCAAGCGGTCTAAGCCGCTGGTGATGACCTTCAAGAAGCCGGAAGAGGTCGTCGGCAACCACATCGCCAAGTACCAGTCGGTGAAGCTCGCCAAGATGCTGATGGCTTACGATTTCGAGCGCGAGCTGAACCCGTTCGTCGAGCTCGGCGGCTTCCTGTTCACCTTCATCGGCGACGGCGCGCCCGGCACCGGCAAAACGACGCTGATCCAGATGATCGCCGGTCTCGTCAACGGCTACTGTCAGGTCGCCGGCTATCCCTTCGCCTACGAGAATTTCGGCGTCGACCAGATCTCCTCCTACCAGGGCAAGTCGGGCCAGAACTGCCGCCAGTTCATCAACAATGTGCTGAACCCGCGCGTCATCGGCTTCGGCACCATCGACGATATCGATCAGGTGGCGGCACGCCGCTCCGACGATCGCGCCTCGGCAGGCCAGCAGGAAATCACCGGTGTCCTGATGGACGCGTTTGCCGGTGCCGGCACCGTGGTGCGCGGCAACTGCTCCTTCGGCATGTTCTCCAACTATCCCGAAAACGTCGACGACGCGCTGCGCCAGCGCGCCGGCGCCCGCTGGCTGGTCGATGGGCCACAAACGCGCGACGACTACATCGACATTTTCGTGCTGCTCGCCGGCAAGAACCACAAGATCCCGCTCGGCGACCACAAGCTCTATGCCGCCCAGGAAATCCAGCGCGCGGTGATGGAAGCCTATGAAGAGCATGAAAAGCCCAAGGAAGACGGGTTGTTGAAGGTCTATCAGCGCTACATGAAGGAGAACGGCGCACCGAAATCGATGGCCGACATCGGCACCTATCTGCACATGATCAAGGAGGCCGAGCCGCGCTTCACCGGCCGGGCCATCAAGAACGTCACCGATGCGATCAAGATGCGCGCCATGGATATCGAGCTGCCGGACGAATGGTTCGAGAAGCCGGAAGTCTTCATGCACAAGGGCTACGACGACAAGAAGGCGATGATCGAGGAACTGCGCGGCCCCTTCTCGATGGATATGGTCATGCAGGAGGTCAACCGCTACGCCGACTCGGAGTTCCGCTATTCCGACAAGTCCGACGACGCGGCGGTGACCAAGTTGATCCGCGACACCCGCCTGCGCGACCGCGCGGTGCGCGAGATCGAGGAATTGAAGAAGAAGGGCCTGTGGAATGCTTGAGATGCGCCGACGCTCCCTTCTCCCCCTGTGGGAGAAGGTGTCGCCGAATGCGACGGATGAGGGGTATTCGTCAAGCTGGAACACCCCTCATCCGGCCGAGCTTCGCTCGGCCACCTTCTCCCACAAGGGGAGAAGGGATAGATGAGCCCCGCCAGGAAATCCGATCTGCTGCGCGACAACGAGCTGATCTATGGCCGGCTGCTGACCATCGACGAGCCGCATCTCATCCAGCGCTACAACAAGGCATTGGTCGCCTTCGGCCTGAAACCGACGAAGCTGAAGAGTTTCGAGATCGACCGCACCGGCTTCTCGCCGCAGGTGGCCGAGGAATGCGGCGACTACCACTACCTAGATCCCAACGAGATCAACCGCCGTTTCATCATTCTGACGCCGTCGCAGATCGACCTGCCGGTGGTCCACACCGCCTTTTCCAATACCTCCCAACTGATGTTCGAGTTCATGTCGACGAACCAGCGCGCCATCGACGCGCTGACCATCAAGGATGTCATCTACGGGGAGATCGAGGATTCGGTCCCCAAGGTCGACGACATCGAGGATCTGCTGTCGATCAACCAGGTCGAGTTCAAGGTGCTGTCGGCGGAAGACGTGCTCGGCAAGGCCGCCAAACTCGGCAAGCTCGTCGACCAGCTGAAGCAGGAGCCGGACGCCTGGCGCGACAACGCCATGCTCACCCACATGGTGGAACTGGCCAAGATCTGCGGCGACATCCGCGAGAACGCGCTGGTGCCGGATCAGGTGATCTTTCGTCACAGCGCCTATTGGACCAGCCATTTCGGCGGCCTCTATGTGTTCATCGACCCGGACATGACGACGGTGATCAGCGACCCGGCAGCCCCAGGCTTCCGTCGCTCGCGACCGTGGCAAGTGAGCTACCTCTCGATCAATGATGCCGACCGGGTGTTCAAGTTCCTCGCCGCGACCGGCCGTATCGAACTGCCGCGTGCCTCATGGATCGAAACATCAGGCTATCTCGAACATCGCGCCGAAATGGTGGTGCGCGCGCTGATCCGCGATGCCGAGCCCGACCGTAATCTGACCGATGTCGACAAAGTCTGGCTGCAGACCTGGATCCACGGCCATGCCGACCTAATCACCAGGGACGGCAATTTTCCCTTCCTCAACGCCGCCAAGCGCGAGATCGCTCACCTTGGCTATCTAAAAATCGAAGACGTGTTCCCGCACCAGCGCTTCCTGGTGATCCGGGCCAAGCCCGGCCATCCCGACGCCTGGCTGACCAACCAGCTGATCTCGGATTTCGTGCCGCAGGACTTCGTCTCTCGCTACGTCTTCAACAAACCGGGATTCTACAGGGACTATGACGGCTTCAGCGACGCCTGGAGATCACATGTTGTGGACGTTCTGAAAACCACATATCTGAAAGACAAAGTGGCGTTTCGCACACGCCTCTACGGCCTTACCGATTGAGAGACCGGCTGACTGACGAGGGGGTGACATCGCCATGCTTGATCCGATCGTGAATTTCTTCACACGGATTTTCCAGTGGATCGGCCGCGGCATCGGCTTCGCCGTCGGCGTGATCCTGTGGCCGTTCATCTGGGCCGGGCACTGGTATACGCAGCGCGGCTGGATCCTGAAGGCGGTGCTCGGCCTCGCTCTGCTCATGCTGATCGGCCTCTACGGCTACTTCATCTGGAACACGCAGGTCTGGAGCAATTTCAATCCCGCGTATGCGGAGGCATATAATTTCACGCAGCCGGCCGGAACCGCCCCGGCGCAGCCCGCTCCTTCCGCCACCGGGGAAACCGCCGGTGTCGAGGGAGAGGTCAAGACCTGCACCAACTCAGCCATTGTCCAGGTCGCGGCCGATCTCATCGATTTCAACGTCAACGAGAACGCCTGGATCTCGTCGATGATACTCTACAAGCTCGGGTTCTTCGGCATGGACTGGGACCGCACGCCGTTTCTCGACAACAAGGCCTCCTTCCAGCGCGGGGTCAATCAGGCCATCCGGCGCACCGCTGTCGAGCTTGTCGACACGCTGGGCCGCGTCCGCGGCACCAGCCAGATAGATCAGAACCTGCAGGATGCGCGCGGCGCGATCACCTTCGACGAGGAAACCTGGTATTTCGGCCTCAGGCCCTTTGGTCCGAAAACCCCGACGCCGAGTTTCTATCGCACGGCGGCGAGCAGCCTTCGCGCCTTCAACGACCGGCTCATGAAATGCGAGGTTGTCTTCAACGCGCGCGCCGACAATCTGTTGCAGTTCGTCGACCGGATCGCAAGTGACATAGGCTCGACGTCGGACCTGATCCGCGACCGTTCGCAGAATTTCAACAGCGGCTGGTTCGACACGCGGGCTGACGACCGCTTCTGGTTCGCCTACGGCCAGCTCTACGGCTATTACGGCATCCTGACGGCGGCGCATCACGACTTCCAGCAGATCCTCGACAATCGCGGCCTCACACCACTTTGGAACAGCGTGGAAGGCCAGCTCAAGGCGGCGCTCGCCATCCAGCCTTTGATAATCTCGAACGGCCGCGAGGATGGCTGGATCATGCCCACCCACCTCACCACGATGGGTTTCTATGTGCTTAGGGTGCGATCGAACCTCGTCGAGGTCAGGTCCGTTCTGGATCGGTGAAGGGCCAATAGTGAAAGACGTCCTGGCTTGAAATCACCGCTGTCCCTGGTCGAAATCGGCAACTTGTCGAGGCAATAGCTCGGCCGCATGTCGCGGAGAGCGGAACCTGACTGCCTCGTCGTCGTTCGACCGCTGGGCGGCGGCCAGCGAGGACACGAGATGGATATCCAGGAAGTTGCTCGAAATTTCTACGCCACGGTCGACAGGCAAGACTGGGACAAACTGGCCAATCTGGTCTCTCCGGATCTCGCCGTTCATCTCGGCAGTGCCAACCCGATCGGCTTCGATGACTGGCGCAAATCGCTGACCGAGTTCTTTGTTGGATTTCCGGACGGACATCACGTCGTCGACGACTGTGTCAGCGACGCCGACAAGGTGGTCACGCGCGGCCGCTTTCAGGGCACGCACACTGGCGTCTTCCATGGTGTCGAACCGAGCGGAAAATGCGTATCGGTTGGTGTGATTCACATCGATCGCGTTGAGAACGGCATCGTAGTCGAACATTTCGGCCAGCTTGATGGCTTGGGGCTGATGCACCAGATCGGCGCATTCTAACGCGGCCGTTCGAAGCGCCGACCGGGGCTCGAACCCTGTCGCATTCCGTGCATTCCGCGGCTGTTTTGAGACGGCAGGACGGCGCGTGCTCTGGCTTTTATACGGCGCGACAACCGGGCGCGAAGATCCGGGACAGGTCGACCGGGAAACAGAGAGCTGCCTTTCTTCATAGGAAACATAGTTGCATGCAAGTTGACGCCACGGCAGCGACAGGGTTAGAACGTGCCCTCGCCTGAAGTGCCAAGGCTGTTTCGAACAGGCTTGCGACCACACTGATCAAACCCGTCCCCTCCACCGTCCAATCCAGAGGAAAGCCGCCATGGCCGAAGTGAAGTCCGACATCGAGATCGCGCGCGCCGCCGACAAGAAGCAGATCCAGGCCATCGGCCAGAAGATCAGCATTCCAAGCGAGCACCTTTTGCCTTACGGCCACGACAAGGCGAAGATCTCGGCCGAGTTCATCAAGTCGGTGAAGACAAACAAGGACGGCAGGCTCATCCTCGTTACCGCCATCAACCCAACGCCGGCCGGCGAAGGCAAGACGACGACGACGGTGGGCCTCGGTGACGGTCTCAACCGCATTGGCAAGAAGGCCATCGTCTGTATCCGAGAGGCCTCGCTCGGGCCGAATTTCGGCGTCAAGGGCGGTGCTGCCGGCGGTGGCTATGCGCAGGTCGTGCCGATGGAGGATATGAACCTCCACTTCACCGGCGATTTCCATGCCATCACCACGGCGCATAATCTGCTTTCGGCGCTGATCGACAACCATATCTACTGGGGCAACGAGCTCGGCATCGACATCCGCCGCGTCGTCTGGCGCCGCGTCATGGATATGAACGACCGCGCACTGCGCGAGATCATCTGCTCGCTCGGCGGCGTCGCCAACGGCTTTCCGCGCGAGGGGGGCTTCGACATCACCGTCGCCTCGGAAGTCATGGCGATCCTGTGCCTTGCCACCGACCTGAAAGACCTGGAAAAGCGCCTCGGCGACATCATCATCGCCTATCGCCGAGACAAGTCGGCCGTCTACGCCCGCGACCTCAAGGCCGACGGCGCCATGGCCGTGTTGCTCAAGGACGCCATGCAGCCCAACCTCGTGCAGACGTTGGAGAACAACCCGGCCTTCGTCCATGGCGGCCCCTTCGCCAACATCGCGCATGGCTGCAACTCGGTCGTCGCCACCACGACGGCGCTGAAGCTCGCCGATTATGTCGTCACCGAAGCCGGTTTTGGCGCCGATCTCGGTGCGGAAAAGTTCTTCGACATCAAGTGCCGCAAGGCCGGCCTGAAGCCGGCGGCCACGGTTATCGTCGCCACCGTGCGCGCCATGAAGATGAACGGCGGCGTCAAGAAGGAAGACCTCGGCAAGGAAAACGTCGAGGCGGTCAAGAAGGGCTGCGCCAATCTCGGCCGTCACATCGAGAATATCAGGCAGTTCGGCGTGCCGGCCGTGGTCGCCATCAACCATTTCTATTCCGACACCGACGCTGAAATCAGGGCGATGAAGGACTACGTCGCCTCGATGGGCGAAGAGGCGATCCTGTGCAAGCACTGGGCCCACGGCTCGGCCGGCATCGAGGAACTCGCCAACAAGGTGGTGGCGCTGGCCGAATCCGGCTCCTCGCAGTTTGCGCCGCTCTATCCCGACGCGATGCCGCTGTTCGAGAAGATCAACACCATCGTCCAGCGCATCTATCGCGGTTCCGAAGCGATCGCCGACAAGTCGGTGCGCGACCAGCTCCACGCCTGGGAGCACGCCGGCTACGGCCACCTGCCGGTCTGCATGGCCAAGACGCAGTACTCGTTCTCGACCGACCCGAACCTGCGCGGCGCGCCGACCGGCCACACCGTGCCGGTGCGCGAGGTCAGGCTGTCTGCCGGCGCCGGCTTCATCGTCGTCATCTGCGGCGAGGTCATGACCATGCCCGGCTTGCCCAAGGCGCCGTCCTCGGAGAAGATCTTCCTGAACGAAATGGGCCAGATCGAAGGTCTGTTCTGAGATTTTGAAGGCCGGAATGATAAAGGCGCCGCATCGCTGCGGCGCCTTTTGCTTATCCACGACAGACTTCTAAGCGGCGTTCCGTGCCAGCGCGCGCTGGTTGGAAGCGTGGATCGTGTCGCGTTCGGGCAGCGTGCCGGTCTTCAGACAGTCGATCCATTCGGCGGTCTTGAGAACGGCAGCGAAGCGCGACTGCAGTATAATAGTCACCACGCGGTGGATGTCCTCGGCCGAAGCATAGCCGGCGCTGTTGGCATAGGGCACCGAGCCGGTGGCGTCGGACAGGAACTCCACCGCAAAACCCATATGGACTGCGTGGATGACGGTCGAGAGATCGCAATTATGCGTCATGTAGCCAACGACGGTGATCGTATCGATGGCGTTGGCGCGCAACCAGTCCTCGAGATCCGTACCGGTGAAGGCGCTCGGCAAGGTCTTTTCGACGTAATGATCGCGGCTTCGCCTTGATATCTCGGGATGCAATTCGGCGCCGTGGCTGCCTTTGGCGAAAATCGGCGACGTTTCGGGCGCCAGTTGCTTGATGACCACGACCTTGACGCCTGCCTCGGCGGCTGCGTCCATCGCTCGTGCTGCGTTGACGACGCTGTCGCGAAACGGCGGATATTGGATGGCCAGGTTGCCGCCATCATAGTCGTTCTGGATGTCGACGACGATGAGGGCGCGGCGTGGCGCCTTGCCTTTGACTGGTTCAGACACTGAGCTTTCCTTTCCCGTTTGCCTTGATTGGTCGAGGATAGGCCTGCTGCCGGATTACAAAAGTGTCCCAATTGACATTATTCAAAAGGATTGGGACAATTCGGATCTAACCCTTATTGGTGCTCAGCATGGCCGATCCGATCGTTGCCGCCATCGCCTTCGATGGCATCAGTCCGTTCCACCTTTCCGTGCCGTGCCTTGTATTCGGCGAAGACCGCGCCGCGCTCGGCCTGCCGCGCTTCGACTTCCGCATCTGTGCGATCGAAAGCGGGCCTATCCATACCGAAGCAGGATTGACCGTGACTGCGCCGCAAGGGCTTGGCAGCCTCGATGGCGCGGACATCGTCATCGTCCCAAGCTGGCGAGATCTCGAAAATCCGCCACCTGCGGTTCTGGTAGAGGCGCTGCTGCGAGCGCACCGCAACGGCGCATTGATTGTCGGACTGTGCCTCGGCACCTTCGCTGTTGCGGCGACCGGACTGCTTTCGGGGCGGCGAGCCGCGACGCACTGGGCCTATACCGAGCAGCTGCAGGCGCTTTATCCCGACATGATCGTCGATCCGGACGTGCTCTACATCGACAATGGCGATGTCATGACATCTGCCGGCGTCGCCGCCGGGCTTGACTGCTGTCTCCACATCGTGCGAGCCCGCTACGGCGCCGAGGCGGCTCTTCGACTTGCCCGGCAGATCGTGCTTTCTCCCCATCGGCAAGGTGGGCAGGCGCAGTTCATAGAACGCCCCATCGCCAGGACCGGCAACGCGGATCGCTTCACACAGGCCCTCGACACGGTGCGCAAAACGCTTGGCGATCTGCACAGTCTGGACAGCGTCGCCGACGCCGCCGGTCTCACCCGCCGGACGTTCACGCGCCGTTTCCAGAAAACGATCGGCACCAGTTTCGGCGACTGGCTGATCGATCAGCGCGTCGCGCTGGCGCAGCGGCTGCTGGAAGCAACGGAAAAATCGATGGACACGGTTGCCTTCGAGGCCGGGTTCGGTAGCGCCACGTCGCTGCGCCAGCACTTCGCGGCACGGCTCAGGACCTCGCCCGCGCAGTACCGGCGCGAATTCTCGAAGAACGCTGATCAGGACGCGCACGCCGCCTCGCGTTGATCCGGATGCTCAGCCGCGCCTGACCGGCCGCGCCGGGTTGCCCACAACCGTGGTGTTTGGCGGCACATTGCGCGTCACCACAGCACCCGCTCCGACAATAGCGCCTGCGCCGATGCTGATCCCAGCGAGGATGACCGCACTGCCGCCGATCCAGGCATTGTCGCCGATCTCGACCGGCTTGGCGATCTCCAGCCCGGCCTGTCGCCCCGCTGCCTCTTTGTGATGCTCGGCGCAGTAGATCTGCACGTTGGGGCCGAGTAGCGTTCCCTTCCCGATGCGGATTGGCGCCGTATCGAGGATGATGCAGCCGGCATTGAGAAAGACGCCGTCGCCGAGAAAGATGTTGAAGCCGTAGGCGCAGTGGAACGGCGCTTCGATCCGGGCGCGCTCGCCCGCAGCGCCGAGCAGCGACTTCAAGGCAGGTCCGACGTCGCCACGTTGCCGGGGCGGCAAGCTGTTGTGTTCGAACACCGCGTCGCGAGCGAGGATGCGCAGCGCCTCCAGCTCTGGGTCGAGGCAAGTATACCACTCGCCCGCGGCCATTTTTATGCGCTCGCTTCCGTTCAAGGCGATGCCCTCCTGTCTTACCCTGCTGTTTCAACGTGGTGTCAAAGCACAGTCCATAAAAATCGGGTAACGCAGAGATCGCAGGCCTCTGGTCAAATGCCGATCCTATGCTAGCCTGCCCCGGCTGGGCCATCCCAGGCCGTGTGATCGAGGGGGGATCAATCATGCTGTACATCCTTGCACTTCTGATCGGCGTCGTTGCCGGCCTTCGCGCCATGACCGCGCCCGCCGCCGTCGCCTGGGGCGCTTATCTCGGCTGGCTGCCGGTCGCCGTAACCTGGGCTGGTTTCATGGGCCATTGGATCACCGTCGGCATCTTCACCATCCTGGCCGTCGCCGAGCTCGTCACCGACCAGCTGCCGTCGACGCCGAGCCGCAAGGTCCCACAGCAGTTCGGCGCACGCATCGTCATGGGCGCCTTCACCGGCGCAGTGATCGGCGCGATCGGCGGCGTCACGATCGGCGGCCTGATCGCCGGCGCCATCGGCGCGGTGATCGGCACGCTGGGCGGCGCCGAGCTGCGCAAACGCCTGGCGATCGCTTTCGGCAAGGACCTGCCAGCCGCCCTTATCGAGGACGCGGTGGCGATCATCGGTGGCCTGCTGATCGTGGCGGCGGTGGCATGACGGCAAAGACATTCGACGCCATCATCATCGGCGCCGGACAGGCCGGCCCGTCGCTCGCCGGCCGGCTGACGGCGGCCGGCATGAGCGTGGCGCTGATCGAGCGAAAACTGGTTGGCGGCACCTGCGTCAATACCGGCTGCATGCCGACCAAGGCCATGGTGGCAAGCGCCTATGCTGCGCATCTTGCCCGCCGCGCCGCCGACTACGGCGTGACGCTCTCCGGCCCGGTCGGCGTCGACTACAAGGCGATCAAGGCGCGCAAGGACAAGGTGTCGAACGACGCCCGCGGCAACCTCGAAAGCTGGATCGCCGGCATGGACAAATGCACGCTTTATCGCGGCCATGCGCGCTTCGAATCGGCCAATTCCGTGCGTGTCGGCGACGACCTGCTGAGCGCCGAGAAGATATTCCTCAACACCGGCGGCCGCGCCTCGGTGCCCGACCTGCCCGGTGTCAACGACATTTCGTACCTGACCAATTCGTCGATGATGGATCTCGACGAGTTGCCGCGCCATCTCGTCGTCGTCGGCGGCAGCTACGTCTCGCTCGAATTCGCGCAGATGTTCCGCCGATTCGGATCAGAGGTCACGGTGATCGAAAAGAGCCCGCGGTTGATCGGCCGCGAGGATGAGGATGTCTCAGCCGCCATCCTGTCCATCTTCGAAAACGAAGACATCACGGTCCATCTCGGCGCCGATGACATCGGCTTCGCCAGAAAGGGCAACGAAGTTGCCGTGACCTTCTCCGCCGACAAGGCGCCGGCGGTCGGCTCGCATGTGCTGCTGGCGCTGGGCCGAACGCCCAACACCGACGATCTCGGCCTCGACAGAGCCGGCGTCGAGGTCGACAAACGCGGCTTCATTGTCGTTGACGACCAGTTGCGCACCAGCGTGCCCGGCATTTGGGCGATGGGTGACTGCAACGGCAAAGGCGCCTTCACCCATACCTCCTACAATGACTACGAGATCGTCGCCGCCAATCTGCTCGACAACGATCCGCGCAAGGTGAGCGACCGCATCGAGGCCTATGCGCTCTATACCGATCCGCCGCTCGGCCGCTGCGGCATGACGGAGACAGCGGTAAGAAAGTCCGGGCGTCGCGCGCTGGTCGGCCAGCGGCCGATGACCCGCGTCGGCCGCGCCGTCGAGAAAGGCGAGACGCAAGGTTTCATGAGGATCCTGGTCGACGCCGGCACCAAGGAAATCCTCGGCTGTTCGGTGCTCGGCCCCGGGGGCGACGAGGCGATACACTGCGTGCTCGATCTGATGTACGCCAAGGCGCCGGTCAGCACGCTCGCGCGGGCAACCCATATCCACCCCAATGTCTCGGAACTTCTGCCCACCATTGCCCAGGAATTAAAGCCGCTGGCATAGGCCGGGCAGGCGTTTGGAACCAGTAGTGTCCACCGCACCCCTTCGGGAGCCGGCCGAGAGAGTCTTGCGCCCATAGCGCGAAAAGCTGGACCAATCGACAGGGTATCGGCGAAAGGGCATGTGTTCGGCCTCTTTCTTGGAGGAATATCATGCAAAAATCGATCGAGCGCATCGCCGGCGACAGCGAGGGCGTTTCCTATGAATTCCCGGTGTTCCGCTTCGAGGGAGCGGACAAATCGGCATCTTCGGCCTATCTGCAGGCAGCGCTGCACGCCGGCGAACTGCCGGGCGTCGTCGCCATCGACGCGCTGATGCCGATGCTCGGAAAAGCCGAAGCGGAGGGCCGCATCAAGGGCAATATCACCGTCGTACCGCAAGCCAATCCGATCGGCCGCGCCCAGTATCATTTCGGCGAGCATCAGGGCCGCTTCCATCTGGGCACCCGCACCAACTTCAACCGCGGCTTTCCGCTGCTGGCCGCGCCCGACATCTCACTCCTGCCGGACACGACCCGTGGCACCGTCGACCAGCGGCTGAAGATCCGGCTGCTGCAGGTTTCCATCGGCCACGACATTGTGCTCGACCTGCATTGCGACGACGAGGGCCTCGCCTACCTCTATGTCCACACCAGCCTGTGGCCGGCGATGGCGGATTGCGCGGCCGCCATGGGCGTCGACGCGGTGGTGCTGTGGGATGAGGACACCGACGGCACCTTCGAGGGCGCCTTGATCATGCCGTACCAGAACGTTCCCGCCGACGTCGCGCGCCTCGACCGGCGCGTCGCCACCACGGTCGAATATCGCGGCATACTCGATGTCGATGGCGCTCTGGCCGCCTCAGATGCCGAAGGGCTCTATCGGCTGCTGGTGGCACGCGGCGTGATCGTGGATCAGACCCTGCCCGCGCCCGGCAGCCTTGCCGGCCCTAATTTTTGCACCGGCATTGTCGCACCGCTCGAAAACATCGACATGATGCCGGCGCCCCGAGCGGGCGCGGTCCTTTACGAGGTGAAGCCCGGCGACCATGTGGCAAAAGGCGCACTGCTTGCCACCATCGTCCATGCGCCAGGTGAGCCCGACGGCCGCACGCAAGTGTTCGCACCGCAGTCGGGCATCATCCTGACACGGCGTTCCCGGCGCATCATCCGTGCCGGCGAAGACCTGCTGAAGCTGGTCGGCGACAGGAAGAGCGCCGACGCAAGGTCGGGGACGCTGGAGGACTGAGGCCTATGCCCTTCGCCAAGCGCTTCATTGAATCCAGTTGCGTGGCCGTTCAATCGCCGCTATTGGAATTGCCATGAACATGCGCTCGATCAAGACCGTTTGGTGGTGGGCTCGCTGACAGCGGCCTGTTCGAACGCGTGCGCGTGAAAATAGAAGGTGGCCGCAACGGAATGTCCGGGCGGCCATTTGTTTTTTCAAGCCATGCCCCGGGTCCGTTGCCCCAAGACGCTGATATACCCAAGACGCTGATGGAGACGGCAATGACGACGAAAATTCTGGAGAACGGGGCGGAGCGCTTCGTCACGGCGGGTGGCGTGACGATTACCCGCGAGCGCCATGACCGGCCTTATGAAGGCGCGATCGACGCCTATATCGACGGGCTGAATTCACGCCGTGGCGCCGTGTTTTCCTCCAATTACGAATACCCCGGCCGCTATACGCGCTGGGACACCGCCATCATCGACCCGCCGCTGGTGATCTCGGCGCGCGGCCGCGCCATGCGCATCGAGGCGCTGAACAGCCGTGGCGAGGTGCTTCTGCCGGTGATCGGCAAGGCACTCGGCGGGCTTGACGACGTGACGATCGCCGAGACCTCGAAAAAACTGATCCGCCTTGATGTAGCCAAGCCCGGCCGTGTCTTCACTGAAGAAGAACGCAGCCGCGTTCCCTCCGTCTTCACCGTGTTGCGCGCCATCACCGCTCTGTTCAAGACGGAGGAAGACGCCAATCTCGGCCTCTACGGCGCCTTCGGCTACGATCTCGCCTTCCAGTTCGATCCGGTCGAGTACAAGCTCGAGCGCCAGCAAAGCCAGCGCGACCTTATGCTGTTCCTGCCCGACGAGATCCTGGTCGTCGATCACTATTCGACCAAGGCCTGGACCGACCGCTACGACTATTCGGCGGACGGGTTTTCAACGGAGGGAATGCCGCGCGACGAAATCGTCGAGCCGTTCAAGACCGCCGACCGCATCCCGCCGCGCGGCGACCATGAGCCGGGCGAATATGCCAATCTGGTGCGCAAGGCGATGGAGAGCTTCAAACGCGGCGACCTGTTCGAGGTGGTGCCCGGCCAGATGTTCTACGAGCGCTGCGAGACACCGCCTTCCGACATTTCACGCAAGCTGAAGACCATCAACCCGTCGCCCTATTCCTTCTTCATCAATCTCGGCGAAGGCGAATACCTGATCGGCGCCTCGCCCGAAATGTTCGTGCGCGTCAACGGCCGCCGTGTCGAGACCTGCCCGATCTCCGGCACGATCAAGCGCGGCGACGACGCCATTTCCGATTCGGAGCAGATCCTGAAATTGCTCAATTCGAAGAAGGACGAATCCGAGCTGACCATGTGCTCGGACGTCGACCGCAACGATAAGTCGCGGGTTTGCGACCCAGGCTCGGTGCGCGTCATCGGCCGCCGCCAGATCGAAATGTATTCGCGGCTGATCCACACCGTCGATCACATCGAGGGGCGGCTGCGCGAAGGCATGGACGCCTTCGACGCGTTCTTGTCGCATGCCTGGGCGGTCACCGTCACCGGCGCGCCGAAATTATGGGCGATGCGCTTCATCGAGCAGAACGAGAAGAGCCCGCGCGCCTGGTATGGCGGGGCGATCGGCATGGTCAATTTCAACGGTGACATGAACACCGGCATGACGCTTCGCACCATCCGCATCAAGGATGGCATCGCCGAGGTGCGCGCCGGCGCCACGCTGCTCTTCGACAGCATTCCCGAGGAAGAAGAAGCCGAAACCGAACTGAAGGCATCTGCCATGATCTCCGCCATCCGCGACGCCAAGTCAGGCAATGCCGCCGACACC
Organism: Mesorhizobium sp. BHbdii; assembly: GCF_053848045.1. Lineage (NCBI taxonomy): Bacteria > Pseudomonadati > Pseudomonadota > Alphaproteobacteria > Hyphomicrobiales > Phyllobacteriaceae > Mesorhizobium > Mesorhizobium sp. BHbdii. The sequence goes on along the minus strand of NZ_JBSPKX010000001.1, from coordinate 182,639 downwards.
GAACGCGCCACCGCGCGCGTCGGCGACGGCGTCAACATCCTGCTGGTCGACCACGAGGACTCCTTCGTCCACACGCTGGCCAACTATTTTCGCCAGACCGGCGCCAATGTCTCGACCGTGCGCACACCTGTGCCGGACGAGGTCTTCGACCGGCTGAAACCCAACCTGGTCGTGCTGTCGCCCGGTCCCGGCACGCCGAAGGACTTCGACTGCGCCGCCACCATCAAACGGGCCCGCGCGCGCGACCTGCCGATCTTCGGCGTCTGCCTCGGCCTGCAGGCGCTGGCCGAGGCCTATGGCGGAGAGCTGCGGCAGCTGCACGTGCCAATGCATGGCAAACCGTCGCGCATCCGCGTGTCGAAGCCGGGCATCATCTTTTCCGGCCTGCCCAAGGAGGTGACGGTCGGCCGCTATCACTCGATCTTCGCCGATCCGGTGCGGTTGCCCGATGGTTTCGTCGTCACGGCCGAAACGGAAGAAGGCGTCATCATGGCCTTCGAGCACAGCAAGGAGCCGATCGCTGCGGTGCAGTTCCACCCGGAATCGATCATGACTCTCGGACACAATGCCGGCATGCGCATCATCGAGAACATCGTTGCGCATCTGCCGCGCAAGGCCAAGGAAAAGGCGGCTTAGCTCCGGTTTCGGCGGCCGGAAGCAATCAATGACCGCTATCGATCCGAAAACCGCCGCCAAGCGCAAGGTCGCCAGCCTCGCCTTCTGGTCGATAGTCGTCGCTTTCGTCGTGCTCGGCCTGAAGCTGGCGGCCTGGCACGTCACCGGTTCCGTCGCGCTGTATTCGGACGCGCTGGAATCGATCGTCAACGTCATTGCCTCGGCCGCAGCCTACTGGGCGATCCATGTCAGCTACAAGCCGGCCGACCAGGATCATCCATTCGGCCATCACAAGGCCGAGTATTTCTCGGCCGTGCTGGAAGGCGTGCTGATCGTTCTGGCAGCCCTGCTGATCCTCAACGAAGTGTGGTGGTCCTTGCGGCATCCCGCCCCACTCGAACAGCCCTGGACCGGCCTCGCCATCAACGGTGTCGCGACAGTGATCAACGCCTTCTGGGCCTTAACGCTGATCCGTGCCGGCCGTGCCGAGAAGTCGCCGGCACTGGTTGCCGACGGCAGGCACATCATGACCGACGTGGCGACCTCCGTCGGCGTGTTCATTGCTCTGGTCGGTGCCGTGCTCACCGGTTGGCAAGTCCTCGATCCCGCTCTTGCCGTCATCGTCGCGCTGAACATCCTGTGGCAGGGCTGGCACGTCATCGGCTCGTCGATGAACGGGCTCATGGACCGCGCCGTCGATACACAGGAGCACATGCACATCCGCGACGTCATTTCGGCCAATTGCAAGGGCGCAATGGAAGTCCACGATCTGAAGACGCGGATTGCCGGCCGCGCCACCTTCATCGAGTTCCACCTGGTCGTCGATGCCGATATGTCGGTGGGCGCCAGCCACGTCATTTGCGACCGCATCGAGGATGCGCTGAAGGCCGAGATCCCCTCGGTGCGCGTCACCATTCATGTCGAGCCCGACGACGAGGCAAAGCTGCCCAAGGGCACGACGGCCGTGCCGTTCGCGTGAGGCGGTTCTGTAGGCCCTCAAAACTTCTCAAGGCGTGCAGGCGGATTGCGGCATCGGCTCCAGCCGGTAGACCTTGTCGTCGGATGCGGTCTCGCCTTCGGCCGTCTTCGAGCATAGGTCGATGATCGGCAGGCTGCTGTTGGGATTGGCCAGCATCATCGTGCCGTTGGCGCCGCGGCGCAGATAAATCTCCCTGGCTGCGATGTCGCAGGAAAAGTCGCTCGTCTTTCCGCTCGCGACACAGCGCCACTGGTCCGCTTCGCCGTCACAACTGTAGTTCTGCGTGACCTCGGCGGCGTTCCGACGCGTGGTTACGGAAACAGCTATGTCGGCGCCGCTTGGCCAGCTTGCCGGATCGCCGCCCTTGGCGAAGGAGGCCAGCTCGATCGGGCCCCGGAAAACCCTGATGGTGTGGGTAAGCTGATCGGGATGCGAGTCGAGATGCGCGGCATCGTAGTCGCGCCCGTAGCAGAACGGCTGGTCCGGTTTCAGCCGCTCACGCAGCGGTGCTCCCAGCGCCGGATCGACCGGATCGATGCGCGCGAATTCGGCCTTGCAGGTCTGCGTCGGCATACGGTCGAGCCGAAAGCCGTCGTCTTCTGTGCCGAGTGCCTGCTTGGCGTATTCCTTTTCACCCAGCTCATCCTCGGCGCCAGCATCGAGATAAAGGTTGCGATGCACGCCGGAGACGATCAGCCGGCCTTTTTCATCAACGTTCAGTAAGGCCATGGTGCGGTCGCATTCCATACCGCAATGAAGCTCGCTCGACTGCGGATCATCCTTGCCGCACCAACCGCCAACCCACTCGGGTTTCTTGGCGCCGCGCACCGTCGTCGCCATGAAGCCGTTGTAGCCGGACGGACCGCTGCTCGGCTCCTCGTTGGGATGGCTGACCGGATCGCTGCCGTAGTAGAAGAAAATCCGTCCCACCTTCTGGTTCGGATGTACCTTGAGATGCGCGGCATCATAGACACGCCCGAAACAGGCATCCTTGCCGTCCGGGCTGAGTTCGGTGAGCTTAGGCGTATCCTCGGCAAGGGCGGTGCCGGCAACAGCGGCAAGCAAGGCGACACCAAGTCCGGCGCCCACAATGGTATTCGATGTCATCTGCCCCTCCTCGCCCGACAGGACGTGACTTCAATTTATGCTAGGATCGAGGCCGAAGCCACGCAATTTGCGAGGACGGCATTCTGGAGAACGACATGATGCGACGCCGCGATATTTTCCGCTTGAGCCTTGCCGGATCCGCCGGCCTTTTCGGGCTGCGCCCCGTCAAGGCAGCGGCCGTAGAAGAGGAAAGGCAGAAGGTCGCCTATCACCTCAGCGACCTCGACAAGGTCGGGTTCGTTTTGGGCAATATCAAGAACCATTATGAGGGCACCGGCGGCAAGGTCGACATCGTGCTGGTCGTGCATGGCCCGGCACTCGCCGCTTTCAAGTCGAAGAGCGCATCAGCTGCCATTTCCAGCCGTTTTTCCGGCCTGGTCCGCGACGGGCTGACCTCACATGCCTGCGCCAACACCATGCATGGCATGGATGTTGCGCTCACCGATCTGCTCGACGGCTTTCATGCCGCCGAGACCGGCGGTGTCGTCAAGCTCGCCGAATTGCAGCGCCAGGGCTACGCCTATTTGCGGCCCTGAACCGCTACTGACTTGAACATGAGGGCGGCGAGGCCCTACGAAGGGGGGAGTCCCGGAGGGATAGACGTGCAATCCACCATAACCGCCATTGTCACCCCCACCCTGGTCATCCCCGACCTCGCCGGCAAGGCGGTGCTGATCACCGGCGCTTCGACCGGCATCGGGGCGGCACTTGCACTGGCCTACGCCGCGCAGAAATGCCGCGTCGCACTGCATTACAATTCCAGTCGGGCAGCTGCCGAAAACCTGGCCGGGACCATCCGCAACGGAGGCGGCGAGGTATTCCTGATCCAGGGCGATTTCTCGATCTCCGCCGATGTCGAGCGCGTCGTCGAGGACAGCGCGCAACACTTCGGCCGGCTCGATGGCCTGGTCAACAATGCCGGCGGCATGCTTGGGCGCGTACCCTATGCCGAGCAGACCGAGGCGCATTACGACGCGGTGATGGACCTCAACGCCCGCTCCGTGCTGACCGCCTCGCGCAAGGCGATGCCATGGCTGAAGCGCCAGGGCGGCTTCATCGTCAACACCTCGTCGATTGCGGCGCGCAATGGCGCCGGCGGCGGCGCCGGCCTTTATGGCTCGGCCAAGGCCTTCGTCTCCAATGTGACCCGCGGCATGGCCAAGGAACTGATCGGCTTCAACATCCGCGTCAACGCGGTGGCGCCGGGCACCATCGCTACGCCTTTCCATGAGCGCTATTCGACCGAGGAGCAGATGAAGGGCATGGTTGCTACCATTCCGCAGGGCCGCGCCGGCACGCCCGAGGACTGCGTCGGCGCCTATCTGTTCCTCTCGTCCGCTCTGTTGAGCGGTTACATCACCGGCCAGGTGATCGAGGTGAATGGTGGCCAGTTGATGCCGTGAGCGGCGACCTGCATACTTACCGCGGAAGCCAACGGAGAAAACGGCAATGTACGGTCTGATCGGCAAGATGCGGGCGACACGCGGCCAGCGCGACGCAATGATGGATGTCCTGCTTGCCAGCACCGGCGCCATGCCTGGCTGCCTGAGCTACATCATCGCCACCGATCCGGCGGATGCCGACGCGATCTGGGTGACCGAAGTGTGGACCGACCAGGCAAGCCACAAGGCTTCGCTGCAACTGCCGGAAGTCCAAGCGGCGATTGCCAAGGCGCGGGCGATCATCGCCGGCTTCGAATTCCAGGTCGAGACCCGGCCCGTAGGCGGCTTCGGCCTGCCGGCCGTCAAAACCGGCTAACGCATTTTCACCGCCGCGGGGGTTCGCATCTCCCCGCTTCGGGGCTAAGACCGAAAAATGGATTCCCTGCCAGACCAGCCGACCGTCGAACGCATGGCGCGGGTGCCCAAAGTCTGGCAGTGGCTGGCACTGCTGATCTTCTCGATCCTGTTTGCCGGCGCGCTTGAATTCGGCGCCTTGCCGGCAGCGCTGCTGATCGGACCGATGCTGGCGGCGATCCTGGCCGGCACCAACGGCGCCACGGTGCGCGTGCCGCGCCCTTTGTTCGGCGCCGCCCAGGCGATCGTTGGCTGCCTTGTCGCCGCTTCGATCTCCCCTGACATCTTCCCGGTCTTCTACAAGGAATGGCCACTGTTCCTCGGCACCGTGGTGGCAACCGTTGCGGCGTCCAGCCTGCTCGGCTGGCTGATCAGCCGCTGGCGCATCCTGCCCGGCACCACCGCCGTCTGGGGCTCATCGCCGGGCGCGGCCACCGCCATGGTGCTGATGGCAGGCGCCTTCGGCGCCGATCAGCGCCTCGTCGCCTTCATGCAATATCTGCGCGTCATCTTCGTCTCGGTGACTGCCGCACTTGTTGCAAAGATGTGGGTCGACACATCAGGCATCGAGGTCCCGGCCGTCATCTGGTTCCCGCCGATCGATCCAACAGCCTTTGCCGGGACACTTGGCGTGGCGCTCGTCGGCAGCCTCATCGGAAAGCTGCTCAGGCTGCCGTCACCCTTCTTCCTCGGCACCTTCATTTTCGGCACTGCTGTGCATCTCGGACTAGGCGTGCCGATGCAGTTGCCGCCTTGGCTGCTTGCCCTCGGCTATACGATGATCGGCTGGACCATCGGCCTGAATTTCACCAGGGCAATTCTGCAGCACGCGACGCGTGCGCTGCCGCAGATCGTCGGTTCGATCATCATCCTCATCGCCTTCTGCGGCGGTCTCGGCTTCATGATCAGTCATGTGCTCGGCATCGATCCGCTGACCGCCTATCTGGCGACCAGCCCCGGCGGCATGGACAGCGTCGCCATCATCGCCGCCGCCGCACAGCACGTCGACATCTCCTTCGTCATGGCGCTGCAATCGGCCCGCTTCCTCGTCGTGCTGCTGGTCGGACCGAGCGTGGCGCGGCTGGTGGCGCGAAGTCTGAGGGAATAGAGGGTAATTTGCGGCTCCAGAAAGACCTGCGGCGCTGTCACCTAAATGGATCAGGCGCCACGCAATCTGCTCGCGGCCGCTGAAGGACCAGCCCAAGTCGCACAGGACTGCGTCGGGTAGGTATAGGAAACGCCAGTCGTTCGGCCCCACTTGCCTCTCTTTGGCTGCTCCTGTATGAAAACCGCCATGATCAACCGCGCCACCTCCGTCGCTTCCCGTCAGACTGGCTTTGCTGGCGAGACCGTGCGCGCGCTTGCTTCCGCTCTGCTGCTTCTCGGCCTTATCGGCGATCGCCGGGTTCGCTGAAGGAGCGCCCGGCGGTCGAACCGCCGCTCACGCGCATGCTCCTTGGCCAGTCTCAAAATTGGCAAGTCACATCAAGTGAATGAACATCTGGTAAAGGCGCCGCTCGGCACCAAATCCGCCTGAAGGCGGATCCCGCGAGCCGCCGGGAGAGACGACAATGAACGCACGAGAAGAGATCCGCGCAGACAGCGGGGAGATGGGCAAGGATGCAGCGCGGGGCATGCCGGAGGCAGCCCGGAAATACCAACCCTACCCGACGGTCGGTCTCACCGACCGAATTTGGCCTTCGAAGGTCATCGACAAGGCGCCGATCTGGTGCTCGGTCGACCTGCGCGACGGCAACCAGGCGCTGATCGACCCGATGGGCCACGAGCGCAAGGCGCGCATGTTCGCCCTGCTCCTCGACATGGGCTTCAAAGAGATCGAGATCGGCTTCCCGTCGGCCTCGCAGACCGATTTCGATTTTGCCCGCTGGTGCATCGAAGAGGGCAATGTCTCAGCCGATGTCTCGCTGCAGGTACTGGTGCAGTGCCGGCCGGAACTGATCACCCGCACCTTCGAGGCGCTGCAGGGCGCCACCAACCCGATCGTGCATTTCTATAATTCGACCAGCGAATTGCAGCGCCGCGTCGTCTTCGAGAAGGACGTTGCTGGCATCAGGCGGATCGCCACCGATGCGGCCAAGATGATCACCGACATGGCGGCGAAGGCCGGCGGCGGTTATCGTTTTGAATATTCGCCGGAGAGCTTTACCGGCACCGAGCTCGAAGTGGCGCTGGAAATCTGCAACGCCGTCACCGAAATCGTGAAGCCGACGGCGAAAAACAAGCTGATCATCAACCTGCCGTCCACGGTCGAGATGTCGACACCCAACATCTATGCCGATCGCATCGAATGGATGTGCCGCAATCTCGACAACCGCGAGAACCTGCTCATTTCGTTGCATCCGCACAACGACCGCGGCACCGGCGTTGCCACCACCGAACTCGGTCTGATGGCGGGCGCGGACCGCGTCGAAGGCACGCTGTTCGGCAATGGCGAGCGCACCGGCAATGTCGACATCGTCACGCTGGCGCTCAACATGTACACGCAAGGCGTCGATCCCGAGCTCGACTGCTCCGACATCAATCGGATGAAGGACGTCTATGAATATTCGAACCAGTTGAAGATCCCCGAGCGCCATCCCTATGTCGGCGAGCTCGTCTATACGGCCTTTTCCGGCTCGCACCAGGATGCCATCAACAAGGGCATGAAGGCGTTGCGCAAGGCCAACACGCCCTACTGGGAAGTGCCTTATCTGCCGATCGATCCCGCCGATGTCGGGCGCAATTACGAGGCGATCATCCGCATCAACTCGCAGTCCGGCAAGGGCGGCATCGCCTATGTGCTGCAGGCGGACTACGGCCTCAACCTGCCGCGCAACCTGCAGATCGAGTTCAGTCAAGCGATCCAGGCGATCACCGACGCCGAAGGCAAGGAGGTGCCGGCCAAGCGCATCTATGAGCGCTTTCTCGACACCTATGTCGATCAGCCCGGCGCGCGGCTGAAGTTCCTCGACCACCACACCTATCCGGACCTTGAGACCAAGGGCCGGCGTGCGGTGGAGGCGATCATCCTCGACAGGGGCAAGGAGGTGACGATTTCAGGCTCCGGAACCGGCCCGATCGACGGCTTTGTCGACGCGCTGTCGCGCCATGTCGGCGTGCCGATGTCGGTGCTCGACTATTCGGAGCACTCCATGCAGCGCGGCTCGAATGCCTCGGCCATCTCCTATGTCGAGATGGAGCATCCCGGCGGCAAGCTGTTCGGCGCCGGCATCAACACCAACATCGTGGCCGCTTCGCTGGAAGCCGTGGTTTCCGCCGCCAATCGCATTGTCGGCCGAAAGGTCGAGTAGAGCAATCCCAGGAAAAGTGTGTAGCGGTTTTCCGTCCGAATTGCGTAAAAACAAATACTTAGAGCCGTTCGTCGGTTCTACCAAAGATGAACCGCTCTAGACAAGCTGTCGAAAGCTAACAGCGCTGGAGCAAGATGAACCCACAAGGTATCTTCTTGCTCTGGCCTTTCGCGCCATTAACCACCGGAAAATTATCCGGTGGGGTACGCGATCGCATAATGGATGCATGCTTGTCTGGCAGTGCAGGCTCTATATGATTGCGTCTCAACCTGTGCCGACTTCGAAAGGATCGACACTTGCAGCATGCCACGCCTGCCGCCCCCGCAGTGCGCGAGACGTTGGAGCGATTGCTAGCCAGCGAAACGTTCGGGAGATCCGAACGAGCGCGTAAGCTGCTTCGCTATCTGGTCGAGCGCGAGCAGGCAGGCGAAGCCGACAAGCTCAAGGGCTTTTCCATCGCGATGGATGTTTTCGGCAAGGACGGCGATTTCGATCCGTCGACCGACGCCGTGGTCCGGGTGCAGGCGGGCAGGCTGCGCGAGCTTCTGCAGCATTACTTCGCCAATGAGGGCGTTGCCGAGCCGATCCGCATCGCCATTCCGCGTGGCGGCTATGTTCCATCCTATGAACTCAACGCGATCCGCCTGCCGGCCGAGCCGGCGCCGAAGAAACACACCGAGGCGGCTGCCACCTTGTCGGGGTCGCTCGAAGAGCCCCGCATGGCCGCACCTGCCGTATCGTTGATGTCCCCTGTCGTTCGCGAGCCGGCGCCGTCGCTGCTGCGCCATCTCCAGTTCTTCTGGTTGGCGATCGCTCTGGTCATCGCCATGCTGGGCGTGCTGATCCTTCGCCAGGGAAGCGGCGCATTGCTGGCGGGAAGCGATGCCGCTTCGACGATCGAAAACGCGGTGGCAACCGGCAGCATTGCGCCATGGGCTCCGATTGAAAGCCTTCCGCTCGTCTACATTGCGGTGAAAACCAGCAGCGCCGAGGCTGCCCGCGTCGCGGCATCGCTGCGCGCCGGCCTCAGCGGCTTCGACACGGTCAACTTCATCGGTCGGGACGCCGACGGCCCGCCCGATCCGGTCACCGATGCAATCAGCTTCGTATTCGACGTCTTGCCGGGACCAACGGCCGGCGATGTCACTCTGGAGCTTCAAAGCGTGGCGACCGGACGGGTCCTGCTGTCACGCAACTTGACTGCCGCCGACAGCACACCCTCCACCGTCGAGGATAGTGTCGCCGGCATTTTGAGTTCGGCCGTTCCCGCCTCTGGCACGATCTACAACTACATCGAACAGAGCGGCCTTCAGACCGGCCTGACGGAATGTCTGCTGCTCAACGACAAGTACTATCTCGACCAGGGCGCCAAAACCCATGAGGCTGCCTATCGCTGTCTCGAAAACCTGATCAACCGGGATGCGAAATCGTCACTCGTCTATTCGGAGCTCGCGACCCTGCATCTCGAGGCGGCCACAGATCACTACGCCTATCCGGCCGGCGCAACGATCGAACAGGCGATGTCGCTTGCCCGTCGCGCCGTGCAGATGGGGCCGACCAGTCCCTATGCCCACCGTGCCTATGGCTATCTCAATTCCCGCCTCGGCAATTCGGAGGAATCGATCCGCTGGATGCACAAGGCCTACGAACTTAACCCTTACGACCTCAGCATGGCGGCAGCTTACGCCTATGGGCTGATTTTTGCCGGCAGGTATAGGGAGGGAACACCTATCCTAGCTCACGCCGCCGAAACTTCCAGCGCCCATCCGACCTGGTGGGACTACGGGCTTTTCGTCGGGCAGTTCATGGCGGGCGATATGAATAAGGCCGCGCTTGCCAGTGATGCGTTGCAAGCGACGCCCACGAAATCGCACTATCTGGCTGCGCGGCTGATCGGCGCGAAGGCAACCGGCCGCAATCAACTGGCGCACGAACTCGCGGACGAGATGACTGTCAAATTCCCGAAATTCGCTGCAGATCCGCGCGCAACCTTTGTCGAGCGGAGATACCCCGCCGATCTGATCGACCGGCTGGTCGAGGCGTTGCGTGCCGCCGGGCTCGGCAATGCCAGCTAGCGCTTCTAACGCACGGCTGATCGCGGAAATCTTACTGGCCATCGGCTTGGACAAGGCGCAGTCGAGCCACAATCTGGAATCTCGCGTCCTGTTTGATTTTGCAATAAAACCATAAAATTCATGATTTCATCCCTTTACGCTGCCGAACGGGGCGCCGGCCCGAAGACGGTTGTCTTCCTGCATGGCTTCGGCGGTTGTCACGGCGACTGGCAGGAGGTGATTTCGACACTGGCACTTGGTTCACGGACGCTGGCCTATGATCTTCCGGGCCATGGGCTATCCCTCGATTTCCCGGGTGGTGGCCCGGCCAAGGCGGCCGCTCGGGCCGTTCTTGCAGACCTCGCCGCACGCAGAATTAGGAGGGTGCATCTTGTCGGCCATTCGATGGGCGGTGCGGCGGCAGTGCTGATGGCATTGGCCGAGCCCGAAAGGATAGCCTCGCTGACGCTTCTGGCGCCGGGCGGTTTTGGGACTGAGATCAACGGGCCGCTGTTGCGCCGTTACGCCGCCGCTGCCGGCAAGAGTGAAATTCGCGCCTGCCTGGCCGCCATGTCCGGACCGCAAAGCCTGCCCTCGGAGCGCATCGTGGATATGCTTGGCGAAATGCGTGCACGTCTCGGCCAGTTGCAGAAACTTGTCGAGATCGCGGCCTCTATGACCAGGGGTGATCGGCAGGGCGTCATCTCGCGCGAACGGCTCGAAACACTTGATATGCCGGTGATGGTGGTTTGGGGGATAGATGACGCGGTGCTGCCCTTCACACAGGCCGATAGTCTGCCGGCGCATTTCCACCTGCACCACGTGTTGGAGGCCGGCCATATGCTGGTCGAGGAAGCGCCCGGTCTTATCGCCGAGATCGTCCGCCGCAACATGAAACGCCGCAGCAGGCCGCGTCGTCCAAAATCCGCCGCCGCGGCGGATCGATCCCTGCCTGCCAAAGACTGATGGTGCGGCTTCGGGCTGGCTTTTGGTCTGGTAAGCCGCTTAAAGGCCTGTCGATCTCGCAAGTGCATTTTGCCAACGGCTGTGTTAATTCGGTGTTAACCAAACCCGCGAGGCAACGCCGATGAAGGATGCAGGCGAGAACATCACCCAGATCGATCAGTCGCGAAAACTGTCCGACGCCATACGCGACGTGAAAAACGCCTTCGCCGACCGCGACGACGTCGTAGTCGACATGCGCGAGGCGCATCGCATGCGGCTCGATTTGCTTGCTGCCGAACTCGCGCCCATCTTCGCCGACGTGCCCGCCGACATGGACAATTTCGACTTCGCCGTCTCGTCCGGGCTGCAGCCGCGCCTATGGATCGACGCCGTCAGCCATGTCGCCATGGGGCGCGACCGCCGCACCTATCGCTTCCTCAAGGACACGCGCATCGGCCGGGTGGTGCTCGCCGAATCAACCGAGATGAAACCGGTTGCCGATCAGGTGACGCGCTACGTCGCGGAGCGCGTCGTCGAACGCCAGCGAATGATGGAAGGCGGGGTCGAGCAGGCTGTCGCCAGCCTGAAACGTGCCTTGGTCCCGGAAGCCGAGCCGCCACTGCGATCCGTGCGGCGCGGCAAGGGTTGGTCGGCGTTTCTCTCCGGTCTTGGCCTGATCGCCGCCGGCGCCCTGGTCGGGCTGGCTGTATCGATCGTGTTGTTCTGGGACCGCCTTGTTGCGATGGGACTGGTTTTTAGACCATGACCCTGAACCGAAGGTCCGCGTAGCCATAGTGGAATCCGGTTTCCGGAAAAGGTCATGGTCAAACAAGAAGATAGAGCCCCATCCCGATTCCATCGGGATGGAATAGGCTCTAGGCCATAGCGTCCGCGCCAAGCTCCAGAATCTCCAGATCGGAAGGCGGGATGGCCGGGCCGGTCAGGCCACGTCGCGTCAGCCTGATCCGCCAATTGTCCTTATCGCCATCGATCTCCAACAGATTATATTGCGCCGCCGGACGCCTGCCGCCTGGCGCCTGCCCTGCGGCGGCGACGCCGACCACCGGAATTTTGGCGCCGCGCCCTTTGATGGAGAACAGCGTCGGCTCGTGCGAATGGCCGTGCAGCACAAGCTCGGCCCCGTGCCGCTGAACGACCTTGTGGAAGCGGGCAATGCCGAACAGCCGCTTGGGCTGCGAAACGGCGCCGCGCACTGGCGGATGGTGGATCATGATCACCCGGAACAGTCCGAGCTTGGCCGTGGCATCGAGCACTTCGCGCAGCCTTTCCGCCTGGTCTTCCAGAAAGAAGCCGTTGGCCATGAACGGAGCCGTGGCCCGCGCCGTCGTCACACCGATCAGCGCGACGTTGCGACGCACGCGCAGATACGGAAAGGCGTCGCGATCGATCGGCGTATTGATGCCGTCGCCGGTCATCCATGCCGTCCACGACCGGCAGGCCTTGTCGAAGGCGCCAGGCACATAGGCGTCGTGGTTTCCTGGAACAACCGACACATCATCGGGAGAACCCAGCGTCTCCAGCCAGTGCTTGCCCATCTCGATCTCGCCGTCGAGCGCCAGATTGACCAGATCACCGGTGACAGCAAGGTGATCCGGTGCGCTTGCCTTGATATCGGCGACGATCGTGTCGATGACGGCATCGCGCATGTGGCGGCGGCGATTGCGCTGCCAGTTGACGTAACCGACCACCCGCTTGGAGGCGAGATCGCGATAGGTTACACCGGGAAGCGGTCCCAGATGGATATCGGAAATATGCGCGAGCCTGAACATCCCCTCTTCATAAGCGACGCGCGCGCTGCTTTCCACCCACGGTTTCGTGGGTGATGACGCAGCCCGATCTGGAACAAGTTTTCCGCCAGGCCGGCTGGCCGGGTCTCAGGGCAAGGCTGTTTCATCTGTATTTCGTGCTGCGGCGGCCGATGACGCTCGGGGTGCGCGGCTTGATCCACGACCGCACGTCCAATTCCGTGTTCCTCATTCGCCACACCTATGTACCGGGCTGGCAGCTTCCCGGCGGTGGCGTCGAGCTGGGCGAGACGATGATCGAGGCGCTGGCGCGCGAGCTCTCCGAGGAGGGCAATATTGCATTGACCGCGCCGCCGGTGCTGAAATCGATGCATTTCAACCGTCGGGCCAGCCGCCGCGACCATGTCGGGCTCTATTTGGTCGAGCAGTTCAATCAGACGGCGCCGAAGCTGCCGGACCGCGAGATCGCCGCAGCCGGTTTCTTTCCTCTCGACCGCCTGCCGGAGGCAACGACGCCGGCCACACTGCGACGGGTTGCCGAGATTTTTGGCGGCGCGGCGGCGTCGCCCTACTGGTAGGTCACGCCGCCTTCCTGAACCGATTGCGATCATGCGGCGCCGCGTAGTCCAGTTCCGGCCCGACCGGCACGATGTGCGTCGGGTTGATCGTTTCATGGCTGCCGTAATAGTGCGCCTTGATGTGGTGCAAGCTCACCGTGCCTGCGACCCCTGGGACCTGATAGAGGTCGCGCAGATAGTTCGACAGGTTCGGATAGTCGGCGATGCGGCGCAGGTTGCACTTGAAATGGCCGACATAGACCGGATCGAAGCGGACCAGCGTGGTGAACAGCCGCCAATCGGCCTCGGTGATGCGGTCACCGACGAGATAACGCCGGCGGGATAGGCGATCCTCGAGTTGATCGAGCGCCGAGAACAGTTCGCCACACGCTTTTTCATAGGCCGTTTGCGTGGTGGCGAAGCCGGCGCGATAGACGCCGTTGTTGACTGAGGGATAGACCAGCGCATTGACCGCGTCGATTTCGCCGCGCAGTGCTTTCGGATAGAAATCGAGGCTGGCATCGCCCCATTTGTCGAAGACTGAATTGAGCATCCGGATGATCTCTGAGGACTCATTGGAGACGATTGTTTGTTCTCGCCTGTCCCACAGAACCGGGACCGTCACGCGGCCGGAATAGGCGTGATCGGCCTTGGTGTAGATCTGATGCAGGAAATCGAAACCGTAGAGCGTGTCGCCGGTGGCGCCGTCCTCGGCCAGGAAGGTCCAGCCGTTAGCGCCCATGAAATGATGGACGACCGAGACGGAAATCACGTCCTCGAGTTTCTTCAGTGCTCGAATGATCAGCGTCCGGTGCGCCCAGGGACAGGCAAGCGAGACATAGAGGTGGTAGCGGCCCGGCTCGGCCTTGAAGCCGCGCTTGCGGCCTTCGGCCGGCGTACCGTCAACCGTGACCCAGTCGCGCCATTGCGACTGCGCCCGCACAAACTCGCCGTCGCTGCCCTTGGTGTCGTACCCGCTGTCCTGCCATTTGCCGCCGACCAGCAATCCCATGCGATGTCCTTTCGTCTTTGTAGGGATGTAGGCACAAACCAACGATGCGGAAATCGCCAGGCGTTGAACAGTTCGTCAATCGCCAGGGCGGCAACCGAAGGGCGGCAAGCAAACGGCCGATTGCAGTGGCTGAAGATTGGTGCTAGCGGACATCCGCATGTTCGACTTCGCTTTGATCCGGTTCGACCGACGACGAAAGGGCGCCCGCGCTTGATGAAGCGCTGACTGGCGAACGCTGCCGTTTGCAGCAAACCTTTTCCCGTATACCGGAACGCAAAGACCATGAGCCTTGCCGACGTGAAATACCTGCCGGAAAATCCGGCGCATGACCCCGAAATCGAAGCCATAAACGACGAAGCCTTCGGGCCGGGCCGTTTCGTGCTGGGCGCCTACAAGATCCGTGAGGGCGGCCCGCACGAACGCGCCCTGTCCTTCGTGGCCGTCGATGGCGATATCGTTGTCGCTTCGGTGCGCATGACGCGCATCGCGGCCGGCTCCGGTCGCGCGCTGATGCTCGGACCGCTTGCCGTGCGGCCGGCCTTCAAGAATCTCGGTATCGGCCGCCGGCTGGTGGCAATCGCGCTGGAGGCCGCCGCCAAGGCCGGCACGCCGGCCGTGATGCTTGTCGGCGACGAGCCCTATTACGGCCCGCTCGGCTTCAAGAGAATCCCGCGTGGGCAAATCTCCATGCCGCGCCCGGTCGATCTCGACCGGCTTTTGTCGCACGAGATCGTGCCGGGCGCGGTGGCAAGGCTGGTGGGGGAGGTTTGCCACGCCGATCAGGCACGGATTGCCGCGAACGTCGCCGCGATGGCGTGACCGTCCGGATGCGGTTGCGCCGTCCTGTCGGGCTTCGTAGCATGTGGCCGATGGTGAATGTCGCCCAAAAGTGCGCAGCGGTTTTGGGGTAACGACATGCATAAAAACAGAGATTTAAAGCGCGTTTATTGAATCCGTTTCAACGCGACGCGCTTTAGATAACGCGAGCGCTTTAGGTGGGGACGCCGACATGAACCCGAACGGCCAGATTGCGATCGTCACCGGCGGCGGATCCGGCCTTGGCGAAGCGACGGCACGTGCACTGGCCGCGAAGGGCGCGGACGTTGCCATCCTCGACCTCGGCATCGAGCGTGCGGCGAAGATTGCGGCCGATATCGGCGGCATCGCCATCCAATGCGACGTAAGCAGCGCCGACGGCGGTGCTGCTTCAGTGGCGGAAGTGGTAAAAAAGTTCGGCGAACCCCGTATCCTGGTCAATTGCGCCGGCATCGCCATCGGCATGAAAACGATCGGCAAGGACGGCCCGCACCCGCTCGAGCAGTACCGCAAGGTGATCGAGGTCAATTTGATCGGCACCTTCAACATGATCCGCCTCGTCGCCGACCGGGCCGCGAAACTTGAGCCGCTGGAGGGCGGCGAGCGCGGCGTCATCGTCAACACGGCATCGGTCGCCGCCTATGACGGTCAAATTGGCCAGGCGGCCTACTCAGCCTCCAAGGGCGGCGTCGTCGGCATGACGCTGCCGGTGGCGCGCGACCTTGCCCGATCGGGCATTCGCGTCTGCACCATCGCGCCCGGCATCTTCAAGACACCGATGATGGCCGGCATGCCGCAAGAGGTGCAGGATTCGCTTGGCGCTGCGGTACCCTTCCCGTCCCGTCTCGGCGAGCCTTCCGAATATGCAGCCCTTGTGCTGCACATCATCGAAAACCAGATGCTCAACGGCGAGACCATCCGCCTCGATGGCGCCATCCGCATGGCGCCGAAGTAGCCGACCATGAGTGCCTAAGTCGCCCCGCAGGCGAAGACCGGCCCGCTCGCCGGCCTGACGGTGATCGAGATGGCCGGGATTGGACCGGTGCCGTTAGCCGGCCTGATGCTGTCGGAGATGGGAGCCGAGGTGCTGCGCATCGAGCGGGCTGGGTCGACCCGGCCGTTCCTGACGCTACCGGATGAATACGGCATCGACCGTCACGGCCGCTCCAACCTGCGGATTGATCTGAAGCGCTGGGAAGGCGCCGAACTGGTGCTGCGCCTTGCCGAAAAGGCCGACATGCTGAGCGAAGGGTTTCGTCCCGATGTCATGGAGCGGCTTGGTCTTGGGCCGGACGCGGTACTGGCACGCAACTCGGCGCTGATCTACGGCCGCACGACGGGATTCGGCCATAACGGACCGCTATCGGATCGTGCCGGCCACGACATCACCTACCTCGCCTATTCGGGTGTGCTGCACGCCATCGGCCAGGAAGGAGGCCGGCCAGTCCCACCGCTCAACGTCGTCGCCGACTATGGCGGCGGCGCCGTGATGCTGGTTGCCGGCGCACTGGCCGCCCTGTTTGAGCGTTCGCGCTCCGGCAGGGGCCAGGTGATCGACGCCGCGATGACCGAGGGCGCTTCGATGCTGACGACACCTGTGCACGCCTTGATGGGAGCGGGCGTGTGGAGTGACATGCGCGGCGCGAACCTGCTCGATTCCGGCGCGCCCTTCTACGATACCTATGAGACGGCGGACGCACGCCACGTCGCCGTCGGCTGCCTTGAACCCCGGTTCTTCGCCGAATTCGCAAGACTCCTGCCGCTCGACGAACGTTTTGTACGCGCCCAATACGACACGACATTGTGGCCGCAGATGCGCGCCGCCATTGTCGATTGAATCGGGCAGAAGACACGGGACGACTGGGACCGTGCTGCGACCGATGCTTGTGTTGCACCGGTTCTGTCGCTGCGGGAAGCCAGGGATCGTCCCCACAATCGCGCCCGCAACGCCTTTGTGACGTCTGGTGCGCTTGAGCGCCCCGCCCCGGCCCGCGTTTTTTCGCGCTCCCGGCCGACGCTTGCCGCTATGCCGGCCGATCACGATTGTCAGGCGGCGACCGTGCTGGCACGCTTCTGCCTTCCCGAAATCGAAACTGAAGCCCTTGTCAAATCCGGTGTGATAGGTTGATAACCAGAGACTAAACATCAGCTTAAGACGGTGTGGATTTTGGCCGACCGAAGGAAGGACGTGATCCGCGAGACCGACGCCGAAGCGATCAGGCTGGCAAAGACGCTGATCCGCAGTGCCCGTTTCGGCGCGCTGGCGGTGATCGAACCCGGGACCGGTTCGCCGCTGGCCAGCAGGGTTGGCGTCGCCACCGATCTCGACGGCACGCCGCTGATCCTTGTATCGATGCTGTCCGCCCATACCGGCGCGATCCTTGCCGACCCGCGCTGTTCGCTGCTTGTCGGCGAGCCCGGCAAGGGCGACCCGCTGGCGCACCCGCGGTTGACGCTCGTCTGTCGGGCAGCACGGCTTGAGCGTGGATCCAGCGAGCACGCCCGCGCCGACCGGCGCTATCTCAACCGCAACCCCAAGGCGAAGCTCTATGCCGGTCTTGGCGACTTCTCGATCTTCCGCCTCGAGCCAGAGCGCGCCAGTCTCAACGGCGGCTTTGGCAAGGCCTACCTGCTCGAACGCGCCGATCTGGTCACGACCGGACCGATCGTCGAAGAGCTTGCCGCTGGCGAACAATCCGCCCTCGACCACATGAATGCCGACCATAGCGACGCAATCGCCGTCTACGCGCGCCACTTCGCCAAGGCGGTGGGCGACGGCTGGGTCGTCACCGGCTTCGACGCCGACGGCATGGACCTGGCGCTGGGCGACGATGTCTGCCGGGTGTTCTTTCCCGAGCCATTGAGGACGGCGCGCGAGCTCAGGCATGTTCTGGTCGACATGGCAAAAACCGGCCGAGTGGCGGATTAAACACAGTCCGACAGTTAATCGCGTCGGGCCGAAAGCAAGTCTTGAGGTTTGAGCGAGATGTTCTACGCTTTCCCGGTAGCGTTGAATCGCCAGCGCACATTCGCGAGTGAGCCTATGGAATCAGACGCTATTGCCCCCATAGCGCCGGATGAGCAGGAAGGCATGGGGGATCGATGGTCTCGAAAAAGCTAATTGCCAATGCCGAATCAGCGGCTGCATTTCTGACGCTGATGGGCAACGAGAAACGACTGTTGATCATGAACTATCTGGCCGACGGTGAAATGTCGGTCGGCGCTATCGCCGAGAAGGTTCTGCTCAGCCAATCCGCCCTGTCACAGCATCTGGCCAAACTGCGGGGGCTCGATCTCGTCGAGACCCGGCGCGACCGGCAGATGATCTACTATTCCTGTAAATCCGATGCCGTGCGCGAACTTCTCAACACGCTGGACGGGATTTTCGGCGAGGGTGAGCTATCGCAGATGGCATACCGCCCGCGTCGCTCCGGGACGTAACCGGCCAATGCATGTCGCCCAAAAGCCTGCCCTTGGGCTTGACCGAGGGTGCGAAGCGGTTTTGGGATAACGATATCTATAAATGCAAGAACTGGCCCGGGCACCCTTACCTCGCTAACGATTCTAAGAGGGACTTGCGTCCAGTTGGACGCAGAAAGTACGCTCTAACACTTTGGATCCACGCGTCGTGCTGTCGGAAAACTCACCACGATCGGGCCGATGCGAGTCAGCTGAGGCAAGCATGCGCCCCATTCGTATCGACGACCCGCAAGACCCGCGCGTCGCCGCTTATCTCGAGATCCGCGAGCGCGATCTTGCCGGGCGGCAGGGCCGTTTCGTTGCCGAAGGAAAGGTGGTGCTCGAAATGCTGCTCGGGGCCAAACGCTTTGCGGCCGAATCGGTGCTGGTACTCGAAAATCGGCTGGCAGGCCTCGACGGAATCCTGCGCAAAGCACCCTTGGACCTTCCGGTCTATGTGGCTGCCAGCGAGGTCATGGACAGGATTGCCGGCTTTCACATGCATCGCGGCATATTGGCGATTGGCCGCAAAGGCGCGGCGCAGTCTGCAGAGGCCTTGCTGGATACCCTGCCCGCCCGGGCGTTGATCGTCGTGCTGGTCGGCATCGCCAACCATGACAATATGGGCTCGATCTTTCGCAACGCCGCCGCCTTCCGCGCCGATGCCGTGTTTCTAGACTCGACCTGCTGCGATCCGCTGTACCGCAAGGCGATCCGCGTTTCGGTCGGCGCTGCGCTGAAAGTCCCCTTCGCCTCCTTCACTGAGACCATCGGCTTCACTACAGCGCTCGACCGGCTGGGCTTCGGCCAGTTCGCTTTGTCGCCGCGCGGGCGAACCGGCATCCGCGATACGAAAAGGACTGAACGGCTGGCGCTCTATCTCGGCACCGAAGGCGAAGGCCTGCCCGAAAGCCTGCTCGCCCGTCTGCGGACGGTGCGGATCGATATGGCAGAAGGCTTCGACAGCCTGAATGTCGCCGCCGCGTCAGCCATCGCCTTACATCATTTTTCGGCAAGCAGCACCTGAGCCGCAGAAGACAGCATCACTGCCCGGGTTCAATGCGTCGATTCGGCCTTCTGCAGCGCCCGCACGCGATCGGCAAGGCTGCGTTCGCCGCTTCCCGTTTGGTTGGGTGCCGCAAGAACCTTTGTGATCGGCGACTCCGGCCCGTCGAGCTTCGCCGTCAGGGCGACGACTTGCGCCGCCAGGTCGCTCATCTGCTCACGCAATGCAGCGCTGGCGCGGCGCGCATCGTCGCCGTCTTCGGATTTGGATGCCTCGAAGGCGGCAAGCTCCGTTTTCAGTTTCTTGTTCTCGCGGGCCAGTTCCGTCAGCCTCGCCTCCAACCGCTCTCGGTCGCTGTCGAGCTTGGCGATGGCGTTTTGGATCTCGTCGTCGTCCTTGACGGCCGCATCGCCCTGACTACCTTGCACTCCGACGAGACGCACCGCCGAGGCGTTTTCCACGCTTTCGCCTTTCGACTTTTGGCGAAGCCGCGCGATTTCCTTTTCGCGGCGGTCAAGCTTGTCCTCGCGATCGGCAAGCGTGGCGAGCAGGCGCTCGACCTTCTTGTCCAGTTCGCCGGTCCGTTTCTTCTCGGCCTTCAATGCGTCTCGTGCGGCCTTGCTCTCGGCCGCGCTCTCCTGTTGGCGCCTGTCCGCCTCCTTGCGCTGGCCACGCAGCACCGACATGTCGTCGGCCAGCTTTTGCAGTTCGGACTCGCGCGCCACAAGTTGGATCTGACGGCTGCTGGAAGAAAAGCTGGCGTCGTCATACATATGCTCCAGTTTTTTCAGCTCGAGCACACGCTTTTCCAGGGCATGTTCGGTTTGAGCAAGCCGATCCGACAAAAGCTGCAGCTGGTCTTCGCGCTGTCGAAGGTCTTCACCCTTGGCCTCGAGTTCGGAAAGGGCCTGTTTCTTGTCCTTCCGCTCGAGCGCCAACTCCTTCAGGGCCTCGCGGCCGCGGCTGATCTCGACAAGCTGTTCGGCCGCCTTTTCGCGCAACGACTTGACGCTCATTTCGAGCCGGCGCGTCGACATGGCGAACTCGGCGCGGATGCGATCCTTCTCCGCCTGAATCTCGGCCAGCGTCAGCGGCATTGAGCCCTCGACGCGTTTGCGCGTCAGCATCACGGCCCGCCGCCAGATGGCCGGGGCAATCATCAGCGCCACAAAGCCGGCGCAGAGAAAGCCGAGGACAAAGAACAGGACCGACTGAACCAAGGTGACTATCCGTTATGGACCGTTAGGGACTGTGCCACGTTCGCATGACGGAATTCCAGTGCTGCGGCAAGGGTCTGCCGCAGCAATGTTCAAGTCTTCGATCCTGGAACCAATCGGGATGACGAGGCAACCGCCTGCTCAGAACGGATTCCAGGTGGCACGCTGGGTAAGCTTGAGATAACCGAGATTGACGCCAAGCCGGGCGCCGACGCCGGTACGGATCGGCACCAGCAGCACATTGTTGTTCTTCATCACGTTGAAGCCGACGCCAGCCACGAGATAGGCGGAGCCGGCAACGCCGCCGAAACGATTGTAGAGGCTGTTCACATCGTCGAGATTGTAGACCAGCATCATCACCCGCGAGCCCTCGCCGCCAAAATCCCAGCCGAGCGACGGGCCCTGCCAGAACACTTTGTGATCGCCGGCATTCTTGGTGTAGAGCGTGCCTTCGCCATAGGTCAGGCCACCGATCAGTGCGCCCGAGCCCTCCTCGCCAAGCAAATAGCCATTAGGCAGGCCGTAGGAGGCGAAAATCTTCTCGACGACGGTGGCGAGCCCGCCCGATGTTGCGCCGAAGAATTTATGCCCGGAATCGACGATCTCCTGAGCGGTGTATTCCTGGGCCCGCGAAGGCGAGGTTGAAAAGACGACGACAAGGCCCATCAGAGCTATCGCCATTGAGGTGACACGGAAAAAGCTCCGGTCGTAGTATCGGGAAAACATGCTTCCAATCTCCGTCAGGGAGCACTTTCGCCGACGCCTCGCATCCGTGCGGCTCTTTGGCGGCCGCTAAGGATGACTGTTATGGGCAAACTATGCCGTAATCCTTTTTCAACCATTAAGCTTTCACATGAAGATGGCGGTTAGAAGGCTGGTTTCGAGCCGGTTTCGCGTCGCCCGCGCAGTATCCGCACCCCTGCGTGAACACACCATTTTCGATAACGGCAATTCCGGATTTGTTGCTGCACGCTCAGGCGCTGTGTATTCAGTAGGCCTTGGGAGAGAGCGTGATTCGCGTGGACAGGCGTGACCATTGATCGCCCGGCCATTTTTAGTGGAATTTTGCAGGGACTTTCGCCGATGGCCGAGCTTTTCACCCTTTCCGCACCCGATCTCGCAGCGCTTTTGTGCAGCCGAGTCTGCCACGACATCATTTCGCCGGTCGGCGCCATAAACAACGGGCTTGAGCTGCTCGACGAAGGCGGCGCCGACGAAGACGCCATGAAATTGATTCGCCAGAGCGCCAGAAACGCTTCGGCCCGCCTGCAATTCGCCCGCATCGCCTTCGGCGCAGCCGGTTCTGCCGGCATGATGATCGACACCGGGGACGCCGAGGCCGTTGCGATCGCCTTTTTGAAGAACGAAAAGCCGGAACTGGTCTGGAACGGAACCCGTGCGCTGCTGCCCAAGAACAAGGTGAAGCTCCTGCTCAACCTAATTCTCGTCGCCAACGCCGCCATTCCGCGTGGCGGTAAGCTTACGGTTACGCTTGAAAACCTCGACACAGAACCACGCTTTGCGCTCGCCGCGAGCGGTCCGATGCTGCGCGTGCCGCCCAAATTCCTGGAACTCCATTCCGGCAACAAGCCTGAAGAACCGATCGACGCGCATTCGGTGCAGCCCTACTACACGCTGCTTCTGGCGCGCGAGGCGAACATGACGATATCGATACACGCAACCGCAGAAGAAATCGTGCTATCGGCCGCTTGACGTTACTAAGGTGAGTGACAAGAATAGACAACTATTTTTAGACAGTGTTTACTACGCCTTCACGGATGAATGAAATGAACCCTCCCGGCTAGTTCGACCGAAGCATCGTCAAGAAGTTTCCGTAAAAGCTGGTCTTGCAAAAATTTTATCTATTGGCTTTTCAGCTTCTTTACCGGATTGATCCTACCGTGCCTTTCAGTACCGCGACGCTGCCGGATTGCCGCATGGCACAGAGGGCCCGGAAATGAAACGCTGCATGTTCATCGACGATTCGAGCGTCATCAGGAAGGTCGCAAAGCGCATCCTGGGTGGTTCCGACATGCTGGTCATCGAAGCTGCGCGCGGTTTTGACGCGGTCGAGATGTGCACTGCTGACATGCCGGATATCATCGTCGTCGACGGCGCCTTACCGGACATGCAGGCGGAGGACGTCATTCGCCGCGTATGCGCCATCGAAAGTCCGATACGGCCCCAGATCCTGATTTCGCTGGTTGAGGTCGACGTCGCTTCGATCATGCGGGCAAAGCGCGCCGGCGCTCAAGGCTATCTGCTGAAGCCGTTCAATCGGCCGCAACTTCTCGAGTGCTTCCGCACCCTGAGAATTGCAGCCTGATTCGCCGACCCTGGCACATGGCCCAGGAGGTCGGCGCTCTAATGTCTGCGCTACAATCGCAAAAGTCCGGCCGAAGCCGGATTTTTGTCGAAAATCGATCGCATCGGCGTCGTCAGCTCAGGCGCTGACGCGGATATCTTCCGGCTCGCGCAGCACATAGCCGCGACCCCAAACCGTCTCGATGTAGTTCTGGCCGCCGGAAGCGGCGTCGAGCTTCTTGCGCAGCTTGCAGATGAAGACGTCGATGATCTTCAGTTCCGGTTCGTCCATGCCGCCGTAAAGGTGGTTGAGGAACATTTCCTTCGTGAGCGTAGTGCCCTTGCGCAGCGAGAGCAGTTCCAGCATCTGGTATTCCTTGCCGGTCAGATGCACGCGCTGGCCACCTACCTCAACGGTCTTGGCATCGAGATTGACCACCAGGTCGCCGGTGGTGATCACCGACTGGGCATGGCCCTTGGAACGCCGCACGATGGCGTGGATGCGGGCAACCAGTTCGTCCTTGTGGAACGGCTTGGTCATATAGTCGTCTGCGCCGAAGCCGAGGCCACGTACCTTGTCCTCGATGCCGGCCATGCCGGAGAGGATAAGGATCGGGGTCTTCACCTTGGAAAGGCGAAGTGTCCTCAAGACCTCGTATCCCGACATGTCGGGCAGATTGAGATCGAGAAGGATGATGTCGTAGTCGTAGAGCTTGCCTAGATCGACACCTTCTTCGCCAAGATCGGTCGTGTAGACATTGAAACTTTCCGATTTCAGCATCAGCTCGATGCTTTGTGCGGTCGCACTGTCATCTTCTATCAGCAGAACACGCATTTCATTCCCCTTTTCTGCTGCCGGACCATTTCACGACCCGTCCAGGACCGGAGCAGTGATTGCCTGAGCAGAGGCTGCCATCGAATGGTTAACAAAACCTAATTCCGTGCCGCTGACGGTATCAGATTTTTTAACCCCTTTCTACACCTTGTTGAATCTAATAGTGAATCACAGAACCAAAACGCTAATGCAAAACATTAATGAGTCAGGCTAAGTGACTCCAGAGACTCGCTGGCCGTGCTTCCGCATCGAGAGCCGGAATTTTTACCCGGCCTTAAGTCCTGAGCCGTATGATTAACAATGCCCGTAAACGAATGGTTACCGCCGGCAAAAAACTTTAGGAATTTGTTTCCCATAGTTCCGGTAAAGTCGGTGGAGACGGGTGAAGCCTGAGTTTGCCAGGTGGATTGGACGATATGTGCAGGTGTGCGTTTCCAGGAGTACCGAATCATGAAGTCACGTGAAAACCTCGTTCGGCTGAAGCAGTTTCAGGTGAATGAGAAGCGGCGGCAATTGCTGCAACTCGACATGATGATCGCCGAATTCGAGCGCATGGCTGTCGAACTCGAGCTTCAGATCACTGCCGAAGAAAAGAAAGCCGGCATCACCGACATCAACCATTTTGCCTATCCGACCTTCGCCAAGGCAGCGCGCCTGCGCCGCGACAATCTCAGAAATTCGCAAAGCGACCTCGCCCAGCAGCGAAGCGTTGCCGAATCACTGCTCGGCGAAGCCGAAGCGGAGCTTTCCAAAGCGGAAATGCTCGAATCACGCGACACCAAGATTCGCGACGCCGAGACCGGCGGCCGCAGCGCCATGATCGGCTGAAAACAAGGCTTTAAGGCCAGTCAACACCCAGCGATCAGGGCGTTGCTCACCTGGAACGTCGCCGCTCATCGGTCGAGCAGCCGCCAGTTTCAGGCCTATCCTACCAAATCCCCTTCATATTCCGCGACCGGCCGCATCCGGGCATCCCTAATGTCGGGCGTATGCGGTTCCGACCAGGACCATATCTGATTGAGCAGCCCATCAGGTTCTGGCCGAGTTCGGCGCGTCGAGCGGATGTCCGGCGGGCCCGACCGCGCAGGCCTTATGGAACTTGGCAAGGTCGATGCGAAAGAGCTTGCGGCCTAATCTGGCAAAGACCTGCTCGATGGCGCAGGCGCAATCCATGTCTTTCCCGCCGCCATGCCGATCGGCAATATTGTGCTGACGGTCTGAAGCAGAGAGAGCCGTTGCGGCAAAGCAAATAAGGGCGCGGATTGTCGCGCCTTTTGACTTACTTGGACCAGCCCTAATGCCGATATTGCTGGATGCGCGTCGTGCGCAGCCCGGCAAGGCCATATTCGTCTATCGACGCTTGCCAGGACAGGAATTCCTCGGTGGTCAGCTTATAGCGCTGGCATGCCTCTTCGAGGCTCAGAAGCCCGCCGCGCACCGCCGCCACCACTTCGGCCTTGCGCCGGATAACCCAGCGACGTGTGTTCGTCGGCGGCAGATCGGCAATCGTAAGGGGGCTGCCGTCGGGCCCGATAACATATTTGACGCGCGGTCTAACAAGATCGGTCATCGTACTCTCTACTAAAAACTCAAAGACCCAATCCCCACCACATTACCGCCACAGCTTTAAAAATTGCCTAAGCGAACCCTAATAGGTAGGTAAGGATCATGAACGGCGCGTTAGTCTTTTCGTCGGCATTTGAGGCATCTGCCCGCAAGCGCCGTATCCATTAGAAAAAATCGGCCGGCTCGCGAAGCTGGCGCACCCGGAAAGCTTGACCTATATTCCGGCCATTGGCATTCAAGCACCGTCATCCAGGGCGCCGTGCAGAACGAAAGAACCATGAACAGCCTCGACCTTCCCGGACGCCCCGAAGATACCCGCATCGTTGTTGCCATGTCGGGTGGCGTCGATTCGTCGGTCGTTGCCGGCCTATTGAAGCATGAAGGCTATGACGTCGTCGGCGTCACGCTGCAGCTCTACGACCACGGCGCGGCAACGCACCGGGCCGGCTCATGCTGCGCGGGCCAGGATATCGACGATGCTCGTCGCGTCTCCGAGACGCTCGGCATTCCGCACTATGTGCTCAATTACGAGGAGCGCTTCCGCAAGGCGGTGATCGACCCCTTCGCCGAGAGTTATGTGGCCGGCGAAACGCCGATCCCTTGCGTTTCCTGCAACCAGACGGTGAAATTCGCCGACCTTCTGGCGACCGCCAAGGAGCTCGGTGCCGACGCGCTGGCCACCGGCCATTACATCCGCTCTGGAGCCAACGGCGCCCATCGCGCACTGTACCGGCCTGTCGACGCGGACCGCGACCAGAGCTATTTCCTTTTCGCCACCACGCAGGCGCAGATCGACTATCTGCGCTTTCCGCTCGGCGGCCTGTCGAAGCCGCAGGTTCGCGCCATCGCCGAGGAAATGGGGCTAACGGTCGCCGCCAAGCAGGACAGCCAGGACATCTGCTTCGTCCCGCAGGGCAAATATTCCGACATCATAGCCAAGCTGAAGCCGACTGCTGCCAATCCGGGCGACATCGTCCATATCGACGGCCGCGTGCTCGGCCGCCATGAAGGCATTTTGCGCTACACGATCGGTCAGCGCCGCGGCATCGGCATCGCGTCGGGCGAGCCGCTCTACGTCGTCCATCTCGACGCCGACCGGGCCCGCGTCGTCGTTGGTCCGCGCGAGGCGCTGGAGACGCATAAGATCTATTTGCGCGACATGAACTGGCTGGGCGACGCTGCACTGTCAGATATCCCGACGGCTGGGCTGGAGCTTTTCGCCAAGGTCCGCTCGACACGCCCGCCGCGCCCGGCCGTGCTGCATCACAACGCCGGGATCACTTCGGTTGAACTGGTCGACGGCGAGTCCGGCATCGCGCCCGGCCAGGCCTGCGTGCTCTATTCCGACGACGGCAACGAAGCCCGCGTGTTCGGCGGCGGCTTCATCGAGCGTTCCGAGCGTGGCGCCGAGGCCGAGGCGATGCTGACGCGGCTGGCAGCCCGCCCGGCGCAGATTCCCGCCGAATAGACGAAGATCCCGATTTTATCGGGATGGATCAGGCTCTGATACAGCCGCATTTTTCTCTCAGGAAGACGATCCGGTGTGGATAACCGTGCCAGCGGTCAGGATACGCAGCACCCTGATGGCTTCCTCGCCGCTGGTACGCGGTTCTGCCCGCGTCTCGATGCACTGGAGGAAATGCTCGAGCTCTCGCGTCAGCGGCATGCCTTCGCCCACCGCCACATAGGACGGCTCGTTGGTGGTGAAGGCCCATTGGCCGCTGTCTTGCCACACCGCATGGCGGTAGACGGCGAGCTTGCGCTCCCACGGCTCGACATCGTCGAACACCGCCATCGCCTTGGTGCCGACCACGGTCAGCCGCCGCTCGCGGTAAGGGTTGAGCCGCGACGCGAAGAGATGGCTGCGCAGACCATTGGGAAAGCGCATGTGCAAATGCGCGAAATCGCTGAGATTGTCGAGGAGCGCTGCCCCCTCACCACGCACCTCGATCGGTTCCGTGCCGGTGATGGCCAGGATCATCGACAGATCGTGCGGCGCAAGGTCCCACAGCGCATCGTTCTCGGTATGAAACTTGCCGAGCCCGAGGCGGTGCGAATGGATATAGCGGACCTCGCCGAGTTCGCCACTGTCGATCAGCGCCTTCAACGTCTCGAAGGCTGGATGAAAGCGCAGCACATGGCCGACCATGAAGACGCGGCCATTGTCGGCCGCCGCCTTCACCGAGCGCTCGGCATCCGCCACCGTCAGCGCGATCGGCTTTTCCACCAGCACGTCCTTGCCGCCCCGGACTGCGCGCATCGCCATATCGGCGTGGAACTGCGGCGGCAGCGCCATTACGATGGCATCGACGTCGCTGCGGACAAACAGCGCCTCCGGCTCGATCGCCAGGCAATCCTGCTCACTGGCGAAGCCTTCGGCGCGGGCAGGGTTGACGTCCGAGACCGCGTGCAGCGCGCCGAGCGCCTTGAGGGTGCGGATGTGGTTGCTGCCCCAGTATCCGCAACCGAGGACTGCAATGCGCGGTTTCATCAATTCCAACTCTAGAATTTCGTGGCCGAGACATAGCGGCGGGCCCCGCCGAACTCAACCCCGGCATTTCTGTGCGCAATTATCTGCCCGGCAAAGCTTTTCGGCCATCAGAGCGACGCGTGTCCGATTGGGACGCACAAGTACGCGTCTCAAGACCGTAAACCTTCGCATCGCGCTTTCCGAAAATCGATTCCGGTTTTCGGAAGCACGATGCGATAGAACGTGCCGGCATGCCGGCTGCATCGATGCTTGACAGGCTTGGCGTCCCAACCTTATATCCGCCCGACCTTGGCGAACGCTTCGACATGCCTTCTGATTTAAGGAGGATTTCGGACCTTCGCCGCCCTGGCGGGGTAGCTCAGTTGGTTAGAGCACGGGAATCATAATCCTGGGGTCGGGGGTTCAAGTCCCTCTCCCGCTACCACAACTCTTTCAAATCGCTCAATAATTTTGATCCGCTTAGCGGCGGGAACACTAAGCAGCATTCGTCTGCTTGCGCTTCGCCCGTTCTGCCGGCGAGGCGGACGCGATTGAAAAGCCCGCGCCTCCGGCAGAGGTCGCGGGCAACGGTCTGTTGGGATCAAAGGGACTGATCCAGAAAGCCCGCGCCCCTGGGAGAAGGACGCGGGCTGTGATCGGCGGGGAGGATCCGATCTGGCAGCATTTGTCTGCGGCTGCAGAAGCCGAACTTTCGTCGCTGGCCTGTGTTCCACACGGAAAACAAAAAACCGCCGCACAAAGGATCGGTGAAATAGGTGGCGTTGCTGCTCGGCAAGTCGCAGCAATCTTGCTAAGATCCGCAGTGGGAGGAGAGGGACATGCAATCGCTGCCGATAGCCGATCCAAGCGTAGCCAAGGCGACTGCCGGCGTATCGCTTCCTCTCGCCTATTCCACCGCGACGCTCTGCTGGCTCCTGTCCGCCGGCGTCTACATCGCAGCCAAGTGGGTTGCCCCCGAAATGCCGCCTTGGGCGCTCTGCTTCTGGCGGCTGGCGCTCGCCTGCGCGATCCTGCTGCCTATCGTCCATCGTCATCACGGGGCGATGCTCGTGCTGATCCAGTCCCGGGCGATCGAGGTGCTGGCCATCGGCGCGATCGGGCTGACCCTCTGTCAGGGCATGATCTACACGGGCCTCAGTTACACCGACGCGACGACCGCCGGCATCATCATGGCGCTGTCGCCGATCATGACCATGGTGCTTGCCCGCTACGTGCTCGGCGAGCCCCTCGGCGTCTGGAAGGCTCTTGGCGCGCTGCTCGCTCTGGTCGGGATGGTGGTGATCGTAGCGCGCGGCGACCTTACCGCGCTGATGCGGCTCCAGTTCAATCCCGGCGAGTTGTGGATCGTCGGCAGCGCGTTTTGCTGGGGCCTCTACACCGTGCTGCTGCGTCGCTCCAAATTCGCTATCGAGCTTCTGCCGATGGTGGTCCTGCTGCTAGGAGCCGGCGCGCTGGTCGCACTGCCCCTTTATCTCTGGGAGCTGTTTTCCGGCGAGCGTTCGGCGCTGCATGCGAACGGCCTTCTGGCACTCGCCTATGTCGCTGGTCCGGGCGGCGCTCTGATGTATTACCTCTACAACCGCAGCGTCGAGACGCTTGGTGCCGGGCGCGCCAGCATGCTGCTCTATCTGCAGACTGTCTTCGTCGCCGTGCTCGCTTATCTTTTCCTTGGGGAAAGCTTGCACGACTACGACCTCGCCGGCGCTGCCTTTATCGTCGCCGGCCTGCTGCTCGCCACCGCGATCAAGCCAAGGCAGCGCACGGTGCATGTCGCGTAGGGGAACATCCGCACAGCCGAACCCAAGACGGCGCTTAGCGATCAAGAGCCGAGGCGCACATCACGCCAGATAACGTTCGACGGTTTCGCTTGGATCGGCGGTCCTTCTGCGGCATGCGCAGAACCAATCACCTTCTGAGATACAGCCATAGGGTCGTCGGCGCCAGGATCGCGGTCAGCGCTACCGGCGCGATCAGGGCGAGGACGACCTGATTGAGTGTCGCCCCGCCACCCATCAGCCCGCGCAGCGCCGTCGTCATCAGCGACACTGGATTGACTTCGACGAAAGCCCGCAGCCAGTCGGGCATGGTTCCGGGGTCGACCATGATGTTGGAGGCGAAGACGAGAGGGAACAGGAAAGTAAAGCCGAGCGTCATCACCGTGGTTGGCGTGCGGATCAGCAGGCCGAGCACGATGAATACCCAGCCCATGCCGAACCCGATGGCGATCAGCATGGCGAAGGCGGCAAGCACGCCGGGGATGCCTGCCTCAGGCCGGTAGCCAAGGATCAGCCCGATGGCGAGAATGATCGAGGCGGCAATCAAATGGCGCAGGATGTCGCCCACCATCAGGCCGGCGAACGGAGACAGCGACCAGATCGGCAGCGATCGGAAGCGGTCGAACAAGCCCTTGCCGAGATCGGTCGACAATCCCATGCCCGAATAGACTGCGTTAAACACCACGGTCTGAACCAGGATGCCGGGTAGGAAGAACTGCAGGTATTCGCCAGGCGAACCGGCGAGCGCACCGCCGAAGACGAAGGTGAAGAGCAGCGTGAACATGATCGGAGTCATCACCAGATCGAAGAGCTGCTCCGGCACATGCTTGAACTTCAGCACAGCGCGCCATCCGAAGACGAGCGCGTTGGAAAGGGCTGATGGGGTTCTAGGTCGGGCGACGCTTTGCAGCCGCTGCAGGGATGTCGTGTCGATCATGGCTTGTCGCCTTCCTTGCGGCTTTCACTCAGGCCCGGCTGGCCCGTCAGCGCGAAGAAGACCTCCTCGAGGCTGGGCTGGCCCATGGAGAAATGCGACAGCTCGATGCCGGCGGCGACCAGCTCGGCCAGCGCCTCGTTGGCGGTCTTCGCTGTGCGGGCAAGGACGGAGAGCTCCGCGCCTTCGGCACTGCGTTGGACAGGGTGCTCCAGCCGGCGTTCCAGAATGGTCGCCGCTTCGCCCAGCCGAGCAACATCGGCGAGCGCGACATGGAGAAAGCCGGAGCCGGTGGCCGCCTTCAGTTCGCGGCTGGTACCCTCGGCGATCTTCCTGCCGTGG
Source organism: Mesorhizobium sp. BHbdii (assembly GCF_053848045.1). Classification (NCBI taxonomy): domain Bacteria; kingdom Pseudomonadati; phylum Pseudomonadota; class Alphaproteobacteria; order Hyphomicrobiales; family Phyllobacteriaceae; genus Mesorhizobium; species Mesorhizobium sp. BHbdii. The sequence continues at coordinate 151,752 of NZ_JBSPKX010000001.1, read as the reverse complement.
TCGATGACGGCGATGCGCGCTGCAAGTTGATCGGCCTCTTCGAGATATTGGGTGGTGAGCAGGATGGTGACGCCGGCCTCGGCGAGGCCGCGGATCATGCCCCAGACATCCTTGCGGGCGTTCGGATCGAGGCCTGTGGTCGGCTCGTCAAGGAACAGCACGCCCGGCGTGACGACCAGCGAGGCGGCTATGTCGAGCCGCCTTCGCATGCCACCTGAATAATCCCTTACCTGCTTCGTCGCCGCTTCGGACAAGCCGAAAGCCGCGAGCAAATCGTCCGCACGAGCTTTCGCGGCGCGACCGCGAAAACCCCAGAGTCGGGCGAGCAGGACGAAGGTTCTCCCGACCCGTCAAGTCCTCGTCGAGCGAAGCGAACTGCCCGGTCATCGCAATTGCCGCACGGACCTCATGCGGGGCCTGCACGAGATCGTGCCCCATCACGGTCGCGGAGCCGGCGTCGGGGCGCGACAGCGTCGCGAGCATCCGCATCAGCGTTGTCTTGCCGGCGCCGTTCGGGCCCAAGATGGCGAAAATCATGCCGCGCGGCACATCGAGATTGATACCATCGACCGCGCGCAGCTTGCCGAATGTCTTGACCAGGCCGCGAGCGGAAATGGCTGACTGGGCAAGGCCCATAGAAGGCACACCCTTAGGAGAAGTATCGTTCATGCAATCATCACGCTAGAGGCTCCGACCATCTACCTGGCCGCCGAGGCTGAAGAGCCGGTCAGATCACATGTCGGACAGGTCTCTACTCATTTCGGGGTTTTCACTCGATCACGGCGCAGGCCTGACGATTTCCGGCATCACCTGCAGGCTGGCTTTTGTAGTCGTCCTGTCCGCCGTGGATCATCAATGCCTTGCCTCGTATGGCCGTATCTCCACCATCCAGCTTGACCATGCTGTTGAAAGCCTGGGAACGCAAAACGCCGTCGGGGCCGACCCGCTGATTTGGCATATCGCCCGCGTGCGGGCCTTTCCCGGTGAGGTATCCATGTTCGGCATTCGTCGGATTGAAGTGCCCACCGGCCGAGGCATGGCCGGTCTGATGGTCGCACTTCCCGGTTTCGTGAATATGGTATGCGACCCATTCACCCGCCGGCAGTCCTGTTACCTCCAACGCTATCAGCACGCCGTGCGCCGTCTCGGTCAGCGTGGCCGTTCCGTTCTTCTCGCCAGCCATGTTGACGAATTCGGCTTTCGCGGTCGCGGTGTCCTGAGCCGCTGCAGGCATCGCGACCGCCAGCGCCAACCCTGCTGTTGCAACCAATTTTTTCATCAACTCGTCCTCCGGTTGTCCAAGGAAGCCAAACATCAAAGGGGTCTCTTCGTTCCATTTGGGAATTGAGTTTTCGTCTCCGGCACGGCCGCCAGGAAAGCGACGCCGACAACTTTTTCGATGTACCTCAGTTTACACCCATTCGAAGAGTTGCGCGGTTTGCCAGCCCGCCAGCAGTATGATGAGAATGCCAACGAGCCTGAGAAGCGTCTTTTCTGCGATTGACTTCACTGCCCATCCCGCAATCGGCGCTGCGACTACGCCGCCAAGGATCAAGCCGGCGACAGAGAGTAGATTTTCCGTTAGCTCTCCTGCCTCCTCCCAGTGGCCCGTTAGCACCGCAAACAAGAAGGTCAGAGACACCGAGAGCGTGATGAGGAACTCGCTGGCATTTACCGTACCAATAATGTAGCGGGGCGTCCCGCCAAAACCGAGAAGGCCCGTCGTTACGATAGGTCCCCATCCGCCACCCCCTGCCGCGTCGAGAAATCCACCACCAAGTCCAAGGGGAGGTACCGAGCTTGCAGGGACCGGATTGCTTGGGATCCGCCGGAAGGAACGGAACAGGAGCCAAGCTCCGACGAGCGCAAGGTATGTGGTCACATATGGCTTCATGATCGCTCCCTCAAACGAGGTGAGCACAAAAGCGCCGAGAACGCCGCCGAGAACGCCAAACGGCATCAGGCGCCAGAAAAGCTTCCAGTCGATATTGCGGTGATAGAGGTGAGCCGAACCCGAGGCCGCAGTGGTAAACAGCTCAGCCGCGTGAACTGAAGCCGAAGCGTGTGCAGGAGACACGCCAAACCCCAGTAATGTTGTCGAGCAAATCACGCCGTACGCCATGCCGAGAGCCCCGTCCACAGCTTGAGCTACAAACCCTACGAGCGCAAAAAGAATGAACTCTTGCATTTGGCTCTCCAACAAAGCGCGGGTCGTATTTGCCGAACAGACAATTCACCAAACGCCTCGCATCGACAATGGTGACCACGAACGGGAAATTGTCCACTCGATCGACGCCTTTCCTGTACCTTCAGTCATTCAGCCTCTTAGGATATCGAGAGCGATCTCTCGAATTGGATGTTCGGGTAGCCGCACCTCCTCTGACCTGAGGTTTCACGGGTCGGATACGGGTCGGGCGCGGACTTGCAGCTCCACCCCATATCTGTTTAATTGCCGCCATCCACAGGGGTGCTCCGTATCGTCGGGGCTGAGAGATGGGCTGCAAGCCCGTAAACCCTAGAGCTGATCTGGATAATACCAGCGGAGCGAGGCGGGCGATGTTTTCTGACGTACAGATTGCTGTTTATCCGAGGACCGGCGATTTCGTCCGTGTCGAGATCTCCGCGCTCGATGCGCTCGACCCTTGTCGCGATCGGTTGCGCATGGGCACAGGCGATATTTCGACGCTGCCGGTCGGCCATGTCACGATCGAGCTTACGGTTTCGGCCAACAGCCCGGCCCCGCGCTGATCTTTTCGCCAGACAGGTCTCGCATGTCCCAATCTTTCTCCCCCGCGCCCCGAATCGCAGCCTTGTTCGCCAAGATCGGACCGCCCTTGCTATCTGTCGGCACGCTGGTTTTGGCTTGGGAGCTCTATGCGCGCATCTCGGGCATCTCGCCCACCACGCTACCCGCGCCGTCACGCATTCTCGCCCAGGCCATCCAGCAGCGCCAGGCGCTGTTCGACAACACCGTGCCGACCATCAGTGCCACATTGGTGGGCTTCGCCTGCTCGCTGGCCGTTGCCTTCCTTCTTTCGGTGCTGATCGATTTCTTCAAACCGTTGCGCCGCGCCCTGTTCCCGGTCTTCATCATTAGCCAGACGCTGCCGCTGGTGGCGATCGCCCCCCTGGTCGTTCTCTGGTTCGGCTTCGGGCTGACGCCGAAGATCATGCTGGTCGCTCTCGTGACTTTCTTTCCCATGCTGGTCGCGCTGGTGCAGGGTTACGAATCGACGGATCGGGACATCTCGGCGCTTCTGAGTTCGATGGGCGCTTCCCGCATGCGCATTTTCCTGCTGGCCCGCCTGCCCTCCTCGCTGCCCTATTTCTTCGCCGGACTGCGTATCTCGATCACCTACGCCGTGGTGGGCGCCATCTTCGCGGAATATGCCGGCGCGGCCAAAGGGCTCGGCATCTACATGCTCAACGCCAAGAACAATTTCCGGCCCGATCTCGTGCTCGCAGCCGTGCTGATCAGCGCCTTGCTCACGCTAGCCCTGTTTGCCGCCACGGTGCTGATCCAGCGCGCCGCCATGCCATGGGAGCGGCTCGATGCCGCACGAAAATCATGAGCAGACGGCTGGAGCTGCGCCAAGTCAGCAAGCGTTTTGGCGACATTGACGTGCTTGCCGGCATCACCCTGCATGTCGAGCCGGGCGAATTCGTTTCAATCCTCGGCCCCTCCGGAGCCGGCAAATCCACGATCTTCAGATTGCTGACGGGCGGTCTCGAAGGCTACGGCCGCGGTGTCGACTTCGACGGGCGGCCATTGGCCGACGCGCGCCGACCGTTTGCCTTCATGCCGCAGCACGATGTCCTGATGCCCTGGCGCACGGTTATCGACAACACCGCGCTCGGTTTGGAAGTGCAAGGCATGTCCCGCAAGGCGGCGCGCGACAAGGTGGCGCCGCTCTTCGGCGAATTCGGCCTTGCGGGCTTCGAGCAAAGGTATCCGGCGCAGCTCTCGGGCGGAATGCGCCAGCGCGCCGCGCTGTTGCGTACCGTTGTGCAGGACCGCGCCATGCTGTTGCTTGACGAACCGTTCGGCGCACTCGACGCCCTCACGCGCACCGGCATGCAGCGCTGGCTTGCGATGATGTGGGACCGACACCGCTGGACCGTCCTGCTGATCACCCACGACGTGCGCGAGGCAGTCTTCCTGTCCGACCGCATCTATGTGCTGAGCAGCCGCCCCGCCCGCGTGCTGCGCGAAATCGCCATACCTCTTCCGCGCCCGCGCACGGATCTTGTCTCGCCGGAAGCCAGCGCCATCGAAGCCGACATCCTCGATACCCTGCTCGATCCACAGCCCGCCCAAAGGACATGACCATGCTTTCCAGACGCCTCTTCATCGCTGCCGCATTGATCTCCGGGCTCGGACCCGTCACGTCCGTCCGCGCCCAGCAGACTGTCACCGTCGCACTAGACTGGACGCCGAACACAAACCATGTCGGGCTCTATGTCGCCCAGGCGAAAGGCTTCTACGCCGAGGCCGGGCTCGACGTGCAGATCCTGCCCTACAGCGACACTGCGGCCGGTACGCTGATCGCCAACCGCGTGGCTGATTTCGGTATATTGGGATCCATAGGATTGTTCACCCAACGCACCGCCGGCGCCGACCTCGTCGCCACCTACGCCATCATGCAGACAGAAACCGGCAGGCTGGTGTTCAATGCCGACCGCGCCGATATACAGTCCCCAAGGGACCTGGACGGCCTAACCTATGGCGGTTTCGGCAGCGCATGGGAGAATGCGCTGATCGGCACCATCATCCGCCATGATGGCGGCGAGGGCAAATTCGAAACGGTGACGCTGGGCACCTCCGCCTATGAGGCCTTGGCCAATGGCGCAGTCGATTTTACGCTCGAAGTCTATACTTGGGAGGGGATCAAAGCGGAACTTGACGGCAAGGCCCAACGCGCCTTCCGCTACGCCGATTACGGCGTGCCCGACCAACACACCAATTTCATTGGCTCGAGCCGGGCCTACCTCGAAAAGAACAAGGACACGGCAACTGGGTTCATCGCCGCGACCAGGCGCGGCTATGCCTTCGCCGTCGAACATCCGCAAGAAGCGGCTGATATCCTGATCGCAGCAAACAGCGACGTGCTGACCGACCGTCCGCTGATCGAAGCATCGCTGAAAGCGCTGGTCGACGGCCACTATCTGCAAAGCCCCACCGGCGCGATCGGCACAATCGATCCAGCAAAGATGGAGGCGATTGGCGACTACCTGTTCAAGGCCGGCGCCCTGCGCGACAGCGATGGAAACCTGATCGGCGAACGCCTCGATTTCGCGGCCTATTACAGCAACGCCTATATAGCCGGCGAAAAATGAGCCCGCCGCTGTGCATATATCTGAATGCCGTGATCTTTAGCCTCGGCAGTCACGAGGCCGGTTGGCGCATACCCGAAAAGCGACCCGCTTGCCTCGACTTGCCTCGACTATTGGGTCGACCAGCAAAGCATCATCGACGACGTGATGCCTTTGCTGGAGCGTTCGGAAGTTTTCGACGCTAGGGGTGAGCGCACCCTTCGCGAGCGATACGGCCTGCCAAGTCTTTAGGTCTAGAATCGAACAGGGGCGCGTGGCGGTGCTTACTCACGACTAGGCCCGGCTCCGGACTGACGTGATGGCTTCGTGTAGCGCTTTGGCGTCAGTTCCGCCCCGGGTTGGCCGTTCAACCGTTTCTTGAGAATGTCAATGAGGCTGATGGTGACCGCGATCACCGCAGGGCCGAGGACGAGTCCGGATGCTCCAAAGAGGACGATGCCACCGACCGCGCCGATAAAGGCCATCACTGTGTGGAGCCGCAACCGGCTCCCGACAAGCATCGGATAGAGCAGATTGTCGATGCCGGCGACGACGCCGCCGCCCCAGATGGTCAGGATCGCTGCGCTTGCCCAAGACCCTTCCAGTGCGAGATAGATCGCTGCCGGCACCCAGATCACGAATGCGCCGAGCACTGGCACGATGGCAAGAAGTCCCATTACCAGGCCCCAGAAGACCGGCGTCGGCAGGCCGAGCCACCAGAACATCAGGCCGCCCAGCGTTCCCTGCACAGCGGCGACAAAAACGGTGCCTATCAGGATCGCATGTACCGTCTCGGCAAAGCGCGACAGCATGTATGCCGTCTCCGGTGCACGCAGGGGCGAGAGACGCTCGATCCCCCGCAGGGCGGATTCACGGTCCCGCAGAAAATAGAACAGCAGATAGAATGTCAGCACGAACATCACGGCCTGATTGATCGAGCCGCGCAATAGCGATGTGCTTTGTCCCGTCAGCCATTGTACAAATGCGGCGACCGTGCCGGCCGGATCGAGTTGGTTCTCAACCCACTGGGCAACCGCCGAAAGCCTGGGATAGCCCGACACGAAGGCATCTGTGTTCCAACCCCGGATGACCTCCTCCAGATAAGTGGCGCCGTTTACCGCCTCGCGAACAAGCTGCTGTGCCACGAAGATGAGCGGCAGGCCGACTGCAACCGCCGCGATGCTGACTGACATCAGTGCAGCCAGGTTTTGGTTCCTGAGCCTTTCCTCGACCCGTCGATGAGCCGGATACAGGACGATTGCCAACACCAGCGCCCACGTCAATGCGGGCAAAAAAGGCAACGCCAAGAGATAGCAGACATACAGACCGATCGCCGTCGCGGCCACGATGCCGAGCAATCTCATTTGTTTCATATCGGGCATCTGTTTCAGGTCGGGCACCTCTCGCCGTCTCGCAAACCAAGCGAGCCTAGTGGATTTCCCGACAAAATGGCAGCTCCCGGTGCCGCACCCCTACGGCTAGGCCGCTGTGGAATATGACGACAATGGCACGGACATTTTCTCGCTCATTGGGCTGATTATGCCGACTGGGCACCCGTGCCCGATGCCAGCACCGCGGCCTGCCCGGTCGTGGATGCTCTGACCTACGGCGGTTCTACAGCTCGCTCGCGAACTCGCAGCTTCACAGGACCAATAGAAAAAAGGCCGGACTGTTAAAGTCCGGCCAGGCATGAAGGTTTAAAAACCTCCAGAGGGGAACGCGCCGGACGCAATGGGAGGAAAACATCCGACGCAGTGCGCATATGGGTCGCCTCGGGTGACGTTTCAACGAGATGTGGTGGGCCACATCAGCCGCTCCATAGAGCCACATCCGAAGATTCATCGTCACGGTCTGCAGCAGCTTCGATTGCCGCTGACGAACAGGCGCGCATGCCGCGCGACCTCGCTACCGGCGCTCTACAGATTCCGCCAGATGGCGAGGGCACGGGAAAGGCCGGCGTAGCTCGCCATCCTTGATGCGGCTTTCGCAGACTGTTTTGGATCTCCCGGAAGCCGCTGAACGGCGACCGAGATAAATCGTGGCAGCTATTGGCGTAGCCGCCACGACAAGGGTCTCACCAGCCTAGTCGATGTCGAAGGATACGCCTTGGGCCAGCGGCAGCGCCTTGGAATAGTTCACCGTGTTGGTGGCGCGCCGCATGTAAGCCTTCCAGGCGTCGGAGCCCGACTCGCGGCCGCCGCCGGTCTCCTTCTCGCCACCGAAGGCACCACCGATCTCGGCCCCCGATGTGCCTATGTTGACGTTGGCGATGCCGCAGTCGGACCCGTCGACGCCGAGGAAGCGCTCGGATTCCTGCAGGTCGCGGGTGAAGATCGACGACGACAGCCCCGCTCCGACCGCGTTGTGCTCGTCGAGCACGGCGTCGAAATCCGAGTACTTCATCACATAGAGGATCGGCGCGAAGGTCTCTTCCGTCACCGGCGAGACCTGCGTGGGCATCTCGACCAGCGCCGGACGAACGTAATAGGCGTCGGGATGGCCATTGTCGACCCGCGTGCCGCCGGTCACCTTGCCGTCGTGAGCGGCGGCTTCCTTCAACGCGTTCTGCATGCTGTCGAAGGCTGCCTTGTCGATCAACGGTCCGACCAGCGCGGATGTCTCCAGCGGATTGCCGACCGAGACGCTTTCATAGGCCTTCTTGAGGCGCGGAACAAAGGCATCATAGATGCTCTCATGCACGAACAGGCGCCGCAGCGTCGTGCAGCGCTGCCCGGCCGTGCCCATGGCGCCGAACGCAATGGCGCGCAAGGCCATGTCGAGATCGGCCGTCGGGCAGACGATGCCGGCATTATTGCCGCCGAGCTCCAGCACAGCGCGCGCAAAGCGTTTTGCCAGCCGCGGACCGACATCCCTGCCCATGCGGGTCGAGCCGGTGGCCGAGACCAGCGGCACCTTGGGATGGTCGACCAGAATTTCGCCGACGGCGCGATCGCCGATCAGCACCGACGTTAAACCTTCCGGAGCATCGCCGAAACGCTCCGCCGCACGCTTGAAGATCGCCTCGCAGGCGAGCGCCGTCAGCGGCGTCTTTTCCGAGGGCTTCCACACCACAGCGTCGCCGCAGACCAGCGCAAGCGCCGCGTTCCACGACCACACCGCGACCGGGAAGTTGAAGGCCGAAATCACGCCGATGACGCCCAGCGGGTGCCAGGTTTCCATCATGCGATGACCGGGCCGCTCGGTGGCGATGGTCAGGCCGTAGAGCTGGCGCGACAGGCCGACGGCGAAATCACAGATGTCGATCATTTCCTGCACTTCGCCGAGCCCTTCGGACGGAATCTTGCCGACCTCGATCGACACCAGCCGGCCAAGCTCGGCCTTGTGCGCGCGCAGTTCCTCGCCAAGCAGCCGCACCAGCTCGCCGCGCTTCGGTGCCGGCACCAGACGCCAGGCCTGGAAGGCCTTGTGGGCGGCATCGATGGTCTTTGCCGCACCGGCCGGCGAGATCGTCTTCAGCGCGGCGATCTGCTCGCCTGTCACCGGGCTGCGCACGATAAGATCGCCGCCCGAAAGCGCGTCCTCAGCGACACCCAGTTTCGCCAGTAACCCGGCTGTTTCCTTCGCAATCGTCATTTTCTTTCCCTTTCAGATCCCGTCGCTCATAATGCATGTCGCCCAAAAGTGCGCAGCGGTTTTGGGACAACGACATGCATAAAACAAACTTGCCAAAGCCTTGTGCCATGCCGTCCCTGTACCGATCGGCACATCAGGCGCTGTCATGGCGTGGCATTACTCGTTTCAGGGAAAAATGGCCACCCCGGCATGGTCTAAGCCAAGGTCAGACCGTTGAACCAGTGACTCGTTCAGCGCGCTGTCTGCGCGGTTCCCCGCGCGGCGCCTTCCTTCATCAGGCGGTCGATATGCATGCGGATATGGGCGGCCTCGGCTGCCGTGTTGGCAAGAGCGATGGCACGGTCGAAGGCGATGCGCGCCTCCTCGCCACGACCAAGCTGCATCAGCAGGCCGCCTTTGAGGCCGAAGAAATGGAAATAGCCGGAAAGCCTTTGCTCCAATGGCTCGATCATGGCAAGTGCCGCTTCCGGCCCGCGCACCTTGGCGACCGCGACGGCGCGATTGAGCGTCACCACCGGCGACGGCTGCATCTGCTCGAGCAAGCTGTAGAGCAGGTCGATCTCGTTCCAGTCAGTATCCTCGGGCTTCGCCGCCCGCGCATGCAGGGCCGCGATCGCGGCCTGCACCTGGTAGGGACCCGGCTTCTGGTGGCGCAGCGCCTTGTCGACCAGCGCCAGCCCCTCGTCGATCATCTTGCGGCTCCACAGGCTGCGATCCTGGTCTTCGAGGAGCACGATCTCGCCATTCTCGTCGAAACGCGCCGGCGCACGCGCATGCTGGAGAAGCAAAAGCGCCGTCAGGCCCATGATCTCCGGCTCGGTCTGGAACAGCCTAAGCAGCAGCCTGGCCAGCCGGATTGCTTCTTCGCAGAGGGGCGCGCGGGCCGGTGCCTCGCCGCTGTTGATCGAATAGCCTTCGTTGAAGATCAGGTAGACCATGGCAGCGACGGCGGCCAGTCGTTCGGACCGCTCAACCGCACCCGGCGTCTCGAACGGCACGCCGGCATCGGCGATGCGCGCCTTGGCACGGGTGATGCGCTGCTCCATGGCGCTTTCACCGACGAGGAAGGCGCGGGCAATCTGCTTCACGGTCAGGCCCGAAACGATGCGCAACGCCACGGCGATCTGCTGCGTCGCCGGCAGGTCGGGATGGCAGCAGATGAACAGCAGCCGCAATATGTCATCGCGGTAGTGCGCGCCGTCCAGCCGTTCGGCGATGTCGGTCTCAGCATCTTCCAGGTCGGAGATCTGGTCCTCTTCCGGCAGCGGCGCCTGCTTGGCACGTTTGCGCACCGCGTCGATGCCGCTGTTGCGGCCGACGAAGATCAGCCAGGCTGCCGGATCGCGCGGCGGGCCGTTTGTCGGCCAGTTCTTGAGAGCTCGCAGGCAAGCGTCCTGGAAGGCTTCCTCCGCCGCATCGAGATCGCGGAAGTAGCGCAGCAGCGCGCCCATCGCCTGGGGGCGGGCAGTGCTGATCGCCGTGCTGATCCAGGTAAGGTCGGTCATGCGGAAACCTTGGCGGGATTGAAGAGCGAAACCGGCCGTATCTCGTAGGAGCCGCCGCTCGGGTTGACCTCGGAAAGTTCACGCGCAAAGTCGACGGCCTCCTCGAGATCGGCGCATTCGAGCGTGTAGAAGCCGAGGAACTGTTCCTTGGTTTCGGCAAATGGTCCGTCGATGACGACCGCTTCGCCTTTGACCTTTCTTAGGGTTGTCGCAGCGGTTGTCGGCAGCAGCCGCGCGACCGGGCCGAGCCGGCCCGCCTGAGCGTATTTTTCCTGCACGCCCAGGAGTTTTTTCATGACAGCGTCATCTTGCTCCTTGCTCCAGGAGCAGACGACGTCTTCGGAGGCATAGCAGAGGATCGCGTAAAGCATGGGTCGTCCTTTTCTCTGTCAAAGGACGAAACACTAGGGCCTATCCCGACATGACGTCGACAAAAAATTACGTCCTGCACGGATCACGAAAGCCTGCGGCGGCTCCGTTCGGTTCAGCTCCCCTGCGCCTCCAGCCATCTCAGTACGAGAGCCTCTTCGTCGTCAAGACCGGGTATCGATCGTTTCCGCTTGTTCGCATCCGCTATTTCGCTGAGCAGCCGTCCTTCGGACCAGGCATCGAAAACTTGCGGGTGGATGTAACATCTGCGGCAGATGGCGCGGGTGTTGCCCAGCCGCTCGGCGACCTTGTCGATGAGGCCGTTCATCACCCGCTTCTGTTGTGCCCGGCTTTCCGGTCGTTCGGTTTGCGCAAACAGTGACGCAGCATGGATAGTGCCGCCCCAGGTTCGGAAGTGCTTGGAGCTGAAATCCGCCCCTGCCGTCTCCCTGATGTAGCGGTTGACGTCGTCGGATCGGATCGGTCGCCTGCTTCCGTCGTCGTCGAGATACTGGAACAGCTTCTGGCCCGGCAGATCCTGCGCCCCGCGCACGATCCTGGCGATCCGGCGATCGACGAGCTTCAGCTTCCATTCCTTGCCGGACTTGCCTTTGAAAGCGAAACGCAGGCTCGAGCCATTGATGTCGACATGGCGGTCGCGCAGCGTGGTCAGCCCAAAGCTGTTGTTGTCGCGAGCGTAGGCGGCATTGCCGACGCGGATCATCGTGTTGTCGAGCAGCCAGACCACAGCGGCGACAACGCGTTCCAGCGGCAGGCCGTGACGGCGCAGATCGGCATCGATCTGGCGTCGCAGCTCAGGCAGGCTTTCTGCAAAGGCAACCAGGCTCGAATATTTGACGCCGTCACGCTCCTCCGCCCATAGCGCATGATACCGATATTGCTTGCGTCCGCGCTGATCACGGCCTGTCGCCTGGATGTGACCGTCAGCATCCGGCGAGATCCACACATCCGTCCACGCCGGTGGAACGGCAAGCGCCCTGATGCGGGCCATAGTGTCGTCGTCGACACCCTGCCCGTCAGGCCCTTTATATGAGAATCCCTTGCCAGCCCTGAGACGCCGGATACCGGGCTCGGCGTCGGTGAGGTAGGTAAGCGAGGCTCGATCGGCAGAGGCTTGCGACCCATTTGTCGGCGCCCCGTCTTTTGGTGCAACCTCCTTGCCAGCCGATCGGCCGGATGGCGACCCGGATTTGTCCAACATGTCCTCTCCGCGAGAAATTTTCCCGTAGATAAGCGCCGGACCCGCCGCTGGTTCCGCGAATGGCTTTCAGAATGATGTCAGGCTCACCGCGTGTGCGTTCGAGGAGCCGTCCTCTGTCTACGTTCGGCGCCTACAAATCGAGTGCGGCCTCGCTTGCCGTTATGCCTTTTCCAGCACGACTGGAATGACGTCGACCGCTTGCTCGCCGACCTGCCCTCCGGTTGTTTTCAGGACGCCGACGATCGGCGCTACATCCGAATAGTCCCGGCCATGGCCGACGGTGATGTGGTCGTTGCTTGCCCGCATGCCATTGGTCGGATCGAACTCCTGCCAACCGGTGTCGCGCCCGCACCACACCTTGACCCAGGCATGCATGGCGTCGGCCCCTTCCAGCCGCGGTTTTCCGCGCGGCGGAATGGTGCGCAGGAACCCGCTGACATAGCCGGCGGGGACACCCAGGCCGCGCAGGCCGGCGATCATGATATGCGAAAAGTCCTGGCAGACGCCCCGCTTCAGGTCGAAGGCATCGCTTGCCCGGGTCTGCACCGTAGTTGCCTCGCCATCATAGGTGAAATCGCGGTAGATACGGTTGCACAGGTCCATGGCCGTGCTGATAGCGGAGTTGCCGGCACTGCTCCGCGCGTAGGCCGTGATCGCCGCATCAATGCCGGCATGGTCGCTGGCGGCCAGAAAGTGATGCGGTGTATCAGGCGACAGCGACCGCACCGCATCGAGTTCCTCCCTCAGCCGGCGAATGTCGGGCGACACGTCAAGCCCAGGTTCCGGCCGCGAAACCGCGACGCGTGCGCTCATCCTGATGTCGAGCGCATCGTGAACGTCGCGAAAGGCGATCGACGTGACATTGTTGCCAAAGAAATCGGAAAAATCCGAGCGTTCGCTCGGCGCCGGTGCGAAGGACAGCGAAGCGGCGATCACGCGCTGCACGCCCGATATCGTCGGCGGCAGCACGCGCACCTGATGGCGGCCGCCGCCGGCCGCAGCATCGTAATCGTAACGCAGATTGAGCCTGATGTCGTATAGCATGCCCGCCTTTATCCGAACCCGTCCCTACCCGAAATAGGATTTGGCGAGGCTGTTGTAGAGGCCGCCGATCTCGTTGGCGAGATCGGCCAGGGCCGGCGCCGTCATGTCCGATGGCTCCTTGATGGCGATCGCCGTGTTGAGCTGCAGGATCTCTTTCGCCGCCGGCGACATGTGCCCCTCGCCGCCGACAGCAGGCAACAGCGCGATTTCGGCCTTCAGCCGCTCGAGCTGGAACAGGATGGAGCGCGGGTTGAGCGGATCGAGCACCAGGAGGTCGATCACAGTGCGCCGGCCGGCCTGCACCGGATACTGCCGCCGGTGGGTCATGACGCTGTCGCCGATCTCCAGCATCATGTCGAGCGCGCCGTCCGGCGCCGCAGCCCTGGTCAGCCTGGCGAGCGTGCGGGCAATCTGGATGCCGCGTTCCAACCGCCGGCCGATCTCCAGGAAGCGCCAGCCGGTGAAGCGGTACATATTCTCATGCAGCAGGCCGGAAAACCCGGCGAGCTTGCGCAGGATGACCGTCATGGCCCGCGTCGCATCATCGCCCGGCGCCACCGTTGTGGCGAATTGATGAATGGTCTTCGACAGATCCTTCAGCGCCAGCCAGCCATCGGGCGAGAAGCGGTCGCGGATTTGTCCGGCGCTGTAGACGGCGCTGTCCAGTGTGCCGATCAGCCCCGGCGGGATCGCGGTTTCGACGTCGATGCCGAACGGTTCGAGATAATCTCTGATATCGGCAAGCAGCGGCATGTCCGGGTCGGATGCCTCAGCCAGCCGCACGTGATAGGCGCGCAGGATGCGCACCGTGTCTTCCGATCGCTCGATATAGCGGCCGAGCCATGTCAGGTTTTCCGCCGCGCGGCTGGGCAGGCTGCCCGGCAAGGTGCGGGTGAAGGTGTCGTGCTCCTGCGGCAGCAGCGTCTCGCGCTCCACCGGTCTGTCGCTGACCACCCACACATCCGCCGCCTGGCCGCCGCGCTGCATGGCGATTGCCGTCGGGTCGAGCGAAAAGCCGACGCGGGCAAAACCACCGGGCATCACCGTCCAGCCTTCCGCGGTTCGCGCCAGATAGACGCGCAGGGCTGCTGGTCGCGGCTCCAGCCAGCCGCCGACATAGACCGGCGTGGTCGAAAGCGTCACCGCTTCCTGTCCGACGAAGTCGCCGCCGTCCCTTTCGATCCGGGCTATCAGTTCGGCCCGCTGCCCGGCAACCAGCGCCGAGCCCAGCCTCGTGGAATCGTCATCCTCGAAGGCAAGCCGCGTCGACAGCGCCGGACCGATCACCATGCGGTCGAGGTTAGCCAGCACATGGTCACGGTCCGCGTCCCGCCCGCACCACCACGTCGCGACACTCGGCAGCAGAAGCCCCTCGTTGCGCAATTCGCGCGAAATCTTCGGCAGGAAGGCGAACATCGCCCGCGTTTCCATCAGCCCGGAGCCGAGCGCGTTGACGGCTGAGACGGCTCCCCGGCGGATCGCCTCGACCAGCCCTGGCGTGCCGATCTGCGACTCCGGCCGCAACTCCAGCGGATCGGCGAAAGCGGCGTCGAGCCGTCGCCACAGCACGCTGACCGGCATAAGCCCCGAAACGGTGCGCACCATAAGCCGGCCGCCGGAGACGGTCAGATCCTCGCCTTCAAGCAACATGATGCCGAGATAGCGGGCGATATAGGCATGTTCGTAATAAGTTTCGTTGAGCGGCCCCGGCGTCAGGATGGCGACACGGCCGCCTGATACCTTGGCCATGCCGTTCAGCGCGTCGCGAAAGCGGCGGAAGAAGCCGGCAAGGCGATGCACGTGCATCTCGCCATAGATGTCGGACAGCGCACGCGTGGTTGCGACGCGGTTTTCCAGCGCAAAGCCGGCACCCGACGGCGCCTGCGTGCGGTCACCCAGCACCCACCAGCGGCCGTCCGGTCCACGGCCGAGCTCGAAGGCGCAGAAATGCAGGAAATGGCCGCTGGCCGGTCTGGTGCCGACGACCGGCCGCAAATATTCCGGGCTGGCTGCGATCAGCCCCGGCGGCAAGATGCCCTTCTCGACCAGGCGGTTCGGCCCGTAGATATCGGCGATCGTTTCCTCGAACAGCTCGGCCCGCTGGACCAGCCCGGCGCTGATCGCGGCCCATTCCTGGTCCTCGATCAGCAGCGGCACATGCGCCAGCGGCCATTCGCGCTCATTGGCGCCGGCCTTGTCGTAGACGCGGTAATAGACCCCGGCGTCGCGCAGATACTGGTCGGCGCGAGCGAAGCGCTGGGCGAGCTTTTCGGGGCCCAGTTCCTCCAGTGCCTCGATGAAGTCCTTCAGACCGGGCGGGGATTGCCTGATGCATCGACCATCTCGTCGACGACACCGTCGATCGGCTGATAATGCTCCAGCAGGTTAAGCGATCTGCCGCGTATTTTCTTGTGATTCCCCTTTGCCATGGCTGATCAGAGTCTTGCAGATCGCCTGAGGTCAAGGGTCATCGGGAAATCCTCAGAGGCTTGTTCGTCGCGCAGCACGTAGCCGGACGGCGTATGGCCACGCGGCTCGAAGCGGGCGAGCCGTCGCGCCTCCGCTTCATTGCCGTTGACCGGGAAGGTGTCGTAGCTGCGCCCGCCGGGATGTGCGACATGGTAGACGCAACCGCCGATCGCCCGGCCCGACCACCGATCGTAGATGTCGAAGACCAGCGGCGTATTGACCGGCAGCGCGGGATGCAGGCCCGATGCCGGCTGCCAGGCCTTGAAGCGGACGCCCGCCACCGCGATCTCTCTGGTGTCGGTCACCTTCATCGGCACGATGCGGCCGTTGCAGACGACCGCGTGACGCTCCGGGTTAAGCCCTTCGGTCTTCACCTGCAGCCGCTCGACCGAGGAATCGACGAAGCGCACGGTTCCGCCGATGGCGCCCTGCTCGCCCATGACATGCCACGGCTCCAGCGCTTGCCGCAGTTCCAGCTTGATGCCGGCATGCTGGACCTCGCCGCAGAACGGGAAGCGGAATTCGAGCTGCGCGTCGAACCATTCGGGACGGAATTCAAAGCCGTTCAGCTTGAGGTCGTCCAGCACGTCGAGAAAATCCGCCCAGACATAGTGCGGCAGCATGAAACGGTCATGCAGCGACGTGCCCCAGCGCACGAAGCGGCCATCGAGCGGATTCTTCCAGGCGCGGGCGATGATGGCGCGCACCAGCAATTGCTGCGCCAGACTCATGCGCGCATTGGGCGGCATCTCGAAGCCGCGGAACTCGACCAGCCCCAGCCGGCCGGTCGGCCCGTCAGGCGAAAACAGCTTGTCGATGCAGATTTCCGACCGATGCGTGTTCCCCGTCACGTCGGTCAGAAGGTTGCGGAACAGCCGGTCGACCAGCCACGGCAACGGCGCGCTGCCACTGTCCGGATGCGGCACCTGCGCCATCGCGATCTCGAGCTCGTAGAGCGAATCGTGGCGCGCCTCATCGAAACGCGGCGCCTGGCTGGTCGGGCCGATGAACAGGCCGGAGAATAGATAGGACAGCGACGGGTGCCGCTGCCATTGCAGGACAAGGCTCTTCAGCAGGTCGGGGCGGCGCAGGAACGGGCTGTCGTTGGGTGTTGCGCCGCCGACGACGACATGGTTGCCGCCGCCTGTGCCGGTGTGGCGGCCGTCGATCATGAACTTGTCGGCGCCGAGCCGCGTCTGCCGCGCCTCCTCGTAGATCGCTGTGGTCGTCGCCACGCAGTCCTGCCAGTTCGCAGCCGGATGGATGTTCACCTCGATGACGCCGGGATCCGGAGCCACGCGGATGACGTTGAGTCGCGGATCGTGAGGCGGACCGTAGCCCTCGACATGCACCGGCAGGCCGACAACCTTTGCCGCGTTCTCGGCCGCTGCGACCAGTTCGAGATAGTCTTCCAGCGCCTCGACCGGCGGCATGAATACACAAAGCCGCCCGTCGCGCGGCTCGACCGACAGTGCGGTGCGCACCGCGCCGCCGATCTCGGTGATTTCCTGTTCGACACGGTCCTGCTGGCCGGTCGCGGCGGTGAAGGACGCCGCCTGCTGGCGTCGCACCATTTCGTCGGCGCCTTCCAATTCGGCCGGGGCAGCCTCCGGTAAAGGAGCGGCTCCAGGCAAAATAGTCTCGCGTGCCGGCAATGGTCCGCGCGGCAGGGAAGGATCGACCGGCACGATATACGGGAACTGCGCCGGCGGCACATGGGGCAGCGTGCCGAGCGGCAGGCGGTAGCCGACCGGTGAATCTCCCGGCACCAGGAACAGCTTGCCGCGCCGCGTCTTCCACTTCTCCGAACGCCAGCGCGGTCCGGACGCTTGGCTGTTCCAGCGCTGGACAGGCAGCACATAGCCCGATGGCTTGGTCAGGCCGCGTTCGAACACCCGCGCCATGCGGCTGCGCTCCTCGGGGTCGTCCAGCTTCGAATTGGACGGATCGACATTTTCCGGCAGCTTGCCTTCCTTGAGCAGCCACTCGGCCGGGTCCTCATAGGCTTCGCTGACCATGGCCTTGTCGATGCCGAGTTCATCGGCAATCGCCGTCAGCAGGCCTTCAGCCTGCTTCGGCCCGACATCTGCTTCGCCTGCTTCAACTGCTTCGCTGTTTTCCCGTGCGATCAGCGATGGATCACTCCACACCGGCTCGCCGTCGGCGCGCCAGTACAGCGAGAAGGTCCAGCGCGGCAGGCTTTCGCCCGGATACCACTTGCCCTGCCCGTAGTGCAGGAAGCCACCGGGCGCGAAACCCTCACGCAGCCGGCGGATCAGCGCATCGGCTTTTTCGCGTTTTGTCGGGCCGACGGCGGCGGTGTTCCACTCCTCCGCCTCGAAATCGTCGATCGACACGAAGGTCGGCTCCCCACCCATGGTCAGCCGCACGTCCCCGGCCTCGAGCGCGGCATCGACCTGGTTGCCCAACGCGTCGAGCGCCTGCCAGCTTTCGTCGGAGAACGGCTTGGTGATGCGTGGATGCTCGGCGATGCGGTCGACCCGCATGTCGAAGCCGAACTCGACATTGGCGAAGCTGGCCACGCCGGAAATAGGCGCGGCGTTGCGGAAATGCGGCGTCGCGGCGAGCGGCACATGGCTTTCGCCGGTGAGCAGTCCGGAGGTCGGGTCGAAGCCGATCCAGCCGGCGCCTGGCAGATAAACTTCGCACCATGCATGAAGATCGGTGAAGTCGACGGCGGTGCCGGGCGGCCCGTCAAGCGCGACGAGGTCGGGTTTCAGCTGGATCAGATAGCCGGAGACGAAGCGCGCGGCGATGCCGAGGTTCCTCAGGATCTGCACCAGCAGCCAGCTCGTGTCGCGGCACGAGCCTTTCTTGGCGGCCAGCGTTTCCTCGGGTGAGAAGACGCCGGTTTCCATGCGCACGATATAGGCGATCTCGCGTTGCAGGCGCGCATTGAGGTCGACGACGAAATTGACGGTGTTGGTAGGACTGCGATCGATGGTCTGCAGGAACGCCGACAGCAGCGGCCCGGCCGGCTCCGGCGTCCGGTAGATGGCGAGATCGTCGCTGATCTCTTCCGGATACTCGAAGGGAAACGTTTCGCCCGACGGCTCGACGAAGAAATCGAATGGGTTATAAACCGTCATGTCGGCAACGAGGTCGACCTCGATCTTCAGCTCCGTCACAGGTTCCGGAAACACGAAACGCGCAAGGAAGTTGCCGTAGGGGTCCTGCTGCAGATTGACGAAATGGTTCGCCGGCCCGACCTTCAAGGAATGGCTGAGCACCTTGGTGCGGGAATGCGGCGCCGGCTGCAGCCTGATGACCTGCGGGCCGAGAACGACCGGCCGGTCATATTTGTAATGGGTCAGGTGGTAGACGGCTGCCAGAATTGCCATGGGGCCCCGAAAGTCGGCGTTTCAAACGAATTCGCCGAACCCTGACACAAATGCTGGCCATTCTCCAAGCAGAGATGTTGCGGTGCACCTAATTTAAGCGGCTATTGAACGCAACTCCGCTTAATACGACTGGCCACCGCTGGCCTCCAGCATCTGCGATTGGGGAAGGCCTCGGGTCTTCGTCGTCCTGGGGCGGAGCAAGGAGCGAAGCGCAGACCCCAGCATCCATGCCGTGACGCTAACCGAAGAATGCAGCAGTGCAGTACGAACCACTGTCGTGACCCTGCCCTGAAAGATCCTGCACCGCAGCGGCGCCTATCTTCGGGTCAAGCCCGAGGATGACGAAGCGAAGGGCATGGCCGTTTAGAAAAACGCCTGCAACCCGGTCTGTGCCCGTCCGAGGATCAGCGCATGCACGTCATGCGTGCCCTCATAGGTGTTGACGGTTTCGAGGTTCTGCGCGTGGCGCATGACATGGTAGCCGATCTGGATGCCGTTGCCGCCATGCATGTCGCGGGCCTGGCGGGCAATGTCGAGCGCCTTGCCGCAATTGTTGCGCTTGACGATCGAGATCATCTCCGGCGCCATTTTGCCTTCGTCCATCAGCCGCCCGACCCGTAAGCTGCCCTGCAGGCCGAGCGCGATCTCGGTCTGCATGTCGGCGAGCTTCTTCTGGAAAAGCTGCGTGCCGGCCAGCGGCTTGCCGAACTGCTTGCGGTCGAGGCCGTATTGGCGGGCCCGGTACCAGCAATCTTCCGCCGCGCCCATCGCACCCCAGGAGATGCCGTAGCGCGCCCGGTTGAGGCAGCCGAACGGACCCTTCAGGCCTGAGACATTGGGCAGCAGCGCATCTTCGCCGACCTCGACGCCTTCCATCACCACTTCGCCGGTAATCGATGCGCGAAGCGACAGCTTGCCGCCGATCTTCGGCGCCGAGAGGCCTGTCATGCCCTTTTCCAGCACGAAGCCGCGAATCTCGTTGTCATGCGCGGCCGATTTCGCCCAGACGACAAACACATCGGCGATTGGCGCGTTGGAAATCCACATTTTCGAGCCGGAGACCTTGTAGCCGTCCGCCGTCTTCTCGGCTCGCGTCTTCATGCCGCCCGGGTCGGAACCGGCATCCGGCTCGGTCAGGCCGAAGCAGCCGATCCACTCGCCGCTGGCGAGCTTCGGCAGGTATTTCTTGCGCTGCGCCTCCGAGCCATAGGCGTGGATCGGATACATCACCAGCGACGACTGCACGCTCATCATCGATCGATAGCCCGAGTCGATGCGCTCGACTTCCCGCGCCACCAGCCCATAGGTGACGTAGTTGGCGCCGAGTCCGCCATATTCTTCCGGAATGGTTATGCCGAGCAGCCCGGCCTCGCCCATCTCGCGAAATATCCCGGCATCGGTCTTTTCCTCGAGATAGGCATCCTCGATCCGAGGGGCGAGCTTGTCGGCGGCGAATGCCGCGGCGCCATCACGCACCATCCGCTCGTCTTCCGAAAGTTGGTCCTCGATCAGGAAAGGATCATTCCAGACGAATGCGTTCTTGTCGGCTGCCATGGCCTCGGTCTCCAAATGCGGGGATGCCCGGGCTTATCGGCTTCCAGTTCGAAAAAATCAAACGAAATTGCTTCACCGATCAATGAGCGTTAGTAATGGATCATGAACGTTCAGCGCCGCCTTTTGCCTGGTATCAGCGCCCTTGCCGCCTTCGAGGCGGTGGCCCGGCTGGGCAGCTTTACCGCCGCCGCGCAGGAACTCGATTTGACCCAGGGCGCCGTCAGCCGGCAGATCAGGCTGCTGGAAGACCAGTTCGGCCGGCGGCTGTTCGAACGCGACAGCCGCAATGTCAGGCTGTCAGTGGCAGGCGAGATCTATGCCGAAGCGGTGCGCGCCGCGCTGGGTCAATTGCGCGACGCAGCCCTTGGATTGATGAGCAATCGGCATAGTGGCATCTTGAACCTCGCCATCCTGCCGACCTTCGGCACACGCTGGCTGATGCCGCTCATCCCGGATTTCGTCGAAAACAACCCCGACATTACCATCAATTTCGTCACCCGCATCGGCCGCTTCGACTTCGCTCGCGAAAGGCTCGACGCCGCAATCCATTTTGGCTTGCCCGACTGGCCGGACGCCGACTCGACGCTGCTGGTCCGCGAAGAGGTTGCGCCTGTCGTGTCGCCCGAATTTCTGGCCGGCCGCGCCATTGCCACACCCGCCGATATCGGTCGCCTGCCGCTGCTGCATATGGCGACACGGCCCGGCGCATGGACCGAGTGGTTCGAGCATCAGGGTTTGAGCGCGCCGACCGGGCCGGGCATGCAGTTCGAGCAATTCGGCACCGCCGCCCAGGCCTGCATGGCCGGGCTCGGCGTGGCGCTGCTGCCGCAGGTCCTCATCTCAGGCGAATTGCAGCGCGGCCAACTCGTGCCGGCGCCGGGCCGGCCGATGCAAAGCCGCAGCGCCTATTACCTGGTTGTGCCGCACGACAAGCGCGGCCATCCGCCGGTCGCCAGCTTTCGCGACTGGCTGCTCAGTCGCGTAACAGTGGTAGGGTGATTACTTCCGCTTCAACGCATCGGCCAATGCGGCGCCGAACGTGCCTTGCTGCGCGGACCGCTCCGGCTGACGCTCCGGCGCCGGCGCGCGCGGCACCGGTCTGTTGCCATTGTCGCGCGGCTTCGGTGTACCGCCGTCACCATCCCGACGCATCGAAAGGCCGATGCGCTTGCGCTTGATGTCGACCTCGACGACACGCACCTTGACCACGTCGCCGGCTTTCACCACCTCATGCGCGTCCTTGACGAAACGGTCGGCCAGTTGCGAGACATGCACCAAGCCGTCCTGATGCACGCCGATATCGATGAAAGCGCCGAACGCCGCGACATTGGTGACAGTGCCTTCCAGCAGCATGCCGGGCTTCAAATCCTTGATGTCGTCGACGCCGTCGGCAAAGGTCGCGGTCTTGAAGCCGGGGCGCGGATCGCGGCCGGGCTTTTCCAGTTCCGCCAGGATATCACGCACTGTCGGCAAGCCGAACCGCTCATCGACGAAGACCCGCGGATCGAGCGCCTTGAGAGCGGCACTGTCGCCCATCAGCGAGCGGACGTCGCGTCCGCAGGCGGCGACGATCTTTTTCGCCACGCCATAGGCCTCCGGATGCACGGCCGAGGCATCGAGCGGTTCGGTGCCGTTGGGAATGCGCAGGAAGCCGGCGCATTGCTCGAAGGCCCGCGGTCCGAGCCGCGCCACCTTCAACAGGTCACGACGGCTGGCGAAGGGGCCGGCCGCATCACGGTGAGCGATGATGGCCTCGGCCAGCGATGTGCCAAGACCCGACACCCGCGCCAGAAGCGGCGCCGAGGCGGTGTTGAGGTCGACGCCCACGGCATTGACCGCGTCCTCAACCACCGCTTCCAGGGAGCGGCCGAGCCGGTACTGGTCGACATCGTGCTGATACTGGCCGACGCCTATCGACTTTGGCTCGATCTTGACCAGTTCGGCGAGCGGATCCTGCAGCCGCCGCGCGATCGACACCGCGCCGCGCAGCGACACGTCGAGGCCGGGAAATTCCGCCGCCGCCGTTGCCGAGGCGGAATAGACCGAGGCACCCGCCTCGCTGACGATCACCTTGAGCGGCTTCGGCCCGGACTCGGCAGGCATATCGGACAGCATGTCGGCCACCAGCCTTTCCGTCTCGCGGCTGCCGGTGCCGTTGCCGATGGAAATCAGCTCGACCTTGTGCAGGCGGATGAGCTTTGCGAGTTCGGCTCGCGTGCCGCGCACATCATTCCTTGGCGGAAACGGATAGACCGTCGTCGTCGCCAACAGCTTACCTGTGCCGTCCACCACCGCCACCTTGACGCCGGTGCGGATGCCGGGATCGAGGCCCATAGTGGCGCGCGAGCCGGCCGGGGCGGCGAGCAGCAAATCCTTCAGATTGCGGGCGAAGACATGGATCGCCTCCTCCTCGGCCCGCTCGCGCAGATCTCGCATCAAATCGAGCGTCAGGTGCAGCGACAGCTTTATGCGCCAGGTCCAGCCGGCCACCTCCATCAGCCAGCGATCGCCCGGCAAATGGCGGCCGATGGCGTAGGCTTCGGCAATCATCCGTTCGACCGGCTTCACCGGTGACGCGTCGTCGGCATCGATCTCGATGTCGAGGGACAGCACCTCTTCGTTGCGGCCGCGCAGCATCGCCAGCGCGCGATGGCTCGGCACGTTGGCCCAGCGCTCGACATGGTCGAAATAGTCGGAGAACTTCGCGCCGGCCTCCTGCTTGCCGTCGACGACGCGCGACCGCATGAAGGCGCGTTCCTTCATGTAGGTCCGCAGTTTGCCAACCAGATCGGCATTCTCGGCGAACTGCTCGGACAGGATATCGCGCGTGCCCTCGAGCGCCGCCTTGGCGTCGGCCACCCCTTCGCCGATGTAGGCCAGCGCCAGTTCGGCGGGCACCGCCGCGCGGTCGGCAAGGATGGCCTCGGCCAGCGGTCCGAGCCCGCGCTCGCGGGCGATCTCGGCCTTGGTCCGGCGCTTCGGCTTGTAGGGCAGATAAATATCTTCGAGTTCCGCCTTGGTGGCGGCCGCTGCGATCTTGGCCTCAAGCTCTTCGGTCAGCTTGCCCTGGTCGCGGATCGAACCAAGGATGGTGTCGCGGCGCGCATCGAGTTCGCGCAGATAGGCGAGCCGCTCGGCAAGCAGGCGCAGCTGTGTGTCGTCCAGACCGCCGGTGACCTCCTTACGGTAGCGCGCCACGAACGGCACCGTCGCGCCTTCGTCCAGCAGGCCGATCGCCGCGGCGGCCTGTTCGGGCCGGGCAGCGATCTCGGCTGCTATGATGGCTGCGATGCGCTTGATGTCGGATGCCATGTCGTTCCTGCTGTCTTGTCGAAAGGAGCGGCGACCATAAGCGCAGAGCGTCGCTCCGCCAACCGCGGCGTTTTCAACCGCCCAATAGGTCCACAGGAAAGCTGCGATGGCGGTCGGCCTGGATCGAATCAGACCATCCGGCTCAGCGCTTCGAAGAAGGCGACCATATCGACATCGAGCGGCTCGTCGACCGGCTCCGGCTGCGACGACATCTTTGCGATGACGACCTCGGCCTTCGGATTGACATAGAGCCACTGGCCGTGGATGCCGATGCCGCAGAAGGCGCCGCTTGCCGCGCCCGTCTGGTACCATTTGTTGCGGTAACGGCCTTGCGGAAAGAGGAACGCCATCGTGCCACGCTGCCAGGCCTCGCTGTCTCCGCCTGTGCTGACAGTGTCGCGCACCCAGGCTTCCGGCACGATGCGGCGGCCATTGGCCGTGCCGCCTTGCCGCATCATCTCGCCGACCTGCGCCAGATCGCGCGGCGTGACTGAAATGCCGCCGGCCGTGCGGGCGGTGCCCTCGCTGTCTACCGTCACCGACGCTTCGCTCGTTGCACCGAGCGGCAGCCACAATTTCTCGTGCATCAGCTCGGCGAAGCGCTGGCCGGATGCGCGTTCGAGCAGGATGCCGAGCAGGTCGGAATTGGGCGAGCGGTAGCGGAACGTCCGGCCATGCGGCTCGGCAAGGCGCTGCAGCGTCAGGATGAAATCGACTAGGCTTTCGGTGCCGCCACCCGGATTCCACAGCGTCGCACGGCGATAGCGGGCAAAGGCGCTCTCCGGATCGAGATAGGCTTCTTCGAAGTCGAGGCTGATGGTCATGTCGAGCACATGCCGCACGCTGGCGTCGCCATAGGCCGAGCCGGCAGCTTCCGGCAGATAGCGGGTCACCGGCGCCTGCGGATCAAAGATCCCTTCGCCTTCCAGTATGCCGGCCAGGATGGCGGTCAGCGACTTGCTGATCGAGAAGATGATGTGGCGCGCACCGAACTGCATATGCGGTGCGAACCAGTCGCCGACGAATTTGCCGCCTTTCATGATCGTCAGCGCGTCGGTATCGGAACGCGTGAGAAAGGCGGCCAGGGTCTCCTGACCGCCCGCCAGCGCGACCTTTTCGCCAAGCAGCCCGTCAAGATCCTGTGCCGGCGCCTCACTGCCGCTTGACGCTGCAGCGACACGAGCGCTCGGCACCAACTCGCCGACATTCTGGAACGACCACCGGCTGAACGGGCTTTCGCGCCAGTTGCCGAGCAGAACTTGGTTGCGGCCAAAGCCATATCTGGTCTCGAACGCGGTCTTGCCGGTCATGCGTTTCCTTCCGGTTTTTTTTGGAACTTAGGCCAGTGCGGCGGCGATCGCGTGCACGGCTTTTATCGTCGCCACCGAATAGGCGATGTCGGTGAAATCCGGGTAGCTCGAAAGCTTCACCACGACCATTCTCGTGCTCCAGTCGATATGAATCAGCTGCCCGAACACGCCCCGGCACATCAGCGCGCGTGAGCGCGGATCCTCGATCCAGAACTGGTTGCGGTAGCTGCCTTCCGGCAGGCTGGGATTGAAATCCGGCCCATGCCTGCCATTGCGCGTCGCCTCGACCCAGTCGGCCGGCACCACGCCGCCGCCATTGTCGAGGATCAGCTGGCCGAAGCGGCCATAGTCGCGCAGCGTGGCGTTGAAGCCGCCATCGGCCAAGGCGTAGCCGGCGCTGTCGACGGTGAAACAGGCGCTTTCATCCGCCCCGAGCTTTTGCCAGAGTTCCTCCGAAACCAGATGCGCCAGCCGCTTGCCGGTCACCCGCTCCATGATAAAGGCGAGCACGTCGGTCTCGATCGAACGGTATTCGAAGGCAGCGCCATGCGGCCGGCTTGTCTCCTTGAGCCGTAGGATCAATTCAAACATATGCGACGGCCACTCGAAGGCCGGATCGCTGTCCGGCGGCACCGGTTTCCAGCCGCTGGCCACATCGACCTGGCCGATATCGGAATAGCGGTCGGTGTATTCCTCGGAAAAACGCACGCCTGTCGTCATGTCGAGCACGTGCTGCACGCTGGCGCCCGCCCAGCCGGTCGCACCAAGCTCCGGCAGATAGGCCGTCACCGGCCTGGCCGGGTCGATCAGGCCGCGCCCGACCAGTATGCCGAACACCGAAGCGGTGACCGACTTCGCCATCGACTGCGACAGATGCAGCGTGCGCTCGGCCATGCCGTTGAAATAGCGCTCATAGGCGATTTTGCCGTCCTTGAGCACGAGCAACCCGTCCGTATAGGTTTCGTCGAGCAGCCCGGCCAGCGTCGTGGGTGCGCCCGTGCTGTCGTTCACCGGCAGCGCATCGAGATCGACTTCGGCTCGCTCGAACCGGCGGCGATGGCCATTGCCGCGCCAGACTTCGACGGTCGGCAGAATTTCGCGGATGTGCTGGAACGCCCACCGGTTCCAGGGTCCTCTATCCCAGTCGAGCTTCGGCGGCACCATCTTGGGCGGCGACCCCTGCATGATCGGCGGCCGCGGATCGGAGTTGCGGTAAGACTGCATGAGAATTTCCCTGCCGCCGCATGCCGCTCTTCCGTTCACTTGGATGAGGAGCGGTCTGCACAGCGGACGAAAAGCCCCCGAATGGGCCTTTCGAGTGACGAACGACCGACGCCATGGCGAAGGGCAGTGCCGGCAGGCCAGGTGAGGGGCGGCGCGAACGCTGCGAATTCAGCGCTACCCCTCATCCGGCCCTTGACCCGCCTTCTTCCCGCTCGCGCGGAAGAAGGCGGAGTGCCGCTATTTCTGAACGTCCGTCCAGATGCGCGTGTAGAGTTGCTGCACCTCGGGCGAGCAAGGAGTGAGGAACTCGCCCGCTTTCTCCAGTTCTGGCGGTACCAGCAGTTCGGGCGCATCCTTCATGTCGGCTGGCATGAATGCCTTCGAGCCCTTGATGCCATTGGCATATTTGGCGAAGGCGGAGATCATGGCGGCGTTCTCGGGATCCATGATGAAGTTCATGAACAGCTTGGCGTTGTCGACATTCTTGGCATCCTTGAGGATGGCAACACTGTCCATGAAAAAGGGGAAGCCCTCCTTCGGGTAGCCGAACTTGACGTCGGGGTTCTTGATGCGCGAGCGCATGATGGCGCCGTTCCAGTAGTAGACGGCCGAATAGTCGCCGGCCGGTAGCTTCTCGGTCACGCTATAATCCATGGCCAGCCATTTCGGCTTGGCCTCCACCAGCTTGTCGCGCACTTTCTTGAGCAGTTCCTTGTCGTCCGTGCACCAGTCGCCGCCCAGATACTTGATGGTGGCGAACAGCACGTCGTTCATTTCCGGCGCGACATTGATCTTGCCAACCAGTTCCTTCGGCGGATCGAGGAAGATGGCCGAGGTGTTGATGTCGCCGTCATAGACCTTTGTGTTGACGCCGATACCGGTCAGGCCCCACTGCCACGGAACCGTATATTGACGGCCCGGATCCCAGGGAACGTTCACCCAGCGCTCGTCGACATTCTTGAAGTTCTCCATCTGGTCGGGCCGGGCCTCAAGCAGAAGCCCTTCCTTCACCCAGATCGGCACGTAGTTGGCCGACGGCACCACAATGTCGAAGCCATGACCACCGGCGCGTACCTTTGCTAGCGCGGTGTCGTTGGAGTCGTAGTCGGTGATCGTCACCTTGACCTTATAGGTATCCTCGAACTTCTTGATCATCTCGGGGCTGGTGTAGTCGCCCCAATTAAAGATGTTGAGTTCGCCTTCCGCATACGCGCTGCCCGCAAAGGCAAACAATGCGAGTACCGCCGTGGCAGCCGTGGTCTTCCATTTCATTTCTATTCTCCCGTTTGGCAATCATTGGTCATGGCTTGCGCCGATTGACGAAGTAGAACGCGGTTACGAGCACCACCGACAGCGCCAGGAATACCGTGGCGATCGCATTGATTTCCGGGCTCGTTTCGCGCCGCAACTGGCCGAGCATGTAGGTGGGCAGCGTATCCTGCCCGCCGGACTTGACGAATTCGGTGATGACCACATCGTCGAGCGAAATGACGAAGGCGAGCATGAAGCCCGCGATGATGGCCGGCCTCAAGAGCGGCAGCGTCACGAAACGGAAGGCTTTCCAGGGCGTGGCGTATAGGTCAGCGGCTGCGCGCTCCAGCGTCAGGTCCATGCTCTCCAGCCGCGCCCGGATCGGCAGGTAAGCGAACGGGATGCAGAAGGCGGTGTGCGCGGCGATCAGGTAACCGAGTCCTGAGTAACCGGTCCAGACCTTGATGCGCGAGAACACGATCAGGAGTGCGACGCCGGTGACTATCTCCGGCACCATCAGCGGCTGGTTGATGAAGGCGTATTTGAAGGTAAGGCCGGGATAGGGCCGCGTGCGGGTCATGGCCAGCGCAGCCATGGTGGCGGCGATCGTCGACAGCGCGGCGGCCGAGACCGCCAGCACGAGCGAGCGGACGGAGGCGTCCTGCACGGCCGAATTGTGCCAGGCCGAAATAAACCAGCGCAGTGAGACGCCATCCCAGCGCGAAAGCGAATCCGCCGTGTTGAACGAATAGGTGACGAGCGCCGCGATCGGCAGATAGAGCGCGAAGAAGGTCAGAAGCGCCATGAACCCGAAGCCGGGCTGCGCCTGGATGTCGAACGGACGCTTAGCCATGGGCGCCCTTCGACCCGGATGCGTTGCGCACGTAGAACAGGAGCGCGATCATCACCAGCACCATGAGCGTAATTGAGATGGCCGCGCCCAGCGGCCAGTTACGGCCCGCGCCGAACTGCAGTTCGATCAGGTTGCCGAGCATCATGTTCTTGCCGCCGCCCAGCACCCGCGGAATGACATAGGCGCCAAGCGAGGGAATGAAGACCAGTATCGAGCCGGCTATGACGCCGGGCTTGATCAACGGGAAGATGATGCGGCGCAGAACCTGCCAGCGACCGGCGTAGAGGTCATATCCGGCCTCGACCAGCCGGAAGTCGAGCTTCTCCATCGAGGCGTAGATCGGCAGCACCATCAGAGGCAGGTAGATATAGATCATGCCGAGCAAGATGGCGGCGTCGGTATTCATGATCTGCAGCGGTTGCTTGATGATGCCGAGCGCCATCAGCGCCGTGTTGACCAGCCCTTCGTTGCGGATCACCTGCTGCATGGCGAAGGTGCGGATCAGGAGATTCGTCCAGAACGGAATGGTGACGAGGAAAACCCAGACCTCGCGCGTCTTCGGCGGTCGCGTGGCGATGAAATAGGCTGTGGGGAAGCCGAAGAGCAACGTCAGCACGGTGGTGTAGAACGACAGGCTTATCGAACGCCAGAAGATCGACAAATGCGCGTCGGCGAAAGCCAGCGTGTCGTCGAAGATGTCGCGCTGCATCACCACCGATAGCCAGCCGTCGGTGGAGAATTTCCACACCACGTCGCCATAAGGGCCCGGCGTCAGGAACGAATAGATCACGACGATCAGCAGCGGGCCGGTCGCCGCCAGAAAGATGATGATCAGTGCCGGCGCTGACAGCAGCCAGCGATCGCGGATATCTCTGCGTTCGGCTTCCTTGGCGACTTCTTCCGCGCTCGCCATCAGTCCCTCAGCACTTGTGCGGCGTCGTTGCCGATCGAAATGCCGACCTTGTCTCCCCGCTCGAAACCGCAGCCGGCGCTGCGCGTGTTCTGCTGGCGCACCGTGAAGGCCTCGCTGCTGTCCAGGCGAACATGGATGTGCGTGTCGGTGCCGAAATAGACGATGTTTTCGACCGTGCCCGACAGGTCGCCCTTGCCGCTGGTCAGCTTGGCATGTTCCGGCCTGACCACCACGGTGGCATTGTCCTTCGGCTGAAAGTCCTCAGCCACGGTCGCGTCGATCGTCGCGCCGGATTTGAGCGTTGCTCGTGCCTTGCCGTTGGCCATGCCTGATATGGCCGCGGTCAGGAAATTGGTCTCGCCGATGAAGTCCGCGACGAAGCGCTCCGCCGGCTTGTCATAGATATCCCAAGGCGTTCCGACCTGCAGGATCTTGCCCGACGACATCACCGCGATGCGGTCCGACATGGTCAGCGCTTCTTCCTGGTCGTGGGTGACGAAGATGAAGGTGATGCCGGTCTCGTGCTGCAGCCGCTTCAGCTCGATCTGCATGTCCTTGCGCAGCTTGAAGTCGAGCGCCGACAACGGCTCGTCGAGCAGCAGCACTTTCGGCTGCGGCGCCAGCGCCCGCGCCAGTGCCACGCGCTGCTGCTGGCCGCCCGATATCTGGCTGGTGCGGCGGCCGCTGAGCGCTTCCATTTTGACCAGCTTCAGCATCTCGGCAACCCGCGCCTTCACTTCGGCTTTGTGCTTCCCGAGCATTTCGAGGCCGAAGCCGATGTTCTCGGCCACCGTCATATGCGGGAACAGCGCATAGTTCTGGAACACGGTGTTGACCGGCCGCTTGAACGGCGGCAGCGGTGCGATGTCCCGGCCATGCAGCAGGATCTCGCCGGCGCTCGGGAAATCGAAGCCGGCGATCAGCCGCAGAAGCGTTGTCTTCCCGCAGCCGGACGGACCAAGCAGCGTGAAGAACTCATTCTCGCGGATCGACACCGAAACCGTGTCGAGGGCAGCGACCTGTGACTCCCCGGTACCGAATACCTTGCGGACGCCACGAACTTCAATTGCACTTTTACCCGGTTGTTCCGGCACGATTACCCCATTCTTGTGTCCGCTCTTCAGGGCGGATCCAGTTCCCACTCGATTGTCAGCACACGGCGCATGGCTTGGCAAGCATACATCTGAATGTCGATTCAGAACGCAATTCCCGTGCCACCGTCAGGCCTGATAAGTGACCTTGCCGCCGCAGATCGTCGTCATCGGCCGCACCGTATGCATCGCTTCCGGCGCGGTCGCCTCGATATCGCCTGAGAGCACCACGAGATCAGCCAGAAAGCCTGACTTCAGGCGGCCCTTGCGATGCTCCATGAACTCGGCATAGGCGCCTTCCACTGTATAGCTCGTAAGCGATTCATGCAGCGAGAAACTCTGGTCGGGATCGCTGTCTGCCCATGGTTTGCGCAGCACTGCCGCCTGAATGCCCAGAATCGGATCGATCGGCGAGACCGGCCAATCGGAGGCGAAGACGACGCGCGCGCCGGCATTCTTCAGCGTCCGCCACGCATAGCTCAGAGGCCAGCGGGCAGGCCCGATGCGCGACACCGTTGGTTCCAGCGGCACGCCCATGCTGCCCGGCGGATGCGGTGGCTGCATCGAGGCAATGACTCCAAGCTTTGCGAAACGCGGTACGTCGGCGGCGGTGACCACCTCCATATGCTCGACCCGATGCCGGCTGTCGCGCCTGCCATTCGCCTTTTGCGCTGCCTCGTAGCCGTCGAGCACGGCGCGCACGGCGCCGTCGCCAATCGAGTGCACCGCCATCTGCAGCCCGCGCCTGTCGACGGCCACGGCAAGATCGATGAATTGCTGCGGCGTGAAAAGCGGCTCGCCTACCCAATCCGGACGGTCCGCATAGGGCTCGACCATCACCGCCGTCCACGAATCGAGCACGCCGTCGTAGAACACCTTGACCATGCCCGATGACAGCCATTCGCCTTGGTAGCGCTCAGCCATCACTGAGGCTTTGTCGAGCATGTCGAGGGTCATGAAATTCTTATAGTGGAACGGCACCTGCACGCGGCACAGCAAGCCGCCTTCGGCCTCGATCTCGGACAGGAGTTCGAGCTGGTGCAAATTGCCGTCCATGTTCTGGATCGACGTGATACCGTGCCTGGCACACCATTCCAAACCGCGGCGCATGATAGCCCGGTCGGAGGCCTGCTCCGCCGGCGTCGGCTTCGGGTCCGGCTCGCCGCCGGTGGCCAGGCCGAGCCGTACGCGATCCTCGCCGGCCAGCGCGATCAGCGGCCCGAATGCCTCGCCCTCACGCAATTCGCCACTGGCCAGCCCGTCGTCGCCCATGACGATCTCATTGCCGGGACCAAGCCGCTTGCCTCTAAGCAGGCCGGCCAATTCCAGCGCCTTGGTGTTCGCCCACATTGTGTGGTGGTCGGGCGCCGCCATGACGAAGGGACGGTCCGGCAGGATGCGGTCGAGGTGATGGCGGCTGACCCGCTCAGTCGCCGACAGGATGGTATAGTCGGCGCCTTGCGCCTGCAGGACGGATAGATCCGGCCGCTTTGCTGCATAATGGCGAACAGCATCGCAAAGCGCATCGAAACCGTGGATGCCCATCAGCTGGAGGTGATCGAGCTCGGCCGCGCCGGCGAAAAGATGCATATGCGCTTCGATGAAGCCGGGGACGACCGAGCCGCGCTCGGCGTCGATAACGCGCGTGCCGGGTCCCTTGTGCTCCAGTACGGTCGCGCGATCTGCGATCGCAATGATTTCGCCGTCCCTGATAGCTATGGTTTCGGCGCGGGGAGTATCGGGATCCATCGTCAATATACTGGCGTTCTCGACGATCAGATCGGCCGATAGCGGCATAATTTTCTCCCGTTTGAGCTTAGGCTAGCAGAGTATTGGCGCCTGGCAAGCCGTCCGCTGCCACTCGCAACAGCGGTTCCGAAATGCTCTTGGCGGCGCTGAAACTCTCTGCCACAAAGCAGTCCGTCAACGACAGATACGCAACTCGAAGAGCGAACCGGCCGCCAAAATGAAGACTGTTTTCTCCCCTCTCCACGCCGGCCATGCCGGCAATTTCGAACTCATTTCAGGCGCCCTCGTGCCGGCCTTCGAGAAGCCCTCGCGCGCCGAGTTCATCAAGGCGAGGGTGGAGAGCGAAAAGCTCGGCCCGATCCTGCCACCCGAGACCCACGACCTCGCCGCCGCCAGGAGAGTGCACACCAGCGACTACATCGATTTCCTGCCGACCATATGGCCGCTCTGGGAAGCGTCGGGCCGGACAGGTTCGGCCATCCCCTTCACCTGGCCGACGCGCGGCTTGCGGGGCGATGTACCACCCAGCACCATCGATGCGCTGCTTGGCTTTTACTCCTTCGACGGCGGCGCCACCTTCGTCAAAGGCACCTGGGAGGCGATCAAGTCGTCCTATGACGTGGCGCTGACTGCCGGCGCCCTGGTCAAGGACGGCGAGATATCAGCCTTCGCGCTCTGCCGCCCGCCCGGCCATCATGCCGGTGCTGCCTTCATGGGCGGCTATTGCTACATCAACAACGCCGCGGTTGCCGCGCAATGGTTCCGCGACCAGGGCGCCAAGCGCGTCTCGATCCTCGATGTCGACTACCATCACGGCAACGGCACGCAGGAGATCTTCTACTGCCGCGGCGACGTGCAGGTGCTGAACCTGCATGGCGACCCGATGACCGAATATCCGTTTTTCCTTGGCCATGCCGACGAGCGCGGCTCAGGGCCCGGCGAAGGCTTCAATGTCAACTACCCCATGCCGTTCGGCACCGCATGGGACGCCTGGAATGCTTCGCTGGAGGACGCCTGCGCGAAACTTGCGGCTTACGCTCCCGATGTCGTTGTCGTCTCGCTTGGCGTCGACACGTTCGAGAAGGACCCGATCAGCAAGTTCAAGCTGAAAAGCGGCGACTATCCCAAGATTGGCCGTCGCATCGCCAAGCTCGGCCTGCCGACGCTGTTCGTCATGGAAGGCGGCTATGCCGTCGAGGAAATCGGCATCAACGCCGTCGGCGTGCTGACCGGATTCGAAGATCGGTAATGCTTTCGCCCATAGCCTGCCCCTCGGGCGTTTTGATCCGAGGGTGCGCAGCGGTTTGAGATAACGACATTCGTAAAAATTTAGCAGGCCGCCCTCACCGAAGCGCTTCACGCCGCCTGCAACGGTGACCGCTGACTTGTTCCAGCGTAACGCTATCCTGTTGTTGGACCATGATCTCCTTTGAAAAGGCCTTCGCCCTTTGCGAAGTCATGCTCTACCTTGAAGGAACGGAATGAGGGGATCGATTCTGGAAGAAAGCAGCATTTGAAGTCGGGGAAGCATCGATGATCGACGACGAGCCGGACAGCGAACGCGTCTCGGCGCTGGCGCCGTTCCGGCACGGCATTTTCCGCGCCGTATGGTCCGCCAGTCTGGTTTCGAATTTCGGTGGCTTGATTCAGGGCGTCGGCGCCGCCTGGATGATGACCACGATCGCCACCTCGTCCTATCAGGTCGCGCTGGTCCAGGCCTCGACCACCTTGCCGATCATGCTGTTTGCGCTCGTTGCCGGTGCCATCGCCGACAGCTTTAACCGGCGCAAGGTCATGCTGATTGCCCAGATCTTCATGCTGGTCGTCTCGGTTCTGCTGACCGTGTTCACCTTTCTTGGCTTGATAACGCCGTGGACGCTGCTCGCCTTCGCCTTCCTGATCAACAGCGGCACGGCGCTTTACAACCCCTCATGGCAGGCTTCTGTCGGCGATATGGTGCCGCGCGCCAAGCTGCCGGCTGCCGTCGCGCTCAACTCCTTGGGCTTCAACTTGACGCGCAGCGTCGGCCCGGCGATCGGCGGCATCATCGTTGCCGCCGCAGGTGCTGCAGCGGCTTTTGCCGCCAACGCTTTGAGCTATGTCGGGCTCCTCATCGTGCTTGCCCGCTGGAAGCCGGACCTGCCAGCCTCGACACTGCCGCGCGAGACGCTGGGGGCGGCGATGGGCGCCGGCCTGCGCTACGTCGCCATGTCGCCCAATATCGGCAAGGTGCTGGTCAGGGGTGCGGCTTTCGGCTTCAGCGCCGGCGCGGTTCTGGCGCTGCTGCCGCTGGTAGCGCGCGATGTCGTCAAGGGCGATGCCTTGACCTACGGCATCATGCTCGGTGCGTTCGGTATCGGTGCCGTCGGCGGCGCGCTGATCAGCGTCCGGCTGAGGCAGATCCTGTCCAGCGAGACGATGGTGCGCATGGCATTCGCCGGCTTCGCGCTTTGCGCCTTCAACGCCGCCGTCAGCGACCACGCCTGGCAGACGTCGCTCGGGCTGCTCATCGGCGGCGCCTGCTGGGTGATCGCGCTGTCGCATTTCAACGTCACGGTGCAGATGTCGACGCCGCGCTGGGTGGTCGGCCGGGTGCTCTCGGTCTATCAGACGGCGACCTTCGGCGGCATCGCGCTCGGCAGCTGGATTTGGGGTGTCGTCGCCGATGCGCATGGCGCCGAATTCGCGCTGATCGCGGCTGCCGTCGCGATGCTGGCGGGCGGCGCGATCGGCCTCTTGCTGCCTTTGCCGCAGCAGGCAGTACTCAACCTCGATCCTACCAACCGTTTCAAGGAGCCGCATCTTGCGCTCGACCTAAAACTGCGCAGCGGCCCCATCGCCATCATGATCGAATACATCATCCGCGAGGAGGACGTGCCGGAATTCCTGGCCACCATGGCCGAACGCGGCCGCATCCGCCGCCGTGACGGCGCCCGCAACTGGACGCTGGCGCGCGATCTCGAAAATCCCGCAATATGGATCGAGCACTACCACACGCCGACATGGCTCGAATATATCCGCCACAACAAGCGGGCCACCCATGCCGACGCCGTTGTCGGCGAGCGCGTACGGGCACTGCACAGCGGCGACGAGCCGCCGCGCGTCCGCCGCATGATCGAGCGCCCGACAGCCGCCGGCACGGCGATCGTCATGCCGAAAGGACCGATCGAGCATTAGGCCGTGCCGGTGTGTCCAGTTGGATGAGCACATGACGCTCTAAGCTGATGGCTCACACGTACCCTAATCGGCGCGGCCCACCCGCGCCTTAGGATGCAGCGCGCAGGCTCGTACGGACGCGCCGCCTGCTTGTGGCGCGGGCCTTCTCCGCCACGACACCGGTGATCTCGACCACGCCGTTCTCATGCGGTCTGGCGTTTGTGACCTTGTGGAGACGCTCATAGGGCAACAGTTCCTTGACCCGAGCATCGAGCAACGCGACTTCGGCTCGCAGATCTTCGCATTCCTGCCTCTGGACATTGAGCTGTATCTGTTCGGATGCCTGCTGCAGGGAAAGCTGCGAAAAATTCGCGCTCACCGTCGAAAGGTGTATCTTGTCGTTTTCGTTCTCCTTTCTGAGAGCGGACAACCTTTCCTCCGCAATTTGCTTTTCGGCCACAGCGTCGCTCCATTGGGCCTTGAGATTGGCGATCTCGCTGGCGGCTTGACTGTTCTCGTTCGAGGCAATTTCCAATCGTGATTGGAGGTTGCGAATTTCAGAACGCAGGCCGCCGATCTCCGTGAAACTACGCGCACGCTCGGCTTCCCTGTCACTTTCCATGATACGGGCCGCTTCCGTCATTTCCGACAGCTTCGCTTGCGCGATATCGAGCGATTTCTGCAGCTGCATCTCCTCTTTCTCGCTCTTGCCAAGCGCAGCCAGCAGTTCCGAAACTCGCGTCGCATCACTGGCATGAATTGTCGAGAGTTCATCCAGCCTGTGCCGCGCCTCAGCTTCCCGTTTCAGCGCCTTGTCGAGATCGATTGACAGGCTGACATGCTTTTCCCGTAGTATGTCGTTCTCGCGTGCGCATCTGTTGGCCTCGGCCGTTCTGGCCGAAAGCGTTTTGACGAGATCGCCGAACTCCGCTTCGCGTTCTGCGCTCGCATTGCCTGCCACAACGAGTTCAAGCCTTGCTGCAGCCAGCGCACCGCGAAGTGCCTCCTTGTCCTCGACCAGGCTTGTCTCGCGCTGCTGCAGGGCCTCGACAGCACTTTGACGCTCGCGCTGCTTTTTGGTCGCGTCGTGGAGCTGCTCCGACAGCACTCTTTGCTGCGTGGTCAGGCTGACATTTGCCAGTTCCAGTTCGTTGGCGCGAAGAATGTCCCCGTGAAGCAGCTTCAGGAATTCGCCTGTCAGATGATGCGAGGTCGCGATCTCCGACAGTTTCGTGTTGATCTCCTCCAGATACTCCCGCGCATCGTCAAAGAGCCCTTCAACGGCATTTAACGCAGCCAGTCGGGTTTGTGCGTGGGAAGTCAGCCGTAATGCGATCTCGGGAGTGTCCGCATCGTCCTCAGGCTGAGAGTTGTCATTCTTTGCCGCGAGATTCTCATCCGGGACGTCATTCAATGGCGATTGGTCGTCTAGCTTGAGACACTCATCGAACGCATCCGCCAAATCGGCTTCGAGCTCCTTGAACGCTCTGTCCACCTTCTCGGCACGCTTGATCAGACTTTTGATTCTCATGACTGAACATCCCCCTCTTGTAGCGCCATCATGGGGTCTTGATTCTCGCCTGCCAGATACGGGTTCATCCTACCTCCCCTGACGCGGTCGCCGCGTGAGATGACCGCTCTTGAATCTGCTGTCATGGTCCCGTTTACACCACCCTGAGCGCATGAGGCCGAGTCCACGCTAGGGACAGGCTTGGCCACTGTCCTCGTCTGTTTGAATGAGGCAAACCGTGTAACTGCCCTGATTGTCGCCCGCTTTCGGGCAAACAACCGGGGGAGCGTCCGTCAGAGTTCCAGACTTGGGTACCGACCGCCGCTGACCGCACATCCGCGATGATCGTCGTGCCGCTATGTCGTGCAGCTATCGGGAGAGGACGCGAATGCGGCTCTGAAAATCACCCCGATCGACATAGCATCCGCGCAAATGTCGCCGCCGGTGTTCGGGTTGAACGATTGACGGCCGTGAAGCACCCGGCGATTGTCGAAGACCGCCATTTCCCCCGCCTCAAGGCGGTAGGCTATTTGAAAACGCGAGCTGCGGATCATCATCATCAGCTTGCGATAAGCCGCATAAAAGGGCGCGCATATGTCGGAGGGAAGGTCGATGACATCGACGAGATGAGCGTTGAACCGCAACTCTGTCACTTCCCCATTGCGCCGAGTTACGATCACAGGAAACCGACCGCGCAGATCGTAGTTTTCGTCGTGAAAACGATAGGGTATCTCGACCTCGCACAAGAGACGGTAGGCTTCGGGATCTTCCGCCTGTAATGTGGCCAAGACCGCAAACCCGTCGGCAAAGACCGATCCACCGCCCTCAGCTTCATTCGCGATACAATGCAGGAATTGATAGCCGGGCGGCATCTCCTGGTTGGCAAGATCGGTGTGTAACGGCAGGGCGACCGGGGTGTAGGCCAAGTTGTTCGGGTTCGGCATCGACACGACTTCGAATATGGTGCCGAAATTTGTCTGGCGCAGGAAACCTATCCGGTCGGCCGCACGCCGCCCGGCGTCGGGATCATCGCCAAGCCCATCGACGATGGAGACCCCGTATGTAGCCGCTTCAGCCAGGCAACCAGATCGGCATCGGTTTGAAAGAGATCTTCGGCTGGTTAACGCGGTATGGTTTCAAGATCGATCGAGCCGTCCCAGAGTTTCGGAGCGATCTCGGCCGGATCGTCCCGCTTTCTGCCCAGACGGCAGGATTCAAAGAAATGGCCCGTGATTTCCTCCTCAGCCTGGTCGTTCGGCCAGACAATGCTCACAGCGCCGCCTCTGTCCCTCACGCTGAGGGGTCTGAGTGAGGCGTCTACGCTCGTCAGGTCGAATATTCGCTCTTCGGTCTGTGGGTGAAACGCCGATGGTGCATTATCCTTTAGCCAAAGCCAGGGATAGCAAACGGTATCGCCTGACGAGAAAGTCACGGCAAGCGCGGTCTCCCGAGCTTCCACGGAAAGCATGGTATTGATGACGGTGTCTCTCTGAACACGAAATTGAATTTTCAGCTTGGATCAGGCCCGCAGGCCATCAACCCAGCGGTGGTGGCCACCACAAACTCGGCTTCCCATAACGATGGGATACGGGATTTCTGTTCGGTTCTTCGAGCACTCGATCTTCAGGTGAAACCTGATTCAAAGCGACATGGCGATGGTAGCGGTCATTTGCCGGCAGTGTTTAGCTAGAATGCAATGGGATCTCCGTCACCTGCCCAACGCAACCCATCCGTGACCGATCTATTCTGGCCGGGGCGTGGCGGCGTCGGCAGTCGGGAGTCGGTCGGACCGCCTGGCTTACCCTCGCCCGACTGATCTCGCCTCGACTTGTCGAGCGCCTCGGCATATCGCCGCATCAGATGGCCTTCGGTCAGCAGCCCGCGGAATGCCGCAAACGTCGCAGAAGCGTCGATATGGCAACCACGATGCCGGCCGCACAGGCAGTATGGACAGCGCAGCTTCGCTGCGGCGATTAAACCCATCCTCATCTCGGGGAACCGCGTTGACGTAAACGTCAACCCAGAGCTATATGCGCCAGCGACCGTGATCGCGAAATGCGCAAGACGGCGACTTCGGCCAGATCGAAGTGCCATTCTGCGACAAACGCAACGAGACGAGGAGAACGGCGATGGGCGTTCAGGAAATTTCCGACAAGATCAGCGCGCGCGTGGCGAGTGCCGGGTTCGATCGTTCCGTGAAATTCGACACCGGCAGCGACGGTGTCATCGTCATCGACGGCGCTGATGTCTCGACCACCGACGGGCCGGCCGACTGCACCATAAAGCTTTCGCTCGACGATCTGGAGTCGCTGATAGCAGGCGATCTCAACCCGACCATGGCGTTCATGTCCGGCAAGATAAAGGTCGAAGGCGACATGAGCGTCGCCATGGCACTGAGCCAGCTGATCGGCTGATCCAACCAATTCGGGATGAAAACAAGCCGCCGCCCGATGAACGGCGGCTTGTTTCCGATCCGTCAGGCAGCGAGCGGCAGCCGTTGTGCCTTCAGCTTGCGCCCTGCCGCCTTCAGCGTGCCCCGCGCCTCGGCGAGCGCGCCTTCCACCAGTTCCAGCGCCAGCAGGCGGTGCCGCTCATAAGGTCCAGGCATGGCCAGCGAGCCGGTTTTTTCGGCCGAAAACCCAAAGCGCTCGTAATAGGGCGCATCGCCGACCAGCAGAATCGCCGCATGGCCGAGGCGGGCGGCTTCAGCCATTGCATGGCGCATCAGCGCCGAGCCGATGCCGGCATTCTTGATTGTCGGATCGACGGCGAGCGGGCCAAGCAGAAGGGCTGCCCGACCGCCCTCACCCAGCACGACATCCCAGAGCCGCACGGTACCTGTGACAGCGCCCGATGCATCGCGCGCGACAAAGGCCAGGCCTTCCGAAGGCCGGCGGCCGCGCCGCAGCTTTTCCGACGATTTTTTCCGGCGCTTCGGCCCCATGGCGCGATCGAGCAAAGCCTCGCGCGCCGAAACGTCGGCAGCGGTTTCGGCGGTGATGACGAAGGCGCCAGCAATCTCCCCCCTCGAGGGGGAGATGTCGCCGAGGGCGACAGAGGGGGTCGCCGCGCCTGAAGCGCCGGCCCCACACAGTCCAAGAGAGGTCGCGACAGCTGAGGCGACCCCCTCTGGCAGCTTTGCGGCCATCTCCCCCTCAAGGGGGGAGATTTGCCGGCCCACAGCGCCTTCAACAATGAAATCCCCAATTTCCATTTCCGCGATCCTTCACGAGCGGATTGTTCCACAGGCGAACCGAAGCGGGCGATCTCGTCGCCCGCACCGGGTGATCTGAGGGCCGAAGCCGTCAGATCACGTAGGATCGCAGAGGCTCGAAGCCGTTGAAGGCGACCGAGGCGTAGGTCGTCGTGTAGGCGCCGGTGCCCTCGATCAGCACCTCGTCGCCGATGGTCAGCGACAGGGGCAGCGGATACGGCGTCTTCTCGTACATCACGTCGGCCGAATCGCAGGTCGGGCCGGCGAGCACGCACGGCGAGGTTTCGGTGCCGTCATGCGCGGTCATGATCGGGTAGCGGATCGCCTCGTCCATCGTCTCGGCGAGACCGCCGAACTTGCCGATGTCGAGGAACACCCAGCGCACATTGTCATTGTCGGCCTTCTTCGAGATCAGCACGACTTCGGACTTGATGACGCCGGCATTGCCGACCATGCCGCGGCCCGGTTCGATGATCGTCTCGGGAATCGCGTTGCCGAAATGCTTGCGCAGCGCCGAGAAGATCGCCTGGCCATAGGCTTGCGCCACCGGCACATCCCTGAGGTAACGGGTCGGAAAACCGCCGCCCATATTGACCATCTTCAGGACGATGCCTTCCTCAGCGAGCGCGACGAATACCTTTTTAGCGTCGCCGAGCGCGCGGTCCCAAGCGGTCAGATCGGTCTGCTGCGAGCCGACATGGAACGACACGCCGTAGGCGTCGAGGCCGAGCGCCCTGGCATGGCGCAGCACGTCGACCGCCATCGCCGGCACGCAGCCGAACTTGCGCGACAGCGGCCATTCGGCGCCTTCGCCGTCGGTCAGCACGCGGCAGAACACACGGGCGCCGGGTGCAACGCGGGCGATCTTCTCGACCTCCTCGACGCAGTCCACCGCGAACAGCCGGATACCAAGCTGATAGGCGCGCTGGATGTCGCGCTCCTTCTTGATGGTGTTGCCGAAGGAGATGCGGTCCGCCGGCGCACCGGCGTCCATCGCCATCTCGACTTCGGCAACGGAAGCGGTGTCGAAGGACGAGCCCATCGCAGCAAGGAGGCGCAGGATTTCCGGCGCCGGATTTGCTTTCACCGCATAGTAGATTTTCGAATCGGGAAGCGCCTTCTCGAAAGCACGGAAATTGTCGCGCACGACATCGAGATCGACGACGAGGCAGGGGCCGTTCGGACGTCGGGTGGCGAGGAAGTCAAGGATGCGCTGGGTAGCCATCGGGGTCTCTCCATCAGCGCCTTTCGGCGCGCACAAAGGCTGCGGGACGCGGGTCATCGACTCGCGAACACGCGGTGGACAAAGGCGGGACGTCAAATCCATGGAACCAGCCGGTGGAGACCCCGGAACCATGAAGCGCCGTCTCGCGGCGGTGAACCTTGGCCTTGCCCGGCCTCGGTTCGCTTTGTCTGCCTTGGCTTGGATTGGGAGAACCCGTTCCGCACTGCCGGCAATGAAGGTGTGCCTCTTCAGTAACCCCGGTCTTTGGACGACCGGCAGAACACCAGAAAGGCCCGCACCGTCGTTGCTTCAAGGTGTCCTCGGTCTGGCGGTTGGCCGCTAAACCGACTGGAGGGGTTAGCTCCAGTTACCTTACCGATATCCCTCACCATTTTGAGGATCGGCGGACACCCACAGGCACGTGCGACTTTGGGCAAGCGCGATATAAGGTCGAAGGATTTCACAATCAATAAAAATCGTACGCCAGGTTGTAAAATTCCTGGCGCCGAACAATGTTGCAACAACTGTATCCGGATATCGAATGCATGACAGGCACTTGCGGCCCTCTGAACGCTTTTCTCGACCTTGACGATATCCGCGTGTCCAATGCGCAATCCGGCCCGCTTGCCGGCCTGCGGCTGGCCGTCAAGGATATTTACGACGTCGCCGGCTACCGCACCGGCTGCGGCAATCCGCAGAAACACCGGAAGGCTTCACCCGCCTCGGCGACAGCGCCGGCCGTCCAGGCGCTGCTTGATTCGGGCGCGCGCTTTGTCGGCAGGACGCAGACCGACGAGCTGGCCTTCTCCCTGATGGGGCTGAACGCGCATTTTTCGTCGCCGGTCGGCGACCTGCTTGGCAAGGACGGTGTTCTTGTGCTGCCGACCGCTCCAGGTGCCGCCCCGCTCAAGGCCGCCTCATTCGACGATTTGCAGACCTATCGCGAGCGCGCGCTAAGGCTGCTGTGCCTTTCCGGCCTGTCCGGCTTTCCGCAGATCACCCTGCCGCTGGGCAAGGCCGACGGTGCGCCATTCGGCCTCTCGCTGCTTGGACCTGAGAACAGCGACCGGCAGCTGCTGACGCTTGCCGCGCGTATCCTTTCAGCTCACCAAGGGAGCGCATGACATGGACACGCTGACCCGCATGCGCGCCTTTATCGACGTGGTCGAGGCCGAAGGTTTTTCGGCAGCGGCGCGCAAGATCGGCCGCTCCAAGGCGCTGCTGTCGAAATATGTGCGCGAGCTTGAGGACGAGCTCGGCGCGTTGCTGCTCAACCGCACCACCAGGCAGTTCTCGCTGACCGAGGCCGGCCACACCTATTACCGCCGCGCCTCGGAAATCGTCCGCGAGGTCGACAGCCTGGCCGATGCGGTGCGTGAATCCTCCGGCGACGTTCGCGGCAGGATCAAGCTGTCGGCGCCGCGCACTTTTGCTGACGCACCGATCGGCCAGTCGCTGATCGACTTCGCCAAGCAGCATCCCGACATCGTGCTCGACATTCATCTCGACGACCGCTTCGTCGATCTGGTCGAGGAAGGTTTCGATCTCGCCGTGCGCATTTCGCGGCTGGAAAACTCCTCGCTGATCGCGAGGCGCCTGGCGCCGTTTTCGGTGCGGCTCTGCGCATCTCCCGAACTGATCGCGAGGCACGGCATGCCGGTGCGCCCGCAGGACCTTGGCCGCGTGCCCTGCATCATAGACACCAATGGCCGCTGGCTGACCAACTGGCCGTTCAAGGGCGACAGCGGCGATACGGTAACCGTTTCGGTCTCCGGTCCGATCGAGGTCAACAGTCCGATGGCGGCAAGGGCCGCCGCCGTGGCGGGATTGGGATTTTCCATCCTGCCGGATTTCATCGCCGCGCCCGACATCGAAAGTGGCCGGCTGGTGGCCGCGCTGGATGACCGCATCCTACCGGGTGGCGGCATCTTCGCCGTCTATCCGCACCGGCGCTATTTGCCTGCGAAGGTTCGCGTCTTTGTCGATTTCCTGGTGCAGTGGTTCAAGACGATTGACAACGCCTGAGCTTTCAGCCGCCTTGCGGTCCCATTTTCGCCCCCTTTCTGGTAACTCTCGATATTTTACCCAAGCTGATGGAATCGCGACCGAGAATGCACCTGAAACGGCAAGCAATCATCATGGCTTCGGCCATAGCGGCGACATTTGCCACGGTCGGGCCAGCCGAGGTGCATCCGCACGTCTTCGCCGAGGCTCGCCTCGAAGTGGTCCTCAGTCCGGATCACCAAACTGTGAAGGCTTTGCGCCATCTCTGGCGCTTCGACGATTTGTTTTCGAGTACGGTTATGATGGAATTCGACAAGAATTCCGACCTGAAGCTCGACGACAAGGAGTTGAAGGAAGTCGCCGACACCGTCCATGCTTCGCTGGCGGAGTTCAATTACTTCCAGCTCGTCACCGTCGACGGCAAGGACGAGGCGATGAACCCGCCGCCGCAGCTGATGGCCAATTTCGAGAACGACCA
Source organism: Mesorhizobium sp. BHbdii (assembly GCF_053848045.1). Taxonomy (NCBI): domain Bacteria; kingdom Pseudomonadati; phylum Pseudomonadota; class Alphaproteobacteria; order Hyphomicrobiales; family Phyllobacteriaceae; genus Mesorhizobium; species Mesorhizobium sp. BHbdii. Next base: position 108,030 of record NZ_JBSPKX010000001.1, on the reverse strand, counting down.
ACTCATCATCCTGTTCGAATCCGAACCGAAGGCACCCATGAAGTTGGCCGGCAAGATCGATATCGGCGTCTACGACCCGACCTTCTACACGGCGATCGATTTCACCGAGGATGCCAATCTGCAGGTCGATGGCATGCCGTCGACATGCGCGAGCAAAGTCGTTCGTCCGAACCCCGACGAGGCGCTCGCCGAGAACCAGAAGACCCTGACGGACGCCTTCTTCAACGATCCGACAGGCACCGATATGAGCAAGATCTTTGCGACCAAGCTTGAACTGAACTGTCAGCCAGAAGGATAATCCGGTGACGAAACCGTCTCTGCGTTTGGCCTTCGGCCTTTTCGCCGTCGCCCTTGTGACGACGCACTTCCTCGGCGCCGCCCACGCCCAGAGCTCGCTCGGCATCGGCACCAATGACGGGATGGCTCCCACCACCGGCCCATTCGCCCACATCCTGATGTGGATCAACCTGCGCCAGCAGGAATTCTACCGCGCGCTTGCCGGCGCAATGAAGGCGATGCGCGAGGACGGCAACAAGCTGTGGCTGCTTATCGGCCTGTCCTTCGCCTATGGCGTTTTCCATGCTGCCGGCCCCGGGCACGGCAAGGCCGTGATCTCGTCCTACATGGTCGCGAACGAAGTCGCGCTCAAGCGCGGCATCATGCTGTCCTTTGTCTCGGCCCTGCTGCAGGCGCTGACGGCGATCCTCGTGATGATGCTCGCCTACTTCGTCCTGCGCGGCACCACCATATCGATGACCGATGCGGCATGGTTCCTCGAAGTCACGAGCTTTGTCTTCGTCACCCTGTTCGGCGCCTGGCTTTTGTGGCGCAAGGCCGGCCCCGCTATCCTTCGCCTGTTCGGCGCCAACCCTCCCTACAGCCTGTCGGCGGCCCATGCCGGCCACTCACATGCAGGCCACTCACATACGCATTCAGTGCATGCGCTTCACGCACATGGCCATGACGGTCACGACCATCATCACGGCGCACGCGACCATCACCATGACCATGGCGGGCACGATCACCATCACCATGCGGCGGGCGAAGTCTGCGAGACGTGCGGGCATTCACACGCGCCCGACCCGACGCTGCTTTCCGGCGACCGCTTCGACTGGCGCACCGCCTGGTCGGCGGTGGCTGCGGTCGGTATCCGGCCCTGCTCGGGCGCGCTGATCGTGCTGAGCTTTGCGATGCTCAACGGGTTGTGGTTCGGCGGCATCCTGTCGGTGCTGGCGATGGCACTCGGCACCGCGATCACGGTCTCGATCTTGGCGACGCTGGCGGTGACGGCCAAGAACTGGGCGGTCTATTTCGCCGGTGACGGCCGCATGGGCAACCGCATACACTCGATCGTCGAGATCGGCGGCGCAGCCTTCGTCTTCCTGTTCGGGCTGCTGCTGCTTTCGGCCAGCCTGACCGCTGGCGGATGACGCCTTCGCCCGTCCGATCGAACGCGCGTCAGCTAACCGGCAATTTTGCCGTCCAGCTCGTCCTCGATGTGGACGCGGATGATATCGTCGAAGCTGGTTTCGGCGGCAAAGCCAAGCTCCCTCGACCGCCGCGCTTCGAACCGTGTCGGCCAGCCCTTGACGATCGCCCAGATCGTATCGTCGGGCTCCTCGCGGATCAGTTTCACCGCCTCGGCGCCGGCAATGCGTTCCAAGGCCTCGATCTGCTCGCCCACCGTGACGGCGACACCGGGCATCGTCAGATTGCGGCGTGGCCCGACGGCGCTGCCGTCGATCCCTGCTGCGTGGATCAAAAAATTCACCGCGGAGCGCGGGCTGGCGTGGGTGTGCACGACAGAGCGCGGCACCGGCAATATCGCTTCCTGGCCGCTCAACGGCTCGCGGATGATGCCGGAGAAGAACCCTGACGCGGCCTTGTTGGGCTTGCCGGGCCTGACGCAGATGGTCGGTAGCCTGATACCGATGCCGTCGAAGAAGCCGCGCCGCGTATAATCGGCGAGCAATGCTTCGCCCATCAGCTTCTGCGTGCCGTAGGAGGTCAATGGCGTCGGGTGGAATTCGTCGGGGATGATGTCCGGGAAGGGTGCGCCGAACACGGCGATCGACGAGGTGAAGACGACGCGTGGCGCAAACCCCGCCAGCCTTATGGCATCGAACAGCGCCCTTGTGCCGTCGAGATTGACGCGATAACCGAGATCGAAATTGGCTTCCGCCTCGCCTGACACGACGCCGGCGAGATGGAAGACCACGTCGGGGCGCGACGCGACCAGCCGTTCCATCGCGCTCGCCGCGGCGAGATCGCCTGTATGGATAGTGACACCGACGCCTTCCAGTGCCGGCGCCTGCGGCGGCACGATATCGTGAAGGTCGAGCGCGGCGATCCTCCGGCCGCTGAGCGTTCCGTCCTTTGCCAGCCGGGCGATGAGCTTGCGGCCGACCATGCCTGCCGCGCCGGTAATCAAAATGCGCATATCAATGATCCTTTTTGCGCTGGCTGCGGCCACGCAGCCAAAACACGACGAAAATGGCCACCATGAAGACAGCGGCAATAACAGCGGCAAGAATGGTCGAGACTCGGCCGACCGCCAGCATCACGGTTGGCAAATAGTAGGCGGCGATGCCGAACAGCAGCAGCACCCAGAGGGCGCCTATCGCCGCGTTGCGCGTGTCGCGATCCATCACGTGACCCTGACGCGGCGGGAATTCATCAAGTTCGTTACCAATGCTATGTAACTCCCGGTGTCAGTGACAGTGGCCATGATGCGGAGCCGCATCGTGCGCATGGTCGTGCTCGCCATCGTGCCCATCGTGCCCATCGTGGCTGTCGGCGCAATGGCCGAATTCCGGTTCTACGGTGGCGTGGGCAATGCCATGCTCGGCGGCAAGCCGCTTCTTGATGGCGCTGACCGCTTTGTGAGCATCGACGCCATCGTTGAGGCAGGCATGCAAGGTCGCCATGTTGCTCGACCCGTCGAGCGACCAGACATGCATGTGATGCACCTCGCGCACGCCCTTGACCGTCCCCTCTATGTCCCTTGCGATCAGGTCGCGATCGAGGCTCGCCGGCACGCCCTCGAGCAGGACATGGGCTGCTTCGCGCATCAGCGACCAGGCCGTGGACAGGATCAGCAGCGAGACAAGGACGGACAGGATCGGATCGATAGGCGTCCAGCCCGTTGCCAGGATGATCAGCGCAGCTATGATCGCCGCCGCCGAGCCAAGCAGGTCGCCGAGCACGTGCAGGATGGCACCGCGCATGTTCAGGCTGTCGCGGTCGCCGCCATGCAGCACGAAGAAGGAGCCGATATTGACCAGCAGACCAGCGATCGCGACGACCAGCATCGGCCCGCCGAGCACGGGCGCAGGTGTCAGCAGGCGTTCCCAAGCCTCATAGATGATCCACAGCGCAATGGCGAAGATGGCGATGCCGTTGGTATAGGCGACCAGCGTTTTGACCCGGCCGAATCCATAGGTGAGGCGAACGGTGGCCGGCCGGCCGGCCAGATGAAAAGCATACCAGGCAAGGCCGAGCGCGATACAATCGGCGAGCATGTGGCCGGCATCCGCCAGCAGAGCGAGTGATCCGGTGAACAGACCGCCGAGCGCTTCCACGACCATGAAGCCGGCGGTCAGGCAGGCTGCGATCAGCACCCGTTTCTTGTCGGTCGAGCCGTGCACAGGACCGGCGCCGTGGCTGTGGTCATGCCCTTGCGAACCATGGTCATGGGTGTGCGCCATCTGCGAACTCCTGTTAGAGCCTGATCCATCCCGGCAGAATCGGGATGGAGGCTTTATCTTCCTGTTTGACCATGATCTTGCCCGAACCGAAGGTCAGCGCAGCAAAAACCGGCTTCCACTTTCGGGATCATGGTCCTTCTTGTTTGACCATGATCTTGCCCGAAACCCGGCTCCCACTTTTCGGGATCATGGTCCTTCTTGTTTGACCATGATCTTCCCCGAAAACCGGCTTCCACTTTTCGAGATCATGGTCCTTCTTGTTTGACCATGATCTTGCCCGAAACCCGGCTCCCACTTTTCGGGATCATGGTCAGGCGCCGAACTCGGCGCGGAAATCCTCGAGCCGTCGCTTCTGGCGGCCGTCGCCATCGAAATTGGCCGGATCGAGCCATGCCTCATAGGCTCTGCGTAGGGCCGGCCACTCCTTGTCGATGATCGAGTACCACGCGGTATCGCGGTTTTCGCCCTTGACCACAAGATGCTGGCGGAAAATGCCCTCGAACTTGAAGCCGAAACGTTCCGCCGCGCGCTTCGACGGCTCGTTGCGGTTGTTGCATTTCCATTCGTAGCGGCGATAGCCAAGCTCGTCGAAGATGTATTTCATGAACAGAAACTGCGCTTCCGTCGCCGCCGGCTTGCGCGAGATCAGCGGCCCCCAATAGATGTTGCCGATCTCGATCACGCCATAGGCCGGATCGATGCGCATCAGCGTCTGGCGTCCGGCGACCTTGCCGCTGGCCTTGTCGATGACCGCGAAGAAGAGCGGGTCCTCGCTGGCTTCGGCCTTGTCCAGCCATGGCTGGAAGGCGGCGCGGGTCTGCGGTGGATAGTCGAACAGCCAGGCGAAGCGGCCATCGATATCGGGCACCGACGAGGCATCGAACAGGCCGTCGCCGTGCTTTTCGGCGTTGAGCGGTTCCAGCCTGACAGTGCGCCCCTCCAGGACTTTGCGTTCGGGCCGCGGGCGCGGTTGCCAATTCTTGAGATTTTCCGACACCCAAAGCTCCAATCCGTTTGACTTTTGTGAGCGGACGCTCACAAAAACGCTCGCTCGGTGAAAGAACCACACGGACGGGAAAAATGCTCCACACGATTTCGGCCTTCGATCGTCTCGGCGAGGAAAACGCCTTCGCGGTGCTGGCTCGTGCCACCGCGCTCGCCCATCAGGGCCGCGATATCGTCAATCTTGGCATCGGTCAGCCCGACTTCAAGACGCCGCAGCACATCGTCGAGGCGGCGATCAAGGCGCTGCGTGACGGCCACCACGGTTATACGCCGGCCAACGGCCTGCTGGCGACACGCGAAGCGGTGGTGCGGCGCACGCTGACCACCACCGGGGTCGAGGTTTCGCCCGAGGCGGTGATGATCCTGCCCGGCGGCAAGCCGACCATGTTCGCCGCCATCCTGATGTTCGGCGAACCGGGCGCCGAGATTCTCTATCCCGATCCCGGCTTTCCCATTTATCGCTCGATGATCGAGTTCACCGGTGCTGCTCCGGTGCCGGTGCCGATGCGCGAGGAGAATGGCTTTGCCTTCTCGGCGCAGGAGACGCTGGCGCTGATCACGCCGAAGACCAGGCTGCTGATCCTAAACTCGCCGGCCAACCCGACCGGCGGGGTTACCCCTCGCGCCGAGATCGAGAAGCTGGTCAAAGGACTGGAAGCACACCCGGACATCGCCATCCTTTCGGACGAGATCTACGACGTGATGACCTATGACGGCGAGACGCATTGCTCCCTGCTGAATTTCCCTGAAATCCGCGACCGGCTGATCGTGCTCAACGGCTGGTCGAAGACCTGGGCGATGACCGGCTGGCGCATGGGCTGGTCGATCTGGCCGAACGGCGACAAGGGCGCCCACCTCTACGACAAGGTGCGCAAGCTGGCAGTCAATTGCTGGTCCTGCGTCAATGCCCCGAGCCAATATGCCGGCATCGCCGCCATCGACGGTCCGCAGGACGACGTCGACAAGATGATGCGCGCCTTCGACCGCCGCAGGAAGGTCGTGGTCGAAGGGCTGAACGCCTTATCAGGTGTTTCCTGCATCACACCCAAGGGCGCGTTCTATGCCTTCCCCAATGTCTCAAAAACTGGCTGGAAGGCCAAGAAGCTGGCGTCTGCCTTGCTTGAGGATGCCGGCGTGGCGCTGATTGGCGGACCTGATTTCGGCATTCTCGGCGAAGGCTATATCAGGCTGTCCTACGCCAATTCCGAAGAGAACATCCTGCGCGCGCTGGAGCGGATCGAGGCGTTTCTGGGCAAGTGAGGGCAAAACGTATGACCGCGAAAATCGAAATCGATTTTCGCTGGGGATCATGCGCAAATTAAAGTGCTACAGCGCTCATTGCGCGTCCGGCGAAAGAATTCACGACCGAAGAAAGGTGACGTCAGATGTTTTATGCCATCCTCGCCTATCACGTCGAAGAAGTGGTCGCGGCGCTGACGCCGGAGGAGGATGCGGCGCTGATGACCGACCTGCTCCAGATCAACGAACGGCTATACCGCGAAGGCTCCCTTGGCCCGGCAGCGCGGCTCGGGGCGACACAAGACGCGTGTACCTTGCGCGGGCCGGGCGCCGGAATGGTCATTGACGGGCCTTTCGCCGAGACCAAGGAGCAATTGTTGGGACTTTACGTCGTCGATTGCGCCACGCGTGATGCCGCGATCGCGATTGCGCGCGACCTACGCCGCGTCAATCCAACCGCCGTCTACGAAATCCGCCCCATTTCGCTGTATCTTCCCGGCGTGCCGCTTGCGGCTACTCAGTCTTAGACCGCCCGTCGAGTCTTCGAGCGACTACCCTCGCCCGACATACGGCATCTTCGTCGCCATCACGGTCATGAACAGCACATTGGCGTCGAGCGGCAGGCTGGCCATATGGACGACGGCATTGGCCACCTGCTGTACATCCATCACCGCTTCGGCGGCGATGGAGCCATTGGCTTGCGGCACCCCGACCGTCATCGCCTGCGCCATGTCGGTCAAGGCGTTGCCGATGTCGATCTGGCCGCAGGCGATGTCATAAGGCCGGCCGTCCAGCGCCAGCGTCTTGGTCAGCCCGGTAATGGCGTGCTTGGTCGCGGTATAGGGCACTGAGCCCGGCCGCGGTGCGTAAGCCGACACCGAGCCGTTGTTGATGATGCGGCCGCCCATCGGCTGCTGCCTGCGCATGGCGCCGAAGGCGGCGCGGGCGCACAGGAACGAGCCGGTGAGATTGACCCCGACGACTTCGTTCCACACCTCGACGGGGATCTCGTCGATCAATGTCGACTTGTAGCTTGTGCCGGCATTGTTGAAGAGCAGGTCGACACGACCGAAAGCCGCCGCCACGGTCTCGAACATCTCGTCGACCTGATCGGCCTTGCTGATGTCGCAGGCGACCGCCAGCGCCTTGGCTTGTGTCGATCCGGCGTCGGCGATCGCCTTGTTCAGCACCGGCTTGCGGCGTCCGCAGAACACCGTGTTCCAGCCGGACCTGAGCAGCGCCGTAGCGACGGCTTTGCCGATGCCCGTGCCGGCGCCGGTGACGATGGCCGTTTTGTAGTTTGTCATAACTGTCCTCCTACAGCGCCGCGTGTCCGCAAGGACGCTATAGCAGCTTGATTTCGAGCAATTTGATTTTTGCGCATGATCGCTTCCAAAAATCGATTCCGATTTCGGGTTATGCGCCAGCCGGCTTCAACAAAAGGGCGGCCATTGGCGGCCGCCCTGATCTGAACCGGACTTGGGAGGAGGAAAGCCGATCCGACTACCTAAAGTTATGCGCTTCCTAGGTAAACGAGACATTAACGCGAGAGCGGCGCCCGGATTGCCGCCCTCCGCGGCCCTGAAGCCTACCAGCGCGAGCTGGCGGTTGCCTTGTCCGACTCCGGCGCCCCTGACTCCGGCACCCCTGACTCCGGCACCCCTGACTCCGGCACCTTTGACTCCGGCACCTTTGCCGCTGACACCGTCGCCTCGACATGGTCGACCAGTGCGTCCGGCAACCCAAGGCGGCCGGCGAGCAGATCGAGATAGCCGCGTTCGGAACGCGTATCCGGATCGATGGTGAGGCGCGAGGCGGTGTAGAGTTCGAGCTTCTGCGCGTCGGTTTGGGCGCCGGCGACCAGCGTATCCAGGTCGAGCGGCGTTTCCAGCTCCGACATCAGGAACTTCTCCGCGTCGGAGCCGATGCCCGAGAGGCTGAGCTTGCCGGCGATCTTTTGCCGTTCGTCGTCGTCAATATGGCCGTCGGCCTTCGCCGCCGAAATCATCGCCCGCACCAGCGTCAGCGTGAATTCGTCCTCGCCTTGCGGCGCTTGCGAGGGATGGAAGCTGGTGTCGGCGGGCGGCGGCAACAATTCCGGCGAGCCGGCTGCGGCCGTTTCCGCAGGCGCCTTGCCGTTCTTGTAGTTCTGGTAGGCCTTGTAGGCGAGACCGCCGATCATGGCCAGGCCGCCGAGCTTCACCGCAGTGCCGGTGACCTGACGGCCAGCGCCGGTTCCGAGCAGCACCGCGGCCAGTGCGCCGGCCGCCAGCGGATTGTCCTTGGCCATCTGCACCGCCTGACCCCCTTTGTCGCGGACGGTCGACCCCGTTCCGGGAATTTGCGAGCCGAGCAGATCGTCGAGGAGCTTCTTGGGATCGAACATCAATGCCTCCAGAATTGGCCCGGGCCGAACGTGGACGGGCGGGTTTTCGGACGTTGAAGAGGTAGGCCCCGCATATTGACATTACAATGACCGATGAGCGCTTTGCCAATGATGGCGGAAACGAGATGATGTCAGGATCTGCCGTCTCCTAACGCATCGGCCCGAAATGCAATGTGTTACAGCGTAATTTGTGCGCCCAGCGGACGCACGTCGCTCTAACGTCCGATGTGCGGAGCCCTGTCTTGCGCTACTGCAAGCTCGACCTGGCGCTGACGCTCGGCGTAGCGCGCGCGATCCTCGTCGGAACGGGCATGGAAGCAATGCGGGCATGAGATGCCGGCGGCGTATTTCGGCGATAACAGGTCCTGCCCGATCAGCGGATGCCGGCAGGCGCGACACAGTTCCGCTTCACCCTCGACCAGCCCGTGCGACACCGAGACGCGCTCGTCGAAGACGAAGCACTCGCCCTGCCAGAGGCTCTGTTCGGCGGGCACCTCTTCGAGATATTTCAGGATACCGCCCTTGAGATGGAACACATCCTCGAAGCCGAGCGACTTCACATAGGCCGTTGCCTTTTCGCAGCGTATGCCGCCGGTGCAGAACATGGCCACCGTCCGGCCGACGAGCTCGGCCCGGTGCTGCTCGACCCAGGCCGGGAATTCGCGAAAGCTCGTCGTGGCGGGATCGACCGCGCCCTTGAAGGTGCCGATCGATACCTCGTAGGCATTGCGCGTGTCGATGACGATCGTGCCCGCATCCGAGATCAGTGCGTTCCAATCGGCCGGTGCCACATAGGTGCCGGCGCTTGCCGCCGGATCGATATCCCTAACGCCCATGGTGACGATCTCGCGCTTCAGCCGCACCTTCATGCGGTGGAACGGCGTCTGCGCGGCGCTGCTGTACTTGACCTCGAGACCGGCGAGACCTTCGATGGATTGGAGATGATCGATGAGCGCGGCGATGTCAGCTTCGCTGCCGGCGACCGTGCCGTTGATGCCCTCATGCGCCAGAAGCAGCGTGCCCTTGATACTGCGTCCGCAGCAAAAGGCGGCGAGTGGTGCGCGCAACGCCTCGAAGCCGTCGAGCCGGACAAACCTGTAGAGCGCGGCAACGCGGAAAGGTTGATTGGGCAGTGTCATCGCCGAAGCCACTAAACGCTCATGAAAGCCGATTCAAGGCTGACGCGTGGATCAGCCTCTCCCTGGTGGCTTTGACGGCCGGTGCTGACGGCATTGCCAGCAGTGCGTGACATCGCGACACGCTTCGTTTCGTGGACAGAAAAACGGCCTTCTGCTAACCGGTTGAACGGATCAATACCGGAGAGACGACAATGCCCAGCAAGACCGAAAAGCTCCTGTCGCTCCTCAACCGCCAACCGGTAATCCCGGTGCTGAAGATCGCCAACGTCGCCGATGCCGTGCCGCTGGCGCGTGCCCTGGCGCGCGGCGGGCTGCCGGCGATCGAGATCACGCTGCGGACAGCTGACGCGCTGGAGGCGATCCGGCTTGTGGCAAGCGAAGTCGAGGACGCCATCGTCGGCGCCGGCACCATTCTGGACGCCCGCCAGTTCGGCGAGGCGGCAGCAGTCGGCTCCAAGTTCATCGTCAGCCCCGGCATCACCCGCGAGCTTCTGGCGGCGGCGAAGGACAGCGACGTTCCGTTGCTGCCCGGTGCCATCACGCCGGGTGAGATCATGGCCGCCCGCGAGGCAGGCTTGCGTTTCCTGAAATTCTTCCCGGCGGAACAGTCGGGCGGCATCGCGTCGCTCAAGGCATTCGCCTCGCCGCTAGCCGATGTGCAATTCTGCCCGACCGGCGGCATCACCGGCAAGAACGCCGCCGACTATCTGAGCTTGCCCAACGTCATCTGCGTCGGCGGCTCCTGGGTGGCGCCGGACGATTTGGTCACGGCCGGCAGGTGGGACGAAATCGAGGCGTTGGCGCGCGCGGCGAGCAAGCTCGGGCGGTAGAGAAACTCTTATCCCCAAGCGGACTGGCTGCATCGCGGCGTTTGTTTGCGAACAGCAAAAAGCCGCGCGGGTTGTCCGGCGCGGCTTTGTTTTGCTTGGTCGATCCGCTACTTGGTCTGGAAGCGGGCTACCGACATGAACTTGACGGCATTGCCGGTGAACCGGTTGGCGTCGGCCAGCTGATCGTTCGGCTGGAAGCCCGCGGTGTAGACCTCGGTCGGCGGGGTGTGCACGATATTGTAGGCATAGCGCGGCGCCGTCGTCGCGCTGGAGACGGTGGCGACATTCTCGCCGCTGTTCAATGCCCAGCGCGCGGCCTTCGGCTCGGCGGCGACCACCACGGATTTGGGACCAGGCTTCAGGTCACGGGCGGTTGCCCTGGCTGCCTTGCGGGTGGTCTTCACACCCGCACCGATCGCCGCGGCCGGATCCGAGCCGGCCGGACGGGTAAAGACAGCCTCGCGCGGCGATGCGGCATTGCCGTTCGCCGGATCGCTGAGAATCGAGCTCGGCTGGGAGAGCGAAGCGACCCGGTATTCGTCGGTTGCGCTGACCCGCTCGAGGACGGCCTTGACCGCATCGGATTGAACCTGGTCCGTCTGGGCCAAATCGGGCCGCTCCAAGTCGGGCTGGGCCAAATCAGGCTGGGCCAAGTCAGGCTGCGCCAGATCGGGCCGAGCCGACGGCAGCACCGGGAACGCATCGGTAGCGGTCTTGCCGTGCCCGGCCGTATCCGCCAGCGCCAGAAGCACATCCTTGTCCTGCGGCGCAAGGTCGGCCGCTGCAAGGTCGGCCGGCAGCGAGTGATCGGGACGCCAAGTCGGCAACGGAATGTTGTTGGCCGCAACCTGCGCCGCATCGGCGACAGCGGACGGCTCGGCCATGCCGAAGGGAGCGCTTGCCGGCGCTTGCGCGGTCGCCACCGCCTGTTCAGTGGTGGCAGTGGCATCCGCCACGCCGAACGGAACGTTTTCGGGCGGCTGAGCGCCGACATCGGTCTTCGGACGCGGGGCGAAATCAGGCAGCGGCACACTGCGCGCCGGCAGCGCCGCGATGATCGTTTCCGGCGTGTCCTCCTCCGGTTCCGGAGCAGGCGCATCGGCGATTTGCGGAATCTCGGCGCGCTTCGCATCCTGAGGCGACACGATGGCAATGCCCGGAAGCTTGCTGTTCTTGGCGGCCGGCGCCGGCTTCGCGGTCGCCAGCTTCACGCTCTTTGACTTCGGCGCTGGCGCGGCTGCCACATCGGCGCTGTCATCGGCCTCGTCTTCACCGCCGCCGAAGAAAGCCGCCAGCAGACCACCGGACTTTTTGAAACCGCCACCTGCGCTGGCCAGTTCGATGGCGGGAGCGCCGGCGCCCTTGCGCGCCTTGTAGGAGGCGAGCGCCTGTGAATAGCCGGGCAGCGGCTTGCCGTCGCTCGGCACATGCAGCGTCTTGCCATTGGGGAACACACGCGCCAGTTCCTGGCGGCTGATGCCCGGCCAGTGGCGCACATTGCCAACATCCATGTGGACAAAGGGCGAGCCGGACCTCGGATAATAGCCGACGCCGCCGCCCTGCATCCGCAGACCGATGTCGCGCAGTTTCTTCAGCGGCACGCCGGGAATGTAGAAGTCCATGGCCTTGCCGAGCATATGCTGGCTTTTCTTGGCGACGCCCCTGCTGCGGCTGCGCAGCATCGAGTTGGTGGACGACGAACGATAACCGCAAACGACCTGGATATAGTCGGTGGCACCGCTCTGCCGGTAAGCCTCCCAGACCAGGTCCAGCAGGCGCGGATCCATCTTGGTCGGCTCGTTGCGGCGCCAGTCGCGCAGGATGATGTTGATCTTTTTCAGACCCGCCTGGTCGTAGCGACCGCCGCGCTTGAAGACGATCTCCGCCTTCTCTTTGGTGTGGAGGTTATAGAGTTTCAGCGAACGTGTCTGGGCGCTGGCGCCGGTCGCAGCCGCTGTAAGGAAGCCAAAGGCGAGAATCACTGCTGCCAGCCATCTCGGCCAGACGCTCATGTGATAATGCCGCCCGTTTGTGTGTCGTTCGACTTTGTTCAAATCAAAAGGCCTTGCAGGCTGCCGTTTGTCCCCGGATTTGACCAACGGATGCGGTGGTTGTTCGCAGCCGAATATCGATCCTAATGGTTAATCATCGCTTATTGAAGCCGAAATGCGGTAACACCGTGGCAATATCCCGTCAAAAATATTGCGCGGGGTTTCTTGGTAAACTGCTGGTTTAGATCATGTTTCGGCCTTTGCTGAACACGATCTGTTACCGGCTGCCTCAATGCGTGAACACTGCCGGCAAGCGCGTCACCCCGACGCGCGTCACGCCCGGTCGATGACTGTCGATTGTCCTGGTGCCAGGCTTACAAGCTGGTCCGGACTTGCTTGGTCAGGAAGCAAGCCGGTCGATACGGCCTGTTTCCGGATCGATGCCGTACTCCTTGAGCTTCCTGTAGAGCGTGGAGCGGCCGATGCCGAGGCGGCGGGCAACTTCGCTCATCTGGCCGTTGTAATGGTCGATCGCGAGCTTGATCATTTCGAGTTCGACGTCGGCCAGCGCGCGCACATTGCCGCGTTCGTCGAGTGCCCGCAGCGTGCCGAATCGGGGCTGCGGCCTGGCCGGCGGATCGAGCTCGGTTGCAGCGATGCCGTTATCGGCCGGCACGTCCTCGCCAGGCGGCTCGATGACCAAAGGCGACGCGTGCAACGCGCCATCCGCATCGAGGTTGACGGTGCCCTCGACCTGCGCCCGGATCTGCGGAAACTCCTCTTCGGTCAGCACATCGCCTTCGCAAAGCACCGAGGCCCGGAAGACGGCGTTTTCCAGCTGCCGGATGTTTCCTGGCCAGTCGTAGGCCTGCAGCATGGCGAGAGCCGCAGCCGAAATGCCGTGCAGGCGGTGACGTGGATCGGTGGGCGCAACCTTCTCCAGGAAGTGCTCGACCAGATACGGGATGTCGTCGCGACGATCGCGCAGCGGCGGCACGAAGATCGGATAGACGTTCAGGCGATAGAACAGATCCTCGCGGAATTTGCCGTCTTTGACCTGCTGCAGAAGATTGCGGTGTGTCGCCGAGATCAGCCTGATGTCGACCCTGACGGTCGAACGCCCACCGACCGGATCGACCTCACCGTCCTGCACGGCGCGCAACAGCTTGACCTGCACGTCGAGCGGCAGGTCGCCGATCTCGTCGAGAAATAGCGTGCCCGAATGCGCTTCGACGAACTTCCCGGTGTGTTTTTCGGTGGCGCCGGTGAACGAGCCCTTCTCGTGGCCGAACAGGATCGATTCGACCAGATTATCGGGGATGGCGCCGCAATTGACGGTAACGAAGGGTTTTGAGCGGCGATCGCCGCTGCCCTGGATGGCGCGCGCCACCAGTTCCTTGCCGACACCGGATTCGCCCTCGATAAGGATCGGGATGTTGGACGCGGCCGCCTTCTGGCCGAGACGGATCACCCGGTCCATCGCCGGGCTGTGCGTGATCATGTCCTTGAAGGTCAGATGGCCGCCGCGCCGCCGCGACGTGCGCTTCACTTCGCCCTCGACCGCCTCGACCTTGAGCGCATTGCCGATCGATGCCTGCAGCCTGTCGGGAGATGCCGGCTTGACGACGAAATCGAAAGCACCATGACGCATGGCCGAAACGACGGTCTCGATGCCACCCTGGGCGGTTTGTACGATGACCGGAACTTGGATGCCGCGCTCACGCATCGCCTTCAGCACGCCGATGCCGTCGAGGCCCGGCATGACGAGGTCGAGGATGACCACCGACACGTCGCGCGCGTTGGGCCCGTCGAGCGCGTCGAGACCGGCCTCGCCGCCATCCGTGATGATCGCGCTGTGGCCGAATTTCGTCACGGCCGCCTCGAGCAGCCTGCGCTGCACGGGATCATCATCGACTATGAGTATGGAACCTGTCATGACTGGTTCAACGATGCTCGCCCAATATGCCCACCCAAGGGAATCCACCCTATGGATCATCTTGGCACAGGGTTCTAAATAAGGTTTCAAAAAACCCGGTGAACGAATTCCTTAGGATTTGACCGGCTTTCTCACCCATTTGAATCTTTGAGTCTGACCGCTTGGGTCCTGCAATCTGGAAAGTATCGGCAATGCGCATGGTTTTTGGTCGGCAGCTTGCGGCGGCAGCGTCCGGTCAGGGCGCGGCGGAGCTTGGCGACCTGCCGGAATGGGATCTCGCAGATCTCTATTCGGGGATGGACGCCCCCGAGCTGAAGCGGGACATCGCCAGGGCGGCGGCCGATGCCATCAGCTTCGAGAGCCGCTGGAAAGGCACGCTCGCAGCTGAGGCGGAGCGTGCCGACAGCGGCAGGCTGGGCGAGGCACTTGCCGAATACGAGGCGCTGGAGGAACTGATCGGCCGGATCGTCTCCTATGCCGGACTGATCTATGCCGGCAACACCGCGGATCCGCAGCGCGCCAAGCTCTATGGCGACATTCAGGAGAAGATGACCGACGCCAGCGCGCATCTTCTGTTTTTCGCGCTCGAACTGAATCTCATCGACGACGCCGCGATCGAAACCGCGCTTGCTGCCGATCCCGCATTCGCTCACTACCGGCCGTGGGTGCTCGATCTGCGCATGGACAAACCCTACCAGCTGGAAGATCGCGTCGAGCAGCTTTTCCATGAGAAGTCGATTACCGGACGCGGCGCCTGGAACCGCTTGTTCGACGAAACGATGACCGATCTGCGCTTCGACATCGATGGCGAGGAGCTTACCCTGGAGCCGGCGCTGAACCGCCTCCAGCACGCCGATGGCGAGGTGCGCCGCCGGGCCTCTGAAGCGCTGGCCGCAACCTTCCGCAAGAATCTGCGCACGTTCACGCTGGTCACCAACACGCTGGCCAAGGACAAGGAGATTTCCGACCGCTGGCGCGGCTTCGAGGACATCGCCGATTCTCGCCATCTCGCCAACCGCGTCGAGCGCAGCGTGGTGGATGCGCTGGCCTCAGCCGTTCGCGACGCCTATCCGCGTCTGTCGCACCGCTACTACCAGATGAAGGCGCGCTGGCTCGGCATGGAAGTGATGAATCACTGGGACCGCAACGCGCCGTTGCCGGAGACCCCGCAAGCGATCATCGGCTGGGACGAGGCTAAGAACACGGTGCTTTCCGCCTATCAGCGCTTTTCACCTGACATGGCGGAGATCGCCCGGGTTTTCTTCGACCGCAACTGGATCGACGCGCCGGTAAGGCCTGGCAAGTCGCCGGGCGCCTTCGCGCATCCGACCGTGCCGTCGGCGCATCCCTATGTTCTGCTCAACTACATGGGCAAGCCGCGCGACGTGATGACGCTGGCGCATGAGCTTGGTCACGGCGTGCATCAGGTGCTGGCTGCAGGCCAGGGCGCGCTGATGGCCTCGACGCCGCTGACGCTGGCCGAGACCGCATCCGTCTTCGGCGAGATGCTGACCTTCCGTTCGCTGCTGGACCAGACCACGGACAAACGCGAGCGCAAGGCCATGCTCGCCCAGAAGGTCGAGGACATGATCAACACGGTCGTGCGCCAGATCGCTTTCTACGAATTCGAACGCAAGGTGCATGCCGAGCGCAAGAACGGCGAACTGACATCCGACAGGCTCGGCCAGTTCTGGCTGGAAGTGCAGGCGGAAAGCCTCGGGCCGGCGATCAAGCTGCGCGACGGTTACGAGGTCTTCTGGACCTATATTCCACACTTCATCCATTCGCCCTTCTACGTCTACGCCTATGCTTTCGGCGACTG
Organism: Mesorhizobium sp. BHbdii; assembly: GCF_053848045.1. Taxonomy (NCBI): domain Bacteria; kingdom Pseudomonadati; phylum Pseudomonadota; class Alphaproteobacteria; order Hyphomicrobiales; family Phyllobacteriaceae; genus Mesorhizobium; species Mesorhizobium sp. BHbdii. The sequence continues at coordinate 91,975 of NZ_JBSPKX010000001.1, read as the reverse complement.
CCTGGTGAATTCGCTCTATGCGGTCTATCAGAATGCCGAGCGTGGCTTTCAGGAGAAATATTTTGCCATGCTGCGCGCCGGCGGCACCAAGCATCATTCCGAGCTCCTGGCACCCTTCGGCCTTGACGCCACAGACCCTGCCTTTTGGCAGATCGGACTTGGCGTGATCGGCGGGCTGATCGACGAGCTCGAAGCTTTGGACAATTGACGCACAGCGCTGAACATCCGGGCTGACAGAACAGTTTAGCCGCAATGCATATTGAGACCATTCTATTGTTGCCCCTAAATATCTGTTCTTAAATAACTCTCCGTGGAATTTTTCCGTTAGCTTTCCGGAAGCTGTATGATAGCGTCCCGCCTCAAGCTCAGTCGGGCGCGGGGCTCAGGCCAGGAAAAAATCTTCGGTCCGGCCACGGCGCTTCGGCAAATGCGACAGCGGCCGTTGGCCATGGCAGGAAAAGCCGGTCGCCGACAGCTCGATCTAAGCCGGCTGTTCCGCGAACAGCGGAGCCACCATTGAATGGTCCTTGTGCCAAGGTCACCACTCCAGGCCACGGCAGATGGATCGGACTGGAGAGAAAGACAATGGGCACTTTTTTCTACATGCTCCTGGCGTTCCTGGTAGGTGTGTTGGTTGGCTGGTTCATCTGGGGACGCCTGCGTGGCGAGTTCGACAGCCTGCGCGGTGACATGGACCGCACGCGCAGCGAGCGCGACAGGCTGCGCGCCGACGCCGACCGCCTGACCGGTGAGCTGGAAGTATGCCGCGGCGCCCGCGCCGACCTGGAGCGCCAGTTGGGCGAGGCACAAGGCACCAAGACCGCTGCGACAAAGGCAGCAATCCCGGCACCGTCGGCATTGATGGCGACATCCGCGCCGGCCAAGACCGCGCCGGCCAAGTCGACGCCGGCAAAGACCGCGTCCAAGAACGGGCCAGCAAAGACCGCGCCAGCCACGACCACGTCCAAGAAAGCGGCGGCCGCGAAGGCTGCAGCCGCGCCGAAGGCCAGTGCGTCCAAAGCGAGCGCGTCGCAGGCAAGTGCACCAAAACTTCCCGCATCGAAAACGGGTTCTGCACCGAAGAGCGCTGCGCCAGCGGCAAAGAAAGCCGCGACAACAAAGGCGGCGGCTGGCAAAGCCAGCAATCTGCGCCGCCTGATCGGCATCGGCCCGGCCAACGAGCGACTGCTCAACGGGCTCGGAGTCACAACCTATGCGCAAATCGCCGCCTGGACGGCCGCCGACGTCAAGCGAATCGAGGAGACGTTGAACTTCGACGGCCGCATCGAGCGTGAGCGCTGGATCGAGCAGGCGAAACTGCTTGCCGCCGGCGATGAGGAGGAATTCGCGCGTCGCTTCCCGACCGGGGGAACCGCGAGCAACACCTGAATTGCCTGCCGGTATCGAGCACATAACAGACCGGCGGTGCCTTGGAGGTGCCGCCGGTTTGCTTTTGCACCAAGGCTGCCTTTGCGTCTTGAGACGCCGCTCTCTCGATTGCGCGCGTTCGAGCCCCCATATAGAGCGATAGCTGGCGTCATCGATCGCAGCATCCGAGTCCCATGCCCCTGCTCTCTGCAATTTTCAGAAATGACGAGCGCGCGCATCAGCTCGTTTTCGACCGTCCGGCCGACATCATCGTGGCGCATGAGGCGGAGGATTTCCTGCCGGCGCTGGAAATCGCGCAGGCCGCGCATGACGCCGGCAAATGGCTGGCCGGATATTTCTCCTACGAGGCCGGCTACCTGCTCGAACCGAAGCTCGTTCCGCTGCTGCCGGGCGGACGCCGCGCCCCGCTTGTCTGCCTGGGGATCTTCGACGCGCCTGTCGAACAGGCGGTCGTGCCCAGCAACTCGTCGGCGACCAACGGTCCGATCTTCGATGCAAGGGCTGCCTGGTCTTCAGAAGACTACGCAAAACGCTTTGCGCGGCTCCACAATCACATTCGCAAGGGCGATTGCTATCAGGGCAATCTGACCTTTCCAGTTCGTGCGCAGTGGTCGGGCGATCCGCTGGCCGCCTTCGACGCGCTGACGGAACGCCAGCCGGTGAAATACGGCGCGCTGATCGCGCTCGGCGATCCGGTCGTCTTGTCGCGTTCGCCGGAACTGTTCTTCGAGGTCGACGCCGAAGGCATGATCGAGACGCATCCGATGAAGGGCACCGCCCCGCGCGGCGCGACCAAGGCGGAGGACAAGCGGCTGAAGGCGTTCTTGCGCAATGACGAGAAGAACCAGGCTGAGAACCGGATGATCGTCGATCTCCTGCGCAACGACATCTCGCTGATCAGCGAGGTCGGCACGCTGGAGGTGCCGGAGCTTTTCCGCATCGAGAGCTACCCGACCGTCCATCAGATGGTGAGCCGGGTGCGGGCCAGGCTCTTGCCCGACCTCACCATCCGCCAGATCTTCGCTGCGCTGTTTCCATGCGGATCGATCACCGGCGCTCCAAAAATCCGCGCCATGGAAATCCTGCACGACCTGGAAGCCACGCCGCGCGATGTCTATTGCGGCGCCATCGGCTGGATCGCGCCCGGCGGCAGGATGCGCTTTTCGGTGGCGATCCGCACCATATCGCTCTTTTCCAGTGGCGAAGCCGTCTACAATATCGGTGGTGGCGTCGTCTTCGATTCGACCGCCGAGGAGGAGTATCAGGAGTGCCTGCTGAAAGCGCGCTACGCGACGGGAACACCGCCGATTTCGAGCTGATCGAAACCATGCGCTGGCAGCCGGGCCAAGGCTTCCTCCGTTTCGACCGCCATTTGGCCCGCCTTTATGGCTCGGCAGCCGAACTGGGTTTTGCCTGCGATCCGCAGAAGGTCGGCGAGATGCTCAGGAACGCCGTCGACCGGCCGGACATGGCCTTGCGCACACGCCTCGTCCTGTCGCGCAGCGGCAAGGTGACGGTCTCGGCGCTGCCTTACGAGCCGCATGCAGCCGACAAGGTGTGGAGGCTGCAACTGGCGCGGGTGCGGCTCGATTCAAGCGACACGCTGCTGCGCCACAAGACGAGTCGCCGGGACACCTATCAGCGGGCGCGAGCCGAATATCTGATCAGCCGGGCCGACGAGGTGCTGCTGGCCAACGAGCGTGGCGAAATCTGTGAGGGCACGATCACCAATCTCTTCGCCGATTTCGGCGACGGCGCGCTGGCAACGCCGCGGCTCGATTGCGGCCTGCTGCCTGGCGTATTGCGAGGCGAATTGCTGGACGAAGGCCGCGCCCGCGAAGCAATCTACACCTTGGATGATCTGAAATCGGCCAAAGCGCTGTTCGTCGGCAATTCCCTGCGCGGATTGATCCCGGCGCGGCTGGGCTGAAAACGCAGCGAAAAGGCACCAGACAACACGCCCATGACTTTGTCTCGAGCATGGTTTTCCTTTGCGAGTTGGGAAGATGCGTCCGGCCCGGCAAGAATGGGCCGGACGCGCGGCAGCCGCTTGGGAGGAGCGACTATTCGCCTTCGTGGGTCTGACCGGAGCCGCCGACGGAAACGATGTTGAAGGGTTTGCCTTCGACAGCCATGTCGCCGGTTTTCTCGAACGACGTCGCATCAACGAGACGCAGCACGCCCTTCAAAGGATCCGTGACCACGATCCTGTCGCCGGCGACCGCGACGCGCGGCCTCGGCTCGCTCCAGTGACCGTCCATCGAATAGGGATCGGTCAGCTTGAGCGAGTTTGCGATCTCCCCCTTCACCACGTCGAGTTGGTGAAGCTGGCCGTCCTCGGTAAAGACGTAGGCGAACCTCGCACGAACGGGATCGACCGCGAAATGCACGCGGCGCGTCGGAAGGCTGATCAGCCGGAATGCGTCGCTCTCGACCGTCGGATCGATCAGCACCACCTTGTCGGCGCCGTAGTTGCCGAGGAAATATTGCAGGCCTCTGCCGCCGATCAGCGTCGTCGTTTTGCCGTCCGGCAGGCTATCGGCATAGGGTAGGTGACGGATCGCCGGGGTGCCGTCGCCATCGGTGACAACAAGCAGACCGGTCGCGCAGGCGAAAGCCAGGATATTGCCGGAAGACGCCTCCCCGTGGAGGTCGGGGCAGGCGTGGATGCCGCCGATCGGCGCGCCGGCTTCGTCAGCGACCCTGATGCCGACCGGGAGTTCGTCCGGCTTTTCCCTGTTCGGCTCCGACAGGAGAACATGGGAGCCATAGGCGACTGCGACGCCGTGCTGCGGCGCGTCCGTCTTCACTTCCCTGAAATCCGATCTGCCTTCCAGAACGGCCTTCTCGGAGATGATGCGGGCGACACCTTCGCCGTCGAAAAAAGCGGCGAGGTCTCCGTCATGCTCGACGAAATGCGACGGCTTCTTGCCTGCGATCTCGATGCCGGCAAGCTTCGGCGCTTCGACGTCGATGTCGCCATGTTCGCCGTGGTCCTCGAAGGAAATGCCGCTCGCGATCCCGGTAACGACGCCGGCCGCGCCCTGCACGGCGAACACGGTCCGGCCGCTTTCGCTCCGATGGAGCGATGCCGGCCCTTTGAGATGGAACGTGTCGAGCTTTTCGCCATCGACTGCATCGATTACGGTCACCTTCGGGTCCGCGTGATCTGAGATGAAGAGGCGCCAGGCGGTCACCTCCTCGGCATGGGCAGCACTTGTTGATAGAGACAGAAACAGCGCGATGGCCGTGGCTGACGCCCCATTTGTCCTCACGGTATTCTCCTTGAATGTTATCACATAACTGATTGTGGTCGACGAAGAGGCGGATTCCTCCGTGGCGGTCAGCTTCCGAGGATCGCGCCTTTGATCGTCGTGATGTTGTGCCGCATCATCTCGAGATAGGTCGCAGCCGGGCCGTTCTTATCCGACAGGGCGTCGGAGTAGAGTTCACCGCCGACTTTCAGGCCCGTCTCGCTGGCGATCTGTTCGATCAGGCGGGGATTGGTGACGTTTTCCACGAAGATTGCCGAAGCCTTGTCTTGCCTGATCTGTTTGATGAGGGCCCCGACGTCGGAGGCCGAAGCCTCAGATTCGGTGGAGACGCCCTCCGGTGCGAGGAATTTTATGCCATATTCGTGCTCAAAATACCCATAGGCGTCGTGGGAGGTGATGATCGTGCGCTTGTCCTCGGGGATCTCAGCTACAGCAGCTTTGATCTCCGCTTCCAGTCCCTCGAGCTGCCGGCCGTATGATTGGGCATTGGCCCGATAGGTGTCACAGCCGGCTGCGTCGGCGGCACAGAAGGCATCGGCGATGTTCTTCACATAGAGTTCGGCATTGTGCACCGACTGCCATGCATGAGGATCGGACTCGCCGTGATGATGGTGCCCTTCCTCATGGCCCTCTTCCGCCTCCGCGGCGTGCCCTTCCTCACCCTTGGCGGCCTTATCCTGATCGTGGTGACCTTCTTCCTCGGTGTTGCGCAACACCTCGCTGCCTTTGGTCAACTCCACGACCGGCGCCTTCGTCGCGCTCGCCTCGACGAGACGCTGAAGGAAGCCCTCGAACTGAAGGCCGTTGACCAGCACCACGTCGGCAGAACCGACGGTGGCCGCGTCGGCCGGCTTCGGTTCGTAGACATGGGCGTCACCATTCGGGCCGACCAGCGTGATGATGTCGACACGGTCGCCGCCGACATTCTTGGCGAAATCGGCGATGATCGAGAAGCTCGCGACAACCTTGAGGTTCTCGGCCGCGGCCACCGACGGGATGATTGGCAATGATGTTATGACGCCCACCACGGCGGCAAGCTTCAGCGTCCAGGACATTCGATCAACTCCTTCTGTTCAAGTGGCTCTGTGGGGACATATGCCGGACGCGTGCCGAGCACGCTGCGCGCCGGCAAAGATGGAAGAATGTACGCCCGCCGACCGGATGACCGCCGGGCCGGACCATTCCGTCGGGATGGCTGTTGTAGCCCAGCGTGAGGTCTTGAAAGGTCACACCGACCGCCATTTGCTCCATCTCCACGGAAAGCATCAAAGTCAGCCCCGCTCTTGACGATCCGTTATGTTATGTTATCACGTTCGTCAATCGAAAACGTTATGTTATAACTCACAGTAACCGTTGTGCTCGAAACTGCGTGGAACACTAAGGAACAACGGATGCCTAGACGTAATCAGCAGTTGGTTCTCGGTGCGCTCGCGCGCTCCGAGCGGCCGATGGGGGCCTACGAACTGCTTGAACTCCTTCGCCAGGAAGGGCTCCGCTCACCGCTACAGATCTATCGCGCGCTGGATCGGCTCATCGAGGAGGGCCTGGTTCACAGGATCGAGAGCCTGAGCGCGTTCGCGCTTTGCGTCCACAGCGAATGCACCCATGGGCGCGCCGCCTTTGCAATCTGCGCGAATTGCGGGCGGGCAAGTGAGGTTCACGACCCGGCATTGGAGCGGGTGCTACGCCGGATTGCCCGACGGCAGGGCTTCCGAACCAAATCGGCCACGGTGGAGCTCTCGGGTGTGTGCGAGGCTTGCGCGCATGGATGAGACACCGGCCTTCCGTCCGGGGGCGATCCAATTGGCTTGTGCATGACCCAGCTGAAATCCGCAATCGAACATTTGGAGACGACTATGCCTCTCGAAGCCTCCCAGCAAATGCCCGTCACGGTTCTTACCGGTTACCTCGGCGCCGGCAAGACGACGCTGCTCAACCGCATCCTGACCGAACAGCACGGCAAGCGATACGCCGTGATCGTCAACGAGTTCGGCGAGGTCGGCATCGACAACGACCTTATCGTCGATACTGACGAAGAAGTCTTCGAGACGAACAACGGCTGCATCTGCTGCACGGTGCGCGGCGACCTGATCCGTATTATCGAGAGCTTGATGCGGCGCAGGGATCGTTTCGACGCCATCCTGATCGAGACGACCGGCCTTGCCGATCCCGCGCCCGTCGCCCAGACCTTCTTTGTCGACAACGATATGAGGCAGAAGACGAAACTCGACGCGATCGTCACGGTCGCCGATGCGAAGCATCTCCTCGGCGAGTTGGATCATGCGCACGAGGCGCAGGAGCAACTCGCTTTCGCCGATATCGTCATACTCAACAAGACCGACCTGGTAACGCCGACCGAACTCAAGGCAGTGGAGGCGCGCGTTCGCAGGATCAACCCGACGGCTGCAATCAAGCATTCCACGCGTTGCAATGTTCCACTCGACGAGGTTCTGGATCGCGGCGCGTTCGATCTGAACCGTGTCCTCGAAGTCGAGCCGGACTTTCTCGACGCAGAACACGAGCATGAGCATGACGATCACGTCACCAGCTTTTCTCTCGTCACAGAAACTTCGATCGATCCGAGCAAGTTCTTGCCGTGGATCCAGATGATCACACAGAAATTCGGTATCGACATGCTGCGCATGAAGGGCATCCTGGCATTCAAGGGCGATGACGACCGCTTTGTCGTCCAGGCCGTCCACATGCTGCTCGAAGGCGACCACGAGCGCCCCTGGAAAGAGGGGGAGAAGCGCGTGAGCCGGCTGGTGTTTATCGGCCGCAACCTGCCCAAGGGCATGATTGAAGACGGCTTCCTCAAATGCTGTGTCGACGTGGACTCTGTAGAGGCTCTGAGTGCGTAGGGACAGGATTGTCTATGAATCGCCTCGCGCACCCACTCGCCCCGCGCGGGCTTGCCCTGCCGGAGAAGACCAGCCAGATCAAGGTCTGGGTTCGCAGGGCCCGCGGGCTCGATGGCGACGTCGTGGTGTCCGTCACGGAGCTCGTATGCCGCAAAGATGGCTGTCCCGACATCGAAACGGTGATCGGCATAATGCGTCCCGGCAAGAAAATCGAGACGATCCGGATTCACAAGTCAATCGCCGATGTGACCTCGCGCGATCTGCCGCAAGGGTGAATAGATTGGCGTATCCGCACAATGTTTGGCCTGTAGGCCAAAGCTGTGAGCGCTTGCGGAAGAGTCGCCGAGGCATCGTGCTGCGACCCGGATCGGGAACCGTCGACGAGAGCTAATGCTCGCCGCATCTTTCGCCGCGCAATTTGCTGGCGCTCGACTTTGCCCAACGCGACTACAAGGTTCTGACGGCCACGATCGGCTGGTCGTCCTCCTTAACCACGTGGCGAATGCGGCGTAGCTAGCGGTTTTTCGCTGGTTTATGACAATGATCTGTGGTTGTAGCGCTTGGCCGTCCGGCAAAGAACGCCCCGGCTTTTCAGCGTGTCTGAGGGAGTAATCGATAAAATGGCGAATGAAAACTGGCCCGTTTACGGCGAGATCACCGGCCCTGTCGTGATGATCGGCTTCGGCTCGATCGGGCGGGGAACGCTGCCGCTGATCGAGCGCCATTTCAAGTTCGACAAGTCCCGCATGACCGTCATCGACCCACGCGATACCGATCGCAAGCTGCTCGACGAGCGCGACATCACCTTCGTGCAGGATGCGGTGACCAAGAAGAACTACAAGAAGCTGCTGACGCCTTTGCTGACCAAAGGCGGTGGCCAGGGCTTTTGCGTCAACCTCTCGGTCGACACCGGCTCAGTGGATTTGATGCGGCTCTGTCGCAAGCTGGGTGTGCTTTACATCGACACCGTCGTAGAGCCGTGGCTCGGCTTCTATTTCGATACCAAGGCCGACAATGCCAGTCGCAGCAACTACGCGCTGCGTGAATCCATGATCGAAGAAAAGCACGCACATCCCGGCGGGGCGACGGCAATCTCCACCTGCGGCGCCAATCCAGGCATGGTCTCGTGGTTCGTCAAGCAGGCTCTGGTCAACCTCGCCACCGATCTTGGCCTCGAGTTCTCGGAGCCCGCGCAGCACGATCGCGAAAGTTGGGCCAGGCTGATGAAGAAGGCCGGCGTCAAGGGTATCCACATCGCCGAGCGCGACACACAGCGCACCAAGAAGCCGAAGCCGATGAACGTGTTCTGGAACACCTGGTCGGTCGAAGGCTTCATCTCGGAAGGGCTTCAACCGGCCGAACTCGGCTGGGGCACGCATGAGACGTGGATGCCGAAGAATGCCAAGAAGCACAAGCATGGCTCGAAGGCCGCGATCTATCTGGAGCAGCCGGGCGCCAACACGCGTGTGCGCAGCTGGTGCCCGACGCCCGGTCCGCAATACGGTTTCCTGGTGACGCACAACGAGTCGATTTCGATCGCCGACTTTTTCACCTTGCGCGGCAGGAAGGGCAAGGTTCAATATCGTCCGACCTGCCACTACGCCTACCACCCCTGCAACGACGCCGTGCTGTCGCTGCACGAGATGTTCGGTGCCGCCGGCAAGGCGCAATCCGTGCATCACGTGCTCGATGAAAACGAACTGGTCGACGGTGTCGACGAGCTCGGCGTGCTGCTCTATGGCCACGACAAGAACGCCTATTGGTACGGTTCGCAACTGTCGCTGGCGGAAGCGCGCAAGCTGGCGCCTTATCAGAACGCCACGGGCATGCAGGTCACGTCTGCAGTGCTGGCGGGCATGGTCTGGGCGCTGGAAAATCCCGAGGCCGGCATCGTCGAGGCCGACGAGATGGACTACAGGCGCTGCCTGGAATTGCAGTCCCCCTATCTGGGGCCGATCAAGGGCTACTACACGGATTGGACGCCGCTCGATAACCGCCCTGGTCTGTTCCCGGAAGACCTCGACAAAAACGACCCATGGCAATTCCGCAACATCCTCGTTCGATAGTGCAACATCCTCGTTCGATAGCAATGTTTCACTGCCTTGCAATCGCCTGGAAATCGGGCGATTGAAGGAAAGGTGGGGCCTGGAGCGACGTGCGTCCATTTGGACGCACAAAGTATAGCGCTTTGAATGTACGCATCGTGCTTTCCGAAAAATCGGATCGATTTTCCGGCCGATGCGAGAGGAGAGGATTTTGATGATGACGATTGGGCGCAAACAGCTTTCGGCCGGCATTGTCGCGGCCGCTGCCGTCGCCTTGGCGGCGTGCACCACCGCCGGCCCGGGCGGGCCGTCATTGGCCACGCGCAACGCGGTCGAAGGCTCATGGATCGACGCGCAAGGCACCGGCCTGTCGACCTTCGCCGCCGGCAGCTTCAATACCGTCGCGACCGATACCGGCCAGAAACTTGCCGACGGCAGCTACACCATGACCGGCGGTACTTCGGTCGCGATCAATGGCACTTCGCTGATCCGCCAGACGCCGATAAGCTTCAACTGCTTGTTGATCTCCACCTCGCAGCTTAATTGCACCAGCGCGAGCGGGCAGAACTTTGTGCTGACGCGACGCACCTGAGCCCATACTGAACTGCTTTGCAAAGGACGGCGGCTTGAGCACGCCGTCCTTTTTGCGCCGGCAAAGCTGGCCCCAATTCCGCTTGCATCACCTAAAACGCGATGTGAACATGGGCGAAACGCTGGCTGTTATGTTCCAGTCGAGCAAGCGCGTTAAACAGGTCATCCGGGAGACGAAGATGAAGAAGATCGCCGCCATTGCCGCCCTGTCGGCGTCTACGCTTGGCCTGTCAGCCGGCGTGTCCTTTGCCGACTACACGCTGAACATCCTGCACATCAACGACTGGCATAGCCGCATCGAAAGCAACAACAAATATGAATCGACCTGCTCTGCCGAAGAGGAGGCCAAGGGCGAGTGCACCGGCGGCGCGGCGCGGCTGATCACGGCGATCGGCCAGGAGCGCAAGAAGCTGGAAGGTCAGAACGTGCTGCTGCTCAGCGCCGGCGACAATTTCCAGGGTTCGCTCTTCTACACCACCTACAAGGGAAAGACCGAAGGCGAATTCCTCAACCAGATGAAATTCGACGCCATGGCGGTCGGCAATCACGAGTTCGACGACGGCGAGGCGGCGCTGGCGCCGTTCCTGGATATGATCAAATTTCCGGTGCTCGGCGCCAATGTGAAGGCCAACGCGCAATCCAAGCTGGCTGACCGCGTGAAACCGTCGATCGTGATCGAGGTCGGCGGCCAGAAGATCGGCGTCGTCGGCGCGGTCACCAACGACACGCCGGAGCTCGCTTCGCCAGGCCCTAACGTCACGATCGAGGACGACGTCAAGTCGATCACGTCAGAGGTCGAGAAGCTGAAGGGAGAAGGCGTCAACAAGATCATCGCGGTCACCCATATCGGTTACAAGCGCGAGCGCGACGTCATCGCCAAGATCCCGGGTGTCGACGTGGTGGTCGGCGGCCACAGCCATTCGTTGCTGTCCAACACCGACCCCAAGGCTGAAGGCCCCTACCCGACGATGGTCGACAATCCGGACGGCTACAAAGTGCCGGTCGTCCAGGCGGCGTCCTATTCGAAATATCTCGGCGAGTTCAAGGTCGTCTTTGACGACAACGGCGTCGTCAAGCAAGCCAGCGGCGACCCGATCTACCTCGACAAGTCGATCACGTCAGATCCCGCGGTGCTTGACCGCATCAAGGAGCTCGGCGCGCCGATCGAGGCGTTGAAGAACCAGGAGGTCGCCGAAACCACCAAAGCGATCGACGGCAGCCGTGAGAACTGCCGCACCCGCGAGTGCGAGATGGGCAATCTCGTCTCCGATGCCGTCCTTGACCGCGTCAAGGACCAGGGTGTGGAGATCGTCATCACGAATGGCGGCGGTCTGCGCGCTTCGATCGACCAGGGCACCGTCACCATGGGCGAAGTGCTGAACGTGCTGCCGTTCCAGAACACATTGGCGACCTTCCAGATTTCCGGCAAGGATCTGATTGCCGGGCTCGAGAACGGTCTCAGCCAGATCGAGGACGGCGCCGGACGCTTCCCGCAGGTTGCCGGCCTGAAGTACTCATTCGACAAATCGGCTGCCCCGAATGCCGGGCGCGTCAAGTCGGTCGAAGTCATGCAAGGCGGCGCGTGGACCCCGATCAATCCGGACAAGGATTACCTGGTCGCCACCAACAACTATGTGCGCCAGGGCGGCGACGGCTACAAGGTGTTCGCCGACAAGGCCAAGAACGCCTATGATTACGGACCGGGCCTCGAACAGGTGGTCGCCGATTATCTCAGTGCACATCGGCCCTATACGCCGAAGCTCGATGGCCGCATCACCGAGATCACGGCCGCCGCCGCGGCGGAACCGGCCAAGGAACCGGCGAAGCCGGCCGAGGCTGCGCCCGCTCCGGCCGAGCCCGCAAAACCGGCAGAAACGGCACCAGCCGCGACTGCGGAGCCAGCGATGCCCGAACCGCCGGCCGGTTCGGACGATATCGCCACGACGCCGCCAGCCGTGCCGGCGGAACCCGCCCCGGCTTTGCCGGCACCTGCCGAGCCGGCAAAGCCAGCCGAGACGGCGCCCGCGGCACCGGCTCCTGCGGCGGAACCGGCCCAGGAACCAGCCAAGCCAGCCGAAGCTGCGCCTGCCGAGCCGGCAAAGCCGGCCGAAAGCAGCCATGTGATCGTTGCCGGCGACACCTACTGGGATCTGGCGGAAAAAGCCTATGGCGATGGCGCCAAGTGGAAAACGATCTCCGACGCCAACAAGGACTATGAGCCGCGCCGCCTTCCCGTCGGCGTGACCTTGACCATCCCGGCCGCAAACTAAATTCTTCCGCCATTGTTGGAAAACCCGTCCGGGTAACCGGGCGGGTTTTCTGCTTTCCGCCTGAGGTAAGATAAGGTGCGGCCAGACGCTGCATTGCAAACCGGCGCGGCATCGCTAGTTTCGCGCGGTGTCCGGAGATCCCTTATGACGCTTTCCAACCCTGTCGGTCCCAAGGCTGCGAAGGTCCTCGGCCCGCCGCCGGCAGGACAGCCGCCGGTCGGGGCGGGCAGGATCGGCGTCATGCTGGTTAATCTCGGCACGCCCGACGGCACAGAATTCAAGCCGATGTGGCGCTATCTCAGGGAATTCCTGTCCGATCCGCGCGTCATCGAGCTCAACAAGGCGATCTGGTACCCTATCCTCTACGGGCTGGTTCTCACCACGCGGCCGAAGAAGTCGGGCGCCAACTATGCCAGGATCTGGAACCGGCAGCGTAACGAGTCGCCGCTGCGCACCTACACCCGCGCTCAGAGCGAAAAGCTGACCGAGGCGCTGCGCGACCTGCCCGGCGTCACCGTCGACTGGGCGATGCGTTACGGCAATCCTTCCACCGAGAGCGTCGCCAAAGGGCTGGTCGCGCAGGGCTGCGACCGCATTCTCTCTTTTCCCCTTTATCCGCAATATTCCGCGACCACCACCGCGACCGCCAACGACCAGCTGTTTCGCGCGCTGATGAAGATGCGCCGCGCCCCGGCGATCCGCAGCGTGCCGCCCTACTATGCCGAACCGGTTTATATCGAGGCGCTTGCCCGTTCGATCGAGCGTCATCTGGCGACCCTCGCTTTCGAGCCGGAGGTGGTCATCGCCTCCTATCACGGCATTCCGAAACCCTATTCCGACAAGGGAGACCCCTATCAGGCCCATTGCCTTGAGACGACCCGGCTGCTGCGGGAAAAGCTCGGCTGGGATGAGAAGAAGCTGATCACCACGTTCCAGTCGCGCTTCGGTGCGCAGGAGTGGCTGCAGCCTTACACCGACAAGACGGTCGAGAAATTGCCCGGAGAAGGCGTGAAATCGATCGCCATCGTCAATCCGGGCTTTTCCGTCGACTGCATCGAGACGCTGGACGAGATCGGCAGGGAGGCGGCCGAGACTTTCCATCATGCCGGCGGCGAGAAGTTCGCGCACATCCCTTGCCTCAATGACAGTGCCGAGGGCATGGCGGTGATCGAGGCGATGGTGCGGCGCGAACTGTCGGGCTGGATCTGAAGCGGATACAATCGAGCGCCGCTAACCCGCTTTCTATGCACCGTAATCCACTATCACCTGATTGTAACGTTCCTGAAACACACTTAAGTGTTTGGTGAAGTCGGCCGCGTGAAACACTTCCGTGGCCGGCATCCGAGGGAGGGCCAAATGGATTTCAGTGGTTTCGATATCGCGCTTCTTGTTCTTGTCGCTCTTGTCGTGCTCGTGCTTTTCAAAGGCATCCGGACAATCCCGCAAGGCTATAATTATACCGTCGAACGCTTTGGCCGCTATACCAAGACATTGAGCCCCGGCCTCAACCTCATCGTGCCGTTCGTCGACCGCATCGGCGCCAAGTTGAACATGATGGAGCAGGTGCTCGACGTCCCGACCCAGGAGATCATCACCCGCGACAACGCCACCGTCGCCGTCGACGGCGTGGCCTTCTACCAGGTGCTCAACGCCGCGCAGGCCGCCTACCAGGTCGCCGGGCTGGAGAACGCCATCCTCAACCTGACGATGACCAACATCCGTACCGTGATGGGCTCGATGGACCTTGACGAGCTTTTATCGAACCGCGACGCCATCAACGAACGCCTGCTGCGCGTCGTCGACGAGGCGGCGCATCCTTGGGGCATCAAGATCACCCGCGTCGAGATCAAGGACATCAACCCACCGGCCAATCTCGTCGAATCGATGGGTCGCCAGATGATGGCCGAACGCAACAAGCGCGCGCAGATCCTCGACGCCGAAGGCCTCAAGCAGTCGCAGATCCTGGAAGCCGAGGGCCGCAAGGAAGCCGCCTTCCGCGACGCCGAGGCGCGCGAACGCTCGGCCGAGGCCGAGGCCCGCGCCACGCAGGTGGTGTCGGAAGCGATCGCCAAGGGCGACGTGCAGGCGCTCAACTACTTCGTTGCGCTGAAATACACCGAAGCGCTGACCAGGATCGGCTCCGCCACAAACAGCAAGGTCGTGCTGATGCCGATGGAAGCTTCATCATTGATCGGCACGCTCGGCGGCATCGGCGCGATCGCCAAGGAAGTCTTCGGGAGCGAGGGCAATGCCGGCCCGCCGCGGCAAGCTTCACGTCCGCCGGTAGTTCGCCCGAGCGAAAGCTGAGGCCGATCCGATGTTCGACCGCATCATTTCGGAACTCGGTCCCTGGAATTGGATGGTTCTCGGCTTTGTTCTCCTCGTAATGGAGGTCATCGCACCGGGCATCTTCATGCTATGGATCGGCATCGCCGCGCTGCTGATCGGTGCAGTCTCCCTGCTCATCTGGGACGCAGGATTCTGGACCTGGCAGATCCAGGTTCTCGCCTTCCTCGCTTTGTCGCTGATCTCCGCCTATGTCGGCAAGAGACTGGTGGGCGGACGCCATGACCCGACCGACCAGCCGCTGCTCAATCGCCGCGGCGAACAAATGATCGGCAGAATGGCGACACTTGCCGAGCCGATCAAGGACGGGCGCGGCCGCATAAAACTGGGCGACACGCTATGGCGCGTCTCAGGCCCCGATCTGCCGGCCGGCACGCAGGTGCGCGTGACGGGCGCGGCCGACACCGATCTGGAGCTGACGGTCGAGGCGGTTTAGGACCGATCCCACCCATCTCGGCGGGCGACTTTCAAACAGGCCTGAGGTCTGTCAGGCCGCGCCGATGCGCAGCAGGTCGTGCAGATGGACAAGTCCGACCGGCCGTCCGCCCTCGACAACCATCAGGCTGGAGATGGCCGAATTGTTGATCGTCTGCAGCGCCGTCGCCACCAACGTATCCGGCCCGGCGGTCTTCGGCTTCTTGGTCATGACCTGATCGACACTCATCGCCAGAAGATTGCTGCCGATGTGGCGCCTGATATCGCCATCGGTGACGATGCCGATCAGCGCACCATCCGCGGCGGTTATCGCCACGCAGCCGAACCCCTTGCGCGACAATTCGAGGATCGCTTCGCGCATTCCGGTGCCCGAAGGCACCAGCGGCAGCCTGTCGCCGACATGCATGATGTCGCGGATCTGCGTCAGATTGGCGCCAAGTTGCCCGCCGGGATGGAAGGTGCGGAAATGATCCGGCGTGAAGCCGCGCGCTTCGAGCAACGCGATGGCCAGCGCATCGCCGATCACCAGTTGCAGCAGCGTCGATGTCGTCGGTGCCAGGCCGTGCGGGCAGGCTTCCGGCGCACGCGGCAGCAGGAGCACCACATCGGCCGCACGCGCCAGCGCCGATCGCTCTCCGGCGGTGACCGCGATCAGCGGAATCGAGAAGCGCCTGGAATACGCGATGATGCCCTTGAGCTCGCGACTCTCGCCCGACCACGACATGGCGATGATGGCATCGTCCTTGGCGATCATGCCGAGGTCGCCATGATTGGCTTCGGCAGGATGGACGAAGAAAGCCGGCGTGCCGGTCGAGGCGAGCGTTGCGGCGATCTTTGAGCCGATGTGGCCGCTCTTGCCGACGCCGGTGACGATGACGCGGCCCTCGATTTGCGACACCATGTCGACGGCGTGCGCGAACGGTTCGGTCAATCCGTTTTCGAGCGCGGCCGCCAGCGCCGCGACACCGGCCTGCTCAGTCGCTACCGTTCTAAGCGCCGAGGCGATCGAAGCTTGCCCATCGAGCCGCTTCTTGTCTGGGGATCTCGCATGCATGGCTGATGCGATTAGCGCTTTGCCGCGCGCCTGTCCAACGGAATTGCCATCCAGCGAGGCCTGATCCACCGCTGCCTCAACCCTCCGTTAACCATCCCCATTTACGGTTCGGTAAGTATGGCGCGCGTGCGCCGCGCAAGCAGTGGTGGCGATGTCCGGGGCCCAGCCTGAAAAGAAAAGAAGACGAAACGGCAAAGCGGTCTGCGCCTTGCTGCTGGCGACCAGCGTCTTCGCCTTGCTGCGGCCTGCGCAGCCCTATGCCCAGGTAACCGAGCTGCGCGGCGAGGTTTCAGAATCGGCAATTCTGGACGACCAGCAGCGCAAGACCAGGCAATTGAGCATGGCCAGCGCCGAGGATCAGACGGCGCAGGCCGGCGCAACCACCCAGAGCACTGCGCCGGCGCCCACCTATCAGCCGGCCAGCCCCGGCGCCGTACAGGACGACGACACGGCACCCGCGACTGGCAGCATTTTTGATCCGCCGGAGGCCACCGACGATGCGTTTGCGGACACCCACGCTCCCGTCCCGCCGCGCCGGCCATCGAGCGCAACGCAAGGGGCGGCCGATCAAGACGAAGCCGCCGAGACACAAGCCACCGCCGCGACTGCAGCCACGACGGATGACACGGACACCGGCGAAACTGACCAGGACGCCACCAATCGCCGTGCCATGACCGTTGATTCCGCCGACAGGCAGCAGCTCGATCCGGGCGCTGAGCGCGCCGAAGCCATCGAAGGCCGGGATAAGAGGGCCGAGGACGACCCGTTCGCCGCCACCGGCATCAAACTCGGCTCCTTCGTGATCAGGCCAACGCTCGAGCAAGGCCTGACGGCGTCATCAAATGCCGATTCAAGCAGCGAAGGCAAGCCGGCCCTGCTGTCGGAAACGACGCTGCGCTTCACTGCCATCTCCGACTGGCGGGAGAATTCGGCTGTCATCGACGGCTACGGCACCTTTCTCAAGACTATATCGGGCGACGAGGTTCAGGAGGCACGGGGCCGTGTCGATGGCACGCTCAATGTCGACCTCGACAACGATCTGCGCGCTATCGCCAAGCTCGGTTACGAGTCGGCGCCGGAATCGGCTTCGTCGCCAGTCGTCATCGAAGGCACCGTCGAGCAGCCGGTGCGCCAGACCATTGACGGCAGCCTTGCGCTCGAGAAGGATGCCGGCAAGATGCGCTTCGCCCTGACCGGCGCTGTCGAACACGACATTTACGGCGACGCGAAGCTTTCGACGGGCGGAACGCTGTCGCAGAAAGACCGCGACTCGACGCTTTATACCGCCACCTTGCGCACCGGCTATGAGATTTCTCCCGCCATCACCCCTTTCGCCGAGGTCGAAATCGGCCGCCGGGTCTATGATTTGCGCGTCGACACCAATGGTTTCGAACGATCCTCGACGCGGCTCGGCGTTCGGGCCGGCGCCGAGGTCGATCTTGGCGAGAAGCTTGCCGGCGAATTCTCGGCCGGCTGGCTGCGGGAGGCGATCGACGACGACCGCCTGCCGGCAATTTCGGGTGCCACGGTGAACGCCGACCTCAGATGGTCGCCGGAACGCGGCACCACGATCGGCCTCACCGGGCAGACGATCGTCGAGGGCACGACGACCGCCAACGAAAGCGGCGACATCCTTTACTCCGGCCGCCTCACCGGCGAGCGGGAAATCCGTGCCAACCTGATCGGGAACGCAGCTCTCGGCGTGGACTGGCGCGACTACATCGGGTCGGACGGCCATGATCTGACGCTGAGCGCCGAGGCCGGACTGACATGGTGGCTGAACCGGTATGCCGGACTGACCACCCGCGCCAGAACTGAAAAACAGACCAGCAATCTGGAGGGCCGCGACTACACCGCCCACAGCATCTTCGTCGGGGTGACACTGCAGCCGTAAAGCAACCGTTGAAGGTTGGGGCATGTCGAGATTCAAGTCAGGCCGTGGCGAGAACGGTGGTTTCGAGAACCTTGTTCTTATGCTTGTCGTTGTCCCAAAACCGTTGCGCACCATCGGTTCAAGCCCGAGGGCATGCTTTTGGGCGACATACCTAGAACGCCGCGCCCCGCTGCTCTGAGGGTTTCATCTCGTCGAGAAGCTGGCGGATAACGCCCGCCATGCGTCCGTTTATGTCGCTGCGCCACAGCGCGAAGGCGACATTGGCCTCGACAAAGCCTTCCGGCGATCCGCAATCGAAGGTGCGCCCCTGGTAGTGGCACCCATAAAAGGGCTGTTGCTTCTCCAGCTTCAGCATCGCATCGGTGAGTTGTATCTCGTTGCCGGCGCCCTTCTCCTGGCCCTCGAGAATCCCAAATATCTCCGGCTGCAGGATGTAGCGCCCGTTGATGTATAGATTGGAGGGTGCCGTGCCGGTCTTCGGCTTCTCCACCATACCGGTGATACGGAAACCGTGATGTGTATCCTCGCCACGGCCGACGATGCCGTATTTATGGGCCTCGGCGGGGTCGCATTCCTGAACCGCGACGATGTTGTTGCCGGTCTCCGCATAAAGCTCGACCATCTCTTTCATGCAGCTTTTTTCCGACTGCATGATCATGTCAGGCAAAAGCAGCGCGAAGGGCTCGTCGCCGACCAGTTCCCGGGCACACCAGACGGCATGGCCAAGGCCGAGCGGCACCTGCTGGCGCGTGAAGCTGGTCTGCCCAGGCGAGGGTTGCAGCCGCTGCAGGCGGGCGAGCTCGTCGTCCTTGCCGCGCTGGGCGAGCGTGTCATAGAGTTCGAACTGGACGTCGAAATGGTCCTCGATGACCGCCTTGTTGCGGCCGGTCACGAAGATGAAATGCTCGATCCCGGCTTCGCGTGCCTCGTCGACCACATACTGGATGACTGGCCTGTCGACGACGGTCAGCATTTCCTTGGGTATGGCCTTGGTGGCCGGGAGAAAACGCGTGCCGAGACCGGCGACCGGGAAAACTGCCTTGCGAACTCTCTTCATGCTGTCAAATTATCCGCTTCTAAGCCTGTTCGGCAATCCCGCTTCAAGACATTTTCGTGCCGGAATCGAGGATTATGGAACGGCTGGTCAGAAGAAATTCGTAGTCTGTAAAGCACCAACCCGCCTTTTCGTTCCCAACGGCACCTATGGTAAACTAAATGCTAACCGGGTTCGGCGATGAATAGTCTTCCTGTGATGAAGAAGGAGGAAAAGATGTCCGTTCGCAACGCCGCAAAGCGCTTCACAAGCATCGTTGCGGCCGCCAGCCTGTCGCTTGCCTTGCTGATGCCCACCGGATCGGCTTTTGCCGACGCCGGTTTCCGGCAATGGGTGGCCAGCTTCCGCGCCACCGCGGTGCGGAGCGGTGTTTCCGGCGCCGTTTACGACCGGGCATTCGAGGGCATCAGCGATGCCGACCCGGTCGTGCTGGAAAAAGCGCGTTATCAACCCGAATTCACCGCGCCCGCCTGGGACTATTTCGACAACCGCGTCCATGACCAGTCGGTCGCTGTCGGCCAGCAGATGGCCAGGAAGTGGAAGCCGTGGCTGGACAGGATCGAGGCAAAATACGGCGTCGACCGTCATATCCTGCTGGCAATTTGGTCTATGGAATCGAATTACGGCGAAATCCTCAAGCGCGACGATGTCATGCGCAATGTCGTGCGTTCGCTGGCAACGCTTGGCTATGCCGACTCGAGACGATCGAAATTTGCCCGCACCCAGTTGATCGCGGCGCTGAAAATCCTGCAAAGGGGCGACATCGACAAAAGCCACCTCAGCGGCTCATGGGCCGGCGCCATGGGCCATACCCAGTTCATTCCCACCAGCTATCAGGCCTATGCGGTCGATATGGACGGCGATGGCAAGCGCGACATCTGGAATTCCATTCCCGATGCATTGGCAACGGCCGCCAATCTGCTCAAGAAGAACGGCTGGCAGGCCGGCAAGACCTGGGGCTATGAAGTCAGCCTTCCCGACGGAAAGAAGTTCCCGGCTGGATCGAAGTCACTGTCGCAATGGCAAGCGCTGGGTGTCACGCGTGTCAACGGCAAGCCGTTCAAGAATAGCGCGGAGAAGGCCACGCTGAAGGTGCCAGGCGGCCGCGGCGGCCCGGCTTTCCTGATGATCAAGAATTTTTCGGTCATCAAGCGCTACAACAATGCCGACAAATACGCGGTTGCCGTTGGCCTTCTTGCCGACGAAATCGCCGGCCATGGTGGGCTGGTGCAGGACTGGAAGCGGCCTTTCACGAAGCTCTCCTTCGAGGAGAGGCAAGAGCTTCAGCAGCGGCTTTCCCAGTACGGCTACTATGACGGCAAGTTCGACGGCAAGATCGGCGAGGGATCGAAAGCCGCCATCATGGCCTTCCAGGCAAAGGCTGGCTTGACCCAGGACGGACATCCGAGCATGGAAGTGCTCAAATGGCTCAGGCAGAACTAGCCTCGCATAGGGAGACGACCTAGAGGCTCGGACCCAACCGGTTTTTGGGAAATCCGATGCTCAGACTAAGATAGAGCGGCGGCCGGGTTGGATTTGAGGGTCCGGCGCTCTTAAGGGATGGAGAGGGTAATTGGTTTCGGCTGGGCGTATCCGGGTGATCCTTCGTCGCGTGCCGATCCTGATTCTGGCTATTGCCGTTCTGGCCGTCAGCACTGCCGCCGTCTTTCACACGCCGGCCGTGGCGCAGGAAGAACAAAGGCGTGGCTGGTCGCTGCGCGACTTGTTGTTTCTGCGCCGAAGCGAGCGGGTGGGCCGAACCGAGTGGATGGAGCCACCGCGACAGATCCAGAGGGCCGGGCCACGGAAGCTAAAAGCAAGAAAGCCCCGCGCCGCGCCGCGCCGGCCGGCTGAGCCGGCAACCCCGATTGTCGAGAAGGCGTCGGATGCCCGCACCGTTCTGGTGGTCGGCGATTTCATGGCGAGCGGCCTCGGCGAAGGTCTCGATACCGCCTTTGCCGAAAACACCAACGTCAGGATCGTCGTCCGCAGCAACGGTTCGTCCGGTTTCGTGCGTGACGATTTCTACAACTGGCCCGAACAGATCAAGTCGCTGATCGAGACCGACAAGCCCGCGGCCGTAATCGTCATGCTGGGCTCCAACGATCGGCAGCAAATGCGCGTGAACGGTGAACGCGAACAGCCGCGGTCCGAGGCCTGGACCAAGGAATACGAACGCCGGACCGAAGCGTTCGGTAAGGCCATTGCAGCGGCCAAGGTGCCGTATCTATGGGTCGGCATGCCGGCATTCAAGGCGCCGAAGATGACCTCAGACATGCTGGCTTTCAACGACATTTACCGCTCGACGGCCGAAAGCCATGGCGGCGAATTCGTCGACATCTGGGACGGTTTCGTCGACGAGGACGGCGCCTTTGTCACCAGCGGACCTGATATCAACGGCCAGCCGGTGCGCCTGCGCACCGACGACGGCATCTATGTGTCGAAAGCCGGCAAACGCAAGCTCGCCTTCTATGCCGAAAAACCCTTGATGAAGATCCTTGGAATGACCGCGCCCACGGGCACACCGGCAGCTTACGCGCCAGCGGGCGCTCCCGTCGGGGCGCCGGCACCGGCACCCATGGCCGTCGATCGCACCGTGCCGATGCTGCTCAACGATCCGGCGCTCGATGGCGGTTCTGAACTTCTCGGCGCCGCAGCGCCGGCAAAGGCCGACGGGTCTGGCGAAAAGCTCCTCGTCGAGGGCAAGGCGCCCGCTGCTTCGCCCGGCCGCGCCGACGATTTTTCCTGGCCGCCCAGGGGACAGCCTGCGGCCGCCGCAACCGAAACGACCACGGCGACCACTCCATAAACCTGCCCCGGCACCGGAATAGCAGAAAGTGTCTTCAGAGGGCGCGCAAGTAGGGTCTCGAGACAGCCTCAGCGCGGCAGCACGCTCGATCCCATCAGCGCCTCGTCGATCGAACGAGCCGCCTGCCGGCCCTCGCGGATCGCCCAGACGACCAGCGATTGACCGCGGCGCACGTCGCCCGCCGCATAGAGCTTTTCGACGCTGGTCTTGTAGTCGCGGTCATTGGCCTCGACGTTGTTCGAGCGGCGGCTGTCGATGACGATCTTCATCTGGCCAGCCAGCTCCGACACCGGTCCGACGGCCGCCGGCCCGGCAAAGCCGATGGCGATGAAGGCGAGATCCGCGCGGATGACGAATTCCGTGCCGGCGATCGGCTTGCGCTTTTCATCGACCTCGCAGCATTTGACGCCGGTCAACGCGCCGTCCTCGCCGATGAATTCGAGCGTCGCCACCTGGAACTCGCGCTCGGCGCCTTCGGCCTGCGAGGACGAGGTGCGCATCTTCGTCGCCCAGTAGGGCCAGACCGAAAGCTTGTCCTCCTTTTCCGGCGGCTGCGGCCGGATGTCGAGCTGGGTGACACGAACGGCGCCTTGGCGGAAGGCGGTACCGACGCAGTCGGATGCGGTGTCGCCGCCACCGACGACGACAACATGCTGGCCGCCGGCGACGATCGGCCGCGAGGGCCACGCCACCGACTGGATCGGCTCGCCGCCGATGCGCTTGTTCTGCTGCACCAGATAGGGCATCGCATCATGCACGCCGTCGAGATCGTCGCCGGGAATGTTGGCCGGGCGCGGTGTTTCCGAACCACCGCAATAGAGCACAGCATCGTATTCGGCGAGCAGCTCCGCCACCGGTTTGTCGACGCCGACATTGACGCCGCAATGGAAGCTCACGCCCTCGCCCTGCATCTGCTCGATGCGCCGGTCGATATAGTGCTTCTCGATCTTGAAGTCGGGGATGCCGTAGCGCATCAGCCCACCCGGCCGGCTCTCGCGCTCATAGACGTGAACGTCGTGGCCGGCGCGGCCAAGCTGCTGGGCGGCCGCCATGCCGGCCGGCCCGGAGCCAATGACTGCGACGCGCTTGCCGGTCTTCTTTTCCGGCGGATAGGGCCGGATATGACCGGTTTCATAGGCCTTGTCGGCGATCGCCTGCTCGATCGTCTTGATGGCGACCGGAATGTCCTCGAGGTTGAGCGTGCAGGCTTCCTCGCAAGGCGCCGGACAGATGCGGCCGGTGAATTCCGGGAAATTGTTGGTCGAGTGCAGGTTGCGGATCGCATTGTCCCAGTCGCCATTGTAGACGAGGTCGTTCCAGTCCGGGATCTGGTTGTGGACCGGGCAGCCGGTCGGCCCGTGGCAGTACGGGATGCCGCAATCCATACAGCGCGCGGCCTGTTTCTCGACCTCCTTGTCCGACATCGGCAGCGTGAACTCGCGAAAATGCCGGATGCGGTCGGAAGCCGGCTGGTACTTGTGCACCTGCCGGTCGATCTCGAGAAACCCTGTTACCTTGCCCATAGTCCAGTCCCTGCTGTCCAGATGGCGCGCTCGAAGACGCACCCGTTAACCTCATAAGGCAGCCATGGCAACCTTCAGTCCGAGGCTAGGATTGTTGATGAAGGCGTCGACAGGGAAGCCTGGCTTCCCGGCAACTCCCAAAGCCTATTCCGCCGCCACGCCCATGCGCATGCGCTCCATTTCGATCAGCGCGCGACGGTATTCGACCGGCATGATCTTCCGGAATTTCGGCCGGAAAGTCGCCCAGTTGTCGAGGATCTCGCGGCCGCGCACCGAACCCGTATAATGGACGTGGTTCGAGATCAGCTGATAGAGCCGCTCCTCGTCATGGCTGGTCATGTCGCCCGACACGTCGACGCGGCCTTTGTGGTCGAGGTCGCCGCCATGATGGAGCAGTTTCTCCATCAGGTCGTCTTCTTCGGGAACGGGTTCCAGTTCGACCATCGCCATGTTGCAGCGCTCGGCGAAATCACCTTCCTCGTCGAGCACATAGGCGACGCCGCCCGACATGCCGGCGGCAAAGTTGCGGCCGGTCTGGCCGATGACGACGACAATGCCGCCGGTCATGTACTCGCAGCCATGGTCGCCAACGCCTTCGACGACGGCGGCCACGCCCGAATTGCGAACCGCAAAACGCTCGCCGGCGACGCCGCTGAAATAGGCCTCGCCTTCGGTCGCGCCGTAGAGCACCGTGTTGCCGACGATGATCGACTCCGCTGCGACGATCTTGGTGTTCTCCGGCGGGCGGATGACGATGCGGCCGCCCGACAGGCCTTTGCCGACATAGTCATTGGCCGCACCGACCAGCTCGAACGAAACCCCACGCGCCAGGAAGGCGCCGAACGACTGGCCGGCGGTACCGGTGAGCTTCACCGCGATCGTGTCCTCGCGCAGGCCCTTGTGCTTGAAGCGCTTTGCCACTTCACCAGACAGCATGGCGCCGGTCGAACGGTCGACATTTCGGATCGGCAGCTCGATGCTGACCGGCTGCCTGGCTTCCAGCGCCGGCTTGGCCAACTCGATCAGCTTGCGGTCGAGCACGTCGTCGATCGGATGCTTCTGCCGCTCAGTCCAGTGCACCGCCTCATGCGGGGCATCCGGCTTGAAGAACATCTTGCCGAAATCGAGCCCGCGCGCCTTCCAGTGCTGGATCAGCGCCCGCTTTTCCAAGAGATCGGTGTCGCCGATGATCTGGTCGAGATGGGTGTAACCCATCTCGGCGAGCAACGCCCGGACCTCTTCAGCCACATAGAAGAAGAAGTTGATGACATGTTCCGGCGTACCCTTGAAGCGCTTGCGCAAGACCGGATCCTGCGTCGCGACGCCGACAGGGCAGGTGTTGAGATGGCACTTGCGCATCATGATGCAGCCGGCCGCGATCAGCGGCGCGGTCGAGAAGCCGAATTCGTCGGCGCCAAGCAGCGCGCCAATGACGACGTCGCGGCCGGTGCGCAGGCCGCCATCGACCTGCAGCGCGACGCGCGACCTGAGGCCGTTGAGCACCAGCGTCTGGTGCGTCTCGGCAAGGCCCATTTCCCACGGGCTGCCGGCGTGCTTGAGCGAGGTCAGCGGCGATGCGCCGGTGCCGCCGTCGTAGCCGGAAATGGTGATGTGATCGGCGCGCGCCTTGGCGACGCCGGCCGCAACCGTGCCGACACCGACTTCGGACACCAGCTTGACCGAGACATCAGCCGCCGGATTGACGTTCTTGAGATCGTAGATCAGCTGCGCCAGATCCTCGATCGAGTAGATGTCGTGATGCGGCGGCGGCGAGATCAGGCCGACGCCGGGCGTCGAATGCCTGACCTTGGCAATGGTGGCATCGACCTTGTGACCGGGCAGCTGACCGCCCTCGCCGGGCTTCGCGCCTTGCGCGACTTTGATCTGCATCACATCGGAATTCACCAGATATTCCGCCGTCACGCCGAACCGGCCGGAGGCAACCTGCTTGATCGCCGAACGCTCGGGGTTCTTGCCGCCGCCCGGCAGCGGCAGGTAGCGGTCGGCCTCTTCGCCGCCCTCGCCGGTGTTCGACTTGCCGCCGATGGTGTTCATGGCGCGCGCCAGCGTGGTGTGCGCTTCCCTGGAGATCGAGCCGAAGGACATCGCTCCGGTCGAGAACCGCTTGACAATATCGGCCGCCGACATGACCTCGTCGAGCGCGACCTTCTTGCGCCCGGTTTCTTCGGCGAGCCTGATCTTGAACAGGCCGCGAATGCTCTGCGCCCGCGCCGTCTCGCTGTCAATTTGAGCGGAATAGTCCTTGAACGTCTCCCACGACCCCTGGCGCACAGCGTGCTGCAGGGTGGCCACCGCATCGGGCGACCAGATATGTGCTTCGCCGCGCATGCGGAACATGTATTCGCCGCCGACCTCGAGGCTGTTGCGTAGCACCGGGTCGTTGCCGAAGCCGTCGGCGTGGCGGCTAACCGTCTCGGCCGCGATCTCTTCCAGCCCGACGCCTTCGATCAGCGTCGCGGTGCCGGTGAAATACTTCTGCACGAAATCGGTCTTCAGCCCGATGGCGTCGAAGATCTGCGCGCCGCAATAGGACTGGTAGGTCGAGATGCCCATCTTCGACATCACCTTGAGAATGCCCTTGCCGATCGACTTGATGTAGCGGGACACAACCTCATAGGCGTCGACCTCGGCCGGCAGCTCGCCGCGCTTATGCATGTCGAGCAGCGTGTCGAAGGCGAGATAGGGATTGATCGCCTCGGCGCCATAGCCGGCAAGGCAGCAGAAATGATGCACCTCCCGTGGTTCGCCGGACTCGACAACGAGCCCCACCGAGGTGCGCAAGCCCTTGCGGATCAGATGATGGTGGACCGCCGCTGTCGCCAGCAATGCGGGGATGGCGATGCGGTCCGGCCCGAGCTGACGGTCAGACAGGATGATGATGTTGTAGCCGCCGGCGACCGCCGCCTCGGCGCGCTCGCACAGCCGGTCGATGGCGCCCTGCATGCCGGCTGCGCCTTCGTTCGAAGCATAGGTGATGTCGATCGTCTTGGTGTCGAAACGGTCCTCGGTATGACCGATGGAGCGGATCTTCTCGAGATCGCCATTGGTCAAGATCGGCTGGCGCACTTCGAGCCGCTTGCGACGCGAATTGCCGACGAGGTCGAAGATGTTCGGCCTCGGTCCGATGAAGGATACCAGGCTCATAACCAACTCCTCGCGGATCGGGTCGATCGGCGGGTTGGTGACCTGGGCGAAGTTCTGCTTGAAATAGGTATAGAGCAGCTTCGATCTGTCCGACATCGCCGAGATCGGCGTGTCGGTGCCCATCGAGCCGACCGCTTCCTGGCCAGTGGTCGCCATCGGCGACATCAACAGCTTGGTGTCTTCCTGGGTGTAGCCGAACGCCTGCTGGCGATCGAGCAGGCTGACGTCCCTGCGCAATGCGCGTGGCTCGACCGGCTTCAGGTCTTCCAGAATAAGTTGGGTGTTGGCGAGCCAGTTCTTGTAGGGATGCCTGGTCGCGATCTCCGACTTGATCTCCTCGTCGGAAACGATGCGGCCCTTTTCCAGGTCGATCAACAGCATGCGGCCGGGCTGCAGCCGCCACTTCTTGACGATCCTTTCCTCCGGCACCGGCAGCACGCCGGCTTCCGAGGCCATGATGACGCGATCGTCGTCGGTGACGATGTAGCGCGCCGGGCGCAGCCCGTTGCGGTCGAGCGTGGCGCCGATCTGGCGGCCATCGGTGAAGGCCACCGCCGCCGGCCCATCCCACGGCTCCATCAGGGCGGCGTGGTATTCGTAAAAGGCCTTGCGATCATGATCCATCAACTTGTTGCCGGCCCAGGCTTCCGGGATCAGCATCATCATCGCGTGAGCGAGCGAGTAGCCGCCCTGCGTCAGGAATTCGAGCGCATTGTCGAAACATGCGGTGTCCGACTGCCCCTCATAGGAGATCGGCCACAGCTTGGAGATGTCGTTGCCGAACAGTTCGGAATCGACCGAAGCCTGCCGCGCCGCCATCCAGTTGACGTTGCCGCGCAGCGTGTTGATCTCGCCATTGTGGGCGACCATCCGATAGGGATGCGCTAGCTTCCACGACGGGAAGGTGTTGGTCGAGAAACGCTGGTGGACCAGGATCAGCGCCGTCTCGAAACGCGGATCGGTCAGATCCTTGTAATAGGCGCCGACCTGATAAGCCAGGAACATGCCCTTGTAAACGATGGTCCGCGATGACATCGACACGACGTAGAAGCCATTGTCGACGCCCTTGGTCTCCTCGTGGATACGACCGGAAATGACCTTGCGCAGGATGTAGAGCCGCCGCTCGTAATCGTCGTCGCTCTCGATCTCGGCGCCACGGCCCAGGAACACCTGCCGCTGGACCGGTTCGGAAGCCGCGATATCAGGCGCCTTGGACAGCGATGAATTATCGACCGGCACATCGCGAAAGCCGAGCAGCGGCTGGCCCTCGAGCTGCGCCACCTCGGCGATGATGCCTTCGATATGCGCCTGAAGCTCCGGATCGCGCGGCATGAACACATGGCCGACGGCATAGTGGCCGGGCTTGGGCAATTCGACGCCCTGGCTGGCCATTTCCTCGCGGAAGAAGCGGTCGGGAAGCTGCACCAGCACGCCGGCACCGTCGCCCATCAGCGGATCAGCGCCGACGGCGCCGCGATGCGTCAGGTTTTCGAGCACCGCAAGGCCGTCCTTGACGATCTGATGCGACTTCACGCCCTTCATGTTGACGATAAAGCCGACGCCGCAGGCATCGTGCTCGTTGCGCGGATCGTACAGGCCGTGCGCGGCGAAGCCGGTGTCGGTTCGCTCAATTTTGGTTCGGGACCGATTTTTGACGGCTGGCGCTTTCGTCTGCGCGGCCGGGCCGTTCGTCGCAGATGGCGTCACTTCCGTCATCGTCCTGTCCTCCATCCCCAGCCCTTAGGGCGCTGGTTTCCGTTGGGAAGCGCATGAGCTTCCCTCTCACCCTTACGGCACGTCTTGCGAAATCCTTGCCGAACCAGGCGGCCTGGTTCGCATCCGGTAATCGTACAGGCCAGAGCCGGCCGTCTATCTGTCGCTCGCGGCAGCGGCCGGAGAGGCCTAATGATACGCCAATCCAGCCTGTTTTGTGCGACAAAATAAGACAGCACTACTGTCCTAAATTTTTATGACAGAAATCACGTATGCGCACAAGACCGATTCACAACAATCTTGGGCTGTCCGCGACAGAAAATTACGCGCGGCCACGCCAAAACGCAACCTTCGCCCGTATTCCCTGTTTTCCGCTCTCGCTGGCGTTACCGCCTATCCGGTGCTTGGCACTTGCGAGCGGCATGCGAAAGCGGCCAAGGTTGCACCGATTTTTCTAGCACAGGCAAACGTATGAATTTCGCTTCCGACAATTGGGCAGGCGCCCATCCCAGCATCGCCGCGGGCCTGTCCGCCCACGCCGGCGGCTTCTCCACCGCCTATGGCGACGGCGCCCTCGACCAGGCTGTCTACCAGAGCTTCAACGAAATTTTCGAGCGCGAGGTCGCGGTGTTTTTCGTGGCGACCGGCACCGCCGCCAATTCGCTGTCGCTGACCGCCTATAACAAATCAGGCGGCATTTCCTTCTGCCATCGAGAGTCGCATGTCATTGAGGATGAATGCGGCGCGCCGGAATACTTTACCGGCGGCTCGCGGCTCTATCCCGTCGACGGTGCGCTGGGCAAGATCGATCCGAACAACCTGGACAGGGCGGTGGGCAGATTCGCGCCTGAAATCGTCCATTCCGGGCGCCCGATGGCGGTGTCGATCACCCAGTCGACCGAAGTCGGCACCATCTACACACTGAACGAAATTGCCCGGATTTCGGCGATCGCCAAGCATCACAAACTGCCACTGCACATGGATGGCGCCCGCTTCGCCAATGCGCTGGTCGCGCTAGAGACGACGCCGGCGGAGATGACCTGGAAGCGCGGCGTCGACATCCTCTCTTTCGGCGGTACCAAGAACGGCTGCTGGTGCGCCGAGGCTATCGTGCTATTCGATCTCGACCGCGCCAGGGAACTGGCCTTCCTGCGCAAACGCGCGGCGCAATTGTTCTCGAAATCGCGCTTCGTCGCCGCGCAGTTCGAAGCCTATTTCAAGGACGACCTGTGGCTTGACACGGCCCGGCACGCCAACGTTACGGCAGCACGCCTTGCTGCACTGATCGAGGATTCCCCGTCGGCTCGCCTGGCCTGGCTGCCGCAAGCGAACGAAGTGTTCGCGGTGATGAAAAAGGCCGAGGCTGAACGGGTGCAATTGGCCGGTGCCGCCTTCTACGACTGGCACAAGCCGCATGGCTTCGACGGCCATACCGGCGAGGACGAGGCGCTCTACCGTTTCGTCACCAGCTTTGCGACCACGGCCGAAGAGGTCGACCGCTTTGGCCAGCTAGTTGCTCGATAGCGGCACCTTATCCACCAACAAAGGGCGGCGCCAGGCGCCGCCCTTCGTCCCTGAGGTCGTCTTGTGACGCGGCTTACGCGGCGGTGTTAGCCTCGATCTGCTTGGCCTTCGCCGAAGACGCGGTGATGGCGATCTTGCGGGGCTTCAGCTCCTCGGGAATATTGCGCTTGAGGTCGACGAAGAGCAGGCCGTTCTTCAGCGAGGCGCCGACGACGTCAACGTGGTCGGCAAGCTGGAAGCGGCGCTCAAAGGCCCTGCCGGCGATACCGCGATAGAGCAGTTCGGAGCCTTCGCCATTGCCCTCTTCCTTGCGCTCACCCGTGACAGTCAGGACGTTGCGGTGAGCCTCGATCGAGAGCTCGTCGTCCGAGAAGCCGGCGACCGCCATCGAGATGCGATAGGAATCCTCGCCGGTGCGCTCGATGTTGTAGGGCGGATAGGTCTGCGCACTTTCAGGCTGCGCAAGCGAATCGAGCATGGTGAACAGCCGGTCGAAACCGACGGTCGAACGATAGAGCGGGGAAAAATCAACGTGACGCATAGTGTGTTCTCCTGTTGAGCAACAAGGTTTGCGTATGGCCGGTGCGAAACCCGTGACGGCGTTCCGGATAGGCCAGCGGCCCCGACATTGGCGGCCGCAACAGACATTTGGGGAACACGTGAAAGCATTTCAAGATTTCTCGATGAACGGCAGATGAACCGCGGCTTCGGCGGGCGTTCAGCTAAGTCGCGCTAGACTGGTTCCAGGATCAAGGCAAAGGCGGCGGTTACGGCGTCGCGCGTCCTCTCGGACACGCAAAGGACGCTGTAACACTTTGATTGCGCATGATTCACAGCGAAAATCGGGTGCGATTTTCGGGGTTATGCGCGAGATACCGCAACGGGGCCGACCGGGTGTAACGTCCCTTCCTCCCGGATCGACGGGGGCCGGAAGCATGCCGCAAGCTGCTTTCGGCCTCACTTGCTGGCTGCCTCGTTCAGCCTCTCCAACGCGGCCGGAATTCCTTTGCTTTTGCTGCATGGACGTCTATGCCTACCAAAGCTTGCGCAATGCAGGCAGCGACACACAAACGCAGCGCCGAATGACGGACCTTCTTAACGAAATTCCCCTCTTCCGCGAAGTTCCGGGCAATCCGCTACCGGAAAATGCGGCCGGTGGTTTCTTCACCACGCGCGACGGCAAGAAGATCCGTTATGGCCTCTTTCCCGCCGTTGCCCGCCCGATGAAGGGCACCGTGGTCGTGCTGACCGGCCGCAACGAGTGCATTGAAAAGTATTTCGAGACCATCCGCAACCTTGCCGATCGCGGCTTTGGCGTTGCCACCCTCGACTGGCGCGGCCAGGGCGGTTCCGATCGGCTGATCAGCGACCGCGAGCGCGGCTATGTCCGGAGCTTCTTCGACTACACGGGCGACCTGGAACAGTTCTTCAAGGAGATCGTGCTGCCCGACTGCCGGGGGCCATATTACATATTGGCCCATTCGGCTGGTGCGGTGATTACGCTGCTTGCTGCGCCGTCGATGGTGAACCGCGTACGGCGCATGGTGCTGATCGCGCCATTCCTGGCCGTGCCCGACCTGCCGGTCTCGACAACCACCGTTCGCCGCCTCTGCTCGCTGTTCTGTCTGCTGGGCCTTGGCAAGCTTTATGCCGCCTGGGGTCCGCGGCCCAGAAGAACCATTCCGTTTGCCGCTAACATGGTGACATCGGATCCGGAGCGGTATCGGCGCAACACGCTGATCTATGAAACCTACCCGCAACTGGCACTCGGCGGCCCGACGATACGCTGGCTGAAAGCGGCGGCGGAGGCGTCCGACGCCATCAGCGACCCCGACTTCATGGCCAGGATCCAGGTATCCTTGCTGGTGATCGCCGCCGGCGCCGACCAGGTCGTCTCGACCAAGGCGGTGGAAACCTACACCAGGCGTCTGCGCCTCGGTTCGCTGCTGGTGATCGATGGTGCACGCCATGAAATATTGCAGGAAGCCGACTTCTATCGCGAGCAGTTCTTTGCCGCCTTCGATGCCTTCATCCCGGGAAGCGACGACACGGGCTGATTGAGTACCGCACTCCCTCCGGACGCGCAAAGAGCGCTTCAAATCATTGAAATCCATGCCTCGGCTTGAAAAAATGCCTTCCAAGTCGATCGGCCCGCCTACACTTGCCGGGCGAAATGCATGATCCAATTGGTCTCCCAGGTCTTGCCGACATCCGGTGAAAAAGCCTGCTCCCAGCGCGCCGATTTTTCAGTGATCCGCGACCACAGGAAGCGAACGTAGATATTGCGTCCGTCGAAGACGTCTTCGCACAGGAACGTGCCGACGCCTGCTTCGAAGGTGCCGCGCATCGGAACATCGATGGTCGCCGGGTTGCGGCCGTCGATCCACCAGATCGACCATTGGCTCGTCGCCGGATCGAACGTCCGCAACGTGGCGGCGCGATAGGCCTCGACGGGCAATTCAATCACATTGTCATCGACATTGCCGAGGCCGCCAAGGATCGGGCGCACTTCGCATGTCCCGCCAAACACCCCAGTTCGTGTCGTCTTGCAGGCGCTTCTGCAACCTCCGATGGCTGACGTTCCAGCGGCCAAAGAAGAAATCGAAATCGGCCCGCCCGTCTGCTGGAGCGTTTTCTGCCGACGCATCTTCGGAATGGTTGGTTGTTGACTGCGTCGGCATGTGAATCCCTCCGGGACATCACTTCCATAGCAGAGAGCTGCTGACATCCTCCTGTCAGGAGGGTCGGGGAATCACCGCTCGAACGCTTTCCACGCTCAGCCACGCAGCGCCGCCATCGCGGCGGCATGAAGCTCCGGCGTTGCCGCAGCCAGGATGTCGCCACCCCTTTCCGCCGGTCCGCCTTCGAAGGTGGTGACGACGCCACCGGCGTTCTCGATGATCGGGATCAGCGCGACGATATCGTAGGGTTTCAAACCGGGGTCGGCGACGATGTCGACGCTTCCTGCCGCGACCATGGCGAAGGCATAGCAGTCGGTGCCGTAGCGGGCGAGCTGGACCTGCCGCTCGAACAGGTCGTAGCGCAGACGCGCGTCTCCCTGGAACAGTGCCGGCGTGGTGGTGAACAGCGTCGCGTCGGCAAGGCTTGTCGTCTTGCGCGTGGTCAGCCTTCGTGGCCCGCCCGGGCCTTCATAATGGGCACCGGAAGCGTTGGCGTAGAAAAGCTCGCCAGTGAAGGGCTGCGACATCATGCCGGCGACGGCATCGCCGTCGACCGTCAGCCCGACCAATGTTCCCCACACCGGCAGGCCGGAAATGAAGGCGCGCGTGCCGTCGATCGGATCGATCACCCAGACATGCCTGCTGGATATGTTCTCGCTGCCATGCTCCTCGCCGAGGATGCCGTGATCGGGATATTCCGCTGATATAAGCGCCCGGATGACCCGCTCGGCCTCGCGGTCGGCCTCGGTGACCGGGTCGAAGCTGCCTTGCTCCTTGTTGGCGACCGCGCCTTGGCTGCGGAAGCGCGGCAAGGTTTCGGCTGCGGCGGCATGCGCAATGCGCCGCATGAAATCGATGCTGATGTCCAACTGATTCTCCCGCGTTGTAGCGTGCTGGAACCGTCGTTTGCCTGTGGTTTTCCGCCAAAACAAGGGCGTGCGGAACTTTTGCGCATCGTCAACTGTTGCTCGAATGCAACGCTAGCCCCTCGAATCCAGTTTCAACATAACGGTGAACTAAAAACGCCGGTCGACGGCTTGACATTTGTGCATCGCACAATAGATTTGTTCTCGGACAGGCGTTCCTGTCCATGCCCTCCTTGGGCGTTTCCTCCCTAGACTTCGACCGTGTCGTGCAAACGATGCGGTCTTTTTTTCGGCGCCGCATCCAGCGCATCGCGCGCCTTTCCGACCCGCACACCGATGCCTTTATCTGGCGCAAGACCTGTTATTTGGCCCAGAATTCCCATGTAAAAATCGATTCCGATTTTTGGCATCATTCGGCGGCAAGCGGCAGATCGATAAAATCGTGATCGGGCATCGCCATCAGGTCGGCCGAGAATTGTGCCAGATCGTCGGCGAGTGCATCGAAGCCGGGGGATTTCTGGAACGTCCGCTCGTTCATGTAAAGCCCGCGATTGACCTCGATCTGCAGTGCATGGAGATGGCGGACGGGGCGACCATAGTGCTCGGTGATGAAGCCTCCGGCGTAAGGCTTGTTATGGGCGACGGTGTAGCCCATGCCGATCAGCAGGCCGATCGCCGTCTCGGTCAACGCTGCCGAGGCGGACATGCCGAAACGGTCGCCGACGATGAAGTCGGGCCTGACACCGCTGTCGCCGACCCTGATGCTCGCCGGCATCGAGTGGCAATCGATCAGCACGGCAAAGCCGAACCGCGCATGGGTCCTGGTCAAAAGCCGCTTCAGCGTCTCATGATAAGGCTTGTAGACGGCCTCGATACGCGCGACGGCTTCCGCCAGCGGCAAGCGGCCGGCATAGATGTCGAGCCCTTCTCCCACCAGCTTGGGCACAGTGCCAAGCCCGCCGGCCACGCGCGCCGAGCGGATGTTGCAGAAGGACGGCACGGGTTCGGCGAACATGCGCGGATCGAGTTCCCAGGGTTCCCGGTTGACGTCAAGATAAGCGCGCGGGAAGTTTGCCGCCAGCATCGGCGCGCCGAGCGCGACAGCGCCACCGAACAATTCGTCGACATAGCAATCTTCGGAGCGGCGGATGGCGTTTCGGTCCAGCCTTGCCATGGCCAGGAACCGGTCCGGATAGTGACGGCCGCTATGCGGCGAGTTGAAGAGGAAGGGGACGCGCTGTTCGGCGCCCGACCGGATTTCGAAGGGAGGAACGACCGAAAAATCCTCGGCTGCCGTTTTCAATTTGAACGAATCCGGAAACACCAATGCATCATGGTTGGAAAGGTGCCACCTCGCCGGCCGCATGTCCAGCGTTTCGGCGTCCGGACCGCTTTGTTAAAGGCCGATCGGGCCTTTATCTTCACTTGATGTTTACCGTCACCTCCTCATATACAGGATGGTTAACGGGCTGCCCCACGGCAGTCTCGGACGGGTGATTCGAGCGGGATAAGATGGCACGCATTCTACTGGCGGAAGACGACGATGACATGCGCCGGTTCCTCGTCAAGGCGCTGGAGCGTGCCGGCTATCAGGTCAGCGATTTCGACAATGGCGCCAGCGCCTATGAGCGGTTGCGCGAAGAGCCTTTTTCGCTGCTCTTGACCGATATCGTCATGCCGGAGATGGACGGCATAGAACTCGCCCGCCGCGCCACCGAGATCGATCCCGACCTCAAGGTCATGTTTATCACCGGCTTCGCCGCCGTTGCGCTCAATCCGGATTCCAAGGCGCCGAAAGACGCCAAGGTGCTGTCGAAGCCGTTCCATCTGCGCGACCTCGTCAACGAGGTCGAAAAGATGCTGCAAGCGGCCTGACGCGCTTTCCGCTGCCGGCTTTCGGCGCGTCTCCAACGGCGCGGCAAGGCGAACCGTTCTTTCCCTTTTCCTCCTATTGACGCGCCGTGGCAAAAATGGTGTATGCGCGGCTTCGGATGGGCGTGTAGCTCAGCGGGAGAGCACTGCATTGACATTGCAGGGGTCACAGGTTCAATCCCTGTCACGCCCACCATCCAGACAATACGCCGTCTCTCGTGCCCCGCAGATTTCCTCGTCTTGCGGGCGTTTCTAGGCTGGGCGGCGTGTGCCGCATTTTCGAGAATGCCAAAATCGGACGCCTTGATCTTTTAGCCCAGCCTTCGGCGAGCGATTTTGCAACGGCC
Organism: Mesorhizobium sp. BHbdii; assembly: GCF_053848045.1. NCBI lineage: Bacteria > Pseudomonadati > Pseudomonadota > Alphaproteobacteria > Hyphomicrobiales > Phyllobacteriaceae > Mesorhizobium > Mesorhizobium sp. BHbdii. Next base: position 56,261 of record NZ_JBSPKX010000001.1, on the reverse strand, counting down.
ATGGCCAACAGACCGCCCAAACCGTCATGTCTGGTAGCAGCAACCAGCGTCGATTGAGATCAGGCCGCGCCGAGGCGGAGATCGCCCGTCTCAATATGCCGGAGAAACCAGGCATAGGTCTGCTCCAATCCGCTCTGAAGCGAGTATCGCGGGCGCCAGCCCGTGGCAAACAGGCGCGACACGTCCATCAGCTTGCGCGGTGTGCCGTCCGGCTTCGTCGCATCGAATGTGAGCACCGCCTCGGCGCCGACGACGGACAGCATGGTGCGGGCCAGCTCGGCGATGGTGATGTCTTCGCCCGAGCCGACATTGACGTGGCTGTCGCCGGAATAGTTTTTCAGCAGCCAGACCAGAGCGTCGGCGGCGTCGTCGACATGCAGGAACTCGCGCATCGGCGTGCCCGATCCCCAGACCTCCAGGGTTTTGTCGCCGGCGCGCTTGGCCTTGTGCGCCTTGCGCATAAGGGCTGGTACGACATGGCTGGTGGAGAGGTCGAAATTGTCGCCGGGGCCATAGAGGTTGGTTGGCATCGCCGAGATGTACTCGACACCATATTGGCGCCGATAGGCCTGGCACAGCTTCAGCCCGGCGATCTTGGCGATCGCATACCATTCGTTGGTGGGTTCCAGCGGACCGGTCAGCAAGGCGTCCTCGGAGATCGGCTGCGCCGCAAATTTCGGATAGATGCAGGACGAACCGAGGAACAGTAATTTCTGCACCTCGTTGCGAAAGGCGCTCTCGATGACATTGGTCTGCATGATGAGATTGTCCTGCAGAAAATCGACCGGCAAGCTGTTGTTTGCCAGGATACCGCCGACCTTGGCCGCTGCCATCACCACCGCATCCGGCCTGTGGCCAGCCATCCAGCGCCGAACGCCGGCCTGATCCATGAGATCGAGTTCATCGCGGGATGCGGTCAGGACCTCGCAGTCCTCGTCCGCCAGCCTGCGCAGGATGGCCGAGCCGACCATGCCGCGATGCCCTGCCACGAAAACGCGCTTGCCGTGAAGGTCGAAATCCATTGGCGTATCCCTATGCAGAACGGCTGCTGTGACCATCTGGCGTCGGCGCGCCGGATGGCCTGCCTCGGACGCATACCGCATACAGATTTGCCCGGACAAGGCAAATCGGAGACTTGGACGAACTCTTCTTGTGGTATGGCGGTCAGACACCCGCCACGGCGCACAGGCTCTTCATTCTTGCGACGGCAAGCTCCGGGTCGCCCAGCAACCCGGCCTGGTCGGCAAGGCGGAACACATCGGCGTAGTGGCAAATACCGCGCGCCGATTGCATGCCGCCGACCATCGAAAAATGGTCCTGGTGGCCGTTCAGCCACGCCATAAAGACGATACCGGCCTTGTAGTACTCGGTCGGCGCCTCGAAGATTTTCCGCGACAGAGGGACCGTCGGCGCCATCAGCGCGTCATAGCCGGCGCGGTCGCCGTCGGCCAGTTTCGCCAGCGCGGCATTGGCGACCGGCGCGATGGCGTCGAAAATCCCGAGCAGCGCGTGCGAATGTCTTTCGCCATCGCCGGCAATCAGCTCGGGGTAGTTGAAATCGTCGCCGGTGAACATGACGACCCCTTCAGGCAGCCGGTTGCGCAGGGCAACCTCTTTGCCGGCATCGAGCAGCGATATCTTGATCCCCTCGACCCTGCCGGCGTGGCTTTCGATGACGGCGATCACCGTGTCGAGCGCGGTGTCGAAATCAGGGCTGCCCCAATAACCCTTCAGCGCCGGATCGAACATGTCGCCCAGCCAGTGCAGGATCACCTTGCCTGACGATTGAGACAGGATGCGGTCATAGACGCTGATATAATCGTCGGGACCCTTGGCGACAGCCGCTAGCGCGCGGCTGGCCATCATGATGGCCTTGCCGCCCAGGCCTTCGATGAAACCGAACTGCTCTTCATAGGCCGCGATGACATCGTCGAGCGTCCTGACGGTGCCTGGCGCCAGATGGTCTGTTCCGGCACCTGAGGCGAGATCGGCGCCGTCGACGGTTCGAGCCTCGGCGGTCGAGCGGCGGATCAATTCCATGGCGTTTGTCCAGTCGAAACCCATGCCACGCTGTGCGGTATCCATCGCCTCGGCGATACGAAAGCCGAGCCGCCACAGATGATGGCGGAACGCCATCGTGCGCTCCCAGTCGACCGCTGGATGAGACCACGGATCGGTCATCGCGAGGGGGTCGGCAACGACATGGGCGGCGGCATAGGCGATGCGGGAAAACCGCGCGCCGATCACCGGCTGTGCCGGCTGGCCGACAAGGCGGTAGCGAGTGCCGCGACCGCCGTCCTCGGGCAAGGCAATGTCCATCGATCTCTCCCTTGATCGCACCCTATAAATGGAACGTTCCAATAAATCAACCTTCTATGATTTCTCAGTCCACGGCGCCAAAATGCTGCACGCAGCGAGAAAGGCCCTCAAAGTGGGGCCATTAACTGCTGAGAACTCGTTTTTCTGAATTCGGGAAAATCCTGATTGACTCAAATCCAGCCCGGAATTAGAACGTTCCAATAATCTGACCAGAAAATACCGGGAGGACGGATCTGGATGGCCAGCAGGCCCAAGGCGACGATACTCGACATTGCCCGCGAGGCGGGCGTGTCCAAGTCGACGGTGTCGCTCGTGCTGCAGGGCAGCGATCTGATCCGGCCTGAAACCGCGCTGAAGGTCCGCAAGGCGATCGAGGATGTCGGCTATGTCTACAACCGCGGTGCCGCCAATCTGCGCAAGGCCCATTCCAACGTCATCGGCATGGTCATCAACGATCTCACTAACCCGTTTTTCGCCGAAATGGCGGTCGGCATGGAGCGTGTCTTCCAGTCGGCGGGCGTCGTGCCGTTCATCGCCAACACGGCGGAGAACCCGGTGCGCCAGGAAGAAGTGCTGAAATCGCTGATGGAGCAAGGTGTCGCCGGGCTGATCGTGTCGCCGGCGCGCGGCACGACTCCCGGTGCGTTCCGCCGCATCGAAATGGCGGGCCTTCCGATCGTCTTCACCATGCGCCGCCTTCCTGAAAGCCGCATTCCGGTGATCGCGCCCGACAATCATCGCGGCGCCTGGCTCGCCACCGCCCATCTGATCCGCAAAGGGCATCGCCGGCTGGCGTTCTTCGGCGGCTCATCGGACCTAGTGGTCTATCATGAGCGGCTGGGCGGATTTCGCGAGGCCTGCGAGGCGCTCGGCATCGCCAAGCGCGATACACTGGTCGTCGAAGGCGAAACCAGCCGCAAGGGCGGCATTGCCTGCCTGGAAACAGCTCTCGCGATGGCCCAGCCGCCGACCGCGGCGCTGTGCTTCAACGATGCGGTCGCCTTCGGCGTCATGCTGGCGCTGCGCAAGCGCGGCCTCGAGCCCGGTGCGGATTTCGCCGTCGTCGGCTTCGACGACGTGATCGAAGCCCAGCATTACATGCCGGCGCTGACCAGCGTCGCGGTGGATTCGGCAGGCCTGGGCGAGCGCGCCGCCCACGTCATGCTGAAGATGATCCAGTCGCGCACCACGCGCGCCGAGGATCATATCGGCGCCGTCAACCTTGTCATCAGGGACAGTTGCGGTCCTGATCGCCGTGCTGGAATGGGAGACGCGGCATGACCGTCAAATGGGGACTGATCGGCGCAAGCACGATCGCCAGGCAATTCATGATCAACGCCATCCGCGCACAACCGAACAGCGAGATCGCGGCGGTGATGAGTTCCAGCCCGGAGCGCGCCACTTCCTATGCCAAGGAGAACGGCATTCCGCTTGCCGTCTCGACGCTCGATGAATTGCTCGGCTCCGACATCGACGCCGTCTACATCTCGACCACCAACGAACTGCATCTCGAACAGGCACTAGCCGCCATCAGGGCGGGAAAACATGTGCTGTGCGAAAAGCCGTTGGCGCTGACCGGCGCCGATGCGCGCGCAATGGTCGCCGCCGCCAAAGCTGCCGGCATCGTGCTCGGCACCAACCACCATCTGCGCAATGCCGGCTCGCACCGGGCGATGCGCGAAGCCATCGCCGCCGGCCGCATCGGCAGACCGATTGCCGCGCGCGTCTTCCACTCCGTCTATCTGCCTGAGAATCTGCAGGGCTGGCGTATCACCAGGCCGGAAGCCGGCGGCGGCGTGGTGCTCGACATTACGGTGCACGACGCCGATACGCTGCGCTTCGTGCTCGGCGACGATCCGCTCGAGGTTTCGGCGCTCACCCAGGCCGCAGGCATGGCCGCCGGCGGCCTGGAGGACGGCGCCATGTGCATCTGGCGCTTCAAATCGCGCGTCATCGCCCAATCGCATGAGGGTTTCACTACCAAATTCGCCGGCACCGGCTTCGAGGTGCATGGCAGCGAAGGCTCCCTGATCGCGAAGGATGTGATGACGCAGAAGCCGATCGGCTCCGTGCTGCTGCGCACGGCAAAGGGCGAGGAGGAATTGAGCTTCGACCGCGAAGATCTCTATGTCCGTTCCCTGCGCCAGTTCCATGCGGCGATCCGTGGCGAAGGCCAGCCGTCGGCCACCGGCGAGGACGGCGTCTGGTCGCTGACATCAGCCGAAGCGGCGTTGCAATCCGCCAAGTCCGGCAAATCAGCCGCGATCGATCCGAAACTCGGGGGCGCAGGGTGAGCAAGCTCGTCTCCGCAGCGCAAGCCGCCAGCCTGATCAGGGACGGCATGGTCGTTTCCGTGTCGTCGTCGAGCGGTCTCGGCTGCCCGGATGCGGTCCTTGCCGCCATCGGCGAGCGTTTCGAGGCAGAAGGCCATCCGAAGAACATCACGACGCTGCACCCGATTGCCGCCGGCGACATGTACGGCATCAAGGGCATCGACCATCTGGCCAAGCCTGGCCTGTTGAGGCGGACGCTGTGCGGCTCCTATCCCTCCGGCCCGTCATCTTCGGAGCCGCCGCAGATCTGGAAGATGATCGGCGACAATTCGGTCGCCGCCTACAACGTGCCCTCAGGCATATTGTTCGACATGCATCGCGAGGCCGCCGCCAAGCGCCCCGGCGTGCTGACCAAGGTCGGCCTCGACACGTTCGCCGACCCGCGTCACCAGGGCTGCGCCATGAATGCGGCCGCGAGCGAGCCGATCGTTTCGGTGCAGCAGTTCGACGGCGAGGAATGGCTCTATTTCCGCTCGATCGTGCCTAACGTCTCGATCATCCGGGCGACGACGGCCGATGAGCGCGGCAACCTCACCTATGAGCATGAGGGCGCCTATCTCGGCGGGCTGGAACAGGCGCTCGCCGCCCGTAACAACGGCGGCATTGTCATCGCGCAGGTCAAGCGCGTCGTCGAGAACGGCACGCTGAAACCGCATGACGTGCGCGTGCCCGGTGTGCTGGTCGACTACATCGTGGTCGCGGCCGATCAGTTGCAGACGACACTGACACCCTACGACCCGGCCATCTCGGGCGAGATCTTCCGACCGCTGTCAAGCTTCCGCAACGCCGAAATGAATGTCCAGAAGGTCATTGCCCGCCGCGTTGCCATGGAGCTTGCCGACGGCATGGCGGTCAACATCGGCTTCGGCATCTCGGCCAATGTGCCGCGCATCCTTCTCGAGGAAGGCCAGCACGGCAAGGTCACCTGGGTGATCGAACAGGGCGCGGTCGGTGGCGTGCCGCTGCTCGACTTCAAGTTCGGCTGCTCGTCGAACGCCGACGCCTTCATGCCTTCGCCACACCAGTTCATCTACTTCCAGGCCGGCGGTTTCGACGCGTCGCTGTTGTCCTTCCTGCAGATCGACCGCCACGGCTCGGTCAACGTGTCGAAGCTTTCAGCGAGGCCGCACGTCACCGCCGGCGCCGGCGGCTTCGTCGATATCACCGCGCGGGCGAAGAAGATCGTGTTTTCCGGTTTCTTCACTGCTGGGGCCAAGCTGTCGCTGGCCGATGGCGGCATCCGCATCGACGGGGAAGGCAAGGTCAAGAAGGTGGTCGGCGAGGTTGAGCATATCTCCTTCTCGGGCAAGCGCGCCGTCGCGCAAGGGCAGGACATCACCTATGTCACCGAACGCTGCGTCATGAAGCTGACGCCGGACGGGCTGATGGTGACTGAGCTGGCACCCGGCATCGACCTTAAGCGCGACGTGCTGGCGCAGGCCGAGGTTCCGCTTGGCGTCGCCAACGACCTGAAAGTGACACCGGACGCGCTCTATCGTGACCGGCCGATCGGACTGTCGCTCAATGGCGGCGCCTCGCTTGGAGGCGCGCATGGCTGAGCGTCTCGTCACCTTTGAAACCGACGGCGACCTCGGCATCGTCACGCTGCGCCGGCCGGAGAAATTCAACGCGCTCGATATCCCGATGCTGCGCGCGCTGGAAGCCGCGCTCGATACGGCCGAGGCCGCGGACGGTGTCCGCGTCGTGCTGCTATGCGGCGAAGGCAAGGGCTTTTGTTCGGGTGGCGATGTCGAAGCGTGGTCGCAAATGAGTGCCGCCGATTTTCAGGTGCAATGGGTGCGCTACGGCCACCGCGTCTTCGATCGGCTGGCGCGGCTACGGCAGCCGACCATCGCCGTTCTCTCCGGCCATGCGCTGGGCGGCGGGCTTGAACTGGCGGTCGCCTGCGACTTCCGCGTCGCCGAGACGCAGGTGAAATTAGGTTTTCCGGAAACCTCAATCGGCGTAGTGCCCGGCTGGTCCGGCACGCAGCGCGCGGTACGCCGTTTCGGCGCGCAGACGGTGCGGCGCATGGCAATCGGCGGCGAGACGTTCGTGGCGGCCGAAGCACTCGCTCTGGGCATCGTCGACCGGGTGATCGACACAGGCAAGGCGTTCACCGAGGCCAAGGTCTGGGCCGGCAAGATCGCCGAGCGCGGCCCGCTGGCAACCGAGGCCGCCAAGCTGATGATCGCGGTCGCCGAGGGCGAGGAAAGTGCTGCCGCGACAGAGGCGCTGGCCAGCGGCTTCATCGCGCTGACCGGCGACCTCAAGGCCGGCATCGACGCTTTCAAGACTAAGCAGAAACCAGCGTTTTCAAGATCCTAAAAAGCATGCGGAACCTGGAAATCACATGAACTTGCCCCTCACCATCGCCATGCCCGCCGAGGCATCCGCAGCACCGAAGACCTACCGGCTACTGATCGACGGCAAGTTCGTCGATGCCCGCGACGGCCGCACACTGGAGCGCAACAGCCCCGGCCACGGCTTCACCGTTTCGCGCTATGCACAAGCCGGCGCGGCCGAAGTCGAGGCGGCGGTACAGGCCGCGCACAAAGCCTTCGAGACCGGCCCGTGGCCGCGCATGAAGGCCGGCGAGCGGGCCGCGATCCTGCTCAAGGCGGCGGACCTGATCGAGGCGCGGCTCGAGGAGATTGCCCGGCTCGACGCGCTGGAATCCGGCAAGCCGATCACCCAGGCGCGCGGCGAAATCGGCGGCGCCGTCGACATCTGGCGCTATGCCGCGGCGCTTGCCCGCACACTCCATGGCGAAACCTACGCCAATCTCAGCGACGCCATGCTGGGCGTCGTGCTGCGCGAACCGATCGGCGTCGTCTCGATCATCACGCCGTGGAATTTTCCCTTCCTCATCGTCAGCCAGAAACTGCCGTTCGCGCTCGCCGCCGGCTGCACGGCGGTGGTCAAGCCGAGCGAGATGACCTCGGCCTCGACCTTCGTGCTCGGCGACATCCTGATGCAGGCCGGCTTGCCGGATGGCGTCGTCAACATCCTCGCTGGCCTGGGCGCGGATGTCGGCGCGCCGATGGTCAGCCATCCACTGGTCGAGATGGTGTCGTTCACCGGCTCCACCCGGGTCGGCAAGATGACCATGGCGTCGGCTGCGAACTCTCTGAAGAAAGTCTCGATGGAGCTCGGCGGCAAGAACGGGCAGATCGTCTTTCCAGACGCCGACCTCGAAGCGGCGGCCGACGCGGCGGTGTTCGGCGGCTTTTTCAACGCCGGCGAATGCTGCAACGCCGGCAGCCGGCTGATCGTCCACGAGGCGATCGCCGACGACTTCCTCGGCGCAGTGAAGGCGCTCACCGCAAGGGTCACCGTCGGCGATCCGCTCGATATCAGCACCAAGGTCGGCGCGATGATCTCTTCCGAGCACCTGGCCAAGGTGACCGGCTATGTGGCGGCGGCGGCAAACGACGGCAGCAGCGTCTATAGCGGCGGCAAGCAGATCGCCTCCAGTGCCGGTCAGTATCTCGACCCGACCATCCTTCGCGGCGTCACCGAAGACATGGCCATAGCACGTGAAGAAGTGTTCGGCCCGGTGCTCTCGGTACTGACGTTTGAATCGATTGATGAGGCGTTGCGCATCGCCAACAACACGCCCTATGGTTTATCGGCGGGTGTGTGGAGCGCCAGCATCGACACCTGCATGTCGGTGGCGCGGAATGTGCGTTCGGGAACCGTTTGGGTGAACACGTTCATGGAAGGTTATCCCGAGCTGCCTTTCGGAGGCTACAAGCAGTCCGGTCTCGGACGCGAACTCGGCAAGCGCGCCGTCGAGGACTATACCGAGGAAAAGACGATCCAGTTTCATCGCGGCCAGCGCACCGGATGGTGGGTCGGCTGAGTTGGGAAGAACCCGGCGGACAACCGCCGGTCGTGTAGCTGCAACAAGGGAGGAAGTACATGTTGCGCAAATTGCTTATCGGAACGGCTCTCGGCTCGGGTCTTGCGTTCGCGGCTCACGCTCAGGACGTCAAGGAAGTCGAGATGCTGCATTGGTGGACGTCTGGCGGCGAAGCGGCTGCTTTGAACGTGCTCAAGGAGGATCTGGCCAAGCAAGGTTTTGCCTGGAAAGACGTGCCTGTGGCCGGCGGCGGCGGCGACGCCGCCATGACCGCGCTGAAGGCGATGGTCGCGGCCGGCAACTACCCAACCGCCTCCCAGATGCTCGGCTATACCGTGCTCGATTATGCCGCGGCCGGCGTGATGGGCGACCTGACCGAGACGGCGGTAAAGGAAGGCTGGGACAAATCCGTTCCGGCCGCCCTGCAGAAATTCTCGGTCTATGACGGCAAGTGGGTCGCGGCTCCGGTCAACGTCCACTCCGTCAACTGGCTGTGGATCAACAAGGCGGTGATGGACAAGATCGGCGGCACCGAGCCCAAGACCTTCGACGAATTCATCGCGCTGCTCGACAAGGCCAAGGCGGCGGGCGTCATCCCGCTCGCGCTCGGCGGCCAGAACTGGCAGGAAGCCACCATGTTCGATTCGGTCGTGCTGTCGACCGGCGGACCTGAGTTCTACAAGAAGGCCTTCAACGACCTCGACGAGGAGCAGCTCAAGTCCGACACGATGAAGAAGTCGTTCGACAACCTTGCCAAGCTCGTCACCTATGTCGACCCGAACTTCTCCGGCCGCGACTGGAACCTTGCCACCGCCATGGTCATCAAGGGCGATGCGCTGGTGCAGGTCATGGGCGACTGGGCCAAGGGCGAATTCAACGCCGCCAAGAAGACCCCGGGCACCGACTTCCTGTGTTACCGCTTCCCGGGCACCGACGGCAGCGTGGTCTACAACTCCGACATGTTCGGCATGTTCGACGTTCCGGAGGACCGCAAGGCCGCCCAGGTTGCGTTAGCCACCGCCACTTTGTCGAAGAGCTTCCAGTCGGCTTTCAACGTCGTCAAGGGCTCCGTCCCGGCCCGCACCGACGTGCCCGACACCGACTTCGACGCTTGCGGCAAGAAGGGCATGGCCGACCTGAAGGCCGCCAACGAAGGCGGCACGCTGTTCGGTTCGCTGGCGCAAGGCTATGGCGCGCCGCCGGCCGTCGCCAATGCCTATAAGGACGTCGTCTCGAAATTCGTCCACGGCCAGATCAAGACCTCGGACGAGGCCGTGACCCAGCTGGTTAACGCAATCGAAGACGCCAAATAAGAACCGGCATGAAAGGACCTTCCCCGCTCCGGTGGGGAAGGTTCCACCAAGCCAGGATGGTCGGCCTCTGGTCGGAATGGCGCCGGCGATCCACCAACACGCCCCGTCTCGACGGGGCTATCCTTCCCCGCCTGGCGGTGAAGGGAACCCGAGAGGGAGGAGCCCATGACAACGGTCGCGACCCAGATCAAGCTGACGCCTGAGCATAATGCGCGCCCGCGCGCCTCGGTGCGTTCGCGCCTGCAGGACGCGCTGCCGAAGATCGTACTGGCGCCAAGCTTTGCGATCACCATCGTCTTCGTCTACGGCTTCATCCTGTGGACGGTCTATCTGTCCTTCACCAACTCCAAGACCTTCCCGTCCTATGCCATATCAGGGCCGCGCGCCTATCAGCGGCTGTGGCGCTGGACTTTCGAGAGCGACCCGCCGTCGAGCTGGTACACGTCGATCACCAATATGGGCATTTTCGGCTTTCTCTACATCTTCATCTGCCTGGCGCTCGGCCTTTTCCTGGCCATGCTGCTCGACCAGAAGATCCGCGGCGAAGGCATGTTGCGGCCGATCTACCTCTACCCGATGGCGCTATCCTTCATCGTCACCGGCGTCGCCTGGAAATGGTTCCTCGATCCAGGCCTCGGCCTCGAGCAGACGCTGCACCAGTGGGGCTGGACGAGCTTCCATTTCGACTGGATCAAGAACAAGGATTTCGTCATCTACACTGTGGTGATCGCCGGCGTCTGGCAGGCGTCCGGCTTCATCATGGCAATGTTCCTCGCCGGCCTGCGCGGCATCGACGGTGAGATCATGAAGGCGGCGCAGATCGACGGCGCCACCACTTTCCAGCTCTATCGCCGGATCGTCATCCCGCTGCTGCGGCCGGTGTTCCTCTCGGCCTTCATCGTGCTCGCCCACCTCGCCATCAAGTCCTACGATCTGGTCGTAGCGCTGACCAGCGGCGGGCCGGGCGGCTCGGCCTGGCTGCCTTCGAACTTCATGTATGAGTACACCTTCAAGCGCAACGAAATGGCCGTCGGCTCGGCCAGCGCCGTAATCATGCTGATGACCATCACCGCGATCATCGTGCCTTACCTCTATTCCGAGCTCAGGGAGCGGCCCCGATGAGCGTCATTGCCACGCCCGCTCGCCAGAGCACTGGCGGCATCAGCGCCAGGACCGTCAACCGCATCGTCATCTACGGCCTGCTGGCGCTGTTCGCACTGTTCTACCTGATGCCGCTGTTCGTCATGCTGGTGACTTCGTTCAAGACGATGGACGAGATCCAGAACGGCAACATGCTGGCACTGCCGCAGGCGCCGACCTTCGAGCCGTGGCTAAAGGCGTGGGGCGAGACCTGCGTCGGCCTGACCTGCGCCGGCATCAAGGGCTATTTCTGGAACTCCATCAAGATGGTGGTTCCGGCGGTGCTGATCTCGACATTGCTCGGCGCCCTCAACGGCTATGTCCTGACCAAATGGCGCTTCCGCGGCCACACGCTGGTTTTCGGGCTGATGCTGTTTGCCTGCTTCATCCCGTTCCAGTCGGTGCTATTGCCGATGGCGACGATCCTCGGCAGCCTCGGCCGCTTCGGCGTGACGCTGCGAAACGCCACGGGATTTTCATTCGGCTTGGGCAATCCGACGGTCAACCTGGTCTTTGTCCACGTCGTCTATGGGCTCGGCTTCACCACCTTGTTCTTCCGCAACTATTACGAGGCCTTCCCGACCGAACTGGTCAAGGCGGCACAGGTCGACGGCGCCAGCTTCTTCCAGATTTTCCGGCGCATCATGCTGCCGAATTCGATGCCGATCTTCGTCGTCACCGTCATCTACCAGTTCACCAACATCTGGAACGACTTCCTGTTCGCCTCGGCATATGCCGGCACTGGTGACGCGATGCCGATGACCGTGGCGCTGAACAACGTCGTCAATACCTCGACCGGTGTCGTCGAATACAACGTCAACATGGCGGCGGCGATGATCGCCGCACTGCCGACCCTTCTCGTCTACGTGGTCGCTGGCCGCTATTTCGTGCGCGGCCTGATGGCCGGCGCCGTCAAAGGATAATCGAATGGCTTTTCTCGAAATTAATGGGCTGAGGAAGCGGTTCGGATCGGTCGAGATCCTGAAGGGCATCGACCTCGATCTCGAAAAGGGCGGCTTCCTCGTGCTGGTCGGCCCGTCCGGCTGCGGCAAGTCGACCTTGCTCAACACCATCGCCGGCCTGGAAACCATCACCGAAGGCGAAATCCGTGTCGACGGGCGGACGATCAACAATCTCCACCCCTCGAAGCGCGACATCGCCATGGTGTTCCAGAGCTACGCGCTCTATCCAAACATGACGGTCGCGGGAAACATTGCCTTCGGCATGGAAATGCGCGGCGTTCCGGCTCAGGAGCGCCAGAAGGCGATCGACAAGGTGGCGAAAGTGCTGCAGATCGGCCACCTCTTGCAGCGCAAGCCGAGCCAGCTTTCCGGCGGCCAGCGCCAGCGCGTAGCCATGGGCCGGGCGCTGGTGCGCGACCCCAAGCTCTTTCTCTTCGACGAGCCGCTCTCCAATCTCGACGCCAAGCTGCGCGTCGATATGCGCATCGAAATCAAGCGCCTGCATGCAACCACCGGCACGACAATCGTCTACGTCACTCACGACCAGATCGAGGCGATGACGCTGGCCACCAAGATCGCGGTGATGCGCGACGGCGAGGTGCAGCAGTTCGGCACGCCTGCCGAAATCTACAACAATCCGACCAATCTGTTCGTTGCCGACTTCATGGGCTCGCCGGCCATGAACCTGATTCCGGCGACGATCGGCGGCAATGGCAATGCGCTTTCCGTGGTGCTGCAGCGCGAGGCGCGCGAGCCGATCGCGCTGCCGCTGGCCGATGCGCCGACGGGTCTGTCGGCATTCCACGACAGGCCGATCATCTTCGGCGTTCGCCCAGAGGCGCTGACCGATCCCGAAGGGGCCGAACGCAACGCATCGAACATCGCCACCGCCGACTGTCACATCGAGGTCGTGGAACCGGCCGGCTCCGACACTTTCGCCGTCACCAACCTGGGAGGCAAGGCTGTGGTGGCGCGTCTGCGCGCCGACGCCAACATCCAGCCGGGCACCAGCACGCCACTCGCCTTCAACCTGACCAAGGCGGTGTTCTTCGATCCGGCGACCGAGAAACGTATCCTCTGACAGCCATGACAAACCCGGACATCGTCATCATCGGCTCCGGCATCGGCGGCGCCACGATCGCTTCCGGCCTTGCCGGCAGCGGCGCCTCGATCCTGATGCTGGAGCGCGGCGAGAAGCTGCCGACGACGCCGCACACGCGCGACACGCGCGCCATCTTCGTCGACGGCCACTACCGGCCGAAGGAAATGTGGCGCGAGGCCGGGGGTGCTGCGTTCAATCCCGGCAACTACTATTATGTCGGCGGCAATTCGAAATTCTATGGCGCAGTGCTGATCCGCTACCGCAGGCAAGACTTTTCCGCCATGGAGCACTATGGCGGCATCTCGCCGGCCTGGCCGTTCTCCTATGAGGAGTTCGAGCCATGGTACTCCAAAGCCGAGCAGCTTTTTCGCGTGCGCGGCGCACTCGGCGAAGACCCGACCGAGCCGTTCCACTCCATCCCCTATGCCTTCGGGCCGGTGCCGGACGAGCCGCCCATCGCCCGCGCCCGAGCCGAACTCAAGGGCCTCGGCCTGCACCCGGCATCGCTGCCGCTCGGTGTCGACATCGATGCCTGGCTAAAGGACGGCAAGACAGGCTGGGACGCGTTTCCCAACACCGGAGCCGGCAAGGTCGACGCCCAAACGGGGCCGCTGGCGGCGGCACTTGCCGATCGGAACATCGAGCTCGAGACCGGTGCCCATGTCGAATATCTCGAAGCGTCATCGGATGTCAGAACGATCGCCGCCGTTCACTATCGCCAGAATGGCACGCTGAAGAAAGTGACGCCGAAGTTGGTGATTCTCTCGGCCGGCGCGGTCAATTCGGCGGTCATCCTGCTGCGCTCGCCCTCTCCTGACGGCAAGGGCCTCGCCAACCGTTCCGACCAGGTCGGCCGCAACTTCATGAACCACAATTCGAGCGCTATGCTGGCGATCGACCCGCGCCGCAGGAACACATCCGTCTACCAGAAGACGCTGATGCTCAACGACTACTATCTGTCCGACGGCAAAGGCGGCAAGCCGCTCGGCAACGTCCAGCTTCTCGGCAAGATCGACGGCCATATCCTGAGGGCCAACGTCAGGCTTGCACCCAAATTCGCGCTGGACTTCATGGCCGGCCACGCCGTCGACTGGTACCTGATGTGCGAGGACCTGCCCGATCCCGAAAGCCGCATCATGGTCGACGGCAAGGATATCGTCATGCAGTGGCGGCGCTCCAACATGCAGTCGCTCGACGGGCTGACCAAGGTGATGCGCGAGAATTTCCGTGCCTGCGGCTATCCGATCGTCCTGTCGCGGCCTTTCGACAAGCGCACGCCGTCGCATCAGTGCGGAACGGTCAAGATGGGCGATGATCCGGCGACCTCGCCGCTCGACCCGTTCTGCCGATCGTTCGACCACCGGAACCTGTTTGTCGTCGACGCTAGCTTCCTGCCGAACTCGGCGGCGGTCAATCCGGCGCTGTCGATCGCAGCACAAGCACTGCGCGTCGCCGACCACATCCGCAAGACGGAGCTTGTCGCATGACCCGCCCGGCAGCCATCGTCACCGGCGGCGCACGCGGCATCGGCCTCGCTTGCGCCGCGGCGCTGGCCGATGCGGGCTTCGACCTCTTTGTCGTGGACCTTGCCGAAAAAGTCGCCGACGGACTTGCCGCTGACATCACCGCCCACGGCGCGAAATTCGCCTACCATTGCGGCGACATCGCCGATCTCGACCGCCATGCAGCACTGGTCGATGCCGCGACAAGCGCCTTCGGCCGCATCGACTGCCTGGTCAACAATGCCGGCATCGGCGCCGTCATACGCGGCGACCTTCTGGATTTGAAACCGGACAATTTCGACCGGATCCTCGGGATCAATCTGCGCGGCACCGTCTTCCTCAGCCAGGCCGTTGCGAGGGCGATGCTTGCAACGCCGGGTGATTACCGCCGATCGATCATCACCATCACCTCGGTCAGCGCCGAAATGGCCTCGCCCGAACGTGCCGACTACTGCATCTCCAAAGCTGGGCTTTCGATGTGGGTAAAGACCCTCGCGCTGCGGCTCGCCGCCGAAAATATCGGTGTGTTCGAGGTGCGGCCGGGCATCATCCGCACCGACATGACATTAGGCGTAACCGCCAAATACGACGCGTTGATCGACGGCGGGCTGGTGCCGGCGAAGCGCTGGGGCGAAGCCGCCGATGTCGGCGCCGCGGTCGCGGCACTCGCCGGCGGCAAGCTCGGCTTTTCGACCGGCTCGATCATCAATGTCGACGGCGCACTGTCGGTGCCGAGGCTGTGAACAGGTGACGCCATGACCGACTACATCATCGTCGGCGCCGGCCCGGCCGGTTGCGTCCTCGCCAATCGGCTGAGCGAAGATCCCTCGCATCAGGTGCTGCTGCTCGAGGCCGGCGGCAAGGACTGGCATCCGCTGATCCATATGCCGGCCGGCTTCGCCAAGATGACCAAGGGCATTGCCGCCTGGGGCTGGTCGACCGTGCCGCAGAGGCACATGAAGAACCGCGTCTTTCGATATACGCAGGCCAAAGTGATCGGCGGCGGCTCCTCTATCAACGCTCAGATCTACACGCGCGGCAATGCCCGCGATTACGACTCCTGGGAGAAGGAAGAAGGCCTTGTCGGCTGGGGCTATCGCGACGTGCTGCCCTATTTCAAGCGGGCGGAGAACAACCAGCGCTACGCCAACGATTTTCACGGCGATCAGGGCCCGCTCGGCGTCTCGAACCCGATTGCGCCGCTGCCGATCTGCGAAGCCTATTTCCGCGCCGGACAGGAGATAGGCATTCCGTTCAATCCGGACTTCAACGGGGTAGCCCAAGAAGGCGTCGGCTACTATCAATTGACGCAGAAGGACGCGAGGCGCTCCTCCGCCTCGGTTGCCTATCTCAGGCCGATCCGCGAGCGCAAGAACCTGACCGTCAGGACCAATGTGCTGGTGACGCGCATCGTCATCGACAAAGGCCGCGCCGTCGGGGTCGAGATCATCGACAGGCCGGGCGGTCAGCCGACGATCCTGCGCGCCGAGCGCGAAGTGATCGTCTCGTCCGGCGCCATCGGCTCGCCGAAGCTGCTGATGCAGTCGGGCATCGGCCCGGCCGACCATCTGAAGTCGGTCGGCGTGACGCCGGCCCACGACCTGCCCGGTGTCGGTTCCAACCTGCAGGACCATCTCGACCTGTTCGTCATTGCCGAATGCACTGGCGACCACACCTACGACAACTACGCCAAGCTGCACCGGACGGTGTGGGCCGGCCTGCAGTATCTGCTGCTCAAGAAGGGACCGGTTGCCTCCAGCCTGTTCGAAACCGGCGGCTTCTGGTACGCCGATCCGACCGCCGCCTCGCCCGATATCCAGCTCCATCTCGGCCTCGGCTCCGGCATCGAGGCCGGCGTCGAGAAACTGAAAAATCCGGGCGTGACGCTGAACTCGGCCTTCCTGCGCCCGCGTTCACGCGGCACGGTACGGCTGAACAGTGCCGACCCGGCCGACCGCCCGCTGATCGATCCGAATTACTGGGCTGATCCCCACGATCGCGACATGTCGATCAAGGGGCTCAGGCTGGCGCGCGAGATCATGCGGCAGAAGGCGCTTGCCCCTTACGTGCTGCGCGAGGTGCTGCCGGGACGGACACTCACCAGCGACGACGAGCTGTTCGACTATGCCTGCCGCAGTTCCAAGACCGACCACCACCCTGTCGGCACCTGCCGCATGGGCTATGACGCGATGAGCGTGGTAACGCCCGACCTCAGACTGCGCGGCATCGAGGGTCTGCGCGTCTGCGACGCCTCGGTGATGCCGCGCATCCCCTCCTCCAACACCAATGCACCGACGATCATGGTCGGCGAAAAAGGCGCCGATCTGATCCTTGGCCGCGAACCGCTGCCGCCGGCCGTGTTTTCCACCAACCAAGCGGCATGAGATCCCAAGAATGACAGGCACTGTGTCTTCGCTCGATTCCGCAATGACGTCACCGACGACGAGCGAGCGGCAATCAATGCCGCTCTCGAAGCATTGCGACGGCTGATCGACGGCATGGGCAAGGTCGAATTCAGCGCCAACACCAGCCCAGAACCGTTCGCGCGGCTTCACGCACGGCTTCACCATCGACTTCCGCGATGCCGCAGCACGCGACGCCTATCTGATGCATGAGGCTCACAGCCGAGCCGGCGCCCGGCTGGTCGCGGCGCTTGAAGGCGGCACGGATGGACTGATGGTGTTCGATCTGGATTAAGCGCTTAGCTTACCCGAGCCTCAGCGCGACCACCCCGGCAACAATGCTGAGCACGGCGGCACCGCGCCATCCCGTCATCTTCTCGCCGAGCGCAAACACCGAAATCATCATGGCGAACAGGATCGAGGTTTCGCGCAGCGCCGCGACCGAGGCGATCGGCGCCTTGGTCATCGCCCACATCACGATCCAATAGGCGGCGCCGCTGAGCACGCCGGTGTACACGCCCGCCTTCCAGTCGCGCGCCAGCACTGGCAGCGCCTTTGGTCCGCGAAAGATCAGGCACAGCACCAGCGCCCATGCCGCATCACAGACGAACAGCCATGCCGCATAGCTCGATGCACTTGCGGCCAGCCGCGCGCCGCTGCCGTCTGAAAGCGTATAGCTGGCGATGAAGATCGATGTGCCCAGCGCAAAGCCGACGGCACGCGGGTTCAGCCTTTCCAGATGCGCGCCGCCGCGAAACGACAGCACCAGCGTCCCGGCCGACAAAAGAACGATCCCGACGATGGCCAGCGGTGTCGGAACTTCAGCGACAACCACCATGCCGCCAAGTGCTGCAAGCAGCGGTGCGGTGCCGCGCGCCAGCGGATAGGTCTGCGCGAAATCACCGGCCTTGTAGGCGCCGATCAGAAACGTTCTGTAACCCATGTGGAAGACCACCGAGGCGATGATATAGGGCCACACTTCCGACTTCGGCACCTCGACAAATGGCAGAGCCAGAAGCGCAACGGCGCCCATGCCGAGCGTCATCAGCGTGATCGACAGGAAGCGGTCGAGATGGACCTTGACCAGCGCGTTCCAGATCGCGTGCATGGCGGCGGCGGCAAGCACCGCGAAGAAGACGAACAAGCTCATCGGCGGGTCATCCCGCCTCCAGCCCCCGTTGTGAACGGCGTTTCCAGGTCGATGTCGACCCGCAGCGGAAAATGGTCCGAGGCCATTTCGTCGATATCGGCACTGACCGAGCGCACGCGGCCCGCCAACATCCCGCCGACGAAGCAATGGTCGAGCCGGCGCTTTGCCAGCCTGCCGTCGATGGTCTTCACATGGGTATGGAAATCCGCCGTCGGTTCGCTGGCGACAGCGGCGGCATCGACAAAACCGTCGAGATAGGCAGCACCGCGATGGTACGGCGTGCTGCCGACTATGCGCCGGCACTCGGCGCTGCCCGGCTCCATGTTGAAATCGCCCATCCAGATCGCCGCCAGCGGGTTTTCCGGCTCCGGCTCGCCATTGCTCCAATTGCGCTCGGGTTCGTCATCGGCGCCGCTCCACGGGCCGCCGTCGGACGGTGCACGACGATGCTCGGCGAGCAGGTAGTCGATCTGCTCCAGCCGCTCTTCGACGGCGATATGCGCGAGATGCAGCGACAGCACCCGCACCGGACCGGCAGGGGTGCGGATCATGCATTCAAGCGCCGCGTTGCGGGTGTTGAGGGGACGCACCGTGCGGCGCAGCGGCAACGTGTGCAGGCGCGACCAGACGATCGGCAGCTTGGACAAGATCATGGTGCCGAATTGCCGCCGCCGGTTGACGATGCGACCGTCATGTCGCTCGCTGGCGTCCATGTCGAAGGCCGGCCCATAAACCCAATGGTATTCCGGCAGTAGCCGGGAAAGGATTTCCGGCTGGTCATCTTCGTTGCTGCGCAGCCAGTGCCGCTCCACCTCCTGCAAGGCGATGATGTCGGCGCCCGCCACGACACGCGCCGCCCGCGCGAGATCATAGCGGTCGTCGCCGCCGAACCCGTACTGGATGTTGTAGCTGACCAGCTTCATTGCTTATCCGGCTCAATTTCCTGAAAGCAGTAGCCGTTGGGCTGATCGGCTGCAATGTGCAGCCGGATGGACAGAGCTTGGGCCACGCAGCGCTCTAAGTCGTCAGCGGCTGGAATCGTCCCGGCGGAGAGGCGGCCAGTTCCGACCAGTCGATTTCCTCCTCCAGGCGATGATATGCTTCGTCGCCGATCGTCCCGTCGATACGCAGTTGTTCCAGAGCGTCACGCTGGCTCTTGATGGCATAGAGGCGCAACCTGTCGTACTCGGTCGCGGCCTGGGCGTCGTCAGGATTTTCGGCGATCACGCGCTGCGCGGTAAATTGCTCGCGGACCACGGCCGCGGCATTCGATGTCTTGCCGCTCAACACGTCCAGCGCTGCCTGCATGATGGCGACGCGTGCCTGCGCGACCTCGCGGTCGACAGTTTCGTCCGGATCGAGCCGCAGCAAGCGCAGGAGCGGCTTCAGGCTCATGCCTTGCAGCACCAATGTGCCGAGAACGACCGAGAAGGCGGCGAGCACGATCGGGTCGCGCCCCGGAAAGTCGGTCGGCAAGGCAAACGCTGCCGCAAGGGTGACCAGACCACGCATGCCACACCAGCCGATCAGCACGCCGCCGCGGAACGACGGGGCTTCAGCCTGCCGTTCCGCGTCACCGAAGGCGGCAAGCCACCTGATGATCGCGCCGCATCCCAGAACCCAAACAAGGCGCGAGACGATGACGACAGCCAGCACGGCTGCGGCGAAGACGAACGCTTCGACCTGCCCCTGCTCGGCCAGGCGGCCGACGATCAATCGTGCCTGAAGTCCCATCAGGACGAAGGCCAGAACGTTCAGCACGAAGACAGCCGTCTCCCAAACCGAGTAGGAGCTGACGCGATTTCTGGCCGGCATGCGGCGCGGCGCGGTGCGTGCGATGGTCATGGCATAGACGACGATCGTAATGATGGCGGAGAGCCCGATCTTGTCGGCCAGGATCCAGACGCCGAAAGTCCCGGCAAATTGCACCACCGTGCCACTTGCCGGATCGCTGATGCGACTGAGGGTGACGAGAGACAGCCGTCCGAGCACATAACCAGCGGCAAGGCTGCCGACCGTCGACAGCAAGATCATCGGAACCGCGCTGCTCAGCAGGATGGAGCCGGCAGCAGCGGAAATCGCCATGCGGTAGATCAGGAGTGCCGTGGCGTCGTTGAGCAGGCTTTCTCCTTGCAGGATCGCGGTGACGCGATGCGGCACCTTGAACTGTCCAAGCACGGCCGACGCTGCGACGGCATCGGGCGGCGCCACGATCGCGCCGAGGGCGATTGCCGCGGCGATCGGCAAGCCTGCCATTGTCCATCCGACAAGCGCCACGGCAGCAGTAGTGAAAACGACGGCGCCAAGCGCCAGCAAGGCAAGTGGCAGTCTGTAGCGATTGAGATCGCGCAGCGACGTGTCGTAGGCAGCATCGAGAAGCACCGGCGCGATGAACAAAGCGAGCGCCAGTTCGGGATCAATCTCGATGGTCGGCGCAAACGGCAGGAATGCGATGCCGGCGCCCGCCAACGCCAGCAACGAAGGATAGGGAACCTGGAGACGCCGCGACAGCGCCGTCAGCGCGACGGCGATCAGCAGAAGAATAAGGGTCAGCTCGAAAAGCGCCATGCCTTATCGTAGCGGCGAAGTCCGGCTGTTGGCAGTGGCAAAGCAGCAAGATGCTGTTAATTGGCGCCGCTCAGATGCCGGCAGTATGTCCGGATCCGGTTTCGACATATAAGCTCCGGTTATGATCCTCATCGGCCAATATGACTCGCCCTTCGTTCGTCGCGTCGGCATCGCGCTCACCCTGTACGGCCTGCCGTATGAGCATCGCCCCTGGTCGACTTTCAGCGATGCGGACAAGATCCGGCCCTACAATCCGCTGACGCGGGTCCCGACCCTAGTGCTGGACAATGGCGAGGTGCTGATCGAGAGCCACCTCATGCTGGACTATCTGGACGGCCTCGTCGCAGCCGAGCGAAGGATGTTTCCAACCAGCGAGCCAGCGCGCCACCAGGCGCTCAAGATCGCTGGTCTGGCCACAGGGCTGGGCGACAAGGCGGTCAGCCTGTTCTACGAGAAGCTACTGCACCAGCCGGTCTCGGACCTCTGGGTCAAGCGCTGCCGCAAGCAAATAGAAGGCGTGATGGCTGTACTGGAAGCCGATCGCAGCACAAAGCCTGAAACCTACTGGTTCGGCGATCGCATCGGTCACGCCGACATCGCGGTTGCCGCCGTGCTGCGCTTCCTTGGCGAGGCGCATCCCGGACTGGCTTCGCTCGCCGCCTTCCCGGCGCTCGGGGCCCATGCCGAACGGATGGAAGCACTGCCTGTCTTTCAGGCGATCTCGCAGCCTTTCATCCCGCCGGCTTGACCTGTCGATGACACCAGTCGTTTACTACCAGACACCGAATTCAAATCTTTATCCCGGTTTTTAGCCGCGCGAGGAGCTCCCAGTGCCAAGACTATTCATAGCATTGTGCGCGTTGATTCTCTGTTCACCTGCCGCCAAGGCTTCCGCGCTATACGACGAATTGCTGGCGGCAAAGATCAAACTTTTGGGAACTTCGAGACCGGACCCAGGGATGGGACTCTGGGCGCAGCAGACGAATGAGAGATTGCTCTCCATCATAGAAGGGAAATGGGTTGATCTTGGATATTCCGATCTGACCAGCGAAGACAGTATGAAGAAATACTGTCTTAAGTATGGAGAGTCTTTCAACAAATTGACCGATTATTCCTTCGAAATCATCGCGCCTATCGTTCCTCGGGCGAAGCAGGCGATCCACAAAGAGTATATTTTCAAAACGGGAATGTCCTACAACTACCGATGGAACATCCAACAGCAAATGGAAGTCCTCGGGACGTTAGGGGGAAACGGCAAACAAATTCTGAGAAATGCCAATGGGACGAGTGCATTGCTGATGATGACACCCAATACCCTGCTTGAGGTCGATTTCGACCTCGGAATGCCGTTCATTTGGGGCCGTTGCCCCGCCGAATAGATCGGCGATCCAATCCCGGTGTCTGCCGCTTCTAATGCAGCACCAGCATGTCGCCCGACGAGAAGGAAATCTCGGCCTTTTCGCCGACGGCGGGCGGCGGGGTGGCCGGACTATTGAACGTGTCGAGCGATACCGTGCTGCCGCCGATGCCGACGCGAACCCGGATGACCGAACCGAGGAAATGCACTTCGGTGATCTCGCCCGAAAGACTGGCGTCACGGCCGGGATGGCGACCGAGCGAAATCGCCTCGGGCCGCAGTGCCAGCGACAGCGTGTCGCCGGACTTGGAGCCGTTGAGCTTCCCCTGCAGCGAGATCTCTTGCGCGTTGACGCGCACCTTGCCCGACGCCGCGTCGGTGACGGTGCCTTCGAGCACGTTCAGCGTGCCGACGAAATTGGCAACGAACTTGGTCGCCGGCCGGTTGTAGATCTCGAACGGCGTGCCGACCTGCTCGGCCTTGCCGCCATACATGACGGCGATGCGGTCGGAGATCGACAGCGCCTCTTCCTGGTCGTGGGTGACGAAGACGGTGGTGATGCCGAGCTTCTTCTGGATCGAGCGGATTTCCTCGCGCAGCGACACGCGCACCTTGGCGTCGAGCGCCGACAGCGGCTCGTCGAGCAGCAGGAGCTTCGGCTTCGGCGCGATGGCCCGCGCCAGCGCGATACGCTGCTGCTGGCCGCCGGAGAGCTGATAGGGATAGCGGTCACCCATCTGCGGCAGCTTGATGAGGTCGAGCATCTCGGCAACGCGCCTGTCGGCATCGGCCTTTGGCATGCCCGCGACCTTCAGCCCGAAGCCGATGTTCTGCGCCACCGTCAGGTTCGGAAACAGCGCATAGGCTTGGAACACCATGCCAACATTGCGCTGGTTGGGCTTGAGCCGGGTGATGTCCTTGCCGGCCACCACGATCTTGCCGGCGCTCGGCTCCTCGAAGCCGGCGACCATGCGCAGCACCGTCGTCTTGCCGCAGCCCGATGGCCCGAGGAAGGAGACAAATTCGCCCGGCTCGACGTCGAGATTGAAGTCCTGCACGACGGTGGTGGCGCCGAAGGCTTTTCGCACCTGCTGGATGGAGAGGAATGGCTCAGCCATGGCTTTTCTTTCGGTCAGTACTTTTCGATCAGTTTGGCCGGTTCGCCGATCGCGGCGCAAAACGCGACAGGATCTGGATCAGCGACATGCAGCCCCAGGTGATGGCGAACGAAATGAGCGCCAGTGCCGACGGCTCATAGGCACTGTTGGCGCCGATGTTCTGCAGATAGGGGCCAAAGGCTGGGCGATTCAACAGCGAGGCCATGGTGAACTCGCCGATGACGATGGCAAAACTCAGGAACGCGCCGGATAAGACAGCGATCAGTACATTCGGCAGGATGATGCGGGCGATGATGGTGGTCCAGCCGGCGCCGAGGATTTGTGCGGCTTCGGTGAGCGTTCTGACGTCGATGGTCCTGAGACCGGTATCGACCGCCCGGTACATATAAGGCAGCGCCAGCACTGCATAGCCGATGACCAGCAGAGCATCGGTGCCGCGCGCTGTCGCCAAAAAAGGCAGCGTTGAATTCGAACCGAACATTCTGATGTAGCCGAAGACGATGACGATAGCGGGGATAACCAGCGGCAGCAGGGTTATGAACTCTACGACCGGCCGCAGATTCGGTAGCCGCAGCCGTATCCAGTAGGCCGTCGGGACAACGAGCAGCACGCCCAAAAGGATGGTGAAGATCGCCACAACGACGGAATAGGTAAATGTAGTCTGGAAATTCGGATCTCCGAAGACTGAGCGGTAGGCGTCAAAGGAGTATTCCCCTCGCCGCTTACGCAAAGAGAATTCAAAGGTCGCCAAAAGCGGCAGGACAAAATAAGTGGTTCCGACGCCAAAAACGAGCCAAGCCCAAAAGCGGCTGCCTTGCTTCATTTCAGCCACCGTTCGGCTCGCCGTTGGAACAAGATATAGAATAGGTTGGCCAGGCCGGTGATGACGATCATGCCGAACGCAAGCGCGTAGCCTAGATTCGGATTGTACAGCACGTCGCCGCGAATCTGCGCGAACAGCTGGATTGGCACGATGTTGAGTGACGGCCCCGTCAGTGCATAGGCCGTTGCGACCGCCCCGAAGGCATTGGCAAAGAGGAGGACCGTCGTACCGAGAAAGCTCGGCCATAACACCGGTATGACCACCATGCGCCAATATTGCCAATTGGTTGCCCCGAGCGTGGCGGCAGCTTCGCCCCATTCCTTCTTCAACCCATCGACCGCCGGCGTGATGATGACGATCATCAATGGAATCTGGAAATAGAGATAGGTGAGAATCAGGCCCCAAAACGAAAAGATACTGAAGCCGAGCGAATAGATGTTGATGCCGAAAACGTCACGCAACAGGATCGTCGCCACTCCGAGCCGACCTAGCGTTGCAATGAACGAGAATGCCAGCGGTACGCCCGCGAAATTCGAGGCGACGCCCGAGAAGGTCAAGGTTCCCGAGCGTAACCACGGCGGCAAGCCTCCGCGAACCACTGCCACCGCCATGGCCAGGCCGATCAAGGCGCCAAGGACCGCAGAGACAAAGCTGATCTGAATGGATACCCAATAGGCTGCGGCGAGCTTGGGTTGCGACAACGCTATGATGTTGTCGAACGTATAGTCACCGGCTGCATTTTTGAACGCGCCCGCGATCAGCCCTACAGTGGGCAGGATCAGAAAGACCAGCGCGAAAACGAAGAACGGAGTTACGCCTAACCAATGCAGTGGCAGCCGAAGGCGGCTGATCTCCGGCGCGCCAGGACTGACGCGGGCTGTCTGGGACATTGTGGAGTCTGCCATGGAATTCCCGAAGTCTGGCATAGGGCGCCGGCCGGCGAACGGCCGGCGCCCTATGAATTACTTCACGACGGCGCCAACGATGGCATCCCAGTTCGTGCTGATTTCCTTCTTGGCGGCGTTCTGTTCCTCCAAGGTTGGAAAGATCGCTTTTTCGTAGTTCTCGGCGGCCGGCAGCTTGTCCAGCATCTCCTTCGGGATCACGCCCTTCTTGGCGAGATCATTGAAGCGGATCGGGTGGCAGTAGCCCTTCAGCCAGCCCAGCTGGCCTTCGTCCGAGTAGAGATACTCCATCCACAGCTTGGCGGCATTCGGATGCGGCGCATAGGCGCTGATCGCCTGTACGTAGACGCCTGCGACCACTGCTCCCTTTGGCACGACGATTTCGATTTCCGGATTGCCGGCCATCTTGTCGCGCATGGCGAGCAAGTTGTAGTCCCAGTTCATCACGATCGGCGTCGTGCCCTGGGCGACAGCTGCCGCTTCACCGTCGACCGGCACGAAGTTGCCGGCATCGTTGAGCTGCTTGAAGAACTGCAGACCCTTGGCGGCGGCGTCCTGGCCGCCGGTACCGCCAGCCGCGAGGCCCGAAGCGTAGACCGACATGACGGCGTTGTTCGAGGTGCGCGGGTCACCGGCGAGCGCCACCGAGTTGGCATATTCCGGCTTCAGCAGGTCAGCCCAGTCCTGTGGTGCGTTCTGCACGACGGCCTTGTTCACGCCGAAGGCGAGCACGCCGTAGTAGTCGCCGTACCAGTAGCCGTCGGCGTCCTTGGCGCTCTCAGGGATCGAATCCCAGGTCGACACCTTGTAGGGCTGGATCAGGCCGTCTGCCTTGGCGGACGGGCCAAACGACAGGCCGACGTCGATGACATCAGGCGCCTGCGGGCCCTTATTGTCCTTGTTGGCCTTGATCGCCTCGATCTCATCGCCGGAGCCGGCATCGGGATTGAGCTCGTTGATGGTGATTTCCGGATACTTCGCCTTGAAGCCGGCGATGACGTCGCCGTAGCCGCACCAGCTGTGCGGCAGCGCGATGGTGGTAAGCTGGCCTTCCGCCTTGGCGGCGGCGACCAGTTCATCCATGGACTGCGCCGACGAGATGGCAGAGGTCGCCATCAGGGCGACGGCCGTAAGGGAAAGCACTTTTCCCGTGAATTTGAACATGTGTTCTCTCCGTTGAACTGACGCCGTTGGACGCCTGCGATGCGGTATCGTTTTCGTGTGACAGCCCGATGAAAGCTTTGTGAAAGCGATGCCCTGCAGTACGAAAAAGTAAACTCTTTTTAACCGGCTGTAGCAATCACTCCGCGATTATTTTTCCGGCTAACGAATTTCTGTCTTACCTTTCATCTTTCCCCTTTCTTTGCCCTCAATTTCCCAGATCAACTTTCGGCACGCAAAACCGTCTCAGACGGTGCCGGCAATGGCATTGTCGAGCAGCGTCAGCGCCGCCTTCCTGGTCAGCTTGACCGGGTTGCCGCCGGCGGTCGGATCGACCACCGCCATGTCGGCGATCAGGCCCTTGCGCTTCTTGTCCATGTCGAGCCCCTTGATCAGGCCCGGCAGCGCGTGCGGCACCTTCAATTCCTTGCGAAGCTTGAGGACGGCCTTGGCGAAGCCGTCGAAGCCGCCCTTGATGCCGCAATAAGCTGCGAGCCGGGCGATGCGCACCTCGATGGCGTCGCGGTTGAAAGCCAGCACATAAGGCATGAACACGGCGTTGGTCATGCCGTGATGGGTGTCGTAGAGCGCGCCGATCGGATGCGACAGCGAGTGGATGGCACCCAGCCCCTTCTGGAAAGCGGCGGCGCCCATGGCGGCCGCACTCATCATGTGGGCGCGGGCGACGAGATCCTTACCATTGGCATAGGCCTTCGGCAGGTTCTCGAAGACGAGCCGCACGCCTTCGACAGCGATGCCGTCGGCCATCGGATGATAGCCCGGCGCGCAATAGGCCTCGAGGCAGTGAGCAAGCGCGTCCATGCCTGTGCCGGCGGTGATGAAGCCCGGCATGCCGACCGACAACTCCGGATCGGCGATGACGATGGCCGGCAAAAGTTTCGGATGGAAGATGACCTTCTTGGTGTGGGTCGCTTCATTGGTGATGACGCCGGCGCGGCCGACCTCCGAGCCGGTGCCGGCGGTGGTCGGCACGGCGATGATCGGTGCGATCGCATCGGAGTTGGCGCGCGTCCACCAGTCACCGATATCTTCGAAATCCCAGACCGGCCGCGCCTGGCCGGCCTGGAAGGCGATCAGCTTGCCGAGGTCGAGCGCCGAGCCGCCGCCGAAGGCTATGACGCCGTCATGCTTGCCCTTCTGGAACACGGCAATGCCGGCGGTCAGGTTGGAGTCGACCGGGTTCGGCTTGACCTCGGAAAACACGCCATAGGGTACCTTGGCGTCGTCGAGGATCTTCAGCGTCGAGGCGACCACCGGCAGCTTGGCTAGCCCCGGATCGGTAACGAAGAGCGGCCGCTTGATGCCGGTGGCATCAAGCACATCAGGCAATTCCTTGATGCGCCCCGCGCCGAAGCGCACGGTTGTCGGATAGTTCCATTTGGAAATCAATTTTGTCATTTTGATCTTTCGAAAATCAGATGGCTTCACGTAGATGGTATGATTTCGGCCTGGTCAGATTGTCGTAGCCGATGGCCGACAGTGCGGCGCCCTTGCCGGTGTCCTTGACACCGGTCCAGACCAGCGCCGGATCGAGATAGTCGCAGCGGTTCATGAACACGGTGCCGGTCTCGATGCGATCGCCGATCGCCGCCGCATGCTCGGTGTCGGGCGTCCAGATCGAGGCTGTCAGCCCGTAGGGGCTGTCGTTCATCAGCGCGATCGCCTCTTCGTCGTTGCGCACCTTCATTATGCCGACGATCGGCCCAAAACTTTCCTCGCGCATGACGCTCATCTGATGATCGACCCCGGTCAGCACTTCCGGCGCCAGATAGGGCGAGCCTTGATCGTCATTGGCAACCTTCATGTTGATGTGGGCCTTGGCGCCCTTGCGCAGCGCCTCGGCCTTCTGCGCGCGGATCAGGTCGGCGAAGCGCGCCTGTGCCATCGGCCCCATCGTCGTCGCCTGGTCGAGTGGGTTGCCAACGACGTAGTTCTTGGTTTCGGCGATAAAGCCTTCGATGAATTCGTCATAGACCTTCTCATGGACATAGACGCGCTCGATGCCGCAGCAGCACTGGCCGGAATTGTAGAAGGCCCCGTCCACCAGGTTGGCGACGGCATGATCCATCTTGGCGTCGGCCAGGACATAGGCCGGGTCCTTGCCGCCGAGTTCGAGGCCGAGCGTCATGAAGGTGCCTGCCGCGGCCTTTTCGATGGCGCGGCCACCGCCAACCGAGCCGGTGAAATTGACATGGTCGATCTTGCCCGAGCCGAGCAGTTTTTCGGTCTGCACATGGTTCATGACAAGGTTCTGGAACAGACCCTTGGGCAGGCCTGCTTTGTCAAACGCCTGTTGAAAACGTTCGCCGACCAGCAGCGTCTGCGCCGCATGCTTAAGGATGACGGCACTGCCGGCCATCAGCGCCGGCACGATGGTGTTGACGGCGGTGAGATAGGGATAGTTCCACGGCGCAATCACCATGACCACGCCGAGCGGCACCTTCTTCACATAGCGGCGAAACCCGTCCTTCGGATTGGAGGCGAGGACCGGCTTGAGTGCCGCTTCGGCGATCTCGACCATGTAGCTGGTACGTTCCCTTACGCCGCCGAACTCGCCGCCATAGCGCACCGGACGACCCATCTGCCAGGCGATCTCCGGCACGATCTCGTCGGTCATGGCGACCAACGCTTCCAACATGGCAAGCATGTATTTGCCGCGCTCGACGATCGGTGTCTCAGCCCATTTCTCCTGCGCCGCCTTGGCACGCTCGACCGCCGCATTGATCGCTTGGTCCGTGGCCACAGGCCGCTCGGCATAGATCGAACCATCGACGGGAGATTTTATCTTGACCGTTTCGGTCATTCCTTTGAGTCCTCACGGTTAATGACAATCTCGGTTTGGGCGCCCGTCCGTCCGGCACCAAAGGCCGAAAGGACAGCACTGGCGTAGTTTAGTACCGCTCGAACCCCCTGTGCAGTTCCCAATCGGTAATGCGGCGGTCGTATTCGAACTGCTCCCAGTGTGCCGTATGGACATAATGCTCGAGCACGCCGTCGCCGAGCGCCTGCTTCAGCATCTCCGATTTCGCCAGCGTCTCGGTGGCATCACGCAGGGTCTTCGGAATTTCCGGCAGCTGCGAGGCTTGATAGGCATCGCCGACGAAGGGTTTTTGCAGGTCAAGCTTTTCGTCGATGCCGGCAAGGCCGGCCGCGATCAGCGCGGCGAAGGCGAGATAGGGGTTCAGATCGGCGCCGCCGATGCGGCATTCCATGCGGATGCCCTTGGTGCCCTCGCCGCACAGGCGGAAACCGGCGGTGCGGTTGTCCTCGCTCCACATGATCTTGGTCGGCGCGAAAGTGCCGGCCTGGAAGCGCTTGTAGGAGTTGATGTAGGGCGCCAGGAACCAGGTGAATTCCTTGGCGTATTTGAGCTGGCCCGCCGCCCATTGCTGGCCGAGCGTAGACAGCGTCCATTCGGCATTCTTGTCATAAAAAAGCGGCGTCTTGCCGTCGGCGCTCCACAGCGAATTATGGATGTGGCTGGAATTGCCGGCCAGCCCGTAATTGTACTTGGCCATGAACGAAATCGCCTTGCCTTCAGACTCGGCGATCTCCTTGGCGCCGTTCTTCAGGATGACGTGGCGGTCGGCCATGTCCAGCGCCTCGGCATAGCGGACGTTGATTTCTTCCTGGCCCGGACCCCACTCGCCCTTGGAGTTCTCGATCGGTATGCCGGCCGCTTCCATCTCGTTGCGCAGCCGGCGCATGACGCCTTCTTCCTTGGTGGTGATGCCGATCTGGTAGTCGCCGATATAGGGCGAGGCTGTGTCGAGGCCTTGCCAGTGCTTCTTGCGAGCGGAATCGTACGTTTCGCTGAACAGATAGAATTCGAGCTCGGAGGCGAAATAGCCGATATAGCCGCGCTCGCTCAGCCGTTTGACCTGCTTCTTCAGGATGGCGCGCGGCGAATGCGGCAGGTCATCATGGGTGTGGTGGTCGAGCACGTCGCAGATCACCAGCGCCGTCTTTTCCAGCCATGGAATGCGCCGCAGCGTCGACAGATCGGGCTTCATGACGAAGTCGCCGTAACCCTTCGACCAGCTCGCCGCCTTGTAGCCGGGCACCGGCTCCATATCGATGTCGGCGGCCAAGAGATAGTTGCAGCCATGCGTCTCATCATGGGCGGAATCGACGAAATACTGGGCCAGGAACCGCTTTCCCGCCAGCCGCCCCTGCATGTCGACGATGCAGGCGAGCACCGTGTCGACCTCCCCGCTGGAGACCGCCTTCTTCAACTGATCGAACGAAAAATTTCCGGCCATTCTTGCAAGCTCCGCCGCCTTTGTGGCGCTTCGAGAGTTCAAATCTGGACCCGGCCGCGAGAAGCGGCCGGGTGTTTTTGGGTTCGAGACAGGTCAGGCTTTCTGCGCGTGCTCCAGCGCGAACTCTTCTTCCGGCGACAGGATCAGCTTGTGACGGCCGACCAGCCCGAAATAGACGATCGCGATGGCGAACCACAGCGCCACCCACACCACGCCCTTGGTGAAGTTCGCGTCCTGAATCTGGTAGAGCAGGGTGACCACGCCGATGACGATCGTCAGCACGGCGCCCGGGACGCCGAGCGGGCTGCGATAAGGACGCTCCATGTTCGGCTGGTTCTGACGCAGCAAGATGAAGGACACCGCCTGCAGGATGTAAGAGAACATGGCGCCGAACACCGCCATGTTCAGCAACACCGAGCCGATGAGCGAACCGGCAGTATCGCCGCCAAGCGCGAACCACATGATCAGCATGATGCCAAAGCCGACGATGGCGCCCGCAAACATCGCCACATAGGGAGTCTTGTAGGATTTGTGGGTCACCGACAGCGCCGACGGGAAATAGCCCGCGCGGCTAAGCGAATAGACCTGGCGGCCCATGGCGAAGATGATGGTGTGGAAGCTTGCGATCAACCCAATCAGCGCGATGAGGCCAAGCAGCACTGCGCCCGAGTCGCCATAAATCGCCCGGAACCCGTCAAGCAAAGGCTCGCCGGAAGTGGCGAGTTTGAAGGAACCGACTCCGACGACCGACGGGTTGAGCAGCACGATCATGAAGGCCGAGACGATCAGCGTCAGCATGCCGGCGATAATGCCGCGCGGCATATCGCGCTTGGGGTCGACCGACTCTTCGGCCGCCAGTGGAAGCTGCTCGATCGCTAGGAACAACCACACCGCGAAGGGCAGCGTCGCCAGCACGCCCGAGAAGCCGAACGGGAACATCGAGCCATTGCCTTCGGGAAGCTCCACCGCCGCTCCGTCCGGGCCGACACCGATGTTCAGCGCCCAGCGCGAAAAGTCCATGCTCGGAATGGCGCTGATCCAGAATACGATCAGCACGGCGAGCGACAGCAGCGTCACGACCAGGGTGACGCGGAAGGACAGCGCGACGCCGAAAATATTCAGCGCCAGGAACACGGCATAGGTCACCAGCCACCAAAGTGGTGGCCAGACGCTGGAGTCGGGAAAGGCGACCGACCAGATACCTCCCATGTAGGAGCCAATGAAGAAGGCGATGACGGCGGGCGTCACAACATACTCGACGTTTTCGCAAAGTCCGGTGATGAAGCCGCCCCATGGCCCCATCGCCGTCCGGGCGAAGGAGTATGCAGCGCCGGTGTGCGGCAAAGCCGGGCTCATCTCGGCGATCGAGAAGACGAGGCCGATATACATGATGGCGATGATGATGCCGGCCACCAGCATGCCGCCCCAGCCGCCCGTCCCGAATCCGAAATTCCAGCCCGAAAAATGTCCCGATATGACGGCACCGACGCCGAGCGCCCACAGATGCCAGACATTGGCGTGACGCACCAGTTGCCGGTTCTCGAAATAAGATTTGTCGCGCTTCGCGTATGCGACGCTGCCGACTTGCTTCGTATTACCGCCTGCCATTTGAAAGTCCCCTTCTTCTTGTCAGTTGACCGGTTCCACCGGATGGCCGAGCCCGCGCCGGCCAGATCCCTGGGATCCGGATGACGGCTCGAGATCGGACAAAATCCCCGTGAGCAGATCCGCCCATTTTCGCTGCCCGGCTTCGTCGGATATTTCGTCGTTGCGGATTTCGATCATCGCGCAGGGTAGCCCCCGCGGACGCGCGTGCCGTTCCAGCGTGAAATAGACGCGATCGGCCGGCGAATAGGGTTCGTTGATGCCGACCGTGACGCCGGCGAGCCGCTGCAGCGCGACGACAAGCGGCGCTGCCAGCCGGCGATCCTCGTCATGGATGATGCCGATGTGCCAGGGCCGGCTCATACCTTTGTAGACCGGGGTGAAGG
This sequence comes from Mesorhizobium sp. BHbdii, assembly GCF_053848045.1. Classification (NCBI taxonomy): domain Bacteria; kingdom Pseudomonadati; phylum Pseudomonadota; class Alphaproteobacteria; order Hyphomicrobiales; family Phyllobacteriaceae; genus Mesorhizobium; species Mesorhizobium sp. BHbdii. The sequence continues at coordinate 23,967 of NZ_JBSPKX010000001.1, read as the reverse complement.
AATGGATTGAAACCAGCCGCGTCTCGAACCCGCGCGCCAGCCTTTTGTCGATGATACTCGCGACCGCATCATGGAAGGGTTGCCAGGACAGAGCGATGCGCGCGGCGCGCTGCTTTTCCGACAGGCCGGTATTGCCCGGAATGGCCGTGGTCTCGCTGACCGGCGGCACCAGGTCGGGCGCGTCCAGTGGCCGGTTGCAGTCGATGACAAGGCGCGAAATGCGGGTCTCGACCAGTGTGGCGTCAAGCGCCTCGGCCATGCGGCGGGCGACCGGGAGCGCGCCGGGGTCCCAGGCGATGTGGCGGGAAAGCTCTCCGGCAGCAAGGCCGAGCGTTCCGAATTCCGGCGGCAGGAAGTTGGAGGCGTGATCGCAGGTCAGCACGAAAGGGCTCGATCCGCCAAGGTTCGTCACCCTCACGGTTTCAGGCGATGCAAGGCTGGCGGGCCGTGCTGTCTCCATTTTTTCAGTCCCCGGGGAGCGCTGTATCGTATATTACGTATTTTGTCTCATTGCGTCCCTGTGGATGATTTCATACAGTTTATCCGGCTTTGTCAAACGCGATTTCGGGTCAAATGCGATTTCGGCAAAACGGCCAGGGTGGGAAAAGATGATTTCGAGCATTGCCGAACTGATCTCGGACCGCATCGGCACGATGCCGGCGGGCGAGCGCCGCGCGGCGCAAACGCTGATCGCCAATTACCCGCTGATCGGCCTGAAGACGGTCGCCGAGTTCTCAGCTGCCGCCGGCGTTTCCTCGCCGACCATCCTGCGTTTCGTCGCCCGGCTCGGCTTGCAGAACTACCCGGAATTTCAGTCGGCGCTGCAGGACGAGCTGGCGGCGCAACTGCAGTCGCCGGCGTCCCGGACGCTCAACCCGCCATCGCCGAACGGCGGCGCAGTGTCGCCGATGCTGGAGGCGACGCTCGATAACATGCGCGAGACGTTCAGGCACCTGTCCGACAAACAGCTTGCCGACATCGTCGCAAAGCTTGCCGACCGGCGCGGCAAGACCTTCCTGATCGGTGGCCGCTTCACCGATCCACTGGCGCGCTACATGGCCGCCCACCTCGCCATCATCCAGCCCAATGTCTTTCACCTCGCCGGACAGGAAAGCGTCTGGCGCGACCGGCTGATCGACATGGGAAAGCGGGACGTGCTGGTGATCTTCGACATCAGGCGCTACCAGGACAGCTTGGTCCGTTTCGCCGAGACGGCGCATCAGCGCGGCGTGCAGATCGTGCTGTTCACCGACCAATGGCTGTCGCCGATCGCTCGCTTCGCCCGCCATGTCATCGCCGGGCGCACCGCCGTGCCCTCGGCTTGGGACTCTTCGGCGGCCCTTTTCGTCGTTGCCGAAACGCTGATCGGTGCCGTCACCCGGCAGCTCGAGGCCGACGGCGCCAAACGAATCCGCGAGCTGGAAAGCCTGCGGTAGCGGGCGCCGTCGATGCCGTAGATGCCAAACCCGAGCGCGGCAGGCCGCAAACGCAAAACGGCCCGCACTGAGGCGGGCCGTTTTGGTTATTTGGTTGCGGGGACACGCAACCACCGATGCCGACATTTGGTAACCACGCCGATATGACAACGGCTTGTGCATCGATGATAGTCGAAAATCCCTCTAGGGTTCGAGGCCCGGAGGACGTATTCAACTCTTGATTGAGAGAGGCTTTTTCGTGGGCTGGGATCGTTACGCTATTCAGGCGGTACATAGAGACCTACTCCTTGAGGTCCACTCTGTAGCCATTCTTACCCTGCAGGGAAGCATGGCGAAGCTTCCCAAAGCGAGGCCTTCTAACGGCAGCTTTGGCTGTTCGATGAAAGCTTCCAACGGCCATAGGCAATCGTTCGTCTACAGTTCTCGAAGGCCGCAATGGGGCCGCAAGCGGAATGGCAGCTTTGGACCTCAAACCTCCAATTTGCGGACCTTCAGGTCGGTACGAGTATCGTCGTGACGTGTGATGGGTTTCGGATGCCGGCCCTCTACTGAGATGGCGTGGCTCCGATGCCGGCGTCCGGAAGCCTCCAGGGAAGGAACCCGCGGGGTGGAGATCTCGGTTTCGAGTCTATGGGGATTTGACGGTTCGGCTTGGTCCGTTGTGACCGCACCGACGGGCTTGGTGGGTGGGCAGGCGTAGCTCGACGGGCTGGCGATGGCGGTGCGCATAGCGATGCGGCCCTTGAAGAGCGGGCGGTTTCGGCGCTGCAGATGGTGCAGGACATGCGACCGGCCGGAGACGCCCGATCGCATCGGTCCGCCGACGACCAGAGCCCTCGGCGGGCATGCAGAGCGATGAAGAGCGGTTTGGGGTCATGGCGCCCTCGTCCATGGCGGCGCGCGGGCGCGGTCGCCGCCGCGTTCGAAGGTCTCGATGACGATCATCCTGCCGCCGCAGCATGGACATGGCGGCCGCCAATCCGATGGCGTGGCGGCATCGGCGCCCGTTCCGTTGCATTCGGCCTTGGGCTGCGGCGCGGCGAGAAGTTCGCGAGCGCGCGCGATGTTGGCCTTGCGGTTGGCGCTGGCAAGCAGTCCGTAGTGGCGGATGCGGTGGAAGCCCTTGGGCAAGACATGGAGCAGGAAGCGGCGGATGAACTCGCCCGCTTCCAGCGTCATGGTCCGGAAGCGCTCCTTCCCGTTGCGACGGTAGTCCTTGACGCGGAACGTCACGCCGGTCTCATCGAGCGTGATCAGGCGGCTGTTGGAGATGGCGACGCGATGGGTATAGCGCGACAGGTAGGCCAGCACGGCCTCGGGTCCGGCGAAGGGCGGCTTGGCGTAGACGAACCAGTTCTTCTTCTTGAGCGGTGCCAGGAAGGCAGCAAAGGCGCGCTTGTCGCCGAGGCCAGCATTGTCGCCGAAGAACCTCAGCCGGCCGGCGGCATGGGCATCAGTAAGCTTCGCCAGCAAGAGCCGCCCGAACAGTTTTGAGAGCACGCGCACGGGCAGGAGGAAGCCGGGCCGGCAGGACACCCAACGCTCACCATCGAGCGAGATGCCGCCACCGGGCACGATCATGTGGACATGCGGATGATGGGTCATCGCCGAGCCCCAGCTATGCAGCACGGCGGTGATGCCGATGCGGGCGCCGAGATGTTTTGGATCGGCGGCGATGGTAAGCATCGCTTCCGAGGCGGCGCGGAACAACAGGTCGTAGATCACCGCCTTGTTGGGATAGGCGATACCGGCGATCTCGGCCGGCAGCGTGAAGACGACGTGGAAGTAGCCGACCGGCAAGAGATCGGCCTCGCGTGCGGCGAGCCATTCCCTTGCCGTCGCGCCTTGGCACCTTGGACAGTGTCTATTCTTGCAGCTGTTATAGGCAATGCGACGGTGGCCGCAGTCCTCGCACGCCTCGACGTGACCGCCAAGCGCCGCGGTGCGGCAGGTCTCGATCGCCGACATCACCTTTAGCTGGCCGAGGCTTAAATGGCCGGCCTGGGCCGCGCGCCAGGCGGCGCCATGGCGATGGAAGATGTCGGCGACCTCCAGGGACGGGCGGCGCACCGCCGCCGCGTCACCTGTCCGGTCGTATCTCGCCCTCTGTGAGCAGGCTGATCCGGTCGAGCGGACTCATCACGGTGTGGATCGTCTTGGTGGCGACATGGGCATAGAGCGCGGTCGTATTGAGCCGGGCATGGCCGAGCAGGACCTGGATGACGCGAATGTCGACGTCCTGCTCCAGGAGATGTGTGGCGAAGGAATGCCTCAGGGTGTGCGGCGTTACCCGCTTCTTGATCTCGGCGGCCTCCGCCGCCGTATGAACGGCGCGGTTCATCTGCCGCGTGGAAAGTGGCGTGATCGGGTTGCGGCCCGGGAACAGCCAGCCCCGCGGCAGCATCACGCCGCGGCGTTTGCCCTGGCGCCACCAGGCGCGCAGAAGCCCGAGCAGTTGCGGCGACAGCATGGCGTGGCGGTCCTTGCGCCCCTTGCCCTGCTCGACGCGGATCAGCATGCGCGTCGAGTCGATGTCACTCACCTTGAGCGCCACGATCTCCGACACCCGCAACCCCGCCCCGTAGCCCGTGCCGAGCGCGGCCTTGTACTTCGGACCTGGTGCGGCTTCGAGCAGCCGCGCCACCTCCTCGACGCTCAGCACCAGCGGCAGCTTGCGCGGCTGGCGGATGATGGTGAGACGGCGCGAGAGATCGGGCCGGTCGAGCGTCACGGTGAAGAAGAAGCGAAGCGCCGAGACCGAGCTGTTGATCCCCGGCGGCCGCATGCCGCTCTCGGTCTGGTGCAGTTGGAAACGCCGCAGATCCTCAGCCGTCGCGGTATCAGGCGACCGCCCGATGAAGGCTGCAAACGCCTTCACGCAACGGATATAGTCACGGCGTGTATCCTCGGTGAAGCCGCGCATGGACAGGTCTTCGATCATGCGCTCGCGAAGTGCGCTGCCGGATGGATGCGTAGGGACGGTCATCGGATGCTCCTCTCAAGCTGAAGGTTGACACTTCATGCTCGGAGGCCGATGGCCGTCCGTCACCCCTGATCGATTAAAGCCTCACCGATGCTGCCAACGAAGCACGCCTCAAACCCCGCGCCCCTCCCGCGAGCGGGTTCGTTCAATGACCCCTTCCGGACCTTCCTGAGCGTTTTTTTGCTGGATAGCGGAAATCCGGCAGGCGCCATTTACCGTCTATCCCGCAGCCCGCCACGGGCCGGCCAAGGTCACCGCCTTCATCGAGATGCACATCTTGGCCGAGAAGCGGAGATCGTCATCACCAGAGGCACGAAGTGTCCAGAGCTGCCGCCCCAGATCAGTCGCGTGTCAGGAAATGAGGCCGGTGTTCGAAGGTAATCTGGAATCCCCTGGCCGTCAGAAACCCTCGTGCGTGCGTGGTGTCTCGATTGCCGATCCGGGAAACCCACTCGGAGAACAACCGGACCGCCCGTCTGTTCATGTGCCTTGAAGGGCACACCAGCCAATAGCCTGGGAATTCGATGACGTCGAACTCGGCCGACAGCGGAACCAGTGCGCCGCTCGCCAGATCGTCGAATGCGATTGACGTGCTGTCCAGCGCAACGCCCACTCCGTCTTTGGCCAGTTGTATCGACATCGATGATCGGTCGAGGCGGTAGGGATAGGTCATGTTCGCACCCTGGATGCCGTTGCGCGGCAGCCAGTAGTCCCACCGGAAATAGGCCTTCACGCTGTCGATGAGCCGGGCGTGGCGCAGCTGCTCGCGCGGATCGGACGAGATCGCTCGCAGTTGCGCCAGATATGAAGGCGAGCACATCGGGAGGATGAGGTCGTTCACCACGCAGGCAGAGTAGAGGCCGGCCCATCCGCCGTCGCCGTAACGAAGGTCGAGGTCGATCACCTCCGTCTCGAAATCGGAAAAATTAGGCGTCGCGTCGACCCTGAGTTCCCAGGTGGGATATTCGCCGCTGAATTCCGCCAGGCGCGGCGCCAGCCATTTCTCGCCAAATGAGGGGCTGACGCGGATGCTGAGTTGAAAGCTCTCCCGCTGCCTGACGATCGCATTGCGTACTTCGCGCAGCGATTCGAAAGCCTGGGTAGCCGTCTGGTAGAGCCGCTCGCCGTCGATGGTCAGCGAAAGGTGACGCTTCTCGCGGCGGAAAAGTCGTACCCCGAGCTGATGTTCAAGCAGCCTGAGTTGCTGGCTGACCGCCGACGGGGTGACCTTTAGCTCCTCGGCGGCCTTGGCCACGCCGCCCAGGCGCGCCACCGCCTCGAAGTGGCTCATCGAGTTCAGATTGAGATCAGACATCAGTCGTCAGTTTAGCTCAGCTACATAGAGCGTTAAGAATCGAAAATTGAGTGAAGTGTCAATTGGTCTCATCTTGATCGCGTCTCGGGAGGAGATGCCGGATGGGAGCGAATGCCGCCAAAGCGGCGGGCAGCGATGCAGGAATCGCTGGCAGTGAACTGCCGGCCCGCACGCTGATCGATGCTGCAGAAATCGAGAAAAACTACGGCGCGACCCGCGTGCTGCGTGGTGTGGCCTTCCGCGTGAGGGCAGGTGAAATCCACGCACTGCTGGGTGGCAACGGCGCCGGCAAAAGCACGCTGATCCGCATCATCACCGGGCTGGCATCGCGCGATGGAGGCACGATCCGCTTCGCCTCCGGCCGCAGCGGGCGTGAAAGCCCGATCATCGCGGTCGTCCACCAGGAGCTTGCGCTGCTGCCCGAACTCTCGGTCGCCGAGAACATCGGCATTGTGCACGCGGCATCCGGCTTCTCGCGAAGCAGCATGCGCCGGATGCGGCAACTCGCGCTCGATGCGCTGGGCCTCATCGATCCGGCTCTGGCAGGAAAGATCGTCGATGAGCCGGCGGGCAGACTATCGCTGCACGAGGGCCAGATTGTGGAAATAACACGTGCACTCTCGACCGGTGCCGAGGTGCTGCTGCTAGACGAGCCGACCGCCAACCTCACGGCGGCCGAGTCGGCGAAGCTCTTCGGCGTGCTCAAGCGGCTGGCGCAGGAAGAAGACATCGGCATCGTTTTCGTCTCGCACCGGATGAAGGAGATCCGCGAGCTCTGCGACGTGTGTACCATCCTGAGGGACGGTAGAAGCGTGTTAAACGCCGCCCCGCTCGCCGGATTGAGCGACGGCGAAATCGTGCAGTACATGGGGCAGCCAGCGCATCGCGCCGCGACTGAGCGCAGGCCGTCTGCCGCCGCGGCAGGCGGCGCACTCACGCTGGCGGGGCCGGAAGACACCCGCATCGAGGTCCGGCCGGGCACGGTGCTAGGGCTTGCCGGTGCACCGGCGGGGCCTACCGGGCTGATCGCGCCGCTCGTCGGGGCGGGAAGCGGCGACGGCTGGAGCATCTCCGGCGATGGCTTTCGGGGCGCCTTCCGGTCGCCCGCCCACGCGGTCAGGGCCGGCGTCGGCTTCATCTCGGGCGATCGGGCGACCAAGGGGATACTCTCGCAACTGCCGATCATCGACAATGTGGTGGCCGCACGCCGGGTCCGCCAACGAACCCAACTGGTGCGCGCGGCCGAGAGGCCGCAATGCCTGGACCTGGTGTCGGCGCTCAAGCTGAAGGCCGGGTCCATCTGGGACATGCCGTCCTCGCTCTCCGGCGGCAACCAGCAAAAGCTGCTCGTCGCGCGCTGGCTGAACCTTCCGCTGCGCATGGTGGTGCTGGAGGAGCCGACGCGCGGCGTGGATGTCGGCACCAAACGTGAAATCTACACCCTGATCCGCCAGATGGCGGACGCGGGCGCGATCATCGTGTGGTGGTCGACCGAGAACGTCGAACTCATCGAACTTTGCGACGCGATCTTTGCCTTCGACACCGAAGGGAGCCCGCGGGGATTCCTGCCCGAAGACCGTTTCACCGAGGAAAGCCTCGCCGAACTGACGGGGATGGCTGCATGACCGAAGCGACAAATCACATGGCAACCACTCAGGAGGGGCGCGGCCCGAGGATGCGGGCTCCAGGGATCGTCAAATCCTACCGCACGGAACTGGCCATCGCCGGCGCGATCGTCGTGCTGATGCTCGCGGTCGGCATGTACGTGCCCGCCGCGCTGAGCACCGGCAACATGCGCAACATCATCCAGGCCGCGGCGCCGCTCATCATCATGTCGCTTGGCGTCTTTCTGGTCGTCGTCACCGGCGGCATCGACCTATCGGTCGGCTCCGTGTTCTCGCTGACGGGAATGGTTACGGCGCTTGCCATGGCGAACGGCGCCGATGCCTTTACGGCGAGCCTCGCCGGGCTTTCGGTCGGCCTCGTCTTCGGCGCGATCAACGGGTTTTTGGTGACTATCGTGGGTCTCGCTCCCTTCGTCGTCACCCTCATCACCTATGCCGTGGCCGGCAGCCTCGCCTTCATCGTCACCAACGGGCGCTCGATGCCCATCGGCGCGCCGAATTTCTGGCTGCTGAACTCGGGCGAAATCATCCCGGGTGTGCCCAACCATCTGCTCTTCTGCATCGTGCTGATGGTCGCGCTGGAATATGTGCTTCGCAAAGTGGTCGTCGGCCGCTGGTTTTATGCGGTCGGCTCGTCGGCGACAGCCGCCCGGCTGCTGGGCATTCCGGTCCTGCGCATCAAGTTCGCAGCTTATGTCGCGTCCAGCCTGCTCGCCTCCTTCGCCGGGCTGCTCACCGTCAGCTACATCCTCAACGCCGAGGCGATGGCGGGCGCAAGCCTCATGCTCCAGGCAATCGCAGCCGTCGTGATCGGAGGCGCGAGCCTCTTCGGGGGAACCGGCAGCGCCATCGGCGCCGTGCTCGGCGCACTGATGATCACCGCCATCCAGAACGGCGTGAACCTGATCGGCGTCAACAGCTTCTGGCAGGGCTCCGTTACTGGAACGGCCATCCTGCTCGCGGTGCTGATCGACCGATTCAGCCATAGCAAGCGCACCTAAATCTTCACAAAGGGAGGAACCAAGATGAAGACCGGAACCACAGTCCTACTCGCAGCCCTTGTGGCCGCCGCCATATCCGGCTCGGCATATGCGCAAGACAAGAAGACCGTCGCCTATATCGCGCCCTCGCTCGACATCTCCTACTGGCAATGGGTGGGCTATGGCGTGAAGCAGAAGGCGGAGGAACTCGGCATGGACTATGTCGAGTTCACCTCCGAGAATTCGCCCGCCAAGCAGATGGACAATGCGCGCACGGCGGTGACGAAGGGCGTCGACGCCATCGTGATCGGGCCGGTCAGCTCGACCTCCACCCCGCCACTGCTCGACTACTTGGAGAAGGAAGGTGTTCCGATTGCCTTCGCCGGCATTGGCCCGCAGCCGGGGCTGACCAACTTCACCTCCTCGGTTACGGCCAACAACTTCGAGACCGGCAAGGCTCAGGCCAAGTTCACCTGCGAATTGGCCAAGGAGCGGGGCGGCAACAAGGTCGGCATGCTTTCGCTACCGCAGGATCGTGAGAACGCGCAGAAATATCTGGCCGGCGCCAAGGAGGCCTTCGAAGCGGAAGGCTGCGACCTCGTACAGATGCTGGAAACGCGCGGCCTCACCATCAACGAGGCCGTGACGCAGGCCAACGACCTGCTGACGGCCAACCCCGACATCAAGGCCATCTACGGCATGTATGACGAGGCCGGCACCGGCGCGGCCAAGGTGCTGGAGACCCGCGGCCTCACCGGAAAGGTCGGCGTCACCGTCGCCGACGGTTCGCCGACGACCATCGGGCTCCTCAAGCAGGGCGCGATCCAGGGCATCTTCTTCCAGGAGGCGGTCGGCCAGGGAATCGATGGCACCCAGCAGGTCTACAACGCGCTGACCGGCGCGCCCGTGACCCAGAACCTCGCGCTTGTCATGCCGCTGGTCACCGCCGACAAGGTCGACAGCCCCGAGGCGCAGAAGGTCATCGCCCGCGTCTTCCCCCCGAGCAACTGACCGCTCGCAAGATGCGCCCGCCGGCTGCTCCGGCGGGCGCGGCAAGCAATGAGGAGCGCATCGTGGCCGAACTGCCTTTCATCGACCCGCATCACCATCTCTGGGATCTCGACACCAACTACTATCCGTGGCTGACGGACGGCGTAAAGCCGGCTGCGTTCGGCGACTACAGCGCCATCCGCAAGAGCTACGTGCTCGACGACTATCTTGAGGATGCCAGGAACCAGAACCTGGTGAAATCCGTGCACCTCGACGTCGGCTTCGACCCGACGGACCCGGTTGGCGAAACGAAGTGGCTGCAGGAGATCGCGGACACACGCGGCTTTCCGCATGGCATCGTCGGCTATGCCGACCTGTCGAAGCCCGACGTCGGCGAGCTTCTCGACCGGCACATGCAGTATCCGAACTTCCGCGGCATCCGCCAATCCATGAACTTTCATGCCGATCCGGCCAAGACCTATCAGTCGCGGCCGGAGGTGAGCCGCACGCCGGAATGGCGAGGGGGCTTCAAGGAACTGGCGAAGCGCGGGCTCAGCTTCGACCTGCAGCTTTATTACCCGCAAATGCCGGAATTTCTCAATCTCGCCCGCGATTTCCCGGACGTGCAGATCATCCTCGACCACACCGGCATGCAGGTCGACGGGCCCGACCATTTCAAGGCCTGGAAGCAGAATATGCGCCTGCTCGCCCAGGCGCCTAACGTCGCCTGCAAGATCTCCGGCCTTGGCATGGGCGACTGGACGTGGACGACGGAATCGATCCGTCCCTATGTCGAGGAAGCAATTGCCGCATTCGGCGTCGAGCGATCGATGTTTGCGACCAACTTCCCGGTCGACAAGCTCTTCTCGAGCTTCGACGCCATCCTGAACGCATTCAAGCAAATAACGAGGGAATATTCCCACAGCGAGCGGCTGGCGCTGTTCCACGACAACGCCGCGCGCTTCTACCGGCTGTAGGCAAACCAACGCAATGAACGAAGATACGAGGAAATTCCATGTTGCTTGAAGGAAAGACGGTGGTGATCTCCGGGGGCGCCAGTCCGCGCGGAATCGGGCGCTCGACGGCGGGGCTGATGGCCGAGCACGGGGCGCGCGTGGCGATCGTGGATCTGGACGCCGGCCAGGCGGCGGAGGCGGCCGCCTCGCTGGGGCCGGATCACATCGGGATCGCCTGCGACGTGACCGATCTCGACGCATGCCGCTCTGCCGCCGCCCAAGTGGTCGAGGCGTTCGGCACAGTCGACATTCTCTGCAACAACGCCGGCATCACCCAGCCGGTGAAAACGCTGGAGATTGGTCCGAAGGACTGGGACCGCATCCTCGACGTCAATTTGCGCGGCGTACTCTACCTCAGCCAGGCCTTCATCCCGCACATGCGCGGGCGGGGCGGCTCGATCATCTGCATGTCCTCCGTCTCGGCACAGCGTGGCGGCGGCATTTTCGGCGGGCCGCACTACTCAGCTGCGAAGGCAGGCGTGCTCGGCCTCGCCAAGGCGATGGCGCGCGAGTTCGGTCCCGACGGCATCCGCGTCAATTGCGTGACACCCGGCCTGATCCAGACCGATATCACCGGGGGCAAGCTGACAGACCAGATGCGCACCGACATCATCAAAGGAATACCGCTTTCGCGCCTCGGCGAGGCGAAGGACGTAGCAGGCGCCTACCTGTTCCTGGCCTCGGACCTGTCGGCCTACATCACTGGCGCTGTGATCGATGTAAATGGCGGGATGCTGATCCATGGCTGAGATAGCGAAGGAGATGCCCCGCTTCGGCAGCAATGTCAGCCTCGCCGTGCGTGCCTGGCATATTCGCCGCCATGCCTTGCGCATGGGGGAGGTACAGGGGCAGGGTTATGTCGGACAGGCCCTCGGCGTCGCCGACGTGCTAGCGGTCGCCTATTTCCACGCAATGCGCTATCGGCCGGAGGACACCCTCTGGGAAGGCCGTGACCGCTTTTTGCTCTCCATCGGCCATTACGCGATCGCGCTCTATGCCGCGCTGATCGAGGCGGGCGTGTTGCCTGAAGAGGAACTAGAGACCTACGGCACCGACGACAGTCGTATGCCGATGTCGGGAATGGCGACCTATACGCCCGGCATGGAAATCACCGGCGGCTCGCTCGGGCATGGCCTCGGCATTGCGGTGGGCATGTGTCTGGGACTGAAGCGCAAGAAGAGCGACAGCTTCGTATACAATCTCCTTTCCGACGGCGAGCTTGGCGAAGGTTCGACCTGGGAGGCGGCGATGTCCGCCGCCCATCACGGGCTCGACAATTTGATTGCCATCGTCGACTTCAACGACCAGCAGGCGGATGGCCCCTCGACCAGGACGCTGTCCTCCGAACCGGTCACCGATAAGTTCCAGGCTTTCGGCTGGCACGCCCAGCGCGTCGACGGCAACGACATCGACGCGGTCAGGGACGCGTTCGACCGCGCACGCCACCTCAAGGACGCGCGGCCACGCGTGATCGTCTGCGACACGTGCATGGCCAAGGGCGTGCCCTTCCTCGAACAGCGCGAAATCACACACTTCATCCGCGTCGAACCGCACGAATGGGCGCTTGCCCTCGAGGCACTGGAAGAGGGGCGCCCGCAATGAGGAAATCGAAGTTCGAGCCGCGCCACGCTCTGTCGGCTGGAGAGCGCAAGACCACCTCGGCGATGATCGCCTCGCTGGCGCCCGAGGGCATGGCGACGCGCAGCGCCCCCTTCGGCAATACTCTGGCGCAGATCGCGCGCGAACGTACCGACATCGTCGGGCTGACCGCCGACCTCGCGAAGTACACGGACCTACACGTCTTCGCGCAGGAACATCCCGACAGGTTCTACCAGATGGGCATGGCCGAGCAGCTCTTGATGAGCGCGGCGGCTGGCCTCGCGCGTGAGGGCTTCACGCCGTTCGCCACCACCTATGCGGTCTTCGCTTCGCGCCGTGCCTACGACTTCATCTGCATGGCGATCGCCGAGGAGAACCTCAACGTCAAGATTGTCTGCGCTCTGCCGGGTCTCACCACTGGTTATGGGCCGAGCCATCAGGCGACCGAGGACATCGCCATCTTTCGAGGGATGCCAAACCTGACGATCATCGATCCGTGCGACGCGCTCGATACCGAACTCGCGACTGCGGCAATCGCGGAGCACAAGGGCCCCGTCTACATGCGGCTCCTGCGCGGCAAGGTGCCGGTCGTGCTCGACGAATACGACTACAGTTTCGAGATCGGCAAGGCGCGCATGCTGCGCGAAGGCCCGGACGTGCTCTTCATCTCGAGCGGCCTGATGACCATGCGCGCGCTGGAGGCGGCGAAGGCGTTGGAGGCAGACCGGATCGGCTGCGCCGTCCTGCACGTGCCGACCATCAAGCCGCTCGATACGGAGGCGATCCTGGCCGCGGCCCGCGTGCCCGGCCGTCTCGTCGTCGTGGCGGAGAACCATACGATCATCGGCGGCCTGGGCGAAGGTGTGGCGGCGTTGCTGCTGCGCGAGGGCGTGACGCCGCCATTCCGACAGATCGCGCTGCCCGACGAATTCCTAGACGCGGGCGCCCTGCCCACGCTGCACGACCGTTACGGGATCTCGTCCGACGCGGTCGCCGCCTCGATCCGGCAATGGGTATCGTGAACGCGAGGGAGCCCTCGCAAGCAGACTTCACCGACAACAGGGAGGAAAGAATGTTCAGACTGACACGCAGAAATATGGCCGGGCTCTTGTGTCTTGCCGCGGCAACTGTCCTGCCCGCGGGAGCTTGGGCCCAGACGGTGCTCACGCTCGGCCACGGCGCCGCACCGGGAAACCCACGTTCCGTTGCAGCGGAGAAATTCGCCGAGCTCGTTGCGGAAAAGACCGGAGGCACAGTCACGATCAGGATCGCCGGCGCAGAGCAACTGGGCAATGATGTGGCCATGCTTACCAGTCTTCGCACCGGGAGCCTGGATTTCACGATCAACAGCCAGGGCGCGGCTTCCGGTCTTGTGCCGGAACTCGCCGCTCTCGGCCTGCCCTTCCTGTTCGACGATCCCGCGGACGCGTTCGATGTCCTCAAGGGGCCTGTCGGCGAGGAGCTGTCGGCCAGGTTCGACGCCGTCGGCATCGTGACGCTCGACTGGTGGGATAACGGTATCCGCCATATCACCAACGCCAAGCGCTCCATCAACCAACCCGACGATCTCAAGGGACTGAAGATTCGCACGCCGGCCGACCCGATGACGGTCGATATCTTCCGCGCGCTCGGCGCCGCGACGGAGCAGATTTCCTTCAGCGAACTCTATGTTGCGCTTCAACAGGGCGTGGTTGACGGACAGGAGAACCCGCTCGCCAACATCGCCTCGAGCAAGCTCTACGAGGTCAATCCATTCATTTCGCTGTCTGCCCACAAGTGGGAGAGCACGCCATTCCTGATGTCGAAGATCGCTGCCGGTCGGGTGTCAGCGGAGCAATTGAAGGCGTTGAGAGAAGCGGCGGTCGAAGCGGGGAACCTGCAGCGGCGGATGATGGGCGAGGCAGAACAGAAGCTGCGTGCCGAATTCGAAAAGAACTCGAAGGTGACCGTGAATGAGCCCGACCGCGAGGCGCTGCGCGCGGCCACGGCCCCTGTTTACGACGCCTGGAAGGCTAAGGAGTTCGGCACTTTCGTGACGTCGCTGGTCCAGGCCGCGGGCAACTGAGGCGGCTATGCGACTGATCGAACGAATGCTTCCGGTTGTCGACACCGTCGACGGTATATTGCGGCGCGTGAGCGAGGCGATCGTCGTCATCACGGTGGTGGTCCTGCTCGCAGCGCTCGGAGTAAACGTGGCGATGCGCTATGCATTCGAGCAGGGCGGCATCTCCTGGTTGAGCGAGCTGCCGGAGCATTTGTTCCCATGGATGGTGGCGGCCGGAGTCGTGCTGGCCGCGCTCCAGGGCGCCCACATCGCTGTCGATATCCTGTTGGACGTGATCTCGGAACGGGCCGCCAGAATCCTGGCCGTACTGATCCAGCTTCTGATCGCGGTGGCCTATGTCGTGCTGGCTGTCGTGGCGTGGCGCGTAGCGCAGATAGCTTCCATCGAGATGTCTTCCCTGCTGCGTCTACCGCGAAGCTGGGGCTACTACGCTCTCGTCTACATGTCGGTCGGGGTGACCGTCGCAAGCCTGGTCGTCGCTCTACGCATCGCGCATGGCGGCCGCGGTGCCGTCGCGGGTCTTTCGGCGGAGGAAAGCCCGCTATGATGCTGGTCTTGGGGTTAGTCTTCTTCCTTCTGCTCGCTCTCGCCGTCCCGGTGGGGCACGTGATCCTGATTGCGTCCGGCGCAGGCATCCTGATGACCGATTTCCTGCCGCTCAACATCATCGTCCAGCAGATGTTCGGCCAGACGCAGTCTTTTCCCATGCTGGCACTGCCGTTCTTCATCCTGGCTGGCAATTTGATGATGAGCGGCCGGCTCGGCGCCAATCTAATCCGCTTCGCCTCGCTGCTCGTCCAGCGCTACAGAGGCGGGCCTCTCTCGGCGTCCGTGGTCGGCTCGGCGGCTTTCGGTGGCGTCTCCGGATCGGCCGTCGCAGACGCGACCGCCCTCGGTGCCATGCTCATTCCTTGGCAGAAGCGCGAGGGTTTTCCGCTCGACTTCGCCGCTGCCAACAACGCGGCATCGGCCATGATCGCCGTGCTCATCCCTCCCTCGATCCCGATGATCCTCTACGGCCTAGTCTCGGGCGTCTCCGTTGGCGCGCTCTTCCTGGCCGGCGTCCTACCGGGCCTGGTCATCACCGCAGGGTTCGTTCTTGTCTGCAATCTCTCAGCCCGCTTCAGGGGCTTCCCCTACAACCCGAAGCGCGCCGCCTGGACCGAGATCGGCCAAAGCACGCTGCAGGCCGCGCCGGCGCTAGCCATGCCGCTGATGATCCTCCTGTTCCTGCGCTTCGGGCTTGCGACGCCTACGGAAGTATCGGTGCTCGCCACGCTGTATGCCCTGCTGGTGAGCAGCTTTGTCTATCGCGACATGAATTTGGCAAAGCTCCAGCGCGCTGTCATCTCCTCGGGCATCGCCACCGGCGTGGTCATGATCGTCATCATGGGTTCCGCCGTCATCGGCTGGCTGCTGACTTATGCGCAGATCCCGCAGAGCTTTGCCGTCTGGGCTGTGGCGACCTTCAAGGAGCCCTGGCTCATCATCCTCGCAATGATCATCATCATGCTCATCGTCGGCATGTTCATCGACCTTCCCGCGGCGATCCTGCTGCTCGGGCCAATCTTCGTCCCCTTGGCGAACCAGATCGGGCTGGACCTCGTGCAATTGGGACTGGTCATGGTTCTCTCACTGGCGATCGGTCTCTACACGCCGCCGGTTGGCACGACGCTCTTCATTTCCGCTTCAATCGCCAAGCAGCCGATTGTTCGAGTGGTTGCCCAGCTCTGGCCGTTCTACCTCATGGCGCTGCTCATCCTCGCCTGTTTCGCCTACATACCCGCCCTGACCGTCCGCTGAGGGGCCGGAAGGAGACCGGCAGATTTAATGCACCGAAGTTGAGATAGCTGCCAGTCCCCAGTGAACATCTGGTCGGGCTGCTGACGCGTTCCATTTCTTACGGGTTTGGGGAAGGCGATATCGCAAAACATGTAACTGGCCATGCCCTTGTAACGCGATCAGCCGAAGTACGGCGGCTCTCGAAATCGACATCCAAAGCGTTGAATGGCTTGCTTGGGCGGCATTCCTGCCTAAAGTGTTCAGTTGCTCCTGTTGTCGTTCCCGCCACGTGTCTATTCATGAATGCGATCAGCGGGAAACTGTCTGCCGTTGCGGGAGGCTGCATATTTCCAAGGCAGAATCGCGTTGATAGGGTCGTCCAGTTCATGGATGCATGAGAACTTGAGCGGGGCGTCGGATGAAAATCAACGAGCTGAGAGTTTGGCGATTTCAATGTTTCGGACCGACTGACCCTGCGGCCGACAGCGACACGTCGCCTGCTTTCCTTTCTGTTCCGCTGGACCCCGGCGTTACTGCGATGATCGGCCGGAACGGGTCAGGAAAGTCCGCGCTGCTCGCCGCACTAGTGCGCGTTTTTGGTGAGACGCGTGAAGAGCGCACTGTGCAGGCCGAGGACTTTTTCGTGCCACCTGGCGAAACGTTGGATAGCTCTCCGCTGCGCAGATTCTTTATTGAAGCGGAGTTTGGGTTTCCCGAACTGGATGCGGTGCAAAAAGATGCGGAGAAGACAGTTCCAGCCGCCTTCAGGAACATGGTTGTTGATGGCCCCGGTGGGAAACTCATTGCACGCGTTCGGCTGGAGGCCAATTGGCAAAGCACCGGGTCACTAGATGGCGACATTGAGGAAGCGGCCTATTGGCTGCTGACAACGGACCCGGTGCCCTTTGGCGAAGTTCCCGACCCGACGATCAAACGCAAAATGTCGGCTGCGGACCGCGGGCAGATCGCTGTGCGATTCATTCCCGCGAGCCGGGACATCACTAGCCTTACCAAGCTCACGGTACGGAGCCTGGGACGAAGTCTGATGCAATCGGTTCAGTGGCAACATGAGAAAGAGATTAGAGAGCTCATCGCGAAGGCGGGTGAGGCGCTGACCGGCGAAGACGCACTAAAGCGCGTCAACGGTTTCATCGAAGGTTGTTGGTCGGAACTGAATGCGGCGGATACGGCCACGAAGGCAGAGCTACACGTTTTGCCCCCCGATTTTCAGCAGGTTGTCCGGGCCGCTTCTATCGTTTTGACTCCGTCCGCTACGGGCCGCTCAATGAGCATTGAGCAACTGAGCGACGGACAACGATCCCTGTTTCATTTCGCGCTCGTCAAGGCGTTGCTGGATATCAAGTTGTCCCTGGAACAAGAGGTGGCGGATGGCAAGACGCCGCCATTTTCAGCCGGCTTCATGCAGGCTCCCGCGCTCACGATCTTTGCATTCGAGGAACCTGAAAATCACCTCGCGCCGTATTTTCTCTCGAAGCTGATCACGGAGCTTCAAAAGCTAACTAAGACCCAGCGGGTACAAGGTTTGCTCACTAGCCACTCGCCAGCGATTGTTGGGCGTTTGGAACCAGAGGCATTGCGCCACCTTCGACGCAACGGCAAGACTGGCATTTCACATGCGGCGAAGTTGGTTCTGCCACCTGACACGGACGAAGCGGCTAAGTTTGTGCGCGAGGCCGTTCGAGCGCATCCGGAAATCTACTTCGCTCGGCATGCGATTTTTGGCGAGGGTGCTTCCGAAGAGATTGTGCTGCCACGTATGGCGGGCGCGCTTGGCTTCCCCATAGATCGGTCATTCGTGGCCATAGTTCCTATCGGTGGCAGATATGTGCAGCACTTCTGGCGCTTGGTAACCCAGCTTGGAATTTCCCATACGACCTTGCTTGACCTTGATCTGGGTCGAAGCTCGGGCGATCTCGCGCAGTTTAAGGCGGCTGCCGAGGCGATCTCTGCTTTTAAGAATCCGACCGACCCGACGCTACAAAAGAATCTTGCTGCCGCTCTCGCGATGGCACGGGTCAGTGACTGGAAAGCAGACGGTTGGACCAGAGTGTTGATCGACGGCTGGATCGCGTGGTTCGAAGCACAGGATGTCTTTTTTTCCAGTCCACTGGATTTGGACATGGTCATGCTGGAAGCTTTCACCAAGGAGTACACCGCCCTGCGCCCGGGAGCGACGGGCCCTCAAAACGCGACCGATCCAGCACGCCAGATTGAAGCGGCCAATTTAGTGCTCAAATCGGGAGGGTATGGCGTCGATGCCTATTCCGATTATTCGATCCTGCCTCTGTTTCCTTGGTATTCCTACCTGTTCATGGGGAACCGGGGCAAACCCGCCATTCACCTGTCGGCCTTGTCGCAGCTTGATGACGCGGCCCTAAGCAAGGGAACACCTGCGGTGCTCAAACGTCTGCTTGAGCGCGTTCAAAAGCAGCTTGAAATGTCGGAGGGCTAATGGGTAGCGGCCTCGTGCCTATGTCGGCGTGGAAGCCCGTCGGCATTGATGGTTTGGAAGATAGTGCATTTGCAGCCGTCAGAGCGCGAGACAACACGTTGGTGACTGCGGGACCGGGGGCCGGAAAGACCGAGTTGCTTGGCCAGCGAGGCGTGTTCCTCATGCAGACTGGCATGTGCCCGTACCCACGCCGCGTACTGGCGATCAGCTTCAAGCGGGACGCGGCCCGCAATCTACGCGAGCGATTTGAGCGTCGTTGTTCGAAAGAACTATCGAGACGGCTCGATTCCATGACATTTGACGCATTCGCGAAGCAGTTGTTCGACCGATTCTGGCGGTCTCTTCCTCCGCCCTTCGCGCTAAAGGTTCCTTACAGGATCGCCTTTACACCGCCGCGAAACGAGATCGCAAACTTCCAGCGAACTGTGGCGGGGGATCTGGGTAACCCCAATTCGGCGACAGGCAGGGCACTCGCCCTCGCCGGTGCGCCGCCCGTCAAACCCAATTCCGTGATGGCACTATCGTATGACGACGTCATCAAAGGCATACAGTCACTCAGCCTGAGCCCATTCGGCGTCACCAGCGAAGCATCATTCGTCCAGCTGGTTCGAATTTTATGGGCGTTGGATCAGAACCCAATACCGCTGACCTTTCAGATGATTGGTAGGTTGATGCAAGTCATCGTCGATCATAACCCGGCCATCAAGAACGCAATACGAGCCACCTATAGTCACCTCTTCATGGATGAGTTTCAGGATACCACATACGTTCAATATGAACTCATGCGGTCGATATTCGGCGGCTCCGATACCATCGTCACGGCGGTTGGAGACGACAAGCAGAAAATCATGGGATGGGCCGGCGCACAAAACGACAGTTTCGGTGAATTCACGGCCGATTTTCTATTGGGCGGCCCAGCGCTGGGACGTTCCCACGAGACACTTAAATTCAACTACCGAAGCAACGCGCGCATTGTCGAAATCCTGAACATTCTGAAGGCGAGACTCGCTCCGGCCGAGCCGGACTTTCAGGCCGTGCGTCCCGCGCCTGCTATCCCTAACGAGCAAATATGCTGCATCGTGGTTTCAGCCGATCAGGTAGCAGAGGATCGGGATATCGCGGCTTATGTCGAGAACGAAATCAAACAAGGTATGCCGCCACGTGAGATCGGATTGCTGGTGCGCCAGAAGGCAACCGATTGGGAGAGCCGCCTTGCACCCCAGTTTGCCAATAATGGAATTGGGCTTCGGAACGAGGATCGGGATGTAGGCGGTGCCAGCATTCAAGACCTGATGACGGAACCGTATGCGCAGACCATTAGCGATGCAGTTGAATTCCTGACCCTAAAGCGAGGTGGTGTTGTGTGGGCTCGCCTCGTGGATGAACTCCTCACGATAGAGGGGCTGGATGAGGACGACGCTGCAAAGGTCGCGAGGGTATTAGACCCGCTTGATCAGTTTAAGAAGGCCAACGGCATTGGAGATGCGTCGGCCGTCGCGAACAAAGTGAAGATGGAGCAACTGATCGACACGGCGGAGGCGTTCTTCGGTTTGGGCAGGCTCGCGAGCATGGCGCCGCACTATCAACAAGGTGACTATTTCCAACAGATAAGGCGAGCGACGAAGGCGTTTCTTTTGGAGAGCGCCGATGGCAGCCGTTCGTGGAAGGGCGCGCTCGCGTGGTATCGGGGAGAGAACCAGGTTCCGCTTCTTACGATCACAAAAAGCAAGGGGCTTGAGTACACGATGGTAGTCTTGCCCGGTCTCGACGACACGCAATGGTGGAGCTTCGCCGGAAATCCAACCGAAGGTCACTCAAATTTCTTTGTGGCCGCCTCGCGCGCCAAGGAGAGATTGTTCCTTGCTTTTTGCCGAGCAAACCAAGCCAAAAAGATCGGGGAAATCTATAAACTGCTCGATGACGCACAGGTGCCGGCGCAGACAAGTGAAGATTGGGTCAAGTCTCGCCAGTAATCGCCGTAAACCTATTTCGCACCGCCCATTGCTATCTTGGCGTAGCGTGTAGGCCGTCCCCGGACCTCATCAAACGGCGGCTTTCACGAAGCTTGGGAACACCCGGCAACGGCCTCAATGGCGCGCTCGGTCGACGAGGCCAATTCAGCGCAATAGCCTGACCATGAATAATTTTTGGCGCGGTCCGTTTTTTTAGTGAACACACCGACTTTCTACTTGTGCCGACTGAAAGTTGAAGGGATGCTTGTCCTTCCATCTACGAAGTGGGGCATATATGTCTGTTCTAGATATTCCTCTCCGAAAGGCGCTGCAATTGTTCTATGCGCCCAATTCACTACGGCGGTCCATTTTGAAAGAGGATATTCGGCTTGGCCGCAAAAAGGAAGCAGGTGGTACTCGAAGTCGAGGCGGCGATTTTTATCTACCACTCTGGTCAGATGTCAAAAAACATATATCGGGAGACGGTGACCTAACGCAGATGACCGATGATCGGATAAAGTCAAACAGAAATTTCAAGCGGTTATACCCACTGCTGAAGGACGGGGTTCTCGAACTGCTCAGTGCAAAATTGCGTTGGTCAAATGAGCCGGTCGAGATTGTCCCTCTAAGCGTGCACGGCAACCTGCGAGTCGAAGACCTAGGTGGCACAATTCGTATAAGGGATGCGCTCCACGCGCGTGTCAGGGGGGAATACACGCGCGTGGTGTATCCGTACTTCAGCGAAGAACCGGCGCTCCCAGACGAGGGCGGAAGGTTGGGCTTATGGGTGATGCAGCAAGCCCTGACAGAATCTGATCCAGCTGACGTGCGTATTATCGACCCCCTTCGTCGGACATTCTTCTCTCCGCAAACGACGTCGCTGCAGGGCAACGAAGAGTCGATATTCCTTGCAAAGTACAGGTCGCTGATTGGCGAATGGGAGCGCCTGAAGCTGGAATGAACGGGAGCGCGGTAGCTGGACCGCAGGTATATCGAATGAGCTCGCCCCTATATCGCTTAGCTACGCAAAAACAAGATAGGTGGCAATTTCGGTCATCTGTCTCACTGAGGAACTGTGCGGTTCCAAAGCGCATGTCCCAATAACGGCCTGACCGCTATCCAACCTAATGTCGTGTTTTATATGGACTACCGCCGATGGCGGCTTTTGAGAAATCGAAAACGCTGCCTAAGAGACCGAAAGGGGGGCGCATTGCGGTCCGGCAGCCTGGGGGCCGCAAACTGACAGGCGGCGTTTCGGACCGATGGCTAGAAAGCAGTCATCCGCCACGACGTGGCGCACAGCCCGAATCATTACCCTCCCGATATGATCGGCCTGGCGTCCTAAAAGGGAATGTCATTGGATTCCCAAGTTGCTCGCCCTCGAACGGCCGCGGCAGGGAGTGGGATACTCGTCACGACAAAGAGATTCAGGATATCCTCGCGGTCCATAAACAGGACCTGGGCACGCTTACTCTGATCTAACTTGCCACCGAGCCAGTTACGAGCCTGCTTCGTGATCTCGCCGCCGGCAACGATGAAGGCGTGATCTACGAGCACGCGACGATTTAGCTCTGGATCAAAAATCTCGTGGCCGAGCATCATGACGACCTGATTGTGAATTTCGGCGACGTTGGCGTTACCGGGCTTAGTCATGCCCGATGAATCGATCTTCCCCTTCTTGGCCTGGATGCCGAAGTAGATGACATGCATGGTGGGGAGCGTGTACCGCATCCAGATGTCCTTGCCATATTCGAGCTGCTTGTCGGAGTGGCCCGCCGCGGTGATGCGGTGGAAGCCAAGTTGACGGAACATTGGCAAGAGAACTTCCTCGATTAGTTCGTCTTCGGTGCACGCGTCGAGATAGGTCGCGAGTTGCTCCCGCCGCCTGACTTCCTCAGGCGCCAAGGGCCGGTGAGGGTTCGAAGCCTCTGACACCTTCTTCGTTGCAATGTGCCGGAACTGGAGCGAGCCCCCATCGTCGAAGTACGCCTCGTAGCCTTCTTTCTTCAGAGGGATGTTGAGGATTTCTAATGCCTTTGATCGGTCTAGGTCATCGTCGACAGCTTCCGACCTATCCATGAGTGTGCGGAACACATGGACGAAACGGGGAGGAAGCGCGTGGGGCTGGGGCGATGGTTCGGATAGGAGTTCTGTCAGGCGGTCCGTGGTCCAAGCCCAGCGGGTGGAGCCGTCGTGAACGAACGGCAGATCGCAATCTTCGAAGAATTCGGTGATGTATTTGCTTGAGCGGTACGGGAAGTGGGCAGCATCGCCAACGACGCACTCGGCCAGCGAACGAACATTACGAGACTTGAACTGCATATAGGTGGAACTCCAAAGCATGATGGACATCTTATAGCGAGTTTAGGTCTACGTGGAACTCAACGTAATTCAGGTCTGCATCTCACAACGTCGTGGTTGGCGCGTGCGCATTTCGAAAGCGCCAACCTGAATGGTGGCGGCTTTTTGGCAGTCGCAATGCCACTATCTAATGACCAACTGCGTCGCGCTGCAGAGGCGATTACGGCAAGCCCTGAGGTTATACCTTGCCTGCAGGGCAGCCCAGCGTTACGCGAGAAGCCAGCACCGACGACTCGCAGGTGCTCATGTTTCATCTTGGCCCCCTCCGGCAACATCCCTGTTGATGCTGCTCGGCACCATGACTTCAAACCTGACCAGCAGCACTAGGTCATCGCGCACGCCCGATACCCACGCTCAACCGGGATCGTCGATATGCAGCACCATTTCTGCATCGACATCAGCCGATACGTCATCAGCAATAGTCATCGATCGAGTCGCCAAGGTCCTCCCCAGCTAGTTCGCAGAAGTGCTTCAGAGCGCCCTTGAGACTGAAGAAGGTGAATTCGCTTCGGTGATGGAAAAGGCCGTCATGAATTGAAATGTGGGCCACTGCCCAACTCTTCATGGCGTCGCCGGCAAAACGAGTGAGCACGATCAGGTCATCGTCCTTGAGATTCCGGTCGACGACGAGGCTCGTGGAGAGATGGTTGCGCGCGAAGACACTTCCGAAAGAGAGGCGCGATTCATAAAGAAGAAGGGCGTCGTCGGTGAATTCCTCCGGGCACGCCGGGAATTCGGTTGGAACCTTCCAGCGGACCTGGACCGCAAGTGGGGTCAGAGATGGGTAGAGTGTTTCTGCCTGGTTGAGCATTCTTCAATCCTCGCGGCGTGAGCGCCTCAACGATCAGCCTTGCCGAGAAACAACACTTGGTAAAGACTTCGTCCGCTCGAATCGGGTGGGCTGTCACTAAATGCATATAGTGCTAGCGACTGCCATATCTGATCGAGTGTTGCGCGCTCGCCACGCTCGGACTGAGCAATTCGGCGGCCTATGCTTGCACCGTCAACGACATGATTCGCGACAGCACGAGGAATGGCTGCATGAGTGGCCCGAGGGTCACCGCCTAACCCATAACATCCTGAAATCCGTTGCGGCCTGCTTGGTGGCGAAGCCGCCCGTCTACCACCCTTGCCATCGACATCCAGACGGATTCCCCCGAACGGCGGCTTTCAGGAAATGGCTTGGGCAGTTCGAGCGGCTGAAATGAGGGCGCAAAGCTGACAGGCCGTTTAGGGGACCGGAACCGGAATGGCGGGCTTCTAAAGCCGATGGCAGAAGGCGGATACGCTGTGGCGGCATTTGAGGGCACGTTCCTGCTCTTGATTATTGCCAGTGAGCTGTGCGCGCAAATCGGGAAAATGGAAGGGCCGGAGGCAGGAGCACGGCCTC